>NZ_CP061083.1:0-4018449 GCF_014495885.1 Pantoea sp. MT58
GTGGCGGATAATCCAGGCGGCGCTTATAACCCACTTTTTCTGTATGGCGGCACGGGTCTCGGTAAAACGCACCTGTTGCATGCGGTGGGCAACGGCATTATTGCCCGCAAACCCAATGCAAAAGTGGTTTACATGCACTCCGAGCGTTTTGTACAGGATATGGTTAAAGCGCTGCAGAACAATGCAATTGAAGAGTTCAAACGCTACTACCGTTCTGTGGATGCGCTATTGATCGATGACATTCAGTTCTTTGCGAATAAAGAGCGCTCACAGGAAGAGTTCTTCCACACCTTTAATGCCTTATTAGAAGGCAATCAGCAGATCATCCTCACCTCGGATCGCTATCCCAAAGAGATCAACGGTGTAGAGGATCGTCTTAAATCGCGCTTCGGCTGGGGTTTAACGGTGGCGATCGAGCCGCCTGAGCTGGAAACGCGTGTGGCGATCCTGATGAAAAAAGCGGATGAGAACGACATCCGTCTGCCGGGTGAAGTTGCCTTCTTTATTGCCAAGCGTTTGCGCTCTAACGTGCGTGAACTGGAAGGTGCACTGAACCGCGTCATCGCCAATGCTAACTTTACCGGTCGGGCGATCACCATCGACTTCGTGCGTGAAGCGCTGCGCGATCTGCTGGCGCTGCAGGAAAAGCTGGTCACCATCGATAATATTCAGAAGACCGTGGCTGAGTACTACAAGATTAAGGTGGCAGATCTGCTTTCCAAACGCCGTTCGCGCTCGGTAGCGCGTCCGCGCCAGATGGCGATGGCGATGGCGAAAGAGTTGACGAACCACAGCTTGCCAGAAATTGGCGACGCTTTTGGGGGTCGCGACCACACAACGGTGCTTCATGCCTGCCGCAAGATTGAGCAGCTGCGTGAAGAGAGCCACGATATCAAAGAAGATTTCTCTAATCTCATCAGAACATTATCTTCCTGACGCTATGAAATTTATTGTTGAACGTGAGCAGCTGCTGAAGCCGCTGCAACAAGTTAGTGGCCCACTGGGTGGTCGTCCGACGCTGCCGATTCTCGGAAACCTGCTGCTGCAGGTTACAGAAGGTTCGCTGCTGCTGACCGGTACCGATCTGGAAATGGAGATGGTCGCACGTGTGGCGCTGACGCAGGCGCATGAGCCTGGCTCCACCACCGTTCCGGCGCGAAAATTTTTGGATATCTGTCGCGGATTGCCGGATGGTGCAGAAATCACGCTGGCGCTGGAAGGCGATCGTATGCTGGTTCGCTCTGGCCGCAGCCGTTTTTCGCTGTCGACCCTGCCCGCCAGTGACTTCCCGAATCTCGACGACTGGCAGAGTGAAGTTGAATTCACCCTGCCGCAGGCGACCCTGAAACGGCTGATCGAAGCGACTCAGTTCTCGATGGCCCATCAGGATGTGCGTTACTACCTCAACGGCATGATGTTTGAAACCGAAGGGGAAGAGCTGCGCACTGTAGCCACTGATGGTCACCGTCTGGCCGTTTGCTCCATGCCGATTGGTCAGGCACTGCCGAGTCATTCCGTGATTGTGCCACGTAAAGGCGTCATTGAGCTGCTGCGTCTGCTGGATGGCGGCGATACGCCTCTGCAGGTCCGGATTGGCGGCAGCAATATCCGCGCGCACGTCGGCGACTATATCTTTACCTCTAAGCTGGTTGATGGTCGCTTCCCTGACTATCGCCGCGTATTGCCGAAGAATCCCGATAAAGTGCTGGAAGCGGGCTGCGATCTGCTCAAACAGGCCTTTGCCCGTGCTGCCATCCTTTCTAACGAGAAGTTCCGCGGTGTTCGCCTCTATATCACCGAAAATCAGCTAAAAATTACCGCCAATAACCCTGAACAGGAAGAAGCGGAAGAGATGCTGGATGTCAGCTATAACGGCACGGAACTGGAGATCGGTTTTAACGTCAGTTACGTGCTGGATGTGCTGAACGCGCTGAAGTGCGAAAACGTCCGCCTGCTGCTGACGGATTCAGTGTCGAGCGTGCAGATCGAAGATGTGGCGAGTCCTGCAGCAGCTTACGTCGTCATGCCCATGCGCTTGTAGGTGTGATATATCGGCCTGGCTTACTTGCTATGTTGTGCCCCGGCAGTGCTCGCCATCCTCACGTACTTCAGTACGCTCCGGTGGCTGTGCGCTGGCGAGGCGCAACGTAGCGGCGACGCCGACGGCCTCGTGACTGGGATGTCGGCCAAACCTGCTTTGCCGTTAACGCACTTGATCGCCAGGTCCAAAAACTTTATTGCCCTTCACGCTGGATTGATTCATGGCTTTAACCCGCCTTCTTATCAAAGATTTTCGTAATATCGAGCAGGCCGACCTGCAACTGGCCCCCGGATTTAATTTCCTGGTGGGTGCCAATGGCAGTGGGAAAACCAGCGTTTTAGAGGCGATTCATACGCTGGGGCATGGTCGATCGTTTCGCAGTTTGCAGGCGGGTCGCGTCATTCGTCACGACGAGGCGGCGTTCGTGTTGCACGGGCGTCTGGAAAACGCAGAGCGGGAAATTTCTGTCGGGCTGACCAAAAACCGGGCCGGTGACAGCAAAGTGCGTATTGATGGCAGCGATGGTCATAAAGTCGCAGAGCTGGCGCAGCTGCTGCCGATGCAGTTAATCACGCCTGAAGGTTTTAGTCTGCTGAATGGCGGTCCCAAATACCGCCGGGCCTATGTCGACTGGGGCTGTTTCCATAACACGCCCGGCTTTTTCAACGCATGGAACAATATGCGTCGCCTGCTTAAACAGCGGAATGCGGCGCTTCGCCAGGTCTCACGTTACAGCCAGATTCGTCCCTGGGATCAGGAGCTGGTTCCGCTGGCTGAACAGATTAGCCAGTGGCGGGCGGAATACAGTGCGGCAATATCTGCAGAGATCACCGCCACCTGTAGCCAGTTTCTGCCAGAGTTTGAACTGCGCTTCTCCTTCCAGCGTGGCTGGGACAAAGAGAGTGATTACGGCGAACTGCTGGAACGTAACTTCGAGCGCGATCGTGCGCTGACCTATACCGCCAGCGGCCCCCATAAAGCCGATTTTCGTATTCGGGCTGAAGGGACGCCGGTGGAAGATTTACTCTCACGCGGGCAGTTAAAACTGCTGATGTGTGCATTGCGTCTGGCACAGGGCGAGTTCCTGACAAGCCAGAGCGGACGCCGCTGTATTTACCTCATTGATGACTTTGCTTCTGAGCTGGATGAGAGCCGACGACGCCTGCTGGCGGACCGGTTAAAAGCCACTCAGGCGCAGGTGTTTGTCAGCGCTATTTCTGCCGGGCATGTAATCGACATGACTGACGAAAAGGGCAAGATGTTCCGCGTGGAACAGGGTAAAATAGCGGTTCAACCTGAAGATTAAAATGAGCGAGAAACGTTGATGTCGAATTCTTATGACTCCTCAAGTATTAAAGTCCTGAAAGGACTTGATGCGGTACGCAAACGCCCGGGCATGTATATCGGCGATACCGATGACGGTACCGGTCTGCATCACATGGTATTCGAGGTCGTGGATAACGCAATCGACGAAGCGCTCGCTGGTCACTGTAGTGACATTGTGGTCACCATCCACGCGGATAACTCCGTTTCGGTGCAGGATGATGGACGCGGCATTCCAACCGGTATTCACGAAGAAGAAGGCATCTCTGCCGCTGAAGTGATCATGACCGTGCTGCATGCTGGCGGTAAGTTCGATGATAACTCCTATAAAGTCTCCGGCGGCCTGCATGGCGTGGGCGTCTCCGTGGTTAACGCCCTGTCGCAGAAGCTGGAGCTGACCATTCGTCGCGAAGGCAAAGTGCATCAGCAGGTTTACGTCCATGGCGTACCGCAGTCACCGCTGGCGGTAACGGGTGAAACCGACATTACCGGGACCCGCGTGCGTTTCTGGCCGAGCCACGAAACCTTTACCAACGTGCGCGATTTTGAGTATGACATTCTGGCGAAACGCCTGCGTGAACTCTCATTCCTCAACTCGGGCGTGTCTATTCGTCTGGAAGACAAGCGCGATGGCAAAAACGATCACTTCCATTACGAAGGCGGCATCCGGGCGTTTGTTGAGTACCTGAACAAAAACAAAACCCCTATTCACCCTACCGTGTTCTATTTCTCTACTGAGAAAGATGGCATCGGTGTGGAAGTGGCACTGCAGTGGAACGACGGTTTCCAGGAAAACATCTACTGCTTTACCAACAACATCCCGCAGCGTGACGGTGGTACCCACCTCGCCGGTTTCCGTGCGGCGATGACCCGTACCCTGAATGCCTACATGGACAAAGAGGGTTACAGCAAGAAAGCCAAAGTCAGCGCCACCGGTGATGATGCCCGTGAAGGTCTGATCGCCGTAGTGTCGGTGAAAGTGCCGGATCCAAAATTCTCCTCGCAGACCAAAGATAAACTGGTCTCCTCCGAGGTGAAATCGGCGGTTGAGCAGCAGATGAATGAGCTGCTGGCAGAATACCTGCTGGAAAATCCATCAGACGCCAAAATCGTCGTCGGCAAAATCATCGACGCAGCCCGTGCCCGTGAAGCGGCCCGCCGCGCCCGTGAAATGACCCGCCGTAAAGGCGCGCTGGATCTGGCAGGTCTGCCAGGCAAACTGGCGGATTGCCAGGAGCGCGACCCGGCGTTGTCCGAAATCTACCTGGTGGAGGGTGACTCCGCAGGCGGCTCGGCTAAACAGGGCCGTAACCGTAAGAACCAGGCGATTCTGCCGCTGAAAGGTAAAATCCTTAACGTTGAGAAAGCGCGTTTCGACAAGATGCTTGCTTCCCAGGAAGTTGCCACGCTGATCACCGCGCTGGGCTGTGGTATTGGTCGCGATGAGTACAACCCGGACAAGCTGCGTTATCACAGCATCATCATCATGACCGATGCCGACGTCGATGGTTCCCACATCCGTACCCTGCTGCTGACCTTCTTCTATCGTCAGATGCCTGAAATCATTGAACGCGGCCATGTTTATATCGCCCAGCCGCCACTCTACAAAGTGAAGAAAGGTAAGCAGGAGCAGTACATCAAAGATGACGAGGCGATGGATCAATACCAGATCGCTATCGCGCTTGATGGTGCGACGCTGCACACCAATGCCAGCGCACCCGCGCTGGGCGGTGAGCCGCTGGAGACACTGGTCTCTGACTTCAACAGTACCCAGAAGATGATCAAGCGTATGGAACGCCGTTATCCGATGGCGATGCTGCGTGCGATGATTTATCACGACACGCTGAGCGATCTGAGCAACGAAGCAGAGGTCACCACCTGGCTGAACGGTCTGGTGAGCTATCTGACCGAACGCGAAGCGCACGGCAGCACCTATCTGGCACAGGTGCGTGAAAACCGCGAAACGAACCTGTTCGAGCCGGTGCTGCGCGTCCGTACCCACGGTGTGGATACCGACTATCCGCTGGAAGCGGATTTCATTCAGGGGCCTGAGTATCGCAAAATCTGCGCGCTGGGTAGCCAGCTGCGTGGTCTGCTGGAAGAAGATGCTTACATTGAGCGTGGCGAACGTCGTCAGCCAGTGGCAAGTTTCGAACAGGCGATTGAGTGGCTGGTGAAAGAGTCGCGTCGTGGCCTCTCCGTCCAGCGCTACAAAGGTCTGGGTGAGATGAACCCGGATCAGCTGTGGGAAACCACCATGGATCCAGACAGCCGTCGTATGCTGCGCGTCACCATTAAAGATGCGATTGGCGCTGACCAGCTGTTCACTACGTTGATGGGCGATGCGGTGGAACCGCGTCGCGCCTTCATCGAAGAGAATGCGCTGAAAGCCGCCAATATCGATATCTAACCGGCAGCGGACGTAACAGGCCATCACTCAGGTGATGGCTTTTTTTTGTACCGTACGGGCGAAAATCCATCAGGCCGCGCCCCGGCGGTTCGCCAGGCGAACCCGCAACTATCCGAAAAGCCGTGATTAAAATCCACCGCGATCTCCTTATCGCCTGCACCCAGCGGTTTGCTGCCCGTTCCTGCCTGCCATGAAGCTGGTCAATGTGCGCTGAATCGCGCTAGCATTGAATAAAACCCAGACGCTACGAGGATTGTATGGCTATTAAATTGATCGCTATCGACATGGATGGCACCCTGCTCAACCCGCAACATGAGATCACACCAGGGGTGAAATCTGCCCTGGATCGCGCCCGCCAGAAAGGTGTGTCGATTGTGCTGACCACCGGCCGGCCATTTGTGGGTATCCAGCGCTATCTGATGGAGCTGGATATGCAGACGCCCGGCCAGTATGCGATAAGCAACAACGGTGCGCTGGTTCATCAGGCCGAAGATGGTGAGTGCGTGGCGGAAGTGACGCTGACCTTTGACGACTACCTCTACATCGAGAATCTGGCACGTGAGCTTGGCGTGCATTTCCAGGCGTTCGACAAATCCCATCTATACACACCCAATAAAGACATCAGTGAATACACCATCCATGAAGCGAGCCTGACCGGCATTCCGGTGCGCTATCGCGCCGTGGAAGAGATGGATCGCGCCATGCGCTTCCCGAAACTGATGATGATTGACCGCCCGGACCTGCTCGACGCTGCAATTGCCCGTCTGCCCGAACATGCTCACCAGACTTATACCATCCTGAAGAGCGCGCCTTACTACCTGGAAATTCTCGATCGTCGGGTGAATAAAGGCCAGGGCGTCAAAATGCTGGCTGACAAGCTCGGTCTTAAGCAGGAAGAGGTGATGGCGATTGGCGACCAGGAGAATGACCTGGCGATGATTGAATACGCCGGAACCGGCGTCGCAATGGGTAATGCCATTGATTCTGTTAAGAAAATCGCGCAATTCATCACCAAAACCAATATGGAAGATGGTGTGGCGCATGCCATTGAAGAGTTAGTGCTGTAATTGCCTTTCCCGGATGGCGTCCTGCCATCCGCCTTTCCCACTGATTTAACGCCACCCACCTGCAAGGGCGGATTGTTGTTTTTGTGATCTGTATTGTAGTACAGGATTAATATCAAGTACTACAATATGTGCAGAGGTTAAGACAATCTGTAGGCCTGAAAAGCGGAAGGCAGTAATCTGATAGCTCATGCTTTCTCACTGAATGGATCATCATGACGCAACAGCACATCAGCAAAACGGAGCGTATCATCCTGACGCTGGGCGAGGAGATTGTCGCCGGCCACTTTGCGCCAGGCGCCGCACTTCCGGCGGAATCCGACCTCTGCGATCGCTTCTCTACTTCACGCAATATCATTCGCGAAGTCTTTCGGGCGCTAATGGCAAAAAGGCTGATTGAGGTGAAACGCTACCGGGGGGCATTCGTCACCGCCCGCAACCAGTGGAATTATCTCGACAGTGACGTGCTGCAATGGGCGCTGTCGCACGATCAGGATCCGCGTCTGATCGCTGCGATGAATGAAGTCCGTGTGCTGGTTGAACCGCAAATTGCCCGCTGGTCAGCCGAGCGCGCCACCTCCAACGATCTGGCGGCCATCGAACAGGCTTATAACGACATGGTGACACATCATGCCGATCGCGAACTGTTTAACGAGGCGGATATCCGCTATCACGAAGCGGTGCTGGCATCGGTGCACAACCCGGTGCTTCAGCAGCTTAACGTCGCGATCAGTCAGCTGCAAAAAGCGGTCTTCTCCCGCACCTATATGCCGGATCAGGAGAACATGCCGCGTACGCTGGCCGAGCATAAAGCATTATTTGACGCGATTCGCCATCAGAATGCTGATGCCGCCGGAGAGGCAGCGAAAGCGATGATCGCCAGTTCAACCGCACGACTCAAGGAGATTTTGTGAGCAGCTATATCGCCATCGACTGGGGATCCACCAACCTGCGTGCCTGGCACTACGATAAGGGTGAATGTGTCGACCAGCGTCGGTCTGAAGCGGGGGTGACGCGTCTGGCCGGACGTACTGCGGCTGAGGTATTTGACGATGTCACCGCTGGCTGGCCCGTTGACCGCGTGCCGGTAATCATGGCGGGCATGGTGGGCAGTAACGCGGGCTGGCAACCGGTGCCTTATCTTGGCTGTCCGATAGCGCTGGACCAGCTTGCCAGCCACCTCACACACGTCGCGGATAAAGCGTGGATCGTGCCGGGACTGAGCATCGAACGAGACGACAACGATAACGTTATGCGCGGCGAAGAGACACAGCTGTTAGGTGCCACCACGCTGCACGCAGCATCGCTTTATGTCATGCCGGGCACCCATGCAAAATGGGTCGATGTTGAGGGATTGGAGGTGCGCGATTTCCGAACCGTGATGACCGGCGAACTGCATCATCTGCTGCTGAATCATTCTCTGATTGGAGCCGGCCTGCCGGAGCAGCAGGAGAACAACGTGGCGTTTCAGGAAGGTATTGAACGCGGTGCTCAGGATGCTTCGATCCTGTCGCGCCTATTTGAAGTGCGCGCGGCCCATGTTCTGGGCACACGCGATCGCCGCCACGTTAGTGAGTTTCTCTCCGGACTCCTGATTGGACATGAGGTTGCGCTGATGACGAAACAGAGCACAACAGACACCCGTCAGCCCCTTGTTATCATTGCCGGTGATGCACTGGCCTGTCGATATCAGCAGGCGTTGCAGTTCATCGGTCTGGAATCTGTCACCCTGGAGGGCGATCGAGCCTTTCAGCATGGAATAAGGAGTATCGCCAATGTCCTGGCAAACTAACTTACCGCTGATCGCCATTCTGCGTGGCATTACCCCGGCGGAAGCCGAGGCGCACGTTGGTGCGTTGATCGAGGCCGGATTTGACGCTATCGAGATCCCGCTAAACTCACCAGACTGGGCCACCAGCATTGCCGCCATGGTAAAAACCTTTGGTGACCAGGCTCTGGTTGGCGCAGGTACTGTGCTGACACCTGAGCAGGTTGACCAGCTGGCAGAGCTCAACAGCAAACTGGTGGTCACGCCTAATACCGATCCGGCGGTTATCCGTCAGGCCGTCTCTCACGGCATGACGGTCGCGGCAGGTTGTGCTACCGCCAGCGAAGCCTTTACCGCTTTACAGGCGGGTGCGCAGGCGCTGAAAATTTTCCCCTCTTCGGCATTTGGTCCCGGTTACATCAAAGCGCTGAAAGCGGTGCTGCCACCCGACATTCCGGTGTTTGCCGTGGGCGGTGTGACACCTGAAAACCTGCAGGAATTTCTGGCTGCGGGCTGCGTCGGCGCAGGATTAGGCAGCGATCTCTATCGCGCCGGTCAGCCGCTGTCACGCACGATAGAAAAGGCTCAGGCTTTTGTTACTGCATATAAGGACGCTGTACGATGAAAATTACCAGACTGACCACTTACCGCTTACCGCCGCGCTGGATGTTCCTGAAGATAGAAACCGATGAAGGCATCGTTGGCTGGGGCGAGCCGGTTATTGAAGGCCGGGCGCGAAGCGTGGAAGCCGCCGTTCATGAACTATCAGAGTACCTGATTGGCCAGGATCCCTCGCGCATCAACGATTTATGGCAGGTAATGTATCGCGGCGGCTTCTACCGGGGTGGCCCGATTCTGATGAGCGCCATTGCCGGTATCGATCAGGCTCTGTGGGACATCAAAGGCAAAGCACTGGGAGTACCGGTTTATCAGTTACTGGGCGGTCTGGTGCGTGACCGTATTAAAGCCTACAGCTGGGTAGGCGGCGATCGTCCGGCTGATGTGATTGAAGGCATCACAAAACTGCGGACCATCGGTTTTGACACTTTCAAGCTTAATGGCTGCGAAGAGATGGGCATTATCGACAGCGCACTGAAAGTAGATGCCGCAGTCAATACCGTGGCGCAAATCCGCGAAGCTTTTGGGAAAGAGATCGAATTTGGCCTGGATTTCCACGGGCGCGTCAGCGCACCAATGGCAAAAGTCCTGATCAAAGAGCTGGAACCCTATCGCCCACTCTTCATCGAAGAGCCGGTACTGGCTGAGCAGGCGGAATATTATCCGCGCCTTGCCGCACAGACTCACATTCCGATTGCCGCGGGCGAGCGCATGTTCTCACGCTTTGAGTTCAAGCGTGTGCTGGAAGCGGGCGGGCTGGCGATTCTGCAACCTGACCTCTCTCATGCAGGCGGCATTACCGAATGCTACAAAATTGCCGCAATGGCGGAATCCTATGATGTGGCCCTGGCCCCGCACTGCCCACTGGGCCCGATTGCACTGGCCGCCTGTCTGCACATCGACTTTGTGTCACGTAATGCGGTGTTCCAGGAGCAGAGCATGGGCATTCACTACAATCAGGGCGCAGAGCTGCTCGATTATGTACTGAATAAAGATGATTTTAAAATGGATGATGGCCATTTCTATCCCCTGAATAAACCAGGACTGGGTGTGGAAATTAATGAAGAGTTAGTGATAGCACGCAGTAAAAATGCGCCTGACTGGCGTAATCCATTATGGCGATCAGCAGATGGTTCGGTCGCAGAATGGTAATTTATCTGACGGAATAAAATAAAAAAAATCTGTAAAGAATGTGCCGGTAAATAAGGCGCAGGGGTCAGCACATGCCTGCGTCAGCCGGAATATAAAAAAACTTATCTTCCGCCCCAGTGCGTCTTGCAGATGCCTGTGGTGTTCTGTGCGCCAGATTTGCCCAAAAAGTCAGTCTGGCGCCGGTCCGATACCCTACAAAGCACGTAATTTTCCTTACGTGAAGACGGAGAAGCACTATGGATCTCTCAGCAACACAGGAAAAACCGACTCGCCGCCGTTATTTAACCCTGGTAATGATCTTTATTACTGTGGTGATCTGTTATGTGGACCGCGCTAATTTAGCCGTGGCGTCTGCGCATATTCAGGAGGAATTTGGTATTACTAAAGCGCAAATGGGTTATGTCTTTTCTGCCTTTGCCTGGTTATATACGCTTTGCCAGATCCCCGGCGGTTGGTTTCTGGATCGGGTCGGTTCACGATTAACCTATTTTATTGCCATTTTCGGCTGGTCAGTGGCGACATTGCTGCAGGGCTTTGCCAGCGGATTACTCTCGCTGATCGGTCTGCGTGCCATTACCGGTATTTTTGAAGCCCCTGCTTTCCCGACCAATAACCGGCTGGTAACCAGCTGGTTCCCGGAGCAGGAGCGCGCCTCAGCCGTCGGCTTTTATACGTCGGGTCAGTTTGTCGGCCTTGCTTTTCTGACACCGCTGCTGATTTGGGTTCAGGAGCTACTCAGCTGGCACTGGGTCTTCATCATTACCGGCGCTGTCGGTATTGTCTGGTCATTCATCTGGATCAAAGTTTATCAGGCACCCAATAAAAGCAAAGGCATTAATCAGGCTGAGCTGAGCTATATCCGTGAAGGTGGTGCGATGGTGGAAGGCGATGCGCCGGTGGCCAAAAAAGATCGGATGCGTTTAACTGCCGCCGACTGGAAACTGGTGTTTCATCGCAAGCTGTGCGGCGTCTATCTCGGTCAGTTTGCCGTCACCTCCACTCTGTGGTTTTTCCTGACCTGGTTCCCTAACTATCTCACCCAGGAGAAGCACATTGCCGCGCTAACGGCAGGCTTTATGACCACGGTGCCCTTCCTGGCTGCCTTTGTTGGCGTCATCCTCTCTGGCATTGTGGCTGACCGTCTGGTACGCAACGGCCGTTCGCTAGGGTTTGCCCGTAAAACGCCGATTATCTGTGGCCTGCTGATATCAACCTGCATCATGGGTGCCAACTACACGAATGATCCGGTGTGGATTATGGTGCTGATGGGGCTGGCGTTCTTTGGGAATGGATTTGCGTCGATCACCTGGTCACTGGTCTCTTCACTGGCACCGGTGCGCCTGATCGGGCTGACCGGTGGAGTGTTCAACTTTGTCGGTGGACTGGGCGGCATCACCGTGCCGTTGGTCGTGGGCTATCTGGCTCAGGATTACGGTTTTGCCCCGGCGCTGACCTATATTTCGGTTGTGGCCCTACTCGGTGCCCTCTCCTACATCCTGCTGGTCGGCGATGTGAAACGCGTCGGTTAATCGTCTGCTACGACTGTCATCTTCTCCGGGCCGCAGCGGCCCGGCTCCCTGCATCCGGCAAAAAAGCTGCACCGCAAAACAGAATCGCGTAATTTGTCGGGCAACGCTGTCTCCGTAGGTTTTATCATGTCAGAAAAACAGATCACCTTTGCTGCCCGTCAGCATCAGCTCACCAATATCAATATCTGGACTGCCGACAGTCAGTGGCTGGCGTTTGACGTCCGTCCCTCGGGCGCGTCGTTTACCAGCCAGACCATTGAGCGGGTCAATGTGATGACCGGAGAGGTAGAGGTGCTCTATCAGGCCCGACACGGAGCCCACGTCGGTGTCGTTACGGTCAGTCCCGACCTGCCGCCACGCTACGTCTGCATTCATGGCCCGGAACATCCCGATGCCAGCTGGCAGTATGATTTCCACCACCGGCGCGGTGTGATCGTTCAGAACGGCACGGCGGTGAATCTGGATGCCTGCGATATCACGCCGCCGTTCACCCCTGGCGCGTTGCGTGGCGGTTCACATGTCCATGTCTTTAGTCCTGATGGTTCACGCCTGAGTTTTACCTACAATGACCACGTGATGCATGAACTGGGTAGCCGTCTGGATCTGCGCAACGTCGGCGTCGCCGTGCCGCTGTGTGCTGTCACGCCTGTAAAGCAGCATCCGCGTGAATATGACGGCACTTTTTTCTGCGCGCTGGTGAGCCAGACGCATGCGGAACCACAACCCGGCAGCGACCAGATCAATCGTGCCTATGAGGAGTGCTGGGTCGGTGAGCGCGGTTATCAGAAACCAGACGGTAGCTGGCAGCGCTGGGCTATCGCTTTTATTGGCGACACCGTGACGGCACAGGGCGAGAAACGGCCTGAAGTTTTTATTGTTGATCTGCCTGACGCGCTGGAGGATTACGCCCGTGCCGGAGAGAAGCCGCTTGAGGGCAGCAGCCAGCAGTTACCTGCGCCACCGGCTGGCGTGCAGCAGCGTCGCCTGACGCACAGCCGCGGCGTGGCGCTGCAACCGCGCCACTGGCTGCGTGCTGCACCGGATGGCAGCCAGATCGCGTTTCTGATGGCAGATGCAGGAGAGGTGATCCAGCTCTGGATGGTGTCGCCCAACGGCGGCGAACCGCGTCAGATCACCCATCTCAGCCACAGCATTCAGTCCGCCTTTAGCTGGCATCCTGAGGGCCAGGCGATTGCCTTTATCTGTGATAACAGCGTGATGCGATGTGACATTGAGAGCGGCGCGTGTCAGCGGCTGACCGGCAGAACGGAAGAAGCACCGTCAGGTGACGCGGTGGTCTGGTCACCGGACGGTACACAGATTGCTTATATGCGTGAGGTGAATGGCTGGCGGCAACTCTTTACGGTTGCGGCTGCGACCGCACAGGAGGCATAGGCTGCGCCTGTGCCAGGCTTTCGTTGGTATGCGCGAGTCTTTCGCTCTGCAGGATGCGTTCACGTGGGGAGTCGAGAGTTTTGTCCTGGTCGCTACGGTAGTAGTCCCACGGCAGCAGCAGCGTATCCAGCACGGCAGAGAAAGGAAGATCGATTAACGCCAGCGGCTTCAGCGCCCAGCTGGTATCACCATCGGCCAGCATGTCAGCGCTGGCACGGGTGCCGGGATAGTAGCCCTGACTCGCACCGGTGTGAGACATCACGCTGGAACAGCCGGTTGTCACCATTGCGCAGCACACTATTCCAGCCAGAGGTAAGGTCTTTAATTTCATCATCATCATCCCTTCAGTCATGGCATAAGCCTGGCTGAGTTTGCTTGCCAGACAACGTCAACACTCTGGGGCGAAGTCCGTTCTGGTCTGGCAAAAGTAGTCCTGAGTGTATGTCATTTCCTCAGATTGGCGAAAAAAATTGCATTTTACCCTCTTGAAAATCCTCTTCTGACACCCATTTTTACTTTACGGACGCACTCACGGTTGCCGCAAGGGACAGTGAGGTGCCGTATCCAGCCTGTCCACTAGTGGAAGGTTGCCAAAACTTGCTGAACTTCAGGAGTCTTAATATGCGTAATTTTGATCTCACCCCACTTTATCGCTCTGCTATCGGTTTTGATCGCCTGTTTAACCTGCTCGAATCTAATCAGAATCAGAGCAATGGCGGCTATCCTCCTTATAACGTAGAACTGGTCGATGAAAATCACTATCGCATTACGATTGCGGTGGCCGGTTTTTCTCAGAGCGAACTGGATATTACAGCGCACGATAACGTGCTGATTGTGCGGGGAGCCCATCCTGAAGAGCAGGCCGAGCGTAAATACCTGTATCAGGGAATCGCCGAGCGCAACTTCGAGCGTAAATTCCAGCTCGCCGACCACATTGTGGTGCGCGATGCTCGTCTCGAAAATGGTCTGCTGAGCATCGACCTTGAACGTCTGGTGCCGGAAGAGGCGAAACCACGCCGTATTGAGATTCTGAAGTAAGATTGAGATTCTGTATTAACTATGACAAACGCCGCTTATGCGGCGTTTTTTGTTTTTGATGTCAGTGGGAGCGCAGGCTCAGGGAGCATACGCAGCGTCAGCGGCGTTTCAGACTGCTGGCATACCCAAATCAGGGTGAATCTGGCCGCAACGAGTAAACTCAACGCGCAGGAAACACGGGCAGAAGAGGAAAGCGTCCCGTGCCATGGACAAAAACGTCGGGAGCGTTTTTGAACAACGCGAAGCGTTGGCCCGGCAACGGGCGCACCTCAGGGATGAGGTGCGTAATCGCGCGGGCCGAGCGTGCCATGGAGGGCGGTTTTTGCGTCTTTCCGATCTGACCGTGCTTCCTGCGCTTGCTCGGTCTCACAGCTAACCGGGTCAGATTTTATCAACAACCTCTAACGCCGTGGCAGCGGCGTTTTTTAACTTTACGGCTGCGTTCTCATCGCTAAACGCTGACCCAGCACGCCACCAAACACATTGACCAGCAACCCCAGAATAATCACTGCCGCGCCCAGCATCTGCTGCCCGGAGAGATGCTCATCCAGCACCAGTGCAGCGGTAACAATCCCCACGACCGGCACCAGCAGCGACAGCGGCGCGACGCGCCAGGTTTCATAGCGACTTAGCAGATTCCCCCAGATGGCATAGCCCACAATGGTGGCGACAAACGCCAGATAGAACAGCGCCAGCACGGTCTGCAGGCCGATATGCAGCAGGCTGTTAACGATGGCGGCCTCGCCATCAAACAGCAGAGAGCAGGCAAAGAAGGGAATGACCGGTACCAGTGCACTCCAGACCACCAGCGACATGATCGGCACACTGCGGTTCCGCATAATGATCTTATTAGTGATATTGCCCAGCCCCCATGACAGCGCCGCCGAGAGTGTCAGCATCATGGTGGTCAGCGTAATACCGGCGCTGGTCTGCCCTTCCATGCCTGCTGTTGCCAGCATAAACATCCCCAGCGTGGCGATGATAATCCCGACAATATGATTCCAGCGCAGCTTTTCCGCCAGCAGCAGCGCGCCCAGCAACAGGGTAAAGAAGGCCTGCGCCTGCAGCACCAGCGAGGCCAGACCGGCTGGCATACCAAGTTTGATCGCCAGGAACAGAAACGCGAACTGACCAAAACTGATGGTCATGCCGTAAACGACCAGCCAGCGCAGCGGGATCGGCGGGCGACGCACAAAGAAAATGGCGGGAAAGGCGACCAGAGAGAAACGCAGTCCGGCGAGCAAAAAGGGCGGCATGCCCTGCAGCCCCAGCTTAATCACCACAAAATTCACGCCCCACGCCACCACCACGCACAGCGCTAACAGCATATCTTTTACCGACATCAGAAACTCCTTGTGCCGCCGTCAGGCGGTGACCGCAATCGGGGTGGCGATATCAGCACAACACGCGTCCCCCACGATGCGAAAATAATCCTCTGCAGCCAGCGCGATCGACTTCTCCAGTTCGCCCGCGTTAAACCATAATGTGCCGACCTGTTGCAGCCGGGAATCCACCCGCAGCGCCAGCCGGTCATCAAAACTAAATGGCGGCACAGCGCCCATGACACAGTCGGTCAGTGCCTGTGCCAGCTCGGGCGCGGCGAAAGAGGATTTTTTGCCACCGATCGCGCGCGCCGCATTTTTAAAATTGATCCGGCAGTCGCCCGGCACAATGGCCAGCAGCTGTCGCGAGGGCGCACCATCCGGCATGCTCACCTCCAGCACCATCGCTTTGGCCGCCTGACCCAGTGCGTTGCCGCGTATCTGGCTGATCTGCTCGGTTTGCCCTACCGCCTCATGCTCCACCACACGGTAGCTGGCCTGATGCTGATCCAGCAGCGCAGTAATCTTTTCAAACGTCGTCATTCCCTTCTCCTTTTCTGGCACAACTTAATGGCACAACCTGGCTTAGCTCCAGGCGATAGCATGTTTCATCTTTTTATCGGTCAGCCCGAAAAAGAACCCCATCGTGATACGGGTATCGCCTTCGACCCGATCAATCTCATGATAAAAAGCGGGATTAAACAGATAGACATCGCCACTGCGCGGTGAAAATTCGCAGATCTCGCTGTGATCAATGACCCCACTGCGATAGCCCAGCTCACCGGCGGTTTTGAACTGCTCATCCTCCGGCGACCACTTTTTGTTGTAGATGCGCAGCGCACCACCCGCGCTGCACTCCTGCAGGCAGACCACGCAGCTGAGCTGATGCAATATTTGTGTCACAACCAGGGAGGTTCCTGCAGCATCGCGCACGATATTGTCGTTATGTAGCGGGTTCGCGACGCCATCAGCATGAAAGCGCACGATAGAACCGGCGTAGTCACCACAACCCGGTTCGTGGGCGATGTTTAAGCTCTCCAGCCGCAGCGCGTGCTGCACCCAGCGGTAAATCTGTTCGCGCAGTGTGTTGAGTGATGCCGGCAGCGCCGGCTGGATATCGCGCAGCTCAGTGAAATAGTTATCAGGTGCCGCCGTATGGCGTGCCAGATAGGGACCCAGCGTGGTCAGCGCGCCATTGGGATAGTGAGAGACACGGATCTTTTCCCGGCAGCTCTGCAGGTCAGTCACCACCGCTTGCCGCACGTCTGGCGTCAGAAAGTTACGCAGCACCAGTAGCGGCACCCGTGCAGTGACGATGTCATCCAGCCAGGTCGATTCCACAAACATGTTGGGATTAATCACGCGGAACTGATTGAAAATTGCCATGTTTATCACTCCCTAAACGGTATTTCATAGAGTTCATGATTATTCATTCGCCGCCAGCTGCCGGCGCTGCCTGGTATTGTCACGGGTTCAGAGGCGATCAGCGTGCAACCGTCCTGTTGCCGAAAATGCATCGTAAAATAGTCCGGCCAGGGGGTGTCGTGCGGATACCACTGCCACGCCCAGGCTTTGTCGCGGGTGACGAAAATGGCATTGCCTGCGCTGCCGCCTGGCTCAACCTGCGCCATCTTTGCGCGCAGATAGTCCCGGGTGAAATCAGCAGGGGTGGTCTGATCCACTAAATAGCGCAGATACTCTTCAGAATCGAAGCGTGATTCCGCCAGGCCGAGCTGACGGTAAATGGTCGGCAGAAAGCCGTTATGCATCATGTACCACTGATGTCCGGCGCTGTTGCGCCACAGCGGATGCGAAAACTCGATCCCCTGATTTTTGCTCAATGTGGCGTGACGCACATGAACCGCCAGAAACCGACTGCGCAGACGATCCACGTCAATACCCGGCAGGGCGTCTGCGAACGGGCCGGTGCCATGCAGGGTGTGAATCTCGCCCTGTTCCAGCCACAGACAGCCCCAGCCATTGGGATGCGATTTGATCGGGCCATCGTGTTCGGCGCCTTCGCCGCAGCTCATGGCGCGTGCTGCCTCCAGAATCTGTGCGCTGTCAAACTGGCCATATGCCAGAATCATCCTGCACATACTTTGTCTCTCCCGGCGGTGACTGATTGCGCGGCAATCACCTGCTTAAACGTGGTCATGATTGGCTCACGTGCTGTATCTGTCAGACTGAAGGTGGCGAGGATACCCGCATGACGGGTCAGATCGGCATAGAGCGAGGAGCGTGGCGAAACCTGCAGTGCAGGCAATCTGAGGGGTGGCAACAGCGCACCCTGCTGATGCTGTTCGATCCAGCTTTCGGCAGCCTGCAGCTGCGCCGGTTGCCGTAACCGCAGCTGTCCAACCGCACCGGATCCGGTGAAAGCAAAAGCAGGCAGTGGATCGCCCGCCTCCAGCCGGAAGGTGACATCCGCCCAGTTGATGCCCGTTGCCTCCTGCACCAGTATTGCCACCCCCATGCCGGAAAGCCGGAATCCCATCTCAAGGAAATGCGGTACGCCATTAACCACAATAAAATCGATATGAAACGCGCCCTGACGATAGCCAAAGGTTTCACAACAGAAGGTCATCAGGCTACTGAACGATGCCGGCAAGGCCGCTGCCGCCATTGCTACATGCCCCGACTCATAAAAACTGACGCATCCCTGGCTATCCCGGTGCTGCTCAATCACCTTCTGGCAGCAGGTCAGTGCCTGGGGATGCCCCTGATGCACCACACCCTGCAACGAAAACTCAGTGCCTGTCAGCGCACTTTCCACAATAAAGCCGCTGAAGCCGCGACCGCCATAGTTCATGGTCTGCACCAGCTGTTTCACCACACTGCGCAGTTGATCGGCGCGTTCAATCAGAAAGATGCCCAGGCCGCCGCCGCCATCCACTGGTTTCACGACACACGGATAGATCAGCGCCTGTTCCGCATCCAGAATGCTGAGCGGTGACGCGAAAAAGCGGAACTCTGGCTGCGGGAAGCGCGGCCAGGCTTTTTTCAGCGCCATGCGCTGCGCATATTTATCCATGGGAATAAAGGCGGCAGGCGCGTCTGGCCCGGCCAGCATCTCACGCAGCCGTCCGGCGCTGGCGTTGTAAGCTTCAAAGCCTGCCAGCACCACCAGCGGATGCGCCAGTAAACCGGCATGCAGATAAGCCTGCATGAGCTCCCACGGATTCTCAGGACGGTCGAGGCGAATAATCAGATCAAACGGCAACGCCAGACTGAGCGACTGGTAATCGACAAAATCACCCATTTCCGCCAGCACGGTAAAATAGCCGTCGCGCTTCGCCACCGCGCAATAAGGATTTTGTCCGTCGCGGGTGGCGCCAATTTGCAGGAAAATCTTTTTCATCGCCTCGCCTTACCGGGTTAACGCCCGGAAATGATTTCTGTCACGATGTCATTGAGCACACCGTTATTGACCTGAATCACCGCTTTGTGAGGATCAAAACGCAGGACGCGCGACAGCGGATCGGTACTTTTGCCCTCCAGCAGCGAACTGACCGGCCTGCTCTGCCAGCAGTGGCGCATCTGCGTCAGCGTCAGGCCGGAGAGCTGTGTTAACTGCTGAGCCAGTTCGACGTCGTTATTGCGTTGTTCAATCAGATCGTGAATAGCGGCTTCCTCCAGCGCAATCTGCTGCTGCGACAGCCAGTGTCCCAGCTGCTCTCCGTGCGCCAGGAAGGGTGAGTAAATCATGCAGATCAGCTGATCTTCACTGAGGTTAAACGCCTGCATGGCGAAATCTGCCGCGCGCTGCCGCTGCTGCCGGATGGCGTCGTCGTCCTGATAGCGCGCCGCCATCTCATTAATGAGCGCGGACGGAAAATCTTTCTTCACCATCAGCCCCAGCGCGAAGCGCACATACTCGCGGATCCCTTCGGCATAGTGGCGCTGCAGCAGCGTTTCAGCCCGCAGTCCGCGCAGATGCGCCATCAGCGTTGGATTACCGCAGTCGGACTCGGAAAAGCTGAACATCAGTTCATCAAAACGGAAGCGCATAAATTCGCTGAGCAGCGCCCAGTGCGCGCCCGCTTCATAGGCGGTGTCCTGATAAATGTTGAAAAACAGCGGGTCACGTGCGAGCTGATGGGTGATGCGGTGCGCGGCTGTCAGCTGTTCGGCCCCGTAAACGTCAGAGAAGTAGCGCTCTGCCACACCGTCCAGCGTCTGGAGAAATCCGCTGAAGCCCCGGCTTTTGTCCGCTACCGGCGCATCAAACAGCCGGGAAAGGTGTCTCGCCCAGGCGACATAGGCGGCCTGCTCCTGCGGCGAGTCGCCGGTGATAATCAGATCCACGCCGCCGTTGTAGTCTGCCGCCAGACCAAAGGAGTTCACCATGCTGAGATTACAGGCGTTGCAGAAGGTCGAGCGCGCATCAGCGCGAAAACGGTGGCCATTCATCAGCACGTCATTGCGGTTCTGCTGCCGTACGCTCTCAGGAATCGTCAGGTCGCGGGCAAACGGTCGGATCAGCAGGCCATCTACCACCAGGCATTCTGTCCGTTCATCGTCATGCATCGCCAGCGCCTGATAAACGCGGTGGATGTTCTCCATCACGCTCTGATTCATCGCCGCATGACGGTTAGTACTGACCCGCAGATGAAACGTGCTGCCCTGCTGCAGCCAGATCAGCCCCTGAAGGTAACGCACGTAAGCCACCATGTAGCTACTGTCTTTTCCGCCGCCATAGGCGAGCAGAACGCGGTTATTTTCCAGCATCTGCTGATCCGGCAACGCCGCCAGCAGGCGAACAGAGCAGCGCTGAGCCGATTCAATGATGGCGGGCGACAGATACGCTTCAATCTCCTTCATCATGGCGGGCAGATTGTTCATTTTTCACGTTTCCCTCAGTTGAACAGTATCACTTTATGGCCTGAAGCCGGCGGCTGACGGGGCGTCGGGCCGTTTAGCGTCATGAATAATTAAGAGATGCAGCCTAAACTACTTTGAATGTACTCTGTTGAATATGCACAGATCAGCGCGATATGGGGTGGAACAGATGGCCGATATTATCGGGGAACAGGAGAGTCAGAACAGTCGTTACCGCCAGATCGCAGAACAGATTAAGCAGGCCATTCACGGCGGTTCACTGGCACCCGACAGCCGTCTGCCGTCGGTGCGGACGCTGGCAACACAGTACAATGTCAGCCTCACCACCGCCCTGAAAACACTGCGCACGCTGGAAGATGAGCGCTACGCCGTTGCCCGTCCAAAATCGGGCTTTTTTGTTGCCTCGCAGCGGCCTGCCTCGCGTCAGCTGCCCGCCGTCAGCGAACAGCCGCGCGCCATCGCGCCGCTGGATGAGCAGACAGAACTGCATCTGGCGATGCTCGGCTCAGACTGCCGGGTGCGTCTCGATCTGGCTAACGGCGACAGCGCCCTTTATCCGGTCAAGCGCATCGGCCTGCTGATGCGCCAGATGGGCTACAGCAAACCGGCGCTGCTCGGCAATACGGTCAAAGGTACCGGCTATGCGCCGCTGAAAACTGAGATTGCCCGACGCGCGGTCGATTACGGCTGCAATATCAGCGCCGACGACATTCTGATCACCAACGGCTGCATAGAGGCGATTTCGCTGTCCCTGCGCGCCACCACCCAGCCGGGCGATGTGGTGGCAGTCGAGTCGCCCTGCTACTTCGTGCTGCTGCAGATGCTGCATAACCTCAATTTACGGGTGATTGAAGTGGAAGCCGGGCCGGAAGGGTATGTGAATGTGGCGAAGCTGACCGGATTATTTCAGCGCAAGGCGGTACGGGTTTTTCTCACCCTGTGCAACGTCAATAATCCGCTGGGCAAGAGCATTCCTAACGAGCATAAAGCCTATATTGCGCGGCAGGCGGATGAAAACGATGTGGTGATCATTGAGGATGATATTTTTGGCGATACCGCCTTTGGTGAGCGTCGCCCCTTCCCGATGCGCGCCTTCAGCCCCAACGCCATTCTCTGCAGCGGCTTTTCCAAAACCGTGGCACCTGGCATTCGCATTGGCTGGGTTCACAGCGTCAATTACATGCGCAAAATCGCCTCGCTAAAATATACCTCGACGATGGGCACCTCGGTGCTGTCACAGGCGGCAGTGGCGGAGTTGCTGCGCAGCGGCGGCTATGATGCGCATCTGCGCAAGCTGCGTCGCGAGCTGGCACGGCAAATTCGCGAAATGCGTCAATCGGTGCTGCGGGAATTTCCGGCGGGAACGCGGGTGTCCGATCCGGAAGGAGGCTATGTGCTGTGGGTCGAGATGCCGGGAAAGGCGCTGAACGTGCGCGAACTGTTTCTGAAAGCGCGTAATGCGGGTATCGGCATTGCACCGGGCCACATTTTTGCCACCGATGATCGCTACGATCACTGTTTCCGGCTGAATGCCGGTTTCGGCTGGAATGCGGAGGTGGAACAGGCCATTAAGCAGCTGGCACAGTGGTGCCAGCTGTCATTAACCGATCCACAGGAAGAGCAGGATTAGCTGTCGCGCCAGGCGATCTCAATCTCTTCCGCCAGAATCTGCACCGCCCGCTCGATATTCTCTGCATCCGGCACGTAGTTCATCCGCATACATTGATGAGTGTGCGGCCACGCCTGTTCGAGACCCGGGAAGAAGAAGTGGCCCGGCACCATCAGCACGCCGCGCGCTTTAAGCCGCTGATAAAGCAATTCAGTGGTGATTGGCAGATCGCGGAACCAGAGCCAGAGGAAAATCGCGCCTTCCGGCTTGTGGATCAGACAGCGCTCTTCCGGCAGATAGCGCCGCAGGATTGCAATGGTCTGCTGCACCTTCTGATGATAGAACGGCTTGATCACCTCTTCGGAGAGCCGCAACAGATCGCCGCGACGGATCATCTCATTGGCGATGGCCGGACCGATGCTGCCCGGAGCCAGACTGATAATGCCGTTCATGTTGCTCAGTGCAGTAATCGTCTTCTCGTCAGCAATAATAATGCCGCAACGCGCACCCGGCAGGCCGAGCTTCGACAGACTCATGCAGAGAATGATGTTGGGATTCCACAGCGGGCGCACCTCGCTGAAGATGATGCCGGGGAACGGCACACCATAGGCATTGTCGATCAGCAGCGGCACGTCATGCTGCTGTGCCAGCGCATCGAGCTGCATCAGCTCATCATCAGTGATCACATTACCGGTAGGATTTGTCGGGCGCGAGACGCAGATCAGCCCGACCTCATCGTTCATCGGCAGATGCTCGAAATCGACATGATATTTAAACTGGCCTTCCGGCAGCAGCTCAATGTTCGGCTTCGCCGAGACAAACAGCGCCTCTTCCAGACCGGCATCCGCATAGCCAAGATACTCAGGCGCCAGCGGGAACAGCACTCGCTTCTTGCTGCCATCGGCCCGGCGACCGGCATACAGGTTAAACAGATAGAAGAAAGCGCTCTGACTGCCGTTGGTCAGTGCGATATTCTCTGCGGTGATCGGCCAGCCAAGCTGTTCACGCAGCAATTCAGCCAGTGACGCCAGCAGCGTCGCTTTGCCACGCGGACCGTCATAATTGCACAGCGCTTCGCTGAGTTTGCCTTCCTCGTGCATCTGCTGCAGCAGTTGCTGAAAGTAGTCGTTCATGGCCGGAATTTGCGCCGGATTGCCGCCACCCAGCATGATGGTGCCGGGCGTGCGGAGGCCCGCGCCCATATCTTCCATCAGACGTGAGATGCCGGAATGTTGGGTAAATTTGTCGCCGAACTGAGAAAAGGACATAGCGGTTAAATATTTGTGATAACGAATCGGGGGTCCACCATAACGCCCGCCATCGGCGGGCGCAATGGGAAGGCGTGGGGATTACTTCAGTGCCTGCGGGTTAACGCAGTTCTTTTCGACGCTTCCGCCAAGTGCGGCGATAAGATTCTCTACCGCATCCTGCATCATGCCGTAACGGGTTTCGTGTGTCGCAGAACCGATGTGCGGCAGCGTCACCACATTGGGCAATGACAGCAGCGGGGAGTCGGCAGAGACCGGCTCCTGCTCAAACACATCCAGTCCGGCGGCATGCAGTTTGCCTGCCTGCAAGGCAGCGATCAGCGCCTTCTCATCCACCACCGGTCCGCGCCCGGCGTTGATCAGCACCGCATCCGGTTTCATCAGGTCCAGCTCGGCGGCCCCAATCAGATGGTGTGTCTCTTCAGTCAGCGGCAGGCTAATGCAGACGAAATCACTCTGCTTCAGCAGCGCTTCCCGTTCACAGCGCTGTGCGCCAAAGCGTGACTGTGCCTCCTCATGCTCACGGCGGGCGTTATAGAGGATTTTCATGCCAAAACCAAAATGCGCCCGCTGCGCAAGCGCCATCCCGATACGTCCCATGCCGAGAATACCCAGCGTTTTATGGTGTACGTCGATGCCGAACTGCGCCGGTCCGATGCTCTTCTGCCAGTTACCCGCTTTAACCCAGGCATCCAGTTCCGGCACCCGGCGCGCCGTGCTCAGCACCAGCGCCATCATGGTGTCTGCCACGGTTTCGGTCAGCACGGTCGGCGTGTGCATCAGCACCACGTTACGCTGATTCAGGGCGTCTACATCAAAATTATCGTAGCCCACAGAGACGCTGGAGCAGACGCGAAGATTGGGCATTTTCGCCAGCAGCTCGCCATTCACTTTACCGCCCGATCCCAGCAGACCTTCTGCCTGCTGGAAATCCGCAGCATACTTCTGCTGGCTCTCTGGTGAGAGATCGCTGATTTCCGTCACGTCACACTGTTCAGCCAGGCGGGCATAAAGATCGTCAGGCAGTTTTTTATAAAGAATTACAGCGGGTTTCATTCGGTGGCTCCCGGTCAATAAGTTACGGGCGGCTTGCAGGCCGCCCGGAGAAATAGAGGCTAACGTTTACGCTTTCAGGCCGGTTTCGCCCCCTGCAGCGGTGGCGCTTTATTCTGCGCCGGCTTCACAATCAGCGTCAGCCACACCGAAACCAGCAGGGCCGATCCCATAAAGATGTAGGAGGCGGATGGGCTGCCGGTTGCTCCATTAAGATAGCCGACAATCCATGAACCGATAAACGATCCCAGCGCACCCATGCTGTTGATCAACGCCATTGCACCACCGGCAACATTACGCGGCAGCATTTCAGGGATGATGGCAAAGAACGGTCCGTAAGGCGCATACATCGCGGCACCGGCAATCACCAACAGGGTGTAGGACATCCAGAAGTGGTTAGATCCCACCAGGTACGAGCCGAGGAAAGCCAGCGCACCGATCAGCAGCAGTGGCCAGACGAACAGCTTGCGGTTCTGGGTTTTGTCAGACGCCCAGGAGACAATCACCATCGCAATGGTTGCCGCCAGATAAGGCACCGCTGACAACCAGCCCGCTTCGACCATGCCCATCTGCGTGCCGTTACGCAGAATCGACGGCAGCCACAGCACAAAGCCATACACGCCGATGCTCCAGGCAAAATATTGCAGACAGAGAATGATCACGTTGCGGTTACGGAACGCTTCACCGTAGTTGCGCACCGCTTTGATGTTTTCCTGCTCTTTCTGCAGTTCAGCCTGCAACGCCGCTTTCTCGGCATCGCTCATCCAGCGCGCCTGTGCGGGTTTATCCTGCACCAGGAACCACCAGGCGATCGCCCAGATCACCGCAGGAATCCCTTCGATGATAAACATCTCACGCCAGCCAAAGGATTCGATCAGATAGCCCGACACCACCGACATCCACAGCACCGTGACGGGATTCCCTAGGATCAGGAAGGTGTTGGCGCGTGAACGCTCCGATTTGGTAAACCAGTTGCTGATATAAATCAGCATCGCAGGCATTACCGCAGCTTCCACCACGCCCAGAACAAAGCGAATGGCTGCCAGCATCGGAATGTTGCTGACCACGCCGGTCAGCGAGGCGCAGCCGCCCCACAGAATCAGGCAAACGAAGATCAGTTTTTTGACGCTGCGGCGTTCGGCGTAAATCGCACCCGGGATCTGGAAGAAGAAGTAACCCAGGAAGAACAGCGCACCCAGCAGCGAGGACATGCCTTTGGTGATGCCGAGATCGTCATTAATCCCGGCAGCAGAAGCGAAGCTAAAATTTGCACGATCAAGATACGCCAGGCTGTAGGTGATAAACACGATGGGCATGATGAACCACCAGCGTTTTGGCGCGATTGTCTGCTTTTTCATCGGGAACTCCTGTGACTGTAGAGGGGCGCGAACTACACGTCGCCCAGTTGCTGACGCGTCGGCAGACCTTCGCTGTCACCAATGACCTGAATCGCCATCGAACCAATTTTGTTGCCGCGACGAATCGCCTGCGGCAGCGACTGACCTTCCAGCAGGGCGCTGATAACGCCAACGGCAAAACCGTCACCGGCACCCACGGTATCCACCACGTTATCGACTTTTATCGCCTCAACCTGACCCTTTTCGCCCTGCGACGTTTTATACCAGGCACCGTCACAACCGGTTTTTATGACCACGGCTTTGACACCCTTGTCGAGATAGAAATCGGCGATCGCTTCCGGCTGACGATAACCGGTCAGAATCAGCCCCTCTTTTTCGCCCGGCAGCACCCAGTCGGCATACTCCGCCAGCAGATTGAGTTGCTTACGCATCTCCTCTTCGCTGCGCCACAACACCGGCCGCAGGTTAGGGTCAAACGAAATAGTTTTACCGCGTGCACGCATTTCTTTGGCGGTGTGCTTCAGCAGCGCCAGCGAGCTCTCTGACAGCGCCGCCGCCACACCGCTCAGGTGCAGATGACGCGCCGAGCCGAAATAGTCTGCATCAAAATCCTCAACCGACAGATGGCTGGCCGCCGAGCCTTTACGAAAATATTCCACCAGCGGATCAGAACCGTCATCGACTTTGGACTTGAGCTGAAAACCGGTGGGATAGCGTTTATCGACCGTCACACAGGCGTGGTCGATACCCTCTTTTTCCAGCTGCTGGCAGATAAACCGGCCGAAAGCGTCATCGCCGATACGGCTGACCCAGCCCACTTTCAGGCCAAGACGTGCCAGGCCGGTCGCCACATTGAGTTCAGCGCCCGCAGAACGTTTAACAAAGGTCTCTGCTGCGGCCAGATCGCCAGTCTCGCGGGCGATAAACATCGCCATCGCTTCACCGATGGTGACCACATCAAGCTGACCGTTGTGATGATTAATGTGCGTCATATCTGTTCCTTACACGTTACGCAGCAGCGACACGTAGTGGCGTGTCACCGCAGTCAGATCGTCGCCTTCCAGCGGAAATTCGATACCGCGCGGTGCCTGTGCGGGCAGCTGTTGCAGCAGCGTGCGCCAGTGGTCATCCGCCTCATCCAGCGCAATCGCCCGGAAGCTATCCTGGTGCGGCACGGCCGCTTTGACGTGCACATAACCCACCTGCGCGGCCAGTTGTTGCGCTGCCTGGTCGGCATCTTCCCCGGTCCAGCGCCAGTTACCCATATCAAAGGTCATGCTGATCGGCAGATCGGCTTCCCTGACCGCCGTAAAAAACGCGACGGACGGCGCCAGTCGACCATGCTCAGTCTGGTCATTTTCCACGGTCAGCTGAAACGGCAGATCCGCCAGCAGCGCCTGCAACGTTTCGCGAGGGAGTGCACCGGTAAAGTCTCCCAGCGCCACTTTCAGCCGCTGAGCGTTTAACTGGCGTGCTTCTTCAACGTAGTGGATCAGGCGTGGATTGATTTCGCCGCCGTCACAAAACAGCGTATCGGGCACCGAATAGCTGGCGTGCAGCTGATGCTGCGCCACCGCCCGGCCCAGCGCGGGCAGATCGGTAAGCGCCGTGTCATCAAGCAGTTCGCGGCGGATTTCAACGCCGTCAGCGCCCGCCTGCTGAATAATCGGCAGCAGCGCACGCTGACCGCCGAGTGCGGCGATCTGCGCGTGGCCATAAGCGGCGGTCACCACGATGATGTCAGGTTTCATGTTCTACTCCATGGCAGGGTTCTGCCCATAACGAATAGAAAAACCCTAAATGGAACCGGTTCCAAAGCAAAGGAGCAAACTGTGAAATTATGATCGTGCTCACGAAGCGAGCACGTAAACGGAAGGTTAAATCTGAAATTCAGCCCAGAGGCTGGCTTGAGCCGCGAACAATCAGTTCACCAGAGAAGACCTGCTCGCCAACCGGCACATCACTGCCCTCAATACGGGCAATCAGGCGTTCCAGTGCACTGAAGCCAATCTGCCAGGTGGGTTGTTTCAGCGTGGTGATACCGACACCGGCCAGCGCCGCCCACTCCAGTTCATCAAAACCGAGCAGGCCGATATCGCGACCCCAGTGCAGATTGAGTCGTTGTAACGATCGCGCCACCTGCAGCGTCAGCGCCCCGTTGGCGACCATCACCGCGCAGCGTTTGCCGGTATGACGCTGATGGAAGGCCAGCAACGCCTGGTCCAGCGCATCGGGCTGATGCAGCCCCACTTCAGTATTCTCATGCTCAGCCTGAGGATGCGTTGCCAGCAGCTGGCGGAAAGCCTGCAGACGCTCGCGGCGAGTGTTGACGCTGCCCAGCGGCTCACTCAGAAACAGCAGTGCGTTATAGCCATTGTCGACCAGATGGCGCGTGGCTGTTTCAGCCGCTTCGGCGTTATTCAGTCCCACTACATCGCAGGGAAAATCGGGGATTTTTCGGTCAATCAGCACCATTGGCAGCAGGGATTGTTGCAGATGATTCAGCACCTCTTCACGCATACCGACCGCGTTAACCACGATGCCTTCTACCTGATAGCTGCTAAGCAGTTGCAGATAGTGCTGCTCCAGATCCACTTCATTATTGGTGTTACACATCAGCAGGGTAAAACCCTGCTCGCGGCAGGCGGCTTCAATACCGCTCATCACATCGACGGAATAGGGATTGGTGATATCGGCAATAATCAGCCCGATCAGGCGGGTACGTCCGCGCTTCAGGCCGCGCGCCATCTGGCTTGGACGATAGCTGAGATCGGCAATCGCCTGCTCAATCCGCGCTTTTAAACCGTCAGAAAGCAGATGCAGCTCGCCATTGAGATAGCGTGAAACGCTGGTTTTGCCCGTTCGTGCCGCGTGAGCAACATCGCTGATGGTGGCACGAGGCGGCCTGATTTTCATGAGATATCCTGCGAAATGAGAAACCAGGCAGAGACTAGCACAAGCAAAGCTCACCGCAAAAAGTGCTATACCGGTAATTGCAGCCAGGGTTGCCAAAGGGTCTGTAACGTTTCCGGTGGTGCGCCATTGATCAGCTGGATGACCATTTCAGCCACCTGCTCTCCGGCCTGGTGCGGTGTTGCCTGGCGAATAGCGACAATGGGATGATCGAGAATCGCATCACGCGGCAATCCCTCCCAGCCTGCCAGCAGAATGGCACGCTCACCTGCTGACCGTCCTGCCTGATGCAGTGCCAGAGCTGCGCCTTCAGCCAGCACAGCGCAGTCGGTGATAATCACTTCCGGTACCGCCGCCTCTGCCAGCCACTGCCTGGTTTGCTGATAGCCGGCACGGCGAGACGGCGACACAGCCGCCATCGCATAAGGTGCGACATCGCCCAGCGCGGTCAGATATCCCTGACGACGCTCACGCACCTGCGTGCTGTGTTCGTTGCTACCGAGCCAGGCTATCCGCTGCCGTCCCTGCGCCAGCGACCAGCTCACCGCCATCTGCGAACCCGCGAAGTGATCCACATCAAACCAGGCATAAGTGGGTGGCAGATCGCTGCGGCCCAGCGCCAGAAAGCGAAAATTAGCCTGAAGCAGCGCATGAAGTCGGCTGTCATCGGGGGTAGTGTGACCGACGATAAGGGCATCCACGGCCCCACTGCGCAACAGATGTGTCAGTGTCGACTGACTCTGCTGCTTATCCATCAGTAACAGCAGATTAATGTCATGACAGGCAAGGTGATGATCCAGCGACAGCAGCATGTCGCTAAAGTCGCTGCCACTCAGAGAAGATGCACTGATCGGGTAGATAAGACCCACCGCGTTAGCGCGACCGGTTTTCAGACGCCGCGCCGCTGCATTGGGTCGGTAGCCGCGCCGCTGCGCTTCCTCTTCGATACGCTTACGCGTTTCGTGAGCAACGTCCTGATAACCATTAAGGGCACGACTGACCGTCGTCACGGAAAGGCCTAAAACCGTAGCGATGGCTTTAAGAGACATGAGGAAATATTCTCTGATCAATTTTTGATCAGGCTACCATAAAGCGTCTGCTGGCTCTATTCGCCGAAACATTACTGATTCTTTTAGCGGAAGGCTTTACAGAAAAAAGACGCCCCCAGGTCGGGGGCGCGCGCGATTATTACAGTGGGCTGAGCGTGATCTCAACACGACGGTTTTGTGCTTTGCCTGCTTCGGTGCTGTTGGTGGCAACCGGATTATCCGGGCCTGCACCCTGCGTACGCAGGCGATCGCTGGCAACACCCTGCACGATCAACGCGCTGGCAACACTTTCAGCACGCTGTTGAGACAGGCGCATGTTCAGTGCACGGCTGCCAGTGCTGTCGGTGTAACCTACGACGTTTACCGCTGTTTTCGGATACTCTTTCAGCACCATTGAAACACCGGTCAGGGTATTTGCACCGGCCGGTTTCAGATTGCTGCTATTAGAGTCGAAGGTGACATTATTTGGCATATTCAGAACGATGTTATCGCCATTACGGGTCACGCTGACACCCGTGCCGCGCATTTTGTCGCGCAGTTTCGCTTCCTGTACATCCATGTAGTAGCCCACGCCACCGCCCAGTGCAGCACCGCCAGCGGCACCAATCAGTGCGCCTTTACGACGATCTTTTTTCGACGAGGAGAGCACGCCGACACCGGCACCCACGAGTGCGCCCAGGCCCGCGCCCACGCCTGACTTACCCGCCTGAGATTCGCCGGTGTAAGGATTGGTCGTACACCCTGGCAGGGCCAGGGTGCCGCTTAATAACAAAGTGATGGCGATTAATTTTTTCTGCATTTTTGTTCCCTTACATTCGACACACAGGGGAAAACCTTTCCCATAAGTGGCACGATTATGCCGCCTGATGCCAGGGAATGTAGTGCGGAAAAATCCTGATTTAACGGGAATCACGTCTTTTGATTGTCAGGATGACAAAAACAGTTGCTCTGATGATCATTTATCAGCCCACAGGCCTGCATAAAGGAGTAGCAAATTGTGGGGCCGATGAATTTAAAACCACGCTGCTTTAACGCCTTAGAGAGCGCAATGGCGTGCTCTGACGTCGTGGGTGCCTGGCTGTAATCAGGATAATCGTGAACGATTTGCACGTTATCGACAAATTGCCAGACGAAGTGGCTGAAATCCTCGCCTTTCGTCTCCATTTCAAGATAAGCACGCGCGTTAGCGATAATGGCCGCGATTTTACCCGCGTGGCGGATAATGCCGCTGTTGAGCATCAGCGCGTCAATATCTGTGGAATCCATCAATGCTATGGCCTGCGGATCAAACTGGTGAAAGGCCGCCCGATAGTTTTCCCGCTTTTTCAGCACGGTGATCCAGGATAATCCCGCCTGCTGCCCTTCCAGACAAAGCATCTCAAACAGCGCGCGCTTGTCTCTTTGCACCACACCCCATTCACGGTCGTGATAGGCCAGATAGAGGGGATCCTGCGTTACCCAACCACATCGTTGCATCACTTTTTTCCTTTAATGACGTGAAAATTCTGGCGGTCCGCTTGATCTTAGAATTTATCGGTTGATAGTTAAACAACCACCGGTTAAATAACAGAGACGGGCCGAAAATTTAATTAAGACGCCGGATAATAACTTCAGTTTTGCCCGGAGAAGCGATGGTGCCGAGAAGCGGTTGGAAAGGTCTGCGGACCTGCTGTGCTGTATGCCTGTTACTCTTAACGCAACCGACTTTTGCCCGCGGTGGCACCTCTGCGCCTCAACATCCCGTCTTCTCTCCCGACTACGACACGATCCTGGCGGAGAAGATCGCCCTGAACCCACTCGCCTTCAGCGATGAAAGCCGCGCCCTGTTTGAAGCCGCCATTAACTCGCCTACCGCATCCCCCATTGCCCTGCACAGTGAAACCGGCAGCGTAGGCACTACGCCGCTGGGAAAACGCTATCGGGCGGGCGTTGACCTGCCTATTGCCCCGTCACTCACCACCGGGCCGGTGGCGCAGTATGCGGTCGATCCGCAGCAGATGAACTGTCTGCAATGCGATTACAGCGATCAGCAGAGCCGTGAGCAGAGCGCCAGTGTCGGCTGGCGCATTGATTCGAAACAGGGATGGATATCGCCCTGGGCGCAGCTGAGTTATCACTATCTGATGGCCGATACATCGCAGAATCCCCGGCGCGAGGCAACCAACGGCTCTGATCAATCTGACGGCATTGATGTGAGCATCGGTGCACAAATGCCACTCAACGCGAATCTGGCAGCTTTTGCTGCGTTTTCACAAAGTGAGGCGCTGAATAATCAGGAGCAGCAACTTTATACCTTTGGATTCAGTGCCAGCTTCTAGCGGGGCATAAAATGAGAAAGGGAATCGGGCGTTTAAAATATAATGAGTCCGCTAATCATTATACCGGTAACATTATGCGCAACGATTTGACAATTATTGGCCGCGAAATAGCGGTTTTCCTTCTGGCAGCTCTGGTTCTCGCGTTGACTATCGTCCCTGTCTACATTGATGTGGCCTGGATGAACGACGCGCTCCACGAAACCTCTTTTACTGAAACCACCCAGGAATGCATGCTGGCGATGATCGCCGCACTGTTCTTTATTGCGGCTCGCCGTCGTCCCGCTCAGCGCGGGGCGCTGACCTTAGTGGCGGGCTTTTACAGCTGCATGCTCATCCGCGAACTCGACTTTGTTTTTGATACTTTTCAGCACGGCAGCTGGGTCTGGTTTGCTCTGGCCGTTACGGCGGGTTCGCTGGCTGTCGCGCTGCGGACGCCAAAAAAAACCGTGCATGCGCTGGCGAATCTGCTGCTGCATCGCAGCTGGCCGGTGATGGCCTCTGGCTTCTTAGTGGTGCTGGTCTTCTCCCGCCTGTTTGGTGTGCATGCGCTGTGGCAGCATCTGATGCTGGGAGATTACAACCGCGTGGTGAAAAACATGGCCGAAGAGGGTACCGAGCTTCTGGGATACAGCCTCTGCTGGCTCGCCTCAGTGCGCTATTTGTGGCAGACCCGTCCGGCTGCTGCGGGTGTCCGGGTACAAATCACCGAATCTGCACCGGCCCGCCACGCGACCTCCACGGTCACCTCACACTGATCCGCAGCGTTGCTTTTTAAGCGATCCGCACCCTTAAAACAGGTACAATAAACACTTCTGCGTCGGTGATGGGTTCCCGACGCAAGGTGTTCGTTAACCTCAGGTCTTTTCATGTCAGCTAAAATCTTAACTTCAACGCTTATTGGCCTGGATGCCTTCCGACAGGATCCGCTGACTGCCCTGCAGCAGGCGGAAAAGGGCACGCTGGCGGTGTTAGATAACTATGCGCCGGTGATGTACGCCATCACACCGACGCGTCTGGCTGAGCTGCTGGCGCTGGAAACCGCCGCCCGGCAGCCAAATGATGTGGCGCTGGATGACAGCCTGTATGACGACGCGCCCGCCGCGATTCATACGCCGGCAGGCAAGTTCGCCATGTATCAGGGCTGGCAGCCGGATGCCGACTTTACCCGTCAGGCCGCCATCTGGGGCGTGGCGCTAAGTGAACCGGTGACGCCCAGCGAGCTGGCGGCCTTTGTGGCCTACTGGCAGGCCGAAGGCCGGATGTTCCATCATGTGCAGTGGCAACAAAAGCTGGCGCGCAGCATTCAGATGAACCGCGCCGCAAACGGCGGGCAACCGAAGCGTGATATTACGCAGTTGCCTGATCCTGACCGTACCATTCCCGATGGTTTCCGAGGTGAATGATGAAAACGCCCAACGATCTCTTTAACCGTCTGAAAAGAATGATGCCTGAGGGCACCCGGCCGAAATTTGCCAATGGTGAAGAGCTGCTGGCGTGGAATCAGGAGCAGGGTCGCCTGCGTTCAGAGGCGATTGTGCGTGAAAACCGCGCAATGAAAATGCAGCGCGTGATGGGCCGATCCGGTATTCGTGAGCTGCACATGAACTGCTCATTTGATAATTACCGGGTAGAGAACGAGGGACAGCGCAAAGCGCTGGAGCTGGCACGTCAGTACGCTGCCGAATTTGATGGCAGCATCGCCAGCTTTGTCTTTTCAGGACGTCCCGGCACCGGTAAGAACCATCTGGCTGCCGCGATTGGCAATGACCTGATTCTGCGCGGTAAAAGCGTGCTGATCGTGACGGTGGCCGATCTAATGTCGAGTATGAAGGGCACCTTCAGCGGCAGTAGCGGCATTACCGAAGAACGGCTGATTCAGGATCTCAGCAGCGTTGATCTGCTGGTGATTGATGAAATTGGTATGCAGAGCGAATCGCGCTACGAAAAAGTGATCATCAACCAGATAGTTGATCGCCGTTCTTCGTCGAAACGACCGACCGGCATGTTATCTAACCTCGACCATGCAGGTATGAATGCACTGCTGGGTGAACGCGTCATGGATCGTATGCGGCTCGGTAACAGCCTGTGGGTGCGTTTCGACTGGGAAAGCTATCGCAGTCGGGTGCGCGGCGACGAATATTAATCAGTGACCCGGCTGTGCCGGGTCACTGCGTTAATCGGGCCTGATGTTCCGCATCCTTGCCATTCACCACCCTTGCTTTGTCTTTCTCCCCTACCCGGCGCAGACAACGGTGCTGCACCCGCAGTCTCGCCCGCTCCGCCGGTACCACAGAACACCCGTGTTAATCCGGCAATCCGATCATCATCACGATCTCCGCCACCGTCGATTGGGTTGTGTGAAACAGCACGCAAAGTGTGGGATGAAGAATCCGCATGGGCTGATACACTCAATTGTTACTCCTCTGTTGAGTGAACCCGTGATGAAAACGAATGGCAAAGGCCCTGCACTACTGAGACTGAATAACCAGAAACGGGTGATGAGTCAGCTGCGTAAGCTGCGCGTGACGTCGCGTCAGGATCTGGCGGAGGTGCTGACACTCAGCAAAAATACCGTCTCATTAATCATTGATGACCTGCTTGAACAAGGCCTGATCGAAGAGCTGGGCCCGGTCAGCGTGGCGGCCGCCGGACGGCCTAAAATCGGGATTACCCTCAGGCCAGAAAAACTTAAGAGCGCAGGCATTATGGTGGAACGCAACGTGGTCCACTGGCGGGTCTGCGACTATTTTTCCCAGGTACTGGCTGAAGCGACACTACGTACTGATACCAGTAATCCGACCCGCCTGCTGGCTGAGCTGGCCATGCTGTGCCGTGAACTGACTGAGCACTATCCCGATTTGCTCGGCATTGGCCTGGGCTTTCCCGGCATCGTTGATCCGCGACGCGGCTGGATGCACATTTCATTGCCGCTTGAATGGCAGAATGTTGACCTGCTGAGCGCGCTACGCAAGCACGTTCGTCTGCCGATTCGCATTATGAACAATGTTAAAGCCGCCGCGCTGCTGGCTGTTGATCAGCGTGGATTATCGGTGGAGAGCAGCCATTTTTATCTGCGTATTTCAGAGGGGATTGGCGGCGCACTGGTACAGCATGGCGAAGTCTTTACCGGCCACAGCTGGACGGCGGGCGAGGCCGGCCATCTGGTTGTCCAGCCCGAAGGGCCGCGTTGCAGTTGTGGTCGTCGGGGTTGCCTTGAAGCGCTGGTCAGTCAGCCTGCGATTAAACAACAGCTGGCACAGCGTCAGCCCGGGCTGAGCTGGCAGAACCGCGACAGCGCGCCACGCGTGGTGGATGAGGTGATGGCGCTGGCAGGTGGCTATCTGGGTGCGGCACTGAGTCAGATTATGCTGCTGCTCAATCCCGCCACAATCATCATTGATTGTCCGTGGAACGCCAGTGAGCGCTTCTGTAAGGCGGTACGCGATACCGCACACGGTAACGCGCTGGCTTTTACCGCCGCGCATACTCAGCTGCAGTTCCCGGAGAACCGGATTGACCCGGCTAACGGGCTGGCACTGGCGGTGCTGGAGGAGAGGGAGCAGCGGGTGTTTTAGTGCCCCGGTCCGTGCTTTTTTACCCGATATCCATCCCCGCCAGACTCACCCTTTCCTGCTACAACACATTCTCACCAAAATGCTGGCGATACTCTTTTGGAGTGGTGTCGTAGCTTTTGCGGAACACTGAATAGAAGTATTGCAGCGAAGGGTAACCGCACATTTGCGAGATCTCATTGATATTGAGCGATGAAGAAGCCAGCAGTTCGCGCGCTTTTTCCAGTTTTTCGCGATGAATCATGGCATGAATGGTGTCGCCGGTCTCATCACGAAAGCGTTTTTCCAGATTAGATCGCGACAGCCCGACCGCATCCAGCACCTGTTCCACCTTAATGCCCTTACAGGCGTTAAAGCGGATGTAGTGCATTGCCTGAATCACCGCCGGATCGCGCAGTGAGCGGAAGTCGGTTGAGCGCCTTGCGATGACTTTCACCGGCGGCACCAGAATGCGCTGAAGGGGCAGAGGCTGATTATCCAGCAACCGGTGCAGCAGTTTGGCCGCCTGATAACCCATCTGCCGTGAACCCTGCGCCACGGACGAGAGCGCGACGCGTGACAGATAGCGGGTCAGCTCCTCATTATCAATCCCGATCACCGTTAACTTTTCCGGTACAGGTATTTTCAGGTGTTCACAGGCTTGCAGCAGATGTCGCGCCCGGGAGTCAGTCACGGCGATAATGCCGGTTTGCGGCGGCAGTGTCTGCAGCCAGTCGGCGAGCCGGTTCTGCGCGTGCTGCCAGTTTTCCGGCGCGGTCTCCATGCCCTGATAGACCACGCCCTGGTAACGCTCACGCCCTACCAACTGACGAAATGCCTGTTCCCGCTCCTGCGCCCAGCGCTTGCCACTGGAGGCCGGTAAACCATAAAAGGCAAAGCGGTTGATGCCCTTCTCTTTCAGATGCAGAAAAGCTTTCTCCACCAGCGCGGCGTTGTCAGTGGCGATGTAATGCACCGGAGGATAATCTTCCTGGCGATGATAAGAGCCACCCACGCCGACAATGGGGACAGAGACATTCGACAGCAGAGCTTCGATAGAGCGATCGTCGTAATCGGCGATCACCCCATCACCCAGCCACTCACGGATGTTGTCGATGCGGCAGCGAAAATCTTCTTCGATGAAGATATCCCAGTCTGTCTGCGACGCCTGTAAATACTCACCGACGCCCTCAACCACCTGACGGTCATACACTTTATTGGCGTTAAACAACAGCGTAATGCGATAACGTTTATCATGCATGATGGCGCGTTCCCTTAAATCCTCAGCGCATTGCATAACACGGCTGAAAGGGGCAAAAAAATTGTTTGCGCCACAATGTGATCGCCCGCGCGATTACACCCGACGCCGCGTTGCGGTATCCATCCACACCGCCAGCAGCAGAATCGCGCCTTTGACGATGTACTGCCAGAAAGTCGGCACATCCATCATGCTCATGCCGTTATCCAGCGAGGCCATGATAAAGGCCCCCATGACCGCGCCCGCAACCGACCCCACGCCGCCCGCCAGGCTGGTGCCGCCAATGACGCAGGCGGCAATCGCGTCGAGTTCCGCAATATTACCCGCCGATGGTGAGCCTGCACCCAGCCGCGAGCTGAGGATCAGCCCGGCAATCGCCACCATCACACCGTTGATGGCAAACACCGCCAGCTTGGTGCGCGCCACGTTAATGCCAGAGAGGCGGGCTGCATCTATATTGCCGCCGATAGCGTAGATACGACGGCCGAATGCGGTGCGGGTTGCCATAAACATGCCCGCCAGCAGCAGCACAGCCAGCAACAACACCGGCGTAGGTACGCCACGATAATCATTGAGTAACCAGATGGCACCCAGCACTAAGATAGCCGTGATCGCCTGACGCCCCACGGTGCCGCTTGCTGCGCCCTGTGGCAGGCCGAGTTGCTGACGACGCAGCCGCAGCCGCCATTGCCAGAGTGTAAACAGCGCCAGACCTGCAACACCAAAGCCGAAACCGACACCGCCCGGCAGATAACTCTGTCCAATCTGCGACATGCCCGGTGTAATCGGCGCAACGGTGGTGCCATCGGTAATGCCGACCAGAATACCGCGGAACGCCAGCATCCCCGCCAGTGTCACAATAAACGACGGCACTTTGCGATACGCCACCCACCAGCCATTCCAGGTGCCGAGCAGCAGTCCCATCACCAGTGTGACCACGATGGTCAGCGGCAGCGGCCAGCCGAGCCAGACGTCAAAGATTGCCGCCGCGCCGCCCAGCAGACCCATCATAGAACCCACTGACAGGTCGATCTCCGCCGAGATAATCACGAACACCATGCCGACCGCCAGAATGCCGGTGATAGCGGTCTGTCGCAGCAGGTTGGAGACGTTACGCGCACTGAGCCACGAGCCGTCGGTAGTCCAGGTAAAGAACAGCGCAATCAGCACAATCGCGCCCAGCATCACCAGAACCTGCAGGTTGGGCAGCGTGAACCTGCCCGGTGACGGTTTGCCCGGCGTACCTGAGAGGCGGCTTTGGGTACTTTCACTTTTAAGCATAATGTTCACTCCGCAGGGCAGCTTCCATCACCTGCTCCTGAGTCAGATTATCGTTAATCAAATCGGCTTTGATCTGCCCTTCATGCATCACCAGAACCCGATCGCTCAGGCCCAGTACTTCCGGCAGCTCAGAGGAAATCACAATCACCGCGATACCCTGCTGAACCAGCGCATTGATCAGCAGGTAGATCTCCTGACGGGCACCCACATCAATGCCGCGTGTCGGTTCATCCAGGATCAGGATTTTTGGATTGAGCAGCAGGCACTTCGCCAGAATCGCTTTCTGCTGGTTGCCGCCGCTTAAACGGCCAATCGGCAGTTCCGATGAGGAGGTTTTTACGCGCAGCCGACTGATCGCGTCGTTGATCGCTTGCTGCTCCTGCGCTTCATCCAGCGTCGAGAGTCGGTGACTGAACTGATCCAGTGCCGCCAGGGTAATATTTTTGCCCACCGCCATCAGCGGCACGATGCCATCCTTTTTGCGATCTTCCGGCACCATCGCAATGCCGTGCGCAATCGCGGCACGGCAATCAGTGATGTTGACCTGTTTGTCGTTGATCCAGATATCACCCTGCCAGCGCCCGGGCCAGACACCAAACAGGCACTGCACCGTTTCAGTCCTGCCTGCGCCGACCAGCCCGGCAATGCCAAGGATTTCACCGCGTCTGAGTGTGAACGAGACGTTGTTGACGCGGCGGATGTGGCGGTTAACCGGATGCCAGGCGGTGAGATTGTCCACTTTGAGTATCACATCGCCAATCTGATGCGGCGCATGGGGATAGAGCGCGGTCAGCTCGCGTCCGACCATCATGGTGATGATGTCATCTTCGCTCAGGCCTGCCGCAGGACGGGTGGCAATATGCTGGCCGTCACGGATTACGCAGATGGTGTCGGAGATCGCCTTGACCTCGTTCAGCTTGTGCGAGATGTAGATGCAGGCGATACCGTGTTCACGCAGATTACGAATGATGCTCAGCAGCACATCCGTCTCCTGCTCCGTCAGAGAAGAGGTCGGCTCATCCAGAATCAGCAGCCGGACCTGTTTGTTAAGGGCGCGGGCAATCTCCACCAGCTGCTGCTGACCCAGGCCTAACTCGCCCACGCGGGTTGCAGGCGAGACGTTCAGCCCGACCCGCGCCAGCAGTTGCTGGCAGCGCAGGGTCATGGTTTCATCATCCACCATGCCGAAACGACTCAGTTCGGCGCCGAGGAAGATGTTCTCCATCACCGTCAGTTGCCGCACCAGCGCCAGCTCCTGATGGATAATCACAATGCCTTTACGTTCGGTATCGCGAATGGTCTGTGCCTGAATGTCGTCGCCAGAGAAGTGAATCTGTCCCTCAAAATCGCCGTGCGGATAGAGTCCGCACAGGATTTTCATCAGCGTCGATTTGCCCGATCCATTCTCACCGCACAACGACATCACTTCACCCGCCTCAAGTTGCAGGCTGACATCATTCAGCGCCTTAACAGCACCGAAACGTTTGGTGATGTTTTTCATTTCCAGCAGCATCGACTGTTCTCCCTCACGCTATGCGCGGTCAGAGTTCGCTCTGTTTGTGGAAACCGTCTTTCACCACGGTGCTTTCGATATTGTCTTTGTTAACCGGAATCGGCTTCAGCAGCCGTGACGGCACATCTTTCAGGCCATTGTTCAGCGTGCTGTTGCTGGCGGGTGTTTTGCCCTCACCCAGTTCGACGGCTATTTTCGCCGCTTCGGTGGCCAGCTCCGTGATCGGTTTGTAAACCGTCATGGTCTGCGTACCCGCTTTGATACGTTTAATCGCGGCCAGATCGGCATCCTGTCCGGAGATCGCCACTTTTCCGGCCAGCCCCTGCGCGCTAAGGGCCTGAATGGCACCGCCTGCGGTGGCATCATTTGAGGCAACGACCGCATCAATGTGGTTACTGTTGGCGGTCAGGGCATTTTCCATAATTTTCAGGGCGTTTTCCGGCAGCCAGGCATCGACCCACTGATCGCCGACAATTTTAATGCTGCCGTTATCAATATAAGGTTTTAACACTTTCATCTGTCCGGCACGGAACAGGCGGGCGTTATTATCCACTGGCGAACCGCCCATTAAAAAATAGTTGCCCTTAGGCACCTGTTTCACAATGCTTTCGGCCTGCAACTCGCCCACTTTTTCATTATCGAAAGAGATATAAAAATCGATATCGGCATTATTTATCATTCGGTCATAGGCCAGCACTTTAATGCCTTCCCGTTTCGCTTCAGCGACAACGTTACTCAATACCTGACCGTTGTAGGGAATAATCACCAGCACATCGACACCGCGATTGATCATATTTTCAATCTGCGACATCTGTGTCTCTTCGTTGCCGTTGGCTGACTGAACAAACACCTTAGCACCCAGTGTTTCCGCCTGTTTAACGAAAATATTGCGGTCTTTCTGCCAGCGCTCAAGGCGCAAATCGTCAATCGCCATGCCGATCTTCACTTCTTTTGCCACGCTGGTCTGGCTGAACAGCGCCAGCGCCGCGCAGGCGGCGAGCAGTGCATGTTTCATCTTCATTGTGATCATCCTGTAGGTTGAGGCTATTGTCGTTTCAGGCCTATAAACCAGGCGGATGAATTGTTGCCCTTCTTCTCCGGTTACAGCAATTACTGATTTTTATCCGGCTATTACGTTTTTTGGTTTATTTCATTTTTTATGAGCGCGATCGAGGTTTCATCTTTTTAAGACAAGAGAGTGAACAGGTTAAATCATCCCGTTAATAACATTATTTTGCGAGACAGCGCACAAATAATAATTATCTGATGCCCGTTATGAAATATCGTAATTGAGCTGAAGCCACAGCCCCTATTGAATATTGCTTCAACGCAGACCATTCGGGTACTGATGCTAAGGAGCACACCATGCACGCTTATTTCGATCAGATCGATCGGGTTCGTTATGAAGGCACCCAGTCGACGCATCCTCTTGCTTTCCGCCACTACAATCCCGATGAGGTCATCCTCGGCAAGACCATGGCGGAGCATCTGCGCTTTGCTGCCTGTTACTGGCACACCTTCTGCTGGAATGGTGCAGATATGTTTGGCGTGGGGGCTTTTGATCGCCCATGGCAGAAAAGCGGGGATGCGCTACAGCAGGCAAAACTAAAGGCGGATGTGGCCTTTGAGTTTTTCCATAAACTGAATGTGCCGTGGTACTGCTTCCATGACGTTGATGTCTCACCTGAAGGTGATTCGCTGCACAGCTACAAAGAAAACTTTGCCGCTATGACCGATAAACTGCTGGAGAAACAGCAAGAGACTGGCGTGAAACTGTTGTGGGGCACGGCCAACTGCTTTACCCATCCGCGATACGGGGCTGGCGCTGCCACTAATCCCGATCCGGAAGTCTTTGCCTGGGCCGCGACGCAGGTCTGCAGTGCTATGCAGGCGACCAAAACCCTGGGCGGCGAAAACTATGTGTTGTGGGGCGGACGGGAAGGCTATGAAACGCTGCTGAATACCGATCTGCGCCAGGAGCGCGAGCAGATTGGCCGCTTTATGCAAATGGTGGTCGAACACAAACATAAAATTGGCTTCCAGGGCACGCTGCTGATTGAACCGAAACCGCAGGAGCCGACTAAGCATCAGTATGATTATGATGTCGCGACGGTGTATGGCTTCCTGAAACAGTTCGGCCTGGAGAAAGAGATCAAGGTTAACGTGGAGGCCAACCACGCCACGCTGGCGGGCCACTCTTTCCATCATGAAATCGCTACCGCTATTGCGCTGGGTATTTTTGGTTCAGTCGATGCCAACCGCGGCGATCCGCAGTGCGGCTGGGATACCGATCAGTTCCCGGTCAGCGTGGAAGAGAATGCACTGGTGATGTATGAGATCCTTAAAGCGGGCGGCTTTACCACTGGCGGCTTAAACTTTGATGCCAAAGTGCGTCGTCAGAGCACCGATAAATATGATCTCTTCTACGGTCATATTGGCGCGATGGATACCATGGCGCTGGCGCTGAAAGTGGCGGCTCGCATGATCAGCGATGGTGAACTTGATAAGCGTGTGGCACAGCGCTACAGCGGCTGGAATGGTGAGTTCGGTCAGCAAATTTTGAAAGGTGAGTTTTCACTGGAGGCACTGGCGGCGCATGCTCAGCAGCAGCAACTCAATCCGCAGCATCAGAGCGGACGTCAGGAGCAGCTGGAAAATCTGGTGAATCACTACCTGTTTGATTTCTAACCCTTCAGGAGCAGAGCATGTTTATCGGGATCGATTTAGGCACCTCTGGCGTCAAAGTGGTGCTGATGGATGCACAGGGCAACGTGGTGGCGACAGAAACGTCGCCCCTGCAGGTTTCGCGTCCACAGCCCTTGTGGAGTGAACAGGATCCCGAAAGCTGGTGGCAGGCGCTGGAGCTGGCTATGCAGGCGCTGAGCGCGAAGCAGGACCTGCGTGCAGTGCAGGCCATCGGGCTGAGCGGACAGATGCATGGTGCCACGCTGCTCGACAGCGCTAACCAGGTATTACGTCCGGCCATGCTCTGGAATGACGGACGCAGCGAGGCGCAGTGTTGTGAGCTGGAACGGAAGGTGCCGGATTCACGGGCTATCACCGGCAACCTGATGATGCCCGGCTTCACAGCTCCCAAGCTGCTGTGGGTGCAGCAGCATGAACCGGCCATCTTCAGTCAGATTGCTCACGTGCTGTTGCCCAAAGATTATCTGCGCTGGCGATTAAGTGGCGACTTCGCCACTGATACGTCCGATGCCGCAGGGACAATGTGGCTGGATGTGGCGCAGCGTGACTGGAGCGATGTGATGCTGCACGCCTGCGATCTCTGCCGGGAGCAGATGCCGACGCTCTATGAAGGCAATGCCCTGACGGGCACTCTGCATGCTGAACTGGCAACACGGTGGAAGATGAACGCGGTGCCGCTGGCTGCGGGCGGTGGCGACAATGCTGCAGGTGCGATAGGTGTCGGCATGACCGAACCCGGTCAGGGAATGCTGTCGCTGGGGACATCGGGCGTCTACTTTGTGGTAAGCGACGGCTATCTCAGCAATCCGGCGCGCGCGGTACACAGCTTCTGCCATGCGTTACCGCAGCGCTGGCATCTGATGTCGGTGATGCTCAGCGCAGCCTCCTGTCTGGACTGGGCAGCAACGCTGACCGGATGCAAAGATGTTCCTGAGCTGCTGGCTGAAGCGGAGCGCGCACGCGATGACGTACCCGGGTTATGGTTTTTGCCCTATCTTTCCGGTGAGCGTACGCCGCATAACAACCCGAATGCACTGGGCGCCTTCTTTGGCTTTACCCACCAGCATGGCCGGCCTGAGCTGGCACGATCGGTGCTGGAAGGGGTGGGATTTGCTCTGGCGCAGGGCATGGATGTGCTGCATGAGTGTGGCGTGCAGCCAAAGAGTATTATGTTGATCGGCGGCGGCGCACGCAGCACCCTGTGGCGTCAGATGCTGGCGGATATCAGTGGCCAGACGCTGGACTATTGCCACGGAGGTGAAGTGGGTCCGGCTCTGGGCGCCGCAAGGCTGGCGCAGCAGGCGCTGAATCCGAAAGTCACCGTCCCGACGCCGACTCTGGTGCAGCGGCATCAACCGGATCCGGACAAAAGGGTACATTACCAGTCACGTCGGGAGACCTTTTCAATTCTGTATCAGCAACTTCTGCCGCTCATGAAGTAATCCGTCCAGGATGCCCGGTTTAGCAACCGTTTGGCCTGGCATCCTTCCTTATTGCTACTGCCTCTTACTGTTCAGCCGCTGCCGTATTAACGCGTCTCCTGGCGCAGTATCAATTAATGGCCCCCGTCGATAATAAGGTTTAATGCTGGCGTATGCCGATAAGCCAGGCTGGCGATGTTGTCTGCCGGTGTGCGAAGCAGGCGGATACTGTTTACCACCTTGCCCCACTATTCTTTGCACTGACGCTTAATCAGTCAACACCAGAAAAGTGTATCTCAGCTAACTGCCAGCTTATTTCGCTGCTACACTAAAATGCTTCTGTTTTACGTAACGTGAAATTCAGCGTTGATTCAGATTGCGCGGGTTAAACCGGTTAAATACCTTCACGCAAATTAAAACGATTTTTTGGGCGCGCGCATTTAGTTCCAGGCGAGTTATGCAATCATTATCTGCCCGACAATAGAAACTATAATAATAAGAATCAATATCATTATCTTTCACCTGATATATTCAGGTCCAGTAATGCTTAAGGAATTAGCATGTTAAAAGCAATGAAATACTACATCAGCAATCATTATGAGAGCGGAACGTTGTTACATCGGGAAGGGTGTAATTTAATTCCGAAGTCTCTCGACGATCGGACATTTATTGGCACCCTTTATACAGCGCTGCAGGCAATGACCGTAGCTTTACAGCATCACCACGAAGTTGGCCGATGTCTGGTATGCCTGAAACAACCCAATAATGGTCAGGCTGACGCAATAGAAGAAGGAAGTATCAAATCTTTCACGAAGCCAGCTACCACCCTGGTTCAAAGGACTGCGGCCAAAGCAAAGAAGAGGCCTGCGATAGCAGGCCATACGTGCCAGCTAGCTGAAAGATCTGGCATCACACATGCTAGGGTGATGCTGAATAAAAACCCTGAGCCCCAGCAGATATTGGGTCCACAACGGGTGGTGAAGATAAAGAATGGCCTGCAGGTTGTTGCGGTGCAACATTCCCCCTTTCACTGGCAGAGTGAGTAGCACCTGACAACAGAATAAAGTACCTGAAGCAAGTCGCTGACTTATGCCGCAAGCAGATTACTCCGCCTGCGGCTTTTTTTTGGTATTACGCTGTGCGGTAACGGCGCATTACATCCACACCCTGCATGACGATATTACCCACGCTCATCTGACGATAAAAAAAAGACCTGGATAAAATTGTTTAATGATTTACTGCCACACGCAATAATAACGCTCATCAATTATACCCTTAATGTAATATTTACAGGCTCAGCCAAAGTTATATTGATCAAATATTTTGATCTTATTGTCGATTTTAAAATCACAATTATTGAATCAAACCTCAGTGCGTATAAAATAAGAACTCTTTTAACTCAGGTTCTTATGGCTTTTTTTATATGTCTTTATTCTTACTCATCGTAATGATTTATGAAACGGACTAATGTTTGCGAAACAACAAATCAGTAACTTAGCAAAACTATCCTTCTTAGATTCTAAAGCAAAAAAGGATTTATCTGTACAAGGTATTTATTTAGCCCAAATAAAAATGTTTTTTAACTTTAAAATTAAATGCTAAATTTATTTAACGCAGACGAGCTAATGTGAAAACCGCAATCATATTAATTTCACATGGATTCAGACGCTGCTTTTACAGGTTATGGCTAACCTTAAAAAGCGCATTTTTAAATTTTCGTTTGTTACACACAGCAAAAGGATATGGCATGTATAAGGCCATGAAATTCTACGTCAGCGATCATTCAACCGGAGGATTGCTGCTGCATCGGATGGATTGTCCGCAGCTGCCTTCAGAGACAAGGCGGGCATTTATAGGAAGTTGCTATACTTTCAATCAGACACTTAGCGTAGCCAGGATAAGCTATACGGGTGTGATGGCATGTCCATTCTGTGCCAGTAAGCCTGATATAAAATCAGTTAAGTCATAAGCAAATTTGGTGTTAAAAAAAGCGACAAGACCCAGAAAGAAATTAATCTGATCAAAAATTGATCTCATCGGAATCTGATAATTTTATTGCCAGTGAGATTAATTGAGTGTGTAAGCTCTCTGAATAAATCCCTCTGTATCCGCTTGATATATGTTATCAACCGCACTCTATCCTGAAATAGAGTGCGGATTTTTTTCTCATCTTGCTGATCATCTACTGAGATGACGATTGTGAATCCTGTTGCTGAACCCGAATAGCTGAGATGACAGTCACAGCTCCTGCTTCAGGTGAGCATCAGCCAATGGCCCCCAGCGTATCTTCCTGACTCTGTTTCTTCGGCAGCAGGAACAGCGTTGCCACAATATCCAGCAGATAAATCAGCGCCAGCAGGGTAATCGCCGCTGTGAACGAGAACTGGCTCGCCAGCAGGCCAATCACGACCGGACCAAAACCGCCTACGCCACGCCCAAGGTTGAACAGGACGTTCTGCGCGGTGGCACGTACCTGTGGCGGGAAGGTATCGGAAATCAGCGCCCCATAGCCGCCAATCATGCCGTTAACAAACATTCCCATGATGGCGCCGGTAAAGAGCATGATGTTCGGGTCACGCAGCTGCGCATAGACCACCACCATCACGACAGCGCCAAACTGATAGAGCAGGAAAATTTTCCAGCGTGCAAAGCGATCAGCCAGCACGCCAAACAGCCAGATGCCAAAGGTCATGCCGACGACGGTCACGGCGGTCCAGAGGCCCGATTTTGTCAGGCTGAAACCAAAGCTGGAGGAGAGGTAGCTCGGCATCCAGATCATCAGCCCGTAGTAGCCAAAATTCTGGACGGAGCAGAGGATAAAAATGCCCAGGCTGGCTTTAGCGGTAGCGCGATCGCGGACCAGCAGCTTCAGGCGTGCCGGAAACGAGAGTGACGGCACATGTTTAACCTGTCGCTGATACGCCTCAGGTTCTCCCATCCCGCGACGAATGGCGAACGAGACCAGCGCAGGCAACAAACCAACCAGGAACATGCCACGCCAGCCGATAATATTCAGTAGCGGTGGCGTGATAAAGGCCGCCATCAGCACGCCCAGCTGCCAGCCGATACCGACCCAGGCTGAGGCACGATTACGCTTCTCCGCAGGCCAGGCTTCGGCAATCAGCGCCATACCGATCCCAAACTCGCCGCCCAGCCCCACACCTGCCAGCGTTCGCCAGGCGAGCAGATCCCAGTAGCCCTGCGCCACCGCGCACAGGCCGGTAAAGATAGAGAAGACCAGAATCGTGACGGTCAGCATGCGGATGCGACCATAACGGTCGCTGAGATGACCAAAGACGATGCCACCGATGACCGCGCCGATCAGCGTCCAGGTCACCAGCGATCCTGCCTGTGATGGATTGAGCGCCAGCGAAACACTGATAGCCGGCAGCATAAACCCGAGTATCAGCAGGTCAAATCCATCCATGGCATAACCGCTGACCGCAGCCAGCATCGCTTTGCCCGGCGTTACGCCCGGTTTAGATTGGGGAGAAGGAGACATCATTGCGCACCTCAGAGAGTAAAGTGCCGCAATTATAAAGAGAGTTCAGGAGGTGACCAATCAGAAAGGCTTATCCCTGCGCCTGTCTGGCACAGGGATAAGGTGTATCAGGAAGGTTTGTTGCTGCCATCGTCACCCGACAGTAATTCATCGAGCCGATCCCCGCCCACATGACGAAAATCCTGACCTTTGACGAAATAGAAGATGATTTCGCAGATGTTCTGGCAACGATCACCGATGCGCTCAATGGCGCGGGCGCAGAACAGTGCCGTCAGCACGCTGGGAATCGTGCGCGGATCTTCCATCATGTAGGTCATCAGCTGACGAACAATGCCTTCATACTCTTTATCCACCTTCTTATCTTCGCGGTAGATGGTAATCGCTTCATTGAGATCCATACGTGCAAAGGCGTCGAGCACATCATGCAGCATCTGCACGGTGTGACGTCCCAGCGACTCAAGGCTCACCAGCAGCGGAAGATGCTGTTGACCAAACTTCTCCAGCGCCGTGCGGCTGATCTTCTCCGCCACATCGCCAATGCGCTCCAGCTCGGAGATCGTTTTGATGATCGCCATCACCAGACGCAAATCGATCGCGGTTGGCTGACGTTTGGCGATGATGCGCACGCAGGCTTCATCAATCTCCACTTCCATCATGTTGACCTTCTGGTCGCCGTCGATCACCCGCTGCGCCAGTTCGCCATCCAGATTATGCATCGCGGTAATAGCATCAGTCAGCTGCTGCTCGACCATGCCGCCCATGATCATCACCTGGGTACGGATATGCTCCAGTTCGGCATTGAACTGACCGGAGATGTGCTTATTCAGATTCAGATTATCCATGTCGTTCTCCTGTCAGATCAGCCGTAGCGGCCAGTAATATAGTCTTCGGTTTGCTTCTGCGCGGGCTTGGTGAACAGCGTGTCAGTATCGCTGAACTCAATCAGTTCGCCCAGGTACATGAAAGCGGTATGGTCAGAGCAGCGTGCTGCCTGCTGCATGTTGTGCGTCACGATCACCACAGTGTAATCCTGCTTCAGCTCGGTGATCAGCTCCTCGATACGGCCGGTGGAGATGGGGTCCAGCGCGGAGCAGGGTTCATCCAGTAGCAGGACTTCCGGACGAATCGCGATGCCGCGGGCAATACACAGACGCTGCTGCTGGCCGCCGGAAAGACTGTAACCGCTCTGATGCAGCTTGTCTTTGGTTTCATTCCACAGCGCCGCTTTGGTCAGCGCCCACTGTACGCGCTCATCCATATCGGCACGTGACAGCTTTTCAAACAGACGCACGCCGAAAGCGATGTTGTCATAGATCGACATCGGGAACGGTGTCGGCTTCTGAAACACCATGCCGACGCGGGCGCGCAGCAGCGCGATATCCTGCTGTGTCGCCAGAATATTTTCGCCATCCAGCAGAATGTCCCCTTCGGCCCGCTGCTCCGGATAGAGTGAGTACATCTTATTGAAGGTACGCAGCAGGGTAGACTTACCACAGCCCGAGGGCCCGATAAACGCGGTCACCTCATTCTTAGCGATATCCAGATTGATGTTCTTCAGCGCATGAAACTTGCCGTAATAGAAGTTCAGATTACGGACCTGAATTTTATCGGCTGATGCTGTCGCGATACTCATAATTCATCTCTCTTATACGGCGCCGCTCAGGGCCGCGCCGGAAGTTAACCGTGTTTACCTTTGGCGAAAATGACCCGCGCGACAATGTTCAGCAACAGCACGCAAAGGGTAATGATCAGCACACCCGCCCAGGCCAGGCTCTGCCATTCGGCAAACGGGCTCATGGCGAATTTAAAGATGGTGACCGGCAGGTTCGCCAGCGGCTGCATCATGTCGGTGCTCCAGAACTGGTTCGACAGTGCCGTAAACAGCAGCGGGGCTGTTTCACCTGCGATGCGGGCAATCGCCAGCAGCACGCCAGTAATGATGCCGGAGACCGAGGCTTTCAGGGTGATGGCCGAGATCATCTTCCACTTGGGCGTGCCGAGCGCATAAGCGGCTTCACGCATGCTGTCTGGCACCAGACGCAGCATGTTTTCAGTGGTACGAATCACAATGGGCACCTGCAGCAGAGCCAGTGCAATCACCCCGGCCCAGCCGGAGAAGTGCTGCATCTTCGCCACCACCAGGGTGTAGACGAACAGGCCGACCACAATGGAGGGTGCTGAAAGCAGAATGTCGTTAATAAAGCGAATCACTTCTGACAGCGCCGATTTGCGACCATATTCAGCCAGGTAAATACCCGCCATGATGCCCAGCGGCGTACCAAAAAATGTAGACCAGAAAATCAGCAATCCACTGCCCGCCAGGGCGTTCGCCAGACCGCCGCCCGCGGTATTCGGCGGTGGCGTTGATTCAGTGAAAAGGGACCAGGAAAGCCCATCTACGCCGCGCGTGACGGTGGTAAACAGGATCCACACCAGCCAGAACAGACCAAATGCCATGGTCAGCAGCGACAGCGTCAGCGCAATTTTATTTTTAGTACTGCGCCAGGACTGCATTTTACGGCGCGATGCGTCCAGTTCGGCACGCGCCTGAATTTCAATCGTGGTCATGAGCGCGCTCCTTCACTTTTCTGCAGTCGCATAATCATCAGCTTTGAAATCGCCAGCACGATAAAGGTAATCACAAACAGGATCAGTCCCAGCTCCATCAGCGCGGCAACATGCACGCCCGACTCCGCTTCTGCAAACTCGTTAGCCAGTGCTGAGGTAATGCTGTTACCCGGCATAAACAGCGACGGGCTGTCGAGCTGGTAGGTGTTGCCGATAATAAAGGTGACCGCCATGGTCTCGCCCAGCGCACGACCCAGTCCCAGCATCACACCACCAATCACGCCATTTTTGGTAAAGGGCAGTACGACGCGCCAGATCACTTCCCAGGTGGTGCAGCCGATACCGTAAGCAGACTCTTTCATCATCACCGGGGTCTGTTCAAACACGTCGCGCATCACCGAAGCGATGTAAGGGATGATCATGATTGCCAGAATCACCCCTGCCGCAAGAATACCGATACCAAAAGCGGGGCCGGAGAAGAGTTCGCCGACAATCGGAATGCCCGACATCACGTCATTAACCGGCGTCTGAAAATATTCGGCGAACAGCGGCGCGAAAACAAACAGGCCCCACATGCCGTAAACGATACTCGGGATAGCCGCCAGCAGCTCAATAGCCGTGCCCAGCGGGCGACGCAGCCAGGCGGGTGAGAGTTCAGTCAGGAACAGCGCGATACCGAAACTCACCGGCACGGCAATAATCAGGGCAATGATGGAGGTTACAAGGGTGCCGTAGATCGGTACCAGTGCACCAAATTGTTCGTTGGGCGCATCCCAGGTTTTGGTCCACAAAAAGGCGAAACCAAACTTCTGGATGCTGGGCCACGAGGAGATGATCAGGGAAACAATAATGCCGCCCATCAGTAACAGTACAATCAGCGCAGCCAGTCTGACCAGCGCGCCAAAAATCTTATCACCTTGTTTACCCGGGGCTTTGAATGCCGGCTTCGTTGCAGCCATAGAAGTCTCAGTCTTCAGAAGTTATCAGGGCGGCATGAGCCGCCCGTTGGGTCTGACCGGACCGCTGCCCGGTCAGGGTCGGTCAATTACTGATAAAGCGCTTTACCAGAACTGTCTTTGATGTTGGCTTTCCAGGCGGCGCGAATCTGCTCGGTCACGCTCTCTGGCAGCGCAGCATAATCCAGCGCAGTGGCGGTTTTGCTGCCTTTCTTGTAAGCCCAGTCGAAGAACTTCAGTACTTCAGCGCCTTTGGCCGCATTCGCCTGGTCTTTATAGATCAGAATGAAGGTGGTTGAGGAGATTGGCCAGGCATCAGCGCCCTTCTGGAAGGTCAGATCCTGTGCGAACGATTTGCTCCAGTCTGCGCCTTTCGCGGCATTGCTGAAGCTGGTTTCGCTTGGTGCCACCGCTTTACCATCAGCATCCATCAGTTTGGTGTAGGTCAGGTTGTTCTGTTTAGCGTAGGCATATTCAACATAACCGATTGAACCCGGCAGACGCTGAACAAACGCGGCGACGCCGTCGTTGCCTTTACCGCCCAGACCCACTGGCCAGTTAACGGTGTTGCCTTTACCAATTTTGCTGTTCCAGTCCTGGTTCACTTTCGCCAGATAGCTGGTGAAGACGAATGAGGTGCCTGAACCATCAGCGCGACGCACCACGTTGATGTTGGTTTCCGGCAGTTTCACGCCCGGGTTAAGTTTGGCGATCGCCGGGTCGTTCCACTTTTTGATGGTGCCGAGATAGATATCGCCAACGGTCTTGCCATCCAGCGTCAGCTGGCCTGACTTGATACCGGGCAGGTTAACTGCCAGTACCACACCACCGATCACGGTAGGGAACTGGAACAGGCCATTTTTCTGCAGATCTTCATCTTTCATTGGCGCATCGGACGCACCGAAATCAACGGTTTTGGCGATGATCTGTTTAACGCCGCCAGATGAACCGATGCCCTGGTAGTTAATTTTGCTACCGGTGGCTTGCTGATATTCTGCTGCCCACTTGGCATAAACCGGCGCCGGGAACGTCCCGCCTGCGCCAGTGAGATCGGTGGCCGCAAAAGCAGATACCGCGCTTACGGCGAAGGTGGTGGCGAGGATTCGGGCTACGGTGCTACGCATCAGTGTCATGTTCCCTCCAGGGGAGAAAAGTCAGGCTTGGGGCCGTTTTAGTAAGAGTCTGTGATTGCTGCAGGAGGGAAAATAGGACAGTTTGATGACAGTGAAATGTACGAAATATGACAGTTATATGACAGAGAGCCGGAATGAAGTGGGCCCGCGACGGGGCCCACCAGGTTATTCCACGGTAACCGATTTTGCCAGGTTACGTGGCTGATCGACGTCGGTCCCTTTGATCAGGGCAACGTGATAGGAGAGTAACTGCAACGGCACGGTGTAGAAGATGGGGGCAATCACCTCTTCAACGTGCGGTAACGGAATAATCTTCATGCCGTCACTGTCGCTGAAGCCCGCATCCTGATCCGCAAACACATAGAGCAGGCCGCCGCGAGCGCGTACCTCTTCGATGTTGGATTTGAGCTTCTCCAGCAGTTCATTGTTAGGTGCCACCACGATCACCGGCATGTCCGCATCAATCAGCGCCAGCGGGCCATGCTTCAGCTCGCCTGCCGCGTAGGCTTCCGCATGAATATAGGAGATCTCTTTGAGCTTCAGCGCCCCTTCCATGGCAATCGGGTATTGATCGCCACGTCCCAGGAACAGCGCGTGATGCTTGTCAGAGAAGCCTTCTGCCAGATTCTCAATCAGCTTATCCTGCGCCAGCATCTGCTCAATCCGGTTCGGCAATGCCTGCAGTGCATGAACGATCTCATGCTCAGTCTCGGCAGACATGCCTTTCAGACGGCCCAGTTTCGCCACCAGCATCAGCAGCACCGCTAACTGGGTAGTGAATGCTTTGGTGGAGGCGACGCCAATTTCGGTGCCCGCTTTGGTCATCAATGCCAGGTCAGATTCCCGCACCAGTGACGAACCGGCCACGTTACAGACCGCCAGCGAGCCCAGATAGCCCAGCTCTTTAGAGAGACGCAGCGCCGCCAGGGTATCTGCCGTTTCACCCGACTGCGACAGGGTGATCAGCAGGCTGTTTTTGCGCACTGCTGACTTGCGATAGCGGAACTCGGAGGCGATCTCCACATCGCAGGGCAGGTTAGCCAGCGACTCAAACCAGTAGCGTGATACCATGCCGGAGTTGTAGGAGGTGCCGCAGGCGATAATCTGGATATGCTCCACCTGGCTCAGCAGTGCTTCTGCGCCCGCGCCCAGCTCGCTGAGGTCAACCTGCCCCTGGCTGAACCGGCCACTGAGGGTGCTTTTCAGCGCCATCGGCTGTTCGTAGATCTCTTTCTGCATGTAGTGACGGTAAATACCTTTGTCACCGGCATCATATTGCAGGTTTGATTCGATCTCGGCACGCGTCACGGTGTTGCCTTCACGGTCAATAATCGTGACATCACGACGACTGATCTCGGCGATATCACCCTCTTCCAGATAGATGAACCGACGGGTCACCGGCAGCAGGGCCAGCTGATCCGAGGCGATAAAGTTTTCACCCATCCCCCGACCAATCACCAGTGGGCTGCCGGAACGGGCCGCCACCAGCAGTGACGGATCGCGACTGTCCATGATCACCATGCCATAGGCACCGCGCAGCTGCGGGATCACCCGCAACACCACTTCACGCAGCGAACCACCCTGCTTCTGCTCCCAGTGAACCAGATGTGCCACAACTTCGGTGTCGGTTTCTGAGGCAAAAACGTAGCCGCGCTCAATCAGTTCAGCGCGCAATGGCTCATGGTTTTCAATGATGCCGTTGTGCACGATGATGATGTGCTCTGAGATGTGCGGATGCGCATTCGCTTCCGATGGCTCACCGTGTGTTGCCCAGCGCGTGTGCGCAATGCCGGTGCCACCAATCAGCGGCTGCTGTTCAGCGGCTTCAGCCAGTTTCTGCACTTTTCCTAACCGCCGCAGGCGCGTGACGTGCCCCTGACGATCGACCACGGCCAGACCGGCCGAATCATATCCGCGATATTCAAGACGACGCAGACCTTCCAGCAGAATTTCTGCGATATCGCGTTGTGCTACTGCACCAACAATTCCACACATAATGATGTTTTCCTGACTACATGGCTTTTCGCCACTTCTGTTGTCATGCGACCTGATATCCGGCTTTGCCGGTTCCCCGAGCCTTGTAGAGAGTGGGGATTATAGTTTTGGCACTGCACTGCATCGGCCCGCATAAAGCGGGCCGTTAAAAAATTTATTTTTTCTTCACCGGACGCTGCCAGTCCGCTTTGTGATTCTGCTCTTTGCGGTTGTAAACCAGACCAGCCTGAGGCACATCCCTCATAACGGTAGTACCTGCCGCGATGGTGGTGCCTGGCGCGACATTGACTGGTGCCACCAGCTGCGTATCCGAGCCGACAAACACGTCATCGCCAATCACAGTTTTAAATTTATTCGCGCCATCGTAGTTACAGGTGATCGTGCCTGCACCGATATTCACGTTGTCGCCAATCTCTGCATCACCCAGGTAGGAGAGGTGACCCGCTTTCGAACCCTTACCCAGACGCGCTTTCTTCATTTCGACGAAGTTACCCACGTGGGCGGCCTGCGCCAGCTCGCTGCCAGGACGCAGACGGGCAAAAGGCCCAACGGTACAGGCGGTGGCGAGATTAGCATCCTCGATCACCGTATAGGGGCTGATTTCACAGTCATCGCCAATCACGCTGTTTTTGATAATGCAGCCTGCGCCAATTTTGACGCGCGAGCCCAGCGTGACCTGGCCTTCAATAATGACGTTGGTGTCGATTTCAACATCCCGTCCATGGGTCAGCGTTCCACGCAGATCAAAACGGGCCGGATCGCGCAGCATTACGCCGGCCAGTAGCAGTTTTTCCGCCTGTTCAGCCTGGAAAGTGCGTTCTAATGTCGCCAGCTGCAGCCGGTTATTGACACCATCCGTTTCACTGATGCGTGCCGGATGGACCGCGTTGATCACCCGGCCTTCCTGATGCGCCAGCGCGATAATATCGGTGATGTAATACTCACCCTGCGCATTGTTGTTGGTCAGCTGCGCCAGCCAGCGTTTTAAGTCGCCACCGTTGGCGATCAGAATGCCGGTGTTGATCTCTTTAATAGTGAGCTGCGCCGGGCTGGCATCTTTCTGTTCGATAATGCCAGTGATGGTGTCGTTTTCACGCACAATGCGGCCATAGCCGGTAGGGTCATCCAGTACCACGGTGAGTAAGCCGATGCCGCCCTGCGGTTTTGCTTCGCGAAGACGCTGCAATGTCGCCTGCGTGATCAGCGGCACGTCGCCATAGAGCATCATGATATCTTCATCATCTGCAAAAGCAGGGGCAGCCTGCTGCATGGCATGGCCGGTGCCGAGCTGCTCGGCCTGCAGCACCCAGTTAAGCGTGCTGTCAGTGAGGGTCGCTTTCAGGCGATCGCCGCCATGACCATAAACCAGATGCACATGCTGTGCGCCCAGCCCTTTGGCGGCATCAATGACGTGCTGAACCATCGGTTTGCCTGCCAGCGTATGCAGAACTTTAGGCAGATCGGAATACATACGGGTGCCCTTGCCAGCTGCAAGGATCACCACACTCATCGCACTGTTAGACATAACTATCCTGAGTGAATTTTTACGGATGAAAGTAAAACGGTTTGAGGTTGAGATTACTACATTTTTCTCAGGCCGAAATTAGGCGGACAGGCAGATCGGGCGCCGCAGGCAAAAAAAATGCCAGCCCGAGGGCTGGCATTTCGTGACGCATAAAGCTGGATTACATCGCTTTTTTGGTCAGTTCGATCACGCGCAGTTTAGCAATGGCTTTCGCCAGCTCGGCAGAGGCCTGAGCATAGTCCACGTCACCATGGCTGCTGTTCATGTGCTCTTCTGCTTTGCGTTTTGCTTCCAGCGCGCGCGCTTCGTCCAGATCGGTACCGCGAATCGCGGTATCGGCCAGAACGGTGCTGCTGCCTGGTTGCACTTCCAGCACGCCGCCAGAGAGGTAGATATACTCCTCTTCGCCGTGCTGTTTCACGATACGGATCATTCCAGGCTTAATGGCAGTCAGCAGCGGCGCATGGCCAGGGAAAATCCCCAGTTCACCTTCGCTACCTGACACCTGAATCTTCTGTACCAGACCAGAGAACAACTGCTCCTCTGCGCTGACCACATCCAGGTGATAAGTCATAGCCATAATCTTCCTCCCGGGAAACCGTTATTACAGTTTCTTCGCTTTTTCCACGGCTTCTTCGATGGCGCCAACCATGTAGAAGGCCTGCTCTGGCAGGTGGTCAAACTCACCTTCCATGATGCCTTTAAAGCCACGGATAGTGTCTTTCAGCGTAACGTATTTACCCGGTGAACCGGTGAATACTTCCGCAACGAAGAACGGCTGAGACAGGAAGCGCTGAATCTTACGCGCACGTGCCACCAGCAGTTTGTCTTCTTCAGACAGCTCATCCATACCGAGGATGGCGATGATGTCTTTCAGTTCCTGATAACGCTGCAGCAGTGACTGAACGCCACGCGCAACATCATAGTGTTCCTGACCAACAACCAGCGGATCCAGCTGACGGCTGGTAGAGTCCAGTGGGTCAACGGCCGGGTAGATACCCAGAGATGCGATCTGACGGCTCAGCGTTACCGTTGAGTCTAAGTGCGCAAAGGTGGTTGCTGGTGACGGGTCAGTCAGGTCATCCGCAGGGACGTAAACGGCCTGTACGGAAGTGATTGAACCGGTCTTGGTGGAGGTAATACGCTCCTGCAACACACCCATCTCTTCTGCCAGCGTTGGCTGGTAACCTACCGCAGATGGCATACGACCCAGCAGTGCAGAGACTTCTGTACCGGCCAGGGTATAACGGTAGATGTTATCGATGAACAGCAGAACGTCGCGGCCTTCATCACGGAATTTTTCCGCCATGGTCAGACCGGTCAGGGCTACGCGCAGACGGTTACCCGGCGGCTCGTTCATCTGGCCATAGACCAGAGCAACTTTGTCGATAACGTTTGAGTCAGTCATTTCGTGGTAGAAGTCGTTACCCTCACGAGTACGCTCACCCACACCAGCAAACACTGAGTAACCTGAGTGTTCAGCTGCGATGTTACGGATCAGTTCCATCATGTTGACGGTTTTACCTACACCCGCACCACCGAACAGACCCACTTTACCGCCTTTGGCAAACGGACACATCAGGTCGATAACCTTGATGCCGGTTTCCAGCAGTTCCTGCGAGTTAGACTGATCTTCATAAGAAGGCGCTGCGCGGTGAATAGAGGCGATCTCTACTGCGCTGCCATCTTCTTCTTTCAGCTCGCCTTTCATATCGATTGGCTCGCCGAGAACGTTCATGATACGGCCCAGAGTCGCTTTACCGACCGGTACCTGAATCGGTTTCTGCAGGTCGTTGACGTTCAGACCACGCTTCAGGCCGTCAGACGTACCCATTGCGATGGTACGTACTACGCCGCCGCCCAGCTGCTGCTGTACTTCCAGCACCAGACGCGCATCACCATTCATAACCTCGAGGGCGCTGTACACTTGCGGTACCGCGTCCTGAGGGAATTCGACGTCAACAACGGCGCCGATAATCTGGACAATCTTTCCAGTTGCCATCTTGAATCCTCTACCTAATTCCAAACCTGGTTAAACCGCGGAGGCCCCCGAGACGATCTCGGTAAGTTCCTGGGTGATGCTGGCCTGACGAGCTTTGTTGTAAACCAACTGCAGCTCTTTGATCAGATTTCCGCCGTTATCGGTTGCGGCTTTCATCGCTACCATACGTGCGGCCTGCTCACTGGCCAGATTTTCCACCACACCCTGATAAACCTGCGATTCGACATAACGACGCAGCAGGGTATCCAGCAGCGCTTTCGGATCGGGTTCGTACAGGTAATCCCAGGTCTTCGCCTTCATCTCTTCTTCACCTTCCGCTGGCGCTAACGGCAGCAGTTGGGTGATGGTCGGAGTCTGAGACATGGTGTTATTGAACTTGTTACTGACGATCATCAGTTTGTCGATGCGGCCTTCATCATACGCCTGCAACATCACTTTTACCGGGCCAATCAGATCAGACAGGGCAGGTTTATCGCCCATGCCGCTGACTTGCGCCACGATGTTGCCACCTACTGCACTGAAGAATGACGCCCCTTTTGAACCGATAATCGACAGATCGCTCTGCACGCCTTTATCGGACCAGGACTTCATATCCGCCAGTAATTTTTTGAACAGGTTAATGTTCAAACCACCACAAAGCCCGCGGTCTGTAGAAACGACCAGGTAGCCGACGCGCTTCACGTCGCGCTGTTCCAGGTAAGGGTGCTTGTATTCCAGATTACCCAACGCAAGGTGACCAATCACTTTGCGCATGGTGTCTGCATACGGACGGCTGGCCGCCATGCGTTCCTGCGTTTTACGCATCTTGGAGGCGGCGACCATTTCCATCGCTTTGGTGATCTTCTGCGTGTTTTTCACGCTTCCAATCTTGCTTCGTATCTCTTTTGCGCCGGCCATTAGCTTCTCCTCAAAGCCTTGCGGCCTGCCTTTTCAGACAAGCCGCCAGACATTACCAGGACTGGGTTGCTTTAAACGTATCGATCAGGCCTTTCAGCTTCGCTTCGATATCGTTGTTAAAGTTACCCGACTGGTTGATTTCAGCCATCAGCTCAGCGTGGTCGCGATCGGCGAAGGCCAGCAGCGCAGCTTCGAAGCTGCCAATTTTTGCCAGTTCAACGTCGTTCAGGTAGCCACGCTCTGCAGCGAACAGAACCAGACCCTGCTGCGCGACAGACATCGGCGCATACTGTTTCTGCTTCAGCAGCTCGGTCACTTTCTGACCATGGCTCAGCTGTTTGCGGGTTGCATCGTCCAGATCAGAGGCGAACTGCGAGAACGCCGCCAGTTCACGATACTGTGCCAGCGCGGTACGGATACCACCGGACAGTTTCTTGATGATCTTGGTCTGTGCAGCACCACCTACGCGGGATACCGAAATACCTGGGTTAACAGCCGGACGAATACCGGAGTTGAACAGGTTCGATTCCAGGAAGATCTGACCATCAGTAATCGAGATTACGTTGGTCGGAACGAACGCAGAAACGTCGCCCGCCTGGGTTTCGATGATCGGCAGCGCGGTCAGTGAACCGGTTTTACCTGTCACTGCGCCATTGGTGAAACGCTCAACATAATCAGCGCTTACGCGTGATGCACGTTCCAGCAGACGAGAGTGGAGATAGAACACGTCGCCAGGGAATGCTTCACGGCCTGGTGGACGGCGCAGCAGCAGAGAGATTTGACGGTAAGCGATAGCCTGCTTGGAGAGGTCATCGTATACGATCAGCGCATCTTCACCACGGTCACGGAAGTATTCGCCCATCGCACAACCTGCGTACGGAGAGAGATACTGCAGTGCAGCAGATTCAGAAGCAGACGCCACAACAACGATGGTGTTCTGCAGTGCGCCATGCTCTTCCAGCTTACGAACCACGTTAGAGATGGTTGAGGCTTTCTGACCAATCGCAACGTAGACACACTTGATGCCTGAGTCACGCTGGTTGATGATCGCATCGATCGCCATCGCGGTTTTACCGGTCTGACGGTCACCGATGATCAGCTCACGCTGGCCACGGCCGATTGGAATCATCGCATCGACCGACTTATAACCGGTCTGAACCGGCTGGTCGACTGACTGACGATCGATAACGCCAGGTGCAATCACTTCGACCGGTGAGAAACCGTCGTTGTCGATTGCGCCTTTACCGTCGATAGGTGCACCCAGGGTGTTCACGACGCGGCCCAGCAGGCCACGGCCTACCGGTACTTCAAGAATACGGCCAGTACACTTAACCTTCATGCCTTCGGCGAGGTCAGCGTACGGACCCATCACCACTGCACCAACCGAGTCACGCTCGAGGTTCAGGGCGATAGCGTAACGGTTACCCGGCAGGGCAATCATCTCACCCTGCATGACATCGGCCAGGCCGTGTACGCGGATGATACCGTCACTTACAGAAACAATCGTACCTTCGTTGTGAGCTTCACTCACGACATTGAACTGAGCAATGCGCTGCTTGATCAGTTCGCTGATTTCGGTGGAATTCAGTTGCATATGCTCCAGTCCCCTTAAGACTGCAAGACGTCAGCCAGACGGTCAAGACGGCCGCGTACGCTGCCATCAATAACCAGATCACCCGAACGGATGATCACGCCTGCCATCACAGACTTATCAATTTTGCAATTCAGCTTAACTTTGCGTGACAGACGTTTTTCCATCGCGGCGCTGATTTTATTCAGCTGGTCGTCACTCAGCGTACTGGCGGAAATAACATCGACTTCAGCGGTGGCTTCATGAGCGTCACGCAGTTCGATATACTGAGCCAGTACAGCCGGAAGCGCTGTCAAACGTCCGTTTTCCGCCATCACCTTAATCAGGTTCTGTGCGGGTTCATCCAGTTGATCACCACAGACTGCGTTAAACGACGCTGCCAGCGCTTCAGGGGCTAATGCACCTGAGAGAAGATCAGCCATCTGTTCATTGCGAGCCACTTCTGCGGCAAACGCCAGCATCTGTTGCCAGCGTTCTATACTTTGATGCTCAACAGCAAAGTCAAAAGCTGCTTTGGCGTAGGGGCGAGCTACAGTAATCAGATCAGACATCAGCCCCTCCCTCCTTACAGTTCAGCGACCAGTTTATCAACGATGTCGCTGTTAGCAGCTTCATCCACGGAGCGTTCGATGATCTTCTCGGCGCCAGCCATAGCCAGCAACGCAACCTGCTTACGCAGTTCTTCACGTGCACGTTTACGCTCGGCGTCAATTTCAGCCTGCGCTTGTGTCACGATGCGATTACGTTCGTTTTCAGCTTCGGTTTTGGCTTCATCCAGAATCTGCGCGCGACGCTTGTTCGCTTGCTCGATAATGACCTGAGCGTCTTCTTTGGCTTTTTTCAGCTGGTCGGTCGCATTAGCCTGCGCGAGATCCAAATCTTTCTTGGCACGTTCAGCAGAAGCAAGGCCTTCAGCAATTTCTTTCTGGCGCTTTTCGATAGCAGCCATCAGCGGCGGCCATACGTACTTCATGCAGAACGCGACAAACAGGATGAACGCGATAGCCTGGCCGAGGATTGTTGCATTAATGTTCACAGCACAATGCCTCTAGATTGAGTATTTAACTTTTCTGCCGTTATCAACGTGATAAGCGGCAGAATCCGTTCACCCTTGCACATTGTGCGCTGAGTGAACACAGGGCTTTAGGCGACAGCAAACATCACGTACAGACCCAGACCAACAGCGATCATCGGGATTGCATCCACCAGACCCATTACAACAAAGAACTGCGTACGCAGCAGAGGAATCAGGTCAGGCTGACGAGCAGCGCCTTCCAGGAATTTTCCTCCGAGGATGCCGATACCGATCGCAGCACCGATTGCCGCCAGGCCCATCATCACAGCGGCAGCCATGTACAGCAGATCCATATTCAGGTTTTCCATGACAGTCTCCAGTTTGTTTCAGTTAAATGCTCCCTTAATCTTCCGGGCCTCAGCGTTGTGCGCTGCCACCCGGAATCAAGCGGGAAAGTAGTGTTGAGAAAAAAATCAATGCTCTTCAGATGCCATCGACAGATAGACGATCGTGAGGACCATGAAAATGAAAGCCTGTAGCGAAATGATCAGGATGTGGAAAATGGCCCACGGCACATTCAGCACCCACTGCGACCACCACGGCAACAGACCGGCAATAAGGATAAAGATCAGTTCACCCGCATACATGTTACCGAACAGTCGTAAACCCAGTGATACAGGCTTAGACAGAAGGCTCACACCTTCCAGAATCAGGTTGATCGGGATGAAGATCGGGTGGTTAAAAGGCTGCAGCGTCAGCTCTTTCGTGAAGCCGCCAATGCCTTTCATTTTGATGCTGTAGAACAGAATCAAAATAAATACGCCCAACGCCATAGATAGCGTGATGTTCACGTCTGCAGACGGTACGACGCGCAGCGCCGGTAACCCCAACACATGCTCACCAATATATGGCAGCAGGTCGATTGGCAGCAGATCCATGAAGTTCATCAGGAAGACCCAGACAAAAATTGTCAGAGCCAGCGGGGCGATAAGTTTGCTCTTACCGTGATACATGTCGCGCACGTTACTATCAACGAAACCGACAACCAGTTCGATAGCCGCCTGCATTTTCCCTGGCACACCGCTGGTGGCAGACTTCGCCACGCTACGGAACAACACCAGGAAGATGATTCCCAGCACCATAGAGAAAAACATGGAATCGATATTTAATACCCAGAACGTCGCGGGAGCGTCGTGCGGATTCACTAACTCGAAGGTACGCAGGTCCAACTGAAGATGTGTCAGGTGGTGACCAATGTACTCTTGCGGAGTAGAGATTTCTCCTGCAGCCATGATGCCTCTTACCCTTTGTTGTTAATTACCGCCGGTGCCAGAATATGTACCACCAGCACCGATAACCAGGTTATTCCGACCGGCCAGAAAACCGCGCCGAACAGACCCAACGCCACAATGAGCAAAATGATGGTCGCAAACACTTTAGCTATTTCACCTAAAGCGAAGCTCCACGCGACTCGCCCCGAAGTGGGGGATTGCCCCTGCAGGCGCCAGGCTAAAAACAAAAACATTACGTTTGGCAGCCAGGCTGCCGCTCCACCCGCAAGAGCAGAGACACCCCAGGTGACATCTTTAACAGTAAAGAGTGCGCCGATGATGACTATCGTCACCAGCTGAATCATCAGCACCGTTCGGGCGAATTTTAAACTGTAAAGAGACACTGACATGACGCTGATACTCTCCTGCCCCGTTAGGGGTATGTCGCGTGTCGTATAAGACTGCCTTTGCGCAGTTGAGTCAAGCAGCAAAAGCCGTGCAAATTATACGGGCCGCACCTGCGATTTCAATCGGTAAGTAGCGAAAAGGTGAACAATTATTTAAATTTCTTTCCGGAGGGCTATTTTTCCAAAGATTACCCTGCGGAGATTCGCACTAATCTGACTGAAATTTCACGCGCAACTTGCTTTTAAAGCGTGCTTTAGATCACATAATAAGCACTCACACTACACTGAGTTTTATCTTCAACCTATTTAAGAACAATCTGTAAAACAGATTAAGCCTTAAAAATCATTGTCTTGAAATTATAAAATTGCGTGTGCAAGTCTATTTTCATCAAAAACACGCTATTGACATCGAAGTATGCTTAAGAAACGTGAAATTGATATTACGCACGCAAAGTTATTACCGCGATATATTTTCTGGCGTGACTACTTTTATTCCGCGGCCCACCTATACAAGTGATATTTCTGATAATTAAATGTGAACCAATCGTTAAATGTAACAGAGCTTTTCGGATAATTTCCGTCGCTGTTTTTAACCTTCATTCCGCCAGGGCTTAAACAAAATCTTTTATCGATAGCGCATTATCTGCACTTTTTTCATCAGAACCCTGATAAAAGCCCCTGCTAACTGAAGGGCTACTGATGACGAATGATGACCAGATGACGGTCACCTTCCAGCTGCGGCACCTGCAGCTTAATGACGTCATCAGAAACATAGCCAGCCGGTAATTCCGCAATTTCATCGTCCGGACGCACGCCTTTAAGCGCGAAGAAGCGCCCTTCCCTTCCTGGCAGGTGATGACACCAGTTCACCATATCGGTCAGTGACGCAAATGCACGGCTGATAACGCCATCAAAAGGCGGCTCAGCCGGGAACGCTTCAACCCGACTCTGGACCGGAGTAATGTTAGTGAGTCCTAACTCATGCTGAACCTGACGCAGAAAGCGCACCCGTTTGCCCAGACTGTCGAGCAGCGTAAAGTGCGCATCAGGCATTACGATAGCCAGCGGAATACCCGGCAGTCCGGGACCGGTTCCCACATCAATAAAACGTGAGCCTTTCAGATGCGGTGCCACCACGATGCTATCGAGGATATGACGGACCAGCATCTGCTCAGGATCGCGCACAGATGTCAGATTGTAGGCTTTGTTCCACTTATCCAGCAGGCCGACATAGGCAACCAGCTGCTGTTTTTGTTGATCGGAGAGGGAAATACTGGCTGCCTTTAGCAGCGATGTGAGTGTGTTGATCACAACATAATTCCATTCAGCGGGGGCGTGTCGCCACGCCCCGTTTCAGATCAGGCGCTTTTACGCAGCAGACCCTGTTTTTTCAGATAAATAAGCAGAATTGAGATCGCCGCCGGTGTTATGCCGGAGATACGTGTCGCCTGACCAATTGACACGGGTTTGTGATCGTTCAGTTTGGCGATCACCTCATTCGACAGCCCGTTCACATGGCGGTAGTCGAGCTCCACTGGCAACAGTGTGTTCTCATTACGCAGCTGGCGATCAATCTCTTCCTGCTGACGCGCAATATAACCTTCATATTTGACCTGAATCTCAACCTGCTCAGCGGCCTGCTCATCAGCCAGAGCCGGACCAAAGGCATCCAGTGTCATCAGCTTCAGATAGGTCAGCTCAGGACGGCGCAGCAGATCTTCACCGCTGGCTTCTTTGGTCAGCGGCGCGCTGAGAACCGTGTTCACTTCGGTCACGTGCTCAGACTTTGGATGAACCCAGATATCCCGCAGACGCTGACGCTCCTGTTCAATCGCTTCCAGCTTCTCGTTGAAACGCGCCCAGCGCGCATCATCCACCAGACCCAGTTCACGGCCGGTTTCGGTCAGACGCAGATCGGCGTTGTCTTCACGCAGCATCAGACGGTATTCAGCACGGGAGGTAAACATCCGGTACGGCTCTTTAGTGCCAAGCGTGCAGAGATCGTCAACCAGTACGCCCAGATAAGCCTGATCGCGACGCGGTGCCCAGCCCTCTTTGTCAGCAGACTGACGAGCCGCGTTCAGACCCGCCAGCATCCCCTGCGCTGCCGCTTCTTCGTAACCGGTCGTGCCGTTGATCTGTCCGGCAAAGAACAGGCCATGAATAAACTTGCTCTCCAGCGTCGGTTTTAGATCGCGCGGATCGAAGAAGTCATACTCAATGGCATACCCCGGACGCACGATCTTTGCATTCTCCATGCCCTGCATCGATCGGACGATCTGAATTTGTACATCAAACGGCAGACTGGTTGAGATACCGTTCGGGTAGATCTCATTACTGGTCAGCCCTTCCGGCTCCAGGAAGATCTGATGTGAGTTACGATCGGCAAAACGCATGACTTTGTCTTCGATCGACGGGCAGTAGCGTGGGCCGATCCCCTCGATGATCCCGGCATACATCGGGCTGCGATCCAGGTTATTGCGGATCACTTCATGGGTTTTCTCATTGGTGTGCGTGATCCAGCAAGGCACCTGCTGTGGATGCTGAGACGCATTGCCCATGAACGAGAACACCGGCATGGGGTCATCGCCATGCTGCGGGCTAAGCACTGAAAAATCGATGGTGCGCGCATCGATACGCGGTGGCGTACCGGTCTTGAGGCGGTTTACCCGCAGCGGCAGCGCACGCAGTCGTTTTGCCAGCGGAATGGACGGGGGATCGCCAGCGCGACCGCCACTGTAATTGTCCAGACCGATATGAATTTTGCCATCAAGGAAAGTACCGACGGTGAGGACCACCGTTTTGGCACGGAACTTCAGTCCCATTTGCGTGACGGCACCGACCACACGATCGTTTTCCACGATGAGATCGTCAACCGCCTGCTGGAAGATCATCAGATTAGGCTGGTTCTCCAGTGCCGTTCGCACCGCCTGCCGATAGAGCACGCGGTCAGCCTGAGCACGGGTCGCCCGTACCGCCGGGCCTTTGCTGGCGTTTAGTATCCTAAACTGGATACCGGCCTGGTCAATTGCGCTGGCCATCAGACCACCCAGGGCATCCACTTCCTTCACCAGATGTCCTTTGCCAATACCACCAATCGCCGGGTTACAGGACATTTGTCCAAGCGTATCAATGTTATGGGTGAGTAACAGGGTTTGCTGACCCATTCGGGCTGCCGCCATTGCGGCTTCGGTGCCCGCATGACCACCACCAATTACGATGACGTCAAAAGGATCCTGATAAAACATGAAGTGGTACCTCGGTTGATGAACTTGCAGGATCGTCGTCCTGGGGCGTGGATTCTACTCAAATTCCGTCTGGGGTGAAAGCCGCGGGATCGTCCGGTTTTAAAAGAAAGGATCTTAGATCTGTATATGATCTTTCTGTTAGATCTCTTATTAGGATCCCGCTTTTCTGTGGATATGTGTCAGAAGCACCTCAGAAACAACAGGATAGAGAGGATCACTACCTGTGAGTGATCGGTGATCCTGATCCGTATAAGCTGGGATCAAAATGGACTGTTATCCACAGCTCAAAAATCGTTCTCCCGTTGTTATCTGGATAACTACCGGTTATACGCAACAAAACAGGGTAGTTATCCACAAAATAAAAGGAGGGAAAAGGATAAAATCAGCATCTTCCACTGGGGATCGTGACTATTTCGCGATCCCCAGCCCCCTTCAGATCTCGTTTTTCCAGCTTTCCAGCCAGGCTTCTGCGGGATCTTCAGGAATCTCATGCTCCAGCACGTCGATCTCAAGGCGATCGCCGATCTGACGGGCACCCTGAGCAATTAACAGCGCTGTAATCTGGCGGATCGCGCCACAAAAGAGATCATATTCATGATTGCCGAGCCCGACAGCACCAAACCGCACCTGCGAGAGATCGGGTTTGCTTTCCGTGATGGCCTCGAACAGGGGCAGAAGGTTGTCAGGAATATCACCAGCACCGTGGGTTGAGCAGACCACCAGCCAGATACCCTCGTGCGGCACCTCATCCAGCGCCGGACCATGCAGCATCTGGGTTGAGAAGCCCGCTTCCTGTAATTTTTCTTCGAGATGTTCAGCCACATACTCTGCGCTACCCAGAGTACTGCCACTGATTAAGGTAATATCGGCCATCTTGCTCTCCCGGACATTAAGGCGAGCATTGTACGCTGTGATCAAGCGGTGATCCACCTGTGGACAACAGGGTTAATAGATCAGAAGAAGCGAATGCAGCTGTTGTCAGCCGCCACATTCGTCAGGGATAAGATTATGCACAAGGAAAAGAGGATCAGGGCTTGATGGTGCGCATGATCGGGTTTTGCAGGGAGATCAGCGTTTCTGTGGACTGAATTTCATCGATGGTCTGGATCTTATTGATCAGGACCTGCTGCAGGGCGTCAATTGAGCGGCACATCACTTTAATAAAAATGCTGTAGTGGCCGGTGGTGTACCAGGCTTCAACCACTTCATCCAGCGCATCCAGCTTGCTCAGCGCCGCCGGATAGTCACGCGCGCTCTTAAGGATAATGCCAATAAAGCAGCAGACATCAAACCCCAGCTGGCGCGGATCGATATCAACCCGTGTTCCCAGGATGATGCCCGCCTGCTTCATTTTTTCCACGCGCACATGAATGGTGCCCGGGCTGACATTAAACTGTTTTGCCAGCTCGGCGTAAGCGGTGCGCGCATTATCCAGCAGGGCATTCAGAATGCCGCGATCCAGGTTATCGAGCTGCAGATGTTCGGCCATGGCCATCCTCGTTATGGGTCTGCTTAAGTAAACAACGGTGAATGTGCAGCAAAATAACGGTTCAGGCAACTCCCGGCAGCGACGGGCGCCGCTGCCGGTTCACTTAGCGTTTGCGCCAGACAGTGACCTGCGCCAGCGTATGCTGGAACTTGCGGGCCGTTTCGCGGATCACAAACGGTTTATCCTGCGGTTCATCGACCAGGTCGAAGTCGGCCGCCAGCAGACGTTGCAGTGCCTGCAGCGTCGTCAGTGCCTCACCGTTCTCACGTACACCGCCCAGCCAGTTCTCTTTCGGTGTGAAATCTTCCAGCCAGGTATAAGGGGATGAGAGCAGCAGAATACCGCCCTGACGCAGCATCGGCGTGACATCACGCAGGAAGCGCGCAGGCTGGCGCAGACGATCAATCAGGTTGGAGGCAAGTACCAGGTCGTAACGGCCAGGCTGAGGTTTGAGGTTACAGGCATCCCCCTGAACAAACTGAATCCGCTGCGCCAGTTCGCTCTCCAGTGCGAAATCTTTCAGGCGAACCTGACGATACTCCACCAGGTCGCCTTCCTGTGGCAGCAGATAACGGAAGTCTTCGCCGCTGGCCAGCTGCAGCGCCACATCAATGAAGCGCGCCGAGTAGTCCATCCCGGTGACGCGTTCAAAGTGGCGAGCCAGCTCAAAACTGGCGCGTCCGGTGGCACAGCCGATATCAAGGGCTTCGCCACGTGCTGTTGTGTAGTCCAGCGCCAGCTTCACCAGACTTTCGGCATAGTTGTCCACACCGAAATAGCGCGGGCCATACTGGAAGTCGAGGTACTGCGACACCATCGCGTCAGATTCATACGGGTTCGGCGCCATCGTCTCCAGATGGCTGGAAACCACGTAGCGGAAACCGGCATGCTGGAAGAAGTGGCGGCGGAACGCATAGCGGGCTGATTTCAGCGCTTCGTTGCCGGTCGAGATCCAGCTGCCGCCTTTGATCAGCGAATGTTTGCCATCAAAGGTCGGAGTGGAGAAATCATCGTACAGCGGGTGAACGTTGAAGCCTTCAAAGCCATTGGTCGGCGTAGTCGTCCACTGCCAGACGTTACCGACGATATCGAAGAACTCGCCCTGGGCGAAGAGGTCGACCGGCGAGGAGGAAGCCCAGTACGCCAGGTTGATGTTGCCCGGCGCCCGATCCCAGTCTGGCTGATCGCCCGCGACCTGTTCGCGTAGCTGAGCCCACTCCGCTTCACAGGGGAGCTGAACACTCATGCCGGTCTGATTCGCTTTCCAGCGGCAGAAGGCCGCCGCTTCCAGCTGATTGACCTCGGCAGGCCAGTCCCATGGCATCGCGACCTCTTCACACATCAGACGCAGTTTAAGCTGATCGGGCATCGCAGGCGTGCCGACCCAGAAGGTGGGCATTTCTGCTTTGGCAAACTGACACCAGCCCCAGCCTTCGTCATCCCACCAGCGGGCATCCTGATAACCGCCAGCCTCAACGAACGCCAGAAATTCCGCGTTGCTGACCAGCATTTTGCTCGCCTGGAACGGCTGCAGCGTAACCTGCTGGCGGCCATATTCGACATCCCAGCCGTAGGTGTCGTCGGTTTTCCCCAGCGTAAGGGTGCCACCGGGCATCGGCAGCAGGGTATTGGCCGGAACAGCCTCGCGCTGGTGGCGTGCCATCGGGCATGCCGGCCACGCGGCCTGTGGTCTGACCCACTCAACGGGTAGCTGGCGGATAAGCACGCTGGAGGTTTCCAGATGAATACGCTCATGCTCAATCCCCATCAGGATCACCCATGCCGGGCTCTCCCAGCTGAGTGGCAGCGTGATCGGCATGGTCTGGATCAGATCGCTGACCAGCGCTTTAACGCGCCCGCGGTATGCACGGACTTCCTCAATGGTCGGCCAGTCATAGTGGCTGTCGTTGAGATCATCCCAGCTCATCTCATCAACACCAATCGCCATCATCGCTTCGATGCGATCGTCCAGACGCGCATCAATAAGACGTCCGGCCATCAGCTTATTAATGTAAAAGGTAGCGGTGTGGCCAAAATAGAAGATCAATGGATGGCGCAGCGGAATGGCTTTCGTAAACCAGGCCTTTGAATCGGCCAGACAGGTGAACAGACTTTCATACTGTTCCCAGGTCTGATGAAAATAGGCCAGCAACTCGGCACGTTTTTGTTCTATGTTCTGGCCGGAGAGCAATAACGTCCGCGTCGGGGCAGGCAAATCGCGGTGAGGTTGAGCAAGCGTCACAGGAAGCTCCAGATTGCTGAGTAATTAAAACGGTAATTTACTATAGCAAAGAAGTTTTTCTGTCAGATGACTTAACGGCGCCAGTGCCGCAGCAGACGGCTTTTCATGCCGGTATCGAAGCGCCAGATATGGTCGAAGATGCGCAGAATGCCTGGTTTTCCGTGGGCCGACATCGCCACGGCGTGAAAACGTTGCTGATTATGTCGCTGACGCTTTTTGATTGCCCCGATCACCTCTTCCGGCAGACGCTGGGCAATAAAATCGGAGACGATCACCGCATCAGCTTCCTGCCACAGTGCGCCTTCCATGCGGGTAACAACAGAAGAGAGGCAGGCCGCCAGATCGGTGCCGCCGCGAAAGCGCTGACTGAGAAAGCGAATCGCCTGCTCCAGCCCATCATCTCCGGTCAGCTCATAGCCAATCACCTCATGAGCAAACAGCATAATGTAGCAGCGACGGCGATCGGCCAGCGCGACCTTCAGCAGGGCCAGGCAAAACGCTTTGGCACAACGCTCATTAAAGCCTCCCATCGACCCGGAGGTATCAACACAGACGATGAATGGCCCGCGCGGCTGCTCTTCATGTTGCTGGTGGCTGGCCGGGCGCATCGTCACCTTTTCATGCCAGGCATCGCCCTGCAGCTTGTAGGTCAGCAGTCGTTTCTCGACCAGCCGCCGATAAAATTCCAGCTCCAGTTCGCTGATGCTCAGCGCCGCTAACTCCGGCGGCAACAGACGCAGTACGTCATCGCTCTGATGAATGCCGCTGACCTCTTCCGGCACGGACGCAGGCTCCTGCACCAGATGGTGAAAAGCTTCCATCGGGGCATCCTGCGACGGCACCGATTTTGCCTCGCGGCTGCGACCCAGCTGCTGGGCCAGTTTCAGCAGCTCCGGCTGCTGAGCCAGAAAGTCACCATATTGCAGCATCAACTGATAGTCGCCAGGCTGCAGTGACGCTTTACTCATGTCCCACAACCGACCCGCGGCAGCTTCATCATCGTCGCCCAGAATCGGTGCCAGCTGGCCGCTCAGTGCCATGCGCTGCTGCAGTTCCGCCAGCAGACGTTCGCGCTGCTGTTCCAGCAACTGCTGATTCAGCGTCAGCGTCTGTAAGGTCAGGCTCAGCCGCCAGCGCTGCAGAAAAAGTTGGTGCTGCGCGCTGCTGAGATGAGCGATATCGGTATGTTGCAGCAGCCGGTTAGCTTCATCCAGAAAGGGGGACGGCAGGCTTTCAAGTGCCTGAAGTGTGGCATTCAGCTGGTGGCTGAAGTCACGATCGCTGAGAAGTTGTACCCGCTGGAACAGCTGAAACTCTTCGGCCAGCGTGGCCGGAACCGGTGTGGCTTTGAGATCGGCTGTGATTTCGGCTCGCCAGCGCGGTATATCGCGCAGCAGCGCTTTCTTCAGCCCGGGAAACTTTTCAAAAAACAGCGCAAGCTGGGGCGACGCCAGCAGAGCAATGATCAGCTCTTCAATCAGTTCGGTTTCCCCCACTGAGAGCAGTGTGCTGAGCGTCTCCACTGAGATCATTTACGCGCCTGTTTCAGCTGTTCCGCCACATCCTGCAGACTGGTTTCAACCCGCGCCAGCCAGTCATCACTGATAAACAGGCAGCGCTGATGCTGACTGAACTGATGTCGCTGCGACCGCAGTTCACTCTCCAGTGCATCCAGCGCGTCGGTGATTTCACCGGGCAGCGGCTCGCTGCTGCTGACGCCTGGCAGTGTCAGGCGCGACGATTGCAGGCTGACATCACGGATAGCCAGACAATGCTGTGCATCCACGTGTAAATCCAGGCTCTGCGCAAAGCCAATCCCATTGAGCCTGCCGCGAACCTCGCCGCCTTTTTGCAGCCACTGATTCAGGGCATCACGCGCGATCACCAGATGACTTACCTGCATGTCATGCAGCATCAGCGGTTTTTGCAGCATCAGCGTCAGTTGCTCATCGGTAAAGCTTTCTGGCAGATCGTAATGGGGTTTGCGGCTGAACATGCCGCTGTGTTTTTCCAGGGTGATTGCCTGCGCGATGCTCTGCTGTTGCTGGAGGGCCATGCGGCGAGCTTTGATCTGCTGCAGTTTCATCAGCATCGGTTGCTGCTGCCAGGCGTGCTGCGTCATTAACAGGTCGATTTCGCGCTCCAGCAGTTGCATGGACGCCACGTCATGCCAGAGACAATCTTTCAGCAGGATCAGGTCTATCGGTGCAATGGTGTTGCGACCGCTATAGAAGGCGCTGGCCTGCAACAGATGAATCGCTTTTTTCCAGCGACGATCGGAAATGTAAGGCGCGGCGGGCTGGCTCTCCAGCTGCTGACGCAGCTGATAAATCAGCTCAAACACCGCATCGGGCAGACTGACCTGGCTGATGCCGAGCTGCCACTGTGCATACTCTTCATCACTGATGCGCAGGGACTCCGCGACCGGATTGGTGTGCTCATCCTGCTGGTGCGTCAGCATGCTGCGGAAGTTCTGTTTCTCATGCACATTATCCAGCCACAGGCGGATCAGCATCCGATCATAGAGCGCTTCAAGACCGCTATCCGCTTCCGGCAGTTCATTGGAGGCGGTGACCAGCAGCCGCATCGGGATGGTCTCTTCGCTGTCGCCATTGCGGAAGCGGCGCTCATTAATAGCTGTCAGCAGCGTATTGAGAATCGCCGGCCCCGCTTTCCAGATCTCATCCAGAAAAACAATCTCGGCGTCGGGCAGATACCCTTTGGTCAGACGCTGATAGCGCCCTTCATCTTTCAGCGCCTGAATGGAGAGCGGACCAAACACCTCTTCCGGTGTGGAGAAACGGGTCATCAGATATTCAAAAGCGCGGGCGTGCTGAAAGGCATATTTGAGGCGACGGGCAATCAGGCTCTTGGCGATGCCTGGCGGTCCCAGCAGGAACACACTTTCACCACTCAGCGCCGCGAGCAGGCAAAGGCGTATGGCATGATGCCGCTCATACAATCCTTTTTCTAACGCATTGCTGAGGCGAGAAATTCTTTCTGCCAAAAGATGGGGTTGAGCCATAATCACTTCACTGTCCTTACGATCGTCGGGCCGCCGCGCTTAAGCAAGCGCTTTACTCTATAGATCATCATGCGTGAAAGCGTTGATAGCTGTCAGCTTTTTTGTTTCAGAAGGTTTGCCTGGATTAAAAGCAACGCTAATTAACGCTTTATCGCCAGAAGTGACCCCGTTACCCTGCCAGCGAGGCGAAGCGGGTATAGGAATTTTCGCTAAACCGTGCATACTGTGCGCTTTTTGATGGCCTGAGCGAGGGGTTTTCGCGCCTCTTAGACTCCAACAAAAGATAACTCTATGAGCTCGGATAATAAGCAGTCACTTCGCGGATTAACGCTGGCCGCCATTGGTGTTGTTTACGGGGATATCGGCACCAGTCCGCTGTATACCTTGCGTGAATGTCTCTCCGGACAGTTTGGCTTCGGCGTTGAGCGGGAAGCGGTGTTTGGCTTTCTGTCGCTGATTTTCTGGCTGCTGGTGCTGGTGGTCTCACTGAAATACATCAGCTATGTGATGCGTGCCGACAACGCCGGTGAAGGCGGGATACTGACACTGATGTCGCTGGCTGGACGCCATACCGGTGCGCGGGCCACGGCAGTACTGGTGATCATGGGCCTGATTGGGGGCAGCTTCTTCTATGGGGAAGTGGTGATCACGCCAGCCATTTCGGTGATGTCCGCTATTGAAGGCCTGGAGATTGCCGCGCCGTCGCTGGATCCTTTTATCGTGCCGATGTCGATTGCGGTGCTGACGCTGCTGTTTGCGATTCAGAAACATGGCACCGGCATGGTGGGCAAACTCTTCGCGCCGGTGATGCTGGTCTGGTTCCTTGTGCTGGCGATCCTTGGGGTCAGCGGCATCATGAAAAATCCGGAAGTGCTGCATGCGCTGAATCCCGCTTATGCGGTCGAATTCTTCGTGCACTATAAATCTGTCTCATTCTTCGCGCTTGGCGCGGTGGTGCTGGCGATTACCGGGGTTGAAGCGCTCTATGCCGATATGGGGCACTTCGGTAAAGTGCCGATTCGACTGGCCTGGTTCTCGGTGGTACTGCCGTCGCTGGCACTGAACTATTTTGGTCAGGGTGCGCTGTTACTCAGCGACCCTAAAGCGATTAAAAACCCCTTCTTCCTGCTGGCGCCGGAATGGGCGCTGATCCCAATGCTGATTCTGGCGACCCTGGCCACCGTTATCGCCTCGCAGGCGGTGATCTCTGGTGTCTTCTCGCTGACGCGTCAGGCGGTGCGACTGGGCTATCTGCCAGGTATGCGCATCATCCACACCTCTGAGCGTGAATCGGGTCAGATTTATATTCCGGTAATCAACTGGGTGCTCTATTTCGCGGTGCTGATTGTGATTATCAGCTTTGAGCATTCAAGTAATCTGGCTGCCGCCTACGGTATTGCGGTGACTGGCACCATGGTGCTGACGGCGATGCTCTCCTGCACCGTGGCGGTTAAAAACTGGCACTGGAACAAGCTGGCGGTTGCCGTCATCCTGGTATCAATGCTCTGCATTGACGTGCCGCTGTTTACCGCCAACCTGGTGAAAATCTTCTCCGGTGGCTGGTTGCCGCTCTGTCTCGGCCTGGTGATGTTTATCATTATGACGACGTGGAAAAGCGAGCGTTTCCGCCTGCTGCGCCGTATGCACGAACATGGCAACTCCCTGGAGGCAATGATCGCGTCACTGGAGAAATCGCCGCCGGTTCGCGTACCGGGCACGGCGGTCTATATGTCACGTGCACTGAATGTGATTCCATTTGCCATGCTGCATAACCTCAAGCATAACAAAGTGTTGCATGAGCGGGTGGTGCTGCTGACGTTGCGAACTGAAGATGCGCCTTACGTGCACAACGTGCGTCGCGTCACTATTGAGCAGCTGTCGCCGACTTTCTGGCGCGTGGTGGCGAGCTACGGCTGGCGCGAAACGCCAAACGTCGAGGAGATTTTCCACCGCTGCGGTCTGGAAGGTCTTAACTGCCGCATGATGGAGACGTCGTTCTTCATGTCACATGAATCGCTGATTATCGGCAAACGTCCGTGGTATCTGCGCCTGCGCGGCAAACTCTTCCTGGCGCTGCAGCGCAATGCGCTCCGTGCGCCAGACCAGTTTGAGATCCCCCCAAACCGGGTGATCGAGCTGGGCACTCAGGTCGAGATTTGATCTGCAGCGTCCGCCTTACGGGGCGGGCGCTGACCAGCGCAGCGTGACGCATAATCCGCCGCCGGATCGCTGGCTGAAGGTGACCTGCATTCCGTGCAACTGGGCAATGTTGCGGACTATCGACAATCCCAGCCCGCTACCACTCTTCTCCTGGCCCGGCGGTCGCCAGAAACGTTCTCCGAGCCGTTGCAGATCCGCTGCACTCAGACCCTCGCCATTATCCTCCACCGACAGGCTGTTTGCCTGCAACCGCACATCAACTTCACTGCCTGCTGGCGTGTAGCGAATGGCGTTATCCAGCAGATTCCGCACCAGCAGTGACAGTAAAAGCGGATGCCCCTGAATCAGCGGATCGGCCTCTGCGAGAAGGCGCAGCGTCACACCGTTTTTGTCCGCCAGAGGCAGCTGTGCGGCGAGCGTCTCCTGCACCGTGCGTTTCAGCGACACAGGTTCGAAGGCGCTGCGCACATCATCGGCTTCAACCCGCGAGAGCGTCAGCAACTGATCCACCAGCCGCGTTGCGCGGACAATCCCGGCATCCAGCTGCTGCAGCGCATGGGTTCGCATGACTTCGTCATCTGCAGTCAGCTGGATCACTTCGCTTTGCACCTGCAGCGCGGCCAGCGGACTGCGCAGTTCATGCGCGGCATCGGAGGTAAAGCGGCGTTCACGCTGCATCATGGCGCTAATGCGGCTGAACAGACCATTGAGCGCGACCATCAGCGGTTGCACCTCTTTTGGCACGCGGTCTGCCTGTAGCGGCGTATCATCATCGGCCGAACGCTGCGCCAGTTGTTTTGCCAGCGTCTTCAGCGGCCGCAGTTCAGACCAGACCAGACCGATAAGCAGAAGCAACATTAAAGGCAGCGCGATTAGCCAGGGCAACATGCTGGCCTTCATCAGATCCCGCGTCATGTCATCGCGGTATTCCGACTCCTGGCCCACCACCACCCGGAACTGCTTATCAGGCGTGGTCAGCCAGACAAATCGCCAGCTATCGTCGTCATTGGTGAGCTGCCCTTCATGAAATCCCTGATGCTCCGCCTCAAACGGCAGATAACGGCCGTTGTCGCCATCATTCATCACCTGCCTGCCGTCACGCGTGAAGACAGCAAAGGCCAGTGCATCATCATCCTGTTCGCCACGATGGTGGCGCAGCATCTCTTTGGTTCTGGGCAGTGTGGTATTGTCCAGCGAGGAGAAATCCAGCGTCAGCAGACGCTTAGCCAGCAGCATCTGCTGGGTATCAAAGAGCTCATCCAGGGTTTCACGCGTCTGATGCCAGGCACTCAGGCTGGCACTGGCCCAGCAGAGGCCGAGCAGCAGCACAAAACCGATGCCCAGCCGCAGAAACAGACTCATTGATCGCATTCGGCGGCCCCCAGCGTATAACCGACGCCATGCAACGTGCGGATAAATGTGCTGCCCAGCTTTTTACGCAGATGATGGATATGCACTTCCACCGCATTGCTGGAGACGTCGGCGTCCCAGCTGTAGAGCTTCTCTTCCAGCTGGCTACGCGTCAGCACCCGGCTTGGATTGCGCATAAAGAGTTCCAGCAGCGCCAGTTCACGACTTTTCAACGCAATCGTCTCACCCTCGCGCATCACACTGTGGCTGCCGGGGATCAGCACCACGTTACCGTGACGGAGTTCGGGCTGCAGCTGGCCGTGACGGCGGCGGATCAGCGCCTGTAAGCGAGCGGCCACTTCGGTTAAGGCAAAAGGCTTGCATAGATAGTCATCAGCGCCCAGCTGCAGGCCTTTGACCCGCTGATCGAGCGCATCGCGGGCGGTCAGTATCAGTACCGGCACATCGTTGCCCTGCTGTCGCCACTCCCGCAGGATATCGAGTCCATCCCGCTCGGGCAGTGAAAGATCCAGAATCACCGCATCCCAGGGTGCGGCCTCCAGCGCGTTAAAGCCGGACTCACCAGACATAAACCAGTCAACGCTAAAGCCCAGCTTACTTAGCCCCGCTTTGATACCGTCGCCAATTAAGCGATCGTCTTCAATCAGTAAAATACGCATCACGTCTCCCTGTTCCGATAGCGCTTTATACGAAGCAACTTCCCTGGTGTACAGCTGATTTCGGCGAAAATCGCTTATTTTTAACGCTTAAGAAGCTGTTAAGAACTCTGTGGTCAACTGGGCGTATTCAAACCGAAAACACCACTGAAAAGAGGTACACCATGAAAAAGCATGCTGCAATTCTGGCCGTCGTTATGCTGGCTTCCGCCCCGGTTTTCGCTGCGCAGCAGGGCGGATTTGTTGATCCCAGCGCGCCAGCCACACAGACACAGTCAGCAGCCGGACAGGGTGGCTTTAGTGCAGACCACACCAGTGTGGTGACCGTGAAGCAGGCTGAAGAGATGAAAGATGACAGCTGGATCACCGTGCGCGGCAAGCTGGAGAAACAGACCGGCAAAGAAGATTATCTGTTCCGCGACCAGACCGGCACCATGAAAGTCGAAATCGACCACAAGCACTGGAACGGCCAGACAATCACGCCCAAAGATAACGTAGAGCTCACGGGCGAACTGGATAAAGATTTCAACAGCATTGAGATGGACGTTAAGCAGGTTAAAAAGCTGCCTTAATCTTTTGCTTCAGGGTCGCATTTGCGGCCCTTTTTTCTGCCCGTTCCCCGCCTTAATGCAAATTTCCCCTCGCGTGAGCGAAACGTTTCGATGGCGATCACAGATTTCTTCTTTGCCCGTTGAGTTGATGGCGCCTTTTCATACACTCCCATCAGCGAAACGTTTCGCTGTGGAGTGAAAAGATGAAAAAAGGTCGCTTGTTAAACGCTGAACTCTCTCATGTGATTGCCCGCCTGGGACACACGGATACGCTGACGATTGCCGATGCAGGCTTGCCGATTCCGGCAGGACCGCAGCGTATCGACTTAGCGCTCACGCCGGGTACGCCCGATTTTATGCAGGTGGTGAATGCTGTCGCACTGGAGATGCAGGTAGAGAGCGCCCTGATCGCGGAAGAGATTAAGCAGCATAATCCGCAACTTCATAGTGCGCTTGTCGCCGTGCTCGAAGCCTTGCAACAGCACCAGGGGAATATCATCACCATCAGCTACACCAGTCATGAACAATTCAAACAACAAACGCAGCGTAGTCAGGCGGTCATTCGCAGCGGAGAGTGTTCTCCGTTTGCGAATGTCATCCTCAGCGCCGGTGTGACCTTCTGAGGCCGCTATGCAACCTTTACTGCAACTCGACGGCATTGAAAAATCCTTTCCGGGTGTGAAAGCCCTCAAGGGTGCATCGCTGAATGTTCGGGCAGGACGCGTGATGGCGCTGGTGGGCGAGAATGGCGCAGGCAAGTCCACCATGATGAAAGTGCTGACCGGGATCTATCAATATGATGCCGGTACGCTGCGCTGGCTCGGCAAAGAGACCCGTTTCAGTGGACCGAAAGCGTCTCAGGAAGCGGGCATTGGCATCATCCATCAGGAACTGAACCTGATCCCTCAGTTAACCGTGGCGGAGAATATCTTTCTCGGTCGCGAATATGTAGGTCGTTTTGGCCGTATTCAGTGGCCGCGTATGTATGCCGAAGCGGATGCGCTGCTTAAACGTCTTAATCTGCGCTTCAACAGCCACAAGCTGGTCGGGGATCTGTCGATTGGCGATCAGCAAATGGTCGAAATCGCCAAAGTCCTGAGCTTCGAATCACAGGTCATCATTATGGATGAACCGACCGATGCGCTGACCGATACCGAGACGCTGTCTCTATTCCGCGTGATCAACGAACTGAAAGCGCAGGGCTGCGGCATCGTCTATATCTCGCATCGCATGAAAGAGATCTTTGAGATCTGCGATGACGTCACGGTGTTCCGCGACGGCCAGTTTATTGCTGAACGTCCGGTCAGCGAGCTGACCGAAGAGAGCCTCATCGAGATGATGGTCGGACGTAAGCTGGAAGATCAATATCCTCATATCGATCAGGCGCCAGGCGATGTGCGACTGAAAGTGGAGAACGTGAGCGGACCAGGTGTAGAGAACGTCAGCTTCAGCCTGCGCAAAGGTGAAATCCTCGGCGTTTCTGGCCTGATGGGTGCGGGGCGTACCGAACTGATGAAGGTGCTGTACGGCGCATTGCCGCGTCGCGAAGGCAATCTGTGGCTCAATGGCCGGGAAGTCGTGACGCGTTCTCCGCAGGATGGACTGGCGAATGGCATCGTCTATATCTCCGAAGATCGTAAGCGTGATGGCCTGGTGTTGGGCATGTCAGTAAAAGAGAACATGTCTCTGACGGCCTTGCGCTATTTCAGTCACGGCAGCGGCACGCTGAAACATGCAGCAGAGCAGCTGGCGGTGGGCGATTTTATCCGTCTGTTCAATGTTAAAACGCCGTCTATGGAGCAGCCGATTGGCCTGCTTTCGGGCGGCAACCAGCAGAAAGTGGCGATTGCCCGCGGTCTGATGACCCGGCCCAACGTGCTGATTCTGGATGAACCGACACGCGGTGTGGATGTCGGTGCGAAGAAAGAGATCTACCAACTGATTAACCAGTTTAAAGCCGAAGGGCTGAGCATCATCCTGGTCTCCTCGGAAATGCCGGAAGTGCTGGGCATGAGCGATCGGATTCTGGTGATGCATGAAGGCCGTATCAGCGGCGAATTTACCCGAGAAGAGGCCACTCAGGAAAGCCTGATGGCAGCCGCCGTAGGCAAGCAACACAGCGAGGATTTAGTGGTATGACGACCCAAACTTTACCGGCCAGCCGTCGCTGGTTTAGCAAAAGCTGGCTGCTGGAACAGAAGTCACTGATTGCGCTGATGGTGCTGATCGCCGTGGTGGCCAGCCAGAGTCCGAACTTCTTTACCGTGGCGAACCTGTTCAACATTCTGCAGCAGACCTCGGTTAACGCCATTATGGCCGTCGGGATGACGCTGGTGATCCTGACCTCAGGCATTGACCTCTCTGTGGGTTCTTTGCTGGCCCTGACGGGCGCAGTGGGTGCATCGCTGGTGGGCATGGAAGTCAATGCGCTGGTCGCGGTGGCGGCTTCGCTGGCACTGGGCGCGGCAATCGGTGGCCTGACCGGCACCATTGTGGCACGCGGCAAGGTACAGGCCTTTATCGCCACGCTGGTCATGATGTTATTGCTGCGCGGTGTGACCATGGTCTACACCGACGGCAGCCCGATTAACACCGGCTTCAGTGCCAATGCCGATCTGCTGGGCTGGTTTGGTATTGGTCGCCCACTGGGTATCCCTGCGCCGGTCTGGCTGATGGCGCTGGTCTTTATTGCCGCATGGTACATGCTGCAACACACCCGCCTGGGCCGCTATATCTATGCACTGGGTGGTAATGAAGCGGCAACGCGTCTCTCTGGCATCAATGTGAATCGCGTCAAAATTATCGTCTATTCACTGAGTGGCATGCTGGCTGCGCTGGCGGGCACCATTGAAGTGGCGCGTCTCTCTTCGGCACAGCCAACAGCGGGCACCGGCTATGAACTGGATGCAATTGCTGCGGTCGTGCTGGGTGGAACCAGCCTGGCCGGCGGTAAAGGCCGTATTTTCGGCACCCTGATTGGCGCGCTGATTCTCGGCTTCCTGAACAATGGCCTGAACCTGATGGGCGTCTCTTCCTACTACCAGATGATCGTTAAAGCGGTAGTCATCCTGCTGGCGGTGCTGGTGGATAATAAAAGCAGTAAATAACTCTGACCTTACACAGGATAACAAGATGAAAAAGTTAACCGCACTGGCCATGATCCTCGGCGCAACGCTCAGTACCAGCGCTATGGCAAAAGATACCATCGCGCTGGTGGTCTCAACCCTGAACAACCCGTTCTTTGTTTCGCTGAAAGAGGGTGCACAGAAAGAAGCCGATAAACTGGGCTACAACCTGGTGGTGCTGGATTCACAGAATAACCCGGCGAAAGAGCTGGCGAACGTGCAGGATCTGACCGTTCGCGGCACGAAGCTGCTGCTGATCAACCCGACCGACTCTGATGCCGTGGGTAACGCCGTGAAGATGGCTAACCAGGCGAAGATTCCGGTTATCACCCTGGATCGTGTTGCAGCTCAGGGCACCGTTGTCAGCCATGTCGCTTCTGACAACCGCTTCGGCGGCAAAATGGCCGGTGACTTTATCGCCAAAAAAGTGGGCGAAAACGCCAAAATTATCGAACTGCAGGGCATTGCCGGCACATCTGCTGCCCGTGAACGTGGCGAAGGCTTCAAACAGGCCGCTGATGCGCATAAATTCCAGATCCTCGCCAGCCAGCCTGCTGACTTTGACCGTACTAAAGGTCTGAACGTGATGCAGAACCTGCTGCAGGCACACCCGGATGTTCAGGCGGTATTCGCGCAGAACGACGAAATGGCACTGGGTGCACTGCGTGCACTGCAGACCGCCGGAAAAACTGGTGTGATCGTGGTGGGCTTTGACGGCACGGCTGATGGCGTTAAAGCGGTAGAAGCTGGCAAACTGTCTGCGACTGTGGCACAGATGCCAGAAAAAATTGGCATGATCGGCGTGGATACCGCTGATAAAGTGCTGAAGGGTGAAAAAGTGCAGGCGGTCAATCCGGTCGACCTGAAGCTGGTCACTCAATAACTCAAAGAAAAGCAGGGCACCGCGCCACCCTCCCGGTGGCGCACTTATTCCGGACTCCCCTAATGAGCAAAAACGCAAAACTGGCCGTTCTTGGCAGCATCAACGCTGACCACATCCTTAATCTGGCGCACTTTCCTCGTCCCGGTGAAACGGTGATCGGGCAGAATTATCAGATTGCGTTTGGCGGTAAAGGTGCAAATCAGGCGGTAGCCGCTGGTCGTGCCGGTGCCGATATCGCATTTATCGCCTGTGTGGGCGCTGACGACATGGGTAAACGTATTCGTGAGCAGCTTACGCAGGACAATATTGATACCACGCCAGTCGAGGTGGTCGAGGGCGAGTCGACCGGTGTGGCAATGATTTTCGTCAACGGTGACGGTGAGAACAACATTGGCATTTACTCTGGTGCCAATGCGGCGTTAACACCCGATTGCGTGGCGCGTCATCAGCATGTCATCGCCGATGCTGATGCACTATTAATGCAGCTGGAATCACCACTGGAAAGCGTACTGGCCGCTGCGACGCTTGCCCGGCAGCATCATACGCAGGTTATCCTCAATCCGGCTCCCGCTACCTCTCTTTCAGATGAACTGCTGGCATTAATCGATATTATTACGCCGAATGAGACCGAAGCCGAGAGCCTGACCGGCATTGCAGTCAACAGCGATGAAGATGCGGCACGCGCTGCGGAAGTGCTGCATGCCAAAGGCATCGGCACGGTACTGATTACGCTTGGTCGCCGCGGCGTCTGGCTGAGCGAGCGGGGAGAAGGTCAGCGTATTGCAGGCTTCAGTGTTAAAGCTATCGACACCATCGCGGCGGGTGACACCTTTAACGGTGCCTTTATTACCGCGCGACTGGAGCAGAAGCCAATGTACGACGCGGTGCGATTTGCCCATGCCGCCGCCGCTATTGCCGTTACGCGACCGGGTGCACAGCCCTCCGTGCCGTGGCGCACGGAGATCGATGATTTTTTGCAGCAGCAGGGCTAAGCATTTGAGCACCATGAAAGATGTTGCTCGCCTGGCGGGCGTCTCTACCTCAACTGTCTCGCACGTGATCAATAACAATCGCTTTGTCAGTGATGGCGTGCGCGAAAAAGTTGAGCAGGCGATACGTCATCTCAACTATGCCCCTTCTGCGCTGGCACGCAGTCTGAAAATTAATCAGACCCACACCATCGGTATGCTGCTGACCACCAGTAGTAACCCCTTTTATGCCGAAGTGGTGCGCGGTGTGGAGGAGAGCTGCTATCAGCGTGGCTATAGCCTGATTCTCTGTAACACGGCGGGTGACGAGGAGCGAATGAATCGCAGCCTGGAAACGCTGATGCAGAAGCGTGTCGATGGTTTGCTGATGATGTGCACTGAAAGTCACCTGCCTTCGGCAGATATTCTGAACCGTTATCCTTCTATACCTACGGTGATGATGGACTGGGCACCCTTTGAAGGCCGCGGTGACATTATTCAGGATAACGCGCTGCTGGGCGGCGAACTGGCTACTCAGCATCTCATAGACTGCGGTTATACCCGTATAGCCTGTATCGCCGGTCCACAGGATAAAACCCCTGCGCGTATGCGCCTGGAAGGTTATCGCAACGCCATGACAAAGAGTGGCCTGGAGATTCTGCCCGGCTATGTGGTGAATGGTGATTTTGAATTTCAGGGGGGCTACAACGGGATGGTCGAACTGCTGGCGCTGGAAACGCCGCCAGAAGCCGTCTTTACCAGTAACGATGCAATGGCGGTCGGCGTTTATCACGCGCTCTATCAGGCCGGGATGCGGATTCCGCAGCAGATGGCGGTGATGGGATATGACGATATTGAACTGGCGCGTTATCTCACTCCACCATTGAGTACCATCCATCAGCCGAAAGATGCGCTGGGTGAACTGGCGATAGACACCTTAATTCATCGTCTCAGCGATCCCGACGCCAGTCAGCAAACGCTGGTGCTGACGCCGGAACTGGTGGTGCGGGGGTCGGTTTAGCGCTTTTTCTTCTTGTCACGATTGCTGATCAGATTACGTCCATCCCCGTTTTTCAGCAGCATAAAGGTCAGCGCCGAAAGTACGGTAACGATACCCATAGTCAGAAACGTGGCATGGAACTGTGAAATGGTGCTGGTTTCAAACTCCTGATAAAAGCGCAGCACCGCAGCGCTGACGGCCACACCAAAACTGATCGCTAATTGCTGCGTTACTGCCAGCACGCTATTTCCGCCGCTGGCGTTATCATCATTCAGGTCGGCCAGCGTAATGGTGTTCATGGCGGTGAATTGCGTAGACATCGCCATGCCGAGAATAAACAGTGGAAGCAATAGTACGAAGATACTTTCAGCGGGTGACTGCAGGGAGAAGCTGGCGATCAGGATGCCAATAATGGCGGTAATGCCGACCAGCAGACGGCGGTAGCCCAGCCAGCGCAGGAGTTGTGTCACCGTCGACTTCGCCAGAATCGAACCCAGGGCGGTTGGCGCCATCATGCAGCCTGCAATAATCGCGGAAAAGCCAAATCCAACCTGTAACATAAGCGGCATCAGAAAGGGCACACAGCCGGTGCCGAGACGAGAGGCAATGTTGCCGACGATGCCGACTGAGAAGGTCCGGGTTTTAAACATCGGCAGGTTGATCAGCGGTGAAGGGTGATTTCGGGCATGCACTATATAGAGGAGTAAAAGCACGATCCCGCTGAGTAATATCCCGCCGGCCAGCCAGGCAGAAACAATCCGCTCACCGAACAGCTCAATCCCAATCGAGATCATCACGAGTCCAGCCCCGAATAATATGAAGCCGAAAAAGTCGAAGCGGCGCTTAGGTGTGGTGAAGTCCGGCATATATTTGCGTGCGTAGATAATGCCGAGAATGCCAATCGGGATATTAATCAGGAAGATCCAGTGCCAGGTGGCGTAAGTGACGAGTACGCCACCCAGCATCGGGCCCAGTATCGGCCCGACTAAACCTGGCATGGTCACAAAGTTGAGTACCGGCAGCAGTTCACTGCGTGGATAGGCACGTAACAGTGCCAGTCGCGCGACCGGCATCATCATTGCGCCACCGACGCCCTGTACGATGCGCGACATGACCAGCACCGAAAGCGTCGGTGAGAGTGCACAAGCCAGTGAGCCAAGGGTGAACAGCGATACCGCCACAATAAACACTTTGCGCGTGCCGAAGCGATCGGCGAGCCAGCCGCTGACCGGAATCAGCATAGCGACAGTCAGGGTGTAACTGATGACGGCGGATTGCATGGCAAGGGGAGAACGGTCGAGGCTGGTGGCGATAGCGGGCAGGGCAGTGTTCAGTATGGTGGCGTCGAGTGACTGCATGAAAAAGGCCATAGCAGCTATCCATGGCAAACCAGCCATGCTGCGCGCGGATTTTATCATTGAGTGTCCTTCCTGGGGTTATCCTGCGAGAAGAAGCAAAATAATAGCACCCGCAATCGGCAACGGCAGGTCTCTTTACAACGTTTCGTTGCCACTTTTGTGCGTTATTCGGCCATGAAACGTCTCTTTTTAAGCCGTTCGTTTAAAAAAGAGGCGCTCAGTAAATTAATTCGAAGAAACACTTGTCAGCCTGAGGAAACTCCCTATAATGCGCCTCCATCGACACGGAACACCGGCAACGGGAAGCGGGTTGAGAGGCACAGGGGACTGCGCCGCCGGAGAAAAACTTCTGAAATAGAGGTTGACTCTGCAGGAGGAAAGCGTAATATACGCCACCTCGCGACAGGACGCTAACGCACTGTTCGCGCTGCTCTTTAACAATTTATCAGACAATCTGTGTGGGCACTCGCAGGATTGATATCAGCGTCTCCGGACGCAACAAAATATCAAAGCCTCACGAGTGAACACATAATGAAATTCATTATGACGTTTTACAGATGAGCACCGCTTAACTTGTTTAAGCAAATCAAACTTAAATTGAAGAGTTTGATCATGGCTCAGATTGAACGCTGGCGGCAGGCCTAACACATGCAAGTCGGACGGTAGCACAGAGAGCTTGCTCTTGGGTGACGAGTGGCGGACGGGTGAGTAATGTCTGGGGATCTGCCCGATAGAGGGGGATAACCACTGGAAACGGTGGCTAATACCGCATAACGTCGCAAGACCAAAGAGGGGGACCTTCGGGCCTCTCACTATCGGATGAACCCAGATGGGATTAGCTAGTAGGCGGGGTAATGGCCCACCTAGGCGACGATCCCTAGCTGGTCTGAGAGGATGACCAGCCACACTGGAACTGAGACACGGTCCAGACTCCTACGGGAGGCAGCAGTGGGGAATATTGCACAATGGGCGCAAGCCTGATGCAGCCATGCCGCGTGTATGAAGAAGGCCTTCGGGTTGTAAAGTACTTTCAGCGGGGAGGAAGGCGGTGAGGTTAATAACCTTACCGATTGACGTTACCCGCAGAAGAAGCACCGGCTAACTCCGTGCCAGCAGCCGCGGTAATACGGAGGGTGCAAGCGTTAATCGGAATTACTGGGCGTAAAGCGCACGCAGGCGGTCTGTTAAGTCAGATGTGAAATCCCCGGGCTTAACCTGGGAACTGCATTTGAAACTGGCAGGCTTGAGTCTTGTAGAGGGGGGTAGAATTCCAGGTGTAGCGGTGAAATGCGTAGAGATCTGGAGGAATACCGGTGGCGAAGGCGGCCCCCTGGACAAAGACTGACGCTCAGGTGCGAAAGCGTGGGGAGCAAACAGGATTAGATACCCTGGTAGTCCACGCCGTAAACGATGTCGACTTGGAGGTTGTTCCCTTGAGGAGTGGCTTCCGGAGCTAACGCGTTAAGTCGACCGCCTGGGGAGTACGGCCGCAAGGTTAAAACTCAAATGAATTGACGGGGGCCCGCACAAGCGGTGGAGCATGTGGTTTAATTCGATGCAACGCGAAGAACCTTACCTACTCTTGACATCCACGGAATTCGGCAGAGATGCCTTAGTGCCTTCGGGAACCGTGAGACAGGTGCTGCATGGCTGTCGTCAGCTCGTGTTGTGAAATGTTGGGTTAAGTCCCGCAACGAGCGCAACCCTTATCCTTTGTTGCCAGCGCGTGATGGCGGGAACTCAAAGGAGACTGCCGGTGATAAACCGGAGGAAGGTGGGGATGACGTCAAGTCATCATGGCCCTTACGAGTAGGGCTACACACGTGCTACAATGGCGCATACAAAGAGAAGCGACCTCGCGAGAGCAAGCGGACCTCACAAAGTGCGTCGTAGTCCGGATCGGAGTCTGCAACTCGACTCCGTGAAGTCGGAATCGCTAGTAATCGTGGATCAGAATGCCACGGTGAATACGTTCCCGGGCCTTGTACACACCGCCCGTCACACCATGGGAGTGGGTTGCAAAAGAAGTAGGTAGCTTAACCTTCGGGAGGGCGCTTACCACTTTGTGATTCATGACTGGGGTGAAGTCGTAACAAGGTAACCGTAGGGGAACCTGCGGTTGGATCACCTCCTTACCTGAAGATACCTTCCCGCGCAGTGTCCACACAGATTGTCTGATAAAAAGTAATGAGCAGGACGGCTGCGAAGTCGTGACACTATCGTGTCCCCTTCGTCTAGCGGTTAGGACTCCGCCCTTTCACGGCGGCAACAGGGGTTCGAATCCCCTAGGGGACGCCACCTGCTTGGTGACAGGTGAAAGGTGTCTCCATACAGTATCTCAAAACCGTTCTGGTTGCGTAAGCAGCCGTGGCGCGTTTGAGATATTTGCTCTTTAACAATCCGGAACAAGCTGAAAATTGAAACGACGTGTCGTTTTCATTCTCCGTAATAAGAATGAAAAGCGCGACATGTTCGAGTCTCTCAAATGCTTGCAGCTCGCAGCGTTGTAAAACGCCTGTGGGTTGTGAGGTTAAGCGACTAAGCGTACACGGTGGATGCCCAGGCAGTCAGAGGCGATGAAGGACGTGCTAATCTGCGTAAAGCGACGGTAAGGTGATATGAACCGCTACAGCCGTCGATGTCCGAATGGGGAAACCCGGTGCACTCTGTGCATCATTGCAGCATGAATACATAGTGCTGCAAGGCGAACCGGGGGAACTGAAACATCTAAGTACCCCGAGGAAAAGAAATCAACCGAGATTCCCCCAGTAGCGGCGAGCGAACGGGGAGCAGCCCAGAGCCTGAATCAGCATGTGTGTTAGTGGAAGCGTCTGGAAAGTCGCAGGGTACAGGGTGATACTCCCGTACACAAAAGCACACGTGCTGTGAGCTCGATGAGTAAGGCGGGACACGTGGTATCCTGTCTGAATATGGGGGGACCATCCTCCAAGGCTAAATACTCCTGACTGACCGATAGTGAACCAGTACCGTGAGGGAAAGGCGAAAAGAACCCCGGCGAGGGGAGTGAAACAGAACCTGAAACCGTGTACGTACAAGCAGTGGGAGCCTTCTTTATGGGGGTGACTGCGTACCTTTTGTATAATGGGTCAGCGACTTATATTCTGTAGCAAGGTTAACCGTATAGGGGAGCCGCAGGGAAACCGAGTCTTAACTGGGCGTTAAGTTGCAGGGTATAGACCCGAAACCCGGTGATCTAGCCATGGGCAGGTTGAAGGTTGGGTAACACTAACTGGAGGACCGAACCGACTAATGTTGAAAAATTAGCGGATGACCTGTGGCTGGGGGTGAAAGGCCAATCAAACCGGGAGATAGCTGGTTCTCCCCGAAAGCTATTTAGGTAGCGCCTCGTGAACTCATCCTCGGGGGTAGAGCACTGTTTCGGCTAGGGGGCCATCCCGGCTTACCAACCCGATGCAAACTGCGAATACCGAGGAATGTTATCACGGGAGACACACGGCGGGTGCTAACGTCCGTCGTGAAGAGGGAAACAACCCAGACCGCCAGCTAAGGTCCCAAAGTCATGGTTAAGTGGGAAACGATGTGGGAAGGCACAGACAGCCAGGATGTTGGCTTAGAAGCAGCCATCATTTAAAGAAAGCGTAATAGCTCACTGGTCGAGTCGGCCTGCGCGGAAGATGTAACGGGGCTAAACCATGCACCGAAGCTGCGGCAGCGACACTATGTGTTGTTGGGTAGGGGAGCGTTCTGTAAGCCGTCGAAGGTGTGCTGTGAGGCATGCTGGAGGTATCAGAAGTGCGAATGCTGACATAAGTAACGATAAAGCGGGTGAAAAGCCCGCTCGCCGGAAGACCAAGGGTTCCTGTTCAACGTTAATCGGAGCAGGGTGAGTCGACCCCTAAGGCGAGGCCGAAAGGCGTAGTCGATGGGAAACAGGTTAATATTCCTGTACTCGGTGTTACTGCGAAGGGGGGACGGAGAAGGCTATATCAGCCGGGCGACGGTTGTCCCGGTTTAAGCGTGTAGGCGGAGGGTCCAGGTAAATCCGGTCCCTTATCAACGCTGAGGCGTGACGACGAGGCACTACGGTGCTGAAGTGATAAATGCCCAGCTTCCAGGAAAAGCCTCTAAGCATCAGGTAACACAGAATCGTACCCCAAACCGACACAGGTGGTCAGGTAGAGAATACCAAGGCGCTTGAGAGAACTCGGGTGAAGGAACTAGGCAAAATGGTGCCGTAACTTCGGGAGAAGGCACGCTGGCGCGTAGGTGGAGGGATTTACTCCCCGAGCCGAAGCCAGTCGAAGATACCAGCTGGCTGCAACTGTTTATTAAAAACACAGCACTGTGCAAACACGAAAGTGGACGTATACGGTGTGACGCCTGCCCGGTGCCGGAAGGTTAATTGATGGGGTTATCCGCAAGGAGAAGCTCTTGATCGAAGCCCCGGTAAACGGCGGCCGTAACTATAACGGTCCTAAGGTAGCGAAATTCCTTGTCGGGTAAGTTCCGACCTGCACGAATGGCGTAATGATGGCCAGGCTGTCTCCACCCGAGACTCAGTGAAATTGAACTCGCTGTGAAGATGCAGTGTACCCGCGGCAAGACGGAAAGACCCCGTGAACCTTTACTACAGCTTGACACTGAACATTGAGCCTTGATGTGTAGGATAGGTGGGAGGCTTTGAAGCGCGGACGCCAGTTCGCGTGGAGCCAACCTTGAAATACCACCCTTTAATGTTTGATGTTCTAACGTAGGCCCGTGATCCGGGCTGCGGACAGTGTCTGGTGGGTAGTTTGACTGGGGCGGTCTCCTCCTAAAGAGTAACGGAGGAGCACGAAGGTCAGCTAATCACGGTCGGACATCGTGAGGTTAGTGCAATGGCATAAGCTGGCTTGACTGCGAGAGTGACGGCTCGAGCAGGTGCGAAAGCAGGTCATAGTGATCCGGTGGTTCTGAATGGAAGGGCCATCGCTCAACGGATAAAAGGTACTCCGGGGATAACAGGCTGATACCGCCCAAGAGTTCATATCGACGGCGGTGTTTGGCACCTCGATGTCGGCTCATCACATCCTGGGGCTGAAGTAGGTCCCAAGGGTACGGCTGTTCGCCGTTTAAAGTGGTACGCGAGCTGGGTTTAGAACGTCGTGAGACAGTTCGGTCCCTATCTGCCGTGGGCGCTGGAGAATTGAGGGGGGTTGCTCCTAGTACGAGAGGACCGGAGTGAACGCACCACTGGTGTTCGGGTTGTCATGCCAATGGCATTGCCCGGTAGCTAAGTGCGGAAAAGATAAGTGCTGAAAGCATCTAAGCACGAAACTTGCCCCGAGATGAGTTCTCCCTGACTCCTTGAGAGTCCTGAAGGGACGTTGAAGACTACGACGTTGATAGGCCGGGTGTGTAAGCGCAGCGATGCGTTGAGCTAACCGGTACTAATGACCCGTGAGGCTTAACCTTACAACGCCAGAGGCGTTTTTGAGAGACACGATTTTCAGCCTGTACCGGATAATAATCTGCGCGGCCTTCACGGGCGGCGCGGAGAACAGAATCTGCCTGGCGGCTTTAGCGCGGTGGTCCCACCTGACCCCATGCCGAACTCAGAAGTGAAACGCCGTAGCGCCGATGGTAGTGTGGGGTCTCCCCATGCGAGAGTAGGGAACTGCCAGGCATTATATAAGTGAAGAAGCCCCGCACGAAAGTGCGGGGCTTTTTTACGTCTGCAGATCGTGAAAAACACGCTGAATTTACCGGCTTCAGCACTTTCCCATCCAATCCACAATGAAATCTGCAACGCTATTTGGGCAATTTATATCCAAAACCGGCACGTGCAGGGCCAGTTTCTGGTCGCTGGCGACAGCGATCACATGCTCATCAAGCAGTTCATCAATTCCGCCCTTGATCCCTGCACGCCATAAAATAATTTTAGGTACGGATTCCTCTTTAAAGCCCTCAACCAGTACGATCTCCAGCGCAGAGTGATCCATACGGCTGAGCAGATAAGGCAGATCAATCGACGGCTTTTCCGGTGTTTCACACATCAATGCCCATCGCTCCGAACTGGCCACCATCACCTGATGGGCACCCGCTTTTCTGAGCAGATAGCTATCTTTACCTGGCGTGTCCACATCCATCTGATGATGTGTGTGCTTAATCAGCCCGGCACGAATCCCTTTACTGCTGAGAATCGGTATCACCTGCTGTAACAGCGTCGTTTTACCGGTTCCACTCCAGCCCGCAATCGCAAGTAAGGGTAAGGACATATCAACCTCTCTCATTGAGATCATCGGGCGTATTAATATTGCGAAAGGCAGACTCATCGTCAGTCAGAAGTACTGCATGACCACCGTGATCGCGCAGGAAGTGCATAAGACGTCGTTCACCAGCCTGCAGATAGGCATAAAGAGGTGCAGCCATATCACGATGAATCAGAGCCAGTGTGGGGTGATCGCGCGACTGTGAGCGAACCCAGACGGCTGGCGCGTCTCCACGTTGCTCAACCAGTTTTTCCACGACGTTAAGCGGCACTGCAGGTGTATCACAGGAGCAAAAAGCGGCCCATTCACCGTCAATGGCGATCAACGCACTGTAGATACCGGCCAGTGGACCCGGATAATCATAAAAAACATCCTGAACAACCCTACACCCGCTTAACTGATAGCGATCAATATTGCGATTGGCATTAATCATGACAATGTCCACTTGTGGCCTGAGCCGTTCAAGCACATGCTGATAAAGTGGCCTGCCATTCAGGTGCACTAATCCTTTGTCCTGACCACCCATGCGGCGGCCCTGACCACCGGCCAGAATGACGCCGGTTAATATTGTCATGAGAGTGTCCTCGCTAATGACGCACTGTGAATACGGGAGAATCCTGAATGAAATGCCATCGTTTAAACGAGCTGATCGCGTTGCTGCAACCCGCCTGGCAAAAAGAACCTGACCTTAATCTGGTCACATTTTTGCAGAAACTGGCTCAGGAATCTGGATTCCGTGGCCCGTTAAGTGAATTAACCGACGATGTATTAATTTACCATCTTAAAATGCGTGACTCTGCCAGCGATGATGAAATTCCCGGCCTTAAAAAAGACTATGAAGTTGATTTCAAAACAGCACTGCTCCGCGCACGGGGTGTCATTAAACAGGACGAGTAGTGTTATCCTTGGCAGTTAAATGTAAGGGTGACTACAGGTAACATGATGAGCGACGCTGCTTTTAACTTCCAGACCTTGAATCCCGATGTGCTGCTTGATGCGCTTTGGGAGACAGGAATTCGCGTCGAGTCGGGTCTGACAGCCCTGAACAGCTATGAGAACCGGGTTTATCAGTTCAGCGATGATGAAAAACGACGCTATGTAGCGAAGTTTTATCGTCCACAGCGCTGGCGTGCCGAACAGATTGCTGAAGAGCATCAGTATGCACTCGATCTGCTGGCTGACGAGGTGCCCATCGCAGCACCACTGCGGTTAAAGGGTGAAACACTGCACAGCCACGCTGGCTTCTTCTTTGCCGTCTTTCCCAGCCTGGGCGGACGACAATATGAGACAGACAATGAAGACCAGATGGAATGGGTAGGCCGCTTCCTGGGGCGCATTCATCAGACCGGGCGCAAAACGTTATTCGGCAATCGACCGACCATAGGCCTGGATGAATATCTGCATGAACCCCGTCAGGTTCTGGAACAATCACTCTTAGTGCCTGCATCACTTAAGGCCGCACTGCTGCAGGCGCTTGATAAGCTGGGCAATACGCTGCAGCAACGGTGGCACACTACGTGGCAGCCGCTACGATTACATGGCGACTGCCATCCGGGTAATATTCTGTGGCGTGACGGACCGCTGTTTGTCGATCTGGATGATGCCCGTAATGGCCCGGCAGTACAGGATCTGTGGATGCTGATTAGCGGCGATCGACAGGAACAGCGTATTCAGTGGGATATTCTGCTGGAGGCTTACAGTGAATTCAGTGATTTTGATATTAATGAATTGTCACTGATTGAGCCTTTACGCGCTATGCGCATGGTTTATTATCTGGCCTGGGTTGTCCGACGCTGGCAGGATCCCGCTTTTCCTCGCGCTTTCCCCTGGATGACAGATGAAGATTTCTGGCGCAGGCAAATTTCACTCTTTACCGAGCAGGAGAAGCTGTTGCAGGAACCTCCTCTGCAGCTGACACCGCAATATTAATGACGTAGTCAGGAGAATTTTTCACGATGAAAAAAATTTGGTTTGCTCTGATGGGTTTAGTGCTGGCATTCAGCGCGTCCGCTGCCCAGTTCACTGAAGGTAAACAATATGTCAGTCTGCCGAAACCCGTGGCCGGCGAACCTCAGGTGATGGAGTTCTTCTCCTTCTTCTGCCCGCACTGCTATCAGTTTGAACGTATTTATCACGTCAATGACGCGGTGAAAAAGAATCTGCCTGCTGACACTAAACTGGTGAAATACCACGTCGATTTCCTTGGTGGCGATCTGGGACCGGTTGTGACCCAGGCCTGGGCTGTGGCGATGGCGCTGGGCGTTGAAGATAAGGTGACAGTACCGATCTTTGATGGCATCCAGAAAACACAGACCATCACCGATCCTGCCAGTCTGAAAGAGACGTTTGTCAAAGCGGCCGGTATCTCCGCTGCTGACTATGATGCTGCATGGAACAGCTTCGCCGTAAAAGCGCTGGTTGCACAACAGCAGAAAGCGGCTGCGGATGTTGATCTGCGCGGTGTACCAGCGATGTTCGTTAATGGCAAATATATGGTGAACAACGGCGGGCTTGATACCAGCTCTATGGACAATTTCGTTGCTGACTACGCGAACGTGGTTAAATTCCTTGTAAGCCAGAAGTAACAGGCTTTGTCATCTCATTCAACGCCAGCTCAGCTGGCGTTTTTTTATGCTATTGAACAGAGACATAAATTTTGTCCATCTCCAGGGCATAAATTTAATATCCACACAAGGGATCACATAATTAAAATTGCCGATCGGGTCACGGAAATTAAATAAGTCTATGAAATAGATGGTTTTTATTTGAGGTTTAATCATTTAAGATCCTGAAAAACAGCGCGTTATAATTTTTACGCACAAAGTTATCCACAGAATGATCGTTGCGATCTTATCTCCAGAACCGTCAAAAACGCGACATATCCTACGCCTTAGTTCACCCTTTCTGCCAGGTTGTGGCATCCTTATAGACCAACCCATAGCAACGAAGACAACACAGACTTATGGCGCAAATAGCAGAAAATCCCCTCATTCTGGTTGATGGCTCATCCTATCTTTATCGCGCGTATCACGCGTTTCCGCCGCTGACCAATAGTGCAGGTGAACCCACTGGTGCCATGTACGGTGTGCTCAACATGCTGAAAAGCCTGCTGGCGCAATACAATCCGAGTCATGTTGCTGTGGTGTTTGATGCCAAAGGCAAAACGTTCCGGGACGAGCTGTTTGAACACTACAAGTCTCATCGTCCACCGATGCCTGATGACTTACGTGCGCAAATCGAGCCGTTGCATGAGATGGTACGGGCGATGGGGCTGCCGTTACTGGCGGTGAGCGGCGTTGAAGCTGATGATGTCATCGGTACGCTGGCGCTGGAAGCAGAGAAAAAAGGCCTCTCAGTGCTGATTAGCACCGGCGACAAAGATATGGCGCAACTGGTCACCCCAGCTATCACGCTGATAAATACCATGAGCAACACCATTCTGGGCCCGGAAGAGGTTGAGCAAAAATATGGTGTGCCGCCCGCCTTAATCATCGATTTTCTGGCCATGATGGGCGACAGCTCAGATAACATCCCAGGCGTGCCGGGTGTGGGTGAAAAAACCGCGCAGGCTCTGCTGCAGGGACTGGGCAGCATGCAGACGATCTATGACAATCTGGACAAGGTGGCCGATCTCGGCTTTCGGGGTGCCAAAACCATGGCGACCAAACTTGAGCAGAATCGTGATGTAGCGTTTCTTTCCTATCAGCTGGCGACCATCAAGACGGACGTTGAGCTGGCGCTGCCCTGTGAAGAGCTCAACGTTACTGAACCTGATGTCGAGGCACTGCAGACCCTGTTCAGTCGCTATGAGTTCAAACGCTGGCTGAGTGACCTGCAGGACGGTAAATGGCTGCAGAGCAAGAAGAACAATACTCAGGCGCAAAAAGCGTTGTCTGATGAGCCAGCTGTGGTCGTTGAAACCAGCAGCGTATTGCCGAGCGAAGGTTATGTCACAATCCTGGATCAGGAACACTTTGATAGCTGGCTGGAGAAGCTGAAAAACAGCGAAGTGTTTGCCTTTGATCTGGAGACCGACGCGCTGGATACCCTGAGCGCTAACATCGTGGGTATCAGCTTCGCAGTAGCGCCCGGTGAAGCCGCCTATCTGCCGGTTGCTCATGACTATCTTGATGCGCCTGATCAACTGGATCGTGCAGCCGTTCTGGCACAGCTCAAGCCTCTGCTTGAGGATGAAAACGCCTGGAAAGTGGGCCAGAACCTGAAATACGATCGTGGCGTACTGAAGAACTACGATATTGAACTGGCCGGTATCAAATTCGACGCCATGCTTGAGTCCTATATTCTCAACAGCGTGGTGGGTAAACATGACATGGATAGCCTGGCCGCTCGCTGGCTTAACCATAAAACGGTCACCTTCCAGGAGATCGCCGGTAAAGGCAAAAATCAGCTGACGTTCAATCAAATCGCGTTAGAGCAGGCCGCTCATTATGCTGCCGAAGATGCCGATGTGACTCTGCAGTTGCATCTGAAGATGTGGCCAGAGCTGGAGAAAGAAGCGGGCCCGAAAAAAGTGTTCGAACAGATTGAGATGCCGTTACTGACCGTCATCTCCCGGATAGAACGCAATGGCGTGCTAATCGATCAATCGATCCTGGCGCAACACTCCAAAGAGCTGACTGCCCGACTGGCTGAGCTTGAGTTGAAAGCGCATGAGCTGGCGGGAGAGCCTTTTAACCTCTCATCCACTAAGCAGCTTCAGGTGATCCTGTTTGAAAAACAGGGCATTAAACCTACAAAGAAAACACCAGGCGGTGCGCCGTCAACCAGCGAAGAGGTGTTAGCTGAGCTGGCACTCGACTATCCACTTCCAAAAGTGATCCTGGAGCATCGCGGTTTATCCAAACTTAAGTCGACTTATACGGATAAATTACCGCTGATGATTAATCCGATAAGCGGGCGCGTGCATACCTCTTATCATCAGGCTGTTACCGCTACCGGACGCTTATCTTCTGCCGATCCGAATCTGCAAAACATCCCGGTGCGTAATGACGAAGGACGCCGGATCCGCCAGGCATTTGTCGCGGCCAAAGGCCATCGCATTGTGGCGGCAGACTATTCACAAATTGAACTGCGTATCATGGCGCATCTCTCTCAGGATAAAGGATTGCTGGACGCGTTTGCCCAGGGCGAAGATATTCACCGTGCCACGGCATCCGAAGTGTTTGGTGTGGCGCTGGATAAGGTCAGCGGCGAACAGCGTCGCAGTGCCAAAGCGATCAACTTTGGTCTGATTTATGGTATGAGCGCCTTTGGCCTGTCGCGTCAGCTGAATATCGGTGCGGGCGAAGCGAAAAAGTATATGGATCTCTACTTTGAACGTTATCCGGGCGTACTGCGCTATATGGAGAACACCCGTCAGCTGGCGGCGAGTAACGGCTATGTTGAAACGCTGGAAGGTCGTCGGCTGTGGCTGCCAGATATTAAATCCAGCAACGCCATTCGCCGGAAAGCCGCAGAACGCGCCGCGATCAATGCGCCAATGCAGGGAACCGCAGCAGATATTATCAAGCGGGCAATGATTGCGGTGGATGAATGGCTTGAACAGCAAAACGACAATGCCGTCAGAATGATCATGCAGGTTCACGATGAACTGGTATTCGAAGTGAAAGCGGAGGCCGTTGAAGAGGCCAGCCAGAAAATCCGTGCGCTAATGGAAGGTAGCGTGCAGCTCGACGTGCCTTTACTGGTTGAAGTCGGAGTGGGTAATAACTGGGATGAAGCCCACTGATTCAGCGTCTGAGGCCGGTTCCGTAAAATGGAATTGGCCTGTCATCAGGCATAAGTAAATCGTTTAGTTAACGGGCTCAGCGCGGTCAATGCTGGTACTGAGATAAAGCGTTTTTCTAACTGCTTATCGGCTAAACACTTTTTCCGTCATTTAACTACATTGCAACGTTGTTTTTGTGACGCACGTGGTAAAAAAAGCCTTGTTTGATGTAAGTAAGCAACAAAAAAGCCTTTGTCACGCACAGAAAATCAGGTAAAGTTCGTCGCGTAGGGTACAGAGGTAAGATGTTCTATCTTTCAGACCTTTTACTTCACGTAATCGGATTTGGCTGAATTTAGCCGCCCCAGTCATTCTGTGACTGGGGCGTTTTTTATTGGGCTTTTTGCACCGCCGGTTTCAGCGGCACAGGGCTGCCACTCACTCTTCCGCGTCCTGATTCACCTCTGCCGGTTCAAACGTTGTGAACCAGCTGTCCAGTTTCTGACGAACCTTATCTACGCCGATTTTCTTTAGCGATGAGAAAAGTTCTACCTGCACATCACCCACAAATTCGAGTGCAGCTTCACGCACAACATTAAGCTGTGCTTTACGCGCACCTGAGGCGAGCTTGTCTGCCTTGGTGAGGAGCAACAGCACCGGAATGCCGCTTTCAACGGACCAGTTAATCATCTGTCGATCGAGATCTTTCAGCGGATGACGGATATCCATCAGGATCACCAGGCCTTTCAGCGCCTGACGTTTTTGCAGGTATTCACCTAACGCACGCTGCCACTTCAGCTTCATCTCTTCCGGGACTTCGGCATAACCGTAACCGGGCAGGTCGACCAGACGCTTACCTTCTTTCACTTCAAACAGGTTAATCAGCTGCGTACGTCCCGGCGTTTTACTGGTACGCGCCAGACCCTTCTGATTGGTTAACGTATTCAGCGCACTCGATTTTCCCGCGTTCGAGCGGCCAGCAAAAGCCACTTCAATTCCGGTATCGGCAGGCAGATGGCGGATATCCGGCGCGCTCATGACAAAGTGGGTAACGTGATAATTCAATTCAGACAAGGTGACACTCCAGAAAACGCATTAAGGCAATGCGGCCGATTATACGCGTTATGGCGCGAAAGTGCTCAACCGCGTCTGATTAGTCAGATTTGTAAGAGATTTGCCATTACCACTGCGAGTTATTTCGCTTTTTACTTTAATTACTAAAAATAAAAAATCTTATTATTTAATATCTTATCTAGAATGGTTCTTTTTTTGAACTAACTATTTGTGGCGCTGACTTGAGGCTTTTACCAGATGGTCTACATTATTGTGCAGTGCACGGCAGCACCCATCAGGATGATGCGCTCAGGGATACCAGGAGGGTAGAGAGCGATGGAGTGGAAATGAGTCAGGGATACGCTCAGACAGGGATAAGGAAAAGCTCAGGAGTTGAGCAGGCGCGGGATTGACCGGGATGTTAGGAGCCGAAAAGGATTTAAAACATGATTCCTTCTTATGAAGGTATGAAATAAGGCGACAGCTTGAGCTGTCGCCTTTTTTCTTTGTCTGGTTTCTGCTAGATTTCGCCGCAATTGTATACTGAATAAAAAAAGCCGGGACCGAATACTATGAAGCAACCTGCACGAGCTGTTCACGGCAAACCTGCCGCCAAAGCCAAACGCAAATCGCGTGATGATATCAACAACGAAGCACGCGATCGCAAACGTGATAAAAAGCATCGTGGACATGCTTCTGGCAGCCGTGCTAATCCAGCGGCGTCCGATAGCAATGGCGGGAGTCAGGCTAATAACGTGAAAGATCCGCGCATCGGCAGTAAAAAGCCGGTGGCCCTGATCGCTGACGGAAAAACCGCAGCCGTTAAGCCAAAGAAAAGCGTGGAAAAACCTGCAGCTGAGAAAAAAGCACGCCTGACGCCAGAAGAAGAGCTGGCGAAGCTGGAAAATGATGAGCGTCTTGATGCGCTGCTGGATCGACTGGAAAATGGCGAAACCCTGTCGGCTGAAGATCAGGGCTGGCTGGATGCCTCGCTGGACCGTATCGACGAACTGATGGAGCAGTTAGGCATTGTGATGGATGATGCTGAAGATGAGCAGGCTGAAGAAGATATGTACCGTCTGCTGAAGGGCAACTAAGCAAATTTGATCGGCATGCGGTCTCCGCATGCCGCGCTTATCAGGTAAACGACAATGTTTTGGCCTGGATCAATTTTCGCGCTGCTGGCGACATGTTATCTGCTGTGGTTATTGTTTAAACTACGACGCCTGTCGCGACTGAAGCAACGTTTACGTCGGGTCTCAACCCGCTCACCTTTCATCTCCTCTTCTTCGCGACCTTCTCTCAGACGCCGTCACCGGAAGGAGTGAGCATGCCATCGCAGCAGATTGAGTGGGATCAGGCGTTAATTGAAAAGTACAATTACGCTGGCCCGCGTTATACCTCTTATCCCACCGCGCTGGAGTTCAGCGAGCAGTACGCGGAAACTGATTTCCAGCGTGCCGTCGCGCGTTATCCTGATCGTCCGCTGTCGCTCTATGTTCATATTCCCTTCTGCCATCGTCTCTGCTACTTCTGCGGCTGCAATAAGATCGTGACGCGTCAGCGCCACAAAGCGGACCGCTATCTGGACGTGCTTGAGCAGGAAATCATTCAGCGCGCGCCGCTGTTTCGCGAGCGTAAAGTCACGCAGCTTCACTGGGGCGGCGGCACGCCAACCTTTCTCGATAATACGCAGATTTCACGGCTGGTGGGTTTACTGAAGCAGCACTTCAGCGTGGCTGAGGACGCCGAAATGTCGATCGAGGTTGATCCGCGGGAAATTGAGCTGGATGTGATTGATCACCTGCGATCGCTGGGGTTCAATCGTCTGAGCATGGGCGTACAGGATTTTAATAAATCGGTGCAGGAACGGGTTAATCGGGTGCAGGATGAAGAGGTGATTTTCGGCCTGATGGCGCGCGCCCGTGAGCAGGGCTTCAGCTCTGTCAGCATCGATCTGATCTATGGCTTACCCCTGCAAACGCCCGCCAGCTTTGCCTGGACGCTGGAGCGGGTACTGGCACTGAGCCCGGACCGGCTTAGTGTATTTAACTATGCGCATCTGCCAGCGATGTTCGCGGCGCAGCGTAAAATTAAAGAGGATGAACTGCCTTCCGCGCAGCAAAAGCTGGATATCCTGCAACAGACCATTGCGACGCTGACTCAGCAGGGCTACCAGTTTATCGGGATGGATCACTTTGCAAAGCCGCAGGATGAGCTGGCCATCGCGCAGCGTGAAGGGCAGTTGCATCGCAATTTCCAGGGATACACGACGCAGGGCGACAGTGACTTACTGGGGCTTGGCGTCTCAGCCATCAGCATGACTGGCGACAGTTATGCGCAGAATCAGAAAGACCTCAACACCTGGTATGCATGTGTGGAACAGCAGGGAAATGGCCTGTGGCGCGGCATCGCCTTAACCGACGATGATTGCCTGCGGCGTGACGTGATTAAAACGCTGATTTGTAACTTCTCGCTGGATTTTGCCGCGACTGAAGCGCGATGGGGCATTCGCTTTAGCGACTATTTTGCTGAGGACATGGCGCTGCTGAAACCGTTAATTGCTGACGGGCTGGTGGTACAAACTGCTAAAGGGCTTGAGGTGACCGGCATTGGCCGGTTACTGATCCGCAATATCTGCATGTGCTTTGATCGCTATCTGCGTCAGAAAGTGCGTCAGCAGCAATTCTCCCGCGTTATATGACGAAACGGGCTGGCATGACATGCCAGCCCGCACCGAAACGCTTATTCCATGCCAAGCTCTTTCAGCTTGCGTGTCAGCGTGTTTCGTCCCCAGCCCAGCAAACGAGCGGCTTCCTGTTTGTGGCCTTGCGTATGACGCAGCGCAGTGGTGAGCAGCGTTCGCTCCATCTCCGGTTGTGCTTCCGACAGCAGATTCTGATGACCGGAACGCAGTGCGCGGTCGGCCCACTGTGCCAGCAGCGTTGCCCAACTGTCAGGCAGCGACTGCACCGGATTTTCCGGGGTGCTGGACTCAAACAGTTCGCTGGGCAGATCCTGAATCAGCACTTCCTGACCCGCAGCCATGACCGTCAGCCAGCGACAGGTGTTTTCCAGCTGACGTACGTTACCGGACCAGTGCAGCCGGGTTAAGGCTGTTTCGGTTTCCGGGTGCAGAATCTTCGCTTCCACACCCAGCTCACGAGCCGCCACCTGCAGGAAATAACGCGCCAGACGTGGGATATCCTCACGACGCTCACGCAGCGGCGGCAGATGCACACGAATCACATTCAGGCGGTGGAACAGGTCCTCACGGAACTTGCCTTCCTGCACACGCAATTCCAGGTTCTGGTGGGTTGCCGCAATAATACGCACATCCACTTTGACGGGTGCATAACCACCGACGCGATAGAACTGACCATCGGCCAGCACGCGCAGCAGTCGGGTCTGCACATCCAGCGGCATATCACCGATCTCATCCAGAAACAGCGTGCCGCCATCCGCCTGCTCAAAACGGCCCTGACGGATCTGGTTCGCGCCGGTAAAGGCCCCTTTCTCGTGACCAAACAGCTCTGACTCAATCAAATCTTTGGGTATTGCAGCCATGTTCAGTGCGATAAAGGGCGCTTTGGTGCGTGGGCTGTGGCGATGTAGCGCATGGGCCACCAGCTCTTTACCGGTTCCGGACTCACCGTTAATCAGCACGCTTATCGAAGAGCGCGATAAGCGCCCGATGATACGAAACACATCCTGCATCGCAGGCGCTTCACCAATAATATCGGTAGTTGGTCCGCTGACCGGCTGATTACGTGGCTGCTGCTGTTCCTGGTAGTGGCTGATCGCTCGCTCTACCAGTGCAACGGCTTCGTCGATATCAAACGGCTTAGGCAGGTAATCAAATGCGCCCTGCTGATAGGCGCTGACGGCAGCATCCAGATCCGAATGCGCCGTCATTATGATGACCGGAAGCATGGGATGACGCTGTTTAATCTGCTTCAGTAGCGCCAGGCCATCCATACCGGGCATGCGAATGTCTGACAGTAAAACGTCCGGGGTCTTGGTTGAGAGGGCATCCAGCACCTCGCTTGCGCTGTCAAAAGTCGCGCAGCTCAAACCGGCTCCAGTGAGCGCGCGTTCAAGCACCCAGCGGATGGAGCTATCGTCATCGACGATCCAGACTATCCCTCGTTGCATAGAAACCTCACTGGCGAATAGGCAGGTAAACCGAAAATTCGGTGTGTCCCGGCCAACTGTTAAATTCTATTTTTCCTGAATGTTGATCAATCAGGCTACGGGCGATGGAGAGGCCTAAACCGGTTCCGCCTTCACGTCCGCTGACCATCGGATAAAACAGCGTATCCTGCAGCTGGGCCGGAATGCCGGGGCCATCATCTTCAATATCAATACGTGCTACCAGGCGATAACGCGTGCCGTGCAGCGTGAGCTGGAAAGCGGTGCGGGTGCGGATAATGATGGTGCCGCCATCGTCTCCCAGCGCCTGAAGCGCATTGCGCACCACGTTAAGCAGTACCTGTTCAATCTGATCGGGGTCGTGCGGCAGTTCCGGCAGGCTGGGGTCATAATCCCGTACCAGCGAGACATTCTCCGGCAGCTCCATCGAGACCAGATTAACTACGCGTTCAGCCACCTGATGAATGCTCTGCGTGATGTGCATACCCGGCTGCTGCGGCCCTAACAGACGATCCACCAGATTCCGCAACCGGTCGGCCTGTTCAATAATGACTTTGGTGTATTCGTTCAGCGAGGGATCGGGCAGGGCACGTGATAAAAGCTGTGCCGCGCCGCGTAACCCTCCCAGCGGATTTTTAATCTCATGAGCCAGACCACGAACCAGATCGCGAGCGGCCACCTGCTGAGCGTGCTGTAACTGCTCCTGACTGAGCCGACGCTGATTATCCATCGGCGCCATTTCCATCAGAATTAAGCCATCGGGTAATCGCTGGGCGGTCAGCGACATAATGTGTGCACGACCATCAACGACCAGCGTAACCTCACTGTCAGTGAATCCCTGGCCAGCCTCAAGACTCTCGCGCATCACCTCAATATTCAGCGAAAAGTAGCCGGTTAATTCCGGTAACGGCGTGCCGAACAGCTTGCGTGAGCTTTGCGCCAGTAATTGCTGCGCCGCCGGGTTGGCGTAATGGATAACCAGATCGTTATCCACCAACAAAATACTGTTGATTAAAGCATTGAGAATCTGCCCTGCATCGGGCAGAGAGCCAGTTGCCATAAAACGTACCTCTGCACCAATCAGGTGCATTTTAGTCTTAAAGCCGTAAGGAGGGCGAATGAACGGTAAATTCGCGGAGAAAAAAGCCCATCCGAAGATGGGCTAAAAGTTTCCACGGCAACAAAATCGTTTGACCAGTTAAACGCTGTAGTAAAGCTCGAACTCAACCGGGTGTGGCGTCATGCGAACGCGATCCATCTCAGCTTTACGCAGTTCGATGTAAGCATCGATCGATTCGTCAGTGAATACACCGCCGCGGGTCAGGAACTCGCGATCTTCGTTCAGTGAATTCAGCGCTTCTTCCAGAGAGCCCGCAACTTTTGGAATCTCAGCTTCTTCTTCCGGTGGCAGGTCATACAGGTTCTTGTCCATCGCATCACCAGGATGGATTTTGTTGATGATGCCATCCAGGCCAGCCATCAGCAGTGCGGTGAACGCCAGGTATGGGTTAGCCGCTGGGTCCGGGAAGCGCGCTTCGATACGACGGGCTTTCGGGCTGGCAACCACCGGAATACGGATTGACGCTGAACGGTTACGGGCAGAGTAAGCCAGCATAACCGGTGCTTCATAACCCGGAACCAGACGCTTGTAAGAGTTCGTGGTCGGGTTCGCCAGTGCGTTAATTGCTTTAGCGTGCTTGATGATGCCGCCGATGTAGAACAGCGCCATTTCAGACAGGCCGCCGTACTTATCGCCGGCAAACAGGTTCTGGCCACCTTTAGAGAGTGACATATGGCAGTGCATGCCTGAACCGTTGTCGCCAAACATTGGCTTCGGCATAAAGGTCGCGGTTTTGCCGTAAGCATGAGCAACGTTATGGACGACATATTTGTAGATCTGAATTTCGTCAGCTTTTTTGGTCATGGTATTGAAGCGGGTAGCCACTTCGTTCTGACCCGCAGTCGCCACTTCGTGGTGATGCGCTTCAACAACCAGGCCCATCTGCTCCATGGTCAGACACATGGCAGAACGGATGTCCTGTGATGAGTCGACTGGTGGAACCGGGAAGTAGCCGCCTTTCAGACCTGGACGGTGACCTTTGTTACCGCCTTCGTACTCTTTACCGGTGTTCCATGCCGCTTCGATATCGTCGATAGCCACATGTGAACCGGAAGTCGATGAACCGAAACGGATGTCATCGAACAGGAAGAATTCTGGTTCTGGTCCAAACAGCACGGTATCCGCGATGCCGGAAGAGCGCAGGTAATCTTCAGCGCGTTTTGCGATAGAACGTGGATCGCGGTCGTAGCCCTGCATAGTGCCTGGCTCAAGGATGTCACAACGGATAATGAGCGTAGAATCTTCGAAGAAAGGATCCATGACTGCCGTGGTAGCGTCAGGCATCAGCACCATGTCTGATTCGTTAATGCCTTTCCAGCCGCCAATAGACGAACCATCGAACATTTTGCCTTCTTCGAAGAAGTCAGCGTTAACCTGGTGAGCAGGGATAGTAACGTGCTGTTCTTTACCTTTGGTATCGGTAAAACGCAGGTCAACAAACTTAACTTCATGCTCGTTCATCATCGAGAGAACGTGTTCAGCGGACATACTCAACTCTCCTGGAAATGGTCTTTCATTATCTACATGGCGAGGAAACGTCGTTTCCGGAATTCGCAGCGGGAAAACAACTCCCTGACTACCCGCTTCCGGCACGCTCTTCAACCGACATCTGACTGGCGATTACGCTTGATTTAGATAAAGCGAATTCTGTGCCAACTTTTCTGATGCTGCTTAAATCGCCTTGTGATGCACCTTTTTGTCATAAAGCACCTGCACCAGGATGGTCCTGGTGCACTAAAGTGGTGCTTTATGATGATTTATTGGCACTGTTTTGGTGCATAAGACCAACTTAGTGCATTTTCTGCACCGGGAACAGGGCAAATTTGCACCTATCTAATAAACTTTCAGTGAAAAGTGTGATGGTGTTCAGTCTTCCGCTTAATCAGTGTACAATAACGCGCTATTTCTAATGCCTGAGGCAAAGCTGTGATCGAAAATTTGCGTAACATCGCCATCATCGCGCACGTTGACCATGGAAAGACCACCCTGGTTGACAAACTGCTGCAACAATCCGGTACTTTTGATGCCCGTACCGAAGCAACAGAGCGCGTGATGGACTCCAATGATTTGGAGAAAGAGCGTGGGATTACCATCCTCGCAAAAAACACCGCCATTAAGTGGAATGACTACCGTATCAACATCGTTGATACCCCAGGACACGCCGACTTCGGTGGTGAAGTTGAGCGCGTCATGTCCATGGTGGACTCGGTGCTGCTGGTTGTAGATGCGATGGATGGCCCTATGCCGCAAACCCGCTTCGTGACCAAAAAAGCGTTCGCGCATGGTCTGAAGCCGATTGTGGTTATCAACAAAGTAGATCGCCCTGGTGCGCGTCCGGATTGGGTTGTGGATCAGGTATTTGACCTGTTCGTTAACCTGGATGCGACTGACGAGCAGCTCGACTTCCCTATCATTTTCGCCTCTGCGCTGAATGGTATCGCGGGTCTTGAGCACACCGACATGGCTGACGATATGACCCCGCTGTATCAGGCAATCGTTGACCACGTTGCGCCTCCGCAGGTTGAGGCTGATGCGCCACTGCAGATGCAGATCTCTCAGCTGGACTACAACAACTACCTGGGCGTGATCGGCATTGGCCGCATCAAGCGCGGTAAAGTTAAGCCGAACCAGCAAGTCACTATCGTTGATAGCGAAGGCAAAACCCGTAACGGTAAAGTCGGTAAAGTCCTGACTCACCTGGGTCTTGAGCGTATCGACAGCGATCTGGCTGAAGCGGGCGATATCATTGCTATCACCGGTCTGGGCGAGCTGAACATCTCTGACACCATCTGTGATCCACAGAATGTGCAGGCGCTGCCAGCACTGAGCGTTGATGAGCCAACCGTAACCATGTTCTTTAACGTCAACACCTCACCGTTCTGCGGTAAAGAAGGTAAGTACGTGACTTCACGTCAGATCCTTGAGCGTCTGAACAAAGAACTGGTTCACAACGTGGCTCTGCGCGTTGAAGAAACCGAAGATTCTGATGCGTTCCGCGTGTCAGGTCGTGGTGAGCTTCACCTGTCAGTTCTGATCGAAAACATGCGTCGTGAAGGTTTCGAACTGGCGGTATCCCGTCCGAAAGTTATCTTCCGCGAGATCGATGGCCGTAAACAAGAGCCATTCGAGAACGTTACGCTGGATATCGAAGAGACGCATCAGGGTTCCGTTATGCAAGCCATGGGTGAGCGTAAAGGCGATCTGAAAAACATGGATCCGGATGGCAAAGGCCGCGTACGTCTCGACTACGTGATTCCTAGCCGTGGCCTGATTGGCTTCCGTAACGAATTCATGACGATGACTTCCGGTACCGGTCTGCTCTACTCTACCTTCAGCCACTACGACGATATCCGTCCAGGCGAAGTGGGCCAGCGTCAGAACGGCGTTCTGATCTCTAACGGTCAGGGCAAAGCTGTAGCGTTCGCTCTGTTCGGTCTGCAGGATCGCGGTAAGCTGTTCCTGGGTCATGGTGCAGAAGTCTATGAAGGCCAGATCATCGGTATTCACAGCCGTTCTAACGACCTGACCGTAAACTGTCTGACTGGTAAGAAGCTGACCAACATGCGTGCTTCAGGTACTGATGAAGCAACGACACTGGTACCACCGCAGAAAATGACGCTGGAACAGGCGATCGAGTTCATCGATGATGACGAACTGGTCGAAGTGACTCCACTGTCAGTGCGTATCCGTAAGCGTCACCTGACTGAAAACGACCGTAAACGTGCTTCACGTGGTCCTAAAGACGCATAATTGCGCCTTTAAAGAATAAAAAGCCCCGCATGCGGGGCTTTTTTTTGCCTGAAATTCGGATTTACTCAGCCGGACCAGCGAATATTTGTGCGAATGATGTCGCGCTTTACTCACCTTCTGGCGTTTACGCTTTTCTCTCAGCCCGTGCCTGTTCAGCCTGCACTTTTGCCGCTAGAGTGAATACTCCAGGGAACAGAAGGAGACACACCATGCTGTATATCTTTGATTTGGGCAATGTGATTATTGATATCGACTTCAACCGCGTGCTGGGTGTCTGGAGTGACTTTAGTCGTGTACCGCTGGCTTCGCTACAAGGCCATTTCCAGATGGACGAAGCGTTTGAGCAACACGAACGTGGCGAGATCAGTGATGAAGATTTCGCACTGGCGCTGTGCGAAAAGCTGGAGATCGCACTGAGCTATGAGCAGTTTGCGGCTGGCTGGCAGGCGGTCTTCGTTGACGTGCGTCCGGAAACCCTGGCGCTAATGAACCGGCTGCGGCTGGAAGGTCATCGGGTGGTAATCCTCTCTAACACGAACAAGCTACATTGCGAATTCTGGCCAACGCAGTATCCGGACGTGCAGCAGGCAGCGGATAAAATCTACCTGTCACAGGAGATAGGTATGCGCAAACCGGAAGCGCGGATTTATCAGCATGTGCTGGATGCAGAAGGTGTGACTGCCGATCAGGCGGTGTTCTTTGATGATAATCCAGAGAACATTGAGGCGGCCCGTGCCCTGGGTATTGAAAGTGTACTGGTTACTGACAGTAAAACGGTACCCAACTGGTTTGCGGGTCTACAGTAACTCATGATGTCACGTAAATTTCGCCCCAGGCTGCATGCGTTCTGGTTGTGGCTCAGGCTGTTATGGAAACGCATTGATGAGGATGGCATGACGACCCAGGCCGGTAATCTGGCTTATGTCTCATTACTGGCGTTAGTGCCGCTTATTGCAGTGGTCTTTGCCCTGTTTGCGGCGTTTCCGGTTTTCTCTGACATCAGCGTGCAGTTAAAACAGTTTGTCTTCAACAATCTGATGCCTGCTGCAGGTAACACGTTGCAACGCTATCTTGAACAGTTTGTTGCTAACGTAAACCGGATGACGGCGGTCGGGGCAGTCGGTCTTATCGTGACCGCCTTACTGCTGATGCATTCGGTCGATACGGCGTTAAACACCATCTGGCGCAGCAACAAAAAGCGACCGATGGTTTACTCCTTTGCCGTCTACTGGATGATCCTGACGCTCGGTCCGCTGCTGGCCGGTGCCAGCCTGGCAATCAGCTCTTATCTGCTTTCCCTGCGCTGGATTAATGCCACTGGCGTAACCAGTCTGGTCGATCAGATGCTGCGCATTTTCCCGCTTCTGCTGTCGTGGTTCGCCTTCTGGTTACTCTACAGCATTGTTCCCACTCAACGGGTGCCACCGCGTGATGCGCTGATTGGCGCGCTCGTTGCCGGGGCGTTGTTTGAGCTGGGTAAAAAGGGCTTTGCGCTCTATGTTACTATGTTCCCTTCATATCAGTTGATCTACGGCGTACTGGCCGTGATCCCCATTCTGTTTCTCTGGGTCTACTGGACCTGGTGTATTGTGTTGCTGGGCGCTGAAATAACCGTCGCGTTAGCTGACTATCGGCAGTTGAAGCAGCAACACCAACAAGAAGAGCAACGCGAGGAAACATGATTGCATTGATTCAGCGCGTGCAGCGCGCCAGCGTCAGCGTCGATCAGGAAGTGACCGGTGAAATTGGCGCGGGTTTACTGGTTCTGCTGGGCGTAGAAAAAGGCGATGACAACGCGCGAGCGGAACGTCTCGCAGAACGTGTACTGGGCTATCGCATCTTTAGCGATGAGCAGGGCAAGATGAACCTGAGTGTCCGCCAGGCGGGCGGAAGTGTGCTGGTGGTGTCGCAGTTTACGCTGGCCGCGGATACGCAAAAAGGGATGCGCCCCTCGTTTTCGGGTGGCGCTGAACCTGCTGAAGCCGAACGTCTGTATGAATACTTCAGCGACTGCTGTCGCCAGCAGGGGATTACTACGGCGAATGGCCGTTTTGCTGCAGATATGCAGGTCTCGCTGGTGAATGATGGTCCTGTGACGTTCTGGTTGCAGGTGTGAGATCGTCAGCTGAGCGGCAGGGAACAGGCCATACATCCGAGCGGGAGAAACATTACATGTATCACCTTCGCGTGCCACAGACGGCGGAAGAGCTGGATATCTATTATCAGTTCCGCTGGGAGATGTTACGTAAACCTCTGCGTCAACCGCAGGGGTCAGAACGTGACGCCTGGGATGCCCTGGCACATCATCAGATGGTGGTTGATGAACAGGGAAATCCGGTCGCTATCGGCCGTCTCTACATTAATGCCGACAATGAGGCTGCTATCCGCTTCATGGCCGTTCATCCTTCGGTGCAGGGTAAAGGGCTGGGAACGCTAATGGCGATGACGCTGGAGTCGGTAGCGCGTCAGGAAGGAGCTAAACGGGTAACCTGTAGTGCCCGCGAAGATGCTGTCGCATTCTTCGCTAAGCTCGGCTACGTCAACCAGGGCGAGATTACCGCGCCCCAGACGACGCCGGTTCGCCACTTTCTGATGATCAAGCCTGTCGTTACGCTCGATGATATCCTGCATCGTGCCGACTGGTGCGGACAGCTGCAGCAGGCCTGGTATGATCATATTCCGCTCAGCGAGAAGATGGGTGTCCGTATTCTGCAGTTTACCGGGCAGAAATTTATCACCACCATGCCGGAAGCGGGAAATCAGAATCCACATCAGACGTTGTTTGCTGGCAGTCTGTTCTCGCTGGCCACGCTGACCGGCTGGGGATTGATCTGGTTACTGCTGCGCGAGCGCCATCTGGGCGGCACCATTATTCTGGCGGATGCGCACATTCGCTACAGCCACCCGATTAGTGGCCGGCCTGGCGCGATTGCTGACCTCGGCTCATTAAGCGGCGATCTCGACCGTCTGGCGCGCGGACGTAAAGCACGTGTGCAGCTTGAAGTTGAGCTTTTTGGCGACGATGAGTGTGGCGCTGTGTTTGAGGGGGTCTATATTGTTCTGCCTGCCGATCCTGACGGGCCGCTGGAAGAGGGCGGTTCCGGCGCACGTATCAACTAATCATAAGGGCCGCCTCCGCGGCCCTTATTGATCCTGTTAACGCACCTGACCGGCCTGCATTGTCTGCTGTAACTGTTGACTGTCCGTCGTCACCGACAGAGTGCCATTCACGGTCGGGCGCAGTGGCTGGCCTGCGGGTAATGCACCGCTTAGTTGCAGCTGCATATTACTGTCACCGGTTAACGGCAATACGGGCCATCCCCAGTTCTGCAACACATTCACCGGCACTGCCCGACCCGTCAGTTGCAGTGTCAGAGGACGCGCTGGCTGCTGACCTACGGTGGCGGTTCCTTCGAGCAGGCCCTTGTTACTGAACGCACTCAGTTCAGTAACCTGAATCTGCTGCGGGTCAGCACTTAGCGCAATCGACGGATGACGCAGATCGGTGCGGTTAAAGGTCGATTCTGCCGCGTTCAGGCTGAGCTTACCCGACCAGATCCCCCACTGATGCTGCTGAGCCAGCAGCAGGTTTTCGCCAGCGCCATCCAGTGAAGTCAGCTGGAAGGGAAACGCCGGATTAATATCGATAATCAGGTTACGGTTAGAGGTGAAACGCGTTACCTCTACACTCTCCAGCCACGCGGGCAGTGTCGCCTGCCAGCGGTCACGCCAGTCCTGCGGCAGCGTGTATTCCAGTCCGGCAACGGCCAGATTTTTCAGCGTCAGGCGCTTATTGCTGCGCGACCAGTCACCGTCAGCCCGAATCACCCCGTTCGCCCAGCGTGAACTGAATTGTGTCAGCGCCACACCCTGCGGTGAGAAATCCAGGTTAAGGATAGGGTCATTAAGCTCGAATCCACCGTCGATAAAATTGCTGGCATTCAGCGCCAGTGAACCGTCGTTACTCTGCCAGTCATCTCCCTGCCAGTTAACGTTTCTCAGCGTCAGATCCAGATCTGTCACCGCCCAGTCAGGCCCCTGCAGACGGGCATCGGTCATGTCGAGGCGGGTAATGGCAATTGACGGAACAACCTGCAGGCTATGCAGGAAATCTTTCAGGCTGCTGGTAGTCTGCAGACGGATGTCGTTCAGTCGCAGCTGATTAATTTTCCAGTTGCCCTGGGCATCGCGCTCACCGTTACCGGTCATGGAGCCACGCGCCAGGTCGGCACCAATATTGTCAAAGCGCATCCGACCCTGGGAAACACTGCCCTGAATCAGGACGTTTTCACCCGGCACATTATTCAGCGTCATGCTGCCTGCGCTCATCTGGAAGCGGGCATCGCGACCCAGCATATCCAGCCCCGTGGGCTTCCACGGCAGGATGCCGCCATTAACCTGCTGAGCAAACAGCGGTAACGCGCTCTTGGGACTGTCGATACGCATATTATTGAGTTGCAGGCGATCGGCCTGAATCGGCAGCGTGCTGCCCTGCGCCAGATTAGCCAGATTCACTTCCCCATCGCGCAGCTCAAGGCTGCTGAAATGCAGCGGATCGCTGAACTGAATCAGCGCCAGGCCGAGATCAACCCGTTTCGCGACCAGCACCGCAGGCTGACCATCGTGACCAAAGCTGAAGTCATCCAGAATGATATGAGAGGGAGAAGAGAAATTGTGTTCAATTTTACTCAGGGAGAGATGCCATTCGGTTTTGTCGCTCACCCAACGGCTAAACCAGCCTGCACCCCACTGTGTCTGCAGCAGTACATAGATCACGACCAGGGTAAAAAGCAGCAGTAAAAGTAAGGTGAGGAAAAACTTTCCAATAAATTTCATAGCATCCTTCCCGAGTTAAATCCGGTGAGAGGTTGTTATGCCTGAATTACCGTTACAGCTCAACAGACTGGATGTAAATCCGAATAATTAGCAGGCAGGCCGAAGCCTGCCTGTGGCCTTACTTCTCTGGCGGAAAAATCAGGTTGAGCACGATTGCGGTAATACCGCCTGCGGCAATGCCGGAAGAGAGCAGCGTTTTCAGCCAGTCGGGGGCAAACTGCAGGATCAGTGGCTGCTGAGACACGCCCAGACCCACCGCCAGCGACAGCGCAATAATCATGATGGCGCGACGATTAAGCGGCTCGCGTGACACGATGCGAACACCTGAGGCGGCAATGGTGCCGAACATCACAATGGTTGCGCCGCCGAGTACCGGCTCAGGAATCATCTGCACCAGACCGCTGACCGCCGGGAACAGCCCCAGCACAATCAGCATCAGTGCGACAACAAAGCCCACGTAGCGGCTGGCCACGCCGGTCAACTGAATCACACCGTTATTCTGACCGAAGCAGGAGTTAGGGAAGGTGTTAAACAGCGCGGAGACAAAGGAGTTGAGGCCATTTGCCAGCACGCCGCCTTTCAGGCGTTTCATATAGAGCGGGCCGCTGACCGGCTGTTCCGACACATCCGAGGTGGCAGTGATATCGCCGATGGTCTCCAGGGAGGTCACCATAAATACCAGCATCAGCGGAACGAGCAGGTTCCAGTCGAAGCCCAGCCCGTAATAAAGCGGGGTCGGCACCACGATCAGCGGCTGATCAGCAGGAATACCGGCTGCCGGCAGCATGCCCATCGCCCAGGCCAGCAGATAGCCCACGGCCATCGCAATCACCAGGGAGGCGACGCGCAAATAGGGGTTTTTCTGCCGGTTAAGCAGCACGATCACCAGCAGCACGGCGCCAGCCAGCATCAGATTCTTTGGTGCGCCAAAGGTATGGTCACTCATCGCGCTAAAACCGCCGCCAATCGAGGTCAGTCCTACCTGAATCAGCGACAGCCCAATAATCATCACCACGATACCGGAAACCAGCGGCGTGATAATCCGGCGAGCCAGATGCAATACGCGTGACAGCACCATTTCGGTACAGGAGGCCACCATCAGCGTGCCAAATAGCGCCGCCATCATGGTGGGCACGTCAGCGCCGCCATTCTTCAGCGCCATCCCGCCCATGATCAAAGGCGTCACAAAGTTAAAGCTGGTGCCCTGAATCGACAGCAGACCCGAACCCACCGGTCCCCAGGTTTTGATTTGCAGCAGCGATGCCACACCTGAAGCAAACAACGACATGCTGATAACGTGCCGGGTATCTTCTGCGGGCAGGCCCAGCGCCTGACAGATCAGAATGGCGGGCGTGATGACCGCGACAAACATCGCCAGCAGATGCTGACCAGCGGCAAACAGCGTTTGCGGCAGAGGTGGACGATCTTCAAGACGATAAATCAGTTCGCTTTGCGTGGCGGAAGGCTGGTCTGGCTGAGGATTGGTGGACATCTTCTGTTCTTCCCAAAAAATAATGTGGCGATTGTAATCATCCGCCGGGCAAAAGCAATCGTTTGCCCGGCGTGGATATAAAAGCCGACTTGAAGGGGTCTCATTCAGACGTTGGTAAAACGGGTGTTCTCTGGCAGCCAGCGTTCAATCAGGGCGCTGGCCTGCTCGGGATAGTGCTGGTGGATGTGGCGCGCCACACGCTGAACTTCGGGCACCATCGCTGCATCGCGCAGCAGGTCAGCCACTTTAAATTCGGCGTTGCCGGTCTGACGTGTGCCCAGCAGTTCACCCGGTCCGCGAATCTCCAGATCGAACTGGGCAATAACAAAGCCGTCATTACTGTCGCGTAGTACCTGTAAACGCTTCTGCGCCGTCTTGCTCAGCGGCGCTTTATAGAGCAGTACGCAGTGTGATGCCACGGCACCACGACCCACACGGCCTCGCAACTGATGCAGCTGTGCCAGCCCTAACCGCTCAGGGTTTTCGATAATCATCAGGCTGGCATTCGGCACGTCCACGCCGACCTCAATGACGGTCGTCGCTACCAGCAGCTGGAGTTCATTCGCTTTAAACGCCTGCATGACCGCCTGTTTTTCAGCGGGTTTCATGCGGCCATGCACCAGTCCGATATTTAAGTCGGGCAGCGCGGTTTTCAGGGATTCCCAGCTGGCTTCTGCCGCCTGTGCTTCCAGCAGCTCTGACTCTTCAACCAGCGTGCATACCCAGTAGGCCTGACGTCCCTCCCGGCAGGCATGCTCAACCCGCGCCACAATCTCCTCGCGTCGCGTATCGGGGATAGCCACGGTGGTCACCGGGGTACGTCCCGGCGGCAGTTCGTCGATGGTTGAGGTATCGAGATCGGCATACGCGGTCATCGCCAGGGTGCGCGGAATCGGTGTGGCGGTCATGATCAGCTGATGCGGATGGAAACCCTGCTCCTCACCTTTTTCCCACAAGGCCAGACGCTGGTGGACGCCGAAGCGGTGCTGCTCATCAATAATGACCAGCGCCAGACCATTGAACTGCACCTGCTCCTGAAACAGAGCGTGTGTGCCCACGACCATAGCTACCTGACCGCTGGCTATCGCCTCCTGCTGTGCCTGGCGGGCTTTGCCTTTCTGTTTTCCGGCCAGCCAGCCGACTTCAATCCCCAGCGGCGCAAACCACTGGCGGAAGTTACTGGCGTGCTGTTCAGCCAGCAGTTCGGTCGGTGCCATCAGCGCAACCTGCTTGCCATGGGCGATAACGTTCAGTGCAGAGAGCGCAGCCACCAGTGTCTTACCCGAACCGACGTCGCCCTGCACCAGCCGCATCATCGGGAAATCATTGGCCAGATCTTTCTCTATCTCCGCCACCACGCGCTTCTGCGCATTGGTCGGCGAGAAAGGCAGCGCGGCCAGCAGCTGGTCACTGAGATTGTGTCGCGGCGGCATCGGTAACGCATAATAGCGCTGAGCGCCGGCGCGCACTGCCAGCATGCTGAGATTATGCGCCAGCAGCTCTTCCAGAATTAATCTGCGTTGTGCCGGATGACGGCCACTTTCCAGCTCGCTGAGCCGTAGATCGGGCGGCGGACGATGCAGTGTGCGCAGCGCATCTGGCAGGCTGATTAAGCCGCCGCTTAACTCCTTCGGCAACAGCTCGGCAATCGGGCAGCTTTCCAGCAGCGTCAGCGCCTGGTCAGTGAGATTACGCAGCGTGGCCTGTCGAATGCCTTCGGTCGTGGGATAAACCGGTGTTAAGGTCTCTTCCAGCGTCACATTGCTCTGCTCGCCCTGGATGCGGTACTCGGGGTGAATAATCTCAGCGCCGCGCTGACCGCGCTTAATTTCACCATAAGCGGTAACACGCCGTCCCGGCGACAGATTGTTCTTCATCCCGGCATTGAAATTGAAGAAGCGCATTGTCAGCACGCCACTGCCATCGCTGATCTGACACACCATCATCCGGCGACGACCAAAAGTGATATCTGTGTGCAGCACTTCGCCTTCTACTGTGGCCCAGATACCGGGAAGCAGATCATTGATAGCATAGAGTTGGGTGCGGTCTTCGTAGCGCAGCGGAAGATGAAGCAGGAGATCCTGAACGGTGTGCAGGTCAATTTTGGCCAGTTTTGCTGCCTGGCTGGCACCGACGCCGGTCAGTGTACTGAGCGGAATGGCATCCAGCAGACGGCCTTTCATCGTCTTTTACCGGTCGACTGCATGGTTGCCCACCAGCTGGGATCGGCGTCGACTTCGCCCTGCGCATTGATGCGCGGATAGGGTAGACCTTTCTGCTTTGCGACCCGCGCGAGCACCGGGAATCCGCCTTCGAACAGCAGGCGTTGCTGCTCATCCTCGTCCAGCAGGCTGTAATCGCGCAGGTAAAGACCGGCGTTCTGCCGCTGTCGCTGGGCTTCATAGAGGATAAGCGCGCAGGCGACCGAGACATTCAGCGACTGCACCATACCCACCATGGGGATCACGATCTGACGATCAGCCAGCGCCAGCGCTTCTTCGGTGATGCCGGTTTTTTCCTGCCCCATCAGAATGCAGGTGGGAAGGGTATAATCGATCTCACGAAAATCCACCGCATCGGCGGAGAGATGGGTCGCTAAAACCTGCATCTTCTGCTGTTTGAGCTGTTTTACGGCATCGCCGATGGTGGGATGGGTGACCACTTTCACCCAGCTGTTGCTGCCGGCAGACGCGGAAGCCTGCGTGCGCATCCGCTGGCTCGGCCAGACGGCATGCACTTCGTGGATGCCAACGGCGTCGGCCGTGCGGATCACCGCTGAAACATTGTGTGGTTTATGCACCTGCTCCATGCAGACCGTCAGGTCGTGCTGGCGCAGTGCCAGCATCGCCTGAATCCGGGCAAAACGTTGATCGTTCATGCCTAATTACGGTTACGGTGGACTTTGATCACATCCGGCATCACGCGAATTTTACGCATGATATTCGCCAGATGAACGCGGTCACGTGCGGTGAGGCGGATAAAGGCGCTATAGACGCGACCATCACGCTCTTCGGTATTCAGGCTCTGAATATTCGAACCCGCCGTGTTGATGGCCGCCGTCAGATTAGCCAGCGCGCCCTGATGGTTAAACATGTCGACTTTGATTTCTGCTACGAACTCCTGCTCGGTGACTTTATCCCACTCGACCGGCATGAATTTTTCTGGCTCTTTCTGGTAGCCACGAATGTTTCGGCAGGATTCATGATGCACCACCAGCCCTTTGCCAGGACTGACATGGGCAACAATCGGGTCACCAGGAATCGGTCGGCAGCATTTGGCGAAGGTAATCAACACGCCATCTGCGCCTTTAATCGGCAGTTTACCGCGCTTGCTGGTGCTGGTGATGGCCTTGCTGTCAGCCTGCAGCAGGTTCTTCGCCACCACCACGCTCATCGCATTACCGAGGCCAATTTCCGCCAGCAGATCATCAAGGGAAGTCAGCTTCATGCGGTCCAGTTCCTGTCTGATATTCTCAGCCGGGATTTCAGCCAGTTTACGGCTACCGCCCAGCGCATGGCTGAGCAGGCGGCGACCCAGATTAACCGAGTCTTCGCGCTTGAGGTTCTTCAGGAGCTGACGAATTTTGGCGCGGGCTTTGGAACTGACGACAAAATTGAGCCAGGCGGCGTTTGGACGAGCGCCTGGCGCGGTGATGATCTCAATCGTCTGACCGCTGGTCAGGGTTTGCGACAGCGGATAAGGCTGGCGGTCAACGCGTGCGCCGACGCAGGCGTGGCCGATATCGGTGTGCACCGCATAGGCGAAATCTACCGGCGTCGCGCCGGTTGGCAACTCAACAATGCGGCCTTCAGGCGTAAAGACGTAGATCTCATCAGGGAAAAGATCGGACTTCACGCTTTCAATAAATTCAAATGAACTGCCCGCACTTTGCTGCAGCTCGAGCAGGCTTTGCAACCAGCGCTGCGCGCGAATCTGTGCAGTGGTGCCACTTTCGCCCGCCTGTTTATAAGCCCAGTGCGCAGCAACCCCCATTTCTGCCATCTGATCCATATCCTCGGTGCGAATCTGCACTTCAACCGGCACGCCGTGCGGGCCGATCATGGAGGTATGGAGCGACTGATAGCCGTTGGCTTTGGGGATGGCGATATAATCTTTAACGCGGCCCGGACGCGGCTTATATAAGCTGTGCATCTGGCCCAGAACGCGATAGCAGGTATCCAGATCTTTCACGATGACGCGAAAGGCATAGATATCCATGATCGAGTGAAAACGCTGCTCTTTCAGCGTCATTTTGCGGTAAATCGAGTAAAGATGCTTTTCGCGACCGCTGACGCGGCAGGGAATGCCCGCTTCCTGTAAACGGCCATCAATCTCAGAAAGAATCTTCTGGATCATCTCTTTACGATTACCACGCGCAGCTTTCACCACCTCTTTAATCACCCGATAACGGTTCGGGTAAAGTGCTTCAAAACCGAGCTCTTCCAGCTCTGTTTTAAGGTGATGAATACCCAGGCGGTGTGCCAGCGGACTATAAATCTCTAACGTTTCCAGCGCGATGCGGCGACGTTTGTCCGGGCGTAAAGACCCAAGGGTGCGCATATTATGGGTGCGGTCAGCCAGCTTGATGAGAATGACGCGGATATCCTGCACCATCGCCATAATCATCTTGCGGAAGTTCTCAGCCTGCGCTTCTTTCTTATCGCGGAATTTCAGCTTATCCAGCTTTGAAACGCCTTCGACCAACTCCGCCACGCTTTTACCGAACAGCTGTTCCATATCCTGGTAAGTGGCGGGCGTATCTTCGATCACGTCATGCAGCAGCGCGGCCATGAGCGTTTCATGGTCGAGCTTCATTTCCGCCAGAATACAGGCCACGGCAACCGGATGGGTGATATAAGGCTCACCACTGGAGCGTGTCTGTCCCTCGTGGGCATCACGTGCGACAAGGTAGGCTTGCTGGAGGCGCTTGATCTGCTCCTCTGGCAAGTATTTTTCAATCAGTTGATTGAGACTTTCAAACAGATACAAGGGCGACCTGCAGGTGGCTGTTAACGACGACCTTCAGCGATAGCGGTAACGGCCTGTAACTCAGCGGCTTCCTGCTCTTGCTGTTCCTGACGATCACGCACATCTAAAATCTGATTGGTGACCAAACCTTCTTCGATTTCGCGCAGGGCGATAACGGTAGGTTTATCGTTCTCTTCCGGAACCAGCGGATCTTTGCCGCCAACCTGCATCTGACGTGCACGACGTGCAGCGACCAACACCAGGTCAAAACGATTACCAACTTTTTCTACTGCGTCCTGAACGGTTACGCGTGCCATAGGTGTGCTACTCCACAGATGAAGAAATGACTGCGCATCATACTGAAACTGTATTCAGACTGCCAACAGTTTGCTGATTAAAGCATCGTGACGCGCCTTCTGACGCGCCATACGCAGACGTTCTGCGCGAATAATGGTTTTCAGATCGGACAGCGCCAGATCAAAATCATCATTCACAATTAAATAGTCATACTCGGCGTAGTGGCTCATTTCCGCTACTGCCTGAGCCATGCGACGTGTGATCACCTCTTCGCTGTCCTGACCACGACCGCGCAGACGGCGATCGAGCTCTTCTTTCGAAGGCGGCAAAACAAAGATGCTGCGTGCGCCAGGCATTTTAGCGCGGATTTGCTGCGCGCCCTGCCAGTCGATGTCGAGGAACACGTCAACGCCGGTTGCCAGCACCTGCTCAATGGCATGGCGTGACGTACCGTAGTAGTTGTCAAAAACCCGGGCATGTTCGAGGAAAGCATCTTCCGCGATCATCTGCTCGAATTCATGTTTCTCAACAAAAAAGTAATGTTCGCCATGGGTTTCACCCGGGCGCATACCGCGCGTCGTGTGCGAAACAGAGACCTGCGTGTCATACAACGGCTGGGTCTTTAACAGTGCCTGAATCAGGCTGGATTTCCCTGCACCGCTGGGAGCCGAAACAATATAGAGCGTGCCTTGAGCCATGGTTTTCTTGAATTGATTAAAAGCGGAGTCGATTTCCTGCACAGTATACACAGCTTCCCGTTGCCACGCAGCGTTTGCGCAGCGAGAACACCCAATCTTTTGCGCATCTGCGCGCAAATCTCTGTCGGGCAGCTGTAATGGTTCACGGATTACCCTGGCATCTCTTCCGGAACGAAACCTCGCCTCTGGCTGACGCTAATGCATTGCTGTTGAATGCCACAAAACGTCAGAGGAAAGAGTATGAAAGGATTCGGCTGGCCGCTGTCTGCGATTGTTCTGTGGTTCGCCCTATGGCCTGCGCACAGTGCCGTTTGTCCGGTCTGGACACCCGTACGGGCGACTGAAGAGATTGGCCGTTTGCAACAGCAACTGCAACACTGGGATGACGCTTACTATCGCCAGGGGCAGAGTCCGGTGACTGACACGGATTACGATGCGCTGCAGCAGCGGCTTGTTACCTGGCAACACTGCTTTAGCGCTTCTCAGCCCACTTATTCCCCGCAACTGCCTGGCAAGGGTGAGCACCTGCATCCAATCGCCCATACTGGCGTAAAAAAGATGCGCGACAAGCTGGCACTGGCTTACTGGATGCAGGGGCGACGCGATCTCTGGGTGCAGCCAAAAGTTGATGGCATCGCCGTTTCACTGGTGTATCGCCATGGCAGGCTGGTCTCGTTGTTAAGTCGTGGCGATGGATTGCGCGGTGAAGAGTGGCTGGCTAAAGCCGCCTGGATCCCGGCAATTCCGCTGCATATCGAGACCCCTCTCGACGAGGTTGTACTGCAGGGCGAGCTGTTTTTGTTGATGAACGGTCATCAGCAGGCGATTGATGGCGGCAAAAATGCGCGCTCACTGGTGGCCGGCGCGATGATGAGCAGGCAGCGGACTCCGCTGCTGGATTCGCTCGGTGTTTTCATCTGGGCATGGCCAGATGGTCCCGCCACAATGACGGAGCGCCATGAGCAACTCAGCCGCTGGGGGCTGGGCATTGCAGCAGAATGGAGCCACAACGTTAAAGATGAAGAGGACGTAGCCATCTGGCGTGAGCGCTGGTTTCATGCTGCGCTGCCTTTTGTCACAGACGGCGTGGTGGTTCATCAGAGTCTGCGGCCTGCAGGCAAAAACTGGCTGCCAGGCGAGGGTATATGGGCGGTTGCCTGGAAATATCAGCCTCCTGAAGTCAGTGCTGAAGTGCTCTCCGTCGATTTCCTCATTGGCCGAACCGGAAAAATAGCGGCGGTACTTAATCTTCAGCCAGTGCAACTGGATGATAAAACGGTCAGGCGGGTTAATGTCGGATCGCTTCGTCGCTGGCAGGAGAGCGATATCGTCGCGGGCGATGTGGTCACGCTGAGTCTGGCGGGTCAGGGAATACCCCGGCTGGAGCGGGTAATCTGGCGCGTGGCAGAGCGACATTATCCTCAGCCTCCCGAGGCGTCGCGTTATACGCCGTTGAGTTGTTATACCTTCAGCGCTGAGTGCCAGAAGCAGTTACTGGCGAAATTACGCTGGCTCAGCCAGAAAACGGTGCTGAATATTCCTGGGGTTGAGCGCAGCACCTGGCTGCGCTTACTGGAAAGCGGCAGTATGACGCATCTGTTCGGCTGGCTGACGTTAACACCAGAACAGATTGCCGCCGCGACGGCTCTCTCTCCGGAACGTGCGGAGCAGCTCTGGCACCGTTTTAATCTCGCTCGTCAGCAACCGTTTCGTCGATGGGTGAAGGCCCTTGGCGTTTCATTGCCGCAAAAGGCCCTGAATGCGCTGCCCGATCAGCAGTGGGAGAGCATAATGCGGCGGGATGTTATGGCCTGGCAAACTCTGCCGGGCGTTGGGGCGGGGTTGGCAACGCGCCTGGCTGAGCAGTTTCAGGATGCCCGTCTGCAGGCCCTCATCGCGTTCCTGCAACAGCAGGGTATTCCTGCGTCCTCAATGCTCGGGGTGGGGATAGTTGAAAATCGGCAAACCGAGACGGAAGCGCAGCGCCAGTAAACGGGCAAAAAAGCCGAACAGCAGGGTAATGATAATCACCGCTTCATGCGCCAGCGTGGTTTTCAGCAGCAGGATATACATCCAGCCCGAGGCGAAAGCGATACCGGCGTACAGCTCTTTCTGAAACACCAGCGGAATGCGATTACAGAACATGTCACGCAGTACGCCGCCAAAGACACCTGTAATCACTGCGCTTATCGCGGCAATAATCATGGCGTGTCCGGAATCAAGTGCAACCTGCGCGCCGATAATGGAAAAGACCACCAGACCCAATGCATCCAGCACCAGAAAAACTTTGCGCAGGTGGGTCATCAGGGGCGCCAGGAATGTGGTGACGACCGCTGCTGCCGCCACAATCATGATGTATTCGGGATTTTTCACCCAACCCAGCGGATAGTGACCCAACAGGATATCGCGCACCGAGCCACCACCAATTGCGGTCACTGACGCAATAATAATGACCCCGAACAGATCCATTTTGCGGCGACCCGCCGCCAGCGCACCTGTCATGGCTTCAGCAGTAATACCAATAATGTAGAGAACGGTCAGTAACATAGCAGACTCCAGTAAGACGGCGGCAAGGCTACAGCATTGCTTAACAGGCGGCGACAGAGATTTCAGGTGGTCGGCGTCCGGGATTTGCGCAGTGTATACCAGTCCGGCCCGGCATCAGCATAGAAAGACTTTTCAGTGCAAAACCGGTGATGAATGCTGGTGAAGGTTAAGATGAGACGATGTGCAGAGGAGTCGCGCGGGCCTGGCTGGTGTTAACTGACTCAGAACCAGGGGGAGATTTACAGCCCATGACGGCCAGAAATTTGCAGGTCAGACATTGGTCTGTAAAGAAGATAGAAAGAACGGGATGCTGCATCTAAAGAAAGGAGTAAAAATATATCGACAGGATTAACAAAAAGAAAGGCGTGCTGGTTAACAGCACGCCAACGCATCGTTTCGGATGCTCAGAGCCCACCATACAGACTTATTTTATTATTTGTTTCTTGCACGAATTTTAGCAAAAGCATTCAGACTAAAGTGATATTCCGGCTGGAACCATGAGCGACCATAGTAGCAGTAAATCAGCATGCGAATGGATGCCATCGCAAGGTAACCCCAGATCGCACATAATACAGAAGGTGTCAGCCAGACGGTAAATAAGGTGACTGCAAGTCCGGCTAATACTGAGGACGTTTCAGCAAAAGCAATGCGTGTATATTGCTTTTCACGCTGTAATACCGCACGGTAATGCTGACCCTGAGGGATGATAATAAACACCACTGAGACCATCTGCAGCATGAGAGCCAGTTCGGGCTGATTAAACAGGCTGTTCAGCAGGTGACTGCCCGTAAATAAAAGACCAAACACCGCGACACCCATCAACATATTACCCCAGTAAATGGTTGAGAGGTCATTAATTGAGAGCATACAGCGACGGATCAGTGTATTTGAGAAGCCGCGATCGGCCAGAGTATCAATAAACAGTAAGGCAATTATAGCAATCGCCAGCAGGTTAAGCTCATTCGCCTGCAGAATCTGCGCCAGCAACGAGAGTTGCAACACGCCAATGCCAATAATTTTGATTGAAGAGAGCAGAGACCATTTTGCGCTATTAAGACTGCTTTCACGTATTGCCATAATATACTCGTTAGAGTTCATCAACTCTGTGAGAATTAAATAATTGTGTAACGGCAAGAAGAGGTTGCTGTGACACCGTTAGTTAGTGCAATTTTTCCGGCCGAAGTCCTGAAATACCTCTCCAGGCTTGCCATGTTATTATTGATTTAATGAAATGATGCTCAGATAAAAAATAGATATCCCTGGTAAATTCCCTGTTTCGTGTCATGGCGGAATCCCCTGCAGCTAACAGAAATTCCGCCAGATCACGAATAAATCCTTTTGTATTTTTATATTCTCCTGCCAGCATCCTTGCGGCAATCTCAACGAATTCTTTTTCTGATAACAAAGGATAGGTTGAGCGGTCCATGACTTTTTCCTGCTTTATCATTATGGGTATTGCTGTGTGTGGAATGATTTATACATTGTTTTATTTAATTTAACACCATAAGAAAAGTCTGATTGCACGACCGCAGAAATAAATGGTTTCACTTTATGCATGATAAATATTAAATCTTCAGGAGAGCAGTGATAAACAATTGTTGATGATTAATGTATGTCTCTAAGGCAGAAGGTCATCAGGGGAGACAGAGAAGCCTGAAATCCGGGAAGATCAGCTATGTGAAAGCGGGTTAAGCCAGGAATTTTCCTGGCGGAGATGCTTAAGCAGGGTTGGTGGTAAATGTGTATCGGGGATGAGTAATCAGATAAGCGCTTTATGCTTTAATGTCAGAAGTTTTTCTATTTTTTTTCGTTAGCGACCAGCGATAAGTACAGAGAAAAACGTACGCTAAGTCCTTGATTTACTGTGTCAGAAGCTGATTGAGTTTCTCCAGATCATTGCTAACCCATTCAATATCCTGCTTAAATCTCTCATCTGAAGTAAATGGCTGGCGATAAACCGTAACCATTACCTCGGCACCCTGTTCATTAGCGATCACGCGCATCGGCACATAGATCTCCTTTCCTGAGCCGTTATCAATCCAGTGATCCATTACGCCAAACGGATTGTATGGTGAGAACCTGAGCTTCACATTGCCCAGGGGGCCTTTAGCACGCCAGCGATGTCCATCGGGTTCTAATGCACTGTGCGTTAACCCGGATGCCCATTTTGCGAAAAATTCCGGCTTCCAGATAGTTTCATAAAGATCTAACCAGTGACGTGGGATCGTCAGGCTCAGCGTGCGAGAGGAGAGCATGTAACCTCCAATGGATAAGCGAAAAAGGCATTAAAGCATGGGGCCAGACTTGTTAAAACGGTGTAACAGTAGAAGTGTGGTGTTGACAGGGTTTCGTACAAAAGGCAGACAACGGATGAGGCTGTCTGCCGCAGAATCAGATGAAGTTGCCACGCGCAGAAACGGCATGATCTTCGCTATGACCACTGGCGTGACGCAGAACAAAGCCATCCGACTGCGCCATCACTGCGCAACTGTGATTCGGGAAGATACGCAGCAGCGTGCCGACTTCAGGGCGGCGATCCTGAAACAGCAGAAAACCGTGCTCCTCGGATAACTTCGTCACTTCATAGGTATTGCCCGCTTCGTCTGCTGCAACACCAAAGCCGCTGGCATTGGTGCCGTGCGGCCCTTTATCCGAACTCAGCATTTTTGATCCGGCGTCAACAATGGCGAAATGATCGTTTACCGCCACAACGCGGGTAATGACGCTCATTGCCAGTTGATCGACGTGGCTTAACCCAAGGCGGCAGGCAGTAAGATCCAACAGTGCATAGTTACCGGGCCGGATTTCATTAATGCAGGGCGCAATCTCTGCTGCCAGCGCAGTAGGAGTTGACCCCACTGAGAGAGGGCAGTCGGTAAAACCCGCAGCCTGCAGTTTTGCCTGAACGCGCTGCATCAATGCCGTTTCCTGGCGGGCGACCTCCGCAATGGCTGCGGCATGACCCGCACCATAAGCGTGACCGGCATGTGACACTAATCCGGCAAAGCGTAATCCCTTGTCCTGTAATGCCTGGGCAATCAGCACGGCGTCATCTGTATCGGGATTGACGCCAATGCGATGTAACCCAACATCCACTTTAATCGCCACCGCCAGTTCGCACCCTGGCTGATGCTGGCAGGCCTCAGCGATCGCCGCCACGCCCTGCAGGCTGTCCGCAATCAGGGTGAGTCTGACCTGATGAAGCACGGCGAGGCGCAGTAATTCAGCCACGCTTTGCGGATGTACAACCGGATAGGCTAACAACAGATCGCGTATACCACCCTGAATAAAACTGATGCCTTCGCTGGGTTTTGAGACGGTGATCCCCTGCGCGCCAGACTCAATCTGTCGCCGGGCAATCCAGACGCTTTTATGCGTTTTGATATGCGGACGCAACGCGACGCCAGCCGCACGGGCTTTGCGCTGCATATGCTGCAGGTTGCATTCCAGGCGTGCTGCATCCACTTCAATGTAAGGTGTGAGGCGATCGTCAATCAGCGGACGCTGCCACTGCTGTGTGTCATTGATATCCATAAGGTGTCCGTTAATAACGAGATAAGAAGATTCATCATTCCCTAATAATCTCTCTGATACCAGCCTGCTTACCGCAGAACAGGCATGTTGAGCAGCAGAAACAAGAGCCATTGCTATAACGCGAGAGGCATGATGAGGAGAGGGGGATCGGGAAAGAGGAAAGGGAGGAACAAAAGGAGTGAACCCGGATATTAAAACAAAAAAGCAGGCACGCGGCCTGCTTTATCAGTTTACTCAGATATAGAGTGACTGTTCACCCGGCGGACGGGTTTTGAATCGGCGATGTAGCCAGAGGTACTGTTCGGGTGCACGCAGGATCTGATTTTCGATCACTTTATTCATGTAAGCGGCAGCAGCAGCCTCATCGGTATGAGGATAATTTTCCAGCATCGGTTCGATGATTAAATGGTAGCCATCATTTCCTGGATTACGAATCAGCATAATCGGTACCATCGCTGGCTTCGCCAGACGCGACAGAACAAAAGTCCCGTTGGTAGTGGCAGCTTTTTCCACCGCAAACAGTGGCGCAAAGGTGCTGCCTTTAGGGCCGTAATCCTGGTCTGGTGCAAACCAGACCGATTCACCCTGTTTCAGAGCATGAACCATACCGCGCAGATCACGACGGTCAATCATCGCTTTATTAGAACGCATGCGGCCTTTGGTCTGCACATACTCCATCGCCTGATTATTGTGCGGGCGATACATCGCCATCATCGGCTGACAGAGTCCACTGATGCGTCCGCCCAGCTCCAGCGACATGAAATGTACGCCAATCAGCATCACACCGCGCTTTTCGTTCTGCGCAGCGTGAAGATTATCCATACCTGAAACGTTAAACAGGCGTTTTACTGCCCGGTCAGACCAGAACCAGGCAATACCGGTTTCAGCCAGGGCCATGCCTAGCGATGCGAAGTTACCAGCGATCATGTGTTCGATTTTTTCTTCACTGATACCCGGGAAGCAGAGTTCGATGTTACGACGGGTAATACGCTCGCGGCGCTGCAGGAAATGGCGAGAGATTTTGCCGGCACCGGCACCGAGACGCATGAGAACAGGATAAGGAAGCTGGACCAGCAGCCAGAGTACGCCAAGGCCAAACCAGGTAAACCAATAACGCGGATGCAGCAGCGAACTGCTAAATTTTCCGGTGTTTTTCATTAACAACCTTCATGGAAGTTGAGGGGGGTATCGCATAAAGAGCACTTCCATGAGTCTTAAAGCGGTACGGCTGTATTGAATTCGACCGATACTTTATCAAAAAGTGCCTTCAAAAAAAGGGAAACTCCGTGATTCACAGGATTGATCTGTTTCAATGAAACAGTGCGTCGGGGACATAAAAAGAGTTAAATTCAGAAAAATTATTTTAAAATCAGAAACTTAAAAAGAAATCATCCTAAATGCAAAGCATGATTAAAGTGTGTTCCGGAAGTGTCTGGAAATGAACGTTTATCAATCTTTACGTGATAATGAAGCCGCAGGTGGGAGTCAAAAGCCACATAGGGAGGTTAAACCCGAAAGATAATGCCTGAAAAATGAACAAAGCGCCATTGCTGACGCTTTATAACTGACCTGCCGGGCGGGAACTTACTCGATGTTCTGAATCTGTATGTTGATTGTATTTATATTGTTTATGATGATCATATACTTAAGTTTATTTTTCAGGCTATTTTATATTTTACCCCCCAATCCACTCCCCGTTGAGAGAAGTGACCATTTGGTCAGCTCACAGGCTTTATGGTTGTCGTAAATCGCTCACCTTTGACCAGTTCACCAGAAGGTTTTCGATAGTATGACTCGCCATCAAGTCGGTAGTAAGTATATCCATCCTTTGTTTTAGTGATGTCCATCATCCAGTTTGACTTGTCTATACAATTCTCATCTGATTTCATGTCATCAAAGCACAGTAAGTAATCAGTATCATGGTCTGGAAAAGCACCTGAATTCTTGGGGGCGAGTTTTTGATACTTACCATTAAAGTCCCAGATTGAAACATTGTAAGTTTCACGGGAAGAAATGGTTTTGACTCCATTATTATCCCACCACTTTATTTTGTCACTATCAGAGAAAGGGATGTTTTTAACCAAAAAATCTTTTCTGGTATCAGAGTCATGAATTGCAAGCACTTTTGGAGAATTAAAGAAGTTAACATAGAATAATGCTAACATTATCAATGCCACAATAAAAACTGTAGTCTTTTTGAATCTCATTAATTTCTCCTGCTATTTATTTCAAATTCAGCTTTCATATTAGTTAAGAAAGGTTTAAAAGCGAAGTGTTCCCATCTTTGAAGGACAAACCAAATACGAAATGCTCTGATAAAATGAAATTTAGGATTCATGATGTCAGTTTTATCGAGACCGAAATGGTCTTGACCTGCTCCCCGTTGATTAACACACCGCGATGTTAGTAATGTCTTCATCAGTCACATGAGGACATTCCCATGAAGAAGCGATTTTCCGACGAACAGATCATCAGTATTCTCCGCGAGGCCGAAGCCGGGGTTTCAGCCCGGGAATTCTGCCGTAAGCATGCTATTTCAGACGCCACCTTTTACACCTGGCGCAAGAAGTTTGGCGGCATGGAAGTCCCCGAAGTGAAGCGGCTCAGGTCACTTGAAGAGGAGAACGCCCGCCTTAAGAAGCTGCTCGCTGAAGCCATGCTGGATAAGGAGGCGCTTCACGTGGCTCTGGGCCGAAAGTTCTGACGACGGACCAGAAACGGGAAGCCGTGGAAGCCATGTGTGAGACAACGGGTCTGTCGCAACGCCGTGCCTGCAGGCTGGCCGATCTGTCACTTTCAACCTGCCGTTATTCGGCTCAGCGCCCGGCTTCTGACGCGCAGCTGTCTTTACGTATCACAGAGCTGGTACTTGAACGCCGCCGATTTGGTTACCGGCGCATCTGGCAGTTATTGCGTCGGGAGGGCTTTCACGTCAACCACAAGCGGGTTTACCGCATCTATCACCTTAACGGTCTGGGTGTAAAACGCAGGCGGCACCGTAAGGGGCTGGCGACTGAACGGCTTCCGCTTCTGCGCCCGGATGCGCCGAACCTGACATGGTCGATGGATTTTGTCATGGATTCACTTGCCAGCGGCCGCCGGATTAAGTGCCTGACCTGCGTGGATGATTTCACGAAGGAGTGCCTGACGATCACCACGGCATTCGGGATTACAGGCGTTCAGGTGACACGTATTCTGGACAGCATTGCGCTGTTTCGTGGCTATCCTGCAACGATAAGAACCGATCAGGGCCCGGAATTTACCTGCCGCGCGCTCGATCAATGGGCCTTTGAACATGGCGTTGAGCTGTGCTTAATCCAGCCGGGCAAGCCAACGCAGAACGGATTTATTGAGAGTTTCAACGGTCGCTTTCGGGATGAATGCCTGAATGAACACTGGTTCAGCGATATTCTTCATGCCCGGAAAATCATTAATGACTGGCGGCAGGACTATAACGAGTCCAGACCTCATTCATCGCTTAAATACCAGACGCCGGCTGAATTTGCAGCAAGCTGGAGAAATGGAAAATTAGAAGGTAAACAAACCGACATTACTAACTGAGCGTTGTATCTAATACTGGGGGCAGGTCAGGAGCAATGTCTTTTCGGTAAACCCTTTCAGGTATGCCCGGATATTTTAATCTTTTAACAAGATCTTTATGCCAGTCTTCAAACAGCTCATTCACTGTAGTCAGTTCTTCAGGTCTGTTTAGCTTCCTTTCTGCGATAGGATCATCTCCAGCCAGAACCTTTTTGCGAACATCTTCTGCAAGACTACGGGCTTCTGCGAGTGACACTATAGAAACCTTGCCTAAAGTGATTTCTCGTCTTTTTGAGTGTGCTGTGTATCTCAGCATCCAGTAAGGTTCACCTTTTGAGGGGATCTTCAGGTATAAGCCTCGCTCATCTCCAAACTTACCAACACCGCCTGCTTTTATCAGAGACTGAACGGCTTTTGCTGTTAGTGAACCCATATACCTGACCTGTCGTTTTTAGTGGGGGGTATCTGGTTATAGACTGTTATATTTTTCTAGTAAAGCAAAAGTACTCCCCATTTTACCCCCCATTATTTCGTGGATTTAAGCGGAGAAGCATGTTCATCAGTGGAATTTTACTTCCATAAAAAAGCCCATTTAACATGGGCTTATGGCTTTATATGGATGAGGGTGGAAATTATTCGATGTTCTGAATCTGCTCGCGCATCTGTTCAATCAGCACTTTCAGTTCGATCGCGGAAGTGGTGATCTCGGCGTTGATCGACTTTGATGCCAGCGTATTCGATTCCCGATTGAACTCCTGCATCATGAAATCGAGACGGCGCCCTACAGCCTCTTTCTTTTTCAGGATGTTGTAGGTCTCTTTAACGTGTGCATCCAGACGATCCAGCTCTTCGGACACATCAACACGCTGCGCCATCATCACCAGCTCCTGCTCAAGGCGATTGTTTTCCAGCTGGACTTCAGCATCTTCCAGTTTGGCGACCAGGCGTTCACGCTGCCATTTGATCACGTCAGGCATCTGCGCGCGCACTTTGCTGACTTCCTGCGAAACGCCTTCCAGACGCTGTTCAATCATCGCTTTCAGCGCGGTGCCTTCGCTTTCGCGCGCCGCAATGAAATCGTCCAGCGCGCCATCCAGTGCCTGTAACAATTGTGTGTTGATGGCATCCAGATCCTGCTCCTGCGCAGACATCACGCCCGGCCAGCGAAGAATATCCAGCGGATTAATCGCGCCTTCGTCGCTCTGCATTTTTACCCAGTTAGCAGCCTGCACCAGCTGTTTCGCCAGCGTTTCATTCAGCATCAGTTCGCCCTGAGCGCTGGGATCGGCATCATAACGCAGGTTGCACTCAATTTTACCGCGCGTCAGACGCTGGCGAATGCGCTCGCGGATAACCGGCTCCAGCCCACGAAACTGTTCAGGCAAACGGATGTAAGTTTCCAGATAACGCTGGTTAACAGAACGCAGCTCCCAGGCTGCGCTGCCCCATTCGCCTTTGGCTTCGCTGCGGGCATAAGCGGTCATACTGCGGATCATAAGCGGTACTCAATTTACGGAAAGATGGGTGAAGTATAGCGAGGCGAGCCACGCCATAACAGGCATAAGCGTCTTACAGGAAAATAACGAACTATTTCCGCTTTCAGCGGCAGCCACATATGATGACCACTGGTCACCTATGAGGATAACTGATTTATGTCCCGCGTTATTGCATTCCCTGTTGTAATGGCTCTGCTGCTGGTGGGTTGCCAGACGCGCCACGCGCCGCCGACTAAACCGCACCCCATCTGTGCCGGTGGCGACATGATGATGCAGACCACGTTGTGGTTCGGACTCAGCAAGCCAGATGGCGGCAGTGTGAGTTCACTCGACTGGATGAACTTCGTGGATAATGAAGTCACGCCACGTTTCAAAGCGGGACTGTCGGTCTATGACGCCAAAGGTCAATGGCTGGGCGAGAACGGTCAACTGGCAAGAGAGAACAGTAAAGCGTTGATGCTGATCCACGGTATCGATCCCGCGACCAATCATGATATTGAGGCGTTACGTACCCTCTATAAAAAACGGTTTGGTCAGGAGTCGGTTATGCGGGTAGATGCACCCGTCTGTGTCGGGTTCTAGGGCGAAAGCGGGCGGCGAAGCTGCCGCCCGCTAAATAGTCAGATAAACAGACCGGCAAAGGCCGCAGAGAGCAGGCTGACCAGTGTGGAGCCATAGACCAGCTTCCAGCCAAAGCGGGAAACCACATTTCCCTGTTTCTCGTTCAGGCCTTTTATTGCGCCCGCCACAATGCCGATCGAGGCAAAGTTAGCAAAAGAGACCAGGAACACCGACAGAATACCCAGCCCGCGCGCACTCATGCCCGCCGCGACTTTCTGCAGTTCAATCATCGCCACAAACTCATTCGCGACCAGCTTAGTCGCCATGATGCCTGCCGCCTGCAGGGCATCGGCTTTCGGAATCCCAATCAGCCAGGCCAGAGGATAGAACAGATAGCCGAGCAGCTGCTGGAAGCTGTAGCCAAACACCGCCGCAAACAGCGCGTTAACGGCAGCAATCAGAGCAATAAAGCCAATCAGCATCGCCAGAATAATCATCGCCACTTTGAAGCCTGCCAGGATGTACTCACCCAGCATCTCGAAGAAGCTCTGCTCTTCATGCAGCTTTTCCAGCGCGATAGGCTGCTCATCCCGGCTTTCCATCGGGTTGATGATCGACAGGATAATAAAGGTGCTGAACATGTTAAGCAGCAGTGCAGCAACCACATACTTCGGTTCAATCATCGACATATAAGCACCGACAATCGACAGCGAAACGGTGGACATCGCGGTCGCTGCCATGGTGTAGAGCCGGCGCGGTGGGATATCACCCAGAATCCCTTTATAGGCGATAAAGTTTTCTGACTGACCGAGGATCAGTGTGCTGACGGCGTTGAATGACTCCAGCTTGCCCATGCCGTTAATCTTCGACAGCAGCGTTCCGAAAACACGAATCAGTAGCGGCAGGATGCGCCAGTGCTGCAATATGCCAATGAGTGCCGAAATAAAGACAATCGGACAGAGCACACCAAGGAAGATAAACGCCAGCCCCTGTTTGCTCATTCCGCCAAAAACGAACTCCGTGCCCTGCGCCGCAAACCCCAGCAACGTCTCAAAGAAACCGGCAAACGATCCGACCAGTGCCAGCCCTCCGGCGGAGTGAAGGAAGAACCAACCCAGCGCGGCTTCCACCACAATCAGTTGAATAATAAAGCGCAGACGAATCTGTTTACGGTCATGACTGACCAGCAGCGCAAGGGCGAAAATCACCACCAGCGCCAGCAGGAAATGAAGAATGGCGGCCATATGTCTTTTTTATCAGAGAGAAAGGAAAGCGCATTTAGCCACAGCTGGCCGGAAATTTCATCTGATGCCTGCTTCAGGCAGGCGCAAGAGACAGCGGGCAAGGAAGTCCGTATAATGCGCAGCCAATCATTAGCAAGCCGGAGAATACCCATGCGTCCAGCAGGCCGTAGCGCACAACAGGTGCGTCCAGTCACATTGACCCGCAATTACACCAAACACGCAGAGGGTTCCGTTCTGGTGGAATTCGGCGAAACGAAAGTGCTTTGCACTGCCTCCGTAGACGAAGGGGTTCCGCGTTTCCTTAAAGGCCAGGGCCAGGGTTGGGTCACAGCCGAATATGGCATGCTGCCGCGTTCGACCCACAGCCGTATGGCGCGTGAAGCCGCAAAAGGTAAACAGGGTGGCCGTACGCTGGAGATTCAGCGTCTGATTGCCCGTTCACTGCGCGCCGCGGTTGATCTTAAAGCGCTGGGTGAATTTACCATTACGCTCGATTGTGACGTAATCCAGGCCGATGGCGGCACCCGCACCGCATCAATCACTGGCGCCTGTGTGGCTCTGGCTGATGCGCTGAACAAGCTGGTAGCCAGCGGCAAACTGAAAGCAAACCCGATGAAGGGTATGGTCGCCGCGATTTCAGTGGGCATCGTCAAAGGCGAAGCCCTGTGCGATCTGGAGTATGTTGAAGACTCAGCCGCAGAAACTGACATGAATGTCGTGATGATGGAAGATGGCCGCATGATCGAGGTGCAGGGCACCGCCGAGGGCGAACCCTTCAGCCATGAAGAGCTGCTGACGCTACTGGCGCTGGCGCGCGGCGGAATTGAGGAACTGATTCAGGCGCAGAAAGCAGCGCTGGAAAATTGATGTAACAGGCGACCTCAGAGTCGCCTTTTCTTTATTTGAGGAGTGAGAGATGAAAGCCTGGCAGCGTCAGTTTATTGAATTCGCCCTGAACAAGCAGGTGCTGAAGTTCGGTGAGTTCACTTTGAAGTCCGGGCGTAAAAGCCCCTATTTCTTTAATGCCGGTCTGTTTAACAGCGGACGGGATTTAGCGCTGCTGGGACGCTTCTACGCGCAGGCGCTGGTGGATGGCGCTGTTGATTTCGATCTGCTGTTTGGTCCGGCCTATAAAGGCATTCCGATTGCTACCACCACGGCAGTGGCGCTGGCTGATCATCATGACCGCGATGTGCCTTACTGCTTTAACCGTAAAGAAGCCAAAGATCACGGTGAAGGTGGCCTGCTGGTAGGCAGTCCGCTGCAGGGCAAAGTGATGCTGGTGGACGACGTGATCACAGCGGGCACGGCGATTCGTGAGTCGATGGATATTATCGGCGCGCACAACGCCACCCTGGCAGGTGTGCTGGTTTCGCTAGATCGTCAGGAGCGTGGACGCGGAGAGATGTCGGCAATCCAGGAAGTGGAACGTGATTACGGCTGTAAAGTGACCGCGATTATTACCCTGGCAGACCTGATTTCCTGGCTGGAGGAGAAGCCTGAGATGGCCGATCACCTGGCTCAGGTCCGTGCTTATCAGAAAGCGTACGGGATTTAACAGAGGCGGGCGCAATGCCCGCCTTCTTTGACGCTTTACGTTAGCTGAGCAGCCATGAGTGGCCAGCGGACCTCAAAGTCTGCGGTAGGACTGAAACGAAACTCAGAACGGACATACCGCGACAGCAAACCTTCACAGAAAGCCAGCAACTGACTTGCCAGCAATGCTTCATCAGCCTGAAAAGCCTCGCCCTCACGCATTTTCCGCTCACGCATGACCTGTCGCAGTTGCACTTCAATCCGCTCAAACAGTTGATTGATACGTCCCTGCAGTCGGTCCTGCTCAAACATCAGAGCATGGCCGGTCAGTATGCGCGTCAGTCCCGGATTACGCTCACCAAATCCCAGAATCAATTGCACGATCAGACGCAGACGCGTCATGGTCTCTTTTTCATCCTTGAGGATCAGATTGATGCGGGTAATCAGACTGTCTTCGATAAACTCAATCAGACTATCGAACATGCGTGTCTTGCTGGGGAAGTGACGATACAGCGCCGCTTCGGAAACACCCACTGTGGCTGCCAGTTTGGCTGTGGTGATACGCTGACTGCCATCGCCCGACTCCAGCATCTGCGCCAGCGCCTGCAAAATCTCTTCGCGACGATTCCGCTTCGCGACTTTTTTTTCTGCCATGACCTTAAAGACCCCTGAAATTCACCTAAATACAGGCAACACCTACGCATCTGCCACAGGAACGCGTCCTGCAGCGATGAGGAAAAATAACGGGCGTAAGTGAAAGTCGGTAATGCGGGTTACTGGCGACCGGAGTGGCCGAAGCCGCCTTCGCCGCGCTGGCTGGCGTCGAAATCTTCAACCAGATTAAATTCAGCCTGGACTACCGGTACAAACACCAGTTGTGCCATGCGATCGCCGGGCTGCAGCGAGAAACTTTCCTGACCACGATTCCACACCGATACCATCAGCTGTCCCTGATAGTCCGAATCAATCAGACCCACCAGGTTGCCCAGCACGATGCCATGCTTATGGCCAAGGCCCGAGCGCGGCAGGATTACAGCGGCCAGATCGGGATCAGCGATATGAATCGCCAGGCCGGTCGGAACCAGCGTCGTGGTGCCTGGTGCGATGTCGAGAACATCATCAATGCAGGCGCGTAAATCTAACCCAGCGGAACCTGAAGTGGCATAGGTCGGCAGTGGAAACGCTTTGCCGACGCGCGCATCCAGAATTTTAACGTCTATTTTTTTCATCATAACGGCTGACAATCTCGTCTATTAATTGTTGGCCAAGGAGAGACTTATCGCTGAGCGGTAAGCGTTTTTCTCCATCCTGCCAAAAAAGGTGAAGAGCATTGGTGTCGCTATTAAACCCCTGTCCGGCTTTAGCGACATCGTTAGCGCAGATCAGATCCAGATTCTTGCGCACCCGTTTTTGCCGGGCGTATTCTTCCACATTCTGTGTTTCAGCAGCAAATCCAACGACGAATGGCCGGTTTTCCTGAAGTGCAGCGACGCCGGCAACAATATCGGGATTCTTTACCAGGTTCAGCGTGACGTTATCATCGCCGCCCTGTTTCTTGATTTTATCGGCCGCAATATCGGCTGCCCGGTAGTCTGCCACGGCTGCGCTTGCAATGAAAATATGTTGTTTATCTATCTCACTCATCACAGCGGCCTGCATCTCCAGCGCGCTGGTAACATCAACGCGTCGCACACCCGCAGGTGCAGGCAGGCTGACCGGGCCGCTGACCAGCGTGACCTGAGCACCACGTCGGGCAGCCGCAGCGGCAATCGCAAAGCCCATTTTACCGGAGCTGTGATTCGTGATGTAGCGCACCGGATCCAGCGCCTCTCGGGTCGGGCCGGCGGTAATCATAATGTTGAGATGTTGCAGATCGTTGACGGGCGTAGCCCACAGCAGCGCATGGTCAACAATCGCCAGCGGGTCCAGCATCCGGCCCGGCCCGACGTCGCCACAGGCCTGGCTGCCGCTGTCCGGCCCCCAAATCAGCACGCCCCGCGCGTGGAGCGTCTGAAGGTTTTGCTGGGTCACCGCTGCGCGATACATCTGCTGATTCATGGCTGGCACGACCGCCACGGGTGAGGCCGTGGCCAACACGGCAGTGGTCACCAGATCGTTTGCCATGCCAGCAGTCACACGGGCAATCAGATCGGCAGTGGCCGGAGCCAGCACAATCAGGTCGGCCCATTTTGCCAGTTCAATATGACCCATCGCCGCTTCTGCAGCGGGATCAAGCAGATCGTCAAACACCGGATAGCCGGAGACGGCCTGCAGGCTGAGCGGAGTGATAAACGCTTTGGCACCTTCCGTCATCATCACGCGCACATCAGCGCCGCGATCGCGCAGGCGCCGCACCAGCTCAGGTGCTTTATACGCTGCGATACCGCCGCTCACGCCAAGAAGAATTTTTTTACCGGCTAATCCCATCATGATGTTGGCCTCACTAAGCTCTCTGCCGCTCGCGGCGGCGAATGCACGGACTTTATCACAAAAGCGTGGATGCGCCTTTTCACCGACTGCGTTTGCGAGCCGTCTCGTAGATTGCCGTTCCATTGATAGCCGCACTCTGCAGGATGAGCCATTCTGAGGCTCATCTCAGGGAGAGCGAAAATGAAAATCAAGGGACCACGGGAAAAACTCCAGAAACTGGGCGCAAACTCGCTCACCGATACCGAATTGCTGGCCATTTTTCTCCGCACCGGATCGCCAGGGCAGAACGTCCTTGAACTGGCCGGAGAGATGCTGGAGGGGTTTGGCTCGCTTTATCTGCTCATGACATCAGACAAAGCGGCATTCGGTGAAGTCAAAGGTATCGGCGATGCCAAGCTGGCGCAACTTCACGCGGTTGCCGAACTGGCGAAGCGATTTTTCGCCAGCAAACTGGTTCGCGAAAGCGCCATGGAGAACCCACAAATCACGCGCCAGTATCTGCAAAGTTTGCTGGCTCATCAGGAGCGTGAGATCTTTATGGCCCTGTTTCTGGATAACCAGCATCGGGTGCTACGGGCACAAAATATGTTCTCGGGTTCTATTAATAGTGTGGAAGTTCATCCTCGTGAGATCGTTCGGGAGGCGCTGAAACTCAACGCAGCTGCTCTGATACTGGCGCATAATCACCCGTCGGGCATGGCCGAACCGAGTCGCGCAGACCGCGAAGTGACCCACAAAGTCAGTGAGGCCTGCCAGCTATTCGATATACGCTTGCTCGATCATCTGGTGATTGGGCATGGCGAATATGTCTCCTTTGCCGAGCGGGGATGGCTCTGATAGCGGGAAATTTCGCGCCAGGTGGCGGCTTTTTGCCCGATCATTCGGGATCTTTATCTGTTCGGGACTTGAGCACTTGGGCTGAGCGGCGTATACTACGCCACCTTTGAGAATCTCGGGTTTGGCGGTTAGGCCAGCTTAGCGGGTTCCATGGAATTCGCCTGGCGGGCTGCAAGCCTGACGAGGCGGCCCAAACCTAATTTTTAAAGCTCGAGCTGATTTGATTTTTGGAGATATTGACATGTCACGAGTCTGCCAGGTAACTGGAAAGCGTCCGGTGACGGGTAACAACCGTTCCCACGCAATGAACGCGACGAAACGCCGTTTCCTTCCGAACCTGCACTCACACCGTTTTTGGGTTGAGAGCGAGAAGCGCTTCGTTACTCTGCGTGTATCTGTTAAAGGTATGCGTATTATTGATAAAAAGGGCATTGATACGGTGTTAGCCGATATGCGTGCCCGTGGTGAGAAGTACTAAGGTACTAAGGAACTGAATCATGGCTAAAGGTATTCGTGAGAAGATCAAGCTGGTTTCCTCTGCTGGTACAGGTCACTTCTATACCACCACGAAGAACAAACGTACTAAACCAGAGAAGCTGGAACTGAAAAAGTTCGATCCGGTTGTACGTCAGCATGTGCTCTACAAAGAAGCTAAAATTAAGTAATTTTAGTGTTCTGCTAAAAACCCGGCTCCGGCCGGGTTTTTTGTTTGTGTAAAACGCTGAGGAGAGGCTATGCCAGAGTTGCCAGAGGTTGAAACCAGCCGCCGCGGTATCGAACCGCATTTGGTCGGTGAAACCATCCTTCACGCCGTGGTGCGTAATTCACGTTTGCGCTGGCCCGTTTCGCAGGAGATCCTGGCGCTGAGCGATCAGCCGGTTCTCAGCGTGCAGCGCCGGGCGAAATATCTGCTGCTGGAGCTGCCGCATGGCTGGATTATTATCCACCTTGGCATGTCCGGCAGTCTGCGCGTGCTGTCAGAAGAGTTGCCAGCCGCGAAGCATGATCATGTTGATTTAGTGATGAGCAACGGCAAAGTGCTGCGCTACACCGACCCGCGCCGCTTTGGTGCCTGGCTCTGGAGCAGCGATCTGGCGGGCAGTAGTGTGCTGGCCCATCTCGGGCCGGAGCCACTCAGCGAGCAGTTTGATGGGGCTTACCTGTTTGATAAGTCACGCGGCAAGCGGACGCTCATTAAGCAATGGCTGATGGATAACAAAGTGGTGGTGGGCGTGGGCAACATTTATGCCAGTGAGTCACTGTTTACCGCCGGGATCGTTCCCGATCGTGCTGCCGGAAGCCTGTCTCAGGCCGAATCAGAACTGCTGGTGAATACCATCAAAGCGGTGCTGCTTCGTTCGATTGAGCAGGGCGGAACCACGCTGCGTGACTTCTTACAGACAGACGGTAAGCCGGGCTACTTTGCACAGCAGTTGCAGGTCTATGGCCGGGCGGGTGAACCCTGTCGGGCATGCGGTACGCCGATTGTCAGCGGCAGGCATGGGCAACGCAGCACTTACTGGTGCCCGAACTGTCAGCATTAAGCCAGTTTAGCCAGCAATGCCTGATGCACTGGCGCGGGCAGAAAGGCGCTAACATCGCCTTTGTGACGCGCCACCTCTTTGACCAGTGAAGACGAGATAAACGAGAAGCCTTCAGACGGCATCAGGAAAACGCTCTCCAGTGTTGGCAGCAGGTGACGATTCATCTGCGCCAGCTGCATTTCATATTCAAAATCTGACACCGCTCGCAATCCACGAATCAGCACGTTCGCCTGCTGGTCACGGGCGAAATTCGCCATCAGGTCGCTGAACCCGACCACCTCAACGTTAGGCAGATGGGCCACCACTTCACCGGTCAGCGCCACGCGTTCATCCAGACTAAACATCGGTTTTTTGCTGGGGCTAGCGGCAACAGCCAGAATAACCTCGTCAAACATCTGTGCTGCCCGCGTCACGATGTCGACATGGCCAAGCGTCACAGGATCAAATGTACCGGGATAGATGGCTTTCGTGGTCATACTCGCCCTTTTGCCGAAGCGTGATTCAGCGCCCAGAGGGCTGAATATTTATTGAAGGTATATTGCGCGTTGACCACCGCCAGAATCCAGCCCTGCCTGCCGTCGAGAAAACCGGCACGCAGCAGCAGCGTTTTTACAAATGCGCCCAGCGTGTGGCTGAATACAGAAAAGAGGCCGCAGCGCTTACCGCGCTGATGGCGTTCTGTGGCCCAGGCTTCAGCATAGGCCAGTTGCTTGCGCTGAAAGGCGATTAAATCGCGGCAGGTCAGATGTTCCAGATCGCCAGGCAATGCCACTACCGGCGCGCCGTCACTCTGCAGGGATTCATGCACCAGATTGTCATTGTAGCGGAAGGTGCGGGGATAGAGGCGCATCACGCGATCGGGATACCAGCCACTGTGGCGCATAAAGCGACCGAGAAACAGGTTGCTGCGGCCCAGGCTATAAACCGTGCGGCTGGGTGGGGCAACCAGCACCTGCTCAATTGCAGCACGCAGTTCGGGTGAAACGCGCTCATCTGCATCGATCATCAAAATCATGTCGCCGGTAGCATAGCCCTGCGCGCGCTGGCGCTGGATACCATAACCCTGCCAGTTATCACTGTGATAGACCTGCGCCCCGGCCCGGGTGGCGATGTTGACGGTGTCATCCCTGCTGCCAGAGTCCAGCACGATAATTTCATCGGCCCAGCTGACCGAGGCCAGGCAGTCAGGCAGCAGTTCCGCTTCATTTTTGGCGATCATCACTACGGAAAGACGTTGGCGTACTGACATTAGTGAGTCCGGGGTGGCAGATGCGGTTCGAGTAACTGTAGCAAACGCTGGAGCGCACCCTGATTCTGGTGCAACACGTCTACCGCATGGCGTCCGTAATAACGGCGGTAATCATCATCCTGCAAAAGATTAGTGACTTCTTTTTCCAGCGAAATCACGTCGGTGACCGTAATCAATCCCTGGCCTTCCTGCAGCTTGCTGCAGATATCTTTGAAGTTCCAGATATGGGGCCCCATCAGAACCGGAAGTGCATGGGCAGCAGGTTCGAGCGGATTGTGTCCGCCCCGTTCAACCAGGCTGCCACCGACCAGAGCCAGATCGGCAATGCCGTAGAGCAGCATCAGTTCGCCCATGGAGTCGCCGATGACCACCTGCGTTGAGCCGGAAGGGATCTCGCCGCTGCTGCGCAGGATAAAACTAAAGCCGCGTTCCTGCGTCAGTTCGCGGGCATCGTTGAAGCGCTCGGGATGGCGGGGAACCAGAATCAGCAGCAGATCCGGAAAGGTCTGCAGCAGGCGGCGATGAGCATCCAGCACAATGGCCTCTTCGCCTTCGTGTGTGCTGGTGGCTATCCACACCGGTCTGCGCGGCGCCCACTGACGACGAAGCGTCACCGCTCTGGCGGCCAGTTCTGGCGTGACGGAAATATCAAACTTCAGACTGCCGGTAATGGCCAGTTGTGAACGTTTCAGGCCCAGGCTCAGGAAGCGGTCGCCATCTTCAGTGTTCTGCGCGGCGATTAGCGTAATGCTCTGCAACAGGCGTCGCATAAACTTACCCAGCTTGCGGTAGCCTTTGGCGGATCGGGCCGAGAGGCGGGCATTGGCAATCACCAGCGGAATATTACGCTGGTGCAGAATGCGGATAATGTTCGGCCATAGCTCGGTTTCCATGATGATCACCAGCCGTGGATTGACCGTATCAAGAAAACGATTAATTGAACCCGGCAGATCATAAGGCAGATAGACGTGATGTACATCTTTACCGAAAGCAGATTGCGCACGTTCAGAGCCGGTCGGCGTCATCGTGGTAACGGTAATCGGCAGAGTCGGGTAACGATGACGAAGTGCGCGCACCAGCGGGATCGCGGCAAGGGTTTCCCCCACAGAGACCGAGTGCAGCACAATGCCGTCAGGCTTCACTTTGCCGACACAATAGCCATAGCGTTCTGCCCAACGTTTGCGATAGGCAGGCGCTTTACGACCGCGCAGCCACAGGCGCAGCCAAATGAGTGGCTGAATTAAGTAGAGCAAGGCGGTGTAAATGGTCGTCATAGTTACCGTTACAGCAGGTTCGCGTCTAAAAACAGATTAAAATCAGATGACGGCATGTTATCAGAAACCCCGCATGCACTCATCCCACATTGTCAGTTGCTACCCAGTACCTGCTGATAAAGCGAAGTCAGTGACTGCGCCAGTCGTTGTGGGCCATAAGGTTCAATTTTACGCCGTGCTGCCTCACCCATTCGTGAATCCAGGGAAAGTGGCGGTATTGTATTAACAGCCTGATTTAACTCCTTGATATCCAATGCATCGCAGACAAAGCCTTCCTGACCAGCGGTAATAAATTCTGCGCCACCACAGCCGGTGCTGGTAATCACGGGCAAGCCGCAGGCCATCGCCTCGAGCACCACATTCGGGAACGGGTCGTAGAGCGTAGGCAGCAGAAGGCCATCCGCCGCGTGATAATAGGGTTGTACATCCTGCTGTACGCCGACAAAGCGCAGTCGGTCCAGACAGTTAAGCTGATTTGCCAACTGCTGATAACGTTGCAGCTGCTTATCCTGACCCACCACAATCAGATAGCGATCGCTGGCGGCCAGCGCCTGTATGGCCGCTTTCAGCCCTTTACGCTCAAAGCCGGAGCCGACATAAATCAGTACGGTAGCGGCATCGGGCAGCCCCAGTTGCTGACGGATCGCGCGACGAGCTGTTTCCGTGGCGGGCTGGAAACGGCTGGCGTCGATAGCGTTATGAATAACGTGGATTTTTCCGGCGTCGAGCGGGAAACAGCGCAGAATATCGCGCTTTACCATTTCTGAATTACAGATCACCGCTTTTAGCGTCGGAGAGGTAAACATTTCGGCTTCCGCCTGCAGCACATAGCGATGATAGGGACTAAGCGTTGCGCTCAGCCGTTGCCATGATGAGACGATGCGGGCGCGCTGTTCCAGCCAGACGCGATGCACACCATCACCCGCGCGGAAAATGTCACAGCCTGCGATACGCTCATGGCTTTGCACAATATCGAACTTTTCCCGCTCCCAGCAGGCGCGGGCTGCACGGGCAAAACCGCGCTCACGGGATACCCGTCCCAGCTTTGAAGGATTACAGATATGCAGATGCCAGTCAGGATTGGGCGTGCCTTGCCAGCTGCGGGTAATGATATTGAGATCGAGCTGTTCGCTGCCCAGCGCTTCCAGCGCGCGTGAGATAAAGCGCTCAGCACCGCCATCCGGGCGATATTTCTGCCGGACAATCGCCAGTCGTAACTTACTCATTCAGGTAGCTCCTCGCTGCCGCGACCACATCCTTTACCGGAATGGCCGAGAGATAACGCTTGTCAGTTTTGGTGTCGATAGAATCGGGCGAGGGCAGCGGGCCATAATCGCCCGCCCAGATAACATGATTGTTGTCGCCCCATGGCCGCCAGTGCTGCAGCTTGGTCGGACCAAACAGCGCAATACAGGGGGTTTCAAGTGCGGCAGCCATGTGCATCGGTGCGGAGTCGACACCAATAAACAGCCGGGCGTGATCGATTAGCGCCGCCAGTTGCGGCAGCGTGAACTGACCCGCCAGCGAAACCACATCCTGCGATACACAGAGCGCCCTGATACGGTTAATCATCGCCAGCTCCTGCTTATCCGGCCCGGCAGTAAGCACCACTTTGCGGCCCGGCTGCGCCAGTTGATCAAGCGTGGCGGCAACGCTCTCCTCTTCCCAGCATTTAAAGCCCCAGCGTGAGGTCGGCTGCACCACAATATAGGGTGCGGTGACATGATGTTCCGCCAGTCTGGCCTGCACAATTTGCTGGTCAGCGTCGCTGTAGTGCATTGAGACGCGTGCGTTATCACTGCTAATGCCGAGAGGTGCCAGTGCAGACATATTCTGCTCAACGGTATGCAGTTTGCTGTGATTATGTGTCGGGACCAGCCGGTTATGACACCATCGCCACAGCACGTTATCACGTTTTTTATAGGCGAAACCGATGCGAACGGGTGCCGCAGAGAGCCGCGTCATCTGGGCTGCGCGCCACTGATCGGCCAGATTTATCACCAGATCATAATGGGCGGCACGCACGGCGCGAATTAATGCACGCTCATGGCCCAGCTTACGCCAGGTGCCCTCCTGCTTCCATTTGCGATCGATGACGTGCAAATGGCGGATAGCCGGATGCGCTTCCAGCATCGGACGCGTCTCTTTATAGAGCAACACGTCAATGCTGGCCTGCGGATAACGCTCATGAAGCGCATTGATGGCGGGCGTTGTGAGCAGCATGTCACCATGATGGCGCAGCTTAATCAGTAATATATTTTTTGGAGAGAAGTTTGCTGGAATCAGGCTGGCCATAAACAAGAGTTCTCAGAATTCAGTGAGCCGATTGTAGGGCAAACCCTTTTTAGGATAAAGCCAGCCTCAAAGGTTATTTATTACGCCAGCGATAGAGTCGTGCCAGCCATAACAGCAACTGATACCACTGCTTAATGCCTCTGGCATTACGTAACATGCGCAGGTGTGTCCGGGTTGTGAACAGGTCGGCAATGATCGCCTGGCGTGCGCGGGGGTCAGGCTCGCGTCTCACACTGTGACAAACGCTGAGCGCTTCATGGGTCACCTGATAGTGAAATGACGGGTAGATCTTCACGCGGTCACGATAACGATGATTAAGCTCTTCCAGCAGTCGCGCAATCTTCAGGTAGTGACGCTGATATTCAACGTTGCGCTCGCCAGTGCGTTTGCGATTGCTGATGGAGGCGTCATGCATATAGTAGCGATAGAGTACGGCTTCGGTATACCGCACGCGTTTTGCCAGCAACATAAACTCGGTGGTCCAGGGAATATCCTGATGGTGCAAACCCGGTTCGAACTGCAACTGATGCTGCTCAATCAGTTCCCGGCGATAGATTCCCAGCCAGACCACATGCATATACCGATGGGTTTTCAGCGCGGTATTGAGCCAGTCGGCCCCACTCAGCACCGGTGTGCTGCGCAAACGATCCAGCGGAATCAGCGGTTTTACTCGCTGGCTATGTTTGAAAAACCACTCGGCGTTGCACTGTGCCGCATCCAGATTGTCCGCTTCCGCCAGCGTCACCAGCGTCTGATACATATCGGGCTGCATGGTGTCATCCGCATCAGGAAAGGTGACATATTTCCCGCGGGCTATCGCCAGCCCGGCGTTGCGGGCACGCGATACACCGCCATTTTCCTGATGAATCACACGAATATGAGCATGCTGCTGTGCATACTGGTCGGCGCGTTCGCCTGAACCATCGGTTGAACCGTCATCGACGATAATGATCTCAAGCATAGTCAGCGTCTGCGCCAGTAGCGCCTGCATGAACTCATCAAACATGCTGCCCGCGTTATACATCGGGGTAATGATACTCAGCAGAGGAGACGTACTCATGACAATATCTGCACCGGCGTTGTATTCACTGCGAAAGGGCGTTGCCTCGTCATAAATCATTTCCAAATCAGCAGAATGAAATCAGGGAATGCATGATTATAAAACGGTGTGGCTTCCCTGCTTTACTAAAAACCACGCCCGACAATAATAATGCGCGATATGCGCTTTTTTTACGCAATGAGACCTTAAAGGTAAACAGATTATTATGCCGGTGTTCATTTGGCTTTTTATAAATGGTCGTGGCAAACAGCAGGTGGGATAAATGACGGGAAAGTCAGGCGCTGAAATAACAGCGCCCGAATCAATCTGATAAACCTGAGTGCGCTACTGTTCGCTCTGCTTAAAGAACTTGAGACTGACATACTTCATCATCCAGCTGATGCTTTCAGCATACTGTTTCTGATGCCACTTAATGCGGGCGAATCGCTTCATCTCTTTGTAATGTTTTGGCGTATCAAGCGGTTGTACAGCCCAGGGTGAGCGCTGGTAATAGCCGTGGTAGCGCCGGGCAAGGTCGCTGCCTGCCCAGGCATGCCAGGGTTTGCATTTACCGGTGTAGTGAATCATTACCGTGTCAGTGGGCACAGTAGAGTGGTCCCAGACTTTATTGGCGATGATGTCGTAAATCTGATTATAGCGGTCCGGCAGGATCAGAATTTCATCCTCCAGCACGATATTCAGTGCATCCTGATCGGGAAAACCAAACTCTGCGCCCCGTTTTACCAGCACGTCGGTAATACGCGCGGTGGTCTGCCTTTCGAGCCAGCGGGGAATATTGATCAGCATGAAGCCGGAGTTGAAATAGTGATGATGCTTCAGGCCGAGCTTTGCGCACTGATTCTGTCGCGCTCGCGGCGTGTCGTTACAGGCCGCCAGCGTGTAATCCGTGAGATCCAGGGTGAACAGGGGAGAGTAATCGCCCACCACCAGGGTATCTGCATCAATATAGATCACCCGATCGCTGTAGCTCGCCACGGTTTCAGGGATCAGGAAACGGTAGTGGATGCTTTTAGGGTAGCGTCCGACTGCGGGCAACTGATCAACCCAGTCACTATTAAAGATATGTAGCGTGATGGACAGACGATGGCCTGAGGCCAGCGAACGCAGTTTTTCCACATCCTCGTCGCGTAGTGAGTCTGAAAAAATATGGGCGTGGAAAGCCGTATCGGGATGATGGCTGAGAAGTGAAAACAACGTAATGCCCAGGCCGCGCGCGTAGGCATGGTTAATGCCAAACGCAACGTGAACCGGATTGTCATCCGTGTCAGCAAGCGTGTTAACCAGCAGCTGACTTTGCTGAACGGCATCAGCAAGAGGGGTAATTGCCATTACGCTTCACTATTCCAGATTATGAGTAATAAACGTTTGTATTCTAGTCAGTTTATCATCATCCAGCCCGAATAATTTTTCAGCCGGCTGATCAAACTTAAAACGTGTGGAAAAAACGAACGTTGATGCAGCAATATTATCCGGTCCGATGAACAACACGTTATTGACCGGACGCTGTTCCCTGACTTCACACGGTCCGTAAAGCATGATCACCGGGATCTGCTGCGCATCCGCAATATAGGCATTGCCAGAGTCAGAGCAGATGTAGAAATCCATTTGAGAAATGGCCCAGGGAACCTCTTCCAGCTTTAGCTCACCAATCAGACTGACAATATTCTCTTTTGGGCCGGTCAGGCTCAGTAACTCATCCAGCCATGGCTGCTCGGCTGGCGGGCCAAACACATAAAAGGTGCAGGGCAGGTCAGACAGCGACGTCATCAGCTGCTGCCAGATGCTGGCAGGAATCGTCTTGGCCTTGTTACCGGCAGAAATACTGATGCCTATTTTAATGCCGCTGCGTGGATTCAGCAGCGCAGCGGGCGGCGCAGGCGGCTGCCAGAGTGGCGAGGTCGCATGTTTGGGAAAATCGGTATAGCGATAGTCGCGGTTAATCAGCTTCAGGTAACTGTCGAGCGTTAAATCTGTCTTCGCGTGGTCGACAATGCCGCTGGCGCTGCGATAGAAGGTTTTATGGTAGGACTTACGCACATAGGTGCGCAGAAACTGCTTGTTCGGTGCGTTGCATAACGCGGCAAAGAACAGGTTTACGCTATTTGGCTGCACCAGATAAACGTTGTCATAGCGGTTCATCAGGGTGAACGCGAGCTTCAGTTTGGTAAAAAAGCTGCGCTTTGCGTCTTCAATCAGAAAATAGCGGCTGACTGTGTCATCGTGACGCGCCAGCGGCTCCACCGCTTTGCTGATCAACAGCTCAGACTGACCCAGCGCGCGCAGCATCGGGGTGATATTGATAAAATCACCGATCTTCGCCGTCTGGATGATTAAGCTGCGACCCGTTGGCCGGTAGAACAGCCGCATAATCGCCCGGAAAGGCAGCAGCAGCAGGTAGATCAACACATAGTTCATGGCGTGTTTTCCGTAATAACGGCCTGCAGTTTTTCTGCCACCGAGTCAGCGGTCAGCTCCGCCAGACGATGATTCGGGGCGCTCAGAGCCTGTTGGTTCTGCCCGTAACCGCCAATCAGGCCGGGATCGGTCGGGCCATACAGCGTCAGATTGGGACGATCCAGTGCCGCCGTCAGATGGCTCAGTCCGGTATCTACCGAGACCACCGCCCGCGCGCCTGCCAGCTGCTGGGCTATCGCGTCCAGCGTCAGCTTAGGCAGCACATCGACATGTCCGAATCCTTCTGCAAGCCGCAGTGCACGTTGATGCTCATGCTCAGCACCCCAGGGCAGTTTCACCCGCAGACCGCTCGGCTGCATCAGTTCAATCAGCTGTCGCCAGTGTGATTCCGGCCAGTGCTTGTTGTCACGGGTTGTAGCATGCAGAAAGACCAGGTAATGCTGTGCGTCAGCGGGCAGATGATGCAGGAAGTGCCCGGCAATTGCGTAGTCACCCTGGTGTTGCGGCTTTTCATAGCCCAGGCTTTTGGCGAAGAGTTCGCGCGTTCGCTCAACCGCGTGCTGCCGTTTACTCACCTCATGGCGGACGTCATACCACCAGCTGGCAAACGGCTCACGCGCGCTGCGGCTGTCCTGTCCATGCTTCACCCCTTTCGATAAACGGGTGACCAGTGCGGCACTCTTGATCAGCCCCTGCGCATCAATCACGACATCATACTCACGTGACTGTAACTCGCGCTTAAACTGCACGCGCTCTTCACGCTGCTGACTGCCAAACCAGTGTTTGCGCCAGCGGCGAATCGCGACCGGTAACACCTTATCGACGGCGGGATGCCAGCCAGGGATCTGCGCAAAATTCTCTTCCACCACCCAGTCGAAACGGATGCCGGGAATAGCATGCATTGCATCGGTCAGAGCAGGGAGCGAATGCAGAACATCGCCCATGGAAGAGGTTTTAACAATCAGGACGTGCATGGCACCTCCTGTGGCACGAGCAGTTCGCTCAGCGTCTGATGTACGCGCTCAGGCTGGATATCGATCAGGCTCTGGTGATAACCCTGTTCGGCATCGCCTTTGCGCACTTTGTGATAGCCAGTAATCAGGCGAATAATGCGCGCCTGACGTGCCAGCGGCGGCGTGAAGTCAGGGCTGCTGGGGCCATAGAGCGCGACGAGTGGACGATCCAGCGCCGCGGCAATATGCATCAGTCCGGAGTCGTTGCTGACCACAGCACGGCATTGCGCCAGCAGAATGACCGCCTGTTCCAGCTGGGTTTCGCCTGCCAGATTACGGCAATGGCCGCGCGCCGCTTCAGGCAGCGCAGCGATAATCTCTTCACCTGTCGGGCGATCTTTAGCAGAGCCGAACAGCACGATCTGGAAGCCGTCAGCAATCAACTGGCTCGCCAGCGTGGCGTAATGATAGTGTGGCCAGCGTTTGGCCGGACCAAATTCAGCGCCCGGACAAAAACCGATAATCGGACGGGTCGCCGCAAGCTGAAACTGTGCAGCCGTTTCAATCTTTTCCTGCTCTTCAACCTGCAATTTCGGCCATAACAGCGGCTGTGGCAGTTGCGCCGCCGAGGCAACAGGCGTGTCGTAGCCCAGCGCAACGTAGCGCTCAACCATCAGCGGAAAGGCGGCTTTATCCAGCACCCGCAAATCGTTCAGCAGGCCATAACGCATTTCACCGCGCCAGCCGACGCGGCGTTTTATTCCGGCGAAGAAGGGGACCAGCGCCGACTTAAAGGAGTTAGGCAGCACATAAGCACGGTCGTAGTGACTGGCGCGCAGCACTTTTCCCAGACGGCGACGCTCACCAATTTCCAGTGCGCCATGCCCTAGCGGCATCGCCAGCGCCTGATTCACCTCAGGCATGCGTGAAAGCAACGGACGGCACCACGCAGGTGCCATCACGTCGATCACTGCATCCGGATGTTCGGCCTTGAGTGTGCGATAGAGACTTTGCGACATCATCATATCGCCGACCCATGACGGGCCGATTACCAGAATTTTCATCGCCGGAGCAGCTTCCTTTATGCGTTGCGGTTCAGCCAGACCATATAGTCAGCAACGCCCTGGGCCACTGTTTTAAATGGCTTGTCGTAACCCACGGCGCGTAGCTTAGTGAGATCGGCCTGGGTATAAGCCTGATAACGTCCTTTGAGTTTTTCCGGGAACGGAATGTACTCAATCTGGCCTTTCTGATGGAATTTCAGGACCGCATCAGCCACTTCCTGGAAGGATTCGGCGCGGCCTGTGCCACAGTTGTAAATTCCGGAGACGCCATTTTCCCAGCACCACAGGTTCACTTCCGCCACATCATCAACGTGAATGAAGTCACGTTTAAAGCCGTCACTGCCTTCAAACAGTTTTGGATTTTCATCGTTGCTGATCTGCGTGTTCAGATGGAAAGCCACACTTGCCATGCTGCCTTTATGGCCTTCACGCGGTCCGTAGACGTTGAAATAGCGGAAGCCGCACACCGGCGAATTCGCTTCCGGCAGCATCTGGCGGACATAGTGGTCGAACAGCATTTTGGAGTAGCCATAGACATTCAGTGGCTGCTCATACTGGCGCTCTTCAATGAAATTCTCGTTGCGTCCGCCGTAGGTCGCAGCAGAAGAGGCGTAGAGGAACGGGATCTCGCGCTCAAGACAGAAGTGAAGCAACTCTTTGGAGTACTGATAGTTGTTTTCCATCATGTACTTGCCATCCCACTCAGTGGTGGAGGAGCAGGCACCCTGATGGAATACCGCTTCGATCGGGCCTAAATCATCGCCCGCCATTACGCTCATCAGGAACTCTTCTTTGTCCATGTAATCGACGATATCCAGGTCGACTAAATTGGCAAACTTGGTGCCATCCTTCAGATTATCCACCACCAGAATGTCGGTGTGACCGCGATCGTTCAGCGCTTTGACGATGTTGCTGCCAATCATTCCTGCGCCGCCAGTTACGATAATCATGTTGTTACCTTCAACGTTGTGGGGTGAAACAGGAGGTTTCACACACGAATACCTCACATCATAACATTTCATCAGGGTGCAGACAGCCAGATGACTCTGTAACGCTTTGTGTGTACATCCGCGCGGCGTGAACTATGCTGCAAAAATGACATTCTGTTGGGCGATTTATCGTGAAGAAGCGGCCTGTTCAGTAAGATATGCCAGATTTTTGCCATCTGAGGAGAGCAATGATGCCTGCGCAATTTTATCAACAACTCCGTCAGCAACTTGATGATGCACGTCAGGAAGGACTGTTTAAACAGGAGCGGATCATCACCTCTGCCCAGCAGACGGAGATCGCAGTGGGCAGCGATCCGGCCGTGATTAACTTCTGCGCCAATAACTATTTAGGTCTGGCGAACCATCCGGCGCTGATTCAGGCGGCGAAAGCGGGGATGGATTCGCATGGTTTTGGCATGGCGTCGGTGCGCTTTATCTGCGGCACCCAGGATAGTCATAAGCAGCTGGAAAAGCGGCTGGCAGACTTTCTGGGCATGGAGGATGCCATTCTTTACTCCTCCTGTTTCGATGCCAACGGTGGCCTGTTTGAAACCCTGCTTGATGCCCAGGATGCAATAATTTCCGACGCGCTGAATCACGCCTCCATTATTGATGGCGTCCGGCTGTGCAAAGCGCAGCGATATCGCTATGCCAATAATGACATGGTGCAGTTGCGCGCCTGTCTGCAGGAAGCGCGCGATAAAGGTGCCCGTCATATTTTGATCGCAACTGATGGCGTCTTCTCTATGGATGGGGTGATTGCGAATTTGCCCGCCATCTGCGATCTGGCAGATGAGTTCTCCGCGCTGGTGATGGTGGATGACTCCCATGCGGTGGGCTTTGTCGGGAATGCCGGACGCGGAACCCATGAATATTGCGACGTCATGGGTCGGGTCGACATCATTACCGGTACGCTGGGTAAAGCGCTGGGCGGCGCGTCCGGAGGCTACACTGCAGCAAAAGCTGAAGTAGTGGAGTGGCTGCGTCAGCGCTCCCGTCCTTATCTGTTCTCCAACTCACTTGCCCCGGCTATTGTAGCTGCCTCGCTGCGGGTGCTGGATCTGCTCAGCGAAGGCGATGGGCTGCGTCAGCGTCTGTGGGATAACGCCCGTTACTTCCGGGAGCAGATGACGGCCGCGGGCTTTACGCTGGCCGGTGCCGACCACGCCATTATTCCGGTGATGCTGGGAGAAGCCAGCGTCGCCCAGCAGTTTGCCCATCTGCTGCAGCAGGAAGGTATCTACGTGACCGGTTTCTTCTATCCTGTGGTACCAAAAGGTCAGGCACGCATTCGCACCCAAATCTCTGCTGCGCACACCCAGCAACAACTGGAGCGTGCGGTGGCGGCCTTTACCCGCATCGGCAAACAACTGGGCGTCATCGCCTGAGGAGTCCGTCATGAAAGCACTCGCCAAACTGAAGAAGGAAGAGGGCATCTGGATGGTGACCGATGCGCCGGTTCCTGAGCCCGGTCATAATGATCTGCTGATTAAAATTCGTAAAACCGCCATCTGCGGCACCGATGTCCATATCTATAACTGGGATGACTGGTCACGCAAAACCATCCCGGTACCGATGATTGTCGGTCATGAATATGTGGGTGAGGTGGTTGCGATAGGACAGGAAGTGAAAGGCTTTACGATTGGCGATCGGGTCTCAGGTGAGGGGCATATCACCTGTGGGCACTGCCGCAACTGCCGCGCTGGACGCACGCATCTATGCCGGAATACGATGGGCGTGGGCGTTAACCGCCAGGGGTGCTTCGCGGAATATCTGGTCATTCCGGCCTTCAATGCGTTCAAAATACCCGACAATATTTCTGATGAGCTGGCGGCAATCTTCGACCCCTTCGGCAACGCCGTACATACCGCACTGTCGTTTGATCTGGTCGGCGAGGATGTGCTGATCTCCGGCGCAGGCCCAATTGGCATTATGGCTGCAGCGGTCTGTCGCCATGTCGGCGCACGTAACGTTGTGATCACGGACATCAATGAGTACCGCCTGGAGCTGGCGCGGAAAATGGGTGTCACGCGTGCGGTCAATGTGGCGAATGAGAACTTGCGGGATGTGATGCATTCACTGGGTATGACGGAAGGGTTTGATGTCGGTCTCGAAATGTCCGGTGCACCGCCTGCGTTTCGTAGCCTGCTGGAGGTGATGAACCACGGCGGGCGCATCGCACTGTTGGGCATTCCGCCGGGTGAAATGGCGATCGACTGGAATCAGGTGATCTTCAAAGGGCTTTTTATCAAGGGAATTTATGGCCGCGAAATGTTTGAAACCTGGTACAAGATGGCAGCACTGATCCAGTCCGGTCTTGATTTAACGCCAGTGATTACCCATCGTTTTGGCATTGACGATTTCCAGCAGGGCTTTGATGAGATGCGTTCAGGACGTTCGGGAAAGGTGATACTGAACTGGAATTAAAACAACGGCCGCCGGGGCGGCCGCCTGATTAGCCTTGCTTTTTCTCTTCATCGGTCAGGTAGCGGACTTTACGCGTATAGTCCTGGCCTTTAAAGTTCAGCGGCTGTTGCGGATCGGTCAGGTATTTTTGCCATTCCGACAACGGGAATCCGCCGTGAGCGCCAACCACTTCAGGTGGGATCACCGCCGACTGTCCGCCAATTTTCTTCGAGACTGGCCAGTTAGCCCATTCCCCCAGATTGACGGTTTTAATATCCAGCATGTCCAGTAACACCGCCAGCGGGAGCTGATCGGTAGGCGGCTGGCTGTCGTTCATTAAATTCCAGGTATCATTAAACAGCGTCAGCCACAGCGGTGAAATACGCTGCCAGACTTCTCGCGTAGCAGCCAGGTAAGCGCCGTTAACGTGGTCTGCCAGGTAGGGACGAATGCTGTGAGTGTAGTAAGCGGGAATTGCCTCTTCAGGTGCTCCGTCCAGCTTGGCAATCATTTTCCCCTGACGGAAGCTGGAGTAGAGATGGCCTGGCTTCATCATGATCGCCGGCATCTTAAGCAGATTGAGGTCGGAATCAATCATCAGAATGCCGTCGCCTTTTGCCTGCAGGGGCGCCTGCAATTTGATCAAACGGCTGCGATAGATCTGCTTGTAGCGATAGCTCTCTTCCCTGTGCGGGACATCCAGCGTCGCCACGCGGGTTTTCACTGGCAGGCTGCCAAAGGCGTGAGTGGGCTGATCGCTGACTATCACAATCTCTTCTGCTTCTGTCGCAAAGCGCGCCGCAAAATCAGCACTGAGCAGGGCTTCTTCAATATAGTCCGCGCCAGTGCAGGGAATCACGACAGACGTGACCGGAACAGTGCCCTGAACCTCCTGATGCGAATAAGGCAGGTTATGGCGCGCTCTGATGTGGCGGTAACGGGGATTTAAAAAATTAAGCATGAGGTTTCTTTTTGACGACGCTTTGCAGAATATTCTCGACGCCGCTGATGTAGTTTTCAATAGCGTACTGTTCACGTACGCGTTTCGCTGCCGCATTGATCAGGCGTTGACGTAAATCCGTATCCTGCCAAAGCGCGGTCAGGTGCTGGGTCAGCTGCACTACGTTGCCATAGTCAAACAGCAGCCCGGTTTCGTCATGACTGATCAATTCGGCAGTGCCGACCACGCGGGATCCTACGACAGCGGTATTCACCAGCATCGCTTCCAGCACGACCCGCGGTAAACCTTCACTGCGCGAGGCAAGAATAAAGGTATCAAAGGCAGTGAGGTAATCGAGCGCATTGTTCTGAAAGCCTGTGAAGACTACGTGATGCTGGATGTTCTCAGCGGTGGCGAGTTGCAGCAGGTGCTGAAGTTCCGGACCCGCCCCGACAATCACCATCCTCCAGTCTGCATCGGGGTTGGCGCGTTTAAAGCGGCCCAGCGCCTGCAGAATGTGGTGATTAGATTTACGTAATATCAGGGAGCCGATCGTGCCAAACACAAAGGTCGACGGAGAGAGTTTAAAACGCTGGCGTACGTCAAGACGGCTGGGCAGAGGCTGGTGGATATCGATAGCATTACTGACGGTAAAACAGCGCTCCGCTTCCACGCCATGGCGGCGTAAGGTGTCACTAACACCCTGTGACACGGCAATGACCGCCTGACAATCCTGATTAACCATGTTAACCAGCCGCGGTTCCAGAACCGGATCGATACGGCAGTGCTGAACCACCGCGACCGGCAGGCTGCGCGCCGCCAGATAACCTTCCACATTGGTGCTGGGCTGGTTATTCATGTAGAGCGTGTCAAATTTCCCCAGTTGCAGCAATGAATTGATTTTGCTGGCATTAGGCATAATGCGCCAGTGTGTATCAACTTTATCAATGGTGCGTTTCCTGAGTTTTTTATTGAAAAACAGCAGCGCCCGTGCGGCTTCTTTTATAAATTTGGCCCAGCGTGGTTGCCTGATTTGCGGAATAAAAAAGACCGGAATAGCCAGCGCATTCAGCGTGGCTTCGATGGTTTCGTCGTTGCCACGGCTGTAGTTGTGATAGAAGCAGCAGGTAATATCGAACTTTTGACGATCGATACGTTTCAACAGCTCCAGCATGCTGTTGGTGCCGCCGCCCCACTCTCTGCCGTTGTCCAGCAGCAGGATTTTTTGTTTATTAATCGTCATCCCTACACTGTTCCCGCAAAGCCCGTTATTGCCCGACCCAGGATTATAGTAATTTCTGTGCATAAATGAACGCTAAGCTCAGCACTTAGCATTCATGGCAAATTCAGAACAGATTTTTCAGCGTCTTAAACAGCGGACTGTTATTCACACTTTCGGCAATGACCGTCAAGGCTCTGGTCGCCGGAACCGGCGTCAGCGGCTGCTTCGGTTTACATATGTCGGCAGGCCGGAAGCGTGGCGTCACCGGTTTTGTCGGTGCCACAGGCGTCCGTGCGTTGTTGTGAAGAGATTCGTTCAATAGCTCGCTGGGGCGAACCAGCGTAATGTCGGCTGGCAGCGTGGGTAACATCTGCTGCAGCACCCGTACGGTGTTAGGGTGAGGATGCCCAATGGCTATGGCGTACCCATCGCGCTGCGCCAGCTTTACCGCCCGACTGAACTGCTGGCGGATGGCGTTGATATCCTGGCTGTCATCAAGGAAGACCCGGCGTTTTAACACTTTGACCTGGGTACCCTGAGCGGCAGGAATAGCCTGACTATTGGCGATGGTCATGCTATCAAGAAAGTAGAGATTATAGTGGTTCAGCGCCTGCATCACCTTCTGCATACCGGGCAGGCTTGAGGTCATCCTGCTGCCCATATGATTGTTCAGACCCACGGCATAAGGCACGTTGTTAACCGCATTGCGCATGATGCGGGCGACCTCTTCGCTGCTCATCTCCGGCGTTAAGGTATCTTTTTCCAGCGGCTGTTTGCTCAGCGGCGCCATGGGCAGATGGATCAACACTTCGTGACCCCCCTGATGCGCTTTAATTGCCATTTCACGGGCATGGGGTGCGTTGGGTAATACCGCTACTGAAATAGCCTGGGGCATCTGCAGGACCTTGTTCTCTTCTGCAGGGCGATAGCCAACATCATCAATGACAATGGACAGTTTGCCCGCCTGCGCAGCGGAGCAGAACAGCAGGGCGCTCATCAGAACGGGGAGTTTTCGACGTTGCAGCAAAACTTATTTTCCTAACCACGGGAGTGGATTGACGGCCTGTCCCTGACGTCGGATTTCAAAATAGAGCGATGGGGTACCGCGGCCACCACTGGTGCCCACCAGTGCAATAGGCTGTCCTGCCTTCACCTGCGTACCCACGCTCACCAGCGCACTTTGGTTGTAGCCATACAGACTCATATCACCTTTACCGTGTTCCAGCACCACCACCAGACCGTAGCCCTGTAACCAGTCGGCCATCAGCACACGGCCATCGGCGATAGCTTTCACCTCGGTACCTTCCCGCGCATCAATTACCAGGCCTTTCCAGCGAAGTTCACCCTGTAGTTGTTCACCAAAGCGATGTTCAATGCGTCCGCGAACCGGCCACAACGCCTGACCGCCCGCACGACCGAGCCCACCAGTACGCGCCACCAGTTCGCGTTCGCTCTGGGTCGGCTGATAGCTGGAGCCTTTGGCTTTCGCCTGCGCCTGACGCTGACGCACTTTTTCAGCCTCACGCGCTTCGCGGGCTGCACGCTCGCGCGCCTCACGTTCCGCCCGGGCGATTTTATCCTGCAGACGGCTTTCATTCTGGCGCATCTCGACCAGATCGGCCTGATCTTTTTCCAGCGCGCTTTCCAGCGACGTCAGGGTTTTTTTACGTGCTTCGCTCGCCTGTTGCAGCTTCTGCTGCTGGCCCTGCTGCTGTGCCAGTAAGTCTTTCTGCTGCTGTTGCTTTTGCTCAAGTGTGACGCGTTGCTGATTTAAGTCCTGACGCGTCTTTTGCAGCGATTCAATGCTTTTCTGGCGGGCAGCATTCATATAACCAAAATAGGCCAGAATACGCTCACTGCGCTGGCTCTCTTCACCGCCCATCAAAAGCTGTACTCCGTTGTGCTTACCCTGACGAAACGCCGCATCAAGCTGCTCGGATAACAGGCTTTCCTGTTGAGTTTGCTGTTTTTCAAGACGGGCGATGGAGGTGGTGAGCTGTTTGATCTCACTATTCAGGGCGCTGAGGCTATTGCGGGTGTCACGCAGCTGACGGCTTGCCTGCGCGATGATTTTTTCCTGGCTTTGCAGCTGATCCAGTAATTTGCTGCGTTGCACCTTCTGCGCTTTGACGCTTTTCTCTTTCTCAGCAATGTTTTGCTGAATGGACTGCAGCTGAGATTTGCTGTCTTCTGCACTTTGGGCTGCGGCAGGCAATAACAGTGCCCCCGCACAAAGCAGGCTAAGGGAGAGGCTGGACAGGTGTATGAACAACGGCAGGTTATCGCCGTTGCGACGGGTCCTTGTGTGCGAAACGGTTGTTTTTCCCTTCATAGGCCAATGATTATTCCACGATGAACCGCCGCTTACCAGTGCTCCCCACTGGCATTTGCTTTTCCAGTTATGTCTACTTTCGCAATGACATACATTAAGCCTTACGCCATTTTTGCTATTCAGCCACTTTTTTTGGAAAATGGCGCACAAATCGATACTCTGGCCGCATAGCATCTGTACATGCGAAGTGGCGCAGGTATACTCAGAACCCTTGTTTTAGCTTATTAGCCCGGTCTGGAGTCGTTACCCCTCATGCAAGAAATTATGCAGTTTGCAAGCAATCACCCCATCCTGAGTCTGGCATGGGTCGTTTTACTCGTTCTGGTGATTGTGACTACCGTTAAAGGAATGTTCTCTAAGGTAAAAACGATCAGCCGCGGTGAAGCAACCCGCCTGATTAACAAAGAGGACGCGGTAGTGGTAGACGTGCGTTCGCGCGACGATTTCCGCAGAGGGCATATTTCAGGCGCTGTAAATGTGGCAGCCGCTGAGATTAAAAAAGGCAACATCGACGAACTGGCAAAGCACAAAGCACAGCCCATAATTGTGGTATGTGCAACCGGACAAAGCGCGGGTGATTCTGCTGCGCACCTGAGCGCTGCAGGCTTTGAGCAGGTTTCAGTGCTGAAAGATGGTATCAGTGGCTGGAGTGGTGAAAATCTGCCATTAGTCCGCGGTAAATAATCATACAGAGGTGTTGATCATGGCAAATGTTGAAATGTATACCAAGGCCACCTGTCCTTACTGCCATCGGGCGAAGGCGCTGTTAACGCAAAAAGGCGTATCGTTTCAGGAGATCCCTATTGATGGGGACATGGCGAAACGCGAAGAGATGATCAAGCGTAGCGGCCGTACCACCGTGCCTCAGATTTTTATTGATGCGCAGCACATTGGCGGCTGCGATGACTTATTCGCACTCGATAATCGCGAAGGTTTAGATCCCTTACTGCAGGCGTAATTTTACGCCGGACAATCTCATACATAGGATTTGGTCACATGTCAGAACATAACTCGAACGAAATGCAATTCCAGATTCAGCGCGTCTTCACCAAAGACATCTCTTTTGAAGCGCCTAATGCCCCGCAGGTTTTCCAGAAAGAGTGGGAACCGGACGTTAAACTGGATCTGGACACTGCATCTTCTCAGCTGGCTGACGAAGTTTACGAAGTGGTACTTCGTGTGACTGTAACCGCGACTGTGGGCGAAGAGACGGCTTTCCTGTGTGAAGTTCAGCAGGCCGGTATCTTCACCATCAGCGGTATCGAAGGAACGCAGATGGCACATTGCCTGGGTGCATACTGCCCGAACATTCTGTTCCCGTACGCTCGCGAATGCATTACCAGCCTGGTATCCCGTGGTACCTTCCCGCAGCTGAACCTGGCACCGGTTAACTTTGATGCGCTGTTCATGAACTATCTGCAGCAGCAGCAAGGTGAAGAAGGTGCTGAACCACATCAGGATGCCTGATGGAAACTCACGCTTCGATTAGCGTCATCGGTGCCGGTTCTTACGGCACCGCTTTGGCGATTACGCTGGCCCGTAACGGCCATCCGGTGCTGTTGTGGGGACATAACCCGACGCATCTGGCTCAACTTCAGAATGACCGCTGTAACACCGCTTTCCTGCCCGATGTGCCGTTTCCCGACAATCTTTCCCTTGAATCTGATCTGACCAAAGCTATTGCTGCCAGCCGCGACTTATTGATCGTGGTGCCGAGTCATGTCTTTGGCGATGTGCTGCAGCAGATCAAGCCTCATCTGCGACCAGACTCACGCATTGTCTGGGCGACTAAAGGGCTGGAAAAAGAGACGGGTCGTCTGCTGCAGGATGTGGCGCGTGAAATTGTCGGCGATACTATTCCGCTGGCCGTCATCTCCGGACCCACTTTTGCGAAAGAACTGGCAGCCGGATTACCGACCGCCATCGCGCTGGCCGCAACGGATGCGCAGTTTGCTGACGACCTGCAGCAGAAACTGCACTGCGGTAAGAGCTTCCGTGTTTATAACAACCCTGACTTTATTGGCGTCCAGCTCGGCGGCGCAGTAAAAAACGTGATTGCTATCGGAGCCGGAATCTCCGACGGAATTGGTTTTGGCGCGAATGCGCGTACCGCACTGATCACCCGCGGTCTGACTGAAATGAGCCGGTTAGGTGCAGCGCTGGGTGCCGATCCCACGACGTTTATGGGCATGGCCGGTCTGGGCGATCTGGTACTGACCTGTACTGATAATCAGTCGCGTAACCGCCGTTTTGGCATGATGCTGGGCCAGGGCGAGGATGTAGATAGCGCACAACGCATTATCGGACAAGTTGTAGAAGGCTATAGAAACACCAAAGAAGTCAAGGCATTGGCTGCGCGGCTGGGTGTGGAAATGCCGATTACCGAGCAGATTTATCAGGTGCTGTATTGCGAAAAACCGGCGAGAGATGCAGCATTGAGCTTGCTGGGACGCACAAGGAAGGACGAAAACAGCACTGGCTAACGCAGGACGCGTAGCATCATTACCTGCAGCGCCCATTCAGGCGCTTTTTTTATCGGGAGAAAGCAGCAATGTCGTCTGATGAGTTAGAACTGGTCTGGAACAATATCAAAGCAGAAGCGCGTGCCCTGGCTGATTGTGAGCCGATGCTTGCCAGCTTCTTCCACGCGACATTGCTAAAACATGAAAATCTCGGTAGCGCACTGAGTTATATGCTGGCCAACAAGCTGGCTAACCCGATTATGCCCGCCATCGCCATTCGTGAAATCGTTGAAGAAGCCTATCGTGAAGATCCGTCGATGATTATGTCAGCGGCTTACGATATTCAGGCTGTGCGTCAGCGCGACCCGGCAGTGGATAAATACTCTACGCCGCTGCTCTACCTTAAAGGTTTTCACGCCTTACAGGCCTACCGCATTGGCCACTGGCTGTGGAATGAAGGCCGACGCGCACTGGCGGTTTACCTGCAGAACGAAATCTCTGTCTCCTTTGCCGTCGATATTCACCCCGCCGCCCATATTGGCCACGGCATTATGCTCGACCATGCCACAGGCATAGTGATTGGTGAAACCGCCGTGGTGGAAAATGATGTTTCGATTCTGCAATCGGTGACGCTGGGCGGTACCGGCAAAACCAGTGGAGACCGTCATCCGAAAATCCGTGAAGGGGTGATGATTGGTGCCGGCGCGAAAGTCCTTGGCAATATTGAAGTCGGCAAGGGAGCAAAAATCGGTGCCGGTTCCGTGGTGTTACAGCCCGTGCCGCCGCACACCACTGCCGCAGGCGTTCCCGCGCGTATCGTCGGTAAGCCAGGCAGTGAGAAGCCGTCGATGGATATGGATCAGCACTTCAATGGCAGCCTGGCCGGTTTTCAGTTTGGCGACGGCATCTAGTCTTTGATCAGCGCGCCCGCGTAATCAAGCTGGCGCCACGCTTCATAAACCACAACCGATACAGCATTCGACAAATTCATACTCCGGCTTTCTGCTCTCATCGGGATGCGGATTTTTTGCTGCGCCGGTAACGCGGCCAGGATCTCGGCAGGCAATCCGCGGCTCTCCGGCCCAAACAGCAGATAATCGCCCGCCTGATAGGCGACGGCGCTGTGTGCAGGCGTCCCTTTGGTCGTCAGTGCAAACAGACGCTCAGGCGACTCAGTGGCGATAAACGCCTGATAGTCAGCATGGAATTTGATGGCGGTGAATTCGTGATAATCCAGCCCGGCGCGACGTAAGCGCTTGTCATCCCAGGCAAAGCCGAGCGGCTGAATCAAATGAAGCTGGAAGCCCGTATTGGCGCAAAGGCGGATGATATTGCCGGTATTCGGCGGAATTTCTGGTTCAAACAAGACAATGTTAAGCATAAGGCCCCCGATGACAGGGGCCGAAGCATAGCAAATTATTGACGGCCGGAGGAGTAGAGCGGCAACCAGAGGGTCAGACGCAAACCGCCTAATGGACTGTCATCGGCTTTAACCCAGCCGCGATGTTGCTGCACGGCCGTTTCGACAATTGCCAGGCCAAGACCGGTGCCGCCTGATTCGCGATCGCGCGCTTCATCGGTTCGATAGAAAGGACGGAAAATCTGTTCACGATCTTCCGGACTCACGCCAGGACCATCATCATCGACGTGGACCGTGATACCGGAAATATCAACGGAGAAGCTGACGCTGATGTGCGTGTGTGAATAGCGCAGCGCATTGCGCACAATATTTTCCAGCGCACTCTCCAGCGCATGAGGGTTCCCATAAAGCGGCCACGGGCCTGGCGGATAGGGGATATCCATCTTCTTGCCCATCTGCTCAGCTTCGAAACGGGCATCTTCCAGCACCCCATTCCACAATTGATTTGCCTTCATTGCTTCGCTGACCAGCGCATTTTTATGCTGGGTGCGGGAGAGCACCAACAGATCGTTAATCATGCCATCGAGACGCTGTGCTTCCATCTCAATGCGGCCCAGCTCTTTACCTTCACCCTGACGCCGACGCAGCAGGGCGGTAGCCAGTTGCAGGCGGGTCAGTGGGGTGCGAAGTTCATGACTGATATCCGATAACAGACGTTGCTGACCGGTCATCATCCGTTCCAGCGCACTGACCATCTGGTTAAAGCTGGAACCCGCAGCCAGAAACTCCTGCGGACCCGACTCCAGTTCCGGATGCTGACGTAGATTCCCGCTTGCGACTTCGTCAGCAGCATATTTCAGCTTACGTGCCGGACGTGCCAGGCTCCAGGCCAGCCACAGCAGCAGCGGTGAGCTGATGAGCATGGTGACGATAAGCAGCAGCAACGGACGGTCAAACAGCAGATTGACGAAGTCGAGCTGAGAGCTATTGGCGGGACGGATCATGTAAAGCTGGTAGTTATCTTCGCCATCGCGAACGGCAAAAGGCCCTACCAGCTCAACGCGACCATATTTCTTCTTCTGAGGATGATCGGCATTGTCAGACTGGCCGATAAAATTGCGGATAACCTGCATTTCATTATGTTGCGCGCCAATCACCCGACCTTCACTGGTTACTAACAGCAGCCGCTGACCCGGCGGTGCCCATTTTTCCACGGCACGAAACAGACGACGCCACCACATCAGATCGTTAGGGGGATCCTGTGACAGCTCTGCTTCAACGTGTTGCTCAATCATGATGCCCTGCCGCTGTTCACTTTCCAGCAGCGAGGTCATCTGTCGTGAATCGAGCTTGGGAACCATCAACACCAGCATCAACACCAGCGCCAGCGTCAACCAGAAGATGGCGAAGATACGGGTGGTCAGACTTCCAATCATGATGCGGAAACCATCAGGTAGCCACGGCCACGTAAGGTTTTAAACCAGGGATGACCATCACGGCGCTCAGGCAGCTTGCGACGCAGATTCGAGATATGCATATCAATGGCACGGTCAAAAGGCGTCAGGCGTTTGCCCAGCACTTCCTGGCTCAGATGTTCACGCGACACGACCTGGCCCAGGTGCTGCGCCAGCAGATAGAGCAGGGTGAATTCTGTGCCGGTCAAATCCAGCGTAACGTCATCAAAACTGGCCTCCTGACGGCCGGGATTGAGTCTCAGACAGTCCACTTCCAGTGTGGGCGAGCTGTTGTCGTGTTGCTGCTGTTCACTCCAGTTAGAACGCCGCAAAATAGCGCGGATACGCGCCACCAGCTCGCGATCGTTAAACGGCTTAGGCAGATAGTCATCTGCGCCCAGTTCGAGGCCCAGAACACGATCCAGCTCGCTGCCGCGCGCCGTTAGCATGATGACGGGGGTTTGATGTTGCTGACGCAGTTCTTTCAGAGTGTCGATACCGTTTTTCTTCGGCATCATGACATCCAGTAAAAGCAAATCAATCGAGTTATCGATCAGGTTCAGCGCTTGTTCACCATCACTGGCGACGACCACTTCAAACCCTTCCATTTCTAACAGTTCTTTCAAAAGCGAAGTTAATTCGCGGTCGTCATCTACCAACAGGATTTTATTCATTTTTGTAGCCCTCCGCAGGCAAAATACCGTGTTCCTGGCGCACCTATCCATCGCTTTACGTAGTTTTACACCCCCTGACGGATGTTTGCAGCTGTCGCCGTACACTGGCTCTCGTTGAATCGCAAAACGGAACGAACTGGAGTATACGATGCGCAAATTAACCGCCGTCGTCCTTGCCTCAGCGATGGCTCTGAGTGTCGCCAGCGCAGATGCTAAAGATGCGACGACGATTGACGAGATGCATCATGGCGGATTGCCGACAGGCAGTATGACGCAAAATCCGCAAAGCCACATGTTCGACGGCATCGAGCTGACTGAAGAACAGCGTCAGCAGATGCGAGACCTTATGCAACAGGCAAGACATGATCGCCCGGTCGTTCATATTGACGATATCGCTGCATTACACGAATTAGTGACTGCAGACCAGTTTAACGAAGCGGCCATTCGCCAAAAAGCGGAAGTCATCGCCAGAGTTCAGGTTGAACAACAGGTCGAGATGGCGCGCGTACAGAATCAAATGTTTCAACTGCTAACGCCGGCCCAGCAGTCCGCGTTACAGAAAAATTACCAGCGGCGACTTAACGAGCTGCGACAGTTTTCGAATTTGCAGTCAGCTTCATCGCTGCAGGCAGTGAGTAGTACCAGCAGTAACCAGTAATATAGTATCCCTGTTTTCCTTGCCATAGACACATCCCTGTCTTCCCCCACCATGATGGTGGGGTTTTTTTTTATCTTTTTTTCACTTTTTTTATTTTGACAGGAATCATCACCGCACAACAAAACCCCCGTTTTATTAGCGCTTGTCGGGAATTTGTTGGGAAGAATCGCTGATTTCTTAATATCTGGAACACGCTGTAAATTTAAGCGAGCCGGTGAGCATTTTTTCATCATGAAAATATCATAACTTACTGAAACTAAATGAATTGCAGACAACTCATTAACATTTTAATCATATTTTTCAGTGAGATACATTCCCCGCGTTACGCTTGCTGGTTCAGTCACACCTTCTACACTAAATCTTGTCACTGCAGGGAAGTTAAGTGTCTTTGCGAAGTCTCAGGGAGCAACAACCACATTATGTAGTCCTGATAAATCTATTAACGGAGTAAGTTATGGCAGAGCATCGTGGTGGTTCAGGTAATTTCGCAGATAATCCGCAAAAAGCGTCTGAAGCTGGCAAAAAAGGCGGACAGAACAGCGGCGGCGGAAATTTCAAAAACGATCGTGAAAAAGCATCTGAAGCCGGGAAAAAAGGCGGCAAAAAGTAGTCGCCGACACGTTCCTGGAATTAGCCCGCGGCTGAAAGTAGCCAGGCAATGATGTGTATAACACTTCGCCCCGTCCTTCCCAGGCCGGGGCTTGTTTTTTGTACCTGCTTATTCCTGTCGCGATTTCAAAACAGCCTTCTTCATCGAATGACCTCCTAAGCACAGCCCGCCTCCCGGTGTTAAACTTCAGCCATTCATCTATTTAAGTGTGCATCTTCACTGATGCTGCATAGGGAATCTGGCATGCAACACTCTTATGGCCGACTGGTAAAGCGTGCTGCGCTCGCGGCCACCATTCTTGCGTCTGTGCTGTTACTCGTGAAAATTTTTGCCTGGTGGTACACCGGTTCAGTGAGTTTGCTGGCTTCACTGGTGGACTCGCTGGTGGATATCGCTGCATCGCTAACCAACCTGCTGGTGGTGCGCTATGCGCTGCAGCCTGCTGATGAAAATCACACGTTCGGGCACGGCAAAGCGGAGTCGCTGGCGGCGCTGGCACAAAGTATGTTTATCTCCGGCTCGGCACTGTTTCTGTTTCTGACCGGCCTGCAGCATCTTGCCTCCCCCAGCGAGATGCGGGCGCCGGGTGTTGGTATTGTAGTAACCATTGTGGCACTGAGCTCAACGCTGGTACTGGTTGCCTTTCAGCGCTGGGTAGTGCGTAAAACCCGCAGTCAGGCCATTCGGGCTGACATGCTGCACTATCAATCCGACGTCATCATGAATGGCGCCATACTGATTGCGCTGGTGCTGAGCAGCTATGGCGTTGTACGGGCGGATGCCCTGTTTGCGCTGGGGATTGGTGTTTTCATTCTTTATAGCGCATTGCGGATGGGCTACGAAGCCGTACAGTCATTGCTGGATCGCGCATTGCCGGAAAATGAACGGCAGCAAATCCTGACGCTTGCGACAAACTGGCCGCAGGTGCAGGGCGTACATGATCTGCGAACCCGGCAGTCCGGCCCGACCAAATTTATTCAGCTTCATCTGGAACTGGAAGATCAGCTGCCACTGGTTCAGGCGCATCGGGTTGCCGACCAGGTTGAGAAAGCATTACGCAAAGAATTTCCCGGGTCTGACGTAATTATCCATCAGGATCCCTGTTCTGTGGTACCGTCTGAGACCAGGGACTCTTTAGGTTTTTAACGTAAATGAATCAAATCGATACGGAAGGGATGACGTAGCGCTAACTTTGCTGCAAAAAATAGTGAAAAGTTGTCTGACCTGAATCAATTCAGCAGCAAGCCTTTGATATACTATCTGCCATCACATGTCGCGCTAATCGTGAAATGATCTTCTGCAGCGATCGACAGGCAGGATTAACCCTTAGTTTTGAACAATCCAGAGGTTGTCATGATCAAAAAAATTGGTGTATTAACCAGCGGCGGTGACGCCCCAGGCATGAACGCAGCTATTCGTGGAGTGGTACGTTCCGCGCTGAGTGAAGGACTGGAAGTTTTTGGGATCTATGATGGCTATCTGGGATTGTACGAAGATCGCATGATCAATCTTGATCGCTACAGCGTCTCCGACATGATTAACCGCGGTGGCACTTTCCTGGGCTCAGCGCGTTTCCCCGAGTTCCGTAATGAAGATGTGCGCCAGGTTGCCATTGAGAACATGAAAAAGCGCGGCATCGATGCACTGGTGGTGATTGGTGGTGACGGATCTTACATGGGTGCTAAGCGCCTGACTGAAATGGGCTTCCCCTGCATTGGTTTGCCAGGCACCATCGATAACGATGTGGCCGGAACGGATTACACCATCGGTTATTTCACTGCACTGGAAACCGTGGTTGAAGCGATTGACCGTCTGCGCGACACCTCTTCCTCGCATCAGCGTATCTCGATTGTTGAAGTGATGGGCCGCTACTGTGGCGATCTGACCCTGGCGGCGGCGATTGCCGGTGGCTGCGAGTTCATCGTCCTGCCAGAATTCCCGTACACCCGCGAAGAGCTGGTAGCGGAAATCAAAGCAGGCATCGCCAAAGGTAAAAAGCACGCTATCGTGGCGATTACTGAGCACATCTGCGATATCGACGACCTGGCGCGTTTCATTGAAACAGAAACCAAACGTGAAACCCGTTCGACCGTACTGGGTCATATTCAGCGTGGCGGTGCACCTTGTGCTTATGACCGTATACTGGCGTCACGCATGGGCGCTTACTCCATTGAACTGCTGATGCAGGGTTACGGTGGCCGTTGCGTGGGTATTCAGAATGAGAAGATGGTGCATCACGACATCGTCGACGCGATTGAAAACATGAAGCGTCCGTTCAAGCGCGACTGGCTCGACACGGCGAAAAAGCTCTACTGATTCTTCTGCGGGGGTGTGCTGCACAGCATGCCCCGGCATATCCCCGCTATATTCCCCCCGGTTATAACAGCTTATTTTTAATTCTTTTAGCTCTGTAATGGTTTATGTCACGCTTAGCCCATAACGACATTGGGAGAGTGCGTAATGAACAAGTGGAGTATCGGCGTTACCCTGTTGCTGGCCTCAACCAGCGTTCTGGCGAAAGACATTCAGCTGTTAAACGTTTCCTACGATCCAACCCGTGAGCTGTACGAACAGTACAACAAAGCGTTCAGTGCGCACTACAAACAGGAAACCGGCGATAATGTCGTGGTCCGTCAGTCGCACGGTGGCTCCGGCAAGCAGGCAACTTCAGTGATTAACGGCATCCGTGCGGATGTGGTTACGCTGGCGTTGCAATCGGATGTCGATGCTATTGCAGAACGCGGTCGTATTGATAAGAACTGGATTCAGCGTCTGCCAGACAACTCCGCGCCTTACACCTCCACCATTGTCTTCCTGGTCCGCAAAGATAATCCCAAGGGCATTCACGACTGGAGCGACCTGACTAAACCCGGTGTGTCTGTGATTACCCCTAACCCGAAAACCTCTGGCGGCGCACGCTGGAACTATCTGGCGGCCTGGGGCTGGGCGCTGGATCATAACAACGGCGATCAGGCCAAAGCGCTGGCGTATGTCAGAGCGCTGTTTAAAAACGTTGAGGTGCAGGATTCCGGTGCACGCGGCGCAACTAACACCTTCGTTGAACGCGGGATTGGTGATGTGCTGATTGCCTGGGAAAACGAAGCTTATCTGGCGGTTAACAAATTGGGTAAAGACAAGTTCGAGATTGTCACCCCGAGCGAATCGATTCTGGCTGAACCCACCGTGTCCGTGGTCGATAAAGTGGTAGATGAAAAGGGAACGCGCAAAGTCGCAGACGCCTATCTGAAATACCTCTACTCGCCAGAAGGTCAGACTATCGCTGCGCAGAACTACTATCGTCCGCGTGATGCTGAAATCGCGAAGAAATTTGCCAGCCAGTTTGCGCCGGTGAAGCTGTTTACCATCAAGGACAAATTTGGTGGCTGGGCAGAGGCTCAGAAAGCGCACTTCGCCGATGGCGGCAGCTATGACCAGGTCATGAAACCGTAATACGTTGCGGTCAGCGCTCCCTGCGCTGACCGCTCACCCGCAACAATCCCACCTTTCTCTTTTCTCTGCCCGGCTGCTGACTGATCTGCCCGAATTCCCCGTGACATTTTTTCCCCGCCAGGCGAGGATGCAGGCTGCTAAACCATTCAGGAAGCGTTGTTATGCCGACACATCGTCGTGCAACCAGTCTGGTTGCGGTTCTGCTGGTGCTGGTCATTGCGGGGATACTGGTTGCCGCACTGCATTTCAAAAAGAACAGTGATGCGCTGTGGCAGATTGTCAGCGAGAAATGTGTGCCTCATCAGCAGAGCAGCGGAGACCCGGCACCCTGTCAGCGTGTCGATCAGCAGCATCGCTATGCCATGCTGAAAGATATGAATGGGCCGTTGCAGTATCTGCTGATCCCGCTCGACAAAATCACCGGCATCGAAAGCCCACGGTTACTGCAACCTGCTACGCCCAACTACTTTGCCCTTGCCTGGCATGAACGCTCTCTGCTTGCAGAGCGACGCGGCTCTCCCATTGATGATCGGGTTCTTTCACTGGCGATCAATTCACAGTATGGCCGTACGCAGAATCAACTCCATATTCATCTCTCCTGTCTGCGACCCGATGTGCGTCAGCAGCTGGATCGGCTGACGCCGCAGCTTAGCGGTCAGTGGCAGGACATTACGCTGCGTAAGCACCGCTACTGGCTGCGAGCTCTGACGCCAGATGAACTGACTCAGCAGAGTGCCTTTATCCGGCTGGCCGATGAGCGGCCAGAGGCGCGCACAGAGATGGGGAAATATGGTCTGGCACTGGCGGAATTAAGCGATGGGCGACTGGTGCTGATGGCGATAGAGCGGAACTGGCTGCTGCTGAACAGGGGTTCGGCGGAGGAAGTGCAGGATCACGCCTGTGAGCTGATTGCGCCCATAAAAAAGGCGGCTTAAGCGCCGCCCTTGACCGGAATGCTAATGCTTAGGCGCTTTTTGCCGCCGCCGCTGCTTTAACGATTACCGCGAAAGCATCTGCTTTCAGTGACGCACCGCCAACCAGCGCGCCATCGATATCAGGCTGGGTGAACAGCTCAGCAGCATTCTTGTCGTTCACTGAGCCGCCATACTGAATGATGACCTGTTCTGCGATAGCCGCATCTTTCTTCGCAATATGATCACGAATGAATTTGTGCACGGCCTGTGCCTGAGCAGGGGTCGCAGATTTGCCGGTACCGATGGCCCAGACGGGCTCATACGCGATAACCGCATCTTTAAACGCTTCGGCGCCCTGCGTTTCCAGAACGGCATCCAGCTGACGAGCGCAGACTTCTTCGGTTTTACCCGCTTCGTTTTCCGCTTCGGTTTCACCAATGCACAGCACAGGAACCAGGCCCACTGACTTCAGCACCGCATATTTCTTCGCGATGAACTCGTCGCTCTCTTTGTGATAAGTGCGGCGTTCTGAGTGACCGATGATGATATATTTCGCGCCGATATCTTTCAGCATCTCTGCGGAAACTTCACCGGTAAACGCGCCAGACAGGTTAACGTCCACGTTCTGCGCACCCAGTGCGATGTGGCTACCGGAGATGGCATGTTTTGCCTGCTCGAGATAGAGCGCTGGCGGTGCAATGGCCACGCCACAACCGTCAACGCCAGAGAGTTCCTTGCGCAGACCCGCGATCAGTTCAGCAGTGAGTTGCTTGCTGCCATTCAACTTCCAGTTACCCATAACCAGTGGATGTCGCATTCTATCCTCCGCATAACGCGATACATGAAAAATCGCTGCCAGCTGGCAGCGTTGTCTGCGAAACAGTATAGAGATCAAATGTAGCGATGGCTTTGCTTTTCGTCATTTTCAGCGACATCTTCAGGGGGGAGCGAGCGCAAGTTTTACCGGCTCGACAGCGAAGGTTAGCCCCTTGTCGCCGTTATCAGCGACCACAAAGCGAAGCGCGCCATCGACCTGCGCAAAGTAAGGCAAATCCTTGCCCTCCTTCAGTAAGCTCTCCAGCTTTTTGCGTCCCTCGTCTGCACCTAATCCCGGTACAAAGAAGCGCAGCATAGCGGTCATGTAGGCCATGGCTTTTTGCTCAGAGGCGTTCTGATCCGGGCCAGGCAGTGGCAGCCAGGTGATCTGCAGCGTCTTGATTTTGCCGGTACCGGGCTCCAGCGCGGTAGACGCATAGAGCGTCTCGTTAATTTTGCTGGCAGCACGCGTCAGGTTACTTTTGTCGCCCCGATTATCAATGGCGCGATATTCCGGCAGCATCAGCGTCGCATTAGCCAGATTATACTTTTCGCGAAACTGACCGATAGTCATATCAAAGGTGGGAGCACCCGCCAGCAGGTAGGGCGCGGTGGGTAATGCATCGGGCCGTTCCTGCGGTGGCGGATCGGCGGCAAAGACCGGAACCGTCAGCGCAAACGATAACAGCAGTGCGCCAGGCAAATTCTTCATTTTGTCGATCCTAACCCGTAAACTCAGGCGCAAATTAAAACGGTTTTTATCCGCGAGGTCAAAAGCGCGGCGGTTCTTTTCTCTCTGGATGATAATGCATGACGTTACAACAATGGTGTTTTTCCTGGCGTGGCAGGCTGGGACGACGTGATTTCTGGATCTGGCAGGCAGTCTGGTTGCTGACAACGACACTGTTATTTACCCTGGCAGCAAACGACTGGGTTGATACCCAGATGGCGGCTTTTGGCGTGGTCTGCCTGCTGTGGCCCGCCAGCGCGGTCATTGTAAAACGTCTGCACGATCGTAATCGTCCCGGCTACTGGGGATTTTTGGTGATAGTGGCCTGGCTGCTGGTGGCGGGAAACTGGAGCATGCTGGGCGGCATTCTGCCCTGGCTGCTGGGTCGCGCCATTCCCTTTGTGTTATTCGCTGGCCTGCTGCTCGAACTCGGCGTTTTTCGCGGCACCCCCGGCGCTAACCGGTTTGGTACCGCGACGCAGCCGGTGCGATACCGGCAACTGGCTCACCAGTAATGTTCGCTGGTGATATGGCCCGGCTTGCGCTTCAGGTGTTTACGCATTTCGCGCGTCTCTTTCAGTAATTGCTGGGTGTCGCGCACCATCTGCGGGTTGCCGCACAGCATCACATGGCTGCTGTCGGCATCCAGCGTTAATCCGGTGGCACGCTCCAGCTCGCCATTTTCGATCAGCGCCGGAACCCGGCCCGTCAGCGAACCGGGGATCGTTTCGCGGCTCACCACCGTCTGGATGTGCAGCTTGCCCTGATAACGCTGTTGCAGCTGCTGCATCAGTGGCAGAAAGCTCAGGTCGTCCGCATAGCGTGCGGCATGGACCAGCACGATGTTTTCAAAGCGATCCAGTCCTTCGCCCTGCTGAAGCATAGAAAGGTAAGGGCCAATAGCGGTGCCGGTTGCCAGCATCCATAATGTTCTGCACGCCGGAACTTCATCAAGCACAAAGAATCCTGCGGCTTCTTTCGTGACCATCACCTGATCGCCAGGCTGAAGGGCCTGCAGATGCGGACTCAGCTTGCCATCGGGCACGGTAACCAGGTAAAACTCCAGCAGGTCATCCTTTGGCGCATTGACGAAAGAGTAAGCGCGCTGCACCCGCTCGCCGTCAATTTCCAGAGCCAGTTTGGCAAATTGCCCCGCGATAAAGGGATCGATGGGCGCTGTTACCCGCAGACTGAACAGCGCATCCGTCCAGTTTTTCACTTCCTTTACTTCAGCATTGACCCACTCAGCCATAATCACTCCCTGGTTGTTGATTATTCCGGCAGGTTTCTATTTTCGCGGCTGCCCGATGAGATTGCCAGCTTGTGGCCGGGCAAAGGCTCTAATCGACAAACTGTTGCTTTGTCTTTACAGGCTGGTGCATAAACTTGACAGGTGCAAGCCGGGACCTTTCGGCCTGCCTCTCGCTTTGTCATCTAATCCTGATATTTTGCCCGGCATAACAAGATGACTGGCGGGTGAACCGCTGTTTTAACCTCCTTTCACAGAAAGAAATTTTGCATAATCATGATTAGTAAACTGGAAAATCGCCCGCTGCTGGTGATGCTCATTGTGCTGGTGGCTGTCGGGCAGATGGCGCAGACCATCTACGTTCCGGCGATGTCGGTGATGGCGGACGCGCTGAATGTGCGGGATGGCGCGCTGCAGCGTGTGATGGCGGCCTATCTGATGACCTATGGCGGATCCCAGCTGATCTACGGCCCGCTGTCAGACAGTGTCGGTCGGCGTCCGGTGATCCTGGCAGGCATGATGATCTTTATGATCGGCGCAATCACGGCATTGATGGCGACCTCACTCGATATGCTGGTGCTCGGCAGCGCGATTCAGGGACTGGGAACCGGCGTAGCTGGCGTAATGGCCCGTACCATGCCGCGTGATCTCTATGAGGGGCACGCGCTGCGCCGTGCCAACAGCCTGCTTAATATGGGCATTCTGGTCAGCCCGTTGCTGGCACCGGTGATTGGTGCACTGTTGACCCAGCTCTTTGGCTGGCACGCCTGTTTCGCCTTTCTGCTGCTGCTCTGTCTGGCGGTTACTTTGTCTATGGCGCGCTGGCTGCCGGAAACCCGGCCACAGAGTGCTGAAGTGACCCCGTTCTTCAAACGCTATGCCCGGCTGCTCAGCGACGCAAATTTCGTTCGCTACATTGTCCTGCTGATTGGTGCGCTGGCGGGTATTGCGGTATTTGAGTCGAGCTGTGGCGTGCTGCTGGGCGGCGTGCTCGGCCTGCACAGCCTGACCGTCAGTATCCTGTTCATTCTGCCCATTCCGGCGGCGTTCTTCGGTGCCTGGTTCGCGGGACGCGAGCAGGGTTCATGGCACAGTCTGATGTGGTGGGGCGTGAATAGCTGTCTGCTGGCGGGCATCCTGATGTGGATCCCGGCATGGTTTGGCGTAATGAATATCTGGACGCTGCTGGTTCCGGCCGCGCTGTTCTTCTTTGGGGCTGGCATGCTGTTCCCGCTGGCGACTTCAGGGGCAATGGAGCCGTATGCCTGGCTGGCTGGCAGCGCGGGTGCACTGATTGGCGGAATGCAGAACCTGGGATCGGGTCTTGTCGCGTGGCTTTCAGCCATGATGCCGCAGCGCGATCAGTTCAGTCTTGGCATGCTGATGTTCTTTACGGCACTGGTGATGCTGCTCTGCTGGTTGCCGCTCTCACGTCAGCCGGAGCGCGGCAACCAGCCGGTTACAGGATAAACGAATGGAGCGCCGGATCCTTACGGTCAAGATAATGAATCGACTGGATGCGGCGAATAGTGCGAGATTTACCGCGAATCAGCAGGGTTTCGCTGGTGGCGATATTGCCCTGACGCGTAATGCCTTTCAGTAGTTCGCCACTGGTAATGCCGGTGGCGGCAAACACCACGTTGTCATTGCGCGCCATCTCACCTAGCGTCAGCTTCTTACCCGCTTCGATCCCCATCTCCGCACAGCGCTGCAGCTCCTGCTCGCCGAGGCGACGGTTTTCAGCACTATCGCCTTTGACGTGATGACGCGCCAGCAGCCGACCCTGCATATCACCGTCCAGCGCACGGATCACCGCTGCTGAAACGACGCCTTCCGGTGCGCCGCCGATGCCATACATCACATCGACTTCGCTGTCTGGCATGCAGGTCAGAATTGAGGCGGCAACGTCACCATCCGGGAAGGTAAATACCCGCACGCCCAGCTGCTGTAACTCGCTAATCACCACATCATGACGTGGCTTAGCCAGGATCGACACGGTCAGCTGTGACAACGGCTTGTTCATCGCTATCGCGATATTACGCAGGTTAGTTTCAAGCGGCAGGTCGAGGTCGATCGCGCCCTGTGCTGCAGGACCCACGATCAGTTTTTCCATATACATGTCGGGAGCGTGCAGAAAGCTGCCTTTATCGCCTACGGCCATCACAGCCAGCGCATTCGCCTGGCCCAGTGCCGTCATGCGGGTACCCTCAATCGGATCGACGGCAATATCGACGGCATCGCCGTGACCGGTACCGACTTTTTCACCGATATAGAGCATCGGGGCTTCGTCGATTTCGCCCTCACCGATCACAATCTGACCGTCAATTTCAATGGAGTTCAGGACATGACGCATGGCATGGACAGCCGCACCGTCAGCCGCATTTTTGTCACCGCGTCCTAACCAGTGATAGCCTGCCAGGGCGGCAGCTTCGGTTACGCGGGAAAATTCAATGGCAAGTTCTCGTTTCATGGCATCTACCTGACAAAAAACCGGCAGGCAGTGTAACACAGCGGGGGAGTGGGGCGGGGAAAAGGCCCGCGACGGCAATGTCGCGGGCGTTGATATTACTCCTGTTCTTCCCACGCCTGTGCGCGGGCAACCGCTTTTTTCCAGCCAGCATAACGGAAGTTACGCTCGGTGGTTTCCAGGCTTGGACGGAACTCACGCTCAATAACGGCTTTAGAGCGCACTTCATCCAGATCCTGCCAGAAGCCAACAGCCAGACCCGCCAGATACGCAGAACCCAGCGCGGTCACTTCACGCACTTCCGGACGCTCAACACGGGTGCCGAGGATGTCAGCCTGGAACTGCATCAGGAAGTTGTTGGACACCGCACCGCCGTCTACACGCAGCGCCTGCAGGCGGGTATTGGCATCATTCTGCATCGCTTCCAGAACGTCACGTGTCTGATAAGCGATCGACTCCAGCGTCGCGCGGATGATGTGGTTAGAGTTTGCGCCACGGGTCAGACCGAAGATCGCGCCACGGGCATACGGGTCCCAGTAAGGTGCGCCCAGGCCGGTGAAAGCAGGCACCATGTAAACGCCGTTGGTATCTTTCACTTTCATCGCGAAGTATTCAGAGTCAGCCGCTTCACTGATCAGCTTCATCTCATCACGCAGCCACTGAATAGAGGCACCACCGATAAACACGGCACCTTCCAGCGCATAGTTCACTTCACCGCGCGGGCCACAGGCGATGGTGGTCAGCAGGCCGTGGGTTGAGGTCACCGCTTCAGTACCGGTGTTCATCAGCATGAAGCAGCCGGTGCCGTAGGTATTTTTCGCCATGCCAGGCTGTACACACAACTGGCCATACAGCGCGGCCTGCTGGTCACCGGCGATACCGGCGATAGGAATACGTGTACCGCCTTTACCACCAATGTTGGTCTGACCGTAAACTTCAGAAGAGGACTTCACTTCTGGCAGCATTTCACGCGGGATATCCAGGATATCCAGCATGCGCTGATCCCACTCCAGCTTGTGAATGTTGAACATCATAGTACGGGAGGCGTTGGTGTAGTCGGTGATGTGCACGCGTCCCTGAGTCATTTTCCAGACCAGCCAGGTATCGACGGTACCGAACAGCAGCTCGCCACGTTTTGCACGCTCACGCGCACCTTCAACGTGATCCAGAATCCACTTCACTTTCGTACCGGAGAAGTAAGGGTTAATCACCAGACCCGTGGTGTGCTGGATGTACTCTTCCAGACCCTCTTTCTTCAGTTTGTGACAATAGTCAGCGGTGCGGGGATCCTGCCAGACGATGGCGTTGTAGATCGGCTTACCGGTCTCTTTTTCCCAGACGATAGCGGTTTCGCGCTGGTTGGTGATACCGATTGCCGCAATCTCATCAGAGCGGATATCGGCATGTGCCAGCACTTCAACCAGCGTAGAGCTTTGTGAAGCCCAGATATCCATCGGGTCATGTTCAACCCAGCCCGCTTTCGGGTAGATCTGGGTGAATTCGCGCTGCGATACCGCGACGATGTTGGAGTCGTGGTCGAGAATGACGGCGCGTGAACTGGTTGTACCCTGATCGAGTGCGACAATGTATTTTTTATCTGTGGTAGTCATAAATTCATTCCTGATGATAAAAAGTGAAACTTACGCTTTACGCTTTACGCTGCTGAGCGCGTGCAACCGGTTTGTCTGCTGGAACACTCGGTTCCTGTGCGGCACCTGGCAGGTAGCGGCCAATCAGTGTGCGGTAACCTACTGCACCCAGGCAGGCACCCACCAGCGGGCCAAAAATTGGTACCAGGAAGTAAGGGATATCTTTACCACCCGTGAAGGCAACGTTACCCCAGCCAGCGAAGAAGGCGAACAGCTTAGGTCCGAAATCACGTGCCGGGTTAAGCGCAAAGCCGGTCAGCGGACCCATTGAGCCACCAATGACTGCGACCAGCAGACCGATCAACAGCGGCGCCATCGGTCCACGTGGGACACCGTTGCCATCGTCGGTCAGCGCCATAATCACCGCCATAAGCACTGCGGTAATAACCATTTCAACCAGGAACGCCTGGCCTACGCTGATGTGCGGATTAGGATAGGTTGAGAAGATACCCGCCAGGTCCAGACTCTGAACCGTACCGCGTACCATCTGATGACTCTGTTCGTAATCGAAAAACAGGCTGTAGTAGAGACCATAAACCAGCGCGGCCGCGCAGAATGCCCCGGCGATTTGCGCCAGAATATACGGCACCACTTTACGGCCTTCAAAGTTGGCGAACAGGCAGAGTGCAACGGTAACGGCAGGGTTCAGATGCGCGCCAGATACCCCAGCGGTAAGATAGACAGCCATTGAGACGGCTAAGCCCCAGATGATGCAGATTTCCCACTGACCGAAGGCGGCACCGGCAAGTTTCAGCGCAGCTACACAGCCTGCGCCAAAGAAAATAATCAAGCCTGTCCCCAGAAATTCGGCAATACACTGACCTTTGAGCGTGTTAGTTGTCTGACTCATAATAGTGGTTCCTGAAGCGAGGTTAAATTTTATCAGTTTTTGTTCTCAGTCCGTGAGGCACCCAGCTTTAATGTAGGGCTGATGTGAATTTATCGTTAACGAACATAAACGAGAAATAGCGAAATCATTTTTTGTGTACTGCGTCATAAAAATGCGCGTTTTCGCGTATTCCGGCTTTCCTTAGCCCATATTCGCGCCTGATGACAGAGAGGGTGGACACGTGCTGGAAAGCAGACGCAGTAAGCGCAGCGCAAATTCAGGGATTGGCTGAAAAGTGTTACAGACTGCGCTCGCAGCGGCCGCGTTGCTGGACTTGAGGGGTGAGGCTACATACAATCGGGACAACGTTGCTGGCTTAAGCTGGCATCATCAACGCCTTGCAGGAATTTAGGAGAGGTCAGAAAGATGTCATTTGAAGTATTTGAGAAACTTGAAGCGAAAGTACAGCAGGCGATTGATACCATCACGCTGTTGCAGATGGAAATCGAAGAGCTGAAAGAGCAGAACAACTCACTGCGTAACGATGCGCAACAAGTCGCGGGTAACCACGATGCGCTGATGCGCGAAAATCAGCATCTGAAAGAAGAGCAACACGTGTGGCAGGAACGTCTGCGTGCATTGCTGGGAAAAATGGAAGAGGTTTGAAGCCTCAGCTGATGTGAAAAACGGGTGCTCTGGCACCCGTTTTCATGTCTGGCCTATTCGAGGTCCAGCGCATCCTCTGACAGAATGATACCGGTGTTGTCGGCATAGAGATGGTCACCAGAGAAGAAGGTGACGCCGCCGAAGTTGACGCGCACATCGCTTTCGCCAATCCCTTCACCCGCAGCGCCGGCCGGAATCGCGGCAATGGCCTGAATGCCAATCTCCAGCTCTTCCAGCTCATCAACCTGACGTACCGAACCGTAAACCACCAGGCCTTCCCATTCGTTAGTTGCCGCCAGGCGTGCCAGTTGGGCATCGACCAGCGCACGGCGCACTGAGCCGCCGCCATCAATCACCAGTACGCGACCACGGCCATTCTCTTCCAGCAGATCGTAGAGTAAGCCGTTGTCTTCAAAGCATTTCACTGTGGTAATCTGACCACCGAATGAAGTGCGCCCACCAAAGTTTGAAAAAAGCGGTTCAACAACATTCACTTCTTCATGGTAGATATCGCAGAGTTCAGATGTATCGTATTTCATAAGGGTTTCGTCTGTTTGCCACAGGAAGGGTAAGTATATCGCTATATGCAGATTGTTGGCAAAATCATCAGTATGAAAAAAGCATCGTTCGATCAAGAACATGCATAAAAAAGCCCAGCCGGGTGGGCTGGGCTTCGGAAAAGCGCTGAATCAGTGAATCAGAGAATGAAGCGGCTAAGGTCTTCGTCAGCCACCAGTTCATCCAGGTGTTTAGCCACATAGTCAGCATCAATGGTAAAGGATTCACCGTGACGATCGCTGGCGTCATACGAGATATCTTCCATCAGACGCTCCAGCACGGTATGCAGGCGGCGCGCACCGATGTTCTCGGTGGTTTCGTTAACCTGCCATGCGGCTTCAGCGATCCGGCGAATACCCTCTTCGGTGAACTCAATGTTCACGCCTTCGGTATTCATCAGTGCTTTGTACTGCACGGTAATCGAGGCATTCGGTTCGGTCAGGATGCGCTGGAAATCATTGACTGTCAGCGCCTGTAGCTCAACACGAATCGGCAGACGACCCTGAAGTTCCGGAATCAGATCGGAAGGGCTGGCAACCTGAAACGCGCCTGAGGCGATAAACAGGATATGGTCGGTTTTGACCATGCCGTGCTTGGTGGAGACGGTGCAGCCTTCAACCAGCGGCAGCAGGTCGCGCTGAACGCCTTCGCGAGAGACATCGGGTCCGCCCGCATTCTGGCCGCCGCGCTTACAGATTTTATCGATCTCATCGATGAACACGATACCGTGCTGCTCGACCGCTTCAATCGCATCCTGCTTAAGCTCTTCCGGGTTAACCAGTTTTGCCGCTTCTTCTTCGATCAGGAGCTTCATCGCTTCTTTGATCTTCAGCTTGCGGGCTTTCTGCTTCTGGCCGCCGAGGTTCTGGAACATCGACTGCAGCTGGCTGGTCATCTCTTCCATGCCCGGAGGCGCCATGATTTCGACGCCTGGGCTGCTGGCCGCCAGATCGATTTCAATCTCTTTATCATCCAGCTGGCCTTCGCGCAGCTTCTTGCGGAATGACTGACGCGCTGCAGAGGGTTCAGCACTCTGCTCAGCCTGACCCCAGTTGTTTTTCGCGGGTGGAATCAGCACATCAAGAATGCGCTCTTCTGCCATCTCTTCGGCACGGTATTTATTCTTTTCAATCGCCTGACTGCGCACCATCTTGATGGCGGAATCAGTCAGATCACGAATGATAGAGTCCACTTCCTTACCGACATAACCGACTTCGGTAAACTTGGTCGCCTCGACTTTGATGAACGGTGCATTCGCCAGCTTTGCCAGACGACGTGCGATCTCGGTTTTACCGACACCGGTCGGACCGATCATCAGGATATTTTTTGGGGTCACTTCATGGCGCAGCTCTTCGTCGAGCTGCATACGGCGCCAGCGGTTGCGCAGTGCAATAGCCACGGCGCGCTTGGCGCTGTCCTGGCCGATGATAAAGCGGTTCAGTTCGCTAACGATTTCGCGTGGAGTCATCTCAGACATATTTATACCCTTACGCCTTAGACGTTAATTCTTCGAAATTAACGTTGTGGTTAGTGTAGATGCAGATATCACCCGCGATATTCAGCGACTTCTCGACGATGTCGCGTGCGCCCATTTCGGTATTCTCCAGCAGCGCACGTGCCGCTGCCTGGGCGAAAGGCCCACCGGAGCCGATGGCGATCAGATCGTTTTCAGGCTGGATGACATCACCGTTACCGCTGATGATCAGTGAGGCTGACTCATCCGCGACGGCCAGTAAGGCTTCAAGGCGGCGCAGCATACGGTCGGTACGCCAGTCTTTGGCCAGCTCCACCGCTGCTTTCACCAGGTGGCCCTGATGCATTTCCAGTTTACGTTCGAAAAGTTCAAACAGGGTGAAGGCGTCTGCGGTGCCGCCAGCAAATCCGGCAATCACCTTATCGTTGTATAAACGACGCACTTTTTTAACGTTGCCTTTCATCACGGTATTGCCGAGCGTAGCCTGGCCATCACCGCCAATCACTACCTGGCCGTTGCGTCGTACACTTACTATTGTTGTCACGGGCAGACCCCTTGTTGCTGTCGGAAAAGGACTCCGCGCACGGGGCGCGGAGTATCATGCAACAGATATGGGGCGGGTTTGACGGGTTTCAACCCCCAACGGAGAGCGGTATACAGCTGGAGTGTCCGGAACTGCGAAGACGTTTCAGGGTGCTGTCAGCGGATGCGCGATCTTTATACGGACCAATCACCACACGATTCCAGCCGCCACCGGTGGTAATGCGGCTTTCAAAGCCTTCAAAGGCTAAGCCCGCACGTACCGACTCAGCCTGGTCAGTGCCTTTGAACGAACCACACTGCACCATCCAGCGCTGCGAAGAGGCTTTCTCCGCCGGTTTCGCCTTCGCGGTCTCCTGTGGCTTTGTCTGCACGTCTGGTTCCCGCGTTACTGGCGCAGGTTGCGACTGGCGCTGTACGTTTTGCTGCTGCTGCTGCTGCTGCTGCTGCTGACGTTGCAACTGCTGCTGTTGTTGACGCTGTTGCTGTTGCTGCAACTGCAGCTGGCGTTGCTGTTGTTGCTGAGCCTGCAACTGCTGACGTTGTTGCTGAACCTGTTGCTGCTGCTGAACCTGCTGCTGTTGACGTTGCAGCTGTTGCAATTGCTGCTGATGCTGCAGCGTCTGCTGACGTTGCGCCGGCGTCTGTTCATTCCACGGCACTTCATTGAGCTGTGTTGGCTGCTGACGCATATCAGCCTGCATCTGCTCCAGCAACTGGCGCTGTTCATCGGTCAATTGGGTCTGCGACTTCACTTCGCCACCCGAAGAGGGTTCGATCGGTGTCGGCACAGTAACCTGACGGTTTTCCAGCTCTTTAATGTATTTCCAGCGTTCTTCAGGCTTCGGCGGTAAGCCATTGCCGTTGGCTTTATGATCCGTAATGACCGGCACGTCTTCTTTCTTATGATGCGCCAGGAACCATAAACCACCGGCAAAGGTCACCAACACAGCGACCGCCAGTACAATCATCAATTTAGAAGTTCCCGAACCGCCTTTGCTCTTCTTGCCACGGCTGGGGCTTTTTTTGCGACGCGTCCCTGTTGAACGCCCGCGGCCTACATAATCTTTTTGTGCCACTCTCGTTCTTATACCCTTCAAAAATAGTGCCAGTTGGGCGAAATGATGATTTTTACGCGCCCGGCAAGGAGTCCGCCATGTTACTTAAGGGCCGGAACTTTGACCAGCTGTGTTCGCCTTAAGAATCTACTGAAAAAACCAGACGAATACGCTTATTTTTCACGCTTTTTTGCGCGTGCCGTACTGCCCCGAATCGTTAAACCGGCATCCAGCAGCCGCGAGCCGCTGATCACCCGTTTGCCATTTAACTCATCCAGCAGCAGAAGCATCGCTTCCCGGCCTATCTGATAGCGTGGTTGTGTGACCGTCGTCAGCGGTGGCTCGCAGTAACGTGATAACTCAATGTCATCAAATCCCACCACAGAGAGATCTTCCGGTATCCGCAGCCCGCAGCGTCTGGCCTGATTCATCGCGCCCAGCGCCATAATATCGCTGTGACAGAACAACGCGCGCGGCGGTTGCGGCAGAGTCATCAGCTGATTCATGGCGGCAACGCCTGCTTCAAAGGTGAAGTCACCGCGCACAATATAGGTGGGATCGACCGTCAGCCCGCTGCGACGCATCGCCTGGACATAACCCTGTAAACGATACTGACAGAGTGGCATCTCTTCCGGCCCGGCGATACAGGCGATCTGCGTATGACCTAACTGCAGCAGATGATTTACCGCTTCAAACGCGGCAGTCAGGTTATCAATGTGAACCGTGGGCAGCGACATTTCCGGTGCAAACTCATTCGCCATCACCATGGGTGGCAAGTTGCGTTGCTCATCAATGCTGGCATCAAAAGGCAGTTGTGAGCCAAGCAGCACCATGCCATCGATCTGTCGTGTGACCATCAGGTTAAGAAAGGTTCTCTCCTGCTGATTCTGATGGGCGCAGTCGCCGATCAGCACCAGATAGCCCTCTTCGGCGGCTGTGACTTCGACGCCGCGAATGATTTCACTAAAGAAGGGATCGCAGATGTCAGGGACAATGACCAGGATGGTACGCGTCTCATTACGACGCGCGTTGCGTGTGGGGCCATGGGCCGCATAGCCGACGGCGGCAACCGCCTTCTCGACTTTATGGCGGGTAGCCGCAGAAACCTTCTCTGGATTCATCAGCGCACGCGATACGGTGGCGGTTGAGACGCCCGCGTGTTCCGCGACATCCTTCATCGTGGCGGCGGGCGGTTGTTGATTCTGCTCCAACACATGCTCCTGACGCGTTATGGCGCGTTCGATTTTGTTTTTGCCTGACCTGAAAGCAAACCGGGCAACATTGTTAACGATTGCCCGGCTGGTTGTTACTTAATTTGCATAAAAATTGTGACTTATGCGACATTTTTCGATCTGGCTCGCAGTGTCAGAAAAAATCAGCTCTCTGTCGGGTCAATATCCAGCGTCCATTTCACTTTGCGCGCGGCGGGTAGCGTGGAAACCAGCGGCAATGAACTGCTCAGCAGCTGTTGCAAACGCTGTCGGGAAGGATGCTGCAGCAGCAGTTGCCAGCGCCAGCGTCCGCTGCGTTTTGGCTGCAGAGCCGGCAATGGACCCATAAACCACATCGCCTTGTCATTGAGCGGGCTCGCCTCCAGCAAGTTACGGAGTTGTTGCAGAAATTCCGCCGCCTGCTGATTGTCCATATCTTCCGCGCGGAACAGCGCATGGCGGCTCCAGGGCGGCAGGTGAACTGCCTGTCGCTCCAGCAGCGCCTGCTGCGCAAATGCCGAATATCCCTGGTGCAGCAGTGTCTGAAGCAGAGGATGTTCCGGATGATGCGTCTGTAATAACACCTCGCCCTGCTTGCCAGCGCGGCCAGCACGACCGGCGACCTGAGTATAGAGCTGCGCAAAGCGTTCTGCCGCGCGAAAATCGGCTGAGAACAGTGCGCCATCAACATCCAGCAGCGACACCAGGGTGACATCCGGGAAATGATGCCCCTTGGCCAGCATCTGGGTGCCGACCAGAATGCGTGCGCCGCCGCGATGAACGTCAGCCAGATGCTGCTCCAGCGCCCCTTTGCGGCTGGTGGTATCACGGTCAATTCGCGACACCGGCACGCCAGGGAAGAGTGTACCGAGCTGCTGCTCCAGCTGTTCGGTTCCGACACCTACTGGCAGCAGATGCGTTGAACCACACTGCGGGCATTGATTAGGCAGCGGACGCTGGCTGTCGCAATGGTGGCAGCGTAACTGGCGATGATGCTGGTGCAGCGTGTAATAGCGATCGCAGCGGGTACATTCGGCAATCCAGCCGCAGTCGTGACAGAGCAGGGCGGGCGAAAAGCCGCGGCGGTTAAGAAACAGCAGCACCTGATTATCGGCCTGCAGATGCTGGCGCATTTTACCAATCAGGCCCGGTGCCAGGCCGCCGATCAGCTGCACACCTTTTAAGTCGATAAGCTGTTGCAGCGCCGGTCTGGCATTGCCGGCGCGCTTTGTCAGATCGAGCTGGCGATACTTGCCGCTGCGGACATTGTGCAGCGTCTCCAGAGCGGGGGTCGCCGATCCCATAACAATCGGGATATCCTCTTCATGCGCACGGAAGACGGCCAGATCGCGCGCCTGATAACGCCAGCCTTCCTGCTGTTTGTAAGAGCTGTCATGCTCTTCATCAATGATGATGACGCCAGGACGGGCCAGCGGCGTAAACAGCGCCGATCGCGTGCCAATCACAATCGCCGTTTCACCGCGCCGTGCACGTAACCACACCGCCAGCCGCTCACTGTCATTTAAGGCGGAGTGCAGCACATCGATGGGCGCATCGAAACGTTCGCGAAAGCGGGCGATAGTCTGCGGAGTTAAGCCAATCTCCGGCACCAGCACCAGCGCCTGTTTACCGCGTGCCAGCACATTTTCCAGCACGCTGAGGTAAACCTCGGTTTTGCCGGAACCGGTAATGCCCGCCAGCAGCCACGCAGCATAATGCTCATCATCTGCCCGAATCGCACCTACTGCCATCGCCTGATCCGTATTCAGTCGCAGACGCTCGCCTTTCACAGCATAGGTAGTACGCCAGTCGTGCATCTGCGGCTGATGCTCATGCAGTTCGCACAACCCTTTGGCCCGCAGAGCCTGCAGCGTGGCTTCCGTAAGGTCATGTTCACTGACCTGATGACGATAGAGGGGTTGCTGACGCAGTGCTGCCAGTGCCTGCTGCTGTTTCGGGGCCCGCTTTAAACTTTCGGGTGCCGTTGCCCGGCCCTGCTCGGTAATTTCCCAGCGCCATAAGGGATTATCCTGCGCCGCTTTGCCCTGGCGCAGCAGCACTGGAATGGCATGGCTCAGCACTTCTCCCTGCGGCGAATGATAGTAGCTGGCGGCCCAGTTAAGGATGCGCCACAGCGACGACGGATAGAGTGACTCACTATCCAGCACCTCGATCACTTGCCTGAGTTGTGCTTCCGGCAGATCGCTGCTGTCACGAAAGGCGACCACAATCCCGATCATCCTGCGATTGCCAAAGGGCACACTTACGCGACCGCCGATGACCGGCTGCGCACCCTGTGGCGGCAGATAGTCAAACAGGCGGGGCAAGGGGACGGGCAGGGCGACCTGGACTAAGGGCATAACTCTCTCTTTCCGGCATCATCATCGGGGAAGCTAGTGTACACGCTGACCCTGATGGCGGGTATCTCAGCAGATATTTGCAGCAATCGAAACTTACCTGTATAATATGCCGCCTTCGGTGAGAAATATCTGGCCGGAGTACACCCTATAATGTTCAACCGCGTGTGGTGCTGTGCAGGTCAAAGCCTGGCACGGAGAGCGACACGGCCTTCTATGAGGTTTCCCATGAAACAAGGTATTCACCCGAAATACGAAGCAGTTACTATCAAATGTACCTGCGGCAACGAGATCCACACCCGTTCAACACTGACTCACGAACTGAACCTGGACGTTTGTGGCAAATGCCACCCGTTCTATACCGGTAAGCAGCGTGAAGTGGCAACTGGTGGCCGTGTTGACCGCTTTAACAAGCGTTTCAGCGTGCCAGGCGCTAAAAAATAAGATTAAAAGGCACCTGAACCTGCGGGTTCGGCGGCAAGAAAAAACCCAGCTTCGGCTGGGTTTTTTTATGCGCTGACGAATCAATATTCCCAGGTGTCGGGATCGATGCCCATATCGCGCATGATCTTTTTCGCTTCTTCAGGAATTTCATCGCTGCGTTCTTTACGCAGGTCCACGTCGTCTGGCAACGGTTGCCCGGTAAAGGCATGCAAAAAGGCTTCGCAAAGCAGCTCACTGTTGGTGGCGTGACGCAGGTTGTTCACCTGACGACGGGTACGCTCATCCGTTAAAATCTTCAGCACGCTCAATGGGATAGATACTGTAATCTTCTTGACCTGCTCGCTCTTCTTACCGTGCTCAGCGTACGGGCTGATATATTCGCCGTTCCATTCAGCCATGGGTTACCTTAATTAATAAACGTTAAATGTGAGGAAATCAGCGAATTATGCCTGATTTTTTCCTGCCTGACCCCTGATATGGCGGGTTTTCTTCGCTCACTGCCTCTGCATCACAGAGGGGAACGCCAGGCGATGACGCATAATTTTAGCGGTTATTGCGTTTTTGCTCAATCTATACGCAAAGACATTTAGATGTCCAGATGTATTGACGTCTAATTAGAGGGTGATATCCTGTGGCCTACATTTTATTCACTCTTCAGGAACAATTCGCTCATGACGCGTAAACCGGCAACCATCGCAGTGCGCAGCGGTTTGAATGATGACGAGCAATATGGCTGCGTTGTCCCGCCAATCCACCTCTCTACGACCTACAACTTCCTGGATTTTAATGAGCCTCGTGCGCATGACTACTCCCGTCGTGGCAACCCCACGCGTGATGTCGTACAGCGTACCCTGGCCGAACTGGAGGGAGGAGCGGGCGCGGTATTAACCAATACCGGGATGTCGGCGATTCACCTGGTGACGACGGTGTTCCTGAAGCCTGGCGATCTGCTGGTTGCGCCACACGACTGTTATGGCGGCAGCTATCGGCTGTTTGACAGCCTGAGCAAGCGCGGCGCGTATCGGGTTAAATTTGTCGATCAGGGCGACCCGGTGGCGCTGCAGGCGGCACTGGATGAAAACCCTAAACTGGTGCTGATTGAAAGCCCCAGCAATCCGCTGCTGCGCGTAGTGGATATCAGCGCGATTTGCGCCGCTGCCCGCGCAGCAGGTGCTATCAGCGTGGTGGACAACACCTTTATGAGTCCGGCGCTGCAGAACCCTCTGGCGTTGGGTGCCGATCTGGTGATCCATTCCTGTACCAAATACCTCAATGGCCACTCCGATGTGGTAGCGGGCGCAGTGATTGCCAAAGATCCGCAACTGGCAACCGACCTGGCCTGGTGGGCGAATAATATTGGTGTAACCGGCGCGGCATTTGACAGCTATCTGCTGCTGCGCGGAATTCGTACCCTGTCGCCGCGCATTGCGGCCGCACAACGCAACGCACTCGCGATTGTTGAGTATCTGAAGCAGCAGAAGCGAGTGAAAAAGTTGTATCATCCTTCGCTGCCGGAAAACGCCGGACACGAACATGCCGTACGTCAGCAGCGCGGCTTTGGTGCCATGCTGAGTTTTGAAATCGACGGTGATGAGGCACTGCTGCGCCGCTTCCTGAAAGCGTTGCGGCTCTTTACGCTGGCGGAATCGCTGGGTGGCGTGGAAAGTCTGATCTCCCATACCGCCACCATGACGCACGCGGGTATGTCAGCAGAAGCACGCGCGGCAGCGGGCATTTCCGATACGCTGCTACGGGTTTCTGTTGGTATTGAAGATCACGAAGATTTAATTGCCGATCTGGATAATGCATTCCGGATCGCAGCCGAGGGTTAAGTATGACGATTTCAGCAGGCGCGGGAACGCCGACTATCAGGCAGTTGCATAAGTTTGGTGGCAGCAGTCTGGCCGATGCGCGTTGCTATCAGCGCGTTGCCAGCATTATGGCGGATTACAGCCAGCCGGGCGACCTGATGGTGGTCTCTGCGGCAGGTTCAACCACTAACCAGCTGATTAGCTGGCTGAAGCTGAGCCAGAGCGATCGCCTCTCTGCGCACCAGGTGCAACAGGCCTTGCGTCGCTACCAGAGCGAACTGATCGGTGCGCTGCTGCCTGCTGAGATCGCCGAACCTTTAATTACTGCGTTTATTCGCGATCTGGAAAAGCTGGCGGCCCTGCTGGATGCGCCGATTACCGATGCGGTCTATGCCGAAGTGGTCGGGCACGGTGAAGTCTGGTCAGCACGCCTGATGTCAGCGGTCCTGAGCCAGCGTGATCTGCAGGCCTGCTGGCTGGATGCGCGTGAGTTTTTGCGTGCTGAACGTGCCGCTCAGCCACAGGTGGATGAGGGTAAATCCTGGCCACTGCTGCAGACTTTGCTGGCGCAGCATCCCCATAAGCGCATCGTGGTCACCGGCTTTATCAGCCGTAACGATGCCGGTGAAACCGTCCTGCTTGGCCGTAACGGCTCCGACTATTCCGCTACGCAGATTGGTGCGCTGGCAGGTGTCGGACGTGTGACTATCTGGAGCGATGTGGCAGGCGTTTACAGCGCCGATCCCCGCAAAGTCTCTGATGCCTGTCTGCTGCCGCTGTTAAGGCTGGATGAGGCCAGTGAGCTGGCGCGTCTGGCGGCACCCGTGCTGCATACCCGTACGCTGCAGCCGGTTTCCGGCAGTGATATCGATTTGCAATTGCGCTGCAGTTATCAGCCGGAGCAGGGCTCAACCCGAATTGAACGCGTGCTGGCCTCCGGAACAGGCGCGCGCATTGTCACCAGCCATGACGATGTTTGCCTGATTGAGATTCAGCTGCCAGAGCAGCATGACTTTGCCATCCTTCACAAAGAGATCGACCTGTTGCTGAAGCGCGCGCAGCTGCGACCGCTGGCGTTTGGCGTTCATCCTGACCGTCAACTGCTGCAGCTCTGTTATACCTCCGAAGTGGTTAACAGTGCCTTTACGCTGCTACAGGATGCCGGTTTACCGGGCCATCTGCAGCTGCGCGATGGCCTTGCGCTGGTGGCGCTGGTTGGCGCAGGCGTTACCCGCAATCCGCTGCATACCCATCGCTTCTGGCAGCAGTTAAAAGATCAGCCGGTTGAGTTCATCTGGCAGTCAGAAGAGCACATCAGCGTGGTCGCGGTGCTGCGCGTCGGCCCGACGCAGCATCTGATTCAGGGACTCCATCAGTCGCTGTTCCGTGCAGAAAAGCGCATCGGCCTGATGCTGTTTGGCAAAGGGAATATCGGTTCACGCTGGCTGGAGCTGTTTGCCCGCGATCAGGAAACGCTGTCAGCGCGGACCGGCTTTGAATTTGTGCTGGCGGGTGTCGCGGATAGCCGTCGCAGTCTGCTGAGCTATGAAGGGCTGGATGCCAGTCGGGCACTCGCCTTCTTTGATGATGAAGCGGTGGAACGCGATGAAGAGTCGCTGTTCCTGTGGATGTGCGCGCATCCGTTTGATGACCTGGTAGTGCTGGATGTCACAGCCAGCACACCGCTGGCACAGCAGTATCTCGACTTTGCCAGCCACGGCTTTCACGTGATCAGCGCCAATAAGGTCGCGGGTGCGTCAGACAGTCAGACCTGGCGGCAGATTCGTGATGCCTTTACCAAAACCGGGCGTCACTGGCTCTATAACGCCACCGTAGGCGCAGGCCTGCCGATCAACTACACGGTACGCGACCTGCGCGACAGCGGCGATACCATCCTGGCAATCAGCGGGATCTTCTCCGGTACGTTGTCCTGGCTGTTCCTGCAGTTTGATGGCACGGTGCCGTTTACCGAGCTGGTGGATCAGGCCTGGCAGCAGGGCTTAACCGAGCCGGATCCGCGCGCCGATCTCTCGGGTCAGGATGTGATGCGTAAGCTGGTGATCCTGGCGCGTGAAGCAGGCTACAACATCGAGCCGGATCAGGTACGGGTGGAATCGCTGGTGCCAGACAACTGTCAGCAGGGCTCAGTAGACCACTTCTTTGAAAATGGTGAAGAGCTGAATGAGCAGATGCTGCAGCGTCTGGAAGCCGCGCAGGAGATGGACCTGGTGCTGCGTTACGTTGCCCGGTTTGATGCCAACGGTAAAGCACGTGTCGGTGTCGAAGCGGTGCGTCCGGAACATCCGCTGGCTTCGCTGCTGCCGTGCGACAACGTCTTTGCGATTGAAAGTCGCTGGTATCGCGATAATCCGCTGGTCATCCGCGGACCCGGTGCTGGCCGTGATGTTACCGCAGGTGCAATACAGTCAGATATTAATCGCCTCGCACAGTTGCTGTAATTTCTCTTAAACAGGCGCTTCGGCGCCTGTTTTCAATGCGTTATCTCTCCTCTGTTGAAACTTCTTCAAGTTGATTGAAAATTGATCACGTCTGTTGATCATTTTTAAGTTGACGGCATCCGCAGATTACGTCATTTTGAACATCTGGACGTCTAAACGTGTAGATGTTCGCAGGCCGATTGTTAATCGATGAGGGTGCAGGATGAGTTTCTTTCATGCCAATCAGCGCGAAGCGCTAAACCAGAGCCTGGCTGAGCTGAACGGGCAAATTAATGTTTCATTTGAGTTCTTTCCGCCGCGTACCAGCGAAATGGAAGAGACCCTGTGGACCTCCATCGATCGTCTGAGCAGCCTGAAACCAAAATTCGTTTCCGTTACCTACGGCGCGAACTCAGGGGAACGCGACCGCACCCACAGCATTATCAAAGGCATTAAAGATAGAACCGGGCTGGAGGCTGCACCCCATCTGACCTGTGTTGATGCCACGCGGGATGAACTGCGCACCATTGCTCAGGATTACTGGAACAATGGCATTCGCCATATTGTGGCGCTGCGCGGTGACCTGCCTCCCGGCAGCGGCAAGCCTGAGATGTACGGCAGCGATCTGGTGTCGCTGCTGAAAGAGGTCGGCGATTTTGATATTTCCGTCGCCGCCTATCCTGAAGTCCATCCCGAAGCGAAAAGTGCCCAGGCCGATCTGATTAACCTGAAGCGTAAAATTGATGCGGGCGCAAACCGGGCGATTACCCAGTTCTTCTTCGACGTTGAAAGCTATTTACGTTTTCGCGATCGCTGTGTTTCGACCGGTATTGATGTGGAAATTGTGCCGGGCATTCTGCCGGTCTCTAACTTTAAACAGCTCCAGCGCTTTGCCACGCTGACCAATGTGCGTGTGCCAGGCTGGATGAACGCGATGTTTGCCGGTCTGGATGATGATCCGGAAACGCGCAAAATGGTGGGCGCCAATATCGCGATGGACATGGTAAAAATTCTGTCACGCGAAGGGGTGAAAGATTTCCATTTTTACACGCTGAACCGTGCCGAAATGAGTTACGCCATCTGTCACACGTTAGGTGTGCGTCCTGCCGCTGCGGCTTAAGCCTCTTGTTACAGCCAATAAAAAAGTCGGGAACGTCCCGACTTTTTTGTTTTTCTGGCGGGCAGCGCTGACCGTTGTCAGCGCCTGACCACGATTAACCGGTATTGCGCATACCTGCCGCCACACCTGCAATCGTCACCATCAGCGCCTGCTCTACGCGGGCATCCGGCTCCTCACCACGGGCTTCCTGCGCACGTGAACGATGTAGCAGTTCTGCCTGGAGTACGTTGAGCGGATCGGTATAGACGTTACGCAGCGCAATCGACTCGGCAATCCACGGCTGGTCAGCCATCAGGTGTGAGTCATTGGCGATGGTCAGTACCGCTTTGATATCCGCAGCAAGCTGTTCGCGCAGTTGTTTACCCAGCGGCCAGAGTGATTTATCGACCAGACGCTGATCGTAATATTCCGCCAGCCACAGGTCGGCTTTCGAGAAGACCATCTCCAGCATCCCCAGACGGGTGGAGAAGAATGGCCAGTCGCGGCACATCGCTTCCAGCTGATCCTGATGACCGGCTGCCATCGCCTGCTGCAATGCAGCACCGGCACCCAGCCAGGCAGGCAGCATCAGACGGTTCTGCGTCCAGGCGAAAATCCATGGAATCGCACGCAGCGACTCTACGCCACCGGTAGGCCGGCGTTTGGCCGGACGTGATCCCAGCGGTAATTTACCCAGCTCCTGCTCCGGCGTCGCCGAACGGAAATAAGGGACGAAGTCAGCGTTTTCACGCACATAACCACGATACATCGCACAGGAGTCAGCTGAGAGCTGATCCATAATGTCGCGCCATTCGCGTTTTGGCTCTGGCGGTGGCATCAGGTTTGCTTCCAGAATTGCGCCGGTGTAGAGCGACAGGCTGGCGATGGTCACGGCCGGTAAGCCATATTTAAAGCGGATCATCTCACCCTGTTCTGTCACACGCAGACCGCCGCGCAGGCTGCCTGGCGGTTGTGACAGCAGTGCGGCATGGGCGGGCGCGCCGCCACGACCAATGCTGCCGCCGCGTCCATGGAACAGCGTCAGTGAAATACCGGCCTTCTCGCAGGTTTTAATCAGGGCATCCTGTGCCTGATATTGCGCCCAGCTGGCGGCCATGACACCGGCATCTTTCGCCGAGTCAGAATAGCCAATCATCACCATCTGTTTGCCCTGAATAAAGCCGCGATACCAGTCGATGCTCAGCAGCTGGCTCATCACGTCGTTCGCGTTATTCAGGTCATCAAGCGTTTCAAACAGCGGTGCAACCGGCATGGCATAACCGATGCCCGCTTCTTTCAGCAGCAGATGCACGGCCAGCACGTCGGAAGGGGTTTTCGCCATCGAAATAACATAGGCGGCGATAGAACCCTGCGGGGCTTCCGCCGCGACACGACACGTCTCCAGCACTTCACGCGTCTCATCGCTGGGTTCCCAGGTACGAGGCAGCAGCGGGCGCTTGGAATTCAGTTCACGGATCAGGAACGCCTGCTTGTCCGCTTCAGACCAGCTTTCATAATCGCCGAGGCCGAGATAACGGGTCACTTCGGCAATCGCCTCTGTGTGACGGGTGCTCTCCTGGCGCAGATCGATACGCACCAGCGGCACGCCGAAGCATTTCACGCGGCGCAGCGTATCAAGCAACTGACCGTTAGCGATAATGCCCATGCCGCACTGTTGCAGTGACTGATAGATGGCAAACAGCGGGTCCCACAGTTGATCGTTGGAGACCAGCAGATCGGCCGGACGCGGCAGGCGTTCGCCTTTCAGGCGGCGTTCCAGGAACGACTGGGTCGTCATCAGCTGACTGCGCAGACGTTTCAGGATCACACGGTAAGGTTCCAGCGCTTCCGGCTCGCCGCTGAGTTCGCGGATCTCTTCACTGCACTCGGACATCGACAGCTCGGAGATCAACACGCCGATATCGCGCAGGAACAGGTCAGTGGCTTTCCAGCGGCTCAGCTGCATCACATGGCGGGTAATCGACGCCGTGACGTTCGGGTTACCGTCGCGGTCGCCACCCATCCACGAGGTGAACTGAACCGGCACGAAATCGACCGGCAGCCTGATGCCAAACGCCTCTTCGACCTGCTCGTTCAGCTCACGCAGGAAAGCAGGAACGCCTTCCCACAGGCTGTTTTCTACGACGGCAAAGCCCCATTTGGCTTCGTCTACTGGGGTCGGACGATATTTACGGATCTCATCGGTGTGCCACGCCTGCGCCACCAGCTGGCGCAAACGGCGCATAATCTGGTTGCGTTCGTAGTCGGAGACATCGCTGTGATCAAGCTGCTTCAGGCAGCTGTTAACTTCAACCAGCTTGTGAATCAGTGTACGACGGGTGATTTCGGTCGGGTGCGCAGTCAGCACCAGCTCCAGAGACAGTGATTCAATGGCCGCAAGGATGTCGCTTTCGCTGATATCTTTCTGCTGTTTCAGGGTATCAAAGGTCTTTTTCAGCAGTTCAGGATGGTTCTCACCCTCACCACTTTGCGAGATGGTCTGATACTGCTCAGCCACGTTAGTGAGGTTCAGAAACTGGCTGAAAGCGCGTGCAACCGGCAGAAGCTCCTCGTTGGAGAGGTTCTGCAGCGTATTGAGCAGTTCTTTACGATGAGTGTCATTTCCTGCACGGGATGACTTGGAGAGCTTACGGATGGTTTCAACCTGGTCGAGGATGTTCTCTCCCAGTGCATCCTTAATCGTATCCCCGAGCAGTTTGCCGAGCATACTGACATTACTTCGCATTGCGGAATATTGTTCGTTCATTGGACCCTGACACCCTTATCGTCTTGAAAAACTCATACACCCGACCTTTCAGGCAGCAGAAAAAACAGCAACATTGTGTCCCCGATAATCTACAGGGAACCGGCTCCGTTGCCGCCTGTCCACATTCTGAAACGTTCTGGATAATCACCCGGTGGGCATAACATCGTCTTTTATCTAGCCACGTAATGCTGCGTTCGTCAAATGCGTTAAAGTGCACTGAAGATGTGGCTAACTAACGGAAATTCGTAGAATTTATAGAGAAAGAAGCGGGATAAGTTATTCTTATTGTTAAATCCCGCAGATTGCGGGGGCATTTTGCTGTTAATACAGTGAAATGCCCCATTTGCTGTCAATCAGTGACAAAAATGCTGCACAACCTGACTGATTAGCGCCCGTGTCGGCTTAATAAATGCCGTATCAATAAATTCGTCGGGCTGATGCGCCTGATTGATTGAGCCCGGGCCCAGGACCAGTGTTGGGCAGAGTGTTTGAATAAACGGCGCCTCGGTACAGTAATTCACTACCTCGGTTGGCGTACCCAGTAATTTCTCAACCACACTCACCAGTTCATGATTTACCGGACACTCATAGCCCGGAATCGGCGGATGCAGTTCGGCCACGGTGACCCGGCCCGGCCAGCGTGCACTCACCGGTGCCAGCGCCTCGTTCAGCAACCCATCCAGATCGCTCAGCGACAGGCCCGGCAACGGACGAATATCCATATGCAGTTCACAGCAGGCGCAGATACGGTTCGCGGCGTCTCCGCCATGAATATGGCCGAAATTCATGGTCGGATAAGGGATAGCGAAGCCGTCATGGTGATAACGCTCCTGCAGCGTCGTGCGCAGTTGCATCAGATGAGTGATCGACTCATGCATCAGTTCAATGGCGTTGACACCGCGTGCTGGATCGCTGGAATGGCCCGATTTCCCCTCGATGCGAATCACATTCGACAGATGGCCTTTGTGCGCGCGCACCGGTTTAAGCGAAGTCGGTTCACCGATGATGGCACAGTCGGGACGCAGCTGCGTCGATTCAGAGAAATATTTGGCGCCAGCCATGGTGGTCTCTTCATCGGCCGTGGCGAGGATATAGAGCGGTTTGCTCAGCGTGCTGACATCCACATCGCGCAGCGTGTCGAGAATAAAGGCGAAGAAGCCTTTCATGTCTGCTGTGCCCAGGCCGTAGAGCTTGTTGTCGTGCTCGGTCAGGGTAAAGGGATCGCGCGTCCAGCGGCCATCATCAAAGGGAACGGTATCCGTATGACCGGCTAACAGCAGGCCGCCCGCACCGGTGCCGGTTCGCGCCAGCATATTAAATTTATTGCGGGTGCCGGGCACCGGCTGCACTTCAACGCTGAAGCCAAGGTCGCGGAACCAGCCGGCCAGCAAATTGATTAAAGTTTCATTACTCTGATCCAGTGCGGCATCGGTTGCGCTGATCGACGGCGTGGCGATCAACTGGCGGTACAGTTCAATAAAAGGCGGTAATTTTGTCTTCACTGTTGGCGGTCCTTGGGTTAGGATGTATCCATATTCATGCAGTAATAGTGAATAAAAATACATTAACGTCCTCTGCAAGGGAACCATAAATCACTGCAGATGACAGGGTGGGTAACGGGGCAAGGCCGCGACCCGGAACGTGCGACTGTAAAAAGGGTTACAGCCTGATGTTGAATACGCTGATCGTTGGTGCCAGTGGTTATGCCGGTGTAGAGCTTGCCACCTTCCTGAATCGCCATCCACATATCAACATAACCGCTTTGGCGGTTTCTGCGCAAAGCCCTGATGCTGGCAAGCGCCTCTCTGACCTGCATCCACAGCTGAAAGGCGTAGTGGATTTGCCGCTACAGCCGCTAAGCAGCGCAGCTGAGTGGGCAGACAAAGTGGATGTGGTGTTCCTGGCGACGGCGCATGAAGTCAGCCACGATCTGGCGCCGGAATTCCTTAAGGCCGGTTGTGTCGTGTTCGACCTGTCAGGCGCGTTCCGCGTTAATGACGCTGATTTTTATACCCGTTTCTATGGCTTTACCCATCAGCATGGTGACTGGCTGGACAAAGCCGTGTACGGCCTGGCGGAATATCAGCATGAGAAAATTCAGCAGGCGCAGCTGGTAGCGGTACCGGGTTGCTACCCGACCGCTGCGCAACTGGCACTGAAACCCCTGGTGGATGCCGGACTGTTAAACGATGCGCAGTGGCCGGTTATTAACGCCACCAGCGGCGTGAGCGGTGCCGGGCGTAAAGCCAATGTCGGCACCAGTTTCTGCGAAGTAAGCCTGCAGCCTTATGGCCTGTTTAACCATCGTCACCATCCGGAAATTGTTGCGCACCTCGGTACACCCGTGATCTTTACGCCGCATCTGGGCAGTTTCCCGCGCGGTATTCTGGCAACGATTACCTGCCGTCTGAAAGCGGGTGTCAGCCGCGAAGATATCGCCGCTGTTTTCCATCGCGCCTATGACAATAAGCCACTGGTGCGGCTCTATGATAAGGGCGTGCCGGCGCTGAAAGCCGTTGTGGGCCTGCCTTACTGTGATATCGGTTTTGAAGTACAGGGCGAACATCTGATTGTCGTCGCCGCCGAAGATAATCTGCTGAAAGGCGCGGCATCGCAGGCGGTACAGTGCCTGAACATCCGGTTCGGCTTCCCTGAAACGCAGTCACTGATTTAACGGACAACTAGACCATGACCAATCCATTGATTATTAAGCTGGGCGGTGTGCTGTTAGACAGCGAAGAAGCGCTGGCCCGTTTGTTTGAAGCGCTGCTGAAATATCGCAGCGCCCATCAGCGTCCGCTGCTCATTGTCCACGGCGGCGGTTGCCTGGTCGATGAACTGATGAAAAAGCTGGCGCTGCCAGTCATGAAGAAAAATGGCCTGCGCGTCACCCCACCCGATCAGATCGACATCATTACTGGTGCACTGGCGGGAACCGCAAACAAAACGCTGCTGGCCTGGGCAAAAAAATCGGGCATCAACGCGGTCGGCCTCTGCCTGGGCGATGCGGGCATTGTGAATGTCGCTCCGTTTGATGACGAACTTGGCCATGTTGGCCACGCAACGCCGGGTAATCCGGCCTTGCTGAACACGCTGCTGGCGGCGGGTTACATGCCGGTGGTGAGCTCAATTGGTATTACTGACAGCGGCGACCTGATGAACGTCAACGCTGACCAGGCGGCAACCGCGCTGGCCTCGACGCTGGGTGCCGATCTGGTTCTGTTGTCTGACGTCAGTGGTATTCTCGACGGCAAAGGTCAGCGCATCGAAGAGATGACCGCCGACAAAGCTGAGCAGCTGATTTCCCAGGGCATTATTACCGATGGCATGATTGTTAAAGTCCACGCGGCACTTGATGCGGCGCGTACACTGGGTCGCCCGGTCGATATTGCCAGCTGGCGTCACGCTGAGCGGCTGACTGATCTTTTTAACGGCGTGTCGATTGGCACCCGGATTCTCGCTTAACGACTCTGATTCAAGGATTACGAAATGCAAACGCAAAACATCAAAAAAATCGTTCTGGCTTACTCCGGTGGTCTTGATACTTCGGCCATCATTCCATGGCTGAAAGAGAACTACGGCGGCTGTGAAGTGGTCGCATTTGTAGCGGATATTGGTCAGGAGCGCGGCGATCTGGAAGGTGTTGAGAAGAAAGCCCTGCAGTCTGGCGCCTCTGAATGTCACGTGGTTGACCTGCGTGAAGAGTTCATCAGCGACTACGTTTATCCGGTACTGCAGACCGGTGCTCTGTATGAAGGAACCTATCTGCTGGGCACCTCTATGGCGCGTCCTATCATCGCAAAAGCGCAGGTTGAGCTGGCACTGAAAGTAGGCGCGGATGCGCTGTGTCATGGTGCAACCGGTAAAGGCAATGACCAGGTGCGTTTCGAAACCACCTACACCGCGCTGGCACCACAGCTGAAAGTCGTGGCACCGTGGCGTGAATGGAACCTGCGTTCACGTGAAGCACTGCTGGACTATCTGAAAGAGCGCAACATTCCGACCACCGCTTCGCTGGAAAAAATCTACAGCCGTGACGAAAACGCCTGGCATATCTCCACCGAAGGCGGCGTGCTGGAAAGCCCGGCCAATGCACCAAATAAAGATTGCTGGGTCTGGACTGTCGATCCGCTGGAAGCGCCTGACCAGCCTGAAGACGTGACTGTAACCGTTGAGAAAGGTCGTGTTGTGGCGGTTAACGGCGAAAAACTGAGTCCGTTCCAGTGTCTGGAAAAACTGAACGTGCTGGGCGCAAAACATGGCGTCGGCCGTATCGATATCGTTGAAAACCGTCTGGTAGGCATTAAATCCCGCGGCTGCTACGAAACCCCTGGCGGCACCATCATGGTGAATGCGCTGCGTGCGGTTGAGCAGCTGGTCCTGGATCGCGATAGCTTCAAATGGCGTGAGCAGCTGGGCCACGAGATGTCTTACGTCGTTTATGATGGTCGCTGGTTCGCTCCGCTGCGTAAGTCGATTCAGGCTGCTGCCGAATCGCTGGCGGAAGAAGTTAACGGTGAAGTGGTGCTGCAGCTCTACAAAGGCCAGGCGACAGCCACTCAGAAGCGTTCTGCGAACAGCCTCTACTCGGAAGAGTTCGCTACCTTCGGTGAAGATGAAGTTTACGATCACCGTCACGCGGGCGGCTTTATCCGTCTGTTCTCGCTCTCTTCGCGTATCCGCGCCCTGAACGAGCAGAAGAAGTAATTTTTCAGGCGGGGTGCGCCTCGCCTCACAGTTTTGATTCAGGGGCGGCATTTATGCCGCCTCTTGTTTAACGATTCAGAGGAGTTTTCACATGGCACTTTGGGGTGGACGGTTTACTCAGGCAGCGGATCAACGTTTTAAACAGTTCAATGACTCGCTGCGCTTCGATTACCGCCTGGCAGAGCAGGACATCATTGGCTCTGTTGCCTGGTCCAAAGCGCTGGTGACGGTCAATGTGCTGACTCAGGATGAGCAGCAGCAACTTGAAGCGGCCCTGAATTCGCTATTGAATGAAGTGCGTGAAAATCCTGAACAGATTCTGCAGAGCGATGCCGAAGATATTCACAGCTGGGTTGAAGGTAAGCTGATCGACAAAGTCGGCTCGCTGGGCAAAAAGCTGCACACCGGCCGTAGCCGCAACGATCAGGTCGCGACCGATCTGAAACTGTGGTGCAAGGTACAGATCGAAGCGCTGCTGGGCGCCACACGTGAGCTGCAGCAGGCGTTAGTGGTTACCGCCGAAGCCAATCAGGATGCAGTGATGCCGGGCTACACCCACTTGCAGCGTGCGCAGCCGGTGACGTTTGCGCACTGGTGTCTGGCCTACGTTGAAATGCTGGCGCGTGACGAGAGCCGTCTGCAGGATACCCTGAAGCGTCTTGATGTCAGCCCGCTGGGCTGTGGCGCACTGGCCGGTACCGCTTACGAGATTGATCGTCAGCAGCTGGCAGGCTGGCTGGGCTTCGCTTCCGCCACACGTAACAGTCTGGATACCGTATCAGACCGCGATCACGTGCTGGAACTGCTCTCTGACGCGGCCATTGGCATGGTGCATCTGTCGCGCTTTGCGGAAGATATGATTTTCTTCAACACCGGCGAAGCAGGCTTTATTGAGCTGTCAGATAAAGTGACCTCAGGCTCATCACTGATGCCGCAGAAGAAAAATCCGGATGCGCTGGAGCTGATTCGCGGCAAATGTGGTCGTGTGCAGGGTGCACTGACCGGCATGATGATGACGCTAAAAGGTCTGCCGCTGGCCTACAACAAAGATATGCAGGAAGACAAAGAGGGTCTGTTTGACGCGCTGGATACCTGGCTCGACTGTCTGCATATGTCAGTGCTGGTACTGGATGGCCTGCAGGTTAAACGTCCGCGTTGCCAGGAAGCCGCTGAACAGGGCTACGCAAACTCTACTGAGCTGGCCGACTATCTGGTCGCCAAAGGCGTGCCATTCCGTGAAGCACACCATATCGTTGGCGAAGTCGTCGTGGCGGCTATCGGGCAGGGCGTAGCACTTGAAGCGCTGTCGCTGGCACAACTTCAGCAGTTCAGCGCGGTGATTGGCGAGGATGTCTATCCGATTCTGGCGCTGCAATCGTGTCTGGATAAGCGTAATGCGCAGGGCGGTGTTTCTCCGCAGCAGGTTGCCCGCGCTATCGGTGACGCTAAACAGCGTCTGGCGTGATCAGCAGGTAAAAAAAAGCGGGCACATTAAAATGCCCGCCAACCTCTAGCTTCAGAACTACTATTTTTTATAGGCACATCATCAAAGCGCCCGCTCTCCCGGCCGACGCTCAGACTCTCTTATGCTGACAGCAAGTATTGACGCAGATCTTCACTGCCGCCAGCATGACGACCGCCCATGAAGACCTGCAGTACCGTCGCCAGGCCTGAAACGGCTCCTGAACTGACGGTTGTCGAATCCTGTCCCATCACAATTTTCGTACTCAATGACATGCTCACTCAGCCTCTGTATGGCCTGCGCACAGAAGCCGCAGCTGGCTTTATAGAGATGAAGACAGACTCCTGAGCTTTTTGTTGCGCGCATTATTCCCAACCACCCTTGATAGGGCCAATCGTTCATTGCTATTCTATCTATCGCCACGGGCTATCGTGGTTTGGAGGGTAATAATGAATATTCGTGATCTTGAATATCTGGTTTCGCTTGCTGAACACCGTCATTTCCGCCGTGCGGCGGATGCATGTCATGTCAGTCAGCCCACGTTAAGCGGGCAGATCCGTAAGCTGGAAGATGAGCTGGGTGTGATGCTGCTGGAGCGCACCAGCCGTAAAGTGCTGTTCACGCAGGCAGGTTTACTGCTGGTGGATCAGGCGCGTACGGTGCTGCGTGAAGTGAAAGTGCTGAAAGAGATGGCCAGTCAGCAAGGGGAAGCGATGTCAGGTCCGCTGCATATCGGCCTCATCCCGACCACCGCGCCGTATTTACTGCCACAGATTATCCCGACGCTGCACCAGACCTTCCCGAAACTGGAGATGTATCTGCACGAAGCGCAGACGCAACAGCTGCTGTCACAGCTCGACAGTGGCAAGCTCGACTGTGCGATTGTTGCGCTGGTCAAAGAGAGTCAGGCCTTTATCGAAGTGCCGCTGTTTGATGAGCCAATGAAGCTGGCTGTCTATGCCGATCATCCGTGGTGCGATCGCGATCGTGTGCCAATGTCCGATCTGGCCGGCGAGAAATTGCTGATGCTGGAAGATGGACACTGTCTGCGTGACCAGGCGATGGGATTCTGCTTTGAGGCGGGTGCCGATGAAGATACCCATTTCCGGGCGACCAGTCTTGAGACACTGCGCAATATGGTGGCGGCAGGCAGTGGCATTACGCTGTTACCGGCGCTGGCAGTTCCACCAGAGCGTATTCGCGACGGTGTCTGCTATCTCACCTGCTACAAACCGGTGCCACAGCGCACGATCGCGCTGGTCTATCGTCCGGGTTCACCTCTGCGCAGCCGTTATGAACAGCTGGCAGAGGCAATTAAAACCCACATGGCACACTATTTCGACGCTGCGTTAAAACAGGCGGTTTAAGCCGTTTAACGCCGCAACGCGGTAGGCTTCGGCCATCGTCGGATAGTTAAAGGTGGTATTCACGAAGTACTCAATCGTGTTGCCACCATTTTTTTGCTCCATGATCGCCTGACCGATGTGAATGATCTCAGCGGCACGCTCGCCAAAGCAGTGGATCCCCAGAATCTCTTTGGTTTCCCGATGGAACAGAATCTTCAGACTGCCAACGTTCATGCCCACAATCTGCGCGCGTGCCAGATGTTTAAACTGCGCGCGGCCCACTTCGTAAGGCACCTTCATTGCCGTCAGCTGCTGCTCGGTTTTACCCACGGAGCTGATTTCCGGAATGGTGTAGATACCGGTTGGGATATCTTCAATCAGGTGTGCTGACGCTTCCCCTTTGATAATCGCCTGTGCGGCAATACGGCCCTGATCGTAGGCGGCTGAGGCCAGGCTTGGATAGCCAATCACGTCACCGACGGCATAAATGTGCGGCTGCGCTGTCTGATACATGCTGTTCACTTTCAGCAGGCCACGCCCATCGGCTTCCAGACCGACGTTTTCCAGCGAAAGGGAATCGGTGTTACCGGTACGGCCGTTGGCGTACAGCAGGCAATCCGCTTTCACTTTCTTGCCCGACTTCAGATGCATGATGACGCCATCTTCCACGCCTTCGATCTTCTCAAACTCTTCATTGTGACGAATCACTACGCCGCTATTCCAGAAGTGGTATGAGAGAGAATCCGACATCTCCTGATCGAGAAACGCCAGCAGGCGATCGCGGGTATTAATCAGGTCAACTTTGACGTTGAGACCACGGAAAATCGATGCATATTCACAGCCGATGACGCCAGCGCCGTAAATAATGACGTGACCCGGTTCGTGGTGCAGATTAAGGATAGAGTCGGAGTCGTAGACGCGGGGATGCGTAAAGTCGACATTATCAGGATGGTAAGGCCGTGAACCACAGGCGATAACAAACTTCTCTGCCGTCAGCGTCTCACGCGTGCCATCAGGTTGTTCAATCTCAATCGTATTGGCATCAACAAAATGGGCATCGCCCTGATAAAGCTCACAGCGGTTACGCTCGTAGAAGCCCTGGCGCATGGCTGTCTGCTGGCTGATCACGCTTTCAGTGTGATTAAGAATGTCGGCGAAAGAGGAGCGAAGCAGTCGGGTATGATCGCTGTAGAGCGGGTTTTGGTTGAATTCGATAATGCGACTGACGGCGTGGCGAAGGGCTTTGGAAGGGATGGTTCCCCAGTGTGTACAGCCGCCGCCGATGTTGTGGTAGCGTTCGACCACGGCGATGCGCGCTCCCTGTTTTACCAGCCCCATCGCCGCCCCTTCACCGCCGGGCCCTGAGCCAATCACAATGGCATCGTAATCGTAAGACTTTTGCATACCGATACGTCCTATTATTTATACATTTTTACAACGAGATTCTAACATCTCGTCGCGCACTTCTGAATTCTATCAGCGATTTTCATCACATTTTGACAAAGTGTGAGGTTCACAGGCAGTGACAAAGAATGCCAATCTGTACGCTGAAAATTTTGCTATAGTGCCCGCTCAACACCGCTAAAGGCAGAGAGAATGGGCGTCAGAGCGCAACAAAAAGAACGTACACGACGTACACTGATTGAAGCAGCGTTCAGTCAGCTCAGCGCCGAACGCAGTTTTGCCAGTTTGAGTTTGCGGGAAGTTGCCCGTGAAGCGGGGATTGCACCCACCTCCTTTTATCGTCATTTCAAGGATGTTGATGAGCTTGGCCTGACGATGGTGGACGAAAGTGGGCTGATGCTGCGACAGCTGATGCGTCAGGCACGACAGCGTATCGCCAAAGGCGGCAGCATCATTAAAACGTCGGTGTCGACCTTTATGGAGTTCATCGGCAACAACCCCAACGCTTTCCGCCTGTTACTGCGTGAACGTTCCGGCACCTCTGCTGCTTTCCGTGCCGCCGTGGCGCGTGAAATTCAGCACTTTATCGCTGAACTGGCTGACTATCTTGAGGTCGAAAATCGCATGCCGCGCAGTTTTACCGAAGCGCAGGCTGAAGCGATGGTGACCATTGTCTTCAGCGCCGGTGCAGAAGCACTGGACGTTGATGCTGAGCAGCGACGTAAGCTTGAGGATCGGCTGGTGTTACAGCTGCGGATGATCGCCAAAGGCGCTTATTACTGGTACCGCCGTGAGCAGGAACGACTGGCGGTCACCCTGGAAAAACCCGAAGAGCAATGAGTAAGGATCAGTTCATGACCCACCCAGGTACCCGCGATAAAAGCACTCTGGCACTGGCTTTTATTACCGGCTTAGCGATTAACGGTTCGTTTTCTGTGCTGTTCAGCGCCTTTGTTCCCTTTTCGATTTTTCCGCTGATTGCGCTGGGTCTGGCGGCCTGGTGTCTGCATCAGCGGTATCTCAACACCAACATGCCGGACGGCATGCCAGGCCTGGCGGCGGCGTTTTTCCTGCTGGGGATTCTGGTTTATAGCGCGCTGGTGCGGGCAGAATACCCGGACATTGGCTCAAATTTCGTTCCCACCGTTCTGATGGTCGCGCTGGTGTTCTGGATTGCGACGCGGTTTAAGCGCAAGCGTAATCAGTAGGGATATCGGCAGGGAAAAAAACGGGAACCTCAGGGTTCCCGTTTTTGTTTACGCTTTACGCGTCAGCAGCACACCGCATTCCATGTGGTGGGTGTAGGGGAACTGATCAAACAGCGCCAGCCGCGTCACGTCGTGCGTTTCTGACAACGTTTGCAGATTGTCGCTCAGGGTTTGTGGGTTGCAGGAGATATAAAGGATGCGCGGATACGCTTGCACCATTTTCACCGTCTCTTCATCCAGGCCGCTACGTGGTGGATCGACAAATATCGTCTCGCACTCGTAGCTGGTCAGATCAATCCCTTCCAGACGATTAAAGCTGCGCACGCCATTCATCGCCTGAGTAAACTCCTCCGCCGCCATGCGAATGATCTGCACGTTATCAATCTGGTTCACGGCAATGTTGTATTGGGCCGACGCAACAGAAGGCTTGGCGATTTCCGTTGCCAGAACGCGGCGGAAATTGCGCGCCAGCGCCAGCGAGAAGTTGCCGTTACCGCAGTACAGTTCCAGCAGGTCACCCTGTGAATCCTGCGTCACATCCAGCGCCCACTCCAGCATCTGAATATTCATTGCCGCGTTAGGCTGGGTAAAACTGTTCTCGACCTGACGATAGATAATCTCGCGACCTGCAACCGGCAGACACTCATCCACATAGTCGCGATCCAGACAGATTTTGGTTTTGGTCGCACGGCCAATTAACTGCACATCCAGACCTTCCGCACGCAGTTGATCACGCAGCGCGGCGGCGGCCTGCTGCCACTCATCATCCAGCTTGCGATGATAGAGCAGTGAAATCACAATCTGATTGCTCATGGTTGACAGATAGTCGATCTGGAACAGCTTGTGACGCAGGGTGCGGTTATCACGGATCGCGGCGATCATCTTTGGCATCAGCTGATTGATCAGCTGGCTGGCTGCCGGGAACTGATCGACCCGGATCCGCTCGCGCGTCTGCTGATCAAAGATGATGTGATAGATATCATCACCGTCGTGCCACAGGCGGAATTCGGCGCGCATCCGATAGTGGCTGACCGGCGAACGGAACACCTCCACGTCGGGCGCAGCAAACGGCGTCATCATCGTCTCTAAACGACTGACTTTTTCCGCCAGCTGTGCGTCATAGTCTTCAATGGGGAGATGTTCGGGTGTCATGAGTAATCCTGATTAATAGCTTACCAGCGGGCGATTGTAGGCATTCACTTGCTGATGTCCAGTCCCACAGCGATAAGATATTTAGCAGTCTGGACTTCCGTATCTCCACTCCGTAGACTGCAGACGCCGGCCTCAAGCCCGAGTTAATAGGGAATCCAGTGTGAATCTGGAGCTGACGCGCAGCGGTAAGGAATGTCGTGATGAGTGCAATTGCAGACACTGTCCTCCGGGATGGGAAGTCATCATCATTTATGGTTCCCAGCCCGAAGACCTGCCGGTGTAACGTCGCTACTCGTACAATCATCGCGTTCTATTGATTGTCGGCCTGCGGCATCCTGCTTCGTCTTATGGATGCGATTAAAATGACAAAAAAAACTGCATCGCTGTTCGCTCTGAGCGCAACGGCGATTTCTCTCTGGGCGCAAAACGGTTTTGCGCAGGGGAATGATGATACGCAAATCGTTACTGCCAACCGTTTTGCCGAACCTGTTTCCGGGGTGCTGGCGCCGACAACCGTCGTCACGCGTGATGAGATTGATCGCTGGCAGGCCAAAAATCTGACAGATGTGATGCGCCGTCTGCCGGGTGTCGATGTCGCGCAAAGCGGCGGGTCAGGGCAGCAGAGTTCGCTGTTTATTCGGGGTACTGAGTCCAGACATGTGCTGATCCTGATTGATGGTATCCGGCTTAATCAGGCGGGTATTACCGGTTCGTCCGACCTCAGCCAGATCCCCCTGTCGCTGGTGCAACGCATCGAATATATTCGCGGCGCACGTTCCGCGGTTTACGGTTCTGATGCCATTGGCGGCGTGGTGAATATTATTACGGGCCGATCGCAACCGGGCACGACGCTGACGGCGGGCATGGGATCCAACGGCTATCAATCGTATGACGGCTCAACTCAGCAGATGCTGGGCGACGCGACAAAGCTTACCCTGGCAGGCAACTATACCTACACCAAAGGGTATGACGTTGTGGCGGGCTATCCCAATGACTATGGCCCGGCGCAGCACGATCGCGACGGCTTCATGAGCAAAACCCTGTATGGCAACCTTGAGCATCAGTTCAGCGATGAACTCAGTGGTTTTGTGCGCGGCTATGGCTTTGATAACCGCACTGCCTATGACGGGTCTTACACGTATGATGACAGCTTCACGAATATCATCGGCCTGGCGGATACCCGTCAGCTCTACAGCCAGACCTGGGACACCGGGTTACGCTTCAACCGCGACGTCTACTCCACCCAGCTTATTGCCAGTTATGGCCATACCAAAGACATTAACTACGATCCGCGCAATGGCCGCTACGGCGCTGCATCCACCTTTGATGATGTCACTCAGTACAATCTGCAGTGGGGCAATACTGTGCAGGTGGGGCAGGGCGCCGTCAGTGCGGGTGTGGACTGGCAGAAAGAGACAACGGAACCGGGCACGAACTATTTATCAGATGGCTATGAACAGCGTAATACCGGCCTCTACGTGACCGGGCAGCAACAGTTTGGCAGCGTCACTCTTGAGGGTGCGGTACGTGGTGACGATAACAATCAGTTCGGCTGGCATAACACCTGGCAGACGGCGGCGTCATGGGAGTTTATTTCCGGGTACCGCGCGTTCGCTTCGTATGGTACTGCTTTCAAAGCGCCTAATCTGTCGCAGGTATACAGCCCATTTTATGGCAACCGCGACCTCGATCCTGAAAAAAGTAAGCAGTGGGAAGGCGGCTTTGAGGGGCTGACCGGGCCGGTGAACTGGCGCGTGTCGGGCTATCGCAACGACATTGATGACCTGATTGAAGGCGATCCGCAGACCTTCCGCTACTACAACATTGAGAAGGCACGTATTAAAGGCGTTGAAGCCACCGCTGGATTCGATACCGGGCCGCTGACGCATCAGCTCTCATATGATTATGTCGATGCGCGGGATGGCAGCACCGATCAGCCGCTCGTTCGCCGGGCTAAGCAGCAGGTCAAGTATCAGCTTGACTGGACACTGCATGAGTTTGACTGGTCCGTGACTTATCACTATCTGGGCGACCGTTATGATACCGACTTCAACAGCACGCCCAGCCGTCGTGTGAAATTAGGCGGTGTCAGCCTGTGGGATCTCGCCGTCTCATATCCTGTCACTTCACAACTCACGGTTCGTGGTAGAATTGCCAACCTGTTCGATAAAGATTACGAGACAGTGTATGGCTATCAGACTCCAGGACGAGAGTATTACCTCAGCGGCAGCTACAACTTCTGATTTGCGTCCCACCGTGCTGGTGTTTGATTCCGGCGTCGGTGGGCTTTCTGTCTATGATGAGGTCCGTCAGCTGTTGCCGGATCTTCATTATCTCTATGCCTTCGATAACGCTGGATTCCCTTACGGCGAGAAAAGCGAAACCTTCATCGTGGAACGCGTGGTCGCTATCGTTGAGGCCATTACACAGCGTTATCCTCTCTCATTAGTCATCATCGCCTGCAATACAGCCAGCACGGTTTCATTGCCTGCTTTACGTGAACGCTTTGCGTTTCCTGTCGTGGGTGTGGTTCCGGCGATTAAACCTGCCGCGCGCCTGACGCGAAATGGTGTGGTCGGGTTGCTGGCGACGCGGGCTACAGTGCGCCGTCCTTATACTCACGAGCTGGTGGCGCAATTCGCCGGTTCCTGCAACATCGAAATGCTGGGATCGGCGGAGCTGGTGGAACTGGCAGAAGCTAAGCTACACGGTGCTGAGGTTGCACTGGATGAGGTGCGCCGTATTGTTCAGCCGTGGCTGCGGATGGCTGAACCACCGGACACGGTTGTTTTAGGCTGTACGCACTTCCCTTTACTGCGCGAAGAGCTGCAGCAGGTGTTACCTGAAGGGACGCGTCTGATTGATTCCGGTGCGGCAATTGCCCGACGAACAGCCTGGCTACTGGAACATGAAGCGCCTGAAGTAAATTCTTCGCAACAGAACGTCGCATTCTGCACGGCGCTGGATGGTGAAGCGGTACAATTATCACCCGTTTTACAGCGTTATGGCTTCCCGTTGCTTGAAAAACTGGCGTTTTAGCGGCTTTTCGCTGAAAAAAGAAGCACTCGAAATTTTATTTGAAATTAGCACTTGTCAGCCTCCGAGAACTCCCTATAATGCGCCTCCACTGACACGGCACAACGGCTTACGAAGCGCCGGGTTAAGTAGGTTCGAAATCATACGAACCAGTGAGTTAAGCGAAAATAAATGCTTGACTGACAATGCGGAAAGCGTAATATACGCAGCCCGCGCCGCAGTAAATCGCGGCATGCTCTTTAACAATTTATCAGACAATCTGTGTGGGCACTCGCAGGATTGATATCAGCGTCTTAGGACGCAAAAAAATATCAAAGCCTCACGAGTGAACACATAATGAAATTCATTATGACGTTTTACAGATGAGCACCGCTTAACTTGTTTAAGCAAATCAAACTTAAATTGAAGAGTTTGATCATGGCTCAGATTGAACGCTGGCGGCAGGCCTAACACATGCAAGTCGGACGGTAGCACAGAGAGCTTGCTCTTGGGTGACGAGTGGCGGACGGGTGAGTAATGTCTGGGGATCTGCCCGATAGAGGGGGATAACCACTGGAAACGGTGGCTAATACCGCATAACGTCGCAAGACCAAAGAGGGGGACCTTCGGGCCTCTCACTATCGGATGAACCCAGATGGGATTAGCTAGTAGGCGGGGTAATGGCCCACCTAGGCGACGATCCCTAGCTGGTCTGAGAGGATGACCAGCCACACTGGAACTGAGACACGGTCCAGACTCCTACGGGAGGCAGCAGTGGGGAATATTGCACAATGGGCGCAAGCCTGATGCAGCCATGCCGCGTGTATGAAGAAGGCCTTCGGGTTGTAAAGTACTTTCAGCGGGGAGGAAGGCGGTGAGGTTAATAACCTTACCGATTGACGTTACCCGCAGAAGAAGCACCGGCTAACTCCGTGCCAGCAGCCGCGGTAATACGGAGGGTGCAAGCGTTAATCGGAATTACTGGGCGTAAAGCGCACGCAGGCGGTCTGTTAAGTCAGATGTGAAATCCCCGGGCTTAACCTGGGAACTGCATTTGAAACTGGCAGGCTTGAGTCTTGTAGAGGGGGGTAGAATTCCAGGTGTAGCGGTGAAATGCGTAGAGATCTGGAGGAATACCGGTGGCGAAGGCGGCCCCCTGGACAAAGACTGACGCTCAGGTGCGAAAGCGTGGGGAGCAAACAGGATTAGATACCCTGGTAGTCCACGCCGTAAACGATGTCGACTTGGAGGTTGTTCCCTTGAGGAGTGGCTTCCGGAGCTAACGCGTTAAGTCGACCGCCTGGGGAGTACGGCCGCAAGGTTAAAACTCAAATGAATTGACGGGGGCCCGCACAAGCGGTGGAGCATGTGGTTTAATTCGATGCAACGCGAAGAACCTTACCTACTCTTGACATCCACGGAATTCGGCAGAGATGCCTTAGTGCCTTCGGGAACCGTGAGACAGGTGCTGCATGGCTGTCGTCAGCTCGTGTTGTGAAATGTTGGGTTAAGTCCCGCAACGAGCGCAACCCTTATCCTTTGTTGCCAGCGCGTGATGGCGGGAACTCAAAGGAGACTGCCGGTGATAAACCGGAGGAAGGTGGGGATGACGTCAAGTCATCATGGCCCTTACGAGTAGGGCTACACACGTGCTACAATGGCGCATACAAAGAGAAGCGACCTCGCGAGAGCAAGCGGACCTCACAAAGTGCGTCGTAGTCCGGATCGGAGTCTGCAACTCGACTCCGTGAAGTCGGAATCGCTAGTAATCGTGGATCAGAATGCCACGGTGAATACGTTCCCGGGCCTTGTACACACCGCCCGTCACACCATGGGAGTGGGTTGCAAAAGAAGTAGGTAGCTTAACCTTCGGGAGGGCGCTTACCACTTTGTGATTCATGACTGGGGTGAAGTCGTAACAAGGTAACCGTAGGGGAACCTGCGGTTGGATCACCTCCTTACCTGAAGATACCTTCCCGCGCAGTGTCCACAACAGATTGTCTGATAAAAAGTAACGAGCAGAAAAAACCTCTACAGGCTTGTAGCTCAGGTGGTTAGAGCGCACCCCTGATAAGGGTGAGGTCGGTGGTTCAAGTCCACTCAGGCCTACCAAATTCGCACTCACGCTGCGTTATGTTCCCGGCTCGCATAGTTCACTATGCTTCGCGGAAACATGCCTTGCCTGAGCACGAATTGCATTTCTCAAGAAGTGTACTCGGTTGAGTGGTAGTAGTGGTCTCTGCAGTAACTGTATGGGGCTATAGCTCAGCTGGGAGAGCGCCTGCCTTGCACGCAGGAGGTCAGCGGTTCGATCCCGCTTAGCTCCACCATACCGTTTTAACTGTTTTTTCTGAATACTTCAGAGCGTACCGGCAACGGTGTGCTGCGAAGTATTATGCTCTTTAACAATCCGGAACAAGCTGAAAATTGAAACGACGTGTCGTTTTCATTCTCCGTAATAAGAATGAAAAGCGCGACACGTTCGAGTCTCTCAAATGCTTGCAGCTCGCAGCGTTGTAAAACGCCTGTGGGTTGTGAGGTTAAGCGACTAAGCGTACACGGTGGATGCCCAGGCAGTCAGAGGCGATGAAGGACGTGCTAATCTGCGTAAAGCGACGGTAAGGTGATATGAACCGCTACAGCCGTCGATGTCCGAATGGGGAAACCCGGTGCACTCTGTGCATCATTGCAGCATGAATACATAGTGCTGCAAGGCGAACCGGGGGAACTGAAACATCTAAGTACCCCGAGGAAAAGAAATCAACCGAGATTCCCCCAGTAGCGGCGAGCGAACGGGGAGCAGCCCAGAGCCTGAATCAGCATGTGTGTTAGTGGAAGCGTCTGGAAAGTCGCAGGGTACAGGGTGATACTCCCGTACACAAAAGCACACGTGCTGTGAGCTCGATGAGTAAGGCGGGACACGTGGTATCCTGTCTGAATATGGGGGGACCATCCTCCAAGGCTAAATACTCCTGACTGACCGATAGTGAACCAGTACCGTGAGGGAAAGGCGAAAAGAACCCCGGCGAGGGGAGTGAAACAGAACCTGAAACCGTGTACGTACAAGCAGTGGGAGCCTTCTTTATGGGGGTGACTGCGTACCTTTTGTATAATGGGTCAGCGACTTATATTCTGTAGCAAGGTTAACCGTATAGGGGAGCCGCAGGGAAACCGAGTCTTAACTGGGCGTTAAGTTGCAGGGTATAGACCCGAAACCCGGTGATCTAGCCATGGGCAGGTTGAAGGTTGGGTAACACTAACTGGAGGACCGAACCGACTAATGTTGAAAAATTAGCGGATGACCTGTGGCTGGGGGTGAAAGGCCAATCAAACCGGGAGATAGCTGGTTCTCCCCGAAAGCTATTTAGGTAGCGCCTCGTGAACTCATCCTCGGGGGTAGAGCACTGTTTCGGCTAGGGGGCCATCCCGGCTTACCAACCCGATGCAAACTGCGAATACCGAGGAATGTTATCACGGGAGACACACGGCGGGTGCTAACGTCCGTCGTGAAGAGGGAAACAACCCAGACCGCCAGCTAAGGTCCCAAAGTCATGGTTAAGTGGGAAACGATGTGGGAAGGCACAGACAGCCAGGATGTTGGCTTAGAAGCAGCCATCATTTAAAGAAAGCGTAATAGCTCACTGGTCGAGTCGGCCTGCGCGGAAGATGTAACGGGGCTAAACCATGCACCGAAGCTGCGGCAGCGACACTATGTGTTGTTGGGTAGGGGAGCGTTCTGTAAGCCGTCGAAGGTGTGCTGTGAGGCATGCTGGAGGTATCAGAAGTGCGAATGCTGACATAAGTAACGATAAAGCGGGTGAAAAGCCCGCTCGCCGGAAGACCAAGGGTTCCTGTTCAACGTTAATCGGAGCAGGGTGAGTCGACCCCTAAGGCGAGGCCGAAAGGCGTAGTCGATGGGAAACAGGTTAATATTCCTGTACTCGGTGTTACTGCGAAGGGGGGACGGAGAAGGCTATATCAGCCGGGCGACGGTTGTCCCGGTTTAAGCGTGTAGGCGGAGGGTCCAGGTAAATCCGGTCCCTTATCAACGCTGAGGCGTGACGACGAGGCACTACGGTGCTGAAGTGATAAATGCCCAGCTTCCAGGAAAAGCCTCTAAGCATCAGGTAACACAGAATCGTACCCCAAACCGACACAGGTGGTCAGGTAGAGAATACCAAGGCGCTTGAGAGAACTCGGGTGAAGGAACTAGGCAAAATGGTGCCGTAACTTCGGGAGAAGGCACGCTGGCGCGTAGGTGGAGGGATTTACTCCCCGAGCCGAAGCCAGTCGAAGATACCAGCTGGCTGCAACTGTTTATTAAAAACACAGCACTGTGCAAACACGAAAGTGGACGTATACGGTGTGACGCCTGCCCGGTGCCGGAAGGTTAATTGATGGGGTTATCCGCAAGGAGAAGCTCTTGATCGAAGCCCCGGTAAACGGCGGCCGTAACTATAACGGTCCTAAGGTAGCGAAATTCCTTGTCGGGTAAGTTCCGACCTGCACGAATGGCGTAATGATGGCCAGGCTGTCTCCACCCGAGACTCAGTGAAATTGAACTCGCTGTGAAGATGCAGTGTACCCGCGGCAAGACGGAAAGACCCCGTGAACCTTTACTACAGCTTGACACTGAACATTGAGCCTTGATGTGTAGGATAGGTGGGAGGCTTTGAAGCGCGGACGCCAGTTCGCGTGGAGCCAACCTTGAAATACCACCCTTTAATGTTTGATGTTCTAACGTAGGCCCGTGATCCGGGCTGCGGACAGTGTCTGGTGGGTAGTTTGACTGGGGCGGTCTCCTCCTAAAGAGTAACGGAGGAGCACGAAGGTCAGCTAATCACGGTCGGACATCGTGAGGTTAGTGCAATGGCATAAGCTGGCTTGACTGCGAGAGTGACGGCTCGAGCAGGTGCGAAAGCAGGTCATAGTGATCCGGTGGTTCTGAATGGAAGGGCCATCGCTCAACGGATAAAAGGTACTCCGGGGATAACAGGCTGATACCGCCCAAGAGTTCATATCGACGGCGGTGTTTGGCACCTCGATGTCGGCTCATCACATCCTGGGGCTGAAGTAGGTCCCAAGGGTACGGCTGTTCGCCGTTTAAAGTGGTACGCGAGCTGGGTTTAGAACGTCGTGAGACAGTTCGGTCCCTATCTGCCGTGGGCGCTGGAGAATTGAGGGGGGTTGCTCCTAGTACGAGAGGACCGGAGTGAACGCACCACTGGTGTTCGGGTTGTCATGCCAATGGCATTGCCCGGTAGCTAAGTGCGGAAAAGATAAGTGCTGAAAGCATCTAAGCACGAAACTTGCCCCGAGATGAGTTCTCCCTGACTCCTTGAGAGTCCTGAAGGGACGTTGAAGACTACGACGTTGATAGGCCGGGTGTGTAAGCGCAGCGATGCGTTGAGCTAACCGGTACTAATGACCCGTGAGGCTTAACCTTACAACGCCAGAGGCGTTTTTGAGAGAGACAATTTTCAGCCTGTACCGGATAATAATCTGCGCGGCCTTAAGGGGCGGCGCGGAGAACAGAATCTGCCTGGCGGCTTTAGCGCGGTGGTCCCACCTGACCCCATGCCGAACTCAGAAGTGAAACGCCGTAGCGCCGATGGTAGTGTGGGGTCTCCCCATGCGAGAGTAGGGAACTGCCAGGCATTGAATTCGTTCCTTTTCCCCTGACAAGGAAAGCAACAGGAACAGACGGCTCTCAGCCGGTTGCTGAGAACCGTGAAAGAATCGGTGGAGCGGTAGTTCAGTTGGTTAGAATACCTGCCTGTCACGCAGGGGGTCGCGGGTTCGAGCCCCGTCCGTTCCGCCACCCTATTAGGGGCGTAGTTCAATTGGTAGAGCACCGGTCTCCAAAACCGGGTGTTGGGGGTTCGAGTCCCTCCGCCCCTGCCAGAAAACGATCCTTTGCTTCGGCAAAGGATTTTTTTTTGCCTTTAAAAAAGCAAAAAAGAAAAACCAGCTAACGCTAACTGGCCTCTGATCTTCCCTGCTCACCTCTTTTTCCCGTAAATTCAGCTGTTTTGCCTGACCAGAATCGGGAATTTAAGCAACTGGCGGATGTGTGCCTGCTGATCGCTGTTCTGCAACCAGACAGCATAGAGCGGACGAACGGCAACGGGTGTATCCGGAATCATCATCAACTCACTGTAAACACTTTGCCAGAAGTCCGGCAGAAACGCGCATGCGCCGGTGGTATGCAGCAGTTCACGGGTGACATGCGCTGACGTTGTGGAGAGGACCGGCACATCATCAGCCCCCGATAGATAGCTCTGATGCTGATGAAAATCAGCTCCCCATTCCAGCTTAATATAATCATATTTCTCACGCTTTTCGCTCTGCCGGGCGCAGAACAGCGCCAGTGAAATATGACCAATCTGCTGACTGGTTAACTCATCCATCTTAGGCGCTTCAGTGGTAATCAACAGATCCAGCTGGCGCTCATGAAGCTGTTTAACCAGCAGATGCCGCTGTGCTACGCGCGCTTCTAAATGCAGGCTCTCCCGATTCTCATACAGCGTCTGTAGCCATGGCGTCAGATAGGCTTCCCATAGAGATGCACTGGCACCTATAGAAAGCTCATGATGCTGCTGAGTATGAGAAACCTCCTTCTTCGCCATCATCCAGGTGCTCATCAGGCTTTCAGCATAGGGAAGCAGTCGCTCTCCTGCCGCTGTCAGACGTATGTTATTGCGATGCCGTGTAAAAAGATTAACGCCAAGCTGATTTTCTAACTGACGGATGCGAAAACTGACAGCAGATTGCGTAAGGTAAAGTGCTTCTGCAGCACGCCCAAAATGACGTGTCCTGCTCACTTCCAGGAAAGTTTTCAGTAATTCCGTATCCACAGCGTTCTCCCAAAAAATGTTTGTCGTATAGATTTAAATGTTTTGTTTTACACTCTGTCAAGCCTATCTAATACTCCGCGCCATTAACAGCACGGCATTAGAAAATCAGGAGCGTGTAACATGGCGGAAAGCTTCTCAACAGAGAATCGTTTCTTTGATAACAAACATTACCCGCGTGGTTTCTCACGCCACGGTGACTTTACTATTAAAGAGGCTCAGCTTCTTGAACGCCACGGTTTTGCTTTTAATGAGCTGGATTTATCAAAGCGTGAGCCTGTAACTGAAGAAGAACGTTTGTTTATTGAAGTGTGTCGTGGCGTGCGTGAGCCGCAAACGGAAGCTGAGCGCGTGTGGTCTAAGTATATGACCCGCATTAAGCGTCCTAAGCGTTTTCATACGCTCTCTGGCGGTAAACCGCAGATGGACACCGTTGAAGACTTTACCGACAGCGACGATTAACAGAGAAGGGGCGAAAGCCCCTTTTTTTATTGCAGGCTGTTGTGCAGATGAATCATTAATCGATCTATTGTACGGTAACTGACCGCTTCCTGCAGATGTGACCGGCTAATATCCGTATCCCCCGCGAGATCGGCAACGGTACGCGCCACTTTCAAAATCCGCTGCCATGCCCGCACAGACAAACCCAGTTTCTCCAGCACGGACTCCAGCCACTCCGCGTCTTCTTTGGCAGGCTGACACCAGCGCATAATCTCTGCATTGTTTAAATGCGCATTGATCTTGCCTGTACGGGCCAGCTGAATGTTACGTGCCGCGACCACCCGATGACGTACCTGCTCAGACGCTTCCGCTCTGGCGCGCTGACCGCTGAGCATCCCACCCGGCAGTAGCGGCACCTCCAGCGAAAGATCAAAACGATCCAAAAAAGGGCCTGATAGCTTGCTGAGATACCGCAAAACCTGTTGGGGTGAGCAGCGGTTGTGTTGTCCCTGATAATGCCCGGTTGGACTTGGATTCATCGCAGCGATCAGCTGAAACCGTGCCGGATAGGTAACTTTTGCCCGGGCACGGGAAATAGCGATGACGCCCGACTCTAATGGCTCGCGCAGGGAGTCCAGTACCTTGCGATCAAATTCCGGTAACTCATCCAGAAACAGTACGCCATTGTGCGCGAGGGATATCTCACCGGGCCGTGGCAATGATCCGCCACCAATCAAAGCATAGAGAGATGCGCTATGGTGAGGTGACCTGAAAGGCCGCGTGCGCCACTGTCGGTGCAGGGTATTGTTGTTCACCAGGCTGTCGATTGCCGCGCACTCCAGAGCTTCCTGATCGCTAAGAGAAGGCATTATGCCAGGCAGTCGGGTGGCGAGCATGGTTTTACCCGTGCCCGGTGGCCCAATCAGCAGCAGGTTATGACCGCCTGCCGCTGTGATCTCCAGTGCTCTGCGCCCCTGCTCCTGACCAATGACATCAGCGAGATCATCAGCCGGCACGTCGCCCTGCTGTTCAGGGTATTGGGCCGTCGGTAATGTGAGCGCATTACGCAGAAAGGCGCATACCTGGCTGAGGTGAGAGGCGACCAGCGACAACCCCTGACGGATGAGTCCGGCATCACCCTGATTTTCAACGGAGAGCACCAGCTGCCTTCCCGCCTGTATCGCCACCATAGCCGCTGGAATCGCGCCCTGTACACCGCACACTGCGCCGTCGAGTGCCAGCTCACCCAGAAACTCATAGTGCGTCAGCTTATCGGCAGGAAGCTGCTCAGAGGCGACCAGAATGGCGATCGCCATAGGTAAGTCATACCGCCCGCCCTCTTTGGGTAAATCTGCCGGGGCCAGATTGATGGTGACGCGCTTAGCCGGAAAGGTAAAACCACTGTTGATAATGGCGCTGCGGACCCGCTCACGTGCCTCTTTCACGGTGGTTTCAGGCAAACCCACCAGTGTTAACGCTGGCAGGCCGTTACTGATATGCGCCTCAATGGTCACCAGCGGGGCTTCTACGCCTAATGCTGCCCGGGTCAGAACTTTTGATAATGACATACTCGCTCCTTGTTGCCGCCAGTCTGGTGACAGCGTCAAATGAAAGCGAGGGGATGATCAGCACTGTTCGGGCCATCGTCCAGCTCATCAGCGTTTTTTTCATGCCGTATTGAAACCTTGTGCGACTGCGCGCAAATTCATCAAAACATGATTACGCCACTAAAGTGATGAATAATTATCATCACGTAATTATTTCTTGTAATACAGGTTGATAGGTCGTTATCCAGCGCCTGTGGTTAAAAAAAGTCTGTAAAAAAAGTTGTGCCATAACCCCTGACTATGATAACTCTGTAGGCATTACTTCGAACACGTAAAAGAATTGAACAACACATGAAAGCCCTTCTACAAGTGATTAGCCTGGTCGTGATTAGCGTGGTGGTGGTTATTAACCTACCGTGCGGGGCAACGCTTGGAGAAAGAAAGGCTTAAAAATCAAGCCTCGAATCCGAAAAAACCCCCGCACCGAAAGGTCCGGGGGTTTTTTTTCGACCCGAGGAAATATCAGTAAATCCACAAGGAACAAACAATGAACAGTAGCATAAAATTCTGTTGTTCCGGTCAGGACACAGGAGAATAGCGATGACAGGTGCACAGTGGGTAGTTCAGGCTTTACGCGCGCAGGGGGTTAATACCGTATTTGGTTACCCTGGCGGCGCAATCATGCCGGTATACGACGCGCTCTATGATGGCGGCGTGGAACACCTACTGTGTCGTCATGAGCAGGGCGCAGTGATGGCGGCGATTGGCTATGCCCGCTCAACCGGCAAAACTGGCGTCTGTATCGCCACTTCAGGCCCTGGCGCGACTAACCTGATTACGGGCCTGGCGGATGCCATGATGGATTCGGTTCCGGTTGTGGCAATCACCGGTCAGGTGACCTCTGCCTTCATCGGCACCGATGCTTTCCAGGAGATCGACGTACTGGGACTCTCGCTGGCCTGTACCAAGCACAGCTTCCTGGTCGAGTCGCTGGATGAGCTGCCCGCTATCATGGCGGAAGCCTTTGCGCTGGCGCAGTCGGGTCGTCCGGGTCCGGTGCTGGTTGATATCCCGAAAGACATTCAGATTGCGCAGGGTGAGCCCGCACCGCATCTGGTGCCGGTAGAAGAGGGAAGCGCGCTGCCACATCAGGCAATTCACGAAGCACGTGCACTGATGGCGCAGGCCAGAAAACCCATGCTCTACGTTGGCGGTGGCGTCGGTCTGGCGCAGGCTGTTCCGGCACTGCGTGCGCTGGCAGAAGAAACCGGTATTCCGGCAGTGGCTACCCTGAAAGGCTTAGGCAGTGTGGATCCATACAGTGAGGTCTATCTGGGCATGCTGGGGATGCACGGCACCAAAGCCGCTAACCTGGCCGTACAGGCATGTGACCTGCTGATCGCGGTCGGTGCGCGCTTCGACGACCGCGTCACCGGCAAGCTGGATACCTTTGCACCCCACGCCAGCGTGATTCATCTCGACATCGATCCCGCTGAGTTAAACAAATTACGTCGCGCACACGTCTCTCTGCAGGGTGATCTCAACGAATTGCTGCCTGCTCTGAGTCAGCCGCTGCATATCAACGCCTGGCGTGATGAGGTGAAAGCGCTTAAAGCCAGTCACTCATGGCGCTATGACCATCCAGGCGAAGCGATCTATGCGCCGCTGTTGCTGAAGCAGCTTTCCGATCGCAAACCGGCCAATACTGTTGTGACCACCGACGTTGGTCAGCATCAGATGTGGACGGCACAGCACATGGCATTTAGCGCACCGGAAAACTTCATCACCTCCAGTGGTTTAGGCACCATGGGCTTTGGTTTGCCTGCCGCTATCGGCGCACAGGTTGCACGCCCGGAAGATACGGTTATCTGTGTCTCGGGTGATGGCTCCATCATGATGAACATTCAGGAACTGGGTACCATCAAGCGCGGCAAGCTGCCGGTTAAAATCGTACTGATGGATAACCAGCGTCTGGGCATGGTGCGCCAGTGGCAGCAGCTCTTTTTTGACGGTCGCTACAGCGAAACCAATCTGTCCGATAATCCCGACTTCCTCACGCTGGCCAGCGCGTTCAACATTCCTGGCCAGCGCATTACCCGTAAAGATCAGGTCGACGCCGCCCTTGATGCTCTGCTGAACAGCGAAGGTCCTTACTTCCTGCATGTTGCAATAGATGAGCATGAAAACGTCTGGCCACTGGTACCGCCGGGTGCCAGCAATGCAAACATGATGGAGAAAACCGTATGAACCAGCATCAATTGTCTATCGAAGCCCGTTTCCGCCCTGAAATATTAGAGCGCATTTTACGCGTCGTGCGTCACCGCGGTTTTCAGGTCTGTTCTATGAACATGGCCTCAGTCGCTAACGCAGAAAACATTAATATTGAAATGACCGTTGCCAGCCAGCGCTCCGTCGATTTACTGTCTTCGCAGTTAAGTAAATTGATCGACGTTGCATGCGTTCAGATTCAACAACAGACAACACAACAAATCCGCGCGTAGCCGCGAGAGGAAATAACAATGAGCACGAAGAAAGCAGACTTTATTTGGTTCAATGGCGAGATGGTTAAGTGGGAAGATGCGAAGGTCAGCGTCATGTCTCACGCGTTGCACTACGGTACGTCGGTATTTGAAGGCGTGCGTTGCTACGACTCTCACAAAGGACCGGTTGTGTTCCGTCATCGCGAACACATGCAACGTCTGCACGACTCCGCCAAAATCTACCGCTTCCCGATTAAAAGCAGCGTTGATGAGCTGATGGAAGCGTGCCGCGAAGTCATCCGCCTGAACAAACTGAAAAGTGCTTATATCCGTCCGCTGGCCTTTGTTGGCGATGTGGGCCTGGGCGTGAACCCGCCAGACGGCTTCACCACCGATGTGATCATTGCTGCCTTCCCGTGGGGCGCATACCTGGGCGCAGAAGCGCTGGAAAACGGCATCGATGCGATGGTCTCCTCATGGAACCGCGTTGCGCCAAATACCCTGCCAACCGCCGCGAAAGCGGGTGGTAACTACCTCTCCTCACTGCTGGTGGGCAGCGAAGCCCGTCGTCACGGTTATCAGGAAGGTATCGCGCTGGACACCAATGGCCTGATTTCAGAAGGTGCTGGCGAGAACCTGTTTGAAGTTAAAGATGGTGTGCTGTTTACGCCGCCATTCACCTCCTCTGCACTGCCAGGTATCACCCGCGATGCCATCATCACGCTGGCGCGCGATATGGGCATTGAAGTGCGTGAGCAGACGCTGTCGCGTGAGTCGCTCTATCTGGCTGACGAAGTCTTTATGTCTGGCACCGCCGCAGAAATCACGCCGGTACGCAGCGTGGATCGCATTCAGGTGGGCGAAGGCAAACGTGGTCCGGTCACCAAACGCATCCAGGAGGCCTTCTTTGGTCTGTTCACTGGCGAAACAGAAGACAAGTGGGGCTGGTTAGATCCGGTTAACCCATAATCAGATACAGCGCGGGCGTCATCTGACGTCCGCGAGCTTATTCTTACTGGAGTAAATAGAGCATGCCTAAGTACCGTTCCGCCACTACCACCCACGGCCGCAATATGGCGGGTGCCCGTGCCTTATGGCGCGCGACAGGAATGACCGACGACGATTTCGGCAAGCCGATTATCGCTGTGGTTAACTCATTCACCCAATTTGTCCCTGGCCACGTTCACCTCCGCGACCTGGGTAAACTCGTCGCTGAGCAGATTGAAGCGTCAGGTGGTGTGGCTAAAGAGTTCAACACCATCGCGGTGGATGACGGTATTGCCATGGGTCATGGCGGCATGCTGTATTCACTGCCTTCGCGCGAACTGATTGCCGACTCGGTCGAGTACATGGTCAACGCGCACTGCGCAGACGCCATGGTCTGCATCTCTAACTGCGATAAAATCACGCCGGGAATGCTGATGGCGTCACTGCGCCTGAATATTCCGGTGATCTTTGTTTCCGGTGGACCGATGGAAGCGGGTAAAACCAAGCTTTCTGATAAAATCATCAAGCTGGATCTGGTGGATGCGATGATTCAGGGGGCCAACCCGAACGTCAGCGATGCCGACAGCGATCAGATCGAACGCTCTGCCTGCCCGACCTGTGGCTCCTGCTCCGGTATGTTCACCGCCAACTCGATGAACTGTCTGACCGAAGCTCTGGGCCTGTCGCAGCCTGGCAACGGATCACTGCTGGCCACGCACGCCGATCGCAAAGAGCTGTTCATCAATGCCGGTAAGCGCATCGTCAGTCTGACCAAGCGCTACTACGAGCAGGATGACGTCAACATGCTGCCACGTAACATCGCTAACAAGGCCGCTTTCGAGAACGCCATGATGCTGGATATCGCCATGGGCGGTTCCACCAACACCGTATTGCACCTGCTGGCGGCGGCACAGGAAGGCGACATCGACTTTAATATCTCCGACATCGATCGCCTGTCACGTAAAGTGCCTCAGCTTTGTAAAGTCGCGCCAAGTACCCCGAAATATCACATGGAAGATGTGCATCGCGCGGGTGGGGTTTTTGCGATTCTGGGCGAGCTGGATCGCGCAGGCCTGTTCGACAGCAGCGCCCGTAATATTCTGCAGCAGACGATGCGTGAAACGCTGGATCAGTACGACATCATGCTGACCAAAGATCAGGCGGTGAAAGATATGTTCCGCGCTGGCCCGGCAGGCATCCGTACTACCCAGGCGTTCTCACAGAACTGCCGCTGGGACACGCTGGATGATGATCGTGCCGAAGGCTGTATCCGCACCCGCGAAAACGCTTACTCGCAGGATGGCGGTCTGGCCGTGCTTTACGGCAACATCGCCGAAGATGGCTGTATCGTTAAAACGGCGGGCGTAGACAAAGAGATCCTGACCTTCACGGGTCCGGCTAAAGTCTATGAAAGCCAGGATGACGCGGTAGAAGCGATTCTGGGCGGCAAAGTTGTGGCAGGCGACGTGGTCGTCATCCGCTACGAAGGACCAAAAGGTGGGCCGGGCATGCAGGAAATGCTCTATCCGACCACCTATCTGAAATCGATGGGCCTGGGCAAAAGCTGCGCACTGATCACCGACGGTCGGTTCTCCGGCGGTACGTCGGGCCTCTCTATCGGCCACGCTTCGCCGGAAGCGGCTAACGGCGGCACCATTGCGCTGGTCAAAGATGGCGATACCATTGAAATCGATATCCCTAATCGCGGCATCAAACTCGCTGTGCCGGATAACGAACTGCACGCCCGCCGTGAAGAGCAGCAGGCACGTGGCGATGCGGCCTATACGCCGGTCAATCGTCAGCGTGAAGTCTCCTTTGCGCTGCGTGCTTACGCATTACTCGCGACCAGTGCTGACAAAGGCGCCGTCCGCGATAAGAGCAAGCTGGGAGGCTAAAAATGGCCGAGTCTCAACCGCTACCTGACGCGCCTGGCGGCGCCGAATATTTGCGCGCAGTGCTGCGTTCACCGGTGTATGAAGTGGCACAGGTGACGCCGCTGCAGGTTATGGAAAAAATTTCAGCGCGTCTCGGCAACACCATTCTGGTGAAGCGGGAAGATCGCCAGCCGGTGCACAGTTTCAAGGTGCGCGGTGCTTACGCGATGATTGCCGGTCTGAACGAAGAGCAGAAAGCGCGCGGCGTGGTGACGGCGTCAGCCGGTAACCATGCGCAGGGCGTGGCACTCTCCGCGACGAAACTGGGCATCAAGTCACTGATTGTGATGCCGCTGGCGACCGCAGACATCAAGGTTGATGCAGTGCGCGCATTTGGCGGTGAGGCTTTCCTGTTTGGTGCCAACTTTGATGAGGCGAAAGCCAAAGCGATAGAGCTCGCTGAACAGCGCGGCTACACCTTCGTGCCGCCGTTTGACCATCCGGCTGTCATTGCCGGACAGGGCACGCTGGCGATGGAGCTGTTGCAGCAGGATGCGCACCTTGACCGGGTCTTTGTCCCGGTTGGCGGCGGCGGTCTGGCCGCCGGCGTGGCTGTGCTGATCAAGCAGCTGATGCCGCAAATCAAAGTGATTGCGGTGGAGTCAGAAGATTCAGCCTGCCTGAAAGCCGCACTGGAAGCGGGTCATCCGGTCGATCTGCCGCGCGTCGGGCTGTTTGCCGAAGGCGTCGCGGTCAAACGGATTGGCAGCGAGACCTTCCGGCTCTGTCAGGCTTACATTGATGACATTATCACCGTCGATAGCGATGCGATTTGCGCGGCGATGAAAGATCTGTTCGAAGATGTTCGTGCCGTGGCGGAGCCGTCTGGCGCGCTGGCGCTGGCGGGCATGAAAAAGTATATCCAGCAGCACGAGATCAAAGGCGAGCGGCTGGCGCATGTGTTATCAGGTGCCAACGTCAACTTCCACGGCCTGCGTTACGTCTCCGAGCGTTGTGAGCTGGGCGAGCAGCGTGAAGCGCTGCTGGCCGTCACCATCCCGGAACAGCAGGGCAGCTTCCTGCGCTTCTGTCAGACGCTGGGCGGACGTTCCATTACCGAGTTCAACTATCGCTACGCGGATGCGGACAAAGCCTGCATCTTTGTTGGCGTGCGTCTGACCCGTGGCGTAGAGGAGCGTAGCGAAATCATCAGCGAGCTCACCAGCGGCGGTTATCAGGTGGTCGATCTTTCAGATGATGAGATGGCGAAACTGCACGTGCGCTACATGGTGGGCGGACGTCCCTCCAAGCCGCTGCGTGAACGGCTCTTCAGCTTTGAATTCCCGGAGGCACCTGGCGCGTTGCTGAAGTTCCTGCAGACGCTGGGCACTCACTGGAATATCTCGCTGTTTCACTACCGCAGCCACGGCACCGACTATGGTCGTGTGCTGGCGGCTTTTGAACTCGGCAGCGATGAGCCACGTTTCGAGGAGCATCTCACCGATCTGGGTTACGACTTTCATGACGAAAGCCAGAACCCGGCGTTCCGCTTCTTCCTGTCAGGCAACTGATTACAGCTGACTCCAGAAAGCACTGATCAGCGGCTCTCCGAGCCGCTTTTTTTGCACGCAAATGCCGAGCTCGAACGGTGCAACCGAGTCAATATTCTCCAGTAACAGCACGCGGTTACGCACCGGGTCCGGGCTGTTCTCCAGCACCACATCCGGCAACAGTGCAATACCGCAGCCCAGCGCCACCATCGAGACAATCGCCTCATGACCCGATACGGTGGCGTAAATCACCGGATTCGGGATGCGCTGACGGCGGAACCAGAGGTCGATACGCCGTCGTGCAGGTCCCTGCACCGGCAGGATAAACGGAATTTTTGACCAGTCGGGCTGCGGCTGTGTGGCCTGGGTGCGAACAGCACAGGGCAGCGCAGGCGCAATCAGTACCAGCGGGATCAGCCCCAGTGGCATAAAATCAATGCTGGCGGGCAGGGTTTCAGGCCGTCCCGCAATCGCCAGATCGGCATCGCCGGAGTGCACTTTTTCCACCGCATCCGCGGCATCGCCGGTATCCAGTTTGATTTCGACCTGCGGATGTTCAGCGCGAAAGCGGTCAAGGATGGGCGGCAGATGACTGTAGGCCGCCGTCACAGAACAGAACAGTCGCAGTTCGCCGCTGAGTGACGGGCCGTTAAGATCCATCACATGGCGCAGTTGCTGATACTGCAACAGCGTCTGCTGGGCAAACTGGCGCAGGCGTTCGCCCGCTTCCGTCAGCGTCACGGTGCGGTTATCACGCAGAAACAGCGCATGGCCGACATCTTCTTCAAGCCGCTGGATCTGGCGTGACAGCGTGGAAGGGCTGACGTGCATCGCACGCGCAGTGCGCCCGAAGTGGCAGCTTTCTGCCAGATGAAGAAACAGTTTCAGATCCCGTAAATCCATGTGCGCGTCGCCTCTGAGTGGTGTTGCATTTATTGCAATGTGACGTTGTTAATATATCAATTTAAGCAACAGAATTCCTGTCATATGATGGGGTCATTCGCGGCGCTGCACGATTCGCCGTTCCTGAACAAAAAAAGCAAACACAACCTTACTGGAGTACCCATGGCTAACTATTTCAACACATTGAACCTGCGCAACCAGCTGGCGCAATTAGGCAAATGCCGCTTCATGGCACGTGATGAATTCGCGGATGGTGCCAGTTTCCTGAAAGGCAAAAAAGTCGTTATCGTTGGCTGTGGTGCGCAGGGCCTGAACCAGGGTCTGAACATGCGCGATTCCGGTCTGGACGTTGCTTATGCACTGCGTGCTGAAGCGATTGCGGAGAAACGCCCTTCATGGCGCAAAGCGACCGATAACGGTTTCAAAGTGGGTACTTACGAAGAGCTGATCCCGCAGGCTGACCTGGTGGTTAACCTGACGCCAGACAAGCAGCATTCTGCTGTGGTTCAGGCTGTTCAGCCGCTGATGAAAGATGGCGCTGCACTGGGCTACTCACACGGTTTCAACATCGTTGAAGTGGGCGAAAGCATCCGTAAAGACATCACTGTTGTGATGGTGGCGCCGAAGTGCCCGGGTACTGAAGTGCGTGAAGAGTACAAACGTGGCTTTGGTGTGCCGACGCTGATCGCGGTTCACCCTGAAAATGATCCAAAAGGCGAAGGCATGGCGATTGCTAAAGCCTGGGCAGCTGCGACTGGCGGCGATCGTGCTGGCGTGCTGGAATCCTCCTTCGTTGCAGAAGTGAAATCTGACCTGATGGGTGAGCAGACTATCCTGTGTGGCATGTTGCAGGCGGGTTCACTGCTCTGCTTCGACAAGCTGGTGGCTGAAGGTACCGATCCGGCTTACGCAGAAAAACTGATTCAGTTCGGCTGGGAAACCATCACCGAGTCACTGAAGTTTGGTGGTATCACCCTGATGATGGATCGTCTTTCTAACCCGGCGAAACTGCGCGCCTATGCGCTGTCAGAGCAGCTGAAAACCATCATGGCGCCGCTGTTCCAGAAGCATATGGATGACATCATCTCTGGTGAATTCTCTTCCGGTATGATGGCTGACTGGGCAAATGATGATAAAAACCTGCTGACCTGGCGTGAAGAGACCGGCCAGACCGCGTTTGAAACCGCCGCACAGTATGAAGGCAAAATCGAAGAGCAGGAATACTATGACAAAGGTGTTGTGATGGTAGCGATGGTGAAAGCGGGCGTTGAGCTGGCGTTTGAAACCATGGTAGACGCCGGCATCATTGAAGAGTCTGCTTACTACGAATCACTGCATGAGCTGCCGCTGATTGCTAACACCATCGCCCGTAAGCGTCTGTATGAAATGAACGTGGTTATCTCTGATACTGCCGAATATGGTAACTATCTGTTCTCCTTCGCCGCAGTTCCGCTGCTGAAAGAGTTCATGACCACATTGCAGCCAGGCGATCTGGGTAAAGCGGTTGAAGGCACTCAGGTTGATAACGCGCAGCTGCGTGACGTCAACGAAGCCGTTCGCCAGCACCCGATTGAAACCGTTGGCCGCAAACTGCGTGGCTACATGACCGACATGAAGCGCATCGCTGTCGCGGGCTAATCAACCTCATCACAATTTTCAGCAAAACAAACCCCGGCTCGCCGGGGTTTTTTGTTTGGGAACACTGCCTGGAAGGTTCGCTGTAGGAACGGAGCCTGCACTGCCTGCTTCGCTGTAAGATCGAGCTGCACAGGCAATACGGTCAGATCGGAAAGACGCAAAACCCGCCATCCCTGGCATGCTCGGCCCGCGCCGTCCCTGGCGCGGGACGCTTTCCTCCTCTGCCCGTGTTGCCAGTGCCCTCAAGCTTCTTCATTGCTGCCCGAATCACCCTGCCTCATTAGCACTATGCAAGATCTTCAAACTGACAGCTAACCTGCTTCAGGCGATGGGAGCATACGCCTGTAGCAAAGCATCACGGGCCAGGGACAAAAACGGCGGGAGCGTTTTTGAATAACGCAATGCGTGGCCCAGCTACGGGCGCACCTCAGGGATGAGGTGCGTAATCGGCCGCGCTGAGCCTGCCAGGGATGGCGTCTTTTACGTCTTTGCGAAAGGCGTATGCGCCCTGAGCCTGCTACCTGACCTCAAGGCGACACTTTAAACCCTGCGGAGTAGATGTATGCTCCCTGAAACGCCCTTTATTTACTCAACAACCCATAAAAAAACCCGGCATCTGCCGGGTTTCACTGACCTTCATCCAACCGGATTACACGTCATAAAGCGTCTGGTGACGCGTCTCTTTACAGGCCAGCAACGCGATCAGCGTCAGTACTGCCATTGACGCAAGATACAGCCCCACCGCCTGCAAACCATAATGGGCATTTAGCCAGGTCGCAATATAAGGCGCAACGGAGGCACCCAGAATCGAGGAGAGGTTATAGGAGAACGATGCGCCGGTATAACGCACTTCAGTCGGGAACAGCTCCGGCAGCAGCGCGCCCATCGGGCCAAACGTCAGCCCCATAATGCTCAGACCCAGCAGCAGAAACGCCATCACCAGCGCCTGTGAACCTGAACCAAGCATTGCCGGGAACAGGAACGAAAACCCGATAATCATCAGCGTAATGGTAATCATCGTCTTGCGACGACCAAAACGGTCAGCCAGCAAACCAGCAATCGGTACCATCACCCCAAAGCCAATCACCGCCAGCATCAGCATCCACAGCATACTGTTACGCGGAATGCCCAGACCCGCCGGTGCTGCCGTGGTGCCATAACTCATCGAATAGACGGTCATGATATAGAACAGCGTATAGGTCGCCAGCATGATAAAAGTGCCGAGAATCGTGGCGGTCAGATGCTTGCTCAGCAGCGCCGCAATCGGCACCCGAACCTGCTTCTTCTCTTTCTGCACTTTGGCAAACACCGGACTCTCATGCAGCGAAACGCGCACATACAGACCAACCAGCACCAGCACGGCAGAGAGAATAAACGGCACGCGCCAGCCCCACTGCATAAACTGCTCGTCGGTCAGCAGCCATGAAAGCAGCAGGAAAGTCCCGTTAGCGAAGAAAAAGCCAATCGGCGCACCCAACTGAGGGAACGAACCGTAAAGCGCACGCTTCTTCGCTGGCGCATTTTCCGTCGCCAGCAGCGCCGCACCACCCCATTCTCCACCCAGCCCCAGTCCCTGACCAAAACGCGCCAGCGCCAGCAGCAGCGGCGCCATCACGCCAATCGTCTCATAGCTGGGTAGCAGACCAATCACCACGGTGGAAATACCCATGGTCAGCAGCGAGGCAACCAGCGTGGCTTTACGCCCGACGCGATCGCCAAAGTGACCAAACACCGCTGAGCCAATCGGACGCGCGATAAAGGCGATAGCGAAAGTGGCCAGCGACTGTAGCGTTGCGACCGTGGCATCACCCTGCGGGAAGAAAATGTGCGGGAAAACAATTACCGCAGCCGTGGCATAAATATAAAAGTCGAAGAATTCGATGGCCGTACCGACCAGCGAGGCAATCACCACTTTACTGCGTGAGTTAACCGGCGTGGGATCCTGCTGTTTGTCGAGTGTGTCTGTGAGGGAGGCTTGCATAACTGTTTCTTATTTGTAAATACAGATAAAGAATCTTACGCATCTGCCAGGGCGCATTCAATGATGAAAACCCGCGCCGCGTCTGGCTTCAGAGGGCAAAAAGAGGATAATTTCTGTGGTGCTGTGAATACCGGGTGATACCGGGGTAAACCGGACGATATATGGCGGGATACTCTAAGAAAGGGCTAAATAAAAGTGACCCCTCAGCTATTCATCCTGTTATCTGATTAAAAAATAGCCGAGGGGAAATATTTTCCGCTGTTGTTAACGGATTACGATGATTTGTGTCGTGACGCGCTGCCCGCTTCAGGCATCTGTGGGTCGTCTTTATATTTGGCAGTGGCGATCCACGCAGCACAGAACAGCGTCAGACGAGCGAAGAAGTAGAAGAATGCCATCAGGCCGAGCACTGAACCAAAGGCGGCACCGGAAGGCGAGGTCGCCATCTTCGGCAGTGTCAGCGTCATCACAAACTTAATCACCTCAAAGCCGATTGCCGCCAGCAGTGTCCCGCGGAACAACGCTTTCTTACGTGGCTTATGACGTGGCAGAATCCAGAAAATCCACAGGAAAAGCAGATAGTTCGCCATAACGGAAATCGAGGTGGCGATAATGGTCAGCGCAGGCCGCAACCAGTCAATGCCATCCAGGCCCAGCGCACTCACGATAGAGGCCTGCGCAGAGCCGGCTACCGAGGTCAGCGACAGCGTAATCACCAGCGCCAGCATCAGACCCGCCAGCGACAGCAGATCGCGAATATAACGCTTCCAGATCTTCTCCTTGTCATCCGGTTTGCGTTCCCATACGTCGCGCGACTGGGCACGAATCGCTTCACGCAGGTTACCCATCCAGTTAAGGCCGGAGTAGAGCGCCAGCAGTAAACCGGTAATCCCCACGGTGGCACGCTGCTGAATCGCGGTATTCACCGTATTTTTCAGCGTGGTTGCCAGTGTCGGGTCGCTGATGCTGCTGACGATTTTGTTGATGATATCGGTCAGCAAATCCGGATTCGATGCCAGCACAAAACCCACGGCGGCGAACGACACCATCAGAATGGGAATCAGCGATAAAAACGAAAAATAGGTAATCGCCGCGCCAAACTGGCTGCCGAGCCGATCGTTAAAGCGGTCAAGGGCGCGAATGAAATGCGCCACCGCCGGAATAGCCTGAAACCAGGTGGCGAAACGCGACACGCGAACAATAGATTCATCTACGGTGTGGTTGCCGGTTTTAATATCGATAAGCGGCTTTTGTGGCTGCAAATCCTGCGGATTTTCCTGCTTGTCTGTCATAGACCTTCACTGTCCTGTTTATCATTAAAATCAAAGTATAGCCGCTCAGGTGACGTACTCCTGTAACACCTGACTCAGCCACTCCATAAATACCCGCACGCGACGTGCCACATTGCGCCGGTGCGGATAGAGCAGATGGATCGGCATCGGCCTGGCGGGAAAGCGGTGCAGCACTTCCACCAGCTCACCCCTTTCCAGCAATGTCTGAATGCCGGCGGCAGGCACCTGAATAATCCCTAAGCCCGCCAGGCAGGCGGCGCGATAGGTTTCGGTGCTGTTCACCGTCACCACGCCGCCGGTATGAACGTAATGGCACTGCCTGCCATCAAAATATTCAAATCCGGGTGATGCCTGACCGAGTTGCTGGCTGTAATGCACCATCGCATGCTGCGACAGCTCTTCCAGCCGGATGGGCATCCCGAACCGCGAAAGGTAGCCAGGGCTGGCGCAGTTAATCAAGGTATGGGTACCAATTTTTCGCGCAATCAGCCCCGAATCTTTGAGTTCGCCAACCCGAAGGACACAATCAAACCCTTCGCGGATCACATCCACCTGACGATCGCTGCTACTCAGCTCAATCTCTATGCCGGGATAGTGCTGCAAAAATTCGGGCAGTCGTGGCAGGATAAAACCGGTGGCCATCGCCACCGACATATCCACCCGGAGTTTACCGCTGAGCGAGGCGGGTTCGTGCTGAAACAGGCTGTCCATATCGTCAATCATCGACAATAAATCCAGACAGCGATCGTAATAGACTAATCCATCCTGGGTGAGTTGCACCCGGCGCGTGGTGCGATGCAACAAACGTGTTGCCATTTGATTCTCCAGCGCCTGGATCTGCCGGGATACACTGCCTTTCGGCACACCTAAACTTTCTGCTGCGCGGGTAAAACTGCCCATTTCTGCCACCCGCACGAAGACCTGCATTGCGTGAATTTTGTCCATGTTGTTCACCGATTGTTGTTTTTATTGAAACAGTGATGCGCGTTTACCCCTGTTTATAGATCAATAATTCGCGAATATCCTTAACCCGTGTTCAATTTTTCAACAGGTGTGAGCGATGAATCAGAAAGTGGCGTTAATTACCGGTGGAAACCGTGGGTTAGGCCGGAATGGAGCCTTAAAACTGGCTGCCAGAGGCACCGATATCATTCTGACGTACCGCAGCCATGCCGATGAGGCGCAGGCGGTCGTAAAGGAAATTGCGGCGATGGGGAGGCGCGCCGTGGCGCTGGCACTGGATGTCGGCGAAACCGGTCAGTTCGACCGCTTTGTTGGAGAGGTGAAACAGGCACTGCAGCAGCAATGGCAACGGGAGCGATTTGACTATTTAGTGAACAACGCGGGTCATGGACACTACAAGCCGTTTACCGACACCACCGAGGCGGAATTTGATGCGCTGGTCAATGTGCATTTTAAAGGGCCTTACTTTCTCACTCAGAAGCTGCTGCCGCTGATCAATGACGGTGGCCGCATCCTGAACATCTCCAGCGGGCTGACCCGACTGGTCTACCCTGGCTCCTCGACCTATGCGTCGATGAAAGGGGCGATGGAAGTCCTGACGCGCTACCAGGCGAAAGAGCTGGGCGAACGGCGCATTCGCGTCAATATTCTGGCACCTGGCGCGATAGAGACTGACTTTGGTGGTGGCCGGGTGCGTGATACCCGCGAGATTAACGATCAGATTGCCGGACTGACGGCGCTGGGTCGGGTCGGACTGCCGGATGATATCGGCGACGCCATCAGCGCGATCCTCAGTGACGAAACCGGCTGGATCACCGCGCAGCGGATTGAGGCTTCAGGCGGGCAGGGGATTTAACCGCGGGCGGCGTCGTTGAAAACACGACGCCGCCGTCTTTCACAGTGTAATGGTGCCATCGATGACGGTAACCGTATTGCCGCCAATCCAGATGGTCTCACCAGCGAAAGATACGTTCACCCGGCCTGCACGCTGCAGGGCCGTTCCCTGGCGAACGCGATAGGCGGTGGTATGGCCTGCGGCTGCGAAGTAACGCGCCAGACAGGCGTTGGCGCTGCCGGTCACCGGATCCTCGGTCAGGCTGCCATTTTCTACCAGCAGGCCACGCACTTCATACTGCTCAGGCTCGCCCTCAGGCAACCGGCCAAACGGCATCACTCCCGAAACACCCGCATGCTTAACCAGACGCTGCAAATCGCTGACATTGGGCTGCAGCGCCAGCACAGCGTCGGCACTGACCATCGGTACCAGCAGCCAGCGAATCCCCATATCGACCACCGTCGGGCTTTGCGTCAGATCGAACGCGTCGCTGTTTAAAGCGTTCCCCATCAGCGCATCCTGCCACGGCATCAGGGTGGCCGCCGGCGCGGCAAATGCCAGTTCGCCCGCCTCACCTATCTTCACCGTCACGTTTCCGACGCCACACTCCTGCACGATTTCACCCGGCGTTCGGGTAGGCCAGCCCGCCTCCAGCAGCGCATGTGCGGTGCCCAGCGTCGGATGACCGGCAAACGGCAGTTCGCCTTCCACGGTAAAAATACGCACCCGATAATCCGCCTCTTCGTGCTGCGGCGGCAGCACAAAGGTAGTTTCCGACAGGTTCGTCCAGCGGGCAATTGCCGCCAGCTGGCTGTCGTTTAGCCCCTGAGCATCCATGATCACCGCCAGCGGATTGCCATTAAAGGCGGATGAGGTAAACACATCGACTTGCTTAAACGCGACCTTCATTGTGACTCCTTGCTCTGGGTTCAGTGTGGCCTTTTCTCTGCCGGATGATTGCTTATAACAGCTAACAGCGTTATCAATAAGTTAAAGATTTTACCGGAGACTCTGAATGCTAACGATCCTGGGACGCGCCTCCTCAATCAACGTGCGCAAAGTACTATGGCTGTGTGACGAACTTGACCTTGATTTTGAGCGCGAAGAGTGGGGCGATGGCTTCCGCTCAACCCACCTACCCGAATTCATGGCACTGAATCCCAATGCGATGGTGCCGGTTCTGAAAGATGATGACTTTGTGTTGTGGGAATCCAATACCATTCTGCGCTATCTGGCGAACGCCTATGGCGGCGAGTGGCTCTATCCTCATGATCCGCAAACGCGAGCGCCTGTCGATCAGTGGATAGACTGGCAAGCTACCGAACTCAACACCTCATGGCGCTACGCATTTATGTCGCTGGTGCGAAACTCCCCGGCTCATCAGGATCCGCGTCTGCTGGCTGCGGCCAGTAAAGGCTGGGCGCACACTATGAGCATTCTCAATCAGCAGCTGGAAAAAACCGGCCGCTATGTTGCCGGACGTAATTTCACGCTGGCAGACATTCCGATTGGCCTGGCGGTGAACCGCTGGTTTGAGACCCCGCTCGACCATCCCGATTACCCTGCGGTGCGGACTTATTACGAGCGCCTGACTGAACGTCGCGGCTATACCGTCTGGGGCCGCAACGGTACACCCTGAGCCTCACCGCACGGTATTCCTGCCAGCTCACAGGCGATTTCGCCTGCACGCTGAATCGCCCGGCTGTAGCGCGCATCAAACGGATAGCAGCAGGAGAGTCGCAGCGCATGGTTGTAGCGCTCGCTCAGTGAGTAGAGTGCGCCAGGCGTAACGCAAATTTGCTCCTGCAGCAGCCGATCAAACATCGCGGTGGTATTCACGCCGCCCGGTAGCTCAACCCAGAAAACGAAGCCACCGCGCGGCAGTGTTGCGCGCGTGCCTTCCGGGAAGTAGCGGGCGATAAGACCCCGCGCCTCATCCAGATTAGCTGCATAGCGACGGCGCAGCGTGCGCAGATGGTGGTCGTAACCGCCGGAAGCCAGAAACTCCGCCAGCGTTTCGGAGAGCAGGGCAGATTCAGCCATTGAGGAGACGGCTTTCAGTCGGGCAATCGCATCATGAAAACGGCCTGCGGCGGTCCAGCCAATACGAAAATCGGGTGCCACGGTTTTAGTGAAACTGGTGCAGTAGATCACCCAGCCATCGCGATCAAAGGCTTTCACGGCGGGTGAGAGCGGCCAGTCGAACTGCAACTCGTCATACAGCCCATCTTCTATCAGCGGAACGTGGTAAGTGTTCACTAACTTTGCCAGCCGTTTCTTATTCTCCAGCGACATACCGCAGCCCAGCGGGTTCTGCGCGCTCGGCATCGCAATCAGCGCCTTGATACGCTGCTCCTGCAGCAGCATCTCCAGTGCATCCAGCGAGAGCCCGTGCTGTGGGTCAGTGGGGATTTCCAGTGCTTTCAGACCGAGCGAGGCCAGAAGCGGAAAGAGGAAAAAGTAGGTCGGCGACTCCAGTCCGACGCAGTCGCCGGGCTGCGTGACTGCTCTGAGCGCCAGCTGAAGCGCCTCCATGCAGCCGTGGGTCAGGGTGATCTCATCGGCGGTAATTGTCTGTCCGGCGTGCAGCGCCCGTCGCGCTATCTCCTCCCGTAAGCGCTCACTACCGGGCGGAAGCGCATAGCGACCAATCATGTTGGGATCACGACGCAACAATGAGGCGGTAATCCGGGCGATGCGTGCCGCCGGGAAAAGCTCACTGTCCTGCGGGCAGGCCAGCGAAATATTGGTGTAGTCGGGATGATTCTGCGCCGCAAACACCTTATCGATCAGGTCGAGTTTACCGCTGCTGGGATCGCGTACCCGGGTCTTATGCTGACCGTGGCGGGTGACGGCGGGCAACACGCCGCGCACGTAATAGCCCGACTGCGGACGCGCCTCAATCAGCCCGCGATCTTCCAGCATCTGCCAGGCATTCAGCACGGTATTGACGCTGACCTGATGTGACTGCGCAACACGGCGGATCGCCGGCAGGCGTTTACCGGGTTTCAGCGTTCCCTGATGGATGGCTTCAGCGAAGCTCTCTGCCAGCTGCTGATAGAGGGGTTGTTCGGTGGTGGGAGCAAGGGACACAATAGCCTCCGGCCTGAATGGGTACAATTTCTGTTAACGATAACTGTAACCATAACAATAGTGATTTTGTGTCCCTGTTACCATCTCTTTCCCCGCCGTAGCATAGAACTCTGTCTACCTTCAGGAGAGTCACCATGCTTGATCCCTCTTTCTTCAGTTACGTTACCGTGATGTCAATTACGCCAGGCCCGAACAATCTGCTGCTGGCGACCTCCGGGGTCAATTTTGGCATGCGGCGCACTCTGCCAATGGTGTTCGGTATTCTGGTGGGCTGTGCGGTGCAGACGGTGATTGCCGGGATGGCGCTGGAGGTGTTATTGCACTGGATGGCGGCGATTCGCCTGCCGCTGACGCTGGCAGGCTGTACTTATCTGATGTGGTTATCCTGGAAAATTTTTCGCGCTGCCGCACCCGAAGCGCGCACCCGTCCTCAGCCAATGACGATAGTGGGCGGCGCCTGCTTCCAGGCGATCAATCCCAAGGCCTGGCTGATGGCCACCAACGTCGCGCTGCTCTATAGCGGCAGCAGCGGCGTCCTGACGGTGATGATCGGCTTTATGCTGCTCAATCTGCCCTGCATCCTGATCTGGGCAGCACTGGGCGATCGCCTGCGCAGCCATCTGCAGATTGCCTGGAAGCGCCAGCTGTTTAACAGCCTGATGGCGCTGTCGCTGGTGGCGACCACCGTCTGGATGCTGACCGACGCGCTGCTGGCCGCTTAATCGGGCACACCCGGTGCAGTGGCCGACGGCCATTTCCAGTTCTGCACCTCCGGCAAATCTTCGCCATGCTCACGGACATAGCGATGATGTTCCGCCAGACGCTGCTGTAAATCCTCCAGCAGCTCAGGATGCGCGTCGGCCAGGCCCGGCACGCGCAGAATCGCCTCCTGCGCCAGATGATAGCGGTCAAGCTCGTTCAGTACCGTCATATCAAATGGCGTGGTGGTGGTTCCCTCTTCGTTAAAGCCGCGCACATGGAAGTTGCGGTGGTTGGTTCGGGAATAGGTCAGGCGATGTATCAGCGTCGGATAGCCGTGGAAAGCAAAAATCACCGGTTTATCCTGGGTAAACAGCGCGTCGAACTCCGCATCAGATTTGCCATGCGGATGCTGATCTTCCGGCTGCAGTGCCAGCAGATCGACCACGTTCACCACGCGGATGCGCAGTTCAGGCAGCATCTCACGCAGCAGATCGACCGCCGCCATCGTCTCCATAGTTGGGACATCACCGGCGCAGGCCATCACCACATCTGGCTGGTCATGTGCCGGCGTGGTGCCCGCCCAGCGCCACTCGCCCATACCCGCTTCACAATGGGTCACGGCACTGGCCACATCCAGCCACTGCGGCGCAGGCTGTTTGCCCGCCACAATCACATTGATGCGGTCCCAGGTGCGCAGGCAGTGATCGCCCACCCAAAGCAGCGTATTGGCATCGGGCGGCAGATAGATGCGCACGATGTCTGCTTTCTTGTTGGCAACATGATCGATAAAGCCCGGATCCTGATGACTGTAGCCATTGTGGTCCTGACGCCAGACGTGCGAAGAGAGCAGGTAATTCAGCGACGAAATCGGTTTACGCCAGCCCAGCTTGCGCGTCACTTTCAGCCACTTAGCGTGCTGGTTAAACATCGAATCGACGATGTGAATAAAAGCTTCATAGCAGTTGAACAGCCCGTGGCGGCCGGTCAGCAGATAGCCTTCAAGCCAGCCCTGACACTGATGCTCACTGAGGATTTCCATCACCCGGCCATCCCGCGCCAGCTGCTCATCGTACGGCTCTATTCGTTCCAGCCAGGTGCGGCTGGTCACGTCAAAGACCGGCGTCAGACGGTTAGAGGCCGTTTCATCCGGGCCAAACAGGCGGAAATTATCGCGGTTACGCTGGAACAACACGCTGAGATAGCGCCCCAGATGCTCTGTGGCCTGCGCTATCTCTGTGCCTGGCTCGCTGATATCGCAGGCAAACTCCGCGATGTCAGGTGCATCCAGCTCACGGCGCAGCAGGCCGCCATTGGCATATGGCGAAGCCCCCATGCGTTTATCGCCTTCCGGTGCCAGCGCCTGCAGTTCCGGCTTCAGGCGACCCTGTTCATCAAACAGATCGTCGGGCTGATAGCTCCGCATCCACGTTTCAAGGATCTGGCGATGACCTTCATCTTCACGACAGGCCGCGACCGGCACCTGATGCGCCCGCCAGAAATCCTCCACTTTCTTGCCGTCGACCGTTTCAGGGCCGGTCCAGCCTTTGGGGCTACGCAGGATAATCATCGGCCAGCGCGGCACGTCGTTGCTGGCGTTGCCGCTGCGCGCCTCACGCTGATACGCAGCGATCTTACTGAAGGCGGTATCCAGCGTCTCCGCCATCAGCGGATGCATTTTTTCCGGTTCATGCCCGCAGACAAACAGCGGCTCATAGCCGTAGCCGCTGAATAGCTGGTGCAGATCCTCATCGCTGCTGCGGCCCAGTAGCGTCGGGTTAGCAATCTTGTATCCGTTAAGATGCAGAATCGGCAGCACTGCGCCGTCACGTTCAGGATTGAGGAATTTGATGCCGTGCCAGCTGGAGGCCAGCGGCCCGGTCTCCGCTTCGCCGTCGCCAATCACGCACGGCACCACCAGATCGGGATTATCGAAGGCCGCACCAAAGGCATGAGAGAGCGAATAGCCCAGCTCGCCGCCTTCATTAATTGAGCCCGGCGTTTCCGGTGCCGCGTGGCTGGGAATGCCGCCAGGGAAGGAAAACTGTTTAAACAGGCGCTGCATACCCGCCGCATCCTGCGAGATGTGCGGATAAATCTCACTATAGCTGCCCTCCAGCCAGGTATTCGCCACCATGCCGGGACCGCCGTGGCCTGGCCCGCAGATATAGATCATATCCAGGTTCTGTTTGCGGATAACACGGTTGAGGTGGGCATAGATAAAATTCAGACCTGGCGTGGTGCCCCAGTGACCCAGCAGACGCGGTTTAATATGTTCCGGCCTGAGTGGCTCGCGCAACAGCGGGTTATCCATCAGGTAAATCTGTCCAACTGAGAGATAGTTCGCTGCCCGCCAGTAGCGGTCGAGCAGGGTAAATTCGGGTGACGCAGGGGAGTAAGACATGCGGGTTCCTCCTGATCGTTCGGCTAAAAGATGCCTTAACCCTAATAGAGAATCCTCAGGACGACCAGGCAACCGCCCAATAAAAAAGGCCCCGCTATGCGGAGCCTTTTTATCAACGGCACTGTATTACTTGCCGACGACGAACGCGGTTTCCCGTCCTTCATCGTTGGCCGCCATCGGCGTAACCGGCGAATAGTCGAGCTGCAGAACACGACTGGTCTCGGCTAACACTTTTTCTGTCAGCGCCACGTCGCCATTAAGCTTACGTCCCCAGGAGGGGACCACCGCACGGATTTTGTTCTGCCATTCCGGTGAAGCCATCTGCTCAGGACAGACCTTGTGCAGCAGCTCCAGCATGATGGGTGCCGCCGTTGAGGCGCCTGGCGAGGCACCCAGCAGAGCGGAAATCGTACCATCCTGCGAGGCGACCACTTCGGTGCCCAGACGCAACACGGCGCCCTCTTTCTCATCTTTCTTGATAATCTGCACACGCTGACCCGCTGTGACAAGGCGCCAGTCTTCCTGCTTCGCCTGCGGCACATAAGCACGCAGCGCCTCCATCCGGTCGCTGTCGCTTTGCAATACCTGATCCATCAGGTATTTCACCAGATCGAAGCTTTTCAGCCCCACTTTGACCATTGGCAACATATTGCTGCTGTTCAGGGACGTGAACATATCCATCAACGAACCCTGTTTCAGGAACCGGGTCGAGAAAGTGGCGAACGGGCCAAATAGCAGCACCTGCTTGCCATCCAGCACGCGGGTGTCAACGTGCGGCACGGACATCGGCGGCGCACCGACGCTGGCTTTGCCGTAAACCTTAGCCATGTGTTGCGCAACGACCTGCGGGTTTTCCGTGACCAGGAATGAACCGCCCACCGGGAAACCGGCGTAACCATTCGCTTCCGGGATACCGGCTTTCTGCAGCAGCGGTAACGCCGCGCCACCCGCACCAATAAAGATTTTGCTCGCCGTCAGCGTGCGACGCGTGCCGCTGTTCAGACACTGCAGCGTCACCTGCCAGCGACCATCGGCAAGCTTTTTGAGATCCCGCACTTCCTGACGCAGACGCAGCTGGAAATTCGCTTTCTTCTCTAACGAGGCGATCAGCTGACGGGTGATCTCACCGAAGTTCACATCGGTGCCCATCTCTGTCCAGGTCGCGGCCACTTTCTGGCGACGGTCACGGCCATTCATTACCAGCGGGATCCAGCGGGCAATCTGCTGCGGATCTTCGGAGTAGGCCATACCGCGGAACAGAGTGCTTTTCTGCAACGCTTTGAAGCGCTTGCGCAGGAAGTCGACATTGTCGTCGCCCCAGACAAAGCTCATGTGCGGCGTGCTATGAATAAAGCTTTTGGGATTGCGCAGGTTGCCTTTCTGAACCTGATAAGCCCAGAACTGGCGGGAAATCTGAAACGATTCGTTGATCGTTATCGCTTTAGAGATGTCGATGCTGCCATCCGCCTGCTGAGGCGTATAGTTCAGCTCCGCCAGCGCCGCATGACCGGTGCCCGCGTTATTCCAGCCGTTGGAGGATTCTTCGGCCACGCTATCGAGCCGCTCCACCATTTCGATGGACCAGTCCGGCTCTAAATCCTGCAGCCATGCACCGAGGGTAGCGCTCATCACACCAGCACCAATCAGCAGCACGTCAACGTCTTTGCGCTCCTGCGCAGTAGTGGTGTCCTTTGCCATGGCACTCATCGCGAGCGCAAGGTTTACAGCTGAATTGCTCATGAGGCGATATCTCCTCTTCTGTTGACCTGAAGCCCAACAGTTTCGCAGGCGAAATAGTCACGCTTCTTACGAGCGCGTTGCGCTATTTCTCAAAGGTTAAGTCTCAGGTATAGGGTTAAAGCGGTGATAACGCGTTAACTGAACGTTATGCTTAGTCATCCGAATATAACATTCTCGCATCTGAATTAAACATTAGTTTATTTTTTAAATGCAGAAATGATTCAGCATAAGAATTAATCATCACGATGCGCGGCGTATTAGTGATTTTTTAGAGTGAAGTCAGTGAGTTAACTAAAAGCGGATGTTGCGGAAAAGCCCCATGCTGGTGCAGTGCCGGAAAGGATGTGAACAGTGCGGAATTATTTAATTAGCTGAAATTTAGCGATTTATTGCGCAGTAAGGAATAACAGGAATCAGGATGGCAGGGCCTTAACAGCCGCTTGTGTAAAAATAATGTTACATTTTTGTGAGTGTGAAAATGCGTGCGCATCGGCCCACGCATCGGATTCACCTATGACTGATTCGCGCTGGCAGGCAGCTTTTTCAGACTTATCGCCATGCGGTTATAGGTGTTCATCAGGCCAATCGCGATGTTCAGATCGACAATCTCTTTTTCACTGAACTCGGCTGTCAGTGCCGCATAGCAGGCGTCTGGCGCACCCTGCTGAGCAATCAGCGTCAGGCATTCAGCCCAGTGGAGAGCGGCCTTCTCTTTCTCACTGAACAGCGTCCCCGATTCATGCCAGACCGGGGTCAGCACGATCTTATCCCAGCTCATACCCGATTTATTCAGCGCTTTAGTATGCATATCAATGCAGTAGGCGCAGCCGTTAATCTGGGAAATGCGCAGGAACAGCAGTTCCAGTAAAGTGAGTGGCAGATCGGTTTGTGCCAGATAACTGTATACGCCGCCCAGCGCTTTCATGCCTGCCGGTGCTGCAAGGTGAAAATCGATACGTTCGCTCATCTTATTGCCTCCTGGGATTGATGAGGTGATTTTCGGCCTTTCAATGGAGCAGATAAAGTGCCAAAAAATGAGAGTCTGACTGGCCCATCGCCGCTTTCTACGCTGACACTGCAACGCGGTGCATCACGGGGGCTCAGCGAACAGCTGCGACTGCTGATTGAACAGGCGATTGGTGAAGGGCGTTTACAGCCTGGTACGCGTTTACCTTCCTGCCGCGATCTGGCGGCGCAGCTCGGCGTGGCACGTGGCACCGTGCGTGCCAGCTATGACATGTTGGTTGATGGACAGTTTCTGCAGGCCAGAGGCGCAGCAGGCACCTTCGTCAGCCCATTACCACCGTTAAAACCGGCCGGCAATGATGCCAACTGCAAGTCACTCCATCCTGATGGAATTGAAGAGTATGAAGCGCCACCGCTGACCTTTCAGATGGGCATTCCGGCCAGCGATGCGTTTCCGGCAAAAGTCTGGCTGCGCATCCTGCAGCGTCAGACGCGCATGCAGGTCAGCAGACCGGCGAGTTATCCCGATCCACGCGGCAGCTTAGCGCTGCGTCAGGCGCTGGTGGCCTACCTGGCGGTGGCACGCGGCCTGCGGTGTCAGGCGGATCAGATCATTATCACCAGCGGTTATGCGGGCGCGATGGGCCTGATTGGGCTGGCGATGAATTTTCAGGGCAAAAAGGCCTGGCTGGAGGACCCCGGATTCTGGGTGGCACGTCGCGCGGTTGAAGCGCTACACGTCACGCCGGTTGCCGTGCCGGTTGATGCCGAAGGGTTGCAGGTGGCGACCGGGATTTTCCGCGCGCCGGATGCCGCTTTCGCGCTGGTCACACCGGGACAGCAGGCGCCGCTTGGCATCACCATGAGTCTGGTACGCCGTCATGAATTGCTGAACTGGGCCAGCCGGGAGCAGCGCTGGATTATCGAAGATGATTATCTCGGCGAGCTTCAGCCCGGTAATCGCGCGGCCCCTGCACTCGCCGCGCTCGACAGTGAAGGGCGGGTGCTGCACATCGGCACCTTCAGCAAGACGCTGACGCCGCAACTGCGGCTCGGTTTTATGGTGGTTCCGCCGGCGCTGACGGCGCGCTTCGGTGAGGTCTGCGCGTTGCTTTCGCCTGCATCCTCAGGATTGTTACACAACGCGGTGGCGGAGTTTCTGCGGGAAGGCCACTTTATGCGGCATCTGCGGCGCATGAAGCGCGTTTATCATGAGCGACTGGAGCAGATGATCGCGGCGCTCCATCCTTACTTTCCCGACCTGCAACGCGCCGGGCTGGCGGTGATTGTCCGCTTACCCGCCGGTACTCCGGATGAGGCCATTGCGCAGCAGGCGGTGGAGTGGGGCATGGCCCCCTCGCCGCTGTCGGTCTGGTATCAGCAGGCCGGGCAGCGCGGTGCGGGTCTGGTACTGGGTGCGGCACATCTGCCGCGTGAAGGTTACGCGCGCAGCGCTGAACGGCTAAAAGCGCTGGTCGATGCGCAGGCGGTCAGCCCCTGAACCAGCGACGCCAGACAAAGCGGATAACAAAAAACTCTATGGCGCCCAGTAGCAAAAACCAGATGCAAAACACCACCGTATAGAGCTGATTCAGATCCTGTAAATGGAACATCTGCAACAGATGCTGCGCTACTGTCACGCTAAAAGCGGGCGCGGGCAGCAGCAGCGCCGAGAGAAAGCCCAGCAGCAAAATGCCACCAGGCACAACCAACGTTTCAAAAGGGCTATTCATAACCGGTTTCCCATATTTATCAGCCCGGCATTTTCCGGTAATCGCCGACAGGGTTCAATGGTGGTGTGCGGCAATCCGCCCACACGGCGTAGTGCAGGGCAGGGAAAACGGCCAGAAAATGCTTTGCCACCATCGACTTAGCGCCATTCATAGCGAATGATAAGAGTTATAGCCTTTGCTATACTTAAATCCCTGATTTTACTGTCTTTTTATCTTGAGGTTTGCGTGGTAGACTGCGCCCACTTTTTCATAACTGAACACTTTGTGTGGTGAATTCAGCGTGAATTGCCGCTTTTTCGCCCCAGGTGAATAAATCATGACCTTTATTGCCACTTTAATTCTTGCGCTGGGTATGTCGATGGACGCGTTTGCCGCTGCGCTGGGCAAAGGTGCCACATTGCATCGTCCTGGTTTTAAAGAAGCGCTGCGTACCGGTCTGATCTTCGGCTCTATTGAAGCGCTGACCCCGCTGATTGGCTGGGCACTTGGCCTGGCGGCCAGTCGTTACATCATGGCGTGGGATCACTGGGTTGCCTTCACCCTGCTGGCCTTTCTGGGTGGCCGTATGATGATGGAAGGTTTTCGTCAGACAGCCGTCGCAGAACCTTGTGAAGCCCCGCAAAGTCATGGCTTTATGGTCCTGGCGACCACTGCCGTCGCGACCAGCCTGGATGCACTGGCGGTCGGCGTTGGTCTGGCCTTTTTACAGGTGAATATCATCACCACCGCGCTGACCATTGGTGCCGCCACCACAGTGATGGCGACGACCGGCGTATTAGTCGGACGCTTTATCGGTCCGGTACTGGGCAAATGGGCGGAAGTACTGGGTGGCGTGGTGTTAATCGCCGTCGGCTCCACCATTCTGTTGCAGCATCTTGGCTACACCGCCTAGGGCCTTTGCACATAAAAGCGGTATTTTTGTGATCTGCTTCAAATTTATTTGCTGTTAAAACGCACAGCGGCTATACTTTTTCAGTATATGTTCAACTAAATTTGAATCAGGCATTTTATGAAACGCATCATTAAACACGTGTTCCGCGCTTATGTTGAGACGTTCAAACACGTACCGCCGGGTGCCATGTACTAAGCACCCCGCAAGAAACCCTCGATAATCGCGGTCAGGGATCGACCTGTGATTATCACCTTTTGCTTTTGCTTTCTTCTGAGTAAACCCGCGTTTTGCACTTCCTGGTGCGTCTAATCTGCTTCTGCCACTCTTCTTGTTGTGTTTCCGCTAAAAACACTTTCTGGCGACAAAATGACGCCTTTGCAGCCGTGCGTTATGTGCTGGTTGTAATTCCTTGTTTATGTAACCTGGTTTTCGATTTCATGCTGATTGTCTCTGCGTCAACGTGAGAATCATGGCAAAAGTGTCATGATTTAGTGCCGCTCTAAGTTGTAAATTTTTTCTGATAGGTCATCCTTTAATATGCTATCTCATGTAGCTTAATTCTGTCGTAATCGACGGCTTATAGCTGAATATATGAGGTCTTATCGGCGATATAATGTTCAGGGAGAATATAAATGGATGCAGCATTGCTCGATATGATGCGCTCAGGCCGAAATAAGCACTGGGCTGAAACAATGATTAATCTTGAGGCCAGAAAGCTGATCAATACGGCTAATCATGTGTCCTCGGCCCATCTTTCAAATGGCATGACTCAGGTAAAGTTCGTTCAGGAGATTAGAGATCTCATTGAGAAGGAATTTGCCGCTGCACGACGTGCAAAATCTGACGAAGAGTGCGTGGCATGTATTAGAAATTTGCGGATAGAAATGGAAAACCTTCAGGAGCAGGACAGAATGCTGCGCATGAAAGCTGCGAAACTCTACGCCAAAGTGGAGTTTGTTAAGGAAAACAATAAAATCGTTGGGTATGTGATTTCTGCTGTAAATGTTGTTATGGCCGGTGCCGAAATAGCTACTGGCCTAACCCTTATAGGTTCTATGACGCCTATGGGTATTCTGGCCGGTGCAGTGCTGGTTATTGACGGCGCTAACGGCATAAGCAAAGAATTTTCGAACTACGTTATGGGTATAAAAAACACCGAAGGTTTAGTGGCTGATGCTGCCATGTCTTCCGCTCAATTTATGGGGTTCAGTCCAAACAGCGGGCTGGCAGTCTATAAATCAGTCTCGCTGGTCGCAAATGCTTATACCGTATTTGGCCTCTTCAGGCGCCCCGGAACCTGGCGTTTATTCAGATACATGCCATCCGATTATTTCCGAAAAGTTAACACAATGAGCCGCGCCAAACTCACAATGCACATAGTCGGTTATGGTGTTACGGCCAAAGTCATATTTGACCTTATATCTGTTAAGGGCGCTGTTCAGAATTAGTTGTTAATTTACGATAGCGCCATGCCTTATAGGCAAGTGTTGCTGGCGTTAGATACCATATAAAAGGTAATACAATTGCAAGTGTACCTGTGAGCGTGATGCTGGTATCTGAGGATGCCAGCACTAACGTGAGAACGAGAATGGCTAAGGCAACGATAGTAATCCACTTTGCAGCAATAAAGCGGTTAGCAAGGTCATGGATAACCGAATCCAGAGAGCCGCCATAGTTAGCAATGTTGTTTTTAAGCTTCTGAAGATCTGCATAGTTAAAGCCGGAATCCAGCAGCGCCTTTTCGTTCAATTTCATAGACTTTTATCCTTAAAATTACCTGTGTAGCTTAAATAACTTTACCTGATAATGGCACTAAAAATCCCGCAAAGGGCACTCTTTCTGATAACTACTCTTTATGTCTGATATCCAGCTCTAAAGCGCGAAGCACTTGTAAACAGGATTATGCAGCAGTGCGCTACTTGCCATCTGCAATATAGTGTACGGTCGGGGTCATGTTGTCCGCAAAACAGCAAGCGACGCTACACAGCAAATTTTGCCATTCTCTAAGAAATTACCTCTTACGCCAAACCTTCAACCCACCATTAACCCGCCTTCAACCCAATCCCGTCCTACACTGAATTATCCTCCCCAAATCAGGAGCAGCGGATGATCCAGAAGCATCGACGAAAACAGGCAGCGATTGTGGCAGGCGTGGGATTAGGTGTAGCGGCTACGCTTTGGGGTATGAAACGCTGGCAGCAACTGAAGCAGACGCCGCCGGTGTTGCCGCGCAGTCACCACGCCGGGCTGGCGGGTTATTTCCAGCAGGTGGGCGACTGGCGCATGTTTACGCGTGTCACACCTAATGAGGATCAGGGACTGCCGGTGGTGCTGATTCACGGGCTGGTGATGTCGGGCCGGGCGATGGAGCCGCTCGCACTGGCACTGGGCCGCGACTATCACGTACTGGTGCCGGATCTGCCTGGTTTTGGGGCCAGCACGCTGCCACCTTCCGCACCCATCATGACGGTGGATCAGCAGGCTGATGCGCTCTGGCTCTGGCTGCAGCACAACGGGTTTCAGCGTGCCATCTGGGTGGGCAATGCGTTTGGCTGCCAGATTCTGGCTGCGCTGGCGGTGAAATATCCGCAGGCGGTAGCGGGGCTGGTCTTGCAAGGGCCGACGGTGGATCGCCATGCGCGCAGTCTGACACGCCAGTTCTGGCGCAACTGGCGCAATCGTGGTCTGGAGGCGCATCGCTCGCCGGGTTCGCTGGCGCGCATCGACTACGCCAAGGCCGGGCTATGGCGCGCGTTCGGCACATTACGCGTCATGATGCGCGACCATATTGAGCATCGCCTCACTTACATCAACGCGCCAACACTGCTGCTGCGTGGCTCGCGTGATCCAGTCTGCCCGGCACGCTGGCTGGATGAGCTCGCCGCGCTGATGCCGCGCAGCGAACGTCTGACGCTGCGCGATGGTACCCACACGCTGCACTACGTCTATCCGTGGAGTTTCTGCAACGCCATCCGCCCGTTCGTGGCGCGCATTCAGCAGGAGAATCAGCATGAGTAAACCGCCCAAGGGCATCGCCCGTTTTGACTCTGCTGCCGCCATGCTTCTGGCGCTTGCAAATGCGCTTCACGATCGTCCCTTCGCCAGTCCGAGCCAGTCACCGACGCTTGACCGGTTACTGCCCTCGCTGAATCGTCTGCCGACCGGGCTACGTGAGTGGGGTTATGCGCTGGGCGGCATGGCAGAAGGCATCAGCCTGCGGCAGGCGGGTGAGCTGGATATAGAAGGCATTGCTGAATGGATGGTGAGTGAGTACCCACAGCAGGATTATCCGGCGGCCTTTATCGGTTCGTCGAACGGCGCGCTGGTACATCTGGCGTCGGCAATGAACGTGCCCTGGCTGCCGCAGACGTTTCTCTGTCCGGTGCGCGCCGCCAGTAACGATCCGGATGATGCAGAAGCGAATTTTGAGCAGGGTAAAGAGGTGGCCGCCGCGCTGCTGGCTGCCTGGCCACGGCTGGCGGTTCACCACATGCACGATCCGAATCAGGATCGCCTGATGCTCGACCAGATGCGCTATTTCCGGCTGAAACTGCGCGAACTGCCGCTGGCTTTTAACGAATTCCTGATGGGCAGTCTGCCCGCCGGTTCCACGCTGTTTATCAATCACTGCACCCAGCAATGGCCGGTAACGCGCACCAGCGATCGCTCTTTCTTTCAGTTTGGTGCGCCGGGCGGAGCCAGCGAAAAAGAGTTTATGCAGGGCGGTCCGCGCGTGGCGGAATATCTGGCACGTTACGGTGTGGATCGTGAGCGCTGGACGCCGCCAGCCATTACCGACCGGGTGCCGGAAGCGGAGTGGGGGCTGGATGGTTATCTGATCGCACCGCTGAAAAAGCTTGCCGAAGCGCAGAGCTGGAAGCTGATGGAGATTCGCTACGAGAATCCGGAAGCAATGAGTTATGTGGTGGCGGAGATCTACCGCGACTGGTATCTGGCGGCGGGAATCTTACCGACCCGGCTGACGGTGGACAGTTTCCTGCTGATGGATCCGTGGTGTACGCAGCAGCAGCAGTCGATTCCGTTCTGGCTGAGCTTTAGCAGCGAATCCTCGGCATTAGCGCTGCAACGTTTCCTGGAAAAACAGCCGCCATTCCGTAACATCGATATGATGCTCTTTTCTCATGGTACCGACAGTATCGGGCTGGCGGAGATTGATCGCTGGCGGGCGCTGCTGTCCCATGCGCGTGACGAGGGAGTTTTAATTGGTGTGGATGAAGCCCGCTACCCGCGTGACTTCGCGACGTTTGCCCGCTTCGACTCGGCGCTGCGTGAACGGGCACCGCTGTTGCCACCGCCGCCTCCGCTTAATTCAGAGAAGGTGATGGCAGGTATTAAACGTTACGGTGCAAAACATGGCGTCACGCTGACGGCGCTGACGTAGCCGCCACGCCGTCCTGCGATTATTCGCCGTCGGTGATGGGCTGGCGCACCAGCAGCAGGTAGGCGAGTGCGCCAACCAGCGTGACGCAGGCACAGATCATCAGCGCCAGGCTGAACGATTTGGTGGTGTCGAGCACCCAGCCGGTGATCACTGGCGCGAACGAGGCGAAGATAAAGCTGGCAAAGTTCTGGATGCTGCCGACCGAAGCGGTCATGCGGGCGGTGACGTTAGCGTGGATCAATCCCCAGCACGAGGTCCCGGCGAAGTGGATACAGAACAGCGCCATGCCAATCAGCGTCACGGCGCTGGTGGTGTCGGTCGCGCGGGTCACCACGGCGGTGAATCCGGCTGACAGCAGCATCCCACTAACGATGCAGACTTTGCGGGTTTTTACGGCGTTAAAGCCACGACGCACCAGCGAGTCAACCACATAGCCATTCAGCAGCATTCCCGCTGCACCAAACAGGAACGGAATCGCCGCCAGCAGGCCAGTACTTTTCAGATCGAGATGATAGGTGGACTGCAGGTAGCCCGGCAGCCAGGCGATATAGAGCCACGCGGTGTAGTTGATGCCGCTGAAGCCAATCATCATGCCCCACATGGTGCGCTGCTTAAACAGGCCACGCCACTCTTTGAAGCTGATGGGCTCTTTCCGCGACGCCACGCTGCCCGCCTGCAGATAGTGGATCTCTTCGGCGCTCAGGGTGTTGTTATCCCGGTCGCGGTAAATCATATACCAGCCGATAGCGAGGAACATGCCGAGGATACCGATGGTGACAAACATGCCACGCCAGCCCATCACCAGCATCATCGCCGCCAGAATCGGCGGGGCCACCGACAGCCCAATCATTGAAGCGGCATTAAACATCCCCATTGGCATGCCGCGATCTTTAATGTTGAACCAGTCGTTGATCACTTTCACGCCGCACGGGTTCATCGGCGCTTCGCCAATACCCAGGCCAATGCGCACCAGGATGAACTGGGTAAAGTTATGCACCAGACCCGAGGCGGCCTGGAACAGCGACCAGATAAACATGCCGATGCCGAGCATAATGCGCGGCCCTTTACGATCCAGCAGCGCGCCACACGGCAACTGCGCCAGGCCATACGCCAGCGAAAAAGCAGAAAGCAGGAAGCCGATTTCGGTGGCGCTTAGCCCCATCTCATCGCGGATGGTCATGTTCGCGACCGACAGCGAGCTGCGATCCAGATAGTTGATGATGGCGGCGAACAGCAACAGCAGCATCGCCGTAATCTGCACTTTGCGGATACGCGGTGAACGCACCACATCGCTGCGCATTGGCACGAAATCCTGGCCTGGTGGCGTGTCGCCGGTCACGCTGTCGCGACCGGTTACTGAGGTCTTTTCCATTGCACTCTCCCGAAACTGGGTACTTATCGTTATGGTGAGAAGGGGTCTGCGCGCAGCGGCAAAAGGCCGCCGTGACGTTGCAGTCGAGACTAAGAGCAAAGGGTTAAGGATGTTGCAAAGATGTTTCTGAATCGTGCGGGAGCTAATGCTTTGTGGTTTTTAATCGGTTTTTAATTGTACTGACCGATTGAGCGCACCATTGAGGTTTTAGCGGTCGCCAGATGGTTATGTAATGCACAGAGCGCATCAATATCCTGACGGCCAATCAGCGCGGTCAGTATCGCCATATGCTCCTCCAGCGCGACAATGTTACGCTGCTTAAGATCGCTTTCATCCCACTGATAATGCGAGTGAAAGATGACTGAGATGATCTCCAGCGACTGATTAAAAAATGGATTATTGGCGGCGGATAAAATCAGCGAATGCATCTGACGGTCCAGCGCAGCAAAGTGGCGATAGTTACTGGCGATGGTGTCGCGCATGGATCGGTGACGATCCAGCAGATCCCGCGCCTGCACCCAGCGCTCATCGCTGGCGGGCAGATTCAGGAAGCGGCTCAGGGCGTGGGTTTCCAGCATCTCGCGCAGTTCAAACAGCTTCTCGGCATAATCCTGAGTGAATTTTTTCATGCGCCACTGACCGCGTTTCACCGGCTCCAGCAGGTCATAGCGCATAAAGCGCAGCAGAAATTCGCGCACCACAACCGGACTGACTTTCACCTGCTGCGCCAGTTGCAGCTCGCTGAAGGTGTCGCCGGGCACCAGCTGCCGCTGATTGATCATATTAAAAAACATCTGCTCAAAGTGACTGGCCTGCTGCTCAATCGGCGGCGTTAAGGCGCTAAAACTGTCCTCATCGCGGGGATCACGCACGATAACGTAGGTTTGATCCACTTTATCCAGCACGCCGCACTGATGCAGATAGTGCAGGGTATGTCGCACCGTGGTCCGGCTGATATTGAACATCTCCGCCAGCGCCGCCTGCGGTGGCAGGGGCGAACGAATATGTCGCTGAGCGATACTCTCCAGCATCTGGTTGATGACGTTCTGGCGCAAATTCTGGCTGCGGCTCATCTGACTCTCCGGTTTTTAATGCATTAAAAACCATTCAAAGCCCAAAAAAATCGCCGTGCTTCACACTTCCCGTAAACGAACGCTGCGCATCAGGCAGGATTCGCCGTAACTGCCTGCAGGACAACCGGAGAATCACCATGACAACAATGAAAGCACTGGTCATCGCTGAACCACGTAAGATGGTCTGGGCCACCCGCGACACCCCCACGCCTGCCGCTGGCGAGGCGCTGATTAAAATTCTCACCGCCGGAATCTGCGGCACGGATATCCACGCCTGGTCCGGCAATCAGCCGTTCTTCAGCTATCCACGGGTGCTGGGCCATGAAATCTGTGCGGAAGTGGTGGCGCTGGGTAGTGGCGCCGAGGGCTTTCAGGCAGGCCAGCGGGTGGCGTTAATGCCCTACATCTCCTGTCTGCGCTGCGACGCCTGCCAGAGTGGCAAGACCAACTGCTGTGAACAGATCTCGGTGATAGGCGTGCATCAGGATGGCGGTTTCTGCGACTACTTAAGCGTGCCGGTCAGCACGTTGCTGGCGGTGGATGAGGTGGCCCCGGAAGCGGCCGCGCTGATTGAGCCCTTTGCCATCAGCGCCCATGCGGTGCGTCGTGCAGGCATTGTGGCGGATGAGCAGGTTCTGGTGGTGGGTGCCGGACCGATTGGGCTGGGTGTCGCCGCCATTGCCGCCGCCAGTGGCGCGCAGGTCGTGGTGGCGGACACCAGCGAATTCCGTCGCCAGCATGTCGCTGATCAGCTGGGTCTGGCGGCACTGAATCCGGCGGATGAGGCGTTTTACAGCGCGCTACGGGATCAGTTTGGTGGTCGTCTGGCGCTGAAAGTGATCGACGCCACCGGCAGCCCGGCGGCGATGAACAATGCGGTTAACCTGATGCGGCACGGCGGCACAATCGTCTATGTCGGCCTGCACAAAGGCGATCTGGTTATCCCTGACAGTGAATTCCACAAAAAAGAGACCACGCTGATGGGCAGCCGCAATGCCACCCGCGAAGATTTTAATCTGGTAAGTGCACTGATGGCCAGCGGCCAGCTGCGTGCTGAAATGATGCTGAATCATCACCTGGCTTTCTCCACGCTGGATGAAACCTTTGAGTCGCAAGTCATCAATAATCGCGAACTGATCAAAGGCGTGATTCACTTCGACCGCTAACGCGGCGTTTCAGGGCGCGGTGAGGGTTTCAAAGAAGTGCGCCCGCACCGCGTCGGCATCCACGCCGAGCGCGATACGCTGGGCGGGCAGACCGGCAAAGGGATCATCGCGCGACGCCAGTGCGCCGAGCTTACGCACAGTCTGACCGCAGGCGATGCCCTCGGTGATGACCCGCAGCGGACTTTCAGTGAGGGTAAAGGCCTGCGGCAGCGTCAGCCACGCCACTGCCAGGGTATCGTGCAGCGCCATACCGGCAAAACCCTCCTTTGCCAGGCTGTAAGCCAGATAAGGACGACAGATAGCGCTCAGCACCGGCTGGTTCAGACGCTGAACCTCATCACTGCTGATTAACACCTTGTGCGTGACATCCAGAGGGATGACCACCACGTTCAGCGCCGAGGCGAGCACCTGATCGGCGGCATGCGGGTCTTTCCAGATATTAAATTCGCTGAAGGGCGTCACGTTGCCGCTGTGGCCATCGGTGCCAAACGCGCCGCCCATGATCACCAGCTCTTTCACCAGCGGAATAATATCCGGCGCCTGATTAATGGCCGTGGCGATGTTGGTCAGCGGACCAATCGCCACCAGGGTGATCTGATGCGGCTGCGCCCGCACGCTGTCGATAATAAACTGCACCGCGCCTGGCGCCTCATCGCTGCAGGTGTTATCAAACGCATCGCCCAGTCCATCTTCACCGTGCAGCCGGGCGGGCGCAGAGGGCGCCAGCGCCAGCGGCCGTGAACAGCCGCGATAGACCTCCGCATTAATCGCCATTTTGTCGCAGAACAGCCGGGCATTTTTCACCGCCTGACCCACCGCTACGTTGCCAGACACCGTGGTAATTCCCAGCAGATGCTGCGTCCGCGCCGCATAAGCCAGCGCAAAGGCATCATCCACGCCGATATCAGTATCAAAAATCAGGGTACGCATAGGCTCTCCGCAACAGGCTGTAAACTCTCAGCATTACCCCGCCAGCGGGCAGGGCGTCAAGCGATTCATCCGCCATGCGCACAGGCTTGCCAGCCTGAAACGGGCGTCGTATTATCACCGGCTCAAGGTGATGGCGTGCCACCTTTCCCAACCGCCGGTGGGCTTAACACCGGCTGATGACGCCTGACACTCAATCCTTTCGCGGGAGCTGAGGTGTCAGGCGCAGTTTATCTCTGCCTTTCCCCCCTCAGCCCGACATTACTCTGTTATCAGGAGCAACACATGTTTAAACCGTTACTGGCTGTGATGATCGGCGGCTCTGCCGGCTGTGTACTGCGCTGGCTGTTCTCGATGCGTTTTAATGCGCTCTTTCCTAATCTGCCGCCGGGCACGCTGCTGGTGAATCTGATCGGCGGGCTGGTGATCGGCGGCGCAATGGCCTGGTTTGTGCGCCATCCCGACGTGGACCCGATCTGGAAACTGCTGATCGTCACCGGACTCTGTGGCGGCCTGACAACATTCTCCTCGTTTACTGCGGAATTAATGGGGCTGCTTCAGACCGGAAAATATATGTGGGCGATGGCCAGCGCGCTAGTGCATGTGATTGGCTCACTGCTGATGGCGTTTGCGGGTTTTGCGCTGGTCACGCTGCTGGGCTGATCTGGCTAATCGGCGCTTGTCTTAACGCTTAAGAGGTAGATACTGTTTCAGGTTTTACGCCCGCATGGCTATTGCGGGCGTAACGCTGAACGTCACCGATTATTCCGGACGATTAAGGAGCCGAGCCATGCGAACCAATCCTACCTTCCTTAACCTGGTGTTGTTAAACGGTGAACCCGACCAGAAACTGCAGGCGGCGCGCGACGCCGGTTTTGATCAGGTCGAGATCTGGCGCGAGGATGTTGACGCATACGAGGGCGGTGCGGCAGCACTGGCTGAGATCAGCGCACTGAAGGGACCTGGCTTTACTAATCTGCAGGTGTTGCGCGATTTTACCGGCGCACCGGGTGCGCTACGGTGCCAGAAGCGCGAAGAGCTGCGCCAGTTTATACAGATTGCCCGGACGCTGGGCTGCGACACGATTCAGGCACCGGCCAGCACCCGCGAAGATTGCTGCGCCGACCAGATTGATGATGACCTGCGCTGGATGGCCTCTGAAGCTGCACGCTACAACATGCGCATTATGTATGAGCCGATGGCCTGGTGCAGCGTGGACAATACGCTGCCGCTGGCGTGGCAGCGATTGCAGCGGCTCGATCAGCCCAATATCGGGCTGGTGGTGGATCTTTTCCATATCTGCGCACTGGGCGGTGACGCCTCGCAGCTGGACGGCATTCCTGCCGACCGTATTTATGAAGTGCAGCTGTGTGATATGGCCGCGGTTCCCGCGCAGGATAAGCATAGCCTGATGGCGATGGCAAAACACCATCGTCAGTTGCCCGGCGATGGCATTATTGATGTTGAACGCTTCGTCGATAAGCTGAAAAGTGCAGGCTATCAGGGGCCGGTGGGTATCGAAGTCTTTAATGATACGCTGAAACGCCTGCCGCCCGACGTCGCAGCACGTCATGCCTGGCAGGCGTTAAACCGCTACTGGGGTTAGTCCTGTAAACACTGGCCGATAAATCCGGCGGCGTGCATAGCACCCTGAGCGGAAATAGTGTGGCCGGTGGCGGGTTCAAAGCGCGCGTCGACCGGCACCGCTGCGGCCCGGAGTCGTGCTGCGGCAGATTCGCTCTCCTGCCACGGGATCACCTCATCGGCCTGACCGTGAATCAGCAGCGCGGGCACATGAGCCTGCGGGGTTAATTCACCGTCAACCGCCAGACGCCCGGAAAAGGCGACCACGCCTGCCAGCGGATAACGGCCTGACGCCAGGGCATCCAGTGCCATGATCGATCCCTGCGAGAAGCCGACCAGCACCACATCCTGCCAGCGTTCCGCGAAGCCGTGCTGCGCAATAATCTCGCTAAGGGTTGCATCAAATGCCGCCCGCGCTGCCCGAACACGGGCAGGCCTGTTCTCAGGTGTGATGTCCGCCAGGCTGAACCACTGCCAGCCAAAACCACCGGGAAAACGTTCAGGCGCATTGGGAGAGGCAAAAATCACATCCGGCAACAGCTTCGCCCAGTGACGGCCAATTGGTGCCAGATCGTCGCCGTTACTGCCCACGCCATGCAGAAAAATTACCAGTGCTTTTGCCATCATTGCTCCTTTAGCTTATGCCCTTACAAATTGTATTCACTCATATCCGGGCCAGCCGGAACAATCCCGTTCGGATTCAGCGCCTTGATCGAGTAATAACCCTGTTTGATGTGATCGATACTGACCGTCTCACGTACGCCGGAGACCGATAACATGCTCTTAAGATAGCGATTCAGCAGCGTATAGTCGCGTATCCGGCGCAGGTTGCATTTGAACAGGCCATGGTAGGCTGCGTCAAAGCGAATCAGCGTCACGAACAGGCGAATATCGGATTCAGTCAGCCGTTCTCCCAGCAGGAAGGTGCGACCATCGCTGAGCAGGGCTTCCAGTTCATCGAGCTGGCTAAAGACGTCATTAAATGCCTGCTGATAGCTGAGGGCGGTAGTGGCGAAGCCAGCACGATAAACACCGTTATTCAGACGCTGATAGAGACTCTCATTCAGCGCGTCAATCTCCTGGCGCAGCGCGGCGGGATAGAGATCGATGCGGTTATCGGCCAGATCGCCAAAGCCGCTGTTGAACATGCGCACAATGTCAGCGGACTCATTATTGACGATGGTGCCGGTCTTCTTGTCCCACAGCACCGGCACGGTGGCGCGGCCGGTGTAATCGGGCGCGACACGGGTATAGATTTCATGCAGATATTGCGCGTTATTCAGCGGGTCCTGCTGTGCGCCGGGAAACGTGCCGAAGCGCCAGCCCTGAGCCCCGAGCTGCGGCTCAACCACCGTGACACTAATCATTGACTCCAGCCCTTTGAGTTTGCGGGCCATCAGCGCACGTGACGCCCACGGGCAGATCAGCGCCACATAGAGGTGGTAACGATCCGGTTCGGCGGCGAATTCAGTCGAGCCATCGCTACTGATAAAGTGCCGGAAACCGGATGTCTGGCGAACAAATCCGCCCTGTTTATCGGTAGCCTGCACCGGATGCCAGTCACTACTCCATTTGCCTTCTACTAACATCGCGCAACTCCTCTGTGGTGAGAGAAGTAGCTTAACTGATGACTAAACGACTGATAATCGGGTCTGTAAGACAATGATTTCTTCCAATATGGAAGAAATCACGCCGGTGGAGCGTGCGTGAAGTGCGTCACCAGGAAGTCGATGAGCAGGCGTGCCCGATGTGGCAGATGACGGGCGGGCGGATAAACCGCAAACAAGCCTAGCGGTGGCGTCTCAAAGTTTTCCAGCAGCCGGACAATCTCCCCACGTTGCAGCGCCGGGGCCGCAATAAAACCGGGCAAACGCGCAATGCCCAGACCGGCGATGGCGGCCTGCAGACAGGCTTCAGTATTGGCGAAGCGCAAACGTCCACGCACCGGCACAGTCACAATTTCACTGCTGCCGTCCCCGCTGGTAAACGGCCAGTGCCGGGGATCGCGAAAATTGGTGTCGATAATGCACTGATGCTGTGCCATGTTACGCCAGTGCTGCGGCGTGCCGAACTGCTCCAGATAGACCGGTGATGCGGCGATACGCACATGTACTTCGCTCAGCTTGCGCGCCACCAGGCTGCTGTCGCTGAGCGTGCCGATGCGGATCGCCATATCAAAACCTTCATCGACGATGTTCACGGCCCGGTCTGAAAAACTGACATCCAGCTCAATCAACGGATAGCGCCGGGCAAACGCCACCAGCACCTGAGACAATACCGCCGTGCCAAAGGAGCCGGGTGCGCTGATTTTCAGCCTGCCGGTGGGCGTCGTCGCACTTTCACGCACGCTGGCATCCAGCGCCTCAAAGGCATCGAGCAGATTCTTCACCCGCTCATAATAGCTGCGTCCGACATCGGTGGGCGACAGCGCGCGCGTGCTGCGCTTCAACAGCTGCACGCCGAGCTGCTGCTCCAGCTTTGAAACCAGTTTTGATGCCTGACTGCTGCTGGTGCCGAGACGCAACGCCGCGGCAGAAAAGCTGCCGGTTTCCAGCACCGTGACAAACATCCGGTCACAATCGAGTCGATCCATGGCCAAGTCCTGAGGAGGTAAAGTCGCAGTATAGGGGCTGTGGCCAGGCGATGCAGCCTTCACTTTGCGTGCCTTAACCCTTTCGCTGGCGCGGAAAACCTGCTTGACTGATTCTCTGCCCGACGTTCACTGGAGTATTTCATGTCGCTGATTCACCTGACGTCACTGGCGGAGATTCCGGCCGCCGAGTGGGATGCGCTGTTGCCTGATGACCAGCCATTTTTGCGCCACGCCTTTCTGCTGACGCTGGAAGAGAGTGGCAGCGTACGGTTTGAGGCGGGCTGGCAGCCTGACCATCTGCTGTGGCGGGAAGAGGGCGTGACCCGCGCCGCGCTGCCGGGCTACCGCAAACGCCATTCACAGGGCGAATATGTCTTTGATCACGCCTGGGCGGATGCCAGCCAGCGCGCCGGCATCCGCTACTACCCGAAATGGCTGGGCGCGATACCCTTCAGCCCGGTCACCGGTGCACGCCTGCTGGGAGAAGCCTCTGCCGCGTCTCAGCTGGTTTCAGCCCTGCCGGCAAGCCTGTTGCAGCAGGGCTTAAGCGGTGCGCACATCAATTTTACCGATGCGCAGGCTAACGCGCTGCTGGCCGATCAGCCCGACTGGCTCTTACGGCTCGGTTGTCAGTATCACTGGCATAATCGCGGCTACCGCGATTTTCAGGATTTCCTGGACACGCTGATGTCGCGCAAGCGCAAACAGCTGCGTAAAGAGCGTGAACAGGTGGCGCAGAGCGGTTTTGTGTTTGACCGCTATCGCGGTGATGAGCTGCGCGAAGATCAGTGGGATTTTGTCTATACCTGTTATGCCAACACTTATGCGGTGCGCGGTCAGCGGCCCTATCTGACGCGCGACTTCTTCAGTCTGCTGGCGGAACGAATGCCGCAGAATATTGTGGTGGTGATCGCCCGCTTACAGCAGCAACCGGCGGCAATGGCTTTTTATCTGCGGGACAACCACTCGCTCTATGGCCGCTACTGGGGCTGCCTGGCGGAGTTTGATCGGCTGCACTTCGAAACCTGTTTCTATCAGGGAATGGATTTAGCCCTGGATGAAGGGCTGACGCGATTTGATGCGGGTGCGCAGGGCGAGCACAAGCTGGTGCGCGGCTTTGAGCCGCAGATTACCCACTCCTGGCACTATCTGCTGCATCCCGGCCTGCGCGATGCCGTGGCCGATTTTCTGGTGCAGGAGCGGGAAGGCGTGCGCGGCTGGGCGGAAGAAGCACGCGACGCCTTACCCTATCGACGCGGCGATTAATCGATGCCGACAAAGCCACCGGTCTGATGCTGCCACAGACGGGCATACAGACCGTTCTGCGCCAGCAGCTCGTGATGGCTGCCCATCTCAGCAATACCGCCTTTATCCAGCACCACCAGTCGATCCATCTTCGCGATGGTCGACAGGCGGTGTGCAATCGCAATAACGGTTTTGCCCTGCATCAGTGACTCCAGGCTCTCCTGAATCGCCGCTTCCACTTCGGAGTCCAGCGCCGAGGTGGCCTCATCCATGATCAGCACCGGCGCATCTTTCAGTAGCACGCGGGCAATCGCCACACGCTGACGCTGACCACCCGACAGTTTCACGCCACGCTCCCCCACGTGTGCATCCAGCCCGGTGCGGCCCAGTGAATCGGAGAGTAGCGGAATAAACTCATCGGCGCGGGCGCGGTGAATCGCAAGCTGTAATTCCTCTTCGCTGGCGTCAGGACGACCATAAAGCAGGTTTTCCCGAATCGAACGGTGCAGCAGCGAGGTGTCCTGCGTAATCATGCCAATCTGGCTACGGAGGCTCTCCTGCGTCACTGCGGCGATATCCTGATCGTCGATCACAATCCGCCCACCGTTAAGGTCATAAAGACGCAGCAGCAGGTTCACTAACGTCGATTTACCGGCCCCCGAAGGACCAATCAGACCAATCTTCTCGCCCGGTTTAATGTCGAGATTAAAGCCGTTAATCACCTGACGGCCACCGCCATAGTCAAAGCGCACATCCTCGAATCGGATGTTGCCGCGCGTCACCTTAAGCTGTTTAGCCTGCGGCGCATCCTGCACGCTCAGCGGCTGCGCAATGGTTTTCAGGCCATCCTGAACTGTACCGATATTTTCGAAGATGCCATTGACGACCCACATGATCCAGCCAGACATATTGACCAGGCGGATGACCAGACCGGTCGACAGCGCAATGGCGCCTACGCTGATCAGCGACTGGCTCCACAACCACAGCGCCAGCGCGGATGTAGAGACAATCAGCAGGCCGTTCAGTGCTGACAGGGTCAGATCCATGCTGGTGACCATGCGGCCAGCGTGCTGAGTTTTTTCCGTCTGCTCCTGCATCGCCTCACGCGCATACTTACGCTCCAGATCGCTGTGGGCGAACAGCTTGATGGTGGCAATATTGGTATAGCCATCAACAATGGTGCCCATCAGCTTCGAACGCGACTCTGAAGAGACCACCGAACGGGCTTTGACGCGGGGCACAAAGAAACGCAGCGAGGCGCTGTAAGCGACCATCCATATAATCAGTGGGATCATCAGTCGCCAGTCGGCATCCGCAAACAACACCAGCGACGTCACGGCGTAGATCAGCACGTGCCAGATAGCGTCGACCAGCTGCACCGCGGAATCACGCAGTGAACTGCCGGTCAGCATGATGCGCTGGGCGATACGACCTGCAAAATCGTTCTGGAAGAAGTTAAGGCTCTGGCGCAGCACATAGTTGTGATTCTGCCAGCGGATCAGGTTGGTCATGCCCGGGCTGATGCTCTGGTGAACCAGCATGTCGTGCAGGGCGATAAAAATCGGCCGCAGAATCAGCGCCACTGCTCCCATCCACAGGAGTATCGGCCAGTTATCCTGAAACAGGCTGGCGGGTGTGGAGTGGTTCACCATATCGATAATGCGGCTCAGATAGCTGAACAGCGACACTTCGATCAGCGCTGACGCCAGTCCCACCACCAGCAGTGCTGCGAAACTGGGCCAGACCTGGCGCAGGTAGTAGAGGTAAAACGACCAGACCGTTGAGGGCGGCGAATCGGTGGGCGCGTCATGAAATATATTGATAAAACGTTCAAAACGACGATACAACATAGCGATACTCTTTCCGTCCGGTAAAGAGCTACAGCTTAGTGCATGAACCCCGTTCGGCTAAAAGGAGAAAATATGGAAATCATTATTCGGGCACGGGAACCGCAGGATGCCGCCGCCTATCAGCGCCTCTACAGTCATCCCGATGTCTATCCCTGGACACTGCAACTGCCGTTTCCCAGCGTTGCGACCTGGGAGAAAAAAATTGCCCGAATGGACGCCGAGGGGTTTATCGCCTTTGTGGCAGAAATTGATGACGAGCTGGTCGGTGAGCTGACGCTGTTTGTCGATAACAAGCCGCGCACCCGCCACTGCATCAGTTTTGGACTGGGCGTGCATCCCGATTTCGGCGGTCGCGGTGTCGGTGAGCGGCTGATTCGCACCGCAATGGACTACTCCCGCAACTGGCTGGGCATTACCCGTATGGAGCTGGAGGTGTTTCACGACAACGAACGGGCGCTGCGGCTCTATGAGCGGCTGGGCTTTGAGCGGGAAGGGGTGATGCGCCAGGCGGCACTCCGCGACGGTCAGCTGCGCGACGTGGTGATGATGGCGAAGCTGCTGCACGAGAAGTGATAACCGGAGCGGCATCACGGCCGCTCCGTGTTGCATTACGGATTTTTATTGCTGTAGTGCTGCATATTCTGCTTCGTTACCAGCTCAAACGGGATCCACTGGTGAGAATCTACCTTCTGGCCTTTGATCATCTGCTGCGCCACTTCAACTGATTTTTTGCCCTGACCCACGGCATCCTGGAACACGGTTACGGCCAGTTTACCGCTGGCCAGCGCTTTCAGGCCATCCGGCGTGGCATCAATCCCGCCCACCAGAATGGTTTTCTTCGGCTTCGACTGAGCAATGGCCATCGTGGCGCCAATTGCCATTTCGTCGTTGTTCGCGGCGACAATATCGATATCCTCACCGTTCGACAGCCAGTTGAGCATTAAATCCATCCCCTCATTGCGTGCATAGTTAGCGGTCTGCTTCAGCACCACTTTCATATTGGGATACTTCGCCACCACCTGCTCCACATCTTTGGTGCGCTGAAGCGCGCCCGCATCGCTGAGGTTGCCGATCATGATGGCGACGTTGCCACGGTAACCGGCCTGCTTTGCCAGCGCTTCCATCTGCAACGTGCCTGACTCGCGCTCGTCAGAGCCAACAAACACCACGCCTGGCGGCAGGGTTTTATCGCCCGGTGAGCGGTTAACATAGACCAGTGGAATATGGGCCTGCTGCGCCAGTTTTGTCAGGGCTGGCGTACTGGCAGAGTCCACCGGGTCGACAATAATCGCATCCACCCCGGCGCTGATAAAGCTCTGCACCTGATCGGTCTGACGCCCTACGTCGCCACGTGCATCTTCGAACTGCGCCTCCAGCTGGCGCACTTTAGCCTCTTTCTCAATCGACTGGCGGATGATAGTCAGGAAGTTCTGGTCGAAATAGGCCATCGAGACACCTATCTTCTCAGCCAGCGCCGGTGTTGAAAGAGAGAGCAGACAGAGTATTGCCCATGCATGTTTTTTCATTAGAGGCTCCCGAGGTTACCGGATGGAATGGAATTTTCATTTATTATAAAAATGGAAAAGCAGGATCATTTGCAGATTAGAAACTGCCATCAGGTTTGACAACCGGTCCTTTTCACTCTTGCTAGCGCCGCCACATTTTGCCGTGAAATCGCCTCGTCATAGCGGTCAGCGCGGGGGAAATCCCCGACCTGGTGCACACTCTGCAGTAGTGAGCCGCAGCTTTTCGCGCTTTTGTGCAGTGCCGCACGGGCAGTTGTGAGGATTGTCAGAAAACCGTTTAATCGGGCCAGACGATCCTGACATCTGCACAGTGACCCATCGTTAGCCTCCTATCTATATTTCCAGAAGCGGGAATTCTCAGCGTTATTCCTGAAAAAAACCTCGTGGCGCAACCTGCCGCTTTTTAAGGAATTCAGCTCATGCCTAAAGAACAAACGCCTCAACGGACGACCCATGTCCGCATCGGGATCCTCTGCCTGATCCTGTTTCTGTCGGTTGTGGCTTACGCCGACCGTTCGATCCTCTCGATCTCCGGGTCGGCAATCAAAGAGGAGTTCGGTCTGTCAGCGATCCAGCTGGGATTGATCCTCTCTGCTTTCAGCTGGGCCTATGTCATCGGTCAGATTCCTGGCGGACTGTTGCTTGACCGCTTCGGGGCCAAAAAAGTGTATGGCGCTACACTGGCGCTCTGGTCAGTTTCAACGCTGGCGATGGGATTTGTGGGCGAGTTCTCCAGCGGCATGACCGGCGCGCTGATGCTGATGTTTGGACTGCGCTTTATGCTGGGACTCATAGAGGCACCCAGCTTTCCCGCTAATGCGCGCGTGGTCATTATGTGGTTTCCGGGCGCAGAGCGGGGACGCGCATCATCGCTGTTCAGCTCGGCGCAATATTTTGCTGTCGCTATCTTCTCGCCGCTTTCAGGCTGGCTGGTCTCGCGCTTTGGCTGGGAATGGCCATTCTTTGTGCTGGGCGGCATCGGTCTGGTGGCGGTCCTGGTCTGGGCGGCCTGGATGCGCGAGCCACGCAACCACCCCGGCGTATCGGAAAGTGAATTGCGCCACATTGTCGACGGTGGCGCGCTGGTGGATATCGATGCGGCGCAGACGCTGAAAGCGCGACCACCGGTCAGCAAAGCGATGTTCAGAAAGCTGCTCACCAATCGCATGCTCTGGTGCGCCTATCTCGGTCAGTACTGCATCATTGCGCTCAGCTACTTCTTTATTACCTGGTTTCCAATCTATCTGGTGCAGGCGCGCGGCATGAACATCATGGAAGCGGGATTCGCCACTATTGCGCCAGCGCTGTTCGGTTTTCTGGGCGGCATCAGTGGCGGTTACCTGTCAGACAAGTTACTCGCCCGAGGCTGGAGCGTCTCCTGGGCACGTAAAACGCCCTATATCGTCGGCATGCTGATGGCGTCCAGCCTGGTGCTGGCGGCGATTATTCCCGGTAACGGCGGCATCATCGCCATTATGTCCTTCGCCTTCTTTGGTAAAGGCATCGCGGCTGGCGCAGGCACCTGGACGGTGATCAGTGATACCGCACCCAAAGAGGCGGTGGGTCTGGCGGGGTCCATTTTTAACGGCATCGGCAATATTGCCGGTTTCACCACGCCGCTGCTGTTCGGCATCATCGTTGGGCTGACCGGTAGCTACAGCATTGGACTGGCGTTTGTGGCGGCACACTGCGTGGTCGCAGCGCTGCTGTTCCTGCTGGTGATGGGGCCGATTGAACGTGTCGGCGAAGAGACCGGACGCCCGGCATCATTTAACAATCAGGAGAAAGAAGATGGCATTAAAGCAATGTAAAGTGCTGATCAAAGGGGAATTTCTGCCACCGCAGCTGATTGAGAATATCGAAAAAACGTTTACTGTGTTTCGGTTGGGCTGGCGGGATCTAAAGAAAGGCCCTTAGTTGGGCCATTAACTGTTAAGGTAAAAGCAGTCCAAAGATAGCAAATAAGATATAGCATGCGGTAGCGGCAAACCAAAAAAAAGAATAAATCTTCATCCAGGGAGATATCTTCTGTTTATTATTTTCAAAGAAATCATAGCCAGGATCATTGATGGCAAGGTAGCTTATTTTCTGCCTGCGACTTAATTTTATGAAAAACCGTAAAACCGGAAAAACTCCGAAGAAGCCAGTCGTATAATAAAAGGAGCAGGGGCCGGGGAAATTATATTTCTCTCTGTAAGAAGAGACCAGGTTATAATAATCCTGTCGTTTAATTAAATATATTATAAGCGACAGAATCAGAAGGCCGCATCCCAGCCCACCAAAAAATAATGAAGTACCAGCCAGCAATTTATTAGTTATCATAATATTCTGCAACTTTATTAATTATAGTTTCGACGCCTGAACTACCTGCAACACCACCGGCGACCGACCCTACAACTGCACATGCAACACCACCAGCGCCCGCTGTTGCTATTCCAATAGCCGCACAGCCAGCTAACGCGGCAGAGCTGCCCCAAACACCACCCAACATCCCTCCACCTGTAGTGAGAGCAAACTTTGAGTAGTCTTTAACGGCAATCTTCCCACATTCATCCTCGCGCCCTTTGCTGCATGCATCAACCACATCATTAGTCGTGCCTGCAAAAGCGAATCCAATCCCGATGAGTCCGCCAGTCTTTAAAAAACGCGCAGCTCTGGCTGCATTACCGACATAGTATGAATACCCTGGAATGCCACCTATTCCAACAGTAGACCATTCATGCACTATCGAGCGGCTGGAGAGATTTAATGCGCGCTTCATATTGTCATACTGCTGGAATTTTACAGTATACCGTGCAAGGGATTTTAACAGCGGCTTATTGACCAGCTCTTTAAGCTGCTGTAGTAGCTGATTGCGTTCAACAAAGAACTGCTGGCCTATCAGAGAACCCTGCGTGCGGAACTGATTCTGGTAGCTGACTTCGATTTTTTTCAGAGTTTGTTCAATAGCATTAAAATATTTTTCACCCGCATCTCCTGGAGTGCTAAAAATCTTGTCTCCAGCACCTGTCAGTGCGGCAATCGTTCCATAATGTTTTTGCATAAAACTGGCGTCATCGTCGTTCACACCAATCAATGCCGCATTAGTTTTATTCTTAGCCTGACGGAGCGTTGTTAGCATCTGCATTGTAAGCTGAGGGGATGTATCGGAGTCAGCCACAATCAGGATTTGCCCTGGCTTAAGATACGGCGTATCTGCATTAAGTTTCATAAACAGGCTGGTAGCGGGTGAACGTGTATCTCTGAACAGTTCCCGCGCCTGATATTCAAGTGTTCCGGGACGTTCCACTACACAATATCCGGGGGGCTAAGTTCTTCGCCATGCATCCATTCTCCGTCATTTAAAACAGGGTTATGATCCTATTATTAGTACCATTGGTAAGCAAAAAATATGCGTCATAAATATAAATAATTCTATTGAGTTACGCAAAAACTACTGTTTAGGGTTACGAGTGGTTTCGTCACACTGACTGAGAATGTTCGAATCTTTGCTCTTGCACTCAAGACGATCCATCAAGTCATAAATAATCCGTTTAACGATCTGGCTGTTAAGGGAAAATCCATAATCTTCCATGGATGATTATGGATTTGTTGTCCCGCTCAGTCTGGACCTGAACACCGATTTATCGTTCTGTCTGAAGAGTTCGCCTCTCCTCTGATCCCTCTCCCGACCCCACGCTTCGCACAAAACAGCCTGAAGAAAATCAGCCCGGCTGCCGATATCACCTTATCCCAACCGTTAATGTTAAGGAGTGATAGCGTGATTAAGCTGATTACCATTGATGAGTTGCGCCCGGGGATGTTTATCCACAAGCTGGAAGTCTGGTGGATAAAAGAGCAGCGCATTCATAATCAGATGCTGATCACCGATCCACGACAAATTGCCACGCTACGCAGCGAAGGGATCCGCCAGCTCTGGATCGACCTCGATCGATCGGTTCAGACGCCGATCGCCACCACGGTCGCAAAAAGAACCATTGGCCGCACTCCGTTTTTTCAGGAAATGGATCAGGCGCAGCAGATCTTTCAGCAGGGCAAGCCGAAAGTGCGGGCGATGTTCAACGAAGCGCGGCTGGGTAACGGCCTGAAGCTCGATTATATGATGGACCTGGTGGATGAAATCGCCGGATCGATCACGCGTGAACCCTCCGCCATGCTGAGCGTGGCGCGGCTGAAAAATCATGATGACTACACCTATCTGCACTCTATGGCGGTCTGCGGGCTGATGATTGCGCTGGGTAAAAAACTCGGGCTGGATGAGCAGCAGCTGCGCCGGGTGGGCATGGGCGGTTTACTGCATGATGTCGGCAAAGCGGCTGTGCCACTGGCGATCCTGAACAAAGCGGGCAAGCTGACTGAAGAGGAGTTCAGGGTGATGCGTGAGCATCCGGTGGTCGGCACGCAGATGCTGATAGAGGCCAACGCTGACGACGATCTGCTCGATATCGCTCTTCATCATCATGAAAAATATGATGGCAGCGGCTATCCGCACCGCCTGAAAGGCGAGGCGATTTCGTTCTACGCCCGCATGGCGGCGGTGTGTGATGTCTATGATGCCGTCACCTCGACCCGCTCCTATCGCAACGGCTGGACACCGGCAGAGGCAATGCATCAGATGCTGAGCTGGCGCGGGCATTTCGACCCTGCATTACTGCACACCTTCGTCAGAACCATTGGTATCTATCCGGTGGGATCGCTGGTGCGTCTGGCCTCTGGCCGGGTGGCGTTAGTGGTGAAAGCGGGTGAGAAATCGCTGATGCGTCCCTGTGTGCACGTTTTCTGGTCGCTGCACGCTCAGCGTGAAGTGAAACCGGAAGAGCTCGACCTCGGCGACAGCTTCTGCACCGACAGCATTGTAGGTGCAGAAGACAGCAAGCTGTGGGGTAACGTCGATCTTAATCGTATCTGGGCGCTGGAAGTCGCCTGATTTTTCGCCATTTTTACACTATTTTTACGCCCGCCCGCTGCATTTTAACCCCGTCTTTATACGCCTCCGCGCAAGCTAAGCCATAAATCCAATCCTCTGGAGGTTCCTGTGAGCGTGGGCGTAATAACCGGCATTGTGCTGGTGGTGTTGTTACTGGGCTATCTGATCTATGCCCTGTTAAATGCGGAGGCCTTCTGATGGCGGCCAATGCTTTTTTACTCATCGCATTTTATCTGGTGCTGCTGATGGTACTGGCGCAGCCGCTCGGACGGGGTCTGGCCTCGTTAGTGGCGGACAAGCCGGTGTTTGCCCGCCTGGAAACGCCACTGTGGCGACTGCTAGGCGCGCAGGCGTCGGACATGCGCTGGCCGCACTACCTGCTGGCGATTCTGTTGTTCAACGCGCTGGGTTTCGTGGTGCTGCTGTCTATATTGCTGCTGCAGGGCTCGCTGCCGCTGAATCCTCAGCAGCTGCCTGGCCTGAGCTGGCATCTGGCGCTGAACACTGCCGTGAGCTTCGTGACCAACACCAACTGGCAGGCTTACAGTGGCGAAAGCACCCTGAGCTATTTCAGTCAGATGGTGGGCCTGACGGTGCAGAACTTCCTCTCTGCCGCGACCGGTATCGCCGTGGCCTTTGCGCTGATCCGTGGCTTCGCCAATCGCAGCTCTGCAACTCTGGGTAACGCCTGGCGAGATCTGACCCGCATCACGCTTTACGTCTTACTGCCGATCAGCCTGCTGATGGCGCTGTTTTTTGTCAGTCAGGGCAGCATCCAGAACTTCTCGCCTTATCACAGCTTCTCCACGCTGGAAGGCGTGCAGCAGACGCTGTCGATGGGACCGGTGGCGTCGCAGGAAGCGATCAAAATGCTGGGTACCAATGGTGGCGGCTTCTTTAACGCCAACTCCTCACATCCCTTTGAGAACCCGACGGTACTGACGAATCTGGTGCAGATGCTGAGCATCTTCCTGATCCCGGCAGCGCTCTGCTTCGCGTTTGGCGAAAGCGTGCGTGACCGTCGTCAGGGCCACATGCTGCTGTGGGCGATGACGCTGATGTTTGTGGCGGCGGTCGCCGTCGTGATGTGGGCCGAACTGCAGGGCAACCCGCATTTCCTCCAGCTGGGGGCCGACAGCGCCATCAACATGGAAGGCAAAGAGACGCGCTTTGGCATCCTTAACAGCAGCCTGTTCGCGGTCATTACCACCGCCGCCTCCTGCGGTGCCGTTAATGCCATGCATGACTCCTTTACCGCGCTGGGCGGCATGGTGCCGATGTGGCTGATGCAACTGGGCGAGGTGGTATTTGGCGGTGTTGGCGCCGGCCTCTACGGCATGCTGCTGTTTGTACTGCTGGCGGTCTTTATTGCCGGACTGATGATTGGCCGTACCCCGGAGTTCCTGGGCAAAAAAGTCGATGTGTGGGAGATGAAAATGACCGCGCTGGCGATTCTGGTCACTCCGGCGCTGGTGCTGATCGGCACCGCCCTGGCGATGATGACCGACGCCGGACGCAGCGCAATGGCGAACCCGGGCATTCACGGCTTCAGCGAAGTGCTCTACGCGGTCTCCTCGGCGGCTAACAACAACGGCAGCGCCTTTGCCGGACTGAGTGTGAACACGCCGTTCTGGAACCTGTTACTGGCTGTCTGCATGCTGCTGGGTCGCTTCGGCATCATCATTCCGGTGATGGCAATCGCCGGTGCGATGGCGGTGAAAAAAGTGCAGCCGGTGGGTAACGGCACGCTGCCAACCCACGGTCCGCTGTTTATTGCACTGCTGATCGGCACGGTGCTGCTGGTGGGTGCACTGACCTTTATTCCTGCTCTGGCGCTGGGCCCGGTGGCTGAGCATCTGCAACTTGTTCAGGGACAATCCTCATGAGTCGTCAACAACAGGCGTTATTTGACGCAGCCCTGCTGCGTACCTCGGCCTGGGATGCGGTAAAAAAGCTCGATCCCCGGGTGCAGTTCCGTAACCCGGTGATGTTTGTGGTCTACCTCGGCAGCATCCTCACCTCGCTGCTGGCGCTGGCCATGCTGACCGGACGCATCAGCGGCAGCGCAAGCTTTACCGGGGCGATTGCGGTCTGGCTCTGGTTCACCGTGCTGTTCGCCAACCTGGCAGAGGCGCTGGCAGAAGGGCGCAGTAAGGCCCAGGCCAGCAGCCTGAAAGGGGTGAAAAAAACCAGCTTTGCCAAGAAACTGGCGTCGGCGCGCTATGGTGCCGAGTGGCAGCAGGTCAGTGCCGATGAGTTGCGTAAAGGCGACGCGGTGCTGGTTGAAGCGGGCGATATCATTCCCTGTGATGGTGAAGTGATGGAGGGCGGTGCCTCAGTGGATGAGAGCGCCATTACCGGTGAGTCTGCACCCGTAATCCGTGAGTCAGGCGGTGACTTCGCCTCAGTCACTGGCGGTACGCGTATTCTCTCTGACTGGCTGGTGATCACCTGTAGCGCCAACCCAGGCGAAACCTTCCTTGACCGGATGATCGCTATGGTGGAAGGCGCAAAACGCCGCAAAACGCCAAATGAGATTGCCCTGACCATCCTGCTGGTGTCACTGACCATCGTGTTCCTGCTGGCGACCGTGACGCTCTGGCCGTTCTCGGCATGGGGTGGCACGCCGGTCAGCGTCACGGTACTGGTGGCACTGCTGGTCTGTCTGATCCCGACCACTATCGGCGGCCTGCTGTCGGCGATTGGCGTGGCGGGGATGAGCCGGATGCTGGGTGCAAACGTCATCGCGACCAGCGGTCGTGCGGTGGAAGCCGCAGGGGATGTGGATGTGCTGATGCTGGACAAAACCGGCACCATCACGCTGGGTAACCGTCAGGCGACCCAGTTCCTGCCCGCGCCAGGCGTCAGCGAAGAGCAACTGGCCGACGCCGCGCAGCTCGCCTCGCTGGCCGATGAGACGCCGGAAGGTCGCAGCATCGTGGTACTGGCGAAACAGCGATTCAATCTGCGTGAACGCGATCTCAGCAGCATGGGCGCCAGCTTTATTCCGTTCTCAGCCCAGACCCGCATGAGTGGCGTGAACGTGCAGGACCGGCTGATCCGCAAAGGCGCGGTCGATGCCGTTCGTCGCCATATCGAAGCGAACCATGGTCGTTTCCCTGCCGAAGTGAATGCGCAGGTGGAAGAGGTGGCTCGCAGTGGCGGCACGCCGCTGGTGGTGTCAGAAGGCGCAAATGTGCTGGGTGTGGTGGCGCTGAAAGATATCGTGAAAGGCGGCATCAAAGAGCGCTTTGCCGAGCTGCGCAAAATGGGTATCAAAACGGTGATGATCACCGGTGATAACCCGCTGACCGCCGCGGCGATTGCCGCAGAAGCGGGCGTGGATGACTTCCTGTCAGAGGCCACACCAGAAGCCAAACTGGCGCTGATCCGTCAGTATCAGGCCGAAGGCCGTTTAGTGGCGATGACCGGTGACGGCACCAACGATGCGCCAGCACTGGCGCAGGCGGATGTGGCGGTGGCGATGAACTCCGGTACCCAGGCGGCGAAAGAGGCGGGCAACATGGTCGACCTCGACTCTAACCCGACCAAGCTGCTGGAAGTGGTGCACATCGGTAAACAGATGCTGATGACGCGCGGTTCGCTGACCACCTTCAGTATTGCCAACGACGTGGCGAAATATTTCGCCATTATCCCGGCGGCGTTTGCGGCGACCTATCCGCAGCTCAACATGCTTAACGTGATGCAGCTGCACTCGCCCGCCAGCGCAATCCTGTCGGCGGTGATCTTTAACGCCCTGGTGATTGTCTTCCTGATCCCGCTGGCCCTGAAAGGCGTCAGCTACCGCCCACTGAGCGCCGCTGCGCTGCTGCGCCGCAACCTGCTGATTTATGGTCTGGGTGGCCTGCTGGTGCCGTTTGTCGGCATCAAAGCGATCGATCTGCTGTTAGTGTTTTCAGGCATGGCCTGAGGAGAGAAAAATGAGTCAGTTACGTCCGGCAATTTTACTGTTGTTGCTGCTTACGCTTGTCACCGGCGTGGTTTATCCTTTGCTTACTACTGGTCTGGCGCAATGGCTGTTTCCGTCCCAGTCCAGCGGCTCGCTACTGGAGGAAGATGGCGTGGCGCGCGGGTCAGCATTGATTGGCCAGAACTTTACCCAGCCCAACTATTTCTGGGGCCGCCCTTCAGCCACAGGCGATAAACCCTATAACCCGCTCTCCTCAGGCGGCAGCAACCTGGCCGCCAGCAATCCGGCGCTGGATAAAGCGGTAGCCGATCGCGTCGCTGCGCTGCGGGCCGCGAACCCGCAGGCACCGGCTGCCGTGCCGGTCGAGCTGGTCACTGCCTCAGCCAGCGGGCTGGACCCGGATATTTCGCCGGAGGCCGCGCGCTGGCAGGCGCCGCGTGTCGCCGCCAGCCGCAAAGTGCCGGTGGCGCAGGTCGAGGCGCTGATTGAAAAGATGACGCATCGTCCACTGATGCCATTCCTCGGCACACCGACGATCAACGTGTTGCAGCTGAATATGGCGCTCAACGAACTGTAATGGTGTTAAGGAAGCGATGAACCACGAACCCCAGCGTCCCGATCCCGACGCGCTGCTGCAGGCTAACCGCGAAACGCATCGCGGGCAGCTGAAAATTTACTTTGGTGCCTGTGCTGGCGTGGGCAAAACCTACGCCATGCTGCAGGAGGCACAGCGGCTGCGTGCGCAGGGTCTGGATGTGCTGATCGGCGTGGTAGAGACCCACGAACGGCCGGAAACCGCACAGCTGCTGACAGGATTAACCCTGCTGCCGCGTCGCGCCACCGGCCGTTCGCGTCATGCAGAGTTTGATCTCGATGCCGCGCTGGCCCGCCATCCTGCCGTCATCCTGATGGATGAGCTGGCGCACACCAACGTTAAGGGCTCGCGCCATCCCAAGCGCTGGCAGGATATTGAGGAGCTGCTGGAAGCGGGCATCGACGTCCTGACCACCGTCAACGTGCAGCATCTTGAAAGCCTCAACGATGTGGTCGGCGGCGTCACCGGCATTCAGGTGCGCGAAACCGTACCCGATCCCTTTTTTGACAGTGCCGACGAAGTGGTGCTGGTCGATCTGCCGCCCGACGATCTGCGCCAGCGATTGAAAGAGGGCAAAGTTTATATTGGCGATCGTGCTGAGCGCGCCATCGAAAACTTTTTCCGTAAAGGTAACCTCTTCGCCCTGCGTGAGCTGGCGCTGCGCCGCACCGCCGATCGGGTAGACGATCAGATGCGCGCCTGGCGCGATCAGCAGGGCCGGGATCGGGTCTGGCACACCCGCGACGCTATCCTGCTCTGTATTGGCGACGACAGCGGCAGTGAAAAGCTGGTGCGCACCGCAGCCCGACTGGCGGCGCGACTGGGCAGCGAATGGCACGCGGTCTATGTTGAAACGCCCCGGCTCAACCGGCTGCCGGAAGCACGGCGACGGGCCATCCTGCGCACATTACAGCTGGCACAGGAGCTGGGCGCGGAAACCGCCACCCTTTCTGAACCGGATGAAGCGGAAGCGGTGCTGGGTTATGCCCGCGAACACAATCTGGGCAAAATCGTCACCGGCCGTCGCCCGCTTCGGCGCTGGCGGCGTGACAGTTTTGCTGAACGACTGGGCCAGCTTGGACCGGATCTCGATCTGCTGGTCGTGGCGCTGGATGAGCCGCTGAAAGATGCGCCGCATCCGCTGCCGGATGGTCGTGTTAACAGCGAAAAATGGCGCATTCAGCTGCGCGGCGTGATGATGGCGCTGGTGCTCTGTATCCTGGTGACCGCAGCCGGGCAATCGGTGCTGATCAATTTCGATCCCGCCAACTGCGTGATGATCTACCTGCTGGCGGTGGTGATCGTGGCACTACGCTATGGCCGCTGGCCGTCGGTGATCGCCACGGTGATAAATATCGTCGCCTTCGACCTCTTCTTTGTGGCCCCCACCGGCACGGTGGCGGTCTCCGACCTGCAATACCTGGTGACCTTTGGCGTGATGCTGGCGGTCGGCGTGATTGTCGGGAATCTTACGGCAGGCGTGCGCTATCAGGCGCGGGTGGCGCGCTACCGCGAGCAGCGGGCGCGTCAGCTCTATGAGATGGCGAAATCGCTGGGCAGTGCGTTGACACCGCAGGATATCGCCGCCACCAGCCAGCGTGTGCTCGACGCCACGCTACAGGCGCGCTGCCTGCTGCTGCTGCCCGATGAGCAGGGCGAGCTGAAAGCGGTGGGCGATGCGTTACCGGCCAGCGAGCCGGATCGCGCGATTGCTAAATGGAGTTACAGCAAAGGCCAGCCTGCAGGCGCGGGCACCGATACCTTACCGGCAGTGCCTTATCAGATCCTGCCGCTGAAAAGCGGCGCGCAGTGCCGGGGATTACTGGTGGTGGAGCCGCAGAACCTGCGTCAGCTGATGATTCCTGAGCAGCAGCGGCTGGTGGAAACCTTTACGGTGCTGATCGCCAATGCCCTGGAGCGGATGGCGCTGTCACACAGCGAGGCAGTGTCCCGTCTCTCAGCGGAGCGTGAACAGCTGCGCAATGCGTTGCTGTCGGCGCTGTCACACGACCTGCGCACCCCGCTGACCGTACTGTTTGGTCAGGCAGAAATGCTGATGCTTGACCTGGCCAGTGACAACTCAAAATATGTGCCGCAGGCCAGCCAGATTCGCGAGCAGACGCTCAGCACCATCCGGCTGGTGAGCAACATGCTGGATATGGCGCGCATTCAGTCGGGCGGCCTCAATCTGCGGGAAGAGTGGCTGGCGCTGGAAGAGGTGATTGGTGGGGCGCTGAGCAGCATGGCACCCTCGCTCAAGGGGCATGAGGTCCAGCTCGACCTGCCGGATGACATCGTGCTGATCAAAGGGGACAGCACGCTGCTGGAGCGGGTTTTCACTAACCTGATAGAGAACAGCCTGAAGTATGCCGGTAATAGCGCGCCACGCGGCATCCGCGCCTGGCGTGCAGCATCACGACTGGAAATTGCGGTCTGGGATGGCGGACCCGGCATTGCCGAAGAGGATTTAACCCGGATATTCGATAAGTTCTGGCGCGGCAATAAAGAGTCGGCGGTGCCGGGCGTCGGGCTGGGTCTGGCGATCTGTAAAACCATTATCGAGAGCCATGGCGGCCAGATCTGGGCCGAAAACCGGCCCGAAGGTGGCGCGGCATTTCGTCTCTCGCTGCCGCTGCCGCCCGCCCCTGAAATTTCTGACGAAGGGCTGAAATAACTTCACAGTGGATCAGTTATACTGCCGGTCCTGTTTGATTATTCGTGGGATTGTATGGAACGTTTTACCGAAAACCTGATGTATGCATCGCGCTGGTTGCTGGCTCCGGTTTACATTGGACTTTCGCTGGGATTACTGGCGCTGACCATTAAATTTTTCCAGGAAATTTTCCACCTGCTGCCCAACATTTTCAGCATTGCGGAAAACGATCTGATTCTTCTGCTGCTCTCACTGGTGGATATGACGCTGGTTGGCGGCCTGCTGGTGATGGTAATGCTGTCGGGTTATGAGAACTTCATCTCTAAACTCGACATCGACGAAGACAAAGAGAAGCTGAGCTGGCTGGGCAAGATGGACTCCGGCTCGCTGAAAAACAAAGTCGCTGCCTCCATCGTTGCCATCTCGTCGATTCACCTGCTGCGGGTGTTCATGGAAGCGCGTAATGTCGAAAACGACAAACTCATGTGGTACGTGATTATCCACCTGACCTTTGTGCTCTCTGCCTTTGTGATGGGCTGGCTGGACAAAATGTCGCGCTACGATAAAAAGTAAAATATCCCCCTGGTGGCCCGCTGACGCGGGCCTCTGCGTTATCCCTGCCGATCTGTTTTCCCTGAACGACCTGCTGGCTGCGACGCCGGACGCGTGCCCGCCAGCTGCGGCATCACCTCTTTAATCATCGCAAAAAAGTGTTGCAGCCTGGCCGGGTAGTAACTCGCCCAGGGATAAGTCAGCCACACCGGCAGCGGTGGTGCCTGCCACGCAGGCACCAGCTGAACCAGGTCGCCATCGGCTAAATCTTCCTGTACCGCCCAGGAGGAGACAATTGCCGCACCCATGCCCGCCAGCGCCGCTTTGCGCACCGCATACAAACTGTCACTGCTCAGCCGTGGCGTAATCGCCAGATTCACCGGCTGGCCATCGTCAATCTTTTGCAATGCCACTTCGTTACGGTAAAAACTGGTGAGGGCCAGCCATGGCAGATCTCGCAGCTGTTCAATCTGCGCTATGGGCGGATACTGTGCCAGCAGGTGCGGGGCCGCCACCACAATGCGCGGCACTTCGGCCAGCAGAACCGCCACCACCGAGGGATCGGTTGGCGCACCGACCTGAATGGCGCAGTCGACATTCTCGGCCATAAAGTCGGGTGTGCGATCGTTCAGCATCCACTCAATATTGAGCCGGGGATAGCGATGCAGATAGTCCACCAGTGGGGCGATCAGCTGATCCTGACCAAAGGCGTGCGGGGCACGAACCCGCAGTGTACCGACCGGATCGGCACTGGCGCCGGTCAGCTCATCTTCCAGCGTATGCCAGGTCGCCAGCAGCTGCCGTGCCTGGGCGTAGCAGCGTTCACCATCATCGGTGAGTTTCAGCGCATGCGTGGTGCGCAGGATCAGCTTCAGCCCCAGCCGCTGCTCAAGGGTCTGCAGCCGACGACTGACGGTAGGTTGTGTCGTACCCAGCTGGGCCGCGGCGGCCGATAAGCTGCCACTCTCGACGATACGGATAAAGGTCTGCATCAGGTCGATGCGATCGCTGCTGTTAGGATTGTTCATACGTACCACGCATAACGGTTTTGCCTGATATCAGTCTACCGCGTATAACCGCGATGCGCTTTAATGGTTGTACGAAATGAAGAGGATTACAGCATGTCAGCCATATCAACCCAGACTCAAAATGAATCGCTCTCCACACCGCTGGTGTTTACCCTGGCCGCGGGTGCCGGACTCAGCGTTGCGTCGATTTACTACAGCCAGCCGATGCTGGATATCATCAGCAAACAGTTTAACGCAGGCATTGGCGCAGTCGGTATGGTGCCGATGCTGACCCAGGCGGGCTATGCCCTGGGCATTCTGCTGCTGGCGCCACTGGGCGATCGTCATGACCGTCGCACCATTATCTTTATCAAAGGCTTACTGCTGGTGGCAGCGCTGCTGCTGTGTGGTTTTTCCGGTGGGCTCAGCGCGCTGCTGATTGCCAGTTTTATCACCGGCCTGACGGCTACGGTGGCGCAGGATATTGTGCCTGCATCGGCGGCGCTGGCCCCGGAACGCAGCCGGGGTAAAACGGTCGGCACGGTGATGACCGGGCTGCTGGTTGGCATCCTCTTGTCGCGGGTGGTCAGTGGGGTGGTGGCGGAGTATTTCGGCTGGCGCACCATGTATATGATTGCCGCGCTGGCGGTGCTGCTGATTACGCTGACGCTGTGGCGTGTGCTGCCGCGCTTCACACCAGGCACCTCGGTAAGCTACCCGCGCCTGCTGCTGTCGCTGGTGCATTTGTGGCGCCACCACCAGACGCTGCGCCGGGCCGCGCTGGCTCAGGGTCTGCTGTCAGTGGCCTTCAGCGCCTTCTGGTCGACACTGGCATTAATGCTTAGCGACCGCTTTCATCTGGACAGTGCCGTTGCCGGAGCCTTTGGTTTAGCCGGTGCAGCGGGCGCCATGGCGGCACCGCTGGCGGGCAGTTTTGCTGACCGCATTGGTCCGGCAAGGGTCACGCAGGCGGGTGCCGCGCTGGTAACGATCTCTTTTGCGCTGATGTTCCTGCTGCCATTACTGCCCATGCCGGCGCAGCTGGCGCTGATAGTCGTCTGTACTATCGGCTTTGATTTAGGCGTACAGGCCACGCTGGTGGCGCATCAGACGCTGGTCTACGGCCTGGCCCCGGAAGCACGTAGTCGCCTTAATGCCCTGCTGTTTACCGTGGTGTTTATCGGTATGGCGACCGGTGCGGCGCTGGGCAGTCTGGCGCTGGCACACTGGGGCTGGAATGGCGTGGTTGCACTCGCCACCATAGCTGGTGCAGCCGCTGTCGCGGTCCGCTTCGCCAGTCGTCACCTGAAAAACTGACACCTCGCCCGTCAAAAAATGTGCCAGGCTTATTCATAAACCCGAAATATTCTGGAGTGTTATGAACTTTTTAGCCTGGACAGCAGCGACGGGCGGCCTCCTGCTGCTGATGTCGCTGGCTTCCGGTTGGATTCACCGGGGGCCAGTTACCTCATTTGGCCTGTTTCTGATCGCGGGTATGCTGTGCGGCCCGTGGGGATTTGATGTTATCCACCTTGATATCGTTACCCATTCCGAAGCCGTGGCCCACATCACTGAAATCACCATGGCAGCCTCGCTGTTTATCACCGGTCTCAAGCTGCGTCAGCCGCTGCAGAATAACTGCTGGCACACCGGGCTGAAGCTGGCCTTTCCCGCCATGTTGCTCACCGTCGCCGCAATGACCCTGCTGGCACACTTCCTGGTGGGATTAGACTGGCCGATTGCGCTGGCGTTTGGGGCGATTGTCGCGCCGACCGATCCGGTGCTGGCGAGCTTAATCTCGGTCAATGATGCACAGGATGATGATTCACTTCGCGTGGCAATATCCAGCGAGGCGGGCATGAACGACGGCTCCGCGCTGCCACTGCTGATGCTGGCGCTGCTGCTGTTCAATGGCGAAAGCCTGAATGGCGCGATGCTGGCGCACTGGGGCGCGGTCGAAGTGCTCTGGGCGATTGGCGGCGGGCTTGTCATCGGGTTTGTCCTGGGGCAGTTGATCGGCATGCTGGCGACCCGACTGCGCAATGCCAATGGCGATGTCGCACCCAATGATTTTCTGGCGCTGGCGCTGATAGCACTGAGTTATTCACTGGTGGAGTGGCTGGGTGCTTCCGGCTTCCTTGCAGCCTTTGCCGCCGGGCTGGGATTACGCCGCGCAGAACTGGGCGTGTTCCGTCGCCATCAGCCGGACGATCTCTCTGACGACGAGCGGATATTGCCCTCTGAGGCGCTGGTAAATCCTAACATGCGTCTGGCGCATCAGGGCGGCACGAATATGGTCAAATCGATTGGGTTTGTAGTAGGCGACGCCCTCTCTTTTGGCGATACTATTGAACGTTTACTGGCGGCTGGCATGATGGTGGTGCTGGGCGTCACACTGGCGCAGCACTGGAACATCTACGGCGTGCTGATTGGCCTGGTGCTGTTTGCGGTGGTGCGACCGCTGGCCGTCTGGCTGGTAACAATGCGAGCCGGACTGCCGCTGGGGCAGCGCCTGCTGATTGGCTGGCTGGGCATCCGGGGAATTGGCAGTCTGAACTACATCGCCTATGCCTGGACGCACGGGATGCAAGGCCCGCAGATGGAAATTATGACCAATATGGCGTTAACGCTGGTGGTCTGCAGCGTGGTGGTTCACGGCACCACCGTGACGCCGCTGCTGAACTGGCGTCAGAAGCGCCTCGAAGCCCTTCAGCGCAAGGTTTAACCCGAACGAACAGGAGTTAAGAATGAAAGTAACTCAGATAGTGCTGCTGAGTATCCTCGCCACCGGCAGCGCGCTGGCGGCGGATGACACTGACACTGAGCAGAATGTTTACGCCAGTCAGTTATGCCACATCGTCAGCGGCGAGAAAAAGGTCGCCACTGCAGATCATTACGTTGAGCAGATGAAATCGACCGTGGCGGGCGGCCAGTCACCGTCGGCGATGAATCAGCCCGAATTCGACGAAGAGTCTGCGCGTGAAGTGGCCAGTGCCTGGCTGCAACTGGGGGACGATGAGCGTGCCAAACTGCGCGTCAACGAACAGCAGTGTGAACAGGCCGTGATGGCGCAGTTCCAGCAGGAAGATTAACCAGACGGAATGAAATAAAACGCGCCTGCCGGGCGCGTTTTTTTATGGCTTTTCAGGGGCTGTTGCGTACATAATCGCCAGCCAGTGCACCAGACTTGCATTTGTTCATACTTCTTTAGCCTACCGCAACGGTTTGCTGACATTTCGGGCTTCACACAACAGGCATTATGATTACGCGTCGACGCTTTATTCTCGGCACGGGAGCGCTCGGGCTCTCCATGACCACCGGCAAATTATTTGCCCGCGATGACATTATTCCCCTCTGGCCGGATGATCCGCCCGGCGGCGGCGGCCCATCCGGCCAGTTAAATATTAACAGCACCGGTTCCTGGTCAAATATCGTCAGTCCGGCCATTCAGCGCTTTAAACCGGAAAACCCCAATGGTGAAGCCGTATTAATCGCTGCAGGCGGCGGTTATCGCTGGATCGGTATGGGCCGCGAAGCCTGGCCGGTGGCGCGCTGGCTCAATGCCAGTGGCTATACCGCCTATGTGCTCAGCTACCGGTTGCCGCATGAGAAGTGGCAGGCGGGACGGCTGGCACCGCTGCAGGATGCGCAGCGTGCCATCCGGCTGGTGCGATCTTTTGAGCGCAAAGTGCATGCACTGGGCTTCTCGGCAGGTGGACATCTGCTGGGATTGGCGGCAGCGCGGCCAGATTTTGCATCGTATCCGGCCATCGATCCGCTGGATGAAGTGGTGCCGAAAGTCGACAGTGTTGGCCTGATCTATCCGGTTATTACCCTGGAAGCGCCTTATCAGCACACTAATACCCATCTGATGATGGTCGGCAAAAATGCCACGCCGCAGGATGAGGCGAACTGGTCAGTGCAGAACTATGTCACCCGGCAATATCCGCCCACGTTTCTGGCGCAGGCCGAGGACGATCACACCTCAAATCCGTTTAACACCGAGCTGATGCGCGACACCTGTCGCCGCAACCGCGTGCCGGTTGAGCTGATTCAAATCAGCAAAGGCGGACATGGATTTGGTCTTGGCAAGGCGGGCACGCCCGCGGCGTTATGGGATCAGGCGTATGTTAAGTGGCTGGAAAACCTCCGTCAGGTTGCATACCTGGGCATGCACGACTCATCCCTGTAACCCTTCCCCTTGCGACTGACGTAAAAAAAGCCGGCATTCGCCGGCCTCGCGACAGTAGCGATTTTCAGGATTGAAGCGACACAGGTTAAAGCTTGTGTGCAGGCAGAGGCCGCCTGATTAAAACTGATAGGTCAGGCCCATAGCGATACTGTCTTTCGTCGAAATGCCGGTGGCACGCGTAAAGTCGTTTTCCTTCAGCAGGTTAATGCGATAGTCCACGTAGGTCAGCATGTTCTTGTTGAAATAGTAATAGGTGCCCACCGCAATATATTTCTGCATCGTCTGACTGCCCCCGGCAAAATTTCCTGCGCCCTGCAGGTTTTCGCCACGCTGCGTGACAAAACCGACTGAAGGGCGCAAACCGTTCAGGAACTGGTACTGCGCAATTGCCTCAACGTTATGGGTTTTGTCAGCGACCTGTGCCAGCTGTCCATAAGGCGTAACGTCACTGGCTTCGCCATACATGGCGGCCAGATAGATCTGGCTGGCATCATATTTTGCAGAGGTTACCCAGGCGGTGGCATCGTCTCCCTGACCGTCAGCTTGCTGAGTCAGCGTCCGTTTTGCTTTCATCCCTGCCGCCGCAATGCTCAGTCCATCGGTAATGTTGTAAGTCAGGCCAGCACCGTAACCATCCCCGTTAGCCAGTCTGGCGGTTGCGCGGTCATTTTTCCCTTGATACTGCAGGGTTAGCTTTAATCCACCCCACTCCGGAGAGTGCCAGGTCGCGAGGCCGGTTGAGCGTTTTGACAGGAAGTTATCGTTAGTGGTCATGGTGCCGGAACCGTAGACCGGTGCCATATCCGTATAGGCGGAGGCGGTATACAGTACCCCAAAGCTACGGCCATAATCGAACGAGCCGAAGTCGACCATTTTCAGACCTGCAAAGCCTAAACGTGTGGCATTCCCCGTTTGCGCGTCGCTACCGCCTTCACTGTGATTCAGCTGGAAATTGTATTCCCATTGACCATAACCGGTAAGCTGATCATTAATTTGCGTCTCACCTTTAAAACCCAGGCGTGCATAAGAGTTGTCGCCATCTTCTGCAATATTATCTGAGAAAACATGGCGCGCATCGACTTTACCGTACAGGTCGAGCTTATTTCCATCTTTATTATAAATTCCAGCGGAGCATGCAGAGAATGAGACCATAAAAAACATTGCATACGGCGCGGCTGTTTTTATTTTATTGTGCATATCATCTGCCCTTTTCAGTTAGCTGAAGCATGAGGAGGTTACCGCTCAGGACGGTATTTATTTCAATCTCACATTCGTATTGTTTAATCGCTAAATCATGAAATGGTGATATCGGCCATAAAGGTTATGGCCATTTTTTATAATGACTTTCCCTGGTGTTATTACATTCTGGTAGCGTATTTCCTGGTGATTTTTTATTAAAAGGCTAAGTCAGGTATATCGCTTAATACGGTTTGCGCGCCCGCATCAATATATTTTCGGGCAAGAACCGGGTCATTGATCGTGGCAATCGCGAATTCAATACCTGAACGGGCCAGTCGCGCCAGGTCTTCGTCTGTCGCGAAGTCACCCAGGAAATGCAGGATCTGGCAACCTGTTCTGGCGAGAAGCGCCGCGGGGTCTTTCGGCGGGACGCAAACCGCCAGCCCGCGGGGTACGTCAGGCATAAGCCGTGCGGCAACCTGCAGCGAAATCTCAGAAAAACTGCTGATGAATAATTTCTTCTCGCTTGCTGGCCACAGTGATTTCAACTGAGCGATCGCAATCTCCGCCGTCTCCACTTCCTGCCCGGAGGTGGGTTTGATTTCCAGTTGTAGCCCGACGCCTTTATCCAGTACAAAGCCGACTGTTTCAGCCAGTGTAGGCACTTTCACGCCCCTGAAAAGGTGGCCGTAACATACGCCAGCCTCCAGCGACCGGATCTCATCCAGGGTCAGATTCGCCACATAGCCTTTGCCATTCGTTGTCCTGTTTACGGAATCGTCATGAATAATGACCGGGTGCATATCTTTGGTGAGTTTGACATCCACCTCTATCCACGTTGCGCCGTGTTCCACCGCCGCCAGAAACGAAGGTAGCGTGTTTTCCGGTGCCAGTAGCGGTGCTCCCCGATGGGCAATCAGACGGGAGTTCACTACACGTGCAGGGTGTTTTTGGGTCGACATTATTGGCGTTACCTTCTGTTAGGGTTATATCGCAGGTCTACCTGAGCAAAACCTGGTTAGAAAATTCGGTTCTGACTTCATCACCCAGCGGTTTAGGCATGAACTGGGTGCCATGGATACGCTCTTTGCTGTTAATCAGTCCGGCATCACGATTTACGTCTTTGTTTTGAGGCGTAATGCCATAAACCTGCTGAAACAGCCGTTGGGTGGTGGGCAGCGTCAGCCAGTGGATAAACAGCAACGCTGCCGCTTTATGGGGTGCGTTTACAGGTATCGCCACCATATTTCCGCCGCCGGGCATGCCGAAATCGGGGATATAGAGCCGGATCGTTTTCGGGACTTCACCGTGGTTTTCTAATCCCACCAGATAATCTTCCCAGGCGGGGACCAGCAGGAATTCACCGCTGACCAGCCGGGTGACGCTGTCGGCGTTGGAGGCCGTAATGATGTAGTTGGGGCGCTGCTGTTTGAACCAGTTCCAGGCCGGCTGCAGAGCCGTCAGGCTTTTTAGATCCGCATCGCCTTTCGTGAAATCAAAACCCGGTACCCGTGTGCGCGTCACCGATTCAATAAAGGCCGGGCCGGATCCGCCGTTTTCAACGTTGAAGCCAAACTCCTGACGATGACGCTGCAGAAAGGCCGTAATCTGCGGCAATGTTCGCGGTAACTCACTTTCTTTCAGGCGGCGCGAATCGTAGGCCAGACCGGTCTGGTTGCCCCAAAATGCCACGCCATAGCCTTTACTGTCCGTTCCCTCAATGGTGTAGTTCAGGGTTTTGCCTGCCGGCAGCAGTGTATTAATCGGGCCAAAAAACGTTTTCTGAGGTGATACGGTCCCGAATGCCCCGCCGCCAATCGAAAACAGATCAATGTCACCCGTATCCCGTCCCCGGTCTGCCATGAGTTTATTAATATTACCCTGTAGTGTGCCTTCAGACAGGGTAACGTTAATACCGTACTGTTTTTCAAACAGGCTGACCTGCTCTTTTAAACGGTCCTGGTAATACCATTGATACCAGGTTAATTCCCCTTCTTTTTTCGCCTGTTCGACAATCTGTTCCCAGTTCATCGTAGTTAAATCCTGAGCCTGGCTACAGAAAGCCCCGGCCAGCAATAATATTGCAGCAACGAATCTGAACATATGTTTCCCCAATAACGCGAATTAAAGACTGTCAGCCTTTTCCTGCAAAGGCGGCGACAGGATTTCTTGTCAGTAATTTTTCTGCAATCAGCATTAAAATGACATTTGGCACAACCAGCATTAAAGAAATGACCGCCGCATTGGGTCGAATAAAGTTATAACCCAGATAAGAATAGAGAATGGCCGGGACGGTAATAAAATCGGGTGAGCCAACAATGAAACTTATGGCGAACTCTTCTATTGATAACGTAAAAACAATAATTAGTGCGGCAAATATTCCCGGCCTGATGGTGGGCAGGCAGGCGACTAAAAAACGGTTTATCACCGAAGCGCCCATATCCCGTGCCGCATCAAGCGTGTCCTGGCGTATCTGCGAACACGACAGGGTGAGAATGCGCACGGCATAAGGCATCAGGATAATAATATGCCCCAGCAAAATGCCGCCAAACCGGCTGTGAATGCCCGCCACGTTAAGCAACATGGAAAAAAACAGTGCCACGACAAAGCCCGGAACGATAAGCGGCAATAAGATCGCATTCTGTAAAAAATGTTTGCCCGTAAACGACATTCTGCCAAACGCCCACGCGGCAGGCAGAGACAGCATCAGCGTGCAGACCGAGACGGTTGCCGCCAGTAAATAGCTGTTCCTGAGCGCCTGCGGTAACGCGGTCGTGGTCCAGACTTCCACCCAACGGCCCAGGGAGACAACCGGCGGCAGGGCATCTGGCCATGCCCACGGATGGGTTTTATCGACCAGTGACCACAGGACGGTCAACATAAAGGGAATGACCAGCCACAGCATAAACAGGGCGATGATAATGATCATCATGACGATTCGCAGCGGGGATAAGGTCTCTCTGGCTTTCATGATCGCTGTTCTCCGACTTGTTGTAGCCACTTCGCCAGGGCGGCAAGCACGACTGCACCGACAAAAGCCGCCAGCATTAAAATCACGGCGACAACCGCGGCAAGATTCCAGCCCTGGGCGCTGATTTCGGGGAAGCGCAGCATGTATTGCGAAAGAGAGAACACACTGGTCGGCCCCGCAACGACCTGGAATGAAAAGTCACCTAATGCACCGATGAAAATCAGCACCAGCGACACCTGAACGGACTTGATAGATAAAGGCAGAATGATTTGTAACAGCCGGGCAGCTCTGCCGGCACCCAAATCCCGCGCGGCATTAAAAATTTCGTCGCCAATCGCGCGCAGGCTGCCGGTAATAATCAGCAGCGCATAGGGAAGCTGTTTCCAGACCTGCAAAATAATCACGCCCGTTCCCCAGCGGTCATTTTGCATCCTGATGGGGTGAGAGATGATCCCCAGCTTGAGCAAGCCCAGGTTAATAAAACCCTGCCAGGAAATCAGATTGATAAACAGCAGCGCGGCAACCAGTCCGTGCACCATCAGCGGGGCTTTAAGCAAACCGCCCATCAGCATTGAGCCGGGAAAGGGTTTTCTCAGCCACAGTGCCAGCGGGAGCGCCAGCGCGACGGACAGAACGGCACTGATGACGCCAATTTTGAGTGAATAGCCTGTCGCGCGCCAAAGCTGACTGTCGTTCAGGATGGTTTGCCAGTACTGAAGTGTGAAATGCGCCGGCGCGCCAAAATTAAACAGACCAACGGACTGCGCCAGCGCCATGATGACAATCAGCACCAGCGTCAGCACGACCGGCGCGACGGCAGGCAAAACCAGCAGCCAGCTAAGCCTGTTGCGGTTGCGCATTTTCATGAACAGCTTTCCTGTAAAAAACGGATTCTGTCTGGCGCAATGGAGAAGTTAACCCGATCACCTTCCTGTATGGTGTTTTTGCCGACTAACTGGATACACCACTGATAGTCTGTTTCTTCATGCCCAATCGGATGAACCTGGAGTTCAGAAATATTGCCAAGAAAACTCACGGCACCGATCTCAAAAGCCCGGGTGTTTTTCCCCGTATCCTGTTCGCTCAGCAGGGCATCCTCAGGACGCCAGAAGGTATAGACCTTGTCCGAGACGGGCGGCTGGTGACTGTGTATTTCCATTTCGCCCATGACACACGCAATACGATAAATACCGCTGCTGCTGTCTCCGTCCAGTACGCGGGCTTCCATCACGTTAGCCTGACCGACAAAACCGGCGACAAAGCGGTTTATCGGGGAATAATAGATCTCATCCGGCGTACCGATTTGTTCGATCTTTCCGGCATTCATGACCACCACAATGTCAGACATCGACAGGGCTTCTGCACGGTCATGGGTAACATAAATGGCGGTAAATCCATGGGAGCGCTGAAGCTGTCTGATCTCCAGTCGTACCTTGTCCCGTAATTTGGCATCCAGATTTGACAGCGGCTCATCAAACAACACGATTTCCGGACGCACGGCCAGCGCTCTGGCAAGCGCCACGCGCTGCTGCTGACCGCCGGATAACTGCGCCGGCAGTTTAGGCAAATGCGCATTGAGTGATACCTGAGCAGCGGTCTGCGCTACGCGATCGTGAATATCCGTTTTTGCCATCTTCATCTGCCTGAGGCCAAAACCGATATTTTCAGCAACGGACAGGTGAGGAAAAAGCGCATAGGACTGAAAGCACATCGCCGTGTCGCGATGTTCAGGTTTGACATGATGCATGTCCTGCTGGTGGATCAGTACTTCGCCACTATCAAGACTGTAAAAGCCGGCAATGACTTTAAGCAGCGTGGTTTTGCCACAGCCAGAGGGGCCAAGCAGGGAAACAAATTGCCCTTTTTTGGCCTGCAGTGAAATGCCGTTCAGCGCGACAAAATCGTCAAATGTCAGCATGGCATTGTGGATTTCTAGCGTGTTCACGTGGTCTGCTCCGTCATAAAATGCCAGGGATTTCTTAATTAATGCGATGCGCATAATAATCAGGCGTAGTGAATTTAAGCAATTTCAGAGAGGTTAAGAATTTATTAAGTTTTTAAAACCTATATTTAACAGGTTAATGTAAGGTTTATTTGAAATCGTATGTTTAACGCGCTAATTATTTTAATGCATTATGATTAATATTAAGTTCAGAGGGTTAAGATGCTCTGGCAGAGCGCGCACAGCGGGCAGGGCAGCGGGGAGACGCTGTCCTGAAATGCAGTGATAAGGTAAGTCCGGGGCAATGCGTGGTCAGGCAGGCGTAAATCGAGGATAAGGGATAAACCGGGCAGAAAGGCGGTTCATTTCGGGCGTGCCGACACTCACATGTGTGCTGCTTTTTTCCTGTGTGCCGGCAAGATGCGCATCCAGTCCCGCCGCTTTACAGAGGGCATAGCCCGCAGAAACGTCCCACATGCTGCTAAAACATTCCTGATAACCGTCGACGTAACCCAGCACGCTAAAGGTTAAACCGACGGTGGCACAGCGATAGCGCACAACATTCCAGCCGTCGTCCCGATAGGCCTTTTCAATACAGAGCTGATGGGTGAAATCCCATGATGGACTGTCGCCAATCGCCACGGTTTTAAGCCCCCCGGCGATCACAGGCCGTTCAAAGGGTTCACCATTCAGATAAACACCTCTCTCTTTGCCGCCGCTCAGCATGAGGTTTAAAACGGGATGGACGATCACGCCCATAACCGGCTCGCCATCCTGCACATAGCCAACAGAAATCCCCCACAATGACGAGCCGCGCAGGAAGTTACTGGTCCCATCAATAGGATCAACAGACCAGTAGCTGGCGCTGAGCTCACCGCCATACTCTTCACCGATAACAGGATCCTGTGGGAAATGATCTCCCAGACGCTGCCGGATCAGATTTTCCACTTCCCGATCGGCTTCACTGAAGACATCCTGCGGCCTTTTTTCGCAGACCTCTAATTCACTCAGCTGTCTGAAATAGTCCAGAGCCAAAAGTGAAGCCTCTTGTGCGATACGTTCAGCAACCTTTAAGCGCGTTTCCATTGTTTACCTGATGCATAAAAAGAAGCGTGTGTATGGAGGCAAAACCCAGTGCACAGCGAAAATACCCATCCGGACATCAGGCTCGGTTTTAATATAATGCTCACTGCATGATATTAGAGTGTCTCTCTGCTATGTTTCACTATTATGATGCTTTTATGATCGCGATAAGCAGGGCAGGAGAGGCTGAAAATCAGCACATTTTACGAAAACATAAAGGCAGGGCCCTTTACTATTCGTCATGCATAAAAGCATGCTAGGGTATTAACAGAACCCATTATTAAATATGGTGAGGACAACGCTGTGGTTCATGGATATTCCGCTGGTCATGATGTCGAACTTAATCGCAGTGAAAAACTCATTCTGGAGCTTGTCCGCCGTAACGATGGCATTTCCCGCTCCTCACTGGTTTCGCAAACCATTTTGAATCAGTCATCTGTTCACCGTATTGTTGATACGCTGACCGAAAATGGCTTTCTCAGCCTGGGGGAATCGCCGTCCCAGGGAAGAGGCAAGCCCAGCCCGTCGTTATCACTGAATGCGAATGCACGTTATGGTTACGGTATCTCTATTAACTCAGACAGTGTTGCCGCCAGCCTGATTAATTTCCGGGGCGGTATTACAGAATACTGCGTACTGGATACGCATCCGCGCGACCCTGCCCGTACCTTACTCAATATCAAACATCACTATCTGGATACCTTAAAACAATACGATATTTCGCCAGAAAAAGTCTGTGGTGTGGGATACAGCATGGCGGGCTTTCTTTATGATTCCCGAAAGTATTTCAATCCGCCTGAACCTTTAAAAAACTGGATGGGTATCGATCTGCGTCGTGAAATTACCATGTTATTTGATCGACCGGTATGGATTGAAAATAACGCCACGACGGCGGCGCACGCTGAAGCCTTTTTAGGCGCCGGGCTGAAATACGATACGTTTGGTTATCTCTCTTTTAATTATGGATTCGGCGGTGGCATCGTGATTAACGGTAAACCGTTCCAGGGGGCATTTGGTAATGCGGGGGAGATCAGCCGTATTTTTACGCCGGAAGAGGGCAAGCTGCGGCCGGCTCTGGGGATCCTGATCGATCGGTTACGTCACGGCGGTATTGAAATTAAAGATATTCGCGATCTCAATCATAAATTCGATCCGGCCTGGCCGATTGCGCAACAGTGGGTAGAAGAGGTAACGCCAAACCTGCATCGGGCAATGGATGCCATGAATGCGGTGATCGATCCCGCGGCCATTATCTTAGGAGGCGAAATTCCCCGGAAGCTGGGCGAAATGTTCTTAGCCATGCCGCGGACGTGTTCGGGTAAACGCTGGGACATTTCTGCGGAATATCCGGATATTCTGCTAAGCGCCATTGAGGGAGACAGTTCGGCACTGGGCGCGGCACTGACGCCGTTGCGGGAAACCTATTTTAATTAAGGCCGTTACCCGCAGAACAACGTTTCAGCGGGTAACGGATGCGCATGAGGTGAGTTACTAGCGCATTGTCACAAACTCTTCCGCTGCGGTCGGGTGGATCGCCACGGTGTTATCGAAGTCTTTCTTGGTCGCACCCATTTTCAGTGCCACGGCGAAGCCCTGCAGCATCTCATCCATGCCGAATCCGATGCCGTGAATACCAACAATCTTCTCATCGGCACCCACACAGACCAGCTTCATGCGGCACGGCTGGCGATGCTGGGTGACCGCGGTGTACATGGCGGTGAACGACGATTTGTAGACCTTCACCTGGTCATCGCCATACTGTTCGCGCGCCTGTGGCTCAGTCAGTCCCACGGTACCAATCGGTGGATGGCTGAATACAACGGTCGGAATATTGCTGTAATCCAGATGCTCGTCCGGTTTGTTGTTAAACAGACGCTCAGAGAGACGACGGCCAGCGGCAACCGCCACCGGTGTCAGCTCAACCGCACCGGTGTTGTCACCCACAGCATAAATGCCTGAGACATTGGTGTTCTGAAACTTGTCGACATTGATATAGCCTTTGTCGTTCAGCGCCACGCCCGCAGCTTCGATGTTGAGGTTATCGTTGGCTGGCTCACGGCCAATCGCCCAGACCAGACAATCGACAATATATTCACTGCCGTTTTCCAGCTGCAGCGTCAGGCTGCCATCGCTGTTTTTAATCACGGCTTTTGGAATGGATTCGGTGTGCAGCGCCGGGCCTTCCGTGTTCATCACTTCGACCAGCGTCTCGGTAAGCAGCGGATCGAAGCTGCGCAGTGGTGCATGTTTACGCACGAACAGGTGGGTTTCTGAGCCCAGCGCATTTACCACGCCGGCCAGCTCGACCGCGATGTAGCCCGCGCCGATCACGGCGGTGCGTTTTGGCAGGGCATCCAGCTCAAAGAAACCGTCGGAATCAATGCCGTACTCCGCACCCGGAATATTGGGGTGAACCGGACGACCGCCGGTGGCGATCAGAATATGGTTAGCCGTAATAATCTCGCCGTTAACTTCAACGCTGTGCGCATCGACAAAGCGGGCAAAGCCTTTAATGACTTCAACCTTGTTCTTACCCAGCACGTTGTCGTAAGAGTTATGGATGCGGTCGATGTAGGCGCTGCGGTTTTTCACCAGTGTGGCCCAGTCGAAGCGATTCACCGTGGTGTCAAAGCCATAGTCCGGCCCGTAGAGATGGATAGCTTCGGCGATTTGTGCAGCGTGCCACATGATTTTTTTCGGCACGCAACCCACGTTTACGCAGGTGCCGCCCAGCTCTTTTGCTTCAATCAGGGCACATTTCTGGCCATACATAGCTGCACGGTTAATTGAGGCGATGCCGCCGCTGCCGCCGCCAATGGCGAGATAGTCGAAATGTCGGGTCATTGAAGTATCCATCCGGTTGCATAAAAAATTGGGGTTGAGTGTAACGCTGGAGGTCGAAATGACGCAAAGTTTGCGCCTATGATTGTAATAGGGTTCTGTTTTTTCACTCGCTTACAGGGAAGCATACCATGCACCTTACTTTTCTTGGCACCGGCGGCGGTGCTCCCAGCCTGCAACGTAACGTGACCTCCATTGCTTTTACCCGCGCACTGAGTGGTGAAACCTGGCTGTTTGACTGCGGGGAAGGCACGCAATTACAGTTTATGCGCTCGAGCCTGAAACCGGGCAAGCTGGACAAGATTTTTATCACCCATCTGCATGGCGATCATATTTTCGGGCTGCCGGGATTACTCACCAGCCGGTCGATGGCCGGACTGACCTCACCGATGACGGTCTATGGCCCTAAAGGATTAAAGACCTTTGTTGAGACGGCGCTGTCGATCAGTGGCTCCTACACCGACTACCCGCTGAGCCTTGTTGAGATTGAGGCGGGCTGGACGCTGGATGACGGTGAGTTTCGTATCAGTGCCTGGCCGCTGAGCCATCCGGTGGCGTGTTTTGGCTATCGCATTGAACAGCACGACAAACCCGGCTTGCTGGATGCCGCGCGGCTGAAAGCGGAAGGCGTGCCCCGTGGCCCGTGGTTCCAGCAGCTGAAGCAGGGGGAATGTGTGACGCTGGAAGATGGGCGGGTAATCAACGGCGCTGACTATCTTGGCCCGGCGACACCCGGCAAAAAGCTGGCCATTTTTGGCGATACCGCACCGACCGACGTCGCGTTGCAACTGGCGGCGGATGTTGACCTGATGGTGCATGAAACCACGCTGGAGGCGGCGATGATGGAGAAAGCCAACGGACGCGGGCACTCCACCACCCTGCAGGCCGCCGACGTGGCAAAACGCGCCGGGGCAAAGCGGCTGATCGCCACCCATTTCAGCTCCCGCTATCTGGCAAAGGACATGAGCCGCCTGCTGGCGGAGTGCCAGACGATTTTTCCCCGCACTGAGCTGGCCTCGGATCTGGCCGTATTCACTGTTTAGTGATGCAGTGCCGGATAGGTAAAGAAAAGCAGATGGGTGAGGTTAAGGGCAAAGTGCAGGGCGGTCGCCAGCCACAACCGGCCGCTCCAGTGCCACGCCAGACCGTAAATCAGCCCGGCCAGGGAGGCGAATACCACCAGCAGCACGCCGCCCTGGATATGTGCCAGCCCAAACAGCAGCGAGCAGATCAGCAGCGCGGGCATCCCTCCCAGCGACTCTCTCAGCCGCTGTTGCAGATAGCCCCGGAACAGCGCCTCTTCGGCCAGCGAGACAAAGAACAGATTCGCCAGCATAAACGCGGGCAGCCACGGTGGATTGTGAAGCTCAAATGCCAGACCACCCAGCAGCACGGCACTACACAGCAGCAGCGGCACGGCGGTGATTAACGTCAGTGCGGCAATCCACGGATAACGCGGCGGGCAGGCACGAGCGCGGAACAGCGTCGGCAGGCAGGCCAGCAGCACAAAGGGGATCAGCGCTTTATCGGCGTTGAAGGAGAAACTGAACGGCAGGCTCCGGGCACCCGTCTGCACCTCATCGACCTGGAGGGGATTGTTAAAGCCAGGGAAAAGATGGAGAAACAAGCCCAGCGAAATCAGCACCAGTAGCGCTTCGCTCAGGATTTGCTGGCGGGAACGGATCGGGTCAAAGCGGCGCAGCGCGACCAGTGCGGCGATCCCGCCCAGCAGCGGCAAGACCGGCCAGGTCAGAACCTGATGATAAAATCCCAGCAGCGCGACGAGCGCTAACAGCAGTAGCGCCAGCCGCCGGGCGGGTTGCAGGGCGCCCAGCGCACCAGCCAGCAGAATCCACATGAGGATTTATTCAGGAACGATCTGATTTACCGCATAGTGACCCGTTCCGGTCGGAACCAGTTTCTGGTGCAGCCACGGCAGCAGGGTATTCATCTGCTGGGCCAGCTTCCACGGTGGGTTAATCACGATCATGCCAGAGGCCGTCATGCCGCGCTGATCGCTGTCCGGACGGGCCGCCAGTTCGATCTGCAGAATATTGCGGATGCCGGTTGCTTCCAGGTCGCGCAGCATGTGTTTGATCTGCTGGCGTAACACCACCGGATACCACAGTGCAAAGACGCCGGTGCCAAAGCGTTTATGGCCTTCCTGAATGCCTTTCACTACCGCCTGGTAGTCGCTTTTCATCTCATACGGCGGATCAATCAACACCAGACCGCGACGCGACGGCGGTGGCAGCTTCGATTTTAACTGCTGATAACCGTCGGCACGATCGACGCGCGCGCGGTTATCTTTGCTGAATTCGTTACGCAGCAGCGGATAGTCGCTGGAGTGCAGCTCAGTGAGTTGCAGCTTGTCATCTTCACGCAGCAGATGACGGGCGATCAGCGGCGAGCCAGGATAGTAGCGCAGCGTGCCACTGCGGTTCAGCGCACGAATCGCATCAAAATAGGGCTGCAACAATTCCGGCGCATCGGGCTGCTGCCAGATACGTGAGATGCCTTCCAGATATTCACCGGTACGCTCGGCGTGCTCGCCGCTCAGCTGGTAGCGACCTGCGCCTGCATGGGTATCCAGGTAGAAAAACGGTTTCTCTTTCTCTTTCAGCGCCGTGATGATCAGGCTCAGAACGGTGTGCTTCAGCACGTCGGCGTGGTTGCCAGCATGGAAGCTATGGCGATAACTCAGCATTGTTTATCCTGTTGAATGTATAAGGTTTTAATTGATGGAAAATCAATTTATACCAATTATTACCCCACGTATTACCCACAGAACGACGCACAGCAACCGACGCAGGAAAAGCATGAGAATCGGCGATTATATCAGGGATGACCCGCTGATGGGCCAGAAGCGTGATAACAAATCGGGATTGCAGAGTGCGGTTCAGGGTGACGAGCTGAGTTTGCGGTTTTCAGGCGGGTAAACCGGCCGCAAAATCTGCCCGGCGCGCCCGCCAGGATTTCAGGCATCAGACAAAAGCAGGCATTTTCCGTGCGATGATCCGCGCGTTTCTTCCCCACCTCATCCTGGCTGCCATTGATTTTCGCTACACTAAGCCGCATGTTACTTAGATTGCGTTGCGCGACCCGCTGCGCCCCATACATCTCTAAAGGACTGCGCTATGACCAATCCGCTACTGACATCTTTTACGCTTCCCCCTTTTTCTGCCATCCAGCCTGAACATGTTGTTCCTGCCGTGACGGAAGTGCTGAGCAAATGCCGCGCAGAAGTCGAAAAAGTCGTGGCGCAGGGTGCGCCCTATACCTGGGATAATCTGGTTCAGCCGCTGGCGGAAACCGACGATCGTCTGAGCCGCATTTTCTCACCGGTCAGCCATCTGAATGCGGTAAAAAACAGCCCGGAACTGCGTGAAGCCTATGAGCAGACATTGCCGCTGCTCTCTGAATACAGCACCTGGGTCGGTCAGCATGAAGGCCTCTATCAGGCGTATCGCAATCTCAAAGAGGGTGATCAGTACGCGGCTCTGGATCTGGCGCAGAAGAAAGCGGTCGATAACGCCCTGCGTGATTTTGAACTCTCCGGTATTGGCCTGCCAAAAGATAAACAGCAACGCTATGGCGAAATCGCCGCGCGTCTCTCGGAGCTGGGTTCGGCTTACAGCAACAATGTGCTTGATGCCACCATGGGCTGGAGCAAGCTGATCACCGATGAAAGTGAGCTGGCCGGTATGCCGGAAAGCGCCATGGCGGCAGCGAAAGCCCAGGCTGAAGCCAAAGAGCAGGACGGCTGGCTGCTGACGCTGGATATCCCAAGCTATCTGCCGGTCATGACCTACTGCGACAACGCGGCGCTGCGGGAAGAGATGTATCGCGCCTATGCAACGCGCGCCTCCGATCAGGGTCCGAATGCCGGTAAGTGGGATAACGGACCTATCATGGCGGAAGAGCTGGCGCTGCGTCACGAGCTGGCCCAGCTGCTGGGCTTCGACTCCTACGCCGATAAATCACTGGCGACCAAAATGGCGCAAAGCCCGTCTCAGGTGATCGACTTCCTGAATGACCTGGCTGAACGCGCCCGTCCGCAGGGTGAAAAAGAGCTGGAGCAACTGCGCGCCTTCGCCCAAAAAGAGCATGGCGTCACTGAACTGAATCCGTGGGATCTTACCTATTACGGCGAAAAGCAGAAGCAGCATCTCTATACCATCAGCGATGAGCAACTGCGTCCTTACTTCCCGGAAGAGCGTGCGGTCGCCGGTCTGTTTGAAGTCGTTAAACGCATTTATGGCATCAGCGCGAAGCAGCGTACCGACGTTGAGGTTTACCATCCGGACGTGAAGTTCTTCGATCTGTTCGATGAAACCGGCGAACTGCGCGGCAGCTTCTATCTCGATCTCTACGCCCGCGAGCACAAACGTGGCGGGGCGTGGATGGATGACTGCGTGGGCCAGATGCGTAAAGCCGATGGCAGCCTGCAGAAGCCGGTCGCTTACCTGACCTGTAACTTTAACCGCCCGGTGAAAGGCAAACCTGCGCTGTTCACCCATGACGAAGTGATTACTCTGTTCCATGAGTTTGGTCATGGCCTGCACCACATGCTGACCCGCATCGAAGCGCCTGGCGTTTCCGGTATCAGCGGTGTGCCATGGGATGCGGTCGAACTGCCAAGCCAGTTTATGGAAAACTGGTGCTGGGAACCGGATGCGCTGGCGTTTATCTCGGGTCACTTTGAGACTGGCGAACCGCTGCCGAAAGAACTGCTGGATAAAATGCTGGCGGCGAAGAATTACCAGGCCGCGCTGTTTATCCTGCGTCAGCTGGAGTTCGGCCTGTTCGATTTCCGTCTGCACACCGAGTTTAATCCGGAGAAGGGCGCGCAGATTCTGGAAACCCTGCGCGAAGTGAAAAGCCGCGTTGCGGTCGTTCCGAGTCCGGAATGGGGCCGTTTCCCGCACGCCTTCAGCCACATCTTTGCCGGTGGCTATGCGGCGGGTTACTACAGCTATCTGTGGGCAGACGTGCTGGCAGCGGATGCCTATTCCCGCTTCGAAGAAGAGGGGATCTTCAACCGTGAAACCGGTCAGTCTTTCCTGGATAACATCCTGACGCGTGGCGGTTCTGAAGAGCCGATGGAGCTGTTCAAACGCTTCCGCGGTCGTGAACCGCAGCTCGATGCGATGCTGGAACATTACGGCATTCAGGGATAAGTCAGTTTGTGAAAATCTGTTTGCTCGATGAATCAGGCGCCGGAGACGGCGCCTTATCACGTTTAGCGCAGCGCTGGCAGCTGGAGCACGATGAAGATGCGCTGCTGGCGCTGGTGCAGACCTCAACGCACCTGGAACTACGTAAACGTGATGAGCCTAAGCTGGGCGGTATTTTTGTTGATTTCGTCACCGGCGCGATGGCGCATCGCCGTCGTTTCGGCGGTGGACGCGGCGAAGCTGTCGCCAAAGCGGTGGGCATTAAAGGCGGTTATCTGCCGGATGTGGTGGATGCGACGGCAGGACTGGGGCGTGATGCGTTTGTGCTGGCGGCGCTCGGCTGCCGGGTGCGGATGCTGGAGCGCCATCCGGTGGTGGCTGCGCTGCTGGAAGATGGATTACAGCGCGGTTATCAGGATGCGGAAATTGGCCCCTGGCTGCGCGATCGTCTGACGCTGATTCACGCGGCCAGCGCGCAGGCCCTGGGCGATATTACGCCGCAGCCAGATGTGGTCTATCTCGATCCGATGTATCCCCATCGCCAGAAAAGTGCACTGGTGAAAAAGGAGATGCGGGTGTTTCAGTCGCTGGTCGGGCCGGATGAAGATGCGGATGCGTTACTGGAACCGGCTCGTCGACTGGCGAAAAAGCGTATTGTGGTCAAACGACCAGACTATGCACCGCCGCTGGCGGGTGTCGTGACACAGGCGGCTGTGGTCACCAAAAGCCATCGCTTTGATATCTATCCCCCGCTCTGAACGTATAAAAAAAGCCGGCGTCGCGCCGGCTTTATTCATTTCGTTAAGCGTCTGAATTACGCCTCGTCTTCATCGCGCAACGGCACAATCAGCATGTCGATATGCACGGTATTGATCAACTGACGGGCTGAGGACATCAGCTTGCTCCAGAAATCCTGATGATGACCACACACCACCAGGTCAACGTCATATTTCTTGATGGCATCAACCAGAACCTGGCCGAGGTCACCACTGCCGCTCAGTGTCTCACTGATCGGATAGCCCGCCGCATCGGACAACCCTTTCAGTGCGGCATGCGTCTCTTCAGAAATACGCTTCTGCATATCCCCTAAGTTGACATCAATCAGGCCGGTGTAGAGGTCAGAATAATTCACATCAACGTGAATCAGAGAAATTCTGGCATCGTAGGGACGCGCCAGCGAGACAGCCTTATCCACCAGCAACTGGCTTTCGGGAGAAAGGTCTACTGCAATCAGGATGTGTTTATAAGCCATGATAAAACTCCTTTCACGAGATTAAGGATGGCATCCGGTGTTCCTGCCGCGTCACAGCTTAGCGAAGTCCCTTGCGCGAGCGGGCGATGAGCGCCACCAAAGTGTCAACCTGCGTTGCAGGTGATGATGTTGTTATAGTCTGAGTATAGCCTTCTCTCATTGTAAATGCTGCTGTTGCCGTCTGGCTTATGAATAAGATCAAGGCTATGCCAGATTTACTCGCGCTGAACGAAAATCATCGTTGGAAAAAATGTAAAGAATTCTCCTACACTGAGAAAAGGCGGTCCGGTTCGCAGCCGCTCAGGGGGTCGAAAATTTTCGCAGTCCGGAGATTCAGTGGCTGGTTTTTTCTGCAGGCGGATTCAGTGCCAGACACTGAGTCTGTTGCTGCGATTCCAGCTGGGAGGGGGGAATATGATCAGCACTATTGCGCTTTTCTGGGCTCTTTGTGTGGTGTGTATCGTGAATATGGCACGCTATTTTTCATCGCTGCGCGCGCTACTGGCGGTATTACGGGGTTGTGATCCACTGCTGTATCAGTATGTCGATGGGGCGGGGTTTTTCACCTCTCACGGTCAGCCGAGTAAACAGGTGCGGCTGGTCACTTATATCTGGGCAAAACGCTATCTTGATCACCACGACGATGAGTTTATCCGGCGCTGTGAACGGGTGCGGGGACAGTTTGTTCTGACCAGTGCGCTGTGTGGGCTGGTGGTTATCAGTCTGGTGGCGCTGGCGATCTGGCATTAAAAAAGGGCGACTTGCGTCGCCCTTTTGTCAGCTGGCATCACACCAGTTTCAAGGCAATCCAGTAGAGCGAACCTGACAGCAGAATACAAACCGGCAGGGTGAAGATCCACGCCATAGCGATGTTCTTGATAGTCCGGCTCTGCAATCCGCCACCGTCGACCAGCATGGTACCGGCTACCGATGAAGAGAGGATATGCGTGGTAGAGACGGGCATGCCGGTATAGCTGGCAATACCAATCGACAGCGCTGCTGTCACCTGGGCTGACATTCCCTGCGCATAGGTCATGCCTTTTTTACCAATCTTCTCACCGATGGTGGTGGCAACACGACGCCAGCCAATCATAGTACCGGTGCCCAGCGCCAGCGCCACGGCCACAATAATCCAGATAGGCGCGTACTCGATGGTGCCAAGCAGGTCGCTTTTCAGCTTATTGAGGAAGCGTTTGTCATCTGGCGTGGTTTCCTGCAGACGGGCCGCTTTATCGGCGGTGTCTGAGATACACAGCAGCAGACGACGCATCTGACCACGCTGATCAACGGTCAGCTGATCGTAGCTCTGCAGATTGTTCAGCAACACCTGCGCACGCTGAACTGCCTGCAGTGCTCGCGCGCTGTCGCAGTGAAACTCCTGCGGGCTGGATGCCGGCACTTCTTCCGGTGTTGGCAACTTAGGCGGTGCCATCTGGATGATATGCGTCAGCGAGGCGTTGTGCTGTTGGTAATACTGTTCCAGATGGTTGACGGCATCGCGGGTGCGCGTGATGTCATAACCGGAGGCATTCATATTCACGACGAAACCAGCCGGCGCCACGCCAATCAGGACCAGCATGATCAGGCCAATGCCCTTCTGACCGTCATTCGCACCGTGCGAATAGCTCACGCCAATTGCCGAAACAATCAGTGCGATACGGGTCCAGAACGGCGGCTTTTTCTTGCCGTCGATCTTTTCGCGGTCAGCAGGCGTCATATGAATACGCGCACGCTTTTTGGTATTACTCCAGTAGCGACGCAGAATAAAGATTAACCCGCCCGCCATCACCAGGCCGACAATCGGCGACAGGATCAGAGAAAGGAAGATGTTCAGGACTTTCGGAATGTTGAGTGCATCAACCACCGAGGTTCCGCTCATCAGGGCGTTGGTCAGACCGATACCGATAATCGCGCCGATCAGTGTATGGGAGCTGGAGGCCGGCAGACCGAGATACCAGGTGCCGAGGTTCCAGATAATCGCCGCCAGCAGCATAGAAAACACCATGGCGAGACCGTGAGCCGATCCAACATTCAGCAACAGATCGGTGGGAAGCATATGAACAATAGCGTAGGCAACACTCAATCCACCGAGTAGTACGCCAAGGAAGTTGAATACACCCGCCATAACCACAGCAAGCTGGGCACGCATGGCACGCGTATAGATGACCGTCGCAACTGCGTTGGCCGTGTCGTGGAAACCGTTGATTGCTTCGTAAAACAATACAAACAGCAGGGCAAGAACCAATAACAGGCTAGTACTGAGGTCTAGACCAGCAAACAGATGTAGCATAAACGTTACGCCATTTTTGGAGGACATGAACGCGGCGCATTATCCGCGACAACGTGCTGTATGGGAAAGGAAAATATAGCGCTAATTTAACCTTTCTTCGCAGAGCGAACGGGTTACTCAGTGAAAAAGGGTTAGATATTAGACAGATACAATATGACACATTTACGGCAATTTTTTGACGCTGGCGTCCGGGTGAGCAGATCACTACAATCTGCGCCTTTCCAGTTAAGTGAGTGAATGCAGTGGAACAGTTTGACGTTATCATCATTGGTGCCGGAGCCGCAGGGCTGTTCTGTGCCGCCCAGGCCGGGCAGCGCGGACTGAGCGTGTTACTGCTGGATAACGGCAAAAAGCCAGGCCGCAAGATTCTGATGTCGGGCGGTGGCCGCTGCAACTTCACCAATCTCTACACTGAACCGGCGGCGTATCTGTCGCACAATCCTCATTTCTGTAAATCCGCGCTGGCGCGTTATACCCAGTGGGATTTTATCGATATGGTTAATCGCCACGGTATCGCCTGGCATGAAAAAACCCTGGGCCAGCTCTTCTGTGACGATTCTGCTCAGCAAATTGTCGATCTGCTGCTGGCCGAATGTGACAAGGGCAATGTCATCCTGCGACTGCGCAGTGAAGTGCTCAGTGTTGAGCGCGATGAAAGTGGCTACACCCTGCAACTCAACGGCAGTACGGTTCAGGCGAAAAAACTGGTGATTGCCAGCGGTGGTCTGTCGATGCCAGGCCTGGGTGCCACGCCGTTTGGCTACAAAATTGCAGAGCAGTTTGGTCTGAATGTGTATCCGACCCGGGCGGCTCTGGTGCCCTTTACGCTGCATAAGCCACTGCTGGAACAATTACAGACGCTCTCAGGCGTTGCGCTGGACACCACCATCGATGCGCAGGATGGTACCCGCTTTAAAGAGGCGATGCTGTTCACTCACCGTGGGCTCTCTGGCCCCGCGGTACTGCAAATCTCCAGCTACTGGCTGCCCGGCGAATTCGTCACCATCGACCTGTTACCCGCTACGCCGCTTGAGGCGTTTCTGACGGCGCAGCGTGAAGCGCATCCGAATCTCAGCCTGAAAAACAGTCTGGCGAAAATCCTGCCGAAGCGTCTGGTGGAAGTATTGCAGGCACTCAAAGTGGTGCCGGATATCACCCTGAAACAGCTCAACAGCAAACAGCAAACTGAACTGGCGCAAACGCTGCATGCCTGGCGCATTCAGCCAAACGGCACCGAGGGGTATCGCACAGCTGAAGTGACACTGGGCGGCGTAGACACCACGCAGCTCTCCTCGAAAACCATGGAGGCGCGCGCGGTGCCGGGGCTGTACTTTATTGGTGAAGTGGCCGATGTCACCGGCTGGCTGGGGGGATATAACTTCCAGTGGGCCTGGAGTTCCGCCTGGGCGTGCGCCCAGGCGTTGTAACGCGCATTTACCAGCGCTGATGCACGTGCGGCGCAATCTTCTCCTGATAGATCTGCTTCAGCGCCGCCATCGTATCCTCAGAGAGTGCACCGACGTCGCTGGCGCGGGCATTGGCTTCAGCCTGCTCACGATTTTTCGCGCCAGGAATGACCACGCTGACATCTTCGTTCATCAGGATCCAGCGCAGTGCAAACATCGCCATGGTGGTGTCGCCCGTAACAAAGCGGCGAATCTCCTCCACCGCCTCCAGTGCCACCTCATAAGGCACACCGGAGAAGGTCTCGCCTTTATCGAACGCTTCGCCATTACGGTTAAAGGTGCGATGGTCGTCAGCGGCAAACACGCTGTCGGCGCGCATTTTGCCGGTCAGCAGGCCTGAAGCCAGCGGCACACGGGCAATGATCGCCACATCACGGCGTTTCGCTTCACGCAACAGCAGTTCCGCGGGACGCTGACGGAAAATGTTGTAAATCAGCTGAATCGACGAGACGTTTGGAAATGCCAGCGCTTTCAGGCCTTCCTCGACTTTCTCAACGGAGACGCCGTAGTGACGGATTTTTCCGGCGGCGACCATCTCATCCATCACCGCAAACACGTCCGGGTTGTAGTAGACCTCCGTCGGTGGGCAATGCAGCTGCACCAGATCCAGCGTGTCGGTCTGCAGATTTTCCCGTGAGCGATCGATAAAGGCGTTGAGGTTTTCGGCGTTGTAGCCCTCAGCCACGTGCGGTGACAGACGACGCCCCAGCTTGGTGGCCACAAACGGGCGTTCACCGCCGCGCTGATTCAGCACCTCTGCAATAATTTTTTCGGAGCGGCCATCGCCATAGACATCGGCAGTATCAATAAAGGTGATGCCTGCATCCAGCGCAGCATTCAGCGCGGCTTTGGCATCCTCCATGCTCACTTCTCCCCAGGTTCCGCCAATGGCCCATGCGCCAAAGCCAATTTCAGAGACGCGCTGACCGGTACGGCCCAGTGTTCGTTGTTTCATGCAAACCTTCCTCGATGCGTTTCAGACAGGGTGACAGAAAAGGGCTAACCATTGAGCTTAGCCCTTTCCGCCGGTGAGGTGAGCCAGCGTTATTGCAGACCAGACGAGTCTGGACAGGATGTTTTTGACGGCAGGCTGCTGGTTACGTTGAAGATTTCTATGGAAATCGGTTTTAAACAGGCGATTACCGCTTCGCTAATTTATTGATTTTAAGAAATTTCACCCGAAATTAAACAGGCGAGAGTGTCGATTCGGTCACATACTTCACTTTTCAGGCCAACAATGGGATCGCTATGTTCAAATTTATTAAGTCGGTCTTTGCCAGTCCCGATAAGTTTCTGCAGATTATGACCCGTCAGGATATCAACGACTCAATTGCTGAAGGTGAACGCATCATTATTGATGAGAACGGCAATATTTCAGTCAACACGCTGAGCGAGGAAGTCCACGAAGATTTTGCCCGGCACGTGAATACCTTAAAGGGAGTATAAGGTGGGTACCGCAATATTTATGGTGTTGATGGTGAGTGGTTACTGGTACACCAGCCGCGATTTAAACAGCCGCTTTAAAATCCGTCGCTCGTCGGGCTGGGATGTCTATTTCCTGGTGGCGCTCTACGGCTGTATTTTTGTTCTGCAGGGCGTATTTGCCACCGGCATCATCTGGTTGGTACTGCTCTGTATCTCCGGCATCGCGAATGCCGTCCAGATGATCCCCGGCGTGCATCTGAAGTGGCAGGTCGAGTTTATGAACTGGAGTTTCCTGGGGATTCAGGCACCAGTTGTGATCATGCTCGCTTTTGCCATTCTGCTCTGCCTGTATCGCTCAAACTGGGCGGGCAGTGCACGGCTGAACGTATCGGGCCGTAAAGACCTTTATCAGCAACTGTCACGCTCCAACGGCGTTGAACAACTGCTGTTTCAGTGCATGGAAGAGGGCGAACTCGCGTGGATTACGATGAAGTCGCGCCGCATTTACATCGGCATGATTCATGCCTCGACGTTTGAATATGAGAGCACTAAAAACATCGTGCTGATCCCGATGCTCAGCGGATACCGCGACAGCAAGACGCTGAAGCTGGCGGTGGAACATAACTACAGCAAGTGGTACGCCGAGCATGACATCACGCTCGACTCGAAACCCAAAGATGCGATGTCATTCCGTAAAGTGATCATGGTTGATCAGATAGAGAGTCTGTCACTGTTCGATCCCGCCAGTGCCGCCGCACTTTCAATGGGACATCCGCAGGAAGTGGAGAAGAGTCAGGGTGGTGACGACACGGACAGCCCGGACGATAAAAGCCGCGATGCAGCGGGTTAAAAGCTCGATCGGTTTCCCCTGATGATGTGACATCATCAGGGGAAACCGATCCCCTCACGTCATATTTTCCGCCGTAAACAACCTGAACGCGACTTTACCCGCCTGATACACATCCGGTTGAGAGCCGGTTTCCAGATGACTTAGCATCAAATCAATCGCCAGCCGGGCATGTTGTTGAGCATGCTGATCCAGGGTAAATGCCACTTCATCATTCATCAGTAGCTTACGTGTCACATCATAAAGTTCATGAGTGATATAGGTGCATTTACCCAGCAACTGGTGGGCACGTAGTGTGTCGCTGACAACAGTATTGCCCATGCCAGTGTTGTAGACCCCTGCAATCATCTGCGACGGTTGCAGGTTGCGGGCCAGCACGCTGCGGATTGTCTCCCGCTGATCCTGACCCGACAGCACCTCACGCAGATGACGCTGGGGGGCGCGCTGCGCCATGGCCTCCCGGAATCCGTCAATGCGCTGACGGTGGGCGCGATAATCGAAGCGGCCACTGACCATTAGAATGTCGCCGGGCTGACTCACCGTTTTACTCATCAGTAATCCCGCCGTGCGTCCGGCCTGATACTGGTCAATGCCGACATGACATAAGCGGTCGGCATCAGGCAGATCGGTAACGATGGTAATCACCGGCACATTGCGGCTGCGGCACAGCGCTAGCGCCCGGTAGATGGGCGGTGAATCATGTGCAAAGACAATGATGCCGTCGCGCGTGCTGCTGCGGGCGATAATACTTTGCGCCAGCTGCTCAGGCTGTGCCTCGGCCACCAGAGTTTTATGCAGTTTCAGGCGACGATAGCCAAGCTGGCTGGCGACTTCGCTGAAATGGGTAGTAAGCTGCTGAAAAAAGGAGGAGCCGTTATTACTGAGGAACACCTCAATTTGCCAGGGATGCTGGTACTCCTGGGGCAGCAGACGCTTCAATCCCACTTCGCGCGCAGCTTTCAGGACTTTACGGCTGGTCTCCAGTGACACGCCGCCGCGTTCATTCAGCACACGATCGACCGTCGCAATCCCGACGCCCGCCATTTTTGCCACCACCTCTAAGGTGAGCTTTTTCATTCAGACTCCACGGGGAAAATGGCGATTAACTGCTGCATGCCTGACTATTTATCTCTTCTAACCGGTTAAAAGTAAAAGATAAAGCAATTTAATGATGGAAAACCATCATCAGCGTTGTGCCGCAAGGTTTTTACCGACCGTGCTGTCGCCACGCTAAAAAGCACAGCGGGCCGCTGTCCTGGCGGAATACCCGTTAAGCTTGTAGTGAGACAATCAACGAGGAGTGAATATGGCTCAGCAAAAAGAGGTTCTGATTATTGGTGCTTCGCGCGGTATCGGGCTGGCGGTGGTACAGGCGTTTGCGGGTGAGGGCTGGCAGGTCACGGCTACGCATCGCAGTGGCATTCCAGAGCAGGGTAATAAGCCAGACATTCACTGGCATGCGCTGGATATGACGCACTCATCGGCGGTTCAGCAGCTTGCCAGCCAGCTCAGTGGCAAAACGTTCGATGCGATTCTGATTAACGCCGGGATTTCCGGGCCTTCACACCAGAAGGTCTTGCAGAGTGACGATCAGGATCTGGCGCAGCTGTTCCTGACCAACGCGATAGCGCCGGTTCGCAGTGCAGAGATTTTGCTGCCGCTGTTGAAGCCGGAAGGTGTGCTGGCGCTGACCTCATCTCAGCTCGGCAGCCTGAATGAAAACCCGCAGGCGCAGATGCCGATTTATTCGGCCAGCAAAGCGGCCCTGAATATGCTGAGCCGCACACTGACTCCGGCAGTTGACGCGCAGAGCGGGACGCTGCTGACGCTGCACCCCGGCTGGGTGAAAACAGATATGGGTGGCGAGAGTGCGCCACTGACAGCAGAAGAGAGTGCGGCCGGTATCGTCCGGCAACTGACCCACTGGCGCGGTCGTGGTGGTCATCACTATGTCGATTACGCCGGCCAGCAGCTGCAATGGTAAGTTGATACGGGGCGGTTACGCCCCGATGTCACGCAGTGCCTTACCCTTCATCAGGTTGCGTTCAATGTGCTCCAGCGTCACATGTTTGGTCTCAGGCACCAGCATCATCGTCAGCACGATAAACACGAGATTGAGCGCGCCGTAGAACCAGAAGGTGTTGGCATTCCCCAATTGATCCAGCATCGTCAGGAAGGTCGCACCCACAATCATATTGCCAACCCAGTTAGTGGTGGTGGAGGCGGTAATGCCGAAGTCACGCCCTTTCAGCGGCTGAATCTCTGAACAGAGCAGCCAGATCACCGGTCCGGCCGCCATCGCAAAGCCGACGATAAACATCAGCAGCATCGCAACAGCAAAGTATTTGCGGAAATCGGTTTCAACGCCCATGTGCAGCAGCGTTCCCAGAACGCCCATTCCCACCGCCATCACCAGAAAACTGGTGGTGAGCATCGGCTTACGACCCCAGCGATCGACAAAGAAAATCGCAATCAGCGTGGCCAGCATATTGACCAGTCCGACAATCACCGTGCCCCACATCTGCTCACTGGTGCTGGAGAAGCCGGCAATATTGAAGATTTTCGGGGCGTAATACATCACCACATTCATGCCGGTAAACTGCTGCATCACCTGTAGCAACATGCCGAGCCATACCGCGCGGCGGAAATTGCCATTAGAGCGGAAAAGCGACCAGCCGCGCTGCTTCACCTGCAGGCTTTCGCGGATCTCTTCCAGCTCCTCCCGGGCCTGCTCGCTGCTGTTCCGCAGCCGGTCCAGCACGCGCTGCGCCTCGTTAAAGCGTCCGTGCGCGGCCAGCCAGCGCGGACTATTGGGCAGAAACAGCACGCCGATAAACAGGATCACCGCCGGAATGGCGATAACGCCCAGCATCCCGCGCCAGTTGCCGCTGTAGCTGAACGCGGTGTCGGAGAGATAAGCCACCACGATGCCGGTGGTCAGCATCAGCTGATACATCGAAATCATTGAGCCACGAATACGTTCCGGCGCAATCTCTGCCAGATAGAGAGGCGCGGTGTAAGAGGCGATGCCCACCGCCAGACCCAGCATCACGCGGGCGCAGACCAGCGACTCAACATCGGGTGAAAAGGCTGACCACAGTGAACCAATCACAAACAGCGTCGCGCCTGCCAGCATGCTTTTCTTACGTCCCAGCTTTGATGACATCCAGCCCGCCGCCAGCGCACCCAGCGCCGCGCCGAACATCATTGAACTCACCACCCACTCCTGCTGATGGTTAGTTATCTGCAAATCCTTTGCCAGAAACGGTAAGGCACCGGCAATGACACCGATATCCAGACCAAACAGCAGGCCTGACAGCGCAGCCATAAAACAGACGAACCACGTAAAACGGTTCTGCTGACTTCCCGATTTTTTTGTCGCGACCATGCGAGTCTCCTTGAGGCGATTCAATGTCAATATTGTTAATGTTATGTAAACATAGTTGATGCCAGTGTGGTGACGATCACACTTCTGGCCATAACCCGTGCTGCACAGCATTACGCTAAAAAGAAAACATCGAAGATCAGCGGGTTGGCACTACAGGGAATAAGGGCGGATGAAGCACGATTACACCAAACGAGGCATATCAGACCCGTTTTGCAACTGACTGCTTGCAGCATTAAACTGCTGCTTTTAGCCATTGATTGAAGGTGCTTATGTCTGAACCTTTCCAGCGCCAGCCGCTGCCGCTGCCGGGCGGTCATAAAAAAGTCCTGCTGCACTCCTGTTGCGCGCCCTGTTCGGGTGAAGTGATGGAAGCGATGCTGGCATCCGGTATTGAATACACCATCTATTTTTACAACCCGAATATTCACCCGCTCAAAGAGTATGAGCTGCGAAAAGAGGAGAATATTCGCTTTGCCGAAAAATTTGGTGTGCCGTTTGTGGATGCGGACTATGACCGGGATAACTGGTTTGAGCGCGCGCGCGGGCTGGAGTGGTCACCGGAACGGGGTGAGCGCTGCACCATGTGCTTTGATATGCGTTTTGAGCGTACGGCACTCTATGCCCATGAGAACGGCTTCCCGGTGATGACCAGTTGCCTGGGGATCTCACGCTGGAAAGATATGAAGCAGATTAACAGCTGTGGTGTCCGCGCCGCGTCAGCATATCCGGATCTGATGTACTGGGATTTTAACTGGCGTAAAGGCGGTGGGTCTTCGCGCATGATTGAAATCAGTAAGCGCGAGAGTTTTTATCAGCAGGAATATTGTGGCTGCGTCTATTCACTGCGCGACACCAATCGTCATCGCGTCGCCCAGGGGCGTGAGCGCATTCAGATTGGCGTGCAATATTATCAGCCGGATGAAGCCTGATTAACCCCTGTCGCGGAATGGCTCTGCCTGCGTATATTCGTGCGTGAAGTGCGTAACAGGCCGGACTGTTACGCCAGCATCCGGCTTTATACTTTCCTCACGCACAAAGCTGCATAAGGTACAGGGATGCGCTACCTCAGCCAGCTGCTGTTTCGCCTTGTGGTTCATCTGACGTTTGCGACAGGTGCTCGGCGTGCAACCCATAATCTGTTTAAAAGAGCGGGTAAAAGATTGCTGGCTTTCAAAATGGTATTTCAGTGCCAGAGTGATAATAGGTGTCTGGCTGTTTTTTAAATCATGAATGCTGGCGTTAAGTTTTCTCTTACGAATATAACGCGCCAGTGTTTCATTATGGTAACGGGCAAAGAGTTTCTGTAAATACCATCTGGAATAACCTGCCTTTATGGCAATATCATCAACACTCAGGCGCTGGCCAGGATTATTATTAATCCATTCAGTGACAGAGATGATTACGCTTTCATTATATTTATTTTCGCTCATAGCGACTCCACGGTTAAATTCATCACGAATGTGAAAAATCCACCTTAATGTTCTTATTCTTTGCGTAAACATTTTTCAGGTTTTGAGTTTTTATCTCATGATATTATTCATCCGAACAGCCGTTTTTTATTAAATTAGATGAATTGTGATAAATCTGTTGGGAAATATAGATGATTGATATCTGGCAGATAAAAATTAAATCAGGCGCTATGCCGCTGACCACCTCCTGATGAATCCTGGCAGCCGCCGTGTTATTAACGTGATAGCACCGCCTGGCAATAGATTTTTCACAATGACATGCCAGGCTTACGACTCACCTTTAACATGGAGTACCCCCGGATGAGCCCGACATACGCGCTGAAAAAACCGCTTGCCGCCTTGCTCACCTCGCTGGCCTTATTGGCTCATGCACCTGCCCATGCTGCGTCTGTGTATGGCGAACAGCTGGAGGGGTTTCAATATCCCTATCCTCTGCAGCATTTTGACTTTCAGTCTCAGCAGCAACCGCTGAGCATGGGCTTTATGGATGTCAAACCGGTGCAACGTGCCAACGGCAAAACCGTGGTGCTGATGCACGGTAAAAACTTCTGTGGCGCGACCTGGGAAGAGACGATTCGCTCACTGAGTCAGCAGGGATATCGCGTTATCGCGCCCGACCAGATTGGCTTCTGCAGCTCGACCAAGCCCGCCAGCTATCAATACAGTTTTCAGCAACTTGCAGAGAACACCCATCAGCTGCTTGCACGGCTGGGAGTGGAGAAGGCGGTCATTGTCGGTCATTCAACCGGCGGGATGCTGGCAACGCGTTATGCGTTGATGTACCCGGCGCAGACGCAGAAGCTGGTACTGGTTAACCCGATAGGGCTGGAGGACTGGAAAGCCAAAGGTGCACCGTGGCGTTCGGTGGATCAGTGGTATCAGCGCGAACTCAAACTCAGCGCGGCGGGTATTAAGAAGTATGAACAGCAGACTTACTATGTCGGGCGCTGGAAACCCGAATATGATAAGTGGGTCGATATGCTGGCCGGACTAAACAGTGGGCCGGGCCATCAGAAGGTGGCGTGGAACTCCGCCTTAATCTACGACATGATCTTCACTCAACCGGTGTTTTATGAGTTCGGCGATCTCAGGGTGCCGACCACTCTGATAATCGGTACGTCAGATACCACGGCCATTGGCAGTGATATCGCACCGGCGGAGGTGAAAGCCCGGTTGGGTGATTATGCGGTGCTGGGAAAAGAGGCGGCTAAACGTATCCCGGGCGCGCGCTTAATTGAATTTCCTGGCATGGGGCACGCACCACAAATGGAAGATCCGGCTAAGTTTAATCAGACGCTGCTCGACGATCTGGCCCGTCCCTGACCCCTCAGGCGCTGCGGCGCCTGACCTTACACGGCAATGCGTTTCTGATTTTTAGTCAGATACATCTGTTTATCGCTGTCGTGCAGTAACTGTTCCAGCGATTGCGGATTGGCCGGGTCAAACTCTACCACGCCGGAAGAGAACTGCAGGCGGTAACGTCGGTTCAGGCTGACTGACTGCTGGTGCAGATAACGGTCGAACTGCATGAGCAGCGCTTCACTCTGCTGCTGCTGCAGGCCATCAAACAGCACCACAAACTCATCGCCGCCCAGGCGGGCAAACAGGTCGGAATGTTTGAACGCCACTTTCATCGCATTGGCAAAGTCCATCAGCGCGCGATCGCCTTCGCGATGGCCCAGTGTGTCATTAATCTGCTTAAACTTATCGAGATCGAGAAAAGTCAGACAGGCGGGACGGTTTTTCCTCTGGCACTCATTAAGCACCATCTGTCCCAGCGTCATAAAACCGCGGCGATTGGTAATCTGCGTCAGTTCATCACAGGTAGCCGTCTGAAAGGCGATCAATTCCGCTTCAGCCATGGCGGCGAGATCGCGCATGGTGGCCTGATCCTCTTCATTAAACTGACGCGGCTCACGACCAATAATACAGAACGTACCCATTTTGGCACCGCCCGGCGCACGCAGCGGACAGCCCGCATAAAAGCGAATGTGTGGTTCGCCAGTCACCAGCGGATTATCGTGAAAACGTTCATCCTGTAACGCATCTTCAACGATCATGATTTCATCCTGCAGGATAGCGTGGCCGCAAAACGAGATATTCCGTGGCGATCCGGTAGGCGCATAACCCTGTGCAGATTTAAACCACTGGTGATCTTCTTCCAGCAGGCTGACTAACGCGATAGGCACGTCATACAGGCGGCGCGCCAGGCGAGTTAAACGATCAAATCGTTCTTCCGCTGGCGTATTCATTATGTTCAGCGCACGCAACTGCGATAAACGTTGTGCCTCGTCGGCGGCGATTTCAGGTGCTTTCATCACAGAGCCCTTTGGTTTTTAGCTGAAGCCAGGTTCTGGTGTGTGCCTAACAGCGAAGAAGAGCGTGATACAGCGACCACGCTCTTTATGAGGAGGGGATCAGAGCACTTTTTGTTCGGCGAGATCAAGGGCGAAATAGCTGAAAATGAGGTCGGCTCCGGCGCGTTTAATCGCACCGAGGCTTTCCAGCACCACATTGCGCTCATCAATGGCACCGGCCTGTGCGGCAAATTTAATCATCGCGTATTCGCCACTCACCTGATAAGCCGCCAGCGGCAGTTCGGTGCGTTCGCGGATATCGCGCAGAATATCCAGATAAGCGCCTGCCGGTTTCACCATCAATGAATCCGCGCCCTGCGCCGCATCAAGCAACGATTCACGGATCGCTTCCCGACGGTTCATCGGGTTCATCTGGTAGGTTTTACGGTCGCCTTTCAGCGCCGTTCCGGCCGCTTCACGGAACGGGCCGTAAAACGATGAAGCGAATTTGGTGGAATAAGACATGATGGCGGTCTGGGTGAAGCCTGCCGCATCAAGTGCGCGGCGAATCGCCTCAACCTGACCATCCATCGCCGCTGACGGGGCGATAAAGTCTGCACCGGCTGCGGCGGCAACAACGGCCTGCTTGCCCAGGTTTGCCAGGGTTGCATCGTTATCGACGCCGTGATCACATAGCACGCCACAGTGGCCGTGGCTGGTATATTCACAGAAGCAGGTGTCAGACATCACAATCATTTCCGGTACGGTATCTTTGCAGATGCGCGACATGCGCGCCACCAGACCGTTTTCGTTCCAGGCATCGCTGCCGGTGGCGTCGGTGTGGTGAGAAATACCGAAGGTCATCACCGAGCGGATGCCCGCTTTGGCGATGCGCTCAATCTCATAGGCGAGACGCTTTTCCGGAATACGCATCACGCCAGGCATCGCCTGAATCGCTTTGTAATCGTCGACTTCTTCTTCAACAAAGATAGGCAGAGCCAGATCGTTCAGGCTCAGGGATGACTCCTGGAACATTTCACGCATTGAGGCGCTGGCGCGCAATCTTCTTGGGCGCTGGATAAGGGAATAATCAGACATTTTCATTCTTACGCAGGTGAAAAAAGTAACAACAGTTTACTCCCTTTGACCGCGAGGGATGAAGGTTTGTGTGCGGTAACAGAGAGGGAAAAGCGCTCTCCCGCCGGGCGGCGGGAGAGCAGAACGATTACTCGTTGATATCCGGATGCTGCTGCACCAGGTTTTTGCGTTTCGCTTCCAGGCGGGCGATCTCTGCATCGATATCTTCGATTTTGTTCTCGATGTTATCGTGATGTTCCTGCAGGATTTCGCGCGCTTCTTCCATATCGGACGCGGCTGGCGTTGCACCTTTCAGTGGCTTGTTTGCCGTCTCTTTCATGGAAAGACCGGTAATCAGACCAATGATCGCCACCACCATCAGGTAGTAGGCTGGCATGTAAAGATTGTTGGTGGTTTCAACCAGCCAGGCGGCCAGCGTTGGCGTCAGACCCGCAACCAGTACAGAGATGTTAAACGCACTGGCCAGCGCACTGTAACGGATATGGGTCGGGAACATCGCAGGCAGCGACGAGGCCATGACACCGGTAAACGAGTTAAGAATAACGGCCATCAGCAGCAGGCCACCAAAAATCAGTCCCAGCACGCCACTGTTAATCATCATAAAGGCGGGAATGGCGAAGACCAGCAGAGCAATACTGCCGATGATAACAAAGGGACGACGGCCAAAGCGGTCACTCATCATGCCGATCACAGGCTGAACAAACAGCATACCGATCATGATAGCGATGATAATCATCACACCATGGTCTTCGCTGTAGTGCAGGTTATGCGACAGGTAACTCGGCATATACGTCAGTAACATGTAGTAGGTGACGTTGGTGGCGATAACCAGACCGATACAGGAGAGCAGGCTGCGCCAGTGTTTGGTTGCAATTTCCTTAAACGAGACTTTCGGACCATCCTGCAGGCCTTCGCGGTCACCCTGTTCCAGTTTGTCCACATGCTGCTGGAATGCCGGGGTCTCCTCCAGCGCATGACGCAGATAAAGGCCGATAATGCCCAGCGGCAGCGCCACGAAGAACGGCAGACGCCAGCCCCACTCAAGGAAACGTGCTTCTCCGATAACAGAAGAGATCAGCACGACCAGGCCCGCACCCAGTACAAAGCCCGCAATTGAGCCAAAGTCGAGCCAGCTTCCCATAAAGCCGCGTTTGCGGTCAGGCGAATATTCCGCCACGAAGATTGAGGCGCCGGTATATTCACCGCCCACGGAGAAGCCCTGCGCCATCTTCGCTAACAGCAGCAGAATCGGCGCCCAGATGCCGATAGACGCATAGGACGGTATCAGGCCGATACAGAAGGTACTGACCGACATGATGATAATGGTAATGGAGAGGATTTTCTGACGACCATATTTGTCGCCCAGCATACCGAAGAAGAGGCCACCCAGCGGACGGATCAGGAAGGGCACAGAGAAGGTTGCCAGTGCAGCAATCATCTGAATGCCGGGTGACACGTCCGGGAAGAAGACTTTACCCAGCGCATAGGCCACGAAGCCATACACACCGAAGTCAAACCATTCCATCGCGTTACCCAGAGAGGCCGCAGTGATGGCTTTACGTAAACGAGCATCATCAATGATGGTGACATCATTGATCCCAATTGGTTTTACACGCTTCCTACGCAATTTCATAGAATTACCCTGTAATGGAACACGAAAGTCCTCAACGGCGCGAGCCGTGGTAAATCGTTCAGACCGCTGCGTTGAGAAATTTAAGCATAGCCGTAATTAAGCGCTCATTACGCGCCAGCGAACACAATAATTACTGTTGTGATTATTGCAAACAGCGACAGAGTATACCGTTTTTGTGTGATATCTGTCATGTTTGAGCTAATGCTGACCTGTTCCGGCAATCTTTATGACTGTTTAGCACCGCAAAAAAATTATCACGCTGCGTGACGACAGCCGTTTTTTTCAGCAGATTGTCTGCGCAAGTGATGTTTATTTGCGCTTAACGGGAGGGATCCCTGTCCGACGGTTCAGTGCGAAGGGTCGGGGGCTGGACATTATTCGTCGGTGAACGGGCTGGCGCAAGAGCCGCGGGTGGCAATCCCGGTTTCGGTGTCGTCCGGTTTTCGATGTGCTGCGGAGGTTCAAACGTGACACGGGTCAGCCAGCACACGCTGATCCCCCTGACGCGCCAGCCACTCTGCCAGCGATGTATTATCCATCGGGCGGGCGTAATAAAAACCCTGAATAAACACGACGCCGCGCTGTTGGAGATAGCAAAATTGCAGCTCCGTTTCCACACCTTCACCCAGCACCTCCAGCGCCAGACTGTGACTGAGATTGATGATCGCATCCAGCACTGGCGTTTCGCCTTCCAGCGATTCGATAGCGTTAATGAATCCACGATCGATTTTCAGATAATCCAGCGTGAAGGTCTGTAAGTAACTCAGTGAGCAGTGACCGGTACCAAAATCATCAATCGCAACCTTCATACCCGCATGGCGTAACTGCTCCAGCTTACGCGCCACCGCTTCACCCTCTTTAATCAGACTGCGCTCAGTCAGCTCAAGCGTAATGACAAACTGCTTATCTTTTATTTTGTCGGCGAATTGCAGCATATCGCGAACAAAATCAGGATGCTGCAGATGCTCCGCCGCCACGTTAATCGCAAGGTGAAAATGGGGATCCACCTGCCAGCTCTGCACATCCTCTGCAATCAAATCGAGCAGGTGGCGGGTCAGCGGCACAATCATCCCTTCCGCTTCTGCTGCACCAATAAAAATATCAGGCCGAACGCCGTTACCGTCGGACGTTGTCCAGCGCAGCAGCACCTCTGCACCGCTACAGCGTTGCAGCCGGTTATCATAGACTGGCTGATAGTGCGCCCTGAACTGGCCGCAGATGATGGCCCGGCGAATCTCATCGCGCCATGAAATACGCCGTCGCAGCCAGTTCGCCGTCAGCATCATCAGCAGAACAGAAAAGATCGCCGCCATCGGCATGATAATAAAAATCACCTGGCGCCAGGCAGAGATCAGCTCAGTGGGCGAGGCAATCAGAGTGACAGAGAGCGGGTAGCGGTTTGAACGGGCCTCATAAATCAGAGGCTCAAACCAGCCGGATGCAGCAATTTGTGGGTCACCAAACGAGATGGGGGCGCCGTCGCTGAATGCCATGCTGAAATGATAGCGGTGAGTGCTGCTGATAGCGCGCATCAGATCAAGCAGATACTGGCCATCAACCACTGCCCAGAATCCCACGCCATCAGGCAGGTCACGCATAAAAATCACGGCCGGGCGATCCGGCACACCGGAGGTGCCGGCAATTGACAGGCTCCACCAGGCTTTTCCGGTGACCGGCGCATCGCGCATGATCATATCTTTCAGTAAACCCGGCATGGTTCCATATGCTGACGAACAGCCAATTCTGTTTTCTTCAATTTTACCGATTGCGCGGAAATAGGGATTCAGTGAGCCGATGCGCTGTAACTGATTCTGAATCTGACTGCAGGGCTGATACTGAAACTGGCGCAGCGTATTAATCATATCCCAGGCGCTGTCACTCATTCTTTCAGCCTGAGAGAGCAGGGTATTGGCTGCATTCACCTGATGCTGCTGGACGGTGTGGCGCGCATCCAGAGCAGTAAAAAAAAGGCCAATAAGCAGAGGCAGCACACCGGAGAAAATAATCACCAGCCTGGCATAGTCGCGTTTTCGTTTCAGTAGCGGCACCGCTGAATCCTCTGAGTATTATTCGTTTTATGCAGGGGCTGAACAGTTGCGCAGCATAGCATTTCTCCGGGCCGGGCAGATTAGCGTTTTTGCGAGCAACAGAACTGACTCAGGTCAATTATCGACCCGACACAGCCTTAATTGAGGGGGTTGTTTTGCTTTCATTTGAATTCGGCAGAAATCAGGCAGGGATAAGTAACGCGGAGGAAAACATCTCATTGCGGCCGGCAGAGACCCTGGCCCGTCAGAATCGGGCACAGGGTAGCCGTTGACTTAATGAGCAAAATAGATCTGTTTCAAGGCGACTTCAACGCCGCGCAGTTCAGCAAGACCTTTAAGACGTCCAATGGCTGAGTAACCCGGATTCGTGCGTTTATGCAGGTCGTCCAGCATCTGATGACCGTGATCGGGACGCATAGGTATTGCCCGCAGGTTGCCTGCACGGCGACGGCGCTGCTCTTCCGCCAGAATGACTTTGATCACGCCGACCATATCGACATCGCCCGCCAGATGCGCCGCTTCATGGAAGCTGGCGGGATTAGCTTCGCGCTTCGTGGCGCGCAGATGGACAAAGTTGATGCGGTCGGCATAGGTTTCCGCCATCTCAACCAGCGCATTATCGGCACGCACACCATAAGAGCCGGTACAGAAGCAGAATCCGTTGTGCAGACTGTCCACGGTTTCTTTCAGCCACTGCATATCTTCCTGCGTGGAGATAATGCGTGGCAGACCCAGAATAGGACGCGGTGGATCGTCCGGATGCACCGCCAGTTTAACGCCCGTCTCTTCCGCAACCGGCACGATGGCGCGCAGAAACGTTGCCATATGCTCGCGCAGTTTCGCTTTATCAATACCGTCATACTGTGCCAGTTGCGCCTGAAACTGCGCCAGGGTGTAACCCTCTTCAGCACCTGGCAGACCGGCGATAATATTGCGCACCAGGGTGTTTTTCTCTTCTGCGCTCATGGCGGAAAAGCGCTGCGCTGCGGCCTGCTGCTCGGCAGCGCTGTAATCCTTCTCCGCGCCCGGGCGCTGTAGCAGATAAAGCTCAAAGGCGGCAAACGCATCAGCGTCAAAGCGCAGCGCTTTTGCGCCATCTGGCAGCGTCCAGGCGAGGTCGGTGCGCGTCCAGTCCAGCACCGGCATGAAGTTGTAGCAGACGGTATCAATGCCGCAGGCAGCCAGATTGCGTATCGACTGCTGGTAATTGGCAATGTAGCGAAGGTAGTCACCCCGCTGAGTTTTGATCGCCTCATGGACCGGGATACTTTCGACCACCGACCAGACCAGACCTTTTTCAGCCAGCAGGGCCTGGCGTGCTTTAATCTCTTCAACCGGCCACACCTCGCCGTTAGGGATATGGTGCAGCGCCGTTACAATGCCGGTCGCACCCGCCTGACGCGCATCATCCAGGGATACCGGGTCGTTTGGGCCGTACCATCGCCATGTATGTTCCATTATTACTCCTTAGTGTGATGTGGCCCAGTGGTCAGGCCGCTGGGCCAAGAGTATGATAGTGGACAAAACAGGGCCGTGATCCGGATCGCAGCATCACAAACTGCATCAGCGATGTGATCGGTTTTAAGCGGACGAAGAGGAGAGGGTGATGACGCTACCCGTTATTAAAACTGAGCGCCTGTATCGTCAGATCGCCAACGTCATTATGGCCGGCATTACGCGCGGTGACTTTGCGGCAGGAGGCTTACTGCCGCCAGAGCGCGAGCTGGCAAAACAGCTGGGTGTCAGCCGCTCGTCAGTGCGTGAAGCATTGATTGCGCTGGAAATGACCGGCTGGGTCGATATCCGCACGGGCAACGGCGTCTACGTCGCGCAGCCACTGCCGCAGGCCGCCGTTCCGCAGGAGAGTTGCAGTCTGCAGGACCTGCTGCAGGCGCGGGAAGCCTTTGAAGGGATGCTGGCGGGATTTGCCGCACGTAACGGCACCGCCGTTCAGCGCGCGGCACTGCTGGCGCTGACCGCTGAACTGCAGCAGTACAATGCAAACGATGCGGCTTTCCTGGAGCAGGACAAACGCTTTCACCTGCTCATCAGCGAGATGAGCGGCAATGATGTGTTACGCGACCTGCTGGAGCAGTTATGGAACCGGCGGCACAGTCCGCATGTGCAGCGACTGGAGCGCCATTATGCTGATAATAGCTTCGCTCGCGAGATGAATGCTGACCATCAGCAGATCGCCGAGGCCATCGTGGCGGGCGATGAAGCGGCTGCCCGTCAGGCGATGGAGAACCATCTGCAGCACGTGCAGCAGCAGCTACTTGGTTAATCCCCGCGCCCGCTTAGGTCGTCCGGTGCCCAGCATAATCGCCAGACGACTGCCGCCTGGCGTAGTTTCCATCAGGATTTTGGTAATGCTGGTCAGCGGCACCGAGAGCAGCATGCCGACCGGCCCGAGCAGCCAGCCCCAGAACACCAGCGACAGGAACACCACCAGCGTTGATAAGCCCAGACCGCGACCCATCAGTCGCGGTTCCAGCATATTGCCGAACACCATGTGAATCGCGGTAAACAGCGCCGCCACCATCGCGGCATCAAACAGACTGTTCAGTAACAGCGCCTGAAGTAAGGGCGGGATACCGGCGATAATCGGACCAATATTGGGAATGAAATTGAGGATAAATGCCACGACACCCCAGAGCAGCGCGAACTTCACATCCAGCAGATAGAGGCTCAGCCAGACCGCGATGCCGGTAATCAGGCTCACCAGGGTTTTCAGCGCCAGATAGTGCGTGACCCCTTTCAACGCTTTATGCAGCCCGGCGATGCGGATTTTAGGATTCACCAGCGCGTTACGCATTTTATAGGGCAGGTGATGAACCTCAAACAGCATAAAGACCACGGTCAGCACCAGCAGCACAGTATTGGTCATCGCACCGGAAAAGCCGCTCAGCGCCACGCTTGCCAGGTTCATCATAGTGTTAGGATCGAAACGCTGTACCAGCGCATCTGTTGAGATATTGATATGAAAGCCTGCCGCCAGATGTTGCAGCACCGTCATCTTCTGCTCCATCGTGGCGCGCAGTTGCGGGTAGAGGTCGGAAAACTCGCTCATTGAGCTGGCGATGATGGCGCCCAGCAGCACAAGTGCGCAGAAGATCACCGTGATAACCAGGCCAATGGCCAGTCCACGGCGAAAGCCCCGGCGCATCAGCATCGTCACCAGTGGGTTGAGTACAATTGCAAAGAACGCCGCCAGCAAAAGCGGAACCAGAATATCGGACGCTGCCCGAACCCCGGCGAGGATGATGACCAGCATCGCCAGTTTTATCAGAATATTTTGTCCGATCTTTTCCCGTTGCAGCTCGCTCATTCTCTCTCTCATAACGTAAATTGGCTGTTGAAAGTGTAGCTGAAAGAAAATTAACAATCTGATTTATCAGAGAAACGGTAAAGCGCGGCGGCAAAGTGGCGAGAGTATTAGCGCCACAGCACTCAGCTATAGCAACAGAACAGCCACTCTCCCTTGTGGCTGTTTTCATCCGGTTATCTGCAGCATGTCCGCGCTGTCGTGTTCGCCAGATAACCGTGCCATTGTGATGCGCAGGAGGCGAAAGCGGGTATAGTTAAGGGATAAACCTTATCATTCAGCCAAATACGATCGTGAGGACGCATGCCTGAACAGCCTGCAGCGGAACCGACTACCCCACATGGCAACCTGAATATCTCTCTGCTGATCCTCTCTATTGTGGCCTACAACTTTGCCAGCTATCTCACCATTGGTCTGCCGCTGGCGGTATTGCCAGGCTGGGTGCATGACCAGCTGGGCTTCAGCGCGTTCTGGGCCGGCCTGGTGATCAGCCTGCAATATGTCGCGACGCTGCTGAGCCGGCCACATGCTGGTCGCTATGCCGATATCTGGGGACCCAAAAAAGTGGTGGTGACGGGCCTGGTAGGCTGTCTGATCAGCGGATTGTGTATTCTGCTGGCGGCCCTGATCGCATCACCGATGTGGAGCCTGATCCTGCTCTGCGTGGGCCGTTTGATTCTGGGCGTGGGCCAGAGTTTTACCGGCACCGGCACCTCGTTGTGGGGAGTGGCAAGGGTGGGTTCACTGCACATTGGTCGGGTAATATCCTGGAACGGGATCGTCACCTATGGCGCGATGGCCATTGGCGCACCGCTCGGCGTAGTGATCTTCCAGGCAGGCGGTTTGCTGTGGCTGTCACTGGTCATTGTTGCCATCTGTGTCGTGGGCATCGTCTGCGCCGTGCCGCGTCCGGCTGTAAAAGCCAGCCGCGCCAGACCGCTGCCGTTTCGGGCTGTGCTGGGAAAAATCGCCGGTTTTGGTGCGATTCTGGCGATGGGATCGGCGGGTTTTGGCGTTATCGCCACCTTTATCACGCTGTTCTATCAGGATAAAGGCTGGCAGGGAGCCGCTTTTGCGCTTTCCCTGTTCAGCATGGCTTTTGTTGGCGCACGCCTGCTGTTTCCCAATGCGATTAACCGCCACGGCGGTCTGCGGGTCGCCAGCGTTTGTCTGGCGGTTGAAGCGGCCGGACTGTTTCTGGTCGCCGCTGCGGGTAATCCCTGGATGGCAAACGCGGGTGCCTTTCTGACCGGGGCAGGTTTTTCTCTGGTGTTCCCGGCGCTGGGCGTGGTGGCGGTAAAAGTGGTGCCGCAGCAGAATCAGGGCAGCGCCCTGGCAACCTATACCGCCTTTATGGATCTGTCGCTGGGGATAACCGGGCCACTGGCCGGATTCATCATGAATTATGCGGATGTCTCACGCGTCTATCTGCTTACGGCGCTGCTGGTCTGTGTCGCGTTTTTCTGCACGCTGCGGCTGCTGAAGCGTCAGGCATCGCAGTCAGCAGCAGACGGTTCTTCAGAATAAAAAAAATGGCCCAGCAGCGGGCCATAACGTCTTTTCAGACACAGATAAACGGATAAATGCGGGATGCAGCAGGATTCAGGCCTGCAGCAGTTCAATACTGTGGCGGATCTGGCGTTCAATCTCCGCCGGGGTCCAGCTGTTGAGCTGACCGGAGAACGGCTCAAAGGCGTAGACGCCCTTATAGCCAAGCATCTCCAGCCGTTTAACCTGCACCACGCTCTTCAGCACATCATTGTCATTCAGCATGATGCGTTCTTCGTCAGTCAGTTCGGCGGTCGGACGTTGATCTTCCACGCCTGAAAGGTGCACCAGTCCAATCTGGTCAATATCGATACCCACCGGGAATTCCTGTTCAGCCTTCTCATAGAGATGATGATGAAAAGTATCCAGCAACAGTTTAAAAGGCACGCCTGCCGCAGCAATTAACGCCTGCGCCTGCACGATCGAACGCAGTGAGCTGACCGGGAAACCCAGTGGCTCCACCAGCCCCAGAATGCCATAGTGGGCAAAGCGCGGCGCCAGTGCCTGCATCGCCGCCTGTGTCTGCTGAGGCGACACGGTAATCCCCTCATTCAGCGGACACATCACCAGCGCTTTTGCACCAATCTGTTGTGCTGTCTGTAACAGCGCCTCGGCCCGGCTCAGCAGCGCATCATCAATATGGTTAAACGGATAGAGCGCATTAATGCTGATGATATCAATGTGGTATCTGTCGGCCAGGGCGCGCAGTTGATCGGTGCTGAGATCGTCAGTGACGCTGCCGCCGGGCATATCATTACGCAGTTCAACCTTGCTCAGGCCCAGACGCTGAACCAGCTGAAAGAAGGCTTCCAGCGAGAGCCGGGGCGCAATTTTGCGGTTGATACAGAAACGGGTTGGGCCGATGGCCATGCGTTAACTCCGGAACAGGAGAATGTTGCGATTAAAGAAAACATTTATTTCATAATTAGTGAATTATGAAATGTATTTTATTAGATCAGCCTCGCATTAATTTCATATTTCGTTTCACGCTGATGCGTCAACGCCGGATCGACTTCGCAGAAACAGACGTGATCCACGCCGCAGCAATTCCCCTGTTACGCTAAGGCTGACCGGTAATATTGCTCTGCTGCTCTCATCACGCGGTCAGACAGGGGTGGACAATAAAAATGCGATCTGTGCCGCTAAAATCAAATTTTCCAAAAATAACTATTTGAAAAATTTATTCCACTGTAATAGCTTCATAGCACGCTTTCAGGTTTGCCTGGTCAGGCAGTGTGGCAGGCCACAGGGCCCGTCTGCAGGGAACTTAACCATCTTAAGAGGCAACATCATGACAACCATAGGTAACTTTATTGGCGGTAAAATCACGTTCAGCGCCAGCAACGAAACCATTCCTGTTTACGATCCGGCAACCGGCAAAGTGGTTCGTGAACTGACGCAAAGTACCGCTGATGAAGTGGCTCAGGCGATTGGTGTCGCGCATGACGCATTTTCAGCCTGGTCTAAAACTTCGCCGCTGCGTCGCGCCCGCGTTCTGTTTAACTTTAAAGCCCTGATGGAGCAGCATCGTGATGAGCTGGCGGCGCTGATTGTCTCTGAGCATGGCAAAGTCTGGTCCGATGCACTGGGTGAACTGACGCGTGGCATTGAAGTGATTGAGTTTGCCTGCGGGATCCCTCATTTGCTCAAAGGCGAATATTCCCCGAACGTCGGCGGCGGCGTTGACAGCTTCTCGCTGATGCAGCCGGTTGGCGTCGTGGCGGGCATTACGCCGTTCAACTTCCCGGCCATGGTGCCATTGTGGATGTTCCCGATCGCACTGGCCTGCGGTAACACCTTTGTCCTGAAGCCACCGGCGCTGGATCCGTCTGCGGCCGTGCGTATGGCCGAGCTCCTGACCGAAGCGGGCCTGCCGGATGGCGTATTCAACGTGGTGCACAGCTCTAATGAAGATGCTGAGCAGCTCTATAAGGATCCGCGCATTGCCGCGGTGAGCTTTGTCGGCTCTTCAGGCGTAGCTGAGCATATCTATAAGACCGCCAGCGCCCACGGCAAGCGAGTGCAGGCATTTGGCGCGGCGAAAAACCACGCTATCGTTATGCCGGATGCCGATCTGGATGCCACCGTCAACGCCATCATGGGCGGTGCGTTTGGTTCTGCCGGTGAACGCTGTATGGCTCTGCCTGTTGTTGTCGCCGTGGGTGATGACACCGCTGACAAGTTGATTGCCCGCCTGACACCGCTGGTGAAAGCACTGCGTATCGGCCCGGGAATGAGTCAGGGTGCCGAAGAAAATGAGATGGGTCCGGTGGTCTCCGCTGCGCACCAGAAGAAGGTGCTGGGTTACATCGATAAAGGCGAGCAGGAAGGTGCGAAGCTGGTGGTGGATGGCCGTAACGTGCAGGTTGCGGGTCACGCAGAAGGTTACTACGTTGGCGGCACGCTGTTTGATAACGTCACCTCTGAGATGGTGATCTGGCGTGAAGAGATTTTTGGGCCGGTGCTGAGCATCATGCGCGCACCGGATTACGACAGCGCACTGCAACTGGTTAACAGCCATGAGTTTGGCAACGGCAGTGCGATTTTCACCAGCAACGGTCACACCGCGCGTGAGTTTGTGCAGAACGTTGAAGCGGGCATGGTGGGTGTCAACGTGCCGGTTCCGGTGCCGATGGCATTTCACAGCTTCGGTGGCTGGAAGCGTTCCGTGTTTGGCGCGCTTAATGTCCACGGGCCGGACGGCGTGCGCTTCTATACGCGCATGAAAACCGCCACCGTGCGCTGGCCATCCGGTCAGCAGACCGTGTCTGAATTCAGTATGCCAACCTTAGGCTAATTTATTTCAACGTCGATCACGGATCACGGTGTGCGACCGGCAGGATAGTTTGCCGGTCGCTTTGTTCGCTGGCATTGCGTCCGCGTGACTCTCGCCGTGTTAATCGTGACAGAGAGGAGGATCGGGATGTCTTTACTGTCGAAAGCACAGGCCCCTGACGCAGAGGGCCGTATTCAGCATGTCACACCTGAGCGTGCTGGCTGGCGTTATGTAGGGTTTGATGCTTATCTGCTGAAGAAAGGGGAAACCCTGCGCCTCAACAGTGGTGATAAAGAGCTGTGTCTGGTGCTGGTGGCCGGGCTGGCCTCGGTGAAAACCCGCCATGCTGAGTTTCCCGGTATCGGTAAGCGCATGTCGCCTTTCGAACGCGTGCCGCCTTATTCCGTTTATGTGCCGCATGATGATGAAGTGGAAGTGTATGCAGACAGCGATCTTGAACTGGCGGTCTGTAACGCGCCCGGTCAGGGAAATCTGCCTGCACGACTGATTGCACCAGCGGATGTGGGTGTTGAGCATCGCGGAAAAGGGCGCAATCAGCGCCTGGTGCATAATATCCTGCCTGACACTGAACCGGCTGACAGCCTGCTGGTGGTTGAGGTTTATACCAACGAGGGCGATACCAGCTCGTATCCCAGCCACAAGCACGACCAGGAGGAGAGTGAAAACGAAACCTACCTGGAAGAGACCTACTATCACCGTTTCGATCCGGAGCCTGGCTTTGCCATGCAACGCGTCTACACCGACGACCGCTCACTGGATGTCTGCATGGCACCCTATAATCGCGACGTGGTGATGGTGCCGCGCGGCTATCATCCGGTGGCGACGCTGGCGGGTTACAACAACTACTATCTTAACGTGATGGCGGGGCCGGTGCGGTTGTGGAAATTCAGCTGGGAGAAAGATCACGCCTGGGTGAACAGCGACAGCTATCCGCGCAACCCGTAAATCACGGCGGTTTTATCAGGCGTGCATAGTGCGTGGATAGCCACAAAAAGGGCAGCCGATTGGGCTGCCCTTTTTACTGTGTGGAACGCAGGTTACTGTGTGGAACGCAGGTTACTGAGCGGAACTCTCGGCGTTGTTCAAAGCCAGTGACACCGCCAGCGTCTGCGCCAGGCAGAGCGAGGCGACCTGCGAACGGAAGCCGTCGACCTGCGCTTCACGCACCACAAAGCAGACATCACTAAAGGCGGCCAGCGGGCTAACCTGACTGTCGGTAATAGCAATCTGATGCGCGCCACGTTTAGCACCCATTTCGACCACTTCGACCGCTTCACGCGCATAAGGCGAATAGCTGATCGCAATCACCACATCTTTCGGGTTTACCAGGCTGAGCTGCTCAGTAAACATCCCGCCCAGGCCATCAATCAGAAACGCGCGACGCTCCAGGTGACGCAGCGCGTAAACCAGATAGGAGGCGACGCTAAAGGAGCGACGCAGGCCGATGACATAGATGTTCTCAGCCTCATTCAGCAGTTTCACCGCCTTGTTCAGCTGCTCAGGATTAACCTGCATCGCCAGTTGCTGCAACGCCTGGCTGTTCACCATCGTAAAGACGTTGAGGATCTCCGCTGGGCTTTCAGGGGCACTGGCGCTGTCGTCCGTTGAGGTCTGACGAAACAGGCGAGCGCGCTCGGTATAGTTGACCGTCTCCTCCATCAGGTGCTGACGAAAAACCTGTTTCATTTCGTTGAAACCGCTGAAGCCAAACGCATTCGCAAAACGGATCAGCGTCGACGGCGGCACATCGGCCTGCTGGGCAATCGAGGCGACGGTATCGAAAGCAATACTGTTACTGTTATCAAGGATGTAGCGCGCAACCTGTTTAAGACGCTTGCTCAGCGTTTCGTAGCGGCGACGAATATCGTCCTGCAAGAGAGAAAGTTGGGTGGGATTATTGTTCATCACTTCTGCCCGTATAATTAGAATAATGGCTGCATAATGAGCGCTATATTACCAGATGGATGGAAAATTTCATTTCTTTGCGTTAACGGCGCAGTTTATTTCATGGCTTTATGAAATGGTTCACAGATTAGCTTTAGCGCCCGAGGCATGACTCATCGCGGGCAATGTCAGGGTGAAAACCGGGATGAAATGACAGCAGGCTGGGAGGGTAACCAGTAAAAAACGCCATCCCGGTTGGGATAGCGTGATGAAAGAGTCTGTCTCTGCCTGCTATGAGTTCGCGCAGGCTCAGGTAACATGGTCAGATCGGAAAGTCGCTTAAGCCATCCATGGCCGCTCGGCCCGCCCCGTCCCTGGCGCGGGACGCTTTCCTCCTCTGACCATGTTACCTGCGCGTTGAGCTTATTTGTTGCTGCAACCTTCACCCTGCCTTGAGTAAGTCAGCCGTCTGAGGCCATCGCGGTTGAGACAGTCTATAGCAGAGCATGAAATCAGGCGCGGGCAGCACGCCAGTACTCAATCAGCCGCAGATAATTGCCTTTAACGGTCTCAATCAGCGCCTGATCGTCCAGTTCACCCTGCAGCCACTGGCGCGAAGGCTGACCAAAGATGGTGCGACCCACCGCAAAGCCTTTCACCCAGGGCGCGTTGGCCGCCGCGGCAAAGCCCGCTTTAAGCTTCTCTTCAGGCGCATCCAGACCGAGCAACAGAATGCCGCGACAGTGGGGATCCTGCTGCTCAATCAGCGTGCTGATCGCCTGCCAGCTTTCCGCGGACAGCGGTGGGAGTTTCCACCAGTCAGGCTGGATGCCCAGACTGTAGAAATGCGTCAGCATATCAAGGTAATAGGCTTCATTTTTATCCGGGTTGCTCTCCGGGAGAATCACTTCCAGCAGCAGCTCATGCCCGCTTTTATTACAGCCATTCCAGACATCGAGCACCACGTCATCCTGCTCTTTGCGCAGTTCAGCACTGTCGTGAGGATGATAAAACACCAGACATTTCACGACGTGCTCGGCGGGCCAGTCGATCAGCTGCGAGCCAATGTTGCCATGCTCCAGGCGCAGCGGACGTGAGCTCGGCAGCTCAATCGGACGGCCAATCCACCAGTTCTTCCCGGTGATGGCATTCAGCGCTTTCTGACCATAGGTGGTATCCGCCAGAATGCCGCTCCTATTCTCTAATCCCGCCTCTCTGGCGGCCTCCTGAGCGGCTTCCAGCAGCAGCAGTTTCAGCTGTGGAATACGGCTTTCATCCACGCCCGCTTCCTCCGCCATGTCCGCCAGTTGTTTGCGATGATCAAAAGCGAAAACGTTCAGCTCCGGCCACGCCTGCTTGCGGGTGGTCACGCGGTGCAGGTGGTTGAGACGACTGTCGAGATCGGGACGTTTCACCTCTTTGTCGCGGCTCAGGAAATCATCCAGTTCCGCTTTGGTTGGCATGGCCGGGGCACAGCCGTGGCGTGAAACCACCAGCGCCCCACAGGCGTTGGCGTAACGGCACGCCTGCTCCCAGCCTTCATCATTCAGCCAGCCGCGCAGCAGGCCAGACATAAAGGCATCACCCGCGCCCAGCACGTTGAGCACGTCAACGCGCACGCCGGTGTGCAGCTGAGTCTCTTCCCAGCTATCCGGTATATCCCCTTCAAACACCACGCAACCCAGCGGACCGCGTTTGCAGACCAGCGTTGCCTGGCTCGCCTTGCGAACGTTCTTCAGAGCAGTCAGGGTGTCGGTGCTGCCACCGGCGATGTGAAACTCCTCTTCGGTGCCGACGATCAAATCGAAATAGTGCACCACTTCCTGCAACTGCTGCGTAACCTGGGAAGACTCAATGAAACGCGTTTCACCGTCACCCAGCGAGGTCAGCCCCCACAATACCGGGCGGTAATCAATATCCAGCGCCGTGCGCAGACCGTTGCGGCGGGCGATATCCAGCGCTTTCAGCACAGCTTCACGGGTTTGTGGATGCGATAAGTGAGTGCCGGTTACCGCTACCGCGCGGGAAGAGGTAATAAAGGTTTCATCAATATCTTCCGGTACCAGCCCCATGTCAGCGCAGTTATCACGGTAGAAAATCAGCGGAAAAGTCTCTTCGTCTTTGATGCCCAGGATCACCAGTGCCGTCAGACGCCGCGGATCGGTGATCAGCGCATCGGTATTACAGCCGACGCGCTGCAACGCTTCACGCAGAAAGCGACCATTATGCTCATCTCCCACCCGCGCCAGCATCGCTGATTTCAGCCCCTGTATCGCGGTGCCATAGGCGACGTTGCCTGAGGAACCGCCCAGATATTTCGCAAAGGAGGTGACATCTTCCAGCCGCGCTCCAATTTGCTGGCCATAAAAATCAACGGCAATTCGCCCGATACAAATCACATCAAGCGGCTTCTGTTGTGTACTCATACCTGTGGTTTCCTCTTGTGATTAGCAGGGCTGGCGGGCGAAAAGGTCGACGCTATATTCGCTCTGCATCCGGGTCTGTGGGTGTCTGACTGACAATGGGAGAATTATGAGGAATAAAAATTCCATATTCAACACGAAATGAAATATCCATCGCAATTTTGTGAACCAGGTAAAACTCCTGATTCTCTTCCGTCTGCGCAGTCTTCGTCGGCACGATGTCCGGTATGTCAGGGTTGTGAAGGGGATCGCAGGAATCCGCACGCCAGTCAGGCATGCTGCTGCATTGAAATAAATTTTTTCATCATGTGCCACTCTCTGTTAAACGTTCCAGATTTCCCCTCTGCAATCCCCCGTCACACCTGAAGCCGCCATTAAATTTGATCTCACTCGCAAAATGAAATGTTTCTTCTGTAATCGTGTTTTATGAAAAAAATATTTGTTTATAATCGCCTCACGTTTCAGTTATTCCGGTCGCCTTTTCCGCCCAAGACAACGCCTGGCGTGCTGTCGCGGAAGTCGGGGTCCACCAGCATGTAAGGAAGAATATGAGCACTATCAGACTGACCACGGCACAGGCGCTGGTTAAATTTCTGGATAATCAATTCATTGATGTCGATGGCGTTGAAACGAAGTTCGTCAAAGGTATCTTCGCGATCTTCGGTCATGGCAACGTGCTGGGGCTGGGCCAGGCGCTGGAACAGGATAGCGGCGATCTGATGGTTTATCAGGGCCGTAATGAGCAGGGCATGGCCCATGCTGCCACCGGCTTTGCCCGCCAGTCACTGCGCCGTCAGATTATCGCCTGCAGTTCATCCGTGGGGCCTGGTGCGGCGAATATGATCACTGCCGCCGCGACGGCGACGGCTAACCGCATTCCGCTGCTGCTGCTGCCCGGCGACGTCTTCGCTACCCGCCAGCCCGATCCCGTACTGCAACAGATTGAGCAGAGCTACGACCTCAGCATCAGCACCAACGACGCCTTCCGCGCCGTCAGCAAATACTGGGATCGCGTCAGCCGCCCGGAGCAACTGATGTCCGCCTGTATCAATGCCATGCGCGTACTCACCGATCCGGCTGAAACCGGCGCGGTCACGCTCTCTCTTCCGCAGGATGTGCAGGGCGAAGCCTGGGATTATCCGGACTACTTCTTCCAGAAACGTGTGCACCGTCTGGATCGCCGTCTGCCGGTGGCGGCGCAGCTGGCAGATGCCCTGACGCTGATTAATCGTAAGCGCAAGCCGATGATTATCTGCGGCGGCGGTGTGAAATACTCCGAAGCGGGCGAGGCGCTGCGCCAGTTTGCTGAGCGTTATCAGATTCCCTTTGCCGAGACGCAGGCGGGCAAAGGCACGCTGGTTTCTGACCATCCGCTGAACGTCGGCGGCGTGGGTGAAACCGGCTGTCTGGCCGCTAACCTGCTGGCAAAAGAGGCCGATTTAGTGATCGGCATCGGCACCCGCTACACCGATTTCACGACTGCATCGAAATGGATTTTCCAGCATCCCGATGTCAGCTTCCTGAACATCAATGTCAGCAACTTCGACAGCTACAAGCTGGATGGCGTGCAGCTGCTGGCCGATGCCCGCGAAGGGCTGACCGCGCTCACCGCCGCGCTGGCCTCACAGCACTACAGCAACGACTGGGGCAACCAGATTGAGCAGGCGCAGAGTCAGCTGTTGAAAGAGACGCAGCGCGTCTACCAGGTGGAATATCACGATGGCGACTTTGTGCCGGAGATTGCTGACCATCTCGACCGCGAAGCGGTGTTCGCTGAATTTAACCGCCTGACCCAGTCGCTGCTGACGCAAAGCAGCGTACTCGGCACGCTGAACGAGCAACTGCCAAAAGATGCGGTGGTCGTGGCAGCGGCAGGCAGTCTGCCGGGTGACCTGCAGCGCGTCTGGCGCACCAAAGATTACAACGCCTACCACGTTGAATATGGCTACTCCTGCATGGGCTATGAAGTGAATGCCGCGCTGGGTGTGAAGCTGGCGCAACCGCAGCGCGAGGTCTATGCGCTGGTCGGTGATGGCTCCTTTATGATGCTGCACTCAGAGCTGGTCACCTCGATTCAGGAAGGGGCGAAAATTAACGTGGTGCTGCTGGATAACATGACCAACGGCTGCATCAATAACCTGCAGATGGAACACGGCATGGACAGCTTCACCACCGAGTTCCGCTTCCGTAACCCGGAAGGCGGCAAGCTGGACGGCGGTTTTATCCCGGTCGATTTCGCCGCGATTGCTGCCGGTTATGGCTGCAAAACCTATCGTGTCACCACGCTGGAGCAGCTCAAAGCGGCGCTGGAAGATGCCCGCACCCAGACGGTTTCCACCCTTATCGACATCAAAGTGCTGCCTAAAACCATGATCCACAAATATTTCAGCTGGTGGCATGTCGGTGTGGCGCAGGCGTCGAAGACCGAACGCGCTCAGGCGGTGGCGGACAAGCTCAACAGCCATCTGGATCAGGCGCGCAAATATTAATTTCCGGGCCGTGCTGCGGCCCGTTTTCCTCTTCTCCGTACGAACCCTACACAGGTGTAATTATGACTTTGAAACTTGGTGTCATCGGTACAGGTGCAATTGGTCAGGAACATATTCGCCGCTGCAGCCATGTGCTGCAGGGTGCCCAGGTGGTTGCCGTCTCTGACATCAATGTCGAAGGCGCGCGTGCTGCACTGCAGCGCCTGAACATTGAGGCGGAGGTGTTCGAAAATGGCCACGATGTGATTCAGTCACCGAATGTTGATGCGGTGCTGGTCACCTCATGGGATCCAACCCATGAAGAGTTCACCTTAGCGGCGATTGCCGCCGGTAAACCGGTGTTCTGTGAGAAGCCGCTGGCGATGAGCGCCGAGGGCTGCCGCCGGGTGGTGGATGCAGAGATTCAGGCCGGTAAACGCCTGGTGCAGGTCGGCTTTATGCGTCCTTACGATGCGGGCTATCGCGCCCTGAAAAAAGTGATTACCGATGGCGATATCGGTGAGCCGCTGATGCTGCACTGCGCGCACCGCAACCCGACCGTGCCAGAGAACTACACCACGCCGATGGCGATCACCAACACCCTCATCCACGAGCTGGATGTGCTGCGCTGGCTGACAAACGACGACTATAAAACCGTGCAGGTCATCTTCCCGCGCGTGACGTCGAAGTCGCATGGTCAGCTGAAAGATCCGCAGATCGTCCTGTTCGAAACCCACAAAGGGGTGCGTATCGACGTTGAGATTTTTGTTAACTGCGCTTACGGCTATGACATTCAGTGTGAAGTGGTCGGTGAAGAGGGGATTGCTCGTCTGCCGGAGCCTTCATCAGTACAGCTGCGCAAAGATGCGCGCCTGTCGAACACCATTCTGGTGGACTGGAAAGATCGCTTTATCGAAGCGTATGACGTTGAGCTGCAGGCGTTTATCAACGACATCAAAGCGGGCCAGCTTACCGGACCTTCTGCATGGGATGGCTTTGCCGCCTCCGTGGCCGCCGATGCCTGTATCAAAGCGCAGAACAGTGGTGCGATTGAGCCGGTAGAGATGCCGCCACGTCCTGCTTTCTATAACTGATTCAGCTGTCTATGCGGCCTGGCCGCTCTCCGCCTGGGAATGAGAAAATGAACAAAGAGAAAGTAAAACTGGCTATCGCGCCGATCGGCTGGACCAACGATGACATGCCGGATCTCGGCAGTGAAAATACTTTCCAGCAGACCGTGAGTGAGATGGCGCTGGCTGGCTTTACCGGCAGCGAAGTGGGCAGCAAATACCCGCGCGATCCGGCGATTCTGAAACCGATGCTCGACATTCGCGGCATCCAGATCTGCAACGCCTGGTTCAGCACCTTTTTCGCCAACGGTGACAAAGAGAAAACCATCGAACAGTTCATCGAGCACATGAACTTCCTGCATGCGATGGGCGCGCGGGTGATCGGCTGTTCTGAGCAGAGTAAAAGTATTCAGGGCACCGGGCTTGCGGTGTTTGAAGAGAAAGCGATTTTCAGCGATGAAGAGTGGCAGTTAACGGCAGAAGGCTACAACGAACTCGCCCGCATTGCAGCGGAGAAAGGGATGCGCGTGACGCTGCATCACCACATGGGTACTGGCATTCAGACCACGGAAGAGATTGACCGGTTTATGGCGATGACTGACGAGCAGGTGGGTTTGCTCTATGACACTGGCCACGTCTACTACTCCGAAGGCTCCCAGCAGAAGATGCTGGCGGTACTGGAAAAATATCTGCCGCGCATCTTCCACGTTCATCTCAAGGATGTGCGTGATGAGGTGGTCGCTGAGGTGCGGGAGAATCATCTCTCATTCCTGGAAGGCGTGAAAAAGGGCACCTTTACCGTGCCTGGCGATGGCGTGATCGACTTCAAACCGGTGTTTAAAATTCTGAATGATTACGGCTACAAAGGCTGGATGGTGGTGGAAGCGGAGCAGGATCCGGCGCTGGCCAATCCTTTTGAATATGCCGTGAAAGCGCGGAAATATATCCGGGAAAATACAGGTTTATAATCTGCTCTGAATAAAGGCTGGCTTCCCCGTGGGAAGCCAGCCTTTTGTTTTACTTCAGCGTAATGCTTTTCACAATGTTGTCTGCATCGCTCTGCGCCTGCTGCTGATTATCGCCTGGCAGCGTAATCTGCAGTGTCACCAGCTTGCCATCGACTTTAGCCAGCACCACAGAAGACCATGAGGTCTGATTGTTGGCAGAAATCACCGTATCCAGCTGCTGTGCGGGCTGATCTTTCAGCGTCACAGATTTGTTCGACACCACCTGCAGCTGCGGGTCGCGGTTACGCTGCTGCTGTTCCATGCGCTTCGAAAGCACATCCAGCCCATCACTGGTCGGGTCGCCGGCAATCACAATGATGGCGCGGGCACCGGTTTCATCTGCGTAAACGTGCATGTTCGTAGTCTGCGAACCCAGTTTACCGCTTTTATCTGACATGCCTGGTGGCAGTGAGAAGCTCAGTTTGCCATCCATCAGCGTGACAGTCTGCGCCGACTGACTGGCGCTGACGCCGTTGTCATTCGCCGCTTCATCTTTCTTCTGGTCACAGGCGGCTAAGCCCAATACCAGTAAACCCATTCCTACATATTTCACCAGATTGCGCATCAGAATCCCTTTTTAAGTTTCCAGTCAGGCAGTAATACAACAGGAATCAGGCTGCAAACGCAACCTGATGATTGTCAGAAGATCTTAGCGGGTAATGGCGGAAATGGTATGGGCTCTTAGCGCCTGGCCAATCAGACTATTTTTTTGTCATTCTGAACCTGGGCAGTGCTCACACAGGCTGCTTTAGCAACCTGAACGCCCGTCAGGGCGGCCCTGAAGGGGCGAGCGCAGCGAGTAATCCTCACGAACTAACGTGTACTACGGATTGTTCCGCGCTGTCCGTGTCCAGACTGCCTGCAACAATAACGTCTGATAAACCCGGCTCAGCCGAAATTGACCTGGCGGGCGGTCTGGCGTTCCGCCAGACGCTTCAGCGCGGCGTTGAGGAGTACGCCGTAGGCGGGCAGGAAGAAGACCATGCAGATAAGCACTTTGAAGCTGTAATCCACCAGTGCAATCTCAACCCAGTGCTGCGCCATAAAGGCATCAGGACTTTTGTAGAAGGCGATGAAGAAGAAGGCCAGCGTATCGCTGATATTTCCCAGGAACATGGCACAGCCTGGTGCTATCCACCACTGTGGCAGACGACGCAGACGGTTGAATACATGAACGTCGAGGATCTGACCCAGCGCGTAAGCCATGAAGCTGGCGCAGGCGATACGGGCAACAAAGAGATTCATGACTTCCAGTGCCTGCCAGCCCTGCCATTCACCCTGATAAAACAGTGCCGAAACGCCGTAAGAGATAAACAGCGCCGGGATCATCACAGCCAGAATAATGCGTCGGGCCAGCGGTGCGCCAAAAATACGCACGGTGAGATCGGTCGCCAGGAAGATAAAGGGAAAGCTGAATGCACCCCAGGTGGTGTGGAAGCCAAAGACAGAAATTGGCAACTGAACCAGATAGTTACTTGATGTGATCACCAGCAGGTGAAACAGCGACAACCAGAAAAGCGCATGCATGCGCTGACGTGAAGAAAATGCGAGCATATTCAACCTTTTTAATGTTGGGGTGAGGGAACCCATTGCGGGACGCCGTTCGGGCAGCGCCTGGCAGTTTTATGAGCAAAAAGCGGCGGCATCTTACCGCGTTGTGCTTTTTATGCAATGGTTAATTTTAACGCAATCGTTATCGCCTTGCTTCACCGCCAGCACGCGCTAGAATAGGCGCCCTTTTGCTGAACTGAGTTGATTATGAGCGATGCTTTTTCCTCTGCCGATCATCAGCTGGATGCCCGTGGCCTGCGTTGCCCGGAGCCGGTGATGATGGTGCGCAAAACCGTACGCGGCCTGCAGGATGGCGAGACGTTGCTGATTATCGCCGACGATCCGGCGACGACGCGCGACATTCCCGGCTTCTGCCGCTTTATGGAACATGGCCTGCTGGCGCAGCAGACCGACACGCTGCCTTATCAGTTTCTGATTCGTAAAGGCATGGCGGGTTAACGACAGCCGTTCGGGCCGTCGTTAACTTTACTCATCGATCAGAAGCCTCACACTCAGGCGCGACGACGCAGTAACCGCAAGGCGTTGGCAGTGACCAGCGCGGTCGCACCGGAATCTGCCAGCACCGCCAGCCACAGTCCGGTCAGGCCCATCAGGGTAGTGACCAGGAAAATCGCCTTCAGACCCAGCGCAATACCGATATTCTGGCGGATGATGCGCCGTGTCCGGCGTGCCAGCGCAATCATCGGGGCCAGATTGCTGAGCTGATTTCGCGTCAGGGCCGCATCGGCCGCTTCCAGCGCGACATCAGTGCCGCTACCCATGGCAATGCCCAGCGTCGCCGCTTTCATCGCCGGGGCGTCGTTAATACCATCTCCGACCATCGCCAGCGGCTGCTGCTGACTCAGTTCACGGATGGCCGCCACCTTATCGGCGGGCAGCAGGCTGGCGCGATAATCGATATCGAGCTGACGGGCAATGGTTGCTGCGGCGCGAGGATTGTCACCCGTCAGCATCAGGCTCTCAATGCCCAGCTTTTTCAGCGCCTTTAACGCCTCCACGGCGTCGTCGCGCAGCTGATCGCGCAGGGCCAGCGCACCCAGCGCGTCGCCATCGCGCATCAGCACTACCAGCGTTTCACCTTCGGCTTCCTGTTGCGCTATCTGCGCATTTTGCTTCGGCGTCAGACCGGGAGCATGGCCTGGCGTCAGCAGCTGAATCTGCTGGCCTGAGACCTGCGCACGGATACCACGTCCGGCCTGCACCTGCTGATCCAGCGCGTCAGGAATCACCAGCTCACGCGCCTGCGCGGCCGCCACGATAGCGCTGGCCAGTGGATGGGTCGCACCCTGTTCCGCAGCGGCGCTCAGCGCCAGCATCTCTGATTCGCTGGCCTCGCCAAATCGCAGGATGTGCGTCAGTTGTGGCTTGCCCAGCGTCAGTGTGCCGGTTTTATCAAACGCCATTCTGCGCAGCGAACTCAGCCGCTCCAGCGCCGCACCGCCTTTAATCAGCGCGCCCTGTCGCGCCGCCGCCGCCAGCCCGGAGGTAATCGCGGCGGGCGTGGAGATCACCAGCGCACAGGGGCAGCCAATCAGCAGCAGCGTCAGACCTTTGTAGATCCACGGCTGCCAGTCGCCTGCGAAAAGCAGGGGCGGCACCACCATCACCAGCAGCGACAGTAGCATCACCAGTGGCGTATAGATGCGACTGAACTGATCGATAAAGCGTTCTACCGGCGCACGGTGCGTTTCCGCCTCCTCAATCAGCTGCAGGATACGGTCAATCGCGCTTTCACCCGGCTTCGACACCACTTCCAGCATTACCTGCCGATCCACGCTGGTGGCGCCGGCGAGAATCTTTTCGCCGCTGGCCCGCGTGACCGGTAATGATTCTCCGGTCAGCGCGCTCTCATCGAAACTGGCAAGCGGGCTGATTAAACGGCCGTCGACCGGCAGGCGGCTGCCCGCCGCGACTTCAATCACATCGCCGGGTTGCAGCGCCGCCAGCGGTACTTCACGACGTTTGCCCTGTTCAAGGCGAATAGCCGACTCAGGCCGCAAGGCCATCAGGCTGGTGACGCCGCTGCGCGCCCTGGAAGCGGCATAGCTTTCCAGCTGTTCGCCCAGTTGAAACAGCACCAGCACCATCGCGGCTTCAGCGTGCGCGCCAATAATCAGCGCACCGGCTGACGCCAGTGTCATTAATGTCTCAATGGTAAAAGGCGATCCGCTGCGAATGCGCTGCCATGCACCGCGTGCGACCGGGATCAGGCCGACCAGCGTGGTCAGCACAAACAGCCGATCGCCCCAGGCGGGTGCGAACTGGCTGACGACGCTGCTGACGAGTACCAGCAATGCCAGCAAAATCAGCATCCGGTTCTGTTGCCAGCCCGGACTGGTTGCCGTGGCGGGTGACGAGGCTGATGGAATGGCGACTTGAAAACCGGCTTTTTTCACCGCCTGTTCAACGGCGTTTTGCACATCCTGATCGGCGTTGACGACCAGCTTTTCGCTGCTGAACAGCACGCGGGCGTCGGTCACGCCTTTTACCTGACGGACGGCGGTTTCAATGGTGCGGGCGCAGCTCGGGCAATCCATCCCGCTGACCTGCCAGCTAAAGGGCCAGGAGCCTCGCCGGTCACTTTCCTCAGCGGCGTCGGCGTCATTGCCAGGGCTGCTGTTACTGTCACAGCAACAGCCCGCTGTATCCGCCGTTACGGGTGTAGCAGCATGAATAGAAAGGGAGAGGGGACGGGCCTGACGAACCTGGCACAGCGGTTTCGCTGCGGCGTGGCTGGCACGCGGTTTGCCGCAGCCACAGGCGTGATGTTGATGCATATGACCTCCAGAGTGTAAAAAAAAGCGGGATGAGCAACCCGGCTCATCCCGCTATCCTACACTCTGGAGTGAACTCCAGAGTCAAGGCTATTTTCTCAGACGACCCACAATGAGCGCACGATCATAAAATGACCGGCAAAGTAGCAGGCGGCGACGATCGCGCTGTCAGCGGTGAAGCGACGGCGATAGTGCGAGATAAACCAGACGGCGTTTGCCAGCAGCAGCAGGCCGGCACCGACCATGATAGAGAAGCTGTAATCGGTTGGACGGAAGAAGTACTGCTCGGTCGCTATCCAGGTCATCACCAGCGTCATGCCGATAAACGTACAGACAGGCCAGCGAAGGTCTTCCAGTCGGCTCCAGATGATGCCAGTCAGGGCGGCACCGATAATGAGCAACGTCAGCGGAATAGGCCAGAAGAAGGTCATGGTCATGCTGGCGGCGAAGCAGAGCGTATAAAGCAGGTGCGACAGGAAGAAAGCCCCGACGGCATAGAGCATCTGCTGACGCGGCAGCAGCGTTAACGCATCACCGACCAGTGTCGCGACCAGACCGGCCAGAATCAGGTAGTCCGTGGTCTGCAGCACCGGCGCCTGCCAGGCCAGCCCGACAAGCAGCAGCAGTGTGACCGGTTTAAACAGCCAGCGTTGCCACTGAGGGCCGCGATAGGTGGCGTCGACATAGAGCCAGCCGGAGAAAAGTACAGCGAGGAAAGACCAGAGCATTGTTTCTCCCTTTTTTACTCAAAGTGGTGAAAGATCCCAAAATATCCCTTCCAGTTTAGGTTAAGCCCCTGAGATGTGACAATCGGTCAACTCTGGTTGTATGCTTTACCGCCTGATTAATTTTCCCCGCAGGCACAAGAGCACTATGAGCAAACCGCCGCTAATCTTTATCATTGTCCTGGCGATAATCGCCGTGCTGGCGACCCGTCAGTTCATTAAGCAACGCCGTGAAGTGGCGGTCAATGATGCCTCACCGGTGCGTTCTCTGCAGGCCGAGGTCAAAACTAAACGTGAATTTCCTTCTCCCAATCGCCGTTCACGGCAGCGTGAGGTGATCGCCGGAGAAGAGATGCGGTATGAGGTGCTGTTTCATCCACTGAACGGGGCCAGCGACATCAAGGTGCAGCTGAAGGAGGCGGAATATCATCAGCTGGATAAAGGCGCGAGAGGCGAGTTGAAGATGCAGGGCACGCGCTTTATCAGCTTCACGCCCCTGCAGTAACGGGCGGGCATAGCGCCCGCACGACACTATTTCTTGCGTGGGAAGTTTTTCTTCTGCCAGGCGACCAGTTCGAACACCCCGAACAGAAACACTTTGGCCTGGGTGACGCGGTCAATTGGCGGCGCATCTTTGGTCTGCGTGGTGCGCAGTAAAACCAGCTGCAGGCCATGCATCAGGATCATGAAAATCAGCGCAACGTTGATAAAATACGTCAGCGGTTTCGGGTAGGGATGAACCAGATTAGCCAGTAAAAATCCCCACACGCATAGCATCAACAGACGCCCCAAATTAAGTAACATCCTGCGTCTCCTGTTGACGTTGATACAAACGATAAGCCACTTGTCCGGCTATTTTCTCGCGATAAAGATCCCACTCGGGCGGCACCGGCGGTGCGCCATTTTCCACTTCACTTTCGACGTAAATCAGTGCCTGGTCGGCCAGCCAGTGATTCTGCTCCAGCAACTGCAACGTCTGCTCCAGCAATCCCTGACGAAACGGCGGATCAATAAACACCACATCGAACGGGGTACCCGGCTGTGCCAGCCAGTTTAACGCATTGGTCTGAATCACAGTGCCATTGCTCGCGCGCAGCGTCTGCAGATTTTTTGTCAGCTGTTGTGCCACAGGCCGTTCCAGCTCCAGTAGCGTAGCCGATCCCGCGTAACGCGATAGCGCCTCCAGTCCTAATGCACCGCTACCGGCAAAGCAGTCGAGGCATCGCGCCTCTGGCAGCACCGGGGCCAGCCAGTTAAACAGTGTCTCACGCACCCGATCGGTGGTCGGGCGGAGTCCGGCACTGTCCGGCACCGGCAATTTACGTCCGCGCCACTGGCCGCCAATGATGCGAATCTGCCCGGCACCGCCTGTACTGCGGGGGTTTTTATTCATCTTGCTCACAACTCGTCATAATTTGTTGCGTAGTTTAACGGGCGAATCGGTGAGAAGAAACGTTAAAAAAGGGTGCTGTGGTGAGCTGGCTGGAAAGTGTTAGACTACTGAGTTGCTGAAGTCATGCATTATTCTGCGGTTTACGCCGGTCTGGCGCTGACCGACTTTCATTGATTTACCCCTGGAAACCACGCGCGACCGGGACAAAGCCATCGAGGAGTGTCGTCACACAATGGCAAAAGAGAAAAAACGTGGCTTTTTTTCCTGGCTGGGATTTGGCAAAGAGGAAGAGAAACAACCTGTAGCGGAGGAGCAGACACACGAGGTCGCAGAACCCGCACAGCAGCAGACTGAACAGGAAGCGCCGGCATTAAGCCAGGCTGAAGCGCAAGCGGAAGAGACTGTCGCTATCACCGAAACGGTGGCCGAACAGCAGCGTGAGGCGGACGTCACCGCGGCTGCGCCGCACGAATCAGCACCGGCGGTGCTGGATGAGGCTGAGCCGATTGAGGCCGATCCTGAAGCATTACTGGACGTCTCCGCACCTGAACATGACGCGACGCCGGTTATCGATGCCGACGATGTGGTCACGCCGATCGCGGACGACGCATCAGCAGACGCGCCGTTAAGCGAAGAAGAGCTGACCGCGCTGGCGCTGGGCGACGCTCCGATCATTGAAATCCCGGACGCATCAGCAGACGCGCCATTAAGCGACGAAGAGCTGACTGCGCTGGCACTGGGCGACGCCCCGATCGTTGAAACGCCACACAGTGAAGCAGACGCGCCATTAAGCGAAGAAGAGCTGGCCGCGCTGGCACGGGATGACGCACCCACCGCTGAAATCTCTCACAGTGAAGCGGAATCACCGCTGACCGAAGAAGAGCTGACCGCGCTGGCACTGGGCGAAGCCGACGTCACTGACGCGGAACCGGCAGACACATTATCCGACACCGTCAGCGATCTTCCGCTGGCCGCCGCGCCACTCATCGTGCAGGAGCAGGAACGTCCCAGCAAAGAGGGCTTCTTTGCCCGCCTGAAGCGCAGCCTGGTCAAAACCCGTCAGAACCTCGGTTCCGGTTTTATCAGTCTGTTCCGTGGCAAAAAGATTGATGATGACCTGTTTGATGAGCTGGAAGAGCAGCTGCTGATTGCGGATGTCGGTGTGGATACCACGCGCCGCATCATTACCCATCTTACTCAGCAGGCAAACCGCAAGCAGCTGCGTGACGCCGAAGCGCTCTACGGCCTGCTGAAAGCGGAAATGGCCTCGATTCTGGCAAACGTGGATGCGCCACTGGAAGTCTCAGGCAAAACGCCGTTTGTCATCCTGATGGTTGGCGTCAATGGCGTGGGTAAAACTACGACCATCGGTAAGCTGGCGCGCCAGTATCAGGCCGAAGGCAAAACGGTGATGTTAGCGGCTGGTGATACCTTCCGTGCAGCGGCGGTTGAGCAGCTGCAGGTGTGGGGCCAGCGTAATAACATTCCTGTGATTGCTCAGCACACGGGTGCAGATTCGGCGTCGGTGATCTTCGATGCCATTCAGGCAGCGAAATCGCGCGGCGTTGACGTGCTGATTGCTGATACGGCCGGTCGTCTGCAGAACAAATCGCACCTGATGGAAGAGCTGAAAAAAATCACCCGCGTGATGAAAAAACTGGATGATTCAGCGCCACACGAAGTGATGCTGACGCTGGATGCCAGCACCGGACAGAATGCGGTCAGCCAGGCCCGACTGTTTAACGAAGCGGTTGGCGTGACCGGTATCGCGCTCACCAAGCTGGATGGCACCGCTAAAGGCGGCGTCATCTTCTCGGTGGCCGATCAGTTCGGTATTCCGATTCGCTACATCGGCGTCGGTGAAGGCATTGAAGATTTACGGCCGTTTAAGGCGGAAGATTTTATTGAGGCATTGTTTGCCCGAGAGGACTAATTAGGATGATTCGCTTTGAAGAGGTCAGTAAGGCATATCTCGGCGGACGTCAGGCGCTACAGGGAGTAGATTTCCGTCTGCGTCCTGGCGAAATGGCGTTTCTGACCGGCCACTCCGGTGCCGGTAAAAGTACCTTGCTGAAGCTGATTTGTGGCATTGAGCGCCCGAGTGCCGGAAAAATCTGGTTCAGCGGCCATGACATTTCCCGCCTGCGCAACAGTGAGGTGCCTTTCCTGCGTCGTCAGATTGGCATGATCTTCCAGGATCACCACCTGCTGATGGATCGCTCTGTTTACGACAATGTGGCTATCCCACTGATTATTTCCGGTGCCAGCGGCGAAGATATCCGTCGTCGCGTCTCGGCGGCGCTGGATAAAGTCGGCCTGCTCGACAAAGCGAAAAGTTATCCGATTCAGCTTTCGGGTGGTGAACAGCAGCGTGTGGGCATCGCCCGGGCGGTGGTGAACAAGCCAGCCGTGCTGCTGGCAGATGAACCGACCGGTAACCTTGATGACGCGCTGTCAGAAGACATTCTGCGCCTGTTCGAAGAGTTTAACCGCGTTGGCGTCACCGTTCTGATGGCAACGCATGACAGCGGCCTGATCGCCCGGCGTAATTACCGGATGATGACGCTGAATCAGGGACGTCTGCACGGAGGCCACGATGGTCAATAAACGCATTAAACGTCCGGCTGCACCGAAAGCGAAGCAGCCATCGAAGAGTAAAGCGCTGAAGGGCGGCTGGCAGGAGCAGTGGCGCTATGCACTGCGTGGCACGCTCTCAGACATGTGGCGTCAGCCGCTGGCCACGCTGCTGACGGTGATGGTTATTGCCATCTCCCTGACGCTGCCCAGCGTCTGCTACATGGTGTGGAAAAACGTTAGCCAGGCGGCCACGCAATGGTATCCGGCGCCGCAGTTAACCGTTTATCTCTCCAAAACGCTTGATGACACGGCAGCAGAAAACGTCGTGGCGCAGCTCAAGCAGGTCGAAGGCGTGGATAACGTTAACTACCTGACACGGGAAGAGGCGCTGAATGAGTTCCGCAACTGGTCAGGCTTTGGCGGCGCAATGGATATGCTGGAGCAGAATCCGCTGCCTGCGGTAGCCATCATTACGCCGAAACTCAATTTCCAGAACTCTGACACCATGCAGAGCCTGCGCGATCGGGTCACCAAAGTGCAGGGCGTGGATGAAGTGCGGATGGATGACAGCTGGTTTGCGCGGCTGGCTGCACTGACCGGACTGGTGGGGCAAATCGCGTCGATGATTGGTGTGCTGATGATCGTGGCGGTGTTCCTGGTGATCGGTAACAGTGTTCGTCTCAGCATCTTTGCCCGACGCGACACGATTAACGTGCAGAAGCTGATTGGTGCGACTGACGGCTTTATCCTGCGTCCTTTCCTCTACGGCGGGGCGCTGCTGGGGTTCAGCGGCGCGGTGCTGTCGCTGCTGCTGTCGGAAGTGCTGGTGCTGCGTCTCCAGTCTGTCGTCGCCAGTGTGGCGACCGTATTTGGTACCACCTTCTCGCTGGAAGGCTTCTCCTGGGATGAGGCGCTGCTGCTGTTACTGATTGCAGCAATCATCGGCTGGGTGGCTGCGTGGCTGGCAACGGTACAACATTTACGTCGATTTACGCCGCAGTAAACGCCTGCAACATTTTTTTGTTATAATGGTCCTCTGCTACCGATGGTGGGTGCAGAGGATTTCTCCCTCTTCCCTTCCTGTCATCTGTGTGTAAAATATTCACCGCTATAATTGAACTTGTGGATAACTTTAGCACTCTAAGTAGCACAGATTGCTTTCGGATTTCGCGCGACGTTGACGTAATGTATCGTCTGCGCAGGGAAATGTGCGGCAATTCCACTAAATTTGTGAGGGTTTGAATGACCAAAGAAATGCAAACTTTAGCTATTGCTCCTCTTGGCAACCTGGAGTCTTACGTCCGGGCTGCGAATACCTGGCCGATGCTCTCGGCTGAAGAGGAAAAAGCGTTGGCTGAACGGCTGCATTACCAGGGCGATCTGGAAGCAGCAAAGACGCTGATCCTGTCTCACCTACGCTTTGTAGTTCATATCGCTCGTAATTACTCCGGCTACGGTCTGCCACAGGCTGACCTGGTCCAGGAAGGCAACATCGGTCTGATGAAAGCGGTGCGTCGCTTCAATCCTGAAGTGGGCGTGCGTCTGGTTTCATTTGCCGTGCACTGGATTAAAGCGGAGATTCACGAATACGTGCTGCGTAACTGGCGTATCGTGAAAGTCGCGACCACCAAAGCACAGCGTAAGCTGTTCTTTAACCTGCGTAAAACCAAGCAGCGTCTGGGCTGGTTCAATCAGGACGAAGTCGAGATGGTTGCGCGTGAGCTGGGCGTAAGCAGCAAAGATGTGCGTGAAATGGAATCGCGTATGGCCGCGCAGGACATGACCTTTGATATGTCTGCCGACGATGAGAGCAGCGAAGGCCGTTCGATGGCGCCGGTGCTTTATCTCCAGGATAAAACCTCTGACTTTGCTGACGGCATTGAAGAGGATAACTGGGACGCGCATGCCGCTGACAAGCTGAGCTATGCGATGGAAGGTCTGGATGAGCGCAGTCAGCACATCATTCGCGCCCGCTGGCTGGATGAAGACAACAAAACCACGCTACAGGAGCTGGCCGATCAATACGGCGTATCAGCGGAACGTGTCCGGCAGCTGGAAAAGAACGCCATGAAGAAACTGCGTATGGCGATCGAAGCGTAACGCACTTCGACACCTCAAGGGGCGACAGATGATGTCGCCCTTTTTGTTTTCTGCGTCAGGCTACTCTACCGCCAGTATCCACCCATCACTCTGCGCCCTGAAACCACACGCCTGCATAAATGCCGCCCGCACCTGCTGATCGTCACTGCCATCATCGGCAATCCACCAGTCTGATATCGACCCGTTCTGCCTGATCGTCTCCTCAAGCAAATATTGTCCCACACCGCGTCGCCGGGTGACATCGCGCACCGTCAGCCGGTGGACCTTGCCATGCATCCCTGAGATTTCCAGCTGCAGACCCGCCAGCAGCCGATCGTTAAAGCGTGCGGCATAAAGACGATGACGCTCATCCAGGTGCTGCTCCAGTTTTTCAATCTCCAGATCCGGCCAGACTTTGCCCAGATCGATGCGGTCCTGCGCGGTCAGCGTGGTTAAACGCTGAATAGTGAGCTTCATAACAAAAACCTCTGTAATAGGGGAAAGTGCAGCGAAAGTATACAACCAGAGTGCCACCACATTTTCATCAATAAAACAGGTCAAAAGATGGCCTGGATGCCAGGATGATAGTTGTAAACAGGGAAATCAGACGATCAATCCAGCACAACGCGCTGGCAAAATGGTGAAAAACCGGCCATTGCCTCCAGTGTATTATGCTGTTTCACTCAGTCAATTCTGAATATGTCAGTTGATTTAAAGAAGAAAATTCCTGTTTAATAACCTGAAAAATAAAGCCTTATTATCAAAAAATACCGGAAAAGTGCGCTAAACCATTCATAAACATCATTTTTCGGCTTTATCCGGTAGCAACAGCAAACCACAACTCACAGTCACAACAAGATGGGGAAGTCCGCATGAAAATGAGTAAAGGCCGCGCATTACTGGCGGGTTGCGTTGCGCTGGCAATGAGCCACGCCGCCCTGGCTGCCGACATTAAAATCGCTATCGTTGGTGCCGTAACTGGCCCGGTCGCGCAGTACGGTGATATGCAGTTCACTGGTGCCGCGCAGGCGATTAAGGACATTAACGCCAAAGGCGGCATAAACGGCAACAAGCTGGTCGGCGTAGAGTATGACGATGCCTGCGATCCGAAACAGGCCGTGGCGGTGGCAAACAAGGTTGTTAACGACGGCATTAAATACGTTATCGGCCATCTTTGCTCCTCTTCTACCCAGCCTGCGTCCGACATCTATAACGATGAAGGTGTGCTGATGATTACCCCGGCAGCCACGGCACCGGAGCTGACGGCACGCGGTTACGAAACCATTATGCGTACAACCGGCCTGGACTCCGATCAGGGCCCGACTGCCGCGAACTATATTCTTGATCAGATCAAGCCTAAGCGTATCGCCGTGGTGCATGACAAGCAGCAGTATGGTCAGGGTCTGGCGGAATCAGTACAGAAAACGCTGAAAGCGAAAGGCGGCAACGTGGTGCTGTTTGAAGGCATCACTGCAGGCGATAAAGATTTCTCTACGCTGATTACGCGCCTGAAGAAAGAGAACGTCGACTTCGTTTATTACGGTGGCTACTACCCGGAAATGGGTCAGATTCTGCGTCAGGCGAAAGCGGCTGGCCTGAAAGCGGGCTTTATGGGACCGGAAGGCGTGGGTAACGCTTCACTCTCCAATATCGCGGGTGATGCATCAGAAGGTATCTATGTGACGCTGCCGAAGCGCTACGACCAGTTGCCGGAGAACAAGGCGATTGTTGAGGCCATCAAAACCAACAGCGCACAGAATCGCAAGGATCCGACCGGTCCGTTCGTCTGGACCACTTATGCGGCAATCCAGTCGCTGGTAGCGGGTATCGAACGCAGTAAGAGCGACGAGCCAGACGCGATCGCGAAAAACCTGAAAACCGGTGAGCCGGTACCAACAGTGATGGGCAACCTGAGCTGGGATCAGAAAGGCGATCTGAAAGGCTTCGAGTTCGGCGTATTCAAATGGCACAAAGACGGTTCGTCTACCGCAGTTAAGTAATCGTTCCATCGACAGACCAATCCTCTGCCGCGTCGGCAGAGGATTTTCCCGTTCTTATGCAGGTCTTCACTATGTCCGAGCAGTTTCTTTATTTCATTCAGCAGATGCTTAACGGGGTCACTCTCGGCAGCACCTACGCGCTGATCGCCATTGGTTACACCATGGTTTACGGCATTATCGGCATGATCAACTTCGCCCACGGCGAAGTCTATATGATCGGCAGCTATGTCTCTTTTATCGTGATTGCCGCCCTGATGATGATGGGTATCGACACGGGCTGGCTGATGATTGCCGCTGGCTTCGTGATGGCGATACTGATCTCCAGCGCCTACGGCTGGAGCATAGAGCGCGTCGCCTATAAGCCGGTGCGATCGTCGAAGCGTCTGATCGCACTGATCTCCGCCATCGGCATGTCGATCTTTCTGCAAAACTACGTCAGCCTGACGCAGGGTTCACGCGACCTGGCGCTGCCGAGCCTGATCACCGGACAGTGGACGGTAGGCGAGAGCAACGGTTTTGCCGCCACAATTTCTACCATGCAGGTTGTGATCTGGGTGGTGACGTTCCTGGCGATGCTGGCGCTGACCACCTTTATCCGTTATTCCCGCATGGGCCGCGCCTGTCGCGCCTGCGCTGAAGACCTGAAAATGGCCAGCCTGCTGGGAATTAACACCGACCGCGTCATCTCGCTGACCTTTGTGATTGGTGCTGCCATGGCGGCGGTAGCGGGCGTGCTGCTGGGCCAGTTCTACGGCTCCATCAACCCCTTCATCGGCTTTATGGCGGGCATGAAAGCCTTTACCGCTGCCGTGCTGGGCGGCATTGGCAGTATTCCGGGCGCGATGATTGGCGGCCTGGTTCTGGGCATTGCTGAAGCACTGACCTCCGCATATCTCAGCACGGAATACAAAGATGTGGTGTCGTTTGCTCTGCTGATCGTGGTGTTGCTGGTAATGCCGACCGGGATTCTGGGTCGCCCGGAGGTTGAGAAAGTATGAAATCTTCCTTTATCAACGCGCTGCTCTCTTCTGTCATGCTGCTGGTGCTGGCCAGCTTCTTTATGGGCATGCGTCTCGGCCTCGACGGCACCCGACTGGTGGTGCAGAGCGCGGGTGACGTGCGCTGGAACTGGATTTTCGTCGGCTGTGCCGTGGTCTTTCTGTTTCAGCTGCTGCGTCCGTTCTGGCAGCGCGGTCTGAAAAAGATTTCCGGTCCGGCGCTGGTGCTGCCCGGCATCGACGGCTCAACGCCGAAGCAGAAGCTGTTTATGCTGGCGCTGATCCTGGTCGCTGTGGCCTGGCCCTTTTTCGTGTCGCGCGGCACGGTAGACATCGCCACGCTGACGCTGATCTACGTGATGCTCGGTCTGGGCCTGAATGTGGTGGTCGGCCTGTCGGGGCTGCTGGTGCTCGGCTATGGTGGCTTCTATGCCATTGGCGCTTACACCTTTGCTCTTCTGAACCACTATTTTGGTCTCGGCTTCTGGGAGTGTCTGCCGCTGGCGGGCATTGTCTCGGCGCTGTTCGGGCTGCTGCTCGGCTTTCCGGTGCTGCGCCTGCGCGGAGACTATCTGGCGATCGTCACGCTGGGCTTCGGCGAGATTGTGCGTATTTTGCTGCTGAATAACACGGCGATTACCGGCGGTCCCAACGGCATTGCGCAGATCCCCAAACCGTCACTGTTCGGCCTTGAGTTTGGCCGCAAAGTCTCTGAAGGGGGCTGGAACACCTTCCACGATTTCTTTGGCCTGAAATACGATCCCAGCGACCGCGTGATTTATCTCTACCTGGTGGCGCTGCTGCTGGTGGTGCTGACGCTGTTCGTGATCAACCGGCTGCTGCGGATGCCGCTGGGCCGTGCCTGGGAAGCATTGCGTGAGGATGAGATTGCCTGCCGTTCACTGGGCCTGAGCCCGACCCGCATCAAGCTGACCGCCTTTACCATCAGTGCCGCGTTTGCTGGTTTCGCGGGCACGCTGTTTGCTGCGCGCCAGGGCTTTGTCAGCCCGGAGTCCTTTACCTTTGTCGAATCGGCTTTTGTGCTGGCGATTGTGGTTCTGGGCGGAATGGGTTCGCAGTTTGCAGTGATTCTGGCGGCCATTCTGCTGGTGGTGTCGCGCGAGCTGATGCGTGATCTGAATGAATACAGCATGCTGGTGCTGGGTGGCCTGATGGTGCTGATGATGATCTGGCGTCCGCAGGGATTATTGCCGATGAAGCGTCCGCATCTGAAGCTCAGAACCGGTAAAAAAGGAGAGCAGGCATGATCCAGCCTTTATTAGCCGTTGAAGGCCTGATGATGCGCTTCGGCGGTTTGTTAGCCGTGAACAATGTGGCGCTGGAGCTGCGTCCGCAGGAGATCGTTTCGCTGATTGGCCCTAACGGTGCCGGTAAAACCACCGTGTTTAACTGCCTGACCGGTTTTTATAAGCCCACTGGCGGCACGATTAAACTGCGTGAACAGCATCTGGAAGGATTGACGGGTCAGAAGATTGCGCAGATGGGCATTGTGCGTACTTTCCAGCATGTGCGTCTGTTCCGTGAGATGACGGTAATTGAAAACCTGCTGGTCGCTCAGCATCAGCACCTGAAAAGCGGCGTGTTTTCCGGCCTGCTAAAAACACCTGCGTTTCGCCGTAGTGAGAGCGAGGCGCTGGATCGCGCGGCGACCTGGCTGGAGCGGGTCGGTCTGCTGGAGCTGGCTAACCGTCAGGCGGGCAATCTGGCCTATGGTCAGCAGCGTCGGCTGGAGATTGCACGCTGCATGGTGACGCGCCCGGAGATCCTGATGCTGGATGAACCGGCAGCAGGCCTTAACCCTAAAGAGACCCACGAGCTGGATGCGCTGATTGCGGAGCTGCGTGGCGAACACAAGGTATCAGTGCTGCTGATTGAACATGATATGAAGCTGGTGATGGGCATTTCTGACCGTATTTATGTGGTTAATCAGGGAACGCCGCTGGCTAACGGAACGCCGGAAGAGATTCGTAATAATCCGGATGTCATCCGTGCCTATTTAGGAGAGGCCTGAGATGGCAAATGCGATGTTAACCATTGAGAACGTCAGCGCCCACTACGGCAAAATTCAGGCGCTGCACAATGTCAGCCTCTATATCAATCAGGGCGAAATCGTTACCCTGATTGGCGCTAACGGCGCCGGAAAAACCACGCTGCTGGGTACGCTGTGCGGTGAGCCACGCGCCACGCAGGGCACCATTACCTTTGATGGCAAAGCTATCACCGACTGGCAAACGGCGCGCATTATGCGTGAAGCGATTGCCATCGTGCCGGAAGGCCGGCGGGTGTTTTCGCGCATGACGGTGGAAGAGAACCTGGCGATGGGCGGTTTTTTTGCCAGCCGTCCGGATTATCTGACGCGGATCAAACGCGTTTATGAACTCTTCCCGCGTCTGGAAGAGCGTAAAATCCAGCGCGCTGGCACCATGTCAGGCGGCGAACAGCAGATGCTGGCAATTGGCCGTGCACTGATGAGCCAGCCGCGACTGCTGCTGCTGGATGAGCCGTCACTGGGGCTGGCACCGATCATTATTCAGCAGATCTTCGACACTATTGAGCAACTGCGTAGCGAGGGGATGACGATCTTCCTGGTGGAGCAGAATGCGAACCAGGCGCTGAAGCTGGCGGACAGGGGCTATGTGCTGGAGAACGGGCATGTGGTGCTCGAAGACACAGGTGCAGCGCTACTCTCCAACGAAGCCGTCCGCAGCGCTTACCTCGGCGCTTAAGGTTTAGAGGCCTGGCTTACTTGCCATTTCGACACCGGGCAGTGCTCGCATTCCTCACGTACTTCAGTACGCTCCGGATGCTGTGCGCTGGCCGGTGCCGAACTGCCTGCGACGCCGACGGCCTTGAGTGTCGGTGTGGGTGGTGGTGCCGACGGCCTTCAAATTTGCCTGAAAGTAGGGGCAAGTTCTGCCATTGCCAGAGGCCGTTGCAGCTTCTGGTAATAAATTCGACGTAATAATGATGTATAGCAGCTCAGGCTGCTGACAAACTCAAATCAGGTGAATCTGGCCGCAACACATAAACTTAACGCGCAGGGAACACGGGCAGAAGAGGAAAGCGTCCCGCGCCATGGACGGTGCGGGCCGAGCGTGTCATGGATGACGGATTTTGCGTCTTTCCGATCTGACCGTGTTCTCTGCGCAGGGCACAGTCTTAAAGCAACCAAGCCAGACTTTGTCAACAATCTCAACAATAGTTAGCTGCTCCGCTTTTCCTCTTTTTCGCCTGTCATCCTGCTGTCATCTCCCTGTTATTAATCCGTCATTTCCCCGTGTCATGTTACTTCGCGAAACAGAAATCCGTGATTTCACGCGTATTTACCTGCACAGGAAAATTCTATGTCCGTCGTTACCTTTCGTCGTAGCCTGATGAGCGCGCTGCTCGGTCTGACGCTCTGCAGCCATGCCATGGCCGCCACTGAGATCCCTTTCTGGCACTCCATGGAAGGCGAGCTTGGCAAAGAAGTGGATTCGCTGGCACAGCGTTTTAACGAGACGCATCCCGATTACAAAATTGTTCCGACCTACAAAGGTAACTACGAGCAGAGCCTGGCAGCAGGGATTGCGGCCGTGCGCAGCGGCAAAGCGCCAGCGGTGCTGCAGGTCTATGAAGTCGGTACGGCGACCATGATGGCCTCAAAGGCGATTGTGCCGGTGCATCAGGTATTCAAAGACGCCGGCATTCCCTTCGATGAAAAACAGTTCGTGCCAACGGTGGCGGGCTACTACAGCGACAGCAAAGGTCAGCTGATCTCTCAGCCGTTCAACAGCTCGACACCGGTGCTCTACTACAACAAAGACGCCTTTAAAAAAGCGGGCCTGAACCCGGACCAGCCGCCTAAAACCTGGCAGGAGCTGGCGACAGATGCCGCCGCACTGCGTAAATCGGGCATGAGCTGTGGCTACGCCAGCGGCTGGCAGGGCTGGATCCAGATTGAAAACTTCAGTGCCTGGCATGCTCTGCCGGTCGCGACGGAAAACAACGGATTTGACGGACTCGATGCGGTGCTGGAGTTCAACAAGCCGGTGCAGGTTCGTCATATCGAACTGCTGGAAGCGATGAACAAGAAAGGGGACTTCACCTACTTTGGTCGCAAAGATGAATCCACCGCCAAGTTCTACAACGGCGATTGCGGTATCACCACTGCCTCATCCGGTTCGCTGGCCGATATCCGTCACTACGCCAAATTCAACTTCGGCGTTGGCATGATGCCGTATGACGACACCGTACCGAATGCGCCACAGAACGCCCTGATTGGCGGAGCCAGCCTGTGGGTAATGAAAGGCAAAGATGCAGCAACGTACAAAGGCGTAGCTGAGTTCATGCAGTTCCTGGCTAAACCGGAAATCGCTGCGGAATGGCACCAGAAAACCGGCTATCTGCCGATTACGACCGCCGCCTACGAGCTGACGAAACAGCAGGGCTTCTACGACAAAAATCCGGGTGCGGATATCGCCACTCGCCAGATGATGAACAAGCCGCCATTGCCCTTCACTAAAGGCATGCGTCTGGGCAATATGCCGCAGATTCGTACCGTGATCGACGAAGAGCTGGAAAGTGTCTGGACCGGCAAACAGTCGCCACAAAGCGCACTGGATAACGCCGTGAAACGCGGCAACGAGCTGTTGCGCCGCTTTCAGCAGCAGGTGAAGTAATCTCTTCCTGCGGGCCCGCTCAGGCTGGCCCGCTCTTTCTGACGCCAGGTATGCCATGTCTTCATCCCGTCCGGTCTTTCGCACCAGTCTGTTGCCCTATCTTCTGGTACTGCCGCAACTGCTGATTACCGCCATCTTCTTTCTCTGGCCTGCGGGTGAAGCGCTGTGGTACTCGCTGCAAAGCCTCGATCCCTTTGGCATCTCCAGCAGCTTTGTCGGGCTGGAAAACTTCAGACGGCTATTTGCCGATCCTTACTATCTGGATTCCTTCTGGACCACGATAAAATTCAGTGGCATGGTCACGGTGTTTGGCATGGTCTTCTCGCTGCTGCTGGCGGCGCTGGTGGATTATGTGGTACGACTCCGCCGCCTCTATCAGACCCTGCTGCTACTGCCTTACGCCGTTGCGCCGGTGGTGGCTGCGGTGCTGTGGATGTTTCTGTTTAACCCTGGCCTGGGTCTGTTCAGCTACCTGCTGAACCACGTCGGCTACAACTGGAACTTCGCGCAGAACAGCGGTCAGGCGATGTTCCTGGTGGTGCTGGCCTCGATCTGGCAGCAGATGAGCTACAACTTCCTGTTTTTCTTTGCCGCACTGCAGTCTATCCCTAAATCGCTGGTGGAAGCCGCTGCCATCGACGGTGCCGGACCGGTGCGTCGCTTCTTCAACCTCTCACTGCCGCTGATCACGCCGGTCAGCTTCTTCCTGCTGGTGGTGAACCTGATCTACGCCTTCTTCGATACCTTCCCGGTGATCGATGCCGCAACCGGCGGCGGGCCGGTGCAGGCGACCACCACGCTGATCTACAAAATCTATCGCGAAGGCTTTACCGGTCTGGATCTCTCCTCTTCCGCGGCGCAGTCGGTGGTGCTGATGTTGCTGGTGATCGGGCTGACGGTGCTTCAGTTCCGCTTTGTTGAACGTAAGGTGCAATACCAATGATTGAGAATCGACGCGGGCTGGATATCTTCAGCCACATCGTGCTGGTGCTGGGCGTGCTCACTATCCTCTTTCCGCTCTATGTCGCCTTTGTGGCGGCAACGCTGGATAACGAGGCGGTCTATCAGGTGCCGATGACCCTGGTGCCCGGCACGCACCTGTGGGAGAACATCTCGCGCATCTGGACGCAGGGCGTCAACGGCAGCGGACCAGCGTTTGGCCTGATGCTGCTCAACAGCATGATCATGGCGCTGGGTATCACCTTCGGCAAAATTACCGTCTCAATGCTGTCGGCGTTTGCGCTGGTCTGGTTTCGCTTTCCGCTGCGCACGCTCTTTTTCTGGCTGATCTTCATCACCCTGATGTTGCCGGTTGAAGTGCGTATCTTCCCCACGGTGCAGGTGATAGCCGACCTTAATATGCTCGACAGCTACAGCGGATTAACTCTGCCGCTGATGGCGTCGGCCACCGCGACTTTCCTGTTCCGTCAGTTTTTTATGTCGCTGCCGGATGAGCTGGTAGAAGCGGCGCGTATCGACGGTGCCAGCGCAATGCGCTTCTTTATCGACATTGTTCTGCCGCTGTCGAAAACCAATCTGGCGGCGCTGTTTGTCATCACCTTTATCTACGGCTGGAACCAGTATCTCTGGCCGCTGCTGATCATCAATGACGCCAGCCTCGGCACAGCGGTGGCGGGGATCAAAAGTATGATCTCCACCAGTGGATCGCCGACCCAGTGGAATGAAGTGATGGCGGCAATGTTATTAACCCTGATCCCGCCGTTGGTGGTGGTGTTAGTCATGCAGCGTGCCTTTGTGCGCGGTCTGGTTGAGAGTGAGAAATAAGATGGCAGGCGTAACCCTTCAGGCAGTAACCAAGTCCTACGATGGCAAAAATCAGATCATTCAGCCGCTGAACGTCACCATCAATGACGGCGAGTTTATGGTGATGGTGGGGCCATCCGGCTGCGGTAAATCGACGCTGCTGCGCATGGTAGCCGGACTGGAGCGCGTCAGCTCCGGTGATATCTACATCGACAACCGGCGCGTCACTCAGGAAGAGCCAAAAGATCGCGGCATTGCGATGGTGTTCCAGAATTACGCGCTTTATCCCCACATGTCGGTGGAGGAGAACATGGCCTATGGCCTGAAAATCCGCGGCATGGGCAAAGAGCAGATTCGCCAGCGGGTGCTGGACGCAGCGCGCAGCCTGGAACTGGATCACCTGCTGATGCGTCGGCCTCGCGAACTCTCGGGCGGTCAGCGCCAGCGCGTGGCGATGGGTCGCGCCATCGTACGTGAACCGGCGGTGTTTCTGTTCGATGAGCCGCTGTCGAATCTTGATGCCCGCCTGCGGGTGCAGATGCGGCTGGAGCTGCAGCAGCTGCACCGCCGCTTACAGACCACCAGTCTCTATGTGACGCACGATCAGGTCGAGGCGATGACGCTGGCACAGCGGGTGATGGTGATGAACAAAGGCGTGGTCGAGCAGCTTGGCACGCCGGTCGACGTATATGAACGTCCTGCCAGCCAGTTTGTGGCCTCGTTTATCGGTGCGCCCGCCATGAACCTGCTGAAAGGACAGTTCAGCAGTGACGGCTCGCGCTTCCAGCTTGATGCCTCACACGCGCTGCCACTCAGCGACACAAAAGCGAAATGGGCTAACCGCCCGGTGGTGCTGGGCATCCGGCCAGAGCATATTCAACTCAGTAGCCGCGAGCAGGGCGGCGTGCCTTTGCGGGTCGATACACTGGAGATGCTGGGTGCCGATAATCTGGCACATGGTCGCATCGGGGAGACGCCACTGGTGGTACGCTTAGCCCACAGCGAACGGCCGCAGCCAGGCAGTACGCTGTGGCTGCATCTTCCGTCAGATGCGTTACACTTCTTCGATTCAACCCATGGAAAGCGTCTGGAATGAGCACACAACACTGGCCTTATCCCCGCATCGTCGCTCATCGCGGCGGCGGTAAACTGGCACCGGAAAATACCCTGGCAGCCATCGACACGGGTGCGAAATATGGCCATCAAATGATTGAGTTTGATGCCAAATTATCAATGGATGCCCAAATCTTCCTGCTGCATGACGACACACTGGATCGCACCAGCAACGGCTGGGGCGTGGCAGGCCAGTTGCCCTGGGAGAAGCTGTCGCAGCTCGATGCAGGCAGCTGGTTTGACAAGGCGTTTACCGGCGAGAAGCTGGCGCGGCTGGATGAGGTGGCAGCACGCTGCCGTCAGCATCAGATGATGGCAAACATCGAAATCAAACCGACCACCGGCAGTGATGCCGAAACCGGACGTGCGGTGGCGCAGGCAGCCGCAATCCTGTGGCAGGGACAGACCGCGCCGTTGCTCTCTTCATTCTCGTTTGAGGCGCTGGAGGCAGCAATGCAGGCCGAACCACAACTGCCGCGTGGTCTGTTGTCGCACAGCTGGGATCCCGAGTGGCAGGCAAAAACAACAGCGCTGGCCTGCGTCTCGATCCATCTGAATCACAAGGTGCTGACCGCTGAGCGGGTCGCCGAACTGAAAGCGGCCGGACTGAAAATTCTGGTTTATACCGTGAACAACCCGGATCGGGCGCGGGAATTGCTGAAATGGGGCGTCGATGCCATCTGTACTGACAGCATCGACATCATTGGCCCCGATTTTCATTAGTTCTGGTTTTGATTCTGCTGGCCCGGCTGCGAGGTAATAACCCGCTGCTGGGCGCTATTTCGCTGTTCCTGCATTTTGCGCTGCATATCCTGCGTCTGACGCTGCTGATCCTGGCGCAGCTTCAGCTGCTGCTGCTGCTGATCGGTCTGCATCTGCGACTGCATCCGCTGCTGGCTCGGGTTATAGCCCGGTTTATTGGGATCATTGGTGCTGTTGAGCGTGTTCGCCTGGCTGGCGAATGGCAGCAGGGCCGCTAAAACAATTATCCACTTTTTCATCACTCCTCCTTCCGTAAACGCGACAGGGTTTTGGGTGCACAATCGCGCACCCCGATATCAGGGTCGCATCCATAAGTTTACCCGATATCACAGACCTTACTTTCAGATGTATTCCTGATTTGACTTAACCCCGGTTATTTTGCTGTATTTGTAGAGACTTGCAGAAATGATAAAAAAATGTAAATAACTATACGGGATGGTGGCAGGATGAAAATGCAGCAAACAGTGCGTCAGCTTAGCTGGTCGCTGGTGATGAGTTTCACCGTGGTGGCAGGGGCGAACGCCGCACCCACTCAGGCACCGCCGGTCTCTTACGGCGTGGACAGTGACACCTTTCATCCGGTAAAAGCGCAGCACGGCATGGTGGCGTCGGTGGATGCGATGGCAACCCAGGTCGGCGTGGAGATCCTGCGTCAGGGCGGGAATGCAGTGGATGCCGCGGTCGCTGTGGGCTTTGCGCTGGCCGTGACCCATCCGCAGGCAGGCAATCTGGGCGGCGGCGGGTTTATGCTGCTGCGCACCGCATCGGGACGCGCGACGGCTATTGATTTCCGTGAAATGGCACCGGGCCACGCATCGCGCGATATGTTCCTGGATAAGCAGGGTAATGCCGACAGTAAGCTGTCGCTGACATCACATCTTGCCTCAGGTACGCCGGGCACTGTGGCCGGACTGGCGCTGGCTGCGCAGAAATATGGCACCCTGCCGCTGAGCACTCTGCTGGCACCGGCGATCAAACTGGCGCGTGACGGTATTCCGGTCAATGACGCACTGGCGGATGACCTGAAAACCTACGGCAAAGAGGTCCTGATTACCCATCCCAACAGCAAAGCGATCTTCTATAAACCGGACGGCACGCCGTGGCAGAAGGGTGACCGGCTGGTGCAGAAGAACCTGGCGCACAGCCTGCAATTGATTGCCCGTCAGGGACCGGATGCCTTTTACAAAGGTGAGATTGCAGATGAGATTGCCGGAGAGATGGCGCAACACGGCGGCCTGATCAACAAAGCTGATCTGGCAGCCTATCGCGCGGTCGAGCGTAAGCCCGTCAGCGGGACATACCGTGGCTATGAAGTCTTCTCAATGCCGCCTCCCTCATCCGGTGGTATCCATATCGTGCAGATTCTGAATATCCTGGAGAACTTCGATCTGGCGAAGATGGGCTTTGGCAGTGCAGACGCCATGCAGGTGATGGCTGAAGCGGAAAAATATGCCTACGCGGACCGCTCGGAATATCTCGGCGATCCCGATTTCGTGAAGGTACCGTGGCAGGCGCTGACCAGTAAAGCCTATGCTAAAAGCCTGGCACAGCAGATCGATGTGGCGAAAGCGCGGCCTTCCAGTGAGATCAAACCCGGCAAGCTCGAACCTTATGAAAGCAATCAGACGACCCATTTCTCGGTGGTCGACAAGCAGGGAAATGCGGTTGCGGTGACTTACACGCTGAACACCTATTTCGGCAGCGGAATTGTGGCGGGCAAAAGCGGCATCCTGATGAATAACGAGATGGATGACTTCTCTGCCAAGCCAGGCACGCCCAATGTCTACGGACTGGTGGGCGGTGAGGCGAATGCGGTGCAACCGGCGAAGCGTCCGTTGTCATCGATGTCACCGACCATCGTCGCCAAAGGCGGCAAAACCTGGCTGGTCACCGGCAGTCCTGGCGGCAGCCGCATTATCACTACGGTGTTGCAGATGGTGGTAAATAGTATCGATTTCGGGATGAATGTGGCGGAAGCCACTAATGCGCCGCGCTTCCATCATCAGTGGCTGCCGGACCAGCTGCGAGTGGAGAAGGGCTTCAGTCCCGATACGCTGCGTCTGCTGGAAGCCAAAGGTCAGCATGTGAAGGTGCTGCCGTCGATGGGCAGTACACAGAGCATCATGATCGGGCCGGATGGCATGCTGTATGGCGCGTCTGATCCGCGTAGCATTGATGATTTGAGTGCGGGTTATTAATTTCCAGGACTGCTGACAAACCTAAACCCAGGTGAATCTGACAGCAATAAATAAGCTCAATGTGCAGGGAACTGGGTCAGAAGAGGAAAGCGTCCCGCGGCAGGACGGCGCGGGCCGAGCGTGTCATGGATGACAGCTTTTGCGTCTTTCCGATCTGACCCTGTTTCCTGCGCAGGCGCTAACTGACAGCGAATCCTGGCAGGTTTATCAGCATAAAGGGCACCTTCGGTGCCCTTTATGCTTCCAATCGTCAGACTTTAACCCGCGCCATATAATGCGCGTCGATCAGTTCACCGTGTCGCATAGCGAAGCCTTTAGCCGTTCCCTCAATCTCAAAACCGAAACGCTGATAAAGGGCGATGGCCGGGCCATTATCGACAAACACCGTCAGCTCCATCCGGCTCACCTGCAGCCAGTTGTCGCACAACGAGACCATCTCACGCATCAGCGCCGTGCCGACGCCGCGCTGCCGGTAGCGATCATCCACGCCCATCCCTAAAGAGGCGACGTGACGGCGTCTTGCTCGCTCTTCTGTGTGCAGCGCACACTGACCAACAACCTCTTCGTCGATACAGGCGACCAGCAGATGCGCATTGGGCTGTGGCGTAGCGAGACGGGCATGCCACATTTGCAGGGATGCGTTAGGCAGATGCAATGTGCTGGCCTGAGTATCTGGCTGACCATAAATTCTGTGCAGTGCAGCGGCATCTTCTGGCGTAACGTGGCGGATAACGATGTCACTCATGTGCTCTCCTTTTGCCGATAAAAACCCTTTAAACATCAAGGTATTCACCACAATAATCAAGCGAAAAAAACGTGAAAACAGCTTTACAGATACGAATGATAATGATTATTATTGTCATGCGTTCCCGGGCAGTCATCGACAGTCTGAGAAAGCACGACATTGCTCACATTGCTTCCAGTATTATTTAGCCAGCTTATCCGCTGGCTTTTTTTTGCCTGCCACTCACTGACTGGAAAAGAGAGGCGGTAACTCACTCATCATTTGGTTTTAAGCCGGTAATATGAGCCTGACCGACAGCGGAACAGGTTTCCCTTTTCGCCCCTTTTCAGACATAGCCATAATTCAATAAAAATAAAGCCTGAAGGTTATATTTCATCGCTTACGTTGTTAATAAATAACTTACTTTGATGCAGGTGCTGTTATTTTAAAATTATCTTCTTTATTTGCCGGCGGGTTTACTCAATAATTTATTCTGTATATCCCGCAATGAGATATTGCTATGCGTTTTAATACTCTTTCCGATGGCGCAATAATTGCTGAATTGTGCTGCAGAATTAAAGAAACCCGTATGCAGCTTGGGATCTCTCAGATTGAACTGGCTGAACGTGCACGCGTTGGTACGGCCACCATTAAACGGGCAGAGTTAGGTGAGTCCGTTACGCTGAGCACCTTAATAGGAATATTGCGGGGTCTTGGACGGTTGCATCAGCTGGAGTCCATTTTGTCCGATTCTCATATGCGAACCTTTAATGCGCAGTTTACCGACTCGCCACCTGCACGTATTCGCATCCGAAAAAAACAGCGCAGCCAGTCACCGGCGGCGAATAACACTGAAGCTGTTGCTGAGCAGTCTGTCAGCGCAACGATAAATGAGTGGTACACCTCCTCTGAAATGCGGAGTATGGTCTGGTCCAGTCTGCCCCGCGAAAACGAATCAAAATAATCCTGCTCAAAGCCCATCTTCAGCAAAACCGGAGCAATGAAGAAACCGCCAGCCTCACAGCCAGCGGTTTTCAGATCGTTACGATTCACATATCGCCACTTTGATCGCCAGACCGCCGCGGGCGGTTTCACGGTATTTGGCGTTCATGTCTTTGCCGGTTTCAAACATGGTTTCGATAATCTTATCCAGTGACACTTTGGGATCGCTGGTGCGGTACATCGCCATACTGGTTGAGTTAATGGCTTTGACGGCAGCAATCGCATTCCGCTCAATACAGGGCACCTGGACCTGACCCGCTACGGGATCGCAGGTCAGACCAAGATTATGCTCCATGCCAATTTCAGCGGCGATGCAGACTTTCTCCGCATCGGCCCCCAGCAGTTCAGCCAGTCCCGCCGCCGCCATGGAACAGGCCACGCCGACCTCTCCCTGACAGCCGACTTCAGCGCCAGAAATCGACGCATTCATCTTATAAAGAATGCCGATTGCGCCTGCTGTGAGGAAATAGCGCATATAGAGTTCAGGCGTTACCGGCTTGATGAAGCGATCATAATAAGCCAGTACCGCCGGAATAATCCCGCATGCGCCATTGGTGGGTGCGGTGACCACACGTCCTCCAGCGGCATTCTCTTCACTCACTGCCATCGCGAACATATTCACCCAATCCATGGCACTCAGGGGATTAATGGACTGGCTCAGTGGCGCCAGGATGCGATGCAGGGAAGAAGCCCGCCGTGGCACCTTCAGCGGACCGGGTAAGACGCCCTCAGTGCTGATGCCACGTGTTATCGCATTGCGCATGGTTTGCCACAGTTGTGCCATGTTCTCTTCGACCTCACGGCGACCATGACGCGCTATCTCGTTCTTCATCATGACGGCCGAAACCGAAAGGTTATTGCTATGGCAATGTGCCAGCAGGTTACGGGCGGAATAGAAGGGGAAGGGAATATCGATTTCGCTATCCAGGCTTTTACCAAAATCGTCTTCGGTGACAATAAAGCCGCCTCCGACAGAATAATAGGTCTGGGTGTAAACGCTTTTTCCATCACAAAAGGCGGTTATGCTCATGCCATTTTCATGTAACGGCAGAAACTCGCTGTGAAAGCGTATGCACTCTGCCACCGGGAAGGCAATCTCCCGGTGCCCTTCTTCGATACGTAACTGTTGCTGCGTATTCACGTCGCGAATGATGGCGGGGATCTGATCGATATTTACCGTGTCAGGCAGATAACCACTCAGGCCGAGAATAATCGCAATATCTGTATGGTGGCCTTTTCCCGTCAGGGAAAGAGAGCCATAAATATCCACGACCAGCCGGCTCACACTATCCAGCAGGCCTTTTTCCTTTAGCGTATCAACAAAATGTTTACCCGCTTTCATGGGGCCCACCGTATGCGAACTGGATGGCCCGATGCTGATTTTAAAAATATCGAAAACGCTAATCATGATTCACCCATGCGGATTGCAATATGAAAGAGGCGCTGACCAGTATGGCAAGCGACGGCATCAGTTAAGTAAAGAAAAGGCGATGGCGGAGATAGCAATCAGGCCAATGATGACGACGAAAAGATTGCTCAAATGACCGCTATATTTACGCATCGCCGGGACTTTATTAATGGCGTACATCGGCATCAGGAACAGGATCATGGCGATAACCGGTCCGCCCAGGGTTTCAATCATGCCCAGAATGCTGGGGTTTAGGGTGGCGACAATCCAGGTGGTGATCAGCATAAAAAGGGCGGTGATGCGGTTCAGTTTATTGATTTCTATCGACTTGCCTTTGCTGCGAAGCGATTTGATCACCATGCCATTGAAACCTTCACGCGCCCCCAGATAGTGGCCGAGAAAAGATTTGGTGATCGCGATAATTGCGATGATGGGGGCCATCCAGGCAATTAACGGCGCGTTAAAATGGTTAGCGAGGTAGGAAAGGATAGAAATATTCTGCGCCTTTGCCTCCGCCAGGTGTTCCGGAGAGAGACTCAGCACACAACTGAAAACGAAAAACATGACGGTGAGCACCATCATGATATGAGCACAGGCCAGAATGCGTGAACATTTTGACGCCGCCTGATCGCCGTACTCCTGACGCTTGGCTACTGCAAATGATGAAATAATGGGAGAATGATTAAAGGAGAAGACCATGACGGGAATAGCCAGCCATAGTGTGAGCCATAATCCGCTTCCGGTCGTTTCAGAACCCCTCATTGAGAGCGTATCCAGAATAGCGCCGTTCCATTGTGGAATCAGATACAGCGCGAGCAGCATCAGTGCGGCCACGAACGGAAACACCAGAATACTCATCGCCTTCACGATAGCTTTTTCGCCGAAGCGTACGATAGCCATCATGCCGACAATAAGAATGAAAGCCAGTACCGCACGCGGCGGCGATATCAGATGAAGCTGGTGGGTGAGAAAACTGTCGACGGTGTTGGTAATCGCGACGCTATACACCAGCAGGATAGGGTATATAGCAAAAAAGTAGAGCAGAGTGATGAGTTTTCCCGCGCCGATACCAAAATGTTCTTCCACCACTTCAGTAATATCTCCCCCCGGATTTTTGCCGGAAAGAACAAAACGGGTGAGCCCGCGATGGGCAAAGAATGTCATCGGAAAAGCCAGCACAGCCATAATGATTAACGGCAGCAAACCGCCAGTGCCTGCATTTATCGGCAAAAACAAAACGCCAGCACCAATTGCAGTTCCATATAATCCCAGCATCCAGACGGTATCACTTCTTCTCCAGCGTGGCGTTTCATCTGATATCAGCGTATTTTGAACGGCATCCATAATCGGGCTCCTGATAATAATTTAAAATAAAATGAATCGGAGGGTGTTTAAAACGAAAGGTTTTTATTTATCGGCTATTTTAGTAGGATTTATGAAAGCGGGTTATTTACGGCGATCACATTCTTTAATTTACAGGTGAAGTTTTAAGGCATCAAAAGTAATACCTTATTGACTCTATTTTTTAAGGTATCATTTTTAATGCGTTAATCACGTTGTGTGTGTCAAATCCAGAGGCTAAATTAGCCTGGGATGATGACACGGAAAATAAAGTAACCGCGGATTATCCGGCTTTCATTATTTTACGGGTTTATCAGATTAACCTTTATTTCAGGCTTTCCCTTAATATCTTTCATTCCTGCATCACCTCCTTTTCCTTCGATCTGTTTCAGTGAGAAGCCCGATTTTGTTCAACGAATTTGAACAGAGAAGTGAAGTTTTTCAGCTATCAATCATACCGCCTCGGGAACACACTATAAAAAACATTGAGGAGAATTAAACATGATCTATGTACGCAAAGCTGAAGAACGCGGTCACGCAAACCATGGCTGGCTGGATAGCTGGCATACCTTCTCTTTCGCCAGCTATCACGATGCGAACTTCATGGGTTTCTCCGCGCTGCGTGTCATCAATGAAGATGTGATCGATGGTGGTCAGGGGTTTGGCACCCATCCTCATAAAGATATGGAAATCCTGACCTACGTGCTTTCCGGTACCGTTGAGCATCAGGACAGCATGGGTAACAAAGAGCAGATCCCGGCAGGGGAGTTCCAGATCATGAGCGCCGGCACGGGTGTACGTCACTCTGAGTACAACGCCAGTGAAAGCGAGCCATTGCACCTTTATCAGATCTGGATCATTCCTGAGCGTACCGGCATTGAGCCACGCTACGATCAGCGCCGCTTCCCGGATGTTACAGGGCGTCAGCTGGTGTTAAGCCCGGATGCCCGTGAAGGGTCGCTGAAAGTTTATCAGGACATGACCTTATCGCGCTGGGTACTGGCTGCTGGTGAGCAGGACAATGTCGCCGTTGAGGCAGGACGTCGTATCTGGATTCAGGTGGTCAAAGGCAATGTGACTGTTAACGGTAACGCGGTGACAACCAGTGACGCCCTGGCGATCTGGGACGAAAGCGCGCTGACGATTGAAGCCAGCACGGCTGCAGAAGTCCTGCTGTTTGATCTGCCACCGGTCTAAGCAGATTACGGGCGCGCATCATCGCGCCCGGTTGGCAATTTTGTGACAGAAAAGTGATAGACTCATCGTACTTTAGCTTTCAGGGCGATCCCAGGCGCTACGATGAAGAAGAAAAGACCGGTATTACAGGATGTTGCCGATCGCGTCGGCATTACTAAAATGACCGTCAGCCGTTACCTGCGTAATCCTGAGCAGGTCTCTGTTGCCCTGCGGGACAAGATTGCAGTGGCACTGGATGAGCTGGGTTATATCCCCAATCGCGCCCCCGATATGCTTTCTAACGCCACCAGTCGCGCCATTGGCGTGCTGCTGCCGTCACTCACCAACCAGGTTTTCGCCGACGTATTGCGCGGCATTGAAGCCGTCACCGACGAAGCGAACTATCAGACGCTGGTCGCCCACTTTGGTTACAACCCGCAAAAAGAGGAGCGGCAACTGCGCTCGCTGCTGGGCTGGAACATCGATGGCGTGATTCTCACCGAACGTACCCATACGCCAGGCACGCTGCGCATGCTGGAAGTGGCCGGTATTCCGGTGATAGAGATGATGGACAGCGTCACACCCTGCCTGGATATGGCCGTCGGCTTTGATAACGTTGAAGCAGCCCGGCAGATGACGCGGACTATCCTGAGTAAAGGCCATCGTCACACTGTCTACCTCGGCGCACGCCTTGATGAACGTACGTTGCAGAAGCAACAGGGTTATGAAATCGCCATGCGCGAAGCGGGGCTGACGCCGCGCAGCGTGATGATGGAAGAGGCTTCTTCATTCAGCGCCGGTGGCGATCTGCTGCGTGAGGCGCAGCGTCTTTATCCTGAAACGGATAGCCTGTTCTGTACCAATGACGATCTGGCGGTCGGGGCGATGTTTGAGTGCCAGCGGCAGGGATTACAGGTGCCCTCGCAGATGGCCATTGCCGGTTTCCACGGCCATGACATCAGCCAGGTGGTGACGCCACAACTGGCGACCGTGCTCACGCCACGTGACCGCATGGGGCGTGAAGCGGCGACGCGGCTACTGGCGCGCATTGCCGGTGAAAGCAGCGATAATCGGCTGCTGGATGTCGGTTTTGAAATCAGTGAAGGTGGCAGCATCTGATTGTGGCGTTTTTATGAGTCAGCTCACACTTTCATGCTTTTCCTGGTAAAAAGGTTGCCAGGCTGTTAACCGGCCAGGAGAATGAGAAACGACATTGTTATCGGTAACATTGGCAAATTCTCACCTGCCGGAGCAGAAAAATGACAACGCAATCCCCGTCACATCACGTCTTCATCCTGATGGGCGTTTCAGGCAGCGGAAAGTCTGCCGTCGCCAACCAGGTTTCTCACCAGCTCAACACGGCCTTTCTTGACGGTGATTTTCTCCATCCGCGCGCCAACATCCTGAAAATGGCCGATGGTCATCCACTGGATGACGGCGATCGTCAGCCGTGGTTACAGGCGCTGAACGATGCCGCGTTTGCCATGCAGCGCACCCAGGCGATCTCTATCATTGTCTGTTCAGCCCTGAAGAAAAGTTATCGCGACATTCTGCGTCAGGGAAATGACAACCTGCGTTTTGTTTACCTGAAAGGCGATTTCGACACTATCGAAGCCCGTCTGAAAGCGCGTAAAGGCCACTTCTTCAAGCCGCAGATGCTGGTAACTCAGTTTGCCACGCTGGAAGAGCCAGGCAGCGATGAGTCGGATGTACTGGTGGTGGATATCGCGCATTCACTGGACGATGTGGTGGCAGCTACGGTTGCCACTATCCAGGACGCTATCAGCCAGGGTTAGAGATGAATACCGCAACACTCGTTTTGACCGCAGCAGGCTCTGTCCTGCTGCTGCTTTTTCTGGTGATGAAGGCGCGCATGCACGCTTTTGTCGCGCTGATGTTAGTCTCCATTGGTGCCGGACTTTTCTCCGGTATGCCACTCAACAAAATCGCGGAAACCATGCAAAAGGGGATGGGCGGCACGCTCGGTTTCCTTGCCATTGTGGTTGCGCTGGGCGCGATGTTCGGCAAAATCCTGCATGAAACCGGCGCCGTCGATCAGATTGCTATCAGGATGCTGAAAACCTTTGGTCAGAGTCGTGCCCATTATGCGATGGGCATTGCCGGTCTGATCTGCGCGCTGCCGCTCTTCTTTGAAGTTGCCGTGGTGCTGCTGATCAGCATTGCGTTTGCGGTGGCGCGGCGTACCGGCGGCAATCTGGTGAAACTGGTGATCCCGCTGTTTGCGGGCGTTGCGGCATCGGCGGCCTTCCTGCTGCCCGGACCGGCCCCGATGCTGCTGGCCTCGCAGATGCACGCGGACTTTGGCTGGATGATCCTGCTGGGTCTGTGTGCGGCGATTCCCGGCATGCTGATTGCCGGGCCACTGTTTGGCAACTTTATCGGCAACCACGTCACGTTCAGCGCGCCGCCGGAAGATCATCAGCCGGATGTTGATGAGAGCAAGCTGCCGTCATTTGGTTTCAGCCTCTCACTGATCCTCTTCCCGCTGGTGCTGGTTGGCCTGAAAACCATCGGCGCACGCTTCACAACCGAAGGCACCACGCTGTATGAATGGCTGGAATTTATCGGCCATCCTTTCACTGCGATCCTGCTGGCGCTGCTGGTGGCGATTTATGGCCTGGCTTACCGTCAGGGTATGGATAAAGAGCGGGTGATGCAGGTGTGTGGCAGCGCGCTGCAACCGGCCGGGATTATCCTGCTGGTGATTGGCGCGGGCGGTGTGTTTAAGCAGGTACTGGTGGATTCTGGCGTCGGTCCGGTGCTGGGCAATGCGCTGACCGGCGCAGGACTGCCGATTGCGCTGGCCTGCTTTATCCTGTCGGGCGCGGTGCGGGTTATTCAGGGGTCGGCGACGGTCGCCTGTCTGACCACCGTCGGGCTAATCATGCCGGTGATTGAACCGCTGCACTACAGCGGTGCTCAGCTGGCAGCGCTGTCGATCTGCATCGGCGGTGGCTCAATCATTATCAGCCATGTGAACGATGCCGGCTTCTGGCTGTTTGGCCGCTTCACCGGGGCCAGCGAAGCGGAAACGCTGAAGACCTGGACGCTGATGGAGACCATTCTTGGCACTGTTGGCGCGGTTGTCGGGATGATTGCTTTCGAACTGCTTTCCTGACCAACCTGACGGGCTAACTGCCCGTCAGTTTTTTTCCCGCGAGCGCGGGAAGAGTAAAAAAGGGAACAGCAGATAAGGCGCCACTACCAAAAGGACAATGACGCCGGATGAATAGCCAGCGTCATTTATTCTTCTCACCCCGCAGGAAAAAACAGGCAAAATAAACAGCAGCAGCGCGATTAAGCCAATTTCATGCAATGGCCCGGTAAACCATTGCAGATAACTGCAGAACCAGGCCAGCTGGAACAGCAGGAAAATAAAATAGCTCGTCCTGCCTTCACGCCCTTGATAATTAAAGGTGCGCAAAAAACAGCTTTTGATGATCTGCAGCAGACTGTTCATGCCCATTTTCTTCTTATTCAGAGCAAAAAGAACCAGCGTGATGGCGGCGGCAGATAAGTAAACCCAGGCAAAATCAGTAACGTCAACCTGCATCAGCTGCGCGTCATTCAGCGCCGCTTTCTGGCCCGGGAAGGATAGTACGGTCAGGCCCAACCTCATTGCATTTCCCCCGCGTTTTCAGACGCTGCATCTAATTTTCGATACTGCCTGCCATGGATATCTCTTTTTGCGGCATTATATAAATATTATTATTCATTTCAATGCCGTAACGTTGTGATAAGCCGGCTGAATGAAGGCGGCAGCCTGCTCGCCTGCCAGGATAAAAGGACACAGGTGCGCTTACAACTTCAGATAAGCCCGAATGCCATCCAGGAACATCTGGGTGGCCAGCATAATCAGTATCAATCCCATCAGCCGCTCCAGCGCATTCACGCCTTTATCACCCAGCAGACGCAGGAACAGACCTGACATCAGCAGAATGCCGACCGTCACGCCCCAGGCGATCAACAGCGCGCCCACCAGATGCGTCATCTGATGCGGATACTGATGCGACAACAGCATCAGCGTTGCCAGCAGCGATGGCCCGGCGACCAGCGGAATCGCCAGCGGAACCAGGAATGGCTCTTCACCCGCCGGTAAGCCCGAACTGCTGCTTTCCGCCGACGGAAAAATCATCTTGATAGCGATCAGAAACAGAATGATCCCGCCAGAAATCGATACCGTTTCGGTGCGCAGATTTAAAAATGCCAGAATGCGTTCGCCGGTAAACAGGAACAGCAGCATGATGATCAGGGCAATCAGCATTTCACGGATTAGCACAACCCGCCGCCTTTTCGGCTCCAGATGCTTTAAAACCGACATAAAAATCGGCAGATTGCCCAGCGGATCCATAATTAACAACAATAATATTGTCGCCGAAATCATTTCAGTCATCGGTTTTACGCCATGTTGTTCGCGAAAAAGCAGAGTTATTAGTTACGCTGCTGAAAAAGTTAGCGTAATCGAATTAATTCACTTGCTACCCGGCCTGCATTTTGTAGAGTGAGGGGACACAGGTAAATCTTATTATTACGCAGAGCGGCGTGAAAATAGCACGCCGCTCTCTCCTCTGAAATGAAAAGCAGGTGTAACTGCCTTAGACGGACACGACATGAAGAATGTAGGTTTTGTTGGTTGGCGCGGCATGGTCGGCTCAGTGCTGATGTCCCGCATGAGTGAAGAGCGTGATTTTGATGCAATCAATCCGGTCTTCTTCTCGACGTCGCAGCATGGTCAGGCGGCACCCGCGTTTGCGGGCAAACAGCAGGGCACACTGCAGGATGCGTTTGATATTGAGGCGCTGCGCGCGCTGGATATCATTATTACCTGCCAGGGTGGCGACTACACCAGTGACGTCTATCCTAAGCTGCGCGCCAGCGGCTGGCAGGGATACTGGATTGATGCGGCCTCCACGCTGCGCATGAAAGAGGATGCCATCATCATCCTCGATCCGGTTAACCACGCGGTTATTCGTGACGGCATCGACCGTGGCATCAAAACCTTTGTTGGCGGTAACTGTACCGTCAGCCTGATGCTGATGTCACTGGGCGGTTTGTTTGCTCAGGATCTGGTTGAGTGGGCCTCAGTTGCCACCTATCAGGCAGCCTCGGGTGGCGGTGCGCGCCACATGCGCGAATTGCTGACCCAGATGGGCATGCTGCACGATCACGTTGCGCCTGCATTGCAGAACCCGGCTTCCGCCATTCTCGACATTGAGCGTAGCGTGACCGACTTCACCCGTTCAGGCACGTTACCGACCGACAACTTCGGCGTACCACTGGCGGGCAGCCTGATTCCGTGGATTGATAAGCAGCTGGACAACGGCCAGAGCCGCGAAGAGTGGAAAGGCCAGGCAGAGACCAACAAAATCCTTGCCACCTCTAAAGTCATCCCGGTTGATGGCTTGTGCGTACGTGTCGGTGCGCTGCGCTGTCACAGCCAGGCCTTTACGCTGAAACTGAAACGCGATCTGCCGCTGGCGGAAATCGAACAGCTGCTGGCCTCTCACAATGAGTGGGTCAAGGTGGTGCCAAATGACCGTGAGCTGACGATGCGTGAACTGACGCCTGCCGCTGTCACCGGCACGCTCACCACACCTGTTGGCCGGTTACGTAAACTCAATATGGGGCCGGAATATCTCTCGGCCTTCACGGTGGGCGACCAGTTGTTATGGGGCGCAGCCGAACCGCTACGTCGCATGCTGCGGTTGTTAATCAGCTAAACAGACATATCACCAAAGGCCGGATTTACCCGGCCTTTTTTGTTTGTGTCGTATGCAAAACAACCTACCGTTTCGCTTACTCAGTGATCAGCTTCCCTTTTTTGCCAGCCGTTAAAGAATATTTTGCTTAAGTCCATGGCAACTGCCGTGACCAAGCTATGATTTAACCATGATGTGCCACAGGTAACCCTTGTGCTTTCCGGATTAAATGGTTGTGGTACGCGACAAAAACACTTTTCCCATGGAATGGCCTGACTACTTTGTCGTTGTACGTATGGCTCAATGAAGAGCAGCGCAGGTGAAGCGCGACAGGCTATGTTGCGTTCATTTCGGCTGCCAATTATCACAGGAAGAAAGTCATGTCAGAGCTTCCCGATCGCGATGCGATCAATGCCCTGTTTGCGGGTAATTATGCCGACCCTTTTTCGTTACTAGGGATGCACCGAACTCAGCAAGGCCTTGAGGTCAGGGCATTGCTCCCCGAAGCGCTTGAAGTGTGGGTCATTGAAACCTCCACCGGGCGTAAACTGGCTCAGCTGGTGTGTGAAGATGCACGCGGCTTCTTCAGTGGCGTCATTCCACGCCGTAAAAATCCATTCCGTTATCAACTGGCGGTCAACTGGCATGGTCAGCAAAACCTCGTCGATGATGCCTATCGTTTCGGGCCACTGCTGCAGGAGATGGATCTGTGGCTGCTGGCGGAAGGGACGCATCTGCGCCCTTATGAGACGCTGGGCGCGCACGGCGACGTGATTGATGGCGTCTTCGGCACCCGCTTCTGCGTCTGGGCACCCAATGCCCGTCGCGTTTCCGTGGTTGGCGATTTCAACTTCTGGGATGGCCGCCGTCATCCGATGCGTCTGCGTCAGGAGTTAGGTATCTGGGAACTGTTTGTGCCAGGTGCGGTTAACGGCCAGCTCTACAAATATGAAATTATCGATGCCAATGGTGAGCTGCGCATCAAAGCGGACCCGTACGCCTTTGAGGCACAGATGCGTCCGCAGACGGCGTCGATGATTTGTGGTCTGCCGGAGCCGGTTGAGATGAAAGAGGAGCGCAAGGCCGCCAACGCTTTCGACGCGCCCATCTCAATCTATGAAGTCCACCTGGGTTCCTGGCGTCGTCACACCGACAACAACTTCTGGCTGAGCTACAAAGAGCTGGCTGAACAGCTGGTGCCTTACGTTAAAGAGATGGGCTTTACCCATATCGAACTGCTGCCCGTTAACGAACATCCGTTTGACGGCAGCTGGGGCTATCAGCCGCTGGGCATGTATGCGCCGACCCGCCGTTTTGGTACGCGTGACGAGTTTCGCGCCTTCATTGACGCTGCCCATGAAGCGGGCCTCAACGTGCTGCTCGACTGGGTGCCAGGCCACTTCCCCAGCGATGATTTCGGTCTGGCGAAGTACGACGGAACAGAGCTCTATGAGCACAGCGATCCGCGTGAAGGCTTCCACCAGGACTGGAACACCCTGATCTACAACTTTGGCCGCCGCGAAGTGAGCAACTACCTGTCGGGTAATGCGCTCTACTGGACGGAGCGCTTTGGCATCGATGGCCTGCGTGTAGATGCGGTCGCGTCGATGATTTACCGCGACTACAGCCGCAGTGAAGGGGAGTGGGTGCCAAATCAGTACGGTGGCCGTGAGAACCTGGAAGCGATTGAGTTCCTGCGCTACACCAACCGCACGCTCGGCACGGTAGCATCCGGGTCGGTGACAATGGCTGAAGAGTCTACAGACTATCCTGGCGTGACGCGTCCAACTGAAGGTGGCGGGCTGGGCTTCTGGTTCAAATGGAATCTGGGCTGGATGCACGACACCCTCGACTACATGAAAGTCGATCCCATTTACCGCAAGCATCATCACAATTTGATGAGCTTCGGCATGATGTACAACTACACTGAAAACTTTGTGCTGCCGCTATCGCATGATGAAGTTGTGCACGGTAAACGCTCGATTCTGGATCGTATGCCGGGCGATGCCTGGCAGAAGTTCGCCAACCTGCGTGCTTACTACGGCTGGATGTGGGCCTTCCCGGGCAAAAAACTGCTGTTCATGGGCAATGAATTTGCCCAGGGCCGTGAGTGGAACCATGACGTCAGTCTCGACTGGCATTTGCTGGAAGGGGAGGATAACTGGCACAACGGCGTTCAGCGTCTGGTGCGTGATCTCAACCATACCTATCAATACTACACGCCGCTGCATCAGCTCGACTTCGATCCGGCAGGCTTTGAGTGGTTAGTGGTAGACGACGCAGAGCATTCCGTCTTCGCCTTTGTGCGCCGCGATCGTGAAGGCAACGAAGTGATCGTGGTCAGTAACTTTACGCCGGTGCCGCGCCCGGGTTATCGCTTTGGCGTCAACCAGCCGGGCTACTGGCGCGAGGTGCTGAATACCGACCAGCATGATTATCACGGCAGTGACGTGCGAAATCAGCGGGTACATACCGATGAGCAGGAGAGCCACGGACGACCGCAGTCGCTGAGTCTCAATCTGCCACCGCTGGCAACAGTATGGCTGGTGCGGGAGGCTGAATGACCATCACTGCCGGCGATCCCGAACCGCTGGGTGCCAGTTACGATGGCAAAGGCGTTAACTTCACCCTGTTCTCACAGCATGCAGAGCGCGTAGAGCTCTGCCTGTTTGATGAACAGGGCGCAGAACAGCGTCTTGACCTGCCTGGCCGCAGTGGGGATATCTGGCACGGTTATGTTCCGGCGTTAAAACCGGGACAGCGCTACGGTTACCGGGTGCATGGCCCCTGGGCGCCGCAGCAGGGGCATCGTTTTAATCCGGCGAAGGTGCTGGTTGACCCCTGCGCCCGCGCCGTAGAAGGCGATGTGCCTGATGATCTGCTGTTTCATGGCGGTGAAGCGCAGCCCGATCCGCATGACAACGCAGCGATTGCGCCGAAGTCCCGGGTCGTCGCGGAGGATTTTGACTGGCAGGGTGATGTCGCACCACGTATCCCGTGGGGTAACACAGTGATTTATGAAGCCCACGTGCGCGGCCTGACGCAGCAGCATCCGGAAATTCCGGAAACGTTACGCGGGACTTACGCGGCGCTGGGTCATCCTGTTATGGTGAATTACCTGCGCGATCTGGGGATTACCACCCTTGAGCTGCTGCCGGTTGCCCACTTTGCCAGTGAACCGCGACTGCTGCAGCTTGGCCTGAGTAACTACTGGGGCTACAACCCCTTTGCACTTTGGGCGGTGGATCCCCGCTACGCCTCCGGTCAGCCGGGCGTAACACCGCTTCAGGAGTTCCAGCAGGCGGTTAAAAACCTGCATGCTGCGGGTATCGAAGTGGTGCTGGATGTGGTGTTTAACCACACAGCCGAACTGGATGTGATTGGCCCGACGATTTCAATGCGCGGCATCGATAACGCCAGCTACTACTGGCTGGATGAGCAGGGTGAGTACCAGAACTGGACCGGCTGCGGCAACACACTGAATATCCACCATCCGCAGGTGATGACGTGGGCCCTGGAGGCGCTGCGCTACTGGGTGCGGGTCTGCCACGTCGACGGCTTCCGCTTTGACCTTGCGCCGGTGCTGGGCCGCACGCCCGATTACCAGCGTGATGCGCCCTTTTTTGACGCGATACGCGCCTGTCCGCTGCTCTCTCAGGTCAAGCTGATTGCGGAACCCTGGGATATCGGCCCTGACGGCTATCAGGTTGGCCGCTTTCCGCCACCGTTTGCCGAATGGAACGATAAGTTTCGCGACACCGCGCGTCAATACTGGCTCCATGGCGGCTTAAGCAATGGCGAGTTCGTTCGCCGCTTTGCCGCCTCCAGCGATCTCTACCAGCACGACGACCGGCCGCCACACGCCACGGTTAATCTCATCACCGCCCACGACGGCTTTACGCTGTGGGATGTGGTGAGCTTTGAACGTAAACACAATGAGGCGAACGGGGAAGATAACCGCGATGGCCATGGTGATAACTACAGTCACAACCACGGCAAAGAGGGGCTGAACGTCAGCTTTGACGTCATTGAACGCCGTCGCCGCAGCGTACGGGCACTGCTGACGACGCTGCTGATGTCACAGGGCACGCCGATGCTGCTGGCAGGTGACGAGCGTGGCCACACCCAGCGCGGTAATAACAACGCTTACTGTCAGGACAACGCGCTGAGCTGGCTTGACTGGCAGGCGGATGAGAAAGGATTAGTCGGATTCACCGCAGCACTGATTGCTCTGCGCCAGCGCATTCCGGCGCTGACCGCAGATCGCTGGTGGCAGGACGGTGACGGCAATGTGCAGTGGCTCAATGCCGGTGGCCAGCCACTGCAACACGATGAATGGGCACAGGGAATGCACAGATTGCAGATCCTGCTGTCCGGCCGCTGGTTAATAACAATAAACGCCACGGATACGGTGAATGACATCGTGTTACCAGACGGAGAATGGCGTGCCCTTCCTCCTTTCGCCGGGGACGACAACCCCATCCTGTTAACTGTCTGGCATGGTCCCGCACACGGTGTGTGCGTGTTCCAAAAGCAATCATAAGGAGTCAGACATGGTTAAGTTAGATAGAACAGATCACCTGATGCTGGCCCGCCAGCTCCCTACACAGACGGTTGCTCTGATCCTCGCCGGCGGACGCGGCACGCGACTGGTCGATTTAACGGCTAAGCGTGCCAAACCTGCGGTGCATTTCGGCGGCAAGTTCCGCATTATCGACTTTGCCCTCTCCAACTGCGTTAACTCCGGTATCCGACGGATTGGCGTGATTACGCAGTATCAGTCCCATACCCTGACTCAGCATATCCAGCGTGGCTGGTCCATCTTCAATGAAGAGATGAATGAGTTTGTCGATTTGCTGCCAGCGCAGCAGCGCTTTTCGACCGAACAGTGGTATCGCGGTACGGCCGATGCCGTGACGCAAAACCTTGATGTGATTCGCCGCTATCAGGCGCAGTACATCGTGATCCTTGCCGGGGACCACATTTATAAGATGGATTATTCACGCATGCTGCTGGATCACGTGGTCAACGAGGCGAAATGTACCATTGCCTGTTTGCCCGTGCCGGTACATGAAGCCACGGCGTTTGGTGTGATGGCGGTTAACGAAGAGAACATGGTGATCGACTTCGTGGAGAAACCTGCGAAGCCGCCTACCATGCCAGGTGATGACACGCAGGCGCTGGCCAGCATGGGGATCTACGTTTTTAACGCGGACTATCTCTATGCGCTGCTGGAGGAAGATCTGCAGACGCCAGGCTCTAACCATGACTTTGGCAAAGATATTCTGCCGAAAATTGTGGCAAGTGGCGAAGGCTATGCACACTCCTTCGCGCTCTCCTGCGTTCAGAACGACGACAACGCGCCACCTTACTGGCGTGATGTCGGGACGCTGGAAGCCTACTGGCGCGCCAATCTCGACCTGGCATCGGTGATGCCGGAACTCGATATGTATGACGTCACCTGGCCGATTCGTACCCATATGGAGCCGCTGCCGCCAGCCAAATTTGTTCAGGATCGTTCCGGCAGTCACGGGATGACCATGAATTCATTGGTTTCAGGCGGCTGCATCATCTCCGGTTCGGTGGTGGTCAACTCGGTGCTGTTCCCACGGGTACGCGTTAACTCGTTTTGCAATATCGATTCAACTGTACTGCTGCCTGATGTGGTCGTTGGCCGATCGTGTCGTCTGCGTCGCTGCGTGATTGATCGCGCCTGCGAACTGCCGGAAGGCATGGTGATTGGCGAAAACCCCGATGAAGACAGTCGCCGGTTTCATCGTTCGGATGAAGGGATCGTACTGGTAACCCGCGCCATGCTGGCCAGATTGGCCAAAGCGGGGCTGTAAGCGATAAGCGGAACTTACGCAATCGGCACGCGGAGCGTGCCGGATAACTTAATGAGGTCGAGGATGCAGGTTTTACATGTCTGTTCAGAACTTTTCCCGCTGCTGAAAACGGGCGGACTGGCTGATGTAGTCGGGGCATTACCTCAGGCGCAAATTGCGGGCGGTACGGATACGCGGGTGCTGTTGCCTGCTTTTCCCGCATTGCGCAAAGGCATACCTGATCTCCAGGTAGTGACGGAGCGAGAGACATTTGCTGGTCATATACGTCTGTTATTTGGTGAATTTAACGGTGTGGGCATCTACTTAATTGATGCGCCCGGCCTCTACGATCGTCCTGGTAGTCCTTATCATGATGAGTCGCAGTTTGCGTATGTCGACAACTATCTGCGCTTTGCGCTGCTGGGCTGGGTTGGCTGCGAACTGGCGTGTGGCATGGATTCCATGTGGCGTCCCGATATCGTGCATGCGCATGACTGGCATGCAGGCCTGACCTGCGCCTATCTGGAAGCGCGAGGACGTCCGGCTAAGTCGGTGTTCACGGTGCACAACCTGGCGTATCAGGGCCTGTTCATGGCGCATCATATGGATGAGATTGGCCTGCCATGGTCATTCTTTAACATGCATGGGCTGGAGTTCTTCGGTCAGATCTCTTTCCTGAAAGCGGGGCTCTTTTACGCCGACCATATCACGGCGGTCAGTCCGACTTACGCCCATGAAATTACCTCTGCTGAATATGCTTACGGCATGGAAACCCTGCTGGCGCAGCGGATGCGGGAAGGTCGTCTTAGCGGGATTCTTAATGGCGTTGATCCCTCTATCTGGGATCCGGCGCACGACCTGCTGCTGAGCGCACGCTATAACCGCGACACGCTGGAAGCAAAAGCAGAAAATAAACGTCAGCTGCAGGTTGCGATGGGCCTGAAAGTGGATGATAAAGCGCCGGTGTTCTGCGTGATCAGCCGCCTGACTAAACAGAAAGGTCTGGACCTGGTTTTAGAGGCGCTGCCTGGCTTGCTGGCGCAGGGCGGACAGCTGGTGCTGCTGGGTCAGGGCGATGCCGAACTGCAACAGGGATTCCTGGCGGCGGCGGCAGAACATCCCGGAAGTGTAGGCGTGCAGATTGGCTATCACGAAGCATTTTCACACCGCATTGTGGGTGGCGCGGACGTCATTGTGGTGCCGAGTCGCTTTGAGCCCTGCGGTCTGACACAACTTTATGGCCTGAAGTATGGTACGTTGCCGTTAGTGCGACGTACGGGTGGACTGGCCGATACCGTTAATGATAGCTCGTTAGAGAATCTGGCCGACGGTATCGCCAGTGGATTCAGTTTCGAAGATGCCAATGCCTGGTCGCTGTTACGGGCCATCCGACGTGCGTTCGTATTGTGGTCCCGTCCTTCGTTATGGCGCTATGTTCAGCGCCAGGCGATGGCAATGGACTTTAGCTGGCAGGTGGCAGCAACAGCCTACCGTGATCTCTACCAACGTTTGATGTAACGGATTGGGAAAACTGGATATGAATGCACCTTTCACTTACGCCTCACCAACGTTGACGGTTGATGCCTTAAAGCATTCGATTGCCTACAAACTGATGTTTACCATCGGCAAAGATCCCTCTATTGCCAACAAGCACGAGTGGCTCAACGCCTCGCTGCTGGCGGTGCGCGACCGGATGGTGGAGCGCTGGCTGCGTTCCAGCCGTGCCCAGCTCTCTCAGGATGTCCGCCAGGTTTATTACCTGTCGATGGAGTTCCTGATGGGCCGCACGCTGGGGAATGCGCTGCTGGCGATGGGGATTTATGACGATCTCAACCAGGCGCTGGATGAGATGGGGCTGGATCTGGCCGAGCTGATGGAAGAGGAGAACGATCCGGGACTGGGCAACGGCGGTCTCGGTCGCCTGGCGGCCTGTTTCCTCGATTCGCTGGCGACGCTGGGCATGCCGGGCCGTGGCTACGGCATCCGCTATGACTACGGCATGTTCAAACAGAACATCGTGGAAGGTGAGCAGAAAGAGTCTCCGGATTACTGGCTTGAGTATGGTAATCCGTGGGAATTCCAGCGTTTCAATACCCGTTACAAAGTGCGTTTCGGCGGTCGCGTGCAGCATGAAGGCACGAAAGTGCGCTGGCTGGAGACCGAAGAGATTCTGGCGATGGCTTATGACCAGATCATCCCGGGCTTCGACACCGACGCCACCAACACCTTACGACTTTGGGGTGCGCAGGCCAGCAACGAAATCAACCTCGGTAAGTTTAACCAGGGTGATTATTTTGCGGCAGTGGAAGATAAAAACCACTCTGAGAACGTGTCGCGCGTGCTCTATCCGGATGACTCCACCTATTCCGGCCGTGAACTGCGTCTGCGTCAGGAATATTTCCTGGTCTCCGCGACGGTGCAGGACATCCTGAATCGTCACTGGCGGATGCATCAGACCTGGGACAACCTGGCGGACAAAATCGCCATTCACCTCAACGATACCCATCCGGTATTGGCGATCCCTGAACTGATGCGCCTGCTGATCGACGACCATAAATTCAGCTGGGACAGCGCTTTTGACGTTTGCTGTCAGGTCTTCTCCTATACCAACCATACCCTGATGACCGAAGCGCTGGAGACCTGGCCGGTTGATATGATCGGTAAGATCCTGCCGCGCCACCTCAGCATTATTTTCGAGATTAACGACTTCTTCCTCAAGACCATTCAGGATCACTATCCGGATGACCTGGATCTGCTGTCGCGCATTTCGATCATTGATGAGAACGACGGCCGCCGGATTCGCATGGGCTGGCTGGCGGTTGTGGTCAGTCACAAAGTGAACGGCGTGTCTGAGCTGCACTCCAATCTGATGGTGCAGTCTCTGTTTGCCGATTTCTCGCGCCTCTTCCCAGGGCGTTTCTGTAACAAAACCAACGGTGTGACGCCACGTCGCTGGCTGGCGCTGGCCAACCCGGCGCTGTCAGAGGTGCTGGATGAGGAGATTGGTCGTAACTGGCGCACCGATCTCAGTCAGCTGAGCGAACTGAAAGCGCAGATCGACTATCCGGCGTTTATTGAAAAAGTGGCGGTCGCCAAGCATCAGAATAAGCGCCGCCTGGCTGACTGGGTCGCGAAGAATCTGGACGTGGTGCTCGACCCGAACGCGCTATTCGATGTGCAGATCAAGCGTATTCACGAGTACAAACGCCAGTTACTCAATGTGCTGCATGTGATCACCCGCTACAACCGAATCAAGGCCGATCCGCAGGCGAACTGGGTGCCGCGCGTGAATATCTTTGCCGGTAAAGCGGCATCAGCGTATTACGTTGCCAAGCACATTATTCACCTGATCAACGATGTCGCGAATGTGATCAACAATGATCCGCAGGTGAAGAACAAGCTGAAGGTCGTTTTCATCCCGAACTACAGCGTGAGTCTGGCGCAGATCATCATTCCGGCGGCCGATCTTTCTGAACAGATCTCCACCGCAGGCACTGAAGCCTCCGGCACCAGTAACATGAAGTTTGCGCTGAATGGCGCGCTGACTATCGGTACGCTGGATGGGGCTAACGTTGAGATGCTGGATCACGTTGGTGAAGAGAACATCTTTATCTTCGGGAATACCACGCCACAGGTCGAAGCGCTGCGTAAGAACGGCTATAACCCGCGTGACTATTACGAAGGCGATGAGGAACTGCACCAGGTGCTGACCCAGATTGCTTCAGGTCTGTTTAGTCCGCAGGATCCGGGCCGCTACCGCAATCTGTTCGATTCACTGGTTAACTTCGGCGATCACTATCAGTTACTGGCGGATTATCGCAGCTACGTAGATACCCAGGATAAGGTGGATGCGCTCTACCGTAAGCCGGATGAGTGGCAGCGCCGCGCGGCGAAAAACATTGCCGGAATGGGCTACTTCTCGTCGGACCGTACTATTCAGGAGTACGCTGACGAGATCTGGAATATCTCGCCGGTAAGGTTGTAAGGCTCCTGCAGTAAATTTTGTTTTCTCTGCGGCCGAGGGATCGGCCGCACTCTTCCTCTTTCTGCTTCTCTCCCACGCCACACACCTCTAAAAAATTCAGCCGCTTATCGACTCCGGGCCTGTAAATGCCCGTTGTGCGAGCGTGATCATTACACCCTGGTGAAGAATCGTTACTATGCGGACATGCAAAACGACCCTACAGGCAACCGCAGCCAATGAGTGACAACATTAACCAGGAAATTACCTTCCGTAAGCTCAGCGTCTTCATGATGTTTATGAGCAAAGGCAATATCGCCCGCACGGCGGAAGCGCTGGAGCTGAGCAGCGTCAGCGTGCATCGCGCCCTGCACACGCTGGAAGAGGGCATCGACTGCCCGCTGTTTATTCATAAAGGCCGCAACCTGGTGCCGCTGCCGGCTGCCTGGACGCTGCTGGACTATTGTCGCGACGTGACCACACTGATGGGCAAAGGCATTGAAGAGGCGCGCAAAGTGGCGGGTATCGGCGGGGGTCGCCTGCGGCTTGGCACACTCTACTCGCTGACGCTTGAAACCATTCCCCGCCTGATCATGGGCATGAAGCTGCGTCGTCCAGCCCTGGAGCTTGACCTGACTATGGGGTCGAATCAGATGCTGCTCAATATGCTGGAAGATGACGCGCTGGATGCGATTCTGATCGCCACCGATGAGGGCGAACTCAGTGATGCGCAATTTGAAGTGATTCCGCTGTTCACAGACAGCATCTTTCTGGCCATGCCGGCTGGAGAATCGCAGAGCGCAACCGGACCGGTGGATCTGCGTGATTATGCTGACCGTGATTTTGTCTCACTGGCAGAGGGATTCGCCACTTATGCCGGTTCACAGGAGGCATTTCAGATTGCCGGATTTGAACCGCGCATGGTTACCCAGGTAAATGACATCTTCTCGATGATAAGCCTGGTGCAGGCGGGCGTGGGTCTGGCGCTGATTCCGGGACGGATGAAGAAGGTGTATGAAAATAACATCCAGCTGCTGAGGCTGGCTGAGCCTTACCAGATGCGTCAGCAGATCTCGATTGTCTACTCACATCACCGCGAACGTGACAATGACCTGCTGGCCCTGGCGGCAGAAGGGCGAATGTACGCCCGCAGCCTTACTGATGTAACCGTTTAACGAGATGCAGTGCCACCTCCACGCTGTTACGTTCCAGACAAATCGCTTCGCCCTGCCAGTTCGCCTGACGCGTCAGACCGGTCAGCACACTGCCAGGCGGCATCTCAATGGCCAGTCGGGCGTCACGCTGATTCGCTGCAACCATCGCATCATTCCACTGCACTGTGCGCGCCATATTAAAGGCAAGATCGTCGGCAATTTTCTCCGGCTCCCAAATCACCCGCGCGGTTGAGCCGCTGAGGTAGGCACAATCGGGGCGGGAGAGGGTGACGGACGCAAAGGCGCGAGCCAGTTCGGCGGCGGGTTTATCCAGCAGCGCGCAGTGCGATGGCACGCTCACCGCGAGCTTAATCGCTTTACTGGCTCCCGCATCCAGCGCCCTCTGCGCGACCACTGCCATATCCTCGTCGCGGCCAGCAATCACAATCTGCGTTTCCGCATTGAGGTTCGCGATGTAGGTGTTACTGCCGGGCAGCAGTTTCTCCAGCTGGCTCAGCGTTAAGCCAGTGATGGCGGTCAGGCCATATCCCTGCGGATACGCCTGCTCCATCAGATCGCCGCGCAACGCAACCAGCCGCAGGGCGTCGCTGAAATCCAGCGCGCCGGAAATCACCGCCGCAGGAAACGCGCCAATCGATAAACCGCTGACGATATCGGGTTTCACCCCACGGCGGATCAGTTCGCGCGCCCAGGCAACACCTGAAATCAGCAGACAGAGCTGCACGGCGCGGGTGTGGCGCAGTGCATCGGCACTGTCGAGCCGGTCAGCTTCGTCGCCCAGCACCGCACGCACGCGGCTTTTCAGCGCATCCCCCTCAGGCAGATGTTGCAGCATCCCGGCACGCTGGGTGCCCTGGCCGGGGAAGGTAAAGAGTATTTTCATGGATTCTCCCTGCTCCAGGGTGAAGCGGTCAGTATCGGTCCGGTGTCGGTTTTTAACAGCACGCGCTCCTCGCGTAGCCACTCGTTCAGGGCAAAGGCGCCAGACGGCGTTTCCACCTGCGTATCCACCCGGCAGCTCAGCGCGTCGGTTGCTGTCTGCCAGCGTTGCAGCGCATCGCGTGGCAGTGGCTGCGGGGCGCGGATGATGACATCCAGATCGCTGGCGGCGTGCAACACAGGGCATTGCGTTGCCAGCGCATAACCGGTGCTGCCGGTAATGCCCCAGCGCCACGGCCAGGCGGTCTCGCTGAGCGAAATCGCCGCGCTGACAGGCGCATAAGCCGTAAAGGGCGAATCCAGCAGCCGTGTGCGTTCAGCCAGCCATTCTGGCGTCACCACGCGGATAATAGTGTCTGACGTGATCCAGCCAGCGGCGCGTCGCTCACGTCGCTCACCGCGCACGCCAATCGGGATCAAACCGGATTCATGGCGATCGCGCCGCACCACCACCGGCATGTCGGGATGCCAGAACGGGCTGACCCAGCTCTCCTGAATCGTGGCTAAAGCACTGCTGTGTCGCAGCCAGAGCAAATCGTGGGGACGCGGCGCACGCATATTACATTCCTGATGTCAGCGTAATGAACAACGGTAAAGATAAAATACACAGAATTGAGCTTAGCAGCAGCACGGCCTCAGCATCGGGTGACTGCACGCCAAAGCGGTTGCCGAACACCACGCCAAAGAAACCGGCTGACAGCGCTATCATCAGAATAGCGGTGATTGCCACTGACCCGTGAAGTCCCAGCGCAAGCACCAGACCCCAGGCGATAAAGGGCTGAATCAGCAGTTTGGCAACCGTCCCGACGCCGACGATGGCGTTGAGTTTCAGCTGACGTGCGGAGAGGATCACGCCGGTCAGGAACAGCGCGGCGGCGGTGGCTGCCAGCCCCAGCGGCTTAATCGCTGAGATGACCAGCTCCGGCATTCTGAAGCCCAGCGCCGACAACACCACACCCAGCAGCGGGCCAAGAACGATCGGCTTTTTGAGCGAGCGCCACATCAGCACCGGCAGCATGGTCACTGTCGAACCCACATTCTCACCGGCAATGCGCGCTTTTTCCCGTTCCAGAATCAGCAGGCAGAAGGGTGTCATCAGCACCGAGCCGCAGGCAATTGAAACCGCAACAGAAAGTGAAGTTGCTGAACCTTCTCCCAGTACGCTGCCCAGAATCGGCAGCCCCAGCGCGGCGTAATTGGGCAGGGCGACAGTCAGCGTTAATACCGCAGCATCCTGAGGCGACTTTTTAAACAGGCGGGTCGCCAGGAAATAGAGCGCCACATAGGTTATCCACATCGCCCCGGTTAAGACGACAATCAATGGCGACTGCGCCACGATACCCGACCAGGGTGTCTGAACGGTGGCACTGAACAGCGCAGCGGGCAGCGCAAAATCCATCACGAAAATATTGAGCAGGGAGACATCTCTGTTATTGACCATTCCGGCCTTACCGGCCCAGAAACCTAACAGCATAATGATAAAAATTGGAGCAAGGGCATGAACAATTATGTAAATCATAAATCACCTGTAATTAAGAGAAAAATTCTTTAAAAACAGCGATGTTTATAATTCTGACCACGGCCACTGCTCCGGGGCGCACGTCGCTATGCGCCCCGTCAGACCGGTTTCGGCAGGTTGGTTTTTTTTATGTCATTACCAGGTCGCGCGCATACGTTCGCGAACCAGGGAGGAGCTTTGACGATTAGAGGCGCCAAGGCGGTTTTTCAGGGTAGGATCCTGACGTGCGTCACTGATCGCCTTCTGTAATGCAATTTCGACCATCGCCACATCAGCGTCAGACGGCGCATCAGGATTGGCAACGTTCAGCAGATCAGAGAGCAGACCCAGCGTGGCGAAGTTATTCACGTCATACGCCATAGGGGGAATGGTGGCGGCCAGTTTCTCCAGCGCCTCTACCGAACGCAGTGTGATGCGCGCCGCTGACGCTTTGCCCATGGCATGCACCAGCACACCCTGATCGTTGAGCGCAACCAGGCGGTTGGCCTGATATCCGTGTGCCAGGAACGCACCGGACATTGCTTTACCCACAATCAGACCAATCACCGGATGACCGTCAAGGCGCGCATTCGCATAGGCGCCTGCTGCACCTGCCAGCGCCTGGTGAATGCCAAACGCCTCTTCGCGGCGACCGTAGGCCTGACTGGGGACGTCGATCACCGCCACAATCGGACGTTTCACAGCGCTGTTTTTGTCAGCTTCCCGCGTTTCATTCACCACTTTCGCCAGCGTCCAGCCTTCCAGCAGACCCACTTCACCCTGCGCGGCGCGCGGATAGTGGTTTTGGGCATCGGGCACGACGGCGATAAAGCGGACATCTTCGCCATTAAGCTGGCCGTCAGCCACCTGAACAGAGGCGCACAGACCGCTCAGGCGCTGTGCATCAGGTGCAAGTTTTTCCAGCCAGGTTGCACCACGGCTGCTTGTCTGTGTCATTATTTCTCCTCCTGGGCGAAAAGCTGTTTAATCTGCGCGGTGTCCGCCTGCTGGCGGGTATCGAACTGCGTCAGACGTGACAGGAAGTCGTCATACTTATCACTGCGGTTCTGCGCCGGAACGCCCCTGGCAATAAAATCATGCATCGCGGTTTTCACGGCATTGATACCGTCATTCACCAGCGCATCGACCAGGCCACTGGCGTAGCGGATTTCGCCGCCGGTCATGCTCCAGATAAACGGACGATCGCGAGAGTCGTACTCTTCAATTCCCGCTTCCTGCTCAATCACCTGCGGGCCGTTCAGGCCCAGACGGGCTTCACGGGTCACAATCAGATAGCTGCAGAGCGCGGCGGCGATAGACATCCCGCCGAAGCAGCCAACGGTGCCGCTGACGATGCCGATCACCGGGGTGTAGCGACGAAGGTCGACAATCGCCGCATGAATATCGGCAATCGCTGCCAGCCCCAGGTTCGCTTCCTGTAACCTCACGCCACCGGTCTCAAGGCAGAGCACCGCCTGTGTCGGGATGCCGTTGCGATTGTCTTCTGCCGCCAGCTCCAGCGCCGCCGCCATTTTCGCCCCGGAGACTTCACCCATGCTGCCGCCCTGGAAGGTGCCTTCGATGGCGATCACCACCGCAGACTGACCGTTCAGCGTGCCGCGTGCCACGACCATGCCATCATCGGATTGGGGCACCACGCCCTGCGGAGCCAGCCAGGGCGACATGATGCCCTCAAAAGGATCCAGCAGTTCGCGGTAGCTGCCCGCATCCAGCAGCGCATGCGCACGTTCGCGGGCTCGTAATTCAATAAAACTGGCATCGTTACGCATGACTCACCTCTTCAAAAACCTGTTCAATACGGATACGCGCCACGCCCGGTGTCGCACCGAAATCGTGGATAATCATCTCTCCGGCGGGCAGGCCGTTGATTAAGTTCAGGCGGTCAAACAGCGCTTTCCAGCGGGCGTCGCTGTTATCCAGTGAGGTGGTGATATTGACGTTCAGTGTCTGGCCTTCAGTTGCGGTGTACAGCACTTCCATATCACCGGAACCAACGACCCCGGCCAGCGCTCTGCCACTGAGCAGGCGGTTAGCAGGTAGAGATAATGTGATGTGTTCCATAATGGCCTCTAAAAATAAGAATGTTCAGGCGAACAGACCCGATCGATAAACAGCGTTGCGGCCAGCAAATCGGCGGCTCCGCCCGGCGAGGCGTTGAGCGCCAGCATCCGGCGGTCAAGCTGCTGAAGCGCCCTCTGACCCGCCGCTGTACGGCAGCCGCCTGCCAGCAGCACGGCGCGTGCGCCCTGTTGCATGGCGTCGAGTCCGGTCATGCCTGCACGTGACAACACGCAGGTATCGCTGAGTGAAGTCATGATTGCCATCAGCGCATCCAGCCGGGCTTCGCTCTCACTGGCACCCACCGCACGGCTGATCAGCAACTGCGGCAGCGCCAGCTTCATCACGTGAGGAAATGCCTGTTGCGCCTCTTCGCGTGCGCCGGGTACCTGATAGCGGTGCGTCGCTTTTAACCCTTTGCTGAACACTCTGGGGGCGTGGCTGTCGGGCAGGCTCGCCAGCGCGGCAGCGGTGCGGGCCAGCGTGTCAGCCGTGGTTGTGCCACCCTGCATGGCAGCGGCACTGACCAGCAATCCCAGCGCCCAGATCGCGCCCCGATGGGTGTTCACGCCGCCGGTTGCTGCCATCATCTGCTGTTCGCCATCGCGGCCGAGCCGACCGACTGTTTCGCGCAGGGCGATGTCGGCGGGACGAAGCCAGCTGTGACGGGCCAGCGCCAGAAAGATGGGCATCAGGCTGTGGGCAGAACGCTCCATCAGCGCCAGCGTCAGATCCCGATGTGCGCCGTTTCCCCGACTGTCTACCAGACCCGGCTTGGGGCTCAGGCGTGCTTCATCAATCAGGCAATCGCGCGCAATCGTCGCCAGATGACTGGCCTGCGCCTCGGCATGAGTCTGTGACAGGAGTTTCATTACCAGCTCCGGAATTTAGCAGGCGGGTTGTACAGGCCATCTGACCATTCAACCAGGTCAGCGACGCTGCCAGCGGCAAGCAGTGAGCGGGTGGCATCGGAGCGACGAATACCCATATCCTCCGGGTAAACCACTTTGCCGCTTTTACGCAGGGCAGCGACGCGTGCTGCATCCACACCCAGACCGATATCGGTAATTCCGGCGACTGCGGCGACCATGGCGCGACGTTCCTCAAGGCTTTCTGCCCGATAGAGATAGGCGATACCTTCCTCGGTCAGCACGTGCGTCACGTCATCGCCGTAGATCATCACCGGCGCCAGTGGCATACCGGAGGATTTCGCCACCTCAACCGCATCGAGGGTTTCAACGAAGGTTGGTTTTGCACCGGCCTGGAAGGTCTCGACCATCTGCACCACCAGTTTTTTACCGCGCTGCATCGGGTCTGGCTCGGTGATCATATTCAGCCAGGCGGGTGTTGCGTGGCGGCGGCCATGGGGATCGTGACCCATGTTTGGCGCGCCACCGAAGCCGGAAAGACGACCACGGGTGACGGTAGAGGAGTTGGCCAGGCCATCAACCTGCAGGGTGGCACCGATAAACATATCGACCGCGTACTGACCTGCCAGCTGACAGAACGCACGGTTAGAGCGCATTGAACCGTCGCTGCCGGTAAAGAAGATGTCGGGACGGGCGCGGATATACTCTTCCATCCCCAGCTCGCCGCCGAAACAGTGCACGCTCTCCACCCAGCCGCTCTCGATGGCCGGGATCAGCGTCGGATGCGGGTTCAGCGCCCAGTGCTTACAGATTTTGCCTTTCAGACCAAGCTGTTCGCCGTAGGTGGGCAGCAGCAGTTCGATCGCGGCGGTGTTAAAACCGATACCGTGGTTAAGCGACTGCACCTGATGCTCGGCGTAGATGCCTTTAATCGCCATCATCGCCATCAGGATATGCTCCTGCTTAATCAGGCGCGGATCGCGGGTAAACAGCGGTTCGATAAAGAACGGTTTATCTGCCACCACGATGTAGTCAATCCAGGAGCCAGGAATATCGACGCGCGGCAGGTCGGTTTCGTCATCGACCAGTTCGTTGACCTGGGCTATCACGATACAGTCACGAAACGCAGCGGCCTCCACCAGCGCCGGGGTATCTTCGGTACTCGGGCCGGTATAAAGGTTGCCTTTGCGGTCGGCTTTATAGCCGGCAATCAGCGCCACATTCGGACTGAGGTCAACGTAGAGACGGGAATAGAGTTCGATATAGGTGTGAATCGCGCCGATTTCCAGCTGACCATCCTGCAACAGCTGAGACATGCGCAGGCTCTGCGGACCGGAGAAGGAGAAGTCGAGTTTGCGGGCAATGCCTTTTTCAAAAATATCGAGATGTTCGCTGCGGCCGACGCTGGGCATAATCATATGCAGGTCGTGAATTTTCGCCGGATTCACCGCCGCCAGGGTGCGGGATAAAAAGTCAGCCTGCTTCTGGTTATTCCCTTCCAGTACCACGCGGTCGCCTGGTGCGATTAACTGTTCAAATGCTTCAACGGCTCTTTCAGCAGGAATAACTTTGCCATCAAGGGGAAAGGAGGCCAGACGACGCGCTTTTTCACTGCGGCGTGTGTTCCACTCCCGGGCAGGCGTTTGGCCTGTGTTCATTTCAACCTCCGGATTTGAATCGCTTTGTTGACGTTTATGCTGAGGGAAGTCTGAGCTTTCTTAAAACGGTGTTCAATTAAGCAAAAAAACGGAACGTTAGATTTAAAGTAACAATGGCGAAAAGGGGGATATGCAGTCAGGATGCGTTGAGTTTACGCGGGGAAGCATGAAGAAAAGGTTGCAGTGGGTAATTGCCAGGGTCTGCATTTATTGTGAACAAAAACAGTCAGACCGGTTTGCTCGCTGACAGGCGTTTCTCCTGATGAGGTGTGAGGATGCGGCTGGCCTGAATATTAACCGAATAAGCAGCCAATAAAAAAAGCAGGCCGAAGCCTGCTTTCTGTTGTTGTATAGCTCGCTTATGACGCCAGCGACAGTGCCGGTTTGGCTTTCGCCGCCAGCCACTCTGCCACACGGGCCTGCTGCTCTTTGGTCAGCCACATACCCTGTTTGGTACGACGCCAGATAGCATCGTCAAGCTCACGTACCCATTCATGCTGCACCAGGTAGCGTAACTCCGCCTCATAGAAGTCGTGACCGAAGTTCTCACCCAGATCGTCCAGACTTTTCGCACCCGCCAGCAGGGTTTCAGTGCTGCTGCCGTAAGTGCGTGAGAAGTGGCGCGCCATGTTTTCAGTGATGAACGGATAACGACGACGCAGGCTGACCGCGTAATCATCGCTGGTGCCGTTGATATTACCGCCCGGCAACACGCAGTTTTTGGTCCAGGCTGGGCCGGCTTTCGGATAGTACTTCGCCAGTTTCTCCAGCGCATGTTCTGCCAGCTTGCGATAAGTGGTCAGCTTGCCACCAAACACGGAAAGCAGCGGTGCCTGACCGTTATCATCGCGCACATCCAGCGTGTAATCGCGAGTGATCGCCTGCGGCGAATCAGATTCGTCATCACACAGCGGACGGACACCTGAGTAAGACCAGACGATATCGTCGGCGGTCAGCTGCTTTTTAAAGTGTCCGTTGAACACTTTCAGCAGGTACTCGGTCTCGCTGTCATCGATATGGACGCTTTTCGGATCGCCTTTGTATTCCACATCGGTGGTGCCGATGATTGAGAACTCATCCATCCAGGGAATGACAAACACGATGCGGTTATCTTCGTTCTGCAGGATATAAGCCTGTTTCTCGGTATGGACGCGCGGCACCACAATATGGCTGCCTTTAATCAGGCGGATACCGTAAGGCGATTTCAGCTTCAGGCTGTCGTCGAACAGCTGTTTGACCCACGGGCCTGCCGCGTTGACCAGACCTTTCGCCTGCCAGGTAAAGGTTTTGCCGGTATCAACATCTTCGGCTTCGACCATCCACAGGCCACCTTCACGCCAGGCGCGGGTGACACGAGTACGGGTACGCACTTCGCCACCATGCTTAACCACTTCCTGCGCATTCAGAACGACCATGCGGGCATCATCTACCCAGCAGTCGGAGTATTCGAATCCGCGCGTGATTTCTGGCTTCAGGGCCGAATCCGCGCCAAATCGCAAACTTTTGCTGCCTGGCAGGCTGGTACGCTTGCCAAGATGGTCATACATGAACAGGCCGGTACGAATCATCCACGCCGGACGCAGATGCGGACGGTGCGGCAAGCGGAAGCGCATCGGAAACGCCAGGTGCGGCGCCATTTTCAGCAGGACTTCGCGCTCGGCCAGTGCTTCACTGACCAGGCGGAATTCGTAATGTTCAAGGTAGCGCAAGCCGCCATGAATCAGTTTTGAGCTGGCTGAAGAGGTCGCGCAAGCCAAATCCCGCGCCTCCAGCATTAACACCGACAGTCCGCGTCCTGCAGCGTCTGCTGCAATGCCGGCACCGTTGATGCCGCCGCCGATCACGATCAGGTCTTTGGTTTCCACGTCATCTCCTCCGATGTTCGGAATAGTTCTCTTATGTTCGTTTTCGAGCATAATCATAATCGCAAACCAACATTTACGCCAGTCTTTAACCCGGTAAAAACATTTTTGCGTGATATAGCTAACATTCTGCCCACCAAAAAAACAGATAGCCGTAACGATTGTCAGGTTATCGGCGCGGATTATCGGGTTACACTACGCGCTATTGTGATGCTGTTATGAGAGATCCCATGGAAACGTTTGAATGTATTGATGTGCAGCAGGCGCAGGCGCGTCTGGCGCAGGGTGCGCTGCTGGTGGATATCCGTGATCCGCAAAGTTATGCCCTTGGCCATGCGGCGGGCGCGCTGCATCTGACCAACGCCAACCTCAGCGAGTTTGTCAGTGGCGCGGATCAAAGCCTGCCCGTGCTGGTGATGTGCTATCACGGTAATAGCAGCAAAAGTGCGGCGCAGTATCTTCTGGGACAGGGCTTCAGCGCGGCGTACAGCATTGATGGCGGCTTTGATGCCTGGCGTGCCGCCTTCCCTCAGCAGGTTGCCTCTGGCAGTGAATAGCTTGCTGCTCGTCACATGGAGAGTTAATGATGCGCATTACCCAATTTAATCAGCCGCGCATGGCGCAGGCGTTTGTTGACTACATGGCGACGCAGGGCATCACGTTGCGTATCGAGCATGAAAATCACTACGTCATCATGCTGGATGATGAGAGCAAGATTGCAGTGGTCGAAAACGAACTTCAGCAGTTTCTGCACGACCCTAACCATCCGCGCTATCAGGCCGCCAGCTGGCACAGCGGCAAGACTGACAGCGGTTTGCGCTATGAGCGCAGCAATATCTGGGCGAACATCCGCGAGCGTGCCGGTCCGCTGACCATGACCCTGATGGTGCTCTGCATCGCGGTCTTTATTCTGATGCAGGTCATGGGCGATCAGGCCGTGATGGCGTGGCTCTCCTGGCCGGATGCCGACCAGCATCTTCAGGTCTGGCGCTGGTTCAGTCATGCGCTGCTGCACTTTTCACTGCTGCACATCCTGTTTAATCTGATGTGGTGGTGGTATCTCGGCGGCGCGGTTGAAAAGCGTCTGGGCAGCGGCAAACTGTTTGTAATTATGCTGATTTCGGCGCTGCTCAGCGGCTGGCTGCAGGCGAAGTTCAGTGGCATCTGGTTTGGTGGTCTGTCGGGCGTGGTCTATGCCCTGATGGGTTACTGCTGGCTACGCGGTGAGCGCGATCCCGACAGCGGCGTCTATCTTGAACGGGGATTGATCGGTTTTGCGGTGGTCTGGCTGGTGATTGGCTGGTTCGGCGTCTTTGGTCTGGCGATTGCCAACGCGGCGCACGTTGCTGGTCTGGTGGTGGGGCTGGCGATGGCGCTGGTCGATACGCGTAACGTCACGCGTCGATAGACAGGTTTAGCGGGTTAACAGGAGAGGAACGTGAAGCAGACGCAACGTCATGACGCGATTATCGATTTAGTCCGTCGTCAGGGATATGTCAGTACTGAGGAGCTGGTAGATCATTTTGAGGTCAGCCCGCAGACCATTCGTCGCGACCTCAACGATTTGGCCGATCAAAACAAAATTCAGCGCCACCACGGCGGCGCGGCGCTTCCTTCCAGCTCTGAGAATACCGCCTGGCACGATCGCAAAATGATGTGGTCAGCGGAAAAAGCGCGGATTGCGCAGCGTGTTGCCAGCCAGATCCCGGATGGCGCTACGCTGTTTATTGATATTGGCACCACGCCGGAAGCGGTGGCGCATGCGCTGCTCAACCACAGCAATTTACGTGTGGTGACCAATAACCTTAACGTCGCGATGCTGTTAATGGGCAAACCCGATTTCCGGGTGATTATCGCGGGCGGTGAAGTGCGCACCCGCGATGGCGCCGTGATGGGGGAAGCGACGCTCGACTTTATTTCTCAGTTCCGGCTCGATTACGGCATCCTGGGGATCAGCGGCATCGACATGGATGGGTCGCTGCTGGAGTTCGACTATCACGAAGTCCGCACCAAACGCGCGATTATAGAAAATTCACGCTGCGCGATGCTGGTGGTGGATCATTCGAAATTTGGCCGAAATGCCATGGTTAACCTTGGCAACATGAGTCTGCTGGATTATCTCTACACCGATAAAATGCCGCCAGCCAGCGTCATGAAAGTGATTGAGCAGCATGAGGTTCACCTCGAACTCTGCTGATTCCTGCGACGCCAGCCGCCCGGCTGGCGTTTTTCTTTGATTGTTGTCGCTTTTTCCCCCACTCACGTCTTAACTTAACGGTTGCTGGCACCCGGTTGCCAGCCCGTGCGCTTTCTATTTTTGTTTTGCTTCACCTCATTGCGTAACAGAAGGGAGTGATATGCCGCAGCAAAAATTTAATAAAGCCCGTTTTACCGCTGCTCTGACCCGACAGTGGCAACAGTTGAGTCTCCATTCCGCCCAACAGATGACCTCGCACCAGGCGTGGCAGGCGGTCAGTGCGGCACTGGCAGAACTGCTCGATACCCAGCCGGCACCGCGTCCGGCTAAGCAGCAGCGTCACGTAAATTACCTGTCGATGGAGTTTCTCATTGGTCGTCTGACCGGCAACAATCTGCTGAATCTCGGCTGGTATGACGAGGTCAAAGCGGCGCTGGCTGAGCAGCAACTTGATTTAACCGAATTGCTGGAGCAGGAGATCGACCCGGCACTCGGCAACGGCGGGCTGGGGCGACTCGCCGCCTGCTATATGGATTCGATGGCAACGGTGGGGCAGTCCGCCACCGGCCACGGGCTGAATTATCAGTATGGCCTGTTCCGCCAGTCTTTCGAGGAGGGTAAGCAGATTGAAGCGCCCGATGACTGGCAGCGTGAACGCTATCCGTGGTTTCGTCACAATGCGGCGCTGGATGTGGACGTTGCGATGGGCGGCCGGGTGGAAAAGCGTGAGGATGGCGGTGTACGCTGGCTTCCCGATTTTACGCTGCGTGGTGAGGCCTGGGATTTGCCGGTGACCGGCTACCGCAACGGCGTGACACTGCCGCTGCGCCTGTGGCAGGCCGTGAGTGCGCACCCGTTTGACCTGACGGCCTTTAACGACGGCAATTTCCTTCAGGCGGAGCAGCCTGGTATTGAGGCGGCAAAACTCACCAAAGTGCTCTATCCCAATGACAACCATCAGGCCGGCAAGCGGCTGCGTTTGATGCAGCAATATTTTCAGTGTGCCTGCGCCGTAGCCGACATCCTGCGCCGTCACCATCTGGCGGGCCGCAGCATTCACAGTCTGCCGGACTTCGAGGTGATCCAGCTCAACGATACCCATCCAACCATCGCCATCCCCGAGATGCTGCGTGTGCTGCTGGATGAACATCAGCTAAGCTGGGATGAGGCGTGGCATATCACCAGCCGTTTGTTCGCTTACACCAACCACACGCTGATGCCCGAGGCGCTGGAGCGCTGGGATGAGAAGCTGATGCGCAGCCTGCTGCCGCGCCATATGCTGATTATCAAAGAGATTAATCAGCGGCTGAAAAAGCAGGTGAAACAGCACTGGCCGGATGACAAAGCGATGTGGCACAAGCTGGCGGTGGTGGCGGACGGACAGGTGCGCATGGCCAATCTCTGCGTGGTAAGTGGCTTTGCGGTCAACGGCGTGGCGGCACTGCACTCCCGCCTGGTGGTCAGCGATCTCTTCCCGGAATATCACCAGCTCTGGCCGCAAAAATTCCACAACGTCACCAACGGCATTACGCCGCGTCGCTGGCTGAAGCAGTGTAATCCGGCGCTGGCGGCACTGATTGATGAGACGCTGAAAACGGAGTGGGCCAATAACCTTGATGCGTTAACCGGTCTGGAGTCGTATGCCGACGATCAGGCGTTTCGTCAGCGCTATCGCAGCATCAAACAGCAGAACAAAGCGCAGCTCACAGAGTATATCGCCCGCCATACCGGCATCATCGCGAACCCGGCGGCGCTGTTCGATGTGCAGATCAAACGTCTGCATGAGTACAAGCGCCAGCACCTCAGCCTGCTGCATATCCTCTACTGCTATCAGAAGCTTCTGAACAACCCGGAAGATGTCACCTTCACGCCGCGGGTGTTCCTGTTCGGGGCCAAAGCCGCGCCGGGTTACTACCTGGCAAAAAATATTATCTACGCCATTAACAAGGTTGCGGAGGTGGTGAACAACGACCCGCGGGTGGGTGACAGGCTCAAAGTGGTGTTTATCCCGGACTACCGCATCACCGTGGCTGAACTGATGATCCCGGCGGCCGATCTCTCCGAGCAGATCTCTACAGCCGGTTATGAAGCCTCCGGCACTGGCAACATGAAGCTGGCGCTGAATGGCGCGCTGACCATTGGCACGCTGGATGGTGCGAATGTCGAAATTGCTGAACAGGTGGGTGAGGAGAATATCTTTATCTTCGGTCACACCGTGGATGAGGTGAAGGCGCTCAAAGCGAAAGGCTACAACCCGAAAAAGGTGCGTAAGCAGAACAAGCCGCTGGACGATTTACTGAAATCGCTGGAGAAAGGCAAATTCAGCGGCGGGGATAAACATGCGTTTGACCTGATGCTGGAGAGCCTGACCAAAAATGGCGATCCCTGGCTGGTGCTGGCTGATTTTCAGGCCTATGTCGAGGCACAGCAACGGGTGGAAGCCCTGTGGCGTGACCCGGAAGGCTGGACCCGCGCCGCTATCCTCAATACGGCCCGAACCGGCATGTTCAGTTCGGACCGTTCCATTCGTGACTATCAGCAACGTATCTGGCAGGCACCGCGCTAAGGAGCAGCAATGAAGCAAAATGCACTCGATCAGGCCGCCCGTGCCGCGGGAATTTCACTGGATTACATCAACGTTAACGGCGAGAAAGCGGCGATCAGCGATGAGACCAAACGCGCGCTGCTGGCGGTAATGGACGATCCGCAGGATGCCAAAAAATCACCGCTGCCGCCGGTCGCGGTGTTCAGCGGCAGTGGCAAACGGCAATTGACGCCACAGGGCAGCGGCGTCTACAGCTGGCAGTTGCAGACCGAAAAGGGCAAGCAGTTTAGCGGCGAGTTAACCGCCGGAGAGCCTTTTTCGCTGCCGGGGCCGCTGACACAAGGTTATCACCAGCTCACGCTCACTAAAGGAAAGAAGCGCTGGCAGACGCGGATTATTGTCGCGCCGCGCCGCTGCTATCTGCCGCCAGCGCTGGAGGCGGGAGAGAAACGCTGGGGCGCGCTGGTGCAGCTCTACACGGTGCGATCTGAACAGAACTGGGGCATTGGCGACTTCGGCGACCTTGACCAGCTGCTGGTGCAACTGGCTGAGCGCGGCGGCGATTTTGTCGGGCTGAATCCGCTGCATGCGCTCTATCCCGCCAGCGCCGGTTTCGCCAGCCCGTACAGTCCGTCATCCCGCCGCTGGCTGAATGTGATTTATATCGACGTCAGTCAGGTCGCCGATTTTCAGCAAAGCGCGGCAGCACAGAAGTGGTGGAAAAGTGCCAAAACCCAGAAGGCGCTGACCAAAGCGCGAGAGGCAGAGTGGGTTGACTACGAGGCCGTGATGGCGCTTAAGCTCACTGCGCTGCGGCACGCCTGGGCCCACTTCCAGGCGCGTGATAACCAGAGCGAAGAGCATCAATCCTGGGCAGATTTTGTACGTGAAGGCGGCGACAGCCTGCGTTATCAGGCGGCTTACGACGGCATCCAGCTGGAGCGGCAGGCGGACAAGACGCAGCAGGGCGGCTGGCCTGCATGGCCGGAAGCGTGGCGTAACAGCCAGTTACCTGAGGTGCAGCAGTGGTGTGAGCAGCATGAAGAGGAGATCGCGTTCTGGCAGTGGCTGCAATGGCTGGCACAGCAGCAGTTCTCGGCCTGCTGGACGCACAGTCAGGCGCTGGGCATGAGTGTGGGGCTTTATCGTGATCTGGCGGTGGGCGTAGCAGAGGGCAGTGCGGAAACCTGGCACGACCCGGAGCTTTATCGCCTTAAAGCTTCAGTGGGTGCACCACCCGATCGTCTGGGGCCGCTGGGACAAAACTGGGGCTTGCCGCCGATGGACCCGCATGTGATGCAGGCGCGGGGCTATCAGCCGTTCATCGACATGCTGCGCGCCAACATGCGCGACTGCGGGGCATTGCGTATCGACCATGTGATGTCTCTACTGCGTCTGTGGTGGGTACCCGCCGGAGAGACGGCGGATAAAGGCGCCTATGTCGCCTATCCGGTCAATGACCTGCTGGGCATCCTGGCGCTGGAGAGCCACCGGCTGCGCTGCATGGTGATTGGTGAAGACCTGGGCACCGTGCCTCAGGAAATTATCAGCCTGCTGCGTAAAAGCGGTGTCTTTTCATGGAAGGTGCTCTGGTTTGAGCAGGAGAAAGATCAGCGTTATCGCGCGCCGCAGGACTATCCACGCCAGTCTATCGCCAGCGCCAGTACCCATGATCTGCCGACGCTGACCGGTTTCTGGGAGCAGGGCGACCTGGATCTGGGTGAGAAGCTGGGCCTTTATCCGGGCGATGCAGTGAAAGCGCTGCATCAACAGCGTGCCGCGCAGAAACAGGCGCTGCTGGATGCGCTGCATCAGGCAGGTGCCTTACCGGCCCGCAGTCAGAAGAAGGCGGAGAAGCTGACCATGACGCCTGCGCTGAACCGGGCCATCCATCGCTTCCTGGCGGATACCGAGAGTGCGCTGCTTGGCCTGCAGCCTGAGGACTGGCTCGGTATGACCACGCCGGTCAACGTGCCGGGCACGGTAGATCAGTACCCTAACTGGCGACGCAAGCTGAGCAAAACGCTGGAGGCGATCTTTGCGGACAAGGAGGTGAATACGCTGCTGAAGGTGGTCAGTGAGCAGCGTCAGTCAGGACAGAAAGGGCAATAAAAATAGCGCGGCAGTCAGGCTGCCGCGCTTTATCATCAGTAGAACGAGTGTTCGCCACGCTGATGCTCGGTAATATCCCGCACGCCTTTCAGTTCCGGGAAGGCAGCCAGCAGCTCTTTCTCGATACCATCTTTCAGGGTCACATCGATCATCGAACAGCCGTTACAGCCGCCGCCAAACTGCAGAATGGCGTAACCATCTTCGGTGATCTCCATCAGCGATACGCGACCGCCGTGGCCAGCGAGCTGTGGGTTGATCTGCGCCTGCAGCAGGTACTCAACGCGCTCAACCATTGGCGCATCATCAGAGACTTTGCGCATCTTGGCATTCGGCGCTTTCAGCGTCAGCTGAGAACCCAGATTATCAGTCACAAAGTCGATTTCCGCATCTTCCAGATAAGGTTTGCTCAGTTCATCAACATACGCTGAGAGCTTCTCGAACTTCAGTTCAGTATCGGTGGCTTCAACAGCATCGGGCGGACAGTAAGAGACGCCACACTCGGCTGTTGGCGTACCCGGGTTAATCACGAATACGCGAATCTGGGTGCCATCTTCTTGTTTGGATAGCAGTTTAGAAAAATGTTCCTGGGCAGAGTCAGTAATTCGGATCATGTCGATTGCTCAATAGTTGACTAATTTAGTTGGTTATAATACGCCCATCAATGACGCGCTACAAGGTACGGCACAGACACCAGACCTGCACGCTGGCAGCACCCTGCGCCAGTAAAAGACGACTGATTTCATCTACGGTACTGCCGGTGGTAATGACGTCATCCAGCAAAGCGATATGGCGTCCCTGCACCGCCATTTCAAGGCGGAAAGCACCGCGTAAGTTAGTGCGGCGCTGGCGGGCGCTGAGCTGATGCTGTAATGCGCCTCTGCGCGTGCGGGAAAGCCCTTCACGCCATTCACATCCCAGCCAGTGCGCCAGCGGTGCGGCCAGCAGGACAGTCTGGTTGAAGCCGCGCTGCCAGCGTCGTCGCTGGTGCAGCGGAACCGGCAGCAGCAGATCAGGACGCGGCACATCACCGCGTCGGTAAACATTAAGCCAGCTTAGCAAAATCAGCCGCGCCAGCATCACCCTGAGTGCGGTTATGTGAGAAAATTTAAGCTGATTAACCCACTGGCTGAACGGCAGACAATAGTCATTAACGCAGACCAGCGCCTGCCAGGCGGGCGGTTTAAGCTGGCAGCGGCCACAGGCGACCTTTTCTGATCCTGCCGGTAACCCACAGCGTGGGCAGAGCCGCGGTAATGGCGGTAATTTGCGTAAACATAAGCTGCAGATACCGTGCCGGGCTATCCGCAACGGCATCCGGCATAGCCAACACAGGGCGGGCATTGCTAGCATAGCGACCTCCTTATCATTTTCGGGATAGTAACTGATGACGTCGCTCTACTGGCACACCTGCGGAGAAGGAAAACGCGATCTTGTGCTGCTGCACGGATGGGGACTGAATGCCGAAGTCTGGCAAAGCATTATTCCGCGACTCAGCGCGCATTACCGTCTGCATCTGGTCGACCTGCCCGGTTATGGTCGCAGCCAGAACGTTGACGCGCTGACACTGGAGCAGATGGCTGAGCAGATAATGCCTTTCCTGCCACCGCAGGCCATTGTGGTGGGCTGGTCGCTGGGCGGACTGGTCGCGACGCAGCTTGCGCTGACCGCGCCAGAAAAGCTGGACGCCCTGATTACCGTTGCATCATCACCCTGTTTCACCGCCACAGAGCACTGGCCCGGCATTAAACCGGAAACGCTGCAGAACTTTCAGCAGATGCTCAGTAATGATTTTCAGCGCACGGTGGAGCGCTTTCTGGCGCTGCAGACGCTGGGCACCGAAACGGCGCGTGCCGATGCGCGACAGCTGAAAGAGGTGGTACTGTCACAACCCGTGCCGGCGGTGGCGGTGCTGGATGGCGGGCTCGACATTCTGCGTCAGGTCGACCTGCGCGACGCGTTACCGCAGATCACATTGCCGTTTTTGCGACTCTACGGGGCATTAGATGGTCTGGTGCCGCGTCGGATTGCTGCTGAGATCGATGAAATGTTGCCAGCCTCGCTCTCTGTGATTATCGAAAAAGCAGCACATGCACCTTTTATTTCTCATCCAGAGATGTTTTGTCAGCACATTATTAATTTTATCAGCAGTTTAGAGGGATAGTCGTGCTACGGGTTGGCAAAAATCGTTAACAGCATCAATACTTCTCTTTGTGAGCAAGGCCGCTGCAATTTTATGTGATTAGTCACGGAAATGACTATGCCGTTCCATACTGCCTTACGCGTTTAGCGGCTGCTTACATCTCACAATGGATCATGAATGAGGGTAAACATAATGAAGGTTTTTAAATGGGTTGTGGCTTCAATGATGATGGGCGCGATTTCATTTTCTGCGATGGCAGCGAAGGAAGTCACCAAAGAAGAAGTTAAGACAATGAACCTGCAGAAAATTGGCACCGTTAACACCACAGCGGAAACCACCTCGCCAATGGATGCTAAAAAAGTACTGTCTAAGCTCGCTGACGAAAAAGGCGGGAAATACTACCTGGTGATCGCCGGTCGCGAACACGGTAAATTCAGTGCAACGGCTGAAGTCTACAAGTAATTAACGCAGCCACATGAACTGCCAGGCATCCAGCTTAACCGGCTGGGTGCCATCAATCTTCTCTCCGCTCACCACATCCTGCAACGTATGCGCCACCGGCAATCGCGTTTCCACTGACCGGCCACTCAGATTAAACACGCATAGCAATCCGCCGCCGCTTTCTGGCTGATGACGGCTGAGCACCAGCAGGGCGTTTTCGCTGTCGTAGATCGTCATCGGATTATCAGGATGGAATGCGGGCTGACGACGACGCAGCTGGATCAACTGGCTGAGTCGGGTATAAATCTGCTGACGCAGCCAGTCACCACCCGCCAGGGCCGCCTCAATCTGCTGTAAATCATACTTCTGACGGTTAATCGCCCGGTTATGTCCGGCGGCCCGCACGCCATCATAATGGTTACGACCGCCCAGAATGCTCTGGATATAGATGGCCGGCACGCCAGGAAAGACCAGCAGAATCGCATGGGCCAGCAGGAAGCGTTTCAGCCGCGTGGCATCATCATCCGCTTCACGGTTCAGCGCATCCAGAAACGTGACATTAATTTCATAGGGGCTGGTGCTACCGTCAGGGTTATTTTTATAGGAGACCAGCGCGCCCTCCAGCGCCAGGTCGCGCACCAGCGACACAATCTCCACTTCAGACAGGATGCCGCGCGCCGGATTCAGCCCGATACCATCGTGTGACGCCAGGAAGTTGAAGAAAGTGGTGTCATTACTACTGAGATCCAATGAGCTGGCCCACTGCCGCAACGCGCGCGCCGAGCCGGTGTGAATGGCATGCAGCACCAGTGGCGGCAGCGAAAACTGATAAACCATCTGCGCTTCATCGTGCCCGTTGCCCAGGTAGCTGATGTTGTCCTGATGCGGCACGTTAGTCTCGGTAATAATCACCGTACCTGGCGCGACATGGTTGGCAATCGCGCGGAACAGCTTCACCAGTTGATGGGTCTTTTCCAGATGAATACAGCGCGTGCCTGGCGTTTTCCACATATAGCCGACCGCATCAAGGCGCACATAGTCGGCGCCACGGACCAGGTAGTCGAGCAACACGTTGACCATGCGCAACAATACCTCAGGATTGGCAAAGTTAAGATCAATCTGGTCGGCACTGAAGGTGGTCCAGATGAAGCGGGTATCACCATCCGCCATCTTAAACGGTGTCAGCAGCGGCGAGGTGCGTGGGCGCGTCACGGCGCTGAGATCCGTGGAGGGTGGCATGCTGATAAAGAAATCGTCCCAGCCGGGATCCTGCGCCAGAAAGTGGCTGAACCAGGCGCTTTTTGCCGACATATGGTTGCAGACGAAGTCGAACATCAGGCGGGTTTCCTGATGCAAACGCGAAATATCCTGCCAGTCGCCACACACCGGATCGACCTCGTGGTAATTAATCACCGAAAATCCGTCGTCGGACGACCAGGGGAAAAAAGGTAGCAGGTGAACCAACGGAAAGGTGGATTGCAGGTGCTGCTGATAGAAACGGGAAAAGGTATTGAGCGTGGGTTTATCGGTTTCACGAAACTGGTCGGCGTAGGTGATGAGCACCACATCCTGCTCATCCCAGTGGGCCTTGCGCGGCAGCTTAATCGCCTCGCGGGCTGTGGCAATGTCAGCCTTCAGGCGCGCTAAGGTCGCCTCCGGGAATGTGCCAGCATAAATCTTATCAATCAGATCGGTGATCGTTTCCATCGTGAATTGGGTGCCACAGCAGGTGTTGTTTTTATGACAGGCTTCTTTTTAGCGTAGCGCGATGATGGGGATTTTCAACCGGGGGAAAGCGTGTGAAGAGGGGGCCTGATGCGGCCCCCTGAAAAGCTTAGCGTTTTTTACCGAATGCCGCAGCCAGTGCATCACCCATTGCACTGTTGCCTGCGGATGCGCTGGCTGGACGCGGACGGCCTTTACCTGCAGCCGGACGTTTCTCTTCGCGCGGCGCGGCATTCTTCGCGCCACCCCGTGCATTGCCTTCGCCTGGCTGCTCATCAAGACGCATGGTGAGGGCGATACGTTTACGCTGGAGATCGACTTCCATCACTTTCACTTTGACGATATCGCCGGCTTTCACCACCTGATGGGGATCTTCCACGAAGCGATCAGAAAGCGACGAGATATGCACCAGGCCATCCTGATGCACGCCGATATCCACAAACGCACCGAAGTTAGTGACGTTGGTGACGGCACCTTCAAGGATCATGCCCGGCGTCAGATCGTTCAGTGTTTCAACGCCTTCCGCAAACTGCGCAGTCTTAAACTCAGGACGCGGATCGCGACCCGGTTTCTCCAGCTCTTTCATGATGTCGGTAACGGTCGGCAGACCAAAACGCTCATCAATAAAATCGCGCGGGCTGAGGTTACGCAGGCTGCCAGCATTACCCATCAGATCGCTGAGGGCCTGCTCGGTGGCGGCCAGAATACGTTCGACGACCGGATACGCTTCCGGGTGAACCGTTGAGGCATCCAGCGGGTTATCACCGTGGTTGATGCGCAGGAAGCCCGCACACTGTTCAAAGGCTTTTGGCCCAAGACGACTCACTTTCAGCAACTGCTGGCGGTTCTGGAAGCGGCCATTCTCGTCACGCCAGCCGACAATGTTCTGCGCCATCATGCGCGTCAGGCCCGCGACGCGGGTCAGCAGCGGCACCGAGGCGGTGTTGAGGTCAACGCCGACGGCGTTCACGCAATCCTCTACCACGGCGTCGAGTTTCTTCGCCAGCTGGCTCTGACTGACGTCATGCTGGTACTGACCGACACCGATGGATTTCGGGTCGATTTTCACCAGCTCAGCCAGCGGATCCTGCAGACGTCGTGCGATAGACACCGCGCCACGTAGTGAAACATCGAGATCCGGGAACTCCAGCGCCGCCAGTTCAGAGGCCGAGTAAACGGAGGCGCCGGCTTCACTGACAATGACTTTCTGCGCCGTCACCTGCGGGAACTGCTGCTGCAAATCCAGGAAGAAGCGCTCGGTTTCACGTGAGGCGGTTCCGTTGCCAATCGCCACCAGCTCAACCTGATGCTTAATGCAGAGCGCGGCGACGGCAGCGGCGGCTTTGGCAGTCTGGCCGGTGTGCGGATAGACGGTATCGGTCGCCACGACTTTACCGGTGGCATCGACCACCGCGACTTTAACGCCGGTGCGCAGGCCGGGATCCAGTCCCATAGTGGCGCGCATGCCCGCTGGCGCCGCCATCAGCAAATCGTGCAGGTTGCGGGCAAAGACGTTAATGGCTTCATCTTCTGCGCGTTCGCGCACTGTACCCATCAACTCCGTTTCAAGATGCAGCATCACCTTGATGCGCCACGTCCAGCTCACCACCGCTTTACGCCAGCTGTCGGCTGGCGCGTTGTTCAGGCGCAGATTCAGGTGTTCAGCGATCAGCGTTTCGCCGTGGCTTTCACGTGGTGCTTCATCAAACTGCGGGTCAGCATTCAGCGACAGTTGCAGTACGCCTTCGTTACGGCCACGCAGCATCGCCAGCGCACGGTGTGACGGCACACTGCTCAGCGCTTCGTGGTGGTCAAAGTAGTCACGGAACTTCGCGCCCGCTTCCTCTTTGCCTTCCACCACACGTGACACCAGATGGGCATTTTTCCACAGATAGTTACGCACTTTGGCCAGCAGCGCGGCATCCTCGGCGAAACGCTCCATCAGAATATAGCGGGCACCATCCAGCGCGGCACGGACGTCAGCAACGCCTTTGTCCGCATCGACATACTGTTCAGCAAGTTGCTCAGGGATGTGAGAGGGCTCCTGCCAGAGCGTGTCCGCCAGCGGTTCCAGACCGGCTTCAATAGCGATCTGTCCACGCGTCCGGCGTTTCTGTTTGTAGGGCAGGTAGAGGTCTTCAAGCTCGGTTTTGCTGAGGGTGGTGTTGATGGCGCGGGCGAGGTCGTCAGTGAGTTTTCCCTGATCGTCAATCGACTTCAGAATCGACTGGCGTCGATCTTCAAGTTCGCGCAGATAGCTGAGACGGGTTTCCAGCTGACGCAGTTGGGTGTCATCCAGCCCGCCGGTTACCTCTTTACGATAGCGTGCGATAAACGGCACGGTATTCCCTTCATCTAACAGGCGAACGGCGGCGTCAACCTGCTCTGGTCGCGCCTGTAGCTCACTGGCAATTATCTGGCTCAGAACTTTCATCATCAGGACTGTCTTGCTTTCCGGGTTGAGAAATAGCCGACAGTTATACGGATTGATGGTTAAAATTGCCAGAGAAGCGGGCGGCTTTCAGCGATAATCTGAATCGTTATTGCGGGTAGTCAATGGCGTTGACATACCACAGCGCCGGACCCACTGGGGTCTCAACAGTGGCGGCATCGCCGACCTCTTTTTTCAGCAGTGCCCGCGCCATAGGTGAGTCGATGGAAATGTAATCTTTGCGGCCAAAAATCTCGTCGTAGCCCACAATGCGGAAGCGTTTGAGGTCGCCCTCATCGTTTTCAATTTCCACCCAGGCACCAAAGAATACTTTGCCATCCTGCTGGGGTGAGTAATCAACGATTCGCAGCTGCTCAAGGCTTTTGGTCAGATAGCGTACGCGGCGATCAATTTCACGCAGCCGTTTTTTGTTGTACTGGTAGTCGGCATTTTCACTGCGATCGCCAAGGCTGGCAGCCCAGGTGACTTTCTTTGTCACTTCCGGTCGCTCTTCACGCCATAAATAGTCGAGTTCCGCTTTCAGTTTGTCGAAGCCTTCGCGGGTAATGAGTCGGGTTTTCATGCTATACCGGCCAGAGAGATCTAAAGAGCGACAGTGTAAGGCAAAGAGGGCGCGGCAAAAAAGAGTCGGGGAAAGGGTTTTTAAAGGTTAAAAACCCACGTTGATTTCCCCGGCGGCGAAAGGGTTGGTGCTGTGATTGAAATAGAGCCAGTCATCTGAAGCCGGCGAAAAAGCGTGCGTAAACTTATTTTCCGGCGTGGGTCGCCGTGGTGGTCGATGTGCCGGTGCTGTGACCGTCACCGCCGCCGCCGCCCATGGTGGCCAGTGCTACGCCCAGCAGGGCTGCGACTGCGCCAACACCGATGGCGTTAGAGTTACCTTGTGCTGTTGTTGTTGCTGCTGCGCCGGCCGCTTCACCGGTTGCAGTGGCTGCATAACCTGGGCTGACGCTGCCTAATGCCAGCGCGCTCAGCAGTAAAATTGTTTTTTTCATTGTATGTAATCCCCGTTGAGACATCGAATGTTGCCTGAGCAGTCTGGTTTAAAACGGGGAAGGCGAAAAGTTGGCTTTACTGATTGATTTAAAGGACTTTAATTACAACTGGCCTTGCTGATGGCACGACTGAAACTAATCCGAGAGGAGCGTCGGGCATTATGCGGGGTTGCTGGAATATTATGCTCCCTGACAGCGGTTGAGGTAGATTATCTGGAGCATATTCACAGTGATGGCTGATCATTAAGTCAAATTATCTGCTAACTCACTGAATTAATACATTGATTAAAAGCTGGCACGCTTCCAACGCCAGCGATTCAAAGAAACAAGGCCGTTTTTTCAGATTTGCCGTATCGGCTGTCGGGCGGGGTTAAAAGCGCTAAAACTGACCCTGAAACGCCTTAAATCAAATATAAGCCCCTGTTTAATATGCTTTGTAACAATTTTGGCTAGAATATAAACCAATAATGACTGTCACTATAAGGCATCTTTTTTTAACAATGTTGGTTCAGGCAATAGCGCCTTTGGGAGTTGAAAATGCAAGAGAACTACAAAATTCTGGTCGTCGATGACGATATGCGTCTGCGTGCACTGCTTGAACGCTATCTCACCGAGCAGGGCTTTCAGGTGCGCAGTGTCGCTAATGCTGAGCAGATGGATCGCCTGTTAACCCGTGAATCCTTCCATCTGATGGTGCTCGACCTGATGTTGCCAGGTGAAGATGGCCTCTCTATCTGCCGTCGTCTGCGCAGCCAGAGCAACCCGATGCCGATCATTATGGTGACGGCTAAGGGTGAAGAAGTGGATCGTATCGTGGGGCTGGAGATCGGCGCTGACGACTATATTCCCAAACCGTTTAACCCGCGTGAGCTGCTGGCGCGTATCCGGGCGGTACTGCGTCGTCAGGCCAATGAACTGCCAGGCGCACCTTCGCAGGAAGAGGCGATTATTGCCTTTGGCAAATTCAAACTGAACCTCGGCACTCGCGAGATGTTCCGTGAAGATGAGCCGATGCCGCTGACCAGCGGTGAGTTTGCCGTGCTGAAAGCACTGGTAAGCCACCCGCGTGAGCCGCTGTCTCGCGACAAGCTGATGAACCTGGCGCGTGGCCGTGAATACAGCGCCATGGAACGTTCGATTGACGTTCAGATCTCCCGCCTGCGTCGCATGGTGGAAGAGGATCCAGCGCATCCGCGTTATATTCAGACCGTCTGGGGTCTGGGCTACGTCTTTGTGCCGGACGGCAGTAAAGCATGAAGCGACTGCGCTTCTCGCCACGGAGTTCGTTTGCCCGCACCCTGCTGCTGATCGTTACCCTGCTGTTCGTCAGCCTGGTAACGACCTATCTGGTGGTGCTGAACTTCGCCATTCTTCCCAGTCTGCAACAGTTCAATAAGGTGCTCGCTTACGAAGTTCGTATGCTGATGACCGACCGGTTGCAGCTGGAGGATGGCACGCAGCTGGAAGTGCCACCGGCGTTTCGCCGGGAAATCTATCGCGAACTGGGGATCTCGCTCTACACCAATGCAGCAGCAGAGGAGAGCGGATTGCGCTGGGCGCAGCATTATGAATTCCTGAGCGAGCAGATGGGACAGCAGCTTGGCGGTCCGACCGATGTCCGGGTTGAGGTTAACAAAAACTCGCCGGTGGTCTGGCTGAAAACCTGGCTGTCGCCCGACATCTGGGTGCGGGTGCCGCTGACTGAGATTCATCAGGGCGACTTCTCCCCGCTGTTCCGCTATACCCTGGCGATTATGCTATTGGCGATAGGCGGTGCCTGGCTGTTTATCCGTATCCAGAACCGACCCCTGGTGGATCTGGAGCACGCCGCCCTGCAGGTCGGGCGCGGGATTATTCCGCCGCCGCTGCGCGAGTATGGCGCGTCAGAAGTGCGATCGGTGACCCGTGCCTTTAACCAGATGGCAGCGGGGGTGAAGCAGCTGGCGGATGACCGCACGCTGTTAATGGCGGGCGTCAGCCACGATTTGCGAACGCCGCTGACCCGTATTCGCCTCGCCACCGAGATGATGAGCGAGCAGGATGGCTATCTTGCCGAATCGATTAATAAAGATATCGAAGAGTGCAACGCCATCATTGAGCAGTTCATCGACTATCTGCGTACTGGTCAGGAGATGCAGACCGAGCGCGCGGATCTGAACAGCGTGCTGGGCGAAGTGGTGGCGGCTGAAAGTGGCTATGAACGTGAAATCGAAAATGCAGTGATGCCGGAAGAGCTTATGCTGGATATCAACCCGCTGTCGATTAAACGGGCGCTGGCTAACCTGGTGGTTAATGCCGCGCGATATGGCAATGGCTGGATCAAGGTCAGCAGCGGACGGGAACTGCATCGCGCGTGGTTTCAGGTAGAAGATGATGGCCCTGGCATCAAGCCGGATCAGCTGGCGCATCTGTTCCAGCCGTTTGTGCGGGGCGACAGTGCCCGCAGCACCAGCGGTACCGGTCTCGGTCTGGCGATTGTACAGCGTATTATCGATGCTCATCAGGGCTCGCTGGAGATTGGCGAGAGCGAGCGCGGAGGTTTGCGTATTCGTGCCTGGTTGCCGTTAGTGGAAAGCATGGCGCTGAGCCACAACAACGGCAGCAACAGCGTGTCGGGATAAAAAAACGGCGCGGCACTGTTATTGCCGCGCCGGTTCTTTTAGCGTTGCGGGCCCGCTTTCACCAGCGCAGCACCTGCGGCGTTATCGGTGTACTTGTCGAAGTTATCAATAAAGCGCTGTGCCAGACCCTCGGCAGCAGCGGTCCACTTCTCTTCACTCTCCCAGCTACGACGCGGATCCAGCGTGTCACTATCCAGCTCGCCCAGCGCAACCGGCATCTGCAGATTAAAGATCGGCAGCGTTTCCGTTGGCGCATCATCCAGCTCACCCGCCAGGATCGCATTGATGATGGCGCGGGTATTCTTCAGTGAGATGCGTTTGCCGCTGCCGTTCCAGCCAGTGTTCACCAGGTAAGCCTGCGCACCGGACGCTTCCATTCGCTTCACCAGCACTTCAGCGTACTGCGTCGGATGCAGCGTCAGAAATGCCGCGCCGAAACAGGCGGAGAAGGTTGGGGTGGGTGCCGTCACGCCACGCTCGGTACCGGCCAGTTTGGCCGTAAATCCTGACAGGAAATGATACTGTGTCTGCTCCGGCGTCAGACGTGAAACCGGTGGCAACACGCCAAACGCATCGGCGGTAAGGAAAATCACTTTCTTCGCGTGGCCCGCTTTTGAGACCGGCTGCACGATATTGTCGATGTGATTGATCGGATAGGAGACGCGGGTGTTTTCCGTTTTGCTGCCATCTGCGTAATCAACGCTGCCATCTTCGCGTACCACCACATTTTCCAGCAGCGCGTTGCGGCGAATGGCGCGGTAGATCTCCGGCTCAGCCTGCTCAGAGAGGTTGATGGTTTTGGCGTAGCAACCGCCTTCAAAGTTAAACACGCCATCATCGTCCCAGCCGTGTTCATCATCGCCAATCAACTGGCGATCAGGATCGGTGGAGAGGGTGGTTTTGCCGGTACCCGAAAGGCCAAAGAAGACCGCCACATCACCTGCTTTACCCACGTTAGCAGAGCAGTGCATGGAGGCGATGCCTTTCAGCGGCAGCAGGTAGTTCATGATGGCGAACAGACCTTTCTTCATCTCGCCGCCGTACCAGGTTCCGCCAATCAGCTGCATACGCTCAGTCAGATTGAAAGCGACAAAGTTCTCTGAGTTAAGACCCTGCGCCTGCCAGTCAGGATTGGTGCATTTAGCTCCGTTCATCACCACAAAGTCAGGTTTGAAGTCGGCCAGCTCAGCATCGTCAGGCTGGATGAACATATTCTTCACGAAGTGCGCCTGCCAGGCGACCTCGGTGACGAAACGTACGCTCAGACGTGAATCGGCATTGGCCCCGCAGAACGCATCCACAACAAACAGACGCTTGCCGGAAAGCTGGCGGGTGACGCAGCTTTTCAGTGCGTTCCAGGTCTCCTGCGACAGAGGCTGATTGTCGTTTTTGCCGGTGCCCTGGTCGTTCCACCACAGGGTATCGCGCGTGGTGTCATCACGCACAATGTACTTATCCTTAGGCGATCGCCCGGTGAAAATCCCGGTGTCTACTGCAATCGCGCCGCTCTGCGTCAGGGTGCCACGAGCAAAACCTTCGAGGTCCGGGCGCGTCTCTTCCTGAAATAGTGTGTCGTAATCAGGGTTGTAAACCACTTCCGTGGTATCCACGATGCCCAAAGCGGCAAGGTCTTGCGAGGTCAGGCCGTTAACGCGCATTTTACTGCTCCTTAAATCGGTGTCTGTTCTGCAAAGCAGAGATAGGTTGGGATCGTGCCAACCGGCTGTTGCATCAGGTGCGGCGAATCACTGACAGTCCACTGCGCTTCGTCACGACAGCCTGCAAAGAGAACCGGACTTTTCAGGGCATCTGCCTCTGGCTTCCGGGCGTTTGCACGATCGCGCGCAGTTTACTCTTCTGCGTTACGGGAAAAAGGGCAGTGATCTAAAAATGCGACTCAGGGCGCGTTAAGGCTATGTTTCGAACGTTTAAAAGATGTTATGAAAGTAAAAAAAGATAATTTGTCTGGAAAATTATGGGGATAGGAAAGGGGGAGAGGAGAAGGGGCGGCAGACGCCGCCCGAACAATCAAATCAATGCAGACGGTCATCATTCTCAAGGGAGTGGCTGCGAATACCGGCGATATCGACAGCATCAAACACGTAGTTTGAACCGCAATAGTCACAGTGCATGTCGATTTTGCCATCTTCCGCGATGATCTCGTCCACTTCTTCCTGTGGCAGCGTAGTCAGCACTTCGCCACAACGTTCACGCGAGCAGGTGCATTTGTAGATCACCGGCTGCGGATCGTAGAGGGTGACCTCTTCCTGATGATAGAGACGCCAGAGCGCTTCATTCGCCGGCAGATCGATCAGCTCTTCTGTTTTAATGGTTTCGGTCAGCGTCGCAAGGTGCTCGAAGACCTCTTTCTCTGTGTCCTGCGCGGGCAGCACCTGCAGCAGAATACCGGCGGCGCCTTTGTCGCTGGTGCGGATAAACAGACGCGTTGGCAGCTGCTCTGAGCGCATGAAGTAATCTTCCAGGCACGCAGCCAGGGTTTCACCTTCCAGCCCGACCACACCCTGGTAACGTTCACCCTTTTCAGGCGAAATCGTGATTACCAGATAACCGTTGCCGACCATGCTTTTCAGGGTGCTGTCGTCCGGGATGTCGCCTTTGATACGCGCTACGCCCCGCAGCTCCTGATTGTTGTTGCCGTTAATCACGGCCAGCGACAGCGGACCGTCACCCTGCAGCTGTACGGTGATTTCGCCATCAAACTTCAGCGTGGCGGTCAGCAAGCTGGTCGCTACCAGCATCTCACCCAGCAGCGTTTTAACCGGTGCCGGATAGTCGTGATTTTTCACGGTTTCACGCCAGGTGTCAGAGACGTTCACCAGCTCGCCGCGCACGGCGGCATTTTCAAACAGATAACGGTGCAGTTGATCCTGGACTGACATATTTTTTCTCTCACTGGAACGGGGCGACGGTGCGTCAGCGAAGACGGCGTTATTCATCGCCCGATAATTTAAACTTCATCAAATCGCGACGCTCTTTTTTGTCAGGTCGCCGATCGGGATGGGGCATAGTCAGCGCATTGAGTTTGCGCGCCTGCGCCATTTTTTCGCGTTTTTCAATACTGGCATCGGTTTCGCGATAGAGCTGCTGGGCCTCACTGGCGGGACGGCGCTGGGCGCTGATATCCGCCACGATCACGGTGCGTTCATCATTGCCCTGACGCAGTGTCAGTTCCGCATTCAGTTCCACCACTTTGCCGGGTTTGCTGCGCTGGCCGTTGTAATGGACTTTGCCGCCTTCAATCATCTCCCGCGCAATCGCCCGGGTTTTGTAGAAGCGCGCGGCCCACAGCCACTTGTCGAGGCGGACCTCTTCGCTGCTTTTCTCTTTCATTGCTGCTCCTGACTCAGATCAGCGTCCGGTAATCGCCAGTGGCCCGGTGACGCTGAAAGATTTGCTCAGGACGACCCGAATCAGGGTTCTTCACGCCTAAGCACCAGCCGATGCCCCATAACGTTGCAGCATCCAGAATCACTTCGTTGTCATCGATAAACAGCGTGCGCGCCGCAGAAAAGCCGGTGTGCTGTTGTACCGCCTGCCATAAACGTTGGTCTTCTTTCGGATACCCAAAGGTATGGGTGGAAAGTAATAAATCAAGGTGCGGCGCTAAACCTGTCTGCGCCAGTTTGACGTCCAGATTGTAAGGATGCGCGTTGGTCAGCAGGATGGTGGACTTGCCCGCGCGACGCAGCGCCTGCAAAAAAGGCAGCGTATCGTCACGCAGGGCAATTAGGCTGCGCATCGCCAGCGTCATGGCACGGATATCAAGCTTCAGCGCGTCTGCCCAGTAATCCAGACAATACCAGTTTAGCGTATGGGCGACGGCCTGATATTTTTCCGCAATGATCGCGTCGGCTTCCGCCCGGCTGATGCCGCGTTGCTGGCTGAGCTGTTCAGGCACATGCTCCAGCCAGAAGTGACGATCAAACGCCAAATCCAGCAGCGTGCCATCCATGTCGAGCAGCACGGTATCAATCTCAGACCAGTTGAGCATCCAGGTTCACCCTGTGAAAAAACCGGGCGACAGGGTAGCACAGAAGGGCAGGACTCAGAATATCGAGCGCACACCCTGCAAAGTGCCAAGGTTATGGTTGAAACACTTTTCATAATACTGCTGGATATCGATCATGCGCTGGCGATTACGGTGCATGCGGCGAAGCGCCAGTAAGCCGTTAATTATCCCACAGGTCAGCAGCATCAGAAGCAGCAATACGGTGCCGAGATAGCGCCACTGCGCCATGGCATCCGGTTCATTGTGCAGGACAATGTGACGCGTGCCGTTGGCATCCGTTGAAATGCTGGTGATGATGCCGCTGGCGCTGAAAGGTGTATGCAGCAGTACGGTGGAGAGTCGTTGCAGCTCACGCCACTGAGAAGGCGGATCGAGATCAAACAGCGATACGGTGGGCTGCGGCTGATTCACTAACTGGCGACCTTCGTCGCTGACGATCAGGAATCCCCCTGGCGGCGGGCTGTTAAGATTTTCTGCCGCCCGACGGGTTTCGCGGAAAAAGAAGGTGGATGTAGCGGTATTAACCAGGTTTTCCAGCGCTTCCGCACTCACCGGGCGCAGCAGCACATTCATGCCGTTTAACTGACCAGAATCTGCCCGACGCATCAAAGCTTCCCAGTCTTTGGCATTGCCAAGGTTTACCAGGGCGTTTTTCAGCCGCATACAATCCTGCGGCTGATTGCAGAGATCCTGCGTTTTCATCACCAGATCTGAGAAGTCATCCAGCAGAATCATTCCGGACTTTTGAATCGCGGAAGCCAGCTGTGGGTTCAGTTTAGGGTCAGTATTGGTTTCGGGATGCAGCTGCTTTGTGGTGGTCTCCAGCAGCGCCGCCGCTTTATCAATAATGTCCGATTGCGGCTGCGGCAGTGGCGTCGCGTTATTCCAGTAGATCGCCGAACAGTCGAACGGCATGTAGGCGTAGCTGCGGTTGCTCTGATAGTTGTCCGGCACTGAACACATACCGGTGCCACTCACTTTGAGGTTGTCGCCAATGTTCAGTGCCACGTTGCTGAGCTTATCAACGCTGCTGACCTCCAGGCTGTCGGTGCCTCTTGCCCAGGCCAGACTCAGTTTAATCGGCATCGTGAGCGGGATCCAGGTGACCAGCATAGTCAGCACCAACAGTGAACCACACGCCAGCACCACGTTTTTCCGCCAGCGCTGGATAGGGAAGTTTTTGACCTCATCCTGTAGCGACAGGAAGCGACCCTGACGCACCACCTGACGATTAAGGTAGATCTCGACATCCGTTACCTGACCGAGATCGTGTGCGACGTAAGGCTGCCAATGTGGCGGATAGGCAAGGTCAATAATGCCCAGCGTGATATTGCTCTGCTCCTGGTTCGATTCACTGAACAGACCCCAGCGTTTTGGTGCGCCGCGCAGGCAGTGTATATCACGCAGCCCGCGCTCGCCGGGAATGCGATAAAGCAGCCAGAGGCTGGCGCCAATCATTAATGTCCCCGTCAACACCAGCCAGATCATCAGCGTGGCAGGCACTAACAGGCTGAAGAAGAACAGTAAGAAGGCCAGAGAGATCGTCACCGCTTCACGCGTGCCGTCTGGCCGCGACAGACGATACTCTTCTGGCGTCTCTTTACGCACCTGCAGCAGCTCAACATTTTCTGTTTCTGCTTTGCGGATTGAGGCGTTGGTGGACACCGGACGCATGAGCACAGGCAGCGATTGCTGATCCACAGCGTAATCAACCAGCGAGTGGCCGTTCAGCGAGATCACCAGCGGAATAGATTGGGTGCGGATTAACTCCACATAGTTTTCGTCGGTAATGTACTGTTCCCACAGCGGCGGCAGATGAACTTCAACCTCATCCAGGTAATAGCGCCATTTATGGGGATCGTCTGTAGAGAGGCCGTAACGGGTAATTGCGCGGGTAACCGGATAGACATTGTTGCTCTGCGCTGTCAGCGTCAGCCGTTCAGACGCGCTTCGCTTATGGGTAGTGACAGGCGTACTAAGTTGTTTTTCCAGCGCGGCGACATACTTATCGACAGCCTCACGTTCCTGCGGAGAGAGCTTACGGCAGGGCGGACTGATGAATGGCAGTGGTTTCGCCAACGGCGGACGATGCCGCATAGCGTACCAAAACCCCATGCCTGCCAGGATTGAACAGGTCAGCACTATGGCCAGGATCATCAAGATTGTGCTCATGCTCTGCTCAATTCAGCCAAAATGCTGCCTTCACTTTAAACTTTCGCTCCCGGTTATGCTCACTATAAAAGAGACATTCCGAAAGATTATATAACCCTGAGGAGTCAGACACCCGATGAAATAGTGCCAGCGTATATCTGATTGGCATTTGTTAAACCCTGCCTTGTCCGAATGGTAACCGGCACAGACTGGATTAAATATCGGTATTATCTGAAACTTATCGCAGCGTATTGACTAATGCAAATTTAGTCTTAACTGATAACTAAAGCCTGTTATTCATCCGACTGAATCTGTGCAACGATAACGTCACTGTCTGACTGTCGCACAATTGCCTGCGGTTAGGTATGCTAATTCGCTACTGATAGCTGGCGCAGAATAATTTGAGGCTGATATGAAAATTCCAAAAAAACCTGACATCCTCAATATCACCGCCGTGGCACGTTCACGGTTATTCACTATCGAGTCGGTTGATCTGGCTTTCAGCAATGGTGCACATCGCGTCTATGAGCGGATGAAGCCTTCAGAGCGCGAAGCGGTGATGATTGTGCCGATTATTGATGATCATCTGATCCTGATTCAGGAGTACGCCGTCGGACTGGAAACCTATGAACTCGGCTTCCCGAAAGGGCTGATCGATGCAGGCGAAACCGTGAATGAAGCGGCGGTGCGCGAACTGAAAGAAGAAGTCGGCTTTGGTGCAGATCAGCTGACCACGCTGGGCAAGCTCACCATGGCACCTTCTTACTTTTCCAGCAAAATGAATATTGTGATCGCGGAAGGTCTCTATGCTGAAAAGCTGGAGGGTGATGAGCCGGAGCCGCTGATTATCCACCGCTGGCCGCTCAGCGATATGCTGTCGCTGCTGGACGAACCCGATTTCCGCGAGGCGCGTAATGTCAGTGCACTGTTTATGGCGCGCGAATGGCTGGTGAAACAGGGACGGCTGCGTTACTGAACAGGATGCTTTAATGAATAAAAAAGCCGACAGATGTCGGCTTTTTTTATCGTGCAATAACAGGGATCACATCAGAACAGTTCGTGACTCTCGCCGTTATCCATAATAGTGGTACCCACATCGTGAACCGAATATTCGGTCGGCTGGGTACCATTGATGAAGTACTCCTGACGCGTGTTACCGCCGCCATTTGCCAGCTTGCCGGTACTGCGATCGATTGTCACCGTGACGACGCCATCCGGCGGTGTCAATGGCTGCACCGGTACACCGTCCAGCGCGCTCTTCATGAACTCATCCCATGCCGGTTGCGCACTCTTCGCGCCACCTTCATAGCCCGATATCTGATCGGGAATCGCGCCGGAAAGCGTACTGCGGCCCAGATTACGGCGCGCATCATCAAAACCGATCCAGACGGAGGTCACTACGCCAGGGCCGTAACCCGAGAACCAGGCATCTTTCGAGCTGTTGGTGGTACCGGTTTTCCCGCCGATATCATTACGTTTAAGGTCACGTCCGGCACGCCAGCCCGTTCCCATCCAGCCCGGTTCGCCAAAGATATTACTGTTCAGCGCGCTCCTGATGAGGAAGCTGAGCGGCGTATTGATCACGTGAGGTGCATATTGCTGATCGCCCTGCTGAGCCTGAGCAGGAACCTGCTCCAGTTCAGGCTGAGGAACTGCCTGATTCTGGTTGTTATTTGAGGCAGCAACGTTCTCAACACTCTCTTCATTCAGCGCCAGCGCTTTTTTGGTCTCACCATAAATCACCGGCAGATTGCACTGCGGACAGGCGATCTTCGGTTTCTCTTCAAAGACGGTGCCGCCCTGTTCGTTCTCAATCTTCGTAATGAAGTAAGGATCAACCAGGAAGCCGCCATTCGCCATCACGGAGTAGCCACGCACCACCTGTAATGGGGTGAATGAGGCCGCACCCAGTGCCAGCGACTCGGTGTGAACAATGTTCTGCGCCGGGAAACCAAAGCGCTGCAGATACTCTGCGGCATAATCCACGCCCATCGCACGCATCGCACGCACCATCACGACGTTTTTCGACTGACCTAATCCCTGACGCAGACGAATCGGACCATCGTAAGTTGGCGGTGAGTTTTTCGGACGCCAGTCTGCACCCGCACCTGCATCCCAGCGTGAAATCGGCACATCGTTCAGGATGGAGGCGAGCGTCAACCCGCGATCCATGGCGGCGGTATAAAGGAAAGGCTTGATGTTAGAGCCGACCTGGCGCAGTGCCTGGGTCGCACGGTTAAACATGCTCTGGTTAAAGGCAAAACCACCTACCAGCGCGCGCACCGCACCATCATTTGGATCCAGTGAGACCAGTGCCGAGTTCACATCCGGCACCTGACCCAGCCACCAGTCGTCACCCACTTTACGCACCCAAATCTGCTGGCCAGCCTGCAAGACCTGCGTCACACTTTTCGGCGTCGGGCCCTGCACGGTGTCAGACTTATAAGCACGCGCCCAGCGCACACCGGCTAATGACAGCGACACATTGCTGCCATCCTGCATCATAACGGTCGCTTCATCGCTGCGTGCTTCCGTTACGACGGCCGGGTGGAGCGGGCCATAAACCGGCAGCACCTTCAGCGCTTTCTCGATCTTCGTCTGATCCCAGGCCGGTTCACCCACTTTCCACAGCACGCTGGTCGGGCCGCGATAACCATGACGCATATCGTAGGCCATGACGTTATTGCGCACCGAGGTCTGCGCGGCTTCCTGCAGACGACGAGTCACGGTGGTGTAAACCTTGTAACCGTCGGTGTAGGCATTATTGCCGTAGCGTTTCACCATCTCCTGACGCACCATCTCGCTGAGATAAGGGGCAGAGAAGGCGATTTCCGGGCCATGATACTTCGCCACCAGCGGTGTATTACGGGCCTCGTCATATTGCTGCTGCGTGATGTAATGCTGATCCAGCATACGCGCCAGTACCACGTTGCGGCGCGACAGGGCGCGGCTCGGCGAGTAAAGCGGGTTAAAGGTAGACGGCGCTTTCGGCAGACCGGCAATCATCGCCATCTCACTCAGCGACAGCTGGTCAACGGGCTTACCGAAATAGACCTGTGAGGCGGCACCGACGCCATAAGCGCGATAGCCCAGGTAGATCTTATTCAGGTAGAGCTCAAGGATTTCATCTTTATTCAGCAACTGCTCAATGCGGATCGCCAGGAACGCTTCCTTTATTTTTCGCATCAGGGTGCGTTCCGGACTCAGGAAGAAGTTACGGGCCAGCTGTTGAGTGATGGTACTTGCACCCTGTGAAGCATGACCGGAGACCAGTGCAATGCTGGCGGCACGGAAAATACCCACCGGATCAACACCATGGTGCTCATAAAAACGGCTGTCCTCGGTCGCAATAAACGCTTTCACCATGACAGGTGGCACTTGCTGCAGAGTCAAAGGGATACGGCGCATTTCGCCATACTGGGCGATCAGGTCGCCATCGGCGCTGTAAACCTGCATAGGGGTTTGCAGACGCACATCTTTCAGCGTGTTCACGTCGGGCAGCTGTGGCTCTATGTATTTGTATAAACCATAAATCGAGCCAGCTCCCAACAGGATGCAACACACTGTAAGGATTAATAAATACTTTACGAACTTCACCTGGAATTTCCCATCTGTTGTCGTTTGAGCAGTTTATAAACAACCGCGCGGTAGTATAAAGGCAAGCCAGACGCTTTGATATGTCCATTTTCCCGGACGATAAGGAGATCGCGCGCATGGCTTTTCATACCTGGCAAATTGGGCTGGATATTCAGAATAGGCAGATTTGTGCCCTTGCCCTCCAGCCTCGTCGTGATGGCTGGCAGCTACGCCACTGGTGGCAGCAGCGGCTGCCGCAAGATACGTTAAGAAACGGCGTGCTGCAATCTTCGCCTGAATTACTGGCGGCCTTAACGGCCTGGCGTCAGCGGTTGCCGCGTCGTTATTCGCTGCGTGTCGCACTGCCCGCCCGGCTGGTGTTACAGCGCCAGCTCCCCCTGCCTGCGCAGGCGCTGAACGAACCCGCACTGGGGCATTACGTACAGGCGGCCGCGCGCCGTCTCTTTCCTCTGGAGCCTACTGCGCTGGCGCTGGATTATCGACCGGATGCAAAGCGTGATCAGCTCTGCGTCACGGCAGCGCGGCTGGAGATTATCGATCAGTGGGCAGCGCCACTGTTACAGTCAGGATTAAAGCCGCAGGTGTTTGAACTGACCACTGACGCGTTGAAGCGATTAGCCCGGCAGGCAGCACTGAAGTCCGGCGCGGTACTGGTTCTGCAGCAGGATAACCGCTGGCTCTGGAGCGATGCGCACTCAGCGGCTGACATCGGCGAAGTCGCCACACTGGCGGCCCTGCGGCAGCAGGCTTTCCCCGACGCCAGTTTTGTTGCCTGGTGCGCCGCAGAGCCGGGTGTACTGCCCGCCGACGCCACCGGCTTTTCCCCTTTTGATCTCTTTTACTATAAGCAACCTCCCTTGCCGGAAAACCCGGGAGCCTTTGCGCTGGCGGCCGGGCTGGCGCTTCGTGATGGAGATGAATAATGGTGGCGGTTAATCTGCTGCCCTGGCGGCAGCACCGTCGGCAGCAGCAGCAGCGGCAGAGTCTGGTGATGCTGTTACTGATGCTGGGTACGTTGTTTCTGGTTGTTGTGCAACAAACCTGGCAGATCTATCAGGCGCGTCAGCAGGTGGCGCAGACGCGCAGTTTACAGCAGCAGGCGCTGGACGCTCTGGGACAACAACTCGCGCAGCAAAAGCAGTTACTCGCCCGGCTCGCCGTCGTACAAAAACAGCAGGCAAAGCAGCGTCAGCAGGCCGTGCAACTGGCTGCCTGGCAGCAGTTCTGGCTCAATTTACCCGTGTTGATGCCCGATTCCGCCTGGCTGACCCGTCTGGAGAAGCGTGACAATCATCTGACTCTGGAGGGCCAGGCGCAGGATATGGCCTCGGTCCGGCAATTCCGCCAGCAGTTAACTACGGTCGCCCTGCTGGATCAGGTTAAGCAGGGCGGTGTAAAGCGGCAGGCCGATGGCAGTTATCGTTTTTCACTGCGGGCATCGGTCCAGGCGGTGGCTGATGAATGAGTGGTGGGAGCGGTGGTGGCAGATGGCCGCGCTTCCGCGTTACGGCTTGCTCGCCGCCCTCGCATTCTGCCTGCTCCTGCTCTCGTGGATTCTCTGGCTGCGGCCACAGCAGCAGGCGCTGACAACTGAAAAGGTGGCGCTGTTGCAGTTGACCCGTACCCTGCAGCAGCGCCAGCAGCAGTGGCGTCAGCATCCTGATAATGAGGTGTTGCAGGTGCAACTGGCGGAAATTCAGCGTGCCCGGTCTGTATCTGGCACATCAGGCCTGGCACTGGAAGCGATTCTGGCGGCACGTCGTAACCAACTGGAAGAGTGGCAGCCGGATGCACCCTCCCGCGTGCTGACGCTGCATCTGCAGTGGCCGGCATTCCAGTCGCTTTTTGCCGAGCTTGCCGATGCCTCCGCACCGTTTCCGGTGCATTTCCTGCTGCTGGCGCAGCCGCAGTTCCTGATCGCTCAACTCTGGCTGGAATCTGACGATGCGCCATAGCCTGCTGATTTTACTGCTGTGCTGTAGCAGTGTGGTGGCGCGTGATCCGTTCAGGCCGGTTGCCGGTTCAGTGTGTGAAGCGTCAGTGGAACCGCTCACTGGCTGGCGTCTGCAGGGGATCATTGGCCGGGAGGCGCATTTCCATGCCTGGCTGATTGGTCCGCATAAAGAGATTGTCATCGCCCGCATCGGCAAACCTTTTCCTGTAGCGCCCTGGCAACTCACTGACATGACCCGCCGCAGCATCACCTTAGCGGTGCAAAACAGCTGCACCGCACAACAGACTACATTCTATTTAAAAGGACGTTCGTATGGTTTGGATAGCCACTCTGCTGCTGGTCATCAGCTGCCTGCTGCCGGTTTACGCCGCTGATGAGGAACCGCTCAGCCTGACATTTGATAATGCACCGGTAGAGCGTATTTTGCAGGCACTGGCTGATTATCAGCAGTTCAATCTGATGATTGCGCCAGAGGTGGAAGGTTCGTTATCGCTGCGGCTGGATAACCTGCCGTGGCATCAGGCGCTGGATCTGGTGGCGCGCATGGCAAAGCTGACGCTGATTGAACAGGATAATGTCCTGCTGGTCTATCCGGAAAGCTGGCAACAGGCGCAACAGCAGGCTCGTGCGGCTGAGCAGCAGGCGCAGTTGCAGCAGGTACCTTTGCAGCAGCGCGCGGTCACATTGCGTTATGCCAGCGCCAGCGAGGTGCATGCCAGTCTGCTGAGTGAGCGGCAGTCGCTGATGACGGCGCGCGGCAGCGTGACAGTCGATAAACGGACCAATGCGCTGTTACTGCGCGATACCGCAGCGGCTTTAAAAGAGACAGAACGCTGGATACGGGCGCTGGATCTGCCACTGGAGCAGATTGAGCTCTCAGCGCATATCGTTACCATCAGCGAAGAGCATTTGCAGGAGTTGGGGGTGAAGTGGGGATTGCAGGCGGGTGACGCCGCAGTGACTGACATTCTGCACCATCCCCGTCTGGATATCCCGCTGGCGTTGAGTTCACCCGGCATCAGCGTGGGGATGGCGCTGGCGCGTATAGGCGGCCAGCTTCTGGATCTGGAGTTAAGCGCGCTGGAACAGGAAAACCAGATTGAAATCATCGCCAGTCCGCGCCTCTTTACCTCACATCAGCAGACCGCATCGATTAAGCAGGGCACGGAGATTCCTTATGAAGTGTCAGCAGGAAACAGCGGGGCAACCAGTATTGAGTTTAAAGAAGCGGTGCTGGGCATGGAGGTGACACCGACCCTTTCCGGTAATGGCCGCATCCAGCTGAAAATTCGTATCAGCCAGAATATGCCGGGTCGCAGCATCAGAACCGGTGACAGCAACATATTATCCATTGATAAACAGGAAATTGAGACTCAGGTCACGGTCAGTGACGGGCAAACACTGGCGTTAGGGGGTATCTTTCAGCAGCAGCGTAGTCGTGGCGAGAATAAGGTGCCGCTACTGGGAAATGTGCCGCTGATTGGCGGGTTATTTCGCCAGCAATCTGAGCAGCGCAAAAAAAGAGAGCTGGTGATCTTCATTACGCCACGATTGGTCAGGGAAGCAGCGCTTACGGCTGGATAAAACGGAAAATGCGTCCCTTAAGGCCATCTGCGTTGACGCAGGAGAGGAATTAGCTTACAAGGTTTAGCGATTTTCAATACGGTGTAACCGTCTAGGCTGGGTAAATCCCGGCAAACAGATCAGAAAACTTCTCTGTAAGCAGCGTTGTAAAAGACGCAGCGCTGGCGCGTTACAGTTTCGCGAACACAGGCCAATTCAGAAATGGATGTGCTGAAGGCAATATAATCGGTTGCCAAACAGCCTTGAGTGTTGAGATAATTTTTCATCTGACTCTTGCTAACGCTCATGAGGTCTCAGTTCCTGTCCCGCCAGCGAATGCTGAACGCGGGGTATCATTAACGAATTCTTAGTAATACCGACAAAATGGCAGAGAAACGCAATATCTTTCTGGTTGGGCCGATGGGTGCCGGCAAAAGCACTATTGGCCGTCAGTTGGCTCAGCAACTCAACATGGAGTTCTTCGATTCCGATCAGGAAATTGAGCGACGCACCGGAGCGGATGTGGGCTGGGTTTTTGATGTCGAAGGCGAAGCTGGCTTTCGCGATCGCGAAGAAAAAATCATCAACGAACTGACCGAGAAGCAAGGCATCGTCCTGGCGACAGGCGGGGGTTCCGTCAAATCCCGGGAAACGCGTAATCGGCTCTCCGCTCGCGGTGTTGTGGTTTATCTTGAAACCACCATCGAGAAGCAACTGGCGCGCACCCAACGTGACAAAAAACGTCCGTTGCTGCAGGTGGATTCACCGCCGCGTGAAGTGCTCGAAGCGCTGGCTGGCGAACGTAACCCGCTCTACGAAGAGATCGCCGATGTAACCATTCGCACAGATGATCAGAGTGCGAAAGTGGTGGCGAATCAGATTATCCACATGTTGGAAAAAAGTTGATCCAACGTTCGAAGGCTCTTTAACAGGTATCGAGCATCATGGAGAAGATCACCGTCTCACTAGGGGAACGCAGTTACCCCATCACTATCGCCGCCGGACTGTTTAACGATCCGGCTTCTTTTTGGCCGCTACGCGCGGGCGAAAACGCCATGGTGGTGACAAACCAGACGCTGGCTCCGCTTTATCTTGACCCGCTTACAGCGCTGCTGAAGGCGGCTGGTGTAAAAGTGGATCAGGTGATCTTACCCGACGGCGAGCAATACAAGACGCTGGCCGTAATGGATCAGGTTTTTACCGCACTTCTGCAAAAACCGCACGGTCGTGATACGACGCTTATCGCCTTAGGCGGTGGCGTCATTGGCGATCTTACCGGTTTTGCTGCGGCCAGTTATCAGCGTGGCGTACGCTTTATTCAGGTACCGACCACCTTACTGTCGCAGGTTGATTCTTCGGTTGGCGGTAAAACGGCCGTTAACCATCCGCTGGGCAAAAACATGATCGGCGCGTTTTATCAACCCGCGTCGGTGGTGATTGATACGGCCTGTCTGAAGACACTGCCCGCGCGCGAACTGGCGTCGGGTCTGGCGGAAGTCATTAAGTACGGCATCATTCTCGACGGGATATTTTTTGAGTGGCTGGAGCAGAATCTTGATGCTCTGCTGGCGCTGGATGAACAGGCGCTGGCGTACTGCATTCGTCGCTGCTGTGAGCTGAAAGCCGAGGTTGTTTCGGCCGATGAGCGTGAAAACGGTCAGCGGGCGTTGCTTAATCTGGGCCATACTTTTGGTCATGCGATTGAAGCACATATGGGCTATGGCAACTGGCTGCATGGTGAAGCCATTGCGGCAGGCATGGTGATGGCAGCACGAACGGCTGAACGTATGGGGCAGTTCCAGGCGCAGGAGACCGACCGCATTATTGCGCTGTTCCGCCGTGCCGGTTTACCGGTGCATGGGCCGCAGGCGATGAGTGCGGAGATGTATCTGCCGCACATGATGCGCGATAAAAAAGTTCTGGCGGGCGAACTGCGGCTGATACTCCCGCTGTCGATTGGTCGCTCTGAAGTGCGTGGTGGCGTGGCACATGATATGGTGCTGGCTGCGATTAATGATTGTCAGCAACCCTGAGATTAAGCAGTTGAGTGGTGACGCGGCGCGCAGGGTGCGCAGTGCGGAATGCCGCTTTACGGAGGAGGCAAAATGGATGAGTTTAAACCGGAAGACGAGTTAAAACCTGACGCCAGCGACCGCCGTCCCTCGCGCCCGCGTAAGCCGTCTGCCGCAGCCAAAGTACCGGCGTCGCGCCAGCGCATCATGATGGGTGTCGGGATTCTGGTTCTGCTGTTACTGGTACTGGGTATTGGTTCAGCGCTGAATGGCCCGGATGAGAAAAAGCCAGCGACTGCGGGCACGACTCCTGCCGCCAGTGGCGGTTCCGGTAGCGAGAAGAATATCGATCTGGGCGGCTCCTCTTCCATGTCAGCCGGGCAGACTCCTCCGTCAGGTCAAACCACGCCAGCGGCTGACGCAAATAACGCATCGACCAGCGGTGAGGGTGCCTCTGCTCCTCAGCGTGACGTTTCCATGCCGCCTGTGGCGTCAACGCCTACCCAGGCCGCGCCGGTTGACGCGCCAGCAAATCAGCAGCGCGTCACGCTGCCAGGCGATCTGAACAGCGCGCTGACGAATCAGCAGCAGCAGGTCGATAACGCTGCGATGGGAACGCAGGGTGGCAGTTCACTGCCGACGGCGCCCGCGACGGTCAGCGGTAATGCAGGAACGGCAGCCAATCCTGTCGCCGCACCTTCACGTCAGACGCCCAACAAATCCAGTGCTTCTGCACGTCCGGCGCATGATTCATCGCATAAAACGGCGTCGAAACCTGCAACCCGTGACAGCAAAACGCATACCACGTCAGCGCATTCCCCAGCCAGTTCTGCTCCGGCCACTGCGTCCACCGGCAGCAGTTCAGCCAGCAAATCCGTGCCAGGCGGCAGCTATACGCTGCAGCTGAGCGGTGCATCGAAGGCGGAAAGCCTGAATGCCTGGGCTAAACAACAGAATCTGAGCGGGTATCACGTCTACAAAACCACCCGTAACGGTCAGCCGTGGTATGTGCTGGTGAGTGGATCTTATGCCACACCGGCGGATGCCAAACGCGCTGTCGCGTCGCTGCCTGCGGAAGTACGTGCAAAAAACCCATGGGTAAAACCCGTTAGCCAGGTGAAGAAAGAAGCCAGCCAATAGCGGATGTGGGGCCATGTTCTGGCCCCGTTTTAAGCGCAGATCTGCTGTCGGTAAAGCCACAGCCTCACAATAAGATGTAATAACCACGACAGCATGAAAAAAAATCGCGCTTTCCTGAAATGGGCAGGGGGAAAATTTCCCTTAGTAGAAGAGATCCATCGTTACCTGCCGCAAGGCGACTGTCTGGTCGAGCCCTTTGTGGGTGCAGGTTCAGTGTTTCTGAACACGGAGTTTGATCGCTACCATCTTGCAGATATCAACAGTGACCTGATTAATCTCTACAACATTGTTAAAACGCGCACGGCGGATTTCATTCGTGACGCGCAGCTGCTGTTTACGCCGGAAGGTAACAACGAGATCTGTTATTACCAGCGGCGCACCGAATTCAACACCAGCACCGACGCCTACCAGCGCGCGCTGCTGTTCCTCTATCTGAACCGTCACTGTTACAACGGCCTCTGTCGCTATAACCTGCGTGGTGAGTTCAACGTGCCGTTTGGCCGCTATCGCAAACCCTACTTTCCGGAAGCAGAACTGTTATGGTTTGCCGAGCGCGCGCAAAAAGCGACGTTTGTCTGTGAATCGTACGATGTTACGCTGACCAATGCTGGCAAGGGCTCTGTGGTCTATTGCGATCCGCCTTATGCCCCGCTGTCGGCAACGGCTAATTTCACGGCTTATCACACCAACAGCTTCAGTCTTCGCGAGCAGGAGAATCTGGCGGCGTTAGCGGCACAGCTCGCTTCGTCGGAGAACCGTATTCCGGTTCTGATTTCTAACCACGACACTGCACTGACGCGTTTGTGGTATCAGGATGCAGTGTTACATGTGGTCAAAGCCCGGCGTTCTATCAGCCGAAGCATAACGGGTCGCACCAAGGTCGACGAACTGCTGGCACTTTATCGCTAGTCTGTTTCGTCCGCGACCAACGCATCACGCCAGCCTCCGGGCTGGCGCACAACAGTGGGAGAATCGGATGAAACAATATTTGCTGGCCCCTTCAATCCTTTCGGCGGACTTTGCCCGTCTGGGCGAAGACACAGCCAAAGCGCTGGCGGCCGGAGGTGACGTGGTGCACTTCGACGTGATGGATAACCACTACGTCCCTAATCTGACCATGGGTCCGATGGTGCTAAAAGCACTGCGGGACTATGGCATCACCGCTCCCATCGATGTGCATCTGATGGTGAAGCCGGTAGATGCGCTGATCCCTGAGTTCGCCAAAGCCGGCGCCACTTACATCACCTTTCATCCCGAAGCCAGCGAACATGTTGACCGCACCCTGCAATTGATTAAAGAGCATGGCTGTAAAGCAGGTCTGGTGTTTAACCCGGCGACCCCGCTTAGCTATCTGGATTACGTCATGGATAAGCTGGATATCATTCTGCTGATGTCAGTGAACCCTGGTTTTGGCGGTCAGTCATTTATTCCCGGCACCCTGGATAAACTGCGTGAAGCGCGCAGACGTATCGATCAGAGCGGTTACAACATTCGCCTTGAAGTGGATGGCGGCGTGAAGATCGACAATATCCGCGAGATAGCGGCTGCCGGTGCTGACATGTTTGTCGCCGGTTCTGCCATCTTCGGTCATCCTGACTATAAAAAAGTGATCGACGACATGCGCAATGAACTGGAGAAAGCCAATGGCTCATTTCACTGAGATTCGTGCGCTGGCGTTTGATCTCGATGGCACGCTGGTGGATAGCGCGCCAGGTCTTGCTGATGCGATCGACCGCACGCTGAGCGATCTCCGCCTGCCGCAGGCGGGCCTTGAGCGGGTCTCCACCTGGATCGGCAACGGTGCCGATATCATGATGGCCCGCGCGCTGACCTTCGCGCTGGGTCGCGAACCGCAGCCTGAAGAGCAGCGTGATGCGCGGGCGTTGTTTGACCGGCACTACGCCGATACGGTAGAGGCGGGTAGCACGCTGTTTCCACAGGTAAAACAGACGCTGGAGGCATTAAAGGCTTCCGGATTGCCGATGGCGATTGTGACGAACAAGCCGACGCCGTTTGTGGCACCGTTACTGGAATCGCTGGGCATTGCCGATGCGTTTTCGCTGATTATTGGTGGCGACGATGTGCCGGTTAAAAAACCGCACCCTGCAGCGATCTTTATGGTGCTGGGCACCTTCGGCGTATTGCAGAATGAGTTGCTGTTTGTTGGCGACTCTCGCAATGATATTCAGGCGGCGCAGGCGGCAGGCGTACCGAATGTGGGTATGACCTTTGGTTATAATTATGGCGAGCCGATTGCGACCAGCCAGCCCGATTTAACCCTCGACTCTTTCGACGAACTTTTGCCCGCTCTGGGGCTGTAAATATCAGGACTTAAGTATGAAACCCATCGTTTTCAGCGGCGCACAGCCGTCCGGCGAACTGACCATTGGCAACTATATGGGAGCGCTGCGTCAGTGGGTGCAGATGCAGGATGATTTCCACTGTATTTACTGCATCGTTGATCTGCACGCAATCACCGTGCGTCAGGATCCTGCAGCACTGCGCAAAGCGACGCTGGACACGCTGGCGCTTTATCTGGCCTGTGGTATCGACCCGGAAAAAAGCACCATCTTTGTTCAGTCGCATGTGCCAGAACACACGCAGCTGAGCTGGATCCTGAACTGCTACGCCTACTTCGGTGAACTGAGCCGCATGACGCAGTTCAAAGATAAATCAGCGCGTTACGAAGAGAACATCAACGCTGGTCTGTTCGATTATCCGGTGCTGATGGCGGCGGACATTCTGCTTTATCAGACCAATCAGGTGCCGGTGGGCGAAGATCAGAAGCAGCATCTGGAGCTGAGCCGCGATATCGCACATCGCTTCAATGCGATCTATGGCGACATATTCAGAGTGCCAGAGCCGTTCATTCCGAAATCGGGTGCACGCGTCATGTCTCTGCTGGAACCGACCAAAAAAATGTCCAAGTCCGACGATAACCGTAATAACGTTATCGGCCTGCTGGAAGATCCGAAAGCGGTCGTGAAGAAGATCAAACGCGCTGTGACTGATTCTGAAGAGCCGCCAGTGGTGCGCTACGACATCAAAGAGAAAGCGGGCGTGTCTAACCTGCTGGATATTCTGTCAGGCGTGACCGGTAAAACCATTGCTGAGCTGGAGCAGGAGTTCGAAGGCAAAATGTATGGTCATCTGAAAGGCGCGGTAGCCGATGCTGTGTCGGGCATGCTCTCTGAGCTTCAGGAGCGTTATCATCGCTTCCGCAACGATGAAGCCCTGCTGGAGCAGGTAATGCGTGATGGCGCGGCCAAAGCACGCGCACAGGCGCAGGAAACGCTGAAGAAGGTTTATCAGGCGGTAGGCTTTGTCGCGATGCCATAATGGCTGAGCAGACAAACAACGCGGCGGGCTTTGTGCCCGCCGTTTTTATTTGCAGGATTTAAAACCAGCGCAGGCTTTCACGCAGACTCACCACGCTGCCGATGATCATCAGGCTGGGACTGGTCACCTCTCCGGCTGGCCGACCATGCCGTTACCAATAACGACGACATTGTGCTTGCTCATTTTTGCCTCAAATTTGCGATATCTGCGGCTACAATAGCGCGCCATTTCTGACGCTTATTGATATACATCAACCACGGTCCTATATACCTATTAAGAGGTATGTTTTTGATTTTAATTAAGTTTATCTGGTGAGGCTAACCTGCTGAATATCCTGCATTGCCGTGCGTGGTATGAATCGTGCTAGTTTTAACCACTCAGGTTAACCGGATAAGGAATCAGCCATGTTGTCACCCAAGTGGATCAATAACGTGCGTTTACCCTGGCGGGAAGGATTGTGGCAAATCGAAATCGCCGACGGAAAAATTGCCCGCATTTCAGCTCAGTCGCAGCAGCCTTCACCCGCGGATCAATCACTGGACGGTGAGGGCGGCATAGCCTGCGCGCCCTTTATTGAGCCTCATATTCATCTGGATACCACCCAGACGGCGGGTGAACCGGCATGGAATCAGTCCGGGACGCTGTTTGAAGGCATTGAGCGCTGGGCCGAACGCAAGGCGCTGCTCAGCCACGAAGATGTTAAACAGCGGGCGTTGCAGACGCTGAAGTGGCAGATCGCCAACGGTATCCAGTTTGTCCGCACTCACGTTGACGTGTCCGATCCGTCACTGACGGCGCTGAAAGCGATGCTGGAGCTGAAAGCGGAGATGGCCCCATGGGTCACCCTTCAGATTGTCGCGTTTCCTCAGGAGGGCATTCTCTCTTATCCCAACGGCGAAGCATTGCTGGAGGAGGCGTTACGGCTGGGCGCGGATGTGGTCGGCGCCATTCCGCACTACGAATTCACCCGCGAATATGGCGTCGAGTCGCTGCATAAAACCTTTGCGCTGGCTAACCGCTACGACCGGCTGATCGATGTTCACTGCGATGAGATTGATGATGAACAGTCGCGTTTTGTGGAAACCGTGGCGGCGCTGGCACATCGCGATGGCAACGGCGCACGTGTGACGGCCAGTCATACCACCGCAATGCACTCTTACAATGGCGCGTACGCCTCACGGCTGTTCCGGCTGCTTAAACTGTCGGGCATTAACTTTGTTGCCAATCCGCTGGTCAATATTCATCTGCAGGGTCGCTTTGACACCTATCCTAAGCGGCGCGGGATAACGCGCGTAAAAGAGATGCTGGAGGCAGAGATTAACGTCTGCTTCGGCCACGACGATGTGTTTGATCCCTGGTATCCGCTGGGCACCGCCAATATGCTCCAGGTGTTGCATATGGGATTACATGTCTGTCAGCTGATGGGCTATGAGCAGATTGATGCGGGTCTGGATTTGATTACGCATAACAGCGCGAAGACGATGCAGCTGTCAGGTTATGGCATTCAGAGCGGCAACGAGGCCAGCCTGATCATTCTGCCAGCGGAAAGCGGTTTTGATGCGGTCAGAAGGCAGGTGCCGGTGCGCTATTCATTGCGTCGTGGTGTCGTGGTGGCAGAGACAAAGCCCGCAGAAAGCGAGATTTACTGGCGGGAACGGGAGCGCATCGACTTCCGGCGGTAGAAAGCAGAGCGGCGATGACTCGCCGCTCTGAAGGATTAATGCGTGACGTGACCGTGAGTACGATGACGGCTGACAAAGCCGAGCAGGGCACACATTACAAACACCACGGCGTAGAGCGCGTTAGCCGTCGCCAGTGCGGTATGCACACCACTTTTCTCAACGATAGGTGCCGTGACCACAAAGGTCAGCATGGTGCCGACGGTGCCGCAGGTCAGGATGAAGTTCACCAGCTTCGGTGAAGCCACTTTGGTCTGTAGTGAACCCAGAGTGATAATGGTGGTGTAGATAGCACTTGAGCTGAAACCAAGAATCATGATGATCCACTTCAGCATGCCAGCATCGCTGCTGCTGACGAACCAGTACATCAGCACGGTCGCCAGGCCTGCCAGCACCATCAGAATGCGTTGCAGATCGAAGAAACGCAGCAGGAAGCTGAAGGCCCACATACCCACCATATACGCCGTCCAGAAGCTGCCCACCAGTTGTCCTGCGTCATTGATGTTCATGCCCATGACTTTGGTGGCATATTCCGGCACCCAGGAGATAAAGCCGAGCTGGCCCAGAATGTAGCAGAGTGCCGCCACTGCCAGCAGCAGCACGCCCACACCCCATTTTTCTTTCTCAACCGTCGGGCTGTTTTCAGGCTTACGCAGCACCGGGAACTCAACAAACAGCGTCATGATGAAGATGGCGACGTAGATAAAGCCGATGCAGACGTAGACCCAGTACCACGGCAACTGACGCGCCAGCAGAATCCCTGCCAGCACCGGAAACAGTGTGCCCGCCATGCTGAAGAAGGAGTCGGTGAACAGCAGGCGTGAACCACGCTGACGACCTTCATACATGTGGGTAATCAGGAAGGTGCCGATCGACATGGTAATGCCGCTCACCACACCCAGTACAAACATGCAGAGCGAGAAGACAGTGAGATCGCGGCTGGTCATCAATCCGATTATCGCCAGCACCATCAGGACGAAGCCGAAAATAAGCTGGCGCTTCAGCGGCACAATGACCATCAGCCAGGCGTTCAGGAAGACCGCAGCTAAAATGCCGCTGTTGAGGAAGGTGAAGGTATTACTCATGCTGGAGATGGGGATCTGGAAATCTTTTGCGATATCGCCCATTACCATGCCGGTAACGATCACCAGCGCGCCGGTCAGTGCATAGGAGAAGAAGCTTATCCAGGTGAGGCCAATACGATTACGGTTTGTCATGTTCTGAACCTGTTGAGAACCGGGTGGCAAAAAGTGTCAGAAAGTGTAAACGGAACTGTGATCTTAATAAACAAGCAGTGAAACTACAGATCCATATTTCATGTATTGTGTGATTTTAATCACGCAATTGCGGGTGTTTAACGTTTGCTCAGACCTTTTGCTGCAACAGCGTAAATATAGGTAAAACGCTGGCTCATGGAATAGAGTCTCTTTACAATCAATCACGTTTTTGTGCCCGCTCTCCCAGGTAAGGAATCTTTCATGTTTAAACGTACTTTAACAGCGGCCATCACCCTGTTAGCGCTCTCTTCCGTTTCCGCCCAGGCGCTGGCCGCAAAAGGTGACACCCACGTTCTGCTCACCACCTCCGCCGGCAATATTGAACTCGAACTGAATAACCAAAAAGCGCCGGTTTCTGTGAAAAACTTCGTTGATTACGTCAACAATGGTTTTTACAACAACACCATTTTTCACCGCGTGATCCCGGGCTTTATGGTGCAGGGTGGGGGCTTCACCACAGACATGCAGCAGAAGCAGACCAACGCGCCAATTAAAAACGAAGCGGACAATGGCCTGCGTAACCTGCGCGGCACCATCTCTATGGCGCGTACCGCCGATAAAGACAGTGCGACCAGCCAGTTCTTCCTCAACGTCGCGGATAATGCCTTCCTCGACCACGGACAGCGCGATTTTGGCTATGCCGTATTTGGCAAGATTGTGAAAGGTCAGGATGTGGTTGAAAAAATTTCTCAGGTTCCGACCAAAGATGTGGGTCCTTACCAGAATGTTCCGTCCAAACCGGTAGTTATCCTCTCCGCTAAAGTCCTGCCTTAACGCTTTTCGTCGCCATCTGCGGATGGCGACCGTCTGTCGCCTCCGGCAAAGCCAGAAATTGCTCTTATACTTAGGGCAAAAACCTGAGCAGGAGGCGGCATGGCGAACAAACTCACCGAAAAACAGAAGGTCACCCTGTGGCAACAGCGACGTAGCGCCAGCTATCAGGCCAGCTGTCGGCTGGAAGGTTTCATGCCAAATGAAACCAGTGTTAACAGCGATGATGCAGCCGCACGTCTGGCGTCACTGAGGAGGCAATATGGACTCTAATACCGCCGTCAGCCAGGATCCCTACCTGTGGCAGCACGACAACGTGCTGAAAAACCTGCCCGATATTCATGACGCTGCGCAGCTGCGCAAGGCAGAGCTGAGCTTTAGTGCGGCACGCGCCGCTACGCTGGAGCTGGGCCCGCGTAATCCCGGGCTGCCTTACCTGCGCCAGATCCATCGCACGCTGTTCCAGGATGTCTACAGCTGGGCGGGGGAACTGCGCACCATTGATATCTGGCGTGATGAGACGCCGTTCTGTCATTTCGAATATATCGAAAAGGAAGGCAATGCCCTGATGGCCGCGCTGGAAGAAGAGAAGGGGTTAGCTGATTTGCCGCGTGACGAATTTATTCAGCGCCTCGCTCACTACTATTGCGAAATCAATATGCTGCATCCTTTCCGCCACGGAAATGGTCGGGCGCAGCGGATTTTCTTTGAACAGCTTGCACTGCATGCCGGATATCTGCTGAACTGGGAAGAGACGGATGCTGAAAGCTGGAAAGCGGCGAATCAGGCCGGTGTAGCCGGAGATTTGGTCCCGCTGGAGCAGGTCTTTGCGAAAGTGGTGAGTGAGGCGGCCTGACCGCGTAGAATAGCGGCGCGGTTTATCATTCTGGACACGTCATGCTGCTGCTTATCGACAATTACGACTCCTTTACCTGGAATCTCTATCAATATTTCTGCGAGCTGGGCGCGCAGGTTCAGGTGGTGCGCAATGATGCCATCACGCTGGAGCAGATGGCGGCGCTGCCACTGACCCATCTGGTCATCTCGCCTGGCCCCTGCACGCCGTCGGAATCAGGCATCTCGCTGGCGGCAATCCGGCACTTCGCCGGACAGCTGCCGGTGCTGGGCGTCTGCCTGGGCCATCAGGCGATTGCGCAGGCGTATGGCGCGCAGGTGGTACGTGCGCGTCAGGTGATGCACGGCAAAACCTCTGCCATTCAGCACACCGGCCAGGGCGTGTTTCGCAATCTCAATAATCCCCTTACCGTGACCCGCTATCACTCGCTGATTGTGCAGCGCGATACTCTGCCCGAGGCGTTCGAGGTGACGGCCTGGACGATGCGTGACGGCGAGCCTGACGAAATTATGGGATTCCGCCACAAAACTCTGGCGCTGGAAGGCGTACAGTTCCATCCCGAGAGCATTCTCAGCGAGCAGGGACATCTGCTGCTGCGCAATTTCCTTGAGCAATAAGTTGCCTTTGAGTGATTTTTTATGCATATTTTGTGATTATTATTTCATGTTTGCACAATAATCATTTAAATGGGGTCATCAATGGCAGCGGAAAAAATTGCGGTCACGCGGGAGACGTTCGATAACGTTATTTTGCCTGTTTATGCACCTGCGCAGTTCGTGCCGGTAAAAGGCAAGGGCAGCCGTGTATGGGATCAGCAGGGCAAAGAGTATATCGATTTCTCGGGTGGTATCGCCGTCACCGCACTTGGACACTGCCATCCTGCGCTGGTGGAGACGCTGAAAAGCCAGGGCGAGACGCTGTGGCACACCAGCAACGTCTTCACCAACGAACCGGCGCTGCGCCTTGCCAGTAAGTTAATCCAGGCGACCTTTGCCGATCGCGTCTTCTTTGCCAACTCCGGTGCCGAAGCCAACGAAGCCGCGTTTAAGCTGGCGCGCTACTACGCCTGCAAACGTCACAGCCCGTTTAAAAGTAAAATCATCGCCTTCCATAACGCCTTTCATGGCCGGACGCTGTTTACCGTTACGGTCGGCGGACAGCCAAAATATTCCGACGGGTTCGGGCCGAAACCGGCGGATATCGTCCACGTGCCGTTTAATGACCTTGATGCAGTGAAAGCGGTAATCGACGACCACACCTGCGCCATCGTGGTTGAACCGATTCAGGGCGAAGGCGGCGTAGTGCCCGCGACGCAGGAATTTATGCAGGGACTGCGCGAGCTTTGCGATCAGCATCAGGCGCTGCTGGTGCTGGATGAAGTGCAGAGTGGCATGGGACGCAGCGGCAAACTGTTCGCCTATGAGCATTATGGCGTCCAGCCCGATATTCTGACCTCAGCCAAAGCGCTGGGCGGCGGTTTCCCGGTCAGCGCCATGCTGACCACTAACGAGATCGCCTCGACCATGGCACCAGGCGTGCATGGGACCACGTATGGCGGCAATCCGCTGGCCTGCGCCATCGCTGAAACGGCGCTGGATATTATCAATACGCCGGACGTGCTGGCGGGTGTCGATATGCGGCGTGAGCACTTTGTCACAGCGCTGCAGGCCATTGATGCGAAGTATGACTTGTTCAGTGACATTCGCGGCAAGGGGTTGCTGATTGGCGCCGCGCTTAAACCTCAGCATGCCGGGAAGTCACGCGACATACTGAATGCCGCCGCCGCTGAGGGCGTGATGGTGCTGGTTGCCGGCACCGACGTGATGCGTTTTGCGCCGTCACTGATTATCGAACCGGCCGATATCGAAGAGGGCATGCGCCGCTTCGCCACCGCCGTCGGCAAGGTGCTTAACGGCTAGGCTAGTTTTTACGTAAGCGTCTGATCAGCCAGCGGCCATGTTGTGGTCGCTGGTTCCATGCCAGTGAGGAGATGGTGTACATCACGCTCAGATGGTCAAGAATACGTCGCACATGCTGTTCCACCACCGTGACAGGTCCCTCACTGATGTTCTCAAGATCATCCAGCAGATTAACCTGTGAGCTTTCACCATCATATTCCAGCCGCTGCTGACACCGCTGTAGCGCGATTTCACAGGATTGCAGATAGCGTTCTGCCAGCGAGTCGGTCAGCATAGTGTGCTCCCGCGCCAGAATCGTTATGGCATTAATGTGCTCAACAATAAACTGACTGTGCGTGACCCAGAGCCGCATATCACTCAGATAGCGGGAGTTAAACGCGGGTTCCTGCATCGCCTGATTCAGCGAGTTAAACAGCGCATTGTGCGCCTGATTCACCTTCACGCGCTGATACGCCAGTTTCTCAGGTGACTGTTCGTTACCCAGCAACAATCTCAGTGCGTCCTGATCGGCTTCCAGCGCATCATGGGCGTTCTGTCGCAGTAAGCCACTCTGCCACTGCGGCCACAGCCACAGCATTCCGCCAAAGGCGATCAGACAGCCCATCAGCGTATCCATCAGTCGCGGCAGCAGAAACTGCGCGCCATTCAGCGACAGCAATTGCAGCGAGTAAACCGCCGTGACCGTAAAGCCAATCATTGACCAGCCATAGAACTGGCGCGTAAAGCGATAGCTGATAAAGGTTATTGCCAGCATGATCAGCAGCACCAGCGACTCCGGTACCGCCAGCCGCAACGTGGCGGCCGCAATCACCAGACCGGCAAAGGTGCCCAGCGCACGGTGCTGGATGCGAACACGCGTAGCGCTGTAACCGTTCTGGCTGACGAACATGATGGTCATCAGGATCCAGTAAGGTTTGGGGATGTTGAAGAACAGCGCCAGTGCACTGCCCAGCATCAGCATTACCGCAAAGCGTCCGGCGGTGCGCAGCGCTGACGAGCGAAAAGAGAGATAACTGCGCAGCGCCGGTAACAGCGGCAGACGGCGCTGACGATCCGCCATCAGATCACGCTGATACAGCGGTTTCTGCGTGCGCAGCACCCGCGCAATGCGGTTGAAGTGGTAAAGACAGAAGTTACCCACCGGATTGTCGGGATGCTGATGGGCGATCTTCTCCAGCGCGCCGAGCTGTTTATCCATCGCAAAGCGATCGGGTAGCTGGTGATAAAGGATGTTATCCGCCAGCACCCGCAGCCGGGCCGAAATGGTTTTGGCATTCCAGCGGATTACCGCTTCGGCATGGCTCTGTTCGACCAGCTTCTGCACCTCTTCCGGCCGATGCAGGCTGACCGATATGTGTTCCTGCAGATCCAGCGCCACCTGAAAGGCGCGCGTCAGCCGCTTATGGCTGTGATCGCGGCTTGCCGACAGCATGTGCATCTGCTGATAGCAGGTGTTAATCAGATCAACCACTTTCTGCTGACGCGCCAGCAGCGGCGGCAGTGCCTTTTCCGGGTCGGTCAGCTGCGTCAGCAGGGTGTATTTGGCGTCGCAGTAGTTAGCCAGCTCGCGGTAGATCAGGCTGAGGCTTTCGCGCATCGGCTGCTCTTTCCACAGCCAGAACCAGAACCAGTTAAACAGCCCATACCAGAGCGTGCCGCCGATGTAGAGCAGCGGGGTAACATAGATGGGCATGCGGCCAATGAGGCTCAGGGTAAAAATGGCGGCGATAAGCGTGCCGGGCAGCAGACGACCATGCAGCGGGCTGATCTCACCCGTCACGCCGAGCAGCAGGGGCATGGCGAACAGGATGAGCGGTAGCGGAATGGCATGCAGTGTGAGCCACTGAATCAGGAAGCTGCCGAGGGCAAACAGGCTGCCACCCACAATCAGGCGTTTGAAAAAGCGTTTATGCGGGGTATCCAGACCGGCAATATTGCAGCAGGCAGGCACTAACGAGAACAGCAGACCTTTTTGCAGGTCGCCAGCCAGCCAGCCCAGCGCGACGGGCAGACAAAGCACCAGCGTTTGCCGCAAGGCGTAGTTGACTTCAGGATGGTAAATAATTCGACGCCACATCGGCCCAACACAAACAATAACGGCGTGATGTTGCCATCACGCCGTGGGTGACAGGAATTAGCGGGTGCCGTAAACGACGATGGTTTTGCCGTGTGCGGAGATCAGGTTCTGATCTTCCAGCATCTTCAAAATACGGCCCACGGTTTCGCGTGAACAACCAACAATCTGGCCAATTTCCTGACGAGTGATTTTAATTTGCATGCCGTCGGGATGCGTCATGGCATCTGGCTGCTTCGCCAGGTTGAGCAGGGTCTGTGCAATGCGTCCGGTGACGTCGAGGAAAGCGAGGTTACCCACTTTTTCAGACGTGACCTGCAGGCGACGCGCCATCTGCGAGGAGAGTCGCATCAGGATGTCGGGATTAACCTGAATCAGCTGACGGAATTTCTTGTAAGAAATCTCCGCCACTTCGCACGCGCTTTTCGCACGTACCCAGGCGCTGCGCTCCTGGCCTTCTTCGAACAGGCCAAGCTCACCAATGAAATCGCCCTGATTCAGGTAGGAAAGAATCATCTCTTTGCCTTCTTCATCTTTAATCAGAACCGCGACGGAACCTTTCACGATGTAGTAAAGCGTTTCTGCTTTTTCACCTTGGTGAATCAGCGTACTTTTGGATGGATACTTGTGAATATGGCAATGGGACAGGAACCATTCGAGTGTAGGGTCTGTTTGCGGTTTGCCGAGAACCATTCGCTATTATCCTCTGTTGTAATCGTGCCCAAAATACAGGGGGCAGTTTTCCCTGTCAGGCGGTGAAAGCTTCAAGCGTTTCCCTTTCAGGAAATTATTCGGGCCGCATCAGGCGCAGTGCGCATCATTCTTCCCGGCTTCGCCATCGGGTGACGAAAAATATTTTCAGCACTGTTTGTAGCACAGCTTTTGCCGACTGTCTTGTGTTGTCTCGCTTCAGCTACAGGCGGATTTCTCTGGATTGCTGTTTACCAGGCGAAAGCGTACTCTGGCGACAAAACAGCGTATTCCGGAGCAAAAATCATGCAGGCAAGAGTGAAGTGGGTAGAAGGACTGACATTCCTCGGAGAATCCTCATCCGGCCATCAGATACTGATGGATGGAAATTCGGGCGATAAAGCGCCCAGCCCAATGGAGATGGTGCTGATGGCGGCCGGCGGATGCAGCGCGATTGACGTGGTATCAATTCTGCAAAAAGGCCGTAACGATGTGGCTGATTGTGAAGTAAAACTGACCTCAGAACGTCGTGAAGAGGCGCCGCGAATCTTTACGCACATCAACCTGCATTTTATCGTGAGTGGTAAAGCGCTCCAGGATAAAGCGGTCTCACGCGCGGTGGATCTTTCTGCTGAAAAATATTGTTCGGTGGCCATCATGCTGGGTAAAGGCGTGACGATTACGCATAGCTATGAAGTGATTGAGCTGTAACAGGCTGAAGGGCATTTTAAAGTCGCGGGCCAATTCGGAGTCGGTCTGGTGTCGTGCCGTTCCTGCATAGAGAGTCCGCTTTAAGACTGTGCCCGCGTTATTACGCACCTCATCCCTGAGGTGCGCCCATACCGGGCCAACGCTTTGCGTTGTTCAAAAACGCTCCCGGCGTTTTTGTCCCAGTCGCGGGACGCTTTCCTCTTCTGACCCTGTTCCCGGCGTGTTGAGCTTAGGTGTTGCTGTCAGATTCTTTGTCACCAGGTTTTTTCAGTGGCGACCTTTCTGAAAACGGATGTGGTTGCCGGACGTGAAGCGAAGGGAGCATATGCCTGTAGCAAAGCATAGCGGGCCAGGGATGGCCCGCGCTGAGCCTGCCAGGGATGGCGGTTTTGCGTCTTTGCGAAAGGTGTATGCTCCCTGAAGCCAGCTCAGCAGTAAGCCTTTCCCCGCAGAAATGCCAGTTTTACATCTTTGCGAAAGGCCTCTGCTCTCTGCGTTTTTTTTGCTGACCTCTTACTCTATCCGCTTACCTTCCATCAGCCGCTTCACCAGCGGACCCATGATCAGCTCCATCGCCAGACCCATTTTGCCGCCGGGCACGACCAGCGTATTGATGTGCGAGATAAACGAACCCTGCAGCATCGCCAGCAGGTAGGGGAAGTCGATATCTTCCAGCGCCTGGAAATGAATCACCACAAAGCTCTCATCCAGTGACGGAATGGCGCGGGCAGCGAACGGGTTTGAGGTGTCGACGGTCGGGACGCGCTGAAAGTTGATGTGGGTGCGCGAGAACTGTGGCGTGATGAAATTGATGTAATCTTCCATCGAACGCACCACGGAATCCATCACTGCTTCGCGTGAATGACCGCGCTCGCCGGTGTCGCGCACCAGCTTCTGAATCCACTCCAGGTTAACAATGGGCACAACGCCCACCAGCAAATCAACCTGTTCCGCCACGTTATGCTGCGCCGTCACCACGCCGCCGTGCAGTCCTTCATAGAACAGAATGTCAGTGTTCTGCGGCAGCGGCTGCCAGGGCGTAAAGGTGCCGGGCACCTGATTCCACGGTACGGCTTCATCGTAGGTGTGCAGATATTTACGCGACTGGCCCTGTCCGCTTTGACCATACTCTTTAAAGCTCTGCTCCAGCAGACCAAAGTCATTGGCTTCCGGGCCAAAGTAGCTGACGTGACGTCCTAAATCGCGCGCCTTACGAATCGCCATATCCATTTCAGGGCGGGTAAAGCGGTGAAAGCTGTCGCCTTCAAGTTCAGCAGCATGAAGATCGAGCTGCTGAAAGATTTTACGAAACGCGAGGCTGGTGGTGGTGGTTCCTGCACCGCTGGAACCGGTCACCGCGATAATGGGATGACGTGCAGACATAGAAAAGCTCCCTGTGAGGTCGGGCGATGAGCATTGTTATCATGAAATGATGCCGGGTGCATCAGCCACGAAATTCTTTGCGCGGCATGATATTGACCGATTCATGCAGTTCCGACCACACCAGCACCACTTCACCGGTTTCCAGCTGGCGTCGCACATCAGCTACCTTGTCCAGGAGGCTGCGTTCCTGCTCGCCATAGTCTGTGCCTTCACGCAGCACAAAGGTTTCAATCAGATTTTCAAGGGTCTCAGGTGAGACCTGTTGCCAGGGAATAATCACAAGATCAGTTATCCAGAAAAGGGGCGATCCACTGCGGGATGCGCTGTTCCAGCCACATTTCAGGCTGGCGTAGCGTTCCGCCGACAAAACCGACGTGGCCGCCGTAGGGTGTCAGTTGATAAGTAATAGTGGCAGATAATTGGCTGCTGTGCGGGATCACCTCATCACTCATAAAGGGATCGTCTTTGGCGTGGATGATCAGTAGCGGTTTCTCTGTGTGTTTCAGCCAGGGCATGGCGCTGGCACGATGATAATAATCTGCTGCATCGACAAAACCGTGGGCGCGGGCCGTAATCGCATCATCAAAATCGCGCAGTCGCCGCATCGCTTTGAGCTGTGCCAGATTAACCGGCAGGGTGTCCGGCCAGGCATGCAGTTTGCGGCGGGCATTTTTCTTGAGCTGCGCCAGCAGGTAGTACTGATAGAAGCGCGAGAAGCCGCGTTCCAGTTTCACGCTGCACGGTTCCAGCAGCAGCGGGGCGGAGACAATCACGGCGGCATCCACCTCCGCAGCGGCACCCTGCTGGCCGAGCAGGCAGCCCAGCATGTTGCCGCCCAGCGAGAAACCCACGGCGGCGGTAGGCACATGACCCCAGCGGGTGCGCAGCCAGTGCAGGAAGAAGCGGGCATCTTCAGTTTCGCCGGAGTGATAGATGCGGTTCAGCCGGTTAGGTTCGCCGCTGCAGCCGCGAAAATGCATCACTACTGCCAGCCAGCCGCGTGCGCGGCAGATCGCCATCAGGCCATGAATATAGGGACTCTGAAAGCTGCCCTCCAGTCCATGAAACAGCACCACGCGCGGTTTATGCTGCGCCAGCTGCGGATCTTCGCTCCAGGCGAGATCGACGAAATCGCCATCGGGCAGATCGAGACGCTGCCAGTGAGGAGCGAAGGTGATACGGCGACGTAACAGGCGCGGCAGCATCGTCTGCAGATGCGCGTTACGCAGCGTGTCAGGTGGTCTGAACTGCTCGTTTTCCGGGCCGGTAAATTTCATGTGGTAAAAGCTTGTCTGTTCCATATCACACTGTTAGCTTCGATAAGTTTTTTATTGCAGGGTAAGGAGTACCCGATTGCCATGGAACTGAGTCTTTTCTTATCAATGTTGGGATTTCTGTGGGTCGCGGCCATTACGCCAGGCCCCAATAATATGTTACTCACCGCCTCGGGCGCTAATTTTGGCTTTCTGCGCACGATTCCGCTGATGATCGGCATCATGATCGGCATGCAGGTGATGCTGCTGATGGTGGCCTTTGGCGTAGGCGGTTTGATCCTGCTCTATCCCTCGCTGCATCTGATGCTGAAAATCGCCGGTAGCCTCTATCTGCTCTGGCTGGCGTGGAAGATAGCCACCGCCAGTTATGCAAAGCTGGAAACTGACCAGGCACCGGATGCGCCAATGCCGTTCTGGCAGGGCGGGTTGCTACAGCTTATCAACCCCAAAGCCTGGCTGATGGCGCTGGGCGCGGTCGCCAGCTTCAGTCTGGCCGGTGATGCGTATCGTCATTCCGTGATGGCCATAAGCGTCGGTATGTTTCTGGTTAATCTGGTGTCGGGCGTCATCTGGATGGGATTTGGCGCGATGATTGGTCGCATTCTGCGCAGTCGCCGCGCCTGGAGAATATTTAACCTCGCCATGGGGCTGCTGACCGCTGCCTGCGTGCTATTAATCTGGCATTGAGTCAGCTGGATGCGCGTTCAACGCGCGTCCAGGGCAGCAACTCACGCATCACCGGCGCGTTCGGGTTGCGGATCTTCTGCAGCAGCAGCTGTACGCTGCGTGCGCCCAGCTGATTCATCGGCTGTTCAATGGTAGTCAGTGGCGGATTCAGGCTGCGGGTAAAGGGCACTCCGTCAAACCCAACCACCGCCAGATCTTCCGGCACGCGCAGACCCGCTTCCAGCGCCGCATGCACCACGCCCATCGCCAGCACATCTGAAACCGCAAACACCGCATCCGGCGGTTCCGGCAATGCCATTAATTCCTTCATCGCCTGAATGCCTGCCTCTGGGGAGATTTCATAGGTATAGGAGACGGCGGACCACGCATAGCCCAGCTCCTCAATGGCCTGGCGGTAGCCCTTTTCACGATGATGCGAGTAGAGGTAACGCATGTCGCCATTGACCAGCCCAATGCGTTTCCGCCCTTTACCCGCGAGGTAATGGATGGTGTCACGCGCGGCTTCAAGGTGATCAATGCTGACCGAGGAGGCGGGAATATCCGGATCAAATTCACAGCATTGCACCCAGGGCGCCCCGGCGATCAGCGCCTGCAAATCCTGCAACCCTGATGCGGCATCCATCGTTATTACACCATCCACCACTTTTCCGGTCAGCAGCGAAAGATAGGCGGCTTCACGCTGAAGCTGCGAGGCGGAGTTGCAAAGCAGAATGTGATAGCCGTGCAGTTCTGCTTCGGCTTCAATGCCCTGAACCACGCGCGAACAGAAGGGGTTGGTAATATCCGAGATCAGCACCAGCAGCATGTGGCTTTGTGCCGTCCGCAGCTGACGTGCCAGTAAGTTGGGCTGATAGTCGCAGGCAGAGATTGCCGCCAGAACTTTCTCACGCGTATCGGGCTTTACGCCGGGATGCGCGTTGAGAACCCGCGATACCGTGGCTTTGGAAACGCCAGCCAGCTGAGCGACTTTCTCGATCGACATCGGATTTAAAGACCTTAACAGGCAATAATTGGGAACGCATATCAATAACACAGGCACAATGTGAGCGCCTGACATTTTTGCTTACTTTAGCTATTTTCAGCATTTGCGATTTTCAGCTTAGTTTTGCAGATAGTGATCTAAGAACTTATTTCTATTAGGGATAATTTTTAATTCCTTTATGAAACTATTGCGTGCAGAGACACTGCCTCCACGATAAAACCGGTGGGGTAGTGATCATGGCAGCAACACGTTTAACTTTCTTAGCCGCAGCGATGGCGCTGCTGGCGTTTCGGGCTGATGCAGTCAATGTCACCGTTGCGTACCAGACCTCTGCCGAACCGGCGAAAGTGGCACAGGCTGATGGCAGTTTTGCCAAAGAGAGCGGGGCCAGCGTCGACTGGCGTAAGTTTGACAGCGGTGCAGGCGTATTGCGCGCGCTGGCGTCCGGCGACGTCCAGATTGGCAATATCGGCTCCAGTCCGTTAGCGGTCGCAGCGGCGCAAAAGCTGCCAATCGAAGCCTTTCTGCTTGCCTCACAGCTGGGCAACTCTGAAGCGCTGGTGGTAAAGAAGAACATCACCACTCCCAGCGATCTCATCGGCAAGCGCATCGCGGTGCCGTTCATCTCTACCACCCACTACAGCCTGCTTGCTGCACTGAAACACTGGGGCATTAAACCGTCGCAGGTACAGCTGGTTAATCTGCAGCCACCTGCGATTATCGCGGCGTGGCAGCGTGGCGACATTGATGGCGCTTACGTCTGGGCGCCTGCGGTGAATGAACTGGAAAAACAGGGCAAGGTGCTGACCGACTCGGCGGCAGTGGGGAGCTGGGGATCGCCGACGCTGGATGTCTGGGTGGTCCGCAAAGATTTCGCTGAGCAGCATCCGGAGATCGTGACCGCGTTTGCCCGCAGCGCACTTGATGCGCAGCAGGCCTATCTTAACAGCCCCGATAGCTGGCTGAAGCAGCCCGATAATCTCAGCAAACTCTCCCGCCTTAGCGGTGTGCCGGAAGCGCAGGTGCCGGATCTGGTGAAGGGCAATACCTACCTCACGGCGCAGCAGCAGGTTGAGCAGCTGGGCAAACCGGTCAATAAAGCGATCGTCGATACTGCGCAGTTTCTGAAAGCACAGGGCCGGGTGCCGCAGGCGGATAACGACTACAGCAGCTATGTGACCTCCCGTTTCGTCGCACCATTAGTTAAACCTTAAGGAGGCACGATGCTGCGTATCGCTCATCTTCATGCCCGTTATGCCGGACAACCGGTGTTGCAGGATATCAATCTGCAGCTGGATAGCCATGAACTGCTGGTGGTGCTCGGCCCCTCCGGCTGCGGCAAAACCACGCTGCTTAATCTGGTTGCCGGATTTCTGCCGGTGGAGTCGGGCAGCATCACGCTGGATAAACAGCCAGTGACGGGGCCTGGTGCGGAGCGCGGCGTGGTGTTTCAGCATGAAGGCTTACTGCCATGGCGTAACGTGCTGGATAATGTTGCCTTTGGTCTGCAGCTGGCGGGGATGTCGCGTCCGGCGCGCGAGGCCATCGCACGGAAGCTCATCAGGCAGGTGGGGCTGGAAGGGGCGGAGAAGCGCGCCATCTGGCAGTTGTCAGGCGGTCAGCGGCAGCGGGTCGGCATTGCACGCGCGCTGGCGACCGATCCGCAACTGCTGCTGCTTGACGAGCCATTTGGCGCACTGGATGCCTTTACCCGCGAGCAGATGCAGACCCTGCTGCTGACGCTGTGGCGCGACAGCGGTAAACAGATCCTGCTGATTACGCACGATATAGAAGAGGCTATTTTCCTGGCCAGCGAACTGATTCTGCTGTCGCCAGGACCCGGCCGCATCGTGGAACGCTTGCGGCCCGGCTTTGGTCAGCGCTTTGCCGCAGGTGAGTCGTGCCGCAGCATAAAATCCGATCCGCAGTTTATCGCCCAGCGCGAATATGTGCTGAGCCGCGTATTTGACCAGCGGGAGGCGTTTGCATGAGCGCGTTAATCCACGACAAGTCTCTGCCGGTGCGCCGTCGTTTGCGCTGGCCATTTTCAACCACGTTCACGCTGAGCATGCTGAGTCTCTCTCTGCTGTTGCTGCTCTGGTGGGGCGTGACCGCGCTGGGCCTGATTGCTCCGCTGTTCCTGCCGTCGCCACAGCAGGTGTTCAGCAAGCTGCTGCTGATTGCCAGCGCCCAGGGCTTTATGGATGCCACGCTGTGGCAGCATCTGGCCGCCAGTCTGACGCGGATGCTGATTGCGCTGACCGCGGCTGCCGTCATCGGCATTCCGGTGGGGATTCTGATGGGCCTCAGCCCGGTAGCTCGCGGTCTGCTTGATCCGCTTATTGAGCTTTATCGCCCGATTCCGCCACTTGCCTATCTGCCGCTGATGGTGATCTGGTTTGGCATTGGTGAGACGTCGAAAATCCTGCTGATCAGCCTGGCCATCTTCGCGCCGGTGACGCTCTCCACGCTGGCCGGGGTGCGTAACACCCAGCAGGTACGGATTCGTGCGGCGCGCTCGCTGGGAGCTAACCGCTGGCAGCTGCTGCGCTGGGTGATTCTGCCGGGCGCGCTGCCGGAGATTCTGACCGGCCTGCGCATTGGGCTCGGGGTGGGCTGGTCAACGCTGGTGGCGGCGGAGCTGATTGCCGCCACGCGTGGCCTCGGTTTTATGGTGCAGTCAGCGGGAGAATTCCTCGCCACCGATGTGGTGCTGGCGGGTATCGCCGTGATCGCTTTTATCGCTTTTAGCTTAGAACTCGGGCTTCGTGCGTTGCAGCGCCGTCTGACGCCCTGGAGTGGAGAACAATCATGAATGAACGTCTGAGTTTTACCCCGCTTGGCCCTTACATAGGCGCGCAGGTCTCAAACCTGGATGTCTCACGGCCATTGAGTGATGCGCAGTTTGAGCAGTTGTATCATGGCTTGCTGCGTCATCAGGTGCTGTTTCTGCGGGACCAGAAGATTACGCCTGAACAGCATCGCGCTCTGGCAATCCGTTTTGGCGACCTGCATATCCATCCGGTCTATCCCCATGCGGAGGGCGTCGAAGAGATTATCGTGCTCGATACCCATCAGGATAATCCGCCGGATAATGACAACTGGCACACCGATGTCACCTTTATCGAAACACCGCCGGCTGTCGCGCTGCTGGCCTCCAAAGTCTTACCGGAAGCGGGCGGTGACACGCTCTGGACCAGTGGCATCGCCGCTTACGAGGCGCTGTCAGTGCCTTTTAAGCAGTTGCTGGAGGGTCTCCGCGCCGAGCATGATTTTAAAAAATCATTCCAGGAGTATAAGTACCGCAAAACGGAGGAAGAACATCTGCGCTGGCAGCAGGCGGTGGCAAAACATCCACCCGTGCAGCATCCGGTAATCCGCACGCATCCGGTCAGCGGCAAAAAAGCGCTGTTTGTGAATGAAGGCTTTACCACGCGGATCCTGGATTTAAGCGAGAAGGAGAGTGATGCGGTGCTGGGCTTCCTGTTTGCGCACGCTACCAAACCGGAGTTTCAGGTGCGCTGGCGCTGGCAGCCAGACGATCTGGCTATCTGGGATAATCGGGTCACGCAGCATTATGCCAATGCCGACTATTATCCGGCCCGGCGGATCATGCAGCGGGCAACGGTACTGGGCGACAAACCCCGTTAAAAAGCATCTCCCCGTAAGCGGGGAGATTTTTTATGAGGCCATAATCTGTTCGAGCTGTTCCTGGGCTTCCAGCCACGCCATCTCAACCTCTTCCAGCGCAGATTTACTTTCCGCCTGCCGCTTGAGTGCAGTGGTCAGGTCCGCTTTTCGGCTCTGATCATAAATCGCACTGTCTGCGAGCTGCGCTTCGGCATCGGCCAGCTGGCTCTGCCATTTGCTCATCTGCTTTTCCAGCTTCTCTATCTCTTTGCGCAGCGGCTGGGTCTGAGTGCGCAGTTCGGCATCACGGCGCTTTTGATCTTTACGCGCCTGGGCGCTGTTACCGTTATCCAGTTTCGGCGCGGCATCCTGTTGCGCCTGCTGTTTCTGCAGATCGCTCAGCCACTGCTGATAATCTTCGAGGTCGCCCTCAAACACATCCACTTTGCCATCATGCACCAGATAGAGATCGTCCGTGGTCGCGCGCAGCAGGTGACGGTCATGCGAGACCACCACCAGTGCACCTTCGAAGTCGATCAGCGCTTCGGTCAGCGCCTGGCGCATATCAAGATCCAGGTGGTTAGTTGGTTCATCGAGCAACAGCAGGTTAGGGCGTTGCCAGACAATCAGCGCCAGCACCAGTCGCGCTTTCTCACCGCCGGAGAAGCGCTCAGTGTTCTCCGTGACTTTGTCGCCGCGGAAATCGAAGCCGCCCAGATAGTCGCGCAGCTGCTGTTCCAGCACGTCAGGCGCAATGCGCGACAGATGCTGCAGCGGTGACTCATCGGCCCGCAGGTACTCCAGCTGATGCTGGGCGAAGTAACCAAGCTTGATCCCTTTCGCCAGCCCCATCTTGCCATGCATCGCCTCCAGCTCACCTGCCAGCAGCTTAATCAGGGTGGATTTACCGGCTCCGTTACGTCCCAGCAGGCCGATGCGTGAGCCTGGCACCAGGTTGAGCTTGATCGCGTCGAGAATGATGCGATCGCCATAACCTGCGGTGACCTTCTCCATCTTCATCAGTGGATTAGGCAGGTTTTCCGGCTTGCGGAAGGTGAAGCTGAATGGATTATCAACATGGGCGGGCGCAATCATCTCCATGCGCTCCAGCATCTTGATGCGGCTCTGTGCCTGTTTCGCCTTGGTCGCCTGGGCGCGGAAGCGATCAATGTAGCTGTGCAAATGCGCGACTTTCTCCTGCTGACTCTCATACAGCGCCTGCTGCTGAGCCAGCTTGGCGACGCGCTGCCGTTCAAAGGAGCTGTAGTTGCCGGTATATTCGAACATCGACTCCTGTTCGATATGAATAATTTTGTCGATGACCGGATCGAGGAAGTCACGATCGTGCGAGATCAGGATCAGTGTGCCTTCATAACTTTTCAGCCAGCGCTCCAGCCAGATCACCGCATCGAGATCGAGGTGGTTGGTCGGTTCATCCAGCAACAGCAGATCGGAACGGCAAATCAACGCCTGTGCCAGATTGAGGCGCATGCGCCAGCCACCAGAAAAGTCGCTGACCGGCCGTTGCAACTGCTCCTGACTGAAGCCCAGGCCGTGCAACAGGCTTGAGGCGCGCGCATGAATGCTCCACGCCTGCACCGCGTCCAGCTGGCCATGCAGCAGCGCAATGGCATTGCCATCGTCACGCAGATTGGCGTCCGCCAGCTCGGCTTCAAGCTGACGAAACTGGCGATCGCCATCAATCACGTACTCCAGCGCGGCTTTATCCAGCGCTGGCGTTTCCTGATTCACCCAGGCCAGCGCCCAGTGAGCGGGGAACGTGACGGTGCCGGCATCGCTGGTGATTTCACCTTTTAACAGCGACAGCAGCGTGGATTTCCCACAGCCGTTTTTACCCACCAGCCCGACCTTCTGACCGGGATTAATGGTGGCGGTGGCATTGTCGAGCAGGACGCGGATGCCGCGGCGAATTTGTAAGGCTGAGAAGACAATCATGTAAGCGCCGTATCGTCAGAATATGTTAATTTACTGGCAACATAATGAGATTTTGCTGCGTCGTGCATGGTAGCTGAAAACCGCACCAATGACGACGCTTTGGAGGGAAAGGATGTCGCAGCCACCCAGGGTTTTGCTGCTTTATGCTCATCCGGAATCACAGGATTCGATCGCGAATCGGATTTTGTTACAGCCGGCTCAGGCACTGGAACACGTCACCGTGCACGATCTGTACGCGGCCTATCCGGATTTTTTTATCGATATTCATCATGAACAACAGTTACTGCGCGAACATGACGTGATCATTTTTCAGCATCCGCTCTATACCTACAGCTGTCCGGCATTGCTGAAAGAGTGGCTGGATCGGGTTCTGTCCCGCGGCTTCGCCAATGGCGTGGATGGCAATGCACTTGAAGGTAAATACTGGCGCAGCGTGGTGACGACCGGCGAACCGGAAAGTGCCTTTAAGCAGCAGGGTCTGAACCGCTATTCGCTCAATGACATTATGCGGCCTTTTGAGCTGACCGCCCGGATGTGCCGTATGCACTGGATGCCGCCGATGATTGTTTACATGGCACGTCGTCAGAGTCCTGAATTATTGAAAAATTACGCCCGCGCTTATGGTGACTGGCTCGCGGCACCGCTGCTGAATGGAGGGGTATAGATGGAAGGGCAAACGCTGCTGACCGCGGGGGTGATTTATCTGGTCGCGGCGGTCTTGATTGTACCGGTGGCGGCTCGCCTCGGTATTGGTGCAGTTCTGGGTTATCTGGTGGCGGGTATCGCCATCGGCCCGTGGGGATTAGGTTTTATCAGCGACGTCGACGAGATTCTTCACTTCTCTGAGCTCGGCGTGGTTTTCCTGATGTTTATTATCGGGCTGGAGCTGAACCCGGCAAAGCTGTGGGCGCTGCGCCGCTCCATTTTTGGGGTTGGCGCGGCGCAGGTCATCTTCTCCGCAGCCATTCTCGGCGGCTTATTGTGGCTGACCCATTTTAGCTGGCAGGCGGCGATCATCGGCGGGATTGGCCTGGCGATGTCCTCGACCGCCATGGCGCTGCAGCTGATGATGGATAAAGGCATGAACCGCAGCGAAGCGGGTCAGCTGGGCTTTTCGGTGCTGCTGTTCCAGGATATCGCGGTTATTCCTGCCCTGGCGCTGATCCCGCTGCTGGCCGGGACCGACAGCGGCCATATCGACTGGATGAAGGTTGGCATGAAAGTGCTGGCGTTTGCCGGCATGCTGGTAGGCGGACGCTATCTGCTGCGACCAATCTTCCGTTACATCGCCGCATCGGGCGTGCGCGAGGTCTTTACCGCGGCGTCGCTGCTGCTGGTGCTGGGTTCCGCGCTGTTTATGGATGCGCTGGGCCTGTCGATGGCGCTGGGTACGTTTATTGCCGGGATCCTGCTGGCGGAGAGCGAATACCGCCATGAGCTGGAAGTGGCTATCGACCCGTTCAAAGGTTTACTGCTGGGCCTGTTCTTTATTTCGGTAGGCATGGCGCTCAATCTCGGTGTGCTCTATACCCATATTGTGACCATCCTGCTGGGTGTGGTGACGCTGGTGGCGGTGAAAACAGGGGTGCTCTATGTGCTGGCGCGCATTTATGGCCTGCGCAGTTCAGAGCGACAGCAGTTCGCGGGTGTGCTGAGTCAGGGTGGTGAGTTCGCCTTTGTGCTATTTTCAGCGGCATCCTCGGCAAAGCTCTTCTCAGGCGAGCAACTGCCGATGCTGCTGGTGACGGTGACGCTGTCGATGATGACCACGCCACTGCTGATGAAGGGAGTCGATCGTCTGCTGGCACGCCGCTTCAACGAGACGGATGAAGATGCAGAAAAACACTTTGTTGAAGATGATCAGCCACAGGTGATTGTGGTGGGCTTTGGTCGCTTCGGTCAGGTGGTGGGACGCTTGTTGATGGCGAACAATAAACGCATCACCGTGCTGGAGCGCGACATCAGTGTGGTAAGTCTGATGCGGAAATATGGCTATAAGGTCTATTACGGCGATGCGACCGAACTGGAGTTACTTCGGGCAGCCGGTGCAGCCAACGCGCAGTCAATTGTCATCACCTGCAATGAACCGGAAGATGTGATGACGATCGTGCATCTGTGCCAGCAGCATTTTCCGCAGCTGCAGATTCAGGCGCGCGCCCGTGGCCGCGTCGAAGCCCATGAGCTGTTACAGGCAGGCGTCACGCAGTTCTCGCGCGAGACCTTTTCCAGTGCGCTGGAGCTGGGACGTAAAACATTGATGACGCTGGGGATGCATCCGCATCAGGCGCACCGCGCCCAGCAACATTTCCGCCGGCTTGATATGCGGATGTTGCGTGAGCTGATGCCTAATCTCTCTGAAAGTGCGGCGCAGGCTTCACGAGTCCGTGAAGCACGGCGTGAACTGGAAGATATCTTCCAGCGCGAAATGCAGCACGAGAAGCGGCAGTTCGACGGCTGGGACGATGACCAATAATCTCTTAAAACAGGCAGAAGCTAATGCGTAAACGTTTTATTGCCGGTGCGACATGCCCGCACTGTCAGGAAAAGGACACGCTGGCGATGTGGCGTGAAAATAATGTTGATGTGGTGGAGTGCGTGAAGTGTGGTCATCAGATGCGCGAGGCGGATAAGCAGGCGCGCGATCAGGTTCGCTCAAATGAACAGGTTATTGGCATTTTCCATCCTGAGTAGCGGAATCGGGCAGCTTTTTTTAAGCTTGAACTTACAGCGGGATTGAATTCCGTTACAATTACCGCCATTAAGGCTTAAGTCGCAAGAGAATGTGAAATCCCTCTTGTACTCAGCCCCGAACCTTTCTGGTTGGTGTTATTGCACGCAAGAATAGACCAATGAGACGGGATCTCAGCTCTCAACGGTTAGGAGATATCATGAAAGTAGCAAAAGACCTGGTGGTAAGCCTGGCCTATCAGGTACGTACAGAAGACGGCGTGTTAGTTGACGAGTCACCGGTGAGTGCACCGTTAGACTACCTGCACGGTCATGGTTCCCTGATTTCTGGTCTGGAAAATGCGCTGGAAAACCACATTGCCGGCGACAAGTTTGACGTGCATATCCCGGCAAACGATGCTTACGGTCAGTATGACGACAACCTGGTGCAGCGCGTTCCTAAAGACGTGTTCATGGGTGTTGATGAACTGCAGGTTGGCATGCGTTTCCTGGCAGAGACCGATCAGGGTCCGGTGCCAGTAGAAATCACTGAAGTTGAAGATGAACACGTCGTGGTTGATGGTAACCACATGCTGGCGGGTCAGAACCTGAACTTCAACGTTGAAGTGGTTGCTATCCGTGAAGCCACACCAGAAGAACTGGCTCATGGCCATGTTCACGGTGCAGATGGCCATCATCATGACCACGATCACGGCCATGATCACGACCACGACCATGATCACGGTAAAGGCGGTTGCGGAACTGGCGGTTGCGGTTGCAGCCACTAAGTCTCAACAGTCCTTTAAAGGCCACCTCCGGGTGGCCTTTCTTTTGGTCGTTACTCTGGTTCAGCCCGGCTGAACCGGGGCCAGATGGCCCGCGATCAGTAGTGCGGGGGCGGCGTCTCTTCAGACTGTGAGGCGACCATCGAGGGCGCATTCGCTTTGAGCTTGTCAGTTAAAATGCGCATCTGTTCACGCATTTTATTCATCTCAAGCTCATGCTGAACCACTGCGCTGTTTAGCTGATCGATCGTCATCTCCTGAAAGGCCAGTTTACTCTCTAACGTCTCCAGACGCTGTTCCCACTCAGATTGTTGCATGACCTGTTCCTCTGTTAAGGTGCGACTCGGGGCGTGATTCTACGACCTGAATGCCAGGAATCACCTGTTTTTTTCACTACCTCCAGCGTTGCGCTTGAAAAAAGGCTGCGCGGCATCATCTCTGATGAAACTTCCCGATGTTATAAAGGTCGGAGGTAGACCGGGTAATTACATTGTGGGAGTGTTCGCCACTGCCACGTAAAGTTATAGTGTGGACCCTGAAGTCCGCAATGTTTCCCGAGGTTAGACGCTTCGGTTTTGGAGAATGGATGAAATCACTGTTTAAAGTCACATTGTTAGCTACCACCATGGCTGTTGCACTGAATGCTCCGCTGGCAATGGCGGCAGATACCGCTGCGGCCCCACAGGCTGCACCCGCTGCTGCGCCACAGTCCGCGCCACAGGCACCTAAGAATGCTGCTTTCAAAGATGAAGACCAGCAGTCTGCCTACGCACTGGGTGCTTCACTGGGTCGCTACATGGACAACTCCCTGAAGGAGCAGGAAAAACTGGGCATCAAACTGGATAAGCAGCAGCTGATTGCTGGTGTTCAGGATGCATTTGGTGGTAAGAGCAAACTGTCTGATGAAGAGATTGAGCAGACGCTGCAATCCTTTGAAGGCCGCGTGAAAGGCGCAGCCTCAGCGAAAATGGAAAAAGATGCGAAAGAGAACTCTGAAAAGGGTGAAGCGTTCGCGACCAAATTTGCTAAAGAGAGTGGCGTGAAGAAAACCGAAAGCGGCCTGCTGTATAAAGTTGAGAAAGAAGGGACCGGCGACGCACCTAAAGACAGCGATACCGTAGTGGTGAACTACAAAGGTACGCTGATTGATGGTACTGAATTCGACAACTCTTATACCCGTGGTGAGCCACTCTCGTTCCGTCTGGATGGTGTTATCCCAGGCTGGACCGAAGGTCTGAAGCATGTGAAGAAAGGCGGCAAGATCAAGCTGGTGATCCCACCAAATCTGGCTTACGGCAAAAATGGCGTTCCGGGCATCCCGGCTAACTCCACCCTGGTATTTGATGTTGAACTGCTTGATATCAAACCAGCGCCTAAAGCAGATGAAAAAGCACAGGCGCCTGCGCCTGCTGCGGCAGAAAAAGCGCAGTAATCTGCTGACCGCCGCCTCCGGGCGGCGGTTTCATTTTAGCTTCACGACAAACCTCTGGCATAAGCCGACGACATTTGCCAGACTAATGCCTGCCTAATTATCCCAATATTGAGTCTGCCCATAAGCCGCTGTGACAGGCTCCAGCCATTCAGGGTGATACTCTTCAATGTCTAATCCATTCAATCCGGGTGAACTGAGCGACTTCGATCTTCTGGAGCAGCGCCCGTTCGAACAATCCGATTACGATATTCTGAAATCGTACGAGGCTGTCGTGGATGGCCTGGCGATGCTGATCGGCTCGCATTGTGAAATTGTCCTGCATTCGCTTGAAGATCTTAAGTGTTCGGCCGTACGTATCGCCAATGGAGAACACACCGGTCGTAAAGTCGGTTCGCCTATCACTGATTTAGCCCTGCGTATGCTGCACGACATGCATGGCGCGGACAGCAATGTCTCCCGTGCCTATTTTACGCGCGCCAAAAGCGGCGTGCTGATGAAGTCTGTCACCATTGCGATTCGCAACCGTCAGCAACGGGTCATTGGCCTGCTCTGCATCAACATGAACCTTGATGTGCCGTTTTCACAAATCATGTCGACCTTTATGCCACCCGAGATGCAGCAGGTTGACTCCAATGTCAACTTCGCCAGTTCGGTTGATGATCTGGTGATGCAGACGCTGGAGTTCACCATTGAAGAGGTGAGTGCTGACCGCAATGTATCGAACAACGCCAAGAATCGTCAGATTGTGCTGAACCTGTATGAGAAGGGGATCTTCGACATCAAAGATGCCATCAACCAGGTTGCGGATCGGCTGAACATTTCGAAACACACTGTCTATCTCTACATCCGTCAGTTTAAAAATGGCGACTTTGTGGGACAGGATCGGTAATGCGCTACACCCTGATGGTGACCGGCCCGGCTTATGGGACGCAACAGGCGACCAGTGCATACCTGTTCGCCCGTGCACTGCTGACGGCGGGCCATCAACTCGACAGCGTGTTCTTCTATCGCGAAGGGGTGCTGAATGCTAACCAGCTCACCGCGCCTGCCAGTGATGAATTTGACCTTGTACGTGCGTGGCAGGCCTTGCATCAGGAGCACGGTGTGGCATTGAACATCTGTGTCGCGGCCGCGCTGCGTCGCGGCGTCAGCGATTCGCAGGAAGCGGACCGGCTCCAGCTGGCGGGCAGTAACCTGCAGCCGGGTTTTACCCTGAGTGGGTTGGGTGCGCTGGCGGAAGCCGCGCTGAGCTGTGAACGCATGGTGCAGTTCTGATGAATCGTGTCGCATTTGTTTTTACCCGTGCGCCGCACGGCAGCAGTGCAGGGCGCGAAGGGCTGGATGCCGCGCTGGCCACGGGCGCGCTCAGTGACGATATCGGCCTGTTTTTTATTGGTGATGGCGTATTGCAGCTTAATCTTCATCAGCAACCAGAGACGATTAAGAGCCGTCACTATGCCGCGACCTTTGGCGTGCTGCCGCTGTATGACATTGAACAGTGCTATCTCTGCCAGGACTCCCTGATTGCGCGAGGGTTAAAGGTTGACGCTGACCGGTTGCTGGATGTTACCCTGCTGGACGCGCCGGCACTGCGGCAGATGCTGGCCAGCTACGATCGCATTCTTACTTTCTAAGAGACGTTAATGCTGCACACTTTAATGCATTCACCGGCCTACAGTGATCTTGATACTCTGCTTTTAATGGCGGGCGCCGGGGATGACCTGCTGCTGTTGCAGGATGGAGTGCTGGCCGCCTTAACCGGAAGCCGTGCATTAATGCGGCTCTCAGAGAGCGACCTGACGCTGTGGGTGCTGGACGAAGATGTTCAGGCTCGCGGTCTCGCTGGACAAATTTCGAGCAGCGTACAGTCAATAGACTATAATGGCTTTGTCACGCTAACGATCAGGCATCAGCAACAAATCGTGTGGTAATCGGCTAAAACCTGGTTATTTCTTGACACCCCTTTGACTCAGCCCTAAAATTCTGCCTCCTCGTAATTCTACGAGGCGATTTATTACGTGTTTACGAAGCAAAAGCAAATCCAGGAGCTATTTAATGGCAACAGTTAACCAGCTGGTTCGCAAACCACGCGTCCGCAAAGTTGCAAAGAGCAACGTGCCGGCGCTGGAAGCTTGCCCGCAAAAACGTGGCGTTTGTACTCGTGTGTACACCACCACTCCTAAGAAACCAAACTCCGCACTGCGTAAAGTCTGCCGTGTGCGTTTGACCAACGGTTTTGAAGTTACCTCCTACATTGGTGGTGAAGGTCATAACCTGCAGGAACACTCCGTGATCCTGATCCGTGGCGGTCGTGTAAAAGACCTGCCAGGTGTGCGTTACCACACCGTTCGTGGCGCGCTTGACTGCTCAGGTGTTAAAGACCGTAAGCAGGCTCGCTCCAAGTACGGCGTGAAGAAGCCAAAGGCTTAATGGTTCTCCGTTAAGTAAGGCCAAACGTTTTAAATTAAATGTCATAATAAACTCATAGAGTTTTGGACAATCCTGAATTAACAACGGAGTATTTCCATGCCACGTCGTCGCGTCATTGGTCAGCGTAAAATTCTGCCAGATCCTAAGTTCGGATCAGAGCTGCTGGCCAAATTTGTAAATATCCTGATGGTAGATGGTAAAAAATCTACTGCAGAATCAATCGTTTATACCGCGCTCGAGACCCTGGCTCAGCGTTCAGGTAAAAACGCACTGGAATCTTTTGAAGTAGCCCTGGAAAACGTGCGTCCGACTGTCGAAGTTAAGTCACGTCGCGTTGGTGGTTCTACTTATCAGGTACCAGTTGAAGTCCGCCCGGTTCGTCGTAATGCTCTGGCAATGCGCTGGATCGTAGATGCTGCTCGTAAACGCGGTGATAAATCAATGGCTCTTCGCCTGGCGAACGAACTTTCTGATGCTGCAGAGAACAAAGGTACTGCAGTGAAGAAACGTGAAGACGTTCACCGCATGGCAGAAGCCAACAAGGCGTTCGCACACTACCGTTGGTAATTACCACGTAGTTAAACCAGCGGGCGCTCAATCAGCCAACCCGCTGGGGTCGACTTACCTTGAACGCCCGAGAATCAGAGGAATCAAATGGCTCGTAAAACACCCATTGCCCGCTACCGTAACATCGGTATCAGTGCGCACATCGACGCCGGTAAGACTACCACTACCGAACGCGTTCTGTTCTACACCGGTGTAAACCACAAAATCGGTGAAGTACATGACGGCGCAGCAACCATGGACTGGATGGAGCAGGAACAGGAACGTGGTATTACCATCACTTCCGCTGCGACCACCTGTTACTGGTCTGGTATGGCAAAGCAGTTCGAACCACACCACATCAACATCATCGACACCCCAGGACACGTTGACTTCACCATCGAAGTTGAACGTTCTATGCGTGTGCTTGATGGCGCGGTAATGGTTTACTGTGCAGTTGGTGGCGTTCAGCCACAGTCTGAGACCGTATGGCGTCAGGCTAACAAATATAAAGTTCCACGCATTGCGTTCGTTAACAAAATGGACCGCATGGGTGCTAACTTCCTGAAAGTTGTTAAACAGATGGAAGTTCGTCTGGGCGCAACTCCAGTTCCTCTGCAGCTGGCTATCGGCGCAGAAGAGAAATTCACCGGTGTTGTTGACCTGGTGAAAATGAAAGCAATCAACTGGAACGACGCAGATCAGGGTGTAACCTTCGACTACGAAGATATCCCAGCTGATATGCAGGAACTGGCTGAAGAATGGCATGCGAAGCTGGTTGAAGCCGCTGCTGAAGGCTCTGATGAGCTGATGGAGAAATTCTTCGGTGGTGAAGAACTGACTGAAGAAGAGATCAAAACATCTCTGCGTAAGCGTGTTCTGAACAACGAAATCATCCTGGTAACCTGTGGTTCTGCATTTAAGAACAAAGGTGTTCAGGCGATGCTGGATGCAGTTGTTGAATATCTGCCAGCACCGACTGACGTTACCGCGATTAACGGTATGCTGGACGACGGTAAAGACACGCCGGCTGTTCGTCACTCTGATGACAACGAGCCGTTTGCTGCACTGGCGTTCAAAATCGCTACCGACCCATTCGTGGGTAACCTGACGTTCTTCCGCGTTTACTCTGGTGTTGTTAACACGGGTGATACCGTATTCAACCCGGTTAAATCAAACCGTGAGCGTCTGGGCCGTATCGTTCAGATGCACGCTAACAAGCGTGAAGAGATTAAAGAAGTTCGTGCGGGTGATATCGCAGCTGCGATCGGCCTGAAAGATGTGACCACTGGTGACACCCTGTGTGACCCAGATAACGTCATCATCCTTGAGCGCATGGAGTTCCCGGAGCCGGTAATCTCTATCGCCGTTGAACCGAAAACCAAAGCTGACCAGGAAAAAATGGGTCTGGCTCTGGGCCGTCTGGCGAAAGAAGACCCATCATTCCGCGTATGGACTGATGAAGAATCTAACCAGACCATCATCGCTGGTATGGGTGAATTGCACCTCGACATCATCGTTGACCGTATGAAGCGTGAGTTCAACGTTGAAGCGAACGTGGGTAAACCACAGGTTGCTTATCGTGAAGCGATTCGTAACAAAGTTACCGATGTTGAAGGTAAACACGCCAAGCAGTCTGGTGGTCGTGGTCAGTACGGTCATGTTGTTATCGACATGTACCCACTGGAGCCAGGTTCTAACCCGAAAGGTTACGAATTCGTCAACGATATCAAAGGTGGTGTGATTCCTGGTGAATACATCCCTGCGGTTGACAAAGGTATTCAGGAACAGCTGAAATCAGGCCCTCTGGCCGGCTATCCGGTTGTGGATCTGGGCGTGCGTCTGCACTTCGGTTCTTACCACGATGTTGACTCCTCAGAACTGGCGTTCAAACTGGCCGCGTCTATTGCCTTCAAACAAGGCTTTAAACAAGCGACACCAGTCCTGCTTGAGCCTATCATGAAGGTTGAAGTTGAAACGCCAGAAGAGAACACGGGTGATGTCATCGGTGACCTTAGCCGTCGTCGTGGTATGCTTAAAGGGCAGGAATCTAACGCTACTGGCGTTCAGATTCACGCTGAAGTTCCGTTGTCTGAGATGTTCGGATACGCAACTCAGCTGCGTTCTCTGACCAAAGGTCGTGCTTCTTACTCCATGGAGTTCCTGAAGTATGACGATGCGCCGAACAACGTAGCGCAGGCCGTTATTGAAGCTCGTAGCAAATAAGCTACGGTTTAAATTTGAACTGATGCCTTCACCTAAAGGGTGAAGGCACAACGTAAGGAATTATCGCCATGGCGAAAGAGCAATTTCAGCGTAACAAACTGCACGTAAACGTGGGCACCATCGGTCACGTCGACCACGGTAAAACCACCCTGACTGCAGCTATCACCACCGTACTGTCTAAAACTTACGGCGGTCAGGCTCGTGCATTCGATCAGATCGATAACGCACCAGAAGAGAAAGCACGTGGTATCACCATCAACACTTCACACGTTGAGTATGAAACCCCAACCCGCCACTATGCGCACGTTGACTGCCCAGGCCACGCCGACTATGTGAAAAACATGATCACCGGTGCTGCGCAGATGGATGGCGCGATCCTGGTTGTTGCTGCGACTGATGGCCCAATGCCACAGACCCGTGAGCACATCCTGCTGGGTCGTCAGGTTGGCGTTCCTTACATCATCGTGTTCCTGAACAAGTGTGACATGGTTGATGATGAAGAGCTGCTGGAACTGGTAGAAATGGAAGTTCGTGACCTGCTGTCAGCATATGACTTCCCAGGCGACGACACTCCAATCGTTCGTGGTTCTGCTCTGAAAGCGCTGGAAGGCGAAGCTGAGTGGGAAGCGAAAATCATCGAACTGGCTGAGCATCTGGATAACTACATCCCAGAACCACAGCGTGCGATCGACATGCCGTTCCTGCTGCCAATCGAAGACGTATTCTCAATCTCTGGCCGTGGTACTGTTGTTACCGGTCGTGTTGAGCGCGGCATCGTTAAAGTCGGCGACGAAGTTGAAATCGTTGGTATCAAAGATACTGCGAAATCAACCTGTACCGGTGTTGAGATGTTCCGTAAGCTGCTGGACCAGGGTCAGGCAGGCGAAAACTGTGGTGTTCTGCTGCGCGGTATCAAGCGTGAAGACATCCAGCGTGGCCAGGTTCTGGCTAAGCCAGGCTCAATCAAGCCACACACCCAGTTCGAGTCAGAAGTTTACGTTCTGTCTAAAGACGAAGGTGGTCGCCATACTCCGTTCTTCAAAGGCTATCGTCCACAGTTCTACTTCCGTACAACTGACGTAACCGGCTCAGTAGAGCTGCCAGAAGGCGTTGAAATGGTCATGCCAGGCGACAACATCAAAATGGTTGTTACCCTGATCCACCCAATCGCAATGGACGAAGGTCTGCGCTTCGCAATCCGCGAAGGCGGCCGTACCGTTGGCGCGGGTGTTGTTGCTAAAGTTATCGCTTAATTGTGATATCTGCTGTAGTCGTGCAAACGGCCACTGCAACACAGATAAAAGAGCACTTCGGTGCTCTTTTTTTTTGCTCTGAATAAGCCATAACCCTGCAAAGGGTGGGTTTGAAATAAAAACTATTCGCATTTACACTGTGTATAGAAAATGTACCAGAGTGATGAATCAATGTACGTCTGCCTTTGTAATGCCATCAGTGATAAAACCCTTCGTGAAGTCGTGCGTCGCTATCAGCCTGAGTCTATCCAGCAACTGCGTCAGTTTGTGCCAGTAGGCAAACAATGCGGCAAATGCGTTCGTGCTGCGCGTGAAATCCTGGATGAAGAGATGCAAAATCCGCCGCTCTATAAAGAGATAGCCTGACGAACATCGGTGTGTGAATACCCACAATATCTGTCACGCTTTTTTGACTTCTTTTTAACCGCATCTACGCTCTAATAAATCAGACGCGGAGGGTTAACAATGAAGGGTGATATCAAAGTTATTAGTCATCTCAATAAACTGCTTGGAAATGAACTGGTTGCTATCAACCAGTACTTTCTGCATGCACGCATGTTTAAAAACTGGGGACTGATGCGCCTCAATGATGTGGAGTATCACGAATCAATCGATGAGATGAAGCATGCTGACAAATATATTGAGCGCATTCTTTTTCTTGAAGGCATTCCAAATCTTCAGGATCTGGGACGTCTGCGTATTGGAGAAGACGTTGAGGAGATGCTGAGTTCAGACCTGAATCTGGAGCTGGAAGGGGCTAAAGATCTTCGTGAAGCTATCTCCTATGCTGATAAAGTTCATGATTACGTCAGCCGTGACATGATGATTGAAATCCTGGCGGATGAAGAACACCACATCGACTGGATTGAGACGGAGCTTGAGCTCATCCAGAGGATGGGCATCCAGAACTATTTGCAGGCTCAAATCAAAGAAGAGTGAACCGCGCCTGAAGTACAAGCATCACCCAGCCCGCAATGGCCAGGAACGGCCCAAAGGGTAGCGGGCTGTCCATCTGGACTACGCCCCGTCGTTGCAACATCACGATGGTCGCTAACGCCAGAACTGTAGCACCCAGCGCAATCCAGGGTAATGCCTGCCAGCCACAGCAGGCACCTAGCGCTGCGAAAAGCTTGATATCGCCATAGCCTAATCCTTCAAACCCCCTTACCAGCCGATAGCCCCAGGCAAGCAGCCACAACGCACAGTATCCAGTCAGGGCGCCCCATATCGCCGCTGTTTCATTTCCGGTTAGTGAGGCGTGCAGTAATCCCAGCCAGAGCAGCAGATAGCTCAGCGGGTCGGGTATACAGTAGTGGCGACAATCAATAGCCGCCACCAGTAGCAACAGGCCAGAGGCCGCAATAATAAAAATCGCGTCTGCAGAATGGGTAACGCTTTGTAGCACCAGCAGACAGAGCATTGCAGTCAGACATTCCATGACAAAGCTCGATTCGCTGAATAGCTGATTGCAGAAACGACACCGTCCTTTTAAGACTGGCCAGCTGACCAGAGGCAGTTTATCGCCCCATAGCAGGCGCTGCTGACAATGGGTGCACCGTGACCCGGGGAAGCAGAGTGAGGCAAACCACTGGTCAGGAGGGAGGGCAGGAGAGAAGCGCGCACAGGCCAGAGACAGAAAGCTTCCTAATGCACCTCCGCCAGCCAGAACAGCGATTTGAGTAATAAAGGGCAGGGACATGGTTATGCTCCAGGTAAAAGGTGACGAACACTCTCACCGGCTTGCTGTTCTGTGTCATCTGCGAATGAGGAACCCCGGAAATGTGCTCACAATTGAATCCATGATTTATCAGCCTTAAGGCAGTTCAGTGCGACGCGTGCCTCACACGTCGGCCACTATTTAGCAGGGAAAAGCGCAACACGGGTTGCTTCCTGAACAGATTTACGTATAATGCGCGGGCCTGCAGATATTGCAGGCGCGATTCGAGCAGAATCGCAGACGGCTGAATTTTAGGCCGCCTGACAATACTCCCAATTGTGGAGTTATATGCTGAACGATTACACTCTCCCATCAATCGTAATGGGCTCGAGTAGTAATTTTTTTCGTCTATAAAAAGTTTGGAGCTCTGGTCTCATGCAGAACCAAAGAATCCGTATCCGTCTTAAAGCGTTTGATCATCGTCTGATCGATCAATCAACCGCGGAAATCGTTGAGACCGCCAAGCGCACTGGTGCGCAGGTTCGTGGTCCAATCCCGCTGCCAACCCGCAAAGAGCGTTTTACTGTTCTGATCTCTCCGCACGTTAACAAAGATGCGCGTGATCAGTACGAAATCCGCACTCACAAGCGTCTGGTAGACATCGTTGAGCCAACTGAAAAAACCGTTGATGCTCTGATGCGTCTGGATCTGGCTGCCGGTGTTGACGTGCAGATCAGCCTGGGTTAATCAGGTCATCGAGCGATTGAGAGGTTGAAACAATGATTGGTTTAGTCGGTAAAAAAGTGGGCATGACCCGCATCTTCACTGAAGATGGCGTTTCTATCCCCGTCACCGTAATCGAAGTTGAAGCGAACCGCGTTACTCAGGTCAAAGGCCTGGAAAACGATGGTTACCAGGCAATTCAGGTTACCACCGGTGCTAAAAAAGCAAACCGTGTGACCAAACCTGAAGCTGGTCATTTTGCTAAAGCTGGCGTTGAAGCTGGCCGTGGCCTGTGGGAATTCCGCACCGCTGAAGGTGAAGAATACTCTGTAGGTCAGAGCATCAGCGTTGAAATTTTCGCTGAAGTTAAAAAAGTTGACGTAACCGGTACCTCTAAAGGTAAAGGTTTCGCCGGTACCGTTAAGCGCTGGAACTTCCGTACCCAGGACGCTACTCACGGTAACTCCTTGTCTCACCGCGTTCCGGGTTCAATCGGTCAGAACCAGACTCCGGGCAAAGTGTTCAAAGGCAAGAAAATGGCAGGTCAGCTGGGTAATGAGCGCGTAACCGTTCAGAGTCTGGACGTGGTACGTGTTGACGCTGAGCGCAACCTGCTGCTGGTTAAAGGTGCAGTTCCCGGTGCTACCGGTAGCGACCTGATCGTTAAACCAGCTGTGAAGGCGTAAGGGGATAGCAATGGAATTAGTATTGAAAGACGCGCAGAGCGCGCTGACTGTTTCCGAAACTACCTTCGGTCGTGATTTCAACGAAGCGCTGGTTCACCAGGTTGTTGTTGCTTACGCATCTGGCGCCCGCCAGGGTACTCGTGCGCAGAAAACTCGCGCCGAAGTAACTGGTTCAGGCAAAAAGCCATGGCGTCAAAAAGGCACCGGCCGTGCGCGTGCAGGTTCTGTAAAGAGCCCAATCTGGCGTTCAGGTGGTGTGACCTTTGCTGCGAAGCCACAGGACCACAGTCAAAAAGTTAACAAAAAGATGTACCGCGGCGCGCTGAAAAGCATCCTGTCCGAACTGGTACGTCAAGATCGTCTGATCGTTGTCGAATCATTTGCTGTAGAAGCACCGAAAACCAAGCTGCTGGTACAGAAACTGAAAGACATGGCTCTGGAAGACGTGCTGATCATCACCGGTGAACTGGATGAGAATCTGTTCCTGGCTGCGCGTAACCTGTACAAGGTTGACGTGCGTGATGCATCCGGTATCGACCCAGTTAGCCTGATCGCCTTCGACAAAGTCGTTATGACTGCTGATGCAGTTAAGCAAGTTGAGGAGATGCTGGCATGATCCGTGAAGAACGTCTGCTGAAAGTACTGCGCGCGCCGCACGTATCTGAAAAAGCATCTAGCGCGATGGAAAAAACCAATACCATCGTTCTCAAAGTTGCTAATGACGCGACCAAAGCAGAGATCGTTGCTGCTGTTGAGAAACTGTTCGAAGTAGAAGTTAAAGACGTAAACACCCTGGTAGTTAAGGGCAAAGTTAAGCGTCAAGGACAGCGTATCGGTCGTCGTAGCGACTGGAAAAAAGCTTACGTCACCCTGAAAGAAGGCCAGAATCTGGACTTCGCTGGCGGCGCTGAGTAAGTCGGAGGAGAAAGACAATGGCAGTTGTTAAATGTAAACCGACATCTCCGGGTCGTCGCCATGTAGTTAAAGTGGTAAACGCGGAGCTGCACAAGGGCAAACCATTCGCCCCGCTGGTAGAAAAAAACAGCAAATCCGGTGGCCGTAACAACAATGGTCGTATCACTACCCGTCATATCGGTGGTGGTCACAAGCAGGCTTACCGTATTGTTGACTTCAAACGCAACAAAGATGGTATCCCGGCAGTTGTTGAACGTCTTGAGTACGATCCGAACCGCTCTGCGAACATCGCACTGGTTCTGTACAAAGACGGCGAGCGCCGTTACATCCTGGCCCCTAAAGGCCTGAAAGCCGGCGACCAGATTCAATCTGGCGTTGATGCTGCGATCAAAGCAGGTAACACTCTGCCGATGCGTAACATCCCGGTGGGTTCAACCGTGCATAACGTAGAAATGAAACCAGGCAAAGGCGGTCAGATTGCTCGCTCAGCTGGTGCTTATGTGCAGATCGTTGCGCGTGAAGGTTCTTACGTTACCCTGCGTCTGCGTTCAGGTGAAATGCGTAAAGTCGAGTCTGACTGCCGCGCAACACTGGGCGAAGTCGGCAACGCTGAGCACATGCTTCGCGTTCTGGGTAAAGCCGGTGCAGCCCGTTGGCGTGGTGTTCGTCCGACCGTTCGTGGTACCGCGATGAACCCAGTTGATCACCCGCACGGTGGTGGTGAAGGTCGTAACTTTGGTAAGCACCCGGTAACTCCGTGGGGCGTTCAGACCAAAGGTAAGAAGACCCGTAGCAACAAGCGTACCGATAAGTTTATCGTACGTCGCCGTAGCAAATAATATTAGAGGATAAGCCATGCCACGTTCTCTCAAGAAAGGTCCTTTTATTGACCTGCACTTGCTGAAGAAGGTAGAGAAAGCGGTGGAAAGCGGTGACAAGAAGCCTTTGCGCACTTGGTCCCGTCGTTCAACGATCTTTCCTAACATGATCGGTTTGACCATCGCTGTCCATAATGGTCGTCAGCACGTTCCTGTCTTTGTTTCCGACGAAATGGTTGGTCACAAACTGGGTGAATTCGCGCCGACACGTACTTATCGCGGTCACGCGGCTGATAAAAAAGCCAAGAAGAAATAAGTAGGAGGAAGAGATGGAAACTTTAGCTCAACATCGCCACGCTCGTTCTTCTGCTCAGAAGGTTCGCCTTGTTGCTGACCTGATTCGCGGTAAGAAAGTGTCGCAGGCACTGGACATTTTGACCTACACCAATAAGAAAGCGGCTGTACTGGTCAAAAAAGTTCTGGAATCTGCCATTGCTAACGCCGAACACAACGATGGCGCTGATATCGACGATCTGAAAATCACGAAAATTTTCGTTGATGAAGGTCCGACCATGAAACGCATTATGCCGCGTGCCAAAGGTCGTGCAGATCGCATCCTGAAGCGCACCAGCCACATTACTGTGGTTGTGTCCGATCGCTGAGACTCTGGAGACTAGCAATGGGTCAGAAAGTACATCCTAATGGTATTCGCCTGGGTATTGTAAAACCATGGAACTCTACCTGGTTTGCGAACACCAATGAATTCGCTGACAACCTGGACAGCGATTTTAAAGTACGTCAGTTCCTGACTAAGGAACTGGCTAAAGCATCTGTCTCTCGTATCGTTATCGAGCGTCCTGCGAAGAGCATCCGTGTGACTATTCACACCGCTCGTCCGGGCATCGTCATCGGTAAGAAAGGCGAAGATGTAGAAAAACTGCGCACGGTCGTCGCGAAAATCGCTGGCGTTCCTGCACAGATTAATATCGCCGAAGTCCGCAAGCCGGAACTGGACGCGAAACTGGTAGCTGACAGCATCACTTCACAGCTGGAGCGTCGTGTGATGTTCCGTCGTGCTATGAAGCGTGCGGTTCAGAACGCCATGCGTCTTGGCGCGAAGGGTATTAAAGTCGAAGTTAGCGGCCGTCTGGGTGGCGCCGAGATCGCACGTACCGAATGGTATCGTGAAGGTCGCGTGCCATTGCACACACTGCGTGCTGACATTGACTACAACACCTCTGAAGCGCACACCACTTATGGTGTAATCGGCGTTAAGGTATGGATCTTCAAAGGTGAGATCCTGGGTGGTATGGCTGCTGTTGAACAACCGGAACCGGCTGCTCAACCTAAAAAGCAGCAGCGTAAAGGCCGTAAGTAAGGAGAGTCGCTGATGTTACAACCAAAGCGTACGAAATTCCGTAAGGTGCACAAAGGCCGTAACCGCGGTCTGGCTGCGGGTACGGATGTCAGCTTCGGTACTTTCGGTCTGAAAGCTGTTGGCCGTGGTCGTCTGACTGCTCGTCAGATCGAAGCAGCACGTCGTGCTATGACCCGTGCAGTTAAGCGTCAAGGTAAGATCTGGATCCGAGTATTCCCGGACAAACCGATCACCGAGAAGCCGCTGGAAGTGCGTATGGGTAAAGGTAAGGGTAACGTAGAGTATTGGGTTGCCCTGATCCAGCCTGGTAAAGTCCTGTATGAAATGGACGGCGTACCAGAAGAGCTGGCCCGTGAAGCATTCAAGCTGGCAGCAGCAAAACTGCCTATCAAAACCACCTTTGTAACTAAGACGGTGATGTAATGAAAGCAACAGAGCTGCGTGAAAAAAGCGTTGAAGAGCTGAACACTGAGCTGCTTAATCTGCTGCGTGAGCAATTTAACCTGCGCATGCAGGCAGCATCTGGCCAACTGCAGCAGACCCATCTGCTGAAACAGGTGCGCCGTGATGTTGCACGCGTTAAGACTTTACTGACTGAGAAGGCGGGTTCGTAATGACCGATAAAATCCGTACTCTGCAGGGTCGTGTAGTAAGTGACAAAATGCAGAAATCTGCAGTTGTTGCTATCGAACGTTTTGTGAAACACCCGATCTACGGCAAATTCATCAAACGTACGACTAAGCTGCACATCCATGACGAGAACAATGAATGTGGAATTGGTGACGTGGTAGAAATCCGCGAATGCCGTCCACTGTCCAAGACTAAATCCTGGACCCTGGTTCGCGTAATCGAGAAAGCGGTTCTGTAATAAGAATTGTTTTTTCTGAGAAACCCTCTGCTTCGGCAGGGGGTTTTTTTTTGCCTGGTATCTGGCCTGTTCCATTCATGCCAGTGGTTGTACAAGTCTGAGAGCGTTCACAAATTTAACGGGGAGCCCGTGGGTCCTGCGGTTCATCAGTCAATGCGACCTGAAAATGCCACACGGGAGCGGGCGGATTATCATCGCCAGGGAAGTGATGAGTCTTGAAAATGGAGAGTCATGATTGATTGTGTCGGCTACCGTTGAACGTTTTCACCGTTCACCGCACTACCTGTCACCCCAGCAACTGTCACTGCACTGCCTGCTATTGTCTCAGCCAAAAACTTGCCGCTAATATCGGATAGCACATAACCACTGACAACCCACAGGCAAGTTTATGACACGAACGCTGTTACTGAAGAATGCCGACTATGTGGTCTGCATGGATGCTGACCGTCAGGAAATACGACACGCCAGTATTTTGATAAAAGGAAATCAAATTGCTGCGGTTGGAGAAGCAGACTCATTACCTGATAACGCCGACGAGGTGATTGATCTCCAGGGACACATTGTTATTCCAGGCCTGATCAATACGCATCACCATATGTACCAGAGCCTGACCCGCGCTATTCCTGCGGTGCAAAATGGTGAACTGTTCAACTGGCTGACTCACCTCTATCCACTGTGGCAGAATTTAACGCCCGGGATGATTCAGGTGTCAACGCAGATCTCAATGGCCGAGTTGATCCTCTCCGGCTGCACCACCACCAGTGACCACCTCTATGTTTACCCTAATGGTTGTAAGCTTGACGACAGCATTGAAGCTGCATCCTTAATGGGTATGCGTTTCCATGCGAGCCGGGGCAGCATGAGTGTCGGTCAATCACAGGGTGGCCTGCCGCCCGATTCGCTGGTTGAGAGTGAAGCAGCCATTCTGAAGGATACGCAGCGGGTGATTGAGCGCTATCACGATGACAGCTATGGCTCGATGCTACGCATTGTGGTTGCGCCATGTTCACCGTTCTCGGTCAGCCGTGAGCTGATGAAGCAATCCGCTGCACTGGCACGCAGCTTCAACGTCTCTCTGCATTCGCATCTGGCGGAGAATGACAGTGATATCCAATATAGCCGCGAAAAGTTCAACATGACACCCGCGCAGTATGTTGAAGACCTCGGCTGGGTAGGCCCGGATGTCTGGCATGCACACTGCGTCAAACTGGATCAGCCCGGTATTGAGTTATTTGCGCGTACAGGGACAGGTATCGCGCACTGTCCGTGCTCAAACATGCGTCTCGGCTCGGGCATTGCGCCGATAAGGCACATGTGCGATGCCGGAGTACATGTCGGTTTGGGGGTGGATGGTTCTGCCTCCAATGACAGCGCAGATATGATGGCAGAAGTACGTCAGGCCATGCTGCTGCAACGCGTGGGGTTCGGCCCGGATGCGATGACGGCGCGTCAGGCACTCGAACTGGCGACGCTGGGGGGAGCAAAAGTGCTGAATCGCAATGACGTGGGCGCTATTGCGCCGGGCATGATGGCTGATTTGGCTATTTTTGACCTCAATCGTATTGGTCTTGCCGGGGCAGGGCACGATCCCGTTGCTGCGCTGGTATTCTGTAATCCCGGCCAGGTCGCTTACAGCATCATTAACGGTAAAGTCAGGGTGCGTAACGGAGAACTGGCCGGAATTGACCTGCCAGCCATACTGCGTCAGCATAACCAACTAGCCAGAAAGCTGGTTGATTGAGTCAGAAGGGCACTTAATTTGGAAGGCGACGAAAAATAAGGCAGATTACATTTGCTACTGTTCGCACTATTCCCTAGAATACGCCCTCCCTGTCATCAGGGAAAATCAGCGGCTCGATTGAGAGCCGTTTATTTTTTCTACCCATCTGTGAGAACCGGTGTTACAATGCCGCGCCCTCAATTATGGGGCTTTCTAACGACCTGAGGTTTAGGTCCCGAAGTAGTAGTTGACATTAGCGGAGCACTAAAATGATCCAAGAACAGACTATGCTGAACGTCGCCGACAACTCCGGTGCACGTCGCGTAATGTGTATCAAGGTTCTGGGTGGCTCGCACCGTCGCTACGCAGGCGTCGGTGACATCATCAAAGTTACCATCAAGGAAGCAATTCCTCGTGGTAAAGTCAAAAAAGGTGATGTCCTGAAGGCGGTAGTGGTGCGCACCAGGAAGGGTGTTCGTCGCCCGGACGGTTCTGTCATTCGCTTCGATGGTAATGCATGCGTTATTCTGAACAATAACAGTGAGCAGCCTATCGGTACGCGTATTTTTGGGCCGGTAACTCGTGAACTTCGTACTGAAAAGTTCATGAAAATTATCTCTCTGGCACCAGAAGTACTCTAAGGAGCGAACAATGGCAGCTAAAATCCGTCGTAACGACGAAGTTATCGTGTTAACCGGTAAAGATAAAGGTAAGCGCGGTAAAGTTAAGAATGTCCTGTCTTCTGGTAAGGTCATCGTTGAAGGTATCAACCTGGTTAAGAAACATCAGAAGCCGGTCCCGGCCCTGAACCAACCAGGCGGCATCGTTGAAAAAGAAGCTGCTATTCAGGTTTCTAACGTTGCACTGTTCAACGCGGCAACTGGTAAGGCTGACCGTGTAGGCTTTAGATTCGAAGACGGCAAAAAAGTCCGTTTCTTCAAGTCTAACAGCGAAACTATCAAGTAATTTGGAGTAGTACGATGGCGAAACTGCATGATTACTACAAAGACGAAGTAGTCCAGAAACTCATGACAGAGTTTGGCTACAATTCTGTCATGCAAGTCCCTCGGGTCGAGAAGATCACCCTGAACATGGGTGTTGGTGAAGCGATCGCTGACAAGAAACTGCTGGATAACGCAGCAGCTGACCTGGCAGCAATCTCCGGTCAAAAACCGCTGGTCACCAAAGCACGCAAATCAGTTGCAGGCTTCAAAATCCGTCAGGGCTATCCGATCGGCTGTAAAGTAACTCTGCGTGGCGAGCGCATGTGGGAGTTCTTTGAGCGTCTGGTCACCATTGCTGTTCCACGTATCCGTGACTTCCGTGGCTTGTCCGCTAAGTCATTCGATGGTCGTGGCAACTACAGCATGGGTGTACGTGAGCAGATCATCTTCCCAGAAATCGACTACGACAAAGTCGATCGCGTTCGTGGTTTGGATATCACCATTACCACTACTGCGAAATCTGATGATGAAGGCCGTGCTCTGCTGGCTGCCTTTGACTTCCCGTTCCGTAAGTAAGGTAGGGTTACTTAATGGCTAAGCAATCTATGAAAGCACGCGAAGTTAAGCGTGCAAAATTAGCAGACAAATTCTTCGCTAAACGCGCTGAACTGAAAGCGATCATCTCTGATGTGAACGCTTCCGACGAAGATCGTTGGGATGCTGTTCTGAAGCTGCAGAGTCTGCCGCGTGATTCCAGCCCTTCGCGTCAGCGTAACCGCTGCCGTCAAACAGGTCGTCCGCACGGTTTCCTGCGGAAGTTTGGGTTGAGCCGTATCAAGGTCCGCGAAGCCGCCATGCGCGGTGAAATCCCGGGCCTGAAAAAGGCTAGCTGGTAATTGTCACCAATTGAATCACGGGAGTAACACAGATGAGCATGCAAGATCCGATCGCGGATATGCTGACCCGTATCCGTAACGGTCAGGCCGCAAACAAAGTTGCGGTCACCATGCCTTCCTCCAAGCTGAAATTGGCAATTGCCAACGTTCTGAAGGAAGAAGGATATATTGAAGATTTCAAAATCGAAGGCGACATCAAGCTGGAACTGGAACTTACTCTCAAGTATTTCCAGGGCAAAGCTGTTGTAGAAAGCATTCAGCGAGTAAGCCGTCCTGGTCTGCGCATCTATAAGAAAAAAGATGAGCTGCCAAAGGTAATGGCCGGTATGGGCATCGCTGTAGTTTCTACATCTAAAGGTGTCATGACTGATCGTGCAGCGCGCCAGGCAGGTCTTGGTGGCGAAATTATCTGCTACGTAGCGTAATCGGAGGATACATATGTCTCGTGTTGCTAAAGCACCTGTCGTTGTTCCTGCCGGCGTAGAGGTAAAACTCAACGGTCAGGTAATTTCGATTAAAGGTAAAAACGGCGAGCTGACTCGTACTATCAATGATGCTGTTGAAGTTAAGCATGCTGACAACGCTCTGACTTTCGCTCCGCGCGAAGGTTTCGTTGACGGCTGGGCGCAGGCGGGTACTTCTCGCGCGCTGCTGAACGCAATGGTTATCGGTGTTACCGAAGGCTTCACTAAGAAGCTGCAGCTGGTTGGTGTAGGTTATCGTGCAGCCGTTAAAGGCGACGTGGTCAACCTGTCTCTGGGCTTTTCTCATCCAGTCGATCACCAGCTGCCCGCGGGTATCACTGCAGAATGTCCAACTCAGACTGAGATCGTGCTGAAAGGCGCTGATAAACAGCTGATTGGTCAGGTTGCAGCGGACCTGCGCGCCTACCGTCGTCCTGAGCCTTATAAAGGCAAGGGTGTCCGTTACGCCGACGAAGTCGTGCGTACCAAAGAGGCTAAGAAGAAGTAAGGTAACACTATGGATAAGAAATCTGCTCGTATCCGTCGTGCGACCCGTGCACGTCGCAAGCTCAAAGAGCTGGGTGCTACTCGCCTGGTGGTACATCGTACCCCGCGTCATATTTACGCACAGGTAATCGCCCCGAACGGTTCCGAAGTTCTGGTCGCTGCTTCTACTGTAGAAAAAGCTATCACTGAACAACTGAAGTATACCGGTAATAAAGAAGCCGCAGCTGCAGTAGGTAAAGCTATCGCAGAACGCGCAATCGAAAAAGGCATCACTGGTGTTTCTTTCGACCGTTCCGGTTTCCAATATCATGGTCGCGTCCAGGCACTGGCAGATGCTGCCCGTGAAGCTGGCCTTCAGTTCTAAGGTAGAGGTCTAAGATGGCACACATCGAGAAACAAGCTGGCGAACTGCAGGAAAAACTGATCGCGGTAAACCGTGTTTCTAAAACTGTTAAAGGTGGTCGTATCTTCTCCTTCACAGCACTGACTGTGGTAGGCGATGGTAATGGTCGCGTAGGTTTTGGTTACGGTAAAGCGCGTGAAGTTCCAGCAGCGATCCAGAAAGCGATGGAGAAAGCCCGTCGCAACATGGTTAACGTCGCGCTGACCAACGGCACCCTGCAGCACCCAGTTAAAGGTGCACACACGGGTTCCCGCGTGTTCATGCAGCCGGCTTCAGAAGGTACCGGTATTATTGCCGGTGGTGCAATGCGCGCCGTTCTGGAAGTCGCTGGAGTTCATAACGTACTGGCAAAAGCGTATGGTTCTACAAACCCGATTAACGTGGTTCGTGCAACTATCGATGGCCTGGGCAATATGAAATCTCCGGAAATGGTCGCTGCTAAGCGTGGTAAATCCGTTGAAGAAATTCTGGGGTAATCACGATGGCTAAGACTATTAAAATCACTCAAACCCGTAGTTCAATCGGCCGCTTGCCTAAGCATAAAGCCACTCTGGTTGGCCTGGGTCTGCGTCGTATTGGCCACACCGTTGAGCGTGAAGACACGCCAGCAGTACGCGGTATGGTCAACGCGGTTTCCTATATGGTTAAAGTGGAGGAGTAAGAGATGCGTTTAAATACTCTGTCTCCGGCCGAAGGGTCTAAGCACGCTACCAAGCGTCTGGGTCGTGGTATCGGTTCTGGCCTCGGAAAAACCGGTGGTCGTGGTCACAAAGGTCAGAACTCACGTTCTGGCGGTGGCGTACGTCGCGGTTTCGAAGGTGGTCAGATGCCTCTGTACCGTCGTCTGCCGAAGTTCGGTTTCACCTCTCGCAAAGCAATGATCACCACAGAGATTCGTCTGTCTGATCTGGCGAAAGTTGAAGGCGGTATCGTCGACCTGAACGCGCTGAAAGCAGCCAACATTGTCGGTGTTCAGATTGAATTCGTTAAAGTAATTCTGTCTGGTGAAGTTTCTACACCGGTAACGGTTCGCGGTCTGCGTGTCACCAAAGGTGCACGTGCTGCAATCGAAGCTGCTGGCGGTAAAATCGAGGAATAAGTAGCAGATGGCTAAACAACCGGGATTAGATTTTCAAAGTGCCAAAGGTGGCTTTGGTGAGCTGAAACGCAGACTGCTGTTTGTAATCGGCGCACTCATTGTCTTCCGTATTGGCTCTTTTATTCCAATCCCTGGTATTGATGCCACTGTACTTGCCAAACTGCTTGAGCAACAGCGTGGCACCATCATTGAAATGTTTAACATGTTCTCTGGTGGTGCTCTCAGCCGTGCTTCTATTTTCGCACTGGGCATCATGCCGTATATTTCGGCATCGATTATTATCCAGTTATTAACGGTGGTTCACCCAGCGTTAGCGGAAATTAAGAAAGAAGGGGAGGCTGGCCGTCGTAAGATTAGCCAGTACACCCGATACGGTACGTTGGTATTGGCCATATTCCAGTCGATCGGTATTGCTACCGGTCTGCCGAATATGCCAGGGATGCAAGGCCTGGTAATGAATCCAGGCTTTGCTTTCTACTTTACCGCTGTTGTGAGTCTGGTCTCGGGAACGATGTTCCTGATGTGGCTGGGCGAACAGATTACTGAACGTGGTATCGGTAACGGTATTTCGATCATTATCTTCGCAGGTATTGTTGCGGGTCTCCCGCCGGCCATTGGCCATACCATCGAGCAAGCGCGGCAAGGCGACCTGCACTTCCTTCTGTTGCTGTTGGTTGCAGTACTCGTATTCGCAGTGACCTTCTTTGTTATCTTCGTTGAACGTGGTCAACGCCGCATTGTGGTGAACTACGCAAAACGTCAGCAGGGTCGTCGCGTTTACGCTGCACAGAGCACACATTTACCGTTGAAAGTGAACATGGCGGGTGTTATTCCAGCTATCTTCGCTTCCAGCATTATTCTGTTCCCGGCAACGATTGCATCGTGGTTTGGGGGCGGTACCGGTTGGAACTGGCTGACAACAATTTCGCTGTATTTGCAGCCAGGACAGCCGCTTTATGTGCTACTCTATGCGACTGCAATCATCTTCTTCTGTTTCTTCTATACGGCGTTGGTTTTCAACCCACGTGAAACAGCAGATAACCTGAAGAAGTCTGGTGCATTCGTACCGGGAATTCGTCCGGGAGAGCAAACGGCGAAGTATATTGATAAAGTAATGACGCGACTGACCTTAATCGGCGCCCTGTACATTACGTTTATCTGCCTTATCCCGGAGTTCATGCGTGATGCGATGAAGGTTCCCTTCTACTTTGGCGGTACGTCACTGCTTATCGTAGTTGTCGTCATCATGGACTTTATGGCTCAAGTGCAAACTCTGATGATGTCAAGTCAGTACGAGTCGGCACTGAAGAAAGCTAACCTGAAAGGCTACGGCCGTTAATTCAGTTGGTTGAGAAGTTACGGAGAGTAAAAATGAAAGTTCGTGCTTCCGTCAAGAAATTATGTCGTAACTGCAAAATCATTCGTCGCGACGGTGTCGTCCGTGTGATTTGTAGCGCCGAGCCTAAGCATAAACAGCGCCAAGGCTGATTTTGTCACATATTTTTCTTGCAAAGTCGGGTTGAGCTGGCTAGATTAGCCAGCCAATCTTTTGTATGTCAGTGCGTTTCCATTTGAGTATCCTGAAAACGGGCTTTTCAGCATGGGACGTGCTTGTTTAATTATAGGAGTGCATAGTGGCCCGTATAGCAGGCATTAACATTCCTGATCAAAAACATACCGTTATCGCATTAACTTCGATCTTCGGTATCGGTAAAACCCGTTCAAAAGCCATCTGCGCTTCAACGGGTATTGCTGAAAATGTTAAGATCAGTGAGCTGTCTGAAGAACAAATTGATCAGCTGCGTGATGCAGTTGCGAAATTCGTTGTAGAAGGTGATCTGCGCCGTGAAATCACCCTGAGCATCAAGCGTCTTATGGACCTTGGTTGCTACCGTGGTTTGCGCCATCGTCGTGGTCTTCCGGTTCGCGGTCAGCGTACTAAGACCAACGCACGTACCCGTAAGGGTCCGCGTAAACCGATCAAGAAATAATCGGGGTGAGTAAATAATGGCAAAGGCACCAGTTCGTGCACGCAAGCGTGTAAGAAAACAAGTCTCAGATGGCGTGGCTCATGTCCATGCTTCTTTTAACAACACCATCGTTACCATTACTGATCGTCAGGGTAACGCACTGGGTTGGGCAACCGCCGGTGGTTCCGGTTTCCGCGGTTCACGTAAATCCACTCCGTTTGCTGCTCAGGTCGCTGCAGAGCGCTGTGCAGAAGCGGTAAAAGATTACGGAATTAAGAACCTGGAAGTTATGGTAAAGGGTCCGGGTCCAGGACGCGAATCTACGATTCGTGCTTTGAACGCCGCTGGTTTCCGCATCACTAATATTACTGATGTGACTCCGATCCCTCATAACGGTTGTCGTCCGCCGAAAAAACGTCGCGTATAACGCCCGTTTTTTTAGGATAGTTGGAGAAAGAAAATGGCAAGATATTTGGGTCCTAAGCTCAAGCTGAGCCGTCGTGAGGGCACTGACTTATTCCTTAAGTCTGGCGTTCGCGCGATTGATTCCAAGTGTAAGATTGAACAAGCCCCTGGTCAGCATGGTGCGCGTAAACCGCGTCTGTCTGATTACGGCGGTCAGTTACGTGAAAAGCAGAAAGTTCGTCGTATCTACGGCGTGCTGGAGCGTCAGTTCCGTAACTATTATAAAGAAGCAGCTCGTCTGAAAGGCAACACCGGTGAAAACCTGTTGGCTCTGCTGGAAGGTCGTCTGGACAACGTAGTTTATCGTATGGGCTTTGGTGCCACTCGTGCAGAAGCACGTCAGCTGGTGAGCCATAAGTCTGTTCTGGTAAATGGCCGCGTTGTTAACATCGCTTCTTATCAGGTATCTCCGAATGATGTCGTTAGCATCCGTGAGAAAGCCAAAAAGCAATCTCGCGTGAAGGCCGCTCTGGAGCTGGCTGAGCAGCGTGAAAAGCCAACCTGGCTGGAAGTTGATGCGACTAAGATGGAAGGTGTGTTCAAGCGTATTCCTGAACGTACTGATCTGTCTGCGGACATTAACGAACACCTGATCGTCGAGCTTTACTCCAAGTAAGGCTTAGTACCAAAGAGAGGACACAATGCAGGGTTCTGTGACAGAGTTTCTAAAACCGCGCCTGGTAGATATCGAGCAAGTGAGTTCGACGCACGCCAAGGTGACCCTTGAGCCTTTAGAGCGTGGCTTTGGCCATACTCTTGGTAACGCACTGCGCCGTATTCTGCTTTCATCCATGCCGGGTTGCGCGGTGACCGAGGTTGAAATTGATGGTGTACTTCATGAGTACAGCACCAAAGAGGGCGTACAGGAAGATATCCTGGAAATCCTGCTCAACCTGAAAGGGCTGGCGGTAAGAGTTCAGGGTAAAGATGAAGTTATTCTGACCCTGAATAAATCTGGCATTGGCCCTGTGACTGCAGCCGACATTACCCATGATGGTGATGTCGAAATCGTCAAGCCTCAGCATGTCATTTGCCATCTGACCGATGAGAACGCTGCTATCAGCATGCGTATCAAAGTTCAGCGTGGACGTGGCTATGTGCCGGCTTCTGCCCGAATTCATTCGGAAGAAGATGAGCGCCCAATCGGCCGCCTGTTAGTTGACGCTTGCTACAGCCCTGTAGACCGTATCGCCTACAATGTTGAAGCAGCGCGTGTAGAGCAGCGCACCGACCTGGACAAGCTGGTCATCGAAATGGAAACCAACGGCACAATCGATCCTGAAGAGGCGATTCGTCGTGCGGCAACCATTCTGGCTGAACAACTTGAAGCTTTCGTTGACTTACGTGATGTACGTCAGCCGGAAGTTAAAGAAGAGAAACCAGAATTCGATCCGATCCTGCTGCGCCCTGTTGACGATCTGGAATTGACTGTCCGCTCTGCTAACTGCCTTAAGGCAGAAGCTATCCACTACATCGGTGATCTGGTACAGCGTACCGAGGTTGAGCTGCTTAAAACGCCTAACCTTGGTAAAAAATCTCTTACCGAGATTAAAGATGTGCTGGCTTCGCGTGGTCTTTCTCTGGGCATGCGCCTTGAGAACTGGCCGCCAGCAAGCATTGCTGATGAATAATCAGATCACAGGTTAAGGTTTCACTGAGAAGGATAAGGTCATGCGCCATCGTAAGAGTGGTCGTCAACTGAACCGCAACAGCAGCCATCGTCAGGCTATGTTCCGCAACATGGCCGGTTCTCTGGTTCGTCATGAGATCATCAAAACGACTCTGCCGAAAGCCAAAGAACTGCGTCGCGTAGTTGAGCCGCTGATTACTCTTGCCAAGACCGACAGCGTAGCTAATCGTCGTCTGGCATTCGCCCGTACTCGTGATAACGAGATCGTGGCAAAACTGTTTAATGAGTTAGGCCCGCGTTTCGCGAGCCGTGCCGGTGGTTACACTCGTATTCTGAAGTGTGGCTTCCGTGCTGGTGACAACGCTCCGATGGCTTACATCGAGCTCGTTGATCGTCCAGAAGCTCAAGCAGAAGCAGCTGCAGAGTAATCTGTAGCAACGTAAAAAACCCGCTTCGGCGGGTTTTTTATTGCCTGCAATTTATTACCTTAGAACGTAGTCTTTTATGTTCAAAGGAGCTAACTATGTGGCTGGTTGATGAACTTGCTGAACAGCATATCAAAGCAGCGTTAGAAAAAGGCGAGCTGAGCAATCTTCCTGGCTCAGGTAAGCCACTGCAGCTGGATGATGACAGCCATGTTCCGCCCGAATTAAGAGCAGGTTACCGGTTGCTCAAAAATTCAGGATTTCTGCCGCCTGAACTTGAGTTAAGACGCGAAGCCATGGAAGTTAACGATCTTATTTGTCAGCTCGATCCAGAGGATCATCGCTATCAGGATCATTGTCATCGGCTGCAGGTTCTGGAGCTAAGATTACGTCAGGCAGGTATGAGTACCGATTTTCTTCATGGCCGTTATTCCACAGCCATCCAGCATCATTTCCGTGAGGAGAAGTAAATGTTTCGCATTGGCCAGCTAGCTAAGCTTGCAGATGTCACGCCAGACACGATTCGCTTCTATGAAAAACAACAGATGATGGATCATGATGGTCGGACAGAAGGCGGTTTTCGACTTTATAGCGAGAGTGATCTTCAGCGTCTGAAATTTATTCGCTACGGGCGCAAACTCGGCTTTAGCCTTGAAGCCATCAGAGAGCTGCTCTCGATCCGGGTCGATCCTGTGCATCACACCTGTCAGGAATCAAAAGCGATCGTTGAAAAACGGCTGTATGAAGTTGCTCAAATGATCGCAGAATTAGAAACGATGCAGCGTTCTCTGCGACATCTCTCGGATGCCTGTTGTGGAGACAGCCACACTAGCGTTTCGTGCTCAATTCTTGAGGCACTGGAGCGGGGAGAGGCTTTGAGCAAATAAGGATATTGTTATTTTGCTGCAAAAGAATAAAGTATCAGACCTTATAAACAGGAGGCGTCATGAGTAAATATCAGCACACCAAAGGGCAAATTCGCGACAACGCGATTCAGGCCCTCTTACACGACCCGCTATTTCGGCAACGTATTGAGCAGAAGCAAAAAGGTAAAGGCAGTTTTAAGCGAAAAGAGAAACATGGCAAGGGGACTGGATGGGAGGGCAGTGATAAGAAAGCGTCTTATCACTGCCCTTCTGCTTTTACGGTTAAAAAAACCGCCTGTGCGGCGGCTTATCAACTATACCCGCGTGTTTTGCTGTTTAAGCAGATCGCGGATTTCAGTCAGCAGTAATTCTTCGTTCGTTGGTTTCGCAACGGGCTTTTCAACTTCCTTTTTCTTATACAGACGGTTCATTAACTTGATCGCCATGAAGATTGCGAAAGCGATGATGACGAAATCGAAGATGGTCTGAAGGAAGATACCGTATTGCATTACAACGGCTGGCGCATCACCAACTGCGGGCTTAAGTACCCACTGGAATGATTTAAAGTCGACACCACCGATCAGCAAGCCCAATGGTGGCATAATGATGTTGGCGACCAGCGATGAAACGATTTTCCCGAAGGCCGCACCGATGATAACACCGACGGCGAGATCCATCACATTACCGCGCATCGCGAAATCGCGAAACTCTTTGATTAAACTCATACTTATCTCCTTGCCTAAGCCAATGTCATAAAGTTTAACAAACCTTACTGTTTTTGCCATCAACTCAGCGATTTAAGCGGCACTTTCACGCGTCTCGTACTTTTTATGCCTGTAAATGCGGCATTTACAGGAAAAATGGACTTGGCTGAAAGAGACGTTCAACGTCTGAGACAAATTTCTTGTCGGTGAGGAACATGATGACATGATCTCCTTGTTCAATACGCAGATTGTCATTGGCAATCATCACATCGTCACCGCGAACCACTGCGCCGATAATGGTCCCTGGCGGTAATTTGATATCATCAATTGAACGGCCGACCACGCGTGAAGTGGATTCGTCACCATGCGCTATTGCTTCGATTGCCTCTGCAATACCGCGTCGCAGTGACGATACACCCACGATATCTGCTTTGCGCACATGGCCCAGCAGAGCAGAGATAGTGGCCTGCTGAGGTGAAATAGCAATATCGATGACGCTGCCCTGCACCAGATCGACATACGCACGACGCTGAATAAGCACCATAACTTTCTTCGCCCCCATCTTTTTTGCCAGCATGGCTGACATGATGTTGGCTTCATCATCATTGGTGACGGCAATAAACAGATCAACCTGCTCAACGTGCTCTTCCGCCAGCAACTCCTGATCGGACGCATCGCCATAAAAAACTACCGTGTCATGCAGATGTTCTGCAAGTTCGGCTGCGCGCTGAGCATTACGTTCAATCAGCTTAACGCTGTAATGTTTCTCAAGACGCTGTGCCAGACCGAAACCAATGTTACCGCCACCCACCAGCATAATCCGCTTGTAGGGTTTCTCCAGCCGTTGCATCTCGCTCATTACGGCACGAATATTCTGGCTGGCCGCGATGAAAAAGACTTCATCACCCGCTTCAACAATGGTTGATCCCTGCGGACGAATGGGCCGGTCCTGACGAAAGATAGCGGCTACTCGGGTATCAATGTGTGGCATATGCTCACGCATAATGGAGAGCGGATTGCCCACCAGTGGTCCACCATAATAGGCTTTCACCACCGCAAGGCTGACTTTGCCCTCAGCAAAGTTAACCACCTGCAACGCGCCAGGATACTGGATTAAACGGTAGATATTTTCGATCACCAACTGTTCCGGTGAGATCAGGTGATCAATGGGCACCGCTTCAGGAATAAATAACTTGTCCGCATCACGCAGATAGTCGGCCGCGCGAATCCGGGCGATACGGTTCGGCGTGTTGAAAAGCGAATAAGCAATCTGGCAGGCAATCATGTTGGTTTCGTCGGAGTTGGTAACGGCAACCAGCATGTCGGCATCTTCCGCGCCTGCCTCCCGCAAAATGCGCGGATGAGAACCATGACCCTGTACGACGCGCAGATCGAATTTATCCTGCAGATGACGCAGGCGAGAAGAGTCGGTATCCACCACCGTGATATCGTTGTTTTCACCGACCAGATTTTCTGCCAGGGTACCGCCAACCTGACCTGCGCCCAGAATGATTATTTTCATCGCTTATCAATACTCATCTCAGTTTGTACCCGATTTCTTTATCAGCTTAGCGTAGAAGAAACCATCTCCGCCTTCGGCTTGCGGGAATACCTGTAGGCCATTCGCGGGTGCATCCCTGAGGGGAACGGCTTGTGCATCGTGCTGGCGCTGCAGGAAAGCATCTATCTGCTGATGATTCTCTTCAGGCAGGATGGAACAGGTAGCATAAATCAGCGTACCGCCTGGTTTCAGGTGCGGCCAGACAGCATTAAGAATTTCAGACTGAAGCTTTGCCAGCTCGGCGATATCACGATCGCGACGCAGCCACTTGATGTCTGGATGACGTCGGATCACTCCGGTAGCAGAGCAGGGGGCATCCAGCAGAATTCGGTCAAACTGCCGATCACCGCACCACTGCTGCGGCGTCCGTCCATCACCCTGTTTAACATCTGCTTTCATGCCCAGTCGCTGCAGATTTTCCTCAACGCGTTTAAGGCGCTGTGCATCTACGTCGACGGCCATGACTTCTGCTTCCGGCGCGATTTCGAGAATATGGGTCGTTTTACCGCCGGGTGCAGCACATAGATCCAGAATCTGTTCGCCGTTTTGGGGTTCAAGCAGCAAAGCACAGCGCTGAGCGGACAAATCCTGCACGGTCACCCAACCCTGCCCGAAGCCTGGTAACTGACTGACCGGAGCAGGGGCATCGAGCCGCAGTGCATCCGGCACATCGTCAGCAGGCTGTGCATTCCTGCCACTTTCAGTCAGCAGGGCCAGCCATGCATCACGTTCGTGGTGCTGTTGGTTAACCCGCAACCACATCGGCGGACGCTGGTTATTGGCTTCGACGATCTGCTGCCACTGTTCTGGCCAGGCATGCTGCAATCGCTTTAGCAGCCATCCCGGATGCAGATACCGCTGCGGGCCATCCTGAATGCTGGCGAGCAGCTCTTCGCGCTGGCGCTGAAACTGGCGTAATACACCATTTAATAAGCCTTTCAGGCTGGTGCGCTTCAGGACTTCGGCCCCTGCGACAGTTTCTGCCAGTGCGGCGTGAGCAGGCACGCGTGTATATTCCAGCTGGTAAAGCCCGACCATGATCAGATAGTGCAGAACCCGCTGTTTACCGGTAAGGGGACGCGCCATCAGTTTACCGATTAGCGCTTCAAGCTGCGGTAATGTACGCAACACGCCAAAACAGATCTCCTGCACTAACGCGCTATCTTTGTCAGAGAGTTTTTTCTGAGCGGCAGGCAGTGCCGTGTTCAGGGATTCGCCCTTGTCGACAACGCGCTCAATAAGTTGGGCGGAGAGGCTACGCAGGTTGATTGATTTAGTCATAGGGTTTTGTCATCAAACAAAAGGCCCGGTGAGTGACCGGGCCTGAGAGTCAGTCCAGAAGGGTTCCAGGTTCAAACCATTCCCGGCGCGAGTTGAGAAGATCCTGAGCCGACATCGGTTTTTTACCGGCGGGCTGCAACTGCAGTAGATTCAGTACACCCTGAGCGGTCGCCACCTGGATGCCACGTTTATCCGCATGAATAATTTCACCCGGCGAACGATCGCTGTGAGGCAGAACGCTTGCCTGCCAGACTTTCACCGGTTGATCATCAATGGTGAAAAAGCTCATCGGCCACGGGTTAAACGCGCGAATACAACGTTCAAGCTGTTCTGCTGAGAGTGTCCAGTCAAGACGAGCTTCCTCTTTACTGAGCTTCTCAGCATAGTTGGCCTGCGCTTCATCCTGTTTTTCAGGTGTAGCCTGCTGAGTGCTCAGTAAGGTCAGCGTATCCAGCAGTCCCTGTGGTCCAAGTTCAGCCAGCTTATCGTATAGCGTTGCACTGGTATCCTGGGCAGTAATCGGACAGGCAAGCTTGTGCAGCATATCGCCGGTGTCCAGCCCCACATCCATCTGCATGATGGTCACGCCGGTTTCGCTGTCGCCAGCCCAGAGCGCACGTTGAATCGGTGCGGCTCCACGCCAGCGTGGCAGCAGTGAACCATGAACGTTGATGCAGCCCAGACGTGGCATATCAAGCACGGCCTTTGGCAGAATTAATCCGTAGGCCACAACAACCATCACATCAGCCTTAAGGTCAGCAACCAGCTGCTGATTCTCTTCCGGTCGCAGTGACTTAGGCTGATACACAGGAATGTCATGTGCCATCGCCAGCGTTTTGACCGGGCCTGGGGTTAATTTGTTACCGCGACCCGCCGGGCGGTCGGGTTGGGTGAATACACCGATAACCTGATGTTCAGAAGCAAGCAGCGCGTCAAGATGACGCGCTGCAAAGTCAGGTGTGCCGGCAAAGATGATTTTTAGCGGGGCAGACACGTGTATCCCTTCTTAAGTTCTCAGGAAGCCTGGGCGTTCTGACGCGCCAGTTTCTCTAACTTAGTTTTGATTCGTTGCCGCTTCAGAGGCGACAGATAATCGATAAACAGTTTGCCTTCCAGATGATCGATCTCATGCTGGATACAGATGGCCAGTAACTCGCTGGCTTCCAGCTCGAAACTGTTACCGTCACGATCAAGTGCACGGACTTTAACCCGCTCGGCACGTGGAACAAATGCGCGCTGTTCCGGAATTGAGAGGCAACCCTCTTCAATACCGGTTTCGCCGCTTTTTTCCAGCAGCTCAGGGTTGATCAGAACTAAACGCTCTTCACGACTTTCAGAGACATCAATCACGATAATGCGCTGATGAATATCGACCTGCGTAGCGGCAAGACCGATACCTTCTTCGGCATACATCGTCTCGAACATATCATCAACGATACGCTGAATGTCTGCGTTAACTTCTTTAACGGGCGCAGCGACTTTGCGAAGACGCTCGTCAGGGAAATGTAATACCTGCAAAACTGACATAAATATCCAGATCTGTATTCGGTTAAGAAAAGATTACTACCTCATATTGTAGACTTTTCGAGGCCTGATTGACAGCATTGTGCAGCAGGAAGCAAGGGCGATCAGGGAGTCTGAGATGGACAAAATAGCGCAGTATGTGCGGCTGGCAGCCGTCACTGGAATGACAGGGAAACGCTGGATTGACGTCGCACAGCAGACAGGTGGCCAGGTAGCAGATAAGGAGCAGCTTATCCGATTAGGGTTAGATGCCAGTCAGCGCCAGCAATATTATGATTTCAGTGCAAAAAAACTTCCAGAATTGTATGACTGGCTGGCACAGAGTCCGGCTCATCATCTGATTACTGCGCTGGACGCGGCCTATCCAGCCCGTCTCAAAGAAACGAGCCGCTTTCCGCCACTGCTCTATATTCATGGCGATCCTGCTGTGATAAGTACTCCTCAGTTAGCGGTGGTGGGGAGTCGAAACTGTTCACATAATGGCCGTTACTGGTGCGACTGGTTTACTCAGCACTTAAGCCTCAGCGGTCTGACCATTACCAGCGGACTGGCCCGGGGTATTGATGGTGTTGCACATAAGGCAGCACTCAACGTGAAGGGCAAAACGGTGGCTGTGCTGGGCAGTGGGTTACAAAATCTCTATCCTAAAAATCATGCCGACCTTGCCGCAGAGATTGTTGAGCAGGGTGGTGCTGTGATTTCTGAATTTCCGCTGGCGACCCTGCCGCATCCGGCGAATTTTCCACGCCGTAATCGTATCATCAGCGGTCTGAGTCATGGGGTGCTGGTGGTAGAAGCCTCGCTGAAGAGTGGCTCACTGGTGACGGCACGTTATGCGCTGGAGCAGAATCGCAATGTCTATGCCTTACCTGGCGCGATCGGCAATCCATTAAGCGAAGGCGTTAACTGGCTGATTCAGCAGGGTGCGCTGCTGGTGGCCCACCCCAATAACATCGTGGAAGATCTGGCTGGTGCGCTGAACTGGCTGCCAGCGACACAGGCTGACGAAATTTATTCTGAGGTGAGTGACGATGCTCCATTGCCATTTGCTGATGTGTTGGCTAACGTAGGTGATGATGTTACACCTGTTGACGTTGTCGCTGAACGTGCCGGCCAATCTGTGCCAGTTATCTCAGCTCAGTTGCTGGAACTGGAGTTAGCAGGATGGATCGCAGCTGTACCCGGCGGCTATGTCCGATTGAGGAGGGCATGCCATGTTCGACGTACTGATGTATTTGTTTGAGACATATATCCACAACGAAGCAGAAATGGGTGTTGATCAGGACAGATTGACAGACGACCTGACGGATGCCGGGTTCCATCGTGAAGATGTTTACAGTGCGCTGAACTGGCTGGAAAGACTGGCTGATTATCAGGAAGGGCTGGTTGAGCCAGTTTTACTGACAAGTGATCCGCTCTCCATGCGTATCTATACCGACGAAGAGAGCAAGCGTTTAGATGCTGATAGCCGTGGTTTTCTGCTGTTCCTGGAGCAGATTCAGGTGCTGAACCTGGAAACCCGTGAAATGGTCATCGAACGTATCATGGCGCTGGATACCTCTGAGTTTGACCTGGAGGATCTCAAATGGGTGGTGCTGATGGTGTTGTTCAACATCCCGGGATGTGAAAATGCCTATCAGCAGATGGAAGAACTGCTATTCGACGTCAATGAAGGTATGCTGCATTAAATTTCCTTTCATGCATTGATCGCTATGAGTAAAGCTGCACTCTTCACCGTGCGTAAACAGGATCCCTGCCCCGCTTGCGGGGCAGAACTGGTTATTCGCTCCGGTAAACATGGTCCTTTTCTGGGCTGCGCGAACTACCCGGCTTGCGACTACATTCGACCTTTAAAAGGTCAGGCCGATGGCCACGTGGTCAAAGTGCTGGAAGGCCACGCTTGTCCAGAATGTGGTGCGGATAAAGTGCTGCGGCAGGGACGTTTTGGCATGTTTATCGGCTGCAGCTGCTATCCGGAATGCGGATACACCGAAACCATCGATAAACCGGATGAAACCTCGCTGGCCTGTCCTCAGTGCCATGAAGGCCGGTTAGTTCAGCGGCGTTCCCGTTACGGCAAAACGTTTCACTCCTGCGATCGCTATCCCGCCTGCCAGTTTGTTGTGAATCTGACACCCGTTGCCGGAATCTGTCCTTATTGTGAGTATCCACTGTTAGTTGAAAAAAAGACGGCGCAGGGCATTAAACGATTCTGTGCCAGTAAGAGTTGTGGCAAAGCCATCGCTGAAGAGAATTCATAGATCATGGAAAATCAACACCTCGCCGATTCATTTGAAAATTGCTTAGCGCATCTGAATCGTCAGGCGGTCATCGCCTATCCCACTGAAGCTGTATTTGGTCTGGGCTGTGACCCTGACAGTGAATCTGCCGTCATGGCCTTGCTGGCGCTGAAACAGCGTCCGGTAGAAAAGGGACTTATCCTGATTGCCGCTGATTACACCCAGCTTGAACCTTATATCTCCGCACGCGAACTTTCGGTGATGCAGCGTGAGCGGATGTTTGCATGCTGGCCCGGTCCTGTGACCTTTGTCGTCCCCGTTCCACCACAAACCCCTCGCTGGCTGACCGGGCAGTTTGATTCGCTGGCCATTCGCGTCAGTGACCATCCCGATGTGCAGGCGCTTTGCCGCGCATTTGGTAAACCGCTGGTTTCAACCAGCGCAAATCTGTCGGGTCTGCCTCCCTGCCGCACGGCGGAAGAAGTGAAGCAACAGTTTGGTGAGCACTTCCCGGTTCTGTCGGGAAAAACCGGTGGCCGCCTTAATCCCTCTGAAATCCGCGATGTGATTAGCGGCGAACTTATACGTCAGGGTTAATTCATGGATCAATTCGCCGTTTTCGGTAATCCCATCAGCCACAGTAAATCTCCGCTGATCCATCAGGTTTTCGCTGAGCAGACGGGTATTGAACATCGCTATGGTCGCATCTGCGCCCCGATTGATGGTTTTCCCCAGGCGCTCTCTGCCTTTTTTGAACAGGGAGGTCGTGGTGCCAATGTGACGTTGCCTTTTAAACAGCAGGCATGGGAGTTTGCCGATCAGCTGAGTGAACGTGCAGCCCTGTCCGGCGCGGTAAACACGGTGAAAAAACTCAGTGATGGTCAGATCCTGGGGGACAACACGGATGGCATTGGCCTGTTAAGTGACCTTGAGCGGCTTAAGATGATCAACGCTGGCGACAATGTATTGCTGGTGGGCGCGGGCGGGGCTGCTCGCGGCGTCATTCTGCCATTGCTTTCAGCGGGCGTGACACTGACCGTCGTCAATCGTACAGCTGCACGCGCTGAAGAGCTGGCGACGCTGTTTGGAGAGAATGGGCCTATCCGGGCATGTCGTTTTGAACAGCTGACGGGTCAGCACTTCGATCTGATCGTTAATGCCACTTCAAGCGGTGTGAATGGAGAAACGCCTCCTTTACCTTCTGACGTGATCCATTCCGGCGTGCAGTGCTATGACATGTTTTACCAAAGCGGGCTGACGCCTTTCCTGCGCTGGTGTCAGGGGCATGGCACGAATCATCTGGCAGATGGTTTGGGTATGCTGGTGGGGCAGGCTGCTCATGCCTTCTATATATGGCACGGAGTAATGCCAGACATTGCTCCGGTCATTGCTCAGCTTAAGCAGGCCATGCAGTCGTGAATCAGGCGATACAGTTCCCTGATGATGAAGCCTATGATGCTGAACTCAAGGCGGTCTGTTTCCCGGTACTGGTCAACGGCATGCGGCTGAACTGTGCAATCAGCTGTGAGTCGTTGATATCACGTTTTGGTGAAGGAGAGGCGATGGCGCTGTTTCAGCACCATCGCTGGGATCTGGAGGATGAGGCGGAAGAGGCTATCCGTCAGGATAACGTTGATGCTCAGGGCTGGGTCTGGTTAGCGTCAGCCAGGTAATCATCTTTCCAGCCCACATAGTTGTTAGCGGAATAGCGTAACCCTTCTTTTTCGCTGTCATTAAGCGGCCTGATTTGCTTCACCGGACTCCCCAGATAGAGATAGCCACTCTCCAGTCTTTTACCTGGCGGCACCAGACTGCCGGCACCAATCATCACCTCATCTTCTACTATTACGCCATCAAGCAAAATCGATCCCATTCCGACCAGCACGCGATCGCCAATGGTACAGCCGTGCAGCATCGCTTTATGGCCGACCGTGACCTCCTCGCCAATAATAAGAGGGAAGCCTTGCGGATTGGCTGCAGATTTATGCGTAACGTGCAGAACACTGCCGTCCTGCACATTGGTTCGGGCACCGATCCGGACCTGATTCACGTCACCCCTGATCGCAACAAGCGGCCAGATGCTGACGTCATCCTCCATAATCACATCACCAACGACAACACTGCTTGAATCGACCATAACGCGCTGGCCAGTTTGCGGGAAAAGATCTTTATAGGGGCGTAGGGCGGAAGTCATCATGTTCTCCTTTGTTCTGTTTTCACTGCAGCCTGATGCGATTTTACACAGCTGACAAGCCAATTCTGACCCGGATCGCTGGTGATCTCATCAATCTGGATCATTTATAACCGTTCAGATAAAAGATCCAAAAAAAGGGTTGTGCTCTGAAACGGGATCCCTATAATGCGCCTCCATCGACACGGAACACCGGCAACGGGAAGCGGGTTGAGAGGCACAGGAGACTGCGCCGCCGGAGAAAAACTTCTGAAATAGAGGTTGACTCTGCAGGAGGAAAGCGTAATATACGCCACCTCGCGACAGGACGCTAACGCACTGTTCGCACTGCTCTTTAACAATTTATCAGACAATCTGTGTGGGCACTCGCAGGATTGATATCAGCGTCTCCGGACGTAAAAAAATATCAAAGCCTCACGAGTGAACACATAATGAAATTCATTATGACGTTTTACAGATGAGCACCGCTTAACTTGTTTAAGCAAATCAAACTTAAATTGAAGAGTTTGATCATGGCTCAGATTGAACGCTGGCGGCAGGCCTAACACATGCAAGTCGGACGGTAGCACAGAGAGCTTGCTCTTGGGTGACGAGTGGCGGACGGGTGAGTAATGTCTGGGGATCTGCCCGATAGAGGGGGATAACCACTGGAAACGGTGGCTAATACCGCATAACGTCGCAAGACCAAAGAGGGGGACCTTCGGGCCTCTCACTATCGGATGAACCCAGATGGGATTAGCTAGTAGGCGGGGTAATGGCCCACCTAGGCGACGATCCCTAGCTGGTCTGAGAGGATGACCAGCCACACTGGAACTGAGACACGGTCCAGACTCCTACGGGAGGCAGCAGTGGGGAATATTGCACAATGGGCGCAAGCCTGATGCAGCCATGCCGCGTGTATGAAGAAGGCCTTCGGGTTGTAAAGTACTTTCAGCGGGGAGGAAGGCGGTGAGGTTAATAACCTTACCGATTGACGTTACCCGCAGAAGAAGCACCGGCTAACTCCGTGCCAGCAGCCGCGGTAATACGGAGGGTGCAAGCGTTAATCGGAATTACTGGGCGTAAAGCGCACGCAGGCGGTCTGTTAAGTCAGATGTGAAATCCCCGGGCTTAACCTGGGAACTGCATTTGAAACTGGCAGGCTTGAGTCTTGTAGAGGGGGGTAGAATTCCAGGTGTAGCGGTGAAATGCGTAGAGATCTGGAGGAATACCGGTGGCGAAGGCGGCCCCCTGGACAAAGACTGACGCTCAGGTGCGAAAGCGTGGGGAGCAAACAGGATTAGATACCCTGGTAGTCCACGCCGTAAACGATGTCGACTTGGAGGTTGTTCCCTTGAGGAGTGGCTTCCGGAGCTAACGCGTTAAGTCGACCGCCTGGGGAGTACGGCCGCAAGGTTAAAACTCAAATGAATTGACGGGGGCCCGCACAAGCGGTGGAGCATGTGGTTTAATTCGATGCAACGCGAAGAACCTTACCTACTCTTGACATCCACGGAATTCGGCAGAGATGCCTTAGTGCCTTCGGGAACCGTGAGACAGGTGCTGCATGGCTGTCGTCAGCTCGTGTTGTGAAATGTTGGGTTAAGTCCCGCAACGAGCGCAACCCTTATCCTTTGTTGCCAGCGCGTGATGGCGGGAACTCAAAGGAGACTGCCGGTGATAAACCGGAGGAAGGTGGGGATGACGTCAAGTCATCATGGCCCTTACGAGTAGGGCTACACACGTGCTACAATGGCGCATACAAAGAGAAGCGACCTCGCGAGAGCAAGCGGACCTCACAAAGTGCGTCGTAGTCCGGATCGGAGTCTGCAACTCGACTCCGTGAAGTCGGAATCGCTAGTAATCGTGGATCAGAATGCCACGGTGAATACGTTCCCGGGCCTTGTACACACCGCCCGTCACACCATGGGAGTGGGTTGCAAAAGAAGTAGGTAGCTTAACCTTCGGGAGGGCGCTTACCACTTTGTGATTCATGACTGGGGTGAAGTCGTAACAAGGTAACCGTAGGGGAACCTGCGGTTGGATCACCTCCTTACCTGAAGATACCTTCCCGCGCAGTGTCCACACAGATTGTCTGATAAAAAGTAATGAGCAGGACGGCTGCGAAGTCGTGACACTATCGTGTCCCCTTCGTCTAGCGGTTAGGACTCCGCCCTTTCACGGCGGCAACAGGGGTTCGAATCCCCTAGGGGACGCCACCTGCTTGGTGACAGGTGAAAGGTGTCTCCATACAGTATCTCAAAACCGTTCTGGTTGCGTAAGCAGCCGTGGCGCGTTTGAGATATTTGCTCTTTAACAATCCGGAACAAGCTGAAAATTGAAACGACGTGTCGTTTTCATTCTCCGTAATAAGAATGAAAAGCGCGACATGTTCGAGTCTCTCAAATGCTTGCAGCTCGCAGCGTTGTAAAACGCCTGTGGGTTGTGAGGTTAAGCGACTAAGCGTACACGGTGGATGCCCAGGCAGTCAGAGGCGATGAAGGACGTGCTAATCTGCGTAAAGCGACGGTAAGGTGATATGAACCGCTACAGCCGTCGATGTCCGAATGGGGAAACCCGGTGCACTCTGTGCATCATTGCAGCATGAATACATAGTGCTGCAAGGCGAACCGGGGGAACTGAAACATCTAAGTACCCCGAGGAAAAGAAATCAACCGAGATTCCCCCAGTAGCGGCGAGCGAACGGGGAGCAGCCCAGAGCCTGAATCAGCATGTGTGTTAGTGGAAGCGTCTGGAAAGTCGCAGGGTACAGGGTGATACTCCCGTACACAAAAGCACACGTGCTGTGAGCTCGATGAGTAAGGCGGGACACGTGGTATCCTGTCTGAATATGGGGGGACCATCCTCCAAGGCTAAATACTCCTGACTGACCGATAGTGAACCAGTACCGTGAGGGAAAGGCGAAAAGAACCCCGGCGAGGGGAGTGAAACAGAACCTGAAACCGTGTACGTACAAGCAGTGGGAGCCTTCTTTATGGGGGTGACTGCGTACCTTTTGTATAATGGGTCAGCGACTTATATTCTGTAGCAAGGTTAACCGTATAGGGGAGCCGCAGGGAAACCGAGTCTTAACTGGGCGTTAAGTTGCAGGGTATAGACCCGAAACCCGGTGATCTAGCCATGGGCAGGTTGAAGGTTGGGTAACACTAACTGGAGGACCGAACCGACTAATGTTGAAAAATTAGCGGATGACCTGTGGCTGGGGGTGAAAGGCCAATCAAACCGGGAGATAGCTGGTTCTCCCCGAAAGCTATTTAGGTAGCGCCTCGTGAACTCATCCTCGGGGGTAGAGCACTGTTTCGGCTAGGGGGCCATCCCGGCTTACCAACCCGATGCAAACTGCGAATACCGAGGAATGTTATCACGGGAGACACACGGCGGGTGCTAACGTCCGTCGTGAAGAGGGAAACAACCCAGACCGCCAGCTAAGGTCCCAAAGTCATGGTTAAGTGGGAAACGATGTGGGAAGGCACAGACAGCCAGGATGTTGGCTTAGAAGCAGCCATCATTTAAAGAAAGCGTAATAGCTCACTGGTCGAGTCGGCCTGCGCGGAAGATGTAACGGGGCTAAACCATGCACCGAAGCTGCGGCAGCGACACTATGTGTTGTTGGGTAGGGGAGCGTTCTGTAAGCCGTCGAAGGTGTGCTGTGAGGCATGCTGGAGGTATCAGAAGTGCGAATGCTGACATAAGTAACGATAAAGCGGGTGAAAAGCCCGCTCGCCGGAAGACCAAGGGTTCCTGTTCAACGTTAATCGGAGCAGGGTGAGTCGACCCCTAAGGCGAGGCCGAAAGGCGTAGTCGATGGGAAACAGGTTAATATTCCTGTACTCGGTGTTACTGCGAAGGGGGGACGGAGAAGGCTATATCAGCCGGGCGACGGTTGTCCCGGTTTAAGCGTGTAGGCGGAGGGTCCAGGTAAATCCGGTCCCTTATCAACGCTGAGGCGTGACGACGAGGCACTACGGTGCTGAAGTGATAAATGCCCAGCTTCCAGGAAAAGCCTCTAAGCATCAGGTAACACAGAATCGTACCCCAAACCGACACAGGTGGTCAGGTAGAGAATACCAAGGCGCTTGAGAGAACTCGGGTGAAGGAACTAGGCAAAATGGTGCCGTAACTTCGGGAGAAGGCACGCTGGCGCGTAGGTGGAGGGATTTACTCCCCGAGCCGAAGCCAGTCGAAGATACCAGCTGGCTGCAACTGTTTATTAAAAACACAGCACTGTGCAAACACGAAAGTGGACGTATACGGTGTGACGCCTGCCCGGTGCCGGAAGGTTAATTGATGGGGTTATCCGCAAGGAGAAGCTCTTGATCGAAGCCCCGGTAAACGGCGGCCGTAACTATAACGGTCCTAAGGTAGCGAAATTCCTTGTCGGGTAAGTTCCGACCTGCACGAATGGCGTAATGATGGCCAGGCTGTCTCCACCCGAGACTCAGTGAAATTGAACTCGCTGTGAAGATGCAGTGTACCCGCGGCAAGACGGAAAGACCCCGTGAACCTTTACTACAGCTTGACACTGAACATTGAGCCTTGATGTGTAGGATAGGTGGGAGGCTTTGAAGCGCGGACGCCAGTTCGCGTGGAGCCAACCTTGAAATACCACCCTTTAATGTTTGATGTTCTAACGTAGGCCCGTGATCCGGGCTGCGGACAGTGTCTGGTGGGTAGTTTGACTGGGGCGGTCTCCTCCTAAAGAGTAACGGAGGAGCACGAAGGTCAGCTAATCACGGTCGGACATCGTGAGGTTAGTGCAATGGCATAAGCTGGCTTGACTGCGAGAGTGACGGCTCGAGCAGGTGCGAAAGCAGGTCATAGTGATCCGGTGGTTCTGAATGGAAGGGCCATCGCTCAACGGATAAAAGGTACTCCGGGGATAACAGGCTGATACCGCCCAAGAGTTCATATCGACGGCGGTGTTTGGCACCTCGATGTCGGCTCATCACATCCTGGGGCTGAAGTAGGTCCCAAGGGTACGGCTGTTCGCCGTTTAAAGTGGTACGCGAGCTGGGTTTAGAACGTCGTGAGACAGTTCGGTCCCTATCTGCCGTGGGCGCTGGAGAATTGAGGGGGGTTGCTCCTAGTACGAGAGGACCGGAGTGAACGCACCACTGGTGTTCGGGTTGTCATGCCAATGGCATTGCCCGGTAGCTAAGTGCGGAAAAGATAAGTGCTGAAAGCATCTAAGCACGAAACTTGCCCCGAGATGAGTTCTCCCTGACTCCTTGAGAGTCCTGAAGGGACGTTGAAGACTACGACGTTGATAGGCCGGATGTGTAAGCGCAGCGATGCGTTGAGCTAACCGGTACTAATGACCCGTGAGGCTTAACCTTACAACGCCAGAGGCGTTTTTGAGAGACACAATTTTCAGCCTGTTACCGGATAATAATTTGCGGAAACGAAAGATTTTGCGGCGTGACGAGGCGCAGAGCGAAGACATCAGCGGGAGCATACTGAAGTATGTGACCGGTGTGGCTGAGCGATGGCAACGCGGTCATGACGTAAAAGATTCGTTTCGTGCACAAAGAATTTGCCTGGCGGCTTTAGCGCGGTGGTCCCACCTGACCCCATGCCGAACTCAGAAGTGAAACGCCGTAGCGCCGATGGTAGTGTGGGGTCTCCCCATGCGAGAGTAGGGAACTGCCAGGCATCAAATTTAGTGTGCTGATATGGCTCAGTTGGTAGAGCGCACCCTTGGTAAGGGTGAGGTCCCCAGTTCGACTCTGGGTATCAGCACCAGTTAAGACACGAGTTCGGTAAATAAAAGAATTTGCCTGGCGGCTGTAGCGCGGTGGTCCCACCTGACCCCATGCCGAACTCAGAAGTGAAACGCCGTAGCGCCGATGGTAGTGTGGGGTCTCCCCATGCGAGAGTAGGGAACTGCCAGGCATCAAATAAGAGAGAGCCCTTCGCGTATGCGAAGGGCTTTTTTCGTTGTGGCAATCCACTTTCATTGTGGAAGTCCGCAATAAAACACCGTCATAGCAGTCCATCACTCTTCGCGTTCATCATCAGTGCATCAGTGCATCCACGCAATGAGCGCATTCAGACAGTTTTCAGGCCATAAAAACCCGGCACCAGGCCGGGTTGTAAGATCACTGAGCCAGTAATCAGTGAATAACCTGCGATAAAAACGCCCGTGTGCGCTCCGATTTAGGGTTCGCAAAGAACTCCTGCGGTGGCGCAACTTCGACGATCTCACCCCGATCCATAAAGATCACCCGGTCAGCCACGGTGCGGGCAAAGCCCATCTCATGGGTGACGCACAGCATGGTCATCCCGTCTTCAGCCAGACCAATCATCGTATCCAGCACCTCTTTAACCATCTCAGGATCCAGTGCTGACGTTGGCTCATCAAACAGCATAATTTTAGGCTTCATACAGAGTGAGCGGGCGATGGCGACACGTTGCTGCTGTCCACCAGAGAGCTGGCCTGGAAATTTATGGGCATGCTCGGCAATGCGCACGCGTTCCAGATAATGCATGGCCAGTTCATCTGCTTCCTTCTTAGGGATCTTTCTCACCCACGAAGGTGCCAGCGTACAGTTCTGCAATACGGTCAGGTGCGGGAAGAGGTTAAAGTGCTGAAATACCATGCCTACTTCGGTGCGCACGCGCTCAATGTTACGCACATCATCGTTCAGGTGGATACCGTCAACAACAATGCGACCCTGCTGATGCTCTTCCAGATGATTAATACAGCGGATCGTCGTCGATTTGCCGGAGCCGGAAGGCCCGCACAGCACGATGCGTTCACGGGGTTTGACCTGCAGGTTGATGTCTTTCAGTACGTGAAACTGCCCGTACCATTTATTCACGTTCTCAAGCGAAATCATCAACGCGTCGGAAGTGTGTGTCATAGAGTCAGTCATGTAAAACCTCAGTGCGATGTACGCCCGGTGTGAAAGCGCTTTTCCAGATACTGGCTGTAGCGCGACATGCTAAAACAGAAAATCCAATAGACCAGTGCAGCAAAGACATAACCTTCAGTCGACATCCCCAGCCAGGTCGGATCGACCGTTGCCTGCTGGACGCTGCTGAACAGATCGAAAAGACCAATGATGATGACCAGGCTGGTATCTTTAAACAGTGCAATAATGGTGTTAACCAGACCGGGAATGGTGAGCTTTAATGCCTGTGGCAGAATCACCAGCATCTGCGTCTTCCAGTACCCCAGCGCCAAAGACTCGGCTGCTTCATACTGGCCTTTAGGCAGTGCCTGAAGACCACCGCGAACCACCTCTGCCACATAGGCGGACTGGAACAGAATGACGCCCACCAGTGCGCGCACCAGCTTGTCGATATTAGTACCTTCAGACATAAACAGCGGCAGCATCACTGATGACATAAACAGCACCGTAATCAGCGGCACGCCACGCCAAAACTCAATAAAGATAATCGACAGCGTGCGGACCACCGGCATACGTGAACGACGGCCAAGCGCCAGCAAAATACCCAGCGGCAGCGCACCGGCAATACCGACCGACGCGATAATCAACGTCAGCGTTAATCCGCCCCACTGACGTGTTTCGACACGCTCCAGCCCCAGATACCCGCCATACAGCAGGAACCAGACAATCACCGGATAGATCACGGCCCATGCCGCAATGTAGCGTCCACGATACGGCAGGCTCTTCAGGAACATCGGCACAATCGACACCAGGCCGATCACCAGCGCCAGATTAATACGCCAGCGCAACTCATGCGGATAAAGCCCATACATGAACTGGCCGAAACGCGCATGGATAAACACCCAGCAGGCTCCCTCTTTGGTGCAATCGGCGCGCGTGGTACCAATCCAGTTTGCCTGAAAGACCAGCCAGTTCAGCGCGGGCGGAATAACGTGCCAGATTACCCAGATGCAGAACAGCGTCAGTAACGTGTTAAACCAGCTGGAAAATAGATTTTTACGAGCCCAAAGCCAGGCGCGACTGACAGGCGTCGTCGGGACGGGGGGCGTTTCATGCGTAGTCACAGACATAGTTATCCCGTTCTCTTAACGCTCAACCAGCGCAATTTTGCGGTTATAGAAGTTCATAAGCATCGATATCAGCAGACTGATAATCAGGTAAACGCCCATCGTGATAGCGATCGTCTCAATGGCCTGACCAGTCTGATTGAGCACCGATCCGGCAAACAGCGACACCATATCGGGATAACCGATAGCGGCGGCGAGTGAGGAGTTCTTTACGATGTTCAGATACTGGCTGGTCAGCGGCGGAATAATGACGCGCATGGCCTGAGGGATGATGACCTGGCGCAGCGTTACCGGATTCGGCAGACCCAGCGACCGGGCGGCTTCATGCTGCCCATGCGGCACAGACTGAATTCCTGAGCGGATCACTTCAGCGATAAACGACGAGGTATAGATCGACAGTGCCAGCGTCAGTGCCGCCAGCTCCGGTATCATCACCGAGCCGCCGCGGAAATTGAATCCACGCAGTTGCGGCACATCCCAGTGCATCGCTGCGCCAAACCCAAGATGCGCAAGCAAAGGAAAGAGAATCAGCATTCCAACGGCTGCGGGCCAGGTGCGACGTAACTCACCGGTTTTTAACTGGTGCTGGCGGTTAAAGCGGTACAGAGCATAGCTCACCGCTACCGCCAGAAGCAGTGCGATAACAAACGGCCAGCTGCCAGGTGCATAGGTCGGCCACGGCACATAAAGTCCGCGATTACTGACATACGCCAGATCAAACGCATTCAGCGCCTGGCGTGGGCCTGGCAGATTGCGTAAAACCGCGAAGTACCAGAAGAAAATCTGAAGCAAAGGCGGGATATTACGGAAAGTTTCAATATAGATATTTGAGAGCTTCCGCAGCAGCCAGTTGTCAGACAGGCGGGCAAGACCGACCGCGAATCCGAGAATCGACGCGAAAACAATACAGAGCGCAGAGACCAGCAGCGTGTTGGTTAATCCAACCAGAAACACGCGCGCGTAGGTATCTCCCTCCGTGTACTCAATAAGATGCTGAACGATGCCGAAACCGGCAGTGCGTTCAAGAAATCCAAACCCCGATGTAATGCCGCGATTGTCCAGGTTAATAATGGTGTTATGCACCAGATAACCCACCACACCAAGCACCGCGACGACGGCGATGAGCTGATAAATCCAGGCGCGAACCGTGGGATTACCAAATGAAAAATCCCTTTTCACGGTTGGGCGTTGTGACATGTTGAAACCTCAATACGAGAGCTGGGGCAGGGCACCGCAGAATACAGTGCCCGATTGGAGAGGTCTGTTAACGTACCGGTGGTGCGTACTGGATACCGCCCTGATTCCACAACGCATTCTGGCCACGTGCGATCTTCAGTGCGCTATCTTTACCGACGTTACGATCGAAGCTTTCCTGGTAGTTACCCACCTGCTTAACGATGTTGTAGGCCCACTTATTATCCAGCTTCAGATCTTTACCAAAATCACCTTCGGCACCCAGGAAGTGTGCCATGTCTGGTGTCGTTGGTTTGGCTGTCATCTGGTCGACGTTTTTCGAGTTAATACCCATCTCTTCCGCATTCAGCATGGCATAGAGCGACCATTTGACGATGGTGAACCAGTCATCATCACCACGACGTACCAATGGCCCCAGCGGCTCTTTGGAGATCACTTCTGGCAGAACAATAAAGTCGTCAGGCTTGCCGAGCTTAATGCGTAAGGCGTAAAGCTGAGACTGGTCAGATGCCAGCGTATCGCAGCGTCCACTATCCAGTGCTTTCGCAGATTCATCAGAGCGGTCAAAGGTCACTGGCGTATATTGCATTTTGTTGGCTTTAAAATAGTCCGCCACGTTCAGCTCGGTATCGGTACCTGACTGAATACAGACCGTCGCGCCATCCAGCTCTTTCGCACTTTTCAGGCCGGCTTTCTTGTGAGTCAGGAAGCCGATACCGTCATAATAGTTCACGCCCGCAAACAGAAAGCCCATGCCGCCATCGCGCGATGAAGTCCAGGTGGTATTGCGTGAGAGCACATCCACTTCGCCTGACTGCAGCGCGGTGAAGCGCTCTTTCGCAGTCAGCGGGGTATATTTCACTTTGGTCGCATCGCCAAACACAGCGGCAGCCGTCGCACGACACACATCTACATCGATACCGGTAAACTTGCCACCCGCATCTGCGTAGGAGAAGCCCGGCAGGCCGTCACTGATACCACATTGAACAAAACCTTTTTTCTTTATCGCATCCAGAGTGGTGCCTGCGTGTGCTTGCTGAGCAAGGCCAACCAGTGAGGCGGCGGCGATCAGCGTAGAGAGCATCATCTTTTTCATAAAGCATCCTGTGTGGCGGGATCATGTTGTTATGTTTGCGCACTTTAATGTGCGTTTTTTTCCTGTCTATGGCGGTCAGCCATCCACGACTTTGCAAAGCTGATGCCAGTTTTGCAGAATCCTGAATTCATATGAAAGAACGGTTAATATTCGGAAGTACTTAGAAAGTTTCGCTAATATGGCGCACCAAAAGGAAGCAATGCGAGTCGACTCGATCACAATTAGTGCAAATAGTTTCACTATATGGGAGCAGTGTGAGCAATCGCTCATGCATATATGTACGAAGGGGTGATATTGCTTTTTTAATGCGTAGAAAGTCACATCCCCAGCACTGGCAGGGGTTTGGGCTGGGTGATTTTCAGAAGAGAGATTAAGTCAAATCAGCACAAGCAAAAGCGAGAAGGTGAAATATCACGCCAGCAATTGCAACTATAGTTACCATATTACCCGCAAATGTTTCACTGGTCTGGCGATGAATTTGTGTGAACAGGCACAAATAAAAACGCCAGCCCGAAGGCTGGCGTGATTAACAGACAGAACTAAAAATCAGTTCATGCCGTATTTTTTCAATTTCTTACGCAGCGTACCGCGGTTGATACCCATCATCAGGGCAGCACGGGTCTGGTTGCCACGGGTATACTGCATCACCATGTCCAACAGAGGCTGCTCGACTTCAGCCAAAACCAGCTCATACAGGTCGCTCACATCCTGACCATTCAGTTGAGCAAAATAGTTCTTCAGTGCCTGTTTAACCGAATCACGCAAAGGTTTTTGAGTTACCTGATCCTGTGAGTTAACGGTAGAAACGGTCAGTACGTCAGAATTTACGCGTTGTTCGAACATAGTTCTTTCAGCTCTTTATTTCGTTACGCAAGATTTTCGAAGTATGCCTCCAACGCCTCCAGCTGTTCGCTGGCATCCTCAATGGCGTTGAATGTGCGCCGAAACTGGTCATTCGGGGCGTGCTCCTGCAGGTACCAGGAGACGTGCTTTCGCGCTATACGGTATCCCTTGCCTGAACCGTAAAAGTCGTGCAGCTCACGTATATGCGAAACAAGCAAGCGCTTGACCTCTGCCATTGGCAGCGGGGCAAGCAACTCCCCAGTGTCCAGATAATGCTGGATTTCCCGGAAGATCCACGGTCTTCCCTGAGCAGCGCGTCCTATCATCAGAGCATCGGCCCCTGTATAGTCGAGCACCGCTCTGGCTTTATGCGGGTCAGTTATGTCTCCATTCGCGATAATCGGAATGGAGACACTCTGCTTAACTGTCCGAATGCTGTCATATTCAGCTTCTCCGTTGAACAGGCAGGCACGAGTGCGACCATGTATCGTCAGAGCCTGTATACCGCAGCGTTCAGCCAATTGGGCAATCGCGACACAGTTCCTGTTTTCAGGATCCCAGCCAGTACGAATTTTCAGCGTAACCGGCACATTCACTGCATTAACCACTGCGGAGAGGATAGACTCCACCACGGTGGGATATTGCAGCAAGGCTGAACCCGCCATTTTGCGGTTAACCTTCTTGGCAGGGCATCCCATATTAATGTCGATGACCTGTGCACCAGCCTCAACATTAATGCGTGCAGCTTGCGCCATTTCACTGGGATCGCAACCGGCAATTTGCACGGCGCGAATGCCTGGCTCATCACTGTGAACCATGCGTAATCGGGATTTGTCGCTAGCCCACACTTCCGGGTTAGAAGACAACATCTCAGAAACTGCCATACCTGCACCCATTTCGTGACACAGCGCCCTGAACGGCCTGTCGGTAATACCGGCCATCGGTGCTGCAATCAGTCGATTTCTCAGCTGAAGGTTTCCAATACGCATGAAGTCAGAATGGCCATACTGTGTCTGCAAGGCGGCGTATATTACGCATTTTTGCAGGAAGATGAAAGGCCAAACTTTGAACAATCAGCAAGAAAGATCAATGAAATCCGGATGATGATCGGGGATTAAGATTATTAACCTTAAATATCAGTCAGTTAATTTTTTATGCTGAAATTGTGAACAAAAGTTTTTCCAGAAAAGTACGTCAATCCACCAGATAAAAAACGTCACATAACGTGATTAACGATACAAGCATCCATTTCAAATCGCAAAATCCCGCAGCTTACGCTGCGGGCTGGTTGAATGTTCTGTTAAGGCACTGTGGGCCGGCCAGTGCGATATCAGAAGGGGTAGACAGGCGCCAGATTCAGGATTTAATCCCGGTAATTCGGCACCACTCCTCTTTAACGGCAACCGGGTCGAGTGTGAACTCGCCGGCGTATGCTTCACAGACGCTCTCAGCCTGGCTCTCCAGAACGCCCGAAAGGCCCAGGTGTCCACCAGACTTGGGCAGTACACTGATCAGCGGTGCCAGCTCACGTAGCGGACCGGCCAGAATATTCGCGACCACCACGTCAGCCTGCAGGTTGTCGGGTTGCTGGTGGGGCAGATAAAGTGACAGGCGGTCAGAGACGCCGTTGCGCTCTGCATTATCCCGGCTGGCCTGAATGGCCTGCGGATCAATATCAATGCCAATTGCCTGAGCTGCACCCAGCTTCAATGCGGCGATCGCCAGGATCCCCGATCCACAGCCAAAATCGATCACGGTTTTGCCGTCCAGATCCAGACCGTCAAGCCAGGTGAGGCAAAGTGAGGTAGTGGGGTGGGTACCCGTTCCAAACGCCAGACCCGGGTCAAGCATCACGTTGACGGCATCGGGATCCGGCACGTCACGCCAGCTTGGGCAGATCCAGAGACGTTCGCCGAAGCGCATTGGGTGGAAGTTTTCCATCCATTCGCGCTCCCAGTCTTTGTCTTCGATCTGCTCGATCCGGTGGCGAAAACCGGCGCCCAGCAGCGGATGCTGCTCCAGTTCGGCAGTAATGACAGCCATGTCAGTTTCAGCATCGAACAGGCCGATCACATCAGTATCACCCCACAGACGCGTTTCGCCTGGCAGTGGCTCATACACCGGCGTGTCATGGGTATCCTGAAAAGTCACTGAAACCGCACCGATGTCCATCAGCGCATCGCTCAGCGTTTCCGCATGTTCACCTGAGCTGTTAATTTTGATTTGAATCCACGGCATAACGTCTCTCTTTCCGTCAGTGTTGCGGCGCGTCGACCGCTTGCGGCGCGCGTCCAAACAGGTTGCCCACTAAAAATGCCAGCAGGCTCAAAAGCAGTGAGGGCACGATGGGGTGAAAACCCAGTATCTGCAGGTTAAGGCTCGCCAGAAAAGCGTAGCAGCCTCCCCCCACCACCATGCCGGTGATGGCCCCAGCGGCATTAGCGCGCTCCCAGTAGAGGCCCAGAACCAGCGGCCACAGGAAAACCGCCTCAAGGCCGCCAAATGCCAGCAGGTTGAGCCAGATAATCATATCGGGTGGATTCCATGCCGCCATCAGCAGCAGGAGACCCAGTGCGAAGGTAATGGTGCCAGATAACAGTCGCAGCCGTGTCTCATTTTCCAGCTGTTGCGGTGCGACACGCAGATAGAGATCTTTAATCAGCGTGGCCGAGGCCTGTAACAGCTGGGCATTAATGGTCGACATGATCGCGGCCATCGGTGCTGCCAGAAACAATCCGGCGGCTAACGGAGGCAGTACGGTAATCATCAGGACAGGAATAACACTATCCGGCACAGTCAGGTTAGGCAGAATTGCCCGGCCCAGCGCACCGGCCAGATGCATTCCCAGCATCAGAATCACCACCACAATAGTGCCGAGAATAATGGCCCGATGTACGGCTTTGCTGTCTTTATATGAGATGCAGCGCACCGCAGTATGCGGCAGGCCAATCACGCCAAAGCAGACCAGCACGACAAACGAGCTGAGGAAGGTGGGTGTAATGATTTCGCCTGGCCCCTGCGGCGACAGCAGAGCAGGATCGATGTCATGCAGTTTCTGCACGGCCGTGCTCAGGCCGCCAGCCTGATGAATCACCGCGAACAGCAGCAGAAAGGTGCCAATCAGCATCACAATGCCTTGCATCGCGTCATTCAGCACGCTGGCACGGAATCCGCCGAACGCAGTGTAAAGCGCGATAGTGCCGCCAAAAATCAGCAGACCGGTGTCATAGGGGATACCTGCGGCGGTTTCAAGCAGCCGCGCCCCGCCAATAAACTGCACTGTCATGGCACCGATAAAGGCGATCAGCAGGCTCAGGCTCGCCAGCCAGATCAGCAGCGGGCTCTGATAGCGGGCGTAGAGCATGTCATTCAGCGTCACCGCATTATGCTTACGCGCCAGAATGGCAAACTTCTTCCCCAGCACACCTAACGACAGCCAGACGGCGGGCACCTGTACCATCGCCAGCAATACCCATCCCAGCCCATATTTATAGGCAGCACCGGGGCCACCAATAAACGAGCTGGCGCTGATATAGGTGGTAGTAAGCGTCATTGCCAGCACAAACCCGCCCATGGAGCGGCTGCCAAGGAAGTATTCCGTCAGGAAACTGCCTTCACGTCTTTTACGAACGGCAAATACCGACAGCGCGGCAATGACGACAAGATAAATCAGCAATGGCAGGATAATTTCACTGTTCACTTTTATCCTCCAGCGGCATGTCGCGGAAAATGACCCGCACCATCATCCAGCACAGGAAAATGAACAACAGGGGAGCAAACAGGCAGGAGAGTTCGAACCAGCGCGGCAGACCGGTGACACCGATTTCACTGCCACCCAGCCAGGCAGAGAGCCCCCAGGCCGCGAGCCAGAGCAGCGTGAGCCAGAGCGACCAGCGCGCCTCTTTATGAGCCTGTATAAAACGAGCGTCCATGATTCAACCTTAACGCCAGCGGAAAAAGAAAAAGGCCGGATTAACCGGCCTCTGACTACTCAGCGTTGCGATTACTTCTCGTGCAGGCCGAGTTTTTTCTCCAGATAGTGGATATTGGTTCCACCGTGCTGGAAGTTTTCGTCGGACATGATTTTCATCTGCAGTTCAACGTTGGTTTTGATACCGTCGATGATCAGTTCCGCCAGTGCATTTTTCATGCGGGCGATGGCCACGTCGCGTGATTCGCCGTAAGTGATCAGCTTACCGATCATGGAGTCGTAATAAGGCGGCACGGTATAGCCTGAATAAATATGCGACTCCCAGCGCACGCCAAAACCGCCTGGCGCGTGGAAGCGAGTAATTTTACCCGGGCTTGGCAGGAAGGTCACGGGATCTTCGGCGTTGATACGGCACTCGACCGCATGTCCGCGAATGATCACATCTTCCTGTTTGATCGACAACGGCTGGCCTGCGGCGATACGCAGCTGCTCTTTGATCAGATCAACACCGGTGATCATCTCGGTCACCGGATGTTCCACCTGAATACGGGTGTTCATCTCAATGAAGTAGAACTCACCGTTTTCATACAGGAACTCAAACGTACCTGCGCCACGATAGCCAATCTCAATACAGGCTTTAGCACAGCGATTGCCGATAAAGCGACGCTGTTCCTCAGTAATACCTGGGCCTGGCGCTTCTTCAACCACTTTCTGGTGACGACGCTGCATTGAGCAGTCACGTTCGCCCAGATAGATCGCGTTGCCCTGACCATCAGCCAGTACCTGAATCTCGATGTGGCGTGGATTCTCCAGATACTTCTCCATGTAAACCATGTCGTTGCTGAATGCCGCTTTGGCTTCCGCTTTCGTCATGTTGATGGATTGTTCCAGATCTTTGTCGCTGCGCACGACGCGCATACCACGACCGCCACCGCCGCCAGAGGCTTTGATAATGACCGGATAACCGATGCGCTTAGCAAAGGCACGGTTCTTGTCCATATCATCGGTCAGTGAACCGTCAGAACCCGGTACGGTTGGGACGCCTGCTTTCTTCATCGCATTGATCGCAGAGACTTTGTCGCCCATCAGGCGAATAGTATCTGCTTTCGGGCCGATAAAGATAAAGCCGGAGCGCTCAACCTGCTCGGCAAAATCGGCATTCTCAGAGAGGAAGCCGTAGCCTGGGTGAATCGCCACCGCGCCGGTAATCTCTGCAGCAGAGATCAGCGCCGGGATATTGAGGTAACTTTTAACTGACTGCGCCGGGCCGATGCAGACAGTTTCGTCTGCCAGCAGCACGTGCTTCAGGTCACGATCCGCGCTTGAGTGAACCGCGACAGTCTTAATGCCCAGCTCTTTACAGGCACGCAGAATGCGCAGTGCGATCTCACCACGGTTAGCAATAACAATTTTATCCAGCATGATCTGCCCCGTTACTCGATGATAACCAGTGGCTCGTCAAATTCGACCGGCTGACCGCTTTCAACCAGGATAGCTTTCACTACGCCTGACTTATCAGCTTCGATCTGGTTCATCATTTTCATGGCTTCGACGATGCACAAGGTATCGCCAGCATTCACTTTCTGGCCAACTTCCACAAAGGCTTTCGCATCCGGGCTCGGCGTACGGTAGAAGGTCCCTACCATCGGTGAACGCACGATGTGACCACTGATTTCAGCCGGTGCCGCTTCGGCAGCCGCTGCAACAGGGGCTACAGCGGTTGCCAGAGCAGGCTGTTGAACCGGCGCAGCGTAAGCCTGCTGCATCATCGGGTAACCCGTATTGACAGGGGCACGACTGATGCGAACGGACTCTTCACCTTCAGAGATTTCCAGCTCAGAAATGCCAGACTCTTCAACCAGTTCGATCAGTTTTTTAATTTTACGAATATCCATGAGTGGGGTTCCGTACTCAGTTTGATTAATGAGATTGAGACAGGCGTTTTACTGCCGTTTGTAAAGCCCATGTGTAGCCGTCAGCGCCAAGCCCACAGATCACGCCAGCAGAAACATCAGAAAGATAGGAGTGATGGCGGAAGGGCTCGCGGGCATGCACATTAGAGAGATGAACCTCGATAAACGGTATTTCTACCGCCAGCAGGGCATCACGTAATGCGACACTGGTATGGGTAAACGCGGCAGGATTAATGATGATGTAATCCACATTGCCTTTGGCCTCATGAATGCGATCAATCAGCTGAAATTCAGCATTGGTCTGCAGGTGGCTCAACTCCACATTCAGCTGGTCTGCCTGACGCGTCAAATCGTCCACGATCTGACTAAGCGTGGTATGACCATACTTCTCAGGCTCACGTGTTCCCAACAGATTAAGGTTGGGCCCGTTCAAAAGCAGAATATGTAATTTATGCGCCATCGTGCTGCCATCTCCCGCAATCATTGAGGCATCGCGTAAAATACCTTGCGAATCTTCATTTGTCACCTTTCGGGGCTAAAAAGAAGACCCGACGAGCAATAAAGCCGGGCATTATATCCGTTTCGTGTCATTTCGCAGCAAAATACTGGTCTTATCTGCGAAGATGATCGGATGTAGCCTGCGGGCCACATCTTTTATCAGAAAACGGCAGAGGAAAACAACGGGTGAAGCGCTAGCGGGACCACCATTTGAGAAATTTTTTGTAACGCCACGCTAACAGTATCGCAGCAAGAAGGGCATAGATAAGTGGCTGGGGTGACAGGATTTTCACCGACCAGATATAGTGAATCGGCACAAGGATCGCGACAAGATAGACCGCGTTGTGCAGGGTTTGCCAGCGCTTACCGAGTCTGCGCTGAGCGCGCTGGAAAGAGGTTACCGCCAGGGCCAGTAATATCAGCCAGCTGATAATACCCAGCGTCAGGTAGGGACGGGAGATCAGTTCGCTGCCCAGCAGACGCAGATTGTCCACGCCCAGCTCCAGCAGGTAATAGCTCAGCAGATGAAGGGACGCCCAGACAAAGGTCCATACGCCGAGCAGACGACGCGTGCGGATAAGAAGCGGCTGCCTGCCGTAACGTGCCAGCGGTGAAACCAGTAGCGTCCCCAGCAGCAGTTTCAGCGCCATGCGGCCGGTAAAATGCTGAATATCTTTTGCCGGATCCGCACTCAGTCCACCCTGCATTGCGGCCAGAATCAGATAAACCAGCGGCAACAGGGCCGCCAGATGCAGGATCACCTTGAGCCATGTGATCTGTTTTAGCGACAGGCGGACCACCTAGTAATTCTCCCGTAAATCCATGCCTCGGTAGAGTGACGCTACCTGTTCGGCATAACCGTTAAACAACAGCGTTGGCTGGCGTTCGACCTTCAGACTGCCGCCAGGGCCAATGAATCGCTCTGTCGCCTGCGACCAGCGAGGGTGATTAACATGGGGATTCACATTGGCATAAAAGCCATACTCGTCGGCAGCAATCTGATTCCAGGTCGTTGGCGGCTGTTTGTCGGTCAGCGTGATTTTCACAATCGACTTGATGCCTTTAAAACCATATTTCCACGGTACCGTCAGACGAATCGGTGCGCCATTTTGCGGCGGCAACGCTTTGCCATAGACACCGGTGGTCAGTATCGTCAGCGGGTGCATCGCTTCATCAATGCGTAAACCTTCTACATAAGGATAGTTGAGTCCGCCGCCAATAAAGCGATCTTTCTGGCCGGGCATCTGCTCCGGGTCGTACAACGTCTGGAAGGCGACAAAGCGCGCTTTGCTGGTGGGTTCCGCCAGCGAAAGAAGCTTATTCAGCTCAAGGCCTATCCAGGGCACGACCATCGACCAGGCCTCTACGCAGCGCATGCGATAGATTCGCTGTTCCATAGCAAACCGCTTAAAGATGTCATCCATGTCCAGCGTCACAGGCTTAGCCACTTCGCCATCAATGGTCAGCTTCCAGGGGGCAGTTTTTAGCGTACCTGCATTGGCAGCCGGATCGGCCTTATCCAGCCCGAACTCATAGAAGTTGTTGTAGCCAGAGACTTTATCCTCAGGTGTTAAGGTCAGATCGGCCTGATATTTCGCCGGTTTAGTAAAGTCCAGCGCCCGGCCAGCGGGCGCGGGTGGACGGTCATTACCTTTAAACCAACTGAGAATATCGGCATTCGCCACGCCCGGCATACCCATTGCCGCCGCGCTCAGTCCCAGCGTTTTCAGCACCTGGCGGCGCTTCAGGTTAAAAATGCTTTCCGGCGTTACGTCGGCTTCGGTCAGGTGGGATATGCGTTTCATTGGGCTTCTCCAGACAGGATGTCATCATCCAGCATGATGACTATCGCTGATATCAGCCAGTTTCGCTGTGAAAATGTGAAATTTCCTGGCTGAGCACGGCGATGAGAATGCACTGAAAGTTGCCGGGATTAACACCTGCGATGATATCCCGGGGATATACTTCGGCTTCATGCGTCCAGGCGCTGTCGGCAGGGGCAAATTATGCTATTTTGCTCGCGTTTTCGTCAGGCTAAGGGTACAAGGTCGGATGATCCGGTTATCACCGCAGTAATACAGGCACAGGGATGCGATTAACCACAAAATTATCTGCGTTTATTACCTTTTTAAGTTTGCTGGCAATGTCGTTGATGCTGGCTGGCTGCGCATTAAGTGTTTTCTGGTTCAGCCATCAGCGGGTTGAGCATCGGGCGCAGGTGCTGGCGACGGAGGTCGATCAGGCGATGTTCACTGAGTCGCCTGCAGCGTTGCACGGCTGGCTTACGCGTATGATGCCGATAATGAATGCTGAGCAGATTTCTCTTCACGACGGCAAACAGACTTTTCTCACTCTCTCCCGACACGAAAATCAGATGCTGGAAGACGAGCCCAATCGTTTTTTTCAGGTCGATGTGCCTTTAATGCATCAAACCGGCTTACAGCTGCGGGTCGTTACCCTTGATCCTGCTAAAACCTGGCTACGTTCTATCACCGGAACTTACACGCTGGGCATTCTGTTTACCGTTGTGCTGGTGATGAGTCTGTTGTTGCTGATGATGCATCGCTGGCTCAGTCGGCAGTGGCGCGGCATGGAAAATTTTGAAGCACGGGCAGAGGCGATTATTAACGGTGAGCGTGGAATCATGCCAGACCGTGGTGCGGATGAGTGGCCTCCCAGGGCGAGCCGTGCCATGGATCTCTTGCTGGCGGATCTGCAGGAAGCGGGCGAACAGCGCCTGCGTATCGACACGCTAATCCGTACCTTTGCCGCACAGGACGGGCGTACCGGTCTTAATAACCGACTTTTCTTTGACAACCAGCTCGCGACTTTGCTGGAGGATCAGGAAAATGTCGGCACTCACGGTGTTGTGATGATGGTGCGTCTGCCCGATCTGGACACACTGAAAGACAGGCTGGAGCAGGGACTGGTTGAGGAGTACCTGTTTAATTTCGTCAACATGCTCTCTACTTTTGTGCTGCGCTACCCTGGCGCTTTACTGGCACGCTATTTCCGCAGTGATTTTGCCGTATTACTGCCGCATCGCAGCCTCAAAGAGGCTAACAGTATTGCTGATCAACTTATTAATGCTGTCGATTCTCTGCCGCCGATGCGCATGGTGAATCGTGATGATCTGATCCACATCGGTATCAGTGCCTGGCACAGCGGGCAGACCGTGCCGCAGGTCATTGAAAATGCTGAAATGGCCACCCGACGAGCGGCACTGCTGGGCGGTAACAACTGGACTAACGGTGCTGGAAATCCTCAGGATGCCGGACGCGGAAGTGTGCGCTGGCGAACCTTGCTGGAGAACACACTCAGCCGGGGTGGTCCAAGGCTTTACCACAAACCCACCGTTAATATTGAAGGTAAAGTTCAGCATCGGGTGATGCTGACCCGCATCTTCGATGGCGATAAAGAGGTGCTGGCCGCAGAATATATGCCGCTGGTTCAGCAACTGGGGATGGCTGATGCCTGGGATCGCCAACTGATGACCCGCATTGCCGCACTCTCAGAACTCTGGCCGGAAGAGACGCTGGTCATCCCGGTGACAATAACCTCGCTCCTGCAGCGTCCATTTGTCGTCTGGCTACAGAATATGCTGTTGCAGTGTCCGAAAGCACAAAGAAAACGATTTTTATTTGAACTTGCCGAGGCAGATGTATGTCAACACATCAACCGTTTAGCGCCAGTATTCCGCGCACTTAAAGCCTTTGGCTGCCGGGTTGCCGTCAATCAGGCGGGTCTGACTGTGGTCAGCAGCGCCTATATACGACAGCTGCCGCTGGAACTGATCAAGCTTGATGCGGGTCTGGTCCGTAATATTGAGCGGCGAACAGAAAACCAGCTGTTTGTGCAGAGCCTGCTTGAAGTCTGTAAATGTACTGGCATTCAGGTGTTTGCAACGGGTGTTCGTACAAAGGCGGAGTGGCAGACATTAGTGGCGCTGGGTGTCGCAGGCGGACAGGGAGACTTTTTTGCCTCTTCGCTTCCGGTAAACAGTAACGTGAAGAAATATTCTCAACGTTACCGTATTTAATGAATTGCCGTCGTAACAACGACAATTTGCGGTTTTTTTAATGTTTAGCCGCATCTGAATCCCTGACCTTGCTGCCGGAAATGTTAGATTTTATGTCGGGCATGGCGCAGGGAAAACGCGGGAAAAGCAGTGCTGATGGCGTCTGGTCGGCATTCTGCTGTTGCAGATCGTCGGTTCAGATGACTTAAACGCAATCAGGCGTCTTTTTTCACCGAAGCAGAACGTTTTTGCGCCTTGTGGCAGCTTCGTGTGGTTGGTAAAGTAAGCGGATTTTATTTTCCGCCCCCAGCTTGCAGGATTATCCCTTAGTATGTTTAAAAAATTTCGTGGCATGTTTTCCAACGACTTGTCCATTGACCTGGGTACCGCGAATACCCTGATTTACGTAAAAGGACAGGGCATCGTGCTGAACGAGCCTTCCGTGGTCGCTATTCGACAGGACCGTGCCGGTTCGCCGAAAAGTGTCGCGGCCGTGGGTCATGACGCCAAACAGATGCTCGGCCGTACGCCAGGCAATATCGCAGCTATCCGTCCGATGAAAGATGGCGTTATCGCTGACTTCTTCGTGACCGAAAAAATGCTGCAACACTTCATCAAGCAGGTTCACAGCAACAGCTTTATGCGTCCCAGCCCACGTGTGCTGGTCTGCGTGCCCGTTGGCGCAACCCAGGTAGAACGCCGTGCGATTCGTGAATCGGCTCAGGGCGCAGGCGCGCGTGAAGTCTTTCTGATTGAAGAACCGATGGCTGCGGCGATTGGTGCAGGTCTGCCCGTTTCTGAAGCAACCGGTTCAATGGTCGTCGACATTGGTGGTGGTACAACAGAAGTGGCCGTGATCTCCCTGAACGGTGTGGTCTACTCCTCATCAGTCCGTATTGGTGGTGATCGCTTCGATGAAGCTATTATTAATTATGTGCGTCGTAACTACGGTTCACTGATTGGCGAAGCGACCGCAGAACGCATCAAGCATGAGATCGGTTCAGCGTACCCGGGCGATGAAGTCCGCGAAATTGAAGTCCGTGGTCGTAACCTGGCAGAGGGTGTACCGCGCGGCTTTACGCTAAACTCCAACGAAATTCTGGAAGCGCTGCAGGAGCCATTAACCGGCATCGTTAGCGCGGTGATGGTTGCCCTTGAGCAGTGTCCGCCTGAGCTGGCTTCAGATATCTCGGAACGTGGCATGGTGCTGACCGGTGGTGGTGCATTACTGCGTAACCTGGATCGCCTGCTGATGGAAGAGACGGGCATTCCGGTGGTGGTTGCTGAAGATCCGCTGACCTGTGTGGCTCGCGGTGGCGGCAAGGCGCTGGAAATGATCGACATGCATGGCGGCGATTTGTTCAGCGAAGAATAATTGCCTCAACCGGCTGAGAACGCAATGATCATGCGAGGGAGTGGCATGTGAACCGGCGATATCTGTGCCGGTACAGTGCGTTCAGCCCAGGGAAGCACGGTTTTTTGCCGTCGCTTCCTCTCCTGTTGTCGAGGATCACGCAGATTATATGAAGCCGATTTTTAGCAGGGGGCCTTCCCTGCAGTTGCGTCTTTTTCTGGCGGTAATTGTGGCGATTGCCATTATTATTGCCGACAGCCGTGTGGGTTCTTTTACCCAAATACGCAACTATCTGGATACGTCGGTCAGTCCGTTTTACTTCCTGGCCAATGGACCACGTCAGCTGTTGGATGGCGTGTCCGAGTCGCTGGCATCGCGTCAGCAACTGGAGCAGGAAAACAAAGCGTTACGTCGTGAACTCTTCCTGAAAAACAGTAACCTGCTAATGCTGGGGCAATATAAGCAGGAAAACGCACGTCTGCGTGAACTGCTGGGTTCACCGCTGCGTCAGGATGAGCAAAAGATGGTGACGCAGGTGATCTCCACCGGCACCGATCCTTACACCGACCAGGTTGTGATCGACAAAGGCAGCGTTAACGGTGTCTATGAAGGTCAGCCGGTCATCAGCGACAAAGGTGTGGTGGGTCAGGTCATCGCGGTCGGACAACTCACCAGCCGTGTTCTGCTGATCTGTGATGCATCTCATGCCCTGCCGATTCAGGTGCTGCGTAATGACATTCGTGTGATTGCCGCCGGCAACGGCTGTAATGAAGATCTTCAGCTTGAGCATCTGCCGGGTAATACTGACATTCGTGTCGGCGATGTGCTGGTGACGTCTGGCATTGGTGGTCGTTTCCCTGAAGGTTATCCGGTGGGTGTGGTTTCCTCTGTGAAAGTGGACACCCAGCGCGCTTACACGGTGATTCAGGCCCATCCGACCGCCGGTCTGCAGCGTCTGCGTTACCTGCTGTTGCTGTGGGGCGCTGACCGCAATGGCGATATGCCACTGCCGCAGGATGAAGTGCACCGCGTTGCGAACGAGCGTCTGATGCAGATGATGCCGCAGGTTTTACCGCCTGCCGGTGAAATGGGCCCGCCAGCGCCAGCCGCTCAGATGGGACCGCCTGCTCCGTCTGCCAGCAGCAGCGGACAGAGCAACTCCTCGCGTTCACGCGGGGGCCAGCCTTGAGTCGATATCGTAGCCAGGGACGCTGGGTCATCTGGCTCTCTTTCCTGGTTGCGTTAGTCCTGCAAATCATGCCGTGGCCGGAAGAGATTTATATGTTCCGGCCCTCATGGCTGCTACTGATCCTCATCTATTGGGTTCTCGCTCTGCCACATCGGGTCAATGTCGGTACTGGATTTGTGCTGGGTGCCATCATGGATCTGGTTGCCGGATCGACGCTTGGCGTGCGTGCGCTGGCGCTCAGTATCATCGCCTACCTGATTGCCTTTAAGTTCCAGTTATTCCGCAACTTAGCGTTGTGGCAGCAAGCGTTAATGGTTATGGTGCTGTCACTGGCGATGGATGTGATTGTCTTCTGGGCAGAGTTCCTGGTAATCAACGTTTCATTCCGACCTGAAATTTTCTGGAGCAGTGTCGTCGACGGTATTCTCTGGCCCTGGCTATTCTTATTAATGAGAAAAATTCGTCGTCAGTTCGCTGTTCAATAAGGAAATTTATGGTAACCCTTTATCTTGCTTCCGGTTCACCGCGTCGTCGTGAGCTGTTAACTCAACTTGGACTGACATTTGAGCGCATCGTGACTGACGTTGAAGAGCAACGTCAGCCAAATGAAGCGGCGGAAATTTATGTCCGCCGTCTGGCAAACGACAAAGCGCAGGCAGGTGTCAGACTGGCCGCGCAGGATCTGCCGGTGCTGGGCGCGGATACCATCGTGGTGCTGAATGGCGACGTGCTGGAAAAACCACGCGATGCCGCCCATGCCCACGCGATGCTGCGCAAACTCTCGGGCCATACACATCAGGTGATGACGGCGGTAGCGCTGGCCGACAGCCAGCAGGCGCTGGATTGCGTTGTGACCACTGATGTGACATTCCGCACCTTAACGGAGACCGACATCGACGACTATATCGCTACCGGCGAACCGATGGATAAAGCGGGTGCATACGGTATTCAGGGCAGGGGAGGAAACTTTGTCCGAAAAATTAATGGAAGCTACCATGCAGTGGTCGGATTACCTCTGGTTGAGACAGCGGAGCTGATCAGCCATTTCCAGTCACTGCGTGCTGTAAGAGGTCAACATGACGGCTGAATTACTGGTTAACGTCACGCCTTCTGAAACGCGTGTTGCCTATATTGACGGCGGCATCCTTCAGGAAATACATATTGAGCGTGAAGCGCGGCGCGGCATTGTTGGCAATATTTACAAAGGACGTGTCAGTCGTGTTCTGCCCGGCATGCAGGCCGCCTTTGTCGATATCGGTCTGGAAAAAGCGGCCTTTCTGCACGCCTCTGACATCATGCCGCATACTGAATGTGTGGCGGGTGACGAAAAGAAAAACTTCATCGTGCGTGATATCGCTGAGCTGGTGCGTCAGGGACAGGATCTGGTGGTTCAGGTCGTCAAGGATCCACTGGGTACTAAAGGTGCCCGGCTGACGACGGACATTACCCTGCCTTCGCGTTACCTGGTCTTTATGCCGGGCGCATCGCATGTTGGTGTCTCTCAGCGCATTGAGAGTGAGAAAGAGCGCGATCGGCTTAAAGCGGTGGTGGCTGACTACTGCGACGACCTCGGTGGCTTTATCATCCGCACCGCCGCAGAGGGAATTGGAGAAGAGGAGCTGGCGCAGGACGCGGCTTTTCTCAAACGTCTCTGGACCAAAGTCAGCGAACGTAAAAAGCGCAACCAGACCCGCTGCCTGCTTTACGGCGAGCTGGCGCTGGCCCAGCGTATTCTGCGTGATTTTGCCGGCGCTGCGCTGGATCGCATCCGGGTCGACTCCCGTCTGACCTGCGACATGCTGGTGGAATTTACCGGTGAATATATCCCGGAAATGGCCGGCAAGCTGGAGCTTTACAACGGTAAACAGCCTATTTTCGACCTGTTTGATGTCGAAAATGAGATTCAGCGTTCGCTGGATCGCAAAGTTGAACTAAAGTCAGGCGGATATCTGATCATCGATCAGACCGAAGCGATGACGACTATCGATATCAACACCGGTGCGTTTGTCGGCCATCGCAATCTGGATGAGACGATCTTTAATACCAATGTTGAGGCCACTCAGGCGATAGCGCGTCAGCTGCGACTGCGTAATCTGGGAGGCATTATCATTATCGACTTCATTGACATGAGCAATGAAGACCACCGGCGCCGGGTACTGCATTCGCTGGAAAGCGCACTCAGTAAAGATCGGGTTAAAACCGGTATCAATGGGTTCTCGACGTTGGGTCTGGTGGAAATGACGCGTAAGCGTACCCGTGAAAGCATTGAGCACGTTCTATGTCAGGATTGCCCGGTCTGCAAAGGGCGCGGCACGCTGAAAACCGTTGAAACGGTTTGCTATGAGATCATGCGTGAAATTGTCCGGGTTCACCACGCCTATGATTCTGACCGTTTCCTGGTCTATGTTTCACCGACGGTCGGTGAAGCGTTAAAAACCGACGAGTCTCATGCACTGGCTGAAGTTGAAATCTTTGTCGGCAAGCAGGTCAAAGTCCATGTCGAAGCGCTCTACACTCAGGAGCAGTTCGACGTGGTGATGATGTAACACCAGTCCGAATACCGGTTTCTTCGGAAATCGGGCTGAAAAATCGCCCTTGTTTGAGATAAAATGCGCGCTTTTAACGCTTTCATCTGAAGACGGTCGGGTATTAAGAACCAACTATCCGTCGTTTACGGAACACAAGGAGAGGCGTGCGTGAGGCAGTTGCCGAGGATTTTGTTACTGCTGGTCGCGGCAATCATCGTGATTGTCGCGCTGCTGGTCAGCGGATTGCGTCTGGTGATGCCGCATCTCGACAGCTATCGCAGCAACCTTCTGCAATTCATCTCTGACCGCGCAGGTGTGCCGGTTAACGCCAGCCAGTTAGAGGGCAAGTGGGAGAACTTTGGCCCGACTCTGCAGGTACGCGATCTCAACGTTGATCTTAATGAGAACGGTAAACTCTCGATCAATCGCATCAACCTGGCGCTCGACGTCTGGCAATCCCTGCTGCACTGGCGCTGGCAGTTTCGCGATCTGACCTTCTGGCAGCTGCACCTCGAGACTAATCGTCCTTTACTCGACAACGACAAAGAGAAAAACAGCTTCCGTCCGGCGCAGATTAATGAACTCTTTCTGCGTCAGTTTGACCACTTCGACCTGCGGGATAGCACCATCCGTTTCCGCACCCCTTCCGGCCAGCATGCTGAACTGGCGATTCCGCGACTCTCCTGGGTCAACGAAGACAACCGCCACCGGGCCGAGGGTGAAGTCAGTCTGTCGAGCTTTACCGGCCAGCACGGCGTGGTTCAGGTGCGGCTCGATCTCAATGACAGCAACGGCGTACTCAATGATGGTCGCATCTGGATGCAGGCCGACGACGTCGACATGCGTCCATGGCTGGGCCGCTGGGTGCGCGATAACACCCGCCTGGACAGCGCCCGCTTCAGCCTGGCAGCCTGGGTCAACCTGCGTGATGGCGACATTTATGCCGGTGATCTGCTGCTGCGCAAGGGGGGCGCCAGCTGGCAGGGCGAGACCGGCCGACACCGCATAGACGTCGATGGGCTGACCGCGCATTTGTCACGCTTCCAGAATGGCTGGGTCGTCAATGTGCCGCACACGCGGCTCAGCACTGACGGCCAGTCATGGCCCGCCGGCCACTTCTCTCTGTTATGGCGTCCTGAGGATAAACAGCTGCTGGGGCCGGACGGTCAGCCGGAAGTACGTGTTCGCGCGACACAACTGGTATTGAGCCATATTGCACCTATCGTTCCGCTGTTTGCGCCGCTCTCTCCGGCGCTGTTTGAAAACTGGCAGACGCTGCAGCCCCAGGGCACCGTCGATGGCCTGGCGCTGGATATTCCCTTACAGCAGCCTGAAAAAACCCGCGTCCAGGTAAAGTGGCGTGATTTCAGCTGGCAGCACTGGAAATTGTTGCCGGGCATCAGCCATTTAAGCGGTGAAGCGCGCGGCAGCCTGAGCAATGGTCAGGTCAGTGTAGATATGGGGGCGGCAACCGTTCCCTATGGCGATATGTTCCAGGCCCCTTTAGAGATTAAGCGCGTGACCGGTGCGGTGCGGTGGCTGCGTGATGAACATGGCCTCACGCTGGCGGGTGAAAACCTTGACCTGCAGGCTCGCTCGCTCTGGGCGCGTGGGGATTTCAGCTATCAGCAGAATAGCGGTGGTGAACCCCGTCTGGATATTCTGGCCGGAATCCGGCTTACCGATGCGGGCGATGCCTGGCGCTACTTCCCGGTACCGCTGATGGGCAATAGCCTGACGCACTATCTGAGTGGGGCAGTGAAGGGTGGCAGGGTGGACAATGCCACGCTGCTGTTTGCAGGTAACCCGGCGCTGTTCCCGTTCAAGCACAATGATGGCATGTTCCAGGTCTGGGTGCCGCTTCGCCAGGCGACCTATGCGTTTCAGCCCAAATGGCCGGCGTTGAGCAATCTCGATATTGACCTTAACTTCCTGAATGACGGTCTGTGGATGAAAGCACCCATTGCCCGACTGGGCGAGGTGGACGCGCATAATGTCACGGCGGTGATCCCGGACTATCTTAAAGAAAAACTGATCATCGACGGGGATATCAGCGGCGAAGGCCCGCAGATCGCTGACTATTTCGATCAGACGCCGCTGAAACCTTCATTGGGTGCCGCGCTGTCGGAGCTGGAAATCAAAGGCCGCGTCGGGGGCCATCTGAATCTGGATATTCCATTGGATGGCCAGCAGGTGCACGCCCGCGGCAATGTCGATCTGAACAATAATTCACTGTTTATCAAGCCGTTAAAAACCACGATCAACAACCTTTCAGGCCGCTTCCGTTACGACAATGGCAATCTGGAGAGTGAGGATCTGCGGGCAAACTGGTTTGGTCAGCCAATGGGCGTCCGTTTCAGCACCAAAGAGAACCCGGACGACTTTGGCGTGAACGTCAAACTTCAGGGCGACTGGCAACCCGCTAAAATCAGCGAGGTCCCGGCAGCTGTCAGTAAGCAACTGGGCGGGCATCTCCCCTGGCAGGGCGACGTGAATATCACGCTGCCCCATCATGGCGGGGCGCGTTATGACGTGGTACTGAACGGTAATGCCAAAGAAGTAAGTAGTCACTTACCTGCACCGCTCGATAAAAATGCCGGTGAGGCAATGCCGATTGCCATTCAGGCCAGCGGTGACCTGAACCATTTCGATCTCAGTGGCAGCATAGATGAAGACCACCGTTTTAACAGCCGCTGGTTGCTGGAGCCGACGTTGCGTGTTGACCGCGGCATCTGGCTGAATGATGCCCGGAAAACGCCGGCTCTGCCCGATCATGCTGGCATGGTGCTGAACCTGCCTGCGCTGGATGGCGAGGCCTGGGTGGCGATGATGGCTGCCGGAGGTTCTTCCGGGACACGTGCATCAGGCGGCGGTAGCGATTTCCAGACGGGTGGCGTCACGCTGCCGGGTAACATCACGCTGCGCAGTCCGGCAGTCACGCTGGCCGGGCAGCAATGGCATGATGTTGAGGCGACGCTGGCGCAGGGTTCAGGCGGCAATAGCCAGGTCAGCGTCAATGCGAAAGAGTTGCGTGGTGCGCTGCTAATGGCACCTAAAGCGCCGTGGCAAGTGAACCTGGATTACCTCTACTACAATCCGCAGTGGGGTAATGATGCAGGTGATGCCGATAAAGGCGGCAAAGCGTCTCCTCAGCAAGCCAAAAACATTAATTTCAGCCAGTGGCCCGCTCTGCAATTACGCTGTAAAGAATGCTGGGTGCTCGGCCAGAAATATGGTCAGATATCTGCGGCGCTGCAACCTGAAGGAGATAAGTTAGCGCTTACTAATGGTAAAGTGGATACCGGCAGTTCGCAGCTTAAAATTAACGGTGAGTGGATCAACCGTCCCGATGACCAGCGCACCTCGCTGAAGGGGACGCTTAAAGGCCCGAATGTCAATAACGCGACCAACTGGTTTGGTGTCAACACGCCGCTGCGCGATGCGCCATTTGATATTTCTTACGATCTGCACTGGCGCTCTGCCCCCTGGCAGCCCTCCGCAGAGACGCTGAGCGGTACCCTGAAGACCCACTTTGGCAAAGGCCAGATTGCGGATGTCAACACAGGCACAGCGGGAAAAATCCTGCGACTGGTGAGCTTTGATGCGCTGCTGCGCAAGCTGCGCTTCGACTTCAGCGACACCTTTACCAACTCGTTCTATTTCGATTCGATTAACGGCACCGCCTGGATCGAAAACGGCAGGATGCGCACCGATAACCTGCTGGTGGATGGGCTGGAAGCCGATATCGCCATGCAGGGCAATCTCGACCTGGTAAAACGTCAGATTGACATGGAAGCGGTGGTGGCGCCGGAAATATCCGCTTCAGTCGGCGTGGCAACCGCCTTTGCCATCAATCCGGTGATTGGTGCCGCGGTGTTTGCCGCCAGTAAAGTTCTGGGACCCCTTTGGAACAAGATATCGCTGCTGCGTTATCACATCAGTGGCCCACTGGATAAGCCGGAAATCAATGAAGTACTGCGTAAACCGCGTGAAACTGACAACAAGTGAATTTGACGCCGTACCGGAATTACCGCAGGCTATGATTATCTGAGCACATAATGAGTGAGAAACGATGACTCTGAACCTGGTAAGTGAGCAGTTACTGACTGCTAACGGCATTAATCAGCAGGACCTATTTTCCCTGTTAGGGCAGCTTTCAGAACGTCGTCTGGATTATGCCGATCTCTATTTTCAATCCAGCTTTCACGAATCCTGGGTGCTGGAAGATAAAATTATTAAAGATGGCTCATACCATATCGATCAGGGTGTGGGCGTTCGCGCGGTCAGCGGGGAGAAAACCGGCTTCGCCTATGCAGACCAGATCACACTGAATGCACTGCGTCTCTCTTCTGAAGCGGCACGTAGCATCGTACGTGAACAGGGAAATGGCAAGGCACACACGCTCTCTGCCGTAATGAACCGTTCGCTCTATTCTGCGGTCGATCCGCTGAGCAGCCTGACACGTGAAGATAAAATTGCCCTGCTGCATCGCGTTGATAAAGTGGCCCGTGCGGCTGACCCGCGCGTGCAGGAAGTCAATGCCAGCCTGACCGGTGTTTACGAGCAGGTGCTGGTGGCCGCGACTGACGGCACACTGGCGGCTGACGTTCGTCCGCTGGTTCGCCTCTCTATCAGCGTTCAGGTTGAAGATCAGGGCAAGCGTGAACGCGGCGCAAGCGGCGGCGGTGCGCGTACCGGTTATACGTTCTTCCTTGAAGATGAAAATGGCGAAGTGCGCGCTGATGCCTGGGCGCGTGAAGCGGTGCGCATGGCGTTGGTTAATCTCTCTGCTGTAGCGGCACCTGCCGGCGCATTGCCGGTGGTGCTGGGTGCGGGCTGGCCTGGCGTCCTGTTGCATGAAGCAGTTGGTCACGGTCTGGAAGGCGACTTTAACCGCCGTGGCACCTCAGTGTTCAGCGGTAAAATCGGTCAGCAGGTTGCGTCTGAACTCTGTACCGTGGTGGATGACGGCACCCTTGAAGGGCTGCGCGGTTCACTGGCGGTGGATGATGAAGGTGTTCCCGGCCAGTACAACATGCTGATTGAGAATGGTGTGCTGAAAGGCTACATGCAGGACAAGCTCAATGCGCGACTGATGGGCGTCAGCCCGACCGGTAACGGACGCCGTGAATCCTACGCCCATCTGCCTATGCCGCGCATGACCAACACCTATATGCTGGCAGGTAAATCATCACCGCAGGATATTATTGAAAGTGTTGAGTACGGCATCTATGCGCCGAACTTTGGTGGCGGTCAGGTGGATATCACCTCCGGCAAATTTGTCTTCTCAACCTCAGAGGCTTATCTGATTGAGAACGGCAAAATCACCAAACCGGTGAAAGGCGCCACGCTGATTGGCTCCGGCATTGAAGCGATGCAGCAGATCTCGATGGTGGGTAACGACCTGGCGCTGGATAAAGGCGTGGGCGTCTGCGGTAAAGAGGGCCAGAGCCTGCCGGTCGGTGTCGGTCAGCCTACGCTGAAGCTGGATAAACTGACCATCGGCGGCACCGCCTGATGTGACCTCAACAACCCGCCACCTGGCGGGTTGTTAGCTTTTACGGTGCTGCTGATACTGTTCAGCCACCTGTTCAAAATAGCCGGTCAGGTAATCGATACAGACCTGCACCTTAAGCGGCAACTTATCTTTCTCGGTATAGAGTGCGTAGACCGGCCGCGGATCGGACTGATACTGCGGAAAAAGAATATCGATCTCACCCGCGTTGATCTCATTAATCACCCACATCATTGGCACATAGGCGATGCCATTGCCCGACTTCAGCCAGCGGATCAGCGTCAGAGAATCATTCGTCACGAAACGTCCCTGCGGTGACAGGCGGGTCACCAGGCCTTCCGGCGCAATCAGCTCGAAATTGTTGTCGGGCCGTACGCTATATTCCAGCCAGGAAAAATTATCAATGTCAGCTGGTTTCTCGGGCGTGCCATGCTGCGTCAGATAGCTTTTTGCAGCGCACACCACCATTGGCATGGCACCAAGACGACGTGAAAAGAGGCTGGAGTCTTTTAGTGCGCCCACCCGAATCACCAGATCCAGACCATCCGCAATCAAATCCGGCGCCGGTACACCGGTAACCAGATTCACACTCAGTCCCGGGTACTCCCGCAGCATGTCGCTGGTCATGCCGGCTAACACATTCTGTGCCATGGTTGAGGAGCTGCCAATTCGCAGTTCGCCAATGGGCGTGTTGTTAAACGCATAGAGCTGCTCGTGCACCTGCGTCGCTTCGGCCAGCATACGGCGACAACCCTGATAATAGATTTTACCCGCTTCGGTCAGCCCGATACTGCGGGTGCTGCGATTCAGCAGCTTAACCTGCAATGCATCTTCCAGTTTCGCGACAATCTGGCTAATTGATGAGACGCTAAGATGAAGCTGGCGTGCCGCGGCGGTAAACGAACCCAGTTCGACCACTCTGGCGAAGACAGACATGCCTTTCAGTCGTTCCATTATTTACTCTGGCTTAAAAGTGATTTAGATCACATTCTGTAGAAAACGTATAGTCAGGCGCGTTACTATATGCGCGCCGGGGTATTTCCCGGTGATTCTTCATTGCCTGATACCCTTCGATGATACGCTATTATTAAGCCAGCTGCGGTTCGGATAGCGCTGCCAGATGGTTTTCCCGCGAAATCTGAAAAGGCAAAGGAGTATCCCGGCAAGGTCGAACTAAGGATTTTTGATGAGTGTGCTTCCGGTATTTGTCATGTTTGGGCTCTCTTTTCCGCCCGTTTTCATCGAACTTATTATTTCACTGATGCTGTTCTGGTTAGTGAAACGTGTGCTCACGCCGAGCGGTATCTACGATCTTGTCTGGCATCCGGCACTTTTTAATACAGCGCTTTACTGCTGTGTGTTTTACCTTGTCTCCCGTTTATTAGTCTGAGGTTGAAGTGAAAGCACTCATAAGAAAAATCGCGCGCTACGCGATCACTATTCTGCTGGTCATCATCGCTGTGGTAATCATTTTCCGCGCCTGGGTGTTCTACACCGAATCGCCCTGGACCCGGGATGCACGTTTCGCGGCAGACGTGGTGGCGATTTCGCCTGACGTCACCGGCCTCATTACCGATGTTCCGGTACACGACAATCAGCTGGTTAAAAAGGGCGATACGCTGTTTGTGGTTGATCGGCCGCGCTATCAGAAAGCGCTTGATCAGGCACAGGCGGATGTTGAGTACTATCAGGCACTGGTGAGTGAGAAACGTCGCGAAGCCGGACGACGAAATCAGCTTGGCACCTCCGCGATGTCGCGCGAGGCTATCGAGCAATCCAATAACGATCTGCAAACCAGCGAGCATCAGCTGGCGAAATCGGTGGCAACACGCGATCTGGCGGCGATTGACCTTGAACGCACCACTGTAAAAGCGCCATCGGACGGCTGGGTCACTAACCTTAATGTCTACCAGGGTGAGTTTATTACCCGCGGTTCTGTGGCAGTAGCGCTGGTTCAGCAGCACTCCTTCTATGTACTGGCTTACCTGGAAGAGACCAAGCTGCACGGTGTTGAGAAGGGTTACCGTGCGGAAGTTACGCCGCTTGGCAGCAACATTGTATTGCGTGGCACGGTCGATAGTGTGGCGGCTGGCGTGACCAATAGCAGCAGCTCGGTCGACAGTAAAGGTATGGCAACAGTGGACTCCAACCTGGAGTGGGTCCGTTTGGCGCAGCGTGTGCCTGTGCGAATTCGGCTGGATGACCAGCCAGGTAATCGCTTCCCGGCAGGAACCACGGCAACGGTGGTGATAACGGGCCAGGTCGATCGTCAGCCTGAACAGGTGTCACCGATGATCCGACTGTTTAATCGCCTGCGTGAGTTTGGTTAAGAGGGCGATATGATCCAGTTTCTGCGTTTCCCGGTAAAACTCACCTTTGCGCTGGTATTAGCGCTGATGGTGGGGTTCCACCTGAACCTTGAAACGCCACGCTGGGCAGTGATGACCGCCGGGATCGTGGCGGGCGGCACCGCGTTTGCGGCCGGTGGTGATCCCTATTCCGGGGCGCTGCGTTATCGCGGTGTTTTGCGTATTATCGGGACATTCATTGGGTGTATTGCCGCGCTGACCATCATGATTGCCACCGTTCGTGCGCCGGTCGTGATGCTGCTGCTGTGCTGCATCTGGGCAGGGCTCTGCGTCTGGCTCTCGTCGCTGATCAAAGTTGAAAACTCTTACGCACTGGGACTGGCGGGCTACACGGCGCTCATTATTGTGGTCACGGCCAACGCCAGCGGCGGTCTGACACTGGTACCGCAATACGCCGTTGAGCGTTGCAGTGAAATCGTTCTCGGTATTTTGTGTGCCATTCTGGCCGACATGATCTTCTCGCCACGTTCAATCAAAAAAGTGATCGACGCCGAAGTGGATTCGCTGCTGGTGGCGCATTATCACCTGCTGCAACTCTGCGTCGCACATGGTGATAAAGAAGAGGTCGACAAAGCATGGGGAGGCCTGGTGCGTCGCACTTCAGCCCTGAACAGCATGCGCAGCCAGCTGATGATGGAGTCGTCACGCTGGAAGAACAGTCACCGCCGTTTGCAGATGCTGAACACGTTGTCGCTGACGCTGATTACGCAGGCTGCTGAAACCTTCCTCATTCAGAATTCTCGCCCTGACTACATTCCGCCTCAATATCGTTTGATGGTTGAAAAGCCCGCGTCGACGGTTGAAGAGGTGCACAAGCGGATGAAAGTGATGCGGCGGGTGATCGGTGCCAGTGGCAAATCGACGCCGGTCACGCTGGCCAGTTGGGTTAGCACTGCCACTGAATATCTCCTGCTGCTCAATGGTATCAAAAGCAACAGCCGAATCACCTCGCTGGAAGAGGAGATTTTACAGCGGGAAGTGGTGATTCAGGCGCGTTCCGCTGAAACACATCATGCGATGATCAACGGTATTCGTACCTTCGTTGCGACTGCGCTGGGTTCACTGTTCTGGCTTTATACCGGCTGGACCTCAGGCAGTGGCTGTATGGTGATGCTGGCGGTAATCACCGCACTGGCAATGCGTATGCCTAATCCACTGATGATGGCCAAAGATTTTCTCTACGGCATGACAGTCGCGGTTCCGCTGGGTGCGCTCTACTTTATGTATGTTCTCCCTGCTACTCAGCAGAGCGCATTGCTGCTCTGCATCGCAATTGGCGTGCTGGGCTTTATCGCTGGCATCTTTATTCAGCGGCGTCAGATCGGCACGCTGGGCGCCTTAATTGGTACTCTCAACGTCGTGGTTCTTGATAATCCGATGCAATTTCACACCAATGTCTTTCTGGACAACGTGCTCGGACAGGTTATCGGCTGCTTTGTGGCGATGATGGTGATCCTGTTAATTCGTGATAAATCAAAGGCGCGTACCGGACGCAAGCTGCTGAATCGCTTTATGTATGCGGCCGTCTCCGCCATGACCACCAATCAGGCGCGGCGACGTGAAAACCATTTGCCAGCGCTCTATCAGCAACTGTTTTTGCTGCTGAATCTGTTTCCAGGCGATATCAATAAATATCGCATCGCGCTGACACTGATCATTGGCCATCAGCGCTTACGTGATGCAGACGTGCCGGTTAACGCAGACCTCTCTGCGTATCACCGACAACTGCGTTACACCGCAGATCGGGTGATCTCCGCCAGCAGCGACGACAAGCGCCGTTACTACTTTGAGCGTCTGCTGAAGGAGCTGGATGTCTATCAGGAGAAACTGGTCCATTACGATGCACCCGTCAGCGTAACAGAACCCGTAAAACGACTGGCGATGATGCTGGATAAGTATCAGAACACGCTCATCCAAATCTGAAACTGGCCGCTGTCACCTGCAGCGGCCAGCGCAATCCCCGCCTGACACAAAATCTGTCGCTTTTGCCAACTATACTCTTCAGACGGAAGCGTAAAACTGACAGGAGCGAATCAATGAAATCACTGCAAGAGAGCGAACTGTTCCGGACCGGCTATTTAGCGGACGGTCAGTGGCATCAGGCTGCCTCCACTTTTGACGTCACTAACCCGGCAACCGGTGAGGTGATTGCACAGGTGGCAAAAGCAGGGAAAGCTGAAACGGAACAGGCGATCGCCGCCGCAGAACGAGCCTTTCCTGCCTGGCGGGCGAAGACGGCGAAAGAGCGCGCTGACATTCTCACTCGCTGGTATCAGTTGATCATTGAGAATAAGCGCTGGCTTGGACAGCTAATGACGACCGAACAAGGCAAGCCCCTGAAAGAGGCGGAAGGGGAAGTCGGGTATGCCGCCAGTTTTATCCAGTGGTTTGCCGAGCAGGCGAAACGAGCTAATGGAGAGATCATTCCACCCGCAAAACCAGGCTCCCGTATTCTGGCCACTCGCGAGCCGATTGGCGTAGTGGCTGCCATCACGCCGTGGAATTTTCCGATGGCAATGCTGACCCGCAAACTGGGCCCGGCTCTGGCAGCAGGCTGTACCGGCATTATTAAACCCGCCAACAACACGCCACTTTCCGCCTTTGCCTTACTGGCACTGGCGAAGCAGGCAGGTGTGCCAGATGGCGTACTGAACGCGGTCGCGGGTGATACTCATGCTATCAGCGATGCAATCATGGCCAGCAAAGTGGTGCGCAAAATCTCGTTCACCGGCTCTACCCAGGTGGGCAAGCTGCTGATGCGCAATGCCGCCGAAACCATGAAAAAAGTATCGATGGAGCTTGGCGGGAATGCCCCTTATATCGTGTTCGACGATGCCGACATTGAGGCTGCCGTTAAGGGTGCGATTGCCAACAAATTTCGTAATGCGGGCCAGGTGTGTGTCAGCGTTAATCGCTTTTACATTCACAATGCCGTCTATGACCGCTTCACACAACAACTGGCTGCCGAAGTGAACGCGCTGAAGGTGGGCAACGGGATGGAAGAGGGCGTCATTGTCGGCCCCTTAATTGAAGCTTCAGCAGTGGAGAAGGTTGAGCAGCACGTTAAAGACGCGGTAGCGAAAGGTGGCAAATTACTGGCGGGCGGCGAACGTCATGCACTGGGCGGCAACTTCTGGCAGCCGACCGTAATTACTGAGGCACACGAAGGTATGCACCTCGCCCAGGAAGAGACGTTCGGTCCGGTGGCCGCCTGTTTCCGCTTTGATGACGAAGAGGATGTCATCCGCCGGGCCAACGATACGCCGTTTGGTCTTGCCGCTTACTTTTACACTCAAAATCTGCAACGGGTGTTCCGTGTTTCAGCGGCGCTGGAAAGTGGCATGATCGGTATTAATGAATGTGCTGTTTCAACCGAGCTGGCACCCTTTGGTGGTGTTAAAGAGTCGGGTCTGGGCCGGGAAGGCTCGGTACTTGGCATGGAGGAGTATCTGGAGGTCAAAGCGCTGCATCTGGGCGGTTTGAACTAGCGGACATGAACGGGGGCGGCAAAGGCCGCCCGCAGACGGAGCATGGGAGCCGTCAGCATGAAAATCGAGCGTTTTGATTTTAATGAAATTGTCGATCAGGCCCATTTTTTCCGCCAGTTCAGCGAGCGCTTTACGCTGGAGGAACGCCGCATCTGCGACCTGGATGGATTATGGGATGTCGTGACGAGCGATCTGTTACCCATGCCACTGGAGATTGAATTTATAAATCTCGGCAGGGGACAGAGGCGTCGCTATGGTGCGCTGATTCTGTTATTTGATGAAGCGGAAGAGGAGCTGGAAGGCAGGCTGCACTTTAACGTCAGATAACACGTCAGATAAAAAAAGGCCCCGGCGAGCGGGGCCAAAGGGTTCGTCATAAATCTGACGAGGAATTACTTATAAAGCTGTGCGGTGATGTGGTAGTTATCACCCGTGCGCGCTTCAATGACTTTGTAGGCGCTGGCACCTTGTTCATCCGCTTTCTGTGAAAGCGCTGCACGATAATCCATTGGTGCACCCGCGGTTCCACTGATGCTTACGGTGCCCGCAGGCTGCAGGTTCTGCGTCTGATCGCCGGTTACCAGCTGCGCAGCAGATGCGCCGAACGCCATAACGGAAAGCAGACTGACTGTAGCGATGGTTGTTTTGATATTCATGATTATCTCCTCAATACAATCAACAACCTGCGGTTACTCATAAAGGCGGGTCGTCGATATTTTCATGCGCCTTCAGGCGCCATCACGGTTAATTATTTATAAAGCTCAGCGGTGACATGCCAGGTGTTATCCTGGTTGTTTTCGATGATGCGATAGTGGCTTGCACCCTGTGCGTCCGCTTTCTCAGACAGGACCTGACGGACATGCGTCTGGTCACCGTTGCGTCCACCAATACTGATGGTCTGATTCATTGATTGCAGGCCCTGTGCCTGCTCATTGGACACCAGGCTTGCAGCACTGGCACCTACTGAGAACAGTGAAGCCAGACTCAGTACGGCAATCGCTAATTTCGTTTTCATGGTCAAATCTCCTGAATTATTTGCTTCAGCTCTCCGGAGCGCAAAGGGCGCGTCAGACGGAGAACCACTGGCATTATCGGGCTACGCCTTAGTTATAGAGTGCGGCGGTAGCGTGATAATTGCCGTTGTTGTAAGCCTCGATCACGCGATAGGCTTTTGCGCCCTGCTGATCGGCTTTGTCACTGAGTTGCTGCTTAATATCCATCGGTGAACCGGCAACGCCGCTGACACTGATGGTGCCGACTGCCTGCAGATCCTGTGCCTGAGAGGCATCGATAGATTCTGCGGCAACTGCACCAAATGAAAGGGCAGAGAGAATGCTCAGGGCAGCGATGGTAGTTTTTACGTTCATAGATATTTCCTCGTCGTCTATTTTTATCTTTTTAGTTAGTGTGATTTGCATCACGAAAAGAAGTATAGAACTAATAACGACAGAAATTAATACTCCGCTAATAATGTTTTTTTGTGATTCTTTATCCTTATGGCTACTTTTAATAACTTAACGTTATAAAAACGGGTTAAAAAGTAGCCTTTGAGGGTTTTTTAATCACAAAAACAGTGAGATAGATCACTTTAACGTTTAGTGCGAAAGTTGGCGGGGATTGGACTGGAGTTTGATCTGGATCCGGGCAATGTTACCGGATCGGTGATGTAAAGCAGTGTAAAATAGCGCAAATAGTGAAGCAGAGTAAGCGATATGTCTGACTGTCAGGCGCATGAAAACGGGCTTATGACACATCAAGCAGCGGAACAATGTGATGTAACACGATGAGAAGAGAAAACAAACTGACGACCTGGCACGGGAGTGCAGGCCGTCAGTCAGCAATCAGAGTTCCTGTTCAAACAGGTTCAGGATTGCGCTGTGCAGTTGCTTAACCGTGAAGTCGCGCGCACGGGTGATAAAGATCGTGTCATCGCCAGCAATGGTGCCAAGAATCCCTTCCGACTTACCCAGTGAATCCAGCAGGCGTGCAATCAGCTGTGCTGCGCCCGGGCTGGTATGAATTACCACCAGGGCATCGTTGTAGTCGATATCCAGTACCAGGTTTTTTAACGGACTTGTCGTGGTCGGCACACCCAGCTCAGCAGGCAGGCAATAGACCATCTCCATCTTGGCATTGCGGGTGCGCACAGCGCCAAACTTGGTTAGCATGCGCGAGACTTTGGACTGATTGATATTTTCAAAGCCCTGATCCTGAAGCGCCTGAACAATTTCGCCCTGGGAACTGAATTTTTCTTCTTTTAATAAGGCTTTAAAAGCCTTGATCAGATCGTCTTGTTTCGATGGGTTTCGCATAGGTTACCAATAAATAGAGAGAATAACCGCGCAGCCGCCTGCGGCAGAGTGGTGATTATGCATTTTAATGCATTTTTATGCAATCGATCGATTGATGAGCAGGGTTCGGGCGGCTAGCGGGCGGCGATAATAGCAAATAAATACGCTCAGACCAAAACCCCCGTCACAGCCCCGGAAGGCGAAGGTTGCAAAGTTGTTATATTATTGGTGGTGTAGTAACAGAAATAGCAACAGAAAACGCTCACAGCCGTTCTCTGTCTGACGACGGCAAAGTTGTCGGTCATTCAGGCGCAATGATAAGTAACTTTTGAATCCGGCGATTAACTGTGAAAACACGTAGAATTAACAGCGGATATTTATCATCGCCTGAGCAGTTGATTAAGGTCTGACACAGATAGAATTTCGGCCCATCTCTGCCCCACCTTAATAAGGAGTTAAGAATGAAAGTTGCCGTTCTCGGTGCCGCTGGCGGCATAGGCCAGGCGCTCGCACTTCTGCTCAAAACCCAGCTTCCCGCAGGTTCAGAACTCTCACTGTATGACATCGCGCCGGTTACACCGGGCGTTGCCGTCGATCTCAGCCATATTCCTACTGCAGTGTCTATCCAGGGGTTCAGTGGAGAAGATGCCACCCCCGCCTTACAAGGTGCAGATGTGGTACTGATTTCCGCGGGTGTCGCACGTAAACCTGGTATGGATCGCGCAGACCTGTTTAACGTTAACGCTGGTATTGTTCGGAACCTGATCGAACAGGTCGCTACCACGGCGCCTGAAGCATTGATTGGTGTTATTACCAATCCGGTTAACACCACCGTTGCGATTGCGGCAGAAGTGCTGAAAAAGCATGGCGTTTACGACAAAAATCGCCTGTTCGGTGTCACCACACTGGACATCATCCGTGCCAATACCTTCGTGGCAGCGCTGAAAGGCAAACAGCCAGATCAGATTGAAGTACCGGTCATTGGCGGTCACTCTGGTGTAACCATTCTGCCGCTCCTGTCGCAGGTCAAAGGTGTCAGCTTCAGCGATCAGGAAGTGGCTGATCTGACCAAACGCATTCAGAACGCCGGTACCGAAGTGGTGGAAGCCAAAGCGGGTGGCGGTTCGGCCACGCTGTCGATGGGCCAGGCAGCTGCACGTTTCGGTTTATCACTGGTTCGTGCACTGAAGGGTGAGGCGAATGTGGTGGAGTGTGCTTACGTGGAAGGTGAGGGTGAACATGCCCGCTTCTTCTCTCAGCCATTGCTGTTAGGTAAAAACGGCATTGCTGAACGCATGCCAATTGGTACTCTCAGCGCGTTCGAACAGCAGGCGCTGTCAGGCATGCTGGACACGCTGAAGAAAGATATCGCTCAGGGCGAAGAGTTCGTTAAGCAGTAACTGACGGCTCAGAGTTGTAATAACGCCCGGCTTTGCCGGGCGTTTTGCATTACAGGCCGCCAGATTTATAGGCGCGGGCTGCAGGCGCCCCGTTGCTGGCAGGCAGCTTCTTGCCCAGGGTCTCCATACGCATCTGGAATGGCGGGAACGGCATCTCAATACCGTGCTGGTCAAATCCGCTCAGAATCAACTGATGCAGCTCGTGGCGCAGCGGCATTCGGTGTCCCATCTCCGCAGCATGCACACGGAGTTCAAACAACTGAATTCCCTGCTGCAGATCGACCAGGAAGGCTTCTGGTTGCGGCGTGTCCAGCACATAGCTGCAGCGCTCAGCCGCCTGAATCAGAATGGTTGTGACCTGCTCACTACTCACTTTCGCCGGTGCCGGAATAGTCAGTACCACGCGCGTGACGGAATCTGACAGCGACCAGTTAATAAACTGCTCGGTGATAAAGGCCTTGTTGGGCACAATGATCTCTTTGCGGTCCCAGTCGGTAATGGTGGTCGCACGGGTATTAATCCGCGTGATACTGCCGGTCAGATCACGGATCGTCACGGTATCGCCGATACGAATGGGCTTTTCGAACAGGATAATCAGGCCAGAGATAAAGTTGGCAAAAATCTCCTGCAGACCAAACCCCAGTCCCACACCCAGTGCGGCAACCAGCCACTGCAGTTTTGACCACTCAATGCCGATCATTGAGAAACCAATCAGTCCGCCAATCAGCAGCAGCAGATATTTGGTCAGTGTGGTGATGGCATAACCTGTGCCAGGCGTCAGATTGAGATGCTGCAACAACGCCAGTTCAAGCAGTGCGGGCATGTTACGCACAAGCTGCGTGGTGATAATAAACACCAGAATAGCGATCAGGACTGACCCCAGCGTGATGGGTTGAATCGACTCGACGCCCTGTACGGACGTACTGACATCCCACAGCTGAATATTCTCCAGGAAGCCGAAGGCCGAGTGGATCTCTGACCACAGCACAATCACAGAGACCAGAGCGATCAGCGTCAGGATCGAGCGCACCAGCCGCAGCGACTGCGCACTGATCGCATCCAGATCGATCACAGGCTCTTCGATCTCAATCGCGTCGGTATTGAGAGAGCCTTGCTCCTTCTCTTCTTCGCTGCGCGCACGGTTAGCCAGCATATCGGCACGGCGCTGACGGGCGCGATCAAAGCCAAGACGGCGGCGCTGAATCAGCATCCAGCGGCGGATGATGTGATAGATAACCAGAAGCAGGAACCAGATGGCGACCGAGGTCTCCAGTCGCGCCAGCAGCGCCTGCGCAGTAGCCAGATAACCCACAGCAGAGGCGAGGGCAGCCATCAGTGGCATGGCGATCATCAGGTTCCACAGCATCCGGTTCACCATGTTCTCGCCATTTCCTTCTTTATCGAGATAAAGCGGAATGCCGGAACGTTTCAGGCTGACGGTAACAATGCTGATTGCCCCGCAAATCAGGATGAAACAGAGACGGCCCAGTGACGAGGAGAACTGTCGATCCTCCAGATTGCCAAAGGCGATCAGCAGCATAATAAGCGGCACAATCAGGCCGATACTCAGCGAGTAGTAGCGCATGGCGCGCGCCACCCGATTTTGCGGCCAGCGGAAATGCACAATGAAGAGTCCGTTGGGACGGGCAAAGGCGGCGCTGATCATAAACGCCCACAGCAGCGGCAGCGTGGCGGTAATACCATCACCAATTGCCACGGCGATAGGGTAGGGCCAGGCGTTCTGCAGACCATAACCCAATGCCCCCCACAATACCGGTAGCGGTAGCGCCACCAGGATCGACCAGAACACGGTGCGGATGGTCAGGCGGAAACGATCCTGGGTGACCTTGCCGACTTTGCTGGCGGAGCGATCAAGGAAAGCATTGAAGTGACGACGAGAACTGATGCTGAAGCCGACCAGCAGCAAGGCACCCATAATGGGGATCACCGAATTGCGGCTGGTAAACATCATCGCCATCGCTTTGCCAAGCTGACCCAGCGTATCCAGCGACAGCAGACGGGAAAGATCTTTGGCCAGATCCAGCGGATAACTTAAACCGATCGGACTGACATCGGCGGTCCAGAAAAGATAGCGGTGCGTCGCGTCTTTGACTTCCGTCAGCGCATCCTGCAACTGGGTGTTGCCGACTTTGAGCTTGGTAATCTCCAGAATCAGCGTGTCACAGCCAGATATCAGCGAATTAAGCAGCTCCCGCTGGGTGCGTAGCTGTGCATCAAGAATACGCTTCTGTTCAGCAGTAAAGGGTTGACCATCGGCCTGTCGTCCCTTGCGCAGCGTCTCCTGGCGCTCCAGCAGATCTTCATAATAGAGACGCTGTACGCGAAGCTGTGCCATCTCATTGTCAATCTGCTGCGACTTAGGCATCTCCGGCAGGCGCGCAACCTGTGCCCGAAGCGCTTCGCCCAGCAGATTAGAAGCCCCCAGCCACTGGGACTGCTCGCGCAGTGTAGAGAGCGCCTGACGGACCTGAATAATCTGATTAGTCGCCAGCCGCTGCTGCGATGCCACCAGATCCATGCGCTGCGCCTGTTGATTCAGGGCAACCGAGAGTTCACGGTTAACCCGAAACTGATCGCTAATCTCTGGGGGCAGATCGCCACTGTTTTCCGCCAGTTGCTCGGTACGGGCCAGTGCAACTTCCGCTTCGCGTTGCCGCTGATCGTTGAGCTGGTTACGCAGTGCCTGCAGATAGTTGTCGAGCTGAGTGGCTTTGCGCTGGTGGGCTTCAGCCCGCATCCGCGCCAGTTCCTGGCGATTATTGGCAGAGAGCTGTGCCAGCTCAAGTTCATCGACGAGTGCTTTATTCGCGGCACTTTCAGCCTGACGCGCTGCCAGCTGCAACTGGCCCTGCGGTGAACTGCTGCTGACGCCCTGCAGCCGGCGTTCACTCTCCGTCATCGCCCGACGCGCTTCCGTCTGCTGCTGTGGAAGCTGCGACAATGAATCACTGATCTCCCGCGCACGATCCTGCTCCTGGCGCGCCTGACGGCCCTCTTCCAGCAACTGGCTGCTAACCTGCAGGATCTCCTGATCCAGCTCGGCGCTGCTCATGTTGCTTCGCACCGTTTTTCCGTTGTCACTCAGCGCAGCAATCTGCTGACGCAATTCGCGCGCCAGACGCGGGAAGTCATCAATCACCTGCTGATATTGGGCCGCGCGCTCCAGGGAATCATCACGTTCTGAGAGGAAGTTTAAGGCGGCTTCAATTGTCTGGATCTGTTCGGCCTGAGCCGGAGAACTTTTGGCCGATTTTATCTCTTCCAGCTGCTGTTTGAGCTGGCTGGCGTCAGGAAGGCTGGCCGCAAAGGCCGGGCTGCTGAGCCACAGGCTCAGCAGCAGGAGGAGAATCGAACGCACAGAGGACACTCAATTTAATCGACAATGACGTCGGAAATGTCTGTGGCGACCGGCAGCGCAATCGCCAGCGGTTGACCCAGACGGGTTTTGCTTTCTGCTTCCAGGCTTTCCGCCAGCTTGACGCGACCGGGCGCGAACAGGTTGATGACGGTAGAGCCGAGTTTAAAGCGGCCCATTTCCTGACCTTTCAGCAACACCACGGCGCCTTCGTCGTCCGCAGCCGGATAATGCCAGCGCTTAATTACGCCTTCACGAGGCGGCGTTATCGTGCCAGCCCAGACGGTCTCAATACTGCCGACAATGGTGGCACCCACCAGGATCTGCACCATCGGGCCGATATCGGTTTCGAAGTAGCAGATAACGCGCTCGTTACGGGCAAACAGGTTAGGAATGTTACGCGCGGTCAGCGGATTTACAGAGTAGAGGTCTCCGGGCACGTAAATCATCTCACGCAGGATACCGTTACACGGCATGTGGACGCGGTGATAATCGCGTGGAGCCAGATAGGTAGTGACGAACTCACCCTCCACAAATTGAGCGGCCATCCGCTCATCGCCGGCCAGCAGGGCATCAATGGTGTAGTGATGACCTTTAGCCTGGAAAATCTGATCGCCATGAATATGGCCGAGCTGACTGATCGCACCATCCGCAGGCAGGGCAATGAGGCTGGCGTCAGCATCCAGCGGACGCGCATCGTCTTTGAGCGGACGAACGAAAAAGTCATTAAACGTGCGATAGCTTGCGGTATCAGGCTTACGCGCTTCCGCCATATCGACTTTGTAAAACCAGACAAAGATGTCAATGACCAGTTTGGTCAACCAACCACCGCGGCGACTGGCGCCCCAACCGGCAAGTTCAGTCAGCCATTTCTTCGGGAGAATATGATTCAAGCCGAGTTTTAAACGATCAAACACCTTAGCCTCCTGGCTATTTCAGGACGTTGTAAAAAAGGGGACGGATTGTAGCAGCGCCCCGTTCAGATGGCGACTATACGCGATTTCCGGCACGCTGCACGGCCTGAACGCACCACTGGAACGCACTTCGCAAAAAGCGCCGGCTTATCCGTTCAGACGCGGTTATACCGATTAATTTTCGCTATCAGGGAAATTTTTACGCGTTTTTACCTGCGCCATGCTCTCCAGGATGCGGTGGTAGTTAGCGAAACGGGACCGGTTGATTTTTCCCTGTTCGACCGCTTCACGAATGGCACATCCCGGATCGCTGTCATGTTTACAATCGCGGAATTTGCAATAGCCCAGGAAGGGGCGGAATTCGACAAAGCCGCGTGTGACCTGTTCCGGCTCCAGATGCCACAAACCAAACTCACGGACGCCAGGAGAATCGATCACGTCGCCGCCGTGCGGGAAGTGATACAGCCGCGATGCGGTCGTGGTGTGCTGGCCTAAGCCAGAGCCATCCGACACTTCGTTGGTCAGAATCGCGACCTGCTCTTCTTTGTCGAAGCCGAGCAGGGCATTCAACAGACTCGATTTACCCACACCGGACTGACCAGCAAAAATACTCACGCGGTCGGTCAGGGCCGCTTTCAGATCGTCCAGGCCGTTTTTTGCCCGGCTGGAGACCATCACTACGCGGTAGCCAATGTTGCGATAGATATCCATCTGTTGATCGACAAAGGCGCGCGCCTTGTCATCCAGCAGATCGGTTTTGTTCAGGACCAGTAACGGTTCGATGTCCAGCGTTTCGCTGGCGACCAGATAGCGATCGATGATGTTAAGCGACAGTTCCGGCAGGATCGCAGAGACGATAATGATCTGATCGATATTCGCCGCCATGGGCTTCACGCCGTCGTAGAAATCGGGGCGGGTTAATACGCTGGTGCGCTCATGCACCGCTTCAACAATGCCTTTGCCGCCGCTGGTGGCCGGACGCCACATCACCCGGTCGCCCGTTACCAGAGAACGGATCGTGCGGCGGATATTGCAGCGGTGGGTGACGCCTGCGCTATCCTCAACATCAGCATGCATGCCAAAACGACTGACAACGACCCCATCTGCAGCTTCACCAAACATGTTGTCATCCGCTTCCGGACGCTCTCTGCGTTGGTTGAGACGGCGATCGTGGTTAGCGCTTACGCGACGTTGTTGGCCCTTCGACAGTTTATTTTTACTCACTCACCCTCACAGCGTTAGCCAGATTTCGCCCGGCTGGGCAAAACGTCTATGATACACCTTATTCATCGTGAATGACGACTACAGCAACCGCAGGAAAAAGCATGGCTACTGGAAATGAACAGAATCTGATCTGGATTGATCTTGAGATGACCGGACTGGATCCGACGCACGATCGCATTATTGAGATTGCAACCCTGGTGACTGACGCCAACCTGAACATTCTGGCAGAAGGTCCGGTCATGGCGGTCCATCAGTCCGATGCGCAGCTGGCGCTGATGGATGAGTGGAATGTCCGCACCCATACCAACAGCGGTCTGGTTGCGCGGGTGAAGGAGAGTCAGATTGACGATCGCGCAGCAGAGCTGGCGACCATTGAGTTTCTGAAACAGTGGGTTCCGGCGAACACGTCGCCTATCTGTGGTAACAGTATCGGGCAGGATCGTCGCTTCCTGTTTAAGTACATGCCTGAACTGGAAGCGTATTTCCATTATCGCTATCTGGATGTCAGTACGTTGAAAGAGCTGGCACGTCGCTGGAAACCGGAGATCCTGCCTGGCTTCAAAAAAGGTGGTACGCACCAGGCGCTGGATGATATCCGTGAGTCTGTCGCGGAGCTGGCTTACTACCGCGAACACTTTTTGCAGCTTTAATCCACTGAGGGTGCGCATGAAATCACCAGTTTGCTGTTTTAATCATCAAACGCGCTGAAAGCGAAAATATTTGCTTTCAGACGCTTGCAGCAGCAACGATTTCTCGTATAATGCGCACCCCGTACCGGTGAAGAATTTATTAACGGTACAAGGCGCGGGAATAGCTCAGTTGGTAGAGCACGACCTTGCCAAGGTCGGGGTCGCGAGTTCGAGTCTCGTTTCCCGCTCCAGTTTTAAAATGTAAGCAGTAACCTCTTTGCGGGAATAGCTCAGTTGGTAGAGCACGACCTTGCCAAGGTCGGGGTCGCGAGTTCGAGTCTCGTTTCCCGCTCCAGTTTTGATTAAGCAGTGCCCTTCTATGCGGGAATAGCTCAGTTGGTAGAGCACGACCTTGCCAAGGTCGGGGTCGCGAGTTCGAGTCTCGTTTCCCGCTCCAGATTTACATCACCCTGTTTCAGTCCGTTTTCCGGCTGTTTTACGCCGCGGGGTTTTGATTGTTTCCTGAAGGTTATCCACAACACTGCATCCCATCATCTGCGCCCTTTACGGCGATCTGTAAATTGTTTTTGAACAGAGTTATCCACAGCTTTGTGCTTTAACCGAAGCGATAGCCTCATTATCAAATAAACACAACTTTTACATAAGTTATTGATATTTAGATAAATGAAGATATTTCAATGTGTTATTTCGCAGCGAAATCAGTGTTATTGCATTTGAATGACAACAGCTTTTTATTTTTATTCACAGCATGTGGAAAACGATAATTCACGATCGGGCTGTACAATCACGCATCACGCGGTAATCCCTTCTCTACTGCACGAACCAGCCGCTTCTGCTGGGCAGGCTGCACTTCAACCACGATTTGCTCGCGTTTCTGCTGCTGCTGTGCGATTGCCCACAGAATGTGTTCATCCAGGAGTTCACTCTCACCCAATCGTTGCTCCAGAATCTGAATAATTTCGGGTGACCAGGGTGCATTGCCCAGCGCGACAGCGATGTTACGTAGCCAGCGTAAATGACCAATGCGACGAATCGCTGAGCCTTCTGTTATGCGTAAAAACTTCGCCTCATCCCACTGAAACAGATCGATCAGTTCCGGTGCATGTAACGCCGCTCGCGGTGAAAAATCGCTTTCGTCACTAAGTTGTCCATAGCGATTCCACGGACAGATCAGCTGGCAGTCGTCGCAGCCATAAATCCGGTTGCCCATCAGCGGACGAAACTCTTCCGGGATAGCCCCTTCCAGCTCAATGGTGAGATAGGAGATACAGCGACGGGCATCGACGACGTAAGGCTCAACGATAGCGCTGGTGGGGCAGATGGTCATGCAGGCGACACAGCGACCACACTGCTCCTCCTGCGGGGCATCTAACGGTAGCGGAATATCGATGAGCAATTCGCCGAGGAAAAACCACGAGCCTGCTTCCCGATTAAGAATCAGCGAATGTTTGCCCGTCCACCCCAGTCCTGCTTTAGCCGCCAGTGGGCGCTCAAGCAGCGGCGCCGAATCCACGAACGGTCGAAAATTCAGCTCGCCACAATGCTGCTGGATCATTTCTCCGAGCTTTTTCAGTCGATTGCGCAATACTTTGTGGTAATCACGACCGAGTGCATAACGGCTGACATAGCCCAATTGAGGATTTTTCAGCGTGCTGGCAAAGGCGGCTTTGGCCGGAAGGTAGTTCATGCGAACGCTGATGACACGCAGCGTGCCGGGTAGCAGTTCATGAGGACGTGCCCGCATCATGCCGTGTCGCGCCATCCACGCCATCTCGCCTTGATATTGTTTGTCCAGCCACGCCTGCAGGCGCGGCTCTTCTGCGCTGAGATCGGTGTCGGTGATGCCGACCTGCTGAAAGCCGAGATCCAATCCCCATTGTTTAATCTGTTGTGCGAGTTGATGAAGATCGAGAGGGTATGACATGAGTGACCAGGATTCGAAGAAAAACAGCCGTAGTTTACCATATTCTGTCTGGCCTGCGCAGGCTGTGCCAACGCTTGAGCAACAGGGCGCCGATGTACTCGGAATTACCCTGTATGAGCTCATGCTGCGAGCCGGGCAGTCTGCTTATGACCATCTGAATGCGAACTGGCCTGATTCCAGCCACTGGCTGATTCTGTGCGGTCACGGCAACAACGGTGGTGACGGTTATGTTGTGGCGCGGCTGGGGCAGGCGGCTGGGAAAACCGTTACGCTGCTGGCGTGCGAAAGTGAAAAAGCGTTGCCGGAAGAGGCGCAGCGCGCGCGGGAGGCATGGCTGGATGCGGGCGGTGAAATTCATGCGGCCGATGCCGCCTGGCCAGAGCGGGTGGATGTGATTGTCGATGCGCTGCTGGGAACCGGCTGTAATCGTGCGCCCGGGAAATCCTATGCCTCACTTATCCAGCGGGCCAACGCCCACGCTGCACCCATACTCGCCATTGATATGCCTTCCGGCTTATCCGCCCGCAACGGCACCGCACCTGGTGAGGTGATTAATGCCAGCCATACGCTGAGTATGGTCGCACTGAAACCGGGTCAGATCACCGGCAAGGCGCGAGACTCTATCGGACAGCTCTGCTATGCCGATCTCGGCCTGGCCACCTTTCTGGCGGGCGAAGCGGCGCCCATCGCGCGTTATGACGCCAGTGCATTAACCCGCTGGCTAAAACCGCGTAAGCCGACCTCCCACAAGGGCAGTCATGGGCGGCTGCTGGTCGTCGGGGGCGATGCCGGTACCGCGGGCGCGGTACGAATGACCGCAGAAGCCGCGCTACGCAGCGGCAGCGGATTAGTGCGAGTACTTACTCACAAAGATAATATCATTCCGATTCTTACCGCCCGGCCCGAAGTTATGGTCGATGAGCTGACCGATGAACGGCTGACTGAGGCGCTGGAGTGGGCCGATGTTATTGCGATTGGGCCTGGTCTGGGTCAGCGTGAATGGGGCAAGCGGGCGCTGGAGCAGGTCGCGCGTAGTGAAAAGCCGATGCTTTGGGACGCGGATGCGCTTAACCTGCTGGCAATCAGTGCGGAGAAACGTCAGAATCGCATTATTACGCCGCATCCTGGAGAAGCGGCGCGTTTACTGAATATCGAGACCAGTGAAATTGAGAGTGACCGCTTACATGCAGCGCAGACATTGGCGCAGCATTATGGTGGCGTAGTGGTTCTGAAAGGTGCCGGCACGATCATTGCCAGTGAGCGGGGCGAACTGGCCTTTGCGGATGTGGGCAACGCCGGCATGGCTTCTGGTGGTATGGGCGATCTCCTGAGTGGAATTATCGCCTCGCTGGTGGGTCAGAAACTCACGCTGTTTGATGCAGCCTGCGCTGGCTGCGTGGCACATGGTGCAGCGGCCGATGCGGTGGCTGCAGAACGCGGAACACGCGGTATGCTGGCAACTGATTTACTGGATCTGCTGTGGCAATTTGTTAATCCTGAGATGAATAAAGAAGCATGAAGACCTGTGTTATTTCTTTGCCCGATGAGGCGGCTACGCTCGATTTGGGCGCTCAACTGGCGCGCGCCTGTGGCAGCGCGGCAGTCATTTATCTCTATGGCGATCTGGGGGCGGGTAAAACCACCTTCAGCCGCGGCTTTCTGCAGGCGCTGGGCCATCAGGGCAACGTCAAAAGCCCCACTTATACGTTGGTTGAGCCTTACTCGCTTAACAACCATACGCTCTATCATTTCGACCTCTATCGACTTGCCGATCCTGAAGAGCTTGAGTTCATGGGCATCCGTGACTACTTCAGTGGCGAGGCCATCTGTCTGGTGGAATGGCCGCAGCAGGGTGCCGGTTTTCTGCCCTCGCCCGACCTTACGTTAACGCTGCGCTACGTGGGCGAAGCGCGTGAGGCAGAGCTGACGGCACAGTCGGCATCGGGCCAGAAATGGCTGGAACTGTTTGATCAGAGCAGGGATAAGACATGATGTCACGGATGAAAATAGCGCTGGTAACACTGCTGCTGCTGGTCTGTACGCCTCTTTTTGCCGCTACTCTGTCAGATATCAAAGTGGCCAATGGCGACAGTCAGGCCACCATCACCCTGAACTTTGCAGGACAGCCTGCCTATGCCTTTTTCTCACTGCACAACCCGAATCGTGTGGTGCTTGATGTTAACCAAAGCGGCGTGGTTCAGGGACTGCCACTCAATTTCAGCGGCGAAAATATCGTAAAGCGGATTCGTACCAGCACCCCTAAAGATAAACAGAGTGTGCGGCTGGTGTTTGAACTGACGCAGGCGGGTAAAACCCGAGCGGTCACCCAGCGCAATGGCAATAGCTATAGCGTGGTCTTCACAATTACCGGTAAGGCGCCTGCTATTACGCGCAGTGCGCCTGCGCCGGTCACGGCCCCGAGACCTGTGCCGACACAGAGTGCTGACGCGGTTAACCCATTTAATTCCAATCCAGTGACCTCAGTGACCAGCACGGCCAGCACCGTACGTCCAGGTCGTGCGGTCAGCCAGAATGACACCGTGATTGTGGCGATTGATGCCGGACATGGCGGTCAGGATCCGGGCGCTATCGGGCAGCGCGGGTTGAAAGAGAAGAACGTCACAATCGCCATTGCCCGCAAACTGCGAGTGTTGCTAAACAACGATCCGATGTTCAAAGGCGTGCTGACGCGTGATGGCGACTATTTTATCTCGGTCATGGGCCGCTCTGATGTCGCGCGTAAAGCCAATGCCAACGTGCTGGTGTCAATTCACGCTGACGCCGCGCCGAGCCATGCGGCGACTGGCGCATCGGTCTGGGTATTATCCAACCGTCGCGCAAATAACGAGATGGCTAACTGGCTGGAGCAGAAAGAGAAACAGTCTGAGCTGCTGGGCGGCGCAGGTGACCTGCTGGCCAACAGTCAGGCCGATCCTTACCTCAGCCAGGCGGTACTGGACCTGCAGTTTGGTCACTCGCAGCGCGTGGGTTATGACATCGCCCAGAAAGTGTTACAGCAGCTACGCAGCGTAACGTCGCTGCATAAACGTCTGCCTGAGCATGCCAGCCTGGGCGTGCTGCGTTCGCCAGATATCCCTTCTTTGCTGGTGGAAACCGGCTTTATCAGTAATTCCTCGGAGGAGCGACTGCTTGGCAGTAGCGCACACCAGGATAAGATTGCGCAGTCGATCTACAGAGGTCTGCGCACTTATTTCCTGGCGCACCCGCTACAATCCATCCCAAAGGAGGAAAACCGGCCGCTGGGCTCGTCGCCAGCGGTCAGCGTAGCCAGTAATCCGGCGACCGGTGTACCGCAATACACCGGTGTGACACAGCGTCATACGGTGACGCGCGGGGAGACACTTTCCGGCATTGCCGCAAAGTATGGTGTCAGCATGGACACGCTGCGTGGGATGAACGCGCTGAAGCGTGATGTGGTGTGGGTCGGACAGCGATTAAAAGTCCCGGCCAGTGCAGTGGCCAGTCGAACTGCGCGCGCGGCACCACGCGGTGTAGTACGCCATAAAGTGGTGGTCGGTGATTCGCTGACTGGCATTGCCGCACATTACGGCGTCAGCCCGAAAGCGATAATGCAGACTAATAATCTCAAGTCGACCAACGTCATGTTGGGGCAGAACCTGAAAATTCCTGCATCCTGATTGCTTGCCCGGCCGCTGCGCCGGGCTACCAGTTAAAAGGAAAACCATGCCGATTCAAATTTTACCGCCACAACTGGCTAACCAGATTGCGGCGGGTGAAGTCGTTGAGCGTCCTGCATCGGTGGTCAAAGAGCTGGTGGAGAACAGTCTGGATGCTGGCGCTACGCGCATTGAAGTTGATATTGAAAAGGGTGGCGCAAAGCTTATCCGGATCCGTGACAACGGCTGCGGCATCGTTAAAGCTGAGCTGTCGATGGCGCTGGCCCGGCACGCTACCAGCAAAATAGCCTCACTGGATGACCTGGAAGCGATTATGAGTCTGGGCTTTCGCGGTGAAGCGCTGGCCAGCATTAGTTCGGTCTCCCGCCTGACCTTAACCTCACGTACCGCCGATCAAACTGAAGCCTGGCAGGCCTATGCGGAAGGGCGTGACATGACGGTGACAGTTAAACCGGCAGCGCATCCCTGCGGCACCACGCTGGAAGTGCTGGATCTTTTTTATAACACCCCGGCACGCCGCAAGTTTATGCGCACGGAGAAAACCGAATTCGGCCATATCGACGAAGTGATTCGTCGTATTGCGCTGGCACGTTTTGACGTGGCGATATCATTAAGTCACAACGGTAAAATGATGCGTCAGTACCGTGCTGTCAGTGAGGAGAGTCAGCGTGAACGGCGACTGGCGGCAATCTGCGGCACCACCTTTATGCAGCATGCGCTGCGAATTGACTGGCAACATGATGACCTCTCGCTGCGTGGCTGGGTCGCCGATCCCGCAGGGTCGCGACAGGTCACCGATCTGCAGTATTGCTACGTCAATGGCCGGATGATGCGCGACAAGCTGATCAATCATGCTATCCGTCAGGCATTCCAGACACAGCTTCAGGATGACCAGCAGCCCGCTTACGTGCTTTATCTGGAGATCGATCCGCATCAGGTGGATGTCAACGTTCACCCGGCCAAGCATGAAGTACGATTTCACCAGTCACGTCTGGTACATGACTTTATTTATCAGGGCGTGGTCAGCGCGCTTCAGGCGATGGCGGCAACCACCTTACCCGCGCTGCAGGCCGAAGAACCCGCGCCACGCTGGCAGCCTGAAAATCGTCAGGCGGCCGGGGGAAATCATTTTGCGCAGCCTGCAGCGTCTGCCAGTGAGACAAAACCCTCGTCCGCGCGTGAAACACCGCCTGCCTGGCAAAACAAAGAGAATGTTTATCGTCAGCGTGAAGGTGCGGTTTATCAGCAACTGCTGAAAACCCCTTCTGGCCCCCCCTCGTCCGGCACCACACCGCCGCTGAGCGCCCGCGAGCCAGCACCGCGTCCGGCCGCGAAACCCTCGCCGCTGGCCCCCCATGCCCAGAGTTTTGGCCGGGTGCTGACGATTTTGCACAATCACTTTGCGCTGCTGGAGCAGGACCAGACATTAATGCTGATGTCGCTGCCGGTTGCGGCACGCTGGCTGAAACTGGCTCAGCTGGAACCGGGTGAAGAGGGGCTTAAGCCGCAGCCGCTACTGATTCCGGTCAGGCTGAAAATTGCGCTGAATGAACGACAGGCAGCAAAAGAAAACAGTAGTCTGCTCAATCAGATGGGTATCGATCTTCAGCTCGATGGTGACCACGTGACGCTGCGCGCGGTGCCTTTACCGTTACGAACACAAAATTTACAAATCTTGATTCCTGAGCTGTTAGGCTATCTCGCCCGGCAGCAGGAGAACACTGCGACTCAACTGGCCCAGTGGCTGGCGCAGCGTCAGGAAACAGCGTACTCCGACTGGAATCACTCACAGGCGATCAACCTGCTGGCAGAGCTTGAACGGCTTTGCCCACAGCTGCTGAAATCGCCGCCTTCAGGCTTATTACAGCCCATAGAGATTGAGAGCGCGGTCAACGCGTTGAAGCATGAGTGAATTAAACCAGGCTGGCCGGCCAAAGGCTATTTTTTTGATGGGACCTACAGCTTCGGGTAAGACCGCTTTAGCGATTGAGTTGCGTAAGCACTTACCCGTGGAACTTATCAGCGTTGATTCTGCCCTTATTTATCGTCAGATGGATATTGGTACGGCGAAACCGTCGGCTGAAGAGTTAGCAGTGGCGCCCCATCGTCTGCTCGACATCCGCGATCCCGCAGAAGCCTATTCGGCAGCGGAGTTCCGGCGGGATGCTTTAGCAGAAATGGCGGAAATCGTTGCAGCCGGACGAATACCGTTGCTTGTTGGTGGAACCATGCTCTACTTCAAGGCGTTACTTGAAGGATTGTCGCCGTTGCCCTCGGCCGATCCTGATGTTCGTCAGCGGATAGAGCAAACGGCGCGTGAAAAAGGCTGGGATGCTTTACACCGCCAGCTTTGTGAAATCGACCCGGTTGCCGGCAGTCGTATTCATCCGAATGATCCGCAGAGACTTTCGCGAGCACTGGAAGTTTTTTTTATTTCGGGTAAAACTTTAACGGAACTGACAAAAACATCCGGTGAAGCGTTACCCTACGACGTGCAACAGTTTGCCATCGCCCCCGCGAGCCGCGAATTGCTGCACCAGCGTATCGCGTTGCGTTTTGAGCAGATGTTAGCGTCAGGATTTGAAGCGGAGGCTCGGGCCCTGTTTGCACGAGGTGATTTGCATACGGACATGCCTTCCATTCGTTGTGTTGGCTATCGTCAGATGTGGTCTTATTTATCGGGCGAAATCGATCACAGCGAAATGGTTTATCGGGGAATTTGCGCGACCCGGCAACTTGCTAAGCGACAGATAACCTGGTTACGCGGTTGGGAAAATGTTCACTGGCTTGACAGTGACGAGCCCCGGCTGGCGCTTGATACAGTGTTACAGGTTCTTAGTGCGAAGCATGGGTGATTGTGTACAATTGATGGGTTATCGTGCGCAAATTTTTACGCAGTATTTTTCGAACCATAGGTTCTACTAGCAACAAACAACAAGCATATAAGGAAAAGATAGAATGGCTAAGGGGCAATCATTACAAGACCCGTTTTTGAACGCACTGCGTCGTGAACGTGTTCCGGTTTCGATTTATCTGGTTAACGGTATTAAGCTGCAGGGTCAGATTGAGTCATTTGATCAGTTCGTCATTTTGTTGAAAAACACGGTAAGTCAGATGGTTTATAAGCATGCCATTTCTACCGTTGTTCCTTCGCGCCCGGTTTCTCACCATAGCAATAATACCGGCGGCGGCGGCAGCAACAATTATCATCAGGGCGGCAGCAACACAACTGCGCAGCCACAGCCACAACAAGACGGTGATAGCGCAGAATAACGCGTCATCGTACAGCCAGGCACGGAAGACAAACGTTTTCCGTCCTGGTCTTTATTTAGCGAGGTTATAGCTTGTTTGACCGTTATGAAGCCGGTGAGCAGGCCGTACTGGTACACATCTGGTTCTCCCAAGACAAAGAAGTAGAAGATTTACAGGAGTTTGAAACCCTGGTTTCTTCTGCTGGCGTTGAGGCGCTGCAAGTGGTTACTGGCAGCCGTAAAGCGCCGCACCCCAAGTATTTTGTCGGTGAAGGAAAGGCCGTTGAAATTGCCGATGCGGTAAAAACAACTGGAGCATCGGTCGTGTTATTCGATCATGCCCTTACGCCCGCTCAGGAAAGAAACCTCGAGCGCCTGTGCGAATGCCGCGTCATAGATCGCACTGGTTTAATTCTGGATATCTTCGCCCAGCGTGCACGTACCCACGAAGGTAAATTGCAGGTTGAGCTGGCACAGTTACGCCATCTTGCGACACGTCTGGTACGTGGCTGGACTCACCTTGAACGCCAGAAAGGCGGGATCGGTTTGCGTGGTCCGGGTGAAACACAGTTAGAAACAGACCGACGACTGCTGCGCGGACGAATCAGTCAGATTTTGTCTCGTCTTGAGCGGGTTGAAAAACAGCGTGAGCAGGGACGTCAGTCTCGTGCCAAAGCGGATGTGCCAACGGTTTCGCTGGTGGGTTATACCAACGCCGGCAAGTCGACCCTCTTTAACGCCATGACTTCTGCCAACGTCTTTGCCGCAGACCAGCTGTTTGCGACCCTTGATCCCACACTGCGCCGCCTGAATGTTGCCGATGTCGGAGATGTGGTGCTGGCAGACACAGTCGGCTTTATTCGCCATCTTCCTCACGATCTGGTTGCCGCTTTTAAAGCCACACTGCAGGAGACGCGTCAGGCGACGCTGTTAATGCACGTGATTGATGGCGCGGACCTGCGCGTGACAGAAAATATCGCCGCTGTTGATGCCGTACTGGAAGAGATTGAAGCGGATGAAATCCCGACGTTACTGGTAATGAATAAAATCGATATGCTTGACGGTTTTGAACCGCGTATCGATCGTAACGAAGAGAATCTGCCCATTCGCGTCTGGCTCTCCGCTCAGACCGGTGTGGGTATTCCGCTGCTATGGCAGGCGCTCTCTGAACGTCTGGCGGGTGAAATTGCCCAGCATGCGTTACGTCTGCCACCGGAAGCGGGGCGACTTCGTAGCCGTTTCTATCAGTTGCAGGCGATTGAGAAAGAGTGGAATGAAGAAGACGGCAGTGTAGGATTGCAGATACGTATGCCCATCATTGAATGGATGCGTTTATGTAAGCAGGAACCGTCGCTGACCAGTTACATCGTTTGATATTGCCCGACGCACTTACCTCAAAATTGAAGATTGTCGCATTTTCGTTGCAGGCCAGATACGCAGGATTTACCCGGGTATTTCGGATTTCAGCAAGGCGGCAACTGAGTGAATCCATGGGTGCTTACTGCTGTAAGTGACCGGGGTGAGCGAAGGCAGCCAACATCGCTGCAATCCGAAAGATGAAGGGTAAAAACCGTAATTACAATAAATGGAGTAGAGACATGGCGTGGAATCAGCCCGGAAATAACGGACAGGACCGCGACCCGTGGGGAAGCAGCAATAATCAAGGCGGCAACTCTGGGGGAAATAAGGGAGGACGGGAATCCGGGCCTCCTGATCTGGATGATATCTTCCGTAAGCTGAGCAAGAAGCTTGGTGGACTGGGCGGTGGCAAACAGAGCGACAACGGTCAACGCGGCTCCGGCAGCGGTGGCAAAATTGTTGGCATCGTGGCTGTTGCTGCTGTAGTCATCTGGGCTGCAAGCGGTTTCTACACCATCAAAGAAGCGGAGCGTGGCGTAGTGACGCGTTTCGGTAAGTTCAGTCACCTGGTCGAACCGGGCCTGAACTGGAAACCTACATTCATTGATCAGGTTCGTGCGGTTAACGTTGAATCAGTACGTGAACTGGCGGCTTCAGGTGTCATGCTGACCTCGGACGAGAACGTTGTGCGTGTCGAAATGAACGTGCAGTACCGCGTGACCGATCCGGAACGTTATCTTTATGCAGTCACCAGCGCGGACGACAGCCTGCGTCAGGCAACTGACAGCGCGCTGCGCGGCGTGATTGGTCGTTCCACCATGGACCGCATTCTGACTGAAGGCCGTACCGTGGTGCGTAGCGAAACCCAGCGTGAAATCGATGAGACGATTCGCCCTTACAACATGGGCGTCGCGGTTGTGGACGTTAACTTCCAGGCTGCCCGTCCGCCGGAAGAAGTGAAGTCTGCCTTTGATGACGCGATTGCGGCACGCGAAAACCGTGAGCAGTACGTCCGTGAAGCAGAAGCTTACGCCAACGAAGTTCAGCCTCGAGCTAACGGCCGTGCGCAACGTATTCTGGAAGAGGCGCGTGCATACAAAGAGCGTACCGTTCTGGAAGCCCAGGGTGAAGTGGCGCGATTCGCCAAAATTCTGCCGGAATATAAAGCCGCGCCTGAAATCACCAAAGAGCGTCTTTATATCGAGACGATGGAACGTGTGCTGAGCCATACCCGCAAAGTCCTGGTTAACGATCGGGGTAATAACCTGATGGTGCTGCCGCTGGATCAACTGATGCGTGGCACCCAGGCTGCACCGGGCCAGAGCGGTCAGAAGGGCAGTAACAGTTCTTCGCTGCCGGCTATCTCCGATCGCGGCGCCAGCCGCAATGACACGTCGTCATACAGTCCGGACAACATCATGGATCAGCGTCGGGCCAATGCTCAGCGCAGCGACAGCCAGCGCGAAGGGAGAGAGTAATCGATGCGTAAGCCAATAGTATTTTTGATCATTGTCGTGCTGGTGGCGCTCTATGCGTCGCTGTTTGTGGTGCAGGAAGGGGAGCGAGGCATTGTTCTGCGCTTCGGCAAAGTCCTGCGCGATGGTGAAAACAAACCGCAGGTGTTTGCGCCGGGCCTGCATTTCAAGATCCCATTCCTGGAAACGGTTAAAACGCTGGATGCGCGCATTCAGACCATGGATAACCAGGCCGATCGCTTCGTCACTAAAGAGAAGAAAGATCTGATCGTCGACTCTTACATCAAGTGGCGTATTAGCGACTTCAGTCGCTACTACCTGGCTACCGGCGGCGGCGATGTCTCTCAGGCGGAAGTGCTGCTGAAACGTAAGTTCAGTGACCGCTTGCGTTCTGAAATGGGCCGTCTGGATGTGAAAGATATCGTAACGGACTCTCGTGGTCGCCTGACGACGGATGTCCGTGATGCGCTGAACACCGGTTCTGCTGGCAGCGATGATGAAATCGCAACGCCTGCGGCCGATGACGCTATTGCCAGTGCAGCGGCTCGTGTAGAGCGTGAAACCAACAGCAGCGAGCCGGCGCCCAATCCGAACAGTATGGCGGCATTAGGTATTCAGGTGATGGATGTGCGCATCAAGCAGATCAACCTGCCGACTGAGGTTTCCGATGCGATCTTCAACCGTATGCGTGCCGAGCGTGAAGCGGTAGCGCGTAGCCAGCGTTCGCAGGGTCAGGAAGAGGCTGAAAAACTGCGTGCTCAGGCCGATTATCAGGTGACACGTACTCTGGCTGAAGCCCAGCGTGAAGCGCTGATTACACGTGGTGATGGTGATGCGGAAACGGCGCGGTTGTTTGCCGATGCGTTCAGCAAAGATCCTGACTTCTACGCTTTCATTCGTAGCCTGCGCGCCTATGAAAACAGCTTCAGTGAAAATCAGGATGTGATGGTGTTAAGTCCGGATAGCGACTTCTTCCGATATATGAAGGCGCCCTCTAACGCGACACGTTAAGAACTGATATAACCTGTAGGCCGACAATGTTGTCGGCCTTTTTTTTGGGTATCAGAATGAAAACGAGCATCTGGATGGCACTGGCGCTGGTATTAGTGCTGGAAGGGTTGGGACCGATGTTTATGCCACGCGCCTGGCGACGCATGATCCTGACGATGAGCCGTTTACCCGATCGCCTGCTGCACCGATTTGGTGGTGGACTGGTGGTGGCTGGCATGGTGATCTATTGCATGCTGAGTCTGCACGGCAACCTGTAAACCGGGAGAAGATCGGCTAAATTGTGCCTCTTTGCGCCGTTATCCCCAATATGTTGTAGTGATCAAAACGCAGGCAAAAAAGCGCGCAATCGTATGCTAAAAGTGCTGAAAAGCATAGGATCAGATGGTAGAATCCTTTTTTAAGCAATCGGTGATTTTGAGAAATGGGTAAGAACGTCGTCGTACTGGGCACCCAATGGGGTGACGAAGGTAAAGGTAAGATTGTAGACCTTCTGACTGAGCGCGCGAATTACGTTGTGCGTTATCAAGGCGGCCACAATGCGGGCCACACGCTTGTCATCAACGGTGAAAAAACCGTCCTCCACCTGATCCCTTCTGGCATTCTGCGCGATAACGTGACCAGCATCATTGGTAACGGCGTAGTGCTCTCTCCTGAAGCCTTAATGAAAGAGATGAAAGGCCTGGAAGCGCGCGGAATTCCGGTACGCGAGCGTCTGCTGATTTCTGAAGCCTGTCCGCTGATCCTGCAATATCATGTTGCGATGGATATGGCGCGTGAACGTGCCCGTGGTGCCAAAGCGATTGGTACGACTGGCCGTGGCATCGGTCCTGCTTATGAAGATAAAGTTGCCCGCCGTGCACTGCGCGTCAGCGACCTGTTTAATAAAGAAACATTTGCCGCCAAACTGAAAGAAGTCGTCGATTTCTACAACTTCCAGCTGGTGGAGTATTACAAAGAGCCGGCAGTCGACTTCGATAAAGTGCTGAGCGATGTGATGGAAGTCGCTGACATCCTGACTGGCATGGTGGTTGACGTCTCTGAACTGCTGGATGTCGCGCGTAAGCGTGGCGATCTGATTATGTTTGAAGGTGCGCAGGGTACGCTGCTGGATATCGATCACGGGACTTATCCGTACGTGACCTCATCCAACACGACCGCAGGTGGTGTTGCAACCGGTTCAGGCATTGGTCCGCGTTATGTCGACTACGTTCTGGGTATTGTGAAAGCTTACTCAACCCGCGTTGGTGCAGGCCCGTTCCCGACCGAACTGTTCGACGAAACCGGCGAATTCCTCTGTGCGCAGGGTAATGAGTTTGGTGCGACCACCGGTCGCCGCCGCCGTACCGGCTGGCTGGATGCAGTAGCGGTTCGCCGCGCGGTTCAGATCAACTCCCTGTCAGGTTTCTGCATGACCAAGCTGGACGTGCTGGATGGCCTGAAAGAGGTGAAAATCTGTGTGGCTTACCGTATGCCTGATGGTCGCGAAGTGACCACCACGCCACTGGCGGCAGAGAACTGGGAAGGCATTGAGCCGGTTTACGAGACCCTGCCAGGCTGGAGCGAGACAACGTTTGGCGTGAAGACGCTGGAAGGTTTGCCTCAGGCCGCGCGTGATTACATCAAGCGTGTTGAAGAGGTAACAGGTGTGCCGATTGATATCATCTCAACCGGCCCCGATCGTAGTGAAACGATGATTCTGCGCGACCCGTTTGACGCATAATCATTCAGGCCGGACACTGTCCGGCCCTTGTTTTTCCACTCTCAGATGCCACTTAATCTCCCTTCGCTTGTCAAACCTTGTGCTGGCTTAAAAAAACGCACGGCTGATCAGACTCTGGTTTATCATCGTAGTTAATCGAATGGCGATCCGATTCAATCCTGACATCAATCTTAAGGCGAATAACCTAATGGCACGCCTGAAGGTTCACCGAGGTTACTGTGCAGCTCACGAGTTTTACTGATTATGGCTTACGCGCCCTGATTTATCTGGCATCGTTGCCAGAAGGTCAGCAGACCAATATTACGGAAGTGACAAACACCTATGGTTTGTCCCGCAATCATATGGTCAAAATCATCAATCAGCTGAGCCGGGCGGGCTATGTCGCCGCCACGCGTGGTAAAAACGGCGGCATTCGTTTGGGTATGCCAGCGCGCCAGATTGTCATTGGCGACGTGGTACGTAAGATGGAGCCACTACAACTGGTTGACTGCGCCTCCTGTTCCATCACGCCAGCCTGTCGTCTGAAGCAGGCATTACATGATGCAGTGCAGCGATTTTTGCAGGAGCTGGATAACTATACCCTGGCAGACCTGGTCGAAGGCAATACACCACTTTATGAGATCATCTTGTCCAGATCGCCAGTGGCAATAAATATTAAATGACATCGGAGGAACCGCTATGTCAAAAGATCCATTTCAGGATAGAGAAGCTGAAAAATACGAAAACCCTATTCCGAGCCGTGAATTTATTCTGGCTCTGCTAGAAAAACGTGAAAAACCGGCCAGCCGTGAAGAGCTGGCTGAAGAGATGAATCTGCAGGAAGAAGAGCACCTTGAGGCACTGCGTCGCCGCCTTCGCGCTATGGAGCGTGATGGTCAGCTGGTGTTCACCCGCCGTCAGTGTTATGCCCTGCCAGAACGCCTTGATCTCCTGCGCGGTAAAGTCATTGGCCATCGTGATGGCTACGGCTTCCTGCGGGCAGAAGGCCAGAAAGATGACCTTTACCTCTCCGCAGAACAGATGAAATTCTGTATGCACGGTGACGTGATCCTGGCGCAGCCGCTGGGTGCCGATCGCAAAGGCCGCCGCGAAGCGCGTGTGGTTCGCGTGCAGGAACCCCGCAACAATCAGATCGTTGGCCGTTACTTTACCGACGCTGGCGCAGGTTTTGTGGTACCGGACGACAGTCGCCTGAGTTTTGATATTCTCATCCCGCCTGAAGAGACGATGAATGCCCGTATGGGTTCCGTGGTGGTGGTTGAGCTGGTCCAGCGTCCGAACCGTCGCAGCAAGGCGATCGGTAAAATTGCAGAGATTCTGGGCGATGATATGGGCACCAGCCTGGCCGTAGATATGGCGCTGCGTACCCATGAAATTCCGCACACCTGGCCGCCAGAAGTGGAAGCGCAGATCAGTAAGCTGAAAGAAGAAGTGCCGGAAGAGGCCAAAAAAGGCCGCGTCGATCTGCGTAAACTGCCGCTGGTCACCATCGATGGTGAAGATGCCCGTGACTTTGATGATGCTGTCTACTGTGAGAAGAAGCGCGGTGGCGGATGGCGTCTGTGGGTGGCGATTGCCGACGTGAGTTACTACGTCCGTCCTGGCACGCCACTGGATGACGAAGCGCATCAGCGCGGCACCTCAGTTTACTTCCCGTCGCAGGTTGTTCCGATGCTGCCGGAAGTGCTGTCGAATGGCTTATGTTCGCTTAACCCGCAGGTCGATCGTCTCTGTATGGTGTGCGAGATGACCATTTCGACCAAGGGCAAGCTGACAGGCTTTAAGCACTACGAAGCGGTAATGAATTCTCATGCGCGTCTGACCTATAACAAAGTCTGGAACATCCTGCAGGGCGACAAAGAGCTGCGTCAGCAGTATGCACCGCTGGTCAAAGACCTCGAAGAGCTGAATAACCTCTATCATGCGCTGGAAGCTGCCCGTGAAGAGCGTGGCGGCATCTCGTTTGAAACGGAAGAGGCGAAGTTCATCTTCAACGCCGAGCGCCGTATTGAACGTGTTGAGCGTGCATCACGTAATGACGCCCACAAACTGATTGAAGAGTGCATGATCCTGGCGAACATCGCCTCGGCACGCTTCGTTGAGAAAAATCAGGAACCGGCACTGTTCCGCGATCACGATCGCCCGACCGACGAGAGCATCAAGAGCTTCCGTACCGTGCTTAATGAGCTGGGACTGACGCTGCCTGGCGGCAATAAACCGCAGCCGGTTGATTATGCAGCGCTGCTGAAGCAGGTTGCCGATCGTCCTGATGCGGAAATGCTGCAAACCATGCTGCTGCGTTCGATGAAGCAGGCCGTTTACGATCCGGAAAACCGCGGTCACTTTGGTCTGGCACTCTCGTCCTATGCGCACTTTACTTCGCCGATTCGCCGCTACCCGGATCTGACGCTGCACCGCGCTATCAAGTATCTGCTGGCGAAAGAGCAGGGTGAAGGCAAGGGACTGGTTCAACGTGCCATCAAGTACCTGATGCCTAAAGATAAAAATGCCAAAGATCTCACTACGGCAACCGGCGGCTATCACTACGACATGCCGGAGATGCTGCAGCTGGGTCTGCACTGCTCCCTGACCGAGCGCCGTGCGGATGAAGCGACCCGCGACGTCGCGGACTGGCTCAAGTGTGACTTTATGCAGGATCAGGTTGGCAATGTCTTCAACGGCGTCATCTCCAGCGTCACCGGATTTGGCTTCTTTGTCCGCTTAAGCGATTTGTTCATCGACGGTCTGGTGCACGTTTCAACGCTCGACAACGATTACTACCGTTTTGATCCGGTTGGTCAGCGTCTGATTGGTGAATCGGGCGGTCGCACCTATCGTCTGGGTGACACGGTTGAAGTGCGTGTTGAAGCGGTCCACATGGACGAGCGTAAAATCGACTTTGCTCTGATCTCCAGCCAGCGTCAGGTCCGTGGTGAAGGTAAAACCGCGCGTGATCGGGCAAAACGTGACGATAACGCCCCAACGAAACGCCGTCGCAATGCGAGCAGGAAGTCTAACTTCGAGCCGGATTCTGCGTTCCGGGGTGATAAAGGCAAGCCCGCCGCTGCGGATTCCGCGAATAAAAGTAAAAATGTCTCGGAAAAAACCCGTAAAATCGCCGCCGCCACCCGGGCGAAGCGCGCCAGAAAAAAGGCGCAGCCTGACTGATGCGCGCACCCGCCCTTTCTCCTGAGAAAGGGCGGTCATTTATTCATTTCCAAACACTGAGCAGATCGATGAGCGAAATTATTTTTGGTATCCATGCCGTGCAGGCGTTGCTGGAACGTGACCCACAACGTTTCCAGGAAGTCTTTATCCTCAAAGGCCGCGACGATCGTCGCCTGCAACCCGTGGTCGCCGCGCTGGAAGCTCAGGGGATTGTTATTCAGCTGGCCGAGCGCAAGTGGCTCGACAGCCAGGTTGAAGGCGGTGTGCATCAGGGTATCGTAGCCCGGGTGAAACCGGGCCGTCAGTATCAGGAAGGCGATCTGCCGGATCTGCTGCAGAGCCTGGACAAACCGTTCCTGCTAGTGCTGGACGGTGTCACCGATCCCCATAACCTGGGTGCCTGCCTGCGCAGCGCTGATGCTGCCGGTGTTCACGCGATCATCGTGCCAAAAGATCGTTCCGCTCCCCTGAACGCCACCGCCAAAAAAGTGGCCAGTGGCGCGGCAGAGAATGTGCCGTTGATCCGCGTGACCAACCTGGCGCGTACTCTGCGTCTGCTGCAGGAATATAACATCTGGGTCGTTGGCACCGCAGGTGAAGCGGACCATACCGTCTTCCAGAGCAAAATGACCGGCCCGATGGCGCTGGTGATGGGCGCAGAAGGGGAAGGCATGCGTCGTCTGACCCGTGAGCATTGCGATGAGCTGATCAGCATTCCGATGGCGGGCAGCGTTTCTTCGTTGAATGTCTCGGTCGCCACCGGCGTCTGCCTGTTTGAAGCGGTGCGTCAGCGCAACGCCTGATCCCCGATGTGATCCTCGCCACAAATTAGTTTCTGTACCAGGCATAACTGCACGTCATTCGTATATACCCAAAGAATTTCGGGTTGCATTGAGGCGGCAAGAGAACGAATCCCGATGAGCTTACATGAGTAAGTGATTCGGGTGAGTGAACGCAGCCAACAAACATGCAGCCTGAAAGACGACGGGTATACTTACTGAGTGACATCCGCGAGGAGCCGTTATGACCTGGACAACACACACTGTTTTTAATCAGCCTCATCCTCTGAGCAACAGCAATCTGTTTCTGTCTGATACGCCGCTTGGCGAGGCACTGTCACGCGAAGGTGCCGGATGGGATCGGGAATGGCTGGCATCGGTAGGTCGTCAACTGGGCAGCGCCGAGTCTCTGGAGCTGGGCCGACTCGCCAATGCTGAGCCGCCTGAACTGCTGCGCTACGACGCCCGTGGCGAACGCATGGATGAAGTTCGTTTCCATCCCGCCTGGCATCTGCTGATGCAGGGTGTCTGCGCCAGTCGCCTGCACAACCTGAGCTGGCAGCCCACGGTTCGTGAACAGGCCAGCGTGGCGCGCGCTGCGCGCTTTATTCTGCATGCGCAGGTTGAGGCGGGCACGCTCTGCCCGGTGACCATGACACACGCGGCCATTCCCCTGCTACAGACTTATCTGCCGGCCGCCTTTGAAGGCTGGCTCGATCCGCTGCTCAGCGATCGCTACGACACCCATGCACAGCCCGGCGACCAGAAGCGGGGTCTGCTAATCGGAATGGGTATGACGGAAAAGCAGGGCGGCAGCGATCTGCTCACCAGCACCACCCACGCTGAACCGCTGGGCGCGCGTGGCGCAGGTGAAGCCTACCGCCTGACGGGCCATAAATGGTTTTTCTCCGTGCCACAGAGTGATGCGCATCTGGTGCTGGCTCAGACGCCTGCCGGATTAAGCTGTTTCTTCCTGCCGCGGCTGTTACCCGATGGGTCACGCAATGCCATCCAGCTGGAGCGGCTAAAAGATAAGCTGGGTAATCGTTCCAATGCCAGCTGTGAAGTGGAGTTTCGCGACGCGACTGGCTGGCTGCTGGGTGAGGAGGGCGAAGGCGTGCGGCTGATCCTGAAGATGGGCGGCATGACGCGTTTCGACTGCGCCCTTGGCAGTCACGGTCAGATGCGCCGCGCTTTCTCGGTAGCCGTCTCGCATGCCCATCAGCGTCAGGTAATGGGGAAAAATCTGGTGGAGCAGCCGCTGATGCGCCAGGTTCTGGCTCAGCAGGCATTGCAGCTGGAGGGGCAAACTGCACTGCTGATGCGGCTGGCGCGCGCCTGGTCACAGCCGGCAAAACCGCATGAAGTCACCTTTGCCCGCCTGTTTACGCCCGCGGCAAAATATGAGATCTGCAAAGCGGGTGCGCCGTTCGTTGCGGAGTCGATGGAGGTGCTGGGAGGGATCGGCTATTGCGAGGCCAGTGAGCTCCCGCGCCTCTATCGTGACATGCCGGTCAATAGCATCTGGGAAGGATCGGGCAACGTGATGTGCCTTGATGTGCTGCGCGTGTTTGCCCGTCAGGCAGAGGTTACCGCGATGCTAAGTCAGGAATTTGAAGCAGTGAAGGGGAGTAACCGCCATTTTGATACGCGCTGGCGTCAGCTGCGTCTGAGGCTTAACCACGTTCCTGAAGAGCAGGCGCGTGAGGTTACCCGCACGCTGCTGCTGCTGGCAATGGGTGCACAGCTACTGAAATATGCCGAACCTCCGCTGGCGGATGCATGGTGCCAGCAGTGGCTCGACCAGCGTGGCTCGCGCCCGCTTGAGGCCGCGATTACCGATCGTTTACTGGACCGTGCCTGCGGCAGGTGATGCGCCGTACAAAATCGCACTGGCGTACCAGAAGCCCGGCATGACCGTTTCGCTCACCATCACGATCTGATAGTAAGCGGCTCCGGCCTGATTGGCCTGGGCGGCAACGGCACGCTGGGCATCATCCGGTGAGCCGTGTACGTTAACGGTAATATTGCCCAGCTTCGGCAAACCGCCACTCTGCGCCCGTGAAATCTCCTGTGCCTGTTGAGTCGGCGCAGGCGGGGCTTTTGGCGTGGTGTCAAACGCCGAACAGCCTGCCAGCAGCAGGCTGAACACCAGTAAATAAGCAGAACGCATAGCAAAACCCTTTTTCAGGACGAGACAATGAGTGTACGTCATCGCCCTGAAAGACGTCAGGATTTCAGGCTGAATACGCTGACCAGCTGGGTCAGGTGGTGCCCTTTATCACTCAGGTTCTGCGCGCTGTTTTCCGCCTGTGCCACCAGTTCGCTGTTCTGGTGCGTCGCCTGACTGATCTGGTTCATCGCAATATTAACCTGACCGATACCTGCCGCCTGCTCCTGCGCCGCCACGTTGATCTCGCCCATCAGTGCCTGCACCTGCTCGATGTGCGTCACAATGTTGGTCATTGCATCGCGCGTCTGCTCAGAGAGCTGATGGCCCTCTGCCACGTTGCTGATAGAGGTCGCAATCAGTCCGTCGATCTCTTTAGCGGCTTGCGCGGAACGCTGAGCCAGCGCGCGCACCTCGGCGGCTACCACGGCAAAACCCCGGCCCTGTTCGCCAGCACGCGCCGCTTCAACCGCAGCATTCAGCGCCAGGATATTGGTCTGGAAGGCGATCGACTCAATCACATGCGTGATATCCGCAATGCTTTGCGATGAAACCTTAATGGCTGACATGGTATTGACAGAGCGCACCACGGTTTTGCTGCCGTGACTGACGATATTGCTGGCTTCGGCCACCAGTGACATCGCCTGACGCAGGCTTTCGGCGGTGTGTTCAACCGTGGCACCAAACTGCTCCATGCTGGCAGAGGTCTGCTCGACGCTGCTGGCCTGACGCCCGATCTGCTCGCTGATGTTATGGCTGCTGGCCGCGATGGTGTCCGTGCCGTCGCTGATCTCCTGCGCCGCACCGCGCACCTGGCCGACAATTTTCTCCAGGCCATCGCCAATGCCGTTAATTGCAATGATCAGCTGGCCAACTTCGTCGCGACGAAGCGTATCCATATGGACCTGCAGGTTGCCGGCGGCATACTGCTCCGCCAGATGAATCACCTGCTGCAGCGGACGGGTAATCGCCCGACGGCTGTACCAGACAAAGCCCAGCGCAAAGACGATTACCAGAACCAGTCCGGTAATCAGGAACAGGTTACGGCTATGCGTAATGGGCGCAAGCAGGCTGTCGCGGTTAACTTCGCCGGTAATCACCCAGTTCCAGTCCGGCAATTGCTCCCAGGCCAGAATCTGCATCTCACCATTGATCTCCACCTGCTGCATACCTTTCGGCTCCGTCAGCAGCGGTTTCAGCGTTGCATCATCCCAGTCGGGGCGTTTTCCTTCGTCGTGCTGATCGAACAGATACGCTCCCTGCGTTTTACCGGGCGTGCCGTTGAGCACGAAGAAATGACCGCTATCACCCAGCTTACGCGCCAGGATTTTTTCTCGCATCAGCGCATACTGTTTATCAATACCCACACCGACGAACAGAATGGCAACGACTTTACCGCTCTCATCTTTTATCGGCTGATACTGTGTGATATAGCGATGGCCGAACAGCGTCGCCAGCCCGCGGTAGACTTCGCCCTGGTGAACACGTTTCCAGGCCGCCCCGGTGCGGTCAAGCTGCGTACCGATTGCGCGACTGCCATCCTCTTTTTTCAGCGAGGTTGAAACACGGACAAAGTCATCGCCATCGCGCACGAAAATGGTCGCCACGGCGGCGGTGCGCTCGGTGAAATCGTCTACGGCAGTTTGATCGAGATTCAGTGTTTTCAACCCGGCACGCAGCACTGGCGTCGAAAAGGCACCGACCTGCACCCGCGAGCTTTCATCCAGGCTAAAGCGCTTAGGCAGGAAGCTGGTAAACAGATCGGTATAGTGAGCCACCTCTTCGGTGAGGGTGGCATTAAACATAGTGGCCATTTCACTGATGCCCTGCACCTGGTTGTGCATGTCATCGATGGCGAGATTTTCCAGCTGGCGCGAGGCGTTGTGGCTTTGAGTCAGTGTCAGCACCAGCAACAGCAGTGCAACGCTGAGAGACGTCAGTACAGACAGCTTAACTCCGAGACTCAGTCCGCTGAGAGAGAGACGCTTCATAAATTACCTTTGATCAAGTTAAGGGAGTACACGATCAACGGCAGAGTGCGGGAAAAGTTTAGGGAGAAGTTAGACAGCTAAGCGGAGCGGGTGATTTCGCAAATCAACCCGCAGAACACAGACTTGATCGGCATGCCTTGCTGCCTCTCAGGAGAGACCATGATTGAACTCACTACAGAAACACTGGCCGGTATCGAATGCCTGCACGCCACGCCTGCCGGACAACGGCATCAGCCACTGCCAACCGTGCTGTTTTATCACGGCTTTACCTCATCAAAAGAGGTCTACGCCTATTTCGCCGTGGCGCTGGCACAGGCGGGGTTTCGGGCGGTGATGCCGGATGCGGAGCTGCACGGCGCGCGTTATCACGGTGATGCCAATGCACGCCTGGGCCGCTTCTGGGAGATTCTGAAACAGAACATTGATGAGCTGCCATTGCTGGAGGCTGCGCTGCGTAGAGACAATCTGATCGCTGACAGGCGTTTCGCAGTGGCGGGTGCGTCGATGGGTGGCATGACGGCACTGGGCGCGATGGCGCGTTATCCGCAGATCCAGAGCGTCGCCTGTATGATGGGATCGGGCTATTTTATGCAACTGAGCGAATCGCTGTTTCCACCGCTGGTGGCTGATACGCCGGAGCAGAAAGCGCAGTTTGCGGCCCGTATGGCTCCCCTGACGGACTATGATCCCTGCAACCATCTGGAGGCACTGGCTAACCGTCCGCTACTGTTGTGGCATGGCGAAGCGGATGAGGTTGTGCCCTGGGCGGAGAGTGTCCGGCTGGAGAGGGCGCTGCGTGACAATGGACTGGCGCAGCATCTGACCTCACTGTCGGAAAAACAGATCGGGCATAAGATCACGCCCTCTGCATTAACGGCGCTGGTCAGCTTTTTTAAACAGCAGCTATAAATAATGAACGGGCGGAGAAGGACTCTGCCGCCCGTAAAGTTACCAGCACTTACCAGAACGCAGACGCTTTTTCTGCTGCGCTGGCAGGCGCATTAACCGGGTTTCTTTCCGGCGTATCCAGCCGGTTAACGTAAACATAACCCGATGCCGCTTCGCTGCTGTGACTTCTCATCTGCTGCGCACAGTCAGCATGGCTGGCAAGAGCGGGTGGAGACAGGAAGAGACCCAGTAAAGTGGCGATGACGAACGTTTTCATGCCCGACTCCTCACTTCAGGGAACACACTCTGCGTGACGCCACTAAGCGAACCGTGACGTCTCTAATCAGTTTAGCGACTGAGTAAATTATCGCCAGATCATCCACCTGAACCTCTTTGTCAGCATTTTTGAACCTTCGCCGCCCAACCTGCTGTATTTACGTCATTAGCACAAAAAGCCCCGATATCTGGCACGACGCCTGCGATTTGTTTAAATGTGCGCTTGAGTTCAGGCACCTTCGCCGGTATGATTACGCGTCAATTTTTCAGCCGCATTCTCAGGCTGTGTCCCACAAACGCTCGTCACTGCGAACCTTTGTGGGACACAGCCTATAACGTTCCTTGCTTCCATGGGCCGCGGTTGACCCCGACAGGAGGCTGAATAATCCGTAAGGAGCAATTTCGATGCGTCATTACGAAATCGTATTTATGGTTCATCCTGACCAGAGCGAACAGGTTCCTGGCATGATCGAGCGTTACACTGGTGCTATCACTGGTGCTGAAGGCACGATTCACCGTCTGGAAGACTGGGGCCGCCGTCAGCTGGCTTACCCGATCAATAAACTGCACAAAGCGCATTACGTTCTGATGAACGTTGAAGCGCCGCAGGAAGCGATCGATGAGCTGGAAACGAACTTCCGCTTCAACGACGCCGTTATCCGTAGCATGGTTATGCGCGTTAAAAACGCGGTAACTGAAGCATCACCGATGGTTAAAGCGAAAGATGAGCGTCGTGATCGTCGCGAAGATTTTGCTAACGAATCCGCTGATGAGTCAGATGCTGGGGATTCTGAAGAGTAATCCATCGTGACGGTCAATCGACTTCGCCTGTCTGGCACTGTGTGCAAGACACCGGTTCGAAGAGTTAGCCCGTCAGGAATTCCTCACTGTCAGTTTGTGCTTGAGCACCGCTCAGTGCAGGAGGAGGCCGGGTTTCACCGGCAAGCCTGGTGTCGTATGCCTGTTATTATTAGCGGCAGCGCCCATCAGGTGATTACTCAACATATAACGGTCGGCACGCAACTCACACTCGACGGTTTCATTAGTTGCCATCAGGCACGAAATGGCCAGAGCAAAGTGGTGTTCCATGCCGAGCAGATTGAATTGATAGATTCTGGAGACTAGCCTAATGGCACGTTATTTCCGTCGTCGCAAGTTCTGCCGTTTCACCGCGGAAGGCGTTGTTGAGATCGATTACAAAGACATCGCAACGTTGAAAAACTACATTACCGAAAGCGGTAAAATTGTCCCGAGCCGTATCACCGGTACTCGTGCAAAATACCAGCGTCAGTTGGCTCGCTGCATCAAGCGTGCGCGTTACCTGTCTCTGCTGCCGTACACTGATCGTCATCAGTAATCGGCAACTGTCCATTAACGACTTTAAGAGGATAAGGTAATGCAAGTTATTCTGCTTGATAAAGTAGCAAACCTTGGCACCCTGGGTGATCAGGTTAACGTTAAAGCGGGCTATGCTCGTAACTTCCTGGTACCACAGGGCAAAGCTGTTCCTGCTACCAAGAAAAACGTTGAGTTCTTCGAAGCACGCCGTGCTGAACTGGAAGCCAAACTGGCTGACGTTCAGTCTGCAGCAACTGCACGCGCTGAGAAAATCAATGCACTGGGCACTGTAACCATCACGTCTAAAGCGGGCGATGAAGGTAAACTGTTCGGTTCAATCGGTACCCGCGACATCGCTGATGCAGTTACTGCAGCTGGCGTTGAAGTCGCTAAGAGCGAAGTTCGTCTGCCGAACGGCGTTCTGCGCACTACCGGTGAGCATGAAGTAAGCTTCCAGGTTCACAGCGAAGTCTTCGCTAAACTGAACGTGAAAGTTGTTGCTGGTTAATTTTATTAACTGAGCACGACATCAACGCCGGCCTTGTGCCGGCGTTTTTGTTTTTATGCCTTTCAATAAACTGCTGTTGGCCTTACTGCGCGCGAATAAAGCTGCCATCTGGCTGACGCGTAAACAGCACCGGGCCATTTGCGCCATCAACGGTCAGACCGGTTACCACACCCTGCGCATCCTGACGGATTTTCACCTGCTGACCACTTTTCAGTGAGCTGAGCGGCTGGTCACTGCCTTCCACCCGCGCCATCGCAAACACATCATTGACCGGCAGACTGTTGTCACGAAACAGCTGCGCCAGCGTCTGACCCGACGCAATGGTCATATTGCGCCATTCGCCCTGAGAATCAGCTTTTGGCGTCTGCTGAGACGCTGAGGATGAAGGCTGACGGGCACGGTTGTTATCATAAATATCCGCCTGCATCGGCACCTCTTTCTCCGCAGAAGGCGAAGACTGCTCGACCGGATAGCGCAGGGTACTGGTGGGCCAGAGAAACGCCACCAGCATCACCAGCAGTGCCGCCAGAATGCCACGACGGTGCGGCGCAGGCAGCGGATCCATCCAGCGAATATGGTCGGTAAAATGCCAGATACGCTGAAGCCATGTCGGCAGGCGGGATGACGTGTCTGAAGCCATTCGGGTTTCCTCCTCTCCGGCAGTTTGCTGTAGCCTGCGTGCGGCCAGCCAGGTCTGCAGCCGGGATACCATTTGTTTTGCACGCATCCTGCGGCGGCGTGGGGCAATCTGGCCCATGTTTGCTCTCTTATTCAGGTGCTACAGATGAGGTGATCCCCATCGATAGTTATAGTATGGGCAATACCGGCGCGAAGTGCCTGCCAGCATTGATAAATTTGACGTGGCTATTGTTTCTCTTTCATCAGCAAAAGTCATCTGCGACGCAGGGCATTTTACGCCAGCGGCCTGCGCTGCTATGCTGCCGGTTCGAATTTATCCGAGAGTGAAAGGAACGAAGATGACTACCCCTTCTTTCGACAGCGTCGAAGCACAAGCAAGTTACGGTATTGGTTTACAGGTTGGCCAGCAGTTGCTGGAATCTGGTCTGCAGGGTCTGCAACCAGAAGCACTGCTCGCGGGTCTGCGCGACGCGCTGGAAGGGAACTCGCCGGCCGTACCGGTTGATGTGGTTCATCGCGCACTGCGTGAAGTGCACGAACGCGCGGAAGGCGTGCGTCGTGAGCGTACCGAAGCTATGGCCGCAGAAGGTCAGGCATTCCTGCAGGAACATGCGCAGCGTGAAGGCGTGAGCAGCACCGAATCAGGCCTGCAGTTCAGCGTGATTACTCAGGGTGAAGGTCCAATCCCATCACGTCAGGATCGCGTACGCGTTCACTACACCGGCAAACTGATCGACGGCACCGTGTTCGACAGCTCAGTTGCCCGTGGCGAACCGGCAGAATTCCCGGTAAGCGGCGTTATCCCTGGCTGGATTGAAGCGCTGACGCTGATGCCGGTTGGCTCAAAATGGGAACTGGTGATCCCACAGAACCTGGCGTATGGCGAGCGCGGTGCGGGTGCCTCTATCCCACCATTCAGCACGCTGCTCTTCGAAGTTGAGCTGCTGGAAATCCTGTAAGATAAGACGCTGCAACCACCCCGGTTGCAGCGTTTTCTCCCGCCTTATTTCTGCTGTAAATTTACCTGCCACAGTGCAAAGCCAATCGCATCTGTTCCTTTGGGCTGAAGCGGATATTGCGCATGCTGCTTAATAAATCCGGTCGCCTTATCGCCCGGTGCCGTTTCAAACTGAATATCGAGCGGAGTGGATGAGGTAATCGGTGCCAGACGCCAGTTATTGTCCGCCTTCGGCTGAACTGCGCCATGCGCTTTGGTTTCCGCGCTGATGTAGGCTGCTACCACCGAACGGTTCTCATCTGGCGAGGCAAAGGCGATGTACTTATCTCCGGTGCCGGCAAACTTGCCGCCATATGCGCGATAGTTATTGGTCGCCACCAGGAAGATAGCCTGCGGATCGATGGGTTTACCCTGCCAGGTAAGCTGACGGATGCGTGAGGCGTCAGGATGGATCAACTGACACTCTGCGTCATAACGCGCGGGCTGGGTCACATCAATCTGATAATTGACTCCATCAATCACATCGAAGTTATAGGTGCGGAAATCCCAGTTAATCAGCGACTGCGTTTTGCTGCTGTGCGGATCGATCTGGTTAAACTGGCCTGCTGAGCATTCCAGCCACTCTTTCACCTGCGCACCCGTGACTTTCATCACGACCAGTGTATTGGGATAGAGATAGAGATCGGCCGCATTACGGAAAGTCAGGGCACCTTTCTCCACTTCGACATAGCTGGCAGGATCGTTTTTACGTCCGCCCGCTTTAAACGGCGCGGCAGCAGAGAGCACCGGCAAACGGCCCAGATCCGGATCGCCCTGAATGAAATGCTCCACATAAGCGCGCTGCGCATTATTGACGATCTGCACCGTTGGATCGTCCTGAACCAGCGACAGATAGCTGTACATTACGTCAGCCGACTTGCCGATGGGCTTCGCCACAAACTCCCGCGTGGCGCGGTGATCGTCAGCCAGCACTTTCACCAGCGCCGGATCTTCCGCCGCCAGCGATTTCTTCGCGGCATTATCGTAGATCGGTCGCGCCTCTGCTTTGCCGCTGCTCACCTGCCAGCGTCCGCCCTCATTGTTCAGCACCAGATCGACCACGCCAAGATGATCGCCCCACATGCCTGGCATCACCGCCGGAACCCCGTTCAGCGTGCCGTTAGCAATGTCTGCGCCTTTGATGCCAGCAAACTCCTTGCTGGGGAAGACGGCATGCGCATGACCAAACAGGATGGCGTTAATACCTTCCACCTGGCTGAGGTAGTAAACCGAGTTTTCTGCCATTGCGTGATACGGCTCGCTGCTCAGGCCGGAGTGAGGGATAGCAATAATCAGATCGGCACCCTGCGCGCGCATCTCAGGCACATAGCGGCGAGCTGTTTCGGTGATGTCATCCACCCGTACCTTGCCCTGCAGATTGGCTTTATCCCACACCATGATCTGCGGCGGCACAAAGCCGATATAGCCAATCTTCAGGGTCTGCGATTTGCCCTCGCGATCAACCACCGTCGTGGATTTGATGAGGTAAGGGGTAAACAGCGGTTTGCCGCTCTTCACATCAATCACGTTGGCGTTCACATAAGGGAAGCGCGCACCCGCCAGCGCTTTTTTCAGGTAGGGCAGGCCATAATTGAATTCATGGTTACCGAGGTTGCCGACAGCGTAATCCAGCGTATTAAGCGCCTTGTAGACCGGATGGATTTCACCCTCACGCAGCCCTTTAGCCGCCATGTAGTCGCCCAATGGGCTGCCCTGAATGATGTCGCCGTTATCAACCAGCAGGCTGTTCTTCACCTCCTGCCGGGCGGCGTGAATCAGCGTGGCGGTGCGCACCAGACCAAATTTCTCAGTTGCCGTATCTTTGTAGTAGTCGAAATCCATCATATTGCTGTGCAGATCGGTGGTTTCCAGTACGCGTAAATCCACCGTCGCGGCCTGGGCGGCGACGGAAACGCTCAGGGCCAGTAACATCATTCCGGGCTTAAACATGCTTGCTCCTGCTGCAAATTAAATTCAGGCTCTCAAAATAATGTAAAAGCATGACAGATAGTCATTTTAAATCGTGATGGATATAACGTTTTGATGCATCGGCCTGCGACTCATTCTTATACGATAAAGGCTCACTGGCGTCAGCATGGCGATAAGCACGTAACTATGATATTGATATATCTATAAATTGAATCGCCGCCGGACCAGTAAACAGGCTGGTCAGGCGGAACTGCTAAAATGTCACTATCTGAAGATGGGCTGATCCTGCAGCAGACAGACAAAAACGAGGTGAAAAATGTTAGAGCAAATCTGCCAACTGGCACGCGAAGCTGGCGACGCGATTATGCAGGTCTATAACGGTGCCGCGCCGCTTGACGTTTCTCACAAATCGGACGATTCGCCGGTGACCGCTGCGGATATCGCGGCGCATGAAGTCATCATGGAGGGGCTGAAACAGCTATCGCCTGACATACCGGTACTTTCAGAAGAAGATCCGCCAGCCTGGGATGTCCGTCAGCACTGGCAACGCTACTGGCTGGTTGATCCGCTGGATGGCACCAAAGAGTTCATCAAGCGTAACGGTGAATTTACCGTCAATATTGCGCTGATTGAAGCGGGCAAGCCGGTGATGGGCGTCGTCTATGCGCCAGTGCTGGGCGTAATGTATTCCGCGGCAGAGGGTAAAGCGTGGAAAGAAGAGGGCGGTCATCGTGAACAGATTCATGTCCGTGACGCACGTCCTCCGCTGGTCGTGGTCAGCCGCTCACATGGTGACGACGACGAGATGAAAGAGTACCTGAAGCAGTTAGGTGAGCATCAGACCGTTGCGACCGGCTCCTCACTGAAATTCTGTCTGGTGGCAGAAGGTAAAGCTCAGCTCTATCCCCGTTTCGGGCCAACCAATATCTGGGATACCGGCGCGGGTCATGCCGTGGCGATGGCCGCGGGTGCGCATGTACATGACTGGCAGGGCAAAACCCTGGACTATGCGCCGCGCGAATCCTTCCTGAATCCCGGCTTCCGCGTTTCGCTCTTTTAAGACGGTATTGGCATAAATGCCCGGCGAGCGATTCTCTCGCTCCCGGGTGTTCAGCATTACTCTTTCAGCAGTGAGTTGACCAGCGCGATAACTTTTGTCACTTCATCCTGCGTCAGCGAACCATCCTTCACAAACTTCACTTCGCCCTGCTTATCCAGCACCACTATGGCGGAACCACCAGGCTGTAACTGCCAGCTGTGCTGCACGTTGCCTTTGCTGTCTATGACAAACTGAGACCAGGGATATTGCTGCTTGTTGGTCTCGACGCTGCTGCGCACAAACATGCCCGTGCCCGGAATCGCGTCATCGGTATTGACGATGGTGGTGGTCTGATAGCGATCATGCGGCAGCTTCGCGGCTTTGATCGCTTCTACCAGTGCCGCGTTCATCTCTTTCGCAGATGAGCGCCCCGCAATATGCTGGATGACGCGAACTTTTCCGCTGAGCTGCGCGCTATTCCAGTTTTTGTAGCTAAACTTCTCCTGTTGCAATAACAGCTCGCCTTTGTCATTCACGCCTACAGCCGGTACCCGCATATCCAGTCTGAGGTTATGAGCCATCGCGCCTGCCGGTATCAACAGAGACAACGCCACAGCTGCCAGGGTTATACGCATTGTTATTTCCTTAGGTGATCAGACCAGTCAGTCATTTTACTGCAATAGTAAGCAGGGATGATGCGCCTGTCCTGGAAAGGTGTCAGGTTTGTTATGGCCGCCACAATTCCTTAATCAATGAAGGTTTATACTGTGTTGTGTGAGCCTGATAACAGAGTGTTCTGTAATGATGTGTCAATTCAGTAAAAAAATTCACTTTTAGGAACATCAGTCAGTTTTAGTGTTCTATAGTTATCGCGAATTCGCGCTTCATGGGCTGGAACCAAATTTGGAAACGGCGAAGCGTGCTTAAAAATGTACAGGAGTTAAACAGCATGAAGATCTTCCAGCGCTATAATCCGCTACAAATAGCGAAATATGTAAAAACGCTGTTCAAAGGAAGGTTGTATATCAAGGACGTGGGCGCGTTCGAGTTCGATAAAGGGAAAGTATTAATCCCTCGCGTCAAAGACAAACAGCACCTGAGCGTGATGTCAGAAATTAACCGCCAGGTCGTTCGTCTCAAACTTGAGTTCAACTAATAACAAGGGCGCCGATGGCGCCCTTAGTGTATGACCTATCAGGCTATTCCCTTTGCCTGTCCGAACACGGACGGTGCCCACAATCTCCAACTGCTACGTAAACGTTCCGGTTGTTCCGCGCGCTCTGTATCCAGGACTGCCTGGGACAATAATAGCCGCCGGGACACGCTCTGAGTCATTTACTCTTCTTCGGTTTTGGTCAGGTTCAGCACGGGTGGTCGTTCATCAATGCGGGTGACCAGCAGCTGATCGATACGGTAGCTATCGATATCTACCACTTCGAACTTATAGCCAGCAAACTTCACAAAATCGGTACGCTTTGGAATCTTACGCAGCATATACATCATAAAGCCGCCGATGGTTTCGTAGTTGCCTGACTGCGGGAAATCATCGATGTCCAGCACGCGCATTACGTCATCAATCGGTGTGCCGCCTTCAACCAGCCATGAATTCTCATCGCGCGCCACGATCTGCTCTTCCATGCCCTGACCGACCAGATCGCCCATCAGTGTGGTCATGACGTCATTCAGCGTAATGATGCCCACGACCAGCGCATATTCGTTCATGATCACCGCGAAATCTTCACCAGCGGTTTTAAAACTTTCCAGCGCTTCTGAGAGCGTCAGCGTGTCCGGCACGATTAGCGCAGAGCGAATCTGCAGGCCGCTGTTCAGCGCCATGCTTTGATTGCCGAGTACGCGCAGCAGCAGCTCTTTTGAGTCGACATAGCCAACGATATGATCGATGTCGCCGCTGCAGACCAGAAACTTCGAATGAGGATGCTGGGCGATTTTGGTCTTGAGGCTGGTCTCATCTTCGTGCAGATCAAACCAGACAATATTCTCGCGTGAGGTCATTGAAGAGGGAACGGTACGTGACTCCAGCTCAAACACGTTTTCAATCAGCTCATGCTCCTGCTTGCGCAGAACGCCCGCCAGCGCACCGGCTTCCACCACCGCGTAGATATCGTCGGAGGTGATGTCATCTTTACGCACCATCGGCAGCTTGAAAATACGGAAGAAGACGTTGGCCAGGCCATTAAACAGAAATACCAGCGGACGCATCACTAACAGGCAGAAACGCATCGGATTGATGATGCGCAGCGCGATGGTTTCCGGTGCGACCATGCCAACCCGCTTTGGTGTTAAGTCGGCAAACAGGATAAACAGGCTGGTCACGATGGTGAATGAACAGATAAAGCTGAGCTGTTCCGCCAGTTCCGGCGAAACAAAGCGGTTAAACAGGCCGCTGAAAACCGGTGAAAATGCCGCGTCGCCGACAATACCGCCCAGGATGGCGACAGCGTTAAGGCCAATCTGCACCACGGTGAAGAACATGCCCGGCGTTTCCTGCATTTTCAGCACACGCTGGGCATTGACGTTGCCTTCGTCGGCCAGAAGTTTCAGTTTGATCTTACGGGCGGCCGCCAGCGAGATCTCCGACAGGGAGAAAAAGGCACTGATTACAATCAGCAATAAAATGACAAGCAAGCTATCTAACATATGAGATCCAAAGGGTTATCCACTTGTCATTTTTGGCCTGGGCAGCGTGGGTAAGCGCAAACAGAGTTGGTTTATCCGTGAAACAGAGCTATCCGTGCCAAAAATGTCTGCGCCAGTTCGACAACGTACATGTCGGGGCAGAAATGAAAACAGGCGGAATGCCTGTGGTGGCAGATTATAGCAGGAGCGCTCATCGGGCCGCCAGAGGGCAATCTGCCGCTTCCCTCAGGATTAGCAGGCAGAACGGTACGTTATCGACTCAGATTTATCTGAGTGAATCATTTTGGACCGCTCATTCCCGCCTGCAGGAGTTGTATCAATCCCCCCATTTACCGACAATAGCCGCGTTATTTGAGTTAGAAGTCGATTTTGCGCCGCCGTTTGCCATAAAGTGCGGCTATGATGAGGATGTTGCCGTTGCGGTAGTGCGGGCAAAGATGATTAATAAGTGCCCCGCGGAAAAGGGGCCGGCATGATTAACAGGAGTACAGGTGCCACGATTTTATGTTTATTGCATAGCTGGCCTGCTGCTTGCCGCGCCCGCCCTTGAGGCGGCGACCGTGCGATTACAGGTAGATGGCTTAACCGGGGATCTGCAAAAGAATGTCAGAGCGCGCCTTTCCACCATCGGCAGCGACGAGGTCTCGAATGATGGCCGTTTTCGTGCACGTGTCTCTGTTGCAATAAAAGAGGGGCTGCGCGCCCTTGGTTATTACGAGCCGACCATCGATTTCGAATCCCGCCCCGCGCCTGCGAAGGGAGGACGGCCGGTATTAGTCGCACATGTGACGCCGGGCGAGGCTGTCAAAATTGGCGGCAGCACCATTGTGGTGGAAGGTGATGCGCGCAATGATCCTGATTACAAAGCCTGGGTGAAGCAGGGACGGCCCAAAGTGGGCACGCAGCTTAACCACGGGCAGTATGACAAATTTAAAAGCGGCTTCTCTAATCTTGCGCTGCGTAACGGCTACTTCGACGGCACCTTTAAAAAAAGCCAGCTCGGCGTCTCGGTTGAGCGCCATGAAGCGTTCTGGGATATCGACTACGACAGCGGCGAGCGCTATCGCTTTGGTGACGTCACTTTTCAGGGATCGCAGATTCGTGAAGAGTATCTGCAAAATCTGGTGCCCTTTAAAGAAGGGGATTACTACAGCTCACGCGATCTGGCCGAACTGAATCGCCGCCTCTCCGCCACCGGCTGGTTTAATTCGGTGGTGGTCGCGCCGGAATTCAGCAAGGGACGACAGACTAAAGTGCTGCCGCTGAGTGCCGTGATGTCACCCCGCACCGAAAACACCATTGAAACCGGCGTCGGCTACTCAACTGACGTCGGTCCGCGGCTGAAAGGAACGTGGAAAAAACCGTGGATCAACGACAGCGGCCACAGCCTGACAGCCAGCGCCTACGTGTCTGCGCCGGAACAGCAGGTCGACCTCAGCTATAAAGTCCCGTTACTGAAGAGCCCACTGGAGCAGTACTACACCTTCTCCGGAGGCCTCAAGCGTACCGACCTTAACGACACCAAAGCCGACACCACCACGCTTGCGATGTCGCGCAACTGGGACAGCAGCAGCGGCTGGCAGAAGGCGGTCAACCTGCGCTGGAGCCTGGATCACTTTACGCAGGGCAGTGTGACCAATACCACCATGCTGCTCTATCCCGGCGTCAGCGTAAACCGCACCCGCTCGCGCGGCGGTCTGATGCCGACCTGGGGCGACTCACAGCGCTACTCCGTCGACGTTTCCGATACGACATGGGGCTCCGACGTCGACTTCCTGATTCTGCAGGCGCAAAACGTCTGGATTCGCACTCTCGGTGACAGTCATCGCTTTGTGGCGCGCGGCAATCTTGGCTGGATTGAAACCAACGACTTCGACAAGGTGCCACCGGATCTGCGCTTCTTCGCCGGTGGTGACCGCAGTATTCGCGGTTACAAATACAAAAATATTTCACCGCGTGACGACGACGGCAAACTCACCGGGGCATCAAAACTCGCCACCGGATCGCTGGAATATCAGTATAACGTCACCGGTAAATGGTGGGGCGCGGTGTTTGTCGACTCAGGCGAAGCGGTTAACGACATTAAACAGAGCAATATCAAAACCGGTGCAGGTGTCGGTGTGCGCTGGTCTTCACCGGTTGGCCCCATCAAATTTGATATTGCCAGACCTATCGGGGATGACGAGGAGCATGGATTGCAATTTTACGTAGGACTGGGGCCTGAACTATGAAGCTGTGGAAAAAGGTCCTGATCGGTATTCTGATCTTTCTGGTTGTGCTATTGGGTGGCGTGGCATTTTTAATCGGGACCACGCCGGGACTGCATTTAGTGCTCAAGGGCGCATCGCGCTGGGTGCCTGGCCTGTCGATCAAACAGGTCGATGGCGGCTGGCGTAACCTGACCCTTAACGGTCTGCGCTTTGAGATGCCCGGCGTCAGTGTTGATGCCGGGCAGATTCACCTGGCGGTGGATCTCAACTGCCTGCTGCACTCCTCCGTGTGCGTCAACGATGTCTCCCTGCGCGATATCAGCGTGGTCGTCGACAGCAAGAAAATGGCACCTGCCGCCGCCGCACCGGAAGAGGAGAGTAGCAACACTAACCTCAGCACACCATACCCCATCACGCTGCGTCATCTTGGCCTGCACAACATCAATGTGAAGGTTGATGACACCGCGATCTCGCTGCTTGATTTCACCACGGGCCTGCAGTGGCAGGATCGTGCGCTGACGCTGAATCCGACCCATATCCAAAGCCTGCTGATTGCGCTGCCAAAAGCGGCAAAAGTGGTGAAGGAAGAGGTGGTCGATCCGAAAGTTCAGCAGCCGCATCCCGCTGAGAAACCGCTGGGCGAAACGCTGCAGGCGATGTTTGCGCAACCGCTGCTACCGGCATTGCCTGATTTCCGTCTGCCGCTGGATATTGACGTGCAGCAGATTCTGGGCGAGCAGCTGCGCGTGACCGGCGACACCGATATCGCTGTCAGCCGGTTGTTGCTAAAAGCCAAAACCGCCGATCGGCAGATGCAGTTAACGACGCTGGAAGTGGACTCGAATCTGGGCAATCTGAAGGGGAGTGGGCAGGCGACGCTGGCGGATAACTGGCCGGTCGATTTCTCCCTGAATGGCACGGTCAATACCGATCCGATTAAAGGCGAAAAGCTGGCGCTGAAACTTAACGGTGCGATGCGCGACGCGCTGAAGCTGGGCCTGAATCTCTCAGGTCCGGTCAATGCGCAGCTGGATGCGACGACCCAACTGGCTGTTGCGGGATTGCCGCTGTCACTGCAGCTGACCAGTCCGCAACTGCGCTGGCCGCTGACCGGACCGATACAGTATCAGGCCGATAACCTGGACTATCAGTTCAAAGGCAAAGCCACCGACTATGTGATGTCACTGCAGACCGCCGTGAAGGGCGAATCTGTGCCACCGGCCAATGTCTCGCTGACGGGTAAAGGTAACGTTGAGCAGTTCAGCCTCGATCGCCTGCGCGTAGCCGCGCTGCAGGGCAATATCGATCTCACCGCGCTGGTGGACTGGAGTAAGGCAATCAGCTGGCGCAGTGAGCTGACGCTGGCAGGGATCAATACTGCGAAACAGTATCCCGACTGGCCCGCGCGGCTGGATGGCAAAATCACCACGCGCGGCAGTCTGTATGGCGGCACCTGGCAGCTGAGCGTGCCGCAGCTTCAGCTAAAAGGTAACGTGAAAAAGAATGCCGTAACCGCTGACGGCTCACTGACCGGTAACAGCTACAACCAGTGGACGGTGCCGGGTATTAAGCTGGCGCTGGGACGCAACCATCTGGATGTCAAAGGGGCGCTGGGCGACAGTCTGGATCTTGATGCCAGTATTGATGCGCCACAGCTCGACAATGCGCTGCCGGGTCTGGGCGGCGTGGTCAACGGCACGATTAAAGCGCGTGGCACTCTGAAGGCACCGCAGCTGCTGGCCGATCTCAATGCCCGTGGTCTGCGCTGGCAGCAGATGCAGATTAATCGCGTCACCCTGAATGGCGATGTCCGCTCCGGCGAACAGGTCGCCGGTAAACTGCAACTTCGCGTTGAGCAACTGAAGCAGGATGCGCTGAACATCGGCCTGCTGACGCTGAATGCAGAGGGGAATGAGCGTCAGCATCAGATGAAGCTGACTGTGCAGGGCAAACCGGTCTCGGGTCAGCTGGCGCTCAACGGCAGCTTTGATCGCCAGACCGAGCGCTGGAAAGGCTCGCTAAACGATACCCGCTTTGACACGCCCGTGGGCGAGTGGCGTCTGACCCGCGCCATGGCCATCGACTATCTGAACAGCCGTCAGACGGCGACCATCGGGCCGCATTGCTGGCAGAACCCCAATGCACAAATTTGTGTACCGGAGCCGATTGAAGCGGGCCCGGCAGGTAAGGCGCATGTGGTGCTGAACCGTTTTGACCTTGCGATGGTCAAGCCATTTATGCCGGAGGCAACCCAGCTCAGCGGCCTGTTCAGTGGCGATGTACGCGTTAACTGGACGGCGGATGGCAGCCTGCCAACCGGTACTGTGGCGCTGAAGGGTAACGGCGTAAAAGTGGTGCAGGATGTTCAGGGCAACAGCCTGCCGATCGCCTTTGACACGCTTAACCTGAATGCCGCACTGCGAAACGGTCGCGCGCAGCTCGACTGGCTGATCCGCATTGCCAAAAACGGGCAGCTGGATGGCAACGTGCAGATCGACGATCCGCAAAATCGCCGCACGCTGGGCGGTAACGTGAACATCCGCAATATCTCGCTGGCGATGATCAATCCTGCGCTGATGCAGGGCGAGAAGATCAAAGGCAGCCTGAACAGCAGCCTTCGCCTGGGGGGAAGTGTGCAGCAGCCACAGGTGTTTGGGCAGCTGGGTCTGACGGGTGTGGATGTGGATGGCAACTTTATGCCGGTCGATCTGACCGCCGCCAACCTGAATCTGGTGTTCAACGGTATGAGCTCTACCCTGAACGGACTGGTCCAGACTGCACAGGGCAACATCAATCTCAGCGGTAACGCCGACTGGAGCCAGCTCGATAACTGGCGTGCGCGCATTGCGGCGCAGGGCAGTCGGGTTCGCGTCACCGTGCCGCCGATGGTGCGCATGGATGTCTCGCCGGATCTGGTATTTGAAGCGACGCCAGCCGCCTTTAACCTTGATGGCAGCGTCGATATTCCGTGGGCGCGCATTACGGTGCAGGAAGTGCCGGAAAGCGCGACGGGCGTCTCGTCAGATGAGGTGATGCTGGATAAACAGCTGAAGCCAATTGCACCGCAAACCGCTGCGATTCCGATTAACAGTAACCTGGTGATCCACGTCGGCAACGATGTGCGTCTGTCCGCATTTGGTCTGAAAGCGAAGCTGAATGGCGATCTGAAAATGGTGCAGGATAAGTCAGGACTGGGCTTAAACGGCCAGATCAACATTCCATCCGGTCGCTTCCACGCCTATGGTCAGGATCTGATTGTGCGTAAAGGTGAGCTGCAGTTTGCCGGGCCGCCTGATCAGCCTTACGTTAACCTGGAAGCCATTCGTAACCCGGATGCGACGGAAGATGGCGTCACTGCCGGTCTGCGCGTGACCGGCCTTGCCGATGAACCTAAAGCGGAAGTCTTCTCCGATCCGGCGATGTCGCAACAGGAAGCGCTTTCCTACCTGCTGCGTGGTCAGGGATTAGGCAGCGACGGCGACAGTAACGCTCTAACGTCGGCACTTGTTGGCTTAGGGGTTGCACAAAGTGGTCAGGTTGTGGGTAAAATCGGAGAGACCTTCGGTGTCAGCAATCTCGCCGTTGATACTGCCGGTGTTGGCGATAGCCAGCAGGTGCAGGTCAGCGGCTACGTGCTACCGGGTCTGCAGGTAAAATACGGTGTTGGCATATTTGATTCACTGGCGACGTTAACCTTGCGTTACCGCCTGATGCCTAAGCTCTATCTGGAAGCCGTGTCCGGTGTGGATCAGGCTCTCGATTTGCTCTATCAGTTTGAGTTTTAGCAATGCGAATAATTGTCTACGGCAGTTTACGGCGCAAACAGGGAAACAGTCACTGGATGACCAATGCGCAGTGGCTGGGTGATCACCAGATTGAAGGCTTTGAGCTGTATAGTCTGGGCCATTATCCCGGCGTTATAGAGGGCAATGGAGCGGTACATTGTGAGGTGTACCGCATTGATGCCTCAACCCTGGCGGAGCTGGATGCGCTTCGCACCAAAGGGGGAGAGTACAAACGATTTCTGACTCAGACGCCGTTTGGCAGTGCATGGCTTTATGTTTATCAACGCTCAGTGGCAGGACGCCAGCGCATTATGAGTGGTGACTGGCTAAAGCGTGATGAGGAGCCAGAGGCCTGAACAAAAACACCGTCCATTTGGACGGTGTTTTTTTTTCGACTTACAAACCGGCAGCAGAATTACTTCTTCTGTGCGCGCTCATAAGAGGAGATGATTTCAGCTTTAGCGGCTTCGGCGTTATCCCAGCCATCCACTTTCACCCATTTGCCTTTTTCCAGATCTTTGTAGTGTTCAAAGAAGTGGGTGATCTGTGCACGCAGCAGTTCTGGCAGGTCGTTCACATCTTTGATGTGATCGTACTCTTTAGAAAGCTTGGTGTGCGGAACGGCAACCAGTTTGGCATCTTCACCAGACTCGTCGGTCATTTTCAGCACGCCAACCGGACGGCAGCGGATCACGGAGCCTGGGACCAGTGGATACGGGGTTGGAACCAGTACGTCAACCGGATCACCATCCAGAGAAAGGGTATGGTTGATGTAACCGTAGTTGCACGGATAGAACATGGCGGTAGACATGAAACGGTCTACAAACAGGGCACCAGACTCTTTATCAACTTCATATTTGATCGGATCAGCGTTCGCTGGGATCTCAATGACAACGTAGATATCTTCTGGCAGGTCTTTACCTGCTGGCACCTGGTTCAAACTCATCTGGTATTCCTTCAGTAGTCGTATGTTGAGTGTCGGCTATTATAGCCAACTGACTCTGAATGTATGCCCCCTTTTTGGCGTTTCGGAATGCGCCCAAACGCTACTTAGCTGCCACAAACAGTGAAACAATGCCTGCGGCAATCAGTGGCCCTACTGGCACGCCACGAAAGAACGCGACGCCTATCACCGTACCAATCAGCAGACCTCCGATTACAGAGGGTTGTACGCTCATAAAATTCACGCCACGACCGCCCAGCCAGGCGACAAAAATCCCCACCAGAATCGCCACAATCGACTTCCAGTTGGCAAAGGATTTGATTAAGGCGGAGGCGGGCAGTGAGCCGCTCGCCAGCGGCGCCATGACTGCCACGGTAAGAATAATGATGCCTAAGGTAATGCCCTGTTTTTCGACGTAGGGGAAGAACTGCGCCAGCGGGGTAATTTTAATCGCCAGCAGCACCAGAATCGAAATCGTGACCGCATTGTTGTGTACGAAATAACTCAGCACGGCGAGGCAAATCAGAATGATGGTCGAGGCGTAAGCAGCCATGGTTTCTCCCTGAAGGTTATGGAACGCACTGACTTCCGCCAGTGCAAAAGCCAGTTATCGATCAGCAGTCATCGGGATTCGCACAACTGCCTTTAGAAAGTGATTGCAACATCAGCGCCTGATTCCGCACCAGGCTCAGACTCTGCGCGCTCAGGGCGACACTACCCAGTGTTCCCTGAGAACTGAGCTGACTGCGACTCGCCTCCAGCCAGCTGTCGCGGTAGCTCAGCCAGGCACGCTGAGCGGCACGCAGTTTGTTCTTCGGTTCGCCGGAGAGCGTTTTCATCAGCTTGTTGTACTGCTTATTCATCGCCTGATCCCAGACCTTGCTTGCTGCCGCGTAGCACTGATTCATTGCAAGAGTCGTTGAGGCATTATTGAGGCAGCGATCAGGCGAAGCGTCTGACGGTATATCCTCTGCCAGCGCCGATGTGCTGAGGCAGATCAGCATCAGAAACAAACCTGGTTTCATTCTTTTCTCCGGATAACGGATGGGCGGCAATCAGCTTGATGGATGTTTCTGTGATGATCAAGTTGTTAACACTAATCAGCGTTAAAGTTTCGGACCGTTACTGCCGATAATTCCTCCGCTTTGAGGCCGCTTGAAATTCGCCTTTTCACATACACGGAAACTATCAGGATGAAACAGTTATCACTTCGCACGGGGTTGCTGGCTTTGCTGGCATTTATGACACTGCTGCTGTTGGCGGTGAGTTCTATGGGTATCGTGGCAATTAACAAAGGAAACCGCTCGCTGGATGTGGTTAACCGCATTCAGGGGATCGAGCTGAACAGTCTTTATAAGAGCAATTCAGATCTGATGCGTGCCCGCGCTAACGCGGCGCTGGCAGTGCGTAAAATTGAAATTGGTATGCTGGAAGAGGGCGCGGCAGTTACAAAACTCTCACAGGCGGATGTGGTGTCATCACAACTCAACCTGAAGCGCTTTGTGGACGCAGGAACGGTGACGGCGCACGGTAAGATGCTGGCGGATGCGGTTTCAGCCAGTTACAAAGCCTATCTCGACCAGGGCATCAAACCGATGATGGACGCGCTGGATAAGCAATATACCGACGAATATTACCAGCTGCTGGAAGGCAACCTGGCAACACTGGCGGCCAGTTACGATAAGGCGGTCACTGACTTCAGCCAGTTTGCTGACCAGGTCACGCAGGCTCAGCTGGTGCAGGCGGCCCAAAACGAAACCAAAATGAAAATCCTGATCGGTGTGGCAGGGATATTAACGTTGCTGCTGCTGGTGCTTGCCTGGCAACTGCTGCGCCGGATGCTGCTGCAGCCGCTGAACCAGGCGATTGTCCATCTTGAGCAGATCGCGGCGGGTGATCTGTCGCAGGCGCTGCCACCGTCCAGCAACAATGAGCTGGGCCGGCTTAACCATGCACTGAGCGGGATGCAGGACTCATTGCGGACCTCAGTGAGTCAGGTGCGTGAAGCGAGTATGCAGATCGACATCGGCAGCCGTGAACTGGCGGCCGGTAACGTCAATCTGTCTCAGCGCACCGAAGAGTCCGCCGCCTCGCTGGAGCAGACGGCGGCCAGTATGGAGCAGCTTACAGCCACCGTGCGACTTAACGCCACAAATGCTCAGCAGGCGAACCAGCTGGCAAGCGCGGTCTCCGATACTGCCGATCGCGGCGCTGAGGTCGTCAGCTACGTGATGGAAAAAATGAATGAGATCACCGAAAGCGCCAATCGTATCGGCGACATTCTCAGCGTGATTGATGGCATCGCTTTCCAGACTAACATCCTGGCGCTCAATGCCGCCGTGGAAGCGGCGCGTGCAGGCGAGCAGGGCCGTGGCTTTGCGGTGGTGGCAAATGAAGTGCGCACGCTGGCACAGCGCAGTGCTAACGCAGCCAAAGAGATCCGCACGCTGATCAGTGACTCACAGTCTCGGGTGAAAGAGGGCAGTGAGATGGCGACGCGCGCCGGGGAAACCATGGATGAGATTTCTGGTGAGGTGATGCGCGTCACGGCACTGATGAAAGAGATCTCGATGGCCTCCGACGAGCAGAGCCGTGGCATTGAGCAGGTCAATCTGGCCGTCACGCAGATGGATGCCGCGGCTCAGCAGAACGCCGCGCTGGTAGAGCAGGCAACCGCTGCCACTCAGTCGCTGGAAGCACAATCCGACCAGCTTCAGTCAACGATGGCGCAGTTCAGATTGCAGACAGCGTAAAAAACAGATAGGGCGCGAAATCGCGCCCTATCTATATGACTTTTTATACTACTTCCGGATTAACCCTGACGGCAATCCGGGAACTCAGCCAGGAAACGCTCAACGTCGTTCACCATCGCCTCGTTACCGCAGTAGAACGGGCAACGCTGATGCAGCGTGACCGGTGGAATATCCAGAATACGTCTCTGACCGTCGGTCGCTTTACCGCCCGCCTGCTCGGCCAGGAACGCCATCGGGTTGCACTCATACAGCAAACGTAGCTTGCCCTGAGGATGGCTGGCGGTACTTGGATAGAGGTAGATACCGCCTTTCAGCAGATTACGGTGGAAATCCGCAACCAGCGAGCCGATGTAACGTGAGGTATAAGGACGATGCGTTGGCAGATCCTCTTCCTGACAGAACTTCAGATATTTCTTCACACCCTGCGGGAAACGAATGTAGTTACCTTCGTTGATCGAATAGGTGTATCCGGTTGGCGGATAGGTCATACGTTCGTGACTGAGGCAGAATACACCCAGTGACGGATCATAAGTAAACGCATGCACACCTGCGCCGGTGGTATAAACCATCATGGTGGATGAGCCGTAGACCACGTAACCGGCAGCAACCTGCTTGTTGCCTGGCTGCATGAAGTCCGCTTCAACCACTGGCGTGCCGGGTTCGCTAACGCGATGATAAATAGAGAAAATGGTGCCGACGGAAACGTTAACGTCGATGTTAGAAGAACCATCCAGTGGATCCATTAACACCACGTACTTACCGTTTTCCTCACCTTCAAAGATAACGAACTCGTCTTCTTCCTCAGAAGCGATACCGGCGACGATGCCACGTGCTTTCAGTGCTGCCTTCAGTTTTTCGTTGGCAAACAGATCAAGCTTCATCTGCTGTTCACCCTGAATATTCTCCACGCCGCTGGCACCGAGAATATCCACTAAACCGGCTTTGTTGATGTCGCGGTGGATAATTTTGGCACCCAGCTTGATAGCTGAAATCAGCGCCGTCAGTTCACCTGTGGCGTGCGGAAAGTCGTGCTGCTTCTCGACGATAAATTCGCCCAACGTTTTCATAACACATTCCCTGAATCTTCGATGGAGTGGCAGCACGCGTAACAGTCTGCCAACGGATGCGTACGCAGTTTAGCCGAATGAACTTCAAAAACCATAGTCCTAATCCGTTTCTTCCGTCTGCGAGCGGCGTTACACTGTGCGCCGAACTTTTGAGTAATGGATCATGTTATGCGCATTCACATCCTCGGGATTTGTGGCACTTTTATGGGCGGTCTGGCGATGCTGGCACGTTCACTTGGTCATCAGGTGACCGGTTCAGACGCCAACGTTTATCCGCCAATGAGTACCCTGCTCGAACAGCAAGGCATTGAATTAACGGAAGGTTATGACGCCAGCCAGCTGGATCCGATGCCTGACTTAGTCATCATCGGCAATGCGATGACGCGGGGTAATCCTTGCGTGGAAGCCGTACTGGAACGCAACATTCCCTACCTCTCTGGCCCACAGTGGCTGCACGATTTTGTGCTGCGCGATCGCTGGGTACTGGCAGTGGCCGGAACCCACGGTAAAACCACCACAGCAGGCATGGCAGCGTGGATTCTCGAGGCATGCGCCCTTGAACCCGGCTTCATTATTGGTGGTGTACCAGGAAACTTCGATGTCTCAGCAAAATTAGGAAAAAGTCCATTCTTCGTCATTGAAGCGGATGAGTATGACTGCGCGTTTTTCGACAAGCGTTCCAAGTTCGTCCATTACTGTCCGCGTACCCTGATCCTCAACAACCTTGAGTTTGATCATGCTGACATCTTTGATGATCTGCGGGCGATCCAGAAGCAGTTCCACCATCTGGTGCGGATCGTGCCGGGTCAGGGCAAGATCCTGTTGCCGGAACATGATCCTAACCTCAAACAGGTAATGGCGATGGGCTGCTGGAGTGAGCAGGAGAGCGTTGGCGAGCACGGGCGCTGGCAGGCGAAGAAGCTGACCAACGATGCCTCTCACTGGGAAATCTGGCTCGACGGCGAAAAAGTCGGGGAAGTGAACTGGGGCCTGGTTGGCGAACACAACATGCACAATGGCCTGATGGCGATTGCGGCCGCGCGGCATGTCGGTGTGAAGCCGGAAGATGCAGGCCAGGCGCTGAACACCTTTATCAATGCACGTCGCCGGCTGGAGCTGCGCGGTGAAGTGAACAGCATCAAAGTCTATGATGACTTCGCGCATCATCCGACCGCGATTCTGGCAACACTGGCTGCGCTGCGCAGTAAAGTGGGCGGCAGAGCACGTATCCTGGCGGTACTGGAGCCACGCTCCAACACGATGAAGATGGGCGTCAGCAAAAACGATCTGGCCCCGTCTCTGGCGCGGGCTGATGAGGTCTTCCTGTTCCAGCCTCACCATATTCCGTGGCAGGTTTCAGACGTGGCAGAAGCGTGTATACCGCCTGCGCACTGGAGTGCGGATATCGATACCCTGGTCGAAATGGTGGTCAAAGCCGCTCAGCCAGGCGACACGATTCTGGTCATGAGCAACGGCGGGTTCGGCGGTATTCATCAGAAGCTGCTGGACAGGCTGGCCTGATATGACAGGCGCCCGACAGGGCGCTTATTTTGCAGGAAAATCCTGGTAAATCCTTTCATCTCTTGCCGTTACAAATCCGCTCAGACTTCCTGCCCTGGCCGTGCTCTGTCTGAGCACGTCTGCCATGGCATTACTTCGCTTCGGCCAGCTCGCGCAGATACTGGAAAATCTGACGTGCAGACTTCGGCGGCTTATTGCCCGCTTTCTCTTTCTGCGCGTTACGAATCATGCTGCGTAACTGCTGACGATCGGCTTCGGGATAGAGCGCAATCACATCGCCCATCGCCTCATCGCCCTGCTCAATCAGACGATCGCGCAACATTTCCAGTTTATGGAACAGTGCAACCTGCTGATTGTGGCGATTATTGAGCTTGTCCAGCGCAACACGAATCGGCTCCACATCTATACTGCGCAGCAGTTTACCGATCAGCTGCAGCTGACGGCGGCGACCCTCTTTCTTAATGCGCTGCGCCAGTTCAACTTCGTTACGCAGGCGCTCATCCAGCGGGATTTTATCCAGCGAGTTTTTACCCAGATCAACCAGTTCGGCACCCAGGCGCTTTAACTCTTCTGCATCGCGTTTAATTTCACTCTTACTGACCCAGATAATCTCTTCATCTTCTTCTTCGTCATTATCTGGCACATCGTCGAGCCACTCATCGGGCTGTTTGGTCATTTCCGGGCTCCCAAAAAAAAGAGGCTAATCGTACCAGTTTATCGGGTGACTGCGAAATTGTTCTCTGACTCTGATAGACTCAAATCATTCACACATAAGATTATGGGCAGGTCGATGAACGTATCTACTCAGGTTGCAGAACAGCGAAAAGTCCTGGAGCAGGCCATTGCGCAGGCACTTGAACTGGCTAAAGTAAGCACTGACAGCGCGGAAGTGGCAGTAAGTAAAACTACCGGCATCGGGGTCAGCACCCGCTATGGCGAAGTGGAAAACGTCGAATTCAACAGCGATGGTGCGCTGGGCATCACCGTCTATCATCAGAATCGTAAAGGCAGCGCCTCATCGACCGACCTCAGTCCGGACGCCATCAAACGCACCGTGCAGGCGGCGATTGATATTGCGCGCTACACCTCGCCCGATCCGTTTGCCGGCCCGGCTGACGCGGAGTTACTCGCGTATGATGCGCCGGACCTGGATCTCTACCATCCGTGGGAGATTGACGCCGACCGCGCCATTGAACTGGCGGCACAGGCGGAGCAGGCGTCGCTGCGTGCAGACAAGCGTATTACGAACACCGAAGGGGGCAGTTTCAATAGCCACGTCGGCATCAAAGTCTTTGGCAACAGCCACGGTATGTTGCAGAGCTACTGCTCAAGCCGCCACTCGCTCTCCAGCAGCGTCATTGCCGAGCAGGATGGCAATATGGAGCGTGATTACGCTTATACCATTGGCCGTGCGTTTGAGGATCTGAAAAGCCCGGAGTGGGTGGGTGCAGAGTGCGCACGCCGTACGCTCTCCCGTCTGGCTCCGCGTAAACTGCCGACCATGAAAGCCCCGGTGATTTTTGCTTCTGAAGTGGCGACCGGCTTGTTTGGTCATCTGGTGGGCGCGATCAGCGGTGGCAGCGTGTACCGTAAATCGACCTTCCTGCTGGATTCCATGGGGCAGCAGATCCTGCCGGAGTGGCTCACTATTAATGAGCAGCCGCATCTGCTGAAAGGGCTCGCCTCCACGCCATTCGACAGCGAAGGGGTGCGGACTCAGGCGCGCGACATCATCAAAGATGGTGTGCTGCAGACCTGGCTGTTGACCAGCTATTCAGCCCGTAAACTGGGCCTGACCAGCACCGGTCATGCTGGTGGCATCCATAACTGGCGCATTGCGGGCCAGGGCCACAGCTTTGACGAACTGCTGAAGCAGATGGGCACCGGATTAGTGGTGACTGAACTGATGGGCCAGGGCGTCAGCGCCATTACTGGGGACTACTCACGCGGTGCAGCCGGTTTCTGGGTCGAGAATGGCGTTATTCAGTACCCGGTCAGCGAAGTCACTATCGCCGGAAATCTCAAAGAGATGTGGCGCAACATGGTGACCATTGGTGACGATATTGAAACCCGCAGTAATATCCAGTGCGGTTCCGTGTTACTGCCTGAGATGAAAATAGCGGGACAATAAGATGGATTTCTGAAGCAGCCTGCAGGCTGCTTTTTTTTCATCACAATAAAAAGGAAATAATGATGCGTAAGCATGTGATTGCAATGTTGTCGGCTTCTCTGTTGTTCTCCAGCGTCAGCCTCTATGCGGCGGATCTGGAAAAGGATATGGACACGCTGAATGCGAACCTGAAAATCGTCAAGAAAAGTGACAATGCTCAGGAGATGCAGCAGGCGTTAACCAAAATGCGTGCCGCGGCGCAGGATGCCAAAAAATCAACGCCGGATAAGCTGGAAGGTCAGCCTGCTGATAGCGCGCAGGTCAAAGATTATCAGGCGGGCCTCGATTCGCTGATTGCGCAGATCGACGTGGTCAGTGCACTGGCGAAAGCCAACAACGTGGATGGCGCTAAGCGCGAAGCTGCTAAATTTGATGACATCCGCAATACCAACCATAAGAAATTCCGTTAATCAGATCGCCGGTCACCCTGACCGGCGATTTTTACCATCACTTCTGCTTATTACCGCGCCGTAAAGCCTCTTGCAACGCGCCTGTCGCCGCACAACATCGTCGTCTTTACCTGTTAAAACCCGCATTTTGCGCATTATGCGACGCCTGTCGCACTAAGCGTGCAGGCTGCGATCTGACGCACAACCTTCACGTCAATTTCCACTTACTGCTGGAAATGTTGCCTCTCCACAGTCGGGGTGATGACCGTTAATTTATTTTTAACGCGAATTATCCGGTTTAACAGGAGTAGCAAGGTGAGCAATAAGGGCGTCCCGGTGTATGAAGCGTCACCGGAGAAAGTGCAGCAACTGGCTGACAGCGTAATGACGCAGATTGCGGCGCTCTATCAGCAGCATGGCATTCAGCCCAACGCGGTCCAGCAGCAGATGCTGCAATCCCATGTCGGCGCCATGGCGTCACGCTCGCTGAGCGGAGAGCCGCTGCCGGACGTGGAAGCGGAGCTGTTTGAAGATATTCCACCGGAAACCGTGGCACTGGCGCAGCAGGTGGTCGATCTGTTTGGCAATCTGCCCCGGGAAGAGGCCTGGCTGCTGTCAGTGCATATTGAAGTCGCGCGATCCAACAACTAGAGAGGAAGACAACATGGTAACAGTAGTGATTGGCGATCGTTTAGGTAAAGGCCAGAAAGTGGCTATTGGCATCGAAAAAGCGGGTGGCCGTGCTGTTGTGGTACCCGGTGTGGCGGCTGATATGAAACTGGGTGACGTGATGAAGGCAGAAAATGCCGATTTCGGTATCTCCTTCTGCGGCAGCGGCGGCGCTGGCGCCATTACCGCCCAGAACAAATATGGCTACAAAGCAAAGCATGGTATGCGCTCTATCGATGAGGGCGTCACCGCCATTAATGAAGGTGCCACGGTACTGGGTTTTGGTTTCATGGATAAAGAAGAGTTAGGCGAGCGGCTGGTGCAGGCCTGGAACAAGAAGCACGGCAGCTGATTATGAAAGAACAATACGTTACTCAGGTGACGGTCGAAGGCAAAGGCGATACCAAAGCGAAAGCCTTTGCAGACGCGCTGAGTCGGGTGCAAAACCAGGTTCTGCGCGCGACGCAAAAAATTCTGCTGCGCATCGAACCGCAGGATGTCCGGGTGCTGCGCGCGCAGGAGAGCGTCAAAACCGAGAAGTTTCTCTTCTTCTTTCTGGCACGTCAGCGGCGAAGCTTCAGCGTCACCCTGGAGATCACCGTCAGCGTCACCGTTTTCGACACCGAACGGGTGACGTTTACGGCGGCATCGTAAAACAGAACCTGTTTACATCAGCCCGCTACTGAACCGAATCTCAGCTGTCGCGATAGCGCGACGCTAAGACCGGAGCGACGCGGGCGCTGAGGCAGGATGGGTAAAAACGACAACAAGGTACAACAACATGTTTTTAATCATTTTGTTTAAGTCGTTGATCATTGGCGGACTGGTCGGTGTGGGTGTGGGGGCGGGTGCTGCACGCATGTTCCACGCGCCCACCACCCAGGGCATGGGCGCCTTTCGTACGCTGGGCGAGCTGAACTCGTGCGAAGGCGATCCGGCCTCTCATTTCTCCTTTGGTCTTGGCTTCTTTTTCAATGCCTGGGCATCGTCGGTTGCAGCCGGTTCATTCACGCAGGATGTCGATCACCGCATCATCCCAAACTGGGGCGCGGCCGCGCTGATGGTGAAGAATCGTAATGTGGCAGAGACGCTGCACGACCCGAAAAAAATGGCCATCGCCTGCGGCATTATCGGCATGATCGTCGTTGCCTTTCTCAACTCTACCGCGTCAGCTGTTCCCGCTGCGCTGCAGGTTACCGCAGTCAAAGTGCTGGTGCCCGCCGCTAACCTGCTGGTGAACACGGTGATGCCGGTAATCTTCTGGCTGGCAGCAATCGACGCAGGTAAAAAGTCAGGCTTCTGGGCCACCATTTTTGGCGGTCTGGCACAGCTAATCATGGGCAACGCCGTGCCTGGGCTGGTGCTGGGTATTCTGATCGGCAAAGGGGTGGAAGAGAGCGGCTGGAATCGGGTTACCAAAGTGATGATGACCGCTATCGTGCTGCTGTTTGTGCTGAGCGGCTTCTTCCGTGGTTTCGATATGAAGCTGCTGCAGTCCTTCCAGCTCGGCATTCCCGGCTGGCTCGACATGATCCACAACTCAGTCAGCGGCAAATAAGAGGCGATGCGATGAACGAAAATAAAGGCTTCTGGTATGCCGACTGGTCTTTCCCGATCTTTGTTGGCTTGCTCTCCTCGGGTGTCTTTGCCGGGACGCACATGTATTACCTCTACGGCATCGGCGCGTTCAACGAAGTGGCATTTGTGTCGATGCTGCGCGCAGGCATGGAGACCGGCGTCTACGGCGCAGTCGCCGCTTTTGGTGCCAGTTTCCTGTTTGCCCGCATTATTGAAGGTTCACTGGTGGGCATTCTGGATATCGGCGGGGCGATTCAGACCGGCGTCGGCCTGGGCGTGCCGGCACTGCTGCTGGGCGCGGGCATCGTCTTTCCGGTAGCGAATTTTGCGGCCTCGCTGGTGACGGGCCTGGTGATTGGTGTGGCGATTGGCTACCTGATTATTCTGGCGCGTAAATTCACCATCAATCAGAGCGACTCCACCTACGGCGCAGACGTGATGATGGGAGCCGGTAATGCCTCAGGGCGCTTTCTGGGTCCGCTGATTATCCTGTCCGCCATGGCGGCCTCGATTCCGATTGGTCTGGGTTCGCTGCTGGGTGCGCTGCTGTTCTATCTCTGGAACAAGCCGATCACCGGCGGTGCGATTCTCGGCGCGATGATCCTGGGTGCGCTGTTCCCGATTGCTCTCTGATCTCACCGGCAGCCCGGCAGCGGGCTGCCGTTAAGGAGAAACCATGTACGACTTGATTATCCGCAATGCGCGCCTTAGCGATGAGCAGGTGGTCGACATTGCGCTGCAGGATGGCCGCATCGCCGCCGTGGGCAACGTGCAGGGCACGGCACGGCGCGAGCGCGATCTGGCGGGTCGCTTCTACCTCAGCTCGGGCTGGATCGACTCCCACGTTCACTGCTATCCCAAATCTCCCCTTTATCATGATGAAGCGGACGCGATTGGCGTAGCGCACGGTGTCACCACGGTGGTCGATGCAGGCAGCACCGGCGCAGAGCACATCGATGATTTCTACCAGCTGACGCGCGCGGCACAGACCCAGGTCTATGCGCTGATTAATATCGCCCGCACCGGCATCGTCACTCAGAATGAGCTGGCCGACATGACGCAGATCGACGGGGAGGCGGTGAAGCAGGCTGTAGCGCGACTGCCCGATTTTATCGTCGGCCTTAAGGCGCGCATCAGCAGCAGCGTGGTCGGTCAGAACGGCGTCCAGCCACTGATAAAAGCGAAGGCTATTCAGCAGGCGAGCGGCGGTCTGCCACTGATGGTTCATATTGGCAATAATCCGCCCAATCTTGACCAGATTGCCGATCTGCTCACCACGGGCGACATCATCACGCACTGCTTTAATGGCAAACCCAACCGCATCCTGACGCCGCAGGGTGAACTCAAAGCAGCGGTTAAACATGCCATTGCGCGCGGCGTAAAACTTGATGTCGGCCACGGCAGCGCCAGCTTCAGCTTTGAGGTCGCCCGGGTGGCGATTGCGCAGGGCATTCTGCCCGACACCATCAGCTCTGACATTTACTGCCGCAATCGTCTGGCCGGGCCGGTTCACAGCCTGGCGCATGTGATGTCGAAATTTTTCAGCGTCGGCATGACGTTGCCGCAGGTCATCGACTGCGTGACGGTAAACGCGGCCGCCGGATTGCGCCTGCTGCGTAAAGGCCAGCTGAAAGTCGGCTACGACGCCGATCTGACTGTTTTTAGCATCAAAGAGGAAACCCGGCCCTTTATCGATTCCGAAGGTGAAGAGGTCGCCGGTGAGAAGCATCTGGTTCCGCTGGCGGCGGTGGTCGCTGGTACGTGGATCGCCACTGAAGAAGGAATAGCGCATGACCTCGGTTTATGAAAAGTATGGCCTGAAGCCGGTGATTAACGCCTCTGGCCGTATGACGATCCTCGGCGTATCGACCCCATCGAGTGACGTGGTCGATACGGTGAAGTATGGCCTCGATCACTACTTCGAAATGAAAGATCTGGTGGATAAGACCGGTGCGTATATCGCCGGTCTGCTGAAAGTGGAGAACGCGCTGGTGGTCTCCTGCGCCTCGGCCGGAATCGCCCAGTGCGTGGCGGCGGTGATTGTAAAAGACAACGACTGGCTGGTGGATAACCTGCACGCCGCGCCGCTGACCGTTCCGCACCAGATTGTGGTGCCGAAAGGGCACAACGTGAACTATGGCGCGCCGGTCGGCAGCATGGTGGCGCTGGGTGGCGGGCAACTGGTTGAAGCGGGTTACAGCAACGAATGCTCATCTGCCCAGCTGGCAGCGGCGATCACGCCACAGACGGCGGCGATCCTCTATGTGAAATCGCACCACTGCGTACAGAAGAGCCATCTTGATGTCGGGCAGGCCGCGGCAGTTGCGCGGGAGCATGGGCTTCCGCTGATCGTCGATGCGGCAGCAGAAGAGGATCTGCAATGCTATTACCAGGCGGGAGCCGATCTGGTGATCTACAGCGGCGCAAAAGCGATTGAAGGGCCGACCAGCGGGCTGGTGATTGGCAGACACCATTACGTTGAGTGGGTCAAACGCCAGACCAACGGCATTGGCCGCGCAATGAAAGTGGGCAAAGAGGGGATTCTGGGGCTGACCCAGGCGATTGAAAATTATCTGTCACAGCCAAAAATCAGCGGCGCGCAGATGGTGGAAAAAATGACGCCGTTTATTGAACAGCTTAACAGCCTGAACGGCGTGACGGCCCGCGTCGTGTGGGACAGTGCCGGACGCGATATCGCCCGCGCTGAAATTAAGTTCGATGAAGCCGCGATTCAGCAACGCACCGGCGATCTGGTGCAGGCGCTGAAAAAGGGCGATGTAGCGATCTATTTCCGCGGCTATAAAGCCAACGAAGGAATCATTGAAGCGGATGTGCGCAGCGTCAGCGCCGATCAACTGCACACTATTTTTACCCGCATTCAGGCACTGTTAAACGGGGAGAAACACGCATGACGCTGACACCTAATTTTTATCAGGATCGTCTCTGCCTTAACGTCCTTGCGGGATCAAAAGAGAATGCGCGCGCTATCTGGCAGGCAGCAGAAGGACACGTGCTGGTCGGCGTGCTGTCAAAAAACTACACCAGCAATGACGCCGCTATCGCTGATATGCATGAATATGCTGCGCTGATCGATAATGCACTCTCGGTGGGCCTGGGCGCGGGCGATCCAAATCAGTCACAGATGGTCAGTGAGATTTCGGCGGTGCTGCAACCGCAGCATGTGAATCAGGTCTTTACCGGTGTCGCCACCAGTCGTGCGCTGTTGGGTCAGTCACAGACTATTGTGAACGGTCTGGTCTCGCCAACCGGCACGCCAGGTCAGGTAAAAATTTCTACCGGACCGCGCAGCGCAAAACGGCAGGATGGGATTGTGTCCATCGAAACGGCGATTGCGATGCTGCAGGATATGGGCGGCAGCTCGGTGAAATATTTCCCGATGGGCGGTCTGCAGGCGGTGGATGAGTACCGCGCTGTGGCGGAAGCCTGTGCAAAACAGGATTTCTGGCTGGAGCCCACCGGCGGCATCGATCTGGAAAACGTCGGCGAGATCGTGCGCATTGCGCTGGACGCGGGCGTCAGCAAAGTGATCCCGCACGTCTACAGTTCGATCATTGACAAAGCCAGCGGAGAGACCCGCATTGACGATGTGAAGCAGCTGCTGGCCATCTGTAAAACAGTACTGGCCCGGTGATCGACACGATCTGCCTTTGACAGGCAGATCGTGCCGCATGGACGTTGCGTGACGAACGCCGTAGGCTGAAGTTTTCACTCTCTGCCAGCAAACAGGTAACGCTTGTGAGATTTCCCAATCAGCGCCTTGCGCAACTGTTCGATGCCCTGCAAAACGAAACGCTGCCTCAGGATGAGCTGGCGCGGCGTTTTGCCGTCTCGACACGCACCGTGCGTACCGATATTACGGCGCTGAATGCGCTGCTGGCAGATCATGGTGCGCAGTTTATCCTGAGCCGTGGCGCAGGTTATCAGCTGAAGATCGAGGATGCTCAGCGCTTTCAGCATCTGCAGCAGCATACCGCGTCGCCGCTGCGGGTGCCGCGTACCTCGCAGGACCGGGTTCGCTACCTCCTGACCCGTTTTCTTACCGCTGCCTATTCACTGAAACTTGAAGAGCTGGCGGAAGAGTGGTTTGTCAGCCGCGCGACCCTGCAGAACGATATGGCCGAGGTGCGCGAGTGGCTGGGTCGCTATCACCTCACCATTGAGAGTAAACCGCACTACGGCATGAAGCTATTTGGCAGCGAAGTGGCGATTCGGACCTGTCTCACCGACCTGTTATGGCAAATCGATCAGGCGATGCCAGAGAGTCCGCTGCTGACTATTGAAGCGCTGAACAGCGGCATGCTGGAGACGCTGCGTCCGCTGCTGCAAAGCTGTTTTGCGCAGCACAACATTCGCCTCAGTGATGAGGGCGAGCGCTATCTGCGGCTCTATTGCGCCGTTGCTGTGCGTCGCATCAGCGAAGGTTATCCGCTTAACGATCCCGGTGCTGAGGAGATTGGCGATGAGGTGCGTGAAGCGGCACATCAGCTGATTAATCTGATGCGTCCCCTGGTCAGCAAACCAATTTCACCCGCTGAAGAAAACTGGCTGCGGGTCAACATTGCCGCGCGGCGCATTCAGGCGATCGCTCCCAGCGCCATCAATGCCGATGACGCCGACGCGCTGGTGGATTACCTGCTCAGCTTTATCAACACGCACTACAACTTCAATCTGCAAAACGATCAACAGCTGCGCGCCGATCTGCTTACCCACATCAAAACCATGATTACCCGGGTGCGCTATCAGATTCACATCCCTAACCCGCTGCTCAGCAACATCAAGCAGCACTATCCGATGGCCTATGATGTCACCCTGGCGGCGGTGACCAGCTGGGGAAAATATACGCCTTACGTCATTACCGAGAATGAGATTGGCTTTCTGGTGCTGCATATTGGTGTCGGACTGGAGCGCCACTATGACGTGGGCTATCAGCGTCATCCACAGGTGCTGCTGGTGTGCGACAGCGGTAACTCCACGCTGCGCATGATTGAAGCGATGTTGCTGCGGAAATATCCGCAGTTGCAGGTCACGGCCCGCCTGTCACAGCGCGAGTATGAGGCGCGCAGTCGCATTGACGAAGATTTTGTCATCTCAACCATCCGGCTCAGCGAAAAAGAGAAACCCGTGGTGGTGATGTCACCGTTTCCCACCGGTTTTCAGCTGGAGCAGATTGGCAAGCTGGTGCTGGTCGATCGTACCCGGCCCTATATGTTGGCGAAATTTTTTGATGCCCAGCACTTTCATATCGTCGACAAGCCAATAACCCGGTCTGAGCTGTTTCGCCAGCTGAGCGATCAGCTGCAGGAGGAGGGGTTTGTGGATGAGGCGTTCTATCCGTCGGTCGAAGAGCGTGAAGCGATTGTCAGCACGATGCTGGGCGAAGGCATTGCGCTGCCGCACTCGCTGGGACTCCTGGCAAAGAAAACCGTGGTCTATACCGTGCTGGCCCCACACGGTATTCCCTGGGGAGACGATACCGCCTATGTCATCTTCCTGCTGGCGATCAGCAAAAGTGAATATGAAGAGGCGATGGCGATATACGATCTGTTTGTGACGTTCCTGCGTGAAAGGGCGATGACCCGACTGCGGGACTGCACCGATTTCACCTGCTTCAGGGCGGTGGCGATGGATTGCCTGAGTCGGCCATAGGCTTTTAGTTTTTCTTCGCCAGCAGGCGGGGGATCTCGCGCAGGCACCAGGATTTGGCTTCGCCCATGCTGTCGCGCCGCCACGCCATAATAATATCAACCTCGCGAGTGTATTCCGGACTCACCACGCGTAGACGGCCTTCCGCGATATCCTGCTCCACCAGTGAATAGGGCATGGTTGCGACACCCAGCCCCGCCAGCAGGGCACGGCGCTTATCATCCATGCTGCTTACGGTCAGGCGCTGCTGTTTATCCAGTAACTGCACGGTCAGCACCGGGCGCTCACGCGCGGTATCTGCCACTGCAATGCCCCGGTATTTCACCCGCGTCACTTCAGACTGAGGTTCAGGCTCGTTATGAATCGGGTGGTCAGCACTGGCGACGTAAACACTCATCATGGTGTAGAGCTTACGGGTATTGATCTCGGTGGAGGCACGGAAGTGCATATCGGGGGCGATCACGATATCGGCACGGCCCTGTTCCAGCCGCTCCCACGCGCCTGCCAATACTTCGGTAACCAGCGAAAATTGTGTATTGGCTTTGTCAGCCAGCTTTGTCACCAGCGGAAACAGTGCATCAATGGGCACCAGCGCTTCAGTAACGATGGTCAGATGGGTTTCCCAGCCACGCGCCAGCGCTTCCGCATCGGTGGTGAGCTTATCGGCCGCTTCCAGCAGTACCCGGCCACGCTCCAGCAGCATGCGTCCCACGTTGGTAAATTTAGTGCGGTGACCGGAGCGGTCAAATAGCACCACATCCAGCTCCTCTTCCAGCTTTTGCATGGTGTAGCTGAGGGCTGAAGGGACACGCCCCAGTTCATCTGCTGCTGCTGCAAAACTGCCACGTCGATCAATCGCATCCATAACGCGTAAAGATTCAAGGGTTAACGCACGCTCTTTGGCCATCCCGGTTCTCTGTCAGGAAATTTGAACATGCCGGGCAGATTAACTGGCTAACAATCCGGCGTCCAGACTTTTACCATGGGTGCATAAAGTCCGTGGCCGATCCTCGTCACCGGATGCCGGAGGTAAATAATGATAACGACACGCAGTGCGTCCGCATGTGGTCAGGCCGATTTCGGCTGGTTGCAGGGGCGTTACAGTTTCTCTTTTGGCCACTATTTTGATCCCAAACTGATGGGCTACGCATCGCTGCGTGTTCTGAACCAGGAAGTACTGGCACCGGGCGCCGCATTTCAGCCGCGTACCTATCCTCAGGTCGATGTGCTGAACATCGTGCTGCAGGGTGAAGCTGAATACCGCGACAGCGAAGGCAACACCATCAGCGTGCGGGAAGGAGAGGCGCTGCTGCTCTCTGCCCAGCAGGGGGTAAGTTACACCGAAATTAACCTGAGCAAAGATCGTCCACTGACACGTATGCAGCTATGGCTGTCAGCCTGTCCTGAGCGCGAAAATCCGCGGATGCAAAAGATTGCCCTGACGGAAGGCCGGTTGTCTCAACTTATCGCCTCGCCGGATGGGATAGATGACAGTCTGCAGTTGCGTCAGCAGGTGTGGATTCATCAGGTTGAGCTGGCGCCGGGCGAACAGCACTCGCTGCGGATACAGGGGCCACGCGCCTATCTGCAGTCAATTCATGGTTCGCTGGAGGCGATGTCCGGCACAGATCATCAGGAAAAGCTGGGCTGTGGCGATGGTGCGTTTTTGCAGGAAGAGAAGCTGTTGCAGCTGAAAGCGAAAACCGCGACCCGCGCGCTGGTCATCGATATTCCGGTCTGAAAATCGGGCAATAAAAAAGGCGGCCATAGCCGCCTTTTTGCGTTTTAGCGTGTTACTTCAGCATGGTAAAGGCGGTGGTGACGTGTTTCACGCCACTGACGCGGCTGGCGACATCAGCCGCGGCCTGCGCTTCCTGTTGTGTCACCAGACCCAGCAGGAACACTTCGCCATTCTCCGTCGTCACCTTCACGTTGGAGGATTTCACCTGATCGCTGCCCAACAGCTGCGAGCGGATTTTGGTGGTAATCCAGGTGTCTGACGACGTGGTGCCCAGCGTCACTTTCTGGCCGATGCGGATCTCGTTATAGACCTCGGTTGCGCCATCAACGCCCATGGTGATCTGTTTGGCACGATTGGCGATCTCCTGCGAAGGCGCCTGACCGGTCAGCAGCACTTTGCCCTGATAGGCGGTGGCGACAACGCGGGCATCGGTTTTAATCTGCTGATCTTTTGCCAGCGCGTTCGTGACGCGTAGCTCCAGCGTGCCGTCATCAACCTGTGTACCCACCGAGCGGGGATCCGTGGCCGTTTTGGTGGCAACAGCTGCGCCGCCAGCGACGACCGCCACGCAGCCCTGCAGTAGCATGGCGGTTAACAGAATAGCTATAGCATTCAATGCTTTCATTCGTGCTCCTTCAGTCATTCCTGATGGGGAAAGAGAGTGTTATCGATCAGATCGCATAGGCAATTAACGGTGAGCATATGCATCTCCTGAATACGGGCGCTGCGGTGCGACGGAATGCGGATTTCCACATCCTGCGGACCCAGCAGTCCGGCGAGCTCTCCGCCATCATACCCGGTAAGCGCAACGATAGTCATATCGCGTGTCACCGCTGCTTCTACGGCCTTAACGATGTCACGGGTGTTGCCACGGGTCGAGATGGCCAGTAACACATCACCTGCGTGTCCCAGCGCGCGTACCTGCTTGGCATAGATCTCATCGTGCAGACGATCATTCCCAATCGCGGTCAGCATCACGTTGTCGGCACTTAACGCCAGCGCCGGTAAGCTGGGGCGTTCGGTCTCGAAACGATTGATCATGCTGGCGGCGAAGTGCTGGGCATTGGCGGATGAGGCACCGTTGCCACAGCTCAGGATTTTATTGCCATTCAATAACGACTGCACCAGCGTCATGGCCGCGCGGGAGATGGCATCGGGCAACGCCTCGGCTGCGGCAATCTGAGTCTGAATACTTTCGGTAAAACACGCTTTAATTCTTTCCTGCACACGACCACCTGGTTCTAAACGTCTGCATTAAAGGCATTCGGCAGCCACTCGAGCGCCGTGCCGGTAATGGCGATGATGTCGAAACGGCAATTCACTGTTTCAAAACTGCCGCCGCGTTGCGCCAGCCAGAGAGCGGCAGCGCGCAGCAGCTTTTGTTGTTTATTCCGGGTTACGCTGGCGAGCGCGCCACCATAACGCGCATCGCGTCGGTAGCGGACTTCAACAAACACCCAACAGTGCCCGTCACGCATAATCAGGTCAAGTTCACCATTGCGAAAGTGAACATTACTGGCGACCCATATCAGGCCAGCCTGCTCCAGATAGCGCCGGGCATCTTCTTCATGTCCGGCGCCAATCTGACGGCGATTTAGTTGGCCGGCGCGATTTCGCCCCGGCGATACTGGTTCCATGTCAACTTCCTGTTGATCACACAATCCGTGTCGGCGCTGAGCTTACCGGTATTGCCATCCAGCGTGAAGCCAGGTGACTGGCGCATCTGGTTAAAGTGGTTCGCCAGCGTCCAGGCATCCATACCCATGGCATAGAGGCGCACCAGCGAGTAGTCATTATTGAATGACTTCGATGTCTGCTGCATCAGGCCAGGATTGCTGCCGGAGAGCAGCGGAATATCGCTGAACTGCAGGCCATCCATTTCTAACCGGAAGTCCGGGCCGGCACCGGCCTGCGCGCTGCGCGAACTGGCGTAAAGCGAGATGTTGCTGCGACTGCCGGTGCGCATGGTGATCATCGGTTTGATCAGCTGCAGTTCATCCTGGGTTGAGACGATGTAGACCGCATCGATGCCACCGCCGCTGCTGGTGCTGACCACATCAGGCGTGCTCTGTTGCGGTGCCGGAATGGTCAGGCCCGCAATAGAAACGCCCTGCGGCTCAGCAGGTGCCGCATTGACCGGCGTACCTGACAGGCTGATGCCCGCGCCGCTGTTAATGCCCTGTTTCAGCTCAGCGGTCGAACCAAAGCGCTGCTGCATGACGGTGCTGCCACCCAGCGTCTGCCACTCCTGTGCAAAAGCGTTTGTCACGCGATCGCCAAGGCCGCTGCGCGGAACCAGCAGCAGCGGCTGACGTTTGCCCTGGTCCCAGATATGGTGCGCGGCATCGCGTGCTTCGTCTTCAGGAGAAAGCGCAAAGTAGCAGATATTCGGATGGTTCTGGATCTTTTCCGGCTCGTTGAGCGCCAGCACGTTTAAGGGTGTCTGGCTGTTGGCGACCTTCTCAACGTTGCTCTTCAGCAGTGGGCCAACCACGATAGTGGCGCCATCCTGCTGTGCCTGCTGCATCACCTGCTCAATCGGCTGGCTGCTGGTGTCATAGACCTTGATCTGAGCGTTGCTGGCCGGTGCGGCGGCGGCAGGCTGAGATTGAGGCTGTGACTGAGGCTGTTGCTGTGGTGTGGTGGTAGCAGACTGCTGCGGTGCGCTGATCGGATCGGCAGACGATCCCGCAGCGGCGGCAGGTTGCGCGCTGGCTGTTGCATCCGCAGCGGCGGGCTGGGCAGTTGCTGCCGCAGGCTGTGCGACCGGCGCGGATACGCCGTTCTTCGCGTCGTTAAAGCCTTTCTGGATGGCATTCGCGAACACCTGTGCCTGGCCATTCAGCGGCAGCAGCAGCGCGATGATGCTGGTAGAGGCTTTGGTGTAGTTCTGCATCTGGCTCAGCTGCGTCGGCAACGTTTTGGCCGCCGGGTTCTGCGGATAGCGAGTCTGCCAGTCTTTGATGCCGGACTTCAGCATTTCTGCATCCTGGGCATTAGCACGCCAGACCGCGAGCAGATCCAGCCAGCCCTGCAGCACATTTTCGTCGGCATTGATCACCAGGTTGCTGGCTTCCTGTGGCGACATCTGCGTCAGGGTCTGCCAGGTAGCGTCAATATTGCTCTGATGATCGGCGTCTTTCAGCAGCGGTTCCTGAGCAATATAGTTGCGCAGCAGTGAGAGTGAAGGGCGGCCCTGCGCGCTGGCAATTTGCAGGCTGTAGTAACGCGCCAGCTGATCCTGCGACAGTGCGCTGGTTTTTACCGCTGCTAACAGCGGTTCAGCGTCTTTGGTTTTCTGCTGGGCAATCAACAACTGCGCTTTCAGCAGCAGAGATTCCTGTTGCTGCGTCTCAGAGAGCTGCTGCGGCAACTGGCTCAGTTGCTGAGTGGCCTCGGGATACTTTCCTTCCTTCAGCAGGGCGCGGATTGCGAGTAATTGCCAGTCGGTCTTGCTATCATCGCTGCTTTGCTGCGCTTGCTGCAGATAGTAAGCGGAGCTGGCGGTGGCTGGCCCCTGAATATTGACGGTTGAGGTTTGCGGCGCCTGACCGCTACATGCGGCTAAAATCAGCCCGGCAAGAATGACAGGCAGAAAGCGTCCTGCTTTATGACGAACGACTTTTGAAGGAAGCATACTGTATCCAGTGATGTTTTTTTCAAGATGCTCAATATTAAATCGGCAATTCGGATGAAACAATGAAACAACTCGATCGGGCAGAGATTTCTGCCAGCACGCTCTACATCGTTCCAACCCCGATTGGTAATTTGGGTGATATCACCCAGCGGGCGCTGACGGTGCTTTCGAGCGTCGATCTGGTCGCTGCGGAAGATACACGTCATACCGGGCTGTTGCTACAACATTTCGCCATCAATGCGCGACTCTTCTCACTTCATGACCACAACGAGCAGCATAAGGCTGAGCTGCTGCTGACGAAGCTGCAAGAGGGTCAAAGCATAGCCTTAGTTTCCGATGCTGGCACGCCGCTGATTAACGATCCGGGCTACCATCTGGTGCGCCGCTGCCGTGAAGCGGGCATTCGTGTAGTGCCGCTACCGGGCGCCTGTGCCGCCATTGCCGCATTGAGCGCCGCAGGACTGCCATCCGATCGTTTCTGTTACGAAGGATTTCTGCCCGCAAAAACCAAAGGCCGTTGCGATGCCCTGCGAGCGCTGGTGCAGGAGCCACGCACGCTGATTTTCTATGAATCAACCCATCGTTTAGTCGACAGCCTGCAGGATATGGTGAGTGAGCTGGGGCCTGAGCGCTACGTTGTGCTGGCTCGTGAGCTGACCAAAACCTGGGAGTCGATTTATGGTGCGCCGGTCGGCGAGCTGCTGGCCTGGGTCAAAGAAGATGAGAATCGTCGTAAAGGCGAGATGGTGTTGATTGTTGAAGGGCACAAGGTTGACGATGACGATGCGTTACCCGCTGATGCGCTGCGTACGCTGGCGCTGTTGCAGAAAGAGCTGCCGTTGAAGCGCGCGGCTGCGCTGACCGCTGAGATCCACAGCGTGAAGAAGAATGCCCTTTATAAGTATGCGCTGGAGCAGCAAGAGGCGTGACAAATGCCTTCGGATGTCCTATTATCCCGCGCCGAAGCTGACCAGACAGTCGCCGCTTTGTCGTCGTCCTCATTTGTGGGGAGACGGGCAGAGGGGAGGAAAGTCCGGGCTCCATAGGGCAGGGTGCCAGGTAACGCCTGGGAGGCGCAAGCCTACGACCAGTGCAACAGAGAGCAAACCGCCGATGGCCCAGAAATGGGATCAGGTAAGGGTGAAAGGGTGCGGTAAGAGCGCACCGCGCGACTGGCAACAGTTCGTGGCACGGTAAACTCCACCCGGAGCAAGGCCAAATAGGGGTTCACAAGGTACGGCCCGTACTGAACCCGGGTAGGCTGCTTGAGCCAGTGAGCGATTGCTGGCCTAGATGAATGACTGTCCACGACAGAACCCGGCTTAACGGTCAGCTTCGACTTTTTACCAGAAACCCTGCTCCGGCGGGGTTTTTGCTTTTGCGGGCTATGTGCAGGCAGCGATGAATGACTGTCCACGACGCTCTCTATGAAAAGAACGCGGCTTAACGGTCAGCGTCGACTTTTTACCAGAAACCCCGCTCCGGCGGGGTTTTTGCTTTTGCGGGCTATGTGCAGGCAGCGATGAATGACTGTCCACGACGCTCTCTATGAAAGGAACGCGGCTTAACGGTCAGCGTCGACTTTTTACCAGAAACCCCGCTCCGGCGGGGTTTTTGCTTTTGCGGGCTAGGTGCAGGCAGCGATGAATGACTGTCCACGACGCTCTCTATGAAAAGAACGCGGCTTAACGGTCAGCGTCGATTTTTTACCAGAAACCCCGCTTCGGCGGGGTTTTTGCTTTGTGGCGCTATACGAATGCAGCTTAACCGCGGCCGTGCGGTTCATCCCAGTCAAACGCTGGCCCAAGCGAAATCACGCCGTTCGGGTTGATGGTCTTGTGACTGCAGTAATAGTGATGACGGATATGCGGCAGATTGACTGTCTCTGCAATGCCCGGCATCTGATAGATATCACGCAGGAAACCGCTCAGGTTTCTGTAATCACTGATCCGGTGGCGATCGCACTTAAAGTGAGTCACATAGACGGGATCAAAGCGCACCAGCGTGGTCCACAAACGCAGATCCGCTTCGGTCAGCTGATCACCGGTAAGATAGCGATGCTGGCCCAGGAGCTGCTCCAGTCGCGACAGCGAATGGAACAGCGCAGTCACTGCCTCATCGTACGCGGACTGCGACGTCGCAAAGCCCGATTTATACACGCCGTTATTAACCGTATCGTAGATCCAGCCATTCAGCTCATCAATCTTCTCGCGCAGCGCTACCGGATAGTAGTCACCGGCACGGGCACCGACCGCATCAAACGCACTGTTGAACATGCGGATGATATCAGCCGATTCATTGCTGACGATGGTGTTCTGCTGCTTGTCCCATAATACCGGCACGGTTACACGGCCACTGTACTGCGGGTCAGCATGCAAATAGAGCTGATAAAGGAACTCGTTCTGATAGAGCTTATCGCCCGTCGCATCCTGAAAGGTGTCATCGAAGGTCCAGCCGTTCTCCAGCATCAACGGATGCACCACGGAGACGTCGATCATGCTATCCAGACCCTTCAGCTGACGCATCAGTAGCGTACGGTGCGCCCAGGGGCAGGCCAGCGAGACATAAAGATGATAGCGATCGCGCTCAGCAGCAAATCCCGCTTTGCCCACCGGACCGGCGCTACCGTCCGCCGTGACCCAGTTGCGAAAAGCCGACTCTGAACGTTTGAAACGTCCGCCGGTAGATTTAGTATCGTACCAGGTGTCATGCCAGACACCGTCAATTAACTGTCCCATAATGGCTCCAATGCAAGCAGGGCGGGGAAATGTCCCCGCCCTGCTAAGTATATGTGGCATTACGCTTTATGTGAGATTAGCGCGCAATCGCCTATGATTTTCTTTTGCTGATCAGGCGATCAATGCTGTATGCGCCTGGACCCACCAGACCTAACACCAGGAAACCACCCGCGATAGAGAGGTTTTTCATGAACATCAACTGATTCACACCTTCGGCAAAGTTACTGTGAAACAGAAACGCGGTCAGGATGGTGAAGCCTGCAGTGAACAGGGCAGTGAAACGGGTCAGGAAACCAAACAGAATGGCCAGACCGCCGCCAAACTCCAGCAGAATAACCAGCGGCAGCATAAAGCCAGGGACGCCCATCGCTTCCATATATTGCTGAGTACCTGCATAACCGGTGATCTTGCCCCAGCCGGCCGTAATGAACAGGATTGGCATCAGGATGCGAGCCACTAATAAACCGACATCTTCGAATTTTTTCATCATCTACTCCAGCGCTATCAGGAATGCAGGGCAAGCTGCCCGCAGGGTTTATGCCCGCTGAAAGCACTACTGCGTTCATTGGGTTGATGGCTGGAGATGATAATCGCGGAGTGGAAAGGTTGTAAGCGAGATATACTGTCTGTGTTTTTCAGAAAATCTGATGAAGAAAAGCCGGCCTTTTCAGGACCGGCTATTAACAAAATTAACGCGGTGGCAGAGCCGATTTAATCATGCGCCAGGTACTCCAGGCACCGAATCCCCGTTTGGCCCAGCGTAAGATCTTACTGGGACTACGAATTGAGTAGACGGCCAGCGCGCTGCTGCCAATAGCCAGATAGCGACGTAAGCTGAGGAAAGTAAACCAGCCACGATCGTAATGGGCGGTCCCTTCCAGCCAGTCACGCCGCGCAGCGCTTAAATCCAGCCGCTGCTGCTGCACATGCTTAAGCAGTTCATGGATGCGTTCTTCACGCTCGCGGCGGCTCATCAGCGTTGTTCCTCAAGCAAATTACGATCAGTTTCCAGCTCTTTACGCGTATGGCGTAACAGCGTTGACTGACGCGACTTGTGAAGTGTCCAGAGTCCCAGAATGACCGCCAGCAGGAACAGTGTGCCGGTTGTGATGCCAATGGCCATCAGACGATACTGTGCATCTACTGCCCAGATAATCAGAACCATCAGGCTCATCAGACCAAATGCAGTGAACAGCATGGTCAGGCCAACCATCAACAGCAGCTGAATCAGGTTAGCTTTCTCATGCTCCAGTTCCACCACTGCCAGACGAACACGCGTCTCGACCATGCCAACCAGCGTGGTCACAATACGCTGGCCGATGTTAATGACCCCTTTAGCCGGGCCGTGGTTGTGCTGTGAGTCAGCCATAGTTAACGACGCGAAATGAGCATGCCCAGTGCGACGCCAATCGCTGCACCGATGCCCACACCATGCCATGGATTTTCACGCACATAGCCTTCAGCTCTCTGTGCCGCTTCACGCGTAGTCGCAGCAATGCGCTCGCTTGATTCGCCCAGACGTTCACGTGAGCTGTCCAGCGCATCACGCGCTTTGCTGCGAAGTTTATCCAGCTCACCTTTGGATTTTTCAGTACTGCTGCTCAGTACTTCTTCCAGGGTATCGGCGAGGTTTTTCAGTTCAGCACGCAAATGTTCCGATGATGTGTCTTTAGACATAAAATACTCCTTTAACATCAGTTGGTTAATTCCAATTAATAGGGCTCCGCCTGTAACTTTTTCAGTTCCCGGCGCGCTTCATCCAGTTTTTGTTGTCGCTTAGCAATCTTTTCCCTGTCATGGCCCTCTTCACGCTCTTCCCTGAGTGCGTGCTCACGCTCTGCAACTTTCTGCTTTTGCGCGTTAATTCTTTCCAGATGGGCGGCTTCAAGCTTTTTATCGCTGCAATCTGCCCGGACTTCGGTCAGCGCGCGCTCCAGACCATTAACCCGGCGCTGGTTGTTATGCTTTTGCGCCATCCCAATTTCACGCTGAATATCCTGCTCTTTCTGCTCACACAGCGATTCTGCTGCCAGCAGCGAACCCGATAGCGAAAACAGAGCAATGCCCATCAATACTTGATATTTCATCGGTCCTGAACCTTCCATTGCGACCTGACTCCTCATCACCTGCGCGATCTTGTGCCTGCGGGTGCTAAGAATCGACTCTCGCTTAAGCATAGACACCGATAGTAAAAAGTTCAAAGAAGACCGGGAGATAGAGCGGCTTTCAGACCGTCGCGGCATGCGGCAACGGTCTGAAAAAGAGGGAGAGGGGGATTACGCAAGCGAAAGGTGCTGAGAATGATCGTGCTGCGCCACAATAAAGCCTTGTGGCAACAGGCGGCGCAACACCTTCTGTGCTGCCAGACTCTGTTCTTCGCTGTCAAAATGAATGATCAGCGCATCACCCGCGGGCGTTATGCTTTTGATACGAATACCTTGTGCGCTTAATTGCTGATAGAGATAAAAACCATCTGGCAGCGTTGCACCTGCATGGGAAACTCGAATCTGGACGACCGTCTCGTGTTTCATCAGCGGTGGAATTGCACAGAGCGCGACCAGCGCAAACGCGCCAGCAATCAACCACGGTAACCACCGTTTAGGAATAGCCTGCAGCAGTTTCATTACTCGGCTTTCCCGTTTTGATTCGCCTGTCGTTTACGCCATAACACCACCAGCGATCCCACCAGGCCAAATACCAGCAGCGCCAGTGGCAGCATCATCAGGAAAAACATCATCTCATCTTCGTAACGACGGAAAATCGGGGTTTTTCCCAGCGCGAAGCCGATAACGGTCAAAATTACCACCCACAGGAATGCACTTACCCAGTTAAAGAACTGAAAACGGGCATTGCTGAGGCCTGACAGCCCGGCAATGGTGGGCAGCAGCGTTCGCACAAAGGCGATAAAGCGACCAATCAGCAGGGCAGATAAGCCGTGACGGTGAAACATGCTGTGCGCGCGCAGGTGGTACTGGGCAGGCAAATGAGAGAGCCATTTCTGAACCGTGGGCGTATTACCCAGCCAGCGGCCTTGTATGTAGCTCACCCAGCAGCCCAGACTGGCGCCGGTCGTCAGAACCAGAATCGTTAAAGGGAAACTCATGGTGCCTTTGGCAATCAGTACGCCGACCAGAATCAGCAGACTGTCACCTGGCAGGAATGCGGCAGGAAGAAGGCCATTTTCTAAGAATAAAATCATGAACAACACGCCGTAAATGGCCCATACCAGCGTGGGATCGGAGAGAGTTTCATAGTCCTGTTGCCACAGGGCATGCAGCAACGCTTGCAAAATATCCATCAATCATTCCTGAACATCATTGTTAAACATGTCCCACAGGGACTTAAACGCAGACCGGCATTTCGTTATAAATTTTAGGCGCGCAGCCTGGGCGGGATTTTCCGGATCCTTCCAGAATCGATTGTTAAATCAGCAACTTTATAAACCCTTGTCGCAAAGGGTAATAAAAGGGCGATAACTGTAACAAAAATCGCCTGTCTGAGACAGTAAAACTCTCTTGCGAACAGGAGTTTTACCTTGTGAAACGCCCTGTAAAAAGGAGCTTTACATGACCTGACACTATTGCAGATTAACTGACCATCTCAGGCTGTTTTCAGGCGCTTTTAGCGGGCGTTATTGGACCCATCAGGCAGGATGACCGGATTCTCACCGAACATGTAACGATCCACGTTAAATTCAAAATCATCCGCCGTCGCGTTAAACAGCATCTGTTTAGTATTTTCCAGATGTTGCCACATCGCCAGTTTGCTGGCGGCGGGATCTTTACGCATCAGCGCTTTGAGAATCTGATCGTGGTCGTCGCACCAGCTGAGAATGCTGCGCTGGTCGATATGTTCATGAAGTTTGAGCCAGTAGGGATTGTGCAGGCGGTGCAGCCACATTTTTTCAACGATGGCGGCTAAAGCACTGTTCTGGGTGGATTGCGCGATGCGCACATGAAACTGCATGTCCCACTCGGAATCACGGAAGTGATCCTCCTGGCGGGCTTTTTCCTGAATCGCCATCAGGTCGATAATGTCCTGACGCGTGACCTGGGTGGCTGCGAACTCGGCCACGTTACTTTCAATGAGCTGGCGCGCCTGCAGTAGCTCAAACGGGCCAAAGGTGGCAAATTCCAGCTGGCTGCTGGTGGGGGCGATGCGATTCTGCTGCTGGCTGGCAATGACGTGAATACCCGATCCTTTACGGACCTCAACATAGCCTTCTACTTCCAGCATGATGATCGCTTCACGGACAACGGTGCGGCTCACTTCCATCTCTTCGGCAATCAGGCGTTCAGCAGGCAGTTTGTCGCCCACCGGATAGATTCCGGTTTCAATGCGGCTTTTGAGCTCGCTGGCAAGCTGTTGGTAGAGTCGACGGGATTCAGTGAGGTCCATAGCACAATCCTGGTAGCAGACAGATAAGTTGTTATACCACTTCAGGCGGTGCGAGGAAATGGGCTGGCTCGCGCCAGCCCGGCAAATCAATTGTGAACGGCGCTGGCTGGTGGAATCGCCACTTCCGCTTCCAGCTCTGAAATCGGTTTATTTTTCAGGACTGTCCAGATCACCACGGCACCCAGCAGATCGAACACCGCCAGGGCAGCAAACAGCGGGCTGAAGCCCAGCGTATCGGCCAGGGCACCCACGACCAGCGCAAACATCGTGCTGGCGGTCCAGGCTGCCATGCCGGTCAGGCCGTTAGCCGTCGCGACTTCATTACGGCCGAAAACGTCTGACGACAGGGTAATGAGCGCACCTGAAAGGGCCTGATGCGCAAAGCCGCCGACGCACAGCAGACCAATGGCGACGTAAGGGCTGGTGAACAGGCCAATGGTGCCTGGCGCAATCATTAACAGCGCACCCATCGTCACCACCATTTTACGGGAAACGATCAGGTTAACGCCGAACCAGCGCTGAAACAGCGGCGGCAGATAGCCGCCCAGGATGCAGCCGAAGTCCGCGAACAGCATCGGCATCCAGGCGAACATCGCAATCTCTTTCAGATTGAAGCCGTACACCTTAAACATAAACAGCGGAATCCAGGCGTTGAAGGTTCCCCACGCCGGTTCTGCCAGAAAACGCGGCAGAGCAATGCCCCAGAACTGGCGGTTACGGATAATCTGCAGCGCCGACATTTTGCGGGTGTTGCCGGTCTGATGCTGTGCTTCCTGACCGGAGATAATGTAGTCGCGCTCTTCATCACTCAGCTTCTTCTGCTGTTTCGGATGTTTGTAAAACACCAGCCAGCAGAGTGCCCAGACCATGCTCAGCACACCGGTCATGATAAAGGCCATCTGCCAGCTGTGTGCCACGATTGCCCAGACCACCAGCGGCGGAGCCAGCATCGCACCGATAGATGAACCGACGTTAAAGTAGCCTACCGCGACCGAACGCTCTTTGGCCGGGAACCACTCACTACTCGCTTTGAGACCCGCCGGGATCATCGCCGCTTCAGCCGCACCGACGGCACCACGCGCCAGAGCAAGGCCGCCCCAGCTGCCTGCCATCGCCGTGGCGGCACAGAAGATTGCCCACAGCACAGCAAACACGGCGTAGCCGACTTTGGTGCCCAGCAGATCCAGCACATAACCCGCCACCGGTTGCATCAGCGTATAGCAGGCTGAATAGGCCGCAATGATGTATGAATACTGCTGCGTAGTGATATGCAGCTCTGTCATCAATGTCGGGGCCGCCACGGCGATGGTATTACGGGTCAGATACCCTAATACCGTACCGATCGTCACCAGTCCAATCATGTACCAGCGTAACCCTTTGATCTTACGCATCCTCTACCTCTTCCAGTTCTGTATGCGGTCTTGCCGCTGTTGTTATCTGGAGCGGGACAGCCCGTGATGCAGCTCTGCTCACGCCCGCAGGTTCTGTCTGAGCAACCCTGTTCTTACCTTGCCATTTGTGGGCCGCTAACGACCTCACGATAGGACGAGAGCCTAACTTGTTATACAACTTTAAAAGTTGAGAGCCATCACAAAAACCCTTTCTGCACTGTGGGATACTGGAAACCTGCGTAATGACAGCCATTTAGCGCGCTGCGGGCGACAAAAATGTCCATAACGGTAGCCAGACATCGCCGTTTATGTGAGCAGGATCGCAAATAAATCCGTAACGGACTAAAATTGGTATGATAACTTTGGGCCATCAGTGGTTCAGTAGATGAGGAAGCATGTATGTCACGTTTCATGACCGAGGATTTTTTGCTGGATAGTGAATTCGCCCGCCGTCTCTATCACGACTACGCGAAGGATCAGCCGATTTTCGACTATCACTGCCACTTACCGCCGCAGCAGATTGCCGAAAATTATCGCTTTGCCAATCTTTATGACATCTGGCTGAAGGGCGATCACTACAAGTGGCGGGCAATGCGCGCCAACGGTGTGGCTGAGGCGTTCTGTACCGGCAACGCCAGCGATCGTGAAAAGTTTGACGCCTGGGCGCGTACCGTGCCGCACACCATCGGCAACCCGCTCTATCACTGGACCCACCTGGAATTACGCTGGCCTTTCGGCATTACCGACACGCTGCTTTCTGAGAAAACGGCTGACAGCATCTGGCATCGCTGCAATGAACTGCTGGCGCAGGATAGCTTCACCACGCGTGGCATCATGCAGCAGATGAAGGTGAAGATGGTCGGCACCACAGACGATCCGCTGGATGACCTGCGCCATCACCGCGCGCTGGCAGACGACACCAGTTTCAGCGTTAAAGTGCTGCCAAGCTGGCGTCCGGACAAAGCCTTTAATATCGAAGCCGACACCTTCCTGCCGTGGATTGAGACGCTGGAACATCTGACCGACATCAGCGTGCAGCGTTTTGACGATCTGCGCAGCGCACTGTATCAGCGGCTGGATCACTTTGCGGCGCACGGCTGTAAAGTCTCCGATCACGCGCTGGATGTGGTCTGTTATGCCGAGGCGGACGACGCCACGCTGGATGTGATTCTGGCGCGCCGACGCAGCGGTACAGCACCGAATCCGCACGAAACGGCGCAGTTCAAAACGGCGGTACTGGTCTGGCTGGGCAGCGAATATGCCCGCCGTGGCTGGGTACAGCAGTATCACATTGGCGCACTGCGCAATACCAACCCACGCCAGTACCAGTTGCTGGGGCCGGATGTGGGCTTTGACTCCATTAACGACCAGCCGCTGGCTGAACCGCTGGCCCGCCTGCTGGGCGCACAGAACCTTAATAATGCGCTGCCGAAAACCATCCTCTATTGCCTGAATCCGCGCGATAACGAAGTACTGGCGACGATGGCAGGCAACTTCCAGGGTGAAGGTCAGGCGGGGAAAATGCAGTTTGGTTCCGCCTGGTGGTTCAATGACCAGCTGGACGGTATGCAGCGTCAGATGACCCAGCTGGCGCAGATTGGCCTGCTGAGCCGCTTCGTCGGGATGCTGACCGACAGCCGCAGCTTCCTCTCTTACACCCGCCACGAATATTTCCGCCGGTTGCTGTGCCAGATGATTGGCCGCTGGGTAGAGCAGGGTGAAGCGCCAGCCGATGAAGCGCTGTTAGGCCAGATGGTTCAGAACATCTGCTTCAACAATGCCCGCGATTACTTCGGCATCGAGCTGGGAGCCTGATGATGAAAAGGCTAAACCGCCACGACTTCCCGGGCGCACGCTATCGCGACCGGGTGATTCAGTTCGGCGAAGGTAACTTCCTGCGCGCCTTTATTGACTGGCAGATTGACTGGCTGAATGAACATCAGGGCACCGATGCCGGAATTGTGGTGGTGCGGCCGCGCAACCGTGAAGTCAGCGACAGCCTGAATCAGCAGGATGGCCTCTACACCACGCTGATCCGCGGACTCAACGATCAGGGCGAGCAGGTCAGTGAAACCCGGCTGATCCGCAGCCTCAACCGTGAGATCCAGCCCTGGCAGCAGTTTGTTGAATTTATGGCGCTGGCCCGGAATCCCGACCTGCGCATGGTTTTCTCCAACACCACTGAGGCGGGCATCGCCTTTGTTGGCACGGATCAGCTCACCGATCAGCCCGCCAGCAGCTTCCCCGGCAAACTGACGCAGCTGCTGTGGGCGCGCTATTCCCATTTCAATGGCGCCAGCGATCGTGGCTGGCTGGTGGTGCCGTGTGAGCTGATTGACCATAACGGCGACGCGTTGCGCGATCTGGTGCTGCGTTACGCCGATCACTGGCATCTGCCATCCGAATTTAAAACCTGGGTTCATGAGCACTGTGCTTTCTATAACACCCTGGTTGACCGCATCGTTACCGGCTTTCCGGCGGAAAGCGAGCAGTTGCAACGTGAACTGGGTTATGAAGATCGCTATCTGGTGGCGGGCGAAGTCTACTACCAGTTTGTGATTCAGGGGCCGTCGGCGCTGTTCAGTGAACTGAAACTGGCGGCGCTGTCGCCACAGGTGCGTCATGTGGATGACATTGCGCCCTATAAAGCGCAGAAAGTGGCGATCCTCAATGGCGCACATACCGCGATGGTGCCGGTGGCGTTTCTGGCCGGTGTTGAAAGTGTCGGGGAGGCGATGGCCGATCCGGCGATTGCCGGATTTGTGGATAACCTGCTGCGTCATGAAGTGATCCCGACGCTGGATCTGCCAGCCGATGAACTGCACGCCTTTGCTGATGCGGTACAACGCCGCTTCCGCAATCCGTTCATTCGCCATGCGCTGCTGTCGATTGCGCTTAATGGCATGACCAAGTTCCGCACCCGTCTGTTGACGCCACTGCTTGCCGCGCATCAGCAAACGGGCAACTGGCCGACACACATCACTTTTGCGCTGGCGGCGCTGATCGCCTTTTATCGCGGCGAGTCAGCCGGTAAAAGCTGGCCATTACAGGATGAGCCGCAGTGGTTACAGCACTACGCCGACGCCTGGAAAGCACTTGATGCGGATCAGCTGTCACCGCAACAGCTGGTGCACGGCGTGCTTAGCGACGCGCAACACTGGGGCGAAGATTTAACCCGTCAGCCCGGACTGGCTACGGTTGTCACCCAACACCTGCAAAATATCATCGCCCACGGAATGCGTGAGGCGCTGAGCCAACTGAGATAACGCTATGCAAGACGCAATTAAAATTGACCCCCGCGACAATGTCGCCGTGGCGTTACGTGACTTAGAGGCGGGCGCCACCATAGAGCTGCCACCACTGAGTGTGTCGGTGCAACAGGCGGTCGGGCGCGGGCATAAATTTGCCCTGCATCCTATCGCCCAGGATGAGCTGGTGATCAAGTATGGGTTGCCGATTGCCCATGCCACCCAGCCTGTGGCCGCCGGTGAGTTAATCCATTCGCAGAACGCCCGCACCAATCTCAGCGATCTGGATGAATATGCGTATCAGCCTGAGTTCGTGACCTTACCGCCGCAGCCGGGTGATCGTGAGGTACAGATCTATCGTCGTGCTAACGGCGAAGTCGGCATCCGCAATGAGCTGTGGATCCTGCCGACCGTCGGCTGTGTAAACGGCATTGCGCGTCAGATCCTGCAGCGTTTCCTGAAAGAGACACAGGAGGCCGAAGGAATCGATGGCGCATTCCTGTTCAGCCACACCTTCGGCTGTTCGCAACTGGGGCAGGACCACGAAAATACCCGCACCATGCTGCAGAATATGGTGCGCCACCCTAATGCGGGTGCGGTGCTGGTGATTGGTCTCGGTTGTGAAAACAATCAGGTCGATGTTTTCCGTGAGACCCTCGGCGCGTTTGAAAGCGACCGGGTCGAATTTATGGTGTGCCAGCAGCATGATGATGAGGTTGAAGCCGGGCTGGAGCGCCTGCATGCCTTGTATGAAAAAATGCGGCATGACCGGCGTGAACCAGGCAAACTCAGCGAGCTGAAGTTTGGTCTGGAGTGCGGCGGTTCGGACGGTTTGTCTGGCATCACGGCCAACCCGTTACTGGGGCGTTTCTCGGACCAGATGATCGCCAATGGCGGCACGACCGTGCTGACTGAAGTGCCAGAAATGTTTGGCGCAGAGCGGATTCTGATGAGTCGCTGTCGCGACGAAGAGACCTTCGGCAAAACAGTCGCCATGATCAATGACTTCAAGCAGTACTTTATCGATCACCAGCAGCCCATCTACGAGAATCCGTCGCCGGGCAATAAAGCAGGCGGCATCACCACGCTGGAAGAGAAGTCTCTGGGCTGTACTCAGAAAGCGGGGCAGAGCCAGGTCGTCGATGTGCTGAAGTATGGCGAGCGGTTAAAAACGCCTGGTCTCAATCTGCTGAGTGCGCCGGGCAATGATGCGGTCGCTACCAGTGCGCTGGCAGGAGCCGGTTGCCACATGGTGCTGTTCAGTACCGGACGCGGCACGCCATATGGCGGTTTTGTGCCAACAGTGAAGCTGGCGACCAACACGCCGCTGGCGGAGAAGAAACCGCACTGGATCGACTTTAATGCCGGACGGTTGATCGAGGGCATGAGCATGGATGCGCTGCTGGAAGATTTTGTCGACAGCATTGTGGCGATTGCCAGCGGTCAGCCGACCAACAACGAGAAGAACGACTTCCGCGAGCTGGCGATTTTCAAAAGTGGTGTGACGCTCTAAAACCAAACGCGATCTTGTTCTTTCAGATAGCTCAAAAGCTCAGAGAGCGGGTAGCAGAGTCCGAAGAGCAAAGCGTCCCGCGCCAGAGAAGGCGCGGGCCGAGCGTGCAGGGATGCGTAAAGCGACTTTGCGATCGGACTCTGCCATCCGCGAAGAGCACAGGATTAACAGACGGTAATAACTATCTTAAGCCCGGCTGGCTTCGCGCTCTGCTTCTGCCTGACAGACGGCGGCAGTAAACAGAATATCAGTAGAGGAATTCAGCGCGGTTTCCGCCGAATCCTGCAGTACGCCGATAATAAAGCCGACCGCCACCACCTGCATCGCCAGGTCATTCGGAATGCCGAACATATTGCAGGCTACCGGAATCAGCAGCAGCGAACCGCCCGCCACGCCCGATGCACCACAAGCGCAGAGTGACGCCACCAGACTCAGCAGAATCGCCGTCGGCACATCAATGCTGATCCCCAGCGTATGCACCGCCGCCAGCGTCAGCACGGTAATCGTGATCGACGCACCCGCCATACTGATGGTTGCGCCCAGAGGAATCGACACCGAATAGGTATCCTCATCCAGATCCAGACGTTTCGCCAGCGCCATATTCACCGGAATGTTGGCAGCAGAACTGCGGGTAAAGAAGGCGGTGACGCCACTTTCACGCAGGCAGGTGAAGACCAGTGGATAAGGGTTACGGCGGATTTTAGAGAACACCAGCATCGGGTTCACCACCAGTGCCATCAGCAGCATACAGCCGATCAACAGCGCCAGCAGATGCGCATATTGCCACAGTGCCCCAAAGCCGGTTGAAGCCAGAATCGATGCCACCAGACCGAAAATACCGACTGGCGCGCAGCGGATGACGCAGCGTACCAGCCAGGTTACGGCATGAGACGCATCATTCAGCAAGGCGCGGGTGCTGTCACTGCTGTGACGGAACGCCAGCCCCAGGCCAATGGCCCACACCAGAATGCCAATATAGTTAGCCTGCATCAGCGCGGTGATTGGGTTGGCGACCATGCTCATCAGCAGCCCATGGAGCACTTCGGTGATGCCGGAAGGAGGAACGATTTCCGTTGTGCCTGCCGCCAGTGTAAGTGTCTGCGGAACCAGATGGCTGAAGACCACCGCGACCACCGCCGCGAAAAAGGTGCTCAGCAGATAGAGCATGATAATTGGCCGGATATTACTTTTCTGGCCCTGCTGGTGGTTGGCAATCGAGGCGATCACCAGCATCAGTACCAGCAATGGCGCGACCGCTTTCAGCGCACTGACAAACAGTTCACCCAGCAGACCGACTGCCAGCGCGGCATCGTGTGAAATCCAGGCGAGCGCCACACCAGCGATCAGCCCAATCAAGATTTGCTTCACCAGGCTTCCGGCGAGCAGCGTGCCCAGACGTGCGGAGAAAGTTTTCTGCATAATATTTTCTGTGTTTTGTCGCGGATGTAGTTTCAGACGCGATGTTTTACATCGGCTAAAACGGTTTGCCCGGCGGAGTATAAGGAAAACATCAGATGAGAAAAGAGAAAGTTCTGTCAGTGTGGCGCAGGTCAGATTTTAATTATGCTGAATAGTGGAAGTGTGACAGAGGGATGAAATGGCACGACAGTCTGTCGCAAAATAAAACAGGGGCATACGCTGCCCCTGCAGGTAATTATGGTGCGATCTTTTTCTGATCTCTTTTGCGGTTAACCCAGGCATTAATCAGCAGGGTTGAGGCCAGAATGGCACTGACCACACCCAGTGAGATACCAACCGGGATATGGTACAGGTCCACAATCAGCATCTTAAAGCCGATAAACACCAGCACAATCGCCAGACCATACTTCAGCATCGAGAAGCGTTCCGCCACGTTTGCCAGCAGGAAGTACATGGCACGCAAGCCCAGGATAGCGAACAGGTTTGAGGTCAGCACGATGAACGGGTCGGTAGTCACGGCGAAAATGGCCGGGATACTGTCGACGGCAAAGATCACGTCGCTGAGTTCCACCATGATCAGCACCAGCAGCAGCGGGGTCGCAAACAGCACGCCGTTTTTGCGGGTAAAGAACTTCTCGCCGTCGAGATCATCGGTCATGCGTAAATGCTTACGTAACCAGCGCACCACCGGTTTGTCGCCCACTGCACTGTCATCCTCTTTCGCCAGCGCCATCTTCACACCGGTAAACAGCAGGAAGGCACCGAACACATAGAGGATCCAGCTGAACTGGGTGACCAGCCAGCTACCGGCAAAGATCATGATAGTACGCAGCACGATAGCGCCTAACACGCCGTAGATCAGTACACGGCGCTGCAGGTTGGCCGGAATAGAGAAGTAGCTGAACAGCATCAGCCAGACGAAGACGTTATCTACCGCCAGCGCTTTTTCCAGAACGTAGCCGGTCAGGAAGGCGAGCGTCTGGGTGTTAGCGACTTCACGTCCCACGCTGCCCTCCAGATACCACCAGAAAGCGGCGCTAAACAGCAGTGAGACGGAAACCCAGATCAGCGACCAGACAGCCGCCTGTTTGAAAGACATGGTCTGCGCGCCGCGGCGTCCCTGCAACAGCAGGTCGATAGCCAGCATGATAAGCACCACAACCGCAAAGCTGCCCCAGAGTAAAGGCGTACCCACAGTTTGCATATTCGTATCCTGTCTTAAAAAGAAAAAAACGGCTGAAGTCAGAAGACGTCAGCCGCTTATTTTTGTGTAAGCAAACCTCGCCTTCCGGCAAGGTCTCACTTACAACACAGAAATCGATTCCGGGTTGCCTGATGACCGGATGCTTTCGCAACGTAGTGACGATCAATCAGCTTACAAGTTACTCCCCTTTGCAGGAGAGTAAGTTACGTTTTAGCCGCACAGGAAGCAACCTATCCCAGACATATTTAGAAATATTTACACAGCAGCCTGATCGGCCGGGAAGATAACACCGGTCTGGCGGCGGATTTCGGTCAGAAGCGCGGCGGTAATCCGCGAAATCTCCAGTCCGGGATGGTCCACCTGACGCTGCTCAACCAGCCGGGCAAACGCGGCCACTTCATATAGCATGGTGTTGATATGCTGTGGCTCACTCAGCGCCTGCTTTTCAGCACCACGAGGAATAAAGGTCAGCTTCTGGCACTCCGAAAGCTTCTCAATGACCAGCGTACCGGCTTCACCCTGAATTTCGCTGGGCAGTGAAGAGTCACTCACCTTGGAATGCAGAATCGTCACGTCGAAATCGCCGTAGCTCAGCACCACCACGCCATGGGCATCCACGCCGCTCGCCAGCAACGTCGCGGTGGCCTGCACACGGTCTGGCTCGCCCCATAGTGCTACTGCCGATGCCAGGCAGTAATAACCGATATCCATGACTGAGCCATTCGACCAGCGGGGATCAAAGGTATTAGGATTCTCGCCGTTGAGATAACGCGGATAACGTGAGGAGTACTGGCAGTAATTCAGCAGGGCTTTTCGCAGTGTACCCACGTCTGGCAGCGCCTGCTTCAGCCGCTGGAAGTTTGGCAGGCTGGCGGTTTTAAACGCCTCGAACAGCACCACCTGATGCTCACGGGCGCAGGCGATCATCTGCTCCACTTCCGCCAGGTTAGAGGCCAGCGGTTTTTCGCAAATCACATGCTTGCCGTGCGACATAAACAGCAGCGCCTGCTGGCAGTGCAGGGCATTGGGGCTGGCAAGATAGACCGCGTCGATCTCCGGGCAGGCGGCCAGGGCATCCAGTGAGGTAAAGGTCTGTTTGCAGGGATAATCAGCAATAAAGGCGTCGGCCTGCTGCTGACTGCGTGAGTAGACCGCACAGAGCTTCATCGCTCCGGTTTCATGGGCGGCATCAATAAACTGGCGTGTAATCCAGTTTGTTCCCACAATGGCAAAACGAATCACGTCATCTCTCCGGCAGCGTTAAAGCGGCAGAGTAACATCTCCCCGAGGCGGTGCAAGGGGGCCGGGTACGCAAGGATTGATCCTGCGATCCGCATTCCAATAATATGCTGAAGCCATGATATTCAGGCATCAACCAGGGAGCGAAGGTGAAAGCAAGTAAGCACGCATTAAACTGGACCACACTACTGATCGCCATTCCGGTCGGGTGTGCGGCGTCGCTGGTGACGCTGGCTTTTCGCGGCGTGATAGAACTGATCAACCATCTGCTCTTTGCCCGAAGTGGCGAAATTACCGAATCCCTGCATCTCTGGCCGTGGATCTTCTGGCCGCTGCTGGTGGGGGCGGGCGGGGTGCTGGCGGGCTATTTTTTGCGTTATGCGGTCGCCATTGAGCAACAGCAGACGGTGAAAACGGATTATCTTGAAGTGATCAACGCCCGACTCGATGCGGTACCGACGCGAACCTCGCTGTTCCGTGCCTTATCGTCGATTGCCAGTATCGGCAGCGGTGCGTCGATCGGTAAAGAGGGGCCGATGGTGCAGCTTTCGGCGCTGTGCGGCAGTGCGATTGGCCGCCTGTTACCGGCCTCACTGAACCTGAAAAACAGTGACGTGGTGGCGATGGCGGCTGCGGCGGGCCTGGCGTCGGTCTATCATGCGCCGCTGGCCTCGGCGATTTTTGTGGCGGAGATTGCGTTTGGCATTTCTGCGTTGCAGCGGCTGATCCCTCTGATTATCGCGTCGGCGACAGCGGTGATGACCATGTGGACGCTGGGCTTCCGTAGCGCGCTCTATCCGCTGGCAGACGCAAACTTCGCCATGGATCTCAGCAGCCTGTTGATGACGGTGGTCATTGGTTTGAGCGCCGGTCTGGCGGGCTGGCTTCTGATTAAATGCATCGCCCGCAGCAAAGTGTTGTTCAGCGGCATCGCTTCTCTGCCCTTGCGCCTGGGCGCGGGTGGATTCGCCGTCGGCTTACTGGCGCTGATCTCAACTGATATTCTCGGCAACGGCTACGAAGTGATCGTCAAAGTCATGGCAGGCGACTATCTGCTGCCGGGATTACTGCTGTTGCTGGTGCTGAAGACCCTCGCCACCAGCCTGTCTGTGGGGTCCAACGCTGTCGGCGGACTCTTTACGCCTTCGCTGCTGATAGGCGCGCTGCTTGGGGTGATTATCGCGATGATCGGGGCGGCGCTGCATCTGCCGCTGGGCAATGTGCTGCTTTATGCCGCGATTGGCATGGCGGCGGTGCTGGCGGCGGTCAGTCAGGCGCCATTGATGGCGATGCTGATGGTGCTGGAGATGACGCTGAATAGCAGCCTGCTGTTTCCGCTGATGATAGCAACAGTGCTGGCGTCGATGGTGGTTTATCGCCTGCAATCCGCCAGTACCTATCCAGTGGTGAGTCATCACTTCAGCCGTTCAGAGGCGAAGTATGATTTCGATAACATGCGTATAGCTGAGCTGATTATTCCCGGTGCGGCATTGCAGCCGGAGGAGTCAGTGGGGCAGGCGCTGGCGGTCAGTTCGCTGAAGCGTGAGCGCTACGTCTATGTGATCAACGCCGCAGGTGCTTTCCTCGGTGTGGTCTCGATCCATGAGATTTCGCGCCGGGTACTGGCGCAGGAGATCACCCTCGACTCCCCGGTGCAGTGCGTCATGGATCAGGATTTCCCGGTGGTCTTTCAGAATCAGAGCATGCGTGAGGGATGGGAGGCGTTTGCCGCGGTCACGCTGGAGCGTCTGCCGGTGCTGAATAATCCTCAGGAGCGACGCTTTCTGGGGGCGCTGACTAAAACCAGCCTGATTCAGAAAGCGCAGGAGTTTCTTTAAGCCGCATTGCCGCGCATCGCCTGGTCAGTCATCCACAGGCGTGCGTCAAATTCGAGCTGATGGTAATCCGGCTCCATATGGCAGCAGAGCTGGTAAAACGCTTTATCGTGATCTTTCTCTTTCAGGTGGGCCAGCTCATGCACCACGATCATCCTCAGAAATGGCTCAGGGGCGAGGCGGAAGAAGGTTGAGATACGGATTTCCGCTTTCGCCTTGAGTTTGCCGCCCTGAATCCGCGAGATAGCCGTGTGCAGCCCGAGTGCATGCTTCATCACCTTGATCTTGTTATCCCACATCACTTTGCTGATTGGCGGCGCGTTGCGCATATAGCGGTTTTTCAGCGCCTGCGTGTAGTCATACAGCGCCTTATCACTGATCACGTCGTGGGTGTCAGGATAGCGTTCCTGCAGAAATGCACCTAAGCGCTGGTGGGCGATTAGCGTCTGGACCTGCTCAAGAAGAGGGGCAGGATAACCCTGAAGGTAGATCAGTGAGGACATTAGGGATTCCTGGCGAAAGACAGTATACTGCGCCCCCGATTTTGGGGCGAAAATCAATCAAAGTGTACCACGCCGGAGAATTCATGAGCCAACTTGAACTGAACGATCGCACACTGATCCTGCATCGCTTCCCGCAGATGCGTGACGAAAGTCCATTACAAGCCTGGGATGCGGCTGATGAATACCTGTTACAGCAGGCGCTGCCAGAAGGACCCGTGCTGATCTTCAACGACAGCTTCGGGGCGTTAACCTGCGCCCTGAATCCGCGCACTGTCTGGCACGTCAGCGACTCCTGGCTGAGCCAGCAGGCCGCCCGCCAAAATCTGAGCTTCAATGAGATGGATGACAGCAACGTACACTTTGTTGATAGCCTGGCTGAGCTGCCCGCGGCTCCGGCGGCGGTGCTGATTAAAGTGCCTAAAACGCTGGCGTTGCTGGAGCATCAGCTGCGTGCTATTCGTGAAGTCGTCACGCCAGATACGGTGATTGTGGCGGCGGCGCGTGCCAAAGAGATCCACAACTCGACTCTGCAGCTGTTCGAACAGATCATCGGTGAAACCAAAACCTCACTGGCCTGGAAAAAAGCGCGCCTGATCTACAGCCAGTTCAGTCAGCCTGAACTGCGTGAGGCCACGCCGACGCTGGTCTGGCCGCTGGATGGCACCCCTTATCAGATCCACAACTACGCTAACGTCTTCTCGCGTTCTTCGCTGGATATCGGTGCACGGCTGTTTGTGCAGCATCTGCCGGAAAACATTGAAGGTGAGATTGTCGATCTGGGCTGTGGCAACGGTGTGGTAGGGCTGGTGGCGCTGGAGCAGAATCCGCAGGCCGAGGTGCATTTCCTTGATGAGTCTTATATGGCGGTCGCCTCCAGCAAGCTTAACGTGGAAGTAAACCGTCCTGATGACCTGTCGCGCTGTCAGTTCCTGGTGAATAACGTGCTGAGCGGCTATCCATCAGATCGGCTGCACGCGGTGCTGTGCAACCCGCCATTCCATCAGCAGCACGCTGTTACCGATCATCTGGCATGGCAGATGTTCCGCGATGCGAAACGCTGCCTTCAGTATGGCGGCGAGTTGCGCATTGTCGGCAACCGCCACCTCGATTATCACCACAAGCTGAAGAAGTTGTTCGGCAACTGTACACTGATCGCCTCAAACCAGAAGTTTGTGGTGCTGCGCGCGGTGAAAATGCGCTAGTCAGATCGTCAAAGCGAGTTGCGTTGCCTGCGCAATCGCGCGGCGCGCATCCAGTTCCTCCGCGACATCTGCGCCGCCTATTACGGTTACCACCTGTCCTTTTGCACGCAGCGCGGCTTCCAGTTCGCGCTGCGGCTCCTGGCCGGCACAGATAATCACGTTATCCACCTCCAGCAGCAGCGTTTCACCGTTACGCCGCAGGTGCAGGCCGCTGTCATCAATGGCCAGATATTCAATGCCGCCCCACATCTCCACGCCGCGCGCCTGAAGGCTGGTGCGATGAATCCAGCCGGTCGTTTTTGCCAGCCCGGCACCCGGTTTCCCTGATCGGCGCTGCAATAGCCAGATTTGCCGTGATGCGGCAGGCGGCTGTGGGGCAACCAGGCCGCCGCGCTGTGTCAGGCTGTGGTCGATGCCCCATTCGGCGTAAAACGCCGCCAGGTCCTCGTCATGCGACGGCTGAGACAGATACTCCGCCACATCAAAGCCAATCCCACCCGCGCCAATAATCGCCACCCGTTTACCCACCGGGCGCTTATCGCGCAGCACCTCCAGATAACTCAGCACACTGGGGTGATGGATGCCCGGAATAGCCGGTGTACGCGGCTTAATGCCGGTTGCCAGCACCACCTCATCGGCGTCACTCAGCTGATCGGGCGTGACCCGACAGCCCGTCTGAACCGTCACGCCTGCTGCCGCCAGCTGATAGCGGAAATAACGCAGCGTTTCACTGAACTCAGATTTGCCGGGGATCTGCCGGGCAATATTGAACTGACCGCCAATCTCGGGCGCGGCCTCATAGAGCGTCACCTGATGTCCGCGCTGCGCCGCCTGCAGGGCAAACGCCATTCCGGCCGGGCCGGCACCCACTACTGCCAGTCTGCGCGGTGCGGTGCTGGCGATGACCGGCATCAGCGACTCATGGCAGGCGCGCGGATTGACCAGGCAGGAGGTGATTTTACCGGCGAACACCTGGTCGAGGCAGGCCTGATTACAGGCGATGCAGGTGTTGATGCTGTCCGGTTCGCCGCGCTGCGCTTTGCTGACAAAGGCGGGGTCGGCGAGGAAAGGGCGTGCCATCGACACCATATCGGCACAGCCCGACTGCAGCAGCGCCTCAGCGACAGCGGGATGGTTAATACGGTTGGTGGCGATCACCGGCACCGAAATGTGGGCACGCAGGCGCTGCGTCACCCAGGCAAAGGCCGCGCGTGGCACGCAGGTGGCGATGGTCGGGATGCGCGCTTCGTGCCAGCCGATGCCGGTATTGAACAGCGTGACGCCGCACTGTTCCAGCTCGCCCGCCAGCAACAGGGTCTCCTCCAGCGAACTGCCTTCTTCGATCAGGTCGAGCATCGACAGCCGGAAGATAATGATAAAGGCGTCACCGGTAGCTGCGCGAACGGCACGGGTAATTGCCAGCGCGAACTGCATCCGTTGCCGGAAGTCGCCGCCCCAGCGGTCGGTGCGCTGATTGGTGTGTTTCACCAGAAACTGATTAATCAGGTAGCCTTCGGACCCCATGATCTCCACACCATCGTAACCTGCCTGCTGGGCCAGCCGGGCGCAGCGGGCGAAGTCATCAATGGTCTGTTCAATCGCCGCCTCGCTCATCGCCTGGGGCGTAAACGGGTTAATCGGTGCCTGACGGGCGGAGGGCGCGACCAGATCGGGCTGATAGCTGTAACGACCGGTATGCAGGATCTGCAGGGCGATTTTGCCCTGATGCTGATGCACCGCTTCTGTGATTTGTCGATGCCAGCTGCATTGTGCTTCGTCGGTGAGCATCGCGCCATGCGCGGTGGTAACACCCTGCGCATTGGGGGCGATGCCGCCGGTGACAATCAGCGCTACGCCTTCCCGTGCCCGCTCGCCGTAGAACACCGCCAGCCGGGCTGCGCCATCCGGATGCTCTTCCAGGCCGGTATGCATCGACCCCATCAGAAAGCGGTTTTTCAGGCGGGTAAAGCCAAGATCCAGCGGCGTAAACAGCGCAGGATAATCAGGATTGACGGACATGGTAGTCACTCACAGCAAAGTGGTCGGATGAGTTTACTCTAGCCCCTTCTGCATTAAAAAAAAGTGAAAGAATGTCAGGGTGTGAGTGAAATCATAAACATCGGCAGGTGAGCAGGGCGAGCGTGCGCAGGGAACCCGGGCCTTAAGCAACACGGCCATCCGTGGCTTTTAATGTTTCTGGCTCTGAAACCGTTAACGCCGCCGGATCCACGAATAGCGCGAGCGATAGCCGCTGCTATGGTGGGTATTGAAGCGGTAGCTGGAACCGCTCTCGGCCATGCAATAGGTGCAGACATTAACGTTGTCGATCTGCGCGGCCGGCACACCCGCGTTGACCAGCAGCTGCGTCGCCAGTGCGGGCAGATCGAACCAGACACCCTGCTGATGGGCTGCGGCCTGTGGACGTTGTGCTTGTGGGTTTACCGGTTGATTCCGGTGCCAGCGTAGCCCGCTGGCAAACGCTGGGTTCTGCGCAATCTCCGCCAGCTGCGGTTCGGCCAGCTCATAGCAGCAGGGGCCCATCGCCGGGCCAATCGCCACCACCAGATCCTGCGGGTTGCAGCCCTGCTCGCCCAGTTTTTCCACGGCGCGGGTCAGCACACCCGCCAGTGTGCCCTTAAGTCCGGCATGCACCGCCGCCACGATCCGCTGTTGGCGGTCGGCGAACAGCACCGGCAGACAATCGGCGGTGTAGACCGCTACCGGTCGCATTCCGCTGCCGATCACGCCATCGGACTCACAGCTTTTGGGCGGAATGTTCTCACTATCGGTGACCACGGTTGCGCTGTGGCGCTGATGTCCATAGGCGGCATCGGCGGGAGGTGGCTCACCGGCTGGCTGAAACGCATAATCGAGCCACTCCAGCGAATCGAGCAACGGCGAGCGCGGGATCACGGCCATAAGAATCTCCTGTTATAACAGCGTGCATTGGGCTGCCAACAGCTTACGTTAACTGCTACATTTTTGAAGCTTCTCCTCAGACCTTTCTCACCTTAAGGATGAAATGATGAAAACCTCCGCAAAACTCGCAGCATCCGGACTGGTCGCGCTGCTCCTGACCGGCTGCGCCTCGTCGACACATCAGACCGCGCAACAGCAACTCGGTCAGCAATCGGTGCTGGCTGTAAACTGGTTCCAGCAGTCTGGCGAATATCAGGCGCTGACCTGGCAGGCGTTTAACACCGCGCGCATGGCATTTGATCAGGCACCGTCGCTGACCGGCAAACCCAAAGCGGTGATTGTCGATCTGGATGAAACCATGCTGGATAACAGCGCCTACAGCGCGTGGCAGGCGAAAAACGGCCAGCCGTTCAGCAGCAAAACCTGGTCAGCCTGGACGCAGGCGCGTCAGGCGAAAGCGGTGCCGGGCGCGGTTGAGTTCGCGCGTCATGTGACAGAAAATGGCGGCACGCTGTTTTATGTGTCGAACCGCGATCAGAAAGATTACGCTGCCACGGTCGCCAATATGCAGCAGCTCGGCTTCCCTGACGTCAGCGATAAAACGGTACGTCTGAATACCGACAGCTCCAATAAGCAGGCACGTTTCGATGCCATCAAAAATGCGGGCTATAACGTGGTGCTTTACGTCGGCGATAACCTCAACGATTTTGGTGGGGCGACCTGGCATAAAGGGAATCAGACGCGTCGCGATTTCGTGAATCTTAATCATCAGCAGTTCGGGACGCAGTTTATCGTGTTACCTAATCCACTCTACGGCGACTGGGAGAGCGGAATGGCGGAAAACTACAATAAGCTGACCCCGGAACAGCAGTTGTCGGTGCGTGAATCACGTCTGCAGAGCTGGAACGGTAAATAATTCGTCAAGAAAAAGAGCCTGCTCGTTCAGGCTCTGTTTATTATTGGTCCTTATTTACTTACTGTCGTCACTATTTTCCTGCAAATTAAATTAATCATCTCTTGCTCCCTTCTTAACTCAATACAGGTATATCTGACTGGCTTATACCCATTAAGCCGGTTGATTGTGCTAATGGTTAATTTTTTAATTAAGAGGATTCCTGGTGAAATGAACGCTGACTGGTATGGTGCTGAAAACCCCCTTTGTTAGTGCTTGTATTTATTTGTCAGCATTAACTTTAGTTAATTTTCTAAAATCATGATTTTAATCTATTAAAAATTAATTCTGGTGATTCCTTTTCATCTTTGCTGCTTAATTAAATTTACGTAACCCTGACTCTTACTGACGGCAAACTGACAAAACCCGTGAGAACAAAGCGTTGTGAAATATTGCCCGTGCATTGGAAATGGTTAGCGTCTATAACCTTTTTCTGTGATTCAGTTCTTATTTCCTTGGCGGCTCATGCTTTATTTGTGTGCCGACACATGTTGTGGTTAGCCAGGATGCGACATCCCGGTAGTAGAGAGAAGATGATTGTGACGACACTTAAACCCTTATTAGCGAAAAATCGCAGTTGGGCCTTGCAGCGCCGCCAGCGTAATCCGGATTATTTTAAAAAATTCCTTCATCAGCAAAAGCCGCACTCACTCTGGATAGGTTGCTCTGATAGTCGCGTTCCGGCTGAGGTATTAACCGGCTCACATCCTGGCGAACTCTTTGTACATCGTAATATCGCCAACATGGTGATTGAGGACGACGACAATTTGCTGAGCGTACTGCAATACGCGCTCTTCTTTCTCGGTGTGAAACGCATTGTCCTTAGCGGCCACTATGGCTGTGGCGGCGTAGAAGCCGCGCAAAACCTGCCGGGCAGCGTGCTGGACGGACAGGAAAGCGCGCTGGCGAGACGTATTCAGACGCTGCGAAATGATATTCAGCAGGGGCTGGCAGAAAGCCCGGCCTCAGACGTGGCGCCGGGTGAACAGCTTGATCGGCTGGTTGAGGCCAACGTGAAGGCGCAATTCGCCAGACTGGTGAAATCTGAACCGGTCCGGCAAATCTGGCAATCGGGCCAGGAACTGGAGGTGTTTGGTTGTGTTTATGACCTGCGCTCCGGTCATCTCAAAGAACTGATTCATCAATCTGCAGAGGAACCTTCATTATGAACCTCGATACCCTGCGTCGCGATATTCCGGCGGGTCTGGTGGTGTTTCTGGTCGCCTTACCGCTCTGTCTTGGCATCGCACAGGCCAGCGGATTACCGCCGTTTGCCGGTCTGCTGACGGGTGTGATTGGCGGTCTGGTCGTGACGTCGCTGAGTCCATCCCGATTTGCCGTCAGTGGCCCGGCAGCGGGCCTGGTCACTATCGTGGTCGCCTCAATGGCGTCGCTAGGCAGCTTCTCCGCGTTTCTCACCGCACTGATTATTGCCGGGGCGCTGCAATGCCTGTTTGGTCTGCTGCGTGCCGGACGGTTTATTTCGCTGGTGCCGGGCAGCGTTATCAAAGGGATGCTGGCGGCGATTGGTTTGCTGCTCATCATGCAGCAGATCCCGGTGGCACTGGGTGCCGCTGGCGATGCGGAGCTGGTGTCGCTGGTGACCGGCGAGATGACCTTCTCGCTGCCCGCCATCGTGGTAGCAGGTGTTGGTCTGGCCATTTTATGTCTCTGGACCACCGCACCGGTGAAACGGATCAAGGCGCTGGCCTGGATCCCCGGCCCGCTGATTGCCGTGCTCATCGGCTGCCTGGCTACCGTGATGGGTGGGAGGCTGTTTCCTGAGATGACGCAGGGTCTGGCTCGCATTTCGCTGCCCGCTTTTGACAGCGTCTCTGCGCTGGTGGCGGAGCTGGAAACGCCTGACTGGATGGCCTGGCAGAATCCGCAGGTCTGGGTGGTTGCGGTGACCTTAGCCCTGGTCGCCAGTCTGGAAACTCTGCTGAGCCAGGAGGCGCTGAAAAAACTGCGTCCTCAGACGCCCGCGCCGTCGCCCAACAAAGAGATGTTCGCGCAGGGTATCGGTAACCTGGTGGCCGGTTTCCTTGGCGCGATGCCGATCACGGCGGTGATTGTGCGCAGTTCAGTGAACGTCAGCGCGGGCGCGCAGACCAAATTGTCGATTTTCATTCACGGTGTACTGCTGCTGATTTGCGGCATGTGGTTTAGCGAGATGCTGAATGCCATTCCGCTGGCCAGCCTCGCTGCCGTACTGCTCTATACCGGTTATAAACTGGCGACACCGCGACTGTTCGTTGAGCAGTTCCGGATGGGCGCGCAGCAGTACGTGCCGTTTCTGGCCACCATCGTTGGGATTATCACGCTGGGTATGCTGGTCGGTATTGGCATCGGTATCGCCACCCAGATCCTCTATAGCATCTACAAGAGTCATCGCAACGCACTGCAGCTCACCCGCTATGATGACCACTATGTGCTGCGCTTTCAGCAGAACCTGACCTTTATGCATAATCCCAGGCTCCAGGGATTGCTGGATGAGATCCCAGAGAACAGCGTGGTCATCGTTGATAACGACAATGCGGAATATATCGATCCCGACGTCAAAGCGGTGCTGAAAGATTTTGGCGATAACGCTGATAAACGCGGCATTCGCCTGAGTCAGTGGCCGGTTGCGGTAAAATAGCGATAAACGCAACGGTAAAGTCGTTTGAGAGGCAAAAATCGGATATCTCGGATATCCGATTTTTTTATTTGCGAGGCATAATAAGTCCCCAATTTTTACTGTCATCTGATGGGGTTAGACTCTTCAGGGTCACTTTGCGGAGTCAGCCCAGGAAGGGCGGTTGACCGTCGGATGACAGTGAGAGTATCCAGGATTTAATCATTCTGACACCACGCGCCTGTGCAGGCTGACGTGGACAGCCAGCCTCTCTGCGACAAGGTCCGGATGTATGCGCATGCAGCTGTTTGAAGAGCACAACGCTAAGAAGAACGCATTTTCGCTGTTTTTAGTGACGTTGTTATTTTGCTTTATCGGCGGACACCTGCGCATCCCACAGGAGCTGTCACTGTTCTGGCCAGTCAACGCGATCGTCACTGGCGTTATCGTCCGAAATCCTTATCTGCATCAGACCCGCTATTACCTGGCTACGTTTGCTGGCATGGTGTTTAACGACACTGTTTTTTCAGGCTGGGCGCTTTCTGCCTTCACGCTGAACCTGGCGAATCTTCTGTTTGTGCTGATAGCGGTTACGCTGCTGATAAAGCATCGTCAGAATGATTCCGGAAGGGAGCGTATTATCAATGTGTTACGTATTTTCCCCGCCTGCCTGCTGGCCGCGTTAGCCTGTGCCAGCTGGGGGGCACTGGCACAGCAGGCTGATTTCACTGTCGGTCTGGCGATGGCCTGGGGTGAGTGGTTTAGTGAGCAGTTCTCTACCGGGCTCATGGTGCTGCCGTTTTTGCTGACGCGTGACTGGTCGTCGCTGTCAGCCCGCCAGTTTTTGCAGCTGCGCAAGCTGGCACCCGTTATCGCTCTGATCTTTTCGATGATGATTGGGGCAATAATGGGTGGCGCAGGTAGCCTGACGTTACCGGTTCCGGCGCTGGTGTGGTGTGCCATCGTGTTGCCGATGCCGCTGACCAGCCTGGTGATTCTGCTGAGCGGTATTGTCGAAATCATTCTGGTTTCGCACGGCGTAATGAACATTCAGGGCGATGATACCCTTCTGCCCGTCAGCCACCTGACCTCGGCGCGGCTGGGTGTGGCGACTATCGCAATTAGCCCGCTGATCGTGGCCGCGAGCATGGATGCCATTCGCCAGCTGAATCAACGGCTCGCGCTGCGCGCGAATTACGATTTCCTGACCCGGCTGCTGTCGCGTTCCGGCTTATATGAAAGCCTGCGTGCGGAGCCTATTTTCCCGGATCGTAAGGTGGGTGTGATTCTGTTGGATGTCGACTACTTCAAAGCGATTAATGATAATTTTGGTCATGACGCGGGAGACAGCGTGCTGGAAGAGATCGCTCGCCGGATGCAGCAGGTTATCGGTAAAGAGGGACGCGTCTGCCGGTTTGGCGGAGAGGAATTTGTGGTGGTGCTGTTCGACCAGAATCCCGCAAAGCTTTATTTTCTCGCCGAGAGCATCCGGCAGAAGATGGCGAAAGAGAAATTCTGGCTACAGGGCAGTACGGCTACCGTGACCGTCAGTCTGGGACTGGCGCATAGCAGTGCCGGAGAAGCGACGGAGTGGCACCGTGTGATTAACCGGCTCATTTCGGCGGCGGATAAAAACCTCTATCTCTCGAAGCGCAATGGCCGTAATCAGACCTCACCCGTCAACTATTGCGGCATCTCCAGCGACGTGGCATAACGCCACGCCGCCGGGGCGGGTCAGCTGACGCTGCTTTTCAGCGTGCTGGCCTGCTGGTGGCGTTCAATCGCCAGGTCTATCAGACGGCTGATCAGATCCCGATAGCTGAGCCCGGCTGCCTGCCAGAGTTTCGGGTACATGCTGATGTTGGTAAAGCCGGGCAGGGTATTCACTTCATTGACGATAATTTCGCCGGCGTCAGTCAGGAACACATCGACGCGCGCCATGCCAAAGCACTCCAGCGCGGTAAAGGCCTTGATGGCGACATCACGAATCGCATCGCTGGTTTCCGCTGCGATGGCCGCCGGGACCACCGTCTGTGCTCCGTTCTCAGAAATATATTTGGTGTCATACGAGTAGAAGGCGTCATGCACCACCACTTCGCCGCAGGGGCTGGCTTCAGGTGCATCGTTGCCCAGCACCGCGCACTCAATCTCCCGACCTTTTATCCCCTGTTCAATCAGTACTTTGCGGTCAAAGGAGAAAGCCAGTGCCAGCGCGGCATCAAACTCTTCAATGCTATCTACTTTGCTCACGCCCACTGAAGAACCCTGGTTGGCGGGTTTGATAAATAGCGGCAGTCCAAAGCGGGCAATCACGGCCTCTGGATCCAGATGGGCGCGTTGTGCCTGAGTGACGCTCAGCCACGGCGCGACGTTGAGGCCGGCATCGCGTAGCAGGCGTTTGGTGAAATCTTTGTCCATGCTCACCGCAGAACCCAGCACATCGGACCCGACGAACGGTAAAGAGGCCATACGTAGCAGACCCTGCAGAGAACCATCTTCACCCAGCGTACCGTGAACAATCGGGAAGATAACGTCGATTTGCGACAGTGGATGGGCGTTGTGACGGGTGATGATCTGCTGCTGCGTCTTGCCCGGCACCAGCGCCACATCTTCAGCGGCGTGATTCAGTGCGATCAGCGCCGGATTTTCAGCGTTAAGTAAGAAGTTGGACGCATCATTCAGACGCCAGTGTCCCTGTTTGTCGATGCCCAGCAACACCACGTCAAACCTGGTTTTGTCGATCGCCTCAAGGATATTTTTGGCCGACTGCAACGACACCTCATGCTCGGCCGACTTCCCGCCAAACACGATCCCTACCCGCAACTTTGTCATCTGTTTTGCCCACTGAAAAAATCAAAACCACAAGATAGCATGGGGTTTGCGCGGGTTAAATTACCTGAAATCTAAATGCTGGCGACAGTAATTGCCTCGTCAGGTTGTTTTAATCGCAGCTACCTTTTCTCCATACGTTATCGACAGGTCGCAGGGATGACTTCGGATGAAGAGCGGTTGCAGATCAGAAAGGATGAGAGATGACTAAATCTGACGATCAGGCAGAGGGCAATGCGGGATATCGCCAGGTTTGGCTGGAGAATATCACAACCCGTTGTCGTACCTTACCCAGTATGGTGTTGCGGGCGCTTTCGGGATAATGATCTGCGATGTGGCGATGACGCCACATTCAGGACTATCGCTGACGATTCGCGGTGCCGCTTGAGAGGATGAAAACTGTGAGCTGAGGTAAAACGGTCAGCGTGGAAGATAGCTTCTGCCAGTCTCGCTTGTGTTCACACCAGCAAATATGAGGATGAGTACGTTTTCTCAGTTGCTCTCATCTTTGTGCGGCACATCATTTCTTTTTTGGTCGGGCGTTATCTTGCATAAAGGTTCGTAGGCAAGACCTGAGATCTTCCTGGTGTCCTTGGCGGGCTTCTTCTCCTTTCGCTTTCCCGACATGACAGGCCACGCGCTAAATAACTCTGAGAGTATTTCGAAAATCTGATGCATAGCTGTTGCTCACTTGTTCGAGTCAGGCAATGCCAATGACTTTAACATGAAGCTAATATTTAATGGGCCGGATTTATGAGAGGCGTTGAGGGTTAGTTACAGGTGAGAAACCGGGTCGCTGTTTCCGGCTTCAGCCATTATTGATGCGTGGTGGACTCTTTGAAACCGTCTACTGATTCTGCTGTGTGGCGCCAGCCGTGCCATTGATGATAAAGACTCGCAGAAGGCTCTGCAATTCACGGTCTTGATTCGGGCTGCTCAGGATAATCAGTTGAGGATTTCCCATGGCAGTGAAAATGCATCGCCACTTTGCCGCCACTCGAAAAGCCAGTAACAAAAAAGCCGCTTCAACGAGCGGCTTAAGTATATGTTTTTTTATCACTAAATTTGGTGGCCCCTGCTGGGTTTGAACCAGCGACCAGGGTATTATGAGTCCCAATTCGAAGTGAGTTAAATCAGTAACTTACTGATTTTTATGTCTTGCCTAGGCCTAATACAGATGAAAAGTGGCATATAGCGTTGCGTTCTGCTGCCACTTTGCTGCCACTCAATCCGAACTTGCATAGAATCGCTCACGCTTCATCTATACAGCCCCAGAGGATAAAGCAAGAATCATCTTGGCTGACATTATTTAATGTATATTGATATTTTCGTCTTTTCGGAGTGTTGAAATTATCATTTTTATGGCTAATGTTAGTAAACTCAAAATTAAAGCGCCTGCACCGCCAAGTACTAATGTATTGTCACTAGAATCTTCCCAAAGAGTTTTGTTCTCTCTAAGTCTATTCCTATAAAAAAGGCTTACTTTCCCGGTTGAAACCAAGTTGTTTTCTAAAGATGTATGAGTGTAAATATCATCTCCTATTGCTATGATGTTATCCATTCTGTTAGATTCAATATTTTTCCCATTAATTGAAAGTTTATCGAATGAGTGCAATACTATTCCCCCTGTATATCCATTTTTAAAGTAATTTTTTAAGAAGTTATCCTTATTGATGTCTTTGTTTATAAGAGATAATATTTCACCTTTAATTTCAAAGTGACTATTGCCGTTAGATATTTCAGGAGTATAAAACTCATCTTTTAAATTAGGCTCTATTTTTATAAATAAACCTATAATCATAGCGTCACTTTTTTTAATAAGTAGGTTTTCGCCCAGTTTATTAATTGATACCGATTCGCACTTTAATGGAGAGTGTAATTTACTTGACCGCAAGCGCTCAGTTTCAATGTTGATTTTTTTTGTTATTCCATTGATAGTCAAAGTGAAACTAGAGGTTTTTTTATTCTTGTTTTTTTCATAATCTATTGTTGGAGTGGCAATGTAGATACCTCCATCAGTATGAGATGGGAAGTAATAAGCTGTTCCGTCATTTGTCTTGTTAATGTCATAGGCGTTATTACTATTTCTCTTGACGGAAAATAAATTAACTATTTCATCTGTGAGTTTTGTATAGCCATTTTTATCACTAATACGAATCATTGACATCGATTCAGAAGGTTTTATTTTAAGGCTTTTAACATTTCTAAAGTTATATGATTCTGATGGTAATGCTTTAGCAATGGTATCATCTGGGCAGTTAGTAAAAAGTGAAAGTGTTATATTGTAGGATTCATCTTCTTTTGTTTTAGAGTTAATTTCAGTAATCATACCTGTCAGTTGAACTTCTTTTTCAATCTTTACAGGCTTACCGAATATTGAGAATTCCTCTTTTTTTTCTTGTTTTTTGGTTTTTCTTTGATCATCTCTTTCGCTAGTGGTGAAGTAATTTCCAGAAAAATCTTGAGAGGTTGATACGCTAAAGTTGATGCTTGTAGGTCGATAAAAAAAACAAATGATATAATAGCTGACTATTAGTATAAAAAGGCATAATAATATATAGGATATATAACTAGTTAAATGGCGAACTTTAATGTTGACGTTGTTTAATGATAATAAATTTTTTTTAATACAATAGAGAAATATTATAAATGCTGATATGACTGGGGATCCAAAGAAATTTGCTATTAAACATTCAACTGCTGATTGGATTGTAAGTGTTTTGCTAAAAAAAAGATGAGCGATATCTGTAGTTGTTAATGTAAGTATTGAGCTGATTATGCTTGCAAAGAATATTTGTAAAGAAGACTGGAAAAATAAAGACGTCAAAACTATTAAAAATGCTGCAATATAATTATAGTTGTCATGTAATGAGTAACTCATTAATATATATTTATTCAGATCGGGTATTTTTGCAATGGCATCTTCAAACGCACTACCGTAAAGGGTTGCGCTATCACTCCCAATGAATTTAAATAGATAATACTGTGCCTCTCCTCCAACAGAAATTAGCGTCCAGACGCAGAAAAAAATAAATAAGAAATCTAAGTGCGATGTCCGTTTGCGAGATAATATTCTGTTAACTTTAGCAATCACTTCAGTCAAATTCATTTTTAATATTCCACTTTATTTCAGAGGTTAAATATTGAGGTGCTAATTATTTCAAATATTTCAATTAAATGAAGGTGAATACTTAATAGCATACATCATTCAATTCTAGAAAGAGGGTTAAGTAGCATCGCCTCAGATAAATGATCTGGTGCAAAGTGGGAATACCTCATTGTAACCTTGATATCTGTATGCCCTAATATACGCTGAAGTACAAGAATATTACCACCGTTCATCATGAAATGAGAAGCAAATGTGTGGCGTAAAACATGTGTCAGCTGCCCAGCAGGAGTTTCAATACCGGCGCGCTGCATGGCCTTTCTGAAGGCTGAATAGCATGGTTTAAAGAGCAACTCCGCTTTTCTGCTCGATGGCAAATCAGAGTGTAATTTTTCAGTTATTGGCACCGCGCGGTTTTTCTTGCCTTTAGTTTTGACGTAGATGATCTGACCGGCGCGGATTTGGTTGCCCTTCAAGCCTTCGGCTTCACTCCATCGTGCACCTGTTGCCAGGCAGATTTTCACAATGGTCGTCAGATCTTTAGATCGGCTGTTCTCACATTCGGCGAGGAGGGTTCTGATTTCCTCAATGGTGAGATACGCCATCTCGGATTCACTGATCTTAAATTCGCGTACGTTCTCAAGTGGATTAGCTGCGGTCCATTCATCCAATCGACGCAGCTCGTTGAACATCGCCCTGAAATACGCCAGCTCTAAATTAACTGTGCGCGGCGTAACTGTCTTCACTCGGCTGGAGCGGGTGATCTTCCCGCTTAACCGCTGCTCGCGATAAGACGCAAAAATCTTCGCGTTGAACTCGGTAGCGAGTGGATTTCCCATCGCTTCGCAGGCGAACGCCATCGTAGTTCGCCGCTTCTCACCATCCGCCAAGGTGATGCCATGCGTGTTGAACCACAATTCAACCAGCTCAATTATCCGGCGCTTATCTGTTTTCTCACCCAGCCAAGGCTTGTCCTGACGCTGATCTTTTACGAACTTCTTAAAAGATTGCGCTTCGCCTTTAGTGGCGAACTGGCGGCGTATTCTCTTATCGTCTCGGCCGTTCGGGAAAACCTGAGTCTGCCATTCCCCAGTGGGTAATTTACCTATCGCCATGCTATGCCTTTCTCTGAGCGGGCAACGACTTGCCCAAAAACTTGATATTATGGCCGCGCTCACCGCCTGGATGAAGTACGTATGGGCAGTGCAGATCACCAATGTGTTAGCCACGCCGCATATCAGTTGGCCCGAAAAGCCCGCCTGACTGGCGAACTGGCAATGGATTAACAACCTGGCACACAGATGGTAAAGTAAAATTCGCTAACCATTTAACGAAAGGGATCAGCAGGTATGGATACAACAGAGCAACTGGATGGTACGTATTATTTCAACCAATTGCCTAATCTGACGCCGCAGGAGTTTCTGTTCTGGATACTTATTGATGAGACACAAAAGCAACTAGGCGTTCAGGATATTTTGGCCGTTGCGGGATTAATTCTGGGCAACAATAATATCGACGTTCCGGGGAAACCTAACACGGCAACCCCCGGTACTTCCGTTGCGTCGCTCTTTTTCCGCAAACACCTTTCTTACAAATTCCGGCGGCGCATTCTGCCAACGCTGACCGCCAAATCTTTCAGCCTGCGTGGGCTGAAGATTTTTTGGGTAAATAATCTGGGGGCATTTGTAGGCAGAGCCGTGCCTGTTGTCGGATGGTTGATTCTGGCAAACGATGTTGCACAAATTAGTTTCCACACTGTCCATCGCTATAACCTGATTGTGCGACCGGAGGATAAAATCTGGTGAATAATATGACAGCAACCCCTGATGCAGTGCGCGAATTTATTCTGCGTGAGCTGCCGCTGGTGACGACGTTTCTGTTGAAGAAAATTGAAGTCGGCGACGATGACATTCTGCAGGAACAGTTCGAGGCGGATGATATCGCTGAAATGGCGAAAAAGTTTTTTAATGACTTTGATGTGCAGCCCGCAGGCTTCAATCTTGTCGTTTATTTCCCCTGGAAAACCTCCTCGCTGTTCTCACGCAAAAATGTAAAACAGGATAAAGAGCCACTGACCATAAGAATGTTTATTGAGTCAGCCCGTGCAGGGCGCTGGCTTTTCTGATTGCTCACAGCAGGTGATAAAGTTCCCCGTTTTGTCAGCTGCCACACAATTACAATAATATGATTTACCTTCCCTAAGGCCTGACCATAACGGAACTCCTTCACAGAAGTATCGCCATATAACACAGAATTATCACCTGGACGCCGCGAAACCGCACAACAGGCCAGCCGTTGCAGAAAACACCCGTACAGCGGCAGGTTGAAAGCCATTATCCGGAGCTGGCCAGCGGTCTGCACCTGCCTAAAATGGCGCGTGTTGTTGCCCCGTCTGAGGCGGTTAAAAGCGGAAACTTTGCTGACCCATTCAGGCCGCGCTATGCCGTCGATCTGCAACTGCTGGACGCTGACGGCAATCCGGACGGCAGCACGCCGGTTTATCCTGCCGTGCCGCTGCCCGTTCCGATGGCCGGTAATGATTCGGGGATGTTTCAGTTTCCGCCAGAGGGGACGCTGGTTGAGGTCGGGTTCACCGGCGGACGTCCAGACAAGCCGTTTGTGCGCCAGACCATGCCGGAAGGGACCAGCCTGCCGGACGTGAAGCCGGGCGAACAGCTGCAGCAGCAGCGCGCGGAAGTATCACAGCGCGTAACGCAGGCGGGAGACTGGGAGCGCCAGACCGATCAGGCCATCCGTGAAACATCGATGAGTCGTGAAGTTAAAGCCGATACGGAAACGCGAGAACTGGTCAGCAGGGAAACGACTGTCAAAGCCACGGACAAAACCACGGTGATCGGCACGTCGTCACTGATGGCCGGGGCAATTCAGCACGTAACCACCGGCAGTTACAGCGTGGCCGCACAGCAGAGCCAGCTGATTACAGTGGGCGGTGATACGGAAACGGACGTCACCGGCAGCGTGGCGATAAAAGTCGGTCAGGCACTAACTGAAAAAATTGGCCAGCTGCGCCAGAGCATTGCCGGGACGCGTCAGGAGATTATCGCGCCGGTGGTGTGGATTGGTTCGGAGAAGATTAACGTGGCCCAGCTGATGCTTGATACCGTGGCCCTTGTGCAGCAACTGGCAGAACAGCTGGCCAGCCACACGCACCCGTCAACCGGCCAGCCCACGAACAGCAGTGCCATCGCGCAGAGTGGCCAGCAGGCCGCCGCGCTCAGTTCGAAATATTCCCCCGTCATCGGCAAGTAAGCCAGCACACTAACCCGCTATCGCAGCGGGTTTTTTATTGCACGTCACCAGAACGCCTCAGACGCACGCCACGCCACGCACAGGCGCGCCCATCACGCACGACAACCATAAACAGATCATCCGCACAGCGCGGCACTGGCTGCGCGTCAGCCCCGGCAAAATAATCGTCGCGCAGACAAAATCGGCGCTACACCGCACCCGCCTGCAGGTTTTGCATCATAAAATTTTTTCAGTTTTATTTTTTTACAAAGGGCATGGCCAGACCGCGCCGGGGCTGGGGTTCTATCGGATTTCGCCAACTGAAAAGATTGAAAAGGATTTCAGCGCTTTTCTGTTTTGAGGATCTAAAGTGGATCTCGTCTTAAATTCATCTAACTGAATTTTAAGGATATTATTTTTTTTGGTCGCCTTCCGGATCTCAGGCGGATCTCTGTAGGTTGTTTGTGACCAAGCAGCAATTCCAGACAGGCCAAGGGCTGCAGAGGTTTCGGGACTTTTTGCAGAACTGAAAAACACAGCAAGAAAAACACTGTTATTATACGCAGTATTGATATTGGCAAGAGGGCGGAGAAATGCGACGTTTTTCACTCAATGGCGCAATTTTATGTTCATAAAATTTAGAGAAAACACACTTGCGATACGATCTAGAAGAAAGAAAAAGAGGCTTGACTAGGTGCTTATGAGTGTTAGGAAAGGGAGTAAAAAACCCCGCAGGGCGGGGTTTTATGCTGCTTTAGGTTCATGCGGCTGACCAGATTGGTCCATTGCAGAACAACTTAAAGCTTCAACATCTTGTACATTGAACTTTTGCCAAAACGATGTGGCTTCGGCTATCAACGAGAGAGTTTCCGTAACATCGAAGCTAATCTCTTGAGTATTCATAACTTACCTTAGTATTTTAACCCTAACGGGGAGTAAGTAGTGATGTTAGGCATTCATATGAGTACCTGACGATGTCGTCACTATAAGATAATATTTTACTATTATCAAATCTTGATGCTTCTGGAAGTTCTTAAAGCGACTATTGAAGCTTCAATACTTGCTTCGATAGTTTCGATAGATGCTGAAAGATGAGGTACACAAGTTACATCTTCGTAGAATCCGGAGCTACGATACCGAGACAAGTTATCATCTGTTGGGTTGAGGATGTAAATTTCTTCCATCTTAGTAGCTTTGGCAAGAGTGTGAGCATAGATCATCGCGGACAGCCAAACCTTACCAGATATAGGGCCTTTACTATGTTTCTGGAAATTTTCCATCATGCATACGTTAAGCCTAGTTCTGCGAAAATCAAGCTGGCAAAGAATCACCCCACCTAAGACCGCGTCAGGCGCATCAACAATTTTCATTGATACGTCTAGGACGCCATTACTTACATCGATTAATGGTTCGCCATAAGTCTCTATCGCCCACCTCCAGTCTAAAGACCCGAAAGCGCCACTCTTCAATAGGGCAATATCCTGCTCATTAAGCCGACCGTACCCGATTGGCCATTTAAAATTATCAGCGACTGCTTGGACCGCATTCACAGCAAAAATATGAACGTTACTAAGCGAAAGCATACTCTTTTCTTTTATTAATTATTCGTTGCTAGGCATGGTATATGGGGGCGGCGAGGGATTCAACTACATGCACGTCCATTACTGGGGGGGAAAAAAAGGGACAGTAAAATAATGGAAACAAAAATCCACCTTATGGAAGATGGCTTAACTGCATGATATGTCTAGTTAAATTTGGTGGCCCCTGCTGGGTTTGAACCAGCGACCAAGCGATTATGAGTCGCCTGCTCTAACCACTGAGCTAAGGGGCCAGCGGAGCGGGGATTATAAAGTATCTCTTCAGGACGATCCAGCACTCAGCTACCGGTTGCTGAAATAAGCAGCAGCGATTTACCTGCTGATTTATATAACAAAACTGGCAACGCCTGGCGCAGTAGTCGCAAATCGGCACGGATAATGCTTCCCCGTGCCTTAAGTAAAACCCGATGTCAGGTGCTATGGCAGATGACTGACTCAGCCCTGACGGTAGCGGGATGCTGATCGATCCCTTGAAAGATGGGGAACCATGGCGCCACGTGCCTGATCGTAGTCGTGCCACATCTGCAGATCTTCCAGCGCCGGAATAGTTACCGTCTCCTTGCTGTCGAGTCCGGCCAGCGCGGCGTCCACCATCTCATCAACGTCCATCAGCATTTCAGTCGGAATTTCATTAATAGACTGGCCTGCGCGATCAAAAATCTCTGTACGGGTTGCGCCGGGTAACACCGCCTGTACCTGCACACCGCTCTCCGCGAGTTCACGCTGCATGGCGCGCGTCAGGGTCAGCACATAAGACTTAGTGGCGTTATAGGCGCCATTGAACATCTCATGCACCAGCGACAGCACCGAGGCGATATTGATAATAGTGCCGTGACCGCGTGCTTTAAATGCCCGGCCAGCCGCCTGTGCCAGACGCGTCGGTGCCAGAATATTTAACGCCAGCATGCTGTTGATGCGTGTGATGTCCGCCTCCAGAAACTCGCTTTCGACACCCATGCCTGCGTTGTTCAGCAGCAGCGTAATCTGAGCGTTATTTGACAGCTCCGACTCCACGCGCTGCAGGTCCTGCTCATGCGTTAAGTCAGCCTTCATCACGGTTACCCGGATATCGTGCTGCTGCGTCAGCGCATCAGCCAGTGCGGTGAGTCGTGCCTGATCCCGTGCGACCAGGATGAGGTCATAACCGCGTGCTGCCAGTCGTTTTGCGTACGTTGCACCGATACCGCTGGATGCGCCTGTGATTAATGCTGTGCCTGATTGTGACATGTTTGCTTCCTCGTATGATGGTCGTCATAATGGTTATCAATATGACGACCATCATATGATTCGTCAAGCTGGAATATGATGAGTGTAATAATTACTATAATAGCCAGAAGCCATGCAGTTAAAACCGCAGGAGATGAGATGGAGAAGCAGAGCAGCAAGATGCAGACCCGCCAGCGTATCCTTGATGAGGCGGCGCGTGTGATGCGTGAAACCGGCACTGAAGGGATTGGAGTGGCGGCGCTGATGAAGCGGGTTGGCCTGACACATGGCGGCTTCTATGCACATTTTGCGTCACGCGAGGAGCTGGTTGAGGAGGTGCTGAAACATATGTTTGCTGAATCTGATACCTTCAGGCCTGCTAAATCCGTGACCCAACCAGCAACGCAGCTGGCTGATTTTATTGATAGCTATCTTTCCGAGGCGCATCGCAATGCACCGGCTCAGGGCTGTCCGCTGGCGGCACTGGTGAGCGAAGTGGCCCATCTTCCACAGCCGACACGGCAGATCTTCGCCCAGGGCTTCAATACGATGCATGCCGGTCTGGTGCAGATACTGCGTGAGCTGAGATTGCCGGATGTGGAAGCGCTGGCCTCCAGCATGCTGGCAGAGATGGTGGGCGCACTGGCGCTGGCACGGGCCTGTCCGGATGCTGAGCGGGCCAGTCAGATGCTGCAACGCAGTCGCGACGCGCTTAAGCAGCGTACGCTGGAGGTGGCGGCATGAGTGAGCATGCTATCCGCGACATTATCAGCTCCGATCTTGATGTGCTGTTCTGCGGCATCAATCCAGGTCAGTCAACGGCCCATCAGGGATTTCACTTTGCGCATCCCGGAAACCGGTTCTGGAAGGTTATTCATCTGGCGGGATTCACCCGGCAGCAGCTGAAGCCGGAAGAGGAGCAGCGCCTGACGGAAACCGGCTGCGGCATCACCATGCTGGTAGAACGGCCAACTGTGCAGGCAAATGAGCTTGCGCCTGATGAGCTGCGGGATGGCGGTAAACGCCTGATGGAGAAGGTTCTGGATTATCAACCCGCCGCGCTGGCCATTCTGGGTAAGGATGCATTCCGTCGTGCTTTTAAACAGAGCAAAGTCGAATGGGGCAAACAGCCGATATGTATGGGGAAAACTCAGGTGTGGGTGTTGCCGAATCCCAGCGGACTGAATCGTGCATCACTGGACGAGATGGTCGGGGCGTATCGTCAGCTCTGGCTGGAACTGCATCCGGAGAGTCACTGACGTCGGGCAGGGCAGGGGAGTGGCGCGAACAGGCAGGCATAAAAAACCCCGGCGAACCGGGGTTTTTGTCGGACTTAATCGTCGAGGAAGCTACGCAGCACTTCCGAACGGCTCGGATGGCGCAGTTTACGCAGGGCTTTCGCTTCAATCTGACGAATACGCTCACGCGTAACGTCGAACTGTTTGCCCACTTCTTCCAGCGTATGGTCCGTGTTCATGTCGATACCGAAACGCATGCGCAGCACTTTCGCTTCGCGCGCGGTCAGGCCAGCCAGCACGTCATGGGTGGCAGAACGCAGGCTCTCTGACGTAGCAGAATCCAGCGGCAGCTCCAGCGTGGTGTCTTCGATAAAATCGCCCAGATGTGAATCTTCATCATCACCAATCGGCGTCTCCATAGAGATCGGCTCTTTAGCGATTTTCAGTACTTTGCGGATTTTATCTTCTGGCATCAGCATACGCTCAGCCAGCTCTTCCGGCGTTGGTTCGCGGCCCATCTCCTGCAGCATCTGGCGCGAAATACGGTTGAGCTTGTTGATTGTCTCAATCATATGCACCGGAATACGGATGGTACGCGCCTGGTCGGCGATAGAGCGGGTGATAGCCTGACGGATCCACCAGGTCGCATAAGTCGAGAACTTGTAACCACGGCGATATTCAAACTTATCTACCGCTTTCATCAGGCCGATATTACCTTCCTGAATCAGGTCGAGGAACTGCAGACCACGGTTGGTATATTTCTTCGCAATCGAAATAACCAGACGCAGGTTAGCTTCCACCATCTCTTTCTTAGCGCGACGCGCTTTGGCTTCACCGATCGACATGCGACGGTTAATATCTTTAACCTGTTCAATGGTCAGGCCGGTCTCTTCTTCCACCTGTGCCAGTTTCTGCAGGGAACGCATCACGTCATCCTGCACTTCCAGCAGCTTTTCAGACCACGGCTTGTTCATCGCCAGAGCGGCTTTGAACCAGCTTTCGTTGGTTTCGTTGCCGGTAAACAGCGTGATGAAGTTCTTCTTCGGCATTTTGCACAGCTCAATACAGAGCTTCATGATCAGACGTTCCTGAGTACGGACACGTTCCATCATGGTGCGCATGCTGCCTACCAGGTAGTCGAACTGCTTCGGTACCAGGCGGAACTGTTTGAAGACGTCAGAAAGGTTCTGGATTTCGGCAACGGCAGCAGCATGACTGCGACCTTTGCTCTTAATCACGCTGCGGGTCGCTTCATACTGCTTACGCAGGTCAGAAAACTTCTCGCGCGCCAGTTCCGGGTCGATTGAGTTATCGTCGTCGGAGCTGTCGTCATCCTCTTCATCTTCTTCTTCATCGTCGTTACGATCGGCTTCAGAAAGTTCAGAGCCTACGTGCGTTGCCGTTGGGGCAATATCTTCTTCTGCGTTAGGATCGACGAAACCGGTGATCAGGTCGGAGAGGCGTGATTCGCCTGCTTCAACTTTGTCATACTGATCCAGAAGATAAGTAATGGCTTCAGGGTATTCGGCGACAGAACACTGAACCTGGTTGATACCGTCTTCAATACGCTTAGCGATGTCGATTTCGCCTTCGCGCGTCAGCAGTTCAACGGTACCCATTTCACGCATATACATGCGAACCGGGTCGGTAGTACGCCCGATTTCAGATTCAACGCTGGATAACACCTGAGCGGCAGCTTCTGCGGCATCTTCATCAGTATCGGAGCTGTTTTCGTTCAGCATCAGATCGTCGGCATCCGGGGCTTCTTCAACCACCTGAATACCCATGTCGTTAATCATCTGGATGATGTCTTCGATCTGATCTGAGTCGACGATATCTTCCGGCAGATGGTCATTGACCTCAGCATAGGTCAGATAGCCTTGCTCCTTACCACGGGTGACAAGAAGCTTGAGCTGTGACTGCGGGTTTTGCTCCATAAGACGGTATCCACACTTCTGTTAAATTAGATTGGTGTCGGTCGGCAGCGCGCCAACAATAAGCAGTGAAGGCGTTTAGTTCTTGCCGCTGCCTTCGTCGCGGCGTGGGCTTTGCCCATCAGTAATCGGCACTTAAGCCGCTTGTTAACTCTGTGCTAAGGGCCTGGCTTACTTGCCATTCTGCTTCCCGGCAGTGCTCGCTCTCCTCACGTACATCAGTACGCTCCGGGAGCTGTGCGCTGGCGGTAACCAGACTGGCATCGACGCCGACCCTTAAAATTCGTGCGGCTGCCCTTTCATCATTCGGAATGGACAGCATGCTGAAAACAGTTATTTCCTGGCAAACGCCTGACTGAGTGTCCAGAATTCACGGCGCTCATCGGCGCTGAGTCCCTGAGTGCGCTCACGCGCAATCAAAAACTCCAGACGCTCTTCAAGAGCAGCATCATAGATGCTGGCCAGCGAGTCCTGAAACACCGCTTCGGCTTCTTCATCTACTATCATGTGGTTCCAGATCGCCAGTGTTTCAAGCGTCTGACTAAAATTTGTTCCGCGATATAACTCTAGTAGCTGACCGGTGGTCAATCCAGGATTCTCATTACAACGGCCCACTAATTCAATAAATAGCGGTAAACCCGGCATTTTTGACTCAGACAGCCCATCCAGAGAAGGCACCATCGTGGCCAGTTGTGGGTTCTGAATCAGTAACGCAATCAGTACACGCATGGTGGTACGCTTCAACGGAGGCGCAACCGGTGCGGTTCCGCTTGCGGCCTGCTTCGGCATCAGCTTTTCAAGCTGATTATCGTCAAGAATACCCAGTTTATTCCCCAGCTCCTGACGCATATAAATACGTAAGGTCTCACCGGGAATCTGCGTTATCAGCGGTAAAGCCAATGTGCTCAGGCGCGCTTTTCCATCGCGTGAGCTCAGATCCACCTGCGGCAGCAGGCTATCAAATAAAAACGAAGAGAGCGGCATCGCCTGCTCCATCCTCGCTTCGAAGGCGGCTTTACCCTCTTTACGTACCAGCGTATCCGGATCTTCACCATCGGGTAAAAACATAAAGCGTAGCTGACGACCATCATTCATGTAAGGCAATGCGGTCTCGAGCGCACGCCAGGCCGCTTCACGACCCGCTCTGTCGCCGTCGTAACAGCAGATCACGGTGTCGGTACTGCGAAACAGCAACTGAATATGTTCAGCAGTGGTTGAGGTGCCTAATGACGCAACGGCATAATCGATGCCGTACTGCGCCAGCGCAACCACGTCCATGTATCCCTCGACCACTAACAGGCGGGCGGGTTCAGGATGGTTCTTAACGGCTTCATACAGGCCATAGAGCTGACGGCCTTTATGAAAAATGGGTGTTTCCGGTGAGTTGAGATACTTCGGCGTATCGTTACCCAGCACGCGTCCGCCAAAACCAATGACGCGTCCACGCTTATCGCGGATCGGAAACATGACGCGGTCGCGAAACCGGTCATAGGTACGGCCTTTGTCATTGCTGACCAGCATGCCCGCTTCCATCAATGACTCGCGGTCTTCCGATTGCTTGCCAAAACGTTTGAGAACGTTGTCCCAGCCGGCTGGCGCATAACCTATAGCGAAATGATTTATGATGTCGGCGCTCAGACCACGACGATCAAGATAGTCGCGTGCTGGCTGCGCACTGGATTGCTGCAGGCCCTGCTGATAAAAACCGTTCAGGTTCTCCATCAGCTGATACAGGCTCTGGCGCTGATGGCGTTCCATCTGGCTGGGCCCGCTGCCTGCTTCGTAAGGCACGTCTAAACCGTGGGAAGTGGCCAGCTCTTCAATACTTTCAACGAACTCCAGACGATCAAAGTTCATTAAAAAGTCGATAGCATTGCCGTGTGCACCACAGCCGAAACAGTGATAGAACTGTTTTTCGCCGTTTACGGTGAAAGAGGGCGTTTTTTCATTATGGAAAGGACAGCACGCATGGAAATTCTTACCCTGCTTTTTCAGCTTAACGCGGGCATCGATAAGATCCACGATATCCGTGCGGGCAAGTAAATCGTTGATAAATACGCGTGGAATTCGTCCAGCCATACGCCCCAGATTTTCAGCTCATAAACGGCAACAAGCCGCGCTTCCTTTCGGAAAGCACGGCCTTTTACTTGACTCTGTCTGCGTGAATCACGCGGTGGAGGCGAACCTCCGGAACGACTTAGTACAGACGAGTGCGGCGTGCGTTTTCGCGAGCCAGTTTCTTGGCGTGACGCTTAACTGCTGACGCTTTAGCGCGCTTACGTTCGGTAGTCGGTTTTTCATAGAACTCACGACGACGGACTTCAGCCAGAACGCCTGCTTTCTCGCATGAACGCTTGAAGCGACGCAGTGCTACGTCAAATGGCTCGTTTTCACGTACTTTAATTACCGGCATGTAACTCTCACCTCGATAAAATTCGGTTTTTGCTGCTGACTGCGGCGCCAGCACATTTCAAAATGGTGCAGCATTTTACTCCAACTCGCGTTGGTTTGTAAAGCACCAAGGATAATTTGAAACCAACAGGAGCGTTTGCCTGTGCGGCTGCCGGTTTTTCCAGGGGCGGGAGTATAGCGCACTCTTTAGCCGACAGAAAATGACTTTTTACGCCGGATGTCCGCGCTGCACATCCTATTGCTGTGATAAACTGCGCGCCGCAAGAATGAGGTGATGCAATGCGAATTCTGGGTATTGAAACGTCGTGCGATGAAACTGGCATCGCTATTTATGATGACGAGACTGGATTACTGGCTAACCAGCTCTACAGCCAGGTAAAACTGCACGCCGATTATGGCGGTGTGGTACCGGAACTGGCCTCACGTGATCACGTGCGTAAAACCGTGCCGCTGATTCAGGCCGCACTGAAAGAGGCCGGTCTGGCGCCGCAGCAGATTGATGCCGTAGCCTACACAGCGGGTCCCGGACTGGTTGGTGCGCTGCTGGTCGGTGCCACCATTGGTCGCGCCCTGGCATTTGCGTGGAAAGTGCCTGCGGTGCCGGTCCATCATATGGAAGGCCATCTGCTGGCGCCGATGCTGGAAGAGAATCCACCGGAATTTCCGTTTGTCGCCCTTCTGGTCTCGGGCGGACATACTCAGCTGATTAGCGTTACCGGCGTCGGTGAATATGTGCTGCTCGGTGAATCGATCGATGATGCCGCGGGTGAAGCCTTTGATAAGACGGCGAAGCTGCTCGGTCTGGATTATCCGGGTGGGCCAATGCTGTCGAAAATGGCGCAGCAGGGCACAGCGGGACGCTTTACCTTCCCGCGTCCGATGACTGACCGTCCGGGCCTGGATTTCAGCTTCTCCGGCCTCAAAACCTTTGCTGCGAATACCATTCGCGCCAATCCTGACGATGATCAAACCCGTGCTGATATCGCCCGTGCGTTTGAAGATGCAGTCGTCGATACGCTGTCGATCAAATGCAAGCGTGCACTGGATGAGACAGGCTTTAAGCGTCTGGTGATTGCAGGCGGTGTCAGCGCTAACCGCACACTGCGCGAGCAGATGGCGATCATGATGCAAAAGCGCGGCGGAGAGGTGTTCTACGCCCGTCCTGAGTTCTGTACCGATAACGGTGCGATGATCGCGTATGCGGGCATGGTGCGGTTAAAAGGCGGCACCCGAGGCGAGTTGAGCGTCAGCGTGCGACCGCGCTGGCCGCTGGCGGAACTGCCCGCCATCTGATGTGAAAAAAGCCGGCTTGCCGGCTTTTTTTATGGTTGAGATTTCTTTTTGCGCTTCCAGATCTTGCCTTCCTGACCCCGCCACAGCCGCTGAATATTGTCGTGATGACGCAGCAGGATAAGACACGAGAGCATGGAGACCGGGAACGTGAACTGCGGTTTGAACCACCAGACATAAAAGGGCGCGATCAGCGCGCTGACGATGGCACCCAGCGAGGAATAGCCGCTGAGTAAGACCGTTAACAGCCAGGTCCCGGTAACCAGACCGGTTAAGTCCCAGCCAATTGGCGCTATCGCGCCGAATGCAGTCGCCACGCCTTTGCCGCCGCGAAAGTGAAAGAACACCGGGTAGATATGACCCAGACAGGCCGCAATGGCGGTCAGGCCGAGATAAAGCGGCGTGACGTGCATCAGATAGGCCAGCCAGACCGGCACCATCCCTTTCAGCACATCAAACACTAATACGGTTGCTGCGGCGGCTTTACCGCCCAGACGCAGTACGTTGGTCGCACCGGGATTGCCGGAACCGTGTGTGCGCGGATCGGGCAGGCCAGCGAGTTTGCAAACCAGAATCGCACTGGAAATCGAGCCGCAAAGATACGCGAAAATAATCATACCAAGCGCGAAAGCACTCATAACACCGTACCGTTCCCTTTAGGGTCGTTTTGATCTCATCAACCGTGGATAATACGCATAATCCGCCGGAAGTGGTATCCGGCTTAGCCAAAAACAGAGACCCTCATCATGGATATCGTATTTATAGAACAACTCACGGTGTTCACCACCATTGGCGTTTACGACTGGGAACAGGGCATACAGCAGAAGCTGGTGCTCGATGTCGAAATGGCCTGGGATAACCGTCTGGCGGCCAGCAGCGACGATGTGAAAGATTGCCTGAGCTATGCGGATGTCTCATCGGCGATCCTGACGCATCTGAACGGGGGGCGTTTTGCCCTGGTTGAGCGGGTTGCTGAAGAAATCGCGGATCTGTTGATGAACCGTTTCAGTTCGCCTGGCGTGCGAATAAAGGTAAGCAAACCGGGGGCTGTAGCCCAGGCGGCGCAGGTTGGCGTGCGAATTGAGCGCGGGACTATTCCTAAATAAATACGATGTGATTGCCATCACAATGAAACCAAACCAAATTACTGTCTGTCATAGCGTGTGCCGTTTCGTTACAGCAGGCGAAACGGTGTAGACCTTAAGGTTTAATTCAGGCTTATAGCGGCATAATTTCAGGCGATAGCAGTGCGCTACCGCCTTTTTAATGGTTTGAAACGGATAGAGGGAACATTTGATGGCAGATATTCATCAGCTTTGGGTAGCTGCAATCCTGGGCGTTGTGGAAGGGCTGACCGAGTTTTTACCGGTCTCTTCCACAGGGCACATGATTATAGTGGGTCACCTGCTGGGCTTTGAAGGTGAAAAAGCCGAGACCTTTGAAGTTGTGATTCAGTTAGGATCAATTCTGGCTGTGGTAGTGATGTTCTGGCGCCGTCTGTTTGGCCTGATCGGCATCCACTTTGGCGAAGTTAAACATGAAGGTGTCGGCACCGGCCGTCTGTCGTTGATCCACATCCTGCTGGGTATGGTTCCGGCGGTGGTCGTGGGTCTGGTGCTGCACGATCAGATTAAAACGCTGTTTAACCCGATCAACGTGATGTACGCGCTGGTGGTGGGGGGCGTTCTGCTGCTGGCTGCTGAGTACCTCAAACCAAAACAGCCGAAAGCCGTCGGCGTTGATGATATTACCTATCGTCAGGCGTTTATGATTGGCTGTTTCCAGTGCTTAGCACTGTGGCCGGGCTTCTCACGTTCTGGTGCAACCATATCGGGTGGCATGCTGATGGGCGTGAGCCGTTATGCCGCGTCAGAGTTCTCCTTCATTCTGGCGGTGCCAATGATGATGGGTGCGACCGTGCTGGACATGTACAAGAGCATCGGTTTCCTGACAATGGCGGATTTCCCGATGTTCGCCGTCGGCTTTGTCACGGCGTTTATCGTGGCGCTGATTGCGATCAAAGCCTTCCTTGAGCTGATTAAGCGTATCTCTTTCGTCTCGTTCGCGATTTATCGCTTTATCGTGGCGGCAGCGGTTTACATGGTCTTCATGTAAACCCTGGGCAGCCTGCTAGTCAGGCTGCCTGATCGCCAGACCCTGCGCGACGGCGTCAATTCGTCTCCGCGTCATCTCTTCCCGCACCTCTGCACCTTTAAACCCTGCTTCGACGACCGCTTTAGTCGGCACCGCCTGCGCCAGCGCAAAAGCACGACGCAGATAGTCGCCCTGCGGATAAGGCATGCTCTCCAGTCCGGCCCGCCCACGAGCATCCGCTTCGCTGGTCAGCGCCATCTGCTCAATACGCTGCGGCTTACGCCAGGCATCGATCCGATCAAACAGCGCCACCAGTGATGCCGGGGATTGCCGTTCGATGGTGTGCACAATGTCGTGGAATTCGGTCACGATTAACGCCAGATCGCGAATCGCGTTAGGTACCCGCAGTCGCTGACACAGCGCCTCGACCAATGGAACGCCCGCCAGTCCATGACCGTGGTGGCTCGGCCACAGCTCAGGCGGCGTCAGCGCCTTGCCGACGTCATGGAACAATGTGGCGAAGCGCACATCGATCTCGCTGGAGAGGGCCGCTGCCATCGCCAGTGTCATCAGCGTATGAACACCGGTGTCGATTTCCGGATGCCATTTAATCGGCGCGGGAATACCAAACAGATTATCCAGCTCAGGAAACAGCACCTGCAACGCACCGCAGTCACGCAGAACCTGAAAATAGACCTGAGGATTACGGGCACTCAGCGCCTTTTCCGTCTCTTTCCACACGCGTTCGGCAGTGAGATTCGACAGCTCGCCGCTTTCGGCCATCTGCTGCATCAGTTGCTGGGTTTCGGGGGCAATACGAAAGTTGAGATGAGCGAAACGCGCAGCAAAACGCGCGACGCGCAATACCCGCAGCGGATCTTCACTGAAGGCTTCAGAGACATGACGCAGCAGGCGCAGGGCAATGTCACGCTGGCCATTATAGGGATCGACCAGTTCGCCGTTTTCATCCTGCGCGATAGCATTGATGGTGAGATCGCGGCGCTGTAAATCCTGCTCCAGCGTCACGTCGGGCGCGGACCAGGTGACAAATCCAGTGTAGCCTTTCCCGTTTTTCCGCTCGGTCCGTGCCAGTGCATACTCTTCGCGACTGACGGGATGCAGGAAAACGGGAAAATCACGACCGACCTGTTGATAACCCTGCTCAAGCATGGCTTCGGGTGTGGAACCAGTGACAACCCAATCTTTATCTGTAACCGGCAGATTCAGCAGCGCATCACGCACCGCACCGCCAACAAGAAACGTCTTCACGCAAAACTCCAGAGAAAAAGAAATGATCTGCATGCCGGGCACGTCCCGCGCCTGAAATCAGCAGTGCATCTCATTTTATTGTTGCACAGATTCCCCGGATTGCAGACATGCCAAAAGGGGGATCCTGCGATCCCCCGCGAAAACCCGACAGAATGGGGTCAGTTCATCCAGCGATCGCTTTTCTTACGGCGCGGCAACATATGCGGCAGTAGCAGTCCCAGCAGCAGGCCGACACCCAGCACGCCGCCACCATACATAAACCACTGCATAATGATGGTGCGCTGTTTGTCATCCAGCTGAACGTTGGCGGCGCTGACTTTCTTCTGCGCGACAATCAGCTCATTTTTGAGCTTCTGATTTTCGCCTTTCAGCCCATTAATCACGCCGTCGCTGCTGGCGACTTTGTTCTGCATCTCAGCGGTACGCTGGTTCCAGCTGTTGTCGATATTATCCAGCTTGGCCGTCAGATCCTTCACCTGCTGCTCAAGCTGCGGCACCCGGGTGCGCAGGCTCGGATTTGCGCTGAGCTGCGACAGAGGAATCCAGGTGGTGCGGCCTTCGGAATCGCGGATCTGGCCATAATGAGTATCGTTGTTGGTCTGTAATAGCTGAACTTCTTCCCCGGCATTCAGCTTACCGAGCAGGCGGAACTGATCGCCCGGCCCGCTACGAACCCAGGTTGAAAGCTCATCAGACACATAACGTTTTTCGTCGGCATGGGCAGGTGCAAGGGTGCTAAGGGCCAGCAAAGTGAGTCCAGCGAGTGTAATTTTTTTCATTCGATTTCGTTTGGCTTAGTCTGACTTAAAATTTACCGGCACAGTCTGGAGAGGCCTCGCATAAATCTGAATGAGAACTATCCTGGTCTCATGAGAGTGCGAAAAGGTCTGCGAAAGAGCAAAGAAAGCAGAGACAGCGCGGCTTCTGTGCATTAATCTTCGCCTGATAACCCCTTGCCCTCCAGGCGACAGCATGAGTAACCTGCTGATAATCGCCTGAAATATGCAGGAAAAACCCTCTTAAGTGCCAGCGGCGTAGTGAATAAAAAATTATGACCATCGAAATCGAACTAAAGTTCATTGCAACTCCACAGGCAGCCGGGAAACTGGCTGAACTGCTCTCCACTCTGCCGCATCAGCATCAGGCTGCTCGCGAGCTGACCAACATCTACTTCGAAACCGACGACAACCAGCTGCGACGCTGGGACATGGGATTGCGTATCCGTGGCGTTGACCAGCGCTATGAAATGACGCTGAAAGCCGCGGGGCAGACGCTTGGCGGACTGCATCAGCGTCCGGAATACAATGTAGAACTCAGTGAGCCAGTACTCGACATTGCGCGCCTGCCCGCAGAGATCTGGCCGCAGGGCACCGATGTCACTGCGCTGCAGCCGCGCTTACAGCCGCTGTTCACTACCCATTTCCAGCGTGAAGTCTGGCTGATCACCGCAGGCAACAGTGAAATTGAAGTGGCATTTGATCAGGGCGAAGTCACGGCGGGTGAGCTCAGCGAACCGTTGTGCGAGATCGAATTAGAGCTGAAACGGGGTGAACGCCAGGATCTGCTGGCCTTTGCGCAGCAGCTGGTGGCGCTGGGCGGTCTGCGTATGGGCAGCCTGAGCAAAGCCGCCCGAGGCTATCAGCTGGCCCAGGGTAATCCACCGCGTCAGGTTGAGGCGTTCCCGCTGCTGAAAGCCGGTGCGAAAGCGACTGTGGAGCAGGGTATGGTCGCCTCAATGTCGGCGGGGCTTCGTCACTGGCAATATCATGAAGAAGTCTGGCTGCGTGGTAACGCGGCGGCGCAGGACGCAGTGCGCGAAGCGCTGGATCTGCTGCGTCAGGCGTTCAGTCTGTTTGGTGCGCTGGTGCCGCGTAAAGCCAGTAGCGCTCTGCGTCAGCAACTGACCACGCTGGAAGAGACGCTGGTGAATGAAGAGCAGGAAGCCACCACGTTCTGCTTATCTTCCCTCTCTGTTGAAACGCAACTGGCGCTGACCCACTGGCTGGCGGAATCTCAGTGGCGTCAGTGGATCGATGCCAAAGGCGAAACCAAGCTGCAGGGGTCGTTTAAGCGCTTCAGCGATATCATGCTGAGCCGCGTGAATGCCGATCTGAGAGAAACCTTCATCACGGTAAAACAGCCGAATGAGTATCAGGATAAAGCCACCCGCCTGGCGCGTCAGCTGCTGACGGTGCACCTGCTGGCGGGTTCTTATCCTGTGGAAACGGTGATGGCCTGGCTTGATCCCTGGCAGCAACTGCAGTCAGCGATTCACGAAAAACAGACGTCCGGATTAGCCTGGCTGACGTCGCAGGCCCTGAAACAGCAGCCGTTCTGGCTCACCAGCGGCGCTGCCCGCTAAGGGACATTCCGTCACGCCATCAAGGAGGGAGTTATGTTGTCAGCACTGCCCGCGTTGCTACGCGACCAGGCCGAAGCGGCCGCCCGACAGCTGGAGATTCCGCTGGATTCGCTCAGTCCGGAGCAGGCTGCCGGACTGGCTTTCAGCGATTTTGTGCTGGAAAACCTGCAACAACATCCCGACTGGTGGCAGACGATGCTCGACCAGCCGCCGCAGCCTGATGAGTGGCAACACTATTCTGCATGGCTGAATCAGGCGCTGAATGCAGTCGACAGCGAAGCGAGCCTGATGCGCGAACTGCGGCTGTTTCGACGCCGTATGCTGGTACGTGTCGCCTGGATGCAGGCTCTGCAACACGCGACGACCGAACAAAGCCTGCAGCAGCTCAGCGTCTTAGCTGAAGTGCTGATCAGCCGTGCGCGTGACTGGGTCTATCAGGATTGCTGTCGTGATTTTGGTACACCCTGTAATGCGGAGGGTGATGCTCAACCGTTGCTGATTCTGGGCATGGGCAAGCTGGGCGGCGGCGAACTCAACTTCTCCTCTGATATCGACCTGATTTTTGCCTGGCCGGAAAACGGCACCACACGCGGCGGACGGCGTGAGCTCGACAACGCCCAGTTCTTTACCCGCATGGGACAGCGGCTGATCAAAGTGCTGGATCAACCCACCATGGATGGCTTTGTCTATCGGGTGGATATGCGGCTCCGTCCGTTTGGCGACAGCGGCCCGCTGGTGATGAGTTTTGCCGCGCTGGAAGATTATTACCAGGAGCAGGGGCGCGACTGGGAGCGTTATGCCATGGTCAAAGCGCGGCTGATGGGGGATGACTACGATCGCTGGAGTCTGGAGCTCCAGCAGATGCTGCGGCCCTTTGTTTACCGGCGCTACATCGACTTCAGCGTGATCCAGTCTCTGCGTAACATGAAAGGGATGATCAGCCGCGAAGTTCGTCGACGTGGGCTCAAAAACAATATCAAACTGGGTGCGGGCGGCATCCGTGAAACCGAGTTTATCGTGCAGGTGTTCCAGCTGATTCGTGGCGGACGAGAGCGCTCGCTTCAGCTGCGATCGCTGTTGCCGACGCTGGAGGCGATCAAAAATCTGGCCCTGCTTCCTGCTGAGCAGGTCGATGCACTTCGCGACGCTTATCTCTTCCTTCGGCGGCTGGAGAATCTGCTGCAAAGCCTGGGCGACGAGCAGACCCAAACGCTGCCAGAAGATGAACTGCATCGTGCCCGTCTGGCATGGGCGATGGATTGTGTCGACTGGGATGCTCTGATGACGCGGCTCGACGATCAGATGGCGGCGGTACGCGCCATCTTTGACGAGCTGATTGGTGAAGATACTCCAGACATTGGCGATCAGCGTGAGCTGGCAGAGTTTCAGGTGCTGTGGCAGGACCAGCTGGAGGATAGCGAGCTGGCGCCGCTGGTCCCGCAGCTCAGCGACGAGCAGCGATTAACGCTGCATCAGACACTGGAGGCGTTTCGTCAGGATATCAATCGACGCACTATCGGTCCGCGTGGTCGTCAGGCGCTGGATCAATTGATGCCGCGACTGCTGAGCGAAGTCTGCCCGCGTGACGATGCGGCTGTCACACTGAGTCGCCTGACACCGCTGCTGATCGGCGTGCTGACCCGCAGTACCTATCTGGAGCTGCTGACCGAATATCACGGTGCGCTGCGTCACCTGATTCGCCTGTGCGCCGCCTCACCGATGGTGGCCAGCCAGCTGGCGCGTCACCCCTTGTTGCTGGATGAATTACTCGATCCCGCCACGCTCTATCAGCCGACGGCCACCGACGCCTATCGCGATGAGCTGCGTCAGTACCTGCTGCGCATCCCCACTGAGGATGAGGAGCAGCAGCTGGAAGCTGTGCGGCAGTTTAAGCAGGCGCAGCATCTGCGCATTGCTGCGGCTGATATCGCGGGCACGCTGCCCGTGATGAAAGTCAGTGACCATCTCACCTGGCTGGCAGAGGCGATTATCGAATCGGTCGTCCGTCAGGCGTGGAATATGATGGTACAGCGCTACGGGCGTCCTTCGCATCTGAGTAATGAACATGAGCGCGGCTTTGCGGTGCTGGGCTACGGCAAGCTGGGTGGCTGGGAGCTGGGTTACAGTTCCGACCTGGATCTCGTCTTCCTGCATGACTGTCCGGCTGACGCGGTAACAGAAGGGGAGCGCAGCATTGATGGCCGTCAGTTCTATCTGCGCCTGGCCCAGCGCATCATGCATCTCTTCAGTACCCGCACTTCGTCCGGCATTCTTTATGAAGTCGATGCGCGGCTGCGTCCTTCGGGTGCGGCGGGCATGCTGGTCAGTACCTTTGAGGCCTTTGAGGAGTATCAGCGCAGTGAGGCCTGGACCTGGGAGCATCAGGCGCTGGTCCGGGCGCGCGTAGTATTTGGCGAGGCGACACTGGGTGAACGTTTTAACGTAATCCGTCAGGCGATTCTCTCACTGCCACGCGCCGCGGATGCGCTGCAAACCGAAGTACGCGAGATGCGTGAAAAGATGCGTACTCATCTCAGTAACAAACATAAAGGGCGCTGGGATATCAAAGCCGACGCGGGTGGCATCACCGATATTGAATTCATCGCCCAATATCTTGTCTTACGCTACGCCGCTGAGCAGCCTGAACTGACGCGCTGGTCTGACAATGTGCGCATTTTTGAGCTGATGGCGAAGTACCATAAAATGCCCGCAGATGAAGCGCAGGCGCTGTCGCAGGCCTATGTGACGCTGCGCGACGCACTGCACCATCGCGCCCTGCAGGAGTTGCCGGGTCATGTTGAACCCGAGGCGTATGCAGCGGAACGGCAGACGGTGATGAACAGCTGGCAGCGCTGGCTGGTAACCCCTGCGTCTATCCTGGCGTGATGCTGATAGCACAAATCGCAACTGTGCTATCATCCGCGCACTATTTTTAATGCAGTCTGGAGTGTCTGGAATGAAAGTGACTCTGCCCGCGTTCGGCCAAGCCTCAGTGCTGGTTGTTGGCGATGTAATGTTGGATCGTTACTGGTATGGCCCAACCAGCCGTATCTCCCCTGAAGCGCCGGTGCCGGTGGTGAAAGTGGACACGGTTGAAGAGCGCCCTGGCGGCGCGGCAAACGTAGCGATGAACATTGCAGCACTCGGTGCCGCGTCGCGCCTGATTGGCCTGACCGGTGAAGATGATGCGGCGCGCGTGTTGAGTAACACGCTGAAAGACGTCAACGTTCATTGTGACTTTGTGGCGATCAAAAGCCATCCGACGATTACCAAACTGCGCGTGCTTTCCCGCAATCAGCAGCTGATCCGTCTCGATTTTGAAGAGGGATTTGATCAGGTTGATCCGGCGCCGATTCATCAGAAAATGCGTGAGTCACTGGCAGCAGCCGGTGCGCTGGTGCTGTCCGACTACGCCAAAGGCGCGCTCTCCAGCGTGCAGACCATGATTACGCTGGCGCGCGAAGCGGGCGTGCCGGTATTAATCGATCCGAAAGGCACTGATTTTGCGCGTTACCGGGGCGCGACGCTGCTGACGCCGAACCTCTCTGAATTTGAAGCCGTGGTCGGCAAATGCAAAAACGAAGAAGAGATCGTCGCGCGTGGCGCGCAGTTAATTGCAGATTTTGATCTCGCTGCGCTGCTGGTGACCCGTTCAGAAAATGGCATGACGCTGCTGCAGCCGGGCAAAGCACCGCTGCATCTGCCGACTCAGGCACAGGAAGTTTATGACGTGACCGGTGCCGGCGACACGGTGATCGGCGTGCTGGCTGCGGCGCTGGCTGCGGGTGACTCGCTGGAAGAAGCCTGTTTCCTGGCCAATGCCGCGGCGGGTGTGGTGGTGGGTAAACTGGGTACGTCGACTGTCAGCACCGTCGAGCTGGAAAATGCGATTCACGCCCGCCCTGAACAGGGTTTTGGCATCATGACGGAAGCGCAGTTAAAAGCCGCCGTTGAGATGGCCCGCCGTCGTGGCGAAAAAGTGGTGATGACCAACGGCGTATTCGACATTTTGCATGCCGGCCATGTCTCCTATCTGGCAAATGCCCGCAAGCTCGGCGATCGCTTGATCGTCGCGGTGAACAGTGATGCGTCAACTAAACGTCTGAAAGGCGAAAGCCGCCCGGTGAATCCACAGGAAAACCGGATGATCGTGCTGGGCGCACTGGAAGCGGTCGACTGGGTGGTGGTATTTGAAGAGGATACGCCGCAGCGTCTGATTGCAGGCATTCTGCCGGACCTGCTGGTCAAAGGTGGCGATTACAAGCCGGAAGATATCGCGGGCAGTAAAGAGGTCTGGGCAAATGGCGGCGACGTGCAGGTGCTGAACTTCGAAGACGGTATCTCTACCACCAACATTATTAAAACCATTCGCGGTAGCTGAAGCAGAGCAGTAAGCGGGAGCCGGGCTCCCGCTAAACCGCTTATTATGGCTTATTATCCGCAGCAGGCTTCGCCACGTCGGCAGCCGGTGCCGGTGACGCCGCTGGCGAACTCGCTACGGAGGCAGAAGGGGTGACTGCTGCAGAAGTGGTGACAGGTGCCGTTGCGGTCGGTGGCGTACCGGCTGACGAACCCTGACTTTCCAGCTGGGCCAGACGTTGTTCCAGCGCCGCCAGTTTCTCACGCGTACGCAGCAATACCTGCGTCTGCACATCAAACTCTTCACGGTTGACCAGATCCATACGGGTCAGCTGCGCCTGAAGAACCTGACGAATTTTCTTCTCGACATCATCACCAAACTCACGAACACCTTTAGGCATCGCTTCGTGAACCTGACGGGCAAGTTGTTCAATTTTTTTCGTGTCGATCATGATGATTTCCTGGTTACGGGAGCTGTGTCAGCGTGTTTACCAACGTAATAAGTGTTAAGTGTAATGCCAGAAATGAAAAGGATAAACCTCAAATCGGTAACGCAGGAAATGCAAAAGCAATTGCGCTATTGATGATTGCCGCTTCAAACGATCGGCGTTATAGTTTAAAGGCTTATTCTCAGGGCGGGGCGCAATTCCCCACCGGCGGTAAATTAGCTTCGGCTGAAAGCCCGCGAGCGCTTTATCTTGATGAAAAGAGAGATAAAGGTCAGCAGATCCGGTGTAATTCCGGGGCCGACGGTTACAGTCCGGATGGGAGAGGGTAACGACTTCTGTCGGACAATTGTGTCTGCTTCACGTTATTGCCACGTCTTTTTGACGTCACTCCTAAGCACGCCCTGATTCTGGTAACCCATACATTTTAAGGTTTTTATTACCATGAATCAGACGCTACTTTCTGAATTTGGCACGCCTGAACAGCGTGTAGAACGTGCTATCGCCGCCCTGCGTGAGGGACGCGGTGTGATGGTACTCGACGATGAAAATCGTGAAAACGAAGGCGACATGATCTTCGCCGCAGAAACCATGACGGTTGAACAGATGGCGCTGACCATTCGTCACGGCAGTGGCATCGTCTGCCTCTGCCTGACCGAAGCGCGTCGCCAGCAGCTCGATCTGCCTATGATGGTGGAGAACAACACCAGCTCCTTTGGCACCGGATTCACTGTGACCATTGAAGCCGCAGAAGGCGTCACCACGGGTGTCTCCGCTCAGGATCGTATCACCACTATCCGTACAGCTATCGCCGACAATGCCAAACCTTCTGACCTGCATCGCCCGGGCCATGTCTTCCCGTTGCGCGCCAGCGAAGGCGGTGTATTAACACGTGGCGGACATACGGAAGCGACCATCGATTTAGTGACGCTGGCCGGCTTCAAGCCTGCCGGTGTCTTGTGCGAACTGACCAACGATGACGGCAGCATGGCTCATGCACCCGAAGCGATTACTTTCGCTCGCCAGCACAACATGCCAGTAGTGACTATCGAAGACCTGATTGCATGGCGTCGCACGCACGAAACGCGCCACGCCAGCTAATCGTTCTGCTGCATTTAACGGGCCCCTTTCGGGCCTGTTTCCTTTCTGCCGTCCTCAGGATGGCCCGGTTTAATTCTTCGCATTCCTTCTCTTTTGTCCGATAAATATCTGAAATTCCTGCTACGTTAAATTTCATTCAAATTTCCTGATGATCTCCATCATGCTTATCAGCGTGATAAAGCGGCGAATGCGCGTATCGTAGTGGCTATCAAACAGACGATCCCGGGGATCACGAATGAGCCAGTTACGTATGCCAGCGCTGTTTTTGGGTCATGGCAGCCCAATGAATGCCCTTGAAGAGAACCGCTATACCGCCGCATGGCGTCATGCGGGTGACACTCTGCCACGTCCACGTGCGATTATTGCGGTTTCAGCGCACTGGTATACGCGCGGCACCGCCGTGACAGCAATGGCTCATCCTAAGACGATTCATGATTTTGGTGGCTTCCCGCAGGCGCTGTTTGACACACGCTATCCGGCGCCGGGATCGCCTGAACTGGCCCAGCAACTGGCAGAGCTTTTAGCGCCTGTCGACGTAAAGCTTGATCAGGAATGGGGACTGGATCATGGATCATGGGGCGTCCTCATCAGGATGTATCCCGATGCCGACATTCCGGTCGTGCAGCTAAGCATTGATGGCACTAAACCAGCGGCGTGGCACTTTGAGATGGGCCAGAAACTGGCTGCGCTGCGCGATCAGGGTGTGATGATTGTCGCCAGCGGCAACGTGGTGCATAACCTGCGTAAAGTGCGCTGGGACGGCAACAGCGAAGTCTATCCGTGGGCCAGCAGTTTTGAGCAGTTTGTCCGCGATAACCTGGCGGTGCAGAGCGATGCGGCTTCTCATCCGCTGGTCAACTTTATGGACCATCCGGGTGCGGCGCTGTCTAATCCAACACCCGAACACTATCTGCCGCTGCTGTATGTGCTGGGCGCACGTCAGCCGGATGAAACCATCAGCATTCCGATTGATGGCATGGAGATGGGTGCAATCAGCATGTTGTCGGTTCAGGTAGGTTAGGGCAAAGCTAAGAGAATACAGGCCAGAATCTGACCTGTATTCTCGCGGCGCGTTAGCCGATAAATGCGTGCGGGTAGAAACGGGAGAGATCCTGAGTGATCAAATCGCGATCTTCACGCAGGCCAATACCCGCCGGTTGATCGTCAATCAGCCAGCTGCCGATCAGCGTATAGCTGTCGCCAAATTTAGGCAGAGGATGGAACTGCTGAACGATCATTCCCTCTTCACCGTATGGCCCATCAACGCGGGCAATCTCCTGACCATTTTCTACGATCCGGATATTGGCACCTTCACGTGAAAATAGCGGCTTCACCACATATTTGTCCATGTGCGGAACGTCATCTTCGCCGAACCAGGCGGGCAGCAGGTTAGGGTGATTCGGGAACATTTCCCACAGCAACGGCAGCAGGGCTTTGTTCGAGACGATGCTTTTCCATGCCGGTTCAAGCCAGCGTACGCCAGCATCACCCAGCTTGGTTGAGAACATCTCACGCAGCATAAACTCCCACGGATAGAGCTTGAACAGGTTACTGATCACCTGATCCTGAGCGTCAGTAAATTCCCCTTTTTCGCCCAGGCCAATTTCATCTATATAGAGAAATTCACTCGGCAGCCCCGCTTCAGTAGCGCAGTCCTGAAGATATTGCACGGTGCCACGATCTTCGTCGGTGTCGCGGCAGCAGGCGAAGTGCAGCCAGTTAAAGCCGTGCTGCTGATGTAATGCGGCAAAACGTTCAATCAGCTTTTCCTGCAGGCTATTAAACTGGTCACTGCCTGCCGGGAGCTGACCTGCGTTGAGCTGATCTTCCAGCCACAGCCACTGGAAAAACGCCGCTTCATACAGGGAGGTCGGCGTATCGGCATTGTTCTCCAGCAGCTTCACATCGCCTTTGCCATCCCAGGCAAGATCAAGGCGTGAGTAAAGCGACGGCTGACGCTGATGCCATGAATCGCGCACGAAGTCCCAGGTGTGTTTTGGAATGCGGAATTTGGTCAGCAGCGCTTCGCTGTTTACGACCTTATCCACGACCTGCAGGCACATCTGATGCAGTTCTGCAGTGACATCTTCCAGATGCTCGATTTGCGCCAGCGTGAACTGGTAATAAGCATCTTCACACCAGTAGGGTTCGCCATGCATGGTATGAAAACGAAAACCGAACTCGGTGGCTTTTTCACGCCAGCCTGGGCGTTCTGAAATGGCAATGCGTTCCATCGGGGCGTTAGCCTCCCATTGAGCGGCTGGATGTACCGCTGGCGCTGCTTCGCTGCATGCTGTTCTGTTTCGCGACGGTTTCACCAAAGCCACCACGGGTAATGGTGGAGGTCGTTGCCGGTTTCGGTGCCAGCGCCGTTTTAGGCACGGTCATGGTTTTGCCGGAAGTGGCAGCACCATAGTTACGGCCGGAGGCATCAACAAACTGGCCGTTTGCCGGGCTGCGGGCATTTTTCGGTGAGAATAGCGGTTGCTGCGCAAAGCCCGAACCACCGCCCATCATGCGGCCCATCATGTAACCGGCCATGAGTGGCATCCAGAAGCTGCCGCCACTCTGCTGCGATTCAGCATTGGTGGTGCCAACGCCCGCCTGAGCCGGTGTCTGCTGACACTGATTTTCACCAAATTCAGCGACACAATCTTCACGCGTGGCATATTTTGGCGCAGTACGTTCAGCCTCTTTTTTAGCCTCATTGAATGCGGTAGTACACTGCGCACTCTGGCCCGGATTGGCTTTCGAACAGTCATCCGCATTCTGGTACATCGAAACCGTTTCATCGTTCTGTTCGCAGCCAGCGAGCATAAATACGGCTGAAACGGCGATAGCAACGGGCGTCAAGTGGCGTGCCTGCCAGCTTTTACGAAAAGCGGCATAGCGAATAGATTTTGTGCGTTTCATTATGATTATCCTGTGCCCAAAGGTAGCGCATAGAATAGGGGAAGGGGGGGTAAAATTGAAGCTGGAGGCCTGATACAACAGGGATCTTTACTTAGTTATACGTTCAACAGAGAGACGGGCCGCAAAGCAGCCCGTCCACTGATTATTGACCGAAAGGATTACCGCTGCTGTGGCGAGCCGCAGGACGCGCTGCCTCAGACGAGCCAGTTGCCACCGGACCGCTATCCACACGAGCGGTCTGCTGGGCATTTTCCGGCGCCACCGTTTCCGGGGAAGTCGGAATCTCTTTACCCAGCTGGCTGTTCAGTTTCTGCAGGCTCTGCTCGTTGAGCGTACCCAGTGCATAGCTGATATTCAGCTGGTTAATCAGGTAGCTATAACGCGCATCAGAGAGCTGCTGTTTCGCGTTGTAGAGCACGGTCGTTGCATCCAGCACATCGACGATGGTACGTGTACCCACCTGATAGCCCGCTTCGGACGCATCCAGTGAGCTTTGCGCAGAGACGACTGCCTGTTTGTAGGCGTTGATGCTGCTGATAGACGCATTCACGTTGTTAAACGAGGAGCGTACCGTCTGTACTGCTGTGCGGTGAGCGCTTTCCAGCTGTTCGCTGGCGCTGACAAAATTGTATTGCGCCTGTTTCACCTGAGAGGTAACGCTGCCGCCGCTATACAGTGGCAGTGAGAAACTCAGGCCAACCTGGTTTGAACCGGTAATTGAATCGGTAGAACCCTGGCTCTGGTTTGCACGGCTGCCGCCATATTTGCTGTTTGACATGCCGGTGGAGGCGGTCAGATCCAGCGTCGGCATATGGCCGGTTTCCGCTGAGCGAATCTGCTCACGCGCCAGATCCTGATTCAGACGCGCAGAGAGCAGTGACAGGTTACGGCTTTCTGCCTGCTTAAGCAGCGCACTCACCGCTTCGGGCTTATCGGTTCTGAAACGATCAATGCTCAGCGAAGCCAGCGACATATAGTCCATGCCGGTAATCTGACGCAGCGTTTCTACGTTGTTATCAAGATTGTTACGCGCGGTCACTTCATTGGCCAGCACGCTGTCATACTGCGCACGAGCGTTCTGAACATCAGTGATGGCAACCAGGCCAACGTTAAAACGCTGGGTGGTCTGATCCAGCTCGCGGTAGATAGACTGTTTCTGCGCTTCAGTGTAAGAAAGGGTATCAATCGCTTTCAGCACGTTGAAGTAGGCTGTTGCGGTGTTCAGAATCAGATCCTGCTGCGCCACCTGATAGGTCACATCCTGAATACCGGCGGTCTTTTCCTGCAGAGTCAGCGCGCGCCATTTCGACATGTCGAAAATAGTCTGGGTTAAATTCAGAGAGCCGCTGGTCGTGTTGGAATGAAGACCACTACTGTCGCGATAACCGTTATTATAGGCGTAGTCTGCACCCAGTCCGAGCTGAGGTAATAATGGGCTACGCGCTTCGTTGATTTTCTCAAAAGCAGAATCACGATCGGCAGCGGCGCTGCGCAGATCCGGGTTGCTCAGACGTGCTTGCTGGTAAACCTGAAGCAGGTCTTCGGCCTGGCTGGCGAAGCTGAAACCGCCCAGGCTAAGCCCAATAAAAAATGGGAGCAGTTTTTTCATTTGCATTCCTTTTGTTGCAGCAAATTGCAGTGGGTGCGCTGCCGGGTAAGCCAAAAAATTATCGCCGATTCTAGCAGAGGGCAACTGTGAGATAAGTTGGCTGAAAGTGCCTTCTATCTCTAATCTACGTAAATATTTCAGAAAGAACTACTTACATGGAGCACGGTTACAGGCTTTTTTCGCTCCACCCCAATCTGCACAAGGAACCTGATGATGCCGGAAGAAAAAAAATCCCCTGTGACTTTCACAAAAAACGATGTAGAAATTATTGCACGAGAAACACTCTACAAAGGTTTTTTTTCCGTTGAGCGATACCGCTTCCGCCACCGCCAGTTTAATGGCGAAATGAGTGGAGAAGTGCAACGCGAAGTTTTTGAGCGCGGACATGCTGCCGTGCTGCTACCTTATGATCCCTTACGCGATGAAGTGGTGCTGATTGAACAGATCCGCATCCCGGCTTATGACAGCAGTGCTTCACCCTGGCTGCTGGAGATGGTCGCCGGTATTATCGAACCCGGTGAATCAGTCGAGCAGGTTGTGCGCCGTGAAGCTGTTGAAGAAGCAGGATTGGACGTCGGTCGTGTTAAGCCCATGCTTAGCTATCTGGCCAGCCCTGGCGGCACCAGCGAACGTTTGTCGGTGCTGATTGGGGAAGTGGATGCCAGCCATGCAGAGGGATGCCATGGTCTGGAGGAAGAGAATGAGGATATTCTTGTCCATGTGGTGAGCCGCGAACAGGCGTACCGCTGGGTGGAAGAGGGGATAATTGATAATGCGGCGTCTGTCATCGCCTTGCAATGGCTGGCGTTGCACCATGAAAAACTACGCGAAGAGTGGATACAAAAATGAAACAGCGCTATACCCCTGACTTTCCCGAAATGATGCGGCTCTGCGAAACCAATTTCGCCCAGTTACGCCGCCTGCTGCCGCGTAACGATGAGGCGGGAGAATCGGTGATCTATCAGGTGAGTGGCGCCCGTTATCAACTGACGATTCAGGAGTCGACACGCTACACCACGCTGGTGGAGATCCGCCAGGTCGCACCTGCCGTGAGTTACTGGAGTCTGCCCTCGATGTCGGTCAGGCTCTATCACGATGCGATGGTCGCCGAAGTGTGTTCAACTCAACAGATCTATCGGTTCAAAGCGCGCTATGATTATCCTAATAAAAAATTGCATCAGCGCGATGAAAAACATCAGATAAACCAGTTTCTCGCAGACTGGCTGCGTTACTGCCTGGCACATGGCGCGATGGCGGTTCCGGTCTGCTGATGCGTATAATGCAGTAAATGGCGTGGAGACGAAGGAAACGCTTTGGATAGCCTGCTAACTCTTCCTGCAGCGAACGGTTCCGAAATCAGGATTTTGCAAATCACGGATACCCACCTGTTCGCGGGAAAACATGAATCGTTGCTTGGGGTGAACACCTGGTCGAGCTACGACGCCGTGCTGGATGCGATTATTGCGCAACATCGCGACTATGATCTGATCATCGCCACGGGCGATCTCGCCCAGGATCACTCTATCGAAGCCTATCAGCATTTTGCTGAGGGCATCTCTCGCTTGCCGCGGCCCTGCGTCTGGCTACCCGGTAATCACGATTTTCAGCCCGCAATGGTGGATACACTGGCGGCAGCGCACATCAATGCCCATAAGCAGGTGCTGGTGGGTGAGCAGTGGCAGATTGTGTTGCTCGACAGCCAGGTCTACGGTGTTCCGCATGGAATGCTGAGCGACTATCAGCTGGAGTGGCTCGACAACGCGCTGGCCCGCTTTCCGCAACGGCATACGCTGGTTATGCTGCATCACCATCCGCTGGCCTCTGGCTGCACCTGGCTCGATCAGCACAGCCTGCGCAATTCGCATCAGCTTGATGCCGTGTTACAGCGCTATCCGTTAGCCCGGACGCTGGTCTGTGGCCATATTCACCAGGAGCTGGATATGGAATGGCATGGCCGTCGGGTGCTGGCGACGCCCTCTACCTGTGTCCAGTTCAAACCGCACTGTACCAGTTTTGCGATTGACACCGTGGCTCCCGGCTGGCGCTGGTTTACACTGCATCCGGATGGCGGCCTTGAGACCGAAGTGAACCGGCTTGACACCGACGCTTTTCGTCCCGATTTAGACTCCGAAGGATACTGACGCGTGGCAGCACTGCTCTATCTGCACGGTTTTAACAGTTCGCCGCAGTCCGCGAAGGCGACTCAGTTCCGGCAATGGTTAGCGATGCAGCACCCGGAGATCGACATGATCGTGCCACAGCTGCCGACCTTTCCCGCTGATGCGGCGGCAGTGCTGGAAGACCTGGTGCTGAGCCGCAGTGGCGAAACCCTGGGCGTGGTAGGATCGTCGCTGGGCGGTTATTACGCTACCTGGCTGTCCCAATGTTTTATGCTGCCGGCTGTTGTCGTCAATCCCGCAGTACGCCCTTTTGAACTGCTGGTGGATTTCCTTGGCGAAAATCAGAATCCCTACACGGGCCAGCAATATGTGTTAGAGTCACGCCACATTTACGATCTCAAAGTAATGCAGATTGAACCGCTGGAAGCGCCCGATTTACTCTGGCTGCTGCAACAGACCGGCGATGAAGTTCTCGATTACCGACAGGCACTCGACTATTACAGCGCGTGCCGTCACACGGTAGAAGAGGGCGGAAATCATGCATTTACTGGATTCGAGCGCCATTTCCCGCAGATTCTGGACTTTCTTGGTCTGAATCATCCCTGAGTAATGCGGAAATCGCACCAATTTCACCCTTCTAATCAGACATTTACGATGAGTCAATCAAACTATAACGCGGATGCCATTGAGGTCCTGACTGGCCTTGAGCCTGTTCGCCGTCGTCCGGGCATGTATACCGATACGACGCGGCCCAACCATTTGGGTCAGGAAGTGATTGATAACAGCGTCGATGAGGCGCTGGGCGGCCACGCGAAGCGGGTTGAAGTGATTCTGCACGCTGACCAGTCGCTGGAAGTTATTGATGATGGGCGCGGCATGCCGGTGGATATTCACCCGGAAGAGGGCGTACCTGCTGTCGAGCTGATCCTGTGTCGTCTGCATGCGGGCGGCAAGTTCTCCAATAAAAACTATCAGTTCTCGGGCGGTCTGCACGGCGTCGGCATTTCTGTGGTTAACGCCCTGTCAAAACGCGTCGAAGTCACGGTGCGCCGTAATGGCGAAATCTATGACATGGCGTTTGAAAATGGTGACAAAGTTCAGGATCTCACGGTTACCGGCACGGTGGCGAAACGCAACACCGGTACGCGCGTCCATTTCTGGCCTGATGAAAGCTTCTTCGACAGCCCACGCTTCTCGGTATCACGCTTATCCCATCTGCTGAAAGCCAAAGCGGTGCTCTGTCCTGGCGTTGAGATTGTCTTTAAAGACAAACTGAACAATACCGAACAGACCTGGTGCTACGAAGATGGCCTGACGGACTACCTGTGCGAAGCGGTGAATGGCTTACCGACGCTGCCGGAAAAACCCTTTGTCGGCAGTTTTGCCGGCGATGTGGAGGCGGTGGACTGGGCGCTGTTATGGCTGCCGGAAGGCGGTGAGCTGTTAACGGAAAGCTACGTTAACCTCATCCCGACGATGCAGGGCGGGACACACGTTAACGGTCTGCGTCAGGGACTGCTGGATGCGATGCGCGAGTTCTGCGAATACCGCAATATCCTGCCGCGTGGCGTCAAACTCTCAGCGGAAGATATCTGGGATCGCTGTGCCTATGTGCTGTCGGTCAAAATGCAGGATCCTCAGTTTGCCGGGCAGACCAAAGAGCGTCTCTCTTCACGTCAGTGCGCAGCCTTTGTCTCTGGCGTCGTCAAAGATGCCTTCAGCCTGTGGCTGAACCAGAACATTCAGACGGCAGAACAGCTGGCTGAGCTGGCGATCTCCAGCGCCCAGCGGCGTATGCGGGCAGCCAAAAAAGTGGTGCGTAAAAAGCTCACCAGCGGTCCGGCGCTGCCGGGCAAACTGGCGGACTGCACCGCACAGGATCTGAATAAAACGGAATTGTTCCTTGTCGAAGGGGATTCGGCAGGCGGATCGGCCAAGCAGGCGCGCGATCGTGAATATCAGGCGATCATGCCGCTCAAGGGCAAGATCCTGAATACCTGGGAAGTCTCGTCCGATGAGGTGCTGGCATCGCAGGAAGTCCATGATATTTCTGTGGCGATCGGCATTGATCCTGACAGCGAAGATCTTTCGCAGCTGCGTTACGGCAAAATCTGCATTCTGGCGGATGCGGACTCAGATGGTCTGCATATTGCCACGCTACTCTGTGCGCTGTTCGTCAAACATTTCCGCTCACTGGTCAGCAATGGTCACGTCTATGTGGCCATGCCGCCGCTTTACCGTATTGATCTCGGTAAAGAGGTCTACTATGCGCTGGATGAAGATGAGAAAGAGGGCGTGCTGGAGCAGCTGAAACGCAAAAAGGGTAAACCTAACGTTCAGCGCTTTAAAGGGTTGGGTGAGATGAACCCACTGCAGTTGCGTGAAACCACGCTGGATCCGAATACCCGCCGCCTGGTACAGCTGACTATCAGCGAAGAGGATGTCGATCAGACGATACGCATGATGGATATGCTGCTGGCGAAAAAACGTTCCGAAGACCGGCGCAACTGGTTGCAGGAAAAAGGCGACACGGCCGATATCGACGTGTAAAAGACAGGACGCGAAAGCGTCCTGTTTTGTTTATGCTTGCACCTGTACACCTTCATCGAACCTGGCTGATTTAGAGAGCAGAGACAGCAATCTTGTGAAAATTACCCTGGAAGAGCTACGTGCCTGGGTGGCGGTGGTAGACAGTGGTTCCATTACTGCGGCGGCATCCCAGCTGGCGCAGACCAGTTCAGGCATCAGCCGGGCACTCTCCCGGCTGGAGAGCAAGCTGCAGACCACGCTGTTGCATCGCACTACCCGACGGCTGGCGCTGACCGAAGAGGGTCAGGTTTTTCTGGAGCATGCGCGCCAGATCCTGGCCTCCGTTGAGCAGGCCGAAGAGCAGATTGCCCTGCGGCGCGAGATGCCGTCAGGACGGCTTCGGGTGAACGCTGCCACACCCTTCATGCTGCATGTGATTGTGCCGCTGGTAGACGATTTCCGCGCCCGTTATCCGCTGATCCAGCTTGAGCTGAATACCGACGATATTATGATCGATTTGCTGGAGCAGCAGACGGACATTGCTATTCGTATCGGTGAACTGCGTGACTCTACATTACATGCACGGCTGCTCGGCAGCAGTGCGATTCAGCTGATGGCCAGTCCGGCCTATCTGGCAAAAGCGGGCACGCCACAAAGCGTGGCCGATCTCGCACAGCATCAAAAAATTGGCTTTAGTCATCCTGAATCCCTCAACGTCTGGCCGGTCCTGCAGCCTGATGGTGATTTCATGCGTATTAAGCCGACTATCTCAGCTTCCAGTGGCGAAACCATCCGGCAGCTGGCGCTGGCGGGACAGGGCATTGCGCGTATCTCCGACTTTTTCAGCCGGGAAGATTGCGCCACTGGCCGGCTGGTGCCTGTACTCTCCGCGGAAACCCGCGATCTGCGCCTGCCGGTGCATGCGGTTTATTACCGAAACACCACGCTCTCTTCGCGCATCGGCTGCTTTCTGGATTTTCTTCGCAGTGAGATTGATCGGCGGCAACTGCTGTAAGCCGGTCTGCCAGAAACAAAAAAACCTCTGTCGCAGGACAGAGGTTCAGATAGATGACAATTTCGCATTCGGGCACATCTGACCGCAGTAAATAAGCCCAATGCGCAGGAAACACGGGCAGAGGAGGAAAGCGTCCCGCGCCATGGGACAAAAACGCCGGGAGCGTTTTTGAACAACGCAACGCGTTGGCCCGGTAACGGGCGCACCTCAGGGATGAGGTGCGTAATCGCGCGGGCCGGGCATGTCATGGATGACGGCTTTTGCGTTTTTCCGATCTGACCCTGATCCCTGTGCCAGCTCGATCTCACAGCGACGGTGGCCGGAATTTATCCCCAGCCTTAACCCCAGCTACACAACCGCAGTAAAGCCTTCAGCACTAATCAGGCGCTGGGTTCCAGCACCAGAATCTTCACATCCACCACATCATCTTTAATGATGCTGCGATGCGCATCCATGTGCGGCATCTGCTGATGCTGCTCAAGATGGCGCAGGCTTTCCCACTGCTCTAACATGAAAATGGAGTCCGGCGAGTTCTGCTTCCACGGCACCTGCGCCTGATGGTCCAGCAACGCGTCATACTGATGGCAGCCATCTTCTTCTAACACCAGCGGGATCAGCTTTTTCACCGCATCCAGCACGGCCTGACGGCGACCGGGTTTAACACAAATTTCAGCAACGACGGTTAACATTCGTGAATTCCTCTTTCGTGGGAAAATAGGGGTAGCCCCTCATCATCTTACGCAAAAACGCGGCTAAGATGGGTCCGATAAGCGGCAATATCACGCGGCACGTCCGGTGCTTTGATCACATCGTTGCAGATAAAGGTCGGCAGCGCTTCCATTCCCAGGAACTGGTTGGCTTTGTGGAAGTGCAGATAGAGACCATCGACGCCAACACCTTCAAAGAACTGCTCCGGGTCAGTAAAAGCCTGTAGCGGCGCATTCCACGTCAGTGACAGCATATATTTTTTGCCCTGCAGCAGACCGCCGGAACCGTACTTCTTCGCCGCATCAGAACGGGTTCGGCCATCGCTGGCGTAGAGCGAGCCGTGACCTTCGGTAAAGACCTCATCAATGTAACGCTTCACGGTCCAGGGTTCGCCCATCCACCAGCCCGGCATCTGATAAATCACGACATCGCTGTCGACATATTTCTGCACTTCATCGGCAATCACGTAGTTGCTGTCGGCCACGGTCACTGACACTTCATGGCCCATATCACGCAGCTGACTGGCTGCAACATCGGTCAGGGTGTGGTTCAGTTCACCTTTAGAGTGGGCAAACGTTTTGCCGCCATCAATAATTAAAATCTTGCTCATGCACAGGTTGCCTCGTTTTCTGAATATGGCGCCTAGCTTACACGTGCGCCATTCCCGGAAAAATGGGAGGTAGATCACAACACTTTTGCTGTGGCAGCAACAATACGCCGGTTTATGGCACCATCGTTGGGCAAACTCACTATGAAAACAGTCAAGAAAACATCAAAATGAAAAAAATCGTTTTCTCTTTACTGCTGGCCAGCAGTGCGGTCCAGGCACAATCTCATCTCGACACCATTCTCAGTTCTAAAACGCTCAGGGTCTGCACCACCGGGGATTACAAGCCTTACAGCTTTCTTCGCCCGGATGGTCAGTATGAAGGGCTGGATATCAGCATGGCGAACGCACTGGCGACGTCGCTCGGCGCGAAAGTGGAGTGGGTGCCGACCACCTGGAAAACCCTGATGCCTGACTTTCTGGCAAAACAGTGTGATATCGCCGTCGGCGGCGTCTCCGTCACGCTGAAACGTCAGCAGACCGCCTGGTTCGCCCGGCCGCTGGATGTGGATGGAAAAATCCCGCTGGTGCGCTGCACGGATAAAGACCGCTTCCAGACCATTGAGCAACTAAACCGGCCTGACGTGCGGCTGATTGAACCGGCTGGCGGCACCAACGAAGCCTTTGTACACAGCCATCTGCCGAAAGCCTCACTGACGCTGTTCCACGATAACGTCACCATCTTCCAGCAACTGGTGGATAAAAAGGCGGATGTGATGATTACCGATGCCTCTGAAGCGCGTTTTCAGCAGCAGCATTACCCGACGCTCTGTGCGATCAATCCCGACAAACCGCTACAGTATGGCGAGAAGGCTTATATGATTCCGCGTGACGATATCAGCTGGAAGCTCTATGTCGACCAGTGGGTGCATCTCAGCACCGCCACCGGCGAATATCGTGATATTGCCCGCCAGTGGATGGGCGCAAAGCCCTGACGCACTCGCGCTGAGAGTCCATGCACCTGGCGCGAGAATCAGGTACTTCCGTCGGCTGAAATCGCGCTGAGTGACGCCTGCTGTCCCGCGCTTCCCCTGTGACTAACACTGGCGAATAAGGTACTATCCTCGCCAAACCACCGCCGGGTGTCCCGCCGTTGTGGGCCACGATGTGAGGATGAGAAATTCATGAGTGAACTGACGCAGGATGGTGCAGAGCGTCTTGCCCTGCATACCTTTACCGAGGATGCGTATTTAAAATATTCGATGTACGTCATCATGGACCGCGCGTTGCCTTATATCGGTGACGGGCTGAAGCCTGTACAGCGACGCATTATCTACGCCATGTCGGAACTGGGTCTCAATGCCAGCGCCAAATTTAAAAAATCCGCGCGCACCGTGGGTGATGTGCTGGGTAAATACCATCCGCATGGCGACAGCGCCTGTTATGAAGCGATGGTATTAATGGCGCAGCCGTTCTCTTACCGTTATACGCTGGTCGATGGACAGGGTAACTGGGGTGCACCGGATGATCCCAAGTCGTTTGCAGCCATGCGTTACACCGAATCACGCCTGTCAAAATATGCCGAGCTGCTGTTAGGTGAGCTAGGCCAGGGAACGGTGGAATTTCAGCCGAACTTTGACGGCACGCTGCAGGAGCCAAAAATTCTGCCGGCGCGTCTGCCTAATATCCTGCTCAATGGCACTACCGGCATTGCCGTCGGTATGGCGACCGATATTCCGCCGCATAATCTGCGCGAAGTCGCTCAGGCCGCCATTGCGCTGATTGACGCACCAAAAACGACGCTGGAAGCGCTGCTGGATATCGTTCAGGGACCGGATTACCCGACCGAGGCGGAGATCATTACGCCGCGTGACGAGATCCGTAAAATGTATCAGACCGGTCGCGGCTCTATTCGCCAGCGTGCGGTATGGAAAAAGGAAGAGGGTGAGGCGGTCATTACCGCGCTGCCGCATCAGGTCTCCGGCGCACGCGTGCTGGAACAGATTGCTAACCAGATGCGCAATAAAAAGCTGCCAATGGTTGAGGATCTGCGTGATGAGTCTGACCATGAGAACCCGACCCGTCTGGTGATCGTGCCACGCTCCAATCGTGTCGATCTCGATCAGATAATGAACCATCTGTTCGCCACCACCGATCTTGAGAAAAGCTACCGCGTTAACCTCAACATGATCGGGCTGGATAACCGCCCGGCGGTGAAAAACCTGCATGAGATCCTGACCGAGTGGCTGGTGTTCCGCCGCGACACGGTCAAGCGTCGTCTTAATTACCGACTGGATCGCGTGCTGCGCCGCCTGCATATCCTGGAAGGATTGCTGGTTGCGTTCCTGAACATTGATGAAGTCATCGACATCATCCGTACTGAGGATGAGCCGAAGCCGGTTCTGATGTCACGTTTTGGCATCAGCGAAACCCAGGCCGAATCGATCCTCGAACTGAAGTTGCGTCACCTGGCGAAGCTCGAAGAGGTGAAGATCCGTGCCGAGCAGGCGGATCTGGAAAAAGAGCGCGATCAGCTGCAGGCCACGCTGGCCTCTGAACGCAAGATGAACACCCTGCTGAAAAAAGAGTTACAGGCTGATAGCGCCAGTTACGGCGACGATCGCCGTTCACCACTGCGTGAGCGTGAAGAAGCCAAAGCGCTGAGCGAAACCGAGCTGGTGCCGTCTGAACCGGTCACCATTGTGCTGTCGCAGATGGGCTGGGTGCGCAGCGCCAAAGGTCACGATATCGATCCGGCCGGACTGAGCTACAAAGCGGGCGACAGCTATCTGGCTGCGGCACGCGGCAAGAGCAATCAGCCGGTGGCCTTTATCGACTCCACCGGCCGCAGCTACACGCTGGATCCGACATCACTGCCTTCCGCGCGCGGTCAGGGCGAGCCGCTGACCGGCAAGCTGACGCCACCGCCGGGTGCCGTCGTTGAACAGGTGCTGATGGAGCCGGATGACCAGCGTCTGCTGATGGCTTCTGATGCAGGCTACGGCTTTATCTGTACTTTCAGCGATCTGGTATCACGTAACCGCGCCGGTAAAGCGCTGCTGGCGCTGCCGGAAAATGCCCGCGTGATGACGCCGATGGCCGTCCATCATGAAGATGACATGCTACTGGCGATTACACAGGCGGGACGGATGCTGATGTTCCCGGTTGGCGAACTGCCGCAAATGTCGAAAGGCAAGGGCAATAAAATCATCTCGATTCCGTCAGCGGAAGCGGCTGCCGGTCAGGATAAACTGGCCTGGCTGATGATTCTGCCGCCGGGCAGCGCTATCACGCTGCACGTGGGCAAGCGTAAAATGCTGCTGCGAAGTGAAGAACTCCAGAAATTCCGCGCCGATCGCGGACGTCGCGGCACGCTGTTACCGCGCGGCCTGCAAAAAATTGATCGTGTTGAACTGGATGCGCCTGCGCGTCCGGCGAGCCCGGATAGCGAAGCGTAAACTACCCGGCTGACCCTGCGTCAGCCGCGGCTCAATGAGGGAACTATGTTACTGATTCTGCGTGCCATTATCGTCATCATTTATTCGATTTTAATCTGTATTTTTGGCTGTATCTGGTGTCTTTTTTCACCCCGCGATCCGCGCCACGTCGCGACGTTTGGTCGTCTGTTCGGCAAATTGTCGACGGTGTTTGGCCTGAAAGTAGAGTTGCGCAGACCGGAAGGCGCAGAGAATTATGGTAATGCGATCTACATCGCCAACCACCAGAACAACTACGACATGGTCACTGCGGCTAAAATGGTGCAGCCCTATACGGTCACCGTGGGCAAGAAGAGCCTGCTGTGGGTGCCGTTTTTTGGCCTGCTCTACTGGCTGACCGGTAATCTGCTGATTGATCGCGATGACCGGGCTAAAGCGCGCGGCACCATCGGTGAGCTGGTGGATCAGTTCAACAGCAAGCGCATCTCGATCTGGATGTTCCCGGAAGGGACGCGCAGTCGTGGTCGTGGCTTGCTGCCGTTTAAAACGGGTGCCTTCCACGCTGCCGTGGCGGCCGGTGTGCCGATCATCCCGATTGTGGTCTCGAACACACACGGCAAGATCAATCTTAACCGCTGGAACAATGGACTGGTCATCGTTGAAATGCTGCCACCGGTTGATGTTAAAGCTTTCGAGTCGTCGTCGGTACGTAAGCTGGCAACCCACTGTCGCGAACAGATGGCGGCAAAGCTGGAAGAGTTGAACGCCGAAGTCGCCGAACGCGAAAAAAACGGAAAAATCTGACCGGCGAATCACTCGCCGAACTCATCTGCAGGGATGCAACCCGGCGAGCCTTTACCGGCTCGTCGTGAACGCAGCACAGCAAAACAGATCAATAAAAACAGGGTCGGCGCTCAGCGCCACGCGTAAAGGGTCAGAAGTTTTATGTCTTTCAGCAGACGTCAGTTCATCCAGCTTTCTGCCGGAGCGGCGCTTAGCGCCAGTGTACTACCTCATGCGGCGCGCGCCGCTTCTCCAGCTAATGGCGATACGCCACTGCCCATTCCGCCGTTACTGGAATCCCGTCGTGGCCAGCCGCTGTTTCTGACGATGCAGCGCAGCCACTGGTCCTTTAATGGTGACAATAACAAAGTGCCGGTATGGGGCATTAATGGCCTCTATCTGGGGCCGACCGTTCGGGTTTACAGCGGCGATGACGTTAAGCTGATCTACAGCAATCGGCTGAATGAGTCAGTCTCCATGACGGTCAGCGGTTTGCAGCTGCCAGGGGCGTTAATGGGCGGTGCGCCACGTATGATGTCGGCCGGTGTGGACTGGTCGCCGGTGCTGCCGATTCGTCAGGCGGCTGCAACCTGCTGGTATCACGCTAATACCCCAAACCGCATGGCTCCGCACATTTATAATGGTCTGGCGGGCATGTGGCTGGTAGAAGATGATATCGGCAAACAGCTGCCGCTGCCGAAGCATTACGGTGTCGATGACTTCCCGATTATCATTCAGGACAAACGGCTCGATAACTTCGCCACGCCAGTCTATGACCCGCCACAGGATGGCGGCTTCCTGGGTGACACTCTGCTGGTGAATGGCGTACGTAATCCCTTTGTCGAGGTGTCACGTGGCTGGGTACGTCTGCGCTTGCTGAACGCCTCAAATGCGCGACGTTATGAGATGGTGCTAAGCGACAACCGTCCGTTTATGGTCATCGCCAGCGATCAGGGCTATCTGCCTGCACCGGTGGCGGTGCAGCGTCTGTCACTGGCACCGGGCGAACGCCGCGAAGTGCTGATAGATATGTCGCAGGGTGATGAAGTGTCGATAACGGCGGGTACGGCGGCGGGCATCATGGACAGGTTGCGCGGTTTCTTTGAGCCATCCTCTATTCTTACTTCTACCCTGATCCTGACGCTGCGACCCACCGGCTTACTGCCGCTGGTGACAGATAATCTGCCGATGCGGCTTTTAGCCGATCAGATTCTGGATGGTGTGGCGGTTCGCACACGCGAATTCCGCATTGGCGACAGCATGCCGGGCATTAATGGCGCGCTCTGGGATATGAACCGCATTGACACGACCGCGCAGCAGGGCACTTTTGAGCGCTGGATCCTGCACGCTGACCGGCCACAGTCACTGCATATTCAGGGCGTGATGTTCCTGATTAAAAGCGTGAATGGGGCACAGCCGATGGGCGAAGATCGTGGCTGGAAAGATACGGTGTGGGTGGATGGCAGCGTGGAGCTGATGGTCACCTTCCCGCAAAGCTCATCCGATCATTTCCCGTTCGTCTATTACAGCCAGACGCTGGAACTGGCCGATCGGGGTACGGCGGGGCAGCTTGAGGTGCAGCCCACTTCATAACAGCGCGGTCAGGCTGGAAAGACCGGCCTGACCGCGTTAATTACACGCTACTCTGCAGTTCCAGGGCAGCGTGTACGCATCACCGGGCGACGCATCCCCTTAGTTAAACGTCTCCGGATCCGGACCCAGACGATTGCCGCTGTCCAGTTTCGCAATATCACTCACTTCATGCTTATCAAGACGGAAGTCGAACACCTTAAAGTTCTCTTCGATACGCGCTGGCGTCACCGACTTCGGAATCACCACCAGGCCGCTATCCAGATGCCAGCGGATCACGATCTGCGCAGGTGTCTTGCTGTATTTCTTCGCCAGCGACTTAATGATCTCCTGATCGAAGACCCCTTCGCCGCCCTGAGCCAGCGGACTCCAGGATTCGGTCTGGATCTGATGCAGCGCGTTCCACGCATGCAGCGTACGCTGCTGAAGCATCGGGTGCAGCTCAATCTGGTTTACGACTGGCGTCACACCGGTTTCATCCAGCAGGCGCTTCAGGTGCGCTTCATGGAAGTTACAGACGCCGATGCTTTTGGTCAGTCCCTGCTGCTGCAGTTCGATCATCTTCTTCCAGGCATCAACGTAGTTGTCTTTTTCCGGGCACGGCCAGTGCATCAGATAGAGATCGACCTGATCCAGTTTCAGTTTCTCCAGGCTGGTTTCCATCGCCTGCTGAACGTTCTGCTGATCGTCGTTCCACAGTTTGGTGGTCACGAAAATCTCTTCGCGCGGCACGTCGGTTTCCTGGAGCGCCTGGCCAATCGCCTCTTCATTTTTATAGGCGGCGGCAGTATCGATGGAACGATAGCCGACCTCAAGCGCTTTCAGCACCGCATGACGTGCATCTTCAATGCTGGCCTGCCATACGCCGAGTCCCAGTTGCGGCATCATATTGCCATCGCGCAGTTTGATAATGGGTTGGTCTGCCATAGTTGCTCCTTTCCGTTGCGGTTAATCCGTGAGATTTCACTGTGCTTAAGTCTAGCCAACAATTCTCAGCCTGCTTAGCTCAGTCGATAACAGCACGCCTGGTCTTATGCCCGATTCGGTAAATTTATTGCCTGATTCTCCTGGCTGCTGGCGATTCAGGCATTCGCACGGCAAACTGGCTTTTTGTCCGAAAAAGGAGTCGCTATGGCGCACGATGCACTGTGTCACCGGCTGGCACAGCAGGTCGTCACGTTAATGACCCACGGTCACGACCGTCTCTGTCCGGTCGAAAATGTGTCGCTGATTTATGCGAATCAATATCGTCCGCGTACGCCGATGATGTATCAGCCCGGCATTGTGATCCTGTTTCAGGGCAGCAAAACCGGTTATCTCGGCAGCACCGTGTTTCAGTATGACGCCAGCAAGTATCTGATGCTCACCGTGCCGCTGCCGGTGGAGTGCGAAACCTGGGCTTCGCCGGAGATACCCATTGCCGGGCTGTGCCTCAACGTCGATACCGCCAGTCTGCAGGATCTGCTGATTGAAATTGGTGATGACGATCAGTTTCAGCCGCAGCCACAGACCTCGGGCATTCACTCGGCCTGGCTGACGGAGCCGATGCTGTGTGCCGCTGAGCGACTGCTGGATGTGATGACCCAGCCGCGCGATGCGCGGGTGCTGGGGCCGCACATCGTGCGGGAAATTATCTACTATGTGCTGACCGGCCCGATTGGCGGCGCACTGCTCTCACTGGTGAGCCGACAGACGCAGTTCAGCCTGATCGCGCGCGCCCTCCGGCGGATTGAAAATCACTATGCGGAAAACCTCAGCGTCGATGCGCTGGCGGCAGAAGTGAACATGAGCGTTTCAGCCTTTCACCATAACTTCAAAGCGGTAACGCAAACCTCGCCACTACAGTATCTCAAGCGCTATCGCCTGCATCAGGCGCGATTGCTGATGCTGCACGATGGACTGAAAGCGAGTGCGGCGGCGGTGCGGGTTGGCTATGAAAGTCCTTCGCAGTTCTCGCGGGAATTTAAACGTTATTTTGGCGTGACGCCGGGGGAAGAGGTTAATCGTGTCAGGCAGACGGTGACGGATTCATCTTTGTAGGTCGCCGATCCGGCCGCCCGGAGGCGGCGGATCCCGAGGCTGTGGGCACGTCAGGCGCGTTTCTGGCGACGCTGTTTCCAGATCACCAGAATGCTGCCGAACAGACCGAGCACCAGCAACACCATCGGCAGTATCATCAGAATCGCCATCACCTGATCTTCATGACGCTTGATGAACGGCACCTGGCTGATGCCATAGCCAAAGGTCACCACAATGCCGACCCACAGCAGACCGCTGAGCCAGTTAAACAGCTGAAAACGACTGTTCTGTAAGCCCGCAATGCCCGCCATGGTAGGCAGGATGGTGCGGATAAACGCGAGGAAGCGGCCGACCAGCAGCGCCATCAGACCGTGACGGTTAAACATATTCCAGGCGCGCTGGTGATACTGCGCGGGCAGATGCATCAGCCAGCTCTTAACCAGTCGGGTATTGCCCAGCCAGCGACCCTGCAAATAGCTCAGCCAGCAGCCGAGGCTGGCAGCTGTCGTCAGGATCACCATGGTCGGTACAAAATCCATCACCCCTTTAGCCACCATCGCGCCTGCCAGCAACAGCAGACTGTCTCCCGGCAGGAAAGAGGCGGGTAACAGACCATTTTCCAGAAACAGCGTCAGAAACATCACGCCATACACTACCCATACCACATCCGGATTTGCCAGTGCGGCAAAATCCTGATGCCAGAGCGCCTGGACAATCTCGTGTAAAACACCCATTAGCGATTCCATCACGTCACAAGGAACAATCCGTCTGCGTTCAGACAGTACAGTGAACTCACCAACAATCTGAACGATGCGGGATAAATTTTAACAACAAATGAGCCGCTGCCCGGCAAACACTGCGGGCCACCGCGACCCGGTTTATCTTCTGTTTACTTTCTGTTGAGCGACTCAGCGCGTCAGGCGCGAAAAACCGGCTTCCAGGTCAGCCAGCAGGTCATCAACATGCTCCAGGCCAATATGCAACCGCACCAGCGTGCCGGTGAAATCCACACCGCCCGCCGGACGAATCTCTGCCAGCTCTTCCGGCTGATTCGCCAGGATCAGCGATTCATAGCCGCCCCAGGAGTAAGCCATGCTGAAATGATGGAAGTGATCGAGATATTCCGCCAGCTGGGGTGCGTCTAATTTTTCCTGCAGGATAAATGAGAACAGGCCGCTGCTACCGTTAAAATCGCGCTTCCAGAATTCATGACCTTTGCTTTGCGCCAGCGCCGGGTGATTCACCCGCGCCACTTCGGGACGCGCCGCCAGCCACTCTGCCACCTGAATTGCGCTCTCTTCATGCTGGCGCAGACGGGTACCCAGCGTGCGCAGACCCCGGCTTGCCATGTAAGCGGTATCGGCATCGGCCATCTGGCCCATAAGATAGGAGTTCTCGCGCAGCTGGTCGATGCAGCGCGCATTAGCGACTGCGGTACCAATCATCGCATCGCTGTGACCAATCAGATATTTGGTGCCGGCCTGAATGGAAATATCGATACCGTGCGCCAGCGCATTAAACAGAATACCGGCCGCCCAGGTGTTGTCGATCATGATGATCGCCTCGGGCGCTTTGGCGCGTACAGCCGCCACAATCGCTGGAATATCCTGAACTTCCATGGTGATAGACGCGGGAGATTCCAGGAAAACAACCCGGGTATTCGACTGAACCAGTTCACCGATTTCGCTGCCGATGCAGTGATCGAACCAGCCCGTAGAAACCTGCAGCTTAGCCAGAATTTTCGTACAGAAGTCCTGCGTCGGTTCATAGACCGCGCCACTCATCAGCACGTGGTCACCCGCTTCAACAAATGCCAGAATCGCATTGGCCACGGCAGCCGCGCCGCAAGGGTAGAGCACGCAGCCTGCGCCGCCTTCCAGCTCGGTCATCGCATCCTGCAGCGCAAAGTGCGTCAGGGTGCCACGACGGCCATAAAAGAGTTCACCTTTTGCCCGACCGGCGGTGGCGCGTTTTTTCTCCGCGACGGTATCAAAAACCAGTGAGGAGGCCCGTTGAATCACGCTGTTCACCGAGCCCTGGGTATAACGCTTGCTGCGTCCTGCATTGACGAGCGTGGTATCAATTTTTCTGGTGGTCATGAGTCGCCTTTACCGCTTCGGACTAAGCTCTCACGTTACCACGAAACAGCCAGCAGGGTTGAGACTCAATGGTGATTATCAGAGTGCATCGCAGGAAAAAAAACGGCCCGCTCACGGGCCGTTTTTCTTTGCGTTACATCACGCCCATCAGGCGCGGTAACCAGAGCGAAATGGCGGGAATATAGGTAATCAGCATCAGAACGATAAACAGCATGCCGTAGAACGGTAGCATCGCCCCGACCACCTGCTCAATCTTCTGTTTACTTACCGCGCTGGCGACAAACAGTACTGTGCCGACCGGCGGCGTAATCAGTCCGATGCCGAGATTGGTCAGCATGATCATGCCGAAGTGCACCGGATCAATGCCCAGTGAGGTCGCCACCGGCAGCAATACGGGCGTGAGAATCAGAATCAGCGGCGCCATATCCATCAGCGTGCCCACCACCAGCAGCAGGATGTTGATGCACATCAGAATCACATATTTATTATCAGAGAGGCTGGTAAAGGCTTCGGTGATCATCGTCGGCAGTTGCATGAACGTCATCACCGCACCAAACCCGGCGGCGAAAGCGATCAGCACCATCACGATGGTGACGGTTTTAATGGTACGAAACAGCAGGATATGCAGCTGATTCCATTTAAAGTCGCGATAGATAAACATGGTGACGAAAAAGGCCCAGATACAGGCGATCGCCGCGGACTCTGAGGCGGTGAAAATACCGGAGAGAATCCCACCCATGATGATGACCACGGTAAACAGGCCCCAGAACGCGTCAAAGAAAATCTTCAGCGCCTGACGAAACGGAATGCGCTCGCCTTTGGGATAGCCGCGTTTGCGTGCGAACCCCAGGCACATCACCATCAGGCAGCCTCCCAGCATCAGTCCCGGCAGGATACCTGCGACAAACAGCGAAGAGATGGTGACCATGCCGCCGGTTGCCAGCGAGTAAATCACCGAGTTGTGACTGGGTGGCGTCAGCACGGCCTGAACGGAGCCGCTGGCCGTTACCGCAGCGGCAAAATCACGCGGATAGCCTTTCTCCTCCATCTGCGGGATCATCACCGAACCAATCGAAGCGGTGTCCGCGACTGACGATCCGGAGATGGCACCAAAGAAGGTCGACGCGACGATGTTAACCAGTGAGAGGCCACCGCGAATAAAGCCGACAAAGATATAGGCGAAATTGACCAGCCGCCGGGCAATCCCACCCTCCGCCATGATCGCACCCGCAAGAATAAAGAACGGGATGGTCAGCAGCGAAAATTTGTTAATGCCATTAGTTATCTGAATCACCACCGCTTCCAGGGGCAGATCGATCCACCAGGCGCCGATAAAAGCGCTCAGGCCGACCGCAAACGCGACCGGAAACCCCACCAACAGCAACACCAGCAAACTGCCTATCAAGATTAATGCATCCATCTTCTGCTCCGGATTAGTGGGTGCCGCCCAGTGTGACAATGGGTCGCTGACTTTGATCGCCGGTCAGCAATCGCTCAACAACAAACAGCAGGGTGAAGATCGCGCCAATCGGGATCGGCAGATACATTTCGCCGTAGGTCACCGCCGGCAGTGAGGCGAGCGTCTGCACCCACATCGCTTCACACAGGCTGTAACTGGCCTGGAAGATCACCAGGCAGGTGAGGATCATCAGCAGATCGCAGACCCGCAGCATCAGGCGCTGGCGGGCAGGTGACAGACGATCGGTGACCATTGACACGCAGATATGTGTTCCGGCACGAAAGCCGACCGGCGCGCCGATAAAAGTGAATATGATCATGCAGATAATGGCGACCGGTTCTGGCCAGGAGAGTGCGCCGTTCATCACGTAACGGGCGAAGATGCCAACAGGAATGACCGTCACCATGATCAACAGCGCCACGGCGGCCACCAGCATGCACAGCAGATAAAGCCCATCCATCAGACGCGTATAAGCAGACATAATTAATACCTGATTAAGCACGCCACACGGCAGTGTGGCGCGGGAAGGGTTATTTCACGTCGGCGATTCGGGTCATCAGATCCTGATATTTGCCGCCGAATTGATCGCGCACCGGCTGGGTAGCCTTAACGAAGTAGTCGCGGTCGGTCTGCTGGAAGGTCACGCCACCGGACTTCATTTTGGCGATCGACTGTTCGGTGTAGGTCGCCCAGAGCTGACGCTCTTCATCCTGTGCCTCTTTGCCGAGCTTTTTCAGCAGTGTCTGATCGTCGGGTTTCAGGCGATCCCAGGCGCGTTTCGAAAACAGAATCATCTCTGGCTGAATAAAGTGGCCGGTGAGGGTGTAGTACTTCGCGACCGGCATGTAGTTGTGGGCGACAAAGGTAGGTGGGTTGTTCTCGGTGCCATCGACCACGCCGGTCTGCATCGCACTAAAGACTTCGCTGACGCCCATTGCCACCGGATTTGCGCCCATCGCTTTCAGCGTCGCCAGTGAAATGGCGCTGTTCTGCACCCGGATCTTCATACCTTTAAGATCGTCGGGTTTTGCCAGCGGCTTCTTGGTGATCATGTTGCGCTCACCGGCATCCGTCCAGCCCAGGAAGACCATGCGGGCGTTGGGATCCTTATCAAACTTGCTGGCAATCTCGCTGCCTATCTCACCATCCAGCACTTTATGCATGTGGTCGATGTCGCGAAAAACGTAGGGCAGGGTCAGCACGCTGGTTTCCGGGGCGATAGACGTGACCGGAGCCAGTGAGACGCGGATCATATCGATGGCGCCCAGCTGCACCTGTTGCAGCGTCTGGTCTTCATCACCCAGCACGCCACCGGCGTAGATCTTCATCTCCAGCCGTCCATCAGTGGCCTGTTTGAGTTTGTCGCCCATGTGTTGCAGGGCAACCACAGTGGGATAGCCGGCTGGCTGCACTTCAGCGACTTTAATCACCTGTGCCGTGGCGGTGGAACTTATCATGATTGCCGCCAGGGCACTGGCCAGGCATGTTTTTGTCAGTCTCATTATTTTGTCTCCCGCAGAGGTAGGACGGCCTGGAGTCTGGGCTAACCGCAGAGTGCCGTGTGGAGCCAGCATAGTGAAAATGCGTCTGAGTAAAATGCAGTAATGTTGATTGAATGAATGGCGTCACATTTTGAAACGTTGTTTTAATAAATTTTCATGCAGCTTCACATTTTCGAAACGTCCCTGACGGAAAGTGTGCAAAGCTGGTCAAAGCGAGGTCTGTGACCAGGGTTGGGTTTGTAAATACTAATGAGAACTACTATCAATTCGCCGCCATTTTGCTATTATTCGCGCTTGTTTCGCATCCCTGAATCAGAAGTTGGAGAAGCAGCGTGGTAGCCAGTGATTTGATGCAAACGGACCTCTCCGTTTGGGGCATGTATCAACATGCCGATATCGTGGTAAAGGTCGTCATGATTGGCCTGTTGTTGGCATCGGTCGTGACATGGGCAATCTTTTTCGGCAAATATGCTGAACTCAGCGCCGCTAAGCGCCGCCTGAAGCGTGAGCAACTGGCGCTGGGCGAAGCCCGTAGTCTTAATGACGCCGCCCGCATTGCTCAGTCGTTTACCGGTCACAGCCACAGCGTCGTGCTGCTGAACGATGCGCAGAATGAACTCGAATTGTCGGCAGGTGTGGAAGATACCAACGGCATTAAAGATCGCACCAGTTTCCGCCTTGAGCGCCGCGTGGCTGCTTTCAGCCGCCATGCAGGCCGGGGCAATGGCTTCCTGGCAACCATCGGCTCTGTCGCCCCGTTTATTGGTCTGTTCGGCACTGTCTGGGGCATCATGAACAGCTTTATCGGTATTGCGAAAACCCAGACGACGAACCTTGCGGTGGTGGCACCGGGTATCGCCGAAGCGCTGCTGGCAACGGCGGTGGGTCTGGTCGCTGCGATTCCGGCGGTGGTGATTTACAACGTCTTTGCCCGCATGATCGCTAACTACAAAGCCTCGCTGGGTGATGTTGCCGCTCAGGTGATGCTGTTGCAGAGTCGTGACATCGACCTGGGCACTGTGGCCAAAGAGGTTCCACGTCCCGCGACCGCCCAGAAACTGCGCTTAGGGTAAGCTGTTATGGCCATGCGATTAAACGACGATCTGCAAACCGACGGTGAAATGCATGAGATTAACGTGACGCCGTTTATCGACGTCATGCTGGTTCTGCTGATCATCTTTATGGTAGCCGCGCCACTGGCGACGGTCGACGTGCGCGTCAATCTGCCCGCCTCAACCAGCGCGCCGCAGCCGCGCCCGGAGAAGCCAGTTTATTTGTCTATTAAAGCGGATAAGCAGCTCTACGTCGGTAACGATCAGGTTACGCCTGACTCGCTGGTGAACGTGCTGACCAGCCAGACGCAGGGCAACAAAGAGACGACGATTTTCTTCCAGGCGGACAAGTCGGTGGATTATGAAACCCTGATGAGCGTCATGGATAAACTGCGCACGGCGGGCTATCTGAAAATCGGGCTGATGGGCATGGAAACCGTGAAGAAATAGCGAATTATCGGGCATCCTTAGAAGGCGACTATTGAGGTCGCCTTTTTTTATGCTGGCTCTCTGACCACATAAAATCGGGTCAAGCAGTGCTCAAGCCGATCACTTATGCTGCCTGATTCGGATTGTTAATTTGTTGTTACTTATGTACATAGATTTGTAAATTGCAATGGTGACTCACGTCACATTAATCCCGCTTCAGTCAGGCTAAAACGGCTAAAAAACAATAGGAAGCCGTTATGAGTCACACCCCGTCTTTACAAAAGCCGCCGAAAAGTGCTGCCCGAACTATCTTCAACGTCACCAGTGGTAACTTCCTGGAGATGTACGACTTCATGGTGTTTGGCTACTACGCGACCGCCATTTCAAAAACCTTCTTCCCGGGTGATGACCCGTTTGCTTCCCTGATGCTGACCCTGATGACCTTTGGTGCCGGCTTCCTGATGCGCCCGCTGGGGGCGATCATTTTAGGTGCCTACATCGACCATCATGGGCGCCGTAAAGGCCTGTTGCTGACGCTGGGCTTAATGGCGATTGGTACCCTGACCATTGCGGTGGTACCGGGTTACGCTACCTTAGGCGTGGCAGCACCGATTCTGATTCTGCTGGGGCGTCTGTTGCAGGGCTTCTCGGCGGGGGTTGAGCTGGGTGGCGTATCGGTCTATCTGGCCGAAGTTGCACCCAAAGGACGCAAAGGCTTCTTCGTGAGCTGGCAGTCGGGCAGTCAGCAGATTGCGGTGATCTTTGCTGCCCTGCTGGGCCTGATGCTGAATCATCTGCTGGCGAAAGAAGCGGTAACGGAGTGGGGCTGGCGTATCCCGTTTGTGGTTGGCTGTCTGATTGTGCCGTTCCTGTTCTATATCCGCCGGATGCTGGAAGAGACTGAAGCGTTCAGTAAACGTAAACATCACCCGAGCATGACGGAAATCATGCGGTCGGTCGCCAGCAACTGGGCGCTGGTGCTGGCGGGCATGCTGATGGTGGTCACCACCACGGTGATGTTCTACATGATCACCGCTTTTACGCCGACCTTTGGCAAAACTGTATTGATGATGAGCGACAAGCAGGCGTTTCTGGTGACGCTCTGTGTGGGTGTTTCCAACCTCTTCTGGCTGCCGCTGATGGGTACGCTGTCGGACCGCGTGGGACGACGTCCGCTGCTGATTATTTTTACCCTGCTGATGATTGCCACCACCTGGCCGGTGCTTCACTGGATGGTGGGATCGGCCAGCTTCGCTCACCTGCTGGAAGCTGAGCTGTGGCTGTCGTTTCTCTATGCCAGCTATAACGGTGCGATGGTGGTTTATCTGGCAGAAATTATGCCTGCTGAAGTGCGCGCTGCCGGTTTCTCCATGGCTTACAGTCTGGCAACGGCGCTATTTGGCGGCTTTACACCTGCCATCTCCAGCTATCTGATTCACGCCACCGGTGACAAAGCGATGCCTGGCGTCTGGCTCACCTTTGCGGCGGTCTGCGGGCTGATCGGTACGCTGTTGATTGGCCGGATGGTGAAGCAGTACCAGCGGCGTCACAGCGCCACAACGACGGTCAGCGCGTCACTTTAAAACGATAAATCGACGACCACGCTGTCGCTGTAATTTCCCGCAGGCGGCGTGTTCTGAGTGGTCAGGATGCGCGCGGTGTAGTTAAAGCCGCGCGTCAGTCCATCCGCTGATACCGCTGTCGAGGTGGTACTGCTCCAGCGTTCAGTGCCTGCCGCTCCCCAGCGATTGCTGGTGGCACTTTTATAAATCTCATAACTCAGACGGTTCGCTCCGCTCGCCATGTTCCTGACGCTGCCCGCCGGATAACTGCCATTGTTCAGCCCGACGGTATAGGTACTGCCTTTACTGCACAGCACGTTAATGGTCTGCGATACAGCGGAGAAGCTACTCACCAGCGGCGCACTGCCAAAGCTGATGTTGGGTGCGGTGATCGTCGTGCAATCGTTGGTGAGGACAGCGGTAACGTTAATCGGAATCACGCCGCTGCCTTTCTGCTCGCTTAAACAGAGATTACCCACGCCAATGCTGGTGCAGATGCGGTAAGTCACAGCCATATTTAGCGTAACGGAATAGGTTCCCGCTGCAACCACCTGACCGGGAACAGTGCGCAGATAGACGGGAAGGGCAAAGTTAAGACTGCCCAGCAAACCTGCCAGATTTATCAGGGTTTGTGAGCTGTAAACAAACGGCGTGCTGCCAATCGTCAGTTCGCTGGCGCAGGCGCTGTCGGTGCAGAGCCGTACTGGCACATTATCGCTGCCGGTGTCACCACTGCGTTTCAGGACGCCCCGTGTGCCGCTGATATTGGTCGCGCCGGTCAGCTGAAACGTTATCTGGTTATTGCCAAGCAGTGACAACGCCGAGCCTGCGCCACAGTTGACGTTGGCGTTAGTGGTCACCGAGTTGACGGTGGTATTCGCCACAAACGTCGTGACCGAGCCGAAGCTGGCGGTCGACGCGGGCAGACCGCAGGCGGCGTAGCTCAGCGACGGCAGTGTCAGCAGCAGGGCAGCCAGTAACAGAGATTTGATCATGGTTGGGTTCCGGACGTGAAAGATTCAGCGGGAGAGGCGGCGCTGCCTGCGGCGGGCGCGGGCAGCGCGCAGGTCAGAGGGCCATAGGTTTTCAGCGCCTGCGGCTGACCGCTGGCGATGCGCAGTTCGGTTTCACAGTGGCGGCCATCGGGCGTCACCACCTCCATCGGGTTTCTGGCAGTGAGATTTTCCATCCAGACGATGCCATCCCAGCCGACATACTCAGTGGCATGATCCGCACGCTGTACCAGGCTTGAGACCGGCAGCGGCTGGCCCTGTGCATCAACCAGAATCACGCTGGCAGAGCGTAGTTTTTCCACCGGGAAGTTAAGCAGGTAGCCGCTCTGACGTTTCACCGCAAAACGCTGCTCAACATGGGGCGTGGTCATATCGGCGGGCAGGTCGAGGGTGTCGATATCATATTTGGCCGGGTAGTAGCTGCTGATGGCGGGGACCAGCAGATAGCCCTGTTGGTTAGTGCGTCCCATCGACTGATTTTCATAGCGAACATTAACGTCGGGATAGCCCGTTTTCACCAGCACAAAAGCGTCGTTGATGGCGTTGGCGGCAAAGACGCTGTTGTCCATTAATACCAGTGCACCGGCGACATCGGCCCACTGAGTCAGATTGTCATCATCACCGTAGAAGCCCCCCGAGGTGTCGATATGGTTATTGCGGTAGCGCAGACTGCCCTGCCGGTAGTCGCCACTGTCGCCACTCTGATTCGCCCATGAGGCATCCCAGGCGAATCCACCGTCGCTGGGCATGGCACTGGAGGCATAGAGACGCTGGCTATCGCGACCGCGTTGATCGCGCTCGGTGCTGATCGCCGCGCTGCCCTGCTCGCCAAACGGGATCACCACCGAGAGCGCACCGGTCCAGCTCTTCTCCTCCTGATCGCGGCTGGCGGAGACATAGAGGCTGCTATTTCCCCACAGATTCTTACTCCATGAGAGGTTCCACAGGCGGGTGCGATCGCCCTGGCCGTCGGTGATATCGATGAAGGCGGCGCCGACGCTGCCAAAGCGGTTCAGTGAGATGCTGGCGCTGTATTGGGCAGTGCGGCGCGATAGCGTGTAACGGCTATCCGCCTGACTACCGGCACGGCTGCCGACCAGGGCCAGATTGCCAAAGTCGCTGCTGCGCTGGGTCTGCTGCGTGCCGATGTTGAACCAGCGATTGTTGTACTGATAGCCCCAGCTATATTGCCTGCCGCTGTCGCCATCAAGATGACTTTGTGCCACCGCGCCGTTAACCACGCCCCAGCTGCCAACCCGAAGCTGACCTCCCAGCCCACCCATCGCCAGATTTTCGCTGCCCTCGGCGTGACTCTCCAGCGTCAGCCAGTCGGTTATGCCGTAGCGATATGAGCCACTGGCGGCAGCCGCACCGTAATCGAAGTTTTTAATGCCGTAATTTTCGCGAATCGCCCCGGCGGAGATAGCGTAGTCAGCCAGCCCCGATTTCAGCAGATTGCTGGAGACATAAAACGGCATGGTGGTGGTGACGCGTCGGCCGACCGCATCCGTGGTGGTGATCACCGCGTCACCCGCACCATTGACGAATGGCACATTGGTTAATGACCAGGGGCCAGGCTGCACATTTGCCTGACCAGAGCGATAGCCATTGATGAAGAGATCGACGGTGGAGGGGACTGCAGCCTGGCCAGAGAAGGCGGGTAGCGGATAGGTCACCAGGTCAGGACGGACGCTGAAGTCGCGACCCACACTGATGCCGCCGAGTCGGATGCTGCTGCTCCAGGCAAGCGAGTCAGTCACCAGATCCCCGACCCGCCAGCTCATCACCGCGTTCTCATCTTCATTGCTCCACCAGCTGTCGTAACGGATATAACCGTTGTCCTGATAAGCGGGGCTGCCTTCCAGCTGCTGCTGCCAGACGCCGTTGGTAGAGACGTGTCCGGCATCACCGAACAGGCGCAGTTCGTTCCAGGCAGAAAGCCGGGTGCCGGTGGTATCGGTACGGCTGGCGTAGAGATCGTAGTTAATCAGCGCGCCGGCGCTGGTGCGCCCCGGATAGCGCGGTCCGTTCTTCGCCTCGCCAATCACCTGACCGGGAAGCCATTCCGGTGGTACGGTGAGCAGCAGCCGCTGACGGGCGGCGTCATATTCCACACTGACGGATTGCAGGCTGCTGACATCGATCTGCGCCTGCTCACCCAGCTTATCCAGTGGCAGACCGGCACGCTGCAGATCGCCGCTACGCAGCCAGAAATGGTCGTTGCGCTGCTCGACTGGCACAATGTTGCCGTTTTCCTGCTGGTTAATCACCAGCTCCAGCATATATTGCTGACCGCTGCTGCTGGTCTGCAGGCTGTGCGGTGGAGGCAGGGATGAATAGGTCTCCGCCAGCACAGGATCCGGCGTTAAGGCGTAAATGACGCTGGCTACCGTCAGCGCGCAGGGATGCAGGGAAAAAGGTCTCATTCAGCGCTTATTTCTGGGCAGCGCTGCGCCACGGGCTCTTGTTGACCTCTGCAGTGAGTTCGCCGCTGACCGGCGTGGTGAGTGGCCAGCGATATGTGCTGTCCGCGAGCACATAGCCATATAAACCGTCGCCCAGTTTGCGACCGCCGATAGTCACATTGCTCAGTCGGGCATGGCCATTGCCGCTGTTGGTCAGCTGCAGCCAGCGCTTGCCTCCCTCGCTAATCTGTTGCCAGCGCAGAGCCGGACGGGCACTGTCGGTGGAGAGCCCGGTGCCATACACGAACAACGGCACTGAGTAGCGCATCTGAAAGGTCAGTCCGGCCTGATTCTCGCCAGGATTGCGCGGCGTGGGAATCTCATCCAGCACCACCCGATAAGCCTGCTCTTTACCGGCCGCAGGCGGCGTCTGTTTAATCAGTCTGACCAGCTGTTTTTGTCCTGGCTCCATTCGCACCATTGGCGGGCTGGCGACCACCCGCTGCTGGGTCTGGTACTGTTCCTGTCCATTGATTTGCTGCCAGCTGAAAACACGGATCTGCATCATCGTGGTCGTGTTACCGCGATTCTCCAGCCAGAGTTCGCTGGCTTTCTCTTCAGGATTAATGGCGGGATCGATAGGCCATATCATCACAGAGTTAGCAGCAAAGGCTGCATGGAATAGGGGAGAACTTAACAGCAACAGCAGGGCGCGCAGTGGCTTCATGATCGTATCCTTGTTTTCTATCACCTCACCAGCTCAGGGTGACGGTCAGCGTATCGGTATAAACGCCGGCGCGCGCAGTGCCGGGCAGTTGCAGCTGGCCATAGATCGGCAGCGTAATGTTATTGGCATTGCTATAGCTCAGCGGCACCGCCTGATTGACCGGGATCACCGTGGTGCGGCTGGCATTACTAAAGAGCGTATAGGGAACGGTATTGCTGAAGTTGGGCAGTTTCAGGTTGCGGGTGGTCGTGAAATTGGCGCCCTGATTAATGCTCATGCTCAGCGTGGTGCCCGGCGTGCAGGCAAGATTTATCGAGGTACTCTGCACAAAGCTGGCGCTGGCGGGAGTGGCCGCCACGCCAGACTGTGTGCCAAAGTTAAGTGTGCCGAAAACACCGGTATTGGTTCCGGATATTACGCAGCCTGCCACGACAGAAGCCGTGACCTGAAAGGTGCTGGTGGGCAGACCCCAGGCGCTGAAACACCTTATCAGCAGAGGCAGACCGCATGCGATCATCAGGCTGGATCGCCAGAGAACCACCCTTATCTACCTGCGACAGTCGTTAATAGTTCACGGCAACGTTAATCGTATCGGTATAAGTTCCGGCAGGAATCAGGGGATTAAAACCGCCGCCAACAACCCGGCCATAAATGGCGTAGTTGGTGCCCAGTGTTGGGTCCGTGGTTCCACTGGCGGCGATTGGCGTATTGTTGGCGATAGCCGTGGTAAAAGAGGCGTCACTGTAGAGGGTATAGGCGATGCCCTGTGCATTATCCGATCCCAGAACCAGATAACGTGGTGATGCAGAGGCGGTGCCATAAATGGTCGCTGGCGCAGTATTGCTGCTGGTCACCACCACGTTATAGTCCTGACCCGTGGTACAGCGGACAAAAATACCGTTACCCGCCGCACCGACCAGCGTGGCGTTCAGGGTGTCGAAGGTCGCTGCACTGCTACCAAAATTCAGGGTACCGAAGTTAACGCCCGCCGTAGCTGACTGACCGTTTACCAGGCAACCCGTGGTCAGCGTTAACGTGGCATTGATGGTTCCGGAGGTCGTTGCCGCCTGGGTTAAGGGTGTCATTGCGACAGTTAATCCTGCAGCGGCACACAGAAAAAGCTTGAGTTTCATAATATTTCCTTACGGATTATCGAGAGTCAGTGCTTTTTCACCCGGTGTTTATTAACGATTCAACTCAAAATGATGAAATAAAAATTACAAGGCGGTTAGTGCCACTGTCCTGAGGGAAATCTTAGACTTAAGAATGATGATTTATATTAGTTTTACTTACTATAGATCAGTTAAAGCGTTACGCGAAGCCCTGCCAGTTATTTTTCATTAATCAAATGGCCTAAGTGGCCGATAACCCAGTAACAGCAAGGCATAAAAGCAAGAAAGAAAAAGAAAACTCTTTGTTTTTTCGGTCTCTGGCATGCTTTCCGCTTCGGTGATATGTTCCTTTACCAATCAGACATAATAACGATTTACCGGCTGTCTCAGCAGGCGGGAAATAAGATGCAGGTTTAAAATGCCCTGCGTCTGGGGGCGCGCTTTACCGGGCCTCCGGGATAACAAAAAACCGAAATTTAATGACTTTCACCCAACGGGTGTTTTTTGAATTACTTTCTGACTTTACACAGCACCCGTTTCTCAGCGGGTGGTGAGGAGCTGCACATGTTGCTTGTCACCTGGGATAGCGTTTTGATCTGCGTTTCGCTGATCGTCGCGTTTATTGCCTCATTTACAGCGCTGGATACTGCCGGAAGGGTGGCGGTATCCCGTGGCTGGAGCGCCCGATTCTGGTTGCTGGCAGGCGGAACTGCGATGGGGATTGGCGTCTGGGCAATGCATTTCATTGGTATGCTGGCGATGATGATGCCGATGACGATGCGCTATGACACGCGGCTGACGATACTCTCGCTGCTGGTGGCGATCATGCCGTCAATGTTTGCTTTTGGCCAGACAGTAGGCGGCCTGCATCTCACCCGTTATCGGTTACTGCGCGGCACACTGATCCTGAGTTCAGGGATTGTCGTGATGCACTACCTCGGCATGTATGCGCTGCTGATTGAGCCGCGACCTGAGTGGAATGTGCTGCGGGTGGCGCTCTCCGTGATCATTGCGTTTGTTGCTTCGGGCGTGGCGCTGTGGCTGGCGTTTCATCTGCGCCAGGGCGACCATCATCTGCTGCTGATGCGGGGACTGGCCTCACTGGTGATGGGGATGGCCATTGCTGGTATGCATTATGTCGGCATGTCGGCAGCCCGATTCAGCGAGAGCAGTATGATGCAGTCGGGTGGTGTGAGCAATTCAGGACTGGCGGTTTGGGTAACGCTCATTACGCTGATTATTCTGGGCATTACGCTGCTGAGTTCCATGCTGGATGCCCAACTGCGTGCCGCGCGACTGGCGACCCGACTCAGACACGCTAACCAGGAACTGCGTCAGCTGGCGATGCATGACAATCTGACCGCGCTACCCAATCGGGCCATGCTGGAGCAGCAGCTCGATCTGGCGATTAAACAGGCTATGCTCAACGAAAATCGCTTTGCCGTGATCTACATGGATCTTGATGGGTTCAAAGCGGTCAATGACACCTGGGGACACCACGTCGGTGATCGGTTGCTTGTGGCTGTGTCGGAACGGCTGCGTAGCCAGCTCAGCAACACGATGCTGCTGGTGCGTCTGGGAGGCGATGAATTTGTACTGATGGCGGAGGCATGCGATGTCACTCCAGCCCGTCAGCTGGCGCAAAAACTGGTCAAAGTGATCAGTACGCCGTTTGAACTGGATCGCTATGTGTTACACGTTTCCCTCAGTGCGGGCATTGCGATATTCCCGCTGCACGGTCGTAACCGGCAGGAGCTGTTATTCAATGCCGACTCGGCGATGTACCACACTAAACACAGCGGACGTAACGGCTGGTGCCTGTTTGAGCCGGCGATGAGTGATGCAACGCAGCATCAGCTGGCGCTGGCAAACGATCTGTGGGAGGCGATCGATCGGCAACAGATGCGACTCTTTTATCAGCCCAAATTCCGTTCCGGCGGCACACGGCTAATGGGATTTGAAGCACTGCTGCGCTGGCAGCATCCGCAACGCGGGTTGCTGACGCCTGAGCTGTTTCTGCCGCGCGCCGAAAAAACCGGCCAGATCGTTGCACTGGGCAACTGGGTGATTGATGAGGCCTGCCGTCAGCTGAAAATCTGGCATAACCAGGGCAACAGCGACTGGACGGTCTCGGTCAATCTCTCCGCGTTGCAGTTTCACCAGCGTGATTTACTCCACACGCTGATGCAGACGCTGGCGCGTTACCAGTTGTCAGGCAGCGCACTGATGCTGGAAATCACGGAAGCGATTGCCATGCGTGATCCCCTCTTCAGCCAGCAACGTATTCGTGAACTGCAGCAGGCGGGCGTCAGTGTGGCCATTGATAATTTTGGCATCGGCTATGCCAACCTGCTGCATCTGAAAGATCTGGATGCCAGCGAACTCAAAATCGATCGCAGCTTTATTAACTGCCTGCGACCCGGCAGTGAAGATGCGACCGTGGTCAGCGCCATGCTGACCCTGGCGCAGAGTCTTAACCTGCGCATGGTGGCGGAAGGGGTTGAGACAGAAGAGCAGCAGCACCTGCTCACCAGCCTGGGCTTTGATGCGCTGCAGGGATATCTGCTGGGCAAGCCGACGCCAGCGGATCGCATAGAGGCGTTTCGTTTTCCCGGACTGCGACCGCCTCTGGCATCAGCATCCGTCTGACGCTGACGCTGACACTGACGATAGATTTCAGCACTCAGAGTGAGTGGAAAGATGCAGGGTTCGCGGCTCATTAACCGCCGGGCAGTGCCGATAATTAAGAAAAGAAGTTTTAAAAATCCCTTACCTAAACACAAGCACGGCTTTCCGCGGGAACGCACTATGTTAGCAACCTCATACGACTCTTTTATCGTCATCGTCTCCGTTCTTGTCGCGATGCTGGCTTCGTTTACCGCCTTAGATATGGCGGGACGGGTGGTGCACTCCACGGGCAAAGTCGCGCTGGTCTGGCTGTTTGGCGGCGGTTTCTCCATGGGCATCGGCATCTGGGCGATGCACTTTATTGGCATGTTGTCGATGAACATGGAGATGGTGATGAGCTACAACGCCGGGCTGACCGCCTTCTCCGCTGCCATCGCGGTCTGCGCATCGATATTTGCCCTGTGGCTGGTCTGCAGTGGCGATTTGCCCCTGCCGCGCCTGGCGGGCGGCGCACTGATTCTCGGCAGCGGCGTCGTGGCGATGCACTATACCGGGATGGCAGCCCTGATGTTCTCGCCGGGTATTGTCTGGCGGTGGGGCTGGATAGGCCTTTCGGTGGTGATCGCGCTGGCCGCTTCTGGCGCAGCGCTGTGGCTGGCATTTAACCTGCGTGAAGGTCAGACTGGCCGGGTGACCCTGCTGCGTATTGGCGCATCCGTAGTGATGGGCTGTGCGATTGCGGGCATGCACTACACCGGCATGATGGCGGCAGAGTTTCCCGCTCACAGCCATTCGATGGGGCAGGGCGTTAACAGTAACTGGCTGGCGATTCTGGTCACGGTAGTCACTATCTCAATCCTGGGGATTACTCTGCTGGTCTCGATGCTGGATGCGCGGATGCAGGCGCGCACCTCCATTCTCGCCAGCTCACTGGCTGAAGCGAACCGCGAGCTGGCACAGCTGGCGCTGCACGACAATCTGACTCGCCTGCCAAACCGCATTCTGCTGGAAGATCGACTGGAACAGGCGATCAACAAAGCCAATCGTGAGCAGACGCTGTTTGCCCTGATGTTTATGGATCTGGACGGATTTAAGGCGGTTAACGACGCGTTCGGGCATCACATTGGCGACAGTCTGCTGGTGGGTGTGACCGAGCGGATGAGCCAGCAGATGGCTGGCTATTACACGCTGGCGCGACTCGGCGGTGATGAGTTTGTACTGCTGGTGGAGATCGACGATCCCAACGATGCGGCGGCCATTGCCGATAAACTGGTGAAAGCGGTGGACCGTCCGTTTGATATCTCACGCTATGAGCTGGTGGTCTCGCTGAGCCTCGGCATCGCTGTCTATCCTGGCGATGGCGAGGATGAGCGTGAACTGATGTTCAACGCCGATGCGGCGATGTATCACACCAAAAATAATGGCCGCAATGGTTACACCTTTTTTCAGCCCTCAATGAACATTCAGGCGCAGAGCCAGCTTCAGCTGAACAATGATCTCTGGCAGGCGCTGGATAACAATGAGCTGCGCCTGTTCTATCAGCCAAAATATTGCGCGCCACGCGGCCCGCTTCTTGGTTTCGAAGCGCTGCTGCGCTGGGAACATCCAAAGCGGGGTCTGTTATCGCCTGACAAATTTCTGCCAATGGCGGAAAAAACCGGGATGATTGTCAACATCGGCAATTGGGTGATTAATGAAGCGTGTCGCCAGTTGCGCCAGTGGCATTTGCAGGGCCATACGGACTGGTCAGTGGCGGTGAACCTGTCGGCGCTGCAGTTTGAGCAATCGAATCTGGTAGAGACAGTGGTAGATGCGCTGGCAAAACATCAGATTCCGGCCGAACTGTTGACGCTGGAGGTGACGGAAACCACTGCGATGCGCGATCCCGATGAGAGTGTGCGTATTCTCACCCAGCTGACTCAGCTTGGGGTGAAAGCCTCGATTGATGACTTTGGCACCGGCTACTCCAGCCTGCTCTACCTGAAAAGGCTACCGGCCAGCGAACTTAAGATCGATCGGGCCTTTGTGAATGAACTCCAGCATCAGCCGGAAGATGCCACCATCGTGTCGGCGATTGTGGCACTGGCGCAGTCACTGCAACTGAAAGTGGTGGCCGAGGGCGTTGAAACCGCTGAACAGCAGGCCTTTCTGACCGGCCTGGGTTGCAATACGCTGCAGGGCTTCCTGCTGGGCAGGCCGGTTCCCGCGGAACAGGTGCCGGAGCTGGCTAACTTTGTGGTAGCAGAAGACGAAGAGGTCGTTACGGATATCCGCCAGATGAGTGAAGCTGAACCGCTGCTGACACCGCAGGTTGCTGCGATCTGACACACCTGACACAGCGTAGCATCTGCGTGAATTGAGACGATAAGCGATTCGCACCGCCTGTCATTGATCGCCTGCCGTGGTAAAGTCTCGCGGCCAGATTATTCACGGTAAAACAGGGAGAGGCGACCCGTGGCGAAATACCAGCGATTGATGGATGAGATTCAGCAGCAAATAGAGGCCGGCATCTGGCTGCCAGGCACCCGTTTACCTTCGTTGCGTCAGCAGGTTGCGCAGCAGGGTGTCAGCCTGATGACTGTGTTGCATGCCTATGAGTTGCTGGAAAGCCAGGGCTGGATCGTTTCTCGTCCTCAGTCTGGTTACTACGTGGCACCGCGTGCCCTGGCGCCCGCACCGCTGAGCGTGGCGATCAGCGAACAGGTTGATATCAACGACTTTGTGTTTGATGTATTGCAGGCCACGCGCGATCCCGCCATCGTGCCGTTTGGTTCTGCTTTCCCTGATCCCGCTCTGTTTCCGCAGCGCCAGCTCATGCGCTCGCTGGCAAACGTCTCTCATCATCTCACCCCAACGGATGCGCTGCACAATCTGCCGCCTGGCAACGCCACGCTGCGACAGCTGCTGGCCCAGCGCTATGCGCGCCAGGGCATTACGCTGTCGCCGGATGAAATTGTCATCACCAGCGGGGCACTGGAGGCACTCAATCTCAGCCTGCAGTCCCTGACCGAGCCGGGCGATTACGTGATAATTGAGCATCCGGGTTTTTATGGTGCGCTGCAGGCGATTGAACGGCTCAAACTCAAGGCGCTGGCAATTCCGGTCGATGCAAAGCAGGGCATCGACCTTGCCCAGCTGGAGGAGGCCCTGCAGCGCTGGCCGGTGAAAGCCTGCTGGCTGATGACGACGCTACAAAATCCGCTGAGCGTGACCTTAACCCCGGAGCGTAAACAAGAGCTGATCGAACTACTGGCGCGTTATCAGGTGCCGATGATTGAAGATGATGTCTATGCCGAACTCTGGGCGGGTGATGTTGCGCCGCTGCCGGCTAAAGCCTGGGATCGTCAGGGGAACGTGCTGCATTGCGGCTCGTTTTCAAAGTCGCTGGTGGCAGGATTTCGCGTTGGCTGGGTTGCGGCAGGGCAACATGCGCAGCGCATTCAGCGGCTTCAGCTGATGAGCACGCTTTCTACCAGCGCGCCAATGCAGCTGGCGCTGGCCGATTTCCTCGCTACGCGGCGTTACGACACCCATCTTAAGCGGCTGCGACAGATTCTGGCGAAACGACAGCAAATGGTGCGCCAGGCATTACTGAAAGTACTGCCACCGCAGTCAACGGTCAGTGAAGGGCGCGGGGGCTATTTTCTTTGGGTGACACTGCCGGACCATATTAATACGACCCGGCTCTATCAGCAGGCGCTGGCGAAGGGGATCAGCATTGCACCGGGGCAGTTATTTTCGGCAGGAGAGCAGTTCAGCCACTGTTTTCGGCTGAATACCGCCTGGCCGTGGGATAGCCGGGCCGAGGCGGCAATAGAAACGCTGGGTCAGTTGATGGCGAAGCCGCTGGCAGATTAAACCTGCGCCGCTTCCTGGTGACCCCAGGTCAGGTAGTAGACATCATAGAAGTCCACTTCCCCTTTTTGCGTCAGCAGACGCTGGATGCCTGTCTTCACCCGTTCCGGTGCTTCAGGCAGCGACAGAATGCGAGAGATAGCCTGCTCGCGCACGGGCTGAATGTAATACCACTCGCCGTTGTAGCAGACGCGCAGATCGAGTGCATCAATATCTTCAAAGCGATATTTCGGATTGATATCCAGCAGCATCAGAACACTCATGACCAGCACAAATGCGGTGGCAAACCAGAAGGCGGGCCAGCCGAGCATCTCGGTAGAGAAAATCAGCGCCACGCACAGGCCGTAGCAGAGATACATGACTGCCCAGAGGCCGGGGTGTTTTTTCAGAAACGAGAGGCTAAAGCGCGGCAAATTGTCGCGACGTTCTTCGCGATTAAGCGTAGCGATCTCGTCAATCAGGATTTGTTTAATAGCGTCCATTTGTTACCTCACTGTCATCTGTTAGCTATTACAACAGATAACAGTCAAGCATATCAGAAACAGATTCGTGCATTTTTTATATAACAGTTGATAAAACAGTTGTTGGCCATCCTCCCACCTGACATTTTGCAACACTTTGCCGCAGTAAAAACCGCTACCCTCTGCCACCCATGCACACTCTTGCCCTATTGTTAACGACACATTTGGCTTTAGGCAGCAATATCAGTCAATTATCCAAAATGTGTTGTCTGGCGCACATTGCATTGTGCCGCGGGTTTGCCACACTTAATAAAAAACCGGAGAACCTGTATGTGTGCCTCATCCTCCAGCCTGATGTTAATGATGTCCTTTGCCGCAGGCACTTTCTCGGCAGGGGCTTCTGATAATCCTCAGCATCTTATGCTTGGCATCCCGTCGGGTGGCGTCCCGAATAACCCGTTACCTCTGATTATCTGGCCGCGCGTGGTGCCGGAAGATGAGGAAATCGCGACGTGGTTTGAGAAAACGTTTGAAGAGAACGGCTGGCCACCCGCCTGGCGCTATCCGATTTTTCCCTACACCCACTTTCATCCCAACACCCATGAATTGCTGGGCGTGGCGGAGGGCTGGGCAGAAGTACTATTTGGCGGCGACAGTGGCCGGATGGTGACGCTGCGCGCCGGTGATGCGGTGCTGATTCCGGCAGGCGTCGGCCATCGTCAGGTCAGCGCCAGCGACGACTTCATGGTGATTGGTGCCTATCCGCACGGCATGTCGCCGGAGACGCTGCGTGATGAACCGGCTAAGCTGAAAATGGCCCAGGAACAGGTAAAAAAAGTGCCACTGCCGACGCAGGACCCTTTCACCGGTAAAGAGGGCGCATTGACGGAGATCTGGCAGCCGATTGCCGCCATGCATTTACAGCAACAGATGGACCTGTAGAGACCTGCGTCCGTCGTGAAATGGTTAAGCGCGAGCACGGCTCGCGCTTTGCTTTTCTGGCCTGAAATCTCTTTTAAACGTTAATGCCATGGGCCTAATTCTGTTGTCATTCCATTGAATATTTGTCCGCCGCTGCCGATATATCACCTGCTAATATTAGTTATTCTTCTTAATGCGCTTGTGTTTGCAGACCTTTTCCGCTTTAGTCTCGGCCAGTTTATTAAGAACATTCCTAAGCCACTACCCGGCTATCGAGCAGCAGGCAAATAACAATGGATAATAACTCTGATGTCATCTATCGCATGCTGGTACAAAGCGTGATCGATTATGCGATCACCATGCTTAAACCGGACGGAACCGTCGCCAGCTGGAACGGCGGAGGCCTGCACGTCCTGGGTTACAGGCCAGACGAAATTATTGGTCAGCACGCCACCCTGTTTTACAACGAAGAGGATCGTCGTCGCGGTCAGCTGCAGCGTGAACTCGATATTGCGGCGAACGCCGGACGGTTTGAAACCGAAGGCTGGCGCTGTCGTAAAGATGGCAGCACCTTCTGGGCGCATGTGGTGATCTATCCGATCCGCAATGAAGTGGCCCGGCTGGTCGGATTCGCCGCTATCTGCCGTGATTGTACCCGGCAGCAGGAGCAGCAACACAAAGAGCGGGAGCAGGAGTCGCGCTTCCGTCTGCTGGTGGAGGGCGTCACCGATTACGCCATCTACATGCTCGATCATGACGGCAACGTGGTGAACTGGAACGCGGGTGCACAGCGGGCCAAAGGCTATGTGGCGGAAGAGATCGTTGGTCAGCATTTCTCCCGCTTTTACAGCGCGCAGGATCGGCTGAACCATGTCCCGGAGCAGAACCTGCAAACCGCGTATCGCACCGGCCGTTTTGAGGATGAGGGCTGGCGCTATCGCAAAGATGGCAGCGCCTTCTGGGCGCATGTCGTGATCGACACGATCCGCGACGATCAGGGCCAATTGTTGGGCTACGCCAAAATCACCCGCGACTGCACCGAACAGCAGCGCATTCGCAGTGAGCAGCGGGAGCAGGAGCAGCGTTTCCGTCTGCTGGTAGAGGGCGTCACTGATTACGCCATCTATATGCTCGACGTCGACGGCGTGGTGGTGAACTGGAATGCCGGTGCCGAGCGCGCCAAAGGATATAAGGCAGAAGAAGTGGTCGGTCAGCACTTCTCACTGTTCTACAGTTCCCATGAGCGGCTGAACCGGACGCCGGAAGCTAACCTCGGTATCGCGCTCAAAACTGGCCGCTTTGAAGATGAGGGCTGGCGTTACCGCAAAGATGGCAGCGCTTTCTGGGCGCATGTGGTGATCGACGCCATCCACGATGATGACGGTAAGCTGGTCGGTTTCGCCAAAATCACGCGTGATCGCACCGAACGCCGTGAGCAGGAGCAACAGATTCTGCGCGCCCGCGATCTGGCTGAAGCTCAGAGCACTCAGAAAACCGCGCTGTCCAAATTTCTCGATAACATCATTGCCAACATCCCCTCCTGCGTGATTGTGGAAGATGCGATCACACGTGAAATTCTGCTGGTTAACGACCGCACTCAGCAGCTGTTCGGCCTGTCGAAATCACTGATCGTCAACAAGCGCCCGCACGAATGCATGTCCCCTGAACTCAGTGACTACTTCAATAATCTGGCCGATGTTGCGCTGCGCAGTGAGGGCATGCATGAGCGTGAGCAACTGCTGATGACCGCCAGCGGCGAGCGTATCCTGCATACCCGCGCGACCGCGATTAATGGTCAGGATGCACGGCGTAACTACTTAATGCTGCTAGTGGAAGATGTCACCGACCAGCGCGCAGCCGATGCCCGAATTCACCATATGGCGCATCATGACAATCTGACCAGCCTGCCTAACCGCATTTTGTTCCGCCAGCGTCTGAGCGAAGCCTTACGCACCGCTGGACAGATGCAACGCCAGACTGCTGCGCTATGCCTTGACCTTGATAACTTTAAAAATGTGAACGATGCGCTGGGTCACCAGATTGGCGATGAGCTGTTGCGCAGCGTGGCTAAGCGTCTGCGCAACGCGCTGCGTGATCAGGATACGCTGGCGCGTATTGGTGGCGATGAGTTCGCCATCGTGCTGCCTCACGTCGCCGGTAATGATGAGGCGAGCGCAGTAGCTCAGCGCCTGATCGAGGCGATTCGTCCACCGGTTAACATTGAAGGCCATAATCTGTCGGTGGGGCTGAGCGTGGGCATTGCGCTTAGCACCACCATCACTAACACGCCGGAGCAGCTGCTGCGCTGTGCTGACATGGCGCTGTATGAAGCCAAGCGCAATGGCCGCAACCGCTATGAGCACTTCACGCTGGAGATGGACGATGTGGCGCGCAGTCGGCGCCTGATTGAAAACGATCTGCGTGATGCGATCAGTGGCGGACACCTTCGACTCTACTATCAGCCCATCACCAACGGCGATCATCACACCATTATTGGCTACGAGGCGCTGATGCGCTGGCATCATCCGATTCGTGGCTTGATCATGCCTAATGACTTCATCCCGATTGCAGAAGAGACCGGCCTGATTCATATGCTGGGGGCGTTTGCACTCTATGAAGCCTGTCGTGAAGCGGCGAGCTGGGAAGGGGAGCAGTCGGTTTCGGTCAACCTCTCTCCGCTGCAGTTTAAAAACAGCTCACTGGTGCCGGTGGTGGAAGGCGCGCTGAAGGAGTCGGGTCTTGATCCGGCGCGGCTGGAAGTCGAGATTACCGAATCGGTGCTGCTGGATGACTCACTGGGAAACATCCGGACGCTGCAAAATCTCAAGGCGCTGGGCGTACAGATTGCGCTGGATGATTTCGGCACCGGCTATTCGTCGCTGAGCTATCTGCGCTCTTTCCCGTTCGACAAAATTAAAATCGACAAATCGTTTATCAACGATATGGGCGACAGTCGCGAGGCGCTGGCGATTATCCGCGCCATCACCGGCATGAGCCGCAGTCTGGATATCCAGATCACCGCTGAAGGGGTAGAGAGCGATGAGCAGTTTGCTAAGCTGCGCGACGAAGGCTGTACGCTGTTCCAGGGCTTCCTGTTTGGACGGCCTCAGCCATCGGAACTGCGGCTGAAAACGCTGGGTTAACCCGCGCGGAATGAGTCGACGCTGGGATAATCAATGCTGGATCAATCATAAAGGCCATGCTGCTGGACCGGCGCATGGCTGAGATTATCGCGGATGCGCCGCACCGACTCACGCACCACCAGCCTGCCATTCAGTAGCAGACTGCCGGTCGGCGTACCGGGATTCAGCCGCATCTCCTGCAGCATTCTCACTGCCGCCGCACCCAGCTCATCACGCGGCACCTGCACCGAGGTCAGCGGAATATCGTGGATAGCGGCCAGGTTAAACCCATCCATGCTCATCACCGAAATATCCTGCGGTACCCGTAAACCAGCCTGCTCCAGGGCCGTGACGGCACCTGCTGCAATGTAATCGCCGCTGGCGAGAATCGCCGTAGGGCGCAGCGCATCAGGGCAATGGCGCAGATATTCACCCAGTCGTTCCGCTGCCTCATTGCTGCTGAAACTGTTGAGGGTCAGCAGATGCTGACGACTGTCAAAGCGCAGGTTCATGGCGTGCCAGGCGTCTCGGACGCCCTGAAGTCGCTGCTCCATGGTGTAGCGGCGCAGGCAGTGCAGCGAGAGAATTTGCCGGTGTCCCTGCTCAAACAGATAACGCGCTGAAAACTCTCCGATCAGCTGATGATGCGGCGAGACCGAGGGCAGGCGCATACGACGATCTCGGGCGTTAATCAGCACGCAGGGTTTGTTCATCTCTGCCGCCAGCTGATGAATATGCTCATCATCAATGCCAATCAGCAGCGCCGCTTCGGTCTGCTGCATCTTATCGATAAACAATGCCGCATCACTTTCCACCTCTTCCAGGGGGCAGTAGCGCAGCCGCACTTCATGCGGCTCCACCGCCTGACTGATCCCCTGAATGACCTTGTAATAAAAAATATCACTGCGTACATCGAAGGCGCGGGGCGGGGCAAAGACCATCAGGTTATTCAACAGCAGGCGACCGCTATGCAGATTGGTCAGCACGCCCTGCTGCTGCGCCACGGCCAGCACTTTATCGCGGGTGGCGGGCCGGGTATTGGCTTTACCCGCCAGTACGCGCGACACCGTGCTGATCGAGACGCCGCTCAGTGCCGCAATTTCACCCACTTTCAGCCTTTGTTTCATTCTGTGATCGCCTTCAAATCTGCTAATGAAAAATTTTTCATAGTCTGCTGAATCGCGTCAGATAAGCGTTTCAGTGCCCATTTCTGTCGGGTTAAAGCCTGCCATGAAAATCGTTGCAAAAAAGTGGCTGTACCCACGTTTCGCACTTTTCTAAGTTCGTGAAAAGGACACGCGGTACGCCAGCTGGCGGTGTGCGTCATCAATGGTAATCAGGAGTGGCACAATGAGCCTCGAATCAACAACGAAACCCATCAGTGCGTCACGCACGGTGCGCGTGATTAAAAATTTACGCTGGTGGATGCTGGGAATGTTCCTGCTGGGTGTGACCGTCAACTACATCACCCGCAACTCGCTCGGCATTCTGGCACCGGAACTGAAAAACAGTCTGCATATGAGTACCGAGCAGTACTCCTGGGTGGTCGCTGCGTTTCAGCTGGCTTACACCCTGTTTCAGCCTGTTTGCGGCTGGCTGATCGATGTGATCGGACTGAAGATGGGGTTCCTGATTTGCGCGCTTATCTGGTCGGTGACCTGTCTGCTGCACGCCGGTGCGGGAAGCTGGCTGCATCTGGCGCTGCTGCGTTTCGTCATGGGTGCGTCGGAAGCGGCGGCCACACCGGCTAACGCCAAAGCGATTGGTGACTGGTTTCCCAAAAAGGAGCGCCCGGTTGCGGCGGGCTGGGCAGGTGTCGGCTTTTCGATTGGTGCCATGCTGGCTCCCCCGATTATCTATGTCGCGCATATTACTTTTGGCTGGCAGGGCGCATTTCTGCTGACCGGCGGCCTGGGCCTGCTGTGGGTGGGACTCTGGTGGTGGGGCTATCACTCGCCGGAGAGCCATCCTCGTCTCTCTGATGAAGAGCGTGCCTTTATTAATCAGGATAATGAAGCCATCGGTGAAAAACTGCCGTTCTTCACCGCGCTGAAAGTGATTGGTAAAGAGAAGAAATTCTACGGCATTGCGATTCCTGCGTTTCTGGCCGAACCGGCCTGGGCGGTGCTGAGCTTCTGGGTGCCACTCTATCTGGCCAATGAGCGCGGCATGGATCTCAAGCAGATCGTGATGTTCGCCTGGCTGCCATTCCTGGCTGCCGACCTCGGCAGCGTCGCCAGCGGTTATCTGACCAAAATCTATGTGCGCTGGTTTGGCATGACCCGCGTCAACTCGATCGTCGCCAGTTCGGTGACCGGCGCCCTGCTGATGGTCTCGCTGGCGCTGATGACGCTGGTGAAAGATCCCTGGCTGGCCATTGCCCTGATTTCCGTTGGTGGCTTTGGCCATCAGGTGATTTCCTGCATGCTGAGTGCGCTGGTGGTCGAGCGTTTCGATCGCCGCCAGATGGCCACTGTCAACGGCATGCGCGGCTCCTGCGCCTGGATCGCCAGCTTTATCTTCTCGCTGATTATCGGTGTCACCGCCGATACCATCGGCTTCAATCCGCTGTTTGTGGCGATGGGCTTTTTTGACCTGATCGGTGCCGTTTTCCTGGTGATGCTGATCGCCGAACGCCGCCAGCGCCCTGCTAACCCATAAGGATATCGCGATGAAAACCCTGAAGAACTGGACGCTGCATCAGCAGGCCGATCATTTTGTTGAGCTCAAGGTCGACGATCGTCATTTCCTGCGGCTTTATGTGCTGGAAGAGAAGCTGATGCGTGTGCTGCTGAAACGCGACGGTGAGCTGGCGCTGAACCGCACCTGGAGTATTGCGCCCGGTCAGGATGTGCCCTGGGAAGGACGTGACCGCGAGGCGCTGGATGGTTTTACATTACCGACGTTTCAGGTGGAGCACGATGCGCAGCAACTGCGTCTCAGCACGCAACAGTTGCGCGTCACCGTGCATCAGCCGCTCTGCCTGAGCTGGGAGCAGTTTGACGGCGAGAGCTGGCAGCCCCTGACAGCCGATCGGCACACCGGCGCTTATCTGCTGAATGCACACGGCGACGGGGTCGAGCACTATCAGCGTCGTCAGCCGCAGGATCGGGTCTATGGTCTGGGTGAGAAGAGTGGCGACCTGAACCGCGTTAACCGTCGCTTTGAGATGCGTAATCTCGACGCCATGGGCTACAACGCCGCCAGTACCGATCCGCTCTACAAACATATTCCGTTTACCCTGACGCAGCGCGATGGCGTCAGCTTCGGCCTGTTTTACGACAACCTCAGCAGCAGCTGGCTCGATCTGGGGAATGAGCTGGATAACTACCATCTGCCTTATCGCCGTTACCGCGCCGAGGCGGGCGATCTCGATTACTACATGATGCTCGGCCCGACGCTGCTCGACGTGACCAAAGCTTTTGTACGCCTGACCGGACGCACGCTGTTTCAGCCGAAGTGGAGCCTGGGTTACAGCGGTTCAACCATGCATTACACCGACGCGCCGGACGCACAGCAGCAGCTGCAATCCTTTATCCGTCTGTGTCGCGAGCATGAGATTCCCTGCGACTCGTTCCAGCTCTCATCCGGTTATACCTCGATTAATAACAAGCGCTACGTCTTCAACTGGAACTACGACAAAGTCCCGAATCCCAATGCGCTGAGCGACGCGTTTCATCGTGCCGGCATGAAGCTGGCGGCCAACATCAAGCCCTGTCTGCTGCAGGATCATCCTCGCTATCAGGAAGTCGCATCACAGGGGCTGTTTATTTGTGACTCTGAGCAGGATCGCCCGGAGCGATCGGTGTTCTGGGATGACGAGGGATCGCACCTTGATTTCACCCATCCGCAGGCGGTGCGCTGGTGGCAGGAGAATGTGACTCAACAGCTGCTGGAAAAGGGCATCGATTCCACCTGGAACGACAACAACGAATATGAGGTGTGGGATGGCGAAGCGCGTTGTCACGGTTTCGGTCAGCCGATTGCTATCAAGCATATCCGTCCGGTAATGCCGCTGCTGATGATGCGCGCCTCGATGGAAGCCCAGCAGCAGTTTGCGCCAGACAAACGCCCTTATCTGATCTCCCGTTCCGGCTGTGCCGGAATGCAACGCTATGTGCAGACCTGGAGCGGCGATAATCGCACCAGCTGGCAGACTTTGCGCTACAACATCCGCATGGGGCTGGGCATGAGCCTGTCCGGGCTGTTTAACGTCGGACACGATGTCGGCGGCTTCTCTGGCGATAAGCCTGATGCCGAGCTGTTTGTGCGCTGGGTTCAGAATGGCGTGATGCATCCGCGTTTTACCATCCATTCATGGAATGACGATCACACGGTGAACGAGCCGTGGATGTATCCGGAAGTGACACCGATGATCCGCGAGGCGATCCGCCTGCGCTATCGGCTGATGCCTTACCTTTACAATCTGGCGTGGCAGGCGAGCGAAGAAGATGAGCCAATGCTGCGTCCGACCTTCCTCGATCATGAACAGGACCCGCAGACTTATCAGGAGTGTGATGACTTTATGCTGGGTCGCGATCTGCTGGTTGCCAGCGTCGTAGAGCAGGGCGCGTGCAGCCGCGATGTCTATTTGCCGCGTAACCGTGGGGGCTGGTATGACTGGCACAGCGGTAAAGCGTTTGCGGGCGGCGAAACCATCACGCTGGATGCACCGCTGGATCGGCTGCCATTGCTGGTGCGGGCTGGTGCGATCATCCCACTGGGCGAATGTGAAACCACGACGGATGCCCGCCGCGACACGGTACGGCAGTGGCAACTGTGGCCAGCGCCAGAAGGCATAACGACTCAGGGCGAAATGTTTGATGACGATGGTGAGAGCCACGGCTGGCAGCAGGGCAATGCACTGTGGCTAAGCTGGACATTGTGCAGCAGCGCTAGCCGAATCGACCTGACGGTGGAAAAACGTGGCGATTACCAGCCCGCCTGGCGCGAGATCGCGCTGTTATTGCCTGAAGGCGAACATCGTGAGCTGTGGGTGAATGGCGATAAAGCGGCAAGTTACCGGCTGGAATAGCGGTGCAGTAGTGTCAGCAAGACGGAAATAAGATCGGCCCCGAAAAGGGGCCGATAAATATTATTCTGCGTGATTCTCGGTGCTCATGCGGCCCAGATCTTTATCGACCAGGAACAGACCGTTGCCGCTGTTGCTGACCAGCGCCAGTTTATCCAGCACAGTTTTGAACAGCTTCTCTTCTTCGTGCTGCTCAGCCACATACCACTGCAGGAAGTTGAAAGTAGAGTAGTCCTGTGAAGTCATAGCAGCGTGGGCCAGCTCATTGATTTTGCTGGTGATCAGCTGCTCATGCTCCAGCGCCTGCTGCAGAATTTCATTCAGCGAGGTAAAGGCGACGGGTGGTGCGGCAATGGTACCCAGCACCGGCATGCCGCCGGTATCGCTCAGGTAGTCAAACAGACGCTGCATGTGCTGCATCTCTTCGCGTGAATGCATCTTCAGGAAGGAAGCGGCACCCTCAAAGCCTTTGTCGCTGCACCAGGCGCTCATTTGCAGATAAAGATTGGCAGAGAAAAATTCCAGGTTCAGCTGGTCGTTTAAACGCCCAGTCATTTCAGCAGTCAGCATGGCCGAGTCCTTTTAAGAAGATGTTAAATACAGATGTAAAGTCGGTGAATTATGCATCAAACATGTGCGTAATGTGAAGCCTTTTCGGCAAAATAAGCTATTTTATCTGATTGATTTAAATAGAATTATTTCGGAAATTGAATGCGACCAATTCTCATCCTGCATCATACTTTGCCGGCCAATTAATTCAGGGTAATCAGCACCATGATAGTGCGACCGGGGGTGTTCATGCTGGTGCAGGCGCTGCAGCGACAGGTCAAATAACCGCATTCTGATGACGACCCGAAAATATAACGTTGCGGTATAACAACGTTATTCTGAATAAAAGTATATAGCCGGCATGAATAAAACGTCCCATTGCGACAGACGAGACAGTAATAATCATATTCACAACTGCTCTGGCATAAATCCTGCTTGAAACTCACTTCCCAACGTTGAAATTTGCAATGCCAGGGAATTTTCGGCAAGGCAGTTATCAGGAGAAAGAAATGTCAGACGAGAGTGTGGTTAATCCGGTGAAAATAACGGCGACCAAAGGCAGTTATGTGTCGTTAATTTTTGCCATTCTGTTTTTTTCAGGGCTGTTTTATCACGTCGAGGGCCTTTCATGGTTGGGTGCGTTCGACTTCACCACCCTGGGCGGCAGCTTTGGTACCATGAAAGATCCCGCCAGTAACACCTTTCTGGGCGCTGGCGGACTCAGCGCCAAAGCGGGTTTCCTGTTTGCGCTGTCGCTGACGCCCACGGTGATGCTGGCGCTGGGCGTGCTGGAAATCTTCACCCACTATGGCGCGATTCGCGCAGCGCACCGGTTGCTGACACCTTTGCTTAAACCGCTGATGGGATTACCTGGCCATTGCGGTCTGGCGTTAATCACCGACCTGCAAAGCACAGATGCGGGCGCGGCATTAACCAAAGAGATGGCTGATCAAAAGCAGATCAGCAAAAAAGAGGTGGTCGTCATGAGTGCCTGGCAATATTCCGGTGCCGGGTTAATCAATAATTACTTCGCCATCGGTTCAGCGCTGTTCGCCTCCATGACACTGCCGATTATTATTCCGCTGTTATTAATGTTTGTTCTTAAATTTGTCGGTGCGGCGATAACGCGCGCTGTGTTAAACAGTGTTTATAAAAAGGATTTCGCTGATGGAAAATAAAATCGCAACCAGCAGTAATCCCTTTGATGTGTTTGTAACCGGCGCGCGTAAAGGCTTTCACATCGCCATTCATAATCTCATGCCGAATGTGGTGATGGCGTATGTGCTGGCTGAGGTGCTGAATCTGCTCGGCATCATGCAGTTTCTCGGGCATGTTTTTGCGCCGGTGATGGGGCTGTTTGGTCTGCCGGGTGAGGCGATTACTGTGCTGCTCACCGCGTGGCTCTCATCGTCGGCAGGCACGGGTGTCGCGGTCAGCCTGCTGACCAAAGGACTGCTGACCGGTGCGGATATTACGATTCTGGCCCCGGCAATTTTCCTGATGGGATCGCAGCTGCAATATATGGGGCGGCTGCTGGGCGTGGCTGATGTGCCCAAAAAATACTGGCCGCTGCTGATGCTGGTGAGCATCATTAACGCGCTGATCGCAATGTCTGTTATGCGTCTGTTTATTCAGGAGTAACGCTGTGTCTGAGGTTTTAGAGCATTACCACTATTTGCATGAAATTCCGGAGCTGGGTTTTCAGGAGGTGAAAACCTCGGCTTATATCGCGGACCAGCTGGAGAAAGCGGGCCTGAAGGTAACGCGTAACATCAATAACACCACCGGTATTGTGGCGGAGATCGACAGCGGTGTTCCGGGTCCGGTGCTGGCACTGCGCGCGGATATGGATGCACTGGGTCACATCATTGATGGCGTGCCGTGCGCGCGTCACACCTGCGGTCACGACGGTCACTCATCGGTCGTGCTGACGGCGGCGACGGCGCTGCTGCAGGAGGGCACGGTGAAACGTGGCCGGCTGAAGATCCTGTTCCAGCCCGCCGAGGAGCTGGGTGCCGGGGCGCTGGCAATGATCGAAGGTGGCGCTCTGGATGATGTGGAGATGATTCTTGGCTTCCACCTGCGTCCGCTGGAGGAGTGTGTCGTCGGCCAGGCGGTGCCTGCGGTACTGTACTCCGCCTGCAGCACGCTCGAAGCCACCATCAAAGGCCAGCCCGCCCATGCGGCGCGTCCGCATCTGGGTGTGAATGCGCTGGATGCGGCCGTACAGGCAGTGCAGGCGGTTAACGCTATCCATCTTTCGCCCGGCCTGACCTGGAGCGTCAAAGCGACTCGCTTCCTGTGCGATGCGGGTGTCACCAACTCGGTGCCGGATGAAGCGCGCGTAGTCTGGGATCTGCGTTCGCAGGAGAACGGGCCGATGACGCTGCTGAAAGAGCAGGTTACGCGTGCCATCACTCACAGCGTGGCGGCACTGGGTGCCACTGCTGAGGTCCGCGTGCTGAAAGAGATGCCCGCCGCCGAGATTGATGATGAGGCGACGGCGGTGATCCGCGCCGCCATCGTCGAGGTGCTGGGCGAAGAGGGCGCACTGTCGACCCGCACCACACCAGGCAGCGAGGACTTTTTCTACTATCCGGTGAAGCGTCCGGGTGTGAAAGCGGGCTTCTGGGGGCTGGGTACCAACCTGACGCCAGGACTGCATCATCCTGATATGCGTTTTGATCTCAGCTCACTGGAAATTGGCGTGCAGATCTTTAAAGCCTGTGTCAGAAAGGTGCTGGGATAGAGATTAACGTTGCCCGTCTCCTTGCGGCGGGCAACGTCATTCTGTCAGGCTGGCACCCACGGTCCGGCCAGTTGGGGTTGCGGAAATCCTCCTGTGAGAATACGCAGTTCCGCATCACGTGGGGTATTGTCGCCCGCCCCCTGAATGCTGACGATATCCTGCGGGCAGGCGGAAAAGGCGACATAGCAATCCATCTCGGCGCGGAGGATGATGTAGTCTCCCGGACGCGTCACAACCGGCAGCGTTTTTAGCGTCATGCCGTCTGACTGCACCTGAATATTCATAAAGATATTAAACGACGCCAGATTGCCGTGCGGCAGCTTTACGCCCAGCGCCGCCATACTCTCAAACAGATTGTCATGGCAGTTTCGGTGCGGTTCGGTACACCCCAGAAGCTCATAACGGCGTGCATCGCATGCTGCCATAAAGGTGTCGTGTACGCCCGGCGAGGTATCTGCAACCAGCGTCAGGATAGGATGGCGCTGGCTGGTGATAAAACTGTCACCAACGTGAGGATTGAGGCGTTGGTTCCAGACGCGTGTCGCCTCCATCGACATATATTCAGTCAGGTCGTTTGCGTTATACGCCCAGCAATCCACGACCTGTGTGCCGTGCAGATTAATGACCTGCACCGCTTCGCCTTTGCGCAGTAAAACGGCTTTACCGTGACGCGCGGGGATAAGCAGCGTATCGCGCTGCGGATATTCAGCTGACATAAGATTCTCCTGACTAATGTGGCAAGGTGCGCCGGTAGCGCGTCATGCGAAATTCAATGCGGCGGGTCAGCCCGTCGAGCAGGCTGTTGAGTGCCCAGTAGCTGAGCGCTACGGTGAGGTAGATCTCCAGCGGAGCATAGGTCTCGGAGATCGCTTCCTTAGCTGCGTACATAAACTCCTGTACTGAGACGATGGAGAGCAGCGCGGAATCCTTGATCAGACCGATGAGCAACCCGACCAGCGGGGAGAGCATCTGTGGCAGCGTCTGCGGAAGTGCCACATCACGCAGTTGCTCCATCCGGCTCAGCCCGAGCACGCGACACGCCTCCCACTGACCGCGCGGCAGCGTCTCAATCGCACTGCGTATAACCTGGGCAACGTAAGGGGCGTAGTAGAGCGTCAGCGCCAGCACGCCTGCCTGCGGCGAGCTGAGGGTGATGTTATAGTCTGGCAACACGAAATAGAGCAGATAGATCACCACCAGCAACGGCAGCGCCTGGGTTAGCGCACTGTATAAACGCAACAGCTTTCGCCAGAAATGGGGAGCGCGCAGCATACCGATCGCCATAATGATGCCCCACAATAACGAGCATAATGCAGCGACGGCGCAGAGTTGCAGCGTCACCGCCATCCCCTCGCCCAGTGAGGGCAGTGCTGTAAGAATCGCCTGCCAGTCCATCATAGGCGTTTCCCTCTGAGTTCCAGCCGGCGGGCAATGCGCATCAGCGGCAGCGCGATTAACAGATAGCCCGCCGCGACCAGCAGTAATACCTGGGTTGCCTCATAGGTACGTGCGATCACAATCTGTCCGGCGTAGGTCAGTTCGGTAAGCGCCACCACCGACGCCAGTGGCGTGGTCTTGAGCAGAATAGTAAATTCGCTCACCAGCATCGGCAGGCTCGATCGCACGACCTGCGGGTTGATTACATACCACCAGGTCAGCCACCGGCTCAGTCCCAGTGTGCGTGCCGCTTCGCGCTGACCGCGCGTCACCAGGCTCTGATTCACGCGCAGAATCTCAGCCACGTAAGCGCCACTATTGAATCCAATGGCGATCACCGCCGCCAGCATGGGATGTCCACCAAGACCAAGACGTGGCAGGGTGAAAAAGACCACAAACAGCTGCACGATGGCGGGAGTGCCGCGCATCAGGCTGATATAGAGGCGGCCTGCGCAGCGCCACAACCAGAAGCGGCGCAGCTGAAGAAAACAGCCAAGCTGGCCCATCACAAGGCTAAGCAGCGCCGCCAGCAGCGTGAGTGAGAGCGTCATCAGCAGACCATGTCCCAGTTCGGGCAGGGCGCTGACCACCTGTTCATTCAGCCCCATCACCCACTAATCCTCGTTAAAATCGAAAAGATTTTCCGCAACGGCAAGGCGAAGCGGCGCAGGCTGGTCATTACCCTCAATACCGGTATTGCAGGCAGAAACGACAAACTGCATATCCATGGTGACGCGGCAGGTAATCGCGTCGCCAGCCCGGGTCAGGTTGGGTTCGGGCAGTATCTCTCCCGCCTGCGTTAGTCTGACGTGCATGAAGAGATTGATGGGGTCTGGCAGCTTCGGTGCCCGGATGCCGAGACGCGACAGCTCGCGACTGACTGCCTCCACACACCCCTCATCCTGATACCCCCGCGAGGCCAGGAAGTCGCGCGTTGAGGCGGGCAGCAGCAGGTCATGGCGCTTTACGCTATCTTTGCCCAGCACCATCATCGGGCGGCGGCGATTGTTTACCAGGCGCATGCCGGAGCCGAGCAGATAACTGTTGCTGAATACGCGGGTGTGATGAACAGAGAGCCATACCGCCGGATCCACAAGGCTGAAACCGAACAGCGATGCCACAGCGCCCGGTGCCAGCGCGCTGATGCGCAGCAGCTGGCCCCGCAGAACCTGAATCGAACCCACACTGCCCGCCGCGACGGTGAGCGGGGCGGCAACCGAACGCGGTGCATCTTCTGTAAAACCTTCACGCATAAGCAGCATGGGTGACCTCCGCAGGTTCGCTGTCATGGATCTCAATGGCGATCGGCGTGACCTGCAGGCCATTACCGGGAATGATGTCCTGAGGACAGGATGAGACGGCGCAGATGAGATCGCACAGCGCCTCGAAGACGATCCTGTCACCGGCCTGACTGTGGGGATCGGTAACTTCCATGCGGCCATCGGCCGTCACCGGGCCGTTCTGAAACAGGTTGAAGGGTTCCGGCAATGCGTAATAGGTGATGCCGTGCGCCTTCATCCCTTCCAGCAGGTTATCGACGCAGTTGCGATGGCCTTCCACACCGAAATCGACACTAAAACGGGTGCGATCGCAGGCTGGGACGTTGGCATCGTGAATACCAATGGTGTCGGAGACGATGCGCAGCAGCGGCCGATTTTCGCTGGACCAGAGTGAATCCCCCTGTCTGAAGAAAAGCGAGCGAAGATGCTGGCGGGTATGCACCGGCGAGAGTTTCTCATCATGATTCGCTGCATTCACCGCAACGAAATCGGCAGCCTGCTGGCCCTCGCTGTCGATGATGGTAATCAGCTGGCCTTTACGAACCAGAAAAGTGCGGCCGTGCCCGGCGGGTATGGTGAAAGAGAGAGGGCTCATCGCTTACTCCGCGGGAATGAAGTTGGTGGCGGGCACGGTAAAAGTGGTGCCGAGATAGTGCTTCTGCAGTGCAGCAAGTTTACCGCTCTGCTGCATGGCCAGAATATGATCACTGATTGCCTTGTTCAGGCTGAGATCCTCTTTACGCGTGGCCCAGGCCATCCACTGCGAAGGGCCCACTTCTCCGGCCTGTACTAATTTGTCGGGATACTTCTTCACGATCGGTGCCAGCACCGCAATATCATCCAGCACAAAGTCAGCGCGTTTTGTCATCAGCGTACTGACGGTTTGATCCAGGGTATCGACACTGATGATGGTAATGGGCGGTTTACCCGCTTTCTTCAGCGCCTCATTGAAGCTTTTCAGCAACTGCTCCGGCACACTGGCGCTCTTCACTGCGCCACGCAGTCCTGACAGGCGCTCAGGAGAGAGTCCGGATTTGCTGATCTTTTCGGCGTCGCTTTTACGCATCAGGACACCGTTAACGGTTTTGCTGTAGGGCACGGTAAACAGCACTTTCTTTGCGCGCTCTGCGGTGACGTTGAGTGATGATCCTTCCGCGTTAAAAGATCCTGAGATCAGACCGGGAAGAATGCCGCTGAAGGCGGTTTTCTGAAACACCAGTTTCACGCCGAGATCGTCGGCAAACGATCGCATGATGGCCACGCTGTAACCGGTGACCTCGCCATTATCACTGGTGTATTCATAGGGCGGGAAGGTCGGGTCGATGCCGACCGTGATTTTGCCGGCACTTTTAATGTCCGTTAGCGTATCAGCCTGCGCCGCACTGACGGCAAGCAGTGCGGCGATGAGCAGTGCAATTTTTTTCATTATGGTGGTCCCTGGTATGGGTGATGGTCACCTGTACCTGAGCAGTTTTTGTGCCACGTTGTAACAGTGATGAAGCAGATGGCTGATGCGCTACCTGCTTTTGTAAACAGAATCAGTGAGAAACATGAGTTTCATATAATGATATTTATTTTTCTTTTGTTTCTGTGAGGAGGTTAAGAGGGCTGGCACGCCGGACAGCGGCGCACCTTTACAGGGCGTCAGATGAACAAAAATGCGTCAGCGTAGCGCACTATTCCAGCTCGTCGAGTTGCTGGTGCAGCACCTCAATTGCGGCAAGGCGTTCGCTACCGGCCTTACCTGAATGGCGTGCTACCAGCGAGCAAAGCAGATTACAGACGCCGGAGAGCGCCACCGTGCTGTCAAAAATCAGAGTGCTATCGGTATGGCAGCGCAGTGTCCAGCACGCGTGGCGTGCAGGTTTTCCCGCCAGCGCATCGGAGAGATAGAGCATGGGAACCTGCTGCACGCTGAGTGCTGCCATTGCCGTATCCAGCGCGGGCATACGGCGGCGGAGACCGACGCAGATTGCCATATCCTGCGGGCCGAGCGTCGCAAGCTGTTCGGCCAGAGAATCGCCCGCGCGTGGTAGTAGCGTAACGCCGGGATGAACGTGCAGCAGATTGCGATAAATCAGGGCAGCAATAGTCTGACTGTGACGCCAGCCCAGCACCACGATGCGGCGCGCCTGCGCTATCGCCTCAACGCACGCCTGTAGTGTTTCCCCATCCAGCGAGCGGAAGGTATTGACCAGATTGGCAATCTCTTTTTCAAGATGCTGCTGCATCAGGCTGTCGAGTGGGGAAGCGCTGACGCCGGAGTGCAGATAAAGTGGCGATCCGCTGTTCTGCATCTCGCGCGCCTGACGACGCGCCGCCTCGTAGCTTTCATAGCCGAGATGACGAAAAAAACGGGTAGCGGTGGCTTTGGAGACACCTGCGCTCTGCGCCAGTTCTGTGGCTGTATTCATCGCCAGCTGGCCGGGAGCCGCGAGCAGCACCTCCGCCAGCCGTTGTTCGTGAAGGGAAAGCTCATCCCAGTATTGTCGAATACGGCCCTCGAGGGGGACCGGTTTGGCGCTCATGGGGGATTCCCTGAAAATGAAAAACCTTATCCTGCACAGTGTGTGCCGGGTTGTCATCTGTTTTGACCTTTGCGCGCAGGCAGGCAACAATTTCCTCCGCCGCTGTTCGCCGCCGCGCGCAAAATATTGTATGCTATGCCGCCTTAAAGCTGACCAGGTAACCGGACTTCACGCCAATGTAACGTCGCGCTGACCCGCCAACGATAAAAGATCGTTTTTGGCACCGTTTACCCGCCGGTAAGGTTCTGCCGGCCACCGTGATTTATCAGCAGCGCCAGTACGTTGCGCTGCCTATTGAGAAGAATTCCATGTCTAATCCCTTTTTAGAAGAGGTGGCACGCCGCCGCACCTTCGCGATCATTTCGCACCCGGATGCCGGTAAAACCACCATTACCGAAAAAGTGTTGCTGTTCGGACAGGCTATCCAGACCGCCGGTACCGTAAAAGGCCGTGGCTCTAACCAGCACGCCAAGTCGGACTGGATGGAGATGGAGAAACAGCGTGGTATCTCCATTACCACCTCGGTGATGCAGTTCCCTTACCGTGATAGCCTGGTAAACCTGCTGGATACCCCAGGTCACGAAGACTTCTCGGAAGATACCTATCGTACGCTGACCGCCGTTGACTGCTGTCTGATGGTGATTGATGCCGCGAAAGGCGTCGAGGATCGTACCCGTAAGCTGATGGAAGTCACCCGTCTGCGCGATACGCCGATCCTGACCTTTATGAACAAACTTGACCGTGATATCCGCGATCCAATGGAAGTGCTGGATGAGGTGGAAAGCGAGCTGAAAATTGCCTGCGCACCGATCACCTGGCCTATCGGCTGCGGCAAGCTGTTCAAAGGGGTTTATCACCTCTACAAAGATGAGACCTATCTCTACCAGACCGGTAAAGGCCACACCATTCAGGATGTCCGCATCGTGAAGGGGCTGGATAATCCGGATCTCGACACTGCCGTCGGTGAAGAGCTGGCCGCACAGCTGCGTGAAGAGCTGGAGCTGGTGCAGGGCGCCTCGCACGAATTTGAGCAGGAAGCTTTCCTGAGCGGCAAACTCTCACCTGTCTTCTTCGGCACCGCGCTGGGTAACTTTGGCGTTGACCATATGCTGGACGGACTGGTTGAGTGGGCGCCACGTCCTATGCCGCGTGACACCGACACCCGCACGGTAGAAGCGAAAGAAGAGAAGTTCAGCGGCTTCGTGTTTAAGATCCAGGCCAATATGGACCCGAAACACCGCGACCGTGTGGCCTTTATGCGTGTGGTCTCCGGTAAATATGAAAAAGGGATGAAGCTGCGTCAGGTGCGTACCGGCAAAGATGTGGTGATCTCAGACGCCCTGACCTTTATGGCGGGCGACCGTTCACACGTTGAGGAAGCCTATCCCGGCGATATCATTGGTCTGCACAACCACGGCACGATTCAGATTGGCGACACCTTCACGCAGGGTGAGAACATGAAGTTCACCGGTATTCCGAACTTCGCGCCAGAACTGTTCCGTCGTATTCGTCTGCGCGATCCACTGAAGCAGAAACAGCTGCTGAAAGGGCTGGTTCAGCTGTCGGAAGAGGGTGCCGTGCAGGTGTTCCGTCCGGTGCATAACAACGATCTGATTGTTGGCGCGGTCGGGGTACTGCAGTTCGATGTGGTAGTGGCACGTCTGAAAAGCGAATATAACGTTGAAGCCATTTACGAAGCGATTAACGTCTCAACGGCGCGCTGGGTTGAATGCGACGATGCTAAAAAGTTTGATGACTTCCAGCGTAAGAATGAAGTTAACCTGGCGCTTGATGGCGGTGATAATTTGACTTATATCGCACCAACCATGGTTAATCTTAATATTACTCAGGAACGTTATCCTGACGTCCGTTTCCGCAAAACGCGCGAGCACTAATCGCCTGTTTCCGGGCCATTCCAGCTGGGAATGGCCCTGTTTTCCCCCTTCCAGACTCCTCCTAAAAACCCTGTTTTTCTTCTGTTTTGACGTGTGATCAACCAGTTAGCCAGGCAAATTGCAAAATGCCGTCTATGATTACTCTATCGGACGGCGGAAGAGACTTCTCTTGTCCTTACGTCCTGTTACGCAGCGGCCTTTGTTGCCTCTGTTTCGCCCACAGTTTTGGGTGAGTTAACTGATAGAAGGAAGATATCGATGAACAAGACTAAGATTGCTAAAACCCTGATGGCCGCCATGATTGGCTCAGCACTGATCAGCGGCAGCGCACTGGCTGACGAATCAATGTCGCAGAAAGCGTCACAGACAGCCGACAGCGCGGGTTCGAAAATCGATAGTTCTATGAAAAAAGTCGATGGTTATATGGATGACAGCGGCATCACTGCCAAAGCTAAAGCAGCGCTGGTAGATGACGACGCAATTAAAAGCACGGATATCTCGGTAAAAACGCATAGCGGCGTCGTGACCTTAAGCGGTTTCGTCACCTCACAGGACCAGGCTGAAAAAGCGGTCGCTGTGGTGCAGAAAATCGAAGGTGTTAAATCCGTCAGCGACAAACTACACGTCAGAGACAGCAAATCATCTTCAGTGAAAGGTTATGCCGGTGATGCCGCAACGACCAGCGAAATTAAAGCTAAGCTATTAGCAGATGACATTGTTCCGTCGCGCAACGTAAAAGTTGAAACTACCGACGGTGTTGTTCAGCTTTCAGGGCATGTTGCTAATCAGGCACAGTCAGATCGTGCAGAAAGCATCGCTAAAGCCATTGAAGGCGTGAAAAGCGTTAAGAATGACCTGACGGTTAAATCTTAATAGCTAACGTGTGGCCGCTCAGGTGGCCACACGAATAAAAGATACCCATCCGGGGATAAACTAAGCAGTTCGATTTTTAAATAGGGTAAGGAGAGGCTTATGTTTCGTTGGGGCATTATTTTTCTGGTGATCGCACTGATCGCTGCAGCATTAGGTTTTGGCGGTTTAGCGGGCACAGCAGCATGGGCAGCTAAAGTTGTCTTCGTCGTTGGTATTATCCTGTTCCTCATCAGCCTGTTTACCGGCCGTAAAAAGCTTTAGCCGATGAGTTCTGCAGTCTAATGCAACGCAAAGCATAGAGCGGAGACCAGTCATCTGTAGCGACTGACGTGAAGAGAGGGACACTTTCACATCGCTGCAAGGTAAGCCAGCACCGCTGGCCTGCCGGTTAAAGGAATAGTTGACTGGTTCTCCGGCATGCTGCCGTCATAAACGGATCGATCCTCCAGCATACCCGGAACCCTTTTTGAGGTTCGCACAGTGGGTATACGCATTCCTGTTACACTCGGCGCCATTGAACCTCTGGCCCTGACACCCTTTAAATCTCAGAAAATTGCGTTGGTGTGTGAAGGCGGCGGTCAGCGCGGCATTTTCACCGCAGGCGTTTTAGACGAATTCCAGCGCGCCCGATTTAATCCCTTTCATCTGATGCTCGGTACCTCTGCCGGTGCGCAAAATCTCTCAGCCTTTGTCTGTGGCCAGCATGGGTATGCCCGTCGTGTCATTACCCGATACACAACCAGTAAACTCTTTTTTGATCCGCTGCGCTTTGTGCGTGGGGGCAATCTGATCGATCTCGACTGGCTGATCGATATCACCCGCAGTGAATTCCCGCTGGCGATGAGCAGTGCGGAACCGTTGTTCTCCAGCGGCCGTGAGTTCTATATGTGCGCCTGCCGCAGCGATGACTATACGCCCGGTTATTTTAATCCCACGGCGGATAACTGGCTGGATCTGATTAAAGCCTCCAGTGCCATTCCCGGTTTTTACCGGCTGGGCGTCAATCTGGAAGGGATCAGTTATCACGATGGCGGCATCAGCGATGCCATTCCGGTGCGTGAAGCCGCCCGACGCGGAGCCGATACGATTGTGGTGATTCGCACCGTGCCGTCGCAGATGTTCTATACCCCGAAATGGTTTAAGCGCATGGAGCGCTGGCTCAGCACCGGCGCGCTGCAGCCGATGATTAACGTCCTGAATAAGCATGAGCAGAGCTATCGGGAAATTCAGCAGTTTATTGAGAATCCCCCCGATGATTTACGCATCATTGAAATTTTCCCGCCCCACGTACTGGCCAGCAGTGCGCTGGGCAGCAGCATCGCGGCACTGAATCAGGATTACCATCTGGGACGGCGCTGTGGTCGCTATTTCCTCGCTACGCTGGGCCAGTGGCTGAGTGATGCAGAACCGATGGTCTCAGCGCGGGTCGTTACGCCGCCTGCGCCGGTCGCCAATGCGCCCGATACCCGGTTGATCATCACACCTCCGCTGGCGGACAATGATGCGGATTACGACAAAGGATCGCTGGCATGAGGTTTATCGACACGCACTGTCACTTCGACTTTCCACCGTTCGAAGGGGATATCGCCGCCAGTCTGGCGCGCGCCGCTGAGGCGGGCGTGGAGAAGATCATCATCCCGGCGATTGATGCCAGCCGTTTTGAACGGGTCTGTGCGCTGGCCGCAGCACATCCGCCGCTGTACGCGGCGCTGGGCCTGCATCCGATTGTCATCGAACATCATCAGAACGCCCATCTCGATCAGCTGGAAACCTTACTGCAACAGCGGCCGCGTAAACTGGTGGCGATCGGTGAGATCGGGCTGGATCTCTATCGCGACGATCCGCATTTTGATAAGCAGCAGCGCTTTCTTGAATCACAGCTTAAGCTGGCAAAGCGTTATGCGTTGCCGGTGATCCTGCATTCGCGCCGGACCCATGACAAACTGGCACAGATTCTGCGTCGTCACGATCTGCCGCGCCGTGGTGTGGTGCACGGTTTCGCTGGCAGCCTGCAACAGGCACAGGCCTTTATTAAGCTGGGTTATGCGATTGGCGTTGGCGGAACCATTACCTATGAACGCGCCAGCAAGACCCGTCAGACCGTGGCGCAACTGCCGCTCTCTTCGCTTTTGCTGGAAACCGATGCACCCGATATGCCGCTGCAGGGTTTCCAGGGCCAGCCAAACCGTCCGGAACGGGCGCGTCAGGTGTGGCAAGTGCTCTGCAGCCTGCGCAATGAGTCACCTGAAGAGATTGCCGATGCGCTGTGGCACAACAGCCAGCAGCTGTTTCAGCTCGATCCCGCTTTCCCGGCGCTGCGTAACTGACTGTCCGCCTTTCGCCTGAACGCGACCCCTTGCGCTAAAATGTGATAATAGTAACATTACACCGGCTGGCGTATAATCGTCCTCAGGTAGTGTAATTTGCGATTTCAGTCACGTTTCATGTGGCAGGATTGCACCATTTTCTTATTCCAATGTGACTGCTGGCACATATCAGGCCGCTTCAGAGTGTTATTATTATAACATTCCGCCGGCAAGCCGGTGGGTTGCACCCCAATCCTTTGGAGAGCCTCATGACCGATATCAAACACCTTGCCCTGCGCGCCCTGAAACTGATGGATTTGACCACCCTGAATGACGACGACACCGATGCAAAAGTGATCGCCCTGTGTCATCAGGCTAAATCTCCGGCAGGCAACACTGCGGCAATCTGTATCTATCCGCGCTTTATTCCGATCGCGCGTAAAACGCTGCGCGAGCAGGGCACCCCGGAGATCCGCATCGCCACGGTGACCAACTTCCCACACGGCAATGACGACATCGACATTGCACTGGCCGAAACCCGCGCCGCTATCGCTTACGGTGCCGATGAAGTGGACGTGGTGTTCCCGTACCGCGCACTGATCGCCGGTAACAGTCAGGTCGGTTTCGATCTGGTGAAAGCCTGTAAAACCGCTTGTGCTGAAGCGGACGTGCTGCTGAAAGTGATCATCGAAACCGGTGAGCTGAAACAGGAATCGCTGATCCGTCAGGCCTCCGAAATTGCCATTGATGCCGGCGCTGATTTCATCAAAACCTCTACCGGTAAAGTGCCGGTTAACGCTACGCCAGAAGTGGCGCAGATCATGATGAATGTGATCCGTGACAAAGGCGTCAGTAAGCAGGTTGGCTTTAAACCTGCGGGCGGCGTACGTACCGCTGAAGATGCCGCGATCTATCTGCAAATGGCAGAAGATACGTTGGGTGCCGACTGGGCCGATGCGCGCCATTTCCGCTTTGGTGCATCAAGCCTGCTGGCGAGCCTGCTTAACACGCTGGGTCACGACAGCGACACCAGCAAAGCGGGTTACTGATCCCTCAGGCGGTCGGTGACCGCCTGTTCCCCATCCTGTTTTCCCTGACCAGGGGGCTACCTTGTTCCTGCCACAAGAAATTATTCGCAAAAAACGTGACGGCCATGCGCTGACTGAAGAGGAGATTCGCTTCTTCATTAATGGCGTGCGTGATAACACCGTCTCGGAAGGTCAGATCGCCGCGCTGGCGATGACCATCTACTTCCACGATATGACGCTGCCAGAACGGGTCGCGCTGACCATGGCAATGCGTGATTCCGGTACGGTGCTTAACTGGAAATCACTCAACCTTAACGGGCCAGTGGTGGATAAGCACTCGACCGGCGGCGTCGGCGATGTAACGTCGCTGATGTTAGGTCCGATGGTTGCCGCCTGCGGCGGATATGTGCCGATGATCTCCGGTCGCGGCCTTGGCCATACCGGCGGCACGCTGGATAAACTGGAAGCGATTCCGGGCTTCGATATCTTCCCCAGCGATGACCGCTTCCGCGAAATCATTAAGCAGGTCGGTGTGGCGATTATCGGCCAGACCAGCTCGCTGGCACCGGCGGACAAGCGCTTCTACGCCACGCGTGACATCACCGCTACCGTCGATTCCATTCCGCTGATCACCGCTTCGATTCTGGCGAAGAAGCTGGCAGAAGGGCTGGATGCGCTGGTGATGGATGTCAAAGTGGGTTCCGGCGCGTTTATGCCCACCTATGAAGCATCAGAGAGTCTGGCGCAGTCGATTGTGGGCGTCGCCAATGGTGCCGGCTGCCAGACCACCGCGCTGCTGACAGACATGAATCAGGTTCTTGCCTCCTCAGCCGGTAACGCACTTGAAGTGCGTGAAGCGGTTCGTTTCCTCACCGGCGAGCAGCGCAATCCGCGCCTGCTGGAAGTGACGCTGGCGCTCTGCAGTGAAATGCTGATCTCCGGCAAACTGGCTGCCAGCGATGCCGAAGCACGTCAGAAGCTGATGACGGTGCTGGATAACGGCAAAGCCGCCGAGGTGTTTGGTCGCATGGTGGCTGCCCAGCAGGGACCGACTGATTTCATTGAACGCTATGACACTTATCTGCCCCAGGCGATGCTGAGTAAACCGGTCTACGCCGACCAGCCAGGCATCGTCAGCAGCATGGATACTCGTGCGCTGGGCCTGGCGGTTGTGGCGATGGGCGGCGGACGTCAGCGTGCCAGCGACAGCATCGATTACAGCGTTGGCTTCAGTGAGATGATCACCCTGGGCGAGCGTGCCGATGCGCAGCGTCCGCTGGCGATGATTCACGCCAGCAGCGAAGACAAATGGCAGCAGGCTGCCGCTGCGGTTAAAGCCGCACTGGTACTCGGGGATTCCGCGCCAGCTGAGACGCCGGTTGTCTATCGCCGTGTGAGCGATATCAGCTAACTGACCAGTAACCGGTGCCAGCCGTGATGCATTCGGGTATACTGATCTGATCGCTTTTTTTTGACTTGTCACGCGCCATAGCGCAGGAGACTTGCATGAAACGTGCTTTTATTATGGTGCTCGATTCCTTTGGAATTGGCTCCAGTAAAGATGCCGATAAATTCGGTGACGTGGGTTCAGATACCTTAGGTCATATCGCCGAAGCCTGTTTTAACGGTGAAGCAGACAAGGGGCGTAAAGGTCCTTTGCATCTGCCTAATCTCACCGCGCTGGGTCTGGGCAAAGCCGCTGAACTGTCTACCGGCCGCTTCCCGCCAGGCCTGGATCCTGAAACGAAGATTACTGGCGCGTACGCGTACGCCAGCGAGCTTTCGTCAGGTAAAGATACACCGTCAGGCCACTGGGAGATTGCCGGCGTGCCGGTGCTGTTTGACTGGGGCTACTTCAGCGACAAAGAGAACAGCTTCCCGCAGGACCTGCTGGACAAGCTGGTTGAGCGTGCAGACCTGCCGGGCTATCTCGGTAACTGCCACTCTTCCGGTACAGTGATTCTCGACCAGCTGGGCGAAGAGCACATGAAAACCGGCAAGCCGATTTTCTATACTTCTGCCGACTCGGTGTTCCAGATCGCCTGTCACGAAGAGACCTTTGGTCTGGATCGTCTCTATGCGCTGTGCGAAATTGCCCGTGAAGAGCTGACTGAAGGTGGCTACAACATTGGCCGCGTTATCGCCCGTCCGTTTGTGGGTGACAAAGCGGGTCAGTTCGAACGTACCGGCAACCGTCACGACCTGGCCGTTGAGCCGCCATCTGCCACTATGCTGAAAAAGCTGGTGGACGAGAAGGGCGGTCATGTGATCTCCGTGGGTAAAATCGCGGATATCTATGCTGAGCAGGGCATCACCAAAAAGGTCAAAGCGACCGGTCTGGATGCGCTGTTTGATGCGACGATTCAGGAGATGAAAATCGCGCCGGATCAGTCGATAGTCTTCACCAACTTCGTTGATTTCGACTCAACCTGGGGACATCGTCGCGATGTAGCCGGTTATGCGGGTGGTCTGGAGCTGTTTGACCGCCGTCTGCCTGAGCTGATGGCGCTGGTTGGCGAAGATGACATTCTGATACTGACGGCTGACCATGGCTGTGACCCTACCTGGCATGGCACCGAACACACGCGTGAGCACATTCCGATTCTGATCTACGGACCGAAAGTGGAGCCGGGTTCACTGGGATACCGTGAAACGTTCGCCGATATTGGTCAGACAATTGCACACTACTTTGGCCTGTCCGAGATGGACTATGGCAAGAACATGCTGTAAATCAGCACTTTAATAAGGATTAAACAATGGCAACCCCACATATTAATGCTGAAATGGGCGATTTCGCTGACGTCGTACTGATGCCTGGCGATCCGCTGCGTGCAAAACACATCGCAGAGACCTTCCTGGAAAACGCGGTTGAAGTGAACAACGTGCGCGGCATGCTGGGCTACACCGGCACCTACAAAGGCCGCAAAGTCTCTGTAATGGGTCACGGAATGGGTATCCCTTCCTGTTCCATCTACACCAAAGAGCTGATCACGGACTTCGGCGTTAAAAAGATCATCCGTGTGGGCTCCTGTGGTGCCGTACGTGCCGACGTAAAACTGCGTGATATCGTGATTGGTATGGGTGCCTGCACCGATTCCAAAGTAAACCGTATGCGTTTTAAAGATCACGACTTCGCTGCGATTGCTGACTTCGACATGGTGCGTAACGCGGTTGATGCGGCGAAAAACCTGGGCGTTGAAGCGCGCGTGGGTAACATCTTCTCTGCCGATCTCTTCTACACCCCGGATCCGCAGATGTTCGACGTGATGGAAAAATATGGCATCCTCGGCGTAGAGATGGAAGCTGCAGGTATCTATGGTGTGGCCGCTGAGTTCGGTGCAAAAGCGCTGACCATCTGTACTGTATCCGACCACATCCGTTCCGGCGAGCAGACCACTGCTGCTGAGCGTCAGACCACCTTCAACGACATGATTAAGATTGCGCTGGAGTCTGTCCTGCTGGGTGATTAATCCGCGCGGCGGGTAATCGTTCCCGCCCGCTATCCGATCCCCTGTTCAGATCCTCCTTTGCGGGAGGATCTGATTTTCCCGCCTCGCCGTCCCGGTAACATTCACATCAAATGACACACTTTTGCTGAGGCTTGTGCATCTTCGCGCTGGCACCTCTGCATCCGGGCCTTATCATAGTGCGCAATAACAGATAAAAATTAATCGCCTGATATGCCTCCTGATGAACTTTCGTAACTTTGATGCTGAAGAGAAGCTGTTTGCCCGTCGTGCCGCAATAGCCTTTGCTCTGGTCTGTATCTGTTTCACCATTCTTGGCGTAAACCTTTATCGCCTGCAGGTGCGCGATCATAGCTACTACCAGACGCGATCCAACCAGAACGACATCAAGATGATCCCCATCGCCCCGACGCGTGGGCTGATTTATGACCGCAACGGTATTCCGCTGGTGCGCAACGTCAGCTGGTACGCCATTACGCTGACCCCATACAAAATCACCGATATGGACGCCACACTGCGGGCGCTGACACCTTTAATTAATCTGACGCCCGATGAGATTGATACGTTCCGCCGTGCCCTGAAACAGACCAGTCGTTACAAGCCGGTGGTGCTGAAAGAGGAGCTGAATGAAGAGCAGGTCGCGCGCTTTGCAGTTAATCAGTTTCGCTTTACCGGTGCCAGTCTGGAAACCTATCAGGATCGCCAGTATCCCTATGGCGCCGATCTGGCACACGTGCTCGGTTATGTGTCGAAAATCAACGACAGCGACTACAAACGGCTGAACGCAGAAGGCATCGCCGAAAACTATGCCGCTGACCACAATATTGGTAAGCAGGGGATTGAGGGCTATTACGAATCGCTGCTGCACGGCAAGCCGGGTTATCAGGAAGTGGAGGTGGATAACCACGGCCGCATTGTGCGGGTGCTGAAAGAGGTGCCGCCAGTGGCGGGTAAAAACCTGACGCTGACGCTGGACCTGCATCTGCAACAATATATAGAGAGTCTGCTGGCGGGACAGCGTGCGGCGCTGCTGGTTGAAGATCCGCACGACGGCTCAGTGCTGGCGATGGTTTCCAGCCCCAGTTACGACCCCAACCCCTTTGTAAAAGGCATCAGCTATCAGGCGTACAAAAAGCTGCTGCAGGATAAAGACCTGCCGCTGATTAACCGCGTCACGCAGGGCCTTTATCCGCCTGCCTCCACGGTGAAACCCTATATGGCGATGTCGGCGCTGCTGACCCATGTTATTACGCCACAAACGCAGTTCTTTGGCGCGCCGACCTGGACGCTGCCAGGCACCGACCGGCACTATCGCGACTGGAAAAAGAGCGGGCACGGCATGCTGGATGTTACCCGGGCGATTGAAGAGTCTGCCGATACCTTCTTCTATCAGGTGGCATTCATGATGGGCATCGACCGGATTCACACCATGCTGAGCCAGTTTGGCTATGGCAAGTCGACCGGCATCGACCTCAATGAAGAGTACAGCGGCTTACTGCCGAGCCGTGAATGGAAGCAGAAGGTCCATAAAAAGACCTGGTATCAGGGCGATACAGTGTCTGTGGGTATCGGGCAGGGCTACTGGGTTGCGACGCCGATTCAGATGGTGAAGGCGATGGTGGCGCTGATTAATAATGGTCGGGTCATTGCACCGCATCTGCTGGAAAAAACCCAGCGTGGCACGCTGGTTGAGAACTACCATCCCGCGCAGCGCGAGGCGCAGATTGGCGATCCACATTCACCCTACTGGTCGCTGGTTCGACACGCGATGTTTGGCATGGCTAACGCGCCAAATGGCACAGGTTATAAATATTTCCATACGGCACCTTATGGCATCGCTGCAAAGAGTGGGACATCGCAGGTGTTCAGCCTGCGCCAGAACCAGACTTATAACGCGAAGATGATCCCGGTGCGGCTGCGTGACCATATCTTCTACACCGCTTTTGCGCCGTTTAATGACCCGAAAGTGGCGGTGGCGTTGATTCTGGAGAATGGCGGTAATGAAGGGATTGTTGCGGCACCCGTAATGCGGGCGATTCTGGATCACATCTTTATTCCTTCAGCACCCGAAGCACCTGCTCAGCCTGCACCGTAAAAAGGGGGCGATTGCCCCCTCAACGTGTCAGGCTTTAAGTGTTTTAGTCACCTGACTGATGGCGCGCACGACGTCGGTTGCGCCTTCACGGATTTCCGCAATCACGCCGCCCGCCTCCTGGGCCAGCTGCACGCCTTGATCGGCGCGTTTCAGGTTCGATTCAATCCCTTTCAGCGCCCGGTTCGCCAGCAGGTGGTTTTGCTGTACCCGATTTTCAATGTCGCTGGTGGCGCGATTGATGTTCGCCGCCAGCGTGCGGACTTCGTTAGCGACCACCGCAAAGCTGCGGCCATGAGCTCCGGCACGCGCGGCTTCGATTGCGGCATTCAGCGCCAGCAGGTTAGTCTGATCGGCTATCCGGCGGATACCTTCCACAATCGCGCCGATACGATCGGAGGATTCACTCAGGCCAGTGATATCACCCGAGATCCCCTGCAGTTCACCGGCCAGGGCGTTCATGGTCTGCACACTGCTGGCGATAACATCAGCCCCCAGCTTTGTGCTGTGATCGGTTTGCAGCGCAGTGTGATAAGCCCGCTGTGCCGCGTCATGCTCCTGCTGGTTTTTTTCCACCTGTGCGGTGACATCGGTGGCGAATTTAACGATCTTGTAGAGCCTGCCCTGTTCGTCAAATACCGGATTGTAGGTGGCACGCAACCAGACCGTTTCACCGCGTTTATTCACGCGGGGAAACTGACCCGAGACAAATTCTCCCCGGTTCAGCTGCTGCCAGAATTCACTGTATTCGCGGCTCTCACGCAGGGCCTGCGAACAGAAGCGACTGTGATGAATGCCTTCCACCTCTTCACGACGGTATCCCATGGTTTTCAGGAAGTTGTCATTGGCTTTCAGCACTTCACCTTTAAGGTTAAAGGCGATGACTGCCATTGACCGTTCAATGGCGGTGGTGATGGCGCGCTGCTCATGCGCATCGTTAATATGACCGGTGATGTCGGTCGCCAGTTTGACGATTTTGATCACCCGGCCATGACGGTTCTGTACCGGCACATAATTGGCTTCCAGCCAGATTGGGCGGCTGTTTTTTGCCATACGCAGAAACTTATTGCTGAAGCTTTCGCCCCGGTTCAGTCGCAGCCAGAAATCCTGATACTCCCGCGACTGCAGCTGTTCCGGAGTGCAAAACAGGCTGTGGTGCTGGCCTTCAATCTCAGCCAGCGTGTAGCCCATGCGCGCCAGAAACAGCGCGTTGGCGCTGAGAATGGTGCCATCGGGAGAGAACTCAATCATGGCGATGGAGCCGTTGAGAGAGCTCAGCGTGGCAACTGAGTGTGAGCGCTTCTGCCAGCTATGGCGCGAAGCGATGCCTGATGTAATGGTGGAAAACATAGCGATCCTTATTATTAGTGTTGGTCTCGCATCCTATATCGGCAAAATCGCGGCACAATGCAGCCTTAACTCGCTCCGCTGAGTGAAATTTATCCGGCTTGCCGTGAGGTTTTTGCGGCGGCTCAAAACCAGTCATTGAGTTGATGGAAAAGCGGTCAATCGAGTGAGTTTCGGCGAAAAGCGTTTGACGCTGCCGGGCCGCTTTGGTTTAATGCGCCCCGTTGCCCGAATAGCTCAGTCGGTAGAGCAGGGGATTGAAAATCCCCGTGTCCCTGGTTCGATTCCGGGTTCGGGCACCAAAATTCAAAGAACCCGCCTCTGGCGGGTTTTTGCGTTTATAGAGCGAACCCGTTATCGAAGGTTCGATTCACTCGCCACGTTCCTGTGGCTCGCCCTCCGGGTCGCGCTGGCACGCGATGCAAAAATGCTCCCGGCATTTTTGTCCGGGTTCGGGCACCAAAATTCAAAGAACCCGCCTCTGGCGGGTTTTTGCGTTTATAGAGCGAACCCGTTATCGAAGGTTCGATTCACTCGCCACGTTCCTGTGGCTCGCCCTCCGGGTCGCGCTGGCACGCGATGCAAAAATGCTCCCGGCATTTTTGTCCGGGTTCGGGCACCATCTTTAAAGAACCCGCCTCTGGCGGGTTTTTGCGTTTGTAGCGCTAATCCGGTCCACCTGACTCCATACCTTCCCGAACAATCCGAATTTGGTCTCTAACCGCCCATTCCGGCTCTTAATTCAGTAGCAATACAAATAGATTTCACGTCGAAATCACTTTGCTGTCCCGGCTCTGTGCTGCATTGCAAGAGCGTTGCCGCCTGAAATCCTGTCCAGCCTGCAATTGACCGGGGCTAATCGTGTTTTATAAGGCACTCTTTACAGAATCAACCTGACAGGCACAATAGCCCTTTTTCCAGCTCCGTCACGGTCATGTCAGAAGAAGCGCTGCGTCTGCAGATACAGAACCTGAAAAAGCATAATGCGCGTCTGAAGCGTATAGCGCATGACGCCCGTACAAAGCTTAACGCGGCGCTCGATGGTACCGGACTGTTCCTGTGGCAGCTTGATATTCCCAGTGGCAAGCTGGTGATCTTCAACCGGCGCTGGGGAGCGATGCTCGGGTTCCAGCCGAAAGAGACCGACGCCAATTTCGAATCCTGGAAGGAGAGTCTGCATCCCGAGGATGCCGATGAGGTTTTGCAAGCCTTTAACGATCACATCGCCGGGAAAGCGCCTTACTACGAAGCACTTCACCGCATGATTGCCAAAAACGGCAGTATTACGTGGGTGCTGGATCGGGGGCGGGTCAGCGAGTGGAATGCCCATGGCGAGCCTGTCAAAGTCATTGGCACGCATATCGACATGACCAAAGAGAAGCAATATGAAGAGCAGCTTGCCCTGCTGGCGCTTCACGATCCCCTGACGATGCTTAACAATCGCCATGCTTTGCAGAACTATTTCTGTGAGCTGAAAGCGCAGGGCCCACTCTGCGTTGTCTTTATCGATCTGGATAACTTCAAACACGTCAACGATACCCTGGGTCATCGCAGCGGTGATGAAGTGCTGATCCAGCTAAGCCATCGGTTTACCGAACTCGCGCCGACAGAAGTGATGATTGGCCGGCTCGGCGGTGATGAGTTCGTGCTGTTATTGCCGTTTGCGATTGACCATCCGCAGGTCAGACAACTGGCCCATGCCTGCCTGGACGCGGTGCTTGCCCCATTTGATATGGCAAATGGTCACGCCCTGATTGGGGCTTCTGTCGGGGTGTCACAGGTACAGGGAAGAGATGATTTTGATACTGCCCTTGCGCGCGCAGATGAAGCGATGTACCGCATTAAGAAAAACGGCAAGCGCGGCGTGGCGTTTGATCACGCTTTCCCGGATCCACTCTGACTCCGATTAACCCGGCATAGGCTTTGCCAGCTCCTGTTGAAAGACTTTATCTTCAGTTACTGCCTACTCTCACCCACAACATTTTGTACTTTGTTTTGCGCCTGCGTGTGCAATTTCCGCGTATCGCTGCAAAAATCACTTTTAGTACTATTCTGAAAATTCAATTTTCACTGCCAGAATATGTAAGTCTTACCGCTTCGGTTAAAGTGCAATATCCGACTTAAATCCGAGTCTCTTTCAAATTAAAAAATTTATTCAAATCAGGATAATTGATCATTTAATGATCAATTTCGGCTGTTTTCAGCTATCGTGATCAAGGTTTACGCTTCGCTTATTTACAACGATAAGAAGGGGAAGTCAAAATCCTATTTATCGCTTCGCTTAGTGAAATTGATCGTTTGTTGATCATATTCACTACATGATATTGATTAAACTATCCACTTACCGCTTCGCTTATATTTTTTTCAATTGGACATTTTTTGAAAATGATCGATTAATAGGGCGCGGCGATTTTAGTTATAAAGCTTTTTCATGCCGCGGCTCTTTTATGAATAGAAAGGAGCATTGGTTGAAATCCGCTATCAATCCGGTTGAGGGTAGTACGAGCAATAAACCAGAACTGTGACGGGTTTTTTATTTATCTCACTTGATTGGTCCGTTTTTCTGACTACATTTATGTTGCTGAATCGGCCTGATGAAGTGTTAACTGTGCAAATTCCAATTTTTAATATTCAAAGAGGACGCATATGACTCAATATCGCGGTGGGGCCGGGAATTTTGCGGCCGACAAAGAGCGTGCTGCTGAAGCAGGACGCAAAGGAGGCCAGAAAAGCGGCGGTAACTTTAAGAACGATCCTGAACGTGCCATTGAAGCGGGGCGCAAAGGAGGTAAGGTTAGCCGCCGGAGCTGAAAGTCTTTAACACTGCTGTCACGGCAGGGTTACTCTGTTAGCCGGGCATTTTGAATCTGTTTAGTTCCTCGCGAAGATAATTACTCCCTGAATTATGTCATTGCTCCATCATTGGCAATAGCGGGAGCTGTTAATTGAACCGGAAGAGTTTACTCTTCCGGTTTTTTATTTACGATAGGTTAAAGCTATACGATTTAATAAAACCGTGTACAACTAAGTTTTGACTGGTTCTTTTTTTATGCAGTTAATCTGAAAAAATGTATACAGTGTTTTATTAATTTGTACAAATTACGATGCAGCTAGCGAAGCCGCAAACATAAAAACATTCCCCTGCTAAATGTCTGCTGTAAAAAGGAAAATGCATTTTACATGCCACTTTTGTCTTAAATTCATACTGACGCAGCGTGCGATATTAAAAATCTCCACTAGACTTTTCAGGTGTCAACGATATGACTGGCGTTGCGTTATTACCGACGCAGCGTTTTAAACAATGAGGCTATCTTATGACAGTGAAAACGTTAAACGACCTGTTCATCCATGACCTATCCGATGTTTACAGCGCTGAGAAACAGATAACCCGTGCATTACCTAAAATGGCGCGTGCAGCCAGTGACGAAAATCTTATCGCTGCGTTTAATCAACATCTGGAAGAGACCCGTGCGCAGATTGAACGACTCGACGAGCTGGTGGAAGTGACACCTGAAGTCAAAATTAAAAGAATGAAATGTCATGCGCTTGAAGGTCTGGTTGAAGAAGCACAGGAAATTATCGACTCGGTTGAAAAAGGTGAGGTTCGTGATCAGGGGCTGATTGGTGCTGCACAGAAAGTTGAGCACTATGAGATCGCGACCTACGGCACTCTGCATGCGCTGGCACTGAAGCTGGGTTACACCAAAGCGGCAGAGCTACTGGAAGCTACTCTGAACGAAGAGAAGCAAACGGATGAGAAACTCACCCAGGTAGCCGAGTCTATTACCGTCTCTTAAGGAGTAATACATGACTGCGATAGAACATTATCATGACTGGCTGCGCGATGCGCATGCCATGGAAAAGCAGGCTGAAAGTATGCTGAGCAAGATGGCTGGCCGTCTTGAGCACTATCCGGCGCTGGAACAGCGTCTGGCGCAGCATCTGGAAGAGACTAAACATCAGCTGACACTGCTGGAGCAGCTGCTCGACACTCACGGTATCGATCACTCTGTGATGAAAGATGCGATGGGCAAAATGGCGGCGGCCGGTCAGGCTGTTGGCGGTATGTTCAATTCGGATGAAGTCGTGAAGGGCGCTATCAGTGGTTATGTCTTCGAGAATGCTGAGATCGCCAGCTACACCAGCCTGATTGCCGCGGCAGAGCAGGTAGGTGATACGCAGGGCGTACGCATACTTAACGAGATCCGTGACCAGGAAGTGGCGATGGCTGAGTGGCTGCTGCAGAACCTGCCAGAGATCACTCAGCAGTTTCTGCAGCGTGCGTCCCAGCCGGGCATGGAAGCGAAGAAGTAGTGCTGAATAGCGCGCATGAAAAAGCCGGGGATTCCCGGCTTTTTGCGTTAGTGCTTTTCAGGCTGGTGATATTCAGTCAGCCATTAAATGTCCATACATCGTCATCAGCTTACGCGTCACGCCGTTAGTCCAGCCAAAGCCATCCTGTAACGGATATTCACCGCCGCCGCCAGGACGCGCACGCTCACCGCTGATGTCATATTTCTCTACCAGCTTGTGATGCAACTGATAGAAGTTATTGACCGTATTCAGCCAGTTCACAGCCACTTCTGTTGCCAGCGTCTCTTCGCCATAGTTATTCAGGCCAACAATTGCCATCCACTGCATGGGTGCCCAGCCGTTAGGCCGATCCCACTGCTCCCCGCTTTCGACCATTGAGGTCAGCAGACCGCCGTTGCTCAGCAGCAGATGACGCAACGAGATCGCCTGCAGATGCGCCTGATGCGGCGTCGCCAGGCCCACAAACAGCGGAACCACTGAAGCTACGGTAAAGGCACCGAAACGCTCACGACGCCAGTCATAGTCGCGGAACACACCGGCGGTGCTGTCCCACAGATAACGGGTAATCGCACGTTTACGCGCTTCCGCCTTTTTCTGCCACGCCAGCGCCGTCAGCTCTTCACCTTTGGCGTGCGACAGGGTCGCGATCATCAGCTCCAGCTTGTACAGGAATGCGTTCAGATCGATGGGGATAAACTGTGTCGTACGGATGCTCGACAGGCGTTTCGGATTTCTCAGCCAGCGAGATGAGTAATCCCAGCCAGACTCCGCGCCAGCACGCAGATCACGATAGACTTCGCTGGCCGGACGTTTAGATTCGCGGGCGGTTTCGACATCTTCCATCCACGACTCATCACGCGGCGTATCACGATCATCCCAGTAGCGGTTCAGCAGGGAGCCGTTTGGCATCCGCACTACGTGACGATAAGCCTGGTTCGGCATCAGTGAACCCGCGCCATCCATCCAGAACTGATACTCCTTCATCAGCTGTTCCTGATAGCGTTTCGCACCGCGCACGCCATCTTCTTCGAACAGCTCTACCATCAGTGCAAACACGGGCGGCTGAGAACGGCTGAGATAGTAGGTACGATTGCCGTTTGGCACATGACCGTAGTTATCGATCAGCCAGGCAAAGTTGTCCGCCATGTGACGGAGCAGATCATCGCGGCCTGATTCTGCCAGGCCGAGCATGGTGAAGTAGGAGTCCCAGTAATAGGTTTCGCCAAAGCGTCCCCCTGGCACGACATAAGGTTTCGGCAACGGCAGCAGTGATGAGTGCGGCATATGCTGTTGCGGCATTTTGGTCAGAACCGGCCACAGGTCATCAATATGCTCGTTGAGGGTTTTATCCGGGTTAGAGACATAAAAGCTTTCGTTTACGCCAGGCAGATAAAAATGATCGGCGACAAAACGCGACAGGTCGAAATCACTGCTGCGTTTCTGTCGACGATAGCGCATAAGCACGTCCAGCGGATCGTACTTAGGCGAACAGTCGGGGAAGGTTTTGCTATCCTCGAAAATCCGCGACATCTGGACATGTTCAAACAGTTCCAGATAACGATCGGCAGGGGTGAGTGCATCCGGAGCCGGTAAGCCTTCAATTAACTCCGGCTCGGGCTCAGAATCCTGCATGCGTTCCAGTTTCAGTTCATGGGGATCGTATTGATACTCAACTTCCGCCCCGGCACGAACCTCTTCAAGTGCATTTTGTTGCTGGCGATGGGTATTAATAACGGCCTCCTGAGCGGTCGTGGTTGCACAAAAGACAAATTATAGACCTCTCATTCAGCGGAACAACAATGCAGAATATCTATGAACGTAATAAAAATTGTCTATTAATCGAGGTTTTTTGATAAATCCCAGACAATTCAACCAAATATAGCAGTGTTCACAAAAAATACATTTCAGATGAATCTCTTAACGGAATGGATAAAAAAATTCAAACTGAAGAAAACTGGCGTTTATTCACATTTTGTAAAAGATAGGCCAGCCGAAAAGGGTGCAGAAAATGGCATACGTAACGGAACGCCGCGCAGAAAGGAGCAGGGAACTAAGCGGGCCTGGTTGCCCGCTCGTTGACAGCAGAATCAGGTGTTCGCCAGCGCCGCGCGAACGACTGTCTGCCAGGGCGTGGTCGGGCGACCAATCAGTTTGCTCAGCTGGCGGGAGTCATTGTACAAACCGCCTTTCTCTGCACCGGCATCCGAGTCTGCCAGCATCTCCGCCAGACCCTCTGGCAGGCCAGCACCCTTAAGCGCGGCGGCAAAATCAGCCTGAGACAGATTGACGTAATCAACCTTCTCACCACTCTGCGCGGCAATCTCTGCAGCAAACTGCGCCAGCGTGTAGCTGTCGTCGCCTGCCAGTTCATACACTTTGCCCGCCTGATCCTCACGGGACATGACTTCAGCCGCCGCTTCAGCGTAATCCTGACGGGCTGCAGACGCGATGCGACCTTCACCCGCCGCGCCGATAAATGCATGATGCGCCAGCGCAGGTGGAATGCTGGCGGCATAGTTTTCGGTGTACCAGCCATTACGCAGCAGGGCGAAGGGGATGCCGGAGGCTTTCAGCAGCGCTTCTGTGGCGCGATGTTCAACGCCTAAGCCCAGTGGTGAGGTGTCCGCATGCAGCAGGCTGGTATAGGCGATGAAGCCTACGCCCGCCGCCTGTGCCGCTTCAATAACGGCTTTATGCTGCGCTTCACGCTGACCCACCTCACTGCCGGAGATCAGTAACAGTTTATCGACGCCTGCAAAAGCGGCCCTGAGCATTTCTGGCTGACTGTAGTCGGCCTGTCGGACCGTGATGCCCTGCGCCGCAAGATCGGCCGCTTTGGCGGGTGTACGGACAGCAGCGACGATCTCTTCTGCCGGCACTTTTTTCAGTAAAGCTTCGATAACGAAACGGCCCAGCTGGCCGGTGGCACCTGTTATTGCAATCATGCTATGACTCCTGTGGCTGTTGTTGAAATCCAGACTAAGATATAAACTAATTTTTAGTAAGTACTTACAGAAATGTTAGTTAAGGTGTGCTGATTAAATGTCTGATAAATTGAGTGAAAAATTTAGTCGCGGTGAATTACTTAACGTTAATTGTCCGTCGCGTGATGTGCTGAAACGCGTGACCAGTCGGTGGAGTGTATTGATTCTGCTGGCCCTTCAGGATCAAACGCTGCGCTTCAGTGAATTGCGCCGCACCGTCGGAGGCGTCAGTGAGCGAATGCTGGCTCAGAATCTGCGTTACCTGGAAGAAGATGGCTTCGTGCAGCGAATTGCTTACGATGTGGTGCCTCCGCACGTGGAATATCGCCTGACCCCGCTTGGACGTGAAGTCGGTGAGCAGGTTGTGGGCCTGGCAGACTGGCTGGAACTAAACCTGGGCCGGATTCTGGCGCAGCGCGAAAAATCTGCAGCAGAGTAAAGCTACCCCGTCTCAGCCGTCAGAATGTGACGGCATCGATATTTTTACCTGAAAATTTCTGAGCCCACTTTTGTTTACTGCCTCTCTGATGCCGCAGCCATGCGATAGCAATGGAAATAGATCCTTCAGGCTTTTCGTCCTGTTGCTGATTATTAAGTCGTTTTATCAATCTTCGGGTCGCAATATAGGAGAGTGTGTTGAGCGCTGTTAATAGTGAGGCGTTTTTTGACTCATTTATTTAACATCTTAATGTGTGTTTAACTTCGTGTTTTCTACTTTATTTTATCCATACTCACCTCAGGATTAGTAAGCATTAAACAAAAAAGAAAACAAACCGGCAGAGATGTGGGTTTAAGGGTTTAACCTCTTAAAATATAATGGTATTTAGATCTTTGCTTCTCACTTATAACCTTAAATAACTCCGATTTTTATAGCAAAAAAGTGCCTGAAAACAGGCCGTTGACGATACTTTACGTGCAGGCATTGCTTTCGCGCGTTCGACTTTTAAAGTGAGAAAATACGTAACATTAACGACACATACGCACCCTCTGATTAACCTTTCGGCCTTATTTTTAAATAAAAATTTCCCGCCAAAAACAATGACCAAAATCAATAAAGACTGTTATAGTTTTCATTAACCCCACTGTTTCTTTTTCCTCGTCGCAAATAGCTCTAAATTTGCGGCGGGAATTTCAATAAGCGCAGAGAAGTCAGCGCATCAGGCTTAAGTTGTTAATTATAAGTAAATACATGGTGTTCTATGTGGCAAAGAGGTAAGCAATGTTCGGATTAGATGCCTTTCATCTGGCCAGGATTCAGTTCGCATTTACTGTATCCTTCCATATTATCTTTCCCGCCATCACCATCGGTCTCGCCAGCTTCCTGGCAGTACTTGAAGGTATGTGGCTTAAAACACGCGATCAAACCTATCGCGATCTCTACCACTTCTGGTCGAAAATCTTTGCCGTTAACTTCGGTATGGGTGTGGTATCAGGGCTGGTCATGGCTTACCAGTTCGGGACGAACTGGAGCGGCTTCTCTGCGTTTGCCGGGAGTATCACCGGCCCGCTGCTGACTTATGAAGTGCTGACGGCGTTCTTCCTGGAAGCAGGCTTCCTGGGCGTGATGCTGTTTGGCTGGAATCGCGTGGGGCCGGGTCTGCACTTCTTCGCCACCTGCATGGTTGCTCTGGGAACACTGATTTCGACCTTCTGGATTCTTGCCTCCAACAGCTGGATGCAGACGCCTCAGGGCTTCATCATCGAGAATGGCATTGTGGTGCCGCAGGACTGGTTGAAAATCGTCTTCAATCCCTCTTTCCCTTATCGCCTTTTCCATATGTCAGTGGCGGCGTTCCTGGCGAGTGCCTTTTTTGTGGGATCGTCAGCGGCCTGGCATTTGCTGAAAGGGAATAACAATCCTGCTATCCGTAAGATGTTCTCCATGGCGTTGTGGATGGCGCTGATCGTTGCGCCGATTCAGGCGATGATTGGGGATGCACACGGTCTGAACACCCTTGAGCATCAGCCAGCCAAAATCGCGGCGATTGAAGGACACTGGGAAAACCCACCGGGTGAGGCCACGCCGCTGATCCTGTTTGGTATTCCCGATATGGAACAGGAGCGTACCAAATATGCGCTGGAAGTGCCTTACCTTGGCAGCCTGATTCTGACGCACAGTCTGGATAAACAGGTTCCGGCGCTGAAGTCGTTCCCGAAAGAGGACCGCCCTAATTCTACGGTGATCTTCTGGTCATTCCGCGTGATGGTGGCGCTGGGGCTGCTGATGATTACGCTGGGCGTGGTCAGCCTGTGGCTGCGTTTCAAAGGCCGTCTTTACGAGTCGCGTCCTTTCCTGTGGTTTGCTCTGTTAATGGGGCCATCGGGTCTGATTGCGATTCTGGCGGGCTGGTTTACCACTGAAATCGGTCGTCAGCCGTGGGTGGTGTATGGCGTGCAGCGCACCATTGATGCGGTCTCGGCACATGGCGATATGCATATGAGCATCAGCCTGCTGGCCTTTATTCTGGTCTACAGCTCGGTGTTCGGTGTGGGATACCACTACATGATGCGCCTGATTAAGCAGGGACCGGTTGTCGGCGAAGGTCATATCACCGAAGAAGGTGGACCGGGTCAGAAGAAAACGCCAGCGCGTCCGCTTTCCGCTGCCACCTTTAAGGATGGAGACCACTAAGATGATCGATTATTCCGTTATCTGGTTTGTGATTATCGTCTTCGCAACCCTGATGTATATCGTGATGGATGGTTTTGACCTGGGTATTGGTCTGCTGTTCCCGTTCAATAAAGATGCCGGCGAGCGCGACATGATGGTTAACACCGTCGCACCCGTCTGGGATGGTAATGAAACCTGGCTGGTTCTGGGAGGCGCAGGCCTGTTCGGGGCATTCCCGCTGGCTTACGCGGTGATTACCGATGCGCTGTCGATTCCGCTGACCGCCATGCTGATTGGCCTGATTTTTCGGGGTGTCGCCTTTGAATTCCGCTTCAAGGCGGTTGAAGGTCATCGGGCATTCTGGGACAAATCCTTTATTGCCGGGTCTGTTTTAGCGACCTTCAGTCAGGGCGTCGCAGTCGGCGCGTTTCTGGATGGCATTCCGGTTGAGGGACGCCGTTTCGCCGGTTCCGCACTGGACTGGCTGGCACCGTTCCCGCTGTTCTGCGGCGTGGGTCTGGTGGTGGCCTATGCGCTGCTGGGCTGCACCTGGCTTATTATGAAGACCGAGAATGAGCTGCACCGTAAGATGTCCGCGCTGGCGACGCCACTGGTCATCGCGCTGTTAGTGATTATTGGTATTGTCAGCCTGTGGACGCCGTTTACGCATCAGGACATCGCACATCGCTGGTTCAGCAAGCCAAACCTGTTCCTGTTCCTGCCGGTTCCGGTGCTGGTGCTGCTCTGTTCATGGGGCATTGTGCGCGCCATTAAGCGTGAGGCGCACTATTCACCGTTCCTGCTGACGCTGGCGCTGGTCTTCCTGGGCTTCTCCGGTCTGGGCATCAGTGTGTGGCCCAACATTATTCCGCCATCCGTAACCATCTGGGATGCCGCATCGCCACCGCAGAGCCAGGCCTTTATGCTGGTGGGTAGCCTGCTGATTATCCCGATGATTCTGGGTTACACCTTCTGGAGCTACTACGTGTTCCGTGGAAAAATCAAAGCAGATGAAGGATATCATTGATATGAAAAGCCTCAGCAGCATGAAAGACCACAATCACAGTGAAGAGACGAAAGCGCCGTGGTGGAAACGGGTAATGTGGCTGGTGTTTATCTATGCCGCCAGCGTACTGGCGCTGGGCGTGGTCGCCTCGCTGTTCCGCATGATGATGACGGCAGCGGGTATGCGTAGTCATTAATTGTCGCAGACTCCGCCTCACCGTTATCAGGCGCAGTTTTTATCAGGAATCAAAAGGCTGACGGCAGTCAGCCTTTTTTAGTTAGTAACCTAAGCAATTAATGCGGAATTGCCCCGAACGGACGTGCACGGCTTACCCTTTCCTTACACTGATTCGCCATATTTGTTATCCTTTTTTAATTAAAACCTCAGTCTTAACCCGCGTCGTAAATCGCCATCATGCTCAGTCAGGCCATTAAAAAAAAGCACATCAACGATCTGGTCGAGTGGATTGAAGCCCATCTCACCGACGATATCAATATCGATCAAATTACCCTGAAATCAGGATATTCAAAGTGGCACATGCAGCGCATGTTCAAGGAGATGACCGGACAGACGCTGGCAGCCTATACCCGCAAACGGCGTCTGACGATGGCCGCTATGGCACTGCGACTGACGCGCATGACACTGATCGATATCGCCGTGCGTTTTGGTTTTGATAACCAGCAAAACTTTACCCGGGTATTCAAAGGCCACTTTGCGCTGACGCCGGGCGCGTTTCGGCGTATTCCCCATTTGCCGGTCAAAAACTTCCATGGCCGCATTCTGGTGCGGTCGCTGGCAGAGCGCGCAACGCTGGTGGAACGCGAGGAAGAGCTGCATCTGCGAGGAGAGACGCAGGAGTGGGAGTGTAAGTTCGGTGATTATTTTGCCGATCGCGATCACCAGGTGGCTGATCAGGCGCGGCAACTGGTCGCGCTTGCTGGCAGCCATGTTGCGCAGGGCTGGTTAGGCTTTCAGTATGGCCCCGGCCAGAGTTCGGCTGACCAGCAGAATATCAGCCTGTTTCAGGCGCTGGAGCCGCAATATGCCGATCTGCTGAGTGACCACACCAGCAGTTGGAGTGAAGCGGCGGGCCTCTATGCGTCGATTCGCTGGAGCGGCAGACCGGAACAACTGACGCGTTTTATTGAGGATATTTATTATCAACATCTGCCAGCACTGGGTGTAGCGCGGCGTCCTGGCAAAGACCTGCTGCGTCTCGACTTTGCACATTGCAAGCCTGACTGGCTGAGCGGCGTATTTTCAATTCCGGTGATGCAGGCGTAGCCAGCAGGGCAGGGCGAGTGATTCCCGGCCCCGTTAATGCATATTTTGTGCGGTAAACTGTGACAAACCGCACGATTCTATAAACTAACTCGCCGTTCTGGCGTAAAATCCTCTTCCGAAACCCTGTCATACCGCAATCATCGTGCATCCGTGATGGGGCTGGAACATTCATCTGCATTTCAGGCCTTTTCCGGCCAAAACGAAAAACGAAGATAATTATGCGACGCTTAATGATTTCACTGATTCTGGCATTGCCTGTTATGGCAATGGCGCAGCAGGCTGAGCCTTTCTCACCGCCTGCCGGACTGCATCCGCACTCTCAGGCCTCCCAGCATGAAATTCTGGGTGACGGTGAGCTGCCGGAACACACCAGCAGTAACGCTTCCCTCTCCGGATTTAACGACACGCTGTAAATGCTGATACGCTGCCAGACCCGGCGGCGCAACATGACCGGCTCGTCAGGAGTCGGTCAGATTTAACCTTCTCTGCCTGCCTTAAAAACCCGCAAATACCTCTCTCTGAACGCTTGTCAGGGTCGCTTCACGCCTGCGATACGCACACCTGCATCTCTGTAAAATATATCTTAACAAGTCCGATCGCATTTTTCGTTCTTGTGCTTAAGATATATCATAGCTAATCTCCCTGCTTGAGATGAGAATGATTGTTATTCCATGAAATTTTCATGACAGTGCGCATGCCCCTGAATCACGGGCATAGCTTGAGGAGAGATATTTTGACTGCATCAGCTAATCAGCGTTTACCCCAGCGCGTCCGTAATGAACTGCGTTTCCGTCATATTCAGGTCGCCAGTAAAACTAACATTGCCGGTAAATTCTGGCGCATACGGTTCAGCGGCAGCGATCTGGCGGGCTTTACATCGCCAGGCTTTGATGACCACATCAAGGTATTTTTCCCTTCCGCTGAAGGTGAAACACTGGCTCTGCCGCAGATGACCGACGCGGGCATTGTCTGGCCCGAAGGTTTGCGTCCGCAGGCGCGCGACTACACGCCGCTTGAATTCGATGGTGCCTCTTCTCTGACCCTGGATTTCTATATTCACCAGCAGGGCGTGGCGAGTGACTGGGCAACGCAGGCACAGGTGGGCGATAAATTAATTATCGGTGGGCCACGCGGTTCGCTGGTGGTGCCGACCGATTATGCATTTCAGCTTTACGTCTGTGATGAAACCGGGCTGCCAGCGTTTGCGCGTCGTCAGCGTGACGCAAGTGCCCAGTCTTTGCATCTCTATGCCTTTACCGATGACGCGACGGGCCACGGCTATTTATCGGATACGACTGGCGTAACGACAAACTGGTTGGGCAGCGGTCAGATGCAGAAAGCACAGCTCAGCCAGCTGATTGCCCGGCTGGATCAGCTCACACTTCCGGCGGAAGATTACTTTATCTGGCTGACTGGCGAAGGTGAGTTTGTGAAAGCGCTGGCTGACTACTTCACGGTGCAGCGCGGCCTCAGCAGTGATTTTGTGCGGGCGGTGGCCTACTGGCACCAGAAGTAAGCGGCTCTGCCAATTGAGTTTTGCCAGACGGCGGACTACCATCAATCCGACTTTTTCCCGCAGGGCAGGCCATGAAACAGCATCCGAATTCCACCTCATCTGACGATCAGAGTACGCGCGCAGGCGGCTGCGGCGGACGACGCAAACGACGCGAAAAGATGCTGGAAGCAAGTGAGATCCGCCTGCTGATGCTCCATTTCCTGGCGCAGAATGCGGCGCACGGCTATGAACTGATCAAGTCGGTTGAGGTGCTGTCGAAGGGAGAGTATTCGCCTAGTCCGGGGATCATTTACCCCAATCTGACGCTGCTTGAAGAGATGGAGGCGATTGAGGTGGTGGATGCGCAGACAGCGCGCAAAGCCTATCGTCTGACCGCAACGGGAGAGGCGCAACTGGCAGAGAACCTGGAAACGGTCTCCAGCCTGATCACGCGGCTTTCTACGCTGGCGATTCTGGTCAATAACCGCAGCATTCCTGCTGTAGAGCAGGCGATTTATGGGCTGAAGGTCGCGCTGAACCAGCGGCTGGCGCAGGAAGATATCTCAGAAACCGCGCTGCAGACGCTGATTAAGGCGCTGCACGACGCGGCTGAAAAAATCACTCACAGTTAATCAGCTGATTTCGGCTTTGTTTTTGTCGATGTGGCCCAGGGTACGATCCGGGAAACAGATGTCGCGTACGCGCTGTTTTAGCGTGGTCGCATCCGGGAAGCCACCATCACGCTTGCGTTCCCACAGCAGGTGCTCATCCAGCGTAATTTCAAAGATACCACCGGTACCTGGTTTCAGGGTTACTTCCGCCAGATCCTCAGCGAAAGTATGCAGAAGTTCCTGTGCCATCCACGCTGACCGCATCAGCCAGTTGCATTGCATACAGTAGTGAATAACAACCACAGGTTTTTGTGCCATAACTCTATTCCTTTACGTGTTGATAAATGCCAATGCATTCGGGTGAACAATTTGTGCGCTGTGGTTTATATCCAAATGTAAATAAGATTGATAATGATTATCAGTTGCATTAAATTTAAGTCGATAATTACTACACCAGCATGATGTTCTGACTTTTCACGGCTTTTATGCGGAGCCGTTTTACTGTTGCCAGCAAACAAGTGAGCGAATACTAACAATTAATCAGGTAATTCGCGCCTATGTCACCACGTTTTCGGAGATTGACGCAACCGCGTCTGACTCAACTGGCGTTGCTCGCCACCTTCATCAATACCACCTGCACTTATGCTGCGGGCAGTGAATCTGCTACGCTAGCCCTTTCTGACCGCTCTGACAGCAATACCGAACAGGTAATGACGGTGACGGCGCCGGAAATTAAAAAAACGGCAGGCAGTAAAACCTCGCTCTCTGCCAGCGATCTGCAACAGCGTGGTGCCACTGACTTTGGATCGATTATGCGCTATGAACCGCTGATCAGTGCCACCGGTACTAGTGGCGGTTCATCAGCCGGTAAGAGCGGTTTTGATCGGGCTGGTTATACCGGCTACAACATTCGAGGCCTCGAGAGCAACCGCGTCGGTCTGGATGTGGACGGCATTCCGTTGCCGCAGGCCACTGGCCGCAGCTATGTAGGACGCGCTGGTCTCGACAGCTTTGGCATTGGCCGCGATTACATCGATCCTTATATGTTTGGGCGTATTGAGATTGAGAAGGGCGCCACAGCAGTGGATCAGTCGAACACCTCAATTGGCGGCAACGTCTCGTTCCGTAACAAATCCCCGGACGACTATCTGTACTCCGGCAAGCCGACCTTTTTCGGCTATCAAAGTGACTACGACTCCGCCAGCCGCAGCTGGCACAACGGCATGACTGCAGCAGCAGGCGATGACACGCTGAGTGGCATTTTTGTTTACAGCCGTCGTGACGGACAGCAGACCCGTAACAACAGCGATACGCTCGATGCTTATCCGGCCAACTGGCACTCCGATGCCTTTATGACTTCCGGCATCTGGCAGCCCAATGATGCTCACAAGCTCAGCGCGACGGTCGATTACTATCACAAAACTCACCACAGCCATTACGACAGCTGGAGCACTTCCGGCAATACCGTCTGGGGAACGGCACAGCAGCAGAGTGATACCCGCCGCTGGGGCATCAGCCTGGCGGATGAGTACACCCCTTACAATGACCTGATCGACAGCCTGACGACCCGCGTTTACTGGCAGCAGACCCAGGCGCATGACAACACCCTAATGCCGTCGAGTGCCACCGCCAGGCAAACCGTCTATTCCGATTACAACAGCGACAGCTACGGTTTTGACACCCGAGCGCTTAAAAGCGTCGGGCGACATGAACTGAGTGCCGGGCTGAATGCGCGTCTGGTGGATACTGAGCGACCTTTCCGTCAGTCACCGCCAGCCAGTGCTTTTACTGCGATTATGCAGCCGCAGGCTAACAGCCGCAGCTACAGCGTGGGCGGTTATCTGCAGGATACTATCAGCTTCGATGCTGACGGACATCGGGCGGCTATCGTGCCGGGCGCGCGCGTGGCCTATCAGAACACCCGACCACGTGATGTGGCGACGCTGACCACGAACAGTAGCGTGCTTGACGCCAGCGAAGTTTCAGCGCTCTACGGATCGCCAAACAGCGACACCCAGATATTGCCGTCGATCGCCTTCCAGTTCGATCTGACACCGAAGCTGATGACTTATCTGCAATATACCCGTGGCGCGCAGTTCCCCAACGATACCCAGCTCTATGGCTCATGGAACCTTGGCTCCAGCTATGCCGGCACCGCACAGTATGCGCTGATTGGTAATGCAGACCTGAAAACCGAAACCAGCAACAACTACGAGTGGGGTGTAAAAGGAGAGGTGGCAAAAGGCGTCACGCTTAACGCTGCCGCTTTTTATAACGACTATAAAAACTTTATTGCCTTTACCCGTTACAGCCGGGCGGCTAATCCGGGTCAGTTCGTTAATGTGCCCGCCAACATTTACACCACCTATCAGGCGGAGAACCGCGATAAAGCCTACATCTACGGGGCTGAAATCAGCAGTAAAGTGAACTTCGGTAGCTGGTTCAATGAGGTCGAGGGTCTGAGCGCCAATCTGGCGTTGGGTTACACGCAGGGCGCGGCAAAGTCACGCTACCTTGGTGACCGCTACATCGATCTGGAGAGTGTTGCTCCGATGAAAGCGATTGTCGGACTCGCCTGGGATGATGAGGCGCGTGGCTACGGGGCCGCCGTTACCGCTACCTTTGTCAAAGGTAAGCAAGCCAGCGCGACTAACCGCGAAAGCTTCGCTAACAACGGCAGCAGCCTGGCCGACTCCAGCACCGATTACATGCGGGTACCAGGTTATGGCATGGTGGATATGACCGCTTACTGGCGCGTCGCACATAACGTCAGGCTGAGTGGCGGGCTTTACAACATAACCGATCGCAAATACTGGGATTACCTCAGCAGTCGTGAACTGACCAGCGCCACTCAGCAGGAGCGCAACGATCAGGCACTGGCCGTGATGCCGGGCCGTACTTTCCAGTTAGGTGTTAACGTCGATTTTTGATAGCCGTCGCCCTGCGCTGATGCAGGGCATTACTAAGAGAGCCTGAGTCATGAACCCGATTTATCAGCACTATCTTGCCCTTAAAGGTGAACAACCGAAGAAATATGCCCGCGACCTGGCTGCGCTGATCGGCATCAGCGAAGCGGAATTGTGTGAAGCGCGCATCGGCGTTGATGCCGTGGCGCTGAAACGCGATTTTCCGGCGTTGCTGAAGGCACTTGGCGCAGTCGGCGAAACCAAAAACATTACGCGTAACGCTTATGCGGTACATGAACATCTGGGTGAATACCACAATGTGCAGATTGGCGCACATGGTGGCCTGGTGCTTAATCCCCGTGCACTCGATCTGCGCCTGTTCGTCGGTCAGTGGTGCAGCGCCTTTGCTCTGCAGGAGCCAACCGGGCAGGGCGTTCGTCACAGTATTCAGATCTTTGATCGTCATGGCGATGCGGTGCTGAAAGTTTACGTCACGGAGCAGACCAACATGGCAGCGTGGCAGACGCTGATTGCCGACTTTACCGACGCCGCGGCGACGCCGCTTGTGGTTGAGCCGGCTGCCGCAGCTCCCCTGACTGAGGCGGTTGATGCCACCGCCATCGACCGTGAATGGCGCGCCATGACCGATGTTCATCAATTTTTCGCGTTGCTTAAGCGCCATCAGGTGTCACGACCGCAGGCGTTTCGCGCGGTGGGTGACGATCTCGCCAGGCAGACCGGCAACGATGCGCTTGAGCGCCTGCTACAGATGGCACAGCAGGCGGGCAATGAAATTATGATTTTTGTCGGCAACCGTGGCTGTACTCAGATTTTCACCGGCAGGGTAGAGAAGCTGCAGCCAGTGGAAAACTGGCTCAACATCTTCAATCCGCAGTTCACACTGCATCTGATGGCTGATCAGATCAGCGAAAGCTGGGTAACACGCAAGCCAACGGGCGATGGCTTTGTTACCAGCCTGGAACTGTTCGCCGCCGACGGCACACAGATCGCCCAGCTCTACGGTCAGCGCACGGAGGGTACGCCAGAGCAGTCAAGCTGGCGCGAGCAGATTGGCGCACTCCACACGCCGGGAGCGGCGGCATGAAAAGAGTGATGTTGTTATGGCTGCTCATGACGCTGCCATCACTGGCGGCGGAGCGGGTGGTGTCGATTGGCGGTGACGTCACCCAGATTATCTATGCGCTGGATGCCCAGTCACAGCTAGTGGCGCGCGACAGCACCAGTCTGCGCCCGGCGCAGGCCACCCGACTGCCGGACGTGGGTTATATGCGCCAGCTCAACGCCGAAGGCATTCTGGCACTGAAACCAACGCTGGTGATCGCCAGCGAGCAGGCGCAGCCGTCGCTGGTGCTGCAACAGATTGCCCGCGCGGGCGTCAGGGTGGTCACGGTCAGCGGCGACAGCAGCCTGCAGGCGATCCCGCAGAAAATTATCACTGTGGGTCAGGCGCTGCAGCGTGAAAGCGAAGCTCAGACTCTGGCACGGCAAATGACGCAGCAGATTCGCCAGTTGCCGCAGCAACCGCTGCCGGTAAAAGTGCTCTACATCATGGCGAACAGCGGCATGAAATCGATGGCGGCTGGAAATCAGACTGCGGCCGATGGCGCCATTCGCAGCGCCGGGCTGGAGAATGCTATGGGCTCGGTGCCGCACTATCAGGCACTGTCGCAGGAAGGGGTGATCGCCGCCGCGCCGGATCTGGTGGTAATCGGCGAGGATGGCTTGAAAACGCTGGGCGGCGAAGCGCAGCTGTGGCAGTTACCGGGTCTGACGCTGACACCTGCCGGGCAGCAGCACCGTCTGCTGGTGATCGACACCATGGCACTGCTGGGGTTTGGCCTTGATACACCGCGGGCAATCGTGAAATTGCGTCAGGCGGCGGAATCGCTGAACCATGATTAAGGATAATGCGCTGCGTGGCCTGTTGCTGATGCTGATCTTCCTGCTGGTGGCGATGGTGCTGGCGGCAAATCTGGGGGCGATGTCGCTTTCAGTGCGGGCGCTATGGCAGGCACCGCTTAGCGATCTTATCTGGCAGATCTGGCTGGATATCCGCCTGCCGCGCGTGCTACTGGCGGTGGTGATGGGCATGGCGCTGGCAGTCTCTGGCGCGGTGATGCAGGGTGTTTTTCGTAACCCACTGGCCGATCCCGGTCTGCTGGGGATCAGCAGCGGGGCGGGACTGGCGGTGGCGCTGGCAATCATTATTCCGTTGGCGTTGCCGGCACCACTGGTATTGTGGCTACCGATGATCGCTGCGTTTATCGGCAGTCTGCTGGTGACACTGCTGCTCTTCAGTTTCAGTCGGCTGGCGCGCGGCAATCTTTCGCGGTTGTTGCTGGTCGGTATTGCGATTAATGCGTTGTGCGGTGCGGCGGTAGGCGTGCTGTCATGGCTGAGCAACGATCAGCAGCTGCGCCAGCTGTCGCTGTGGGGCATGGGAAGCCTTAGCCAGACACAGTGGCCCGCACTGCTGATTTGCCTGCTGCTGATTCTGCCAGCCTTGCTGCTGCTACAGACTCGCGCCCGCCACCTTAACCTGCTGCAAGCGGGCGAAGAGGATGCGCACTACATGGGGATTGATGTGAAGCGTACTCAGCATCAGCTGCTGATCCTCAGCGCGCTGCTTGTCGGTACAGCGGTCTCGGTCAGCGGCGTGATCGGCTTCGTCGGACTGGTGGTGCCACACGTGATGCGTTTTTGCCTTGGCGGCGATCATCGCTGGCTGCTGCCCGGCTCAGCACTGGCGGGGGCTATTCTGCTGCTGCTGGCCGATACGCTGGCGCGCACTCTGGTGGTTCCGGCCGAGATGCCAGTCGGGCTACTGACAAGCCTGATTGGCGGTCCGTGGTTTCTCTGGCTGATTCTGCGTCAACAGCGAGGGCTGGAGTGATGGAAATTTTACAGGCCAGGGGATTGTGTCTCGCGCACGGCGACAAAACCGTTATCGATAATCTCGACGTCACGCTGTCAGGTGGAGAGCTGGTAGCGCTGATTGGTCCCAACGGCGCAGGTAAATCGACGCTACTGCGGATGCTGACGGGATTTCTGTCGCCCGATCGGGGCGAGTGCTGGCTGGGCGACCGACGGCTGACGACATGGCCGCGTGAGCAGCTGGCACGACGTCGGGCAGTGATGCGCCAGCAGAACAACCTGACCTTTGCACAGTCAGCGCAGTCGGTCGTGTCGATGGGCCGTGCGCCCTGGCCGGAAGCGCAGACGACGCAAATTGTGGCTGAGGTCATGCGGCTGACCGGTTGTGAAGGGCTGGCGCAGCGCGATTACCGCCAGCTCTCCGGCGGTGAACAACAACGGGTGCAGCTGGCGCGGGTGCTGGCACAGCTCTGGCTGGAGGGAAGACCACGCGGCTGGCTGTTTCTGGATGAGCCGACCTCGGCGCTGGATCTCTTCTGGCAGCAGCAAACCTTGCGTTTACTACGCCAGCTGACGCGCGCCGGAGATCTCACCGTCTGTACCGTGTTACATGACCTTAATCAGGCTTCATTGTGGGCCGATCGCATACTGCTGCTGCACGCAGGCCAACTGGTGGCACAAGGCTCGCCGCAGACTGTGATGACGGAAGCGACGCTGACGCGCTGGTACCAGGCCGATCTTCAGGTAGTGGCGCATGCCGGAAGTGGACAGCCGCATATCCAGCTGCGTATCTAGACCGTTTCGCTTTAAAAACATTGTGTTGCGCGCTTTGAATCGCTGATTTTGCGCTATACCTGGAGTTCCGGGCAGCCTTAAGGAGACCATAATGGCAAAATCATTAGATCAAACCGCTGAGCAACTGGGTAATATTTTACTCTCCTCCGGACTTCATCTGGCGACCGCCGAATCCTGTACCGCCGGGCTGATCAGTATGACGCTGGCCGCCGTGGAAAACAGCGGTGACTTCTATACCAGCGGCTTCGTAACCTACAGCGAAAATGCCAAAATCCGTCTGCTGGGCGTAAAGCCCGAAACCCTGAAACAGCACACGGCGGTGAGCGAGAAAACAGCGAGGGAGATGGTGCAGGGAGCCTGCGCCCGCTCTGGTGAACCGGTAGGACTTTCAATCACCGGCTATGCCGGACCGGACGGCGGCGAGGATGGCACACCGGCAGGCACTATCTGGTTTGGCTGGGTCTTGCCCGACGGAAGGGATGAGGCGGAGTGCCACCAGTTCAGCGGCGATCCAAAATCGGTGATGGAGCAGGGCACGCAGTTCGCGCTGGAAGGGCTGATCAAACGGCTGCAGCGAGCCGATCGATAAAGGCGCGATTCACGCGCCTTTAAAAGCGTTAGCGGCAGTCGACAATCAGGCGACCCTGCACATTGCCCTCCAGCAATGCCTGTGCGCCTTCTCTGGCTTCACTTAGCGGGATGACGCGACTCAGCTTGTTGAGCCTGTCGCTGTCCATCAGCTCACCGAGTCGCTGCCACGCCTGCTCACGAAGCGGCTTCGGACACATCACGCTATCGACACCGGCCAGCGTCACGCCACGCAAAATAAAGGGAGCAACGCTGGCTGGCAGATCGAGTCCCTGCGCCATACCGCAGGCGGCAACCGCGCCGTCACGCTGCGTAGCGGCCAGCACATTGGCCAGAGTATGACTGCCGACGCTGTCTATCGCGGCGGCCCAGCGCTCTTTTGCCAGCGGTTTGCCAGGCTGGGAAAGCGCTTCACGGTCAATGACCGATGCCGCGCCCAGCGTCTCGATCAGATATGCAGGGTCGCTGGTGCGTCCGCTCGACGCAACTACTTCATAGCCCAGACGCGCCAGCAGGCTGACGCTGTAGCTGCCGACGCCGCCACTGGCCCCGGTCACCAGCACCGGTCCGCGTTCCGGTGTGATGCCCTGTTTTTCGAGCGCCATCACACAGAGCATCGCGGTCAGCCCCGCTGTACCGATGGCCATGGTTTGCAGCGGACTCAGCGCTGCGGGCACACGGACCAGCCAGTCGCCGCTGACGCTGGCTTTCTGCGCCAGGCCACCCCACTGTTTTTCGCCCACGCCCCAGCCCGTCAGCAGCGCCACATCATCCTCTTTCCAGTCGGGATGGCGGCTGGCGGTTACACGCCCCACAAAGTCGATACCTGGCACCATCGGGAACTGGCGCACTATCGGGCCTTTGTTGCAGATAGCCAGTGCATCTTTGTAGTTCAGGGATGAGTAGCTGACGTCGAGTGTGACATCGTGGTCGGGCAGTTGAGATTCGGGGAGATCTTTCAGCAGGGAACGGTAACCTTGTTCGTCATTTTCAATGACCAGTGCCTTGAACATGCAGCCTCCGGCAGAGTGGGAAAGAGGGATCAGTTTACGCCTGACAGCAGTAATGCGGTAGGGCAATGGCCGCCTCGCCAGGTGAAGCGGGTGGCTGGCGCGGAAAAGCGTGCTGACAGGAGTGTAGAGGATGATGCATAAATTTGCATATAATTCAGATAATTAGTCGAATTATGAATTTTTTATGATAAATAGGCTATAAAAATCATGTTGTTACATTTTTGCAGGGTGACTGAATAATTGTCCGGGTCGGGTTGTCCACGTATAAAAAAGATGACATTATGACCGCCACTTTTTGACCCTGCTTCTTCATCACAGAGGACGTCGCCATGTCCGGTTCACCGCGCACTCGCCCGGATTACCGTTCGCTTTTTCCGGCGCACATCGTGTTTTCCACATTGCCGAACGCTTCGTTATTTCTCATGCGGTGAGGCCAGCCAGGCCGCGGTTGTGGGGCTTTTCTCCATGGGCTGCGTAATGCCTTTCTGTTAATAATTCGCCGGGGCGCTGTCCCCATGATTGTGCCTCAGGCACTTCCTCCCTGACGTTAGGGATTCTGTTATGACTCCACTGAAAATTGCTGCCAGCGCCGCTGTCGCGCCCAGTCTGACCCTGAACACCGCGCGTGACGTAGTGACGCTGGATAACACTGACTTTACTGATGTGGCAGCGGTTGTCGTTTCGCTGGCAGATACCCGCAGCGGTGTGCTGGCGCTGCTGCGGCATACCGGCTTTAATCTGCCGGTGTTTGTCGCAAATGCGTTTGAAGAAGAGGTGATGCACCTGCCCGGCGTCAGCGGTGAACTGAATGGCGAGCCGCAGGAGTGGATAGCGCTGGAAGCGGCTGCGCAGGCGTATGAAGCTGAGCTATTGCCACCCTTTTTCGAGACGCTGACCCGCTATGTCGACATGCAGAACAGCACCTTTGCCTGTCCCGGCCATCAGGGCGGCGCGTTCTTTAAAAAGCATCCGGCGGGTAAACAGTTTTATGACTTTTATGGCGAGAATGTTTTCCGTTCTGATATGTGCAACGCCGACGTCAAACTGGGCGATCTGCTGATCCACGAAGGCTCAGCCAAAGATGCGCAGAAGTATGCAGCAAAGGTGTTTAACGCCGATAAAACTTACTTTGTGCTTAACGGCACCTCCAGCGCTAATAAAGTAGTGACCAATGCGCTGCTGACCCGCGGCGATCTGGTGCTGTTTGACCGCAACAATCACAAGTCTAATCATCATGGCGCATTGATTCAGGCGGGTGCGACTCCGGTTTATCTTGAAGCGGCACGTAACCCCTTCGGTTTTATCGGCGGCATTGACGCGCACTGTTTCGATGAGGCTTATCTGCGCGGGCAGATAGCGACAGTGGCACCAGAGCGCACGACAGAGGCGCGGCCTTTCCGTCTGGCGATCATTCAGCTGGGCACCTACGACGGTACGGTTTACAACGCACGTCAGGTGGTGGATCGCATCGGTCATCTGTGTGATTACATTCTGTTTGACTCCGCATGGCTCGGCTATGAGCAGTTCATTCCTCTGATGGAGGGCTGTTCGCCGCTGACCCTGGAGCTGAATGAGAACGATCCCGGCATCTTTGTTACGCAGTCTGTGCATAAGCAGCTGGCAGGTTTTTCTCAAACCTCGCAGATTCACAAAAAAGATAATCACATTCGCGGACAGCGGCGTTTCTGTCCGCACAAGCGACTGAATAACGCTTTTATGCTGCATGCATCAACCAGCCCGTTCTATCCGCTGTTTGCCGCGCTGGATATCAACGCCAGAATGCATCAGGGCGAAGCGGGGCGTCGCATGTGGGATGAGTGCGTCATGGTGGGCATTGATGCACGTAAAGCGATCCTGGACCGCTGTGAAATGATCCTGCCGTTTGTGCCGGAGACGGTAGAGGGTCAGCGCTGGCAGGATGCGCCTACGGAGACGATCGCCCGCGATCTGCGCTATTTCAGCTTTGAACCCCAGTCGAAGTGGCACGGCTTTGCGGGTTACGCCCGCGATCAATATCGGGTCGATCCCTGCAAGCTATTGCTAACCACGCCGGGCATCGATGCTGCCAGCGGCGAATACAGTGATTTTGGGATCCCCGCGACCATACTGGCGAACTACCTGCGTGAGAACGGCATTGTGCCGGAGAAGTGCGATCTCAACTCGATCCTGTTCCTGCTGACCCCGGCTGAGAGTCCGGAGAAGATGGCGAATCTGGTGGCGATGCTGGCGCAGTTTGAGCAGCATGTAAAAGAAGATGCGCCGCTGGCCGAAGTGCTGCCGACGATTTATCGCAAGAATGCGCAACGCTATGCCGGCTATACTCTGCGTCGCCTCTGTCAGGAGATGCACGATCTCTACGTCAGTCACAACGTTAAGGATCTGCAGCGTCTGATGTTCCGCGCTGCGGAGTTCCCGCCAGTGAGGGTCAATCCGCAGGATGCGCATCAGGCTTATATTCGCGGCGAAGTGGAGCTGGTCCCCATTGCCGATGCAGCCGGGCGTGTCGCTGCTGAAGGCGCGCTGCCTTATCCTCCTGGCGTGCTGTGCGTTGTGCCAGGGGAAGTCTGGGGTGGTGCGGTGCAGCGCTACTTCCTGGCGCTGGAAGAGGGGCTTAATCTACTGCCCGGTTTCTCGCCGGAGCTGCAGGGTGTTTACACCGAAGAGGATGACCAGGGACAGAAGTATCTGGTGGCGAATATGATAGTGGAGCGCTGATCTGAGCGGGGGCAGAGGCGGGTAGCGGCCCGCCGGGCCTTTTTGTTCGCTGCGCGAACGGGGGCTTGAGTGCGGAGCTGAAGCTGGTGTTTGTTCGCTGCGCGAACGGGCGCTGAGAAGTTTTCGCTCGCCTGCCAGCATACTGACGCTGAGCGGGTTCCGCCCGCCAGGCGTGGGGGGAGTTTCAGTTCGCCTGAGCTGGCGGACGTGTTAAGGGGCGTATGCCCGCCCCTTAACAATCCAGGCGTCCGGCTGCCTGCGCGCCCCGCTTTGCGGGGTGCCTTCGTCACGCCCTGCGGTCGACGGACCGTCCGGACTCGCCATCCCTGGCTCGTTCCGTCCTTTCGCCGACGTCCTGTCGGCTCATCCTGGCCTCCGGTTGTTCCTCAGCGCTTCGGACGCCTCTGGTAAAACCCCTGCCTGCGATTTCTTTTTGTTTTCTGTGGTGCGGCGCTGTCTGGTGGACCGAAAGCAAAGCTAATTTTGAAAACTTTCAGCGACAATGAATCAACATCAAAAGAAGAGATAAAAGCGGGGAAAGGGAGGCCGTCAGAACCGCTGAGCGGATGAGGGATTTCAGGACGAGCGACAGGGATGTCGCGAAGAGGCGGGTTCGCGCCAGGGATGGCGCGTCCCGACGGTCCGTGAGAAATCCTGAAGAAGCGAAGGGACCGCGAAGCGGCGGTGAAGCAGGCCGGAGCCCGGGGTCAAGGGGGCGCGGCGACTGGCACCCCCTTGTTGGTCGCCTGCAGAGGCGTGACTGAAACTGCCCAGCCTGCCAGGCGAACGAAACCTTCTCGGAACCTGTTCGCGCAGCGAACCATAGGCCAGGCGAACGAAACCTTCTCAGCGCCCGTTCGCGCAGCGAACCATCGGCCTGGCGGGCGGAACCCGCTCAGTGCCAGCTCGCTGCAAAGCGAAACTCATAGCCCGTTCGCGCAGCGAACAACAACCCCGCTTCAGCGGGCCGATCAGAATCCCCGATAACTCTTCTGCGCAGTACTCACCTTATACAGATAACGACGCGACTCCGCCGACGGGTGCTGGTTCGCCAGGGTCGAGTAAACCTTGCTGGATGACATACCGTTGATCATCGAAAACGCCCGATCTTTATCGCTGGAGAAGACGCGCAACACGCTGCCTGCGCCGCCGTTATAGGCGGTGATCACCGCATAGCGGCGTGATACCGGATCCTGAATGCCGCCCAGATAGCTGCGCTGCAACAGCGACAGATAAGCCGTACCGGCATCGATATTGTTTTCTGGGTCCAGCAGATAACTGCGACTCGGCTTGCCCCATTTACCCTTCATGCGGAAGACGTCAACACCGGCGGTGTGCTGCACCACCTGCATCAGACCCAGCGCATCAGAGTGGCTTACGGCGTAGGGGTTAAAGCTCGACTCGGTCTGCATAATCGCCAGGATCAATGAGGCATCGACACCATACTGTTCGGAAGCTTTACGCACCATCGGCAGGTATTTGTGCGCACGTTTGTCCAGGTGGTTCGGCACCATCGGAATCGAAATGCTGTAAATCACATGCAGACCCGAAGTGCGACGCATCAACTTATTCTGGATCAGATAGTCAGCAAAAGCTTCCGCGCGGCCCTGCCAGCGAATCGGCTGACCGGTGTTATCCAGCACCTGACCATAGAGCAGCGGCTCTTTACTGATCTCGATGTCGTTGGCGTCAGAATAGAGATCGACATTACCCGGATCTTCACCAATCAACAGCGTGGTCACGATCGCCTGACGCAGACTGGCCATCGGATCGGTGCCAGAAATCGTCTCGATGGTCAGCTTACCGCTTTCAAAGTTGATGTGGCTGCGGGTGTAATAGTTGTCGCTGTATTTGACGTAATCTTTTGGTCCGGCGATCAGGACCTCATTGATACCCCAGATATTCTCAATATTATGAGCAAACTGCCCCATCAGAATATCAAAGGCGTTGGTGTCTTTTACCCACTCCTCGTGGGTCTGCTGCTTCTTTGACCCGGAGCAGGAAACCAGAAGTGGTGCTATCACCAGCAGGGCGATTAATTTTTTATTCATTGGGAATGCAAGCCTGACCTGGATAACCGGCCTCAGTGATGAGGCCCGGAATGTTTACGCTTCTGGCGGTGTATAGCCTTCGATATGAACGTCTTTACCTTCGAACAGGAAATTGATCATCTCCTTCTCCAGCACTTTACGATCTTCGGGATTCATCATGTTGAGCTTTTTCTCGTTGATCAACATGGTCTGTTTCGCCATCCACTTCTGCCAGGCTTCTTTGGAGATGTCGTTGTAAATACGCTTACCCAGGTCGCCCGGATAGAGCTGAAAATCCTGACCTTCCGCGTCGCGCTGTAAAAAAGTACAAAAAATGGTGCGGCTCATTACTCTTCCTCATTAATCTCACAACTGTCCAAAGCCAGTTGTCGGGGATGGCGCAGCTCGTGTAACAGGCGCTCAACGGGTGCAGCTAATCCCACAGATGGTGGCAGCGCTAAGTTATACCAGAGACCGCCTGCTTCATCCATCGCCGCCCCGGCAGAAGGCCATGACAGCCACATTGGCACGATATCAAGATGGAAATGGCTGAAGGTGTGACGAAACGCGGTTAGCTGCTGCGGTTTTGCATGGATGCCACGCGCCGTCAGCCAGTCGGTGAGCGCCGTTTCGGTGGTGAACTGCGGGAAGCAGAACAGACCGCCCCACAGGCCCACAGGCGGACGCTGCTCCAGCCAGACATCATCGCCATCCTGCATCATCAGGAACCAGCCGCTGCGTTCCGGCAGCACCTGCTTAGGTTTCTTGCCGGGATAGCTCGCCCAGCTGCTGCTGGCGTACGCCTCACAGCCGCTGTTAAGCGGACAGATTTCACACTTCGGCTTCGATCGGGTACAGACGAGAGCACCCAGATCCATCATTGCCTGATTAAACTGGCTGACGCCCTCGGCAGGGGTGACCTCTTCACTGATCTGCCAGAGACGTTTTTCGACCTCTTTTTTACCCGGCCAGCCGCCAATGGCATAGCAGCGAGCCAGCACACGCTTGACGTTGCCATCCAGAATCGGGAAGTGCTGGCCCAGTGACAGCGACAGAATCGCGCCGGCCGTGGAGCGGCCAACGCCGGGCAGGGCAGAGACATCATCAAAATTACGTGGGAACTCGCCCTGATGCACCTCGACAATCTGCTTTGCGGCTTTATGCAGATTACGCGCACGGGCGTAGTAGCCCATCCCGGTCCAGAGATGCAGCACCTCATCGAGCGGTGCCGCAGCCAGATCGGTAACCGTGGGGAAGCGCGCCATAAAGCGTTCAAAATAGGGGATTACCGTGGCAACCTGGGTTTGCTGTAGCATCACTTCAGAGAGCCACACCTTATAAGGCGTTTTCTCCAGCTGCCACGGCAGGGTTTTGCGACCAAAGCGCTGATACCAGTCCAGCACCTGTTGCGCGAACTGCGGCGCTTGCATCATAAGAAGGAAATTTTCCGTGTTTACTCTACACTCAGGCAGGAATTCCAGCACATGCGCACCTGGGTGTAAACCGGAAGATTGCAAAGGCTTGCTTCTGCTTATGAACTTTGCATAATGCCCGTTTCCCGGAACAGGCTAACCAGCAGGCTTTTACATGATTAATGACGTCATCACCCCAGAATTTGATGAGAACGGGCGGCCATTGCGCCGGATCCGTAGCTTTGTGCGCCGCCAGGGTCGCTTAACAAAAGGCCAGCAGCAGGCGCTGGACACCCTGTGGCCGATCATGGGGGTGGAATATCAGCCGGAGCCTGTCGATCTGCCCGCATTGTTTGGCCGCGAAGCCCCGGTGACGCTGGAGATTGGCTTTGGCATGGGTGCCTCGCTGGTCACTATGGCGCAGAACACGCCGCATCAGAACTTCCTGGGTATTGAAGTGCATGCGCCAGGCGTAGGTGCCTGTCTGGCTTCCGCGAAAGAAGCCGATGTGCAGAACCTGCGGGTAATGTGTCATGACGCGGTGGAAGTGCTGGAGAAGATGATTCCGGATAACTCACTGCGTATGGTTCAGCTTTTCTTCCCCGATCCATGGCATAAAGCGCGCCACAATAAACGCCGTATCGTTCAGGTGCCTTTCGCCGAGCTGGTGATGCGTAAACTGAAGCTGGGCGGCGTTTTCCACATGGCGACCGACTGGGAAGCCTACGCGGAACATATGCTGGAAGTGATGAACAGCATTTCTGGCTACCGCAACCAGTCAGAACAACAGAATTACGTGCCGCGTCCTGAGACGCGTCCACTGACCAAGTTTGAGCAGCGCGGGCAGCGTTTAGGCCACGGCGTATGGGATTTAATGTTTGAGAGGGTGAAATAATGGCCACACAACGCAGCCGCCGTTTACGTAAAAAACTGCACATCGATGAGTTTCAGGAACTGGGCTTCTCGGTTGCCTGGCGTTTCCCGGAAGGCACCAGCGAAAGCGAAATTGATGAGACGCTGAACCAGTTCATCAACGAAGCGATCGATCCTAACGGTCTGGCTTTCGATGGCAGCGGTTACCTGGTGTGGGAAGGTCTGGTTTGCCTGCAGAAAACCGGTAAATGTACTGATGAACATCGTGCACTGGTTCGCAAATGGCTGGAAGACCGCAAGCTGCAGGACGTGCAGATGACTGAACTCTTTGACGTCTGGTGGGACTAAGTCGTCACACCGTGTCGGGCTGAGGCCCGATCAGAGGGTTTCAGACCCGCTCTTAGGGAGTAGATATGATGCGTAAAACGCTTCTTGCTGTGCTGCTGGTAGCAGCAACTCAGGCGCAGGCAGCCTATGAATGCAGCGTTAAGCCTCAGGACGATGTGGTCATCAGACCACAGAGTGTGCAGGTGGTCGGTGCCAACGGCAATATGGAAATCTCGCCGCAGGGCGACGTGCAGTTCAATGGACAGAAGGTCACGCTGGATAATGCTGAGCGCCAGAAAGCGATCGACTATCAGAACGCGCTGCGTCGCGATCTGCCGTGGATCGACAGCGGGGCGACGTCACGTCTGGAGAAAGGGCGGGCGGCACTGGATCGGGTCATCGTTGAGAAACTGGGCACCGACAGCAACGTGCGCAATCGCCTGACCACACTGAATGGCCAGCTGAAACAGCAGATGAATCGCATTATTGAACACCGTGAAGACGGGCTCACATTCCACCATCAGGCGATTGATCAGGTGCGCGCCGAAGGTGAAAGGCTGGTGCAGTCGACGCTGGGCGGCGTGATGCAGGATAGCCTGAATGAGATGGGCAGTAAGCAGGGCAGCGGCGGAAGTAATCCGCTGCAGGCGATTATGGGGAATCTTGGCGGTTTGCAGCAGTCGATTCAGGCTGAGTGGAGCAAACAGGAGCAGGATTTCCAGAACTTCGGTCACGAGGTGTGTAATCGCGTTATTTCGCTGGAAGATCAGCGTAAACAGCTTACTGGCGCACTGAAAAAATAAAAATCGCCTCAGCCTGCCGGGCTGAGGCGATTTTTTTACCCTTCCTCGCCTATTGTTCCGCTAAAAACAGCTCCAGCAGCGAGTTCAGGAAGAGTTTTCCTTTCTCCGTAATCTGCCACTGCTCAGCGGTTTCTATCACGTAACCGGCGGCAATCGCGGCATCCATCTGTGGACGAATCACCTGCTCTGACAAGCCGGTGTAGCGGCTGAATTCGTCACGCGGCGCGGCCTCCAGCAGGCGAAAGCGGTTCATAAAATATTCAAACGGCTTGTCGCTATCGGCAACGTCGTACTGCTTTTCGCGATAGTTGCCCTGCATAAACCCACGCGGATGACGGGTTTTCACCGTGCGAACAATGCGGCCATCTGGCTGCGTCAGCTTGCCGTGCGCGCCACATCCAATTCCCAGATAGTCGCCGAAGCGCCAGTAGTTGAGGTTGTGTTCACAGCGATAACCCGGCTTCGCGTAGGCGGAGGTCTCATACTGCTGATAACCGGCCGCCTGCAGCAACTGATCGCCCTGTTCGAAAATATCCCACAGCGCATCATCATCCGGCAGCACCGGCGGGCGTGAGCCAAACAGGGTGTTGGGTTCGATAGTGAGCTGATACCAGGAGAGATGCGGCGGATTCAGCGCAATCGCCTGACGTAAATCATCAAGCGCCTCTTCCAGCGACTGATCGGGCAGGCCATGCATCAGGTCGAGGTTAAAGCTGCGCAGCGACAGAGACTCCGCCAGTTCAGCGGCGCGGACGGCCTCTTCCGGGCCATGAATGCGGCCAAGACGCTGCAGCTTTTGCGGGCTGAAACTTTGCACGCCAATCGAAATACGGTTAATACCGGCGCGCTGATAGGCACTGAACCGGTCCGCTTCCACGGTGCCCGGATTGGCTTCCATGGTCACTTCGGCATCAGGGGAGAGCGTCAGACGCGCCCGCACACCATCCATCAGCATCTGCATCGCGCTGCTGCTCAGCAGGCTGGGCGTGCCGCCACCGATGAAGATCGTGCGCACTTCACGGTCACCGATCAGCGGCAGGTCGATCTCCAGATCGCGCAGCAGGTGCTGTACGTATTCAACGTGCGGCACCTCATCTTTTAGCGCATGGGAGTTAAAATCACAGTAGGGACATTTCTGTACGCACCACGGAATGTGGATATAGAGACTTAAAGGCGGCAGATTAGGCATTACGCATGGCTTCCAGCAACAGCGTCAATGCTTTACCCCGGTGAGAAGCTGCACCTTTTTCCGCTTTACTCAGCTCGGCCGCTGTTTTACCCAGCGCCGGGACAAAGAAAATCGGGTCGTAACCAAAGCCACCGGTGCCAGAGGCGGAGCGGGTAATCTCACCCTGCCAGCTGCCGTGGAACACCAGCGGGGTCGGGTCTTCCGCATGACGCAGATAGACCAGCACGCAGTGAAACTGCGCCTGGCGCTGACCGTCAGGCACATTTTCCAGCGCCTGCAGCAGCTTCTCCAGGTTCTGCTGATCGCTGGCCTCTTCACCGGCGTAGCGCGCAGAGTAGATGCCAGGCGCGCCGCCCAGCGCATCCACGGCCAGGCCGGAGTCATCGGCAATGGCCGGTAATCCGGTGATCTGTGCCGCGTGACGCGCCTTGAGAATCGCGTTCTCAATAAAGGTCAGGCCGGTCTCATCCGCCGATTCAACCCCAAGGTCAGTCTGCGCGACGATATCCAGACCAAAGGCGGAGAGTAACTCCGCCAGCTCACGCACTTTGCCGGGATTGCCGGTTGCGAGGACAACTTTTTGCATAACAGTTCCAGTTTGATTCATTTACAGCAGATACCAGAGACCCGGGAACAGGTCCATGCCGAGAAAGTTCAGGGCATACAGCACCAGGATGACGATCATCGCTGAGAAATCGATGCCGCCCATCGCAGGCAGAATACGGCGAATCGGTGCCATCATCGGCTCGGTTAACTGCACCAGCAGATAATCGACAGGACCCCGACCCTGGCTAATCCAGCTCATCAGAGAGCGTACGATGATGACCCAGAAGACCAGATAGCCGGCGGATTTAACCAGCGACAGCAGGCCGACCAGCAGATTAGTCGGATCGACCGAGAACACACCCACCTGGATTAGCAATAAAATCGGGTATTTCAGCGTGGTCAGCACAAAGGCCAGCAGCAGTGAAGCAGTATCAATCGGCCCCAGAGCCGGCAGTATGCGGCGCAGTGGCTTAACAACCGGCTGTGTCACTTTAACGACAAACTGTGCCACTGGATTGTAAAAATCGCAGCGGGACCACTGCATCCAGATGCGTAACAGCAGCACCATGACGTAGAGATCGATCAGCGTTTTTACTAAAAACGTCAGTGTTAACATGAAGTTCCTCTATTATTGTTGTGAGTTGTGCGCATAATCTCGTGCGCCAAAAATGGCGGTGCCGATACGCACCATCGTACTGCCTGCGGCGATTGCCGCCTCCATGTCATCGCTCATTCCCAGTGAAAGCGTATCAATATCCGAATACTGCTGTTGCAACTGCCGGAAGGCTTCCGCCATCTGCTGACACACTGCCAGCTGACGCTGATAATCGCTCTCCGCAGCCGGAATCGCCATCAATCCCCGCAGCCGCAGTTGCGGCAGCGCAGCAATCTGCTCCGCCAGCCCGGAAACGGCCTCCAGCATGATGCCAGATTTGCTGTTCTCGTCACTGATATTTACCTGAATTAACACATTCAGCGGTGGCAGCGAGGCGGGCCGCTGATCGCTGAGCCGCTGCGCAATACGCTGGCGGTCAATGGTGTGACACCAGGCGAAATTTTCTGCCACCAGACGGCTTTTGTTGGACTGCAGCGGGCCGATGAAGTGCCACTCCAGCTCAGGATGTGCGGCCAGTGCCTGGACCTTTTCAACCCCTTCCTGAACGTAATTTTCACCAAAGCCAATCTGGCCTGCGGCAAAGGCTTCTTCGACCGCGCTCGCAGGTTTGGTTTTACTGACTGCAAGCAGGGTAATTTCTTCTGGTGCGCGGCCGCACTGCGCGGCAGCGGCGGCGATTCGCTGCCGCACTTGCTGTAGGTTCTGCTGGATTGAGGTCATAGTCAGGAGAAATTATGAATCTGGATGAAATGGTGGAGCTTAGTGTAAAGCATAATGCCGTCGATCTGCACCTTTGCAGCGGACATTTGCCCTACTGGCGACGGCAGGGACGGCTGGAGGCGATTCCACAGCAGGCCGTGCTCTCTGCTGACTGGATGGCGCAGTTTATGGCCCGCTGGCTCAGTGACCCGCAGTGTCAGGAACTGGCGAGCACAGGGCAGCTCGATTTCGCCCTGAGCCTGGCCTGCGGCCAGCGTCTGCGCGCAAACCTGTTTAAGCAGCGTAACGGCCTGTCACTGGCGCTGCGCATTATTGCCTCTGTGTGCCCGACGCTGGAGAGCCTGCAACTGCCTGCTATTGTGCCGACGTTACTGACGCAGCAGGATGGGCTGATTCTGGTGACCGGTGCCACGGGCAGCGGTAAATCTACCACGCTGGCGGCGCTGGTCGATGCGCTGAACGGCCAGCAGGCGCGCCATATCATTACGCTGGAAGACCCGATTGAATTTATTCACCACAGCCAGCAGTCGCTGATTCAGCAGCGCGAAATCGGCCTGCACTGCAGTTCGTTCGCCCAGGGGATAAAGGCGGCACTGCGTGAAGATCCTGACGTCATTCTGCTGGGCGAACTGCGCGACAGCGACACGATCAGACAGGCGCTAACGGCGGCAGAGACCGGCCATCTGGTGCTGGCAACGCTGCACACACGTGGCGCAGCACAGGCGGTAGATCGGCTGGTGGATGTCTTCCCGGCGGAGGAGAAGCATCTGGTGCGCACTCAACTGGCAGGCAGCCTGAAAGCGGTGATTGCACAGAAACTGGTGCCGTCTGCTGCCGGGTCGCGCATTGGACTGTTTGAGCTACTGATTGCCACGCCTGGCATCACGAATCTGATCAGGGAAGGCAAGATGCACCAGATCCCGGCAATGCTACAGACCGGCGCACAGGCCGGTATGCAGACGTTTGAGCAGAGCAGGCTGGCGCGTCAGGCTGACGGGCTGATTAAGCCGGAAGGTCAGTAATGGTTTTCGAACCAGTCCTGCAAAATGATGGCAGCAGACTGTGAATCAACCGACCCTTTATTGAGCGCGCGATAACCACCACGTTCAAACAGGCCAGCACGCGCTTCTACCGTGCTGAGTCGTTCATCCTGAAGCTCTACACGAATGCCAAAGCGACCGTGCAGACGGTTAGCAAATTTACGCGCGCGGTCAGTTAACGGCTGCTCAGTGCCATCCATATTGAGCGGTAAGCCGACGACCACGAAATCGGGCTGCCACTCTTTCAGCAGCTTTTCGATCACCAGCCAGTCCGGAATGCCATCCTGCGCTTTCAGGGCGGTCAGCGGTCGGGCGCTGCCAGTGAGTTGCTGCCCTACGGCGACACCAATACTTTTGGTGCCGAAATCGAAACCTAACAGAGTTTGAGTTGACATCAGGCGTGTCCGGCGTCGCTGGCCATGTTGTGAATATCGACGCCAATACTGCGCGCCGCTTCGCGCCAGCGCTCTGAAATCGGCGTCTGGAACAGGATGTTGCTGTTAGCTGGCGTCGTCAGCCAGGCATTTTCCATCAGCTCATTCTCCAGCTGATCTTTTTCCCAGGCACAGTAACCCAGCGCGACCAGCACATTGGTGGGCTGAGACGCCGTGCCGATGGACTCCAGCACGTCACGGGACGTGGTGATGATCGTGTTATCGGACACACGAATGCTGGAGGTAAACGTGCGTTGGGCTGAGTGCAGGATAAAGCCACGATCTTCTGCCAGCGGCCCGCCGGTAAACACAGGTTTATCCAGCTTGACCGACGGATCGCGATCTTCAGCAGAGATTTTCAGCTTCTTCAGAATGCCTTCAACCGTCAGGTTTTCCATGGGTTTATTAATGATCAGTCCCATTGCACCCTCTTCGTTATGTTCACAGACATAGACTACGGAACGTTTGAAGAAAGGATCCTGCAATGAAGGCATGGCAATCAAAAAGTGATGTTGTAAATTCATTGTCACACGATGTACCAAAAAAATAACCGGCACGCGACGACCGCACCGGTATTGGGTTGATCACGGAGCCTCGCCCCGGCGTTTTGCTCAGCCCAGGCGTTTCTCAATGGCATCCATCAACATGCCGGTGATGGAGATCGGGAACGCAGCCTCAATTTCACGTATGCAGGTTGGGCTGGTCACGTTAACTTCTGTCAGTTTATCACCGATGATGTCCAGACCTACAAAAATCAGTCCTTTTGCTTTCAGCGTCGGGCCAACACGACGTGCAATTTCCCAGTCGCTTTCGCTTAACGCACGTGCTTCACCACGCCCACCAGCCGCGAGGTTGCCACGCGTTTCACCGCCCTGCGGAATACGTGCCAGGCAGTAAGGCACCGGCTCGCCATCCACCACCAGCACGCGTTTGTCACCCTCTTTGATTGCCGCAATGTAGTTCTGCGCCATGCAGAAACGACTCTCATGCTCGGTCAGGGTTTCGGTAATCACGCCAAAGTTAGGATCGTCTTTCTTCACGCGGAAAATAGACGCACCGCCCATACCATCCAGCGGCTTCATGATGATATCACCATGCTCCTGCCAGAAATCACGCAGCTGCGCTTTGCTGCGGGTGACCAGGGTGTCCGGCGTAAACTCGGCGAACCAGGCGGTGTAGAGCTTTTCGTTACAGTCGCGCAGGCTCTGCGGCTTATTCACGATCAGCGTACCCAGCTCTTCAGCACGCTCCAGAATGTAGGTCGCATAGATGAACTCGGTATCGAATGGCGGATCTTTACGCATCAGCACCACGTTCAGATCAGCCAGCGGGATCACCTGCTCGCTGCCGAACTGGAACCAGTTCTCAGGGTTCTGCTCAACGGTCAGCAGGCGGGTGCGGGCAGACGCCACGCCACCACGCATGGAGAGATCGTGCATCTCCATGTAGTGAATTTCGTAACCACGGCGCTGTGCTTCCAGCAGCATGGCGAAGCTGGAGTCTTTTTTAATATTGATGGACGAAATAGGGTCCATCACGATGCCAAGTTTAATCATTATTATCTCCTCGGTGAGGCGGCATTGACCGCCTCGTCTGGTTCGGTCTGCAGTGGGCCGATGAGTCAGGACCGCTGAAAGTATCGCTTAACCCAGGTCGCCAAACCTCACCTGAAGTGCCGTAATGGCCGTCAGCGCGGTAGTTTCGGTGCGTAATACCCGTGGGCCAAGCAAAATGTCAGTAAAATCGTGCTGCGCCGTCATCGCAATTTCGTCCGCAGACAAACCGCCTTCAGGACCAATCAGCAGTCGTACCCGCTCAACAGGCTGTGGCAGCGTGTTGATGCTGTGACTGGCGCGGGGATGCAGGTTGAGCTTTAAACCGCTGTCAGCTTCCGCACACCAGGCTTCCAGTGTCATCGCTTCACGAATCTCCGGCACGCGATTACGTCCGCACTGCTCGCAGGCGGCAATCGCAATTTTCTGCCACTGCTGGATTTTTTTCGCCAGACGCTCAGCATCAAGCTTTACGCCACAGCGCTCGGAAAACAAGGGTGTAATGATATTCACGCCCAGTTCGATCGATTTCTGGATAGTGAATTCCATTTTTTCACCGCGCGACATCACCTGACCTAAATGCAGATGTAAAGGCGACTCGTGATCGTCCGGCTGGCTCTCTGTGACGGATACTTTTACACGCTTTTTATCAACATGCGTGATCTCTGCTGCAAAAGTCAGATTAGTGCCATCAAAGAGTTCCAGACGCTGACCTGCCGTCATCCGGAGCACGCGGCCTACATGATTGGATGCATCTTCATCCAGGGTAATTTCACTGCCGATGTCCAGGGGTTCGGCGTGATAGATGCGAGGTATGCGCATAAGATTCCTGAGACCGGACGCCGCGCTGCAGCGGCGTCATGGGAAAAAGAGCTAGTGTAGGGCAGGGATTTTAGCGCTGGCAAGCCTGCTGCACATAAGGATTGTGATTGCCCTGAACCTTTGCAATGCGCTGGTCGCGTTCGCACTCCCATTGGGTGACGGGATAGAGCCTGTCCCAGGCGGTAAACAGCTGCGTCTGCTGGCGCGAAATGCGCAGATGATACTGGTCGCGCATGTAGAAATAGGTGCGGGCAATGGCGCCACGCGCACGAGCGGGTGGCTCTGCCTGTTTGAGTTTAAAATCGATCTTCATCTCACACTGGCCGTACTGCTTCTCGCTGCCGTTCCATTGACTGTAGGCGAAGTTGCCACGGTCGCCATTCACTTCACCCACCGCAGGTTCCAGATTGTGCAGGTCAGTTTCAATGCGGCGATAGTCGGGATCTTTACTGCAGTTTTTGCGGCCTCCCTCCTGCCAGCACTGGCGCTGATGACCGAATTCCCATGCCGGCATCACATGTTCCCACTCAATACGTGCAGCGCGGTTCGCATTTTTGCGCACCTGGTAACCACAGCTGCTGAGATCGGGCGTGCCTTTTTTTCCCTGCCACTGAATTTTACAGCCGCAATAAAACGAACCTGGCGCATCGGCATTGATCGCCGCCGCAAAGGTTTTGGCCTGCTGAAAGTTATTCTGATGATAGTTATTCAGGTTGAGGGCGTCAGCGGCGGGGACAAACAGCAGTGCAACCGCCAGACTTAAAATGCGAGACATATTCCAGCTTCTACCTAATACGAAAAAGGGCGGCAGGTTAACAGAATGTGGAATAGGGCGGAATGGGGAGTGTTCTCAGGAGGCGATAAACTCGCCTGCGACCAGCAGGCTGCCACAGTGCACACAGCGATATTCACTCTCTTTGCGCAGCACCCGATTGTGGCGGCGCACCGTCAGCTGATGTTGCTGGCACTGACAGCGGTAAGCGAAAGTGTTGCTGCGCACGGAGGCGATCTCAAACTGATGGGTGCGTCGTGCCGGAACGCCCAGCACATTCTCCATCATCCACTTCCACTCTTTGCCGTGGGGTGCGACGCGACCAAACTGCTTCCAGACCAGCAGATGCGCCAGCTCGTGCGGCACCACTTCATCGATAAATGCCTGCTGATTTTCCAGCAGCAGCACCGGATTGATGCGGATCTCCCAGGCAGTCAGCCAGGCGGTGCCCGCCGCCGTTCCGCGTTGCTGATAGAGCAGTTTCGGTTCCGGATAAGCGGTTTTCAGTACCTGATTTGCGCGCTCAAGCGACTGACGCAGTGAGCGCATAACGGCCTGCTGCAGGGCAATGGGGAGACGAGGTGTTTTCATGGTGCTCAGAATAATCGCCGCCGCGCAGGAACTCAACGTTAGCCGTAAACAGGGCCGCGCAGAGTCTATACTTCGCCAGCTGTCTCCGGATAAGCAATACGCCGTCCTGCCGATGGTGGGGAATGGCGAAGCCCATCGGCTGAAATTGCTGGATTAAATATAGTTATGGCCTTTTTTAGAATATTCTATTGCAGACATTCACTGGCGAGTGAATGGATGAAAAGCGAACGGCACAGAGCATGGATAAAGCAATGAAAAATAATGATAACGTCAGGAAACAACGGATTGTGCTGGTGACGGATTTGATGGCCGGTCGCGGTGGTATGGAAAATGTGACCTGTCAGTTGATCACCGCCCTGAATGCGGAAGCCGGAACGGAAGCGGGGCTGTTTATTATTAACAGCGGAGAGGAGAGCCACTCCCGCGCCTGGACCGCCAATGCCGTACTGGCAGAGAGCGTCTGCACGCTGCGGAATAAGAAAATTAAAAATCTTATTCACACGCTGAGAATGGCTGCTTTCTTTCGTCGCTATCAACCCGATCATGTTCTGACCCTCAACACCATTCCCTGTCTGATGACGCGTCGGGCTATTACGCTTTCTGGCCGCAAAATCGTGCTTTCGAGCTGGATGCACCTGCCACCGCGCGAACGATATCGCCCACATTATCTGCTGCGGGCCGATCACCATTTTGCTATCAGTCATGAGATCAAAGCGCAACTGGTTGAGTTAGGCGCCCATGCCTCTGACGTTGATGTCATCTATAACCCCATCAGGCGCAATGATGAGGTTATCGGCAGACCGCAGGCGCTGAAGTTTCTCTATATTGGTCGCGTCCATTTTCAGCGACAGAAACAGCTCAAAGACCTGTTTGATGCCTTGCAGAAACTCGATACGCCCTGGACGCTGGAGATCGTGGGGGACGGCGAAGATCTGACGCGCTGTCAGCACTACGTGGCGGAACTCGGGATTCAGGATCGCATTACCTGGCATGGCTGGCAGGAGAACGCCTGGGCGTATGTCAGCCGTCATATTAAACAGGTCACCTGCCTGGTGATGACCTCTAACTTCGAAGGCTTCCCGCTGATTCTGCTGGAGGCGATATCACGTGGCGTCTACTGCGTCTCCTCCGACTGCATCAGCGGCCCGTCAGAAATTATTCAGAATGGTCTCAATGGTCAGCTCTATCCCACTAATGACAGCATGGCACTGGCCGCTATTCTCAACACCATGAGCGGGGATTTTCACTTTCCTGATCATCAGGTTATTAAAGCGAGCATTACCGGTTTTTATGAGGAAAATTATATGAAGCACCTGATGAGTGTGTTTAACCGCCTAACTGAGGTTAAGCATGACGAATAGAACCAGTCGCGATGGATTAACGTTAATGGTTAATTTTTCAGTTATTGCGCTCTGTCTGGCGCTGTCACTGAATATGTTTGTTACCGGCCTGCCGCAAAAAATATTCTATCTGGTCTCTTATCTCTCCGTTGCCTCCGTGTTGTATGGCCTGGTGCGCAGGCGAGAGGACTTTAAAGAGAACGGTTTTTATATCGCCCTGTTTGCTGTACTGATTATTTTTGCCCTGATCCGTCTCTTCTGGGCGATACACGCTAAAGGGATCGAAACCGCGCCCTCAAAAGATGCCATCACCAATATCGGCAACTATCTGCTGGGGGCGAAGCGACTGTTACTGGGCGCCTTTGTGCTGCTCAGTCTGGCGATTTATGGTCATCGGGTCTCTGCTACCACGCTGCGCATCGGAAAAGTGTTAATTCTGGTGGGACTGTTGATTACGCTGGGCTTTGGTATTCACGAGCATCTTTATACCGAAAATATCCGCATCAAACTCACCACCGAAGCGGCCTCGATGTCCTCCTACATGATTCTTTTTATCTACTGTGCCTGGCTATGGCTGAGCCGCTTTGAGACGCACTCGTACTGGAAGGTGGCTGATGTCGTTGCGCTGGCGGTGACCTTTGCCTTGCTCTACCTGTGCGGTACACGGGTGACCCTGATTGCGCTGATTGCCGCAGGATTGCTGTTCCTGGTGCAGACTTATCGGCTGTCGTTGCTGACCAACTGGCGGATTAGTGCTTTGCTGGTGGGCGTGCTGGCGGTGCTGATCCTGATGACCAGTAACCGCTGGGTGGAGGGTGTGCAGGATATCGAGAACTATGGCTCAAACAGCTCAACCTCCCTGGGCGCACGTGTGGCTATCTGGGGCGGGGCGATGAATTTTATTGAGCATCATGGCGGTTTTGCGACGCCGGATGCGCGCACCACCGAGGCCCGACAGTTCATCACGGCGCACTATCCTCACAATACTGAGGGCTATACCAACGTTAAATACAACATGCACAACGAGTTTCTGGAAGTGACGACACTGCAGGGCTGGCTGGGTGCGCTGTCGCTGGCGCTGCTCTATCTGACCGTGCTGGCAGGCGTGCTGAAGAAGTGCGATCTGCGCGGTGTTGCGCTGCCGATGCTGGGATTGTTTATCTGCGGACTGACCGATTCGGTACTGCCTTATAATCAGACCGCCACCATTTTTATTATGGCTCTGGCGCTCTGCTGTATACGGCGGCCGCTGCCGGTCACCGCTGCATAGTCTCTGTCTGAACCTATAAAAAAGGCGGGGTTTCTCTGGAAACCCCGCCTTTTTATTACCGCGATTTTTACGACGTAACGTTAGTCGCGTGAACCGATGTCGCGCAGTTTCTTACCTGCCATCAGATTACGTTCAATGTGCTCCAGCGAGACGTTTTTGGTCTCAGGAATCAGCATCAGCGTCAGCAGAATGAAGAACAGGTTAAGCAGTGCGTAGACCCAGAAGGTGTTCGCATTGCCCAGCGTATTCAGCATGGTCAGGAAGGTTGCACCCACGATCATGTTTGCGATCCAGTTGGTGGTCGTAGAGACAGTGATACCGAAGTCGCGGCCTTTCAGCGGCTGAATTTCGGAACAGAGTACCCAGATCAACGGACCGGCTGACATGGCAAAGCCAACGATAAACATCAGCAGCATACCGATCGCAAAGTACTGTGCGCCTGCTGAGTGAATACCGAAGTGCAGCATTGTACCCAGCACGCCCATACCGGCTGCCATCACCATAAAGCCCAGAATCAGGGTAGGTTTACGACCCCAGCGATCCACCAGACCAATAGCAATAAAGGTGGCCAGAACGTTGACCAGACCCACAATCACCGTGCCCCACATCTGCTGGGTGGTGTTAGTGAAGCCTGCGATTTCAAAGATTTTTGGCGCGTAGTACATGATGACGTTCATGCCGGTAAACTGCTGCATCACCTGCAACAGGATGCCGAGATAGACCGCGCGACGGAAGTGGCTGCTGCTGGTGAACAGACCCCAGCCAGACTGCTTGACCTTCAGGCTCTCACGAATCTCTTCCAGCTCACGTTTTGCCTGCTCGCTGGTGTCACGCAGACGATCCAGTACACGTTGTGCATCGCGGAAGTTGCCTCGCGCCGCCAGCCAGCGTGGGCTGTTTGGCAGGAAGAAAACACCGACCAGCAACAGCAGTGCCGGAATCGTGATGATACCCAGCATCCAGCGCCAGTTGCCGGTAAAGCTGAATGCGGTATCGGTCAGGTAAGCACCCAGAATACCGATAGTAATCATCAGCTGGTAAAGCGAAATCATACTGCCGCGAATTTTTTCCGGTGCGATCTCAGAAAGATAAAGCGGGGCGGTATAAGAGGCGATACCGACAGCCAGACCCAGCAGAACGCGGGCGCTGATCAGCATTTCCGGGTTTGGCGACATTGCTGACCAGAGTGAACCGATCACGAACAGAATCGCACCGGCCATCAGGCTTTTCTTACGGCCCAGGCGGGATGACATCCAGCCGCTGCCGATAGCACCGACCGCCGCACCAAACATCATGGAACTGACGATCCACTCCTGCTGATGAGGGGTGACGTTAAAGTCCTTTGCGATAAACGGCAGAGCACCGGCGATGACGCCGATATCCAGACCGAACAGCAGTCCCGCAAGGGCCGCCAGAAAGCAGACAAATAAGGTCATCGCCTTATTTGAAGTTCTGCTTTTGTGTGTATTGCCAGGCATTGTAGCCTCCAGGTTTATCCATCATTGTTTTTATCAATGTTAAAAAACCATTTGCGGGAAAAAAGTGAGCCTGATCACATCAGTGTAATCGCTTACACACGCTGAAACCCTGAAATTCAGCATATTTTTCCCGGAAAGATTAATTAACCAGTGAGGTATAGCACTCATTAAGTTTCTGACAATGCTCTATTTAGTGGCTATCAGACGACGCTGAAAATAACGCATTTTCAGCATAATAACTACGTGCGTTAATTCTTAAATGTCAGATATACAAAGCATTTCGATTTGTAATCGTTAACATTTTGTCGTCAGAAAAAGCGAAAGGAAGTGTAGCTGAGAACTGAAAATTTGCTGCAGAGTAAAGAGGATGTCATTCAGGTTCGTTTTTTTCGTCTTCAGATGTCTGGAATAAACAGCAGGGTTATCGTATTCCGGTGCCGGGCGGAGGCAGACATTCTCAGGTGAGCAATGGGGCTGATCGGGCGATAAAAAACCCTGCCACCGGGGCAGGGTTTTTATCAGCAGCCGCTAACCTTACAGGCCAGCTGCTTCACGCAGCAGGGCAGCTTTGTCGGTTTTTTCCCATGGGAAATGTTCGCGACCAAAGTGACCGTAAGCTGCGGTCTCTTTATAGATTGGGTGCAGCAGGTCCAGCATCTGAATCAGACCGTATGGACGCAGGTCGAAGAACTCGCGTACCAGCAGCGTCAACTGTTCAGTTGAGATTTTCTCGGTGCCGAAGGTTTCCACCATGATGGAGGTCGGTTCAGCCACGCCAATAGCGTAGGAGACCTGAATTTCACAACGGTCAGCCAGACCCGCCGCCACGATGTTTTTTGCCACGTAACGCGCTGCATAGGCGGCAGAGCGGTCAACTTTAGAAGGATCTTTACCCGAGAACGCACCGCCACCGTGACGTGCCATACCGCCGTAGGTGTCGACGATGATTTTACGGCCGGTCAGACCGCAATCGCCCATCGGACCGCCAATGACAAAGCGACCGGTTGGGTTAATGTGATATTTGGTCGAGGCACTCAGCCATTCTGTTGGCAGAACCGGTTTGATGATCTCTTCCATCACCGCTTCCTGCAGATCTTTCTGACTGATGGATTCAGCGTGCTGGGTAGACAGGACGACTGCATCAATGCCAACGATTTTGCCATCGTCATACTGGAAAGTGACCTGGCTTTTGGCATCCGGACGCAGCCACGGCAGGGTCCCGTTTTTACGTACTTCAGCCTGACGCTGAACCAGACGGTGCGCATAGGTCACCGGCGCAGGCATCAGCACGTCAGTTTCGTTGGTGGCATAGCCGAACATCAGACCCTGATCACCCGCGCCCTGTTCCAGCGGATCGGTGCGGTCAACGCCCTGATTAATATCCTGAGACTGTTTGCCAATGGCGCTTAATACCGCGCAGGAGTTGGCATCAAAGCCCATATCGGAATGAACATAGCCGATGTCACGTACGGTCTGACGGGTGATCTCTTCAATATCGACCCAGGCGCTGGTGGTGATTTCACCGCCAACCAGAACCATTCCGGTTTTAACGTAAGTTTCGCAGGCCACGCGCGCTTTAGGATCCTGTTCGAGGATCGCATCCAGCACAGCATCGGAGATCTGGTCGGCGATTTTATCGGGATGTCCTTCTGATACGGACTCGGACGTAAAAAGGTGTTTAGCCATTCTGTTCTTTACCTTAAATATGGTTTGAGTACGACTGCATAGCGCCAGTGAGGTTGTCTGACCTGACGCCCCTTCAGGCAAAGCCGCGAGCAGTGAGGTAGTATCAGCACAGCAGGCTGACACCGCCTGGATAGTAACCTGTTTAGATGGAAAACCATCTGGACGGCTATTTTAGGATAGAGGATAAACCAATTACCAGCCCTTTTTCTGTTTAAGCGCTTAACCTGTAACCGTTATCGGCATAATTTGCTGACACTGCACGCAATTCCCGGATAATCTTTTTGCATTTTAGCGCTGTAAACTGTATAAAACGCCGCTGCTTCGATAGCAGCAGCAAGGATGACGCCACTGTTTGCGTCGCGCCTGTCAGACTCTGGTCTGGCTTTCACCCAGGTTGTTTTCCATGTGCCCCTGGCATATGCGGAGGTGATACAAGTAATGAACCACGCTTTTTCTTCTTCCGGTTCCTTGCGCTGCGGCGCTGCACTGGCTCTCTCCTGCCTCCCATCTGTTTCTTTGTCCTGCCGACACTATGTCCGATGCGGTAATTTTACCGACACAGGCGCCGGCTAATCTTTATCTCTGTTCTGCTGGTTTGGTCTCTTCTCTGCGCCCGCGTAGCGGAACGACGCAGGTTATCCATGGTCAATACATAACTAAATGTTCTCTGTTTAAACGGAGATGGCCAGGGTGTTTTACACTTAACTCTCATGCGTGAATCGCGCTGACGGCAACGTCAGGTGAACAGGACATTGTGTTTAATGTGGCAACAGGTTTTCAGATTAGCGGCCATAAAGCCGGTTAGCAGTTCTATCTTTCAACGGAAAATTGAGGTTCGCGATGTCTGACGACATGAAGAATATCAAAGGTTCGTCAGCTGGCGAACAGGGTGCACTCCGCTCCATGCAGGAGGTGGCAATGAACGATCAGGATGCGAGCAAAATGTTGCGTACGTACAACATCGCCTGGTGGGGCAACAACTATTATGACGTTAACGAACTGGGCCACATCAGTGTCTGCCCCGATCCGGATCGTCCGGATGTGCGCGTCGACTTAGCCCGCCTGGTTAAAGAGCGCGAAGCACAGGGCCAGCGTCTCCCCGCCTTGTTCTGCTTCCCACAGATTCTGCAACACCGTCTGCGCTCGATTAACGCCGCGTTTAAACGTGCGCGCGAATCTTACGGCTACAAAGGCGACTACTTCCTGGTTTACCCGATCAAAGTTAACCAGCACAAACGCGTTATTGAGTCGCTGATTCACTCTGGCGAACCGCTGGGACTGGAAGCCGGCTCGAAAGCCGAGCTGATGGCCGTGCTGGCGCATGCCGGTCAGACCCGCTCAGTGATCGTCTGTAACGGCTACAAAGATCGCGAATATATTCGTCTGGCGCTGATTGGCGAGAAGATGGGCCACAAAGTCTATCTGGTGCTGGAGAAGATGACGGAAGTGCGGCTGGTGCTGGAAGAAGCGGAGCGTCTGAATGTCGTGCCGCGTCTTGGCATCCGTGCGCGTCTGGCTTCGCAAGGCTCCGGTAAATGGCAGTCGAGCGGCGGCGAAAAATCGAAGTTTGGTCTGTCCGCCACGCAGGTGCTGAAACTGGTTGAGATCATGCGCGAAGCGGGTCGCATCGACAGCCTGCAGCTGCTGCATTTCCATCTGGGTTCGCAGATGTCCAACATTCGCGACATCGCGACCGGCGTGCGTGAGTCGGCGCGTTTCTACGTCGAACTGGCGAAGCTGGGCGTTAACATCAAATGTTTCGATGTCGGTGGCGGTCTGGGCGTCGATTACGAAGGCACGCGCTCGCAGTCTGACTGCTCGGTCAACTATGGCCTGAATGAGTATGCCAACAACGTGATCTGGGCGATTGGTGCGGCCTGTGATGAGCACGGTCTGGAGCATCCGACCGTCATTACCGAGTCGGGTCGTGCTGTGACCGCGCACCACACGGTACTGGTCTCCAATATCATTGGTGTCGAGCGTAACGAGTTCAGCGAACCTGAAACGCCGGATGCGGATGCGCCGCGCCCGATTCTCAGCATGTGGGAAACCTGGCAGGAGATGCATGAGCCAAGCACCCGTCGTTCGCTGCGTGAATGGCTGCACGACAGCCAGATGGATTTGTCTGATATCCATACCGGCTACGCCTCCGGTACATACGATCTGAAGCAGCGTTCATGGGCTGAGCAGCTCTATCTGAGCATCTGCCACTATATTCAGCAGCATCTTGATCCCAGCAACCGTGCGCACCGTCCGATCATCGACGAACTGCAGGAGCGCATGGCAGATAAGATCTACGTTAACTTCTCGCTGTTCCAGTCCATGCCGGATGCGTGGGGTATCGACCAGCTGTTCCCGGTACTGCCGCTGGAAGGGCTGAACAAGAAGCCGGAGCGCCGCGCCGTGCTGCTCGACATCACCTGTGACTCCGATGGCACCATCGATCACTACGTGGATGGCGACGGTATCGCGACGACCATGCCGATGCCGCAATATGACGTGGATAATCCGCCAATGCTGGGCTTCTTCATGGTCGGTGCTTATCAGGAAATTCTGGGCAACATGCACAACCTGTTCGGTGACACCGAGGCGGTGGATGTCTACGCACGCGAAAATGGCGATGTGGAAGTCCAGCTCTCTGATGAAGGCGATACCGTGGCGGACATGCTGCGTTACGTGCAGCTTGATCCCAACGAGCTGATGGCGCTGTTCCGTAATCAGGTGCAGGCATCCGATGTCGACGAAGAGCTGCGCGCGCAGTTCCTGGAAGAGTTTGAGAGCGGCCTCTACGGTTACACCTATTTAGAAGATGAATAATCGGCGCTGGCAGCCTGCAATCGCATATTGCAGTTGCCGTTAACTATGCCGATAATCTGACCCACTCAATCCCTTCCTCGTCGGGCCTAACGACGCGGAGGGGATTTTTTTCATCTCAACCTTAATGGCTTGCGGGCCTGGCCTGACTAACGCACATAGAGAGAGCAATTATGTATAACACCCTTGGCAATCAGTATGACAACTCCCTGGTTTCTAACGCCTTTGGTTTCATGCGTTTTCCGCTGAATTTCCAGCCTTACGACAGCGACGCCGAGTGGGTTATCACTGGCGTGCCATTTGATGCTGCAACATCGGGCCGTCCGGGCAGCCGCCTGGGTCCGGGCGCGATTCGTCAGATCTCCACCAATCTGGCCTGGGAAGGCTGCCGCTGGCCGTGGGATTTCGACCTGCGTCAGCGTCTGAACGTGGTCGACTGTGGCGATCTTGTTTACGCCTTCGGTGATTCGCAGGATCTTTCCGACAAGTTGCAGGCTCACGCGGAAAAACTGCTGGCCAGTGGCAAGCGCATGATGACTTTTGGCGGCGACCACTACGTTACGCTGCCACTGCTGCGCGCCCATGCAAAACACTTCGGTAAGATGGCGCTGGTGCATTTCGATGCGCATACCGACACTTACTCCAACGGCCCGACCTTCGACCACGGCACCATGTTCTTTACCGCGCCGAAAGAAGGTCTGATCGATCCACAGCATTCTGTGCAGATCGGTATCCGCACCGAATTCGACAGGAGCCTTGGCTTCAACGTGCTGGATGCGGCGCAGGTCAACGACCGCAGCGTTGACGATATCCTCGCGGAAGTGAAACGCACCGTTGGTGATCTGCCGATCTATCTGACCTTCGACATCGACTGTCTGGATCCGGCGCATGCGCCTGGCACCGGCACGCCAGTGATTGGCGGCCTGACCACGGATAAAGCGACCAAGCTGATCCGTGGCCTGCAGGGCATGAACATTGTCGGCATGGATCTGGTGGAAGTGGCACCGGGATACGATCATGCTGATCTGACTGCACTGGCGGCGGCGACGCTGGCGCTGGATATGCTGCATGTTCAGGCTGCAAACAAAGGTTAATCCTGTCATGAGCCTGCCGGGTTAACCTGGCAGGTTTTGCGCCGCCGGCTAATGCGGCACAGTGCCAGTAACGACCGCCATCCGCTTTTCCTCCTCAGGATTGTTTCCCTTTATCGCGACGCCCACTGCTCAGGCGTAACCGCGCATCAGCAGCTAAACTCATTGATATCAATTCTCAACGTGGAGGCAATCATGGGCTTTCTTGATGAACTGGCGGGATCGCTACAGGGCGCGCAGAGTGATGGGCATCTGCCCGGACAACTGCAGGCGGTCTGGCACTGGGTGCAGGAGCAGGGCGGTATTGAAGTGCTGCTACAAAAATTCCAGCAGGGCGGGCTGGGCGAGGTGTTTGGTTCGTGGATCGGCACCGGGGCGAATCAGCCGGTAGAACACAGCGATATCCACTCTGCATTTGGTCAGGCTGAGCTACAGTCACTGGCGGATAAGCTGGGAACCGACGTTAAGGGCGCCGCGGGCACGCTGGCGGTTATTCTGCCGCAGCTGATCGACAAAATGTCACCTCAGGGGCATATGGATGAGGCGTCGCTGCACGAGAATAAACTCGATTTAGGTTCGATGGTGGATCAGATATTCAAACGTTAGGCCAGTGATTCTGACCTGATCCGTACTGCAGGCGCATGCTGTGTGCATGCGCCTGTATCAGGCATTACTTCTTCGCGTCTGCCGCAATACGTTCACGGATGTGCTCGGCACGCGCTTCAGAAGCGGGGTGCGAGTCAAACATCGAGCTCTGACGTCCCTGTTCCAGCTTCGCCAGTTTCTCAAAGCTGGTCACCAGACCTTCCGGATTAATGTTGCGCTTCTTCATCAGATCGTAGGAGTAATCATCTGCCTGCGATTCCTGAGTCTGGGAGAACTGTGCGTTAACCAGTTTTTCACCCATCTCACCCAGTTGCGACTGAGACAGTGAACCGATCACGCCGCCAACTGATGCGGCTGCCGTGCGGGCGGCGGTTGTGGCATACGCCAGCTGCATCGCTTTACGCGTATGACCCAATGCAACGTGGCCCATCTCATGGCCCAGCACGCCTTCCACCTCATTGTCAGTCATCATATCCATCAGGCCGCTGTAAACGCGGATACAGCCGTTTGCCATCGCCCAGGCATTGACATCTTTGGTCTGATAAACCTTATAGTTCGCCGGAACGCCATTGATATTATCGCCCAGTGCGGCTGCAATCTTATTCAGACGCTGCTGATACTCACTGTTAGCGGGCGCCAGCTGATTATCCTTGTCCATCTGCTCACAGGATTTATCGCTCAGTTGCTTTACCTGATCGTCGCTCAGGCTATAAGCCTGATAGGCCTGCGCGCCAGATTGCATCAGCGCATTATTGTCTAAACCCTGACAGCCGCTGAGCATCGCTGTCAGGCCAAGTGCTAACACCATTTTTTTGGTTTTCATGCTGTATCCCATCCATAACAAGGTAAGAAAAACAAACACCTGAAACTCACTCAGATGAATAAACGATTTGGTTATAGCGTGCCAGTCTGCACTTTGCTAGCAGACCTGGCCGAAAAAGCCATACGAAGCGGTGACATTTAGCGTTTTACAACATGTACTTTTGACCTGACTTTCATGTACATTGATGGGCAACTTTTTCCTTGTTTTGCCCGGTAACTCATTAATAACAATCAGTTAAGGTGCGAAGCATTAATCCGACCTGGAGTAGAAAATGCCCTCTCGTAAAGAGCTTGCCAACGCCATTCGTGCGTTAAGTATGGATGCAGTACAGAAAGCGAAATCGGGACATCCGGGTGCCCCAATGGGCATGGCGGACATCGCTGAAGTACTCTGGCGCGGCTACCTGAACCACAACCCAACCAACCCGCTGTGGGCCGACCGCGACCGTTTCGTCCTCTCTAACGGTCACGGCTCAATGCTGATCTACAGCCTGCTGCACCTGACCGGCTACGATCTGCCACTGAGCGAACTGGAAAACTTCCGCCAGCTGCACTCAAAAACTCCAGGTCACCCTGAATATGGCTACACCGTGGGCGTTGAAACCACCACCGGTCCGCTGGGGCAGGGCATCGCCAACGCCGTCGGCTTCGCCATTGCTGAACGCACACTGGCCGCGCAGTTTAACCGTCCGGGTCATGACATCGTAGACCACAACACCTATGTCTTCATGGGTGATGGTTGCATGATGGAAGGTATTTCTCACGAAGTCTGCTCACTGGCGGGTACGCTGAAGCTGGGCAAACTGGTTGCCTTCTATGATGACAACGGTATTTCCATCGATGGTCACATTGATGGCTGGTTCACTGATGACACCGCTAAGCGCTTTGAAGCGTACGGCTGGCATGTCGTGCGCGGCGTAGACGGCCATGATGCAGATGCGATTGCTAAAGCGATCGACGAAGCGAAGAGCGTCAGCGACAAGCCTTCACTGCTGATGTGCAAAACCGTTATCGGCTTCGGTTCACCGAACAAAGCGGGCACCCATGATTCACACGGCGCGCCGCTGGGTGATGACGAAGTGGCACTGACCCGCAAACAGCTGGGCTGGAACCACGCACCGTTCGTTATTCCTTCAGACATCTACGCTGAGTGGGACGCGAAAGAAGCGGGCCAGGCGAAAGAAGCGGCATGGGATGAGAAATTCGCTGCGTATGCGCAGGCCCATCCTGAGCTGGCTGCTGAATTTAAACGTCGCGTGAGCAACGAACTGCCAGCTAACTGGCAGGAAGAGTCTCAGAAGTTCGTTGAACAGCTGCAGGCGAACCCGGCGAAGATCGCCAGCCGTAAAGCGTCACAGAATGCTATCGAAGCCTTTGGTAAAATTCTGCCGGAATACCTGGGCGGCTCAGCTGACCTGGCGCCGAGCAACCTGACTATCTGGTCTGGTTCTAAGCCAATCAACGAAGATGCTGCGGGTAACTACATCCATTACGGCGTGCGTGAATTCGGTATGACCGCTATCGCCAATGGTCTGGCACTGCATGGCGGCTTCCTGCCATACACCGCTACCTTCCTGATGTTCGTTGAGTATGCGCGTAACGCAGCGCGTATGGCGGCACTGATGAAGATCCGTCAGATCATGGTCTACACTCACGACTCAATCGGTCTGGGTGAAGATGGCCCGACGCATCAGCCGGTTGAGCAGATGGCGAGCCTGCGCACCACACCAAACATGAGCCTGTGGCGTCCATGTGACCAGGTAGAATCTGCGGTGGCGTGGAAATATGCTATCGAACGTCAGGATGGCCCAACGGCACTGATCTTCTCCCGTCAGAACCTGGCGCAGCAGGAACGTGATGCTGCACAGCTGGCTAACGTGGCGCGCGGTGGTTACGTGCTGAAAGATTGCGACGGCACCCCTGAGCTGATCCTGATCGCAACCGGTTCAGAAGTTGAACTGGCTGTCGGTGCCTGGGACAAACTCACCAGCGAAGGCCGCAAAGTGCGCGTGGTCTCGATGCCGTCAACCGATGCTTTCGACAAGCAGAGCGATGAATACCGTGAATCTGTGCTGCCGAAAGCCGTTAGCGCTCGCGTTGCTATTGAAGCGGGCATCGCTGATTACTGGTTCAAATACACGGGCCTGAATGGCGCTATCGTGGGTATGACCAGCTTCGGTGAATCTGCACCTGCAGATCAGCTGTTCGAGCTGTTTGGCTTTACCGTTGACAACGTCGTCGCGAAAGCGAAAGCGCTGCTGGCGTAATAACTGGCCAGGCGGGTCTGCTCCCGCCTGGTTGTGAAATTAAAGGGGCGATCCTTTCGTCCCTTTTGCTCTTTTATTCCTGCAGTAATAACACTTTCTGGCTTAAATTTGTGACGCAGATCCAAATTTATGCAGTCAGATTGATCGCAATCATTCCTGTTATTCCTTCCTTCTATTATTCTGGCTGAACCGTTTCAGTCGTCGGGCCAGCCGCCCTGATTTCGGACAATGCCGGGCAAGAATCTCCTGTACAAAATGCAGTGAAGCGCTCAGGCTAACGGCACGTTTTTTCAGTCTGACGTGGCAGGAGAGAAATGACGGTACGGATAGCGATAAATGGTTTTGGCCGGATTGGACGCAATGTCCTGCGCGCGCTCTATGAAACGGGCCGACGTGCAGAGATTACCGTGGTCGCGATTAATGAGCTGGCTGAAGCCACCGGTATGGCGCACCTGCTGAAATACGATACCAGCCATGGCCGTTTTGCTTTCGACGTTCGTCAGGAGCGCGATGTTATGTGGGTGGGTGGCGATACCCTGCGCATTTTGCACCGTGCAGACATAGCCGATTTGCCGTGGCGTGAACTCGATGTGGATGTGGTGCTGGACTGTACCGGCGTCTATGGCTCACGGGCTGATGGCGAAGCCCATCTGCAGGCGGGTGCCAAAAAAGTGCTGTTCTCTCATCCTGGCGGAAACGATCTCGACGCGACTGTCGTGTTCGGTGTTAACCAGCAGGATCTCACCGCCAGCGATCGCATCGTCTCCAATGCGTCCTGCACCACAAACTGCATTATTCCGGTCATTAAACTGCTGGATGATGCGTTTGGTATCGAATCCGGCACCGTCACGACGATCCACTCGGCGATGCACGATCAGCAGGTGATCGACGCCTATCACAGCGATCTGCGCCGGACCCGTGCGGCCAGTCAGTCCATCATTCCAGTGGATACGCGTCTGGCGGCAGGCATCACCCGTATTTTTCCGAAATTCAACGATCGCTTTGAGGCGATAGCCGTTCGCGTCCCGACGATTAACGTGACGGCCATTGATCTCAGCGTTTCTGTGCATAACGCGGTAACGGCATGTGACGTTAACACCTTGTTGCGAAGCGCGGCAGAAGGGGCATTTCGTGGTATAGTTGACTACACGGAATTACCGTTAGTCTCAGTAGATTTTAACCATGATCCGCACAGTGCCATTGTGGACGGAACACAAACGCGGGTCAGCGGTCAACACCTTATCAAGACACTGGTCTGGTGTGACAATGAATGGGGCTTTGCTAACCGAATGCTCGACACGACGTTAGCGATGGCCGCAAGCGGTTTCAGGTAAGACGCGGTTTGCGTCTGGCAAAACTTATGAGAATCAACGAGAGGATTCACCATGTCTGTAATTAAGATGACCGATCTGGATCTGGCTGGTAAACGCGTTCTGATCCGTGCCGATCTGAACGTACCAGTTAAAGAAGGTAAAGTGACGTCTGATGCACGTATCCGTGCTTCTCTGCCAACCATTGAAGCGGCGTTGAAACAGGGCGCGAAAGTAATGGTTACCTCTCACCTGGGTCGTCCGACCGAAGGTGAATACAACGAAGAGTTCTCGCTGCTGCCGGTAGTTAACTACCTGAAAGAGAAGCTGAGCGGCACCACTGTGACCCTGGCAAAAGATTACCTCGATGGCGTTGAAGTGGGCGCTGGCGAACTGGTTGTGCTGGAAAACGTTCGCTTTAACAAAGGCGAAAAGAAAGATGACGAAGCGCTGTCTAAAAAATATGCCGCCCTGTGCGACGTATTTGTGATGGACGCGTTTGGTACTGCGCACCGCGCGCAGGCTTCTACCCACGGCGTTGGAAAATTTGCCCCTATCGCCTGTGCCGGTCCGCTGCTTTCTGCAGAACTGGAAGCGCTGGGTAAGGTCATGAGCAACCCTGAGCGTCCGCTGGTGGCTGTTGTTGGTGGTTCTAAAGTCTCTACCAAATTTGATGTGCTGCAGTCTCTGGTCAAAATCGCGGACACCGTGATTGTCGGCGGCGGCATTGCGAACACCTTCGTGGCTATCGACAACAATGTCGGCAAGTCACTGTATGAACCCGACTTCGTTGAAGCGGCTAAAGGCCTGCGCGATCAGCACGGTATCCCGGTTCCAACTGACTCTCGCGTCGGCACAGAATTCTCTGAAACTGCGCCAGCGATCGTGAAAAAGGTTTCGGAAGTAGCAGATAACGAAGAGATTATGGACTTCGGTGATGAAACCGCTCAGGCCATGGCTGCCATCCTGAAAGAGGCTAAAACCATCCTGTGGAATGGCCCGGTGGGCGTGTTTGAGTTCCCTAACTTCCGTAAAGGCACCGAGATCGTGGCTAACGCGATTGCAGACAGCGATGCCTTCTCTGTTGCAGGCGGCGGCGATACCTTAGCGGCTATCGACCTGTTCGGCATCGAAGACAAAATTTCCTACATCTCTACCGGCGGTGGTGCGTTCCTGGAGTTCGTGGAAGGCAAAAAACTGCCAGCAGTTGCCATGCTGGAAGAGCGTGCGAAGCAGTAATCCTTTGGGGGCGATGCCTCGCGGCATCGTCTGAAGTCTTGCCCATCTGGGCGTTTAAATCGACGTTCCTTTAAGGGAACAACGGTCACGAAACAGGACACAATCATGTCTAAAATTTTTGATTTCGTAAAACCCGGCGTTGTCACTGGTGATGACGTACAGAAGATCTTCAAAGTTGCGAAAGAGAACAAATTCGCACTGCCAGCCGTGAACTGCGTCGGCACCGACTCCATCAATGCGGCACTGGAAGCGGCAGCGAAAGTGAAAGCGCCAATCATCATCCAGTTCTCTAACGGTGGTGCTGCATTTATCGCCGGTAAAGGCTTCAAGACTGACAAACCACAGGGCGCGGCAATCTTCGGTGCTATCGCCGGTGCACACCATGTTCACCTGATGGCAGAGCAGTATGGCGTGCCGGTTATCCTGCACACTGACCACTGCGCGAAGAAACTGCTGCCGTGGATCGATGGTCTGCTGGACGCGGGCGAAGAGTACTTCCAGAAAAACGGTAAGCCACTGTTCTCTTCTCACATGATCGACCTGTCAGAAGAGTCACTGGAAGAGAACATCGAAATCAGCAGCAAGTATCTGGCGCGCATGGCGAAACTCGACATGACGCTGGAAATCGAACTGGGCTGCACCGGTGGTGAAGAAGATGGCGTGGATAACAGCCATATGGACGCATCTGCTCTCTACACCCAGCCAGAAGATGTGAACTACGCATACGAAAAACTGAATGCTATCAGCCCGCGCTTCACCATTGCGGCTTCATTCGGCAACGTACACGGCGTTTACAAGCCAGGTAACGTGAAACTGACCCCAACCATTCTGCGTGATTCGCAGAAATTCGTGTGTGAAAAACATGGCCTGCCGCACAACGCGCTGGACTTCGTTTTCCACGGCGGTTCAGGTTCTTCAGCTGCAGAAATCGAAGAGTCTATCAGCTACGGCGTGATCAAGATGAACATCGATACCGATACCCAATGGGCAACCTGGGACGGCATCCTGCAGTACTACAAAAAGAATGAAGGCTATCTGCAGTCGCAGCTGGGTAACCCGGAAGGCGACGACAAGCCAAACAAAAAATACTACGACCCACGCGTCTGGCTGCGTTCAGCCCAGGCCTCAATGGTCGTGCGTCTGGAGCAGGCTTTCAAAGAGCTCAACGCTGTCGACGTTCTGTAACTGATATTGAGTTACGGTATAAACTGTCTTCTGTATAAAAAAGGCCCGAAAGGGCCTTTTTTTTGATCTTTTTTCGCCGGATTTGCGTCAAAGGTCATGCAGGTTTGGCACACCGGCATTTATTGTTTACCCTTTTGTCAGGGATTGTCAGAGCTGTTCTGACAATCTGTTGTTACTTCCCTTGGGAATTTAATTACAGGATGGTTCCATGCAGGATACGGGTATGTTTGATGAGCTTAACAACGCAGGTAACTGGATAGTACGCAATCAGGAGCTGCTGATAAGCTATGCGGTGAACATTGTCGCAGCTATTGCGATTATCTTTGTGGGTATGATTGTTGCACGCATCATCTCCAACACCGTTAATCGTCTGCTGTGCGCACGTCATATTGATACGACCGTTGCTGACTTTTTGTCGGCGCTGGTGCGCTACGGCATTATCGCCTTCACACTTATCGCGGCGCTGGGTCGCATTGGCGTACAGACCACCTCGGTTATTGCCATCCTCGGTGCGGCCGGTCTGGCTGTGGGTCTGGCCTTAAAAGATTCACTGTCAAACCTGGCTGCCGGCGTACTGCTGGTGATCTTCCGCCACTTCCGCACCGGTGAGTTTGTGGATCTGGGTGGCATCATGGGCACAGTCATGAACGTGCAGATCTTCTCTACGACGCTCAAGTCAGCGGATGGCAAGCGCGTGGTGGTGCCGAACGGTAAAATCCTTGCCGGAAACATCGTTAACTTTTCGCGCGAGCCGGTACGCCGCAATGAATTTATTATCGGCGTCTCCTACGATGCCGATGTGGATCAGGTTCTGACGCTGCTGCGGGAAGTCGTTGAAGCAGATGAACGTGTACTAAAAGATATGGGTATCCAGATTGGGCTTAACGAGTTAGCCGCATCCTCAATGAATTTTGTCGTGCGCTGCTGGAGCAACAGTGGAGACCTGCAAAACGTCTACTGGGATCTGATGAAGAACTTCAAGCGTACGCTGGATGGCAAAGGAATTGGTATTCCTTATCCGCAGATGGATGTGCATCTGCACCGCGTCAGACCGTCAGATACACCTGCACCAGAGACACAACCGCAGTAATTTGTTCAATGGGCGGCGTCTGTCGCCCATTAATTTTGCTAATCGTGGATTAATTCTTTCAATTTCCGCTAATCATATCCTCTCTTTATACTTCCCCACATCTGACCATGTGAGGACGTAATTCTGTGATATCTCTCTACTTTCAGGGGCTTGCCCTGGGCGCTGCGCTGATCCTGCCATTGGGGCCACAAAACGCATTTGTGATGAATCAGGGCGTGAAACGTCAGTATCATCTGATGACGGCGGCACTCTGCTCACTGAGCGATATTCTGCTGATATGCGGCGGCATCTTTGGCGGCAGCGCCCTGCTAAGCCAGTCTCCGCTGCTGCTGATGGTCATCACCTGGGCAGGCGTAGCCTTTCTGCTCTGGTATGGCTGGGGTGCGCTGCGAAGCGCTTTTCGTGGCAACGCCGATCTGGCGGATGGCGAGCCACTGAAGCAGAGCAGGGGACGCATTATCGCAACATTGCTGGCGGTAACCTGGCTCAATCCGCACGTCTATCTCGACACTTTTGTGGTGCTGGGCAGTCTTGGCGGCCAGTTGCCCAGCACCACGGCGCGTCAGTGGTTCGCGCTGGGCACCGTCAGCGCGTCGATCCTGTGGTTTTTCGGCCTGGCGCTGCTGGCCGCGTGGCTGTCACCGCGCCTGCGCACCGCGAAAGCACAGCGTGTGATTAACCTGCTGGTCGGCGCGGTAATGTGGTTTATCGCCCTGCAACTGGCGCGTCAGGGTATTGCCGGTTTTTGATCTTAGCCTCGATCCCGGGCGGTAATTGCCGCGCTGCGGACGAACTTTTGGCATAATGACCACTCAAAGCATGGCGCATACCGATGCGCTGTTGGGCTTCGCCGGTTGGAAGCCGTCATAGTGACCTTTTCAAGGAGGACTTTCATGAAACTGAAAGCATTGGCTCTGGCCGCAATCATGAGCGCCGGGGCATTGCCTGGCGTACACGCTGATGAGTTACCGAACGGACCGCACGTGGTGACCTCAGGCAAGGCAACGGTCGATGCTCGTCCCGATATCGCGACCCTCTCTATCGTTGTGAACGTGTCATCGAAAGATGCCGCAGATGCGAAAAAACAGGCAGATAGCCGGGTTGCGCAATATTTCGATTTTCTGCAGAAGAATGGCATCGAGAAAAAAGATATCGATGCGGCTAACCTGAGCACGCAGCCAGAGTACGACTACACCAAAGAGGGTAAATCCGTACTGAAAGGCTATCGTGCTGTGCGTCAGGTACAGGTCACCCTGCGTCAGCTGGACAAGCTGAATGATCTGCTGGACGGAGCACTGAAATCCGGTCTGAATGAGGTGCGTAGCGTCGAGTTAGGCGTGGCAAACCCGGAAAGCTATAAAGAGCAGGCGCGTAAAGCGGCGATTAAAAACGCCACTCAGCAGGCATCGCAACTGGCTGAAGGCTTTAACGCGAAGCTGGGATCGATCTACAGCATCCGTTATCAGGTCGCCAACTATCAGCCAATGCCGATGAACCGCATGTACAAAGCGGCGGCAGCGGCAGATACCTCGGCGCAGGAGACTTATGACCAGCAGAGCATCAACTTTGACGATCAGGTTGATGTAGTGTTTGAGATTAAGCCCAACGCGGCACAATAAAAAAACGGGGCTTTTGCCCCGTTTTTGTTTTCAGGCGGCGACGTCATTCTGACGCAGCACCCGATGTCCATGTGCAATCAGCGCATCGGTCACCCGACGCATTAACCGGCTTTCAGGCGCAAACCGATGCCAGTAGAGCATCCGGCGCTGATACAATCCCGGCGTCAAATCGATTAACTCACCGCTCGCCAGCTCACGTTCAATCTGAAGATGTGGAATCATACAGCAGGTCGATCCCTGTCGGGCCATCTGCACAAAGGCTTCAGACGAGTTCACAATGTGGCAGGGCACACTGCCAGGTGAAAGGTCAAAGTTCTGCTGCAGGAAAGCCTGGTGCATATCATCAAGATGATCAAAAGCCACGGCAGGCGCTTTCAGCAGGGCAGAGCGGGTAACGCCGTTTGGAAAGAAGCGTTCAGCAAAGTCGCGTGACGCCACAAACAGGTAGTCGAGCGCACCCAGCTGATCCACCAGGCAACTCGGCAGCGGCTGCGGCTGAATACTCACCGCACCCACCACTTCACCCCGACGCAGACGCTCCTGAGTGCGTGTTTCATCTTCAACCTGCAGATTCAGGCGAACGGGGGAGTCAGCCAGCACATCTTTTAGCGCAGGCAGCAACCAGGTCGCCAGACTGTCGGCGTTGACCGCCAGCGACAGCAGCAGCGGCGTGGTGCCACTGTTCTCATCGCCCAGCCACTCCTCTTCCAGCAATTCCACCTGATGCAGTAACGCCAGTAGTTTTTGGCCCTGTTCGGTCGGGCGCGGCGGCACAGTGCGCACCAGCAGCGGCTGACCAAACAGGTTCTCCAGCTGCTTGATTCGCTGTGAAACTGCAGACTGAGTGATACACAATTTTTGTGCGGCACGCTCAAATCCGCGTTCGCGGATCACTGAATCCAGCGCCTGAAGCGTTCGATAATCCGGGCGTTTCATTAATATTCATTCTCCTTCAGGATGGACGTCACTATGCCACAAAACTGTTATCTGTGATGGTTCTCTTGTTTTTGTGGACTGGCTTGCAAAGCGATAAATCCACGTCGGTCAGCCGAGCATTTTCAGCAAGCCTTGTTTTATACTACGCGCACTTCGTTGTCGCACAGGTTTTAAACATACCATGACCCAGGATGAACTGAAAAAAGCCGTTGGCTGGGCTGCACTTGATTACGTGCAGCCGGGCACCATTGTTGGCGTAGGCACCGGCTCCACCGCTGCCCACTTTATCGATGCGCTTGCCACGGTCAGGCATCAGATCGACGGTGCCGTCTCCAGCTCAGATGCCTCCACCCAGAAGCTGAAAAGCCTGGGCATTCAGGTTTTTGACCTGAATGAGATTGATGTGCTGTCGGTTTACGTCGATGGCGCGGATGAGATCAACCCGCAGATGCAGATGATTAAAGGCGGCGGCGCGGCGCTGACGCGTGAAAAGATTGTGGCTGCAGTGGCTGAAACCTTTATCTGTATCGCTGACGCCTCGAAAGAGGTGGATGTACTGGGCCGCTTCCCGCTGCCGGTTGAAGTGATTCCGATGGCACGCAGTTATGTGGCGCGTCAGCTGGTGAAAATGGGCGGCTTACCGGAGTATCGTCAGAACGTGGTAACGGATAACGGTAACATTATTCTCGACGTGCATAATCTGCGTATCCTGGATCCGATTGAGCTGGAAAAAACCATCAATGCGTTGCCTGGCGTCGTCACTGTCGGCCTTTTTGCCGCGCGCGGTGCCGATATTGCACTGATTGGCGGACCTGATGGGGTCAAAACTATCAAAAAATGATCTGTCTGGCGCCGTAAAGGCGTCAGTTATTTCTGCCTGAAAATCATCTTTTCTCACACTGGTGAAATTTGGTGACTTATGTCACATAAGCGTCATCGGCAGCGGGTTCGTTCTCTCTTCTTTGCCTCTCTCATGATTTTGTCCGGCAATGTACTGCTGGCAGCCGCTGCCGTGCTGGCTGCCGGGCAATCGTTTGTATTGCCGGACGCGATTTTTTTGATATTTTGACAGAAGGCTGGCTTATGGTAGTCCTCATTGAATGCTGAATAGGATTGGGAAATGGCAAAGGTATCACTGGAAAAAGATAAGATTAAGTTCCTGCTGGTGGAAGGTGTCCATCAGAGCGCGCTGGATAACCTGCGGGCTGCAGGCTATACCAACATCGAATTCCACAAGGGCGCGCTGGACTCCGACGCGTTAAAAGCATCGATTCGCGATGCACACTTCATTGGTATCCGTTCCCGCTCCCAGCTCACTGAAGAGATTTTTGCGGCGGCTGAAAAGCTGGTCGCCGTTGGCTGTTTCTGTATCGGCACCAACCAGGTTGATCTGCAGGCTGCTGCCAGCCGTGGCATTCCGGTGTTCAACGCGCCGTTCTCCAATACCCGCTCGGTTGCGGAGCTGGTGATTGGTGAGATGCTGCTGATGCTGCGTGGCATCCCGGAAGCGAACGCGAAAGCGCACCGTGGCATCTGGAACAAGATAGCCAAAGGCTCATTTGAAGCACGTGGCAAAAAGCTGGGTATCATCGGTTACGGTCATATCGGGATGCAGCTGGGCGTGCTGGCAGAAAGCCTGGGCATGCATGTTTTCTTCTACGACATTGAAAACAAGTTGCCGCTGGGAAATGCCACCCAGGTACGCCATCTGGCCGATCTGCTCAACATGAGCGACGTTGTCAGCCTGCACGTGCCGGAAACTGCCTCAACACAGGATATGATCGGTGCAGAACAGCTGGCGCAGATGAAGCCCGGTGCGCTGCTGATTAACGCCTCACGCGGTACCGTAGTCGATATCCCGGCGCTGTGTGATGCGCTGGCCAGTAAACATGTTGGTGGCGCGGCCATCGACGTCTTCCCGACAGAACCCGCCACCAACAGCGAGCCGTTTATCTCTCCACTGAGTGAATTCGACAACGTGATCCTGACGCCGCACATTGGCGGTTCGACGGAAGAAGCGCAGGAGAACATCGGGATTGAAGTGGCGGGCAAGCTGGCGAAATATTCCGATAACGGCTCGACGCTGTCAGCTGTTAACTTCCCGGAAGTCTCACTGCCGATTCACGGTATCAGCGCTAGTCGTCTGCTGCACATCCATGAGAACCGTCCAGGCGTGCTGACAGCCATCAACCAGATCTTCGCAGAGCAGGGCATCAACATCGCCGCCCAGTATCTGCAAACCTCGCCGTTTATGGGCTATGTGGTTATCGACATTGATGCCGAGCCAGAAGTGGCCGAGAACGCGCTGCAGCTGATGAAGGCGATTCCGGGTACTATCCGCGCCCGTCTGCTTTACTAAGCGATGCAGACACGAAGTGGCGCTAAATAGCGCCACTTCGTGCTATCAGGTACGATCTGCTGTGAGGCTGAGCCTGCTCAGTAAAAACGGTCAGATCGGAAAGTCGCAAACACGTCATTCCTGACTGCCTGGCCCGCGCGGGGGCCGCTTTCCTCTTCTTACCGTGTCCCCTTCGCGTGGTGCTATTTCATTGTTGCAAAATTCGCCCTGATTCGGGGTGCTGATCCGTCTGAAAAAGCCCATAACAGCGGCTCTTCTACTCCCACTGCCAGAGCTTTGACGGCGTCATTACCGCCGGCAAAGGTACATCCCATTCTGCCACCGGCAGGCTATCGACCTGCTGACAATCGTGGGCCAGACCAACCGGCAAAAAGCCGTGCTGTCGCCAGTTCTGCAGGGTGCGATCGTAGAAGCCGCCGCCCATGCCCAGACGCTGCCCATGCTGATCAAACGCCACCAATGGCACCATCATCAGATCCAACTGATCAAGCGTGATCAACTGCCGGATATCCAGCGGCGGTTCAGGAATACGTAGTTTATTGATATGCAATGGGGTATCGGGCGTGTAGCGCAGAAAAAGTAAATGACCGGGCGAGAAGGGATGCAAAACGGGCAGATAGACCGCTTTCTTCAGATGCCAGAGCCTGGCAATCAGCGGACGGGTATTCAGCTCACCATCAACTGACAGGAACAGGGCAATGTTGCGCGCGTGAGTAATCGGCGCATAGTTAAGGGCAAGTTCAGCGAGCTGTTCGGCCGCCTGGGCCTGCTGATCTTCAGTCATTGCACGGCGCAAATGGCGTACCTGCTGACGGATAACCTGACGCTGTATCATTGAAGGTGATGACATGGAAGATTCAGACATGATTTCCCCGCCTGATAAGTCGCTGAACAGCGACTATAACATGTCGGTATGGGGATGAAAGCAGGACTGCAGGAAGAGAGATCTCCGAGATGCCGCCGTAGGCTGTAACCCTTGAACCCTTGGTTCAAGGTGAACATGCCGTCATAACCATCAGGCTTCTCGGACGAACCGAGCATGCACACAGGTTACGAGCGTCACATTCTGTTTTTTCGAAATATCGGCTCAGGGGACTGGCCCACATGCAAACATCTCAGAGAAAATTTACCTCACCGTTACTTTAGTATAGCAACCATGAAGTTTTATTCGAACTTCGCACCCTCACGCTCAGAGATGCGACCTTGCTCAACTAATGCCTGTTCAATCGTCTGCTGCAACATACGGATACGCTGTTCCATATTAGCAGCATAATCGCGCGTTTTCACTTTCTCTTGCGCCAGCTCGTGGCAGACGTTTAACGCGGCGATGAACACCAGTTGTTCTGTATTGGTGACTCTAGTGCGAACTTTTAGATCTTGCAACCGTTGATTGAGATCTTCAGCCGCGCTATTGAGCGCATCTTGCTGCTCTGGCGGACAATTCACTCTCAACGAACGACCAAAAATTTGTAAATCTACCGGTTGTGCAGACATGCCACCTTCCTGACTGATTACTTCGCTCGCAACTCCCTTAGCTGTCAATGGCTTGGGAGGCGGGCAACTATATAGACCCACGAAATAAGATACAACCCCTTTTCTGGAAACCTTGAGGCAGCTAGTGGTAGCATAACACGAACTTATTCTGCCAACGACGATGAAAACTTATGTCCTTACAGAACGCAACCCCCGATTACAACGCGCTCGCGGCAGTGCTCTCACAGCAGGGTGTTGGTATGACGCCTGCAGAAATGCATGGCCTGCTAAGCGGCATCCTCTGCGGCGGTAACCAGGACACCAGCTGGAAAACGCTGGTACACGATCTGGCTAACGAAGGCATGGCGTTTTCACACACGCTTGCGGTGCCGCTGGCGGCGCTGCACGAGCACACGGCCACTACGCTGGAAGATGAGGGTTTCCTGTTTCAGCTCATGCTGCCTGCGGACGACGACATCACCGTATTTGACCGTGCCGATGCGCTGGCAGGCTGGGTTAACCATTTTCTGCTCGGTCTGGGCGTAACACAGCCTAAACTGGATAAAGTCACCGGCGAAACCGGCGAAGCAATCGATGATTTGCGTACGATTGCCCAACTCGGTTACGAAGAGGATGAAGACCAGGAAGAACTGGAGCAGTCGCTGGAAGAGGTGATTGAATATGTGCGTGTCGCTGCACTGCTGTGCCACGATACCTTCACTCGTCCGCAGCCAACCGCGCCAGAAGTGCAAAAACCGACGCTACACTAATTTCAGGTCAACGCGTTTAACCGGTCAGTTTACAGGGAGTGCAGAGATGATTTCACTGGAACGATACCTGCAGCGTCGTCAGGCGCTGCTGGCGAAGATGGTGCCTGGCAGCGCAGCGCTGATTTTTGCTGCGCCTGAAGTGACGCGCAGTAACGACACCGAATATCCCTTCCGCCAGAGCAGCGACTTCAGTTATTTCACCGGCTTTAATGAGCCGCAGGCATTGCTGGTGCTGATCAAAAGCGATGAAAATCACAACCACAGCGTGCTGTTTAACCGCGTGCGTGACCCCGCAGCGGAAGTCTGGTCTGGTCGTCGATTGGGTCAGGAGGCCGCGCCCGATAAACTCGGCGTGGATCGTGCCTTACCCTGGACCGATATTGGTGAACAGCTGCACCTGCTGCTGAACGGCCTGGATGTGATTTACCATGCGCAGGGCGAATATGCTCACGCAGACACTCTGGTGTTCAGCGCACTGGATAAACTGCGTCGCGGTTTCCGCCAGAATCTTAGCGCGCCAGCCACCGTCACTGACTGGCGTCCATGGGTGCATGAGATGCGCCTGTTTAAAGATGCGGATGAAATTGAGTTGTTACGCCGCGCCGGGAAAATCAGTGCACTGGCGCATACTCGCGCGATGCAAACCTGTCAGCCGGGCATGTTTGAGTATCAGCTGGAAGGGGAGATCCATCACGAATTTACCCGTCACGGCGCGCGTTATCCCTCCTATAACACCATTGTGGGGGCCGGCGAGAACGGCTGCATTCTGCACTACACCGAAAACGAAAGTGAGATGCGCGACGGCGATCTGGTGCTGATCGATGCTGGCTGTGAATTCCACGGCTATGCCGGTGATATCACCCGTACCTTCCCGGTTAACGGCCGATTCAGCCCGGCGCAGCGCGCCATTTATGACATCGTTCTGGCTTCGCTGAAGCGATCGCTTGAGATGTTCCGGCCTGGTGTCAGCATTCGCGAAGTGAATGACGAAGTGGTGCGCATTATGATGACCGGTCTGGTGGAGCTGGGTATCCTGGAGGGTGACATCGATACCCTGATCGCCGAAGACGCACATCGCCAGTTCTATATGCATGGCCTGGGCCACTGGCTGGGGCTGGACGTTCACGACGTAGGTCACTACGGCACCCCGAGTCGCGATCGGATTCTGGAGCCGGGCATGGTGTTAACCGTTGAGCCGGGTCTCTATATCGGGCCGGATGCGGATGTACCCGCGCAATATCGCGGCATTGGCATCCGAATCGAAGATGACATTGTGATCACGGAAGAGGGCATTGAGAATCTCACCGACAGCGTCGTGAAAGAAGCCGATGAGATTGAAGCACTGATGGCGGCGGCAAAACAGGCATGACAATTCTGATTGCCGGAGGCGGCATGACCGGGGCGACGCTGGCGCTGGCGATCTCCCATCTCACCCAGGGCACACTGCCGGTGACGCTGATTGAAAGCAGCGAGCCAGGCAGCCGGGCGCATCCCGGTTTTGACGGCCGCGCGATTGCCCTCGCGGCCGGAACCTGCCAGCAACTGGCGGATATCAACCTGTGGCAGCGCATTGCCCGTTGCGCCACGCCGATTACCCATATCCATGTCTCCGATCGCGGTCACGCGGGCTTTGTGTCACTGGCGGCGGCTGATTATGACATTCCGGCGCTGGGGCAGGTTGTCGAGCTGTTTGATGTCGGTCAGCGGCTGTTTGCGGAACTGAAAAAAGCGCCAGGCGTGACGCTGCGCTGTCCTGCACGCGTTACCCAGGCTCACCGAAGCGACCAGCAGGTTGAGGTGACACTGGACAGTGGCGAACAACTCAGCGGCAAGCTGCTGGTGGCCGCGGATGGCACGCGCTCTGCCCTGGCCGCCTCGTGCGGTATTCAGTGGCAAAGAGACGACTATCAGCAGCTCGCGGTAATTGCCAATGTCTCCACTGCGCTGCCCCATCAGGGCCGCGCTTTCGAGCGTTTCACCGAGCATGGCCCGCTGGCGCTGCTGCCGATGTCTGGCAACCGTCTCTCGCTGGTCTGGTGTCATCCGCTTTCGCAGCGCGAACGCATTGAGCAGTGGAGCGAGGCTGAATTCCTGAGTCAGCTGCAGCGTGCCTTTGGCTGGCGGCTGGGCAAATTTACTCACACGGGTCAGCGAGAATACTACCCGCTGGCGCTGCACCGGGCGATGTCGCCGGTGACGCACCGTGTGGCGGTGGTGGGCAATGCAGCACAGACGCTGCATCCCATTGCCGGGCAGGGTTTCAATCTTGGCCTGCGCGATGTGATGTCGCTGGCTGAAACGCTGGCAGCCGCCCATCGTCAACAGCAGGATCCCGGCAGCTATACCGTGCTGCATCATTACCTGCAGCGTCGTCAGCCCGATCGCGCCGCCACTATCGGCATCACCGACGGACTGGTGCGCGTTTTTGCAAACCAGTATGGTCCACTGGTGGCAGGACGTAACCTGGGCCTGCTGGCGATGGATCATCTGCCGTGGCTACGAAATCAACTGGCTGAGCGTACGCTTGGCTGGGTTAAGCGTTAATAAAGAGGCTCAGATGCAAACTTTTGATGTGGTGATCGCCGGTGGCGGTATGGTGGGGCTGGCGGTGGCCTGCGGCTTGCAGGGCAGCGGACTGCGTATCGCCGTGCTGGAAAAATCGCCGGAGCCACCGCTGGCGCTGAGTGCGTCACCGTCGATTCGCGTGTCGGCGATAAACGCCGCCAGCGAAAGGCTGCTGCAGAAGCTGGATGTCTGGTCGACCATTCTTTCGCTGCGCTGCCGCGCATATCACGGCATGGAAGTGTGGGATAAGGACAGCTTCGGCTCCATCGCTTTTGATGATGAGCAGCAGGGCTTGTCACATCTGGGCCATATCGTCGAAAACCCGGTGATTCACACTGCGCTCTGGCAACGTGCCAGCGCCTGCAGCGACGTGACGATAATGGCACCTTCGCAGTTACAGCAGGTGGCATTTGGTGACAACGAAGCCTTTGTTACGCTGCAGGATGGCAGTATGTTAAGCGCGCGATTACTGATTGCCGCTGACGGTGCTAACTCCTGGCTGCGCAACAAAGCCGATATTCCGCTGACTTTCTGGGATTACGATCACCGTGCGTTAGTGGCTAACGTCCGCACTGAGAAGCCGCACGACGCGGTGGCCCGCCAGGTGTTCCACGGCGACGGTATTCTGGCTTTCCTGCCGATGCAGGATCCGCATCTGAGCTCCATCGTCTGGTCGCTCTCGCCACAGGAAGCGAGCCGTCTGGAAACCATGCCGGAAGCGCTGTTCAATCAGCAGCTCTCAGTGGCGTTTGATATGCGCCTCGGCCTGTGTCAGCTGGAAAGCGAGCGCAAATCGTTCCCGCTGGTAGCGCGCTATGCCCGCAACTTTGCGGCACACCGTCTGGCGCTGGTGGGCGATGCGGCTCACACCATTCATCCGCTGGCGGGGCAGGGCGTAAACCTTGGCTTTATGGATGCCGCCGAGTTGATTGGCGAGATTCGCCGCCTGCATCAGCAGGGCAAAGATATTGGTCAGCACCTCTATCTGCGTCGCTACGAGCGCAGCCGTAAACACAGCGCCGCAATGATGCTGGCTGGCATGCAGGGCTTCCGGGAGATGTTCGCTGGCAATAATCCGGCGAAAAAACTGCTGCGTGACGTCGGTCTGAAACTGGCTGATCGTCTGCCAGGGGTAAAACCTATGATGCTGAAGCAGGCGATGGGCCTGAATGATTTGCCCGCCTGGCTTCGCTAAATTCTCGCCTTTTGATAAGCCAGCGTCTGCTGGCTTTTTTTATGTCTGAATCCCTCTGCACCACCAAAAGGCAATGCTGCACCAGTCCGGGTCTTCGTTTGATTTATTCTAATTTTGCTAGCAATTTCGCATTACTTTTTCTCATTCATCTCTTCGCGGGCAGCGGGATTTTTTTAACATCCTGAACGCCTTGCCGCATAAATTTGCTGTGTATATTTAAAGTCCCTGCATTTATTGCGCGATTAATCACAAAATTGCAGTTTTTTATCCTGTCACAGGCTGTTTCTGGTTAGGCTGTGCATCTGCGTTCGACCCCGGTTTGCTTATGGTTAATCGTCAGATTCGGTGGTAACGTCAGTCGTAAGAGAACGTTTGCGTCGGCACTCAATTCCGGCGCAATTTTGCCCTCACTCGCTTCTGCACAGGATGGTTATGACTCAGCAAACACCTCTGTTTGAACAGCATCAGGCCTGCGGTGCCCGCATGGTGGATTTTCATGGCTGGATGATGCCATTGCACTATGGCTCCCAGATGGATGAACATCATGTGGTGCGCACTGACGCCGGGATGTTTGATGTCTCTCACATGACCATCGTCGACCTGACAGGACCGCGTACCCGCGAATTCCTGCGCTATCTGCTGGCGAATGATGTGGCAAAACTGACGCAGCCAGGCAAAGCGCTTTACACCGGGATGCTGAATGCGTCGGGTGGCGTCATTGACGATTTGATTGTTTACTTTATGAGCGAATCGTTCTTCCGGCTGGTGGTGAACTCCGCAACCCGTGAAAACGATCTCGCGTGGATCACACAACATGCGCAGGGTTATGGCATTACGCTGATGGAACGCGATGACCTGGCGCTGATTGCTGTGCAGGGTCCGCAGGCGCAGCAGAAAGCGCAGACGCTGTTCAGCGAGGAGCAGCGTCAGGCTGTGGCTGGCATGAAGCCGTTTTTTGGTGTGCAGTCAGGTGACCTGTTTATCGCGACCACCGGTTACACCGGCGAAGCAGGATATGAAATTGCGATGCCCGCCGGTGAGGCAGCCGATTTCTGGCAGCGCCTGCTGGCAGCTGGCGTAAAACCTGCCGGACTGGGCGCACGCGACACACTGCGCCTGGAAGCCGGAATGAATCTTTATGGTCAGGAGATGGACGAAGGCGTTTCACCGCTGGCCGCCAACATGAGCTGGACGGTGTGCTGGGAACCTTCTGACCGCGATTTCATTGGCCGGGAAGCGCTGGAACTGCAGCGTGAACGCGGCACAGAAAAGCTGGTGGGGCTGATTCTCACAGAAAAAGGGGTGCTGCGTAACGGCCAGCCGGTGCGTTTCACCGATGACCAGGGGCAGCCACAGGAGGGGATCATCACCAGTGGTTCTTTCTCACCGACGCTGGGTTGCAGCATCGCCCTGGCGCGCGTACCGGCCTCGGTCGGCAGCACCGCCATCGTTGAGATCCGTAACCGCCAGATGCCCGTCCAGGTTACCCGTCCCGTTTTTGTCCGCGCCGGTAAACCGGTCGCTCAGTAAATTTTATTCAGGAGAAATGGCCAATGAGCAATGTGCCGAATACGTTGAAGTACCGCGACAGCCATGAATGGGTGCGCAAAGAAGCCGATGGCAGCTACACCGTGGGTATTACTGAACATGCGCAGGAGTTACTGGGCGACATGGTATTTGTCGATCTGCCGGAAGTGGGCGCGACGTTTGCCGCCGGTGAAGAGTGCGCGGTGGCAGAGTCCGTTAAAGCGGCGTCAGATATCTATGCGCCAATTAGCGGTGAGATTGTGGCGGTCAACGATGCCCTGACTGACTCACCGGAGCAGGTCAACAGCGAGCCTTATGACGGCGGCTGGTTATTTAAAATCAAAGCCAGTGACGCGTCTGAAATCGACACGCTGCTGGATGCGGATGCTTATAAAGCCTCCATCGACGAGTAATCGTCAGGCGGCCTCAGACAGAGGCCGCAGATTTTTGTTTGCTCTCCGGTTCCCCCAGCCCGATTCAGGATTTACTGCTAATGACTCAGACTCTCAGCCAGCTTGAACACAACGGTGCATTCATTGAGCGCCATATCGGTCCTTCACCTGAGCAGCAGGCGCAGATGCTTGACGCGATTGGTGCCCGTTCGCTGGACGCGTTAATCAGCACGATTGTGCCGGCAGATATTCAGCTGCCGGGTCCACCCGCCGTTGGCGAAGCCGCGACTGAACAGCAGGCGCTGGCCGAACTGAAAGCCATTGCCAGTCAGAATCTGCGTTACAAATCCTGGATTGGTATGGGATACAGCGCGGTCATCACTCCGCCGGTTATCCTGCGTAATATGCTGGAAAATCCGGGCTGGTACACTGCCTATACCCCGTATCAGCCTGAAGTCTCGCAGGGCCGCCTGGAAGCACTGCTGAACTTCCAGCAGCTGACGCTGGATCTTACCGGCATGGATATTGCGTCCGCCTCTTTGCTGGATGAAGCCACGGCTGCAGCCGAAGCGATGGCGATGGCAAAACGCGTCAGTAAGCTCAAAAACGCCAATAAATTCTTCATTGCCGACGATATTCATCCTCAGACGCTGGATGTGGTCCGGACTCGTGCAGAGACGTTCGGTTTTGAACTGATCATCGACAGCGCCGACAAGGCCGCGGATCACGACGACCTGTTTGGTGTGCTGCTGCAACAGGTGGGAACGACGGGCAACGCGCACGATTACAGCGCGCTGATTGCCGGGCTGAAAGCACGCAAAGTCGTGGTCAGCGTGGCGGCAGACTTTATGTCGCTGGTGTTACTGGAAGCGCCAGGCAGGCAGGGCGCAGATATTGTCTTTGGTTCCGCTCAGCGCTTCGGCGTGCCGATGGGTTACGGCGGTCCGCACGCTGCCTTCTTCGCCAGCCGCGACGAGCATAAACGCTCTATGCCAGGCCGCATCATCGGTGTGTCACGTGATGCCGCAGGCAACACAGCACTGCGCATGGCGATGCAGACCCGTGAACAACATATCCGTCGTGAAAAGGCTAATTCCAACATCTGTACGTCGCAGGTGCTGCTGGCAAACATTGCGGGTCTCTATGCAGTTTTCCACGGCCCGGCTGGTCTGAAACGTATTGCCTCACGCATTCACCGCTTCACCAGCATCCTGGCAGCCGGACTGCAGCAGGGCGGCCTGAAACTGCGCCATCAGCACTGGTTCGATACGCTGACGGTGGAAGTGGCGGATAAAGCCGCTGTGCTGAACCGCGCTCTGAGCTTTGGCGTTAACCTGCGCAGCGACATCCATAATGCCGTTGGCATCACGCTGGATGAAACCACCTGCCGCGAAGATATTCTGGCGCTGTTTGCTATTCTGCTGGGTGATGAACATGGGCAGGATCTGGAAAAACTCGACAGCGAAGTCGCCAGTGAAAGCCACGCGATTCCTGCGGGCCTGCAGCGTCACAGCGAAATCCTGACCCATCCGGTGTTCAACCGTCATCACAGCGAAACCGAGATGATGCGCTATATGCACAGCCTGGAGAAAAAGGATCTGGCGCTGAATCAGGCGATGATCCCGCTCGGATCCTGCACCATGAAGCTCAACGCTGCCGCTGAGATGATCCCGATCACCTGGCCGGAGTTTGCTGAGCTGCATCCATTCTGCCCGGCTGAACAGGCTACCGGCTATCTGCAGATGATCGGCCAGCTGTCGCAGTGGCTGGTGCAGCTCACCGGCTATGATGCACTCTGCATGCAGCCTAACTCTGGCGCGCAGGGGGAATATGCCGGGCTGCTGGCGATCCGCCGCTATCACGAAAGTCGCGGCGAGGGCGAGCGTCATCTCTGTCTGATCCCGAGTTCGGCACACGGTACGAACCCGGCCTCAGCCCAGATGGCGGGCATGGATGTGGTCGTGGTCGCGTGCGACAAACAGGGCAACATCGACCTTGGCGACCTGCGTGAAAAGGCAGCGCAGGCGGGCGACAAACTTTCCTGCATCATGGTAACTTATCCCTCCACACACGGTGTCTATGAAGAGACCATCCGTGAAGTGTGCCAGATCGTGCATCAGTATGGCGGTCAGGTGTATCTGGATGGCGCGAACATGAATGCGCAGGTCGGCATCACCACGCCAGGCTACATCGGCGCAGATGTCTCGCACCTCAATCTGCACAAAACCTTCTGCATTCCGCACGGCGGCGGCGGTCCGGGTATGGGACCGATTGGCGTGAAAGCGCACCTGGCTCCGTTTGTTCCGGGGCACAGCGTGGTGCAAATCGACGGTGTATTGACGCAGCAGGGCGCGGTCTCCGCAGCGCCGTTTGGCAGCGCCTCTATTCTGCCGATCAGCTGGATGTATATTCGCATGATGGGCGCCGAAGGGCTGAAACAGGCCAGTTCGGTCGCGATTCTGAATGCTAACTATATTGCCAGCCGCCTGCAGTCTGCTTATCCGGTGCTCTATACCGGCCGCGATGGCCGTGTGGCGCACGAATGTATTCTCGACATCCGTCCGCTGAAAGAGCAAACCGGCATCAGTGAGCTGGATATTGCTAAGCGCCTGATCGATTACGGATTCCACGCGCCGACCATGTCCTTCCCGGTGGCGGGTACGCTGATGGTGGAGCCGACCGAGTCAGAGAGTAAAATCGAACTGGATCGCTTTATTGACGCAATGCTGGCGATCCGTATGGAAATTGACCGGGTGGCGGCAGGGGAATGGCCGCTGGACGATAACCCACTGGTTAATGCGCCGCATACCCAGCTGGAAATCGTCAGTGAGTGGTCACATCCTTACAGCCGTGAACTGGCGGTCTTCCCGGCAGGCAGCCATAACAAATACTGGCCGACCGTAAAACGTCTGGATGATGTGTTTGGCGACCGCAATCTGTTCTGCTCCTGCGTGCCGATGAGCGATTATCAGTAATCTCCCTACGGGCAAGCGTTAATCATCAGGGGCCGATTCGTCGGCCCTTTGTTATGGAGAATCAGCATGAAACTGGCACTGGTTACGGGTGGCAGCCGCGGTATCGGGCGGGCCACGTCACTATTACTGGCAGCCCGGGGTTATCGGGTTGCAGTGAACTATCGTCAGCGCGAGGCCGAAGCGCAACAGCTGGTGGCACAGATCCAGCAGCAGGGCGGTGAAGCCTTTGCGGTTCAGGCGGATATCAGTGATGAAGCGCAGATGATGGCGATGTTTGCGCAGCTCGACAAGCACTCTATGCCGCTGGCGTTGCTGGTGAACAACGCCGGGATTCTGTTTCAGCAATGCCGCACCGAACAGCTTGAGGCGGCGCGACTGCAAAAGGTCTTTGCGACCAACGTCATCGGATCCTTTCTCTGCTGTCGTGAGGCGGTTAAGCGGATGGGCACGCATCACGGCGGTCAGGGCGGCGCGATTGTAAACGTCTCGTCGGCCGCATCGCGTACCGGTGCGCCTGGCGAATATGTAGATTACGCCGCCTCAAAAGGGGCGATGGATACGCTGACCAAAGGATTGTCGCTGGAAGTGGCGCAGCAGGGGATTCGGGTCAATGGCGTACGTCCGGGATTTATCTATACAGAGATGCATGCCGATGGTGGAGAGCCGGGCAGGGTAGACAGACTTGCCAGCGCGATTCCGATGGGGCGCGGCGGTGAGGCAGAAGAGGTAGCGGAAGCGATTGTCTGGCTGGCCAGCGATGCGGCCTCATACGTCACCGGCAGCATCATTGACGCTGCCGGTGGTCGTTAACTCACTTCGTAGCTTATGCGGCTTCAGGAATCAGAGGTTTTCGCCGTTGCTGGCGATAACCTGCTGATACCAGCTGAAGCTTTTCTTCTTCGCACGAGAAAAGTCGCCGCTGCCATCATCGTTTTTATTCACATGAATAAAGCCGTAGCGCTTATCGTACTGGCCGGTGGTAAAAGAGACACAATCCAGGCAACCCCATGGTGTGTAGCCCATTAAATCCACACCATCATACGCTACGGCTTTCTTCATCTCTTCGATGTGCGCACGCAGGTAGTCGATGCGGTAATCATCTTCAATCAGGCCGTCAGCGCCGGGCTTATCGATCGCACCAAAGCCGTTTTCGACAATAAACAGCGGCTTCTGGTAACGCTCATACATCTCGTTCATGGCATAACGCAGGCCGACCGGATCGATCTGCCAGCCCCAGTCTGACGCTTTCACATGCGGGTTTTTCACCACACCTTCAAAGCCGGTGATGGGATCGTCAACGCCGCTGGCATCGCTCTTCACGGCGTTGCTCATGTAGTAGCTGAAACCGACATAGTCTGCACAGCCCTGGCGCAGCGTCTCAGCATCGTCCGCTTCCATCTGAATGTCATAACCTTTACGTGCCCACTCCCTGAGCGTGTAGGCCGGATAGTAGCCACGCATCTGCACGTCACTGAACACATAGCGCTGATGCATCGACTCCTGCGCCAGCACCACATCGTCCGGGTGGCAGGAGAACGGGTAGACAGGGACCATGGCGATCATGCAGCCAATCTGGAAGTCAGGATTGATGTCGTGACCGAGCTTCACCACTTTAGCGCTGGCAACAAACTGGTGGTGCATGACCTGATACATTGCCTGTTCAGGTTTCTCATGCTCGGTAAAGATCACACCTGAACAGCAGTAACCAAACAGCGGATACTGCCAGTTGCGCTGGTTGTTGATCTCGTTAAAGGTCATCCAGTATTTCACTTTGTTCTTATAGCGGTTCAGCACCACTTCGCTGAAGCGCACAAAGAAGTCGACCACTTTGCGGTTGTGCCAGCCGCCATACTCTTTGACCAGGTGATAAGGCATTTCGAAGTGCGAAAGCGTGATGACCGGTTCAATGCCATACTTCAGCAGTTCATCAAACAGATCGTCATAGAATTGCAGGCCCGCTTCATTAGGCTGCTGCTCATCTCCATTGGGGAAGATGCGGGTCCAGGCAATGGAGGTGCGGAAGCATTTAAAGCCCATCTCGGCAAACAGCGCGATATCCTGTTTATAATGAGAATAAAACTCCACGCCTTTGTGGTTCGGATAGAAATGACCAGGCTGTACGCCGTCGGTGATCACGCGGTCAACGCCGTGTGAACCGCCGGTCAGCACGTCAGCAATGCTGACGCCTTTGCCGCCCTGATCCCAGCCACCTTCAACCTGATGCGCCGCGACCGCACCGCCCCAAAGAAAGCCTTTTGGTAACTGCAATTCTGCACTCATGCTTTACTCCATTACGGATATTGAAATTGAGCTGAGTGTAGCAAGGCAATATTGAAAGTCACGATATAACAGCGCGCCTGGAATTACGTTTGTTACATCCAAAAAACAGGCTGTTTTATTTCCCCAGCTGGCGGCCTATTGCTTCAATAATATAGGTCACCGGCACCTGAGTGGTAATGTCAGAATTGTCGGCCATGCGAATAATCGGCACGTGATAGCAGAGGTTAAAATCACCAATCTTCGCCAGAGAGCAGCTTTCTGTATTCGTTATCGCAATGATTTTGCACTTCTTCAGGCTGAACTGACTGGCAATGCGCAGGATCTCTTCCGTTTCGCCGGAGACCGATAAAATAATGGCGACGGCATTTTCATACAGGTCAGTGCTGACCGGATAGTAGGGGTCGTCAATGGCGTGACTGAATTTACCGAGGTTAGAGAAAAACCGCGCGCCATATTTTGCCAGACTGCCGGAGGTGCCGACGCCAATAAAGAAAACCCGATCCGCCTGATTAATTTTCTGCGCAGCCTGCGTGATGAGCTGTTCAAACTCCGGGTTATTAATACTCTTGAAAAAACTCAGCATTTCACTGACGCCCGCCGTGTTGAGCAGCGGTGCACGCTGTTGTTCGCTTAAGCGCAGGCGGATGCGGAACTCTGACCAGCCTTCACAATCCATCTTGCGGCAGAAGCGCAGCACGGTGGTGGTGGAGACGGCAGCCTGCTCAGCCAGCTCGCGAATCGTCATATAGCTGACGCCCTCGCGGTGCTTAATGATGAATTGATAGACCTGCATTTCCAGATCGTTAAGGCGGGCGAGATCGCGATGCGAAAACATGAATGACTCATTAAACAGTTGACCGATGGTCAGTTTACCAGATTCAGTACGTGGTTTAAGGGATAGTGAATTTCTGTGAGCATTTTTAGCGTACACGTGTACACTGAAAAAATTATTGGGTAGGCTGGGTAACAGTGACTACTGCTATGGCGCTGTTCAGGAAACTAATATGACCACCACACTCTCTCAAAAACATCGACCCTCTGCGGGCTATTCCATTACCGAGGAGATTGCCAACAGTATCAGTCACGGTCTTGGCTGCCTGTCTGGCATCGTCGGGCTGGTGCTGATGCTCCATCAGGCCACTGAGAGGCAGGCTGACACCATCACCTTTATCAGCTACAGCCTCTATGGCGGCAGCATGATTTTGCTGTTTCTGGCCTCAACGCTCTATCACGCAATCCCGGATGGGCCCGCCAGACCCTGGCTGAAAAAGCTCGATCACTGTGCCATCTATCTGCTGATTGCGGGGACCTATACGCCATTTCTGCTGGTCGGATTGAGGACGCCGCTGGCGTATGGCTTAATGGGGGTGATCTGGGGGCTGGCGCTGGCGGGTATTGTGTTCAAGCTCACGATTGCACATCGCTTTAAAGCGCTGTCGCTGGTGACCTATCTCTGCATGGGGTGGCTGTCGCTGATTGTGGTTTATCAGCTGGCGATGATCCTGCCGCCGGGCTGCATCTGGCTGCTGGCCGCAGGCGGAATTATCTATTCGCTTGGGGTGATTTTCTATGTGGCACGCCGCATTCCCTTTAACCACGCCATCTGGCATTTGTTTGTGCTGGGCGGCAGTCTCTGCCACTTCTGCGCCATCTATTTTTATGTGCGCTGAGTAGTTTGCGGCATGGCCCTTCCGTTAATGAAAGGGCCATGCGGTTACATCACTCTTCAGCCAGCGAGTAGGGCAGCGGCTGAATGGTCAGATGCCCGCCTTCGTCACCTTCAACCCGCAGCACGCTGTCCGGCTCCAGATCGTTATTCAGCACTACCTGAATCCAGCTGATTCCATCATCTAACTGCACCGCAGCCAGCACGCTGCCGGTACGACGCCAGCGCTCACCCATCTGTAACTCCAGTGGAGCATTGGCTTCGGGCAGATGACTTGCCTGACCCGCCAGCCAGTAGAGCGCGCGTTTATTGGCACCGCGATATTTCGCTCTGGCGACCATCTCCTGACCGGCATAGCAGCCCTTTTTGAAGCTGATAGCATCCAGTGCCTGCAGGTTGGTGGCCTGAGGAATAAACTGCACACTGGTGGCCGGATCGATTACCGGAATGCCCGCTTCAATGTCCAGCGCCAGCCACTGCTGACTGTCATTAAACTGAGCATCGTCATTAAGCTTCTGTTTCAGCGCTTCTGCCTGTGACAGCGAGGTAACAATCAGAAAACGTTCGGCGGGTTGGGCAAACCACAGCAGCGTGGTTTCTCCCTGCTGCACCACTGGTTTTTCGCTGTCGGGCAGGTTATCAAACAGATTTGCCAGCGCGGCGCGGGCCTGAAAACCGGCCAGGCCCAGCAACACGCACTCATCGTCAGCTGCCATCGTCACTTTCGAAAACACCGCGTATTTTTTTAACTCAGTCAGCTGGGTGTCGCGCAGTTCACGGCGGATCAGATAGGCATAGCCTTCGCCGCGATGGAACAGGCGCATATTACTCCACATTTTGCCTTTGGCATCGCAGTGTGCGGCGGGCGAATGGTGGTCTGCATCCAGCGCCGCGACATCCAGCGTTAGCTGACCCTGCAGGTAAGCGGTACTGTCAGCACCGGTAATGGAAACCAGCGCCCAGCTATCCAGTGACATCAGGGTTAATGGCAGGCGAGACGACGCGGCAGGCTGGCGCGGCGGTAAAGTAAAAGTGGGCATGGAGATATCCTGTATTAGAAGGTTCATCCGGAACATTGTCTTCAATGTTAAAAGAGCCGACTGGCAATGCAACCTGTTTACGGAAAACGGCGCACAAAAGGCGTGATAACCCTGAAAAGCTACAATCTGAAATGTGGCAGGTTGCACAGCCTGCGACGCTGCGCCTGCGAGCTGCATTAAACCAGGTTACACTAGCGGCCACGTTGTGAATTGTGGAAATTGATGCATGGATATTAATGATAAATCACGTATTCAGTGGGCTTGCCGTCGCGGCATGCTGGAACTGGATGTGGCTATTATGCCGTTCTTCAAATTTGAGTATGACACGCTTAATGACACTGATAAGCAGGTCTTTGTTAACCTGCTGAAGAGTGACGATCCCGACCTGTTTAACTGGCTGATGAATCACGGTGAGCCAAAAGATCCAGAGCTTAAGCGGATGGTGAATTTGATCCAGCAGCGTAACCATGATCGCGGCCCCGTGGCAATGTAAGCTGCAGCCCTCCCGCCTGGCGTGCGGATGTCTGTGCGCCTGGCTGGTGGCAGCCGTGACTGGCGTCGTGTTGATGCCGCTGCCGGTGGGTGGCTGGCTGATTAAAGTGCCGGTTATTCTGTTGTTGCTGGCTGAAGGCTGGTGCAGCTTCCGGCGATTGCGTCAGCGGCACGGTGAGTTACAGCGGGAAGGCGGTCATTGCTGGATCTGGCAGGGAAAACGCTGGCGACCGACCCAGCCGCTGCGCTGGTTACCGATTGGCGTCTTGCTGGTGGCCAGGAGTGAAAAGGGCGCTACGCTGAGATGGTGGCTGATGCGGGACAATATGCAGCCCGGCGAATGGCGTGCATTACGCGCCTGCTGTTTCAGCAAAGCGCGACATTAATGGCAACAGGTCAGACTATTATCTGCCGGCATCTGCAGGCGCCCGGGTTCTACAGCGGCAATCCAGAGCACGGAATCGTTCAGAGCAGTGCAGCGGTTTCGGTTAATACCTGCTCGCACCACTGTTCAACGCGCTCATCGGTGACCTCGAACTGATTCACATCATCCAGCGCCAGACCCACAAATTGCGAGCCATCGGCACTCAGCGGTTTAGGACTGGTGAACTCATAGCCCTCAAGCGGCCAGTAGCCGACAAACCGCACGCCCATGGGCTGCAGCAAATCGTGGAGCATGCCGAGCGCATCTAAAAACCACTCGCCATAGCCAATCTGATCGCCCATGCCATACAGCGCAACAATCTTGTTTTGCAGATTCAGCGCGGGCAGTTGCGTCCAGATCGCCTCCCAGTCCTCCTGCAACTCACCGAAATCCCAGGTCGGGATGCCCATGATCAGCAAATCGTACTGTTCCATCAGGCGTGGGTCGTCATCTTTCACGTTATGCAGCGTCACTAACTCTTCGCCAATAAAATCGCGAATTTTCTCCGCTACAATTTCGGTGTAACAGGTACTTGAACCGTAAAAAAGACCGATTTTCATGCAGATAACACTCTGTAAATACTGACTTTGGCGCAATTGTACCAGAAGCGCTGCTGAATCAGGCATAATGAGCATGATTTTACACCAGACGGCGGAGACAACGTGCAGGACAGCGATCTGACAGAACAGTTTCTTGATGCGCTCTGGATTGAACGCAATCTGGCGCAGAATACTCTCTCCTCTTATCGTCAGGATCTTCAGACGCTGACCGGCTGGCTGGCGCATCATCAGCTGACGCTGCTCAGCGTGACGCCACTGGATCTGCAGCAGTTCCTGGCCGAAAGGCTGGAGGGCGGTTACAAAGCGACAAGCTCAGCGCGGTTGCTCAGCGCCATGCGTCGCCTGTTCCAGTATCTTTATCGCGAAAAGCTGCGACCGGACGATCCGAGCGCACTGCTGTCCGCGCCAAAACTGCCGCAGCGTTTGCCGAAAGATCTCAGTGAAGCGCAGGTCGAACGACTGTTGCAGGCGCCGAATATCGATATTCCGCTGGAGCTACGCGACAAAGCAATGCTGGAGCTGCTCTACGCCACCGGCCTGCGTGTCTCCGAACTGATTGGCCTGACGCTCAGCGACATCAGCCTGCGGCAGGGCGTTGTCCGGGTTATCGGTAAAGGCGATAAAGAGCGGCTGGTGCCTTTAGGTGAAGAAGCGGTTTACTGGCTGGAGCAATATATGGAACATGGTCGTCCGTGGCTGCTCAATGGGCAGACGCTGGACGTGATGTTTCCCAGCAATCGGGCGCAGCAGATGACGCGCCAGACCTTCTGGCATCGCATCAAGCATTACGCCACGCTGGCGGGGATCGACAGCGAAAAGTTATCGCCGCATGTAATGCGTCATGCCTTTGCGACCCATCTGCTGAACCACGGTGCAGATCTGCGTGTCGTACAGATGCTGCTGGGACATAGCGATCTCTCCACCACCCAAATTTATACGCACGTCGCCACTGAGCGCCTGCGTCAGTTGCATCAACAACACCATCCGCGAGCCTGATTCGCGGCCATAAGGATAAAAATGAACAAGCATTTTGCCATGCTGGCCCTGTTAGCCAGCGCCTTTTCCGGTCTCGCACAGGCCGATGACAGCGCCATTCAGCAATCCCTTAAAAAGCTCGGTCTGAACCAGACGGAGATCAGTCCATCCCCGCTGCCTGGCTTTAAAACCGTGCTGTCGGAAAGCGGCGTGCTCTATGTTACCGATGACGGCAAACATATGATCCAGGGCCCGCTCTATGACGTCAGCGGCAAACAGCCGGTCAACGTCACCAACCAGCTGCTGGACAAAAAAGTCGAGGCGCTGGTGCCGGAGATGATCGTCTACAAAGCCCCGAAAGAGCAGCATGTGATCACCGTCTTCACCGACATCACCTGTGGTTACTGCCACAAGCTGCACGAGCAGATGGCGGACTACAATGCGCTGGGCATTACCGTGCGCTACCTGGCGTTTCCGCGAGAGGGACTGAATGGTCAGATCGAACCGGCAATGAAGGCGATCTGGTGCAGCGCTGACCGCAATAAAGCGTTTGATGAGGCGATGAAAGGCAATGCGCCGAAGATGGCCGCACCAGACAGCTGCAAAATCGATATTTCTCAGCATTACAAACTGGGCGTGCTGTTTGGCATTCAGGGCACCCCTGCGATGCTGACTGACACCGGCATGATGATCCCGGGTTATCAGTCGCCGCAGGAGCTGAAGCAGGTGCTGGACAATCAGAAGCGTGGTGGTTAATCGGTGGTAAAACAGGAAGTGGAACTGCGTCGCCGTGAGGTGACGGTTGACGATGCGCTACCGGCCACGCTGCCGCCGTTGCTGAAGCGGCTCTATCTGCAACGCGGCGTGCGTGACGCCGCAGAGCTGGAGCGCGGTGCGAAAAACCTGCTGCCGTACCAGTCTTTAAGCGGAATTGAGAGTGCAGTGGAACTGCTGCATCAGGCGCTGCTGGATGGGCGTCGCATTATGGTGGTGGGCGACTTTGATGCCGATGGCGCGACCAGTACCGCGCTGACGGTCATGGCGCTGCGCAGCATGGGCGGCGGCAACGTGCAGTATCTGGTCCCTAACCGCTTTGAAGATGGTTATGGCCTTAGCCCGGAAGTGGTTGAGCAGGCGCGTGCGCGCGGCGCGGCGATGATCCTGACCGTCGATAACGGCATCTCCTCTCACGCTGGCGTTGATTTTGCCCATCAGCACGGGATTCCGGTGCTGATTACCGACCACCATCTGCCCGGTGAGACCTTACCCGCCGCTGAGGCGATCGTGAATCCCAATCTGCCGGACTGCAACTTTCCCTCGCGCGCGCTGGCGGGCGTGGGCGTCGCGTTCTATCTGATGCTGGCGCTGCGCGCCCATCTGCGAACCCAGGGCTGGTTTGGCACCACCCGCACGGAACCGAATCTGGCGGAGATGCTGGATCTGGTCGCGCTAGGCACGGTAGCCGATGTGGTGCCACTCGACGTCAATAACCGCATTCTGGTGTGGCAGGGGCTCAGCCGCATCCGTGCCGGAAAATGCCGGCCCGGCATCCGCGCGCTGCTGGAGATTGCTAATCGCGATGCCCGTCAGCTGGCGGCCAGCGATCTCGGCTTTGCGCTGGGACCACGACTCAACGCCGCAGGCCGGCTCGACGATATGTCGGTGGGCGTTGCGCTGTTAATGACCGACGATCTCAGCCAGGCGCGGATGCTGGCCAGCGAACTGGACGCGCTGAATCAGACGCGTAAAGAGATCGAGCAGGGCATGCAGAGCGAAGCGCTGGCGCTGTGTCAGGCGCTGGAGCGCGAGCAGCGCGATCTGCCGCTGGGGCTGGCCTTCTATCATCCCGAATGGCATCAGGGCGTGGTGGGGATTCTGGCGTCACGTCTTAAAGAGCGCTTCCATCGTCCCGTGATTGCCTTTGCGCCAGCAGGCGACGGCACGCTGAAGGGGTCGGGCCGCTCGATTGCCGGACTGCATCTGCGCGATGCGCTGGAGCGTCTGGATACCCTGAATCCTGGTATGATGCTAAAGTTTGGCGGTCACGCCATGGCAGCCGGCTTATCGCTGGAGACCGCACGCTACGAGGAGTTTCGTCAGCGCTTTGCCGATCTGGTCGGTGAGTGGCTGGATGGCGAATCGCTGCAGGGCATCATCTGGTCAGATGGCGCCCTGCAGCCGCAGGAGTTTTCCCTGCAGACCGCCGAGATGTTGCGCGAAGCCGGGCCCTGGGGCCAGGCGTTCCCGGAACCCGCTTTTGACGGCAAATTTAAGCTGCTGCAACAGCGGCTGGTGGGCGAGCGACATCTTAAAGTCATGGTCGAGCCGCTGGACGGCGGTCCGCTGATCGACGGTATCGCCTTTAATGTCGATACCACGCTGTGGCCCGACAGCAGCATTCGTCAGGTTGAGCTGGCCTATAAGCTGGATATCAATGAGTATCGTGGTAACCGCTCGGTGCAGCTGATCATCGACCATATCTGGCCGCTGAACTGAGTTAAACAGGGTGCGCGCGTCTCCGGTTACGGCAGATGCGCGACCGCCCGATTGTTTTCTGCGTTATTCTGCTGCGCGTGAGGATGTCACCGCGATCCGATAAGCAAATGCGACACGTCACGCAACCCCGGCATCAGCCTGCTGTCTCAGCGCTACAATCTGCCGCCAGTTTCGGGTAAACTTGTGCGTTAATTTTCCTGTCCCATCGAACATAAGAAAGACGCCAAAGCCATGTTTGAAATTAACCCGGTCAAAAACCGTATTCAGGACCTCAGTGAGCGCAGCGACGTTCTTCGGGGGTATCTTTGACTACGATGCCAAGAAAGAACGCCTCGAAGAAGTAAACGCCGAGCTGGAACAGCCCTATGTCTGGAACGAACCTGAGCGCGCTCAGGCGCTGGGCAAAGAGCGCTCCTCGCTGGAAGCGATCGTGCAGACGCTGGATCAGATGTCGCAGGGCCTGGAAGATGTGCAGGGTCTGCTTGAACTGGCTGTAGAAGCGGAAGACGAAGAGACTTTCGACGAAGCGGTTGCCGAGCTGGACGTCCTTGAGGGCAAGCTGGGCGAACTGGAATTCCGCCGCATGTTCTCTGGCGAGTATGACAGCGCCGACTGCTATATCGATCTGCAGGCGGGTTCCGGCGGCACCGAAGCGCAGGACTGGGCCAGCATGCTGATGCGTATGTATCTGCGTTGGGCCGAAGCGAAAGGCTTCAAAACTGAAATTATTGAAGAGTCTGAAGGTGAAGTTGCAGGCATCAAGTCTGTCACTATTCGCGTGTCAGGCGACTACGCTTTTGGCTGGTTACGCACCGAAACCGGCGTGCATCGCCTGGTGCGTAAGAGCCCGTTTGACTCAGGCGGCCGTCGTCACACCTCATTCAGCTCTGCCTTTATCTACCCGGAAGTGGATGACGATATTGATATCGACATCAACCCAGCCGATCTGCGCATTGACGTTTATCGTGCGTCGGGTGCGGGCGGCCAGCACGTTAACCGGACGGAATCTGCGGTACGTATTACCCATATTCCAACCGGTACTGTCACCCAGTGTCAGAATGACCGTTCTCAGCATAAGAACAAAGATCAGGCGATGAAGCAGATGAAAGCGAAGCTGTACGAGCTTGAGATGCAGAAGAAAAATGCTGAGAAACAGGCGCTGGAGGACAACAAGTCCGACATTGGCTGGGGAAGTCAGATCCGTTCTTACGTTCTCGATGATGCACGCATCAAAGATCTGCGCACCGGCGTAGAGACGCGTAACACCCAGGCGGTGCTGGACGGCGATCTGGATCGATTCATTGAAGCAAGTTTAAAAGCAGGGTTATAGACATGTCTGAACAACAACCGCAGAGCGCTGATGCCGCCGTTGAGTTAAATAACGAACTGAAAACGCGCCGCGAAAAGCTGAGTGCGCTGCGTGCCAACGGTCTGGCGTTTCCCAACGACTTCCGTCGTGACAGCCTTTCAAACCAGTTGCTGGAAAGCTATGGCGAGAAGAGCAATGAAGAGCTGGAAGCGCTGGATATTGAGGTCAGCGTCGCCGGACGCATGATGACCCGCCGTATCATGGGTAAAGCCTCTTTCGTTACTCTGCAGGATGTGGGCGGCCGGATTCAGCTTTACGTCTCTCGTGACGATCTGGCTGAAGGCATCTACAACGAGCAGTTCAAGAAATGGGACCTCGGCGATATCCTGGGTGCGCGTGGCAAACTGTTCAGAACCAAGACCGGCGAACTGTCGATTCACTGTTCAGAACTGCGCCTGCTGACCAAAGCCCTGCGCCCGCTGCCGGACAAATTCCACGGCCTGGCCGATCAGGAAACCCGTTACCGTCAGCGTTACCTTGATCTGATCGCCAACGAAGAGTCACGCAACACCTTCAAAATTCGTTCGCAGATCATGGCCGGCATTCGCCAGTTCATGGTAGGCCGCGACTTTATGGAAGTGGAAACCCCGATGATGCAGGTGATCCCGGGCGGCGCCTCTGCGCGTCCGTTCATCACCCATCACAATGCGCTGGATATCGATATGTATCTGCGTATTGCACCAGAGCTTTACCTGAAGCGTCTGGTAGTGGGTGGCTTCGACCGCGTGTTCGAGATCAACCGTAACTTCCGTAACGAAGGTATTTCGCCACGTCATAACCCAGAGTTCACCATGATGGAACTCTATATGGCCTATGCGGATTATAAAGATCTGATCGAACTGACCGAAAGCCTGTTCCGTACTCTGGCGCAGGATGTGTTGGGCAGCACGGTCGTGCCTTACGGCGAGCAGGAGTTTGATTTCGGCAAGCCGTTTGAAAAACTGACCATGCGTGAAGCGATCAAGAAATACCGTCCGGAAACGGATCTGGCCGATCTGGAAGACTTTGATAAAGCGGTGGCGATTGCACAATCCCTGCATATCAAAGTGGAGAAGAGCTGGGGTCTGGGCCGCGTCGTGACCGAGATCTTCGAAGAGACGGCTGAAGCGCATCTGATTCAGCCAACCTTCATCACTGAATATCCGGCTGAAGTCTCGCCACTCGCCCGTCGTAACGACGAGAACCCGGAAATCACCGATCGCTTTGAGTTCTTCATTGGCGGTCGTGAAATCGGTAACGGCTTCTCCGAGCTTAATGATGCGGAAGATCAGGCTGAGCGTTTCCTGCAGCAGGTGAATGCCAAAGATGCCGGTGACGACGAAGCGATGTTCTACGACGAAGACTATGTTACCGCGCTGGAACATGGCCTGCCGCCAACCGCCGGTCTGGGTATCGGGATTGACCGTATGGTGATGCTGTTTACTAACAGCCACACTATCCGCGATGTGATTCTGTTCCCTGCACTGCGTCCAGGCAGCAAGTAAGTCTGACTGTTCTCAGAAAAGGCCGGGCATACCGGCCTTTTTTATGTCTGCTGAAAGAGTATGGCCTGGTTCGCTATGAGATCGAGCCTGCTCAGGGAAGACGGTCAGATCGGAAAGACGCAAAAGCCGTCATCCATGACCGCTCGGCCCACGCCATCCCTGGCGCGGGACGCTTTCCTTTTCTGACCGTATTCCCTGCGCGCTTACTTTATACGTTGCTGTCAGATGCACTCTGATTCGGCGTTGTCAGCACGAAAAAGCCCGGAAGTTACGGCCTTTTTTACCACTGTCCATTCAGCAAACATCAGGACTTAATCGCCTGATTCAACCAGCTCTGAAAGCGGGAATAGGGCACATAGAGCGCAACGTTCTTATAAAGTGTCTTACCGCTGACATTGTCATTGATGTTATTGCTGTAGCCAATAATCACACCCGCCAGCGTATCATCAGAGGCGTTATAGACCGCACCGCCTGACATCCCTTTCACCACACCCGCATTCGCCGCGACTACAACACAGTCCGGCTTATTCCAGCTGTTCGCCAGCGTGGTATTAATCAGGTTCTGTCCGCTGGAGCTGACCGGCATGGCCGAAATAAAACTGTAACCATAGAGATTCACCTGGTCGCCAATATGGCTGTTGCGGAAGTTGGGTGGCAGATTCATTTCGCTGTTTTTATGGTAGACCACGGCCAGATCGCATTGCGGGTGCCAGGCTTTAACCCGGTAAAGAGAGAACTTCGCCACGTGCGCAGCGGTCAGGCTGTACTCCGGCGTCAGCGGGATGGTAGTACCCAGCGTGCCTAACCCCAGCACGGTAGGAATGCCGGTCACGGTCATATCAACGCGTTTTTCCGCTTCTTTACTGTACTCATAATGCCCCACCGAGCAGCCGGTTAAGCCTAAAACCATTAAGGCTATGAGTCGTTGCATTCTCTCTCCCTGCGTCAGCAGTTGATTACATCACCTGGCAATTCATTAGGGATATATCGGCAACGTTAAGGATTTATTAATTAAATACGCATTAAAAAGCGTAATCGGTTCACGGAGAATGGCAACCTTGCCCGGGTTCGCCAGGGTCTTTAAGGTAGGGTCCGCAGGCAGAGAAAGAAAGTTGCGACAGGCACAGCGACACGATTATTGCGGCCTCAGCAATAATCCTTTGCTGCATACAGGCTATGTCGTGCACCAGCGCTATGCTGTAATACTCACTGTGACGCAGATCAAAATTAATAAGCGTCGAGGGGCTGCGTGTCCGCGCGGTTCACCTGCAAATGAAACCGGGAGAGTGTTATGCCTGTAGCATTAATGGCGCTGGCGTTAAGTGCGTTTGCCATCGGAACCACCGAGTTTGTCATTATGGGATTGCTGCCGGAGGTGGCGCGTGACCTTCAGGTGTCGATTCCGTCGGCGGGCTGGCTAATCAGCGGCTATGCGCTGGGGGTAGCAATTGGTGCGCCGATAATGGCGTTGCTGACCGCCAGACTACCGCGTAAAAAAACGCTGATTCTGCTGATGGTGATCTTTATTGTCGGCAACCTGCTGTGTGCGCTGGCTTACAACTACAACCTGCTGATGCTGGCCAGAATCGTTACCGCACTCTGTCATGGTGCCTTCTTCGGGATTGGCGCGGTTGTCGCCGCCAGTCTGGTGCCTGCCGGGCGTCAGGCTTCGGCTGTGGCACTGATGTTTACAGGGCTGACCTTAGCTAACGTGCTGGGCGTGCCGCTGGGAACCAGTTTCGGACAGATGTTTGGCTGGCGAGCGACATTCTGGGGCGTGGCGGTGATCGGCGTGCTGGCGTTTATCGCCCTGATCGTCAGTCTGCCCAACAACAAACAGGAAAAACCGGTTCATCTGGCGAGTGAAATTGGCGCACTGGCCAACGGCAAACTGTGGCTGTCGCTGCTGATGACGGTGTGCTTTGCGGCGGCGATGTTTGCACTGTTCAGCTACATTGCGCCGCTATTGTTAGAGGTGACGGGCATCAGCGACCGCGGCGTCAGCTGGACGCTGTTCCTGATAGGTGCGGGCCTGACAGTTGGCAATATTCTCGGCGGAAAACTGGCTGACTGGAAAGTCTCCTTCAGCCTGATCCTCAGCTTCTCACTGATTGCCATCTTCTCGCTGCTGTTCAGCTGGACCAGCCATGCGCTGTGGCTGGCAGAGATCACCCTGTTCCTCTGGGCGATGGCAACCTTTGCGACGGTGCCGGGTCTGCAAATTAACGTCGTGCGTCACGGCAAAGAAGCACCGAACCTGGTCTCAACCCTTAACATTTCGGCGTTTAACGTCGGTAATGCGCTGGGTGCCTGGGTTGGTGGCGCAGTGATTGGCCGTGGTTTTGGCCTGACGGCGGTGCCGGTTGCTGCGGCTGCGCTGGCCGCTGTCGGTCTGCTGGTCTGCCTGATTACCTTCCGTAAATCGGGCAGCGCGGTCGCCAGGGTTCGCGCTTAAGCCAGGCGGGCGGCGATTCGCGCCGGAAAGTCAGCCACCTGCTGCTGCAGATGGCTGACAAAGGCATCCACCAGCGCCGACGCAGGGCGGTGCTGCGGTCTCACCAGGCTGACGGTAAACGGAACTGCCACGCTGAACTTACGCATCACCACACCGCTGTCGGCGTAATCCAGCGCCGTCAGCGGATTCACAATCGAAATCCCCACGCCCGCCCTGACCATTGCGCATACCGAAGCGGCGCTGTGTGTCTCCATCACCAGCCGCCGTTCCACTCCCTGCTCCTGAAACAGCGCATCCAGCAGCTGACGATAGCTGTCGCTGCGCGACAGGCTCACATACTTTTCACCCGCAAAGTCGTGCGGCGTCAGCACCTCACGCTGACTCAAGGGGTGATTCTGCGGCAACACGCACACTTCATCGCAGGTCAGCAGGGCGAGGCGGTCAGTTCCGGCCGGCGCGTGCTGGGTTTCGGTTAAGCCGATATCGTAGCGCTGCGCCGACAGCCACTCCTCCAGCAGCGGCGACTCCTGCGGAATCACATTCAGACTCACATCCGGGTAACGCTGTAAAAAGGGCTGACACAGCGGCGGCAGCAGCGACTGCGAAAAAACGGGCAGACAGGCGATCGACAGCTCGCCCTGACGAAACTGGCGCAGGCCTTCTGCCGCTTCCATGATGCGGTCCAGGCCATACCAGGAGCGCTGAACCTCTTCAAACAGACGCAACCCTTGCACCGTCGGCTGCAGGCGACCGCGTACCCGCCCGAACAGCTCTAATCCCAGTTGCTGCTCCAGACGTGCCAGCTCCCGGCTCACGGTAGGCTGTGAGGTGTGCAGCAGCGTGGCGGCCTGCGTCAGATTGCCGCTGGTCATCACCGCATGAAAAATTTCGATATGCCGCCAGTTAATGTTTGCCACGCCGTTTATCCATATCAATTCTGCATAGATGCTATTAAAACAGATATTTTTCGCTATGACACGAATCTGGCTTAATGCGGTTAACGCCACAGGAGAATTGTTATGCCACGTTCCTTACAGAATACCGAAACCGCACTCAACGCCACTAACCTGCTGCCACTGGCACGTCGTTATAGTGGACCGTTCTGGGCCTATGATGCGCAGATTATTCAGGCGCGTATTGCTCAGCTGCAGGCCTTTGATGTGGTGCGCTTTGCGCAGAAAGCCTGCTCTAATACGCATATCCTGCGCCTGATGCGCGCGGCGGGCGTGAAAGTGGACTCGGTATCGCTGGGTGAGATCGAACGTGCGCTGGCCGCCGGTTATCAGCCTGGTGGTGATGAGATCGTCTTTACCGCTGATCTGTTCGATCAACCGACACTTGAGCGGGTGACTGCGTTAAAGGTGCCGGTGAATGCCGGTTCGATCGATATGCTGCATCAACTCGGTGCGGTGTCACCGGGACACGCGGTATGGCTACGGGTCAACCCTGGTTTTGGTCACGGCCACAGTCAGAAAACCAATACTGGTGGCGAAAACAGCAAGCACGGTATCTGGCACGGTGACTTAGCCGAGGCGCTGGCAACCATTAAACAGTACGGTCTGCAGCTGGTGGGCATCCACATGCATATCGGTTCAGGTGTGGATTATGCGCATCTGCAGCAGGTCTGTGATGCGATGGTGGAACTGGTGATGGCGTCAGGTCAGGATCTGTCAGCAATCTCTGCGGGCGGTGGCCTTTCTATTCCTTATCGCTACGGTGAAGAGGCGATCGATACGCATCACTATTTCGGCCTGTGGGACGCAGCGCGGCAGCGCATTGCTCAGCATCTGGGGCACGCGGTCAAACTGGAGATCGAACCAGGCCGCTTCCTGGTGGCCGAGGCTGGCGTACTGGTGTCGCAGGTCCGGGCAGTGAAGTCGATGGGCAGCCGTCACTTCGTGCTGGTTGATGCCGGTTTCAGTGATCTGATGCGCCCATCCATGTATGGCAGCTATCACCATATCTCGCTGATGGCGGGCGATGAGCGGGCCATTGATGAGCAGCAGACGATCGACACGGTGGTTGCAGGTCCGCTGTGCGAATCGGGTGATGTCTTTACCCAGCTGGAGGGCGGCATGGTCGAACCGCGCGCGATTCCGGCGGCGAAAGTGGGCGATTATCTGGTGTTCCACGACACCGGTGCTTACGGCGCATCCATGTCTTCTAACTACAACAGCCGTCCGCTGATCCCGGAAGTGCTGTTTGAGCAGGGCCAGCCGCGCGAGATTCGACGTGCACAAACTATCGAGTCGCTGCTGGCACTGGAAATTATCTAATCACCTCGCTCAGGCGGCCCACGTGCCGCCTGTCAGCTATAGATCTCTTTTCGCAGCATTATCAATTCCTCTGCCAGCTCGCGACACAGCATGGCATTCATCAGGTGATCCTGCGCATGTACCAGAATCAGCGTGACCGGTAATTTTCCGCTTCCTTCGTCTGCGCCAATCAACGCGGTCTGGATTTTATGTGCCGCTTTTGCCGCAGTATCAGAGGCTGCCAGCCCGGCATCAGCCCCGGCCCAGTCGCGTTTGCGCGCGCACTGAATCGCCATCATCGCCGACGAGCGTGCTTCTCCCGCATTGATCAGTAAGTCCATCATAGTCTGTTCGTAATCCATAACGCCTCCGCTATTGGTATGCCAAATTGGCGAATTTAATCATACCGGAATGCCAAAAAACGTTTCCGGGAAGTTCGTCACAGAAAAAACTGATGATATTCGTCATTTTGGTATGCCACTAACAAGGAAGATCATGATGATTATAGGACTACCGATCTTACATCTCTGAGGATTGATCATGTCTTTACAGGACCGCCTTATCGATTCCCTGGGCAGCTTCGCCACCCGCTTTAACAGTTATCGCTATATCATGGCGATTAAAGCCTCGTTCATTACCCTGATGCCGGTAATCATTGTTGGCGCCTTCTCGGTATTGATTTCTAACATGGTGCTGGACAGCAAAAATGGCCTTGCCAGCTTTGCCGCTCTGGCTTTCTTAGCTGACCTCAAGCCCATCACCAGCAGTATCAATTACGCCACGCTCAGCTTTCTTAACATTGGTGCGGTGTTCCTGATTGGTATTGAGCTTGGGCGCATCAACGGTATAAAAACGCTGTTTCCCGGTCTGCTGGCAATCATCTGCTTTGTATCCGTAACGCCGACCACCTTACAGATGATGGTCGATGGGCAGATGCATCTGGTCACCGATGTGCTGGCCAAACAATTCTCCGATACCAAGAGCCTGTTTCTCGGCATGTTTATCGCCATTCTGTCGGTAGAGATCTACTGCCGCCTTGAACAGGTTGAGCGGCTGAAAATCAAAATGCCCGACACTGTGCCGCCCAATGTGGCCGCCTCATTCTCTGCGCTTATCCCCTCAATTATTACTGTGACGCTGGTAGCGACCTTTGGCTTTATCTTCCATCGCGTTACCGGCATGTACCTCTACGACGCGGTATACCAGGTGGTGCAGCAGCCGCTGGAGTCGGTGGTGCAGAGTCTGTGGGGCATTCTGATTCTGATGTTCGTTGCCCAGCTGTTCTGGGTGATTGGTATTCACGGCAACCAGATGGTGAAACCGATTCGTGAGCCACTGTTGCTGGGCGCAATTCTGGTCAACATGACCGCTTTTGAGCAGGGAAAAGAGGCGCCGAACATTATCACGATGCCGTTCTGGGATGTTTATATGAGCATCGGCGGTTCCGGCCTGACCATCGGGCTGCTCACCGCCGTGATGCTGGCGACGCGGCGCAAAGAGATGCGTGAAATCGCCAAGCTGTCGTTCGGGCCCGGCATTTTCAATATCAACGAGCCGGTTATATTTGGTATGCCGATTATGCTTAACCCGATTCTGGCTATCCCTTTCATCATCACACCGCTGGTGACAGGTTCTATTGGCTACTTCGCGACGGTGATGGGCTTTGCCGGGAAAGCCGTGGTGATGGTGCCCTGGACCACGCCTCCGATTATCAATGCCTGGCTTTCAACGGCTGGATCGATGGGCGCAGTGGTGACGCAGATCGTCTGCATTCTGGTGTCAGTACTCATCTATCTGCCCTTTGTGAAAGTCGCAGCCCGCCGCGCGGATGCAGCGGAAGCAAAGAGCCTGCAACCTGAGCTGAACCCCAACCGAACGGAGGTGTTATGAGTCGTCAGACTGTCCACATACCTGAGCATTTCATTCTGGGGGCTGCTGCCTCCGCCTGGCAGACGGAAGGCTGGAGCGGAAAAAAGCCGGGCCAGGACTCCTGGCCTGACGCCTGGTATCAGCAGGATCGTCACGTCTGGCACAACGGCTATGGCCCGGCGGTTGCCACTGACTTTATCAATCGCTTTAGTGAAGATGTGGCGCTAATGAAGGCCAGCGGGCTGACCCACTACCGGACTTCCATTAACTGGTCGCGTTTCCTGATCGATTATGAAACCGCCACGGTCGATGAGGAATATGCCGCTTACTATGACCGGCTGATTGATGAAATGCAGCGTCAGGGCATTGAACTGATGCTCTGTCTGGAGCATTACGAGCTGCCAGCCTTACTGCTTGAGCAATATGGAGGCTGGCAGTCAAAGCATGTGGTTGAACTGTTTATTCGTTATGTCGAACAGGTTTTTAAACGTTATGCCGGTCGGGTCACACGCTGGTTTGTGTTTAATGAGCCCATTGTGGTGCAGACCCGCGTCTATCTCGACGCGCTGCGCTGGCCTTATGAGCAGAACACGCATAAATGGATGCAGTGGAACCACCATAAAAATCTCGCGACTGCCCGGGCAGTGCAGCTTTTCCGCAAGCGTGGCTATGCCGGTCGCATTGGTACCATTCTTAACCCGGAGGTCACCTATCCGCGATCATCCGCCCCGCACGACCAGAAGGCGGCGCATATTTATGACCTGTTCTACAACCGGGTGTTTCTCGACCCCGCGATTAAAGGCGCGTATCCGGCGGAGCTGCTGGCGCTGCTTGATAAGCATCAGATTGAGTGGGAAACCACGCCGGAAGAGCTGGCGATTATTGCTGCCAATACCGTCGATGAGGTCGGCCTTAATCTCTACTATCCCCATCGCGTGAAGGCGCCGTCCCGCGCCTGGCATCCCGAGACACCCTTTCATCCTGCCTGGTATTACGAACACTTTGAACTGCCTGGGCGGCGGATGAATCGTTCGCGCGGCTGGGAAATTCAGCCTGAAATTATCTGGGATATGGCACAACGAATGCGCGATGAGTACGACAATATCCCGTGGTTTGTGGCGGAAAGCGGTATGGGCATTGAGAACGAAACCCAATTCAAAGATGCCGGTGGGGAAATTCAGGACGATTACCGTATCGCGTTTATCAGCGAACACCTGCATCAGGCGATACGCGCCAGCCAGGCGGGCATTAACTGTCAGGGCTACATGCTGTGGGCGTTTACCGACAACGTCTCACCAATGAATGCCTTTAAAAACCGCTATGGTCTGATCGAAATCGACTTAGATAAGCACCGTCAGCGCCGTATGAAGAAATCTGCCCATTGGTTCCGTACGCTGCGTGACACGCAGCAATTTACCCTGTGGCTTGATGATGAGCCGAAATAACGCGAGGAAACGAGCATGAAACGAATTGTTCTGGCCTGTGCTGCGGGCATGTCGACCTCAATGGTGGTAACGCGGATGGAAAAAGAGGTCGCCGCTCGCGGACTGGCATTTCAGATCTACGCTATTCCGGAGCAAAACCTGCGTGAAGAGCTGCAAAACTACGGCAGCGAGGTGGCGGTGGTGCTGCTCGGGCCTCAGGTGCGCTTCAAACTGGAGGAGAACAGAAAACTCACTGACAGCTATCAGTTGCCTATCGCGGTAATCGATACGGTTGCTTACGGCACGCTGAATGGTGCAAAGGTACTCGATCAGGCGCTGGCTTTGATACACTGAGCCCCAGTTTGCGAGCCAGCCTCTCCGGTTCGCGGGCATTGTCGCGCAGGGAACGGCGACAATGCCGTTAGCGCGTTGATTGCAAAGGGTAAAAGTGTGGACAAAGCCGAAGCGCCGCAAGAAAAAAAGCAGTACCAGGAAATTGGTCAGCACCTGCGTCAGCAGATCAGTGACGGACACTATCCGGTGGGATCGCGCCTGCCGCCTGAACGTCAGCTGGCTGAAACCTGGGGCGTCAGCCGGACCATCGTGCGCGAGGCATTATTGATGCTTGAGCTGGAAGGTACGGTGGATATCCGTCAGAGCTCCGGCGTCTATGTAATGCGTATTCCTTCCGCCAGTGATGATGAAGAAGAGGCCTTTTTCCGCAGCGACGTAGGCCCGTTTGAAATGCTACAGGCGCGTCAGTTGCTGGAGAGCAATATTGCCGCCTTTGCCGCAAAAATGGCGACTAAAGCGGACATTGAAAATCTGCGACGTACGCTGGAACAGGAGCAACGTGCCATCGCCGCCAACGACAGCAGTCAGGACAACGACAAATTGTTTCATCTGCTGCTGGCGGGTGCGAGTCAGAATCAGATGCTGCTCGATACCGTTACCAGTATCTGGCGGCATCACGACAGCAGCCCGCTCTGGCAGCAGCTGCGCCCGCAGTTTGAAACCCGCGCCTATCGCCTGAAGTGGCTCGGCGATCACCAGACTATCCTGGCTGCTCTGCGTCGGCGCGATGTGATGGGGGCCTGGCAGTCGACCTGGCAGCACCTTGAGAATGTCAAAAATACGCTGCTGGAGCTTTCCGACGCCGATGCGCCTGATTTTGATGGCTACCTGTTTGATTCAGTCCCGATCTTTCAGGGGAAACTGATGTGATTGAGATTGTCTCGCTCAGTGATGCCCCACAGTTTGCCGATCAGATTATTGACTGGCAGTGGCGCGCATTTGGTGAAGCCAGTAGCCACGCGTTCTTTGCCAGTGTGGTGAACAGCAGCCTGAACGGTGCTGACTTCCCCGTAACCTTTGTCGCTCTGGAGGCGGGCAGGGCGGTCGGCACTGTAGGATTCTGGCGCTGCGACCTGATCAGCCGTCAGGATCTTTTCCCGTGGCTGGCGGCGCTCTATGTTGATGAGTCGTCGCGCGGCAAAGGTGTCAGCGAGGCGCTGCAGCAGCATGTCATTGCTTATGCACAGGCACGGGGCTATTCACGGTTGTGGTTATGGTCAACGTTTGGGGGCTACTACGAACGTTATGGCTGGTTGCCACAGGGCGAAGCGCTGGAGTATCCCGATAAACCGGTAAAACTCTATTATCGCGATCTGTAAAAGAGGCCAGCCGCCAGGGCGGCAGCTGGCAAAGACGCACTTATGGCGCCGGATAGGTATAGCGACGATGAATCGCCTCAATGCCTTCCAGAATCTCGGCATTTAAGGTCAGATTGAAACTGTCGATATTAATCTGCAGCTGTTCAAGCGTGGTGGCACCCAGCAGTGTGCTGGCCACAAACGGCTGCTGACGCACATAGGCTAAAGCCATCTGCGATGGGTCAATCTGATGCTGTTGCGCTAACGCCACATATTCTGCAACGGCCTGCTGTGACTGCTCGCCGCTGTAGCGGGTAAAGCGGCTGAACAACGTGTTACGTGCGCCCGCAGGCTGCGCGCCATTCAGGTATTTGCCACTTAGCGTACCAAACGCCAGGCTGGAATAGGCCAGCAGCTCCACGCCTTCATGCTGGCTGATTTCGGCCAGACCCACTTCAAAGCTGCGGTTCAGCAGGCTGTAGGGGTTCTGAATGCTGACAATGCGCGGCAGCTCATGCTTCTCTGCCAGTTGCAGATAACGCATCACGCCCCATGCCGTTTCATTCGACACTCCAATATAACGAATCTTACCGGCGCGCACCTGTTCGGCCAGCGCTTCCAGCGTCTCCAGCAGTGTGACCTGTGCGGTGGTTTCGCTGTACTGATAGCCAAGCTTGCCAAAAAAGTTGGTCTGACGCTGAGGCCAGTGCAGCTGGTAAAGATCAAGGTAGTCGGTATTCAGGCGCTTCAGACTGGCATCAAGCGCGGCACGGATATTTTTACGGTCCAGCGCCATATCCGGGCGAATGGACGCATCATTGCCGCGCGACGGTCCGGCGACTTTACTGGCCAGAATGATTTTGTCGCGGCTGCCGCGCTGTTTGAGCCAGCTTCCAATATATTGTTCGGTCAGACCCTGGGTTTCCGGGCGCGGTGGCACCGGATACATCTCGGCAGTATCAATAAAGTTGATGCCGGAACGGAGTGCTAAATCCAGTTGAGCATGGGCGTCGGCTTCGCTGTTCTGTTCGCCAAACGTCATGGTACCCAATCCCAGCTGACTCACTTCCAGCGTGCTGTGAGGAATACGATGATAGTGCATTGCCAGCTTCCTTTTCTTTATGGAATGGAATGTTGTGTTCTCAGGGACTATAGCGCGAGCAATGGCGGGGAAGGAAGGGGGAAAAGTCGGGGAAATCGCCTGCCAGCGGGGAATTGTTGGCAGGCGATTAAACAGGGCACTTAACGTTCAATGATTGTTGAAACCTCATCGCTGTTAATCTGCACCATGTGACCCGTCTGATCCGTGTACTCAACCAGACCGGTCTCTTTATCAATGCTTGGCTTACCTTCGGTCATAATCATACGACCATCTTTAGTCGCCATGACATAATCAGAACTGCATCCACTTAAGAATGCTGCGGTTACCATCACCAGTGCTACTCCTGCCAACCCTTTCATCACGCCTTATCCTCACAAATGGTCACGTGCAAACAGTGTAGTAATAAATGTTTTTGCCGGCAGGGTTAATCGCAGAAATCTGAAAGTAACCGGGCGAGCAGGCTCGCCCTTGACTTTATCAGGCGTGCTTTTTCTTACTGCGCATCAGGTTAAGACACTCAACCGCCATCGAGAAGAACATCGCGAAATAAATGTAACCTTTTGGTACATGGACCGCAAAACTCTCCAGAATCAGGGTAAAACCGACCAGAATCAGGAAGGAGAGGGCCAGCATTTTCACCGACGGATGGCGTTCAACAAACTCACCAATGGCGCGCGCGGCGAACATCATCATCAGCACCGCAATGACGACGGCTGCCATCATAATGAACAGATGATCGGAGAGGCCGATAGCGGTGATAACAGAGTCGAGACTGAAAATAATGTCGAGCATCATAATCTGTACAATCGCGCCGAGGAACGAATGAACGCGGGTGTTATGTTCGCCTTCACTGCCTTCGATCGTTTCATGGATCTCCATGCTCGATTTCCACAGCAGGAACAGTCCACCAAACAGCAGAATCAGATCGCGCGCTGAAAACGCATGATCCATCAGCGTAAACAGCGGATTAGTCAGACGGGCAACCCACGCGATAGAGGCCAGCAGGCCAAGACGCATCAGCATCGCGCCCATCAGACCAATGCGACGTGCGCTGGCTTGCTGGTGCTTTGGCAGTTTAGCGACCACCAGCGACAGGAAAATGATGTTATCAATACCCAGCACCACCTCAAGGATGGTCAGGGTGCCCAGCGCCAGCCAGGCGTTGGGATCAGCAATCCACTCAAACATACCGACATTCAATCCTAAACGAAAAGTAAACGGCGATTATACGCATTCAATTCACCGATCTCCCACAAAATTGCGATTGCTCAGCGCGAGTGGCGCGATTCACAGGAGAAAATGCCGCGCCAGCAGTGGCCCGGTGAAGCTTTTTTTAAGGTAGAAGCCGCGCGGCAAGGTCATAATTGGCTGGCCCTGATCGCCAATACCTTCTGTCAGCGCCTTACTGTTGGCGGCTTTCGGGCGGATTTGCAACCAGGCACCATGCCGTGCGGTAATCTGCTCAACGCGTCCCAGTACAATCATATCCATCAACTCTTCCCAGTCCTGACGCAGCATCTCATCTTCTTCTGCATCCGGGCTCCATAACAGCGGCGCGCCCACACGACGTTCCCGCAGCGGAATCTCACGCCCGCCTTCAACCGGAATCCACAATACCCGCGCCAGTTTATGGCGCACATGACTGGTGAGCCAGGTGACGCCGCTGTTGCCGGTCAGCGGGGCGACGCAGACAAAGGTGGTTTCCAGCGGTTTTCCCTGCGCATCAATCGGGATGGTTTTCAGTTCGATACCCAGATGCGCAAAGTCCTGTTCCGCTTTGCTGCCCGCGCTGGCACCAAGATGTAACTCCAGCAGCATGCCGACCCAGCCTTTATCACGTTTAAGATCCGCAGGCATGGGCAGCCCGGCGCGAGCGGCCAGCGTTTCCAGTGTTAAGCCGGCTAAATCCTGCGCACGCGCCAGCAGGCTGGCTTCATCTTCAGGTGGTCCTGGCAGGTAACTCATGTTGATAACTCGCAATGATTAAAATTTGTACAGTTGCGGGTGAGGAAATCCTTTCACTAAAATTCACCGCATCAGGGATCGATAATAACATGATAGATCGCACTTTTTTTAACGGATAACCCTTGCACCATCATGAGACAGGCATTGTTATCCCAGCTTACGCGCAACAATGAACAGGATCTCCATCCCGGTTATCCACAGAAAAATGGGATAACCCCCGTATTGGTGCGGTACTGGTTCCATTTACAGCCTTGACTTTTCTTTTTCTGAGCATAATTTCGCCGCTCTGACCTAACCCTGAGCGATTATCTGTGGATAAAAAAGAGCGTGGTTATCTTTTAATCAATTGTCAGTTGTCGCGAGAATATTGGCAGTTTATAAAAGTCTCAGGGAGAGCCAGAATGATTTATTTACATTAAATATCATAAGGATGCGTTGTTGGTTCTTTTGGGTCCTTCTGCGAGCAGTGAAAATGTTATTCAGTTAACTCCCGCGTTCTGCACAAAGCTATCCACAGAAAAAGTGAATAAGATCGATCTTTTTCACGCTGTTTGTTTATAACTTTGCCGTTTTCTGTGAGTTATCCCGCATTTGATGGTCTGATACCCCATGAATCCAGTGGTTTACCGCCTGTAAGGAGTGTGAAACAATCAGCCCATTCAAATTTTGCTTTGAGGTAGTCCGGTGATCGATGATGATGGCTACCGCCCGAATGTTGGTATCGTAATCTGTAACCGGCAGGGACAAGTGTTATGGGCCAGGCGCTTTGGACAGCACTCCTGGCAATTTCCTCAGGGAGGCATCAATCCCGGTGAAACCGCAGAACAGGCGATGTATCGCGAACTGTTCGAAGAAGTCGGATTGCATCGGAAAGATGTTCGAATACTTGCCTCTACCCGCAACTGGTTACGTTACAAGTTGCCAAAACGTTTGGTGCGTTGGGACACAAAGCCGGTATGTATCGGCCAGAAACAAAAGTGGTTTCTTCTGCAGTTAATGTGTAATGACGCGGATATCAATGTGCAGCGCAGCAGCACGCCTGAATTTGATGGCTGGCGCTGGGTCAGCTTCTGGTATCCGGTGCGTCAGGTTGTCTCCTTCAAGCGCGATGTTTATCGTCGGGTGATGAAGGAATTCGCTGGCGTGGTGATGTCTATGCAGGAGAGTGCGGGGCAGCGAAATAATCCTGCCCATCGTCGTAAGAGAGGATAGGCCACGCCCTTTATGCTCACTCAGTTGCGTGAAATTGTAGAAAAAGTGGCGAGTGCGCCGCGTCTCAATGAAGCACTCGACATCCTGGTCAATGAGATCTGTCTGGCGATGGATACGGAAGTCTGTTCCGTTTACCTCGCCGACCAGGACCGTCGCTGCTATTACCTGATGGCGACGCGCGGACTCAAAAAACCGCGTGGCCGCACCGTAACGCTGGCTTTCGACGAGGGTATCGTCGGTTTAGTGGGCCGTCTGGCCGAACCGATTAACCTTGCTGACGCCCAAAGCCATCCCAGCTTCAAATATATCCCCGCAGTGAAAGAGGAGCGCTATCGCTCCTTCCTCGGTGTGCCTGTTATCAGCCGCCGCCAGCTCCTTGGCGTGCTGGTGGTGCAGCAGCGCGAACACCGTCAGTTTGATGAAAGCGAAGAGTCATTTCTGGTCACGCTGGCTACGCAGATGGCGGCTTTGCTGTCGCAATCTCAAATGGGCCAACTGTTTGGCCAGTTCCGACAGACCCGGGTGCGTGCGATTGCGGCAGCGCCTGGCGTGGCGGTAGCACCAGGCTGGGTCGATGAGACGCAGCCACTGCTTGATCAGGTCTCAGCCGCCTCAACGCTGGATGTTCATCGTGAACGTGAGCGTCTGTCGCTCGCCATGAGCGAAGCAACCAATGAATTTCGCCGTTTCAGCAAACGTTTCAGCGCCAGCGCACAAAAAGAGAGCGCGGCCATTTTCGATCTCTACTCTCACCTGTTAACCGATGCCCGTCTGAAGAAAGATCTGTTCGATGAGATCGAGCGCGGATCGGTCGCGGAATGGGCGGTGAAACAGGTGATCGAGAAGTTCGCTGAACAGTTCGCGAGCCTGACTGACAACTACCTGCGTGAACGTGCAGGCGATCTGCGGGTACTGGGCCAGCGTCTGCTGTTCCACCTCGATGACACCCTGGTCGGCACCAATGCCTGGCCGGAACGCTTTGTGCTGGTGGCCGATGAGCTGACCGCCACGACCTTAGCTGAGCTGCCGCAGGAGCGGCTGGCGGGCGTAGTGGTGCGTGACGGTGCAGCCAACTCCCATGCGGCGATCCTGACCCGCGCGATGGGGATCCCGACAGTCATGGGCGCTGACATCCAGCCTCATCAGCTCAACAAACGCCTGCTGATCGTCGACGGTTATCGCGGTGAACTGCTGATCGATCCTGAGCCGGTGCTGGTCCAGGAGTATCAGCGGCTGATCAGCGAAGAGAACGCGCTGAGCAAAATGGCGGAAGGCGTGGTCGATCAGCCGGGTGAGCTGAAAAGTGGCGAGCGCGTGCAGGTGATGCTCAACGCTGGCTTAAGCCCGGAACATGAGCAGACGGTGGGCGACTGGGTGGATGGCATCGGTCTCTACCGCACCGAAATCCCGTTTATGCTGCAGAATGGCTTCCCGTCGGAAGAGGAGCAGGTGGCTCAGTATCAGGGTATGTTGCAGCTGTTTCGCAACAAGCCAGTGACGCTGCGAACGCTGGATGTGGGTGCCGATAAACAGCTGCCTTACATGCCGATCAGTGAAGAGAATCCCTGCCTGGGCTGGCGCGGCATTCGCCTGACGCTGGATCAGCCGGAAATCTTCCTGGTGCAGGTACGCGCAATGCTGCGCGCCAACGCCGCCTCTGGCAACCTCAGTATTCTGCTGCCGATGATCAGTCATATCGACGAAATCGATGATGCAAAAGAGCTGATCGATCGCGCCGGTCGCGAAGTGGAAGAGATGCTGGGCTTCCCGACTCCCAGACCGCGTATCGGGATCATGATCGAAGTGCCGTCGATGCTGTTTATGATCCCGCATCTGGCGTCACGCGTCGATTTTGTCTCGGTCGGCACCAACGACCTGACGCAGTATCTGCTGGCGGTGGACCGCAATAACACCCGTGTTGCAAACCTTTATGACTCGCTGCATCCGGCGATGCTGCGCGCGCTGAATGCGATTGCACAGGAAGCCCGCCTGGCCAATCTGGAATTGTGCCTGTGTGGTGAAATGGCGGGCGATCCGATGTGTGTCGCACTGCTGGTTGGCCTGGGGTATCACCATCTCAGCATGAACGGTAAAAACGTACCGCGCGTTAAATACCTGCTGCGCCATCTGGATCACGAAGAAGCGCAGAAGCTCAGCGAGCAGGGGATGAAGGCCGACACCGCCACGGAAGTGCGCCATCTGGTCTCGGCCTTTATGGAGCGGCGTGGATTAGGCGGGCTGATTCGCGGTGGTCGTTAGTACCACACCGGCTCAGGCTTTGCGCGTTATCCGCCTTTACATTTGCAAGACAATTCAGAAAACCGGCTGTGCTATTATGCGCAGCCTTAATTTATGTGCCTGACAACGCCCCTTTTCAGGGTTGAAAAATAGACGGTGAATGATGAATAACGGCTATATTGCATTTCCGCAGTTCGATCCAGTGATCTTCTCGCTCGGACCGGTTTCGCTTCACTGGTACGGTCTGATGTATCTGGTGGGCTTTGTTTTCGCCATGTGGCTGGCTGTACGTCGTGCCAATCAGCCTGGCAGCGGCTGGAAAAAAGAGGAAGTTGAGAATCTGCTTTATGCAGGTTTCCTGGGTGTATTCCTGGGCGGACGTATCGGCTATGTGCTTTTCTACAACTTACCGCTGTTTCTGGAAAATCCACTCTATCTGTTTAAAGTCTGGGATGGCGGCATGTCGTTCCACGGTGGCCTGATCGGGGTGATTGTGGTGATGCTGGTCTTTGCCCGCCGTACCAAACGACATTTCTTCCAGGTTGCTGATTTCATTGCGCCGCTGATCCCGTTTGGTCTGGGTGCTGGTCGTCTCGGTAACTTCATTAACGGCGAGCTCTGGGGCCGTGTCGATCCGGGCTTCCGTTACGCTATGCTGTTCCCGGGCTCCCGCAGCGAAGATGTCGCGCTGGCCGCCACCAATCCACAATATCAGGCGCTGCTCAACACCTATGGCGTACTGCCGCGTCATCCTTCCCAGCTCTATGAACTGGCGCTGGAAGGCGTGGTGCTGTTCATCATCCTGAACCTGTTTATCCGTAAGCCACGCCCGATGGGTAGCGTCTCTGGCCTGTTCCTGATTGGTTACGGCGCTTTCCGTATTATCGTTGAGTTCTTCCGCCAGCCGGATGCCCAGCTTGGCCTGTTTGAAGGCGGAATCAGTATGGGACAGATCCTCTCTGTGCCAATGATTGTTGCCGGTATTATTATGATGATCTGGGCGTATCGTCGTCGCCCGCAGCCACAATTTCGCGAGGAAAAATGAAACAGTATCTGGATTTAATGCAACATGTGCTGCACGAAGGCACACCAAAAGCTGACCGTACCGGCACCGGTACGCTTTCAATTTTTGGCCACCAGATGCGTTTCAATCTGCAGGATGGTTTTCCGCTGGTCACCACCAAAAAATGCCATATCCGCTCCATTATTCATGAGCTGCTGTGGTTTCTGAAAGGTGACACCAACATCGCTTATCTCAGGGAAAACAAGGTCTCAATCTGGGATGAGTGGGCGGATGAGAACGGCGATCTCGGCCCGGTCTATGGTAAGCAGTGGCGTAGCTGGGGAACAGCCAGCGGTCAGGAAATTGACCAGTTAAGTCAGGTGATGGAGCAGCTAAAGCGCGATCCTGACTCTCGCCGGATTATCGTGTCAGCCTGGAACGTCGGTGAACTCAGTGAGATGGCGCTGGCTCCCTGCCACGCGTTCTTCCAGTTCTACGTGGCGGACGGCAAGCTCTCCTGCCAGCTTTATCAGCGCTCGTGCGATATCTTCCTGGGCCTGCCGTTTAACATTGCCAGCTATGCGCTGCTGGTGCATATGGTGGCGCAGCAGTGCGATCTGCAGGTGGGCGATTTCGTCTGGACCGGCGGTGATACGCACCTCTACAGCAACCATCTGGAACAGGCGCGTCTGCAGCTGACTCGTGAGCCACGTCCGCTGCCAAAACTTGTTATCAAACGCAAACCGGCATCACTGTTTGATTATCAGTTCGACGATTTCGAGATTGAAGGCTACGATCCCCATCCTGCGATCAAAGCCCCTGTCGCTGTCTGATTTGCGATAGATAGAAAATAACGCCCTGGCAACCTCGCCGGGGCTTTTTTTTGCCTGCAAACCGGCAAATCTGCGGCACCGCTCGTTCTTTTTTGCCACTGTCTGCTGATGGGGCATATTCTCTGCAATGCGCTTTCCAGTCTGCTACAACACGCCTTGTTTCACCTTTTCATACCCCGCACTCTGCAGTGATGAAAACAGCATACTTACGTGGTTTTACTCTGCCGGAACTGCTGCTGGTGATGGTCATTGCTGGCATGCTGAGTCTTGCCGCGATGAATGGCTGGCAGCGCTGGCAACAGCGGCAGGCGCTACTTGACAGCGCTCAGCAACTGCAGGGATTTCTGCTACGGCTGCGCGCCCAGGCCAACCGGCAGAATAGCGACCTGGTGCTATGGTCACAGCCTGGCGAGCCCTGGTGTATCGGTGCCGGAAGCCGCCCTGTGACGGGTTGCGGTAACGGGAAACGGCTGTATTTCATCGCGCCGCACCCGGATGTTGTGTTCTATGGCATCCGGGGTGAACCGGGTTTCTATGGCCGCCGCAATGTCGCCAGAGCGGGCAGCATTGAACTGGGAAATCGCGCCGGACGCATACGTCTGATTATCTCAGCCAGAGCCCGTATTCGCCTCTGCATGATCGATGAGGAAACATGCCGTTGAAAATCGCAGGATTCAGCCTGCTGGAGATGCTGATCGCCATGGCAATCAGCGCCGTCATCATGCTCAGCGTTGGCCGTTTTCTGCCATTGCTGCTGGCAGAGAACGCGGGTGTGCTGCAACGGGCACAGCTGCGTCAGGAGTTACAGCAGATGATGGCAACGCTGGAAAAGTCGGTGCGGCGTGCGGGTTATTGTCACGGTGAATGTGCCAGGGAGGTACTGAAAATCAGTGAAAATTGCCTGCTGCTGCGCTGGGATGAAAACAGCAACGGTCAATGGGAAGGGGTGAGCCATGCAGAAAGTGACTATTACGGTTATCGCCTGCGACAACAGCAGCTTGAGATGCAGCGTGGTGTTGATCAGTGTCAGTCAGCAGGCTGGGAGCGGCTCTCCGATCCCGCGTTTATGACGGTGGAGCAGTTCAGCGTGAGCCAGCAGGGCAGGCAGGTCAGGATAGTGTTGCAGGGTCGGGCTGGTCGCTGGCTTGAAACCGTGGAGAGCTGGATTGAGGGAGAGAACCTGTGAAGCAGCGAGGCAGCAGCGCCATGGGCATGGTGTTAATGATTATGGTCATCGGGAGTTTTACGCTGCACGCCAGCCGAAAGATGTCAGAGCAGGGAATGCGACTGCTGGCCGATGAGCAGCAGTTTGTGCAGGATTTCTGGCGGGCGCAGTCGGCGCTGCAATGGGGTTTATCCCTGAACTGGCCAGCCAGTGAGGCGGCCCGCTGTCAGCAGGATGATCGCCAGGGCTGGCGCAGCTGTTTACAACGAGGAGAAAAGGATGAAGGTCTGCTTAAAGGTGAGGCAAGCGGCAGTGGCATGGCGGTCTGGCATTGGGTCCGGCTACAGGGCAATCAGATTACCGCGTTGCCGCATGGCTGGATCGACTATTGCCCGCTCACGCCTCTGGCAGCCTGTTTGTAAGCGCGATGGATTCAGCCTGCCGGAAGTGTTGTTTGCTCTGCTGTTAATGGCATTAAGCAGCAGCACCCTGTTGCACTATCATCGCGCACTGGCAGTGGGATTCAGCCAGCAATGGTATCAGCGTGAGGCATGGCGGGTTGCTGAGCAACGTCTGGCAGGGCATGAAGTGGCAGGCTGGAAATCCACGCTGCAAGAGCAGAGCAGTCCCTCAGGCTGCACTCTGGAGCGGGCTGACGTAACGGGGCCTTATCAGCGTAGTGCCAGCCTGACACGCCTGCGTTGTTAAACGTCGCGGGTCGCCCTTTTGATGGGTTTCAACGGCGATACGCGGTAAAGTGAGAGTGCCGCAATACCGCAGTCATGTTCTGAGTTATCACAGGAGTTTTCATGTTTCACGTTTATCACTCAAATCAGCTTGATGTTCTGAAAATTCTGGCGGCTGCGGTGATTAAACATGATCCTCTTGATGATCCTTTCGCCTCAGAAATGGTGCTGGTGCAGAGCCCGGGGATGGCGCAGTGGCTGCAAATGGAGCTGGCGCAAACCTTTGGTATTGCGGCCAATATCGAATTCCCGCTGCCTGCCAGTTTTATCTGGGAGATGTTCGTCCGCGTTCTGCCTGATATTCCGGTTGAAAGTGCCTTCAGTAAGGCCAGCATGGGCTGGAAGCTGATGCACCGGCTGCCGGTGATGCTGGAGCAGGAAGAGTTCACCTCTTTACGCCACTATCTCCATGACGACGGGGATAAGCGAAAGCTGTTTCAGCTCAGCGCCCGCGTAGCCGATCTGTTCGACCAGTATCTGGTCTATCGCGCCGACTGGCTCAATAGCTGGGAGCGTGGCGAAACCATTGAGGGGCTGGGCGAGGCGCAGCGCTGGCAGGCCGCATTGTGGCGCGATCTGGTGAGTTATACCCAGGCGCTGGGGCAGCCTGAGTGGCACCGTGCCAACCTCTATTCACGATTCATCCAGACGCTCGGGCAGGCGAAAAGCACGCCGGAAAATCTGCCCAAACGCGTCTTCATCTGTGGCATCTCTGCGCTGCCGCCGGTTTACCTGCAGGCGTTGCAGGCGCTGGGACGGCACATCGACATCCATCTGCTGTTCACCAATCCCTGCCGCGATTACTGGGGTGACATTCAGGACTATGCGTTTCTGGCAAAACTGCAAAGCCGTCAGCGCCGGCGTCATGGTGCTGATGAATCTCGCGGACTCTTCCGGGATGCAGAGCAGGCACCCGCGCTGTTTAACGACGCGGGCGAACAGCAGCTGACCAATCCGTTGCTCGCCTCATGGGGCAAGCTGGGGCGCGATAACCTGTTTCTGCTCAGTCAGATGGACTCTAACGACGATATCGATGCGTTTGTGGATGTCGAGCCAGACAACCTGCTGCACTGCATGCAGCACGATCTTCTCAATCTGCAGGATAACGCCGTTATCGGCTTGAATGCGGCGGAACTGGCGCACAGCGATCAGAAGCGCTGCCTGGATCCGGCGGATCGCTCAATTGCGGTGCAGGTCTGTCACAGCGCCCAGCGTGAAGTTGAAGTATTGCAGGATCATCTGCTGGCGATGATGGAGGCCGATCCGACGCTGAAAGCGCGTGACATCATCGTCATGGTGGCGGATATCGACGCCTACGCCCCGTTTATTCAGGCTGTGTTCGCCAACGCACCTGCCGATCGCTATCTGCCGTTTGCCATTTCAGATCGCCGTGCCAGTCAGGCGCATCCGGCCATTGTCGCGTTTCTTCATCTGCTGGCACTGCCGGACAGCCGTTTTGTCTCAGAGGATGTACTGGCGCTACTGGATGTTCCGGCGCTGGCCTCCCACTTCGCCATTGATGAAAGCGGCCTGCGCTTACTGCGGCGCTGGGTCAGCGAATCGGGTGTGCGCTGGGGGCTGGATGATGCCAGTGTTGAAGCCCTGTCTCTTCCTGTCACCGGGCAGCACACCTGGCGTTTTGGCCTGCAGCGTATGCTGCTGGGCTATGCGATGGAGAGCCACAATGGAGACTGGGAGGGGATTCTGCCTTATGACGAGTCGGGTGGTCTGGCAGGCGAACTGGCGGGCCATCTCGCAGAGCTGCTCTCCCGGCTTAATCACTGGCGACAGCGGCTGGCTGAACCGCGGCCACTGGCGGCCTGGCTGCCCCTGTGCCGGGAACTGCTGAACGCCTTTTTCAGCCCCGATGCAGAAACCGAGGCCGCCTTGCTGCTGGTGGAAGAGCAGTGGCAGCAATTGATTGAATATGGCATGGATGCACGGTTTGAAGAGGCGATTCCGGTGGCGCTGTTGCGCGATGATCTGCGTAGCCGGCTTGATCAGCAACGCATCAGCCAGCGATTCCTGGCAGGACAGATTAACTTCTGTACCCTGATGCCGATGCGCTCCATCCCTTTTCAACTGGTCTGTTTGCTGGGCATGAATGACGGCGTCTATCCGCGCACCCTGGCGCCATTAGGCTTTGATCTGATGCAGCAACAGTCCCGCAAAGGCGATCGCAGTCGCCGCGATGATGACCGCTACCTCTTCCTGGAAGCGATGATTTCGGCACAGCGGCAGCTCTATATCAGCTACATCGGCCGGGCGATTCAGGATAATACGGAACGCTACCCTTCGGTGCTGGTCACAGAATTACTGGAGTACATCGGACAGAGTTTTTATCTGGACGGTGATGGGCACCTTGAGCTGGATGAGAGTGCTGAACGGGTGCGGATGCATTTGCAGCACCTGCACAGCCGGATGCCCTTTGCTGCGGAGAACTTTAAGCCGGCGGCCAGACTGCAGAGTTTCGCGCGTGAATGGCTGCCTGCCGCGCAGGGGATGGGGCAGCCCCAGCCCGATTTTGTTCAGCCAATTGAGGCGCCGGTAACGGATGCGCTGACACTGGAGGCACTTCTGCGCTTCTGGCGGCATCCGGTGCGTGCCTGGTTTCATCAGCGGCTTGGCGTGAGCTTCTGGCTGGAGGAGGACGAACTGCCCGACAGCGAGCCGTTTTCGCTCGACAACCTGGAACGTTATCAGATCAACGCACAATTGCTGAATGCTCTGGTCGAAGGCGAGGATACGCAGCGGCTCTATACATACCATCGTGCGGCCGGCAATCTGCCTTATGGCGCCTTCGGTGAGCTGTTCTGGCAGGCGCAGCGTGATGAGATGCAGGAAGTGGCGGCAGAAGTCGTGACGCAACGCAGCGACGGCGAGAGCTGGGAAGTGAATCTGCAACTTGAGCAGGTCAGCTTAACCGGCTGGCTGACACAGGTGCAGGGTGATGGATTACTGCGCTGGCGACCTGGCGTGCTCAATATGAACGACGGACTGCTGCTCTGGCTGGAGCACCTGGTTTACTGCGCGCTGGGAGGCACAGGCAGCAGCCGGATGTTTGGCCGGCAGCAAAGCCGCTGGTGTTTCCTTGCCGTATCGCAACAAGAGGCGATCGCTGCCCTGAATGAGTATGTCGCTGGCTATCTTGCCGGTATGCGTCAGCCGCTGATGCTGCTTAACAGGAGCGGCGGCGCATGGCTCACCGCCAGCTACGACAAAAAAAGTCAGCAGTTGCTGACTGATGAGGCGACTCAGCTCAAGGCGCGCAATCGCCTGCTGACGGCCTGGTCTGGCAACTATCAGGTTGAGGGTGAAGGCAGCGATCCCTATCTGCAACGTCTTTGCCGGGTACTGGATGTGCCCCAATTACAACAGATAACTGAGGCGGCACAGCGCTGGTATTTACCGGTGCTGGCTGCACATCAGGATGATGAATAGCCATCAGAAAGCGTTTTGCTAACTGATTCATTACACAGCAATTTTGCTCTGCTTTGAGCCGCCGTGTCCGATATTGGCGGCTTATCGGGAAATGAAAGGGGTTTACATGCGGGTACACGCACGCTGGATAGCGGCGCTAATGTTAAGCCTGGTGGCTTGCACGGCACAGGCGCAGACATCTTCAGGCTGGCAGCCAGTTAACGACACCATTCACAAAAGTGAACAGGATCCTCGTCATTATCAGGCTATCCGGCTGGACAACGGGATGACGGTATTACTGGTTTCCGATCCTGTGGCGCCGAAATCGCTGGCGGCGCTGACGCTGCCGATAGGATCGCTGGACGATCCCGATCAGCAGGCGGGGCTGGCGCACTACCTTGAGCATATGGTGCTGATGGGCTCAAAACATTATCCGCAACCCGACAATCTGGCTGAATTCCTGAAAAAGCATGGCGGCAGCCACAACGCCAGCACGGCCTCTTACCGCACCGCTTTTTATCTGGAAGTGGAAAACGATTCGCTGGAGCCTGCGGTGGATCGCCTGGCGGATGCCGTGGCCGAGCCGCTGCTGGATCCGGTTAATGCCGACCGTGAGCGCCATGCTGTGAATGCGGAGCTGACCATGGCCCGCTCGCGTGATGGCCTGCGTATGGCACAGGTCGGTGCTGAAACCCTGAACCCGGCACATCCGGCATCACGTTTCTCGGGCGGCAATCTTGAAACCCTGAAAGATAAACCCGGCAGCAAACTGCACCAGGCGCTGCTCGATTTTTACCATACTCATTACTCCGCCAACCTGATGAAGGCGGTGATCTACAGCAATAAACCGCTGCCGGAAATGGCGTCAATTGCAGCTAAAACCTTTGGGCGGGTACAAAATCATAATGCCAGCGTGCCAGACATTACGGTGCCGGTGGTGACCGATGCCCAGCAGGGCGTCATTATTCATTACGTTCCTGCACAGCCGCGCAAGCAGCTTAAAATTGAGTTCCGCATTGCCAACAACAGCGATCGCTTCCGCAGTAAAACCGACACGCTGATTAGCTACTTAATCAGTAATCGCAGTAAAAACACGCTCACCGACTGGCTGCAAAAACAGGGACTGGCCGATGGAGTGAATGCAGGCGCGGACCCAATGACCGAGCGTAATAGCGGCGTGTTTGCTATTACCGTCTCACTCACGGATAAAGGCCTGGCACAGCGTGATGACGTGGTGGCGGCGATCTTCAGCTATATCAACCTGCTGCGTCAGCAGGGCGATGATAAGCGTTATTTCGACGAAGTTTCACACGTGCTGGCACTCGACTTCCGCTACCCCTCTATTACCCGCGATATGGATTATATTGAATGGCTGGTTGATACCATGCTGCGCGTACCGGTGGAAGATACGCTGGATGCACCTTATCTGGCGGATCAGTACGATGCCGCGGCGATCAAATCCCGGCTTGAAGAGATGACCCCGCAGCATGCGCGAATCTGGTACATCAGTCCGCAGGAGCCGCACAATAAAACCGCCTATTTTGTGGAAGCGCCTTATCAGGTTGAGAAGATCACGCCACAAACGTTTGCCGACTGGCAGCAGCGCGCCAGTCAGATTTCGCTGGCGATGCCGGTGCTGAACCCCTATATCCCGGATGACTTCACCCTGTTGCCATCAGACGGTAAAACGTATCAGCATCCGGTGAAGCTGGATAACGAAGACGGTATGCGTATTTACTGGATGCCCAGCCGCTATTATGCCAGCGAGCCCAAAGCGGCCATAACCCTCGCGTTACGTAACCGGCATGCGATCAGTGACGCCCGCCAGCAGGTGCTGTTTGGCCTCAATGACTACCTCTCAAGTCTGGCACTGGACACGTTAAACTCACAGGCCTCGGTGGGCGGCATCAGCTTCTCAACCGGTGAGGATGACGGGCTGGTGTTTAGCGCCAGTGGCTTTACTCAGCGCCTGCCCACGCTGCTGAAGAAACTGGTAGAGGGCTATGCCACCTTCCAGCCGACAGAACAGCAGCTGGCGCAGGCTAAATCCTGGTATCTGGAGCGGCTGGACGCGGCGGAGAAAGGCAAGGCGTTTGAACAGGCGATTCAGCCGATGCAGTTGCTCTCACAGTTGCCTTATACCCAGCGCGAAACCCGTCGCAAGCTGGTGAGCACGCTCACACTGAAGGATGTAACGACCTATCGCGACTCGCTGTTCCGCGACGCGACCCCGGAGATGCTGGTGGTGGGTAATCTCAGTGCGGAGAGTGTGAAGCAACTGGGACATGAGCTTAAACAGCAGGTGCAGAGTAATGCGACCCGCGACTGGCACAGCCAGTATGTGGCCATTAAAAAACCGATGAAAGCCAACCTGCAACAGCAGGGCAGCAGCACTGACTCCGCCCTTGCCGCGCTCTATGTTCCACTGGGATACAGCGAATATCAGAGCATGGCGCACAGTTCTATGCTGAGTCAGATTGTGCAGCCCTGGTTCTACAATCAGTTGCGCACCAAAGAGCAGCTCGGTTATGCCGTCTTTGCCTTCCAGATGCCAGTGGGCCGTCAGTGGGGCATCGGTTTCCTGCTGCAGAGTAATAGCAAGCAACCGGGCTGGCTATTGCAGCGCTATCAGGCCTTCTATCCGCAGGCAGAAAAGCGTCTTCGCAGCATGAGTCAGGCAGACTTTGTTCAGTATCAGCAGGCGATGATCAATGATTTGCAGCAGCGTCCTCAGACGCTCTTTGAGGAAGCGGACCGTTATAGCCGCGACTTTGATCGACAGAATGATCTGTTTAACACCCGGCAAAAAATGGCCGAGCAGGTGGCGCGGTTAACCCCGGCCAGCCTGGCTGACTTTTTCCGGCAGGCGGTGATCGAACACAAGGGCATGGTGATGACGTCACAGATTGCCGGCACCGGCAACGGCAAGGTTGAATTTGCCCGCCAGCCTGGCTGGAAAACCTGGAAAGAACTGGCGAAACTGCAGCAGTCGCTGCCGGTTAAGAGTGAGACCCAATGACGCAGTTACCGCCCGTATCGCTGAATCCCTTAACGCTGCCGCTCAGAGGCGAGCGGCTGATTGAGGCATCAGCAGGCACCGGAAAAACCTTTACCATTGGTCTGCTCTATCTGCGCCTGCTGCTGGGGCTGGGCGGCGAAAACGCGTATAGCCGGCCACTCTCGGTAGAAGAAATTTTAGTGGTGACCTTCACCGAGGCCGCGACGGCGGAGTTACGCGGCCGCATCCGCGAAAATATTCATCAGCTGCGGCTGGCCTGTATTCGCGGCGAAAGCCGCAATCCGATGCACCAGTTGCTGCTGGCGCAGATGCCCGATCTGAGTCAGGCCGCTGCGCAGCTGCTGGCGGCCGAACGCCAGATGGATGAAGCCGCCATCTTCACCATTCACGGCTTCTGTCAGCGAATGCTGAATCTCAACGCGTTTGAATCGGGCATGCTATTCGAGCAGGAGTTGATAGAAGATGAACAGGCACTGCTCAAGCAGTCCACTGCCGATTTCTGGCGGCGTCAGTGCTATCCACTCAGTCTGGATGTGGCACGGATTATCGCCGCAGAGTGGAGCGGACCCGACAGCCTGCTGACGACACTGCGCCCCTGGCTACAGGGTGAGTCGCCAGTGCTCAAACGGCCGCCCGCTGCCGATGAGGATCTGGCGTCACGTCACGCCCGCAATCTGGCGCGCATCAACGCCATGAAGCAGCAGTGGCAGGCGCTGAGCGCCGATGTTGAAGGGATGATCAGCGCATCTGGCGTTGATAAGCGTAGCTATAGCAGTAAACACCTGCCCAACTGGGTCGCCCGCGTCACGCAGTGGGCCAGCAGCGAAACGCGTGATTATCAGTTGCCTAAAGAGCTGGAGCGTTTTGGACAGCAGGTGCTTGATGAGAAAACGAAAAAGGGTGAAGCACCGCGCCATTCGCTGTTTGAGGCTGTTGATCAGTTTCTGGCAGAACCGCTGTCGCTGCGGGATGTGATCATTGCGCAGGCGCTGACCGATGTACGAGCCACAGTTCAGCGCGAGAAACGGTTACGTGCGCTGTTAGGTTTCGATGACCTGCTCAGTAAGCTGGATGAAGCGTTGCAGCAGCCGGGCGGCGTGTTGCTGGCTGAAACTATCCGGGCGCGTTTCCCGGTGGCACTGATTGATGAATTTCAGGATACCGATCCACAGCAGTATCGCATCTTCCGTACGCTCTACATTAATCAGCCAGAACAGGCGCTGTTTCTGATCGGTGACCCCAAGCAGGCCATCTATGCGTTTCGCGGTGCGGATATTTTTACCTACTTGCGGGCCAGAAACGAAGTCAGTGCTCACTACACACTTGATACTAACTGGCGTTCTTCACCTGAGATGGTCGAGAGCGTCAATCGCCTCTTTTCTCAGATCGATTCGCCTTTTCTGTTTTCGGCGATCCCCTTTCAGCCGGTAATGCCCGCTGCGCCCAACCAGTCACTGAAGCTGATTTTTGACGAGCAGCAGCAACCGGCGTTACGGTTCTGGCTGCAGCCCGGTGAGGGCGTCGGCAACAGCGATTACCAGCAGTTTATGGCGCAACAGTGTGCGGCAGATATCAGCCGCTGGCTGGTGGCCGGACAGCAGGGACGTGCCTGCCTGGGCAAAGGCGACGCGCTACAGCCAGTGCGGGCTTCTGATATTACCGTGCTGGTGCGCAGTCGCAATGAGGCCGGTTTGATCCGCGACGCGCTGAATGCGTTGTCAATTCCCTCGGTCTATCTCTCCAGCCGGGACAGCGTTTACACCACGCCGGAAGCGCGCGAATTACTCTGGTTACTTCAGGCGATTCAGGCTCCTGAACAGGAACGGCTGCTGCGTAGCGCACTGGCCACCTCTATTTTTGCTATTGATGCCGCGACGCTGGATGCGCTGACGCAGAATGAACGCGAGTGGGATGCGCTGGTGGAGCAGTTTGCCGTCTGGCAGCAGTTGTGGCACCAGCGCGGCGTGTTACCGATGCTGCGTGATGTCATGATCAAGCGGCAGCTGGCGGAAAATATGCTGGCCTCGGAGAACGGGGAACGTCGCCTGACGGACCTGATGCATCTGGGTGAACTGCTGCAGGAAGCCTCAGTACAGCTGGAGAGTCCTCACGCTCTGGTGCGTTTTCTGGCGCAGCAGATTGCCCGACCAAACAGCCAGGCCGCCAGCCAGCAGCTGCGTCTGGAAAGCGACCGCCATCTGGTGCAAATCGTCACCATCCACAAATCGAAAGGGCTGCAGTATCCCCTGGTATGGCTGCCGTTTGCTGCCGGATTCCGCGAGGCGGCCAGCGCGCTTTATCACGATCGTGACAACTTCATGGCGCTGCTTGATGTGCAGGGCGATGCACAGAGTCTGGCGTTAGCCGAAGAGGAGCGTCTGGCGGAAGATTTGCGTCTGCTCTATGTGGCGCTGACCCGCTCGATCTATCACTGCAGCGTCGGCATTGCACCGCTGATTAAAGGCACGCGAAAAAAAGAGGGCGAAAGCGATCTGCACAAAAGCGCGCTCGGGTATCTGGTGCAGCAGGGTGAGGCGGCGGATGCGCAGCAGCTCAGCCAGAAACTGAATGCGCTAACCGGTGAGGGGATTGCGCTGGTTGAAGCCGATCTGATGCCGGGAGAAAGGTGGCAGGACGCTGAGCAGGGCGATGAGGTATTGAGCAGTCGCGACGTGACCCGCGCACTGGCGGATGCCTGGCGGGTCACCAGCTATTCCGGCCTGCAACAGCATCACAGCTCGTCACTTCTTGATGCATTGCCAAACTTCGATATTGATGCGGCGGGCGAGGACGAGAGTGGTGAAGAGGCTGCATTGACACCGCACCATTTTCCGCGCGGTGCGGCGCCGGGCACCTTCCTGCACGGTTTGTTTGAGTCGATCGACTTTACCGAACTGCCGGATCGCGTCTGGCTGGAGGATCAGCTGCAGCATAATGGCTATCCGTCAGACTGGTTACCGGTCCTGGAACAGTGGATTGAGCGGGTATTGCATACGCCGCTTAACGCGGAAGGGCTGACGCTATCGGCAATTAAAAGCAGCGAACGACTGATCGAAATGGAGTTCTATTTGCCGATCAACAATCTGCTGACGGCGGCCGATCTTGACGATCTGCTGCGCCAGCACGACAGCCTCTCTCTGCAGGCCGCCCCGCTGGATTTTCGTCAGGTGCGCGGCATGCTCAAGGGGTTTATCGATCTGGTTTTCCGCTGGCAGGGAAAATATTATCTGCTCGATTACAAATCGAACTGGCTGGGCGATAGCCATGCCGCTTACACACCCGAGGCGATGGCGCAGGCCATGATCGGCCACCGTTATGATCTGCAGTATCAGCTCTATACGCTGGCGCTGCATCGCTATCTGCAACATCGCCTGCCGGACTACCACTATGAGCAACATTTTGGCGGCGTCTTTTATCTGTTTTTACGCGGGATGGACGGCAGCTCGCCGGACAACGGCATTTTTGCCACCCGACCTGGCGAAGCCTTTGTGGAAGCGATCGATGCACTGTTTGGTGAAACCGGAGAGGTGTTATGAGTGACATGCTGAGTCTGCTGCAGCAGGCAGTAGAGAAGCGTCTCCTGCGCCCGCTCGATATTCAGTTTGCACAACTCGTGGTGCCGGAATCACAGCCTGCGCGGCTGCTCGCTGCCGCCTGCGTCAGCGCTGAGGCAGGTGAAGGGCACGTCTGTTTTCCGCTGAGCAATCTCTGTGAGGCGCACCTGTTTGCCGGACGTCAGCCTGCGCTGGCCCAGGCGATCTGGCAGGCTGCTGGCGCGCCGGATGACTGGTTATCACACTTCGCTGACTGGCCGGCGGTGAGTGATGGAAGCCGGGTGACGCCACTGGTTCTAAGCAACCAGCGTTTATATCTGCATCGGCTTTGGCAAAGCGAAGGTCGCGTTGTCGATTTTTTTGCTGCCCAGGAAGTGAAAACCGCGTTTGATATCCGTGCCGCAGGAGATGTCCTTAACAGCCTGTTTGACGACCAGCCAGAGAACTGGCAGAAAATTGCTGCAGCAGTGGCGCTGACCCGCAAAACAGCAGTCATTTCCGGCGGGCCAGGCACAGGCAAAACCACCACCGTAGCGAAACTGCTCGCCGCCCTGATTCGCCTGAATCCGGGCGCGCTGCGCATCCAGCTGGCGGCACCGACGGGCAAAGCTGCCGCGCGGCTGACCGAGTCACTGGGCAGGGCACTGCAGGATCTGGCCGTCAGCGACGAAGAACGGCAGCGTTTTCCTGCCGAAGCCACTACGCTGCATCGCCTGCTGGGCGCTCAGCCGGATACCCAGCGGCTACGCTACCATGCCGGTAATCCGCTGCATCTGGATGTGCTGGTTGTCGATGAAGCGTCGATGGTCGATCTCTCAATGATGGCAAAACTGATCGCCGCGCTGCCTGCCCATGCCCGCGTGGTGTTTCTGGGCGATCGCGATCAGCTGGCCTCTGTTGAAGCCGGTGCGGTGCTGGGCGATATCTGCCGCTGCACGGAAAGCGGCTACAGCCTGGCGCGGGCAGAACAGCTCGCCCTGCTGACCGGCTGCACGTTACAGGGCAGTGATGATGCGCAGGCACCGGCAGTGCGCGACAGCATCTGCCTGCTGCAAAAGAGTTATCGGTTTGACGCCGTATCCGGCATCGGCCAGCTGGCAAAAGCGATTAATCAGGGTGATGCCGACCAGGTCAGAGCGGTGTTTGCAGCGGCCCATAAAGATGTCAGTTACCAGCCGCTGAACAGCGCGGAAGCGTATCAGGGGATGCTGGACGAAGTCGCACAGGGCTACCAGCCCTTCCTGCAGCTCATCAGGCAGCACGCACCACCCGCTGAGATCATAACCGCTTTTGGTCGTTATCAGCTGTTGTGCGCGTTACGTGACGGACCCTTTGGCGTTCAGGGTCTGAACCAGCGTATTGAGCAGCGACTGATGCAACTGCAGCGCATCCGGCGTCCTGGAATGGGTAGCCGCTGGTATGAAGGTCGTCCGGTGATGATTACCCGAAACGACAGCGCACTCGGCCTGTTTAATGGCGATATCGGCATTACGCTGCGGGATGAAGAGGGCAACCTGAAAGTCTTTTTCCCGCTACCCGATGGGTCGATCAAGGCAATTCAGCCGAGCCGGTTGCCTTCACATGAAACCGCCTGGGTGATGACGGTGCACAAATCGCAGGGGTCGGAGTTTGATCACACCGCGCTTGTGATGCCCACGCAGTTGCTGCCGGTTCTGACCCGTGAACTGGTCTATACCGCGATTACCCGTGCGCGTAAACAACTGACTATTTACAGTGAACCTGGCGTGTTTCAGCGTGCCGTGCAGCAGCAAACGCAGCGGCGCAGCGGTCTGGTAGAGCGACTGGCGGAAACGCGCTGAGAAGAGAGGGACAGATCACGATGTGGGTGATTGTCCCTTCTGCGGTGAATCAGGTGAGGTCGGCCATCAGCACTTTTGAACGGCGCTGATAGTTATACATCTCTTTTTTACTTTCGGGCAGTGACTCAATATCAACCGGCGTAAAGCCGCGCTCCTGGAACCAGTGGATACTGCGCGTGGTCAACACAAACAGCTTTTCCAGTCCCATCTGCTTTGCCTGCAACGCCACGCGCTGCAACAGCATCTCTCCGCGTGAGGAGCTGCGATAATCAGGATGAACCGCCACACAGGCCATCTCGCCAATCTTCTCATCCATAAACGGATAGAGTGCGGCACAGGCGATGGTCAGATTGTCGCGCTGAATAATCGTGAACTTATCGATCTCCATTTCCAGCTGCTCGCGAGAGCGACGTACCAGAATGCCCTGTTGCTCCAGCGGCCGGATCAGTTCGAGGATGCCGCCGATATCGTTGATATTGGCGCGGCGGATCTGCTCTGCCGACTCCATAACGATCTGCGTGCCGATACCGTCGCGTGAGAAGAGTTCCTGCAACAGTGCGCCATCTTCCTGATAGCTGATTAAATGGCTGCGGCGCACACCACTTCGGCAGGCTTTCACCGCGCCACGCAGAAAGCGAACAGTGCCGGAAAGATAATCGCCTTCCTTTTCAATCTCGTCGATACGGGCCTGCGCGTCATTCGGGAACAGCTCAGAGATAATTTCACCTTCGCTATTCAGGACGCCTTGCTCAGAGCAGAAGCCGATCATTTTTTCCGCTTTCAGCTTAATCGCCAGCTGCGTGGCCACTTCTTCCGAGGTGAGGTTGAAGCTCTCGCCCGTAACAGACACCGCCACCGGGCCCATCAGCACAATGGCATCGTTATCCAGCTGGCGATGAATCGCCTCTTCATCGATACGACGGATACGCCCGCTATGGCAGTAATCCACGCCATCATCCACGCCCAGCGGCTGTGAAATAATGAAGTTGCCGCTGACCACATTGATATGTGCGCCCTGCAGCGGGGTGTTGTTGAGACTCATAGAGAGGCGGGCAGTGATATCCAGCTGCAGCCGGCCGGCGGCCTGTTTGACCAGCTCCAGCGATTGCGCGTCGGTCACCCGGGTAAATTTATGATAAACCGGCTCCAGCTGCTGCTGCGCCAGGCTAGCATCAATCTGCGGCCGGGCACCATAAACCACCACCAGGCGGATGCCCAGGCTGTGCAGCAGGCCGATGTCATTAACGATGCCAGAGAAGTTCTCATGCTCAATCGCTTCGCCACCCAGCATGATGACAAAGGTTTTACCCCGGTGGGCATTGATATAGGGAACGGTATGGCGAAAACCCTGAACCAGTTCGGTACTACGTTCCTTCACGGCCAACCCTCAGTGAATGTTTATTCGTATTTTTTGTATTTTTATGCTTTTACGCCCGGTTTTGCAAGTCTTAATCCTGACGAAAATTTACGTTTTTATGGGTGTCAAAGCCGCTAACAGCCTGCATTATTTAGGGTTTCCGGGGTGACATCATGCTACGGATTGGATAAAGTTTTCGCCGCCATTTTATTAACTGGCGCTTTTTTAGACATAACACAGCAGCTGGAGCGGCATGTCAGACGTTAATTCCCATTTTTCACGCAGACGATTTTTACAGGGGACGGGCGCCTTACTGCTGTTAAGCGTCAGCCGCACAGGACTGGCGGCAAAAAACCACATTGTGGCGGTGCGTATCTGGCCCTCATCCACTTACTCGCGGATGACGCTGGAGTCAAACGTCGCGCTGAAATACAAGCAGTTTGCGCTGAGCAATCCCGAACGGCTCGTAATAGATATTCAGGGCCTGCATCTCAATTCGGCCCTGAAAGGGGTGGATAAGCAGGTACGGGTCGACGATCCTTTTATTAAAAATGCCCGGGTCGGCCAGTTCGACAGCAATACAGTGCGCGTCGTTCTGGAGTTAAAGCGCAACGTTGCGCCAAAGATTTTTAACCTTTCGCCGGTCGCCGGGATCAATCACCGGCTGGTGGTCGACCTCTATCCGAGTCAGAACCCGATAGAAGATGATCCTCTTCTGGCCCTGCTGAAAGACTATAACCAGGGTGATCTGGAGAAAGATGAAGGCGTGCAGGCACCCTTGCCAGGTAAAGCGGGGCGCGATCGTCCGATCATTATCATGATCGATCCCGGTCACGGCGGGGAAGATCCGGGTGCGCACGGCAAATATAAGACCCGCGAGAAGGATATTGTGCTGAAGATTGGACGGCGGCTCAAAGCGCTGATCGACAAAGAGTCCAATATGAAAGCCTATATGACGCGTAATGAAGATGTCTTTATTCCGCTGCGCGTCAGGGTTGCGAAAGCCCGTAAACAGCGCGCTGATCTTTTTGTCTCGATCCATGCGGATGCCTTTACCAGCCGTGCAGCTCGCGGCTCGTCAGTGTTTGCCTTATCAACCAGCGGTGCGACCTCGGCGGCAGCCCGTTTCCTGGCGCAGACCCAGAATGAATCCGATCTGATTGGTGGCGTCAGCAAAAGCGGCGACCGCTATCTTGATCACACCATGTTCGATATGGTGCAGCGCCAGACGATTCATGACAGCCTGAAGTTTGGTAAAGAGGTGCTGCATCGCATGGGGCGCATCAATCATCTGCACAAACGTACCGTGGATCAGGCTGGGTTTGCGGTGCTGAAAGCCCCGGATATCCCGTCTATTCTGGTCGAGACCGCGTTTATCAGTAATGTGGAAGAGGAGCGTAAGTTGCGAACCACCCGCTATCAGCATCAGGTTGCGGAGGCGATTCTGGACGGCATTAAGGCTTATGTGAAGAGTGGGGCGGCGCTGGCCCATCGGTAACGGTTTGCGGGTAGTTACGGCTATCCGTGCACTTTTCAGGGCAGGAGAGAGACTAACGAGGTTTCAGGAACGTCAGAAACAAAAAAACACCCTTTCAGGTGTTTAAATGATTGGTTGCGGGGGCCGGATTTGAACCGACGACCTTCGGGTTATGAGCCCGACGAGCTACCAGGCTGCTCCACCCCGCGTCCGTATCATACTTTTTTCACATTGTGACTTCTGTAAAACAACTGCAGAAGTATTGGTTGCGGGGGCCGGATTTGAACCGACGACCTTCGGGTTATGAGCCCGACGAGCTACCAGGCTGCTCCACCCCGCGTCCGTATTGCTTCTATTACTTTTACTTCTCACACTGTGACTTCTGTAAACCTGCTGCAGAAGTATTGGTTGCGGGGGCCGGATTTGAACCGACGACCTTCGGGTTATGAGCCCGACGAGCTACCAGGCTGCTCCACCCCGCGTCCGTGGAAGCGCACTATACTCTCCGCGCTAATTCATGCAACCCCTTTTTGAAGATAAAAGCCAAATTAACAGCCAGTTGCTGAAGGATTCAACCATCTGATTAATTATTGAACTGATATGCACCGGGTCAAAGCGGATGCATTTCATTCTGTCGGGGGCTTTGCTATCGTCGCGGGGCGAACAGTTATAAAAAGAGAAGATAATGAAATCACATTGGGTGAAGTATGCACTCACTGGCGCGTTAATTACGCTGCTGGCGGCCTGTAGCTCTAAACCGACCGATCGCGGTCAGCAATATAAAGATGGCAAACTGGAACAGCCGCTGGCGCTGGTAAATCAGCCCAATGCCAAAGGTGCGCCAGTTAATGGTAAAGACTTTGGCGATCAGGTGCGCCAGATTCAGTCCGCCTCATCTGCCCTTTATAGTCGTCAGAACGGCACCTATAGTGCAATTGAAAGCTGGCTGATGGCGGGAGCCGATACCCGACAGCTTCGTCAGTATGGCCTGAACGCCTGGCAGATGGAGGGCACGGACAACTACGGTAACGTGCAGTTCACGGGTTACTACACGCCGGTCGTGGAAGCGCGCTACACCCGTCAGGGTGAGTTCCAGTATCCGATCTACCGCATGCCGCCGCGCAAACGCGGAGAAAAATTACCGAGCCGCGCTTCTATCTATAGTGGCGGACTCGATGACCGCTATGTCATTGCCTACAGCAACTCGCTGATTGATAACTTCATGATGGATGTGCAGGGCAGTGGTTATGTCGACTTTGGCGATGGCCGCCCGATGACCTTCTTCGGTTACGCCGGTAAAAATGGCTGGGGCTACCACAGTATTGGTAAAGAGCTGATCGATCGCGGCGAAGTGAAACGCGAAGATATGTCGATGCAGGCCATTCGCCAGTGGGCGCAGGAGCACTCACCGCAGGAAGTTCGCGCACTGCTGGAAACCAACCCATCGTTTGTCTTCTTTAAAGCTGAACCGTTTACGCCGGTGCGTGGAGCCAGCGCCGTTCCGCTGGTAGCAAAAGCCTCGGTTGCCTCTGACCGCTCAATTATTCCGGCGGGCACCGTACTGCTGGCTGAAGTGCCGCAGTTAAATGAGAAGGGCAAATTCAACGGCAAATATGAGATGCGCCTGATGGTCGCACTCGACGTGGGTGGCGCGATTAAAGGCCAGCACTTTGATATCTATCAGGGTATCGGCCCGGACGCCGCGCATCTCGCCGGCTTCTATAATCACTATGGCCGCGTCTGGGTACTCAAAGCTGCACCGGGTGCCGGACAGCCGCTGTTCTCCGGCACGCAAAACGGTAATAATGGTTCACTGCTTCTCGGCGCTAACTAATTTCTTCTCTGCGGGCCTTCGGGCCCGCACGACGTAACAGGTTCAACTATGAAAGTGTTAAACGACGCCTGGCATCAGCGCTTTGGCGGCACGGCGCGTCTCTATGGTCAGAATGCGCTGCAACGTTTTGCTGACGCACACTTCTGCGTCATCGGTATTGGCGGCGTCGGTTCCTGGGCGGCGGAAGCACTGGTGCGCACCGGGATTGGTAAAATTACCCTGATTGATATGGATGATGTCTGTATCACCAACACCAACCGGCAGCTTCATGCGCTTCAGGGCAACGTGGGCAAAGCCAAAACGGACGTGATGGCAGAGCGGCTGCGTGCGATCAATCCTGACTGCGAAGTGATCTGCATAGATGACTTTATTACGCCGGAGAACACTGCTGAACTGATGGCTGCCGGTTTTGACTACGTGATCGACGCTATCGACAGCGTGCGGCCTAAAGCGGCGCTGATCGCCTGGTGTCGCCGGAATAAGATCCCGTTAATCACCACCGGTGGTGCGGGTGGGCAGATTGATCCGACGCAAATTCAGGTCGCCGATCTGGCGAAAACCATTCAGGATCCCCTGGCGGCGAAGCTGCGCGAACGATTGAAAAGCCTGGGCGTGGTGAAAAACAGCAAAGGTAAACTCGGCATCGACTGTGTTTTTTCAACTGAAGCGCTGGTTTATCCGCAGGCAGATGGCAGCGTCTGTGCTTCACGCAGCACGGCGGAAGGTCCGAAGCGGATGGATTGCACATCCGGCTTTGGCGCGGCAACCATGGTTACCGCTACGTTCGGCTTTGTTGCCGTTTCACATGCGCTGAAGAAGTTTCTGGCGCGCGCTGTTCGTCAGGATGCCGTCAGCGCCTGACGCGCGGCGTGCTCCACGGCGGTAGCCAGCGCCTGCAGGCCGCTGCTACGGGAAGCGCTGAGCTGGGCGCGCAGGCCCAGTTCGTCAAACAGCGTTAAGGGATCGCTGGCCAGTAACTGTTGTGGCGTCTGGCCCTCAACCGCAGTCAGCAGCACGGCCAGCAGGCCGCGCACAATCCGTCCTTCACTGTCACCATAGAAATGCAGCGTGCCATCCTCGCATAACTGGCTGCCCAGCCAGACCCGATTTTCACACCCGCTGAGTTCAATTTCTGCGGTTTTCAGTTCCTCCGGCAACCCAGGTAACTGTCGGCTCAGCTGAATCAGCTGACGATAACGATCCTCCCATTGATGAAAGCGGCCAAAGCTCTCTTTCAGGCTGGCAACAGTAATCTGTTCGCCAAACGGGTGTGGCGCTAACAGCGATGAACACATAATCAAAACTCCGATAACAGCGAGATGGCACCTTTCATGGCGCGCACCAGCGCATCAACATCCTGCAAACTATTATAGGGTGCAAAAGAAGCCCGCAGCGTGCCGCTGACGCCCAGCGCTGCCAGCAACGGCTGCGCACAATGCTGGCCAGCGCGCAGGGCGATTCCCTGCTCAGCCAGCAGCGTCACCAGATCGCTGTGATGCAGGCCAGCAAATTCAAAGGCCAGCAGGCTGGCGTTGCCACTGCGGAAGCTGCGGAAGTCAGGCAATTCTGCCAGCTGCTCCTCCGCCAGTGTCGCCAGATGCTGACTCCAGCGCTCCGCTTCGGCCAGATCGTACTGCGCCAGCCAGCTCAGTGCTGCACTCAGGCCCACTACGCCCGCCACATTCGGAGTACCTGCCTCAAAACGCCAGGGCACTGGCTGTGGTGTGAAGCCACTGAAATCGACATCCGTTATCATTTTTCCGCCACCCTGCCAGGGTGACATCGCTTCCAGCAGGTCCGCTTTGCCATATAACGCGCCAATGCCCATCGGGCCGTAAATCTTATGGCCGGAAAAAGCGTAAAAGTCGATATCCAGCGCCTGTACGTCAGGCGGGCAATGCACCACCCCCTGCGCGCCATCGACCATCACTTTCGCACCCACAGCGTGTGCCAGCGGAATCGCTCTGGCGAGATCGGGACATCCTCCGGTGACGTTCGACATCTGGCCTATAGCCAGCAGGCGGGTGCGGTTGTTGAGCAGGTTGGGTAACAGGCTGATATCGGGCAGGCGATCTGGCCCTAACGGCCATTTTATGACGTGGGCACCGCATGCCTGCGCAGCCATCAGCCAGGGGACCAGGTTGGCGTGGTGCTCAGCCTCACTCACCACAATCTCATCACCGGGTTGCAGGCGCGGGCGCAGCCAGCTGTTCGCCACCAGGTTTATCGCTTCGGTGGTGCCGCGCGTCCAGATAATCTCACGATCGTCTGCGGCATTCAGCCAGCGGCCAACCTGATGACGCGCCTGTTCATAGCGATGGGTTAAGGCCTGCGCAGCGGCAAACTGGCTGCGATGAACCGTCCCTGCGCTGAGGCTGTAAAACTGCTGTGTACTGTCAATGACGGCCTGCGGCTTCAGCGTGGTCGCGGCGCTATCGAGATAAACGCCGGCGTCGGCGAGCGCGGGAAACTGCTGGCGAAAGTCGCTAGGGTTAAATGGGATCATGCCGGGTCCATGATAAGAAAAATTAGGACCACACTGAAAGAATGGTCTGCGTCTGGCAAAGCTGGAAAAGCGCGTTATGCTGAATATTGCAAGGTTTGAACCAAACCCGCATAACGAGTGGACGTTTAATAGTCGATCTCACTTATCGGCTGCCTCTGGTTAGCGTAGCGCGGGTGGTTTGATGCAATCAATCTACAAGGAGATAGCAGATGAAAAAACTTACCGCAGTTCTGGCCGTGTGTACTCTTGCTTTTACACTGAGTGCCTGTTCAAGTAATTACGTGATGCATACCAACGATGGCCGCACTATCGTGGCTGCGGGCAAGCCTAAAGTTGATAATGATACCGGCATGATCAGCTATAAAGATGCGAATGGCAACGAGCAGCAGATTAACCGCTCAGACGTCAAAGAAATGGTCGAGTCAAAGTAAGCAGCAAAAAAAAAGCACCGCAATTTGCGGTGCTATTTAAAAATCACTATGGACAGACAGGGTAAATCTACAGGAATTAAGCGCTCGATCCGCAATCGTCGGATCAAAAATTTGCAAACACAACATCACGACCACAAGCCAAAAGCTTTCAGAAAATCTGCGAACTCACTCACAAATCTAAAAACTTTTCGTTCCGGCTCAGGAAGTGTGGCAACTATAGGTATTTGCTGGAGGTTCCTCAACGGACAAATTATAATGCCTCGGATTAAAAATTCTAATACGTAAACGCTTTGTATTAGCCTGCGTATTTTTCGCCGATCCGGATACGGAAAACCATGTCGAAACGCCTTCCTCCTCTTAACGCACTGCGTGTTTTTGATGCAGCTGCACGCCATTTAAGCTTTACCAAAGCGGCTGAAGAGCTGTTTGTCACCCAGGCTGCTGTAAGCCATCAGATAAAATCTCTGGAAGATTTTCTGGGGTTAAAGCTGTTTCGCCGGAGGAATCGTTCGCTGTTACTGACCGAGGAAGGACAAAGTTACTATCTCGACATCAAAGAGATTTTCTCGGCGATAAACGAAGCGACGCGCAAATTGCAGGCCCGCAGTGCCAAGGGGGCGCTGACGGTCAGTTTACTGCCAAGCTTTGCCATTCAGTGGCTGGTTCCCCGCCTCTCCAGCTTTAATATGGCTTATCCGGGAATTGACGTGCGCATCCAGGCGGTTGACCGTGACGAAGAGAAACTGGCAGACGATGTCGATGTGGCGATTTTTTACGGGCGGGGCAACTGGCCCGGACTGCGGGTGGAAAAACTCTATGCCGAATATCTGTTGCCGGTCTGCTCGCCGTCACTGATGACCGGGGATAATCCGCTGAAAACGCCGATGGATCTGTCGCGTTTTACCCTGCTGCATGATGCCTCCCGCCGCGACTGGCAATCCTATATCCGGCAGCTGGGCCTGCAGCATATTAATGTGCAGCAGGGGCCAATTTTCAGCCACAGCGCGATGGTTCTGCAGGCGGCGATTCATGGTCAGGGCGTGGCGCTGGCCAACAATGTTATGGCGCAGAGTGAAATAGAAGCCGGACGATTAATCTGCCCATTTAATGATGTATTAGTCAGTAAAAACGCTTTTTATCTGGTTTGTCATGACAGTCAGGCAGAACTGGGTAAAATAGCCGCCTTCCGACAGTGGATTCTGGAAAAAGCTGCAACCGAACAAGAAAAATTCCGCTTTCGCTATCAACAATAACGTATTGATTTATTTGCATTCAGATGCAAAAGCACCCTGAGGGTCAGTTCATGTCCAGTCGTGCCATGTTTGTTTTTGCGGCTATCAGCGGATTTCTGCTGGTGGCTTTTGGCGCATTTGGTGCCCACGTGTTGAGTCAGTCGCTTGGTGCGGCTGAAATGGCCTGGATTCATACCGGGCTGGAGTATCAGGCTTATCACACCTTAGCGGTGATGGGGCTGGGCGCTGCGATGTTACGTCGCGCCAATATCTGGTTTTACTGGAGCAGTGCGTTAATGGCGCTCGGCACCGTGCTGTTCAGTGGCAGCCTCTATTGTCTGGCGCTGTCACATCTTAAGTTTTGGGTTTTTATCACACCTGTGGGTGGAGTCTGTTTCCTCGCCGGTTGGGTATTGATGTTGATTGGCGCTTTGCGTCTTAAACGAAAGGCAGAACGCCATGAATAAAGTTTTACTCTATTGTCGCCCCGGTTTTGAAAAAGAGTGCGCGGCAGAAATCAGCGCTAAAGCGGCGGAACGCGAAATCTACGGCTTTCCCCGCGTTAAAGATGACTCCGGCTACGTGTTGTTTGAGTGCTATCAGTTCGAAGATGCTGATCGCCTGGCGCGTGAGCTGCCATTTGACGAGCTGATCTTTGCCCGTCAGATGCTGGTCGTCGGCGAAATGCTGCGTGACCTGCCACAGGAAGATCGTATCACCCCGATTGTCGGCATGCTGACCGGCGTGGTGGAGAAGGGGGGCGAACTGCGTGTTGAAGTGCCTGACACCAACGAAGCCAAAGAGCTGACCAAATTCTGCCGCAAGTTCACCGTGCCGCTGCGTTCAGCACTGCGTGAAAGCAAAATCCTGCTGAACTATGAAAGCCCGAAACGCCCGGTTGTGCATGTGTTTTTCATCGCACCTGGCACCTGTTACGTCGGTTACTCCATTCGGGAAAACAGCTCGCCGTTTTATATGGGTATTCCACGCCTTAAGTTTCCTTCTGATGCGCCAAGCCGTTCCACGCTTAAGCTGGAAGAGGCATTCCACGTCTTCATCCCTGCGGATGAGTGGGATGAGCGTTTAGCCAGCGGCATGTACGCGGTGGACCTGGGAGCCTGTCCGGGCGGCTGGACCTATCAACTGGTCCAGCGCAGCATGATGGTTTATGCGGTAGACAACGGACCGATGGCACCGAGCCTGATGGATACCGGCCAGGTGATGCATGAGAAAGCGGATGGATTTAAATTCCGTCCGCCTCGCACCAACATCAGCTGGCTGGTGTGTGACATGGTAGAGAAGCCGGTTCGCGTGGCTAACCTGATGACCGACTGGCTGGTCAACGGCTGGTGCCGCGAAGCGATCTTCAACCTTAAGTTGCCGATGAAAAAGCGCTATGAAGAGGTCACGCAGAATCTGGCCATGATGCAGGAGCGGTTTGATGAGAATGGCATCAACGTGCAGATTCGCGCCCGTCAGCTCTATCATGACCGCGAAGAGGTAACGGTTCATGTGCGTCGTATGTGGGCTGCGACCGGTGGCCGTCGCGACGAGCGTTAATCGACCGGCTGAGTGCCGTTGCACTCAGCCGGTGTAACGCAGCGTGTTCAGATTTCCCTGCAACACCAGATCCTGCTTCAGTGTGGCCACCTGACGACTAATCTCTGCCATATGCTGCCCTTCAGCGAGTTTTTCCCGCCATTTGGCGGGCACCTGGTCCAGTTGCTGGTAGACCCCCTCAAGCGTCTGAAACGTTGTTAGCAGCTGCTTTGCGCTTTTAGGGCCGATGCCGGTGATGCCCGGAATTTTACTGCTGCTGATGCCGCATAATCCCCAGTAGTCAGGTAACCGCTGGGGCGCCACGCCAAACTCTGCCTCGATAAAAGGCAGGTCGAGCCACCGTTTCTGGAAGTAGTCGCGGATGCGGATCTCGGGTGCCAGCAGCTGGCAGTAGCCTTTGTCAGTGGAAACAATGGTGGCCTGATGTCCGGCCTGGGCCATTTTAACCGCCAGCGTCGCCGCTAAATCATCCGCTTCATCCTCGCCCGCAATCCAGCAGCTTACGCCTGCTGCGCGAAAAGCCTCCTGTAACGCCGGCATCTCTGCCTGCAAATCGTCTGGCATCGGCGGACGACCGCTTTTGTAGTCGGGAAGCAGCTGATGCCGCCAGCCCTGATGACGCGCTTCGCCATCAAATACCGCCACGGCATGGGTCGGGCGGGCGTGACCCAGTACCTGGCGCAGCGCAGCCACACAGCCGTCGACACAGGGGGAGCCTTGTACCGCATGCAGACGGCGAATCAGATTCAATGCGTCAACAATAACAAGATGAAAAGCCATGAGAGTATGGGCAGCCCGGGGGCTGCCTCCTGGTTTATTTGATAATTTCGTAGCAGGGGATGTAAGCAGTGCCTGGCAGCTTCATGCGCTGCTGGGCAACGAATCCCTGCAGCAGTTCATCCATGCGGTGCATGATGTCGGGGTCGCCATGCAGTTTAAAGCGTCCCTTCTCACGGATTTCGCGGATGCCCATCTCTTTAACGTTACCCGCGACGATGCCTGAGAAGGCGCGGCGCAGGTCGGCGGCCAGCTTCTCAGGAGGCTGATTCGTGTAGAGATTGAGGTTAGCCATATTTTCATGGGTGGGCAGGAACGGCACCTGCAGATCGGGTTCAATGCGAATCGACCAGTTAAAGCTGTAAGCATCGCCGGTTTCGCGACGATTCTCTTTAACCTGCGGCATCGCTTTCTTCATCAGACGCGCCACTTCTGCCGCATCATCGATAATAATCTGATAATGCTTACGCGCCTGTTCACCCAGCGTGTTGACGATGAAATCATCCAGCACACGGAAATAATCGGCGCTCTCTTCTGGTCCGGTCAGGATCAGCGGCAGTACCTGGTCGTTGTTCTGCGGATTCATCAGAATGCCCAGCAGATAGAGCAGCTCTTCTGCCGTGCCGACCCCGCCCGGGAAAATAATGATGCCATGGGCGATACGCACAAACGCTTCCAGACGTTTTTCGATGTCTGGCATGATGATCAGCTCATTCACCAGCGGATTCGGCGGTTCAGCCGCAATGATCGAGGGTTCTGTCAGGCCGATAAAGCGGCTGTCACGATAGCGCTGCTGGGCGTGGCCAACGGCGGCCCCTTTCATTGGTGCTTCCATCACGCCCGGCCCGCAGCCGGTACAGATATTCAGCTCGCGCAGACCCAACTGCGTACCAACATTGCGGCAATACTGGTACTCAACGGCGTTGATTGAGTGTCCACCCCAGCACACTACGGTGTTGGGATACTCGCCAATGTGCAGTGCCCGTGCATTACGCAAAATGGAAAACACGGTGTTGGTGATCGTGGCGGAATCGTTCTCTTCGGCTGCCGTGAAACGGCCCGGCATGTTGAGCTGGCCGCTGACAAACAGGATGTCACGCAGCACCGCAAACAGATTTGCCTGCAGGGAACGGATGATGCGGCCATCAACGAACGCCTCTTCCGGTGGATTGATCAGTTCCAGTTTGACGCCGCGCTCACGGCGCAGCACGTTGATGTCAAAATTCTCAAAGCGGGAGAGCAGTTCGTGGCTGCTGTCAGTCTGGCTGCCGGAGTTGAGTACTGCCAGAGAGCAATTGCGAAACAGCTGGTAGAGGTCGCTGCTGGCTGTGCGCTTGAGCATATCGACTTCCAGTTGCGAGAGCAGATCCATTGAGCCAAGTGGACTGATATGGGTAATCAAATGAACTCCTTTACACCCGCCTGGGTGCCTGTTGGCACTGCAACCGCAGTGACGAAAATCCCTGGTCGGCAATCCGCAGATTGCCGCCTTCATCAGAGTAGCCTTGTCGGCCTGCACAGCTCAAGCGGAACTGCGCATACAGCACGCAGCCTGCGAGAAGTCTCGCAAACTACTGACGAACCAGCCGTGAAAAACCGGGTGAGAAGGGCACATTGGTGCGCCACGGGTTGATATCCAGTCCGCCACGGCGGGTGTAGCGTGCATAAACGGTCAGCGCTTCAGGATGACAGAAACGCATCACATCATTAAAGATGCGCTCGACGCACTGCTCGTGAAATTCGTTATGCTGGCGGAATGAGACCAGATAGCGCAGCAGCGCTTCACGGTCGATACGCGGGCCTGTGTAGCGGATCATCACCGAGCCCCAGTCAGGCTGATTGGTGATCAGGCAGTTTGACTTGAGCAGGTGGCTCACCAGCGTCTCCTCAACGATTTCGCTGCCTGCGGCATCCGCCAGATAGTCGGCATTGAAGCGATAATCGTCGATAGCAATATCCTGCTCATCAATACAGCAACCGTCAAAATGACCGACAGGCTGACCTTCAATTTCACTAAGACGGAACAGCGCAACCTGCACTTCACCTTCTGCACAGGCGCTCAGATCCCGCTCCAGCGTCTGACGGACCTCGCCCCAGTCCGCAAAGCGGGTCTGGTTAAAACTGTTAAGGTAAAGCTTAAAGCTTTTCGACTCGATCAGATTGCGGCTCTGTGCATCCAGCACCACTTCCCCGACGGCAACCTGGGGTAGCCCTTTACTGTTGAGCCACGAGAGTTCATACAGGGTCCAGATATCGCTGCCGGTAAAGGGCAGGCTGTCGGGAAACAGGCCCAGCGGTTCACGGTTCAGACTGCGTGGCACCGACTGCAGTAAGCTGTTGTCATACTGATCGTGATAGGCTGTGGGTTTGCCCAGCGTCAGGTTACTGAGCGCCTGATCCTGTTCGTGAGTAGTCATTGCGGTTACCACCAAAATTAATCAAAGTGGCTAAGTGTAACCCATCAGAAGTGAGAATATGAATGATGCAGCAAACTGCCGCCGCGTTGCGCGACTTTACTACCCGATACTGCCAGCACTGGCTTCAGCAGGCGGGACATGCGCCGGCCAGCAGCGATCTCTATGGCGTTCCCTCGCCCTGCGCACTTGAGGATCGCGATCAGCGTGTGCTCTGGCAGCCGCAGCCTTTTAGTCTGCCACCGACGCTGGATGCAGTTGAACGGGCGATCGATATCCAGCTTCAGCCGTCAGTCACAGATTTCTATACCGCGCAGTTTGCCGGGGATATGCAGGCCACTTTTGGCGAGAATCAGCTGACACTGTTGCAGGTGTGGAGTGAAGAGGATTTCCTGCGGTTACAGGAGAACCTGATTGGCCATCTGGTGATGCAGCGCCGCCTCAGGCAGTCGCCTACGCTGTTTATTGCCACAACCGATTCAGAAGAGGAGATCATCTCGCTTTCTAATCTCAGTGGTGAAGTGATTCTGGAGCAGCCTGGCCGCAAACAGCGTGCGGTATTAGCCGAAAGTCTTGAGATATTTCTTAAGTCATTACAACCGGTTATCAACTGATTTGCAGTGATCGGCTGCTTACCTTGTGAGATATCTCTTACATCTTCTGTGAGAGATCGCCATATAACAGATAAGATATTCGGAAAACTGAAATGTAAAAATATTGTGAATCATAAACTTAATGGCGTTTATCTGAATATCTGCAGCACATTTCGTAAAGTTCCCTTCTGAGTACCTTGTTTGCGTAACGGTTTCTGTCAAAATGTTTCTCACTGCAGGATGCTCAGGAAACAGATATCGTCAGGATGATGGTAAGCCATGAGGCAGGAACGTAACGGAGCTTACGGCACAGTGAAGGTTTCAGGACGAAACAGGATCGCTCAGGATTGAGTAAGGGACACCTCCAGGATGGAGAACGAGAACCCCTCAGAAGAGGCGGTGGGCCAGGAGGCTAAGGATACATCAGGACGATGCGCGACAGGAGTTCGCACTGGACAAGTTGTCATGGAAGAGCAGGGAGCATAAACGTAGCAGGATAGCTGCAAACGAACCGGGAGCACTGTTTATACAGTGCTCCCTTTTTTTGTGCCTGTGCCAACAAGTGATATGCTTGCCGCCCATTTTTGACTGCTCGCTGGAGGTGGCGCATGGCGCCTGAACAATTAATTACGCAACGGCTGGAGCAACTGGAAGCGGTGATGCGTGAGCACCATCTCTGGCAAAGTACTCCTCCGGCCGAGGGTGCGCTTAAGAGCCAGGAACCTTTTTGTGTGGATACACTGGAACCGCTGCAGTGGCTCCAGTGGGTCTTAGTCCCGCGGATGCATGCCCTGATTGCCGCGGGACATCCGCTGCCGCAAAACTTTGCCGTTGCCCCCTATTATGAAGTGGCGCTGGTACCTGACCAGCCCGGCATTGCGCCGCTGCTGCTGACCCTGCGTCAGCTGGATGCCTTGATGAAGGATGCTGCCCACTGATGCTGGAGATACTCTATCAGGATGAGTGGCTGGTTGCCGTTAACAAGCCCAGCGGCTGGCTGGTTCATCGCAGCTGGCTGGATCGCCATGAAACGGTGTTTGTGATGCAGACTGTTCGTGATCAGATCGGACAGCATGTCTTTACCGCGCATCGACTGGATAAACCCACGTCAGGCGTGCTGCTGATGGGGCTTTCGAGTGAAGTCGGACGTCTGCTTTCCCTGCAGTTTGAACAGCACCAGATGCAGAAAACCTACCACGCCGTGGTGCGTGGCTGGCTGGAGAGCAGTGGAACGATCGATTATCCGCTGGTGGAAGAGCTGGATAAAATTGCCGATAAACACGCCACTGAAGCGCGCACCGCACAGCCCGCCGTCACCGATTATCAGTCACTGGCCACCGTTGAGATGCCGGTCGGCATTGGTCGTTATCCCACGTCGCGCTACAGCCTTGTAGAGATGGCCCCTAAAACCGGTCGTAAGCATCAGCTGCGCCGCCATATGTCACACCTGCGTCATCCGATTATTGGTGATTCTGCGCACGGTGATCTGCGTCAGAACCGGGGTGCTGCCGAACATTTCGGCGCTAACCGACTGATGCTGCACGCCAGCAGCCTGGCATTGACCCATCCGGTGACCGGTGAACCATTGCTGATACGCGCCGGACTGGATGGCGTCTGGCAGAATCTGATGAATCAGTTTGGCTGGCAGGATCAGATTCCTGAGGTGCCGCGGGTTGAGTTTAACGCAGCGCCAGGACAGGATAGCGTTTCAGAATAAGGGAGAAAGCAGATGGCAAAGATTGGCATTTTTGTAGGTACGGTATACGGCAATGCATTGCTGGTGGCGGAAGAAGCGGAGCCGTTACTGCAACAGCAGGGGCACAGCGTCACCGTATTTGATGATCCGACGCTGGCAGACTGGCAGAACGGTGCCGGCGATGTGGCGTTAATCGTCACCTCAACCACCGGCCAGGGCGATTTGCCCGATTCGATTTCCGGTCTGTTCCATGCGATCAAGGATAAGCTGGGTCATCAGCCCGCGCTGCGCTACGGCGTGATTGCGCTGGGTGACAGCAGTTATGACCATTTCTGTGGCGCGGGCAAAGCGTTTGATGCGCTGCTGCAGGAGCAGGGCGCTCAGCGGGTTGGCGAAGTCTTACTGGTTGATGCCACTGAAAACCCTGAGCCAGAAGCGGTCACCTCTCCATGGGTTGAAGTCTGGGGCGCGCAGCTCTGATTGTGGTGCCAGGCTTATCTCTGCCTTCGCAGCGTAATGATAAGCCTGGCCTGCACTGGCGACGATATCAGGTGACAGGCGCCGGGTTAAACACAGCCAGCTGATTACGGATACCCCAGCGATCGGACCAGGTCTGCTTCCTGCCGCTGGCAATGTCCAGAATCAACTCAAACAGTCGCCAGCCCACCTGCTCAATACTCTCTTCACCCGTCGCAATCGTTCCGGCATTGATGTCCATCAGATCGTGCCAGCGCTCTGCCAGCGCATTGCGCGTCGCCATCTTGATCACCGGAATCGCGGCCAGACCGTAAGGCGTTCCGCGCCCGGTCGTGAACACCTGTAACGTGATACCGGATGCCAGTTGCTGCGTGCCGCAGACAAAATCGCTGGCGGGCGTCGCCGCATAAATTAATCCACGCCGCGTAGGCCGTTGACCCGGCGAGAGCACTTCGACAATGGCGCTGCGTCCCGATTTGGCGATCGATCCCAGTGCTTTTTCCACTACGTTGGCCAGGCCGCCTTTTTTGTTGCCGGGAGACGGGTTAGCGCTGCGATCAGTCTGGCCCTGGTCGAGGTAATTGTCATACCAGGCCATCTCCTCCAGTAAGCGCTTACCAACTTCCTGATTGATCACCCGTGGCGTCAGCAGGTGAATGGCATCACGCACTTCAGTGACTTCAGAGAACATCACGGTCGCCCCGCAGCGCACCAGCAGATCAGAGGCGAAGCCCACCGCCGGATTCGCCGTGACGCCTGAGAACGCATCGCTGCCTCCACACTGCATACCCACAATCAGTTCTGCAGCGGAGCAGGTTTCGCGCTGGCGCGCATTGAGCCGCTGAAGATGACGTTCTGCGACCTGCAGAATCTCATTCACCATCGCACCGAAACCCACCAGCTTTTCATCCTGCAAACGCACGATGTCATGGTCGTCCAGTGAAATGGCCTGCACGTCAGGCGTGCCGGTCAGCAGGCGCTCAGGCTGCAACTTTTCGCAACCCAGACTGACGATCATCACTTCGCCGCCGAAATTGGCATTCAGTGCCAGATTATGAATAGTGCGAATCGGCACCACCGCAGCAGGCGCGTTGATCGCCACACCACAGCCATAAAGATGGTTCAGGGCGACGACGCCATCCACATTCGGAAAGCGTGGCAGCAGATCCCGTTCAATGATCTGCACGACATGATCCACCACACCCGCCACGCAGTGGACACTGGTGGTGATGCCGAGCAGGTTACGCGTGCCTACACTCCCATCCGCATTCCGGTAACCTTCAAAGGTGTAACCTTCTAACGGCGGCAAATCAGGCGGAACCTGCGTGGCTAACGGCAGGCTCTCCAGCGGAGGGGCTTCTGGCAGCGCAACAAGAGATTCATCAATCCAGCTGCCCTGGGCAATATCCCGCAGCGCATAGCCGATAACTTCACCATATCGCACGATCTCTGCACCCTGGTTAATGGCGCTTAGCGCCACTTTATGGCCCTGCGGCACATGTTCAGTAAGCGTCAGGCCATCCGCAAACTGCGTGCCGGCTGGCAGACCCAGGCTGTTGACCACAATCGCGACATTGTCGTGCTCATGGACTTTGATATAGAGCGGTTGTTCATCTGTATTGGGTTTCATCGCTCACCTTCCTGTCTGTCGTGCCGTACTTGTGCGGCACGTTGTAATGTTCTGATCTGTCACACGCGTGTTTGCCAGCTTCAGTATAGGGAGGCGTCGCACGTGGCGCATTGTGCAAATGACCACCATTGAGGTATTTCACCGCGTTGTTTTGGGTCGCTTATCCAAAAGCAAGTGAAGAACCTCACAAACAGCGGGGGAAAGCGTCGTCAGCGGCTAATTTCGCCATGGTATTTGCCACTTTCGTGAGCCACACCGCAGCCTTTTGTGCATCCGCAAGATAATCACTTCATTAATAAGTTTATTCCAGGGCGATACGCCAATGTGATCGCTACGGGCTGTTCTTATACTGAGTTTCGTTAGCCAAAGTCAGGTTATCTGTCACGACGTATTCCTCATCTGATGCAGGGGCAAAGGCGCGTTAATGACCGCAGCTGTCAGCAGCCGGATGAATAAATAAAAGTTTGCCAAAACAAAAAGATCGCCGTGTTTAACCCAATTTCTCTCTGATACCCAACGCGATGTGTATGCAGTCAGAGCGGATGTAGCTCACGCTATATTTCAGGAGTGCATCATGAATAGTTTCAGCCAGACCGCGGAAACGGTGCAGAAGCGCACCAATGCCCGTTACTGGATTGTGGTGATGTTATTTATCGTCACCTCATTCAACTACGGTGACCGCGCAACCATTTCAATTGCCGGTTCGGCGATGTCCAAAGATATCGGCCTTGATTCAGTCGGACTTGGCTATATCTTCTCAGCGTTCTCATGGGCGTATGTCATTGGTCAGATTCCGGGCGGCTGGCTGCTCGATCGCTTCGGCTCAAAACGCGTCTACTTCTGGAGCATCTTCACCTGGTCGCTGTTTACCTTTCTGCAAGGGTTCGTCGATCTGTTCAGCGGCTTTGGCATCATCATGTCGCTGTTTATTCTGCGTTTCCTGGTCGGCCTGGCTGAAGCACCTTCTTTCCCGGGCAACAGCCGCATAGTCGCAGCCTGGTTCCCGGCGCAGGAACGCGGCACGGCGGTGGCGATCTTCAACTCGGCCCAATACTTTGCCACCGTGATCTTCGCACCGATTATGGGCTGGCTGGTCTCTTCCGTGGGCTGGGCGCACGTGTTCTGGTTCATGGGCGGCCTGGGCATCATCCTCAGTTTCATCTGGCTCAAAGTGATACACGATCCCACCGATCATCCTGGCGTGAATAAAGCTGAACTGGAGTACATGGAACAGGGCGGCGCGCTCATCAACATGGATGTCAAAAAGAACACCCGAAAAGTGAGCTGGAGCGAGAAGTGGTTCCAGATCAAACAGCTGCTGACGTCACGCATGATGCTGGGCATCTATCTCGGTCAATACTGTGTTAACGCCTTAACCTACTTCTTTATCACCTGGTTCCCGGTCTATCTGGTACAGGCGCGCGGCATGTCGATTCTTAAAGCGGGCTTTGTTGCGTCGATTCCGGCGGTGTGCGGCTTCCTCGGCGGCGTACTGGGCGGGGTGATCTCTGACTGGCTGATGCGTAAAACCGGCTCGCTGAATATCGCACGTAAAACGCCAATCGTTCTCGGCATGCTGCTCTCTATCTCAATGGTGATGTGTAACTACACCAATACCGAATGGATGGTGGTGTTCTTTATGGCACTGGCCTTCTTTGGTAAAGGCATCGGCGCGCTGGGCTGGGCGGTGATGGCAGATACCGCGCCGAAAGAGATCAGCGGCCTGAGCGGTGGTTTGTTCAACATGTTCGGTAACTTCTCCGGCATCGTCACGCCTATCGCCATCGGTTACATCATTGCCACCAGCGGTTCATTTGAAGGCGCGCTGGTTTATGTGGGGATTCACGCCTTTGTCGCGGCATTCAGCTTCCTGGTCATTGCCGGGGATATCAAACGTGTCGAACTGAAAACCTGGCCTGGTAAGGATGCATCATGAATACGCAAAGTTCGCCGGTGATTACTGACATGCGGGTTATCCCGGTCGCCGGTTATGACAGTATGCTGCTCAATATTGGCGGTGCACACAACGCCTGTTTTACCCGCAACATTGTGGTGCTCACTGATAGCGCCGGTCACACCGGCGTCGGTGAGGCGCCGGGCGGCGACACCATCTATCAGACGCTGGTGGAGGCGATTCCGCAGGTGAAAGGCCAGCAGATTGCCCGAATGAATCGTCTGGTGCAGCAGGTGCACAAAGGCAATCAGTCCGCCGACTTCACCACTTTCGGTAACGGTGCATGGACCTTTGAATTGCGGGTCAATGCGGTGGCTGCGCTTGAAGCCGCGCTGCTCGATCTGCTGGGACAGTGTCTGGGCGTACCGGTGGCTGAACTGCTGGGGCCGGGCAAACAGCGTGATGAAGTCACGGTGCTGGGCTACCTGTTCTATCTTGGCGACCGCCGTAAAACCGATCTTCCCTATCTTAGCGGTGATCAGGCCAGCCACGACTGGTATCACCTGCGTCATCAGGAAGCACTGACCAGCGATGCTGTCGTGCGCCTGGCTGAAGCGGCACAGGATAAATATGGCTTTAAAGATTTCAAGCTCAAAGGTGGCGTGCTGCCGGGTGAGCAGGAGATCGCCACGGCGGCGGCGCTCAAGCAGCGTTTTCCCGATGCCCGTATCACCGTCGATCCTAATGGAGCCTGGCTGCTGGATGAAGCCATCGCGCTGTGTAAAGGAATGCAGGATGTGCTGAGCTACGCCGAAGACCCCTGTGGCGCGGAGCAGGGCTATTCGGGCCGGGAAGTGATGGCTGAGTTCCGGCGCGCAACCGGCCTGCCCGTCGCCACAAATATGATCGCCACCAACTGGCGCGAGATGAACCACGCGGTGATGGTCAATGCGGTCGATATTCCGCTGGCCGATCCGCATTTCTGGACGCTGAGCGGTGCTGTTCGGGTCGCGCAGCTGTGCGATGAATGGGGCCTCACCTGGGGCTGTCACTCCAATAACCACTTTGATATTTCGCTGGCGATGTTTACCCATGTGGGTGCAGCAGCGCCAGGCAACCCGACCGCGATTGATACCCACTGGATCTGGCAGGAGGGCGATCAGCGCCTGACGAAAAATCCGCTGCAAATCCGCAACGGCAAAATTGCCGTACCGGATGCGCCTGGCCTGGGCATTGAGCTCGACTGGGAGCAGGTAAACAAAGCCCATCAGCTTTATCAGTCACTGCCCGCCGGTGCGCGTAACGACGCCACGGCGATGCAGTATCTGGTCCCTGGCTGGACTTTTGATCGCAAGCGTCCGGCATTTGGCCGTGCAACAGCATAAGGAGCAAGAGATGAGTTCAACACCGAAAGTGACCGCCATGCAGGTTATTCCGGTCGCAGGCTATGACAGCATGCTGCTAAACCTCAGCGGCGCTCACTCACCATTCTTTACCCGCAACATTGTGATTATCAAAGATAACGCCGGACACACTGGTGTTGGCGAAATTCCGGGCGGCGAGAAGATTCGCCAGACGCTGGAAGATGCGGCCTCGCTGGTGATCGGCAAAACGCTGGGTGAGTACAAAAATACCCTCAGCCTGGTGCGCAGCACCTTTGCTGACCGCGATGCGAACGGGCGCGGTAACCAGACCTTTGATCTGCGCACCACGATCCATGTGGTGACCGGTATCGAAGCGGCGCTGCTTGATTTGCTGGGTCAGCACCTGGGCGTCAACGTCGCCTCGCTGCTGGGTGACGGTCAGCAGCGTGACCGCGTGGAGATGCTCGGCTACCTGTTCTACATCGGCGACCGCAATAAAACCTCCCTCTCTTATCAGAACCAGCAGAACGATCCGTGCGACTGGTATCGCCTGCGCCATGAAGAGGCGCTCACGCCGGATGCGGTCGTACGTCTGGCGGAAGCGGCTTATGAGAAATATGGCTTTAACGATTTCAAACTCAAAGGCGGCGTGCTGCGCGGCGGCGAAGAGGCTGAAGCCGTTACCGCGCTGGCAAAACGTTTTCCTGAAGCCCGTATCACCCTCGATCCCAACGGAGCCTGGTCGCTCAACGAGGCGATCATGCTCGGCAAACAGCTTAAAGATGTGCTGGCCTACGCAGAAGATCCTTGTGGAGCCGAACAGGGCTACTCCGGTCGCGAAGTGATGGCTGAGTTCCGCCGCGCCACCGGCATGCCAACGGCCACCAATATGATCGCCACCGACTGGCGGCAGATGGGCCATACCCTGTCGCTGCAGTCAGTCGACATTCCGCTGGCTGACCCACATTTCTGGACCATGCAGGGTTCGGTGCGCGTGGCGCAGATGTGTCACGACTTCGGTCTGACCTGGGGCTCGCACTCCAATAACCACTTCGACATTTCGCTGGCGATGTTTACTCACGTTGCCGCTGCCGCGCCGGGTGCGATTACCGCCATTGATACCCACTGGATCTGGCAGGAGGGCAATCAGCGTCTGACCAAAGAGCCGTTCCAGATTAAAGGCGGTATGGTGCAGGTGCCGCAGAAACCGGGTCTCGGCGTAGAGCTGGATATGGATCAGGTGATGCAGGCCAATGCGCTCTATCAGAAGCAGGGACTGGGTGCACGTGACGATGCTGAAGCGATGCAGTTTTTAGTGCCGGGATGGACGTTCGACAATAAGCGCCCATGCCTGGTTCGTTAACCTTTTCGGCTCCCCAAGCGGAGCCATCGTCACAGGAGTTCAACCATGAGTAATGCAGCCTGGCCCAATGGATTTCGTCGTCGCCTGTTAGCGGGCGATACCCTGATTGGCAGCTGGTGCGCGCTGGCCAGTCCGATCTCGACTGAAATTCTGGGGCTGGCCGGTTTCGACTGGCTGGTCCTGGATGGAGAGCACGCGCCCAACGACATCACCACCTTTGTACCGCAGCTGATGGCGCTGAAAGGCAGCCACAGTGCGCCCGTGGTGCGTCCGCCCTGCAACGAGCCGGTGATCATTAAGCGTCTGCTGGATATCGGGTTTAACAATCTTCTGGTGCCGTTTGTCGAAACCGAAGAGGAAGCCCTGCGGGCTGTTGCCTCAACCCGCTATCCGCCAGCCGGGATTCGTGGTGTTTCGGTGTCGCATCGCAGCAACATGTACGGCACGCTGCCGGATTACAACAGCACCATCAATGACAACATCACGGTGCTGGTGCAGATCGAAACTCAGCAGGCGGTTGACAACATTGATGCCATCGCAGCGGTGGACGGTGTCGACGGCATTTTTGTCGGGCCGGGCGATCTCTCCGCTGCGCTGGGCTATCTCGGTCAGCCCGCACATCCCGAAGTACTGAAAGTGATTAAGCACATTTTTGAACGAGCCAAAGCCGCCGGTAAGCCGAGCGGCATTCTGGCACCGGTAGAAGCGGACGCGCGTCGCTATCTGGAGTGGGGCGCCACCTTTGTGGCTGTCGGCAGCGATGTCGGGATGTTCCGCAACGCCTCGCAGGCGTTATGCGACAAATTTAAGCGCTAATCGATTAAGGGGAAACGTCATGAAAATTGGATTTATCGGCCTGGGCATCATGGGCAAACCCATGAGTAAAAATCTGGTGAAAGCCGGGTATTCGCTGGTAGTGCGCGACAACAACACCGAAAACGAAGCGGAACTGGCTAAACTGGGCGCAACTGTGGCGAAAACGCCAAAAGAGGTGGCTGAGCAGTGCGATGTGGTGATTACCATGGTGCCCAATTCACCGCAGGTTATTGACGTCTGCCTGGGGAAAAACGGCATTATCGAAGGGGCGAAGCCAGGTCTGGTGGTCATCGACATGAGTTCCATTGCGCCGCTGGCGAGCCGTGAGGTACACGATGCGCTGGCAGAAAAGCAGATCAAAATGCTCGATGCGCCGGTCAGTGGCGGCGAACCCAAAGCGATTGAAGGAACGCTTTCGGTGATGGTCGGCGGTGATAAAGCCGTGTTCGATTCCTGCTATGACATCATGAAAGCGATGGCGGGCTCGGTGGTGCATACCGGCGACATCGGTGCGGGCAACGTGACTAAGCTGGCTAACCAGGTGATTGTGGCACTGAACATTGCGGCGATGTCCGAAGCGTTATCGCTGGCGACCAAAGCGGGTGTGAATCCGGATCTGGTTTATCAGGCGATTCGTGGCGGCCTGGCGGGCAGCACGGTGCTGGATGCCAAAGCGCCGATGGTGATGGATCGTAACTTCAAGCCCGGTTTCCGGATTGACCTGCACATCAAAGATCTGGCGAACGCGCTGGATACGTCGCACAGCATCGGTGCGCACCTGCCGCTGACGGCAGCAGTGATGGAGATGATGCAGGCGCTGCGCAATGACGGGCAGGGTAACGCCGACCACAGCGCACTGGCCTGCTATTATGAGAAGTTAGCGAAGGTTGAAATCGCCCGCTAAAACCCGATGCCGGTCTCCCCAACACCGGACTGGTTCAGAGCCGTTTCAATCACCCAACTGCGCTCGGATTGCCTATGAAAATCGTAATCGCACCGGATTCATATAAAGAGAGTTTATCCGCCCTGGATGTGGCATCGGCGATTGAAGCGGGTTTCCGTGACATCTTCCCCGATGCACATTACGTGAAAATACCGGTCGCCGACGGTGGCGAAGGCACGGTAGAAGCGATGGTGGCGGCGACGAAGGGAAAAATCGTCAGGCTGAAGGTGACCGGACCGTTGGGCACGCAGGTTGATGCCTTTTATGGCCTGTCCGGCGATGAGTCCACGGCCTATATCGAAATGGCCGCGGCCAGCGGACTGGAACAGGTTCCGGCAGCACAGCGTGACCCGCTGATAACGACCTCATTCGGCACCGGCGAGTTGATCAGGCATGCGCTGGATAAGGGCGTCGGCCATATCATCATTGGTATCGGCGGCAGCGCCACCAATGATGGCGGTGCCGGGATGATGCAGGCGCTCGGCGCCCGACTGCTGGACGCCCAGGGCGGCGAGATTGGTCACGGAGGCGGCGCACTCTCTGCGCTTGCCAGCATTGATATTGATGCACTGGATGCCCGCATTCATCAGTGCCGCATCGAAGTGGCGTGTGATGTTTCTAATCCGCTCACCGGAAAAGAGGGCGCATCGGCCATCTTCGGTCCGCAGAAAGGCGCGACACCGGCGCTGGTGCAGCAGCTCGATCAGGCATTGGTGCATTACGCCGCCATTATTCATCGCGATCTGGATATTGATGTCCTGCACATTCCTGGCGGTGGTGCAGCGGGCGGGATGGGGGCGGCACTGCACGCCTTTTGTCGGGCGGAACTGCGACGCGGCATTGAAATTGTCACAGAGGCGCTGGGGCTGGCTGACCAGGTGAAAGATGCTGATCTGGTGATTACCGGTGAAGGGCGTATCGACAGCCAGAGTATTAATGGCAAGGTGCCAATTGGTGTCGCCAGCGTGGCAAAACGTTTTAACAAGCCAGTGATTGGTATTGCTGGCAGCCTGACGGCGGATGTTGGCGTGGTGCATCAACATGGAATCGATGCGGTATTCAGCGTGCTTTACACCATCTGTTCGCTGGATGAAGCACTGGCCAGTGCCGGAAAAAATGTTGAGATGACGGCACGTAACGTGGCTGCCACGCTGAAACTGGCCGGATTCAGGTAACCGGCAGGCGCACCTGATTATTAAGCCCAGCCGGATTGAGCGGACATTGAGCAGACTGAAAAGGGCGTTGATATTCAGAATGTCTGTTTAAGCACCACGCTCTTTTCTGGCCAGCGCGCTGTAAGTTAGCCCTGCAAGCCGGTTAGCGTTTGAGACAGTGGCAGGTTCGGCGGCAGCTGCCGCCAGCCTTATCCAATTCCTAACAGCTGACGGGCTTCTCTGGCGACGTTTTCCATCTCATCCTGCAACTCCAGCAGCTCCGGTTCCAGTGCCGCGATGTCGCTGGCCTCCAGCAGTCCTCGCTCCAGCTGATGGCAGAGTTGTTTCATGCGCGGTACGCCGCTGTAGCTGGCGCTGCCGTGCAGCTTGTGAATAATCTCACGCAGGGCGTTGACCTCATTGGTCGCCATAAACTGCGCCATCTTCGCATGCACTTCCGGTAAAAATTCCAGCAGCATCCGCAGCAGATCGCGTGCCAGATCGGGTTTATTCGCCGCCTGTCGCAGTGCCAGTTGCCAGTCGAGCGTGGGTAATATTGGCAGCAGTTCAGGCACAGGGACCACCGGCGGCGGCGTATAGCGCGCCAGAAGCTGCCTTAACTTGCTCTCATCAATTGGCTTCGCAAGGTAGTCATTCATGCCTGCCTTGATCAACTGCTCGCGCTCGCCATCAATGGCATGGGCGGTCACTGCCACAATCGGCGTGCTGGCGTGTTGAGGCAGGCTACGGATAATTTCGCTGGCGCGAATGCCATCAATCTCAGGCATCTGAATATCCATCAGAATCACATCCAGCGGCTGCTGGCGAGCCTCGCGAATAGCGTGTTCAGCGCTGCTGCACAGCAGGATATTCTGCACCTGCTCCTCGAGCAGCGCGCCAATCAGTTTAAGATTGGCGGGATTATCATCCACCGCCATCACCGTCAGCGGCAGGCGGGGAGATGGCGGCAGTTCACTCATCTGACGGGTATGGAGATCCAGTAACATCGGCAGGAGTCGCGTCAGAGAGATTGGTTTCGCAATGCAGCCGTCAATGCCCCGCGCCTTCAGCTCATCAGCCAGCAACATCATCGGGCTGGGAAGCGCCATCAGCACATTGTCAGCCCGATCCAGCAGCCCATTAATCCTGCGCTCGTTGAGCAGTTCGGGCTGGCTGATATCGACGGGCATCGCCATCAGCAGCAGCGGATAGTGAGGTGCTTTTAATCCCTCCAGCGTTTCGCTGTAGTCAATCTGCAACGGTGTCGCGCTCAGCATCTCCAGCGCTGCGCTGGCAACATAAGCATCCGGTTCCACGTAGGCAATGCGCGCATGTGACAGCGCATCCAGCACGCGCGGCATGCCGGGTGCATTAGGATTAAGATCCAGCTGTACGCGAATGACAAAGACAGAGCCTTGATCCGGCTGGCTGCTAAAGGTGATTTCGCCGCCCATCTCCCGTACCAGTTTCTGGGTGATGACCAGCCCCAGCCCGGTACCGCCATGACGGCGCGAAATACTGGCGTCAGCCTGACGAAACGCCTGGAACATCTGGGTCTGTTGCTGCTCAGAGATGCCGATGCCGCTGTCCTCAACCTGAATCTCCAGCTCGACGCGCGACTGCGTAATCACCCGCTGTCCGACGCGCAGGCCGATGTATCCCTTCTCGGTAAACTTGATGGCGTTTCCGATCAGGTTGATCAGGATCTGTTGCAGGCGCAGCGCATCGCCAATCACATTATCCGGCACGCTGCTGTCACACACCACCGTCAGCTCCAGCCCTTTATCATGTGCCGACGGCGCCAGCAGCACCAGAGTTTCATCCAGCGTGGCGCGTAGCGGGAAGGGGATGGCCTCCAGCATCAGCTTGCCCGCTTCCAGCTTCGAGAAATCGAGCACGTCATTGATGATGCTGAGCAGGTTATTAGCCGAACGTTCAATGGTCTGCATATAGTCGCGCTGCGTCGTGCGCAGCTGGGTTTTCAGCATCTGGCGGGTAAAGCCCAGCACGCCATTCAGCGGCGTTCGCAGCTCATGGGACATATTGGCCAGAAACTCAGATTTGATGCGCGCCGCTTCCTGGGCGCGTTTCTTCGCCAGATCCAGCTCAACGTTCTGAATCTCCAGCTGTTCCAGTGTTTCCCGCAGATCGTAAGTCGCCTGGTCGATGTTGTGCTGCATCTCTTCGTGATAGGCAGTCAGCGACATGGCCATCGCGTTAATCCCGTTTTTCAGAATGCTGAGTTCACCCAGCATGTAACCCTCAACGCGGCTATCAAGCTGGCCGCGACGGATGCGGTCAACGGTGGTGACCATATTGCGGATGGGGCCGGTGACATCGCGCATCAGACGGTAAGCAAACAGCATGGCGAGGCAGAGGCAGAAGAGCAGCATCAGCGTGGCGACAAACACCTCTTTATACTGCTGTAAACGCACTGACTGTAGATCCAGCTCTATTGCCACATAGCCCAGCGGATTGCCCGATGGCTTGGCATCTTCATCCGGTAATTCATCCACATCGTAACGTTCGGTGGTAATCGGCGTGCGCAGAATCAGTATGCTGCCGTGACGTTCCATTGAAACATCGTCGGGCAGGCCGCGGATGTCATCCTGTTGCAACAGGCTGAGGTTTTGCTTGTGATTGGAGGTGACGTAGAGCTGATTGTGGTTATCAAACACCGAGATCGCCCGAACAATGGCGGAGTGGCGACGATGCAGCAGGCTGACCAGTTCACGCATGGCATCACGATTGTGCCAGGTCATGCTGTATTCGCTGGAAATCGCCAGGGGTTCGATGATGTTGGCCCCGGCATCGATTACCTGTCGCTGTAGCTCATTGTAGCGGTGCACCACAAAAAATGAGCTGAGCAGCAGGCCAACCATCAGCGTGGGTGCCAGAATTAAAATCATCATTCGCGCCCGAAGGCTGTATTTGGTCATAATAGTCGCCTGGCTACTCCGGCATTAACGTCCCTGTGCATGCTGTCGATAAAGCTATGCAGGTCGTTTTTCGATAAAGAGAATGAATAACACTATGGCGCAATTCTACGTTGCAAAACAGCGCGTGACGACGCAACAACGCCTCACCGTCACCATTGAGGAGCTTGACCCGTTTGGACAAGGTGTGGCACGCCACAAGGGCAAAACCCTGTTTGTCGCGGGTGCCCTGCCGGGTGAACAGGCTGAGATTGTGCTTACAGAGGATAAACGTCAATTTGCCCGGGCGAAAGTGACTCGGCTGATTAGCCGCAGTCCGGCTCGGGTGACACCGCGCTGCCCGCACTATGATCGCTGCGGCGGTTGCCAGCAGCAGCATGCCGATGTGGCACTGCAACAGCAGAGCAAAGCGCAGGCACTGAGCCGGATGCTGAGCCAGGCCGCCTCACAGAGTGTCGCGGTGGATGAGGTGATCGCCGGTCAGCCCTGGGGTTACCGCCGTCGTGCGCGTCTGGGTCTGCAATGGCAAAATAAAGCGCAGCGATTGCAGATGGGATTCCGGCAGGAAGCCAGCAACGATCTGGTCGATATACAGCACTGCCCCGTTTTAGTGCCCGAACTTGAGGCATTGCTGGTTCCGCTGCACCAGTGTCTCAGCGACCTGCGAGCTGTCAGGCGTCTCGGGCATGTGGAACTGGTGCTGGCGGACAATGGCCCGCTGATGATTCTGCGCCATCTTGATGCGCTGCATACAGATGACCGTGAAAAACTGGAACAGTTTTCGCATAAACATCAGCTGATGCTGTTCCTGGATGCGGGCGATGAAAATCTGACGGCGTTAAGTGAATCGATGCCCTTTTATCACTCTCATCAACTTAAGCTAACCTTCAATCCACAGGATTTTATCCAGGTTAATGATGGGGTGAATCAGCAGATGGTCGCGAAGGCGATCGCCTGGCTGGATTTGCAGCCGGAAGACCGCGTGCTGGATCTGTTTTGTGGCATGGGAAACTTCACACTTCCTGTAGGAATCTTCGTACAAAATGTGGTTGGTGTGGAGGGGATTGCAGCATTAGTGCGGCAGGCAGCGTATAATGCTGATTTGAATAATCTTAAAAATGTAAGTTTCTTTCAGCATAATCTGGAAGAAGAGGTGTCGCGCCAGCCGTGGGCGACACAGGGGTTTAACAAGGTATTACTCGATCCGGCACGCGCCGGGGCTGCGGGCGTAATGGCGCATGTGGTTAAACTTGCACCAGAACGTGTGGTCTATGTTTCGTGTAATCCCACAACACTCGCCCGCGACAGCCAGATATTGCTGTCAGCAGGCTACCAATTGGAAAGGGTCGCGATGCTGGATATGTTTCCTCATACCCGTCATCTCGAATCCATGGTGCTGTTCAGAAAAACATAAGCGATGAATGTCGTTGTGCAGGAGAGGTTATGGTTGCGGTCAGAAGTGCGCATTTAAATACCGAGGGAGATTTCGCCCTCGACCAGTGGATCGCCAGTCTCGGTATTGCCAACCCGCAATCATGTCAACGCGTTGCCGAGACCTGGCGCTACTGCGAAGCGCAGACGCAGGGCCATCCCGATCAGTCGCTGCTTCTGTGGCGCGGTATCGAGATGGTGGAAATCCTCTCAATGCTCAGCATGGATATTGAAAGCCTGTGTGCAGCACTGATTTTCCCGCTGGCTAACGATGAAGTGGTCAGTGAAGAAGAGCTGGAAACCGCCGTCGGTAAAGGCATTGTCTCGCTGGTGCACGGCGTGCGTGACATGGACGCCATTCGCCAGCTGAAAGCGATTCACAACGACTCCATGGCCTCTGAACAGGTGGATAATGTCCGCCGCATGCTGCTGGCAATGGTGGAAGATTTCCGCTGCGTAGTGCTGAAGCTGGCCGAACGCATCATGAACCTGCGCGAAATGAAAGATGCGCCGGAAGATGAGCGGGTGCTGGCGGCCAAAGAGAGCACCAACATCTATGCACCTCTGGCCAACCGTCTGGGTATCGGTCAGCTCAAATGGGAGCTGGAAGATTATTGCTTCCGCTATCTCCATCCCGACGAATACAAGCGCATTGCCAAACTACTGCATGAGCGGCGAATTGATCGTGAGCAGTACATCGACAATTTTGTCAGCAACCTGCGCAAAGAGATGGCGAAAGAGGGCGTGCGCGCCGAAGTTTATGGTCGTCCGAAACATATCTACAGCATCTGGCGGAAGATGCAGAAAAAGTCGCTGGCCTTTGATGAGCTGTTTGATGTGCGTGCGGTGCGTATCGTCGCCGACCGCCTGCAGGATTGCTACGGCGCACTGGGTACGGTACATACGCTTTATCGCCATCTGCCCAGCGAGTTCGATGACTACGTGGCCAACCCCAAGCCCAACGGCTACCAGTCGATTCATACCGTCGTGCTTGGGCCGCAGGGCAAAACGGTGGAGATCCAGATCCGTACCCGACAGATGCACGAAGATGCCGAACTGGGCGTTGCGGCACACTGGAAGTACAAAGAGGGCCCCACCTCCAGCAGCGCGCGTGGCGCAGCGGGCCACGAAGAGCGCATTGCCTGGCTGCGTAAGCTGATCAGCTGGCAGGAAGAGATGGCTGACTCCGGCGAGTTGCTGGAAGAAGTCCGTAGCCAGGTGTTTGATGACCGGGTCTACGTCTTTACGCCAAAAGGTGACGTCGTGGATCTGCCCGCAGGTTCGACACCGCTCGACTTCGCCTACCACATTCACAGTGACATCGGTCACCGCTGCATCGGCGCAAAAATTGGTGGCCGCATCGTGCCGTTCACCTACCAGCTGCAGATGGGCGACCAGGTTGAAGTGATTACCCAGAAACAGCCGAACCCGAGCCGTGACTGGCTCAACCCGAACCTGGGCTACATTACCACCAGCCGTGGACGCTCGAAGATCCACAACTGGTTCCGCAAGCAGGATCGCGACAAGAATATTATCGCCGGACGGCAGATTCTGGATAACGAACTGAATCAGCTTGATATCAGCCTGCGCGAAGCGGAAAAACTGCTGCTGCCGCGCTATAACGTGACCTCGCTTGAAGAGTTGCTGGCGGCGATTGGCGGCGGCGATATTCGTCTGAATCAGATGGTTAACTTCCTGCAGGCGAAGCTGAACAAGCCGAGTGCTGAAGAGGAAGATCGCGAAGCGCTGCGCCAGCTGACTCAGAAAGCCTACTCTCAGCCTGCGCGCAAAGAGAGTGGTCGCGTGGTCGTGGAGGGCGTAGGCAATCTGATGCACCACATCGCCCGCTGCTGCCAGCCGATTCCGGGGGATGACATTGTCGGCTTCATCACCCAGGGGCGCGGCATCTCGATTCACCGCGCGGACTGTGACCAGCTGGCTGAACTCACGTCGCACGCGCCGGAACGTATCGTCGATGCGGTATGGGGCGAAAGCTACTCCAGCGGTTACTCGCTGGTGGTGCGTGTCACCGCCAACGATCGCAGCGGCTTACTGCGCGACATCACCACGATTCTCGCCAACGAGAAAGTGAATGTACTGGGCGTCTCAAGCCGCAGCGACACCAAAAAGCAGCTGGCGACTATCGATATGGATATTGAGATCTACAACCACCAGGTTCTGGGACGTGTCCTGGCGCGACTGAACCAGGTCTCTGATATCATTGATGCCCGCCGCCTGCACTGATATTCAGTCAGGCTCTGAAGCAACCGGCAACAGGAGGTTGCGCGGGCGTTTTCTGCACCCTGAAACCCGGCCGGATGCTGTTCACCACATCCGGCCGGGTTACACGCCTTGCTTCTCTGATCGTTGCCCATCACCTGATTCATCAAGGAACCGCCTGAATGAACGCTATTGAGCGCCTGCTTGGCATAATGAAAACGCTGCGCGATCCACAGCATGGTTGCCCATGGGATCGTGAACAGACCTTTGCCACTATTGCGCCCTATACCCTGGAAGAGACTTACGAAGTGCTGGACGCCATTCAGCGCGAAGATTTTGACGACCTGCGCGGCGAACTGGGCGATCTGCTGTTTCAGGTAGTGTTCTATGCGCAGATGGCCAGCGAACAGGAACGCTTCAATTTCGAGGATATCTGTGTTGCTATCAGCGACAAGCTGGAGCGACGTCATCCGCATATTTTTGGCGATGCCACAGCAGAAACCAGCAGCGACGTGCTGAAAAACTGGGAAGCGATTAAAACTGCCGAGCGTGCGGACAAAGCCCAGCATTCCGCGCTGGATGATATCCCCAAAGCGCTGCCCGCATTGATGCGCGCCCACAAGATTCAGAAGCGCTGTCACAACGTCGGCTTCGACTGGACCACGCTGGGACCGGTGGTGGCAAAAGTGCATGAAGAGATTGATGAAGTGATGCACGAGGCGCAGCAGAGCGTGGTGGATGGTGAGAAGCTGGAAGAGGAGATTGGCGACCTGCTGTTTGCCACGGTTAACCTCTCGCGTCATCTTGGCAGCAAAGCGGAAACCGCACTGCAAAAGGCGAATGACAAGTTTGAGCGCCGGTTCCGTGAAGTGGAAGCAATTATCAATGCACAAGGTCTCAGCATGCCGGGCGCCACACTGGAGCAAATGGAGGCCGCCTGGCAGCAGGTGAAACAGGGCGAGAAGCGCTGATTATTCCACCGCTGTGCATAAAGTCGCCGTTTACGCTTACTCGATTCAGCGCGGCGGCAACTTTGTGACGCACATCAACATTTCATCGGCAGCTATCCGCTATGTTAAGACGCAGCAATGCGTTGGAGGATGGCTGTGATTCATCAATTGTGGCTGATAGCGGTTTCCAGTATACTGTTTTCCCGTCCTGGTTATTCCACCGTCTTTAAACCTAAACTCTCAGGTTCAGCATGACAACGAATTATATTTTTGTGACCGGCGGGGTCGTTTCCTCTCTGGGTAAAGGCATTGCCGCAGCCTCCCTCGCAGCCATTCTCGAAGCGCGTGGTCTGAACGTGACCATCATGAAGCTGGACCCGTATATCAACGTGGATCCAGGCACCATGAGCCCGACACAGCACGGTGAAGTTTTCGTCACTGATGACGGCGCTGAAACCGATCTGGATTTGGGTCACTACGAGCGCTTCATCCGCACCAAAATGTCGCGTCGTAACAACTTCACCACTGGCCGTATCTACTCAGAAGTCCTGCGCAAAGAACGCCGTGGCGACTATCTGGGCGCAACTATTCAGGTTATCCCGCACATCACCAACGCCATCAAAGAACGCATCATTGAAGGCGGTGAAGGTCATGATGTGGTGCTGGTTGAAATCGGCGGCACGGTAGGAGATATCGAATCACTGCCGTTCCTGGAAGCGATTCGCCAGATGGCCGTGGATGTGGGCCGCGAACACACGATGTATATGCACCTGACGCTGGTGCCTTATATGGCGGCGGCGGGTGAAGTGAAAACGAAACCGACTCAGCACTCTGTAAAAGAGCTGCTGTCGATTGGTATCCAGCCAGATGTGCTGATTTGCCGTTCTGACCGTGCCGTACCGGCCAATGAACGTGCCAAAATCGCCCTGTTCTGTAACGTCCCTGAAAAAGCGGTTATTTCGCTGAAAGACGTTGATTCCATCTACAAGATTCCTGGCATGCTGAAGTCGCAGGGCCTGGATGACTATATCTGTAAGCGCTTCAACCTGAATGCACCGGAAGCCAACCTGGCTGAGTGGGAGCAGGTGATTTACGAAGAAGCCAATCCGGGTGGTGAAGTCACCATCGGTATGGTGGGCAAGTATGTTGAGCTGCCGGATGCCTACAAGTCAGTCATCGAAGCGCTGAAACATGGCGGCCTGAAAAATCGCGTCACTGTGAACATCAAACTGATCGATTCGCAGGATGTTGAGTCACGTGGTGTCGAATTACTGAAAGATTTGGATGCGATTCTGATTCCAGGTGGCTTCGGTTACCGTGGCGTGGAAGGCAAGCTGATGACCGCGCAATACGCACGTGAAAACAACGTGCCTTACCTCGGCATCTGCCTGGGTATGCAGGTCGCGCTGATGGAGTTTGCCCGCAATGTCGCTGGCATGCCTGGCGCCAACTCCACTGAATTTGTGCCAGACTGTAAATATCCGGTGGTGGCATTAATCACCGAATGGCGTGACGAAGATGGCAACGTCGAAGTCCGCAGCGAGCAGAGCGATCTGGGCGGCACTATGCGTCTGGGCAGCCAGCAGTGTCAGTTAACGCCGGGCAGTCAGGTTCGCCAGCTCTACGGCTCTGACACCATCGTTGAGCGCCATCGCCACCGCTATGAAGTGAACAATATGCTGTTAAAGCAGATTGAAGCAGCCGGTCTGCGCGTAGCAGGTCGCTCGGGTGATGATCAACTGGTTGAGATTATCGAACTCCCGAACCATCCGTGGTTTGTGGCTTGCCAGTTCCACCCTGAGTTTACCTCGACCCCACGCGACGGCCATCCGTTGTTTGCCGGCTTTGTTAAAGCCGCGCATGAGCATCAGAAGCGTTTAGCGAAGTAAGTTTCACAGGCAGCGCGCGAACTTTTCGCGCGTTGCCTGTCTTAGGATTGACTAACTTGTACTGAGGAAAATCGTAATGTCCAAAATCGTAAAAGTCATCGGTCGCGAAATTATCGACTCACGTGGTAACCCGACTGTTGAAGCTGAAGTGCATCTGGAAGGCGGTTTCGTTGGCCTGGCCGCTGCGCCATCAGGTGCCTCTACCGGTTCACGCGAAGCGCTGGAACTGCGTGACGGTGACAAATCACGTTTCCTGGGCAAAGGCGTAACCAAAGCCGTTGCTGCAGTAAACGGTCCGATTGCTGAAGCGGTAAAAGGCAAAGACGCGAAAGATCAGGCGAACATCGATAAGATCATGATCGACCTGGACGGTACTGAGAACAAATCTAACTTCGGTGCTAACGCCATTCTGGCCGTTTCACTGGCAGCGGCTAAAGCTGCTGCAGCCTCTAAAGGTCAGCCGCTGTATGAGCACATCGCTGAACTGAACGGCACCCCAGGCAAATACTCTATGCCACTGCCAATGATGAACATCATCAACGGCGGCGAGCATGCCGACAACAACGTCGACATCCAGGAATTCATGATTCAGCCGGTTGGTGCAGCAAACCTGAAAGAAGCCATCCGTATGGGTTCTGAAGTTTTCCACAACCTGGCAAAAGTGCTGAAAAGCAAAGGCATGAGCACTGCAGTGGGTGACGAAGGTGGCTACGCGCCTAACCTGGGTTCTAACGCAGAAGCCCTGGCCGTTATCGCTGAAGCGGTAAAAGCAGCAGGCTACGAGCTGGGTAAAGACATCACCCTGGCAATGGACTGTGCAGCATCTGAGTTCTACAAAGATGGCAAATATGTTCTGGCCGGTGAAGGCGGTAAAGCGTTTACCTCTGAAGAGTTCACCCACTTCCTGGAAGATCTGACTAAACAGTATCCGATCGTTTCTATCGAAGATGGCCTGGACGAATCTGACTGGGACGGCTTCGCTTACCAGACTAAAGTGCTGGGCGACAAAATCCAGCTGGTGGGCGATGATCTGTTCGTCACCAACACCAAAATCCTGAAAGAAGGTATCGATAAAGGTATCGCTAACTCCATTCTGATCAAATTCAACCAGATCGGTTCTCTGACCGAAACCCTGGCTGCGATCAAAATGGCGAAAGACGCAGGCTACACTGCCGTGATCTCTCACCGTTCAGGCGAAACCGAAGATGCCACCATCGCTGACCTGGCGGTAGGTACTGCAGCGGGCCAGATCAAAACCGGTTCAATGAGCCGTTCTGACCGTGTTGCTAAGTACAACCAGCTGATCCGTATCGAAGAAGCGCTGGGTTCTAAAGCGCCATTCAACGGTCTGAAAGAAGTTAAAGGTCAGTAATGACCCTGTGCTGATGTCGCGTTAAGCGGCATCGCATATTCTGAAAGCCCCGCCTTGTGCGGGGCTTTTGCTTTTTCGTGTCGCGCAGCTGTTGTTGTGCGGCACACGCTGGCATAATCAGCGCCCCGATTTCTCCAGGCGAGTAAAAAATGTTCTACCCGATTAACGAAATGTTCCAGACACTGCAGGGCGAAGGTTATTACACCGGCGTGCCTGCCATTTTCATTCGCTTACAGGGATGCCCGGTGGGCTGTAGCTGGTGCGATACCAAACACACCTGGGAAAAGCGGACAGATCGGGAAACGTCGCTGGGCGATATTTTGATCAAGACAGTGGAAAGCGATGCGTGGGGTGATGCCGACGCGGCGACCCTGGTGAATGCCATTGCACAGCAGGGCTGGACGGCCCGGCACGTGGTGATTACCGGCGGCGAACCGGCGATTTACGATCTGCGTCCGTTAACGACTGCGCTGGAACAGCACGGTTTTCAATGTCAGATTGAGACCAGCGGAACGCACGAGATTCACTGTTCCGAACAGACCTGGGTGACCGTCTCCCCGAAAGTCAACATGCGCGGCGGTTATGATGTGCTGCCTCAGGCGCTGAGCCGGGCCGATGAAATCAAGCATCCGGTGGCGCGCGAGCGTGATGTGGACGCGCTGGATCTGCTGCTGGCAGGAATAGACGACACTAAAGCCCGGATCATCGCGTTACAGCCGATCAGCCGCAAAGATGATGCCACCCGACTCTGCATCGAGACCTGCATTGCACGTAACTGGCGTCTGTCGATGCAAACCCATAAGTACCTGAATATTGCCTGATTAAGCGTATTGCGTGGTTAATCGCGGGGAAACGAGCGTGAAGGGCGGGACAGAGAGGAAATAGCGTCGGATCGAAGGGTTCGATCCGACAGGCTTAGCCGCGGTAAACGCAGCCTGCAGTGCAGGTTTCTTTGATCATCACCGCGCTTAACAGCGGCAGTTCTGGCTTCATCTGATCCCAGATCCATTTTGCCAGCACTTCGCTGGTGGGATTTTCCAGGCCAGGAATATCATTCAGATAGTAGTGATCCAGCCGATTATAGAGGGGCTTAAACGCCGCCTTCAGTTCAGCAAAATCCATAACCCAGCCGGTATGCGCATCCACTTCGCCGGTAATCTCCAGACGAACCAGGAACGAATGACCGTGCAGACGGCCACATTTGTGTCCGGCCGGCACATTCGGTAGATGGTGCGCGGCTTCGAACTGGAACTCTTTAAACAAGGTGGTAGACATAGTGGTTCTCAGACATTAAAAAACCGCTGAATTCTACCTGATTACCGCTTTTTTCGCACCCGCACCGCACAAACCGATACGTTTCCCGCGGCGTTAATTCCCGGTAACCAGCTAATCAACTGATATATCACCGCTTTGCTTACCACTTTTAACGATTATGCCTACCTGGAAAACCCTTTAGTCATTTTGGTTATTTGATATGTCGAAGGTGTATTTAATCGTTAATATACAGACCGGTAACCTACGCACTCTTCCGCCATTTACGGTCCGGACTTCTGATACTGGAATTTTTAACGCGATGACGACTCAGGCACCTGGTTCTATGCTTCCGCTCTCACCGGAACAACTCGCCCGCTTACAGGCGGCGACGACAGATTATTCCCCGACTCAACTGGCGTGGCTGTCCGGCTATTTCTGGGGTCGGGTAGAACAGACGCCAGGTAGCGCCGTCGCAGGCAGTACACCCGCTCCGGTAGACGTGCCCGCCATTACGCTGCTTTCTGCCTCCCAGACTGGCAATGCCCGTCGTCTGGCTGAGCAGTTGCGTGATGACCTGCTGGCCGCGAAGCTCAACGTAAACCTGGTGAACGCCGGTGATTACAAGTTCAAACAGATTGGCCAGGAAAAAATGCTGGTCGTGGTGACCTCCACCCAGGGCGAAGGTGAGCCGCCGGAAGAGGCGGTGGCACTGCATAAATTCCTGATGTCGAAAAAGGCACCGAAAATGGCCGGTGCAGCCTTTGCGGTGTTTGGCCTGGGCGACACCTCGTACGAATTTTTCAGTCAGGCGGGCAAAGATTTTGACAACCGTCTGGCAGAGCTGGGTGGCGAGCGTCTGCTGGATCGCGTCGATGCGGATGTTGAGTATGCTGAGCAGGCTTCCGCCTGGCGCAGTGCGCTGACGGAAATTCTGAAAAAGCGCGTGCCGACCGAATCCCCGGCGCAGGCTGCGGCGACAGCGGCAGGCAGCGTCAACGAAGTCACCACCAGTCCCTACAGCAAAGAGTCTCCGCTCAGCGCCAGTCTGGCGGTAAATCAGAAAATCACCGGACGTGACTCAGACAAAGATGTGCGCCATATCGAAATCGATCTGGGCGACTCGGGTCTCCGCTACCAGCCTGGCGATGCGCTGGGCGTCTGGTATGAAAATGACGCGGCGCTGGTCAGCGAGCTGCTGGAGCTGGTCTGGCTGAAAGGCGATGAGTCAGTAGAGGTTCAGGGCAAAACCCTGCCGCTGGCTGAGGCGCTGCAGAAGCATTTCGAGCTGACGGTGAATACTGCGCAGATCGTGGCGCAGTACGCCCAGCTGTCCCGCAACGCCGAGCTGCTGTCACTGGTGGATGATAAAGCCAGGCTGCAGCAGTATGCGCAGCACTATCCGATTGTGGATATGGTGCGTCTGGCCCCGGCTGAGCTCACCGCAGAACAGCTGACCGGCCTGCTGCGACCGCTGACGCCGCGACTCTACTCTATTGCCTCCTCGCAGGCCGAAACCGAGTCCGAAGTACACATCACCGTAGGTGCGGTGCGCTTTGATATTGAAGGTCGCCAGCGCGGCGGCGGGGCTTCGACCTGGCTGGCCGATCGCATCGAAGAAGAGGGCGAGGTCCGGGTCTTCATCGAACACAACGACAATTTCCGCCTGCCGGCTAATCCGGACGCGCCTGTGATCATGATTGGTCCGGGCACCGGCATCGCGCCGTTCCGCGCCTTTATGCAGCAGCGCGACAACGACGGTGCCAGCGGTAAAAACTGGCTATTCTTTGGTAATCCGCACTTCACCGACGATTTCCTCTACCAGGTGGAGTGGCAGAAATATGTGAAGGATGGCCTGCTGACGAATATCGACCTCGCCTGGTCACGCGATCAGGCAGAGAAGATTTACGTACAGGATAAGATCCGTGCGAAAGGGGCCGAAGTCTGGCGCTGGATTGAAGAGGGCGCGCATCTTTATGTCTGTGGCGATGCGAACCGTATGGCAAAAGACGTCGAGCAGGCACTGCTGGATGTGGTGGTCGAACACGGCGGAATGGATCGTGAAACGGCCGACGAATTTTTAAGTGAGCTGCGCATTGAGCGCCGTTATCAGCGAGACGTTTACTAATGAGCGATAAACACCCTGGACCGCTGGTTGTCGAAGGCAAATTAACAGACGCTGAGCGTCTGAAGAAGCAGAGCAACTATCTGCGCGGCACCATCAAAGAAGATCTGGAAGAAGGTCTGACCGGCGGTTTCACCGGCGACAACTTCCTGCTGATCCGCTTTCACGGCATGTACCAGCAGGATGACCGCGACATTCGCGCCGAACGTGCCGAGCAGAAGCTGGAGCCGCGTCACGCAATGATGCTGCGCTGCCGACTGCCGGGCGGCATCATTACGCCGACCCAGTGGCTGGCTATCGACAAATTTGCTACCGATAAAACCATTTACGGCAGCATCCGTCTGACCAACCGTCAGACCTTCCAGTTTCACGGCATTCTGAAGAAGAACGTCAAGCCGACGCATCAGATGCTGCATGAAGTGGGACTGGATGCGCTGGCGACCGCCAACGACGTAAACCGTAACGTGCTCTGTACCTCGAACCCGGTAGAGTCTGAGCTGCATCAGGAAGCCTATGAGTGGGCGAAGAAGCTCTCTGAGCATCTGCTGCCGCGCACCCGTGCCTATGCAGAGATCTGGTGGGATAAAGAAAAAGTCGCAACCACTGATGAAGAGCCGATTCTCGGTGAAACCTATCTGCCGCGTAAATTCAAAACCACAGTCGTGATTCCGCCGCACAACGATGTGGATCTGCACGCCAACGATCTGAACTTTGTTGCGGTCGCTGAGAATGGCAAGCTGGTGGGCTTCAACCTGCTGGTGGGCGGCGGCCTGTCGATCGAGCACGGTAACAAAGCGACTTACGCGCGCACCGCCAGCGAGTTTGGATACTTCCCGGTAGAGAAGATCCTTGATGTGGCCGAGGCGGTTGTGACGACTCAGCGCGACTGGGGCAACCGTACCGATCGTAAAAACGCCAAAACCAAATACACCCTGGAACGCGTTGGCGTCGAGACGTTTAAAGCGGAAGTTGAAAAACGTGCTGGTGTGACGTTTGAGCCGATTCGTCCGTATGAGTTCACCACCCGTGGCGATCGTATTGGCTGGATCAAAGGCATCGACAACAAATGGCACCTGACGCTGTTTATTGAAAATGGTCGTCTGCTCGATTATCCGGGCCGACCGCTGAAAAGCGGCATCGCTGAAATTGCGAAAATTCATCAGGGTGATTTCCGTCTGACCGCCAACCAGAATCTGATTGTGGCAGGCGTGCCGGAAAGTGAGAAAGCGCAGATCGAAGCGATCGCCCGTGAGCATGGTCTGATGGATCAGGTTACGCCTCAGCGCGAAAACTCGATGGCCTGCGTCGCGTTCCCGACCTGTCCGCTGGCGATGGCAGAAGCCGAACGTTTCCTGCCAGCGTTTGTGACCAAAGTAGAAGGCATCATGCACGCGCATGGCGTCGGCGATGAGCACATAGTGTTACGCGTTACCGGTTGTCCGAACGGTTGCGGCCGTGCCATGCTGGCTGAGCTGGGTCTGGTGGGTAAAGCGCCAGGCCGCTACAACCTGCATCTGGGCGGAAACCGCAGCGGAACGCGTATTCCCCGTATGTACCGTGAAAACATTAACGAAAGCGAAATTCTCGCCACGATTGATGAGCTGGTGGGACGCTGGGCCACCGAGCGCCAGGCCGCAGAAGGCTTTGGTGACTTCACCATCCGCGCGGGCATTGTTGCGCCGGTGCTGGACCCGGCACGCGATTTTTGGGAGGAAGCAAAATGAGTCAGCCCGACCTCGCAGCACTGAATGAGATGTCCAAAGTCCAGCGTGCCATGGCGCTGGCCGCGACCAATGCGCAGCTGGAGAAGTCATCAGCGGAAGAGCGGGTCAGCTGGGCGCTGGAGAATCTGCCGGGCGCTTATGTGCTCTCCTCCAGTTTCGGTATTCAGGCCGCGGTGTCGCTGCACCTGGTGACGCGCCAGCAGCCCGATATTCCGGTGATCCTGACTGACACCGGCTATCTGTTCCCGGAGACCTATCGTTTTATTGATGAGCTGGCGGACCAGCTCAACCTCAACCTCAAAGTGTTTCGCGCCGAGACCTCACCGGCCTGGCAGGAAGCGCGTTACGGCAAACTGTGGGAGCAGGGCGTCGAGGGGATTGAGAAATATAACGAGATTAACAAAGTCGAGCCGATGAACCGCGCCATCGAAACCCTGGGCGCGCAGACCTGGTTTGCTGGCCTCCGCCGCGACCAGTCAGGCAGCCGGGCGAATCTGCCGGTGCTGGGTGTACAGCGTGGCGTCTTTAAGCTGCTGCCGATTATCGACTGGGATAACCGCCAGATTCATCAGTACCTGGAGCAGCACAAGCTTAAGTACCATCCGCTGTGGGATGAAGGCTATCTTTCAGTGGGCGATACCCACACCACCCGCAAGTGGGAGCCGGGTATGGCAGAAGAAGAGACACGCTTCTTCGGTCTCAAGCGCGAGTGTGGTCTGCACGAAGGGTAATACCGAGCTTCTCTCCCTGAAATCAGGGAGAGAAGTGCTTCTTGACGGTCAGGCGGAAAGTTAAACGCCTTTTAATCCGGCAAACGCCTCCGCTGCACGGGTCACATTCACTTTCGTCACCTCATACTCTGCCACCGCCACAAACGGATCTTCCGCTAAAATCGCATCCAGCGCTTCACGCGCCATCTCCCTGACCAGCAGCATGCCTCCTGTGCGTGGATCTTTACGTCCTGCGGCAATAAAACTGCCTGCCTCAAAATAGCGGTCAAGCCATTCAATATGGCCTGCCAGCAGCGCCTCAACCTCTTCTATCGGACGAACGTAATTCAGAAAGACCACATACATGTCAGATCCTCACACTTTGGGATTGGTCAGTTCGCTGATCAGCGGCAGCAGCACGCGGACACTGTCACGGGTGCGCAGGGCTATCTGGCCCGGCAGCCAGCGGTCGAGATAGTTCAGATTATCCAGGTCAGTCTGATGACGGGTCACGCCATCAGGAAAGTGCGGGCTGTGATGACGCTGTAGTGCGCCATCTTTGTTACCCAGCGACCAGTTACTGGCAGTAACATTCAGCAGCGGAAAGCCTGCCTTGTCAAAGGCATTGAGGCCATTGAAGTCCTTGCGATTCAGCTGATGACTGGCAGCGGGAATGCCTTGCTGACGTGCCAGTAGCAGGGCGCGATCGCTGGTCTGTTTGCGCACCGCCCGGGGCGTGTTCATGCCACTGTTGAAATAGAGATGATCGCCGGTTATCAGGCTATTCAGATTGATGACCAGCAGCGTGTTCTTCTTCTCACGGGTGCTCATTCGCTCAACATAATCATCCAGGCCGTGCAGATCCGCCTCTCCGGCGCTCAGCGCCACAAAGCGAATGCCATAGTGAAGCGGCTTGCGACTCAGTTGCTGCGCCAGCTCCAGCATCACGCCAAGACCTGACGCATTGTCATCAACACCCTGCAGGCGTAAGCCGCCCAGATTGTGATGGACCTGGTTGCTGTTTTGCGGTGTCCAGGTATCCAGGTGCGCCACGATCAGAATCTCCTGTGGCACGCTGCCTGCGCGCGCAGCAATGACGGAGGTTGCCGTCAGTTTATGCCAGCGCTGCGTGCCGTCATCTTCCTGCCATTTGTAGCCCGTGTTGAACTGGCGGGTATCGGTTTTATAACCCAGCGCGGTAAATTGTTGCTGCAGATAGTCCGTGGCCATCAATTCAGCCGGACTGCCGCTCATGCGGCCAGGAAAATAAGTGGCGATGTGCCGGACCTGCTGTTCGGCAAACTGACCTGTCGGCGTGGCTAAAACCAGCGGGGAAATGAGTGCGCTAAACAAAACTGTCGCTACCCTCAGGCGGAGGGAACAAAACATAATGCGTCCTTTTTTCATTATTCGATAGGCATTCAACATGCGGACCTGAGTCAGTCATGCCGCGCGTATTATACCCTCTTTGTTCTGCGACCTGGTTAACGGAATAAGTTGCTGCCTTAACATGATGGGGTAACGCGTGTTTATTGCTGGCACTTATCTGCTTTTACAGTTACAGGCACAGAGGTGAATCTGTGAACCTGTTCACGAAAAAGCCATTATATTTCATCTGCTAAGACCAAATTGTTCTGTGCTTTGCGAAGTCTTTATTCCATTCGGTAACTACTCATTCCAATTCGTAATTTCAACTGCATAAACCCGGCGACGTATAGTCGCGTTAATACAAAGTTAAAACATCAGGGTTAACGTGGACTATTTGCCTCTTTTTGCCGAGCTCTCTGGCCGCCCGGTTCTGGTTGTCGGCGGTGGAGATATTGCGGCGCGAAAAATTGAACTACTGCGCCGTGCGCGTGCGCGCGTTCTGATCGCCTCGCGTGAACTCTGCCCTGAACTGCAGGCACTGCTGGAAAAGCAGGAGCTGGAGTGGCTGGCGACTGAATTTGACCCGGCCCAGCTGGATGGGGTTTTCCTGGTGATCGCCGCGACCGACGACAACCATCTCAACACCCAGGTCTTTGAAGCTGCTAACGCGCGGCAGAAGCTGGTTAACGTGGTTGATGACCAGCCAAAATGCACCTTTATCTTCCCCTCGATTGTTGACCGCTCACCTCTGGTGGTGGCGATCTCCTCCAGCGGCACCGCACCGGTGCTGGCACGTATGCTGCGCGAAAAAATCGAAACGCTGTTGCCTGCCAGTCTCGGCCAGATGGCTGAGGTGGCCGGACTCTGGCGCGATAAAGTTAAAGCACGCTTCAGCCGCATGTCTGACCGTCGACGCTTCTGGGAACGCGCTTTCGATGGCCGGTTCGCCAGTGAGATGTCAGCCGGTAACGTCGAAGAGGCGAAACGTACCCTGGACCGTGAACTGCAGGAAGAGCCAACCCGTCAGGGCGAGATTTTCCTGGTGGGTGCCGGACCGGGCGACAGCGGCCTGCTGACGCTGCGCGGCCTGCAGGTGATGCAGTTAGCGGATGTGGTGCTTTACGACCATCTGGTCAGTGAAGAGGTGCTGGACCTGGTGCGCCGCGATGCCGACCGCATCTGCGTCGGCAAACGAGCCAGCGCGCACACGTTGCCGCAGGAAGAGATTAATCAGTTGCTGGTTTCACTGGCGCTGAAAGGCAAGCGCGTTGTCCGCCTCAAGGGCGGCGATCCCTTTATCTTCGGCCGTGGCGGCGAAGAGCTGCAGGCGGCTCAGCAGGCGGGCATTCCGTTCCAGGTGGTGCCGGGCGTTACCGCGGCTGCCGGTGCAACGGCCTATGCCGGGATTCCGCTGACCCACCGCGATTATGCGCAGAGCGTAATGTTTATTACGGGTCACTGCCGTCCCGATGGGGATGACATTGACTGGCCATCACTGGCGCGTGCGCGTCAGACGCTGGCGATCTACATGGGAACGGTTAAAGCTGCTGCCATCAGCGCGGCGCTGATTCAGCATGGTCGCGCGCCATCAACGCCGGTGGCGGTGATCAGTCGCGGCACCCGTCAGGATCAACAGGTGCTGACCGGCACCTTAGAACAACTTGAGGCGCTGGCCGCCTCGGCACCTACTCCGGCGCTACTGGTGATCGGAGAGGTGGTTAATCTGCACGGGCAACTCGCCTGGTTTAAACATTCGGCACAGCAGGGGGCTCGCGAGTCCGCCGTTGTCAATCTGGCTTGAGGGAAAATCATGGACCAAAAACGACTCACTCATCTGCGTCAGCTGGAGGCGGAGAGTATCCACATCATTCGCGAAGTCGCGGCCGAGTTCAGCAATCCGGTGATGATGTACTCCATCGGTAAAGACTCCTCGGTAATGCTGCATCTGGCGCGTAAAGCCTTTTATCCTGGCACGCTGCCGTTCCCGTTGCTGCATGTGGATACCGGCTGGAAATTCCGTGAAATGTACGAGTTTCGCGACCGCACCGTGAAAGCGATGGGCGCAGAGTTGCTGGTTCACCGCAACCCGGAAGGCGTGGCGATGGGGATTAACCCGTTTGTCCACGGCAGTGCCAAACACACTGACATCATGAAAACCGAAGGGCTGAAGCAGGCGCTGAATAAATATGGTTTTGATGCGGCCTTTGGCGGCGCACGTCGTGATGAAGAGAAGTCTCGCGCCAAAGAGCGTATCTACTCTTTCCGCGACCGCTTCCATCGCTGGGACCCGAAAAACCAGCGTCCTGAGCTGTGGCACAACTACAACGGCCAGATCAACAAGGGCGAGAGCATCCGCGTCTTCCCGCTGTCGAACTGGACTGAACTGGATATCTGGCAGTACATCTTCCTGGAAAACATCGAGATCGTGCCGCTCTACCTCGCCGCGCCGCGTCCGGTGCTGGAGCGTGATGGCATGCTGATGATGATCGATGACGATCGCATCAACCTGCAGCCGGGTGAAGAGATCACCCAACGGATGGTTCGCTTCCGCACGCTCGGCTGCTGGCCGCTGACCGGCGCGGTAGAGTCCGACGCGCAGACGCTGCCTGAGATCATCGAAGAGATGCTGGTCTCTACAACCAGTGAGCGTCAGGGCCGCATGATCGACCGCGATCAATCCGGTTCGATGGAACTGAAAAAACGTCAGGGTTATTTCTAAGGAGACGCCAGATGAATACCGTAATTGCACAACAGATTGCCGACCAGGGCGGCGTTGAAGCCTGGCTGACCGCGCAACAGCATAAGAGCCTGCTGCGTTTTCTGACCTGCGGCAGCGTTGACGACGGAAAAAGTACCCTGATTGGGCGTCTGCTACATGACACCCGTCAGATCTATGAAGATCAGCTTTCATCGCTGCATAACGACAGCAAACGTCATGGCACCCAGGGCGAGAAACTCGATCTGGCGCTGCTGGTGGATGGTCTGCAGGCTGAGCGTGAGCAGGGCATTACCATTGATGTGGCCTACCGCTATTTCTCGACTGAAAAGCGTAAATTTATCATCGCCGATACGCCGGGCCATGAGCAGTACACCCGCAATATGGCGACCGGTGCATCAACCTGTGACCTGGCGATTCTGCTGATCGATGCCCGTAAAGGCGTGCTGGATCAGACCCGCCGTCACAGCTTTATTTCGACGCTGCTGGGGATCAAACATCTGGTGGTGGCGATTAATAAGATGGATCTGGTTGAGTACGATCAGGCGCGCTACGAGCAGATCAAACAGGATTACCTGGACTTTGCAGGCCAGTTACCGGATGACCTCGATATCCGCTTTGTGCCGATGTCGGCGCTGGAAGGGGATAACGTGGCATCCGCCAGTCAGACCATGCCATGGTACAGCGGCCCGACGCTGCTGGATGTCCTGGAAACAGTGGAACTGAACCGCGTGGTGGATCACCAGCCGATGCGTTTCCCGGTGCAGTATGTTAACCGTCCTAACCTGGATTTCCGTGGCTATGCCGGTACCCTGGCGTCAGGCAGCGTGCAGGTGGGCCAGCGCGTTAAAGTGCTGCCGTCTGGCGTAGAGTCGACTATTGCCCGCATAGTGACCTTTGATGGCGATCTGCAGGAAGCGGGCGCAGGTGAAGCGATCACCCTGGTGCTGCAGGATGAGATTGATATCAGTCGTGGCGATCTGCTGGTTGATGCCAGCGAAACGCTGGCTGCGGTTCAGTCTGCCAGCGTTGACGTGGTCTGGATGGCAGAACAGCCTCTGCAGGCCGGTCAGAGCTATGATCTGAAAATCGCCGGTAAGAAAACCCGTGGACGGGTAGAGAAAGTCCTGCATCAGGTGGAGATTAACTCGCTGGAGACACGTCAGGTCGATGCGCTGCCGCTAAACGGTATTGGTCGCATTGAATTAACCTTTGACGAACCGATGGTGCTCGACAGCTATCAGCAGAATCCGGTGACCGGCGGCATGATCTTTATCGATCGCCTGACCAACGTGACCGTGGGTGCCGGCATGATCCATCAGCCAAACCATGACGCTCCGGTTAATACCGGCGAGTTCAGCGCGTTTGAGCTGGAACTGAATGCACTGGTGCGCCGTCACTTCCCACACTGGAACGCGCGCGACCTGCTGGGCGGTCAATAATGGCTCAGCACGATGATAACGTGGTGTGGCATGACCATCCGGTAACTCGTGCTTCACGCGAACAGCAGCATGGCCATCAGGGCGTGGTGCTGTGGTTCACCGGGCTTTCGGGCTCGGGGAAATCCACAGTCGCAGGCGCGCTGGAGCAGGCGCTGCACCGTATTGGCGTCAGTACCTATCTGCTGGATGGTGACAATGTGCGTCACGGCCTCTGTCGTGACCTCGGCTTCAGCGACGATGACCGCAAAGAGAATATCCGCCGGGTCGGCGAAGTGGCGAAACTGATGGTGGATGCCGGGCTCGTGGTGCTCACTGCCTTTATTTCACCGCATCGCGCCGAGCGCCAGATGGTGCGCGACCTGCTGGAGCCGGGTCAGTTTATCGAAGTGTTTGTCGATACGCCGCTGGCGGTGTGTGAAGCACGCGATCCGAAAGGGTTATACCGCAAAGCACGTGCCGGTGAACTGCGTAATTTCACCGGTATTGACAGCGTCTATGAAGCGCCCGACAGCCCGGAAATCCAGCTGGATGGCGAACAATTGGTTACAAAACTGGCCGCCCAATTGTTAGACGTGCTGCGCGACCGCGATATCATCAGATCCTGAAGAGACAGCGGCAAATCGCTTCGGGTTTGCCGCCCTCGCAACAACAGGATGCCTATGCAGAACATCACACCCATGCTCGCTCGTAAAGATGACTCCTCCCAGGATGAGCCACGCTCATTGCTGCCGGGCGGTGTTATCGGCTTACTCGCTTACTGGTGTGCGCTGGCGCTTCCTTTCCTGCTGTTCGGCTCTAACACGCTGTTCTTCTTTCTCTATACCTGGCCATTCTTTCTGGCGCTGCTGCCGGTTGCCGTGGTCACGGGCATCGCACTGAATACGCTGCTGAGCGGACACTGGATTTGGGCCGCCCTCGCTACAGTCATTATGGTGGTGACTCTCTTCTGGTTAATGTTCTCCTTTCTTTCCGGCTGGTAAGCCTTAACGGCGTCCGTGCTGATGTGCAAACGCATCGGCAGGTTACAAAACTTTTCCCGTCAGAATCGGTACTGATTGCGCAGAGGCGCAGCAAAGCGCGCCATTTTCGCTGCTGGTGTGGAGTCCTGTGCAAAGTTATGGGATGATTGGGCCGTTTTTAGGGGGCGGGATGGGAAAACTGACGTTACTGTTATTGGTGCTGCTTGGCTGGCTGCAATATTCATTGTGGCTGGGGAAAAATGGCATCCATGACTATACGCGCGTCAATGATGATGTCGCGGTACAACAGGCAAACAATGCCAAACTTAAATCGCGAAACGATCAGCTGTTTGCCGAAATTGACGATCTCAATGGCGGCTCGGAAGCGATCGAGGAGCGTGCACGCAATGAACTGGGCATGATTAAGCCCGGTGAGACCTTCTATCGTCTGGTGCCTGACCAGAACAAACGTAACGCGCAACAATCAGCGCAAAACCTACAACGATAAAACATGAACACTCTGGCCTCCCTTGCGGATGTGATTGCCGTGGTGCCCGCTGCCGGAATCGGCAGCCGCATGCAGGCAACCTGTCCGAAGCAGTATCTGACGATTGGTCAGCACACCCTTCTGGAACACAGCATTGCACGTCTGTTTTCCCATCCCGCCATCAGACAGGTGATTGTCGCCCTCAGTCCCGATGACCAGCACTTCGCTTCACTGCCGCTGGCACGCGATCCGCGTGTGCTCAGGGTCACAGGCGGCGAGACCCGCGCTGAATCGGTGCTGGCCGGATTACAGGCCGCACAGGGTTCCGCCTGGGTGCTGGTCCATGATGCTGCGCGTCCCTGTCTGCATCCCGACGATCTTCAGAAACTGCTTAACGTGCGTGAACAGAGCCACGTGGGCGGAATTCTGGCTGCGCCAGTGCGCGACACTATGAAACGGGGCGAGCCGGGCAAAGCCGCAGTGGCCCATACCGTGGAACGCGACGATCTCTGGCACGCCTTAACGCCGCAATTCTTCCCGCATGCGCTGCTCACTGCCTGTCTGACGCGGGCGCTGACAGAAGGCGCAACCATCACCGATGAAGCATCGGCGCTGGAGTATTGCGGCTATCATCCGCTGCTGGTCAGCGGACGCAGTGATAACATCAAAGTCACCCGGCCAGAAGATCTGGCGCTGGCGGCTTTTTATCTGAGTCAGATTCAATTAAAGGAGAGCGCATGATGCGTATCGGTCACGGTTTTGACGTTCACGCCTTTGGCGGAGAGGGTCCGTTAGTGATTGGCGGTGTGCGGATCCCATTTGAACACGGTTTTATCGCCCATTCGGATGGCGATGTGGCGCTGCATGCGCTGACTGATGCGCTGCTGGGCGCTGTGGCGATGGGCGATATCGGCAAGTTATTCCCCGACACCGATCCGGCTTTTAAAGGGGCGGACAGCCGCGGCCTGCTGCGTGAGGCCTGGCGTCGTATCGAAGCCAAAGGCTATCGCATCGGTAATGTCGACGTCACAATTATTGCTCAGGCTCCGAAAATGCTGCCGCACGTGCCACAGATGCGCATCAACATCGCAGAAGATCTGGGCTGCCATATGGATGCGGTCAACGTCAAAGCGACCACCACCGAGAAACTCGGCTTTACCGGGCGCGGTGAAGGCATTGCCTGTGAAGCGGTCGCGTTAGTCCTGAAAGCTGACAGCCAATGAGTCTGAATTACCTGCACGGCACTCCTGTGGCCTCTGGCGTGATCAAAGCCAGTCCCGAAGATTTCGTGGTGGTTGAAGATCTCGGCTATGGCGCGGATGGTGAAGGTGAGCATCTGCTGGTGCGGATCCGTAAAACAGGTGCGAATACCCGTTTTGTGGCAGAAGCGCTGGCTAAGTACCTGGGTATTCATCCGCGCGACATGAGTTATGCCGGAATGAAAGATCGCCATGCGGTGACGGAGCAGACCCTCTGTTTTCGCCTGCCGGGCAATGCGATGCCCGACCTGCGCGGTTTTACGCTGGAAGGGGTTGAGATTCTGCAGGCGGTGCGCCACAAGCGTAAGCTGCGCATCGGCGCACTGGCCGGAAATGCGTTCCGGCTGGTCATCCGTCAGATCAGCGATCGTGATGCGGTTGAAGCGCGTCTGGCGCAGATCCGCGATGCGGGCGCGCCCAACTATTTTGGTGAGCAGCGTTTTGGGCGCGGCGGCAATAACCTGGTGATGGCAGAAAAGTGGGCGCGCAATGAGATCATTGTCCGTGACCGCAACAAGCGCAGCCTGATGCTCTCTGCCGCGCGCAGTGCGCTGTTTAATCAGGTGACCAGTGCACGTCTGCAGCAGCAGGGCAGTCTGACTCAGGTGCTCAACGGTGATGCATTGCAGCTGACCGGTCGAGGCAGCTGGTTTGTGGCACAGCCTGAAGAACTGGCCGACTCACAACGGCGGGTTGATCACCATGAGCTGCGGATTACCGCGCCGCTGCCGGGACGCGGGGACGCTGGCACGCAGGCAGATGCGCTGGCGTTTGAACAGCAGACGCTGGCTAATGATACGCCGCTGCTGAGCCTCATTGAACGTGAGAAGGTCGATGCAGCCCGCCGCGCCATGCTGGTGGTGCCACGGGATATGCAGTGGCGCTGGTGGGATGACGTCACGCTGGAACTGACATTCTGGCTGCCCGCGGGGAGCTTTGCGACCAGCGTGGTCCGGGAGCTGCTGACCTCCGCAGACTCGCTCGATCAGATTGATGAGTAATCTTCGCTGCAACATTACCCGCAGTGTGGGTAATGTTGCGGCAAACCCCCACCGCTGTGTGATTTACGCCTACCACTTCCTTGCGCGCCTCGTTAGAATGCAAAAATCGCTGTCCATTCCTCACCTGTTGCCATGCCGTTAAAACAGGTTCAGTCACGGCGACCAGTCGAATAAAAAAAGGTCAGAACGAAATGCGGATATTGCTCAGCAACGATGACGGCATTCATGCACCGGGTATTCAGACTCTGGCGAAAGCCCTGCGGCAGATTGCTGACGTGCAGGTTGTTGCCCCCGATCGTAACCGAAGCGGTGCCTCTAACTCATTAACGCTGGAAACACCTCTGCGTACCTTTACCCATGAAAACGGCGATATCGCGGTTCAGATGGGAACGCCGACCGATTGCGTCTATCTGGGGGTGAATGCGCTGATGCAGCCACGCCCTGACATTGTGGTGTCAGGCATTAATGCCGGTCCCAATCTGGGCGATGATGTGATCTATTCCGGTACGGTGGCAGCAGCGATGGAAGGGCGGCATCTTGGCCTGCCTGCAATCGCTGTGTCGCTCAATGGCCATCAGCACTACGCGACCGCAGCGGCAGTGACCTGCGCGCTTCTCCGGGCGCTGACGCATGAACCCCTGCGCACTGGCCGCATTCTCAATATCAATGTCCCCGATCTGCCACTCTCCGAGCTGAAAGGTATCCGCGTGACGCGCTGTGGCAGTCGCCATCCGGCTGATCAGGTGATCGCGCAACAGGATCCACGCGGCAATACCCTCTACTGGATAGGTCCACCGGGCGAAAAACTCGATGCAGGCCCGGATACAGATTTCGCTGCCGTTGATCAGGGCTACGTTTCTGTCACCGCGCTGCATGTTGATTTAACGGCGCACAGCGCGCAGAACGTGCTCAGCGACTGGCTGGCAAAAGCTGAGGTGAACCTGGCATGGTGAATCGGCGTATTGAGACATTGCTGTCACAACTGCGTCAGCAGGGCATTGATGATGAAAACCTGCTGAAAGCCATTAGCGAGGTGCCGCGTGAACGCTTTATCGACGAGGCGTTTGAGCATAAAGCCTGGGACAATGTTGCCTTACCTATCGGCTCCGGTCAGACGATATCACAGCCTTACATGGTCGCGCGGATGACCGCGCTGCTCGGGCTTAATCCGCATTCGCGTGTGCTGGAGATTGGCACAGGTTCTGGTTACCAGACGGCGATTCTTGCCCATCTGGTGGACCATGTTTATTCAGTTGAACGCATCAAAGGCCTGCAATGGCAGGCTAAACGCCGCCTGAAGCAGCTGGATCTGCACAATGTCTCTACCCGTCATGGCGATGGCTGGGAGGGCTGGCCTTCACGGGGGCCGTTCGACGCCATTATTGTCACTGCCGCACCTCCGGAAATTCCGATTGCGCTGATAGCACAACTGGCAGAAGGCGGCATTATGGTGCTGCCGGTTGGCGAAGAGCAGCAGGTACTCAAGCGGCTGCGTCGTCAGGGCGAGGAGGTTATCGAGGAGATCATCGAGCCGGTGCGTTTTGTTCCGCTGGTACAGGGCGATCTGGCCTGACGCTCTTCGTATTTCTTCACAACTGTTTCATGGCACCACGTACCTGATGTTGTTACTATCCAGTTTATTCAACAAAAATGCAGAAATTATCGCGCCACGCAGAGCATTCTGCTGACAGGTACAGTGAAGCAGATAGATCAGAGTTGCCATCACGGGGGATTAATGAGCACGGGAAGCACACTTTTTCAGTTACGCCGTCTGGCGGCGCTTTCACTGGTAGGTTTTTGGCTGGCAGGCTGCAGCTCCAGCGACAATTCTCAGGCACCTATCAGTCGCGTTGGCGATGAGGGCGGCATGATGAACAGTCAGGCGGGAGGAGGCCAGGTTTCTGGTGGCATTCCAGCCGCGCCGTCTCAGGGACAAATGTTAAGCAGAAATTCATCATCTACCCCCAGCAATGGTGGAATGATTAGTACCAGCAGTAATGTTGAGACGCAGAATGGCCGGATAGTGTACAACCGCAGTTACCAGAATATTCCTAAGGGTAGCTATTCCGGTGAAACATATACCGTTAAGCGTGGCGACACGTTGTTTTATATTGCCTGGATTACCGGCAATGATTTCCGTGACTTAGCCCAGCGCAACAACGTTCCCGCGCCTTATAGCCTGAATGTCGGCCAGACTTTACAGATTGGAAATGGGTCGGGTCAGCCGATTACCGGTGGCAATCCCATTACCGTTGCTGATGCAACACAGGGCGGGGTCCCTGTGGCACCACAAATTAAATCGCCTGTTGTTGCACAGCAACCTGTTATTACGTATTCTGATGATTCGGGTAATTCGGGTGGCAGCAAATTGTTGCCTTCGAAAGGAGCAAATGTTGCAACGACAACAGCTCCAGTAGTTACCGCACCCCCAACGGTTAGCAGTACAACTAACAGTTCAACGCCGGTCGGAAGCTGGCGCTGGCCGACTGACGGGAAGATTATCGATAACTTCTCTGCCGCCGAAGGTGGCAATAAAGGTATCGATATCGCCGGGACGCGCGGACAATCTGTTGTCGCCACTGCTTCAGGACGAGTGGTTTACGCAGGTAACGCACTCCGGGGTTACGGTAATTTAATCATCATCAAACACAATGATGATTACCTGAGCGCCTACGCCCACAACGATACAATGCTGGTTCGGGAACAACAGGAAGTTAAGGCGGGGCAAAAAATCGCTACCATGGGTAGCACCGGAACCAGTTCAGTCAGATTACACTTTGAAATTCGTTACAAGGGGAAATCCGTAAACCCGTTGCGTTATTTGCCGCAGCGATAATCCGGCAGAACAAAACAGATGTATGTTCTGCCCTGGAATCACGGGTAGGAGCCGCTTATGAGCCAGAATACGCTGAAAGTAAACGAGTTACATGAGAACGCGGAATTCGATGAGAACGGAGCTGAAATTTTTGACGAGAAGGCACTCGTTGAAAACGAAGCCAGTGATAGCGACGTAGCGGAAGAAGAGTTGCTTTCACAGGGTGCGACGCAGCGTGTATTAGATGCGACGCAGCTCTATCTCGGGGAGATTGGCTATTCTCCGTTGTTAACGGCAGAGGAAGAAGTTTTCTTCGCTCGCCGTGCATTGCGGGGTGATATCCCTTCCCGTCGCCGTATGATCGAAAGTAACTTACGTTTGGTGGTGAAAATCGCCCGTCGTTACAGCAATCGTGGTTTAGCTCTGCTGGACCTGATTGAAGAAGGTAACCTCGGCCTGATTCGCGCCGTAGAGAAATTTGACCCGGAGCGCGGGTTCCGTTTCTCAACGTACGCCACCTGGTGGATTCGTCAGACCATTGAACGGGCGATCATGAATCAAACCCGTACCATCCGTCTGCCGATTCACATTGTAAAAGAACTGAATGTTTATCTGCGTACAGCGCGTGAACTTTCCCACAAGCTCGACCATGAGCCAAGTGCGGAAGAGATCGCCGAACAGCTGGATAAGCCGGTTGATGACGTAAGCCGCATGTTACGTCTTAACGAACGCATTACCTCGGTTGATACGCCATTAGGCGGTGATTCTGAAAAAGCGCTGCTGGACATTCTGGCCGATGAAAAAGACAACGGCCCGGAAGACACCACGCAGGACGATGATATGAAACAAAGCATCGTCAAATGGCTGTTCGAACTGAACGCCAAGCAGCGTGAAGTGCTGGCGCGTCGTTTCGGCCTGTTGGGCTATGAAGCGGCAACACTTGAGGATGTAGGTCGTGAAATCGGCTTAACCCGCGAGCGTGTACGCCAGATTCAGGTTGAAGGTTTGCGCCGTCTGCGCGAAATCCTGCAGGCGCAGGGCCTCAGCATTGAAGCACTGTTTCGTGAATAATCGTATTTAAGATGGTCTGAGTAAGAATGCAAAAAGCGATGGTGAAAACCATCGCTTTTTTTATGTCTGCAGAAAATTTTTGCTGTTGATTAACGGCGCACCGCGCAATAACGCGGTGCGCCACACTGTCAGACCAGCGATTTAAGACGATAAATCCAGTCGAGCGCCTGGCGCGGTGTCAGCGTATCCGGATCCAGCGCCTCAAGCGCCTCCACGGCAGGCGAGGTCTCTTCAACCAGCAGCGGCAACTGAGAACCATCGACCGTCGATGAAGCCGAATGGTTTGAAACGTTCTCAAGTTCTTTGAGCTTATTGCGCGCCCGCTTAATCACCTCTTTAGGCACGCCCGCCAGCGCTGCTACCGCCAGACCGTAACTCTTACTCGCGGCTCCTTCCTGCACGCTGTGCATAAAGGCGATAGTGTCACCGTGCTCAACCGCATCCAGATGGACGTTGACCACGCCTTCCATTTTTTCCGGCAGGGTGGTCAGCTCAAAGTAATGGGTAGCAAACAGCGTCATTGCCTTGATGCGATTCGCCAGGTTTTCGGCGCAGGCCCAGGCCAGCGATAAACCGTCGTAGGTGGAGGTTCCGCGTCCAATCTCATCCATCAGCACCAGGCTGTTTTCGGTGGCGTTGTGCAGGATGTTGGCGGTTTCGGTCATTTCAACCATAAAGGTCGAGCGCCCGGAGGCGAGATCGTCTGCGGCACCGACACGGGTAAAGATGCGATCCAGCGGACCAATCAGCGTCTCATCAGCGGGAACAAAACTGCCGATCCATGCCATCAGTGCAATCAGTGCTGCCTGCCGCATATAGGTACTCTTACCGCCCATGTTTGGCCCGGTAATGATTAACATCCTGCGCTGGGGTGCCAGCGACAGCGGGTTGGCAATAAACGGCTCTTTCAGAACCTGTTCCACCACCGGATGGCGACCCCCGCTGATTTTAATCCCGGCTTTTTCCTGCAAGACCGGACGGCAATAGTTCAGTGACCAGGCGCGTTCCGCCAGGTTGCTCAACACATCCAGCTCTGCCAGCGCGGCAGCACTCAGCTGCAGTGCTTCAAGGTGCGGCAGCAACTGGTCGAACAGTGCCTCATACAGGCTTTTCTCCAGCGACAGCGCTTTGCCCTTCGAGGTGAGGACCTTGTCTTCGTACTCTTTCAGTTCAGGAATGATGTAGCGTTCAGCGTTTTTCAGCGTCTGACGACGGACATAGTGCATCGGAACCTGATGACTCTGTCCTCGGCTGACCTGGATGTAGTAGCCATGCACACCGTTAAAGCCGACTTTAAGGGTATCCAGTCCCAGCTTTTCGCGTTCGCGAATCTCCAGCCGGTCAAGATAGTCGGTTGCGCCATCGGCCAGCGCGCGCCACTCATCCAGCTCTGCGTTATAACCGGGCGCAATCACTCCGCCGTCACGGATCAGCACAGGCGGTGACTCAATCACCGCCTGCTCCAGCAGCTCACGTAACGCGGTGAACTCGCCCATCTGCGCGCGCAGTTTCTGCAGCTGCGGTGCTTCGACATCGGCCAGCAGCTGGTTCAGTTCTGGCAGTTGCTGAAACGCATGACGCATGCGGGCCAGATCGCGCGGACGGGCTGTACGCAGCGCCAGGCGGGCCAGGATTCGCTCAAGATCGCCGACCTGACGCAGCACTGGCTGCAATACGTCGCTGAGATTTTGCAGCTCAGCAATCGACTCCTGACGCTGGTTGATGATGCGCGCATCGCGCAGCGGCATATGCAGCCAGCGCTTCAGCATCCGGCTGCCCATCGGCGTGACGGTTTTATCCAGCACGGCCGCTAAGGTGTTGTCGGTGCCGCCGGCCAGGTTCTGGGTGATCTCCAGATTACGGCGGGTGGCGGCATCCATGATGATGCTGTCCTGCTGCCGCTCCATGCTCAGCGAGCGGATATGGGGCAGCGTAGTGCGCTGGGTATCTTTGACATATTGCAGCAGGCAGCCCGCCGCACTCAGTCCGAGGTGCGCATTCTCCACGCCGAAGCCATTGAGATCGCGGGTGCCAAATTGCAGGTTCAGCTGCTGACGCGCGGTGTCGATTTCAAACTCCCACAGCGGACGGCGGCGCAGGCCACGTCGCTGATCGATCAGCGACATCGCCTGAAAATCTTCGGGGTAGAGCAGTTCAGCGGGATTGGTGCGTTGCAGCTCTGCCGCCATGGTTTCTGCATCGGCAGGCTCGCTCAGGCGGAAACGGCCTGAACTGATATCCAGCGTGGCGTAGCCAAAACCGCGCGGACTTTGCACGATTGCAGCCAGCAGGTTGTCGTGCCGCTCCTGCAGCAGCGCCTCGTCACTGATGGTGCCTGGCGTGACGATTCGCACCACTTTGCGCTCAACCGGGCCTTTGCTTAGTGCCGGATCGCCTATCTGCTCACAGATGGCCACGGACTCGCCCAGCTGCACCAGTTTTGCCAGATAACCTTCAACCGCATGATAGGGCACGCCAGCCATCGGGATCGGTTCACCCGCTGACGCACCGCGTTTGGTGAGTGAAATCTCCAGCAGCTGAGAGGCGCGCTTTGCGTCGTCATAAAACAGCTCGTAGAAGTCACCCATACGGTAAAACAGCAGAATGTCAGGATGCTCTGCCTTGAGGCGCAGGTACTGCTGCATCATGGGTGTGTGAGAAGGAAAGTCCTTTTCGGTTGGCTCTTGCATAAGGTTTTAGCTCATCTTTAATGCGGTAAATTTCTGGCGATCAACGCCCATGAAACCGAAAGGATTCCAGGCGCGCTGGATGATCAGATGATAACGAATAGGGCAGTGCATATGCCAGCCTGATAATCACCCCGATCCTGACCGGGTATAACCTGGCTGGCATCCTGACAAATGTGGCGGCGGTTGGCGACAGAAAAGTACCTGGTTTCCTGATTCTGATGTGGGGCTGCGAGACAGCTCGCGGTTTCTGCGACAGCTTTCGGCAGGCAGGGCGGCAACACGCCGCATCAGGGCGTGTTGCAGATCAGTGCAGCCCGTTTTGCAGCGCCCAGACGGCGGCTTCAAGTCGCGACTTAAGGTTCATTTTCTTCAGCAGATATTTGACGTGGACCTTGACCGTACTTTCACTGATGTCCAGTTTGCGGGCGATGGCTTTGTTGGTCATGCCGTCGCTGATCAGTTGCAGGATCTCGCGTTCACGGCGGGTCAGCTGATTAATGTCGCGCGTCTGACCAGGCTGCGCTTCGCGTAATCGGGCAACCAGAATCGGTGTCAACGCTTCGCTCAGCACGATCTGTCCGGCAGCCGCCTGATGCAGCGCTTTCAGCAGGTCTTCCGGTTCCATATCTTTCAGCAGATAACCATCAGCACCGCGTTTCAGCGCGCTGATCACATCCTCTTCATTATCTGAAACGCTGAATACCACCACCCGGCCAGAGAGGGCGATTTCACGCAGCTGGGTTAGCGTATCCAGTCCGTTCAGGCCTGGCATATTGAGATCAAGCAGGATCAGATCGGGATCGTGCAGCTGTGCCAGCGTCAGGCCATCAATGCCATTACCTGCTTCGGCAACGACCTGCAGTCGCTCATCCAGCGCAATCAGCTGCTTAAGTCCACTACGCAGCATGGGATGGTCATCGATCAGTAAAAGCGTAAATTTCCCGTCCGTCACTATGGCTCCTGTTCCTGTCATCTGCGTCAGCCCCGGCGGGCGACAATGCCTATCTTAACGGGTAAGTCCGGTCGCTATATACCCCTTGTGGACTACTCCTTTATTTCCATTCAGACATCCCTTTGCTGACGGCGCTTGCGGCTGCCATTAAACCGCATGATTTATAAGGGTTATAAGCAGCCAGCTAACTACTTAACCGGGATGGTCAGGGATTGCCGCGCCTTTGTAACCTGCCTTGCCGTTGATTTGTATCAAGCAAGCCGCCAGGCCGGATACGCAGGATATGCACAATTATTATTCTGCTGATGAGAAATTTATGACCCAATCCGCTCCTTTGCAAACTCCGATGCGCGGCGCATTAATTCAGGACTGGCAGCCGGAAAACGAGGCGTTCTGGCAGGCGCGCGGTAAGCGTATCGCCAGCCGTAACCTGTGGATTTCTGTTTTCTGCCTGTTGCAGGGTTTCTGTGTCTGGATGTTGTTCAGCACCGTCGCGGTTAACCTCAATAAAGTGGGCTTTAACTTCAGCACCGAACAGCTCTTTTTACTGACCGCACTGCCGTCGGTTTCTGGCGCCTTGCTGCGTGTTCCTTACTCTTTTGTTATTCCCATCTTTGGCGGACGCCGCTGGACAGCCTTCAGCACTGGCATCCTGATCATTCCCTGTCTGTGGCTTGGTTTTGCTGTACAGGACAGCCAGACTTCATTCACCACTTTTATGGTGATTGCTCTGCTGTGCGGTTTTGGCGGTGCTAACTTCGCTTCAAGCATGGGCAACATCAGCTTCTTCTTCCCCAAAGCCCGTCAGGGCGGCGCGCTGGGCATCAACGGCGGTCTGGGTAATCTTGGCGTCAGCGTGATGCAGTTTGTTGCACCGCTGGCCATCTCCTGCGCCATTTTTGGTTTTGCGGATACAGGCCATACCACTGTCACCGGCGACAGCATCTGGCTGGAAAATGCGGCCTGGATATGGGTGCCGTTTCTGGCACTCGGCACGCTGGCGGCCTGGTTCGGCATGAACGACCTGGCAGCGGCGAAATCCTCGCTGCGTGAACAGTTGCCGGTGCTGAAACGCCCACACCTGTGGGTTATGGCATTGCTCTATCTGGCGACCTTCGGTTCATTTATTGGGTTCTCGGCCGGTTTTGCCATGCTGGCGAAGACTCAATTCCCTGATGTTGTGATCATGCATTACGCCTTTTTCGGCCCGCTGATTGGCGCGCTGGCCCGTTCAGCAGGTGGCATCATCTCTGACCGTCTCGGCGGCACCCGCGTCACGCTGGTCAACTACATCCTGATGGCGCTGTTTACCGCGCTGCTGTTCCTCACCCTGCCGGGTGACGGACATGACGGCTCATTTATCGCCTTCTTCGCCGTATTTATGGGCCTGTTCCTGACCTCCGGTCTGGGCAGCGGCTCTACCTACCAGATGATTGCGGTGCTCTTCCGCAAGCTGACGCTGGAACGTATCAAAGCTGAAGGCGGCGACGATGCGCATGCGCAGCGTGAAGCTGGAACGGAAACCTCGGCTGCGCTCGGCTTTATCTCCGCCATTGGCGCGCTGGGCGGCTTCTTTATTCCGCAGACCTTTGGCCTGTCGCTCGCGATGACCGGTTCACCCGCTGGCGCGATGAAAATCTTCCTGGTCTTTTACCTCTGCTGTATCGCAGTGACCTGGCTGGTTTACGTACGAAAAGCCCGCGCCTGATAACGATAAAGCCGGTGTGGCACACCGGCAAAATTTTCCTTTCTGTGTCACGACAGATGCAGAGTCAGCAATGTCATACAACGCCTTCAGGAGTATTCCGGATGAGCAAGTTTCTTGATCGATTTCGTTATTTTAAACAGCTGGCCGAGCCGTTTTCCGGCCAGCATGGCCAGACCTTAAACAGCAACCGCGACTGGGAAGATGGCTATCGCAGCCGCTGGCAGCACGATAAAATCGTGCGCTCCACCCACGGTGTTAACTGTACCGGCTCATGCAGCTGGAAAATCTATGTGAAAAACGGTCTGGTCACCTGGGAGACCCAGCAGACCGACTATCCACGTACCCGTCCCGATCTGCCCAACCATGAGCCGCGCGGTTGTCCACGCGGTGCAAGCTACTCCTGGTATCTCTACAGCGCTAATCGCCTGAAATATCCGCTGATGCGCAAGAAGCTGATTCAGTTGTGGCGCGACGCGAAAGCGCAGCACAGCGATCCGGTGGAGGCCTGGGCATCCATCATCAGCAATCCGGAAAAAGCAAAAAGTTATAAGCAGGCGCGTGGCCGCGGGGGCTTTGTTCGTTCCAGCTGGCAGGAAGTCAATGAGATGATCGCCGCTGGGAACATCTGCACCGCGAAAACTTACGGCCCTGACCGCATTGTCGGATTCTCGCCGATTCCGGCAATGTCGATGGTCTCTTATGCGGCAGGCGCACGTTACCTGTCGCTGATTGGTGGCACCTGCCTGAGCTTTTACGACTGGTATTGTGACCTGCCGCCAGCGTCACCGATGACCTGGGGCGAGCAGACCGACGTGCCGGAATCGGCTGACTGGTACAACTCCTCTTACATCATCGCCTGGGGCTCTAACGTGCCGCAGACCCGCACCCCGGACGCCCACTTCTTTACCGAAGTCCGTTATAAGGGAACGAAAACCGTGGCGATCACCCCAGACTACGCTGAAGTCGCGAAGCTGTGCGATCAGTGGCTGAGTCCGAAGCAGGGCACCGACAGCGCGATGGCGCTGGCAATGGGCCATGTGATGCTGAAAGAGTTTCATCTTGATCGCGAGGTTGGCTATTTCCGCGACTACGTGCGACGTTATACCGATATGCCGATGCTGGTCATGCTGGAACCGCGCGAGGGCGGCTACTTCGCGGCAGGCCGTCAGCTGCGCGCCAGCGATCTGGTGGATGGTCTGGGTCAGGAAAATAACCCGGAATGGAAAACCGTCGCAATCAACGAGGCGACCGGCGAGCTTACCGCGCCGCAGGGATCTATCGGCTTCCGCTGGGGCGAAAAAGGCAAATGGAACCTGGAGCAGCGCGACGGTCTGTCACAAAAAGAAGTGGAACTGCAGCTTAGCCTGCTCGGCAGCCACGATGAGGTGGTTGAGGTCGGTTTCCCTTACTTTGGCGGCATCACCAGTGAGCATTTCAACAGCGTCGCGCTGGATGAGATCCTGCTGCACAAACTGCCGGTGAAACGCCTGCAGCTGGCCGATGGCAGCGAAGCGCTGGTCACCAGCGTTTACGACCTGACCCTGGCAAACTATGGTCTGGATCGCGGTCTGGACGATGCCAACTGCGCGCAAAACTATGATGAGATCAAGGCCTATAGCCCGGCCTGGGCGGAACAGATTACGGGCGTTTCCCGTCAGAACATCATCCGCATTGCCCGCGAGTTTGCCGAAAACGCCGAGAAAACCCGTGGCCGTTCAATGATCATCGTCGGTGCCGGTATGAACCACTGGTATCACATGGACATGAACTACCGTGGCCTGATGAACATGCTGATTTTCTGCGGTTGTGTGGGTCAGAGCGGAGGTGGCTGGGCGCACTATGTCGGCCAGGAAAAACTCCGTCCGCAGACCGGCTGGGCCCCGCTGGCCTTTGGACTCGACTGGCAGCGTCCGCCACGTCAGATGAACAGCACCTCCTTCTTCTATAACCACTCCAGTCAGTGGCGTTATGAAACCCTGGCCACCAGCGAACTGCTGTCACCGCTGGCGGACAAAAGCCGCTACAGCGGCAGCCTGATCGACCTTAACGTACGGTCCGAACGTATGGGCTGGCTGCCGTCTGCGCCTCAGCTTAACGTCAACCCGCTGCACATCGCGGCACAGGCGAAAGCCGCCGGTCAGTCACCGCTGGATTATACCGTGGAGAGCCTGAAGCAGGGCACCATGCGGTTCGCCGCTGAACAGCCGGACGACCCGCAGAACTTCCCGCGCAACCTGTTTGTCTGGCGGTCCAATCTGCTTGGCTCTTCCGGTAAAGGGCATGAGTACATGCTGAAATACCTGCTGGGTACCGAAAACGGTATTCAGGGCAAAGATTTGGGCCAGCAGGGCTGCGTGAAGCCCGAAGAAGTTGAATGGCTGGACCAGGGCGCCGAAGGCAAACTGGATCTGGTGGTCACACTCGACTTCCGCATGTCGAGCACCTGTCTCTATTCCGACGTGGTGTTGCCTACCGCCACCTGGTATGAAAAAGACGATATGAATACCTCGGATATGCATCCGTTTATTCATCCGCTTTCGGCCGCTGTCGATCCTGCCTGGGATTCAAAAAGCGACTGGGAGATCTACAAAGGCATTGCCAAAGCTTTCTCCGATCTCTGTCCTGGCCATTTAGGCGTTGAAACTGACGTGGTTACGCTGCCGGTGTTGCATGATTCGCCAGCCGAACTGGCGCAGCCATTTGAGACTAAAGACTGGAAAAAAGGGGAGTGCGACCTGATTCCAGGCAAAACCGCGCCACACATTATGGTGGTGGAACGCGACTATCCGGCGACCTGGGCGCGTTTTACCTCGCTGGGACCGTTGCTGGATAGCCTGGGTAACGGTGGCAAAGGCATCAGCTGGAACACCAGCAAAGAAGTCGATTTCCTCAAACAGCTGAACTACGTCAAAGCGGATGGCCCGGCGGCAGGACGGCCGAATATTGATACGGCGATCGATGCAGCAGAAGTGATCCTGGCGCTGGCACCGGAAACCAATGGTCAGGTGGCGGTGAAAGCCTGGCAGGCGCTGGGCGCTATTACGGGTCGTGACCACACGCATCTGGCACTCAACAAAGAAGACGAGAAAATCCGCTTCCGCGATATCCAGGCGCAGCCGCGCAAAATTATCTCCAGCCCGACCTGGTCAGGTCTTGAAGATGAACACGTTTCTTACAACGCCTGCTACACCAATGTTCATGAGCTGATCCCGTGGCGCACCCTGAGCGGCCGTCAGCAGCTTTATCAGGATCATGAGTGGATGCGCGCCTTCGGGGAAAGCCTGATGGTCTATCGTCCGCCCATTGATACCCGCGCGGCGAAGCCGTTGCTGAACAGCAAGCCCAACGGTAATCCGGAGAAGGCGCTGAACTTCCTGACGCCACACCAGAAGTGGGGCATTCACTCAACCTACAGCGACAACCTGCTGATGCTGACGCTGTCACGTGGCGGACCCATCGTCTGGATGAGTGAAGATGACGCCCGCGAGCTGGGCATTGTGGATAACGACTGGATCGAGGCGTTCAACGCCAACGGCGCGCTGACTGCGCGTGCGGTCGTGAGCCAGCGCATCCCGGCCGGTATGACCATGATGTACCACGCCCAGGAGCGCATCGTGAATATCCCCGGCTCGGAAATCACCAGCCAGCGTGGCGGTATTCATAACTCGGTGACGCGAACCTGCCCGAAACCGACCCATATGATCGGCGGCTATGCGCAGCTCTCCTGGGGCTTTAACTACTACGGCACTGTCGGCTCCAACCGCGATGAATTCGTGGTGGTGAGAAAAATGAACAACGTTAACTGGTTAGATGGGGAAGGCAACGATGCCTGCCAGGGCAGCCAGCAGGAGGTAAAACCATGAAAATTCGCTCACAGGTTGGCATGGTGCTGAACCTCGACAAATGTATCGGCTGCCACACCTGCTCGGTGACCTGTAAAAATGTCTGGACCAGCCGCGAGGGCATGGAATACGCCTGGTTCAACAACGTCGAAAGCAAACCTGGCGTCGGCTATCCGCACGCCTGGGAAGATCAGCAGAAGTGGAAGGGCGGCTGGATCCGTAAGATCAACGGCAAGCTGGAACCGCGCATGGGCAGTCGCGTCGGCCTGCTGTCGAAGATCTTCGCCAACCCGGATGTGCCGGCGCTGGATGATTATTACGAGCCGTTCGATTTCGATTATCAGCATCTGCACACTGCGCCGGCCGGTAAACATCAGCCGATCGCACGCCCGCGTTCGCTGATCACCGGTCAGCGGATGAAAAAGATCGAAAACGGCCCGAACTGGGAAGAGATCCTCGGCGGCGAGTTTGCCAAACGCGCGCAGGATAAAAACTTCGATAACATCCAGAAGGAGATTTACGGCCAGTTTGAACACACCTTCATGATGTACCTGCCACGCCTGTGTGAGCACTGCCTTAATCCGGCATGTGTGGCGACCTGTCCTGGCGGCGCGATCTACAAGCGCGGCGAAGATGGCATCGTGCTGATCGACCAGGATAAATGTCGCGGCTGGCGCATGTGCCTGACCGGCTGTCCGTACAAGAAGATCTACTTCAACTGGAAAAGCGGCAAATCAGAAAAATGTATTTTCTGTTATCCACGTATTGAAGCGGGTCAGCCCACCGTCTGCTCAGAAACCTGTGTCGGCCGTATTCGCTATCTCGGCGTGCTGCTCTATGACGCTGACCGCATTGAAGAGGCTGCCGCAGCAGAAACCGAGAAAGATCTCTATCAGAGCCAGCTGGATATCTTCCTTGATCCTAATGATCCCGTGGTGATTGCGCAGGCGCTGAAAGATGGCGTCGCGCAGAGCGTGATCGACGCAGCACAGCGATCCCCGGTTTATAAAATGGCGATGGAGTGGAAGCTGGCGCTGCCGCTTCACCCTGAATACCGCACGCTGCCGATGGTCTGGTATGTGCCACCGTTGTCACCGATTCAGTCGGTGGTGGATGGTGGGGCGCTGGCGCACACCGGCGTGCTGCCGGATGTGGAAAGCCTGCGCATTCCGGTTGAGTACCTGGCGAACCTGCTAACCGCAGGTGACACCGCACCGGTGTTGCTGGCACTGAAACGGATGCTGGCGATGCGCCATTACAAGCGCGCAGAAAGTGTGGACGGTGAGCATGATATCCGGGCGCTGGAGCAGGTCGGTCTGACCGAAGCGCAGGCGCAGGAGATGTACCGCTATCTGGCGATCGCAAACTATGAAGATCGCTTTGTGGTGCCCTCCAGCCACCGCGAACTGGCACGTGAAGCCTTCCCGGAAAGCAAAGGCTGCGGTTTTAGCTTTGGCGATGGCTGCCACGGCAGTGACACCAAATTCAATCTGTTCAACAGCCGGCGTATTGATGCCATCGATGTCAGCAAAAAAACCAGCCGTCCCGAGGAGGCCTCATGATGACGCTGCGTGTTCTGTCACGCCTGCTGGACTACCCGGACGAGGCGTTGTTTACGCACTATCCCGACCTGATTGCGGCACTGGAAGAGGCCAGTGAACTTAACCTGCAGCAGAGCGCACGGCTGGTGCGCTTTATCCATGAGCTCTGCGCCCGACCAATACTGGATGTGCAGGCTGATTACTGCGAGCTGTTTGATCGCGGCCGCGCCACCTCGCTGCTGCTGTTTGAACATGTACACGGGGAATCCCGCGATCGCGGTCAGGCGATGGTCGATCTGCTTGAACAGTACCGGGCCGACGGTCTGGAGCTGGACAGCAAAGAGTTGCCCGATTATCTGCCGCTTTACCTGGAATATCTCGCCTGTAAAAGCGATGAAGCCGCGCGTCAGGGGCTGGATGACATCGTGCCGATCCTGGCTTTGCTGGCTGCGCGGCTGGAAGCGCGTCAGAGTCCTTATGCTGACCTTTTAAGGGTGTTACTGACGCTATCCGGTAGCGCGGTCGATCCTGCGGCCCTCAAGCCCCAGGTGGCGCAGGAAGCGCGGGACGATACCCCGACAGCACTGGATGCGGTCTGGGAAGAGGAGCAGATTAAATTTCTCGGCGAACAAGGTTGCGCCTCGGCGCAGCAGGCGATGCATCAGCGTCGCTTCGCCGATGCGGTTGCGCCGCAGTATCTGGATATTGCCGCGGCGACGGCGCGCAGCACGGGAGAATCAGCATGAATTTTATTAACACTTTTTTCTTCGATATTTACCCCTATCTTGCCGGAACGGTCTTCCTGGTGGGGAGCTGGCTGCGCTATGACTATGGGCAGTACAGCTGGCGGGCCGGCTCCAGTCAGATGCTGGACAAAAAAGGAATGCGTCTTGCCTCTAACCTGTTCCATATCGGCATCATCGGTATCTTCTTCGGCCATATCGTCGGAATGCTGACGCCGCACTGGATGTATGAATCGTTCCTGCCAATCGACGTGAAGCAGAAGCTGGCGATGATAGCCGGAGGCCTGTTTGGTGCATTGACGCTGGCGGGTGGCGCGCTGCTGCTGAAGCGCCGTCTGACCAATCCTCGGGTGCGGGCCACCAGTAGCGTCGGCGACATTCTGATCCTGACACTGCTGGTGGCTCAGGCCACGCTGGGCCTGCTGACCATTCCGTTCTCCGCTCAGCATATGGACGGCAGTGAGATGATGAAGCTGGTGGGCTGGGCTCAGGCAGTGGTGACCTTCCACGGTGGCGCGTCGCAGCATCTGGAAGGCGTGGCGTTTATCTACCGCGTGCACATGGTGCTGGGCATGACGCTGTTCCTGCTGTTCCCGTTCTGCCGACTGGTGCATATCTGGAGCGCGCCGGTTGAGTATCTGACCCGTCGTTATCAGCTGGTGAGAAACCGCCGCTAAACGCCCGATGGCTGCGGGGGAGACACCGCCCCGCAGCCCTGTCTGATCCACTGCGGCGTTGACGTTTTTTTAACATTCCGGACTGTATGTCACTGCGCTGAACGACTACTATTACCGCATCTGAATTTACCCCTCGTTTATGGATAACCGATGCGTCTCAAGTTAGCCCTCCTTGCGTTCATCCCGCTTCTGGCCTCCTGCAGCAGCAAACCTGAAGTTCCGTCCCAGCAGAAGATGCTGGCTGCACCTCAGGGCGGTTTTTTACTGCAGCCGTCCCACAGCGGACAGGCAATGTTCGGCGACTTCGCCGGTAATCCGGCAGCAGAGCAATTTATCGATAAAATGGTGGAGAAGCATGACTTTGATCGTGAGCAGCTGCACAACATCATCGGTCAGGCTAAGCGACTGGATTATGTGCTGCGGCTGATGGATCGCCAGGCGCCGAGCTACACGCCTGCGCCGGGGCCTAACGGTGCCTGGATCCGCTATCGCAACAAGTTTATTACGCCCGATAACGTACAAAACGGTGTGGCGTTCTGGAACCAGTATCAGGATGCGCTGCAACGTGCGCAGCAGGTCTATGGTGTGCCGCCAGAAATTATTGTCGGCATCATTGGCGTGGAAACCCGCTGGGGTCGCGTGATGGGGAAAACGCGGATCCTGGATGCGCTTGCAACCTTATCGTTTAACTATCCGCGCCGCGCCGAGTACTTCAGCAGCGAGCTGGAAACCTTCCTTCTGATGTCGCGTAAAGAGCAGGATGACCCGCTGGCGCTGAAAGGGTCTTTCGCCGGGGCGATGGGCTATGGCCAGTTTATGCCGTCGTCTTACAATGATTATGCGGTTGACTTCAACGGCGACGGTCACGCAAACCTGTGGGATCCGGAGGATGCTATCGGCAGCGTGGCGCACTACTTCCAGAAGCACGGCTGGCGCAGCGGCGAAAATGTGGCGGTTCCGGCCAGCGGTCAGGCACCGATGCTGGAAGATGGCTTCAAAACCCGTTACAGCGTGAGCATGCTGGCGGCGTCAGGCCTGTCACCACAGGGCTCGCTGGACGGAAACGATCAGGTCAGTCTGCTGCGCCTCGACTTAGGCACCAGCTACCAGTACTGGTACGGCTTACCGAATTTCTATGTCATTACCCGCTACAACCACAGCACCCATTATGCGATGGCGGTGTGGCAGCTGGGTGAGGCGGTGAGCAAGGCACGGCAGGGTGGCCTGTTATAAAGGCTATCCTTGTTAACTGTAAGGTTATATGATGACGCCCTTTTTCAGGCCACACAGCCACTGATATCTCTGGAGTCGTTATGTCTTTACCTGCCTGCCCAGCTTGTCACGCCGATTACACCTGGCAAGATGGCGATAACCTCAACTGCCCCTCCTGCGGTCATATCTGGACCGAAGGAGAGGGTGACAGCAGCAACGGATCGCTGGAAGTGCGTGATGCCAATGGCAATCTGCTGGCAGATGGCGACAGCGTCACGGTGATTAAAGATCTCAAGGTGAAGGGCAGCTCCTCATCGCTGAAGATTGGTACCAAAGTGAAAAGCATCCGTCTGGTGGAAGGGGATCACAACATCGATTGTAAAATTGACGGTTTTGGTCAGATGAAATTGAAATCTGAGTTCGTGAAAAAGAACTGAGATCCGGGGCGCAGGGATGCGCCCGTTATTCAGTTAGCTGAAAAGCCGATCGATCGCGGCGCACTGTTCCGCATTCAGCGCACCACCGTAGTTACGTGAGGCGCTGTTCATTGAGTCATAACGACGTGCCACGGCCGTCTTAATCGTCGTCACAAAATCATCGCCAATACTGTAAATTGCCATCAGCCTGCCGATCTGCTGCTGCAGACGCGTCAGCTCAGACAGATTGCCATTTCGCCACGCGGCCATCATCTGCGCAAAGTACTCTGGTACAAGATTATTCAGACCTGAAATCACCCCGGCGCCGCCCGCCAGAAGATTGGGAAGCAGGTATTCGTCATAGCCTGACAGCACGGCGAAATCACTGCGCACTTTGCTGGTCTCCTCAATCATCGCCCGGTTATGCGACAGGCAATCCACCGTATCTTTGATACCCACAAAGTTAGGTAACTTTGCTGCCAGCTCAGCAATCAGCGCCGGCGTCAAATCACAGCCGGTGCGTGCCGGAAAATTATAGGCAAACCATTTTCCCCCAAGCTGCGCGTCAAGTGCCTCGAAGTAGTGCATCAGTTGCTGTTGCGTCTGGCCGTAATAGTAGGGCGGCAGCACCATCACTGCGTCAAAGTTATTTTTCCAGGCGGCTTCAGTCAGTTCCAGCATGTCAGGGATACAGGTCGCCGAGACATTCGCCACCATTTTTAGGGGTGACAACGGCCTGGCTTCCCTGATCAGCTGTAAACGCTCCTGCTGTGTCAGTGAGGCGAATTCACCAATGCTGCCCATCACCAACAAGGTATCCAGACCGGAATCATTGAGGCGGGCAAAATGTCGTCCGAGCGCGTCGATATCGAGTTCACCCTGCGCATTGAACGGGGTGACGCTAGGGCACCAGACGCCGGCAAAAGCCGATTTTTCACTCATAGCGAACTCCTGGATGGGGCGTTAAAAAATGAAACAGTGTTTTAACTTAATTATTCCAGTCCATCTCTGCCAGCACATGATTCAAAAGTGAGCAACGTGTCGCACTTTTTCGTCTTTCATCCGTCTCAGTAAGCGGATGCACCTGATAACTGAGCGAGAGGTCATGATGAAAGAGTGGGATCCTGTGCTGTATCGTAAATTTGAAGCGGAACGAACCCGTCCAGCCCGCGAATTGCTGGCGCGTATTAGCCTGGAACAGGTTGAGCAGGTAACCGATCTGGGATGCGGGCCCGGCAACAGTACCGAACTGCTCGCCGATACCTGGCCGCTGGCGCAGGTCACCGGACTCGACAGTTCAGCAGCGATGTTATCTCAGGCCAGCGAACGCCTGCCGCACTGCCGTTTTGTTCAGGCAGACATTCGCAGCTGGCAGGCAGAGGTGCCGCAGCAGGTTATTTATGCCAACGCTTCTCTGCAATGGCTCGACAACCACACCATGCTGTTTCCTCATCTTGTCAGCCAGCTGGCAATTGGAGGCGTGCTGGCTATCCAGATGCCTGATAACCTTAATGAGCCCTCGCATCAACTGATGCGCGAGGTGGCGGCAACAGAGCGCTGGCATTCACGCATCAATGCCAGTGCAGTTGAACGTACAGAGCTGCTTTCAACAGGCGAGTACTACGATCTGCTGGTGCAGGCCGGTTGTGAGGTGGATATCTGGCGTACCACCTACTATCACGTAATGGCCGATGCGCAGGCGATTATCAGCTGGCTGCAGGCGACGGGCTTACGACCTTTCCTGGCGACGCTGGATGCGTCTGAACAGACGGCTTTTCTGTCTGATTATCATCAGCGTCTGCTTACCGCCTATCCGGCTCAGGCCGATGGTCAGGTTCTGCTCGCTTTCCCGCGTCTTTTCATGGTTGCGATGAAAAAAGAGTAAGTACGATGGAAAGCCGGTCGCAAAAACAGTGCAATCGGGATAAGCGTCCTTGAAAAAGCAGACTTTCTGCACCACCTTCAATCCACAACCCAGGGAGAAATGGTAATGGATGATCAGCAGTTGCAGGCGCTTAGTGCGCAGATAGGTGAGAAGCTGAAGCAACGCAATGCCACCGTAACCTGTGCGGAATCCTGCACGGGTGGATGGATTGCTAAAGTCTTTACCGATATCAGCGGCAGTTCCGCCTGGTTCGAACGCGGTTTTGTGACCTACAGCAATGAAGCAAAACATCAGATGGTGGATGTGCAGGCTGACTCGCTGGCGCAGTATGGCGCGGTCAGTGAAGCGGTGGTGCGCGAGATGGCGCAGGGTGCCCGCAAGGCGGCCCATGCTGACTACGCGATCTCTGTCAGCGGTATTGCGGGCCCGGATGGCGGCAATGAAGAAAAACCGGTGGGTACGGTGTGGTTCGGCTTTGCCGGTCCACAGGACAACGTGTTGGCGTTGAAGCAACATTTTAACGGCGATCGTGAGGCCGTTCGCCGCCAGTCGGTGGCATGGGCCTTACAGACGCTGTATGGCGAATTTCTGACAAATTAAACTTGATACTGTATGACTATACAGTATAATTACTGGCAACAGAAAGAGTACAGGCACCCTGAGTGCGTGTTTACCCGGCTTGATTAGGAGTTGAAATGGCGATTGATGAAAACAAACAGAAGGCTTTAGCTGCCGCGCTTGGCCAGATTGAGAAACAATTTGGTAAAGGCTCCATCATGCGCTTGGGTGAAGACCGCTCAATGGATGTGGAAACCATCTCTACTGGTTCGCTGTCGCTGGATATCGCGTTAGGCGCAGGCGGTCTGCCAATGGGTCGTATCGTTGAGATCTACGGACCGGAGTCTTCTGGTAAAACCACGCTGACCCTGCAGGTTATCGCGTCTGCGCAGCGTAAAGGCAAAACCTGTGCCTTTATCGATGCTGAGCATGCGCTCGATCCGGTTTACGCCAAGAAACTGGGCGTAGACATTGAGAACCTGCTCTGTTCTCAGCCCGATACGGGTGAGCAGGCGCTGGAAATCTGTGATGCGCTGGCGCGCTCTGGTGCGGTTGATGTCATCATCGTCGACTCCGTTGCCGCTCTGACGCCTAAAGCAGAAATTGAAGGTGAAATCGGTGACTCTCACATGGGCCTCGCGGCACGTATGATGAGCCAGGCCATGCGTAAGCTGGCCGGTAACCTGAAGCAGTCTAATACCCTGCTGATCTTCATCAACCAGATCCGTATGAAAATTGGTGTGATGTTTGGTAACCCGGAAACCACCACCGGTGGTAACGCGCTGAAGTTCTACGCTTCTGTCCGCCTTGATATCCGTCGTATCGGCGCAATCAAAGAGGGCGATAACGTGGTCGGCAGTGAGACCCGCGTTAAAGTGGTGAAAAACAAAATCGCCGCGCCATTCAAACAGGCTGAGTTCCAGATCATGTATGGCGAAGGTATCAATACCTTTGGTGAGCTGGTCGACCTGGGCGTGAAGCACAAGCTGATTGAAAAAGCGGGTGCGTGGTACAGCTATAACGGCGACAAGATTGGTCAGGGCAAATCGAATGCCGGCAACTTCCTGAAAGAGAATGCTGCTGTGGCAAACGAAATTGATCTGAAGTTGCGTGAGATGCTGCTCAACGGCGCGGATGAAAAACTCGCAGCAGCTGACAAGGCTGCCGAGAAAGAAAACGCAGCAAGTGAAGCGAACGAAGACTTCTAATCACTGATGCGGGAGGGGCGAAAGCCTCTCCCATCGTTGTTTCCCCCCGCCATTACTCTTCTTGCCTTCCCTCTGTCCTGTTCTGTCGCCATAATCTCACTCCTGTTTGTACAAGGTGCGCAGTATGACTGAACCCTCTCAGCCCCAACCTGATGTCGTCTCCTATTCCCGTCTGCTGGACCGTGCGATGCGTATTCTTGGCCAGCGCGATCACAGCCGTGCAGAATTAGCCCGTAAGCTGCAACAATCAGCGCAGCGTTCCGCATGGGCACAGAAAAAAGAGCCTGAAATTGTCACTGAAGCGCTGCTTGAACAGGTACTGAATTGGTGCCAGGAGAGCGGCTGGCTCAATGACGAACGTTTTACCGAGCGTTTTATTCAGAGTCGAAGCCGCAAAGGTTTTGGGTCGCAACGTGTGCGCCTCGAACTGGCCCAGAAAGGCATTGACCGTGAATCCATTGATCTTGCGATGGAAGAGACGGAAGTCGACTGGGCGGTGTGCGCGGCTCAGCTGGCGGAACGAAAATTCGGACACCCATTGCCCACAGAGTGGAAAGAGAAAGCGAAAGTACTACGCTATCTGCAGTCAAAGGGCTTTATGACCGAAGATATCCAATCCGTTTTCAGAAATTTTGATGACTAAAAGCCGATGTAATTTTACTTCCCACTGAAGAAAATTTATCTTATTCCCACTTTTTGTTCCACTAATCAGGCACCACGAAAGTGTGGTCGCGCCGATCAGAGGGAACGTTCGTTAGCGTGATTCCAGGACATATATGAGCAAGAGCACTGCTGAGATCCGTCAAGCGTTTCTCGACTTTTTTCATAGCAAGGGACATGAGGTTGTAACCAGCAGCTCCCTCGTACCGAATAACGATCCAACCTTGTTGTTTACCAACGCCGGGATGAACCAGTTTAAAGATGTGTTCCTCGGGCAGGACAAACGTGATTACACACGTGCGACCACGTCACAGCGCTGCGTACGCGCAGGCGGTAAACACAACGATCTTGAAAATGTCGGTTACACCGCACGTCATCACACCTTCTTTGAAATGCTGGGTAACTTCAGCTTTGGTGACTACTTCAAGAGAGAGGCGATTGGTTTTGCCTGGGAACTGCTGACGAGCGAGCAGTGGTTCAGCCTGCCAAAAGAGCGTCTGTGGGTGACGGTCTATGAAACCGACGATGAAGCCTTTGATATCTGGGCGAATGAAATCGGTGTGCCGCGCGAGCGCATTATTCGCATCGGTGACAACAAGGGCAGCGCATACGCGTCTGATAACTTCTGGCAGATGGGCGATACCGGTCCTTGTGGTCCATGTAGCGAGATTTTCTACGATCACGGCGATCACATCTGGGGTGGCCCACCAGGCAGCCCGGAAGAAGATGGCGATCGTTACATTGAAATCTGGAACATTGTCTTTATGCAGTTCAACCGTCAGGCAGATGGCACCATGCTGCCGCTGCCAAAACCGTCGGTTGATACCGGAATGGGCCTTGAGCGTATTTCCGCCGTTCTGCAACATGTTAACTCCAACTATGAAATCGACCTGTTCCAGAAACTGATTCAGGCCGTTGCGCAGGTTACCGGTGCAACTGACCTCAGCAACAAATCGCTGCGCGTTATTGCCGACCACATCCGTTCCTGTGCTTTCCTGATTGCCGATGGTGTGATCCCGTCGAATGAGAACCGTGGCTATGTGCTGCGTCGTATCATTCGTCGTGCCGTGCGTCATGGCAACATGCTGGGCGCCAAAGAAGCCTTCTTCTATAAGCTGGTTGCACCACTGATTGAGGTCATGGGCGCGGCAGGCGAAGAGTTGCAGCGTCAACAGGCTCAGGTTGAGCAGGTGCTGAAGAGCGAAGAAGACCAGTTTGCCAGAACGCTGGAGCGCGGACTGGCGCTGCTGGATGAAGAGCTGGAAAAACTGCAGGGCGACACGCTGGATGGCGAAATCGTCTTCCGTCTTTACGATACCTTTGGCTTCCCGGCTGACTTAACGGCTGACGTCTGCCGCGAACGCAATCTGAAAATCGACGAAGCGGGCTTTGAGCAGGCGATGGAGCAGCAGCGTCAGCGCGCACGTGAAGCGAGTGGCTTCGGTGCTGACTACAGCAATGTTATTCGCATTGATGCCGCCTCATCATTCAAAGGTTATGATCAGCTCGATTTAGCCGCCACGGTAAAAGCGCTCTATGTTGCGGGCGAAGCGGTAGATGAAGTGACCGCAGGTCAGGATGCCGTGGTCGTGCTGGATGAAACGCCATTCTATGGCGAATCAGGTGGTCAGGTAGGCGATACCGGTCTGCTGAAAGGGAAGAATGCTGAATTTAGCGTCCAGGATACACAAAAATATGGTCAGGCAATCGGTCATGTCGGTAAGCTGACCGCAGGGCAGTTGCGTATCGGTGATCGTCTTGAGGCGCAGGTTGATGCGGCACGTCGTGCGCGCATCCGTCTGAACCACTCTGCTACCCACTTATTGCATGCCGCATTGCGTCAGGTTTTAGGTGAGCATGTGGCGCAAAAAGGCTCGCTGGTTAACGACAAATACCTGCGTTTTGACTTCTCGCATTTCGAAGCGATGAAACCTCAGGAGATTCGTCAGGTCGAAGATATCGTCAATGCGCAGATTCGTCGCAACCTGCCGGTTGAAACGGAAGTGATGGATCTGGATGCGGCGAAGTCTAAAGGTGCAATGGCACTGTTTGGCGAGAAATATGATCAGCGCGTGCGCGTTCTGACCATGGGTGATTTCTCAGTCGAATTGTGTGGTGGTACTCACGCTGCACGCACCGGTGATATCGGCCTGTTCCGTATTCAGGCTGAGTCAGGTACGGCAGCAGGTATCCGTCGTATCGAAGCTATTACGGGTGAAGGCGCGCTGGCACAGGTTAATGCGCAAAGCAGTCAGCTGCAGGATCTTGCGCAACTGGTTAAAGCGAACAGCAGCAACCTGAACGAGAAAGTGCGTGGTCTCGTTGACCATGTGCGGGCTCTGGAGAAAGAGTTGCAGCAACTGCGCGACCAGCAAGCTGCCCAGGAGAGCGCTTCACTGAGTAGCAATGCCATCGATGTTAAGGGCGTGAAACTGCTGGTCAGCGAGCTCAACAATGTCGAGCCTAAGATGTTGCGTACCATGGTTGATGACCTCAAGAATCAACTCGGGTCTGCGATTATCGTGCTGGCGACGGTTGCCGAAGGTAAGGTGTCGCTGATTGCCGGGGTGACCAAAGATCTGACTGGCCGTGTTAAAGCGGGCGAGTTGATCGCCGGTCTGGCACAGCAGGTAGGCGGGAAGGGCGGTGGCCGTCCTGATATGGCACAAGCGGGTGGTACGGATGCTAAAGGGCTGAAAGGCGCTCTGGCAGGCGTTGAGAGCTGGGTTAACAGCCGCCTTTAATGACTTAGAACAAGGCATTGTAAAAAGCGTCAGAACTCTGGTTCCGGCGCTTTTTAATACGATGCTAAAGCAGCAAATGACAAAGTCAGGCTGATGTAGTGTATTTCGGCTAAACTAACTATCAGCAGAATGTATTGGCGCATCGATGTGCATTGGTGTATCTCTCATAGTCAATGTGCAGCGTTAAATGATGGATAATGCCGGGAGCCTGTACAAGCCCGACTCTTTTAATCTTTCAAGGAGCAAAGAATGCTTATTCTAACTCGTCGAGTTGGTGAAACCCTCATGATCGGTGATGAGGTAACTGTAACGGTGCTGGGTGTTAAAGGTAACCAGGTACGTATTGGGGTTAACGCACCGAAAGAAGTGTCTGTGCATCGCGAAGAGATCTATCAACGCATCCAGGCTGAAAAAACGCAACAAACCAGCGTTTAACGGATTCAGCGTCTCGCACCTGTGCGAGGCGCTACCGCTTTGTCTAAAAATCCTCTCTTTTCTTCTCTCCCGCTTTCTCCCTGTGTAGTTAACGTCATCCTCTCTCATTGTTGATAATTCACTCTTTTTGTCTTCATTTTGCCCCAATTGTGTGTGATTTGCTCAATCAAACAAAGTTTCGGAAAAATTGTTTGACTTAAAAGTCCGGGAAAGTAATATGTGCGCCACGCAGTGCCGATGAGCAGAAACAAGTTCAGACGCACGGTTCGAAAGAAAGCGTAAGGTGAGGTGGCCGAGAGGCTGAAGGCGCTCCCCTGCTAAGGGAGTATACGGTCAAAAGCTGTATCGAGGGTTCGAATCCCTCCCTCACCGCCATTTTCGATGCATCCATAGCTCAGCTGGATAGAGTACTCGGCTACGAACCGAGCGGTCGGAGGTTCGAATCCTCCTGGATGCACCATCGAAAATAAAGAAATAAAGCGAATTAGCAATTCCTTTCATGGTGAGTAGTTAGCACCCTGCGTTGTACAAGAATTAGATTTATGCATCCATAGCTCAGCTGGATAGAGTACTCGGCTACGAACCGAGCGGTCGGAGGTTCGAATCCTCCTGGATGCACCATTCTTTGTAACATCCTCAGGTTGGTTTCTGTTAGTCCATAAAAAGTTGTACCCCAAAAGATAGACCCCAATGCATCCATAGCTCAGCTGGATAGAGTACTCGGCTACGAACCGAGCGGTCGGAGGTTCGAATCCTCCTGGATGCACCATCTTCTTCAGTTTTAAGTTCCCTCAATGAATTTGGCGTAATCATCGCTAAGACCTCAAAAGAGACATACTTTTTTATACCCTGTACAGCAAGCGCTGAACGAGCATCCTGAACTGCTCCCCTGCAGTTACCCTCTGGCTTTACCCACACTGTTTTCCTGCCTGATCTGCCCCATTGATTCATCATCCTGACTTAAGCGACACGTAACACATTTTCTCCGCCTCAGAGATCGCCATTTTACTGCCCACGCCCGTCCGCCACCGCTTGCCTGCCAGAGTAATGTTAAAAAATCGCTGAAAATTCGTACGGTTATCGCTGGCCGCGCACGATCACCTTTATCTGAAAACAAAAATTGCTAATGCTTTCAAAGCATTTGCTGTTCATCCCCCCTGGCGACAACCTGTCCACATTAGGCTAAAGTAATGTCTCATTTGGTGAATGTCCGGAGTGACAATGTACGATCAATATGACGGCCTGATTTTTGATATGGACGGCACGATTCTTGATACTGAGCCGACACATCGAAAAGCGTGGCGTCAGGTGCTCCAGCGTTACGGATTAACGCTGGATGAAGCACGTATTATCGACTTTAATGGCGCACCTGCCTGGCGGCTTGCGCAATTCATCATTGAATCCAATCAGTCGTCACACGACCCTCATCTTCTTGCTGCAGAAAAAACCGCTGCTGTGAAAGCGATGCTGCTGGAAAACGTTAAGCCGCTGCCTTTACTGGATGTGGCGAAGGCGTATCACGGGCGTCGTCCTATGGCTGTGGGGACCGGAAGTGAACATAGCATGGCAGAGGCGTTACTGACGCAGCTTGGCGTGCGTGAGCTCTTTACGGCAGTCGTCGGCGCTGACGACGTACAGCATCATAAACCTGAGCCTGAGACCTTCTTGCGCTGCGCTGAGTTGATGGGTGTGGCGCCGGCACGTTGTGTGGTGTTCGAAGATGCAGACTTTGGTATTCAGGCCGCTAAAGCGGCAGGCATTGCAGTGGTGGATGTTCGTTTACTGTGAGTGACGTACTTACCTATGCCTCGATGTTTGGCAGCAGTTTTCTGAGTGCGACGCTCCTGCCGGGAAGTTCTGAAGCATTACTGATAGCACTATTGATAGCAAAAAAGACATCAGTTTACGGGTTGCTTGTAGCCGCATCACTGGGAAACACCTTGGGCGGTTTAACCAACATTCTTATTGGTCGCCTGCTGCCGTTAAAACGTCAGGGGCGATGGCATGACACAGCAATGACGTGGTTGCACCGACTGGGACCAGCAGCACTTTTATTCAGCTGGCTACCGGTGATAGGTGATCTGCTCTGCGTTCTCGCGGGCTGGTTACGTTTCGCCTGGCTGCCAGCGATACTGTTTCTCGCTGTCGGCAAAACACTGCGTTATATCGTTATCGCGACTGCCACATTACAGGGTATGCAATGGTGGCATTGATTCGCACAGATTCGGGGCTACGGTTAACATTATGCTGAACAAAAATAAATTATTATCACAGCGGGGGGGTAATGTGATCCCGGACGTATCTAAAGCGCTATCCTGGCTGGAAGCGCATCCCAATGCCCTTAAAGGGATTGGTCGTGGCATCGAGCGTGAAACGCTGCGTGTACAGGAAAATGGCGATCTGGCAAAAAGCGGCCACCCGGAATCTCTGGGCTCGGCGCTGAAACATGACTGGATCACCACTGATTTTGCCGAAACGTTACTGGAATTCATCACGCCAGTGGATCACAGCATTGATCATATGCTGGCGTTCCTGCGCGATATCCACCGTCACGTTGCCCGTGAACTCGGTGATGAACGCATGTGGCCATTCAGTATGCCGTGCGTCATTGACGATGCTGACAATATTGAGCTGGCGCAATATGGCACATCCAATATCGGTAAGATGAAGACCCTTTACCGCGAAGGTCTGAAAAACCGCTACGGCGCGTTAATGCAGACGATCTCTGGCATTCACTATAACTTCTCGCTGCCACTTTCTTTCTGGCAGGAGTGGGCTGACGTGAAAGATCAGGAAAGCGGAAAAGAGACTATCTCCGCAGGTTATCTGCGGTTGATTCGTAACTACTATCGCTTCGGCTGGGTGATACCTTATCTGTTTGGCGCATCACCGGCTATCAGCTCCAGTTTCCTGCAGGGTCGTGAGAGCGCGCTGCCATTTGAAACCAATGACAAAGATACGATGTGGCTGCCGTATGCCACCTCGCTGCGTCTGAGCGATTTAGGCTACACCAATAAATCGCAGAGCGCTCTGGGCATCACGTTTAACTCGCTGGAAGGCTATGTCACTGCGCTGAAAAAAGCGATCAAGACGCCGTCAGATGAGTATGCAGCGATGGGCGCCAAAGATGCTGACGGTAACTGGCTGCAGCTCAACACTAACGTGCTGCAGATTGAGAACGAGCTCTATGCGCCCATCCGGCCTAAGCGTGTTACACGCTCGGGTGAAGCGCCTTCTGATGCGCTGCTGCGCGGTGGCATCGAATACATTGAAGTACGTTCACTGGATATCAATCCGTTCTCTGCCATCGGCGTCGATGAGAATCAGGTTCGCTTCCTCGATCTGTTCCTGATCTGGTGTACCCTGGCGGATGCACCGGAAATGAGTGCAGATGAGTTGCAATGCACCCGCAAAAACTGGAATCGGGTGGTGCTCGAAGGGCGTAAACCGGATCAGAAAATTGCGGTGGGTTGTGGAGAAGCGGAACATTCGCTGGTTGAAGTGGGCAAAACCCTGTTTGCCGACCTGCGCCGGGTTGCTGAAGTCTTAGACAGTCACAATCAGGACAGCACGGAATATCAGCAGGTTTGTGATCAACTGGTAGCATCCTTTGATGATCCTGAGCTAACCTACTCGGCGCGCATCCTTCAGGCAATGAAGGATAATGGTGTAACCGGCACCGGCGTGGCACTGGCTGAACAGTATCGCCATATGCTCTGTGAAGAACCGCTGGAAGTGCTGACAGAAGAAGATTTCACGCGTCAGGCGCAGGAATCTGTTGCTGCACAGCAGCAGCTGGAAGCAAATGATAAGCTGGATTTTGAAGCGTATCTGGCGAGCCGGGAAGGGTAGAAAAGAAAAAGGCCACATCAATGTGGCCAAATTAACATCTCTGTTGTCAGGGATGATGATGATAACAAATGCGCGTCTTTCATATATTCAGACGTTGGGCGAACAGAAAAGTTTCATCGTTTTAAAAAAAATTCTCAGAACAGGAGGTGACGTATGCCACTACTGGACAGTTTTACCGTTGATCACACCATCATGGGCGCACCGGCAGTCCGCGTTGCGAAAACCATGAAGACTCCGCATGGCGATACGATTACCGTTTTTGACCTGCGTTTTTGCCGTCCGAACATTGATATCCTCACTGAGCGTGGCATTCATACGCTGGAGCATCTCTTTGCCGGCTTCATGCGTGATCACCTGAATGGTGACGGTGTGGAAATCGTCGATATCTCGCCAATGGGCTGCCGTACCGGCTTCTACATGAGCCTGATTGGTACGCCAGACGAGCAGCGCGTTGCGAAAGCGTGGAAAGGGGCGATGGAAGATGTTCTGAAAGTGAAAGATCAGAACCAGATCCCTGAGCTGAATGAATATCAGTGTGGCAGCTACAAGCTGCACTCACTGGATGAAGCGCAGCAGATTGCCCGCAATGTGCTGGCGCATGAGATCGGCGTAAACCGTAATGACGATCTGAAACTGCCTGCTGAAAAGCTGAAAGAACTGCACATCTAGTCAGGGCTTCTCTGCTAAAAAAAACGCCGCATCATCTCGATTGCGGCGTTTTTTTATGGCTTCAGGAACCGACCGATTTTTTCAGCGGCGTCTTCGGCGTGATGCGCACCTGTTTAATCATATTATCCTGCACGTCCAGAATATCGACGTTGTAGTTACCAATCTGAACACGTGTGGCAATAGAAGGGATCTCCTCCAGCGCTTCCAGCAACATGCCGTTGATGGTACGCGCTTCCTGCTCTGGCAGATCCCAGTTAAAGGCCTTATTGATTTCGCGCACGCTGGCACTGCCTTCAATCAGCACGGAGCCATCATTCTGCGGCATCACTTCTTCCGCCAGCGACGGTGACATGGAGGTAGTGAAGTCACCGACAATCTCTTCCAGAATGTCCTCTATCGTCACCAGCCCTTTGATGTCGCCATATTCATCCACCACCACGCCCGCTTTCTCTTTGTTGCGCTGGAACTTCACCAGTTGGGTGTTCAGCGGCGTTCCTTCGGGAATGTAGTAGATTTCATCGGCAGCGCGCAGCAGCGTCTCTTTAGTGAACTCTTTTTTCTCCGTCATCATGCGCCAGGCTTCACGCACACGAAGCATGCCGACGCAGTCATCCAGTGAATCTCTGAACAGCACAATGCGCCCATGAGGTGAATGGCTTAGCTGGCGCACGACTGACTTCCAGTCATCGTTGATGTTGATACCAACAATCTCATTACGCGGCACCATAATGTCGTCAACGCTGACTTTCTCCAGGTCGAGCACGGAGAGCAGCATGTCCTGGTTACGGCGTGACATCAGGCTACGCGACTCATAGACAATGGTGCGTAACTCCTCTTTGCTCAGCGCTGAGTTAACAGAGCCGTCAGAGCGAATACCTGCCAGGCGCATCAGCAGCCGGGTAATGGTGTTCAGCAGCCAGACCAGCGGTAGCATGATGTATTGCAGCGGAGTAAGTAAAAAGCTGCTCGGATAGGCCACTTTTTCCGGATAAAGGGCCGCCACGGTTTTGGGTAACACTTCAGCGAAGACCAGCACCACGAAGGTCAGCACGCCGGTTGCAATGGCGACACCCGCATCACCATACAGACGCATTCCGACAATAGTGCCTAACGCGGAAGCAAGGATGTTGACCAGGTTATTACCAATCAGCACAAGACTGATCAGACGATCCGGGCGGCGCAGCAGTTTTTCGACACGTCGAGCTGCGCGATCACCATTTTTAGCCTGATGGCGCAGTTTATAGCGATTCAGTGTCATCATGCCGGTTTCAGAACCTGAGAAATATGCTGAAACCAGTACCATGATGCAGAGAATAATAATCAGCGTGGTAGTTGAAACATTCTCCAACGCAAAACTTCCTTTTTAACGAGAACCAGGGACAAGCAGATGCTGCAGGATGCGGCTGCCGAAGTAAGCCATGGTCAACAGCACCGCACCGCTGCAGTTAAACCAGACGACGCGGCGACCACGCCAGCCTTCATGATAGTGCCCCCAGAGCAAAACGATATAAACAAACCACGCGATGATCGAGAGCACGGCTTTATCGACGTTTTCTGCGCTGAAGAGATCCTGCATATAAAACAGACCGGTGCAGAGCACCAGCGTTAACAGCACGACGCCAACCTGGGTGATATGAAACATCTTACGTTCGATGGTCAGCAGCGGCGGCATATCCTGGGTGAACGCCAGTCGCTTGTTTTTTAACTGATAATCGATCCACGCCAGCTGCAGCGCATAAAGCGCGGCGATGATCAGCGTTGCGTAGGCGAACAGCGACAGGCCGATGTGGATCATCATGCCTGGCGTAGTTTCCAGATGCGTGATGAACGCATTGGGGACAAAGGTGGCAAAGGCCAGATTGATCAGCGCGAAGCTATAAACAATCGGCAGCAGTAGCCAGCCACGGTTGCGTGACGCCACAATGGTCATGATGGCGCAAATCAACAGGCTGACCAGTGAACCAATGTTAAGCAGGCTTAAGTTCTGTCCGCTATCAATAGCAAATATGCGTTGCTGCAAGGCCACCGCGTGTGTCACCAGCGCCACACAGGCAGAGAGCATCGCCATTCGCCGCCAGCCGCCGTTACGTTTCAACAGGCTGGGAATGATCAAGGCAAGACTTAAGGAGTAGGCGAATAGCGCCACTATCGCGAAAACGAACATAGATCCTTTCAGGTTCAGTCAGATAAGGAAAAAGGCAGTATAGCGCCAGCCGAAGCAGGCTCCAAACGATCTGAGGGGCAATTGCAGAGATCGCCGAGGCTTCGTGTTATAATCCGCCGCATTCTGCCGATCAGGCGCCTCGCGATCTTTTTTTTAGTGAGAGACCATGTTTGATAATTTAACCGATCGTTTGTCGCAAACCCTGCGAAATATCAGCGGCCGCGGAAGGCTGACTGAAGAGAACATCAAAGAGACCCTGCGTGAAGTGCGCATGGCACTGCTTGAGGCTGACGTTGCGTTGCCGGTGGTGCGTGACTTCATCAACCGTGTGAAAGAGAGCGCGGTCGGTCATGATGTGAATAAAAGTCTGACGCCAGGTCAGGAGTTTATCAAAATCGTACGTAACGAACTCGTTGCGGCGATGGGTGCAGAGAACAACGCACTCGACCTGGCAGCACAGCCACCAGCCGTGGTGCTGATGGCGGGCCTGCAGGGTGCCGGTAAAACCACCAGTGTTGCTAAGCTGGGTAAATTCCTGCGCGAGAAGCACAAGAAGAAAGTTTTAGTGGTTTCTGCCGACGTCTATCGTCCGGCGGCAATTAAACAGCTGGAAACGCTGGCACAGCAGGTTGGCGTGGATTTCTGTCCGTCCGATCTCAGCCAGAAGCCGGTCGATATCGTCAACAATGCGCTGCGTGAAGCTCGTCTGAAGTTCTACGATGTGCTGCTGGTGGATACCGCCGGCCGTCTGCACGTTGACGAAGCAATGATGGACGAAATCAAACAGGTTCATGCGGCGATCAAGCCGGTAGAAACCCTGTTTGTGGTCGATGCCATGACCGGTCAGGATGCCGCAAACACGGCAAAAGCCTTTAATGAAGCGCTGCCGCTGACCGGTGTTATTCTGACCAAGGTTGACGGTGATGCACGCGGTGGTGCGGCGCTGTCAATTCGCCATATCACCGGCAAACCGATCAAATTCATGGGCGTCGGTGAAAAGACCGAAGCGCTTGAGCCATTCTACCCGGAGCGTATTGCTTCGCGTATCCTGGGCATGGGTGACGTACTCTCCCTGATTGAAGACATCGAAAGCAAAGTTGACCGCGATCAGGCGGAGAAACTGGCTAAGAAGCTGAAAACCGGCGACGGTTTTGATCTCAATGACTTCCTTGAGCAGCTAAAGCAGATGCGCAACATGGGCGGCATGGCCAGCCTGATGGGTAAACTGCCGGGTATGGGACAGCTGCCAGATAACGTAAAGTCGCAGATGGATGACAAAGTGCTGGTGCGCATGGAAGCCATCATCAACTCGATGACGCGCAAAGAGCGTGAGAAACCAGAAATCATCAAAGGCTCGCGCAAGCGCCGTATTGCTACCGGTTCCGGTATGCAGGTGCAGGACGTTAACCGCTTATTAAAGCAGTTCGACGACATGCAGCGTATGATGAAGAAAATGAAGAAGGGCGGTATGGCGAAAATGATGCGCGGCATGAAGGGTATGATGCCGCCAGGTTTCCCTGGCCGCTAAAGCGTTCCACAAAAAAGCCCGAAAAGGCACGGTTTGGGTTGCTTTTTTCGCCAAAATGAGTAAAATTTTCGGGCTTTTTATACAGCACCCGGACCCCGTTCCTCGATGGGGGCCGGGTGTTTTATTAACTGAAGAGGATGTTATGGTAACAATTCGTTTGGCACGTCACGGCGCTAAAAAGCGTCCGTTCTATCAGGTCGTCGTCACTGACAGCCGCAATGCACGCAACGGTCGTTTCATCGAGCGCGTTGGTTTCTTCAACCCGATCGCATCTGGTCAGGCTGAAGGTCTGCGTCTTGATCTGGATCGTATCGAGCACTGGGTTGGCCAGGGCGCAACGCTTTCTGACCGCGTTAACGCGCTGGTCAAAGAAGCTAAGAAAGCAGCTTAATCTGTCACGGTGGTGAGCATGAGCAGACAACTTGCCGCACAGCCTCCTGTTAACCCAATTGTGTTGGGTAAGATGGGAGCCGCCTACGGTATTCGCGGCTGGCTCAAAGTGTTTTCCTCCACTGAAGACGCTGAAAGCATCTTCAACTACCAACCCTGGTTCATCCAGCGCGCCGGTAAATGGCAGCAGGTCGAACTGGAAGGTTGGAAGCACCACAATCAGGACCTGATCATCAAAGTCAAAGGCATTGAAGATCGGGATGCGGCGGCTCAGTTAACCAATTGCGAAATTCAGGTTGACTCGACGCAGTTGCCATCGCTGGAAGAGGGCGACTACTACTGGAAAGACCTTATGGGCTGCCAGGTCGTTAACCTTGAAGGCTACGAGATGGGTAAAGTCATCGATATGATGGAAACCGGCTCGAACGACGTTCTCGTCGTTAAGGCAAACCTGAAGGATGCGTTCGGTGCTCAGGAGCGGTTAATTCCGTTTCTTGATGAACAGGTTATCAGGAAAGTCGATCTCTCTACTGGCGTCATTGAGGTAGATTGGGATCCTGGTTTTTGATCTCCGAATCGAACGGTAACGTAACGGCGAATACAATGTGGATTGGTGTTATTAGCCTGTTTCCAGAAATGTTTCGCGCTATTACCGATTACGGGGTAACTGGCCGGGCTGTAAAAAACGGTCTGCTCAGCATTCAGAGCTGGAGTCCTCGTGATTTCACTCACGACCGGCACCGTACCGTGGATGATCGTCCTTACGGCGGCGGACCGGGAATGCTGATGATGGTACAACCCTTACGGGATGCCATCTCCGCAGCGAAAGCAGCGGCAGGTGAAGGGGCCAGGGTGATATATCTTTCACCTCAGGGTCGCAAACTGGACCAACAGGGCGTTTGCGAACTGGCGGCACGGGACAAGTTAATTCTGGTCTGTGGCCGTTATGAAGGGATTGATGAGCGCGTAATCCAGACCGAAATTGATGAAGAATGGTCAATCGGTGATTACGTTCTCAGTGGCGGGGAACTGCCAGCGATGACGATGATTGACGCAGTCGCCCGGTTTATTCCCGGCGTACTCGGCAAGCAGGCGTCAGCCGATGAGGATTCGTTCTCTGAAGGTTTGCTGGATTGTCCGCACTATACCCGACCTGAAGTGTTAGACGGCGTGGAAGTCCCGGCAGTATTACTGTCAGGTAACCATGCTGATATTCGCCGCTGGCGTCTGAAGCAGTCGCTAGGCCGTACCTGGCTGAGAAGACCTGAACTTCTGGAAAACCTGGCTCTGACTGAAGAGCAAGCAAGGTTGTTGAATGAGTTCCAGCGGGAATCTCAGCAGCAACAAAACGATGATGTGGAAGAGTAAGCTCTTCCCCGACTATCAGTTTACCCAGGATATGAGATTTAATTATGAGCAACATTATCAAGCAAATTGAACAAGAGCAGATGAAACAGGACGTACCTTCCTTCCGCCCGGGTGATTCCGTGGAAGTGAAAGTATGGGTCGTTGAAGGTTCTAAAAAACGTCTGCAGGCATTCGAGGGCGTGGTTATCGCTATTCGTAACCGCGGTCTGCACTCTGCATTCACTGTTCGCAAAATTTCTAACGGCGAAGGCGTTGAGCGTGTATTCCAGACTCATTCACCTGTAATTGACAGCATCGCTGTTAAACGTCGTGGCGCTGTGCGTAAAGCCAAACTGTACTACCTGCGTGAGCGTACTGGTAAGTCTGCTCGTATTAAAGAGCGTCTTAACTAAGGTATCGCTAACGCGACATCTAAAAGTTAATAGCAAACAAGGGGTTGGCATCTGCCAGCCCCTTTTTTATGTCAGTGCCATCCTTGCAGCCTGCAGTCAACCGGCGTCCGGCCGGTGAAAATGATAAATCGCCGTATTAACCGGTCCCGCCTCTAATACGATCAGGCCATAGCGACAGCCAATAAACTGACCGCCGCACTTTTCAGCGACTCTCCGACTGGCCAGATTGTCCTCCGCCGCCAGAATTTCAATCAACCGGGTCTCCGGTCGTGAAAACCCCAGAGGGAGTAGCTTTGCCACCGCGCGGCTGGCAATTCCCTGGCGCTGAACGTCACTGCGAACCCAGTAACCTATTGCGCTGGTGTCACCCGGATGGCGGGCAAAGCGTATTCCTGCGCCCCCCAGCAGCTGGTCATGCTGATCAACAATCGCAAACTCTTCCGCTTCCTCCTTCATCCGTTGCCAGTGGGTAAAGCGGATCCAGCTTTCGGCATCATGAGGCTGGTAATCGTGATGCGCCCAGACCATCCACGGGATCAGGCTGTCCAGAGAAGCATTGACCGCAGCGGTAAACGCGGAGACGTCGCTTAGCAGAAAAGGTCGGAGGGAGATGTTCAGTGGGGAGGCGTGCATAATGGACTCAGCCTGAAAATAAACAATATTCTCATTTTGCCTGCAACTGACAGAAACGCAATAAGAGTGTATGTAAACTTTATTTTACATTAAGGAGGCTGTAATTAATCCCGTTATCAAATTTAAATAAATGATATATATGATCTTATTTGTCGTTAGGTTGGTTTATTCAGACCTGTGGTAATAAATGTGTACATGTAATCTTGCGCTATGTATTGTCTGTGATACAGTATTTGCAATCCTCAATGAGGAGCCCTTATCCGCTATATCGAGCCAAAGGATCGCCATCATGCAAAAAGACGCGCTGAACAATGTGCATATCGCCGGTGAACAGGTATTGATCACGCCTGAAGAACTGAAAGCGAAGTTTCCACTGACAACTGAACAGCAGGATCAGGTCGCGGCGTCCCGCCAGACTATCTCTGACATTATTGCCGGCCGCGATCCGCGTCTGCTGGTGGTGTGCGGACCCTGCTCGATTCACGATACCGAAGTGGCACTGGACTATGCTCGTCGTCTGCAAACGCTTTCTGAACAGCTGAAAGATCAGCTCTATATTGTGATGCGCGTCTATTTTGAAAAACCCCGTACTACCGTTGGCTGGAAAGGGCTGATCAATGATCCTTACATGGATAACTCGTTTGATATGGAAGCGGGTCTGCATATTGCGCGCCAGCTGCTGGTGAACCTGGTTGAAATGGGCTTGCCGCTGGCCACAGAAGCGCTGGATCCGAATAGCCCGCAATACCTGGGCGACCTGTTCAGCTGGTCGGCGATTGGCGCACGGACGACAGAATCTCAGACGCACCGTGAGATGGCCTCGGGCCTGTCGATGCCAGTTGGCTTTAAAAATGGCACCGATGGCAGTCTGGGCACAGCAATCAACGCGATGCGTGCTGCTGCAATGCCGCACCGTTTTGTCGGGATTAATCAGGCCGGTCAGGTCTGCCTGCTGCAGACTCAGGGCAATCCGGATGGTCACGTAATTCTTCGTGGTGGCAAAGCGCCGAACTACGGTCCCGAAGATGTCGCGCAGTGTGAAAAAGAGATGCTGAAGGCGGGACTGCGTCCAGCCTTAATGATAGATTGCAGCCATGGCAATTCGAATAAAGACTACAGCCGTCAGCCTGGCGTAGCGGAATCCGCTATTGCGCAGATCAAAGACGGAAACCGTTCAATCATTGGTTTGATGCTGGAAAGCCATATCAATGAAGGTAACCAGTCTTCTGAGCAGCCGCGCAGCGAAATGAAGTATGGCGTTTCCGTAACCGATGCGTGCATCAACTGGGAAGTGACCGAAACGTTGCTGCGTGAGATGCATCAGGATCTGCAGGGAGTGCTGTCGGCGCGTCTGTCACAAGAGGTGTAAGAGCAATGGTGGCTGAACTGACCGCGTTACGCGATCAAATTGACAGTGTTGATAAGGCGCTGCTGGATCTGCTGGCTAAACGGCTGGAGCTGGTGGCTGAGGTGGGGGAGGTGAAGAGCCGTTACGGTCTGCCTATCTATGTCCCTGAGCGTGAAGCGTCAATGCTGGCTTCGCGTCGCAAAGAGGCAGAGGCGCTCGGCGTCCCCCCGGATCTGATTGAAGATGTGCTGCGTCGTGTGATGCGCGAGTCCTATACCAGCGAAAATGACAAAGGCTTTAAAACCCTCTGTCCTGAATTGCGCCCGGTGGTGATTGTCGGCGGCAAAGGCCAGATGGGCCGGTTGTTTGAAAAAATGCTCGGCCTGTCAGGCTACACAGTTAAAACGCTGGATAAAGAAGACTGGCCTCAGGCTGAAACGCTGCTCAGCGATGCCGGTATGGTCATCATCAGTGTGCCGATTCACCTGACCGAGCAGGTTATTGCACAGCTGCCGCCACTGCCGGAAGATTGTATTCTGGTGGACCTGGCTTCTGTGAAAAACCGGCCTCTGCAGGCGATGCTGGCCACTCATAATGGTCCGGTGCTGGGTCTGCACCCGATGTTTGGCCCGGACAGCGGCAGCCTGGCAAAACAGGTGGTGGTCTGGTGTGATGGCCGACAGCCGGAAGCGTATCAGTGGTTCCTGGAGCAGATTCAGGTCTGGGGTGCGCGTCTGCATCGTATCAGCGCTGTAGAGCATGACCAGAACATGGCGTTTATTCAGGCACTGCGTCACTTTGCCACCTTTGCCTACGGTCTGCATTTAGCTGAAGAAAACGTGAATCTTGATCAGCTGCTGGCACTCTCATCGCCTATCTATCGACTGGAGCTGGCAATGGTAGGGCGGTTGTTTGCTCAGGATCCGCAGCTTTACGCGGATATCATCATGTCGTCAGAGAGTAATCTGGCGCTGATCAAACGTTATTACCAGCGCTTTGGTGAAGCGATTGCGCTGCTGGAGCAGGGCGATAAACAGGCATTCATTGCCAGCTTTAACCGGGTCGAGCAGTGGTTTGGCGATCACGCGAAACGCTTCCTGGTGGAAAGCCGGAGTCTGTTACGCTCGGCCAATGACAGTCGGCCATAAACGAAAAAGGCATCCCTGCGGATGCCTTTTTGCTATTCAACGGTTTCATCGCCGGGTTCAGCGGGTATCACATTCTCGCTGGGATAGCAGCCCAGCACCTTCAGAGAGCGGGTCATGGTCTGTAACTCCTGCAGAGCCTGCTGCATCCGCTCTGATTGCAGGTTACCCTGCACATCAATGTAAAACATCTCTTCCCACGGATTGCCATTAATCGGGCGTGACTCCAGCTTGCTCATAATCAGGTTGTGCTGACGCAGCACCAATAGTGCATCAACCAGCGCACCCGCCTGCTGGCCGGTTGCCATAATCAGTGTCGTTTTCGCTGGCACCTGATCTGAAACCTCGATGGCTTTTCGGGCGAGCACGATAAAGCGGGTATGGTTCTGCTGCTGGTTTGCCAGATTACGTTCCAGCACCTGCAACTGATAGAGCTCACCACCGGCTTCACTGCCTAATGCTGCCACCTTAGGTGAGTTGAGCGCAGCCACTCTCTCCATCGCTGCCGCAGTACTCTCGGTATATTCAATTTTCCAGTGCGGGAAACGGTTAATAAACTGGCTGCACTGCTGGAAGGGCTGAGGATGGCTGTACACCGTCTCAATCTGCTGCAGATCGGTGGGGCCATTCACCAGCACGCAGTGGTCGATAGGTAAGGTCAGTTCGCCCACGATAGAGAGGCTGGTCTGTTGCAGCAGATCGTAGACATCATTGATCGAGCCCGAACTGGTGTTCTCAATCGGCATCACGGCGTAATCAGCCAGGCCATTTTCGACCTGCTTGATGATGTCGTGAAATTTCAGGCAGCCACACTCCACCATGCTGTCGAAATGACGTGACGCGTAGTTGCGTGCGGCAAGGTGCGAGTAAGAGCCTTTCGGGCCGAGGAATGCGATACGGGCGGCATGCGCATGAGGATGGTTGAGATTTTTCTGCAGCAGTGCTTGCTGAGTCAGCACTGAATCTTCAATAACCAGCTGGAACAGCCGGGTGATGTAGTGCGCATCCAGTTTATGCGCTTTACCCAGTACAATCAGATTCTCCAGCAGCGCACGTTCGCGTTCCACATCCCGAATCGGGCGATGCGTGGCAAGTTTTGCATGTGCGACTTCCACTGCCAGCAGACGACGCTCGGCCAGCAGCGTCAGAAGTTTTTTATCCACTGCGCTGATCTTATCGCGTAACGCCAGCAAGGGATTGTCGGGATTCATAGGGCTCACCTGTATGCTATCCAATAAAAAAGCCTCCCGGTTGGGAGGCTTCGTTGTTCGTCTTCGCTTTCATTTTCACACGACGAATAGCCTCCCGTTCAGGGGAAGGTAAAAAAGAAAGCGAAGAAAAACAGAGTGGGTTTCATCGTAATGTCCGAAATGTGAGTGACCTGAGAGTAACCGTACTGCTTAAAAGCTGTCAATAAAAAACGCGCCCGGAGGCGCGTTAAGGAAATCAGGACTCTTCGTCGGCGGGGATAATGTCTTTTACGCTGGCACTGGCGCGGCGGGCTTCAGACTTATGCTGAACTTTATTCAGCTGACGTTCGAGTTTCGCAATCAAATCGTTGATGGCGGTATACATATCGTCGTGCTTGGCGCTGGCCACCAGAGTCCCGTTCGGTGTGTTAATAGTGGCATCAGCCACGAATTCTTTGGGCTCTTTGGACAGGACAATATGCGGATTAATCAGGTCGGTTTGCCATTTTTCGAGCTTGGCGAGACGGTCTTCAACATGGCTTCGGATTGCCGGGGTGATGTCCATTTGTTTACTGGTAATGTTCAGAATCATTATTCTTACCTCTCTGTCATTTCCGTCTTGGTCTTCTCAGCATAGCGCGAAAAAACGTTAAATGTGAGATTTTGATCACAAAAAAATGTCACTTTTTGTCAGTTACAACATTCTGTGAGAAAGGCAGAGAAACTCGCTGAAATGGCTTGAAGCGAAACGATTAACACGGCATGCTGGATGAGTTAGCTCGCTGGAATCAGATCCAAATCTGACTGTTCTTCGGGCAAAAAAAAGCAGCCATCGCAGGCTGCTTTTTTTGTGGCTGAAATCGGTCGGGCAATCAGCTTTTGTTGACTGCAATGATTTTCGCCACTTTGTCAGCTTCAGCGTTCAGCTGCAGATTACGGTAAGCATTTTCCATCAGCGGCAGGGCATCGTGTGTCGCCTGCGTATCCGGATAATCGCGCATCATACCTTCTACACGGTTAACAACCGCGACATAAGCCTCACGCTTAGTATAGAATTGCGCCACTGACAGCTCATATTTAGCCAGACGGTCTTTCAGATAGACCAGGCGTTTCTGAGCATCAGCCGCATACTGGCTGTTCGGGTAATTACGCAGCAGCTGGGAGAAGTCGCGGAAAGCATCACGAGCGTGCGTCGGATCGCGGTCAGAACGATCAATACCAAAGAAGCCCTGCAGCGCGGAGTCATCCAGCGCCATGTCCGTCAGACTTTTCATATAGATGACATAGTCAATGTTCGGATGCGTGGGGTTCAGACGCATAAAGCGAGCAATGGCAGCCTGCGCCAGGGGCAGATCGGCATTTTTATAGTACGCGTAGATTAAATCCAGCTGCACCTGCTGCGAATAAGGACCGAACGGATAACGATTATCCAGCGCTTCCAGTTGCTTAATCGCGGCTTTAAAGTTACCGTCCTGCAGCTTTTGCTGCGCTGTAGCATAGATTTCAGAAGGCGGGTTGTCCGGTACCGCGTCATTTGAGCCGGAACAACCAACAAGTGCCAGGCTCAGTGTGGCAGCAGCCACCAGATGTTTCATACGCGTCATGACGAAGTGATTATCCTCAAATGTTATGGCGGAAGCTGTCCGTATAGCTCCCGGTAATGACCAGGTACGATAGCACATTATATTAAACGGCATCGCCGTGAAAACCCAACGTTAACGAAGAAGCTGTATATGGCACAACAAGTTCAACTCACCGCAACGGTATCCGAATCACAACTCGGACAACGTTTAGATCAGACTTTGGCGGAATTGTTCCCTGATTATTCACGTTCCCGCATAAAAGAGTGGATCCTTGATCGTCGCGTTACTGTAAACGGCGTTATGGTCGATACCCCCAAAGAAAAAGTGCTGGGCGGCGAGCTGGTCGCGATTGACGCTGAGATCGAAGAGGCACAGCGCTGGGAACCTCAGGATCTGCCACTCGACATCGTTTATGAAGATGAAGACATTATTGTCATCAACAAACCACGTGACTTTGTGGTTCACCCTGGCGCCGGTAATCCGGATGGCACGGTGTTAAACGCCTTACTTCATCACTACCCTGCGATTATGGATGTGCCACGCGCCGGCATCGTACACCGCCTGGATAAAGACACCACCGGTTTAATGGTGGTCGCGAAAACCGTTCCGGCTCAGACGCATCTGGTGGACTCGCTGCAGCGTCGCGAAATCACCCGTGAATATGAAGCGGTCGCGATTGGCAATATGACGGCGGGCGGCACGGTTGAGCAGCCTATCAGCCGTCACTCCACCAAACGTACCCATATGGCGGTTCATCCAATGGGCAAACCGGCGGTGACGCATTATCGCATCATGGAGCATTTCCGGGCTCATACCCGTCTGCGTCTGCGTCTGGAGACGGGTCGTACTCACCAGATCCGTGTGCATATGTCTCACATCAGCCATCCGCTGGTGGGCGATCCACTTTACGGTGGCCGCCCGCGTCCGCCAAAAGGGGCATCAGAGGCATTTATTACTACGCTGCGCGGTTTCGATCGTCAGGCACTGCACGCCACGATGTTGCGCCTCTATCATCCAATCAGTGGTATTGAGATGGAATTCCATGCTGCGCTTCCACAGGACATGGTTGATTTAATCGCGGCGTTAAAAGCAGACACTGAAGAATTTAAAGACCAGATGAATTGGTGATGAGTCTGATTACGCCGCAATGGCCCGCCTCGTCACGCGTTCGGGCCTGCTCGACGCAGCGACAGGGTGGCGTAAGCACGTCGCCCTGGGATGCGCTGAATCTCGGCGGGCACGTGGGAGATAATCCGGATGCGGTGGCGCTTAACCGTCAGTTGCTGGTGGATAAGGCGGATTTGCCCGCTATGCCGCAGTGGCTGGAGCAGGTTCATGGCACGGAGGTCGTGCGTCTGACTGCAGGCGGAAACATGCCATTACGTGCTGATGCCTGCATTACCGATCAGCCCGGGGTCGTCTGCGCCATCATGACCGCTGACTGTCTGCCGGTGCTGTTCTGTTCGCAGGATGGGACGGAAGTGGCGGCAGCACATGCAGGCTGGCGCGGGCTCTGTGCCGGTGTACTGGAAAATACGCTGGCGCAGTTTCGTTCTCCGCCTGAGCAGATTCATGTCTGGCTGGGGCCGGCCATCGGACCGGATGCGTTTGAGGTTGGCGCAGAAGTGCGTGAGGCTTTTATGGCGCAGGATCCCCGCGCTGTGCAGGCTTTCCGTCCTTCAGGCGACCGTTTTTACGCTGATATCTGGCTGCTGGCGCGTATGCGACTGCAGGCAGCGGGCGTGAATTCAATCAGCGCTGACAGCCGTTGTACCTTTACGCAGCGCGATGATTTCTTCTCCTTCCGTCGCGATGGTATCACCGGGCGTATGGCAACTTTAATCTGGCTGTTATAACCTTACGCCATAAGACGGTCCAGTTAGCGTGTTTTTTACTCAAATCTCAGGTCATTAACCTTGAAATTTTTGAGGGATGACCTCATTTAATCTCCAGTAGCATTTTGACCTGTAATGGGAGGAATTATGCGTCTGGATCGTCTTACTAACAAATTTCAGCTGGCTCTCGCCGACGCGCAGTCCCTGGCTCTGGGACACGACAACCAATTCATTGAACCTCTGCACCTGATGAGCGCATTGCTTAAACAGGAAGGCGGATCGGTTTCACCTTTACTGACTTCGGCGGGTGTCGACGTTACGCCTTTTCGCGCTCAGGTTGAGCAGGCCATCGATCGCCTGCCACAAGTTGAAGGCAGCGAAGGGGACGTTCAACCTTCATCTGACCTCGTCCGGGTATTAAACCTGTGCGATAAGCTGGCGCAGAAGCGCAACGATAACTTTATTTCATCAGAATTATTTGTTCTGGCCGCTCTGGAATCTCGTGGCTCACTGGCCGATCTGCTCAAAGCAGCGGGCGCAACACGCGAAAAAATCACCGGTGCGATTGAACAGATGCGGGGAGGAGACAACGTGAACGATCAGGGTGCTGAAGATCAGCGCCAGGCATTAAAGAAATACACCATCGATCTGACCGAGCGTGCCGAGAAGGGCAAACTCGATCCGGTCATCGGCCGTGACGAAGAGATTCGCCGCACTATTCAGGTTCTGCAGCGCCGTACCAAAAATAACCCGGTGCTGATTGGTGAACCTGGTGTGGGTAAAACTGCGATTGTTGAAGGGCTGGCGCAGCGCATCATTAACGGTGAAGTGCCTGAGGGCCTGAAAGGTCGTCGGGTGCTGGCGCTGGATATGGGTGCACTGGTCGCCGGGGCGAAATATCGCGGTGAGTTCGAAGAGCGTCTGAAAGGGGTGCTGAGCGATCTGTCGAAACAGGAAGGCAACGTCATTCTGTTTATCGACGAACTGCACACTATGGTCGGTGCGGGTAAAGCGGACGGTGCGATGGACGCGGGCAATATGCTTAAGCCTGCGCTGGCGCGTGGTGAACTGCACTGCGTGGGTGCCACCACACTGGATGAGTATCGTCAGTATATCGAGAAAGATGCCGCGCTGGAGCGTCGTTTCCAGAAAGTCTTCGTGGCTGAGCCAGGTGTGGAAGACACCATCGCGATTCTGCGTGGCCTGAAAGAGCGTTACGAACTGCATCATCATGTGCAGATCACTGACCCGGCCATTGTCGCGGCAGCAACGCTGTCTCATCGTTACATTGCTGACCGCCAGCTGCCGGATAAAGCCATTGACCTGATTGATGAGGCGGCATCCAGTATTCGTATGCAGATGGACTCCAAGCCGGAGTCACTCGATCGCCTGGAGCGCCGTATCATTCAGTTGAAGCTGGAGCAGCAGGCGCTGAAGAAAGAGGCGGACGATGCCAGCATCAAGCGTCTTGAAATGCTGGAAACCGAGCTGAATCAGAAAGAGCGTGAATACGCTGAGCTGGAAGATGAGTGGAAGACAGAGAAAGCCTCGCTGTCCGGCACGCAGAACATCAAAGCTGAACTGGAGCAGGCGCGTCTGAATTTAGAGCAGGCCCGTCGCCAGGGCGATCTCGCTCAGATGTCAGAGCTGCAGTACGGTAAAATTCCGGCACTGGAAAAACAGTTAGCCGCAGCGACTCAGGCTGAAGGTAAAACCATGAAGTTACTGCGCAACCGCGTAACAGATGTGGAGATTGCCGATGTACTGGCGCGCTGGACCGGTATTCCGGTGGCACGCATGATGGAAGGTGAGCGTGATAAGTTGCTGCGCATGGAGCAGGATCTGCATGGCCGGGTCATTGGACAGGATGAAGCGGTAGAAGCGGTATCGAATGCCATACGCCGTAGTCGTGCAGGTCTCTCTGATCCTAACCGGCCTATCGGCTCTTTCCTGTTCCTGGGTCCAACCGGGGTAGGTAAAACCGAACTGTGTAAGTCGCTGGCTAATTTCCTGTTCGACAGTGACGATGCGATGGTGCGTATCGACATGTCCGAGTTTATGGAAAAACATTCGGTCTCACGGCTGGTGGGTGCACCTCCGGGCTACGTCGGCTATGAAGAGGGCGGTTATCTGACCGAAGCGGTGCGCCGTCGTCCTTATTCCGTCATCCTGCTGGATGAAGTTGAAAAGGCGCATCCTGATGTCTTCAACATTCTGCTGCAGGTGCTGGATGATGGGCGTCTGACGGATGGACAGGGCCGTACGGTCGATTTCCGTAACAGCGTGGTGATCATGACCTCTAACCTGGGATCAGATTTAATCCAGGAGCGGTTCGGTAATCTCAGCTATCCGGAAATGAAAGATATTGTGATGGGTGTGGTCGGACAGCATTTCCGTCCTGAATTCGTCAACCGTATTGATGAGGTAGTGGTGTTCCATCCGCTGGCGGAGAAACACATTGCCTCCATTGCGCAGATTCAGCTGCAGCGGTTGTACAAACGTCTGGATGAACGTGGCTATCAGCTGCACATCTCCGATGATGCGATCAAACTGCTGGCGGAAAATGGGTATGACCCGGTCTATGGTGCGCGTCCGCTGAAACGTGCGATACAGCAGCAGATCGAGAACCCGCTGGCTCAGCAGATCCTTGCAGGTTCGCTGGTGCCGGGTAAAACCATCGAAATGGATGTCGTTAACGACGTCATAACGGCACATCAGTAATAGTGCGAATCGAAAAACGGGCCTCTGGCCCGTTTTTTTTACCCTTTAAAGGGGTTTTTGCTTACTTACTGTTCTTTTTGGCTGCAAAGTGAACGGTCAGAAAAAAAGTCTTAATTTGCACTTGCGCTATCTCAGCCGTTCCCTATAATGCGCCTCCACTGACACGGCAAACCGGAAACGGAAAACGGGTCAGCAGGCACAGGAGACTGCGCCGCCGGAGAAAAACTTCTGAGAAAGAGGTTGACTCTGCAGGAGGAAAGCGTAATATACGCCACCTCGCGACAGGACGCTAACGCACTGTTCGCACTGCTCTTTAACAATTTATCAGACAATCTGTGTGGGCACTCGCAGGATTGATATCAGCGTCTCCGGACGCAACAAAATATCAAAGCCTCACGAGTGAACACATAATGAAATTCATTATGACGTTTTACAGATGAGCACCGCTTAACTTGTTTAAGCAAATCAAACTTAAATTGAAGAGTTTGATCATGGCTCAGATTGAACGCTGGCGGCAGGCCTAACACATGCAAGTCGGACGGTAGCACAGAGAGCTTGCTCTTGGGTGACGAGTGGCGGACGGGTGAGTAATGTCTGGGGATCTGCCCGATAGAGGGGGATAACCACTGGAAACGGTGGCTAATACCGCATAACGTCGCAAGACCAAAGAGGGGGACCTTCGGGCCTCTCACTATCGGATGAACCCAGATGGGATTAGCTAGTAGGCGGGGTAATGGCCCACCTAGGCGACGATCCCTAGCTGGTCTGAGAGGATGACCAGCCACACTGGAACTGAGACACGGTCCAGACTCCTACGGGAGGCAGCAGTGGGGAATATTGCACAATGGGCGCAAGCCTGATGCAGCCATGCCGCGTGTATGAAGAAGGCCTTCGGGTTGTAAAGTACTTTCAGCGGGGAGGAAGGCGGTGAGGTTAATAACCTTACCGATTGACGTTACCCGCAGAAGAAGCACCGGCTAACTCCGTGCCAGCAGCCGCGGTAATACGGAGGGTGCAAGCGTTAATCGGAATTACTGGGCGTAAAGCGCACGCAGGCGGTCTGTTAAGTCAGATGTGAAATCCCCGGGCTTAACCTGGGAACTGCATTTGAAACTGGCAGGCTTGAGTCTTGTAGAGGGGGGTAGAATTCCAGGTGTAGCGGTGAAATGCGTAGAGATCTGGAGGAATACCGGTGGCGAAGGCGGCCCCCTGGACAAAGACTGACGCTCAGGTGCGAAAGCGTGGGGAGCAAACAGGATTAGATACCCTGGTAGTCCACGCCGTAAACGATGTCGACTTGGAGGTTGTTCCCTTGAGGAGTGGCTTCCGGAGCTAACGCGTTAAGTCGACCGCCTGGGGAGTACGGCCGCAAGGTTAAAACTCAAATGAATTGACGGGGGCCCGCACAAGCGGTGGAGCATGTGGTTTAATTCGATGCAACGCGAAGAACCTTACCTACTCTTGACATCCACGGAATTCGGCAGAGATGCCTTAGTGCCTTCGGGAACCGTGAGACAGGTGCTGCATGGCTGTCGTCAGCTCGTGTTGTGAAATGTTGGGTTAAGTCCCGCAACGAGCGCAACCCTTATCCTTTGTTGCCAGCGCGTGATGGCGGGAACTCAAAGGAGACTGCCGGTGATAAACCGGAGGAAGGTGGGGATGACGTCAAGTCATCATGGCCCTTACGAGTAGGGCTACACACGTGCTACAATGGCGCATACAAAGAGAAGCGACCTCGCGAGAGCAAGCGGACCTCACAAAGTGCGTCGTAGTCCGGATCGGAGTCTGCAACTCGACTCCGTGAAGTCGGAATCGCTAGTAATCGTGGATCAGAATGCCACGGTGAATACGTTCCCGGGCCTTGTACACACCGCCCGTCACACCATGGGAGTGGGTTGCAAAAGAAGTAGGTAGCTTAACCTTCGGGAGGGCGCTTACCACTTTGTGATTCATGACTGGGGTGAAGTCGTAACAAGGTAACCGTAGGGGAACCTGCGGTTGGATCACCTCCTTACCTGAAGATACCTTCCCGCGCAGTGTCCACACAGATTGTCTGATAAAAAGTAACGAGCAGAAAAAACCTCTACAGGCTTGTAGCTCAGGTGGTTAGAGCGCACCCCTGATAAGGGTGAGGTCGGTGGTTCAAGTCCACTCAGGCCTACCAAATTCGCACTCACGCTGCGTTATGTCTCCGGCTCGCATAGTTCACTATGCTTCGCGGAAACATGCCTTGCCTGAGCACGAATTGCATTTCTCACGAAGTGTACTCGGTTGAGTGGTAGTAGTGGTCTCTGCAGTAACTGTATGGGGCTATAGCTCAGCTGGGAGAGCGCCTGCCTTGCACGCAGGAGGTCAGCGGTTCGATCCCGCTTAGCTCCACCATACCGTTTATCTGTTTTTTCTGAATACTTCAGAGCGTACCGGCAACGGTGTGCTGCGAAGTATTATGCTCTTTAACAATCCGGAACAAGCTGAAAATTGAAACGACGTGTCGTTTTCATTCTCCGTAATAAGAATGAAAAGCGCGACATGTTCGAGTCTCTCAAATGCTTGCAGCTCGCAGCGTTGTAAAACGCCTGTGGGTTGTGAGGTTAAGCGACTAAGCGTACACGGTGGATGCCCAGGCAGTCAGAGGCGATGAAGGACGTGCTAATCTGCGTAAAGCGACGGTAAGGTGATATGAACCGCTACAGCCGTCGATGTCCGAATGGGGAAACCCGGTGCACTCTGTGCATCATTGCAGCATGAATACATAGTGCTGCAAGGCGAACCGGGGGAACTGAAACATCTAAGTACCCCGAGGAAAAGAAATCAACCGAGATTCCCCCAGTAGCGGCGAGCGAACGGGGAGCAGCCCAGAGCCTGAATCAGCATGTGTGTTAGTGGAAGCGTCTGGAAAGTCGCAGGGTACAGGGTGATACTCCCGTACACAAAAGCACACGTGCTGTGAGCTCGATGAGTAAGGCGGGACACGTGGTATCCTGTCTGAATATGGGGGGACCATCCTCCAAGGCTAAATACTCCTGACTGACCGATAGTGAACCAGTACCGTGAGGGAAAGGCGAAAAGAACCCCGGCGAGGGGAGTGAAACAGAACCTGAAACCGTGTACGTACAAGCAGTGGGAGCCTTCTTTATGGGGGTGACTGCGTACCTTTTGTATAATGGGTCAGCGACTTATATTCTGTAGCAAGGTTAACCGTATAGGGGAGCCGCAGGGAAACCGAGTCTTAACTGGGCGTTAAGTTGCAGGGTATAGACCCGAAACCCGGTGATCTAGCCATGGGCAGGTTGAAGGTTGGGTAACACTAACTGGAGGACCGAACCGACTAATGTTGAAAAATTAGCGGATGACCTGTGGCTGGGGGTGAAAGGCCAATCAAACCGGGAGATAGCTGGTTCTCCCCGAAAGCTATTTAGGTAGCGCCTCGTGAACTCATCCTCGGGGGTAGAGCACTGTTTCGGCTAGGGGGCCATCCCGGCTTACCAACCCGATGCAAACTGCGAATACCGAGGAATGTTATCACGGGAGACACACGGCGGGTGCTAACGTCCGTCGTGAAGAGGGAAACAACCCAGACCGCCAGCTAAGGTCCCAAAGTCATGGTTAAGTGGGAAACGATGTGGGAAGGCACAGACAGCCAGGATGTTGGCTTAGAAGCAGCCATCATTTAAAGAAAGCGTAATAGCTCACTGGTCGAGTCGGCCTGCGCGGAAGATGTAACGGGGCTAAACCATGCACCGAAGCTGCGGCAGCGACACTATGTGTTGTTGGGTAGGGGAGCGTTCTGTAAGCCGTCGAAGGTGTGCTGTGAGGCATGCTGGAGGTATCAGAAGTGCGAATGCTGACATAAGTAACGATAAAGCGGGTGAAAAGCCCGCTCGCCGGAAGACCAAGGGTTCCTGTTCAACGTTAATCGGAGCAGGGTGAGTCGACCCCTAAGGCGAGGCCGAAAGGCGTAGTCGATGGGAAACAGGTTAATATTCCTGTACTCGGTGTTACTGCGAAGGGGGGACGGAGAAGGCTATATCAGCCGGGCGACGGTTGTCCCGGTTTAAGCGTGTAGGCGGAGGGTCCAGGTAAATCCGGTCCCTTATCAACGCTGAGGCGTGACGACGAGGCACTACGGTGCTGAAGTGATAAATGCCCAGCTTCCAGGAAAAGCCTCTAAGCATCAGGTAACACAGAATCGTACCCCAAACCGACACAGGTGGTCAGGTAGAGAATACCAAGGCGCTTGAGAGAACTCGGGTGAAGGAACTAGGCAAAATGGTGCCGTAACTTCGGGAGAAGGCACGCTGGCGCGTAGGTGGAGGGATTTACTCCCCGAGCCGAAGCCAGTCGAAGATACCAGCTGGCTGCAACTGTTTATTAAAAACACAGCACTGTGCAAACACGAAAGTGGACGTATACGGTGTGACGCCTGCCCGGTGCCGGAAGGTTAATTGATGGGGTTATCCGCAAGGAGAAGCTCTTGATCGAAGCCCCGGTAAACGGCGGCCGTAACTATAACGGTCCTAAGGTAGCGAAATTCCTTGTCGGGTAAGTTCCGACCTGCACGAATGGCGTAATGATGGCCAGGCTGTCTCCACCCGAGACTCAGTGAAATTGAACTCGCTGTGAAGATGCAGTGTACCCGCGGCAAGACGGAAAGACCCCGTGAACCTTTACTACAGCTTGACACTGAACATTGAGCCTTGATGTGTAGGATAGGTGGGAGGCTTTGAAGCGCGGACGCCAGTTCGCGTGGAGCCAACCTTGAAATACCACCCTTTAATGTTTGATGTTCTAACGTAGGCCCGTGATCCGGGCTGCGGACAGTGTCTGGTGGGTAGTTTGACTGGGGCGGTCTCCTCCTAAAGAGTAACGGAGGAGCACGAAGGTCAGCTAATCACGGTCGGACATCGTGAGGTTAGTGCAATGGCATAAGCTGGCTTGACTGCGAGAGTGACGGCTCGAGCAGGTGCGAAAGCAGGTCATAGTGATCCGGTGGTTCTGAATGGAAGGGCCATCGCTCAACGGATAAAAGGTACTCCGGGGATAACAGGCTGATACCGCCCAAGAGTTCATATCGACGGCGGTGTTTGGCACCTCGATGTCGGCTCATCACATCCTGGGGCTGAAGTAGGTCCCAAGGGTACGGCTGTTCGCCGTTTAAAGTGGTACGCGAGCTGGGTTTAGAACGTCGTGAGACAGTTCGGTCCCTATCTGCCGTGGGCGCTGGAGAATTGAGGGGGGTTGCTCCTAGTACGAGAGGACCGGAGTGAACGCACCACTGGTGTTCGGGTTGTCATGCCAATGGCATTGCCCGGTAGCTAAGTGCGGAAAAGATAAGTGCTGAAAGCATCTAAGCACGAAACTTGCCCCGAGATGAGTTCTCCCTGACTCCTTGAGAGTCCTGAAGGGACGTTGAAGACTACGACGTTGATAGGCCGGGTGTGTAAGCGCAGCGATGCGTTGAGCTAACCGGTACTAATGACCCGTGAGGCTTAACCTTACAACGCCAGAGGCGTTTTTGAGAGAGACGATTTTCAGCCTGTACCGGATATATCTGCGCGGCCTTAAGGGGCGGCGCGGAGACAGAATCTGCCTGGCGGCTTTAGCGCGGTGGTCCCACCTGACCCCATGCCGAACTCAGAAGTGAAACGCCGTAGCGCCGATGGTAGTGTGGGGTCTCCCCATGCGAGAGTAGGGAACTGCCAGGCATTATATAAGTGAAGAAGCCCCGCACGAGAGTGCGGGGCTTTTTTACGTCTGAATTACGCTTTATTTAGCAAAATTGTTAATGATTTTCCCGCTTCCTGCAGCGCTATCACCGGCCGGCTTTCTCTCATGATTGCCAGCAACTCGCTGATTTTTCGATAATTAGCGACATGGCTCACAAATATAATCTCGGATTACCCCGCCTTTACCTTCGGTAGACTTAAATGCTTTACTCACTCCTTTAAACGCTGTTGATCAGCAAGGAACAGAGGTAAGGCATGACACCCACCAATAATAAAACTCAGCCGGATGATACAAAGAAACGTATCTGGGCAATCGTCGGCGCGTCATCGGGCAACCTGGTTGAATGGTTCGACTTCTATGTCTATTCATTCTTCTCGCTCTACTTTGCGCACATCTTCTTCCCAAAGGGTGACACCACAACGCAGTTATTGCAGACAGCGGGCGTTTTTGCAGCAGGATTTTTAATGCGTCCGATTGGCGGCTGGTTATTCGGCTATATTGGCGACAAGCATGGCCGAAAAAATTCGATGCTGGTTTCGGTCTGTATGATGTGTTTTGGTTCGCTGGTGATCGCCTGCCTGCCCGGTTATGCAGCGATTGGCGTAGCCGCTCCCGTCATTCTGCTGCTGGCGCGTATGTTTCAGGGATTATCGGTGGGTGGGGAGTATGGGACCAGCGCAACCTACATGAGTGAAGTCGCCCTGGAAGGACGCAAGGGATTCTATGCCTCTTTCCAGTACGTCACGCTGATTGGCGGTCAGTTAGCGGCGGTGCTGACCGTGGTGGTCCTGCAATTTGTGCTCACTGATGCAGAGCTGCGCAGCTGGGGCTGGCGCATTCCGTTCTTCCTCGGCGCACTGCTCGCCGTTGTCGCATTATGGCTACGACGCTCTCTGGAAGAAACGTCAGATAAAGCCAGCCGCGAACATCGTGATGCGGGTAGCGTCATCGGGTTACTGCGCAATCATACCCGTCCCTTCCTGATGGTGCTGGGTTTCACCGCGGGTGGATCCCTGAGTTTTTACACCTTCACCACCTACATGCAAAAGTATCTGGTTAACACATCAGGCATGGATCCAAAAACGGCCAGCGGGCTGATGACCGGGGCACTGCTGGTCTTCATGCTGATTCAGCCAATAATCGGTGCGCTGTCAGATAAAATCGGTCGTCGCACTTCGATGATGATCTTTGGTGCGGGGGCGGCGATATGTACAGTACCCATTCTGACCCTGCTGCAAAACGTGCAAAGTCCTGGCGTAGCTTTCCTGTTAATCATGCTGGCCTTGTTGATTACCAGCTTCTACACCGCCATCAGCGGCATTCTTAAAGCCGAAATGTTTCCGCCGCAGGTGCGTGCTCTGGGTGTCGGGCTATCATACGCAGTCGCGAATGCGCTGTTCGGTGGGTCGGCGGAGTATGTGGCGTTGCTGATGAAGCAGCAGGGGATTGAGACCACCTTCTTCTGGTATGTTTCAGCGATGGGTGCGGTAGCCTTTCTGGTGTCGCTGTTGCTGCACAGACGCGGCAAAGGGATTACGCTTTAACAAGGCGACTGACTCAGATTCCACAGGGTAATGCCGCGGGTTGCATCCGCGGCATCCCACACGAACGCTTTCCAGCGCCAGCCGCTGCCATTCGGGCGGCTGTCATACCACTCTTTTTCCGCCCCAATACTTAATGAAAACAGGATGCCGATAGTCTGGTTTTGACGGCCAGAAAGAGGCTGACGCTGCCCATATTTATTGCCTGCAGCAGCCAGCGCGGCAGAAGCGAAAACATGTTCCGCTTTATCCCGTCAGGTTCGCTGATCTTCCGCCATATCGACGCATCCACTGCACAACAGCACAGCAACAGGACACTTCGCGTAATGAATGCCTCTATGGCCGCAGCGATTAAAGAATACGGCTGATCAGGCGATCGATACGTATCCGGCGCAGACGGCGAATCAGTTTCCGCACTTTAGCCGGATAATCGGCAATGCTTTCAAGCTCACGGAAATGCGTCACTATCGTCGTGTTCTGACGGATTAACGTAAGCTCTTTCTCACGCTGAGCCGCTAACTCCTGATGAGGATCGTGAATCAGCACCGCATTTTCCAGATCAAGCCGCCATGCACGCGGGTTGAGGTTATTACCGGTAATCAGCTGCCATTCGTCATCAACCCACATCCCTTTAAGGTGATAACTGTTTTCACCATCCTTCCAGAGTCTCACGACCAGCTGATCGGTCGTAACATAGTAGTGCAGACGGCTCATGAAACGACGCAGATTGATTTCATACAGGTAAGGCAGCGCGCCGATAATTTTGAATGGCTCATCAGGCGCAATGTAGAAATCATTGGCGGTTTTATCACCGACGATGATCTCGACTTTTTTCCCCTGGCGCAGCAGATGAATGATATTACGCACCAGCAGGGCGGGCATGTTGAAGTAAGGGGTACAGATGATCAGCTTCTGTTCCGCACAGGGCATCAGATGGAAAATGGTTTTATTGAGCAGGCTATGCTTGCCCAGACCGACCAGTGGCGTGACCGTCAGTTCATCATTGCCGGCATTGCCTTCAAACTGGTAATTGAAACCCCGGAGATCCTGACGGAACTGGCGTGTCTCATTTTTGATTTCAGGACTTGAGGGGCGTTCTGCAAAATCGAGCCGGTTGACGGCTTCTGCAGGTTTAAGATTCAGCGTGATCCACTCATACATGGTATCGGTCAGTTGGGGATTCCGGATAACCTGATAGCGATCATACCGATACTTATCATGCTGATGCAGGTAGACATCATTGATGCTGGCACCGCTATAGAGCAGCATATCATCAATAATGAAGCCTTTTAGATGAAGCACACCCAGCGCTTCACGCGTATTAACCGGAATGCCATAAACCGGGATGGCAATATCCGGATAGCGTGTGGCCATTTCGCAATACCAGTCAGCATTGGTTACGCCTCGTGCTGCGCCAATTCGGCCACGTTGCGCGCGGTGCCAGTCGACCAGAATGGAGATATCCAGCGTTTGCCGCGCCTGCTTCGCGCTATAGAGCGCATCCATAACGGCACGTCCGGCGTCATCATTTTCCAGATAAAGCGCAACAATACAGATGCGTGTCTGTGCGGTCGCTATTTTCTCCAGCAACGTCTGGCGAAACTCAGCAGGCGAATAAAGTGTCGACACATCCGCAACGGATTGTGACAGTTTAGGCAGCTGTGCGAGGTGTTGTTGGTGTTTGTTACGTTTGAATTTAGACAACATCACAGTGCACTTCTTCTCTGTTCATTGCATGGCCTTTTGCCATCAAATCAGGGTTATAACCACAAATAATAACATCAACTCCGTCAATTCGAACGTTTTTTACCTTTCTCTACAAGGTGGGTTGATCTCATTCTGTAAGGACAATTTCAGGCTGACAATACCGTCATCCAGTTGAATATCAACATGAAAGTTAAGTTTACGGGCCAGCGTAATCATGCCGCGATTATGGGGCATGGTGATACCGTTCAATTGTTGCAAGCCGTGATGTCGGGTGTAGCGGATCATCTTTTCCAGCAGACGGCGGCCCATGCCTAACCCTTTCAGGTCAGAACGGACCAGCACCGAAAACTCCGCATCAATGTTATCCGCATCAGAAATAGCGCGGGTTACGCCGATGATCTCAGGTCGTCCCTGATGCTGACGCACCGCTACGATCGCCATCTCACGGTCATAATCGATCTGAGTCATATTGGCGAGGTCATCATGGGTGAATTCATTGATTTCACTGAAGTAGCGGTAGTAAAGGTCTTCTTTGGTCACCTGGCTGATGAAGTCGCGCAGCAAAGGTTCATCTTCTGGCAGGATCGGCCGGAACAGGCAGAATTGCCCATTCTTCAATTCTACCTGCTCCTCAAGATGCTGAGGATAAGGACGAATTGCCAGTCGCGCTTCGTTATCGCCATCGAACGGAGCCAGCGTCAGGGTGACATCCAGCAGGGTAAAATCATTACCCGCTGCCAGTAGCGGGTGAATATCCAGTCGCTGGATCTCCGGGCAATCCACCACCAGGTTAGAAACCTGCACCAGCAACTGGCTTAAACCGGGGATATCCAGCGGATTCAGGGCGCTACGGCTGCGGATTTTTCCGCTTTTGATTGCCTGAATCACCAGATAGCGTGCCAGAGTCATATTCAGCGGAGGCAAGGCAACCGCAGCCTGTTTATCGGCCTGCCATTCAACGCCGCCTTCGCCCAGCATAATGATTGGGCCAAACAGGGCATCCTGTTCGACCACGACCCGCAACTCCTGCGCGCCCGCACGGCTGGCCATGCTCTGAACCAGCAGCCCTTCAATACGCGCCTGCGGCAGCGTCTGTCTGACCCGATCAAAAATGGCCTCAGCGGCATGCTCTACTTCGCTGGCATTGCGCAGATAGAGCATTACACCCTGAACCTCCGACTTATGGGCGATATCGGGTGAACGCAGTTTCAGCGCCACCGGATAGCCAATCTGATCGGCAATCGCCACAGCCGATGTGCTGTCGCTGGCGATCCAGGTCGGCAGTGTCGCCAGCCCGTATGCCTGCAATACTGGCTGCACTTCGTGCGTATCCAGCGCGGTAACGCCGCGCGACAGCGCCTGTGACAGCAACTGGTGAGCCTGAGCGCTATCCTGCTTCAGTGTTGTGGGCAGGGCAGGGGTTTCACGCAGCTGCTTCTGGTTACGGCGATACTCAACCTGATGCATAAAGGCGGTGACGGTGCCTTCCGGCGTGCGCCAGGTCGGGATGCCTGCCTGCGTAAAGGCACGACGTGCAGCCTGGGAAGAGAACTCGCCGCTCCAGTTGGTCAGCAGCGTCACCAGCTTACCGCGCGGGTGACGGGCTATGGTGTCGATCAGATGTGCGGCCGTTTCAGTTGCGGGCGCGACCGCGCTTGGCGCATGAATAATCATTAATGCATCAAGTTCATGGCTGTTGAGCAGAATCTCCACACAGGCGGCATAACGTTCCGCTGTGGCGTCATCTTTTAAATCCAGCGGATTACCGCGACCTGCACCCGCGGGTAGCAGCGCCTCCAGTTGCTGACGTGTCTCATCGCTGAGCTGCGCCAGTTTTCCGTTACGGGCATAGAGTTCATCCAGCGCCAGCGCGGCAGGTGCGGCTCCATTGCTGATGATCATCAGCCTGTCGCCTCGCAGCGGGCGCATATGGCTTAGCGATTCAACGGCGGAGAACAGCTCATGGGTATCCTGGACCCGCAGCAACCCGGCGCGCTGAATGGCCGCATCCCAGGCGGCGTCAAGGCCGCTGTGGGTGCCAAGCAGCGCCTGGGCTTCGCGGCTGCGACCACTCTTGATGATCAATATCGGTTTATTCCGCGAGGCACTGCGGGAAGCGGAAACAAAACGACGCGCGTCGCTGAGGTGCTCAAGATAGAGCAGGATGGCGCTGGTCTTGCCGTCACGCGCCAGGAAGTCGAGCAGGTCATCGACATCGGTATCCAGACTGTCACCCAGCGCAATAAACCAGGAGAAACCGAGATTACGCTGCTGCGCCCAGTCGAGAATGGTATTAGAGACGGCGGCGGACTGAGAGATAAACGCGATGCGGCCTTTCTCAATTGGCACCGGCGAGAAGCTGGCATTCAATCCCTGCCAGGGCGCCAGCAGGCCCAGACTGTTCGGTCCCAGCAGACGTATCTGCCATTTACCTGCGCAGGCTTTGAGCTCGGCCGACTGGCTGGCGGGCGCGGAGAGGATAATGCAGGCCTTGCAGCCTTTTTCGCCGAGCTGTTGCAGCAACTCGAGGTTACGTTTCGAGTGGGTACAGATCACCGCCAGGTCGGGCGCGAAAGGTAGGCTGTCGATGGTGGGCCAGGCCAGCACGCCGCTGACTGCTTTATATTTTGGCGTCACCGGCAAAACCGGCCCGCTAAAACCGCCCGCCAGCAGGTTACGCATCATAAAGTATCCGGCACGCCCGGGCGTGACCGAGGCACCAATCACCGCAATTGATTTAGGTCGTAACAGCGCTTCCAGTCCGCGTTGGCTCATCTCGCCCTCCAGAGATCGGGATTTGCGTGATTGTAAACGCTTTTTGCTGGCAGTGCTTCCGGGCAGATCGCAGGCTGAAGATCCGGATCTTCGGATCGGTCAGCCCAGGCGCTCGCCTGCCGGAAGAAGAGGGATGCGGCTAAGCCTGTCCGGCGTGATGCGGTTTCCCTGCCAGGTAGGCCGCACGGAACTGATCAAAATGGTGAGATAGTGCTTCTGCCGCCAGCCGATCGCCCGCCTGCGCCAGCAGCGCCGCGGCCACTTCAGCGGTACAGTGCTGACCTTCGCCGTGCGCCTCCCGCAGTGTATAGCGCGAAGGGGTACTCACATTCAGCGACATCACCGGCAGGGCGTCGAGCCAGGGGCTTTTGCGGAACATCTTGCGAGCTTCGGTCCAGGTGCCATCCAGCATGATAAACAGCGGCGGCTTGCCGCTGGTGGGTGGCGTTGTCAGCACCTCGCGACCGGGATCCGCATAGGCGGCCGGAAAGACGACAAGCGGCTGATAATCAGGATTGCGCACGGCCGCCAGCAGCAGCGGATGCGGCTCGGTGCGTGACCAGCCAAACGCCTGGGTATCCGGCAGAATATCGGCAATCAGACGCCCGGTGTTGCTCGGTTTCATCGGCTCGGTATCAAACATCACCAGGCAGAAGCGGCTACGGGCAGACGCAGGCACGATCTGACTGCAAAGACAGCTGGCTTCTGGCAGCAGACAACCCTGGCAGCGAATGACACGATTTCCACGCGCAAGGAAAGGACGGGTGGCACGCGCCAGGCGTTCGGTGCGCAAGCGCAAAACAGCATTATCAGACATGAGGTTTCAGGGCAGGAAAAAACGTCAGTGTAATCGAAGCGCAGGTGAAAAGGAAAAGGCCAGACTGGCTGGCCTCTTAATATTACAGTGATTCATCCAGCCATTCGTTAAACGGTGCCTTGGGCATGGCACCATTAAGCATGTCCACCCGCTCGCCGTTCTTAAACAGCATGATGGTAGGAATACTGCGAATGTTGAAACGGGCGCTCAGGGCCGGTTCCGCTTCGGTGTTTACTTTAATAAAGCGGACTTTCCCGCTGCGCTCGCTGGCGACATCTTTAAACACGGGCGCAAAATTGACGCAGGGACCGCACCAGGGCGCCCAGAAATCGATCACCACCGGCAGATCGTCCTGCAGATATTTGTCAAAGTTAGCGCTGGTGGCATTGACCACCTCGCCATCAAACAACGCATTTCCACAGCGGCCGCATTTCGCCGCATCGGCAAGGCGTTCTTCAGGAACGCGATTGGTTGCCTGGCAGGAAGCGCATACCGTATTCATAGGAACCTCTGAGGTTTAAAAGTGTCAGTCTGGTAATTGTTGTCCATTATGAAAGAGGGCGGATTCCTGCTCAATCTGGATTGCTCTATAGGTTCAATAGTTGATAGCTAAGCGCCAGCACATCAGGTAATCTGCGCGCTCTCAATGCAGGAGGAAGATATGAACGACGAATTTAAAGGCAAGAGCGGCAAGGTTAAGGTGATGTACGTGCGTGGCGAGGACGATAAAAGTGCGCGTGCGCCGAATCCTCGTACAGGCAAAGGTGGTCACGCTGCTGCCCGCCAGGATGATAATCGTCGTTCATCTGGCCCCCGTACAGAACGCAGTCAGGAAGGTGGTCGCTCCGCGGGGCGTCGCAGCGACGACACTGGTCGCAGCAGTTCACCGCGCCGTGACGAAGGCGGACGTGGCGCGCCACGCCGTTCAGACGAGGGTGCAGGTCGCCGCAACGATCGTGGCGATGATAGCCGTGGCGCCTATGGCAGCAGCGACTCCCCATGGCGCACCGTATCACGCGCGCCATCAGCAGACCGTGCTGCATCGCCTGAGAGTGATAAGCCCGATCATGGCGGCATCAGCGGCAAGAGCTTTGTTGATCCTGAGCAGATCCGTCGTCAGCGTAACGAAGAAACCCGCGTTTATGGTGAGAACGCCTGTCAGGCACTGTTCCAGAGTCGTCCGGAAGCGATTGTTCGCGCCTGGTTCATTCAGGAAGTGACTCCGCGTTTCCGTGAATCGCTGCGCTGGCTGGCGGCGAACCGCAAAGCCTATCACGTGGTAGAAGATGCAGAGATCACCAAAGCATCAGGCACTGAGCATCACGGTGGCGTCTGCTTCCTGATCAAAAAGCGTATGGGTATGGCGGTTTCGGAATGGCTGAGCCAGGCAACAACCAAAGATTGCGTACTGGCACTGGAAGATGTCAGTAACCCGCATAACCTGGGCGCGATTATGCGCAGCTGCGCGCACTTTGGCGTAAAAGGTTTGCTGGTAAACGATGCCTCACTGCTGGAGTCGGGTGCAGCAGTGCGCACCGCAGAAGGCGGTGCCGAGCATGTTCAGGCCATCAGCGGCGCAACTTTCAGCGAAGGTCTGGAAGCGTTCCGTAAAGCGGGTTACACCATCGTGACCACCTCCAGCCATCAGGGCACGCCGCTGGCGCAGGCTAAGCTGCCGGAGAAAATGGTGCTGGTGTTAGGTCAGGAACGTGAAGGTCTTTCTGACACCGCGTTCAAACAGGGTGACATGAGCCTGTCGATTGGCGGCACCGGCAACGTAGAAAGTCTCAACGTTTCGGTCGCAACCGGCGTACTGCTCGCCGAATGGTGGCGTCAGAACGCATAAAAAAACGGGCCGAAAGGCCCGTTTTGCTTTGTCACGTCAGTGTGCGCCACCGCCGCCACCGCCTGCACCAAACGGCGGACGGGCAAACCAGATCAGCACCAGCAGGATCAGGAATACCCCCGCCGATGCCCAGAAAATTTCATTCGCTGAAATGATCAGTCCCTGATTGGTAATCTGCTGCGCGATATACGCCGAGGCCTGCTGCTGCGTCATTCCCAGGCTCTCCAGCTGGCTATACATCTGCTGCGAATTAACGTTGTACGGGGTAATCGACTCGGTCATATAGCTATGATGCATCGACTCGCGATTCGTCCACATCGTGGTTGTAATCGACGTGCCTACCGAGCCAGCAAACGTACGCATAAAGTTCGACAGGCTGGATGCTGCGGCCATGCGCTCCGGCGGCAGTCCCGACAGCGTAATAGTCGTCAGTGGCATAAAGAAGCAGGCCACGGCAAAGCCCTGGATAAACTGCGGCCAGGCTGAGGCACCAAAGTCCATCCCCGGTTCAAATGTATACGCGCGCCAGTAGAAGCAGATGGCATACATAATGAAGCTGAATGTGACCAGTCGTCGCATGTCGAGCTTATGCGCAAAGCGACCAATAATCGGCGACAGGATCACCGGTATGATGCCTACCGGTGCCGACGCCAGGCCAGCCCAGGTTGCGGTATAACCGTAAACCTCCTGCAGCAGCTGCGGTAACAGAACTATCGAGCCGAAGTAGAGCATGTACGCCAGACTGATCGACAGACAGCCAATGGTAAAATTGCGCGACTTAAACAGGGAGAGGTCGATGATCGGGTGATCGTCCGTCAGCTCCCAGACCAGCAGGACTGTGAGCGCAATCAATGCCACGACCCCTAACACGATAATCTCGACCGAGTTAAACCAGTCGAGCTCCTTTCCGCGATCCAGCATGACCTGTAAACAGCCGATCCCCACGACCAGCAGCACCAGCCCGACCATGTCGATCCGCCGGATTTCGGTTTTAGTTTCCCGGCCACGCAGCGTTTGCAGCGTCAGTATGACCACGGCCACACCAATCGGCACGTTGATAAAGAAGATCCAGCCCCAGTGATAGTTATCGCTGATCCAGCCGCCCAGTATCGGGCCACAGATCGGCGCGACGATCACCGTCATCGCCCACAGCGACAGTGCCAGACTGCGCTTAGCGGGCGGATAGTTGTTGAGCAGCAGACTTTGCGACAGCGGGATCAATGGACCTGCAACAATCCCCTGAATGACACGGAAAAAGATCAGCATCTCCAGGCTATCTGACATACCACACGCCCAGGAGGCGATGGCAAACAGAATGGTCGACCAGGTGAACAACTTCACTTCACCAATGCGCTTTGCCAGCCAGCCGGTCAGCGGGATCGAGATCGCATTCGCGACACCAAACGAGGTGATTACCCATGTACCCTGAGAGTTCGACGCGCCCAGGTTCCCGGCAATCGTAGGGATGGCCACGTTGGCGATGGTCGAGTCCAGCACCTGCATGAACGTCGCCAGCGACAGCGCAACGGTCATCAGGACCAGCGGCATCCCTTCAAGCGGTTTTTGTGCCATTACAGCCTCCGCGTCATCATCCGGCGTTGGCGCGGACAATATCGGTGATCAGCTGATTGACCGGCGCAAGGTCAATCGCCAGAGCATTGCTGCTGTAAGCGGCCTGCTGGCGGACGCTGGTAGCCAGCACACTGCCTTCGTTGCTGGTGGTATCGATTTTGACCAGCGTGGAGAGGCCGATGCGCAGTGGATGTCTGGCGATATCTTCCTGATTCAGTTCGATACGAACCGGCAGGCGCTGAACCACTTTGATCCAGTTACCGGTAGCATTCTGTGCAGGCAGCAGAGAGAAGGCGCTGCCGGTGCCCATATCCAGTCCTGCGACTTTGCCATGATAAACGACGTCGTCACCGTAGATGTCGGCAACCACGGTGGCAGGCTGACCAATGCGTACGCCAGCCAGCTGGGTCTCTTTGAAGTTGGCATCGACCCACAGATTCGTTGCAGGCACGACAGCCAGCAGCGGGGTGCTGGTGGAGATTTGTGAACCGACCTGCACGCTGCGACGTGAGACAAAACCATCCATCGGGCTGCGGATCTCAGTGCGCTGCAGTGCCAGCCAGGCATCACGCAACTCAGCTGCGCTCTGTTGCACAGCTGGCTGATTCTCCAGCGAGGTATTGAGGATCATCGCCTGATTAGCATTATATTGCTGAATCGCGACATCCAGCTGCGCTTTAGCCGTCGCGACAGCGTCCCGGGCGTGCTGCAACTCTTCACGGCCAATCAGGTTAGCTACACCCAATGGCTCACGACGTTTCAGGTCGGCCTGTGCCTGCGCCAGCGCAGTTTGCTGCAACGTAATGCTGGCCTGGTACTGTTTGCCATTGATCATCAGCTGATGCGTCTGACGCACGCTGGTGGCCAGTGCTGTCTGCGCTTTTTCAAACGCCTGTTCAGCATCCGTCTTATCGAGTGAAACCAGCACATCGCCCTTTTTAACGAAATCGGTATCTTCAAACCAGACTTTGTTAACGCTACCGGAAACCTGTGCCATCACCTGCACCTGATTACCTGCAACGTAGGCGTCATCGGTCTCCTGAAAATGGCGCAGGACCAGGAACCAGTAAACCCCCCAGGCAATACCAATCAGCACAAAGATCAGCGCCAGCACAATGAGCACACTTTTGCGCTTCTTCTTTTTACTGGCTGACGGTTGCGGACTTTGTGCTTCTGCCGTTGCACTCATGACTTTCTCCACGTTTTCCATTTAGACGGGCAGCAGAAATCCATTTCTGCCAGCGCCCGAGTCGAAAAAGCCAGCGACTAGGCGCTGGCCAGATAAAAAAGGAAGTTAAAATAACGATTTCGACGGGTGATTGTGTCGCACTTATTGCTATTAGCGGGACAGCGAGGCGATCAGCTGATCTTCATCCATTTTATCAAGACGATTAAGCAGCTTACGGGTAATACCTTCCAGCTGGGATTTCTCATCGACTGACAGCGACGACCAGAGATACTGCAGGCTCTGATGCTGAGGGGGCAGCAACTGACGCAGGAACTCCATGCCTTTATCGGTCAGATGCAGGTGCAGGCAGCGACGGTCGTGATCGCTTTCGCGACGCTCAATCCAGCCGCGCTTCTCCAGCTCATCGGCAATGCGCGTCGCATTGGTGCGTGAAGAGCCAAGGGCTGAACTGAGTTCAGAAGGCTGAATGCTGTGGTTTTCCTGCGCATCCAGCGTAATCAACGCCATGAACAGGGTTTCATTAATCCCCTGTGCTTTCAGCATCTTATTACGGTTGTCCAGCAGTTTACCCTGCATATGCATACAGAGACGCGTCAGAATAATTTCCTGTAACGGAAAATCCTTATGGCGATTGGCACGGATGTTTAGCATCTGCTCAATGGGAGTAAACGAACTTTCCATTAAAAAAAACCTCACTAATTGCAACTTGTATAATAACTATGGTGACAGGGTAAGCGTAGTCACTTTTTGGCAGGTGATCGCTCTCAGACCCGCACTCTGTACCATCAAAGGTATTCCAGGCCACTCCCTGGCCCTGGGTCAAAAACCCGTACACCCGGCGGCAGCGCTGAGCCGGGACGTTTTCAAAAGAGGGCAAATTTAATAATATCGCGAGGAAAAATAACCGAAGTGAATAGCTTTGTTACTAACCATAACAAACCTAACCATTTGTGACCAGACCCTTGCACTGTCGGGCCAGGATTCAGTTGATTATTTCCGACTCAAAGCGCGATCCCTTTGCCCAGATCAGCAGATTAGTCAGCGTAAGCAGTGCGCCAGCGCCACAGACGCCATGCCAGCCCCACAGATGATAAGCGGTGGCGGAGAGCAGCGAACCCGCCGCACCACCTATAAAGTAGCTGGTCATGTAACCTGCATTCAGACGGTTACGCGCCTCCGGCATCTGCGCATAGATCACGCTTTGATTGGTGATATGGACAGCCTGCACCGCCAGATCCAGCAGCAGAATGCCAATAATAAGCGGCACCAGCTGCGCTGCGCCCCATGCAATAGCGGCCCAGGAGAGCAACATGAGCAGCAGGCCGAGTCGGGTCGTCAGCTTCGCTTTACCCCTGTCAGCCAGTGAGCCCGCCTGACGAGCGGCCAGCGCCCCTGCGGCACCGACCAGCCCCAGCAGGCCGATCTCACCTTCTGAGAAGTGATAAGGCGCGCCAGAAAGCAGAAACGCCATTGAGGTCCACAGCAGGCTGAAATTGGCAAACGCGAGACAGCCGGTCCACGCGCGGGTGCGGATCACGCGATTACCTGCATACAGGCGAAAGATAGAGGCCAGCAGTTGTGGATAGCTCATTGGCACGGACTGCTTAACACGTGGCAGCGCTCGCCACAGCGCCAGCGCCATCACGACCATCAGCAAACTGGCTGTCCAGTAGACCGTACGCCAGCCGCCAAGCTGTGCGAGACCGCCTGCCACGGTGCGCGCCAGCAGAATCCCCAGCAGCAAACCGCTCATGACGGTACCAACGATTTTGCCGCGCCGCTCCGGCTCGGCCAGTGTGGCAGCCAGCGGCACCAGGATTTGCGCAGCGACCGAAAACAGGCCAGTCATGACTGTGCCCAGCAGTAAAAAGGGAAATGAGTGCGAAAGGGCGATGATGACCATGCCCGCCGCAGCCAGCAGGATCATCGTTACAATCAGGCTGCGTCGGTCAAAGCGATCGCCTAACGGCACCAGCAACAGCAATCCGCAGGCATAGCCGAGTTGCGCCGTGGTGACAATAAACCCGGCGAGGCTAACAGAGAGATCAAACTGTTGAGCGATGGTATTAAGCAGTGGCTGAACGTAGTAGTTACTGGCTACGCAGAGGCCGGTTGCTACCGACATCAGAATCACTAAAGCAGGCGTCAGACCCTGGCGAGTCGCATTCATAAACAGCATCGGTCGCTAATAATCATTTGAGGTTAATAATAACTCAAAAAACTATTTCACACGCATGTTTATTAACAGGCCATACCAGTCGGGATAGCAGGCATAAAAAAGGGCAGAAATGTTTCCGCCCTTAATCACTGTCCGACTTAAGGCGTATGCTCCCTGAGCCAGCACTTTTACCAACCACCCTGGGGTGGACATGTTTTCATGTTATTGCGCGGCGGCCTGAGCCTCGCTGATCCATTTATCGAACTCAGCCTGATGCGCTTTAATCCAGCCATCAACATGACGGTTAATCGCCTCTTCTGAGTTTTGTCCGGCATGCATCGCTGAGTTTTCAGCATTGATATCGGTAATAGGCAGCTTCATGACCGCAAACAGACGGGCCGCCGCCGGATTTTTCGCCGCCCAGGCTTTGTTGGCGACGATGTGCATGGTATTAACCGGGAAACCGTAGTTCGCGCCGTTTGGCAGCTTAGTATCCACATCCTTCTGTTCGCCAGGCAGCGACGAGAACGGCACCTGCAGCCAGACTACATCGCGGCCCGGCTTCAGCACATCGCTCAGCCAGTAGGGCGTCCAGGTATAATAAAGGATCGGCTTACCCTGTTTGTAGCGTGCCAGCGTATCCGCCACCATCGCCGAATAGTTACCCATATTAGCGGTCACGGTATCACTGAGACCAAAGGCGCTGTTCTGATGATTAATTACCGCTTCACAGCCCCAGCCTGGCGTACAGCCGGTCATATCCGCCTTGCCATCGCCGTTGGCGTCAAACAGTCTGGCGATCTTAGGATCTTTCAGCTGTTCGATATTGGTGATGTGATATTTCTCGGCGGTCTTCTTATCAATCAGATAACCCTGGGCGGCACCGGTAACGTAGGTTCCCTGTCGATACAGCTTCTGATCGCCACCGGCAGCTTTATACATGTCGTCATGCAGTGGCTGCCAGTTCACCGCGGTAAAGGTGGCGTCGCCAGCGGCGATAGAGGTGTAGCCAACGTTGTAATCCACTTCACTCGGCTTGCTGACCTGATAGCCGAGTTTTTCCAGCGCGCGGCTGACAATCAGGGTCTGAAAAGTCTCTTCAGCGATAGTACTCTGTATAGGTTGCACCGTAATACCTTTGCCCGGCAGATCGGCAGCGGAGACGTGTGAAACGGCCAGCGTGGTTACCACGGCGGCGAGCAGAGAGGCTCTGTTGCGCATAGTCATTCCTTATTTAAGATGTCGCGTCAGGATGGGCGGCGCGCAGGCACCGCCCGACAGATTATTTTTTACGCGAAGGAGAGAAGATCAGGCCCAGCGGACCGGTGTGATACCAGTGACGATTACCGCGGCTGCGGCTATCGCGACCAAACGATTGGGTCAGGCGATCAAGGATAATGGCAAGAATCACAATTCCCACGCCACCCACCGTAGCCAGCCCCATATCAAGACGGCCAATACCGCGCAGGACCATCTGACCGAGTCCGCCGACGGCGATCATCGAGGCGATCACCACCATTGACAGCGCCAGCATCAGGGTCTGATTGACGCCCGCCATAATGGTGGGCATCGCCAGCGGCAACTGCACTTTGAATAGCAGCTGTCTCGGACTGGCACCAAAGGATTCGCTCGCTTCGATCAGATCGGCGGGTACCTGCTTAATGCCGAGAATAGTCAGACGCACAATCGGTGGCAGGGCGAAGATAATCGTTACCACCACGCCCGGCACGTTGCCGATACCAAACAGCATCACAATCGGCACCAGGTAGACAAAGGCGGGTGTGGTCTGCATTGCATCCAGCAGAGGTCGTACAATACGCGCTGCCCGTTCGCTACGGGCCAGCCAGATCCCCAGCGGCAGGCCGATGAGAATGCAGAACATCAGCGCGGTAAGCACCAGCGCCAGCGTCACCATCGCCTGCGACCAGGCGCCAATGGCACCTATGGCGATCAGCGATACCAGCGTGGCAATGCCCATGGCGGGGGTTGCGATCTGCCAGGCAATCAGCGCAAACACCAGAATTGCCACTGGTGCTGGCATTCCCAGCAACAGCTGCTGAAAGGCGCTGAGGATATAGTCAACCGGCACCCGGATCCCCTGAAACAGCGGGCGGAAATGGTTGACCACCCAGTCGATACCGGTGGTCACCCAGTGATCAAGCGGGATCCAGGTTTTGTGGAACGGATCCATGATACTGAAATGTTCCGGTGCGGGTGCACGGGCGCTGTTGAGCCAGTCACTGCTGCTGGCTGCATGGGTTGTCGCGCTACCATCGGGCGTGCCCCAGGCATCGGCACCGCCGCTGCTGGTGGGCGCAGCCTGAGTGCTGGCAGCGGTGCCGCTATCCCACGGATTGGTGGTGTCCTGACTCATGGCTGGGCTCCTTCACGATCTAACGCGCGCAACAGCGTGCTTTTGGAAATGAGACCGACATAGTGATTTTCTTCGCCGACCACGGGCACCGCACAGGGAGCCTGCGCGACGTGAGAGAGCAAATCGCTCAATGAGGTATCGGCGGGAACCGCCGCCGGGGTGTCGAGCAGGGCGCTGTCGATACCTTCGCCTGCTGCCAGCGCCGCTTTCAGAGAATCGGTGGAAACCACGCCGATAAATTTCTGCTTTTCCAGCACGTAGCCGTAATCGCGGTCTTCATCCTGCAGCAGTTTCATGGCGGAGCGCGGACCGAAACCAGGCGCTTTGCGGATCAATGCTCCCGCGCTACGACGGGCTATATCTTTGGCGCTGAATACGTGACTGATATCGACGCCACGGAAAAAGGTGCGGACATAGTCGTTGGCTGGGTTATTCAGGATCTCATCCGGCGTACCAACCTGTATCACTTCGCCGCCCTGCATAATGGCAATGCGATCGCCAATACGCATCGCTTCATCCAGATCGTGGGAAATAAAGACGATGGTGCGCTGATGCCTGGCTTGTAAATTAACCAGCTCATCCTGCATCTCAGTACGAATCAACGGATCCAGTGCGGAGAAGGCCTCATCCATTAATAAGATGTCAGGATTGATTGCCAGCGCGCGGGCTAATCCGACGCGCTGTCGCATTCCCCCGGAAAGTTCATCCGGGTAAGCGTGCGCATAATTCTCCAGCCCGACCTGACGTAACGCTTCCAGGGCTTTTTCCTGGCGTTCAGCCAGTGCGACGCCCGCTAATTCCATGCCAAATGCCGTGTTATTTAATACATTCATGTGCGGCATCAAAGCAAATGACTGGAATACCATGCTGATTTTATTTCTGCGCACGTCACGCAGTTCGCTGGCCGATATTTTGGCAATATCGACACCATCAATAATCACCTGGCCGCGCGTCGGCTCTATCAGACGATTGAGAAGGCGAACCATGGTCGATTTTCCTGAACCAGATAACCCCATGATGACGAATATCTCGCCTTCTTCAATAGCCAGACTGGCGTTCTTTACGCCAAGAGAGAGACCGGTCTTCTCCAGAATGACATCTTTGGTCGCACCTTTTTCAATATATTTAAACGCGCGATCCGGATTGTCGCCAAATATTTTATAGAGATTTTTTACTTCGAGCTTAATAGCCATGCAGTCATTAAATCCTGGTTGAAATATCTGATATTAACCTGTCGTTCCCGCTGAAATTTAAGCAGGCCATACCGTAGCACACTGACGTTATCTGACAACCCTGAGTTGGGATGTTTGCCGGGCACGGGGCATTCAGATGTAGATTATCTTCAGTGCTCACAAGGGATAAGCGCGGATTAATTTTTTGTGAAATAATCAGGGATTTATTGGCATTTAGGTCGATTTGCTGCGTGAAAGGGAGAAAAACAGACGTCACCAACGTGAAATATTACGGAAATAATGGGGACCGATGCAGGAAAATAATCACGCCTGAAACGACCATGTTCAGTGAAATAATTGGCCGAAAAAAAGAAAATACGGGGCGGATGAACATCAATAAACAATGAAATAGTCAGGCGGTATTGCAGTAATATTTTTTTCTTATGATGAGTCGCGGTGGCGCGGCTGCTATGCCATTGCCAGTGAAAACCGGATGCTGATAAAACAGCACCCGGTAACCCTCAGAAATTCCAGTCTTCATCTTCGGTTTCGACCGCTTTACCCATCACATAGGAGGAGCCTGAACCGGAGAAGAAGTCGTGGTTCTCGTCAGCATTGGGGGACAGCGCCGACAGAATGGCCGGATTTACCGCCGTCAGCTCCGCCGGGAACAGCGCCTCGTAGCCCAGATTCATCAGCGCTTTGTTGGCGTTGTAGTGCAGGAAGGTTTTCACCTCTTCCACCCAGCCGACATCGGCATAGAGCGCCTCGGTGTAAGCCACTTCATTCTCATACAGCGCCAGCAGCAGATCATAGGCGAACTGCTGCAGCTCTTCGCGACGCAGATCGTCAGCCGTGGCCAGCGCCTGCTGATATTTGTAGCCGATGTAGTAACCGTGCACCGCTTCATCGCGAATAATCAGGCGAATCAGATCGGCAGTGTTGGTCAGCTTGCCCCGGCTCGACCAGTACATCGGCAGCCAGAAGCCGGAATAGAACAGGAACGACTCCAGAAAAACGCTGGCGATCTTCTTCTTCAGCGGATCATTCGCCCGGTAGTGTTCAAGGATGATGCGCGCCTTGTTCTGCAACGGCACATTCTCTTCGCTCCACTGATAGGCGGCATCCACATCCTGCGTATTACAAAGAGTTGAGAAGATAGAACTGTAAGAGCGCGCATGGACGGCTTCCATAAAGCTGATGTTCGACAGTACCGCCTCTTCGTGTGGCGTAATAGCATCGTCCATCAGTCCCGGCGCGCCGATCACGTTCTGGATGGTATCCAGCAGCGTCAGGCCGGTGAAGACCCGGATGGTCAGTTGCTGCTGCTGTTTATCCAGCGTCTGCCAGGCGGGCAGATCGTTAGAGAGCGGCACCTTTTCTGGCAGCCAGAAGTTGCTGGTGAGACGGTTCCACACCTCAAGATCTTTCTCATCCTGAATGCGATTCCAGTTAATCGCCTGAATTTGTTTAAGTTTCATCGTTTTCATTACAGGGAGCATGAGACGCAGCCCTGAACCTCCGTGCCCTGAAGCGCCATCTGACGCAGTCGAATGTAATAAAGCGTTTTGATCCCTTTTTTCCACGCGTAAATCTGCGCTTTGTTGATGTCGCGGGTCGTGACGTCATCGCGGAAAAACAGCGTCAGTGACAGGCCCTGATCGACGTGCTGAGTCGCTTCTGCGTAGGTATCAATAATCGCTTCCGGCCCAATCTGATACGCATCCTGATAGAGGTGGAGATTCTCATTGGTCATAAACGGCGCGGGATAGTAGACGCGACCGGTTTTACCCTCTTTGCGGATCTCGATAGGGGAGACAATCGGATGGATGCTGGAGGTGGCATGATTGATGTAGGAGATCGAACCGGTCGGCGGGATCGCCTGCAGGTTCTGATTAAACAGCCCGTGCTGCATCACTGCATCACGCAGCGCCTGCCAGTCCGCCTGGGTCGGCAGTGTCAGTCCGGCATCGGCAAACAGCGTCGTCACCCGTTCAGTGCGCGGCAGCCATTCCCGCTGCAGATATTTATCGAAGTAAACGCCGCTGGCGTATTGCGAATCCGCAAAGCCCTCGAACGTCTTCTGATGCTCCTGCGCCAGTTGATTAGAGGTGCGTAGCGCATAGTAGGTAATGCAATAGAAGTAGAGATTGGTGAAATCCAGCGCTTCCGGTGAGCCGTAGGCGATGCCTTCCCGCGCCAGATAGCCGTGCAGGTTCATCTGACCCAGCCCGATGGCGTGCGAACGGCGATTGCCTTCGGCGACCGACGGCACCGAGCCAATCTCGCTCATCATCGACACCGAGGTCAGAGCGCGAACCGCCACATCCACGGTGCGCGCCAGATCGCGCGAATCCATGGCATGCGCAATATTCAGGGAGCCAAGATTACAGGAGATATCTTTGCCGATGCGGCGATAGCTCAGGTCATCATGGTACTCGCTGGCGCTGTTCACCTGCAGAATCTCAGAGCAGAGATTACTCATATTGATGCGACCGGCAATCGGGTTGCTGCGGTTCACGCTGTCCTCATACATGATATAGGGATAGCCCGACTCAAACTGAATCTCGGCCAGCGTCTGGAAGAAGTCGCGTGGCTGAATATACGTTTTACGGATGCGATCGTCCGCCAGCATCTCGTCATACTTCTCGCTGATACTGATATCGCCAAAGGCCTGACCATAAATCCGCTCAACATCATAGGGCGAGAACAGCGCCATGGGTCTGTTCTCTTTTGCCAGCTGAAAAGTGATATCAGGAATAACCACGCCCAGCGACAGCGTTTTGATGCGGATCTTCTCGTCGGCATTTTCGCGTTTGGTATCCAGAAAGCGGAAAATATCGGGATGATGCGCATTAAGCCAGACTGCGCCGGCGCCCTGACGCGCACCAAGCTGATTCGCATAGGAGAAGGCATCTTCCAGCATTTTCATTACGGGGATAACGCCCGACGATTGATTTTCAATACGTTTAATCGGCGCACCAGACTCACGCAGGTTCGACAGTAAAAAGGCGACGCCGCCGCCGCGCTTTGACAGCTGCAATGCCGAGTTCACTGCGCGACCAATCGACTCCATATTGTCTTCGATGCGCAGCAGGAAGCAGGAGACCAGCTCACCGCGCTGCTGTTTGCCGCAGTTCAGAAAGGTCGGCGTCGCGGGCTGGAAACGGCCGCTGAGGATCTCCTCCAGCAGCGCTCGCGCCAGCGTTTCATCGCCCTGAGCCAGTGTCAGTGCCACCATGCAGGCGCGCTGTTCGAAGGTTTCCAGATAGCGTTTGCCGTCAAAGGTCTTAAGGGTATAGCTGGTGTAGTACTTCCAGGCGCCCAGAAAAGTTTTGAACTCAAATCCCCACTTCTCCGCCACCTCATGCAGCTCAAGCAGAAAATCAAAATCGTACTGATTCAGCACATCCGCTTCGTAATAGCTCTCCGCCACCAGATAGCGTAAACGCTCGGCGTTGCTGGAGAAGGGGACGGTATTAGGTTGCACATGCTGCAGATAAAACTGACGTGTCGCTTCGCGATCCTTGTCGAACTGGATACGGCCGTCAGCATCGTAGAGGTTCAGCATGGCATTGAGGGCGTGATAATCGAGCGTCACGCCGTTGAGGGTATCTGTTGTTGCCAAAATTGGGTTACTCCCGCTTTAACTTTCGCAATATCGTCAGGGGTTCCCATTAGCTCGAAGCGATAAAGACAAGGAACCTGACATTTTTTTGCAATGATGCTGCCCGCCAGGCAGTAACCGGCACCGAAGTTACGGTTGCCTGCTGCGATCACGCCACGAATACCACGGCGGTTCGCCTCATCATTAAGAAACTGAATCACCTGACCGGGCACTGCACCGCGACTGCTGCCACCGCCATAGCTGGGTACCACCAGAATATAGGGCTGGTCGATATGCAACTGATCACTGGCATCAAGCGGGATGCGCCAGGCGGGCAGGCCGAGGCGCGTGACAAACCGGTGGGTGTTTTCCGACTGGCTGGAAAAATAGACCAGCGGGAACATGCGCTTAGCCCCCGACGGCAGAAAGCGATCGCAGAGTGGCGATCTTGTCCGGGCGGAAGCCGCTCCAGTGATCGTTATCTGCCATCACCACCGGCACCTGGCGGTAACCCAGTGATTTCAGGTTGTCGATCGCTTCCGGCTGGCTGTCGAGATTGATTAACTGATAGGCGAGACCCTGACGGTCCATCGCATTTTTGGTCGCCGTGCACTGGACACAGTTATCTTTAGTGTAAATAATAATGCGCATGATTCGTATTTCCCTCTGTGTGCGGTTCTGATGCCCGAAAACAAAGCTGACGCGACAGGTTGCGGGCTTCATTGTGACGAACAGCAGGTGTCGTGCTGATGAGCTAAATACTAGATGTAGTGGTTTTTGTGGTCAAGCCCACCATATATAGGGTTTTATGATTTGTATTTGCGCAACAGAGGAAAAGCCAGCAGGGATGCGCCCTGCAGCCTGGAAAAATCTTTTGTAAATGTCGCTGGCCGCAAAAAAGGCAAAAAAAAGCCCCGCACAGGGCAGGGCTCAGGGGATTTCTCAGCGCTTAGCTTAGCGGCGTGAAGCCAGCAGTACGCCCACGACGATACCGAATGCGGCACCGATACCTACACCGTGCCATGGCTTGTCATGGACATAGGTATCAACCTGAGCGGAAGCATCACGCGCAACCTGTGAAACACGGTTGCTGCCGCCGTTCAGTTTAGAGCGGGTCTGTTTCAGCAGTTTCTCAGCCTGACTGCGGGCTGAGTCCACTTCGTCTTTGGCGTCACTGCCGTAAGATTTCAACAGCGCTTCCAGTGAATCGGCCAGTTCGTTAACGTCCTGATTGATATCAATGTCATCGTTTTTTACAGTGCGATTAAACATTTTTTAGCTCCCTTTGATTTAAAAACGTAATACTAGTGTAGACGACCTTGAGATTAACGAGACGCGGGAGTGTTCTTTAGGGAAAATTCCGAATGCCCACTCTGTCATGCTGTTGTAAGGTTGCGAAGCTTTTGAAAGAGGAGAGGATCGAGCATGTATTTACGACCGGATGAGGTAGCGCGCGTACTGGAAAAAGCGGGTTTCGAAGTCGATGAAATTACCCCACGGGCCTATGGCTATCGCCGTGGAGAGAACTACGTTTATGTGAATCGCGAAGCGCGCATGGGGCGCATGGCTTTAGTGATTCACCCGACACTGAAAGAGAAGAGCCAGCCGTTCGCTGAACCCGCTTCAGAAATGAAGACCTGCGATCACTACACCCAATTCCCTCTCTACCTGGCGGGTGATTCACAGGAACATTACGGCATCCCGCACGGATTCAGTTCCCGCATGGCGCTGGAACGCTATATTCAAAGCGTTTTCGGCTGACGCATCAGGCCCCGCCGCGACGGGGCTCTGAACTGCCTTTCCATCCTCCCTGTTTCCTGCCGTTGCAATTACCCGCTGTGACGCGTATAAAATTGTCCACTATAGATGTTTAGACGTCCATACGGATAAAAAAGATGAGCGAACAGCCAACTCCCTCGCAGGAACAATTTAAACGCACCATGAAAGTGCGCCATCTGGTGATGTTATCGCTGGGCGGCGTAATCGGCACTGGCCTGTTTTTTAACACCGGCTATATCATTTCTACTACCGGAGCAGCGGGGACGCTGCTTGCCTATCTGATTGGCGCGCTGGTGGTCTGGCTGGTGATGGTCTGTCTGGGTGAACTCTCTGTGGCGATGCCGGAAACCGGCGCGTTCCACGTTTACGCTGCGCGCTATCTCAGTCCGGCAACCGGCTATACCGTGGCATGGCTCTACTGGCTGACCTGGACGGTAGCCCTGGGCTCCAGCCTGACGGCGGCGGGCTTCTGTATGCAGTACTGGTTCCCGCAGATTCCGGTATGGATATGGTGCCTGGTCTTCTGCTGCGCCATCTATCTGCTGAACGTCATCTCAACCCGCTTCTTCGCCGAAGGGGAGTTCTGGTTCTCGCTGATTAAGGTGGTCACGATCGTCGCCTTTATCGTGCTGGGCGGCGCAGCGATGTTTGGCTTTATCCCGATGAAAGATGGCACGCCCGCGCCCGGTCTGAGCAATCTTACCGCGCACGGCTGGCTGCCCAATGGCGTACTGCCGATTCTGATGACGATGGTGGCGGTGAACTTCGCCTTCTCTGGCACCGAGCTGATCGGGATTGCGGCCGGTGAAACCCAGCAGCCGGAGAAAGTGCTGCCGCTGGCGATCCGCACCACCGTGGCCAGGCTGATCATCTTCTTCATCGGCACAGTCTTTGTGCTGGCGGCGCTGATTCCGATGGATCAGGCTGGCATCGTAAAAAGTCCGTTTGTGCTGGTGTTCGAAAAGATCGGCATCCCGTATGCGGCTGACATCATTAACTTTGTGATCCTGACTGCAATCCTGTCAGCAGCCAACTCCGGCCTTTACGCATCGGGCCGTATGCTCTGGTCGCTGGCCAACGAAAATACGCTGCCGCGTGCCTTTTCCCGGGTGAACAAGCGCGGCGTACCCATGCTGGCAATTACTGTCAGCATGGTGGGCGGTTTGCTGGCGCTGGTTTCCAGCGTGGTTGCGCCAGACACGGTGTTTGTGGCGCTGTCGGCTATCTCTGGCTTTGCGGTGGTCGCGGTCTGGCTCAGCATCTGCGCCTCGCATTTTGTTTTCCGTCGCCGTCACCTTCAGCAGGGCAAATCGCTGGCCGATCTGGCTTACCGCGCGCCGCTCTATCCGCTGACGCCGATTCTGGGCTTTCTGCTCTGTCTGCTGGCCTGTGTTGGTCTGGCATTCGATCCAACTCAGCGTATCGCGCTATGGTGTGGCATCCCGTTTGTCCTGTTCTGCTACGCCGCATACCATCTGACCCACAAATCATCCCCGAAGCCTGAGGAGGCCAAAGATGTCGCATAACCCTGTCGCGCAGGCTTTAACAGAGTCACCATTGCTGATTCTGGATGGCGCGCTGGCCACCGAACTGGAAGCCCGCGGCTGCCATCTGGCCGATGCGCTCTGGTCAGCAAAGGTGCTGATGGAAAATCCTGAGCTCATCTATCAGGTGCACTACGACTATTTTGTCGCCGGTGCGCGTTGTGCCATTACCGCCAGCTATCAGGCGACGCCGCAGGGCTTTGCCACACGTGGTCTTGATGAAGCGCAGTCACTGGCATTGATCGCCCAGAGCGTCGAGCTGGCGCGCCGCGCACGTCAGGACTATCTGGCGGTCCGGCCCGATGCGAAAACGCTGCTGGTGGCGGGATCGGTGGGGCCATATGGTGCTTTCCTGGCGGATGGTTCGGAATATCGCGGTGACTATGCACTGCCGGAAGCGGAAATGATGGCGTTTCACCGTCCGCGCGTGCAGGCGCTGCTGGCGGCGGGTGCCGATCTGCTGGCCTGTGAAACCCTGCCTTCGTTTGCGGAAGCGCAGGCACTGGTGAAGCTGCTGGCTGAATTCCCGGAAGGCCGTGCGTGGTTCACGTTTACGCTGCGTGATGCCGGGCATATCAGCGACGGCACGCCGCTGTCAGAGGTGGTGAGCTGGCTGAATCAGCAGCCGCAGGTGATAGCGCTGGGGATCAACTGCGTAGCGCTGGAGAGCGTAACGCCAGCGCTGCAGCAGTTGCAGAGGCTGACCGACAAGCCGCTGGTGGTCTATCCCAACTCCGGCGAGCAGTATGATGCCAGCAGCAAAACATGGCATTCCGCGCCGTCGGGCTGCACGCTGCACGACAAGCTGGATGAGTGGCAGCAGGCGGGCGCGAAGCTGATTGGCGGCTGCTGTCGCACCTCACCCAACGACATCGCGGCTATCGCCCGCGCTTGTCAACCGCAATAAGCTGGCTGAATCGGGCGATGATAGCCCGATTGAGACAAAGAAGGCGGTCTACACTTTGAGCACTGATCACTCTGTGGACCCCTTCATGAAACAGCGAATTCTGGCTCTGGCCGCCGCGCTGCTGCTTAGCGGCTGTGCCACCATTGTCGGCACTGAAACCCAAATGGTGCGCATCGACTCTCTGCCGCAGGGCGCGCGCTTTACCGTGCAGGATGAGCGTGGCTACGCAGTTGCGCAGGGTTTCACGCCGCAGACCGTTGAGCTGGCAAAATCCACCGGCCGCTACTTCGGCAAAAAGCACTATCTGCTGATGCTGGAAAGCCCGGGCTACGTGCCGGTTACAGTGCCTATCGAGGCTCGCGCTAACCTCTGGTATCTGCTGGGCAATATCCCATTAGGTGGATTCCCCGGCTGGTTGCTGGTCGATCCTTTCTATGGCGGCATGTACGACCTCAAGCCGGAACATCCACGTCCCTTCATGAATCCGGTTGGCGCGCGCGGCTGATCACTGCGCGGTCGGCTTCACCATTCCGCCTGGCGTTTTATGGCGTTCCAGATACTGATGCTGGAAAATGCACATGCGGATGGTGTTGCGGTACTCCCCATTAATGAAAAATTCATGTTTAAGCACGCCTTCGATCTCGAAGCCGAGCTTGGTATAGATATGGATCGCTTTCTCGTTTTCCTGATCGACAATCAGGTAGAGCTTATAGAGATTGAGAACCGAAAAGCCGTAATCCATCGCCAGCTTTGCCGCCTGGGTTGCCAGCCCTTTGCCCTGATGCGCCGGATCGATAATGATCTGAAACTCGGCGCGGCGGTGCACATGGTTAATCTCCACCAGTTCCACTAATCCCGCTTTCTGCCCGCTATGCTCCACCACAAAGCGGCGTTCCGTCTGGTCATGAATGTGCTTGTTGTAGAGATCGGACAGCTCCACAAACGCTTCATAGGGCTCCTCAAACCAGTAGCGCATCACGCTGGCGTTGTTATCCAGCTGATGGACAAAGTGCAGGTCTTCCCGCTCCAGTGGACGCAGTTTTACCGTCATCGCTTTTTCCTCTCATGAAATAGTTGCCGCGAGTATACCGCATCAGTCTGGTGCTGCGTTTTGTGCAGTCGTATAGAGGCGCTGCTTTAGCGTACAACCGTCAATAGCGTAGCGTGGCAATCAAGATGGCTGTGAGAGAACCACACACCGTCCGGCAGGAGAGAAGAGGGGTTAAGGCCGATTAAGAGGCGAGTTACGAAATGCGCGACGAGTGAAACAGCGCCGGACGGCAGATTAACGCCGTCCGGCCGGGTTTCAGGCAGAGATCTGTTCGATGATGCGGCCCTGCGCCATGCGCACCGCGCGATCGCACATATGATCGATAACATCGGGATCGTGGCTGACCAGCACCATTGTCAGACCATCCTGCTGTTTCAGATCGTTGAGCAGGTTGAGGATCTCCGCCTGCACTGACATATCCAGTGCCGATGTCGGCTCATCCAGCAGCAGGATCTTTGGCTGCAGCAGCAGGGCGCGCACGATGGCGACGCGCTGACGCTGACCGCCGGAGAGCTGATGTGGATAGCGATCTGCCAGTGCAGGATCGAGTCCGACGTGACGGAAACCCTGATCGATACGATCGTTGATATTGTCGCGTTTCAGCAGCTTCAGCGGCTCCGACAGGGTGCGACGCAGCCGGTGACGCGGATGCAGCGAGGCATAAGGGTCCTGGAACACCATCTGCACTTCCTGACGCAGCGCACCGGTAAAGGCTTTGCCCGGCTGAACAGTATGACCGGCAAGCTGCATCTGGCCCTGCCAGTGTGGGTTCAGACCTGCCAGCACCCACAGCAGTGACGATTTGCCGCAGCCCGAAGGACCCACCAGACCAAAACACTCGCCCGCGTTAACCTCAAGATTAACCTCATGCACCACGGTGCGAAGGTCATAACCCTGTTTGTGGGCGACGCTGAGATTGTGTAACTCAATCATAATTCGCCTCCAGCGCAGCGCGATCCAGCACCGGTAAAGTCTGTCCGTGGGTCGCTTTACCCGGACGGCAGGCCCACAGTGTGCGGGTGTAAGGATGGGTCGCGTGAGGCAGTTCAGCGGCGGGCAGCGTATCCAGCAACCGGCCTTTGTACATCACCATCACCCGCTCGCAATGTTCCGAAACCTGCTGCAAATCGTGGCTGATCAGCAGCAGACCCATGTTACGCGCTTCCACCAGACCGCGAATCAGCGCCAGCACCTGATCGCGCATGGCATGATCCAGTGCAGAGGTGGGTTCATCAGCGATCAGGAAGTCAGGATCGGTGATCAGTGCGATTGCCAGCATCACACGCTGGCCCATGCCGCCCGAGAGCTGATGCGGATACTGCTGCATCAGACGACGCGGATCGGGCAGGCCGACCGCATCCAGCATCTCACACACTTTCTCTTTGCGCTCGGCACGGCTCAGGCGGCGATGCAGGATCAGCGGTTCTTCCACCTGCCAGCCAATGGTGCGCGTCGGATTAAGAGCATATTTCGGGTCCTGCATCACCATCGCCACGCGGTTACCGCGCAGCTGGTTCCAGTGACGCTCACTCAGCGTCAGCGCATTCTCACCTGCCACCTGAAGCTGGCTGGCCTGCAGATGCAGCGCGGGCGAGAGCAGTCCCATCAGGCTGCGGGCGGTCAGTGACTTCCCGGAGCCGGACTCACCGACCAGCGCCACACGTTCGCGGCCCACGGAAAAGCTGATGTTATCGACCAGCAGTGCTTCATCACTGCGAATGGTCAGCCCTTCGGCAAGGAGCAGATTATTTTGCATGACGGGTATCCAGTCGGTCGCGCAGGCCATCGCCTGTCAGGTTAAAGGCCAGGCTGGCAAACAGAATCGCCGCACCCGGTGCAGCCGCAACCCACCACTGATCGAAGATCACTTTACTGCCTTCGGCGACCATTGAGCCCCATTCAGCCGTCGGCGGCTGAACGCCCATGCCGAGGAAACCGAGTCCGGCAGCAGCCAGGATAATCCCGCCCAGGCTTAGCGCAGCGCGGACCACCGCCGTCGGCATGCAGAGCGGCAGGATATGACCGAACATAAGGCGAAAGCCCGTAATGCCCTGCATCCGCGCGGCGGCGAGGTAATCGCTGCGGCGCAGTGCCAGCGTTTCAGCGCGTGCCTGACGGGCAAACGGCGGCCAGCTGGTCAGCGCCAGTGCCAGCGCGCCGTTCATCAGGCCAGGGCCGAGAATCGCCACCAGCGCCAGCGCGATTACCAGGTTGGGCAGCGACAGGAAAATATCGGTGATGCGCATCAGCAGGCGTTCGGTCCAGCCGCCAACGTAACCGGCGGTGATGCCGATCAGCAGTCCGGCCGGAATAGTCAGCACCAGAATCAGCGATACCAGCAGCAGCGTAGGGCGTGTGCCGTAAATCACGCGCGACAGCAGATCGCGGCCAAAGCCATCGGTGCCAAACCAGTGCTGTGCTGACGGCGCCAGCAGGCGGCTCGACATGGTCTGCACATTCGGGTCGAAAGGTGCAATCAGCGGTGCCAGCAGCGCCATCAGGATAAGAATCGCGACCAGCGTCAGGCCAACGGTTAACGAGGTCACGCGTTGACGGCGACGGCGTGGCCGTAGCGTTTCGGGTTCAGAGAGTTGTTGCGTCATCGGGTTCTCGGATCGGTTAACCAGGTTAAAACATCTGCCAGGGTGTTAATCAGGATAAAGCAGCTGCCAATCAACAGGGTTGAGCCCAGAATCGCCGGCACATCGCCGGAGAACAGCGCATTGGTCATATAGCGACCCACTCCCGGCCAGGCGAAGACGGTTTCGGTTAGCACCGAGCCTTCCAGCAGCGTGGCGTAGGAGAGGGCGATCACCGTAACCAGCGTGCCCAGCACGTTAGGGAATATATGGCGCAGCAGGATGCGCACCCGACCGGCACCTTTGGCACGCGCCAGCACCACATACTCTTTACTGCTCTCTTCCAGCAGCGCCGCACGCAGCAGGCGGGTAATGCCCGCCATCGCCAGCAGACCGAGAATCACCACCGGCAGCCAGAGGTGCGCAATCGCGTTGCGGAACATCTCCGGTTCACCTGAGAGCCAGCTGTCGATCAGCACAAAGCCGGTTTTCGGCTCAAGGGTATAGACCCAGATATCATCCAGTCGTCCCGGTCCGGCGGACCAGTGCAGCACCGCATAAAAGAGCAGCAGACCCAGCAGGCCGAGCCAGAACACCGGCACCGAGTAGCCCAGCAGCGAGATAAAGCGGGCGAGGTTATCGATCCAGCTGCCCGGTTTCCAGGCCGCCAGCAGCGCCAGCGCGACGCCGAATACCACCGCGAAGATCATCGCGCAGGTCGCCAGCTCAATGGTGGCCGGGAACGTGGACATCAGATCGCCACTCACCGACTGATTGGTCAGACGGGAGACACCCAGATCGCCGTGCGCCAGATGTTCGACATAGCGCCAGAACTGCATCAGCACCGGCTCGTCGAGACCCAGGTCATGACGCACCTGCGCGTAAGTCGCTTCACTGGCGTGATCGCCGGCAATCTGCTGCACCGGATCAATCGGCGACAGATGCGACAGCATAAAGGTGAAGGCAAGCAGGCCAAGCAACGTGACCAGCAGCGACAATACGCTACCGAGCAGCCGTCCGCCACGCTGCCAAAAAAGCCGGGCGAACCCGGCTGAAGGGACAGACTGTGCCATTACTTAGTAACCTGCGAATAATACACCATGTCAGGGTTGATACCCTGCACGTAGCCTTTCAGGTTGTCGCGCAGGGCGATCAGGTTCTTCGCCTGCATCCCAATCACGTAAGGTGAATTTTTCATTACTTCACGCTGCATTGCTTCATACAGCGCCACGCGTTTTTTCGGATCGCTTTCTGCTGTCGCCGCAATCACCTGCTTGTTCAGCTCAGGAATATGCCAGTCTGAACGGTAAGCGATGGTTTTGCTGCCATCTTCCGGGTTGTAAGCAAACGAGGCGGCATTGGTATTGGGATCGAAGTAGTCAGAACCCCAGGCGTTCAGCGTCGCTTCATATTTATGCGCTTTCACATTGGTCGACACTTCTGAGCTCAGGCCCGGTACCACTTCCACTTTCACGCCTGCTTTGGCGAAGCTGCCCTGCAGCGCCTGTGCGATATCCAGATAAGGCGGCTGGTTGCTGGTAGAGAGCTTGAAGGTCACGTTGCTCAGGCCCGCTTTCTTCAGAATCGCTTTGGCTTTTTCCGGATCGTAGCTGTATGGCGTGTCGTTGATTGCGCCCAGGAAGCCCTTCGGCAGGAAGCTCTGATGCACGTCGAACTGACCTTTCAGCAGCTCGTTAGCGATACCTTTGTAATCCCACAGGTAGCGTGCTGCTTCCCAGAAGGCCGGATTCTTCATCGTCTCGTTTGCGCCGATGTTGAACTGGATGTAGTAGAGCGACGCCATGGGAATCGCTTCCGTCTTCACGCCTTTCTTGCCGTTCAGCGCAGCGATCTGATCGGCACCCAGGTTACGGGCGATATCGGCATCGCCCTGTTCCAGCAGCAGACGACGCGCAGCCGGTTCCGGTACGTTTTTGATCAGGATATTTTTCATCTTTGGCGCGCCCGCCGGTGAGGTCGGGTTAGCGCTGAGCAGTACCACCTGATGCATCACCACTTTACGGATCTGATACGGACCGCTGCCCGCAGAGTGAGTTGCCAGCCAGGCGTTACCAAAATCGCCGTTCTTCGCGTTCGCCATCGCGGTTTTTTCATCAATGATGGAAGAAACCGGGGCAGAGAGCAGGCTCAGCACGTAGGTCGGGCTGACGTTAGCCGTCCAGCTAATCTGCACGTGATTGTCGTCGACCTTCTTCAGGAAGCCGTCGACGTTATCTTTAGTCCAGCCAAGCTGTGTCAGGATGAAAGAGGGATCGAGGTTCAGCTTTACCACGCGGCCCAGCGAGAAGATCACATCTTCCGGACGCAGTGGGTTGCCGGTAGAGAATTTCGCATCTTTGCGCAGTTCAAAGGTCAGGCTGCGGTTGTCGCTGCCGGGCTGCCATGAGGTCGCCAGAGTAGGCTTCAGGTCCACCGGGTTCTGCGGATCGGACTGGACCAGACGCTGATAGATGTTTGTAAAAGCCTGAACGCTGGTCAGTTCAAACCCTTTGGCCGGATCGAAGCTGTCGGCGTCGTCAGTAGATTGTGCAATTACCAGCGTATCTTTTGGTGTTGCGGCCTGTGCTGTGAAGGCGCCAGCCAGCGTCAGCGCCAGCAGTGATGGAATTATAGTTTTCATGAAATTTCCTTGCCTCTAAAAAGTTACGCGAGTTTACGAAAGGGCCGGTGTGAAGAATAGTCGAATATGGGCTAATCATATGCCAAAAGGTTATAAGGGTTACCTGCTGGTTATAAGAAGATCGCCACTCTGTTAACGAAGCGGTAAGCTGAGCAGAAACAAAACCTCAACGAAACCATTATTCAGGTTATTATTGCTTTACCGCAGCCAGACGCTCTTTATAATGGCTGCAGATAATTTCAGGAGAATTCAGTTGGACAGTGATACCCGATTAACTTTAATTCTGGCAAGCTGAATTTTCTTTGCTGCTTGCCAATCGGCGAGCAGCGATCCCCGCTTTAATTAACGATCGCGCTCCTTTTTTAAATCCTGTCATTCACAGGAGTGCGCGTTATGCTGCTGTTTATATTCGCTCTTTTTCCTCCGCCCCGATTGGCGTAGCGCAGGCTACGCCCGATTGACGATCTCAGACTTTCAACATGCTGCGTTTAACCGACGTCGGCTAATCCTGTGCGCATCATTATTTTGCGTGCAGGCGGAATAACGTGATTATTCCTGAAGGTCACCGCATTAAATAACCCGGCTTCGCCAGGTTTTATCCATGCACCTTATTTTGCGTGCAGGACAACTATTGCTTTAAATCAGGGAGATGTCGAAATGAGCGACATGAAACTGGAGCAGGTTGCGATCACTTCATCCGGCAACCGTAACGATAAAAAAAGTAAAAAAATGTTTGCTGTGGCACAGCAGGCAGGCCAGCACATTGAGACGACGCTGGCAAACCTGCGCAGCCACCACCAGGGCCTGACTCAGGCTGAAGCGGCGAAACGCCTGAGCCTGTACGGCCGCAATGAAGTCGCGCATGAGAAAGCGCCACCGGCGCTGATTCAGCTGCTGATGGCGTTTAATAACCCGTTTATCTACGTATTGCTGGTCCTGGCGCTGGTGAGTTTTGTAACGGACTACTGGCTGCCGCTGCGCGCCGGTCAGGAGACCGATCTTTCCGGGGTGATCATCATCTGCACCATGGTGATGTTGAGCGGGCTGCTGCGCTTCTGGCAGGAGTTTCGCACCAACCGTGCGGCGCAGGCGCTGCAGTCACTGGTTCGTAGCCAGGTTACCGTGCTGCGGCGTGAGGCGGACAGCGAAACCGCACAGCGCCAGGATGTGGATATGAGTGAACTGGTGCCGGGCGATATCATTCTGCTCAGCACCGGCGACCAGGTGCCAGCCGATGTGCGCCTCCTGAGTTCACGTAACCTGTTTATCAGTGAAGCGGTGCTGACCGGCGAGTCGCTGCCGGTTGAGAAACACAGCAGTGAAGCGGGTATTGACGGCACAGGCCAGACTGCTAAAGAGCTGCTGGCGTCAGCGAATATCTGCCTGATGGGTACCAGCGTAGCCAGCGGTACAGCCAGCGCCGTCGTCGTCGCGACCGGTGGCGAAACCTGGTTTGGCTCGCTGGCCTCATCGCTGACCGGAAGCCGTCCGCAAACTGCATTTGATCGCGGGGTGAATAGCGTCAGCAAACTGCTGATCCGCTTTATGCTGGTGATGGTGCCGGTGGTGCTGCTGATAAATGGCTTCACCAAAGGTGACTGGATGGATGCCACGCTATTTGCACTGGCGGTTGCGGTCGGGCTGACCCCGGAAATGCTGCCGATGATTGTCAGCGCCAACCTGGCCAAAGGCGCAATTGCGATGTCTCGTCGCAAAGTCATCGTTAAAAAGCTCAATGCCATTCAGAACCTTGGGGCAATGGACGTGCTCTGTACGGATAAAACCGGCACGCTGACTCAGGACACCATTCTGCTGGCGCATCATCTGGATGCACAGGGCAATGAAGATGCTCAGGTCCTGCTGCTGGCATGGCTGAACGGCAGCAGCCAGAGTGGCGCGAAAAACCTGATGGACCGCGCCGTACTCAGCGCGGGCGATAAAATCATTTCGCAGTCTCTGCGCAGCCAGTTTCAACTGGTGGATGAGTTGCCGTTTGATTTTGATCGCCGCCGGGTTTCAGTGCTGGTGGAAGATCTGGCTCAGCATCGTTCACAGCTGATCTGCAAAGGCGCAGTCAAAGAGATGCTGGCGGTAAGTATCGCCGTGCGCAAGGGCGATGCGGTCGTTGCACTGGATGCGGCGCAGCGAGCGGCGCTGCTGACACAGACCGAACACTATCATCAGCAGGGTTATCGTGTGCTGCTCGTGGCAACCCGTGATGAGGAGCTGCGCGCGCCGCTCAACGACAGTGACGAGCGCGATCTGGTTATTCAGGGCATGCTGACCTTCCGCGATCCGCCAAAAGCCAGCGCGGGTAAAGCGATTAAAGCCCTGCGCGACAGTGGTGTGGCGGTGAAAGTGCTGACCGGCGACAACCCATTGGTGACGCTGCGTGTCTGCGCCGATGTCGGACTGACCGATCCGGCGATGCTGACCGGCGATCAGATTGAGGCGATGAACGATGACGAACTGGCGCAGGAAGTGGAACGTTGCACGCTGTTTGCCCAGCTGACGCCGCTGCAGAAATCACGTCTGGTGCGGCTGATGCAGCAGAATGGTCACACCGTCGGTTTCCTGGGAGATGGCATTAATGACGCGCCTGCACTCCGGGCGGCGGATACCGGGATTTCCGTGGACAGCGCGGCAGATGTGGCGAAAGCCTCCTCGGACATCATCCTGCTGGAGAAAGATTTACAGGTACTGAATGAAGGTGTCCTCAAAGGACGCGAGACCTTTGGCAACATCATCAAGTACCTGAACATGACCGCCAGTTCCAACTTCGGCAATGTTTTCTCGCTGCTGGTGGCCAGTGCTTTTATTCCGTTTTTGCCGATGCTCTCCATTCATCTGCTGATTCAGAACCTGATGTATGACATTTCCCAGCTGGCACTGCCGTGGGACAAGGTTGACCGTGAGTTTCTGAATAAGCCGCGTAAATGGGATGCCGGCAACATTAAACGCTTCATGCTGTGGATGGGGCCGACGTCGTCAATTTTTGACGTCACGACCTTTGCGCTGATGTGGTTCGTTTTTGGCGCGAATCATGCGGGCGTGCAGTCGCTGTTCCAGTCCGGCTGGTTTATAGAGGGATTGCTGTCACAGACGCTGGTAGTGCATATGCTGCGTACCCGGAAGATTCCGTTTATCCAGAGTCGCGCCACCTTACCGGTGATGCTGACCACGCTGACGATTATGGCGCTGGGCATCCTGATTCCGTTCTCACCGCTGGGCGCGATGGTCGGTCTGGTGCCACTGCCATGGCAATACTTCCCGTGGCTGGTGCTGACGCTGTTCAGCTACTGCCTGGTGGCGCAGGGAATGAAACATGTCTACATCCGCAGGTTTGGTCAGTGGTTCTAGGGAGGAGAAGATGAAAAAAGGCAGGCTCGATAAAGTTTTTGTTGGCGTGATGATTATCGGCTTAACTCTGATTGCGCTGACGGTCGTGGTGCGATGATAGCGTTGTAAAACTGCGAACATTAAAAGGCAGCGAGGCGACTCACTGCCTTTTTTATTAATGGGCGATTACTCTTCGTCGCGCTCACGGCTGGCACGCTGGCGTTCGTAATATTCATCCTCTGCAGTGATGATCTCATCCATCAGCGAATCCATATCAACCACGCGCTCCTCTTCCACAAACTCTCCGGTAAGCGGCGTTTCTGGTGTGAGCTTGCCATCCTCATACAGCAACCAGATCTCTTTGGCATAGCGCGTCTTAAGCAGCTGCGGAGCGAACTGACCATAGTATGAAGTGATGTTGTTTACGTCACGTTCGAACATCGACTCGGCATGGTTATTGGCCGCCGCATCAACCGCCTGGGGCAGGTCAATAATCACCGGTCCCTGATCGTCCAGCAGCACGTTGAACTCGGATAAGTCACCATGCACGATACCTGCACAGAGCATGCGAACGATGTTACGGATCATGGTGTTGAAATCGGTGATTGCCTGCTCTTCGGAGAGCATGACATCGCTGAGGCGCGGCGCAACCGCACCGTTGGCGTCAGTCACCAGCTCCATCAGTAACACACCGTCGATGCAGAGATAAGGCTGAGGTACACGAACACCGGCGTTAGCCAGGCGGAACAATGCGTCTACTTCGGCAGTCTGCCAGGACTCTTCCTGCTGCTTACGGCCAAATTTCGTGCCTTTCTGCATGGCGCGGGCGTTACGGCTGTTGCGGGTTTTACGTCCTTCCTGATACTGCACCGCCTGCTTGAAGCTACGCTGAGTCGCTTCTTTATAGACTTTGGCGCACTGCACCTTGCCGCCGCAAAGCACGGTATAGACGTCTGCTTCTTTGCCGCTTTTCAGCCGCTGCAGGACATCGTCAATCAGGCCGTCATCGACCAGTGGCTGGATTCTGTTTGGGATTTTCATGCGGCTTTATACCTTATTTCACCCACTTTTCGTATCAATTTGCGATGATGGAAATATTGGCAATGACTGAACAAAGAATCTGATTCTACCCTGGAATGTAGCTTTATGGGGATGATCCTTGATGACCAGCGCGTTTGACCTTTGTTTTTTCATAAACAATGGATTAGCTGGAAGAGCAGGGCAGTTTTGTCTGCACGAGTATCGTTTTCTGGCCACTGCGCACAGCTGGCAGGGATGATGTATCCGGGGAAAAACCTGTAGAGCAGACCGAAGCGGTCTGTCAGGCCAGCATCCTGCTCACAGAAAACTGGCCCACCTGCGGGATTATTTCAGGCTTTTAAGCACGTTAACCGTGCTGTCGATGTCGATCTCATCTTCAGAGAAGGTCAGCGTGGTTCCCTGGAATGTGGTGACCGCCAGCTTTTTCAGCGAGCGCATTTCATTCGCTTTCGTGTCAGATTTCGGCCGGATGTTATTCAGCAACAGGCCGACTGACAGCACCGCGTTCTCTTTATCGACACCGGCATCGACCGGGACTTCTTCGCTGTAGACCAGGTAAGATTTGATCGAGGTGATCTTCAGCCGCTCGCCTGCGATGTAGATGTATTTGCTTGTCGGCGCGACTTTCACCGCATAGGCAGATAAGCCTTTGTTGTTGGTGGTGGGTTCAAAGGTCACCGCCGCATCTTTTTTGATCAGGTCAGGGTTGGCGACCTTAATCACATGAAAATAGCGGTTATCGCCGTTTTCATCTTTGATAAAGCCAAAACCTTTATCTTCAAACCACGTTGTGATCGTTCCGTTCATCGCCATTTTTGCCTGCTTAATCTACTCAGTTTTTTACAGCGCGCAGTGTAAAACACAATGCCTGCACAGACTATATAAGTCTGGATGATAATTTTCAGCTGCGCCAGGGAGCGACGGTATGGCGCTCACTCGTCTGGCGATGAGTAACAGTTACTCGTTGCCCCAGCGGTTCAGGAACTCCGCGATATCATCAATACGCTGCTCATCAATGCCGGCTTCACGCGCCATATCCTGCTGCGACGCTTCACTGATCTCTTCGTTGTTCATCAAACGGGTGATCAGCAACTGGAAGTAATGCGCCAGCGGGGTACGTTCTGCTTCGCTTACCGGCTTAGCAGACTCCGTCGCATACTCATCTGCGACATCATAATATTTGAGAGAAATTTCGTTATTCATAGGGTGTCCGCAGCGTTGAAGTTACGTTAAGGCCTCACCGTCGTTCGTGGCATGGCTCAAAAGGAGATTATTTCGTGTTTGGGCGGGAGCTGTAAAGGGGGAAGGGCGTCAGCGCACATCTTCAGGCGTTGAGCATTTTATACTGAGCAAAAAACGATTCCCCTCCTGATAACTGATCGCCGGGCTGTAACGCCATCAACACGTCGCAGCACGACGGTTTCCTGCCAGGCACGGGAGGAGATGCCCGATGAGCACTCTCCTGAAAATCCTCGCGCTGTTCAGCGCGAGTTCAGAGTGGAACTGATGAAGATCAGCTTGCCGGTCTGCATCACGCGATTACGCTCTCAATCGGCTCGATAATACATTCCGGATGCGCCTGCAGCCGCGCGAAAGCCTCGGCATACGAGGGCATCGAGTCGGCTGCGCCGGCACGTTCGACACAGAGTGAGGCAAATGCCGCAGCAAATCGCGCCGCCTGGGGCAGATCCTCGCCGGACGCGAGCCGGGCGGCAAGCGCGCCATTAAACGCGTCGCCAGCACCTGTGGTATCGCGCGGCTGTGCCGGAAAAAGCGGAATACGCTGCTGCTGCGCAGGTGTAGAGAGCAGGGCGCCAGCAATGCCCAGCGTGATAATGACCTGACGCGCACCCTTACGATGCAGTACCTCAGCGGCGCGACGTGCGCTGGCAAAATCAGTAACAGTTACCCCGCTAAGCTGGCTCGCTTCCGTGCTGTTAGGCGTCAGCAAATCAACCTTTGCCAGCAGCGCATCGCTGATTTTTTGCCACGGCGCCGGGTTGAGAATCACAAAGGTGCCGCTGGCACGCGCGTTATCAACCATGCGTTGAATGGCACTCAGGTTGTTTTCCAGCTGTACCAGCAGAATATCGGCAGCGGCTACCGTAGGCTGGCAGCGCGTGACCTCTGCAGCGGTCACGGTGGTATTGGCGCCCGGATAGACAGAAATCATATTTTCAGCGTCGTCGCCTGCGACGTAAATCAGCGCGTTACCGGTGGGTTTCTCTTTACAGGTAAACAGCGTAATGGCGTCAAAGCCGGTTTTCTCCAGATGACGTCGCGCGAAAAGGCCAAAATCGTCATTGCCCACTTTACCGATGTAGTGCACCCGAGCACCAGCGCGCAGCGCCGCCGTAGCCTGATTGGCGCCTTTACCGCCCGCGCCCATCATGCTGTTGTGCGCTGTCAGCGACTCCCCTGGTAGCGGAAAGCGACGCATCACGGCAACAACATCGAGGTTAAAGGAACCGAAAACACATACTTTTCCTTTCATCCTGCGCTCCTGAACAGGCGTTCGGCGGCGAGACAGGCACCGCGACAGCCCGTGTAGTCGGTTGAGTGGCTGAAAATGATCTTCAGGTTTTCGCGCGTGACCGGTGGCCGAAGATGCTGCTGAATCTGGTTGCGCAGCAACGCCAGCGGAAAATCAGCCATCGCCAGCACACCGCCGCCGAGGATCAGATATTCCGGGTCGAGTATATTCATCTCAGTTGCAATCAGCTGCGCCAGCCGTCGCACAAATGCCTGAAGTTCAGGCTGGTCGCCGTGATGGGTAAACAGCGCAGAAATAGGCGTGTCGGCGGCGTTCAGCGTGGCCCAGTGACTCAGCCAGTGGCCTGAAGTCAGGGTCTCCGCACAGCCGCGATTACCGCACGGGCAGGGGAGATCATTGCCTGCCACCGGCACATGCCCCAGTTCGCCAGCACCGCCATGCTCGCCATGATAAAACTGCCCATTGAGCCACAGACTGTTGCCCATTCCGGTGCCGGGATAGAGGCCGACGGCGTTATCCGGCAGTTGCTCCAGCTGCAGCAGATCCCACAGCATCAGATGGTTCACATCTTTGTCCATCGCCACGGGCACACCGAGCTCCGCTGCCAGGCATGCCGCCACAGGCTGGTGGTCCAGCGCCTGGATAAAAGGCAGCGAAATCACCTGCATTCTGTCGCGGCTGAGGATACCCGGCAGGCCCAGCATAATGCCGCTGACTGGCTGCTGTTCCAGCGTATCATCAATAAGCTGAGCCAGTGCCTGCAGCGCGTCCGGCTGCCGGGCCCAGCTGGCGGTGGGCACCTTGCGAAAGCTGCTCCAGACGCCTCCCGCTTCCATGAGCTGCAGCCGGGTACCGGTGCCGCCAATGTCGATACCGAGCCAGCGCGGTTTCATGCAGACACCTGCGCCAGCCCCTGGGCTTCATCAATGCTGTCGCGCATCATCTTCCAGGCGGTGGCTAAATCGTCATGAATGTTAAATAAGCCCGAGGTACCGACAATCAGGACTTCTGCGCCCGCGCCAATAAGCTGGTGATAAGTGCGGGTGTTACAGGAGCCATCGATTTCGATCAGATAGTGATATCCGTGCTGCTGCTTCAGTGCTTTCAGCTCACGCACCTTTTCAACCATTTCCGGGATAAAAGGCTGGCCGGCGTAGCCCGGATCCACCGTCATCACGGTGATCTTGTCGAGCAAATGGATATAGTGCTGAATATATGAGATTGGGGTGGCTGGATTGAGCACCACGCCCACTTTTTTACCATAACTGCGGATCAGATTAATGACGCGAAACGCGTCGCGGTTGATCGTCTCCGCGTGCGGACAGATATAGTCAGCCCCCGCTTTTGCAACCGCCTCGATAAAATTAGTCGGCTCTTCCACCATCAGATGCACGTCGATCGCCACGCGGGTGAAAGGACGGATCTGCTCAATGAAGAAAGGGGAGAGCGTTATATTTTTAACGTAATGACCATCCATGATATCCACATGAAGAAAGTCAGCGCGCGAGTCGAGAACCTGTAGCTGGTGCTTGATCTCCATCAGGTTCATACACATCAGTGACGGGGAGATTTGAGTACGCATCATACTTCCTTCTTTTCAGACAGAGGATTAAGCACCGCGGCCAGCCTGCTGAGCTTTACTGCACGGTGTTCGTTGAATCGGGTTTTAAATTGTTTAAAGGCGAGGACCACAATCAATACTGCGCCCCACATTGCCAGGCTGACGTGCTGACTGATGTTCATCAGATTGAAACCGGTTGAAAGTACCTGCAGCGCAATCAGTGCCAGCACCACACCGGTGACGCGACCGAATCCGCCGTTGGGATCGGTGCCGCCAAGAATAATCGCCAGTACTGTCAGTAACAGATAAGCATCGCCATAACCCATGCGCGCGGAGTTAAAGCGCGCCATCATAATCAGGCCTGCCAGTACGCAGAGCAGGCTGGAGATCACATAGACCAGCATCACCATGCGATGGGTATTGATGCCGCTGAACCAGGTGGCGTTGATATTGCTGCCGCCCATGTAAATGCATTTTCCCGCGCGGGTTTTACCGAGAAACAGTGCCAGTAGCGCGGCGGCGATCAGGAATACCCAGAGCGGCAGCGGCATACCCAGCAGCGTATCAGCACCCAGCGCCTGTACCACCGGCGGCATGCCGCTGACGGCAGCCCCTTTGGTCAGCCAGATACCGATACCGTTCAGCGTCATCATTGTTGCGAGTGTGACCAGAATCGGGTGCGCGCCGATTCGCGTTACCATCAGACCCGTTACCACGCCGATTACGGCGGCGATCAGCATGGCGCCAATGATGGCGATGAACAGCCAGAGCAATTGCAGCGCCATGCCGGCTCCGGCGGGCAGGGCGCTCATCAGCGTCCAGGCGATAAACAGCGCCGTCAGGTTAGCGGTCGCGATAATGGCAAGGTTCAGGCCGCCGCTGAGGATGGCGATAAACATCGCCAGTGTGAGTAAGCCCAGCTCCGGCAGCTGAAATGCCATACTCATAAAGGTTGAGTCGGTCAGGAAGCGACCCGGCAGCATCACCGTAAAGATGGCCAGCGCCAGCGCGATAAGCAGCATCAGGCCGATGTTGGTGCCGTCCGGGCGCAGTGCAATCAGTGATTTCATCATCAGTGCCCTCTGTCACACGAAACTGACGTCAGTTTCTTTGCGTTTTTTGTAATGGGTCACGGCGATCGCAATCATGATGACGCCGCCAACCACGATATTCATGAAGTAGTTCGATACTCCCACCAGATTGAGGCCGTTCTTCAGAATGGCGATCAGGAAAACCCCCATCAGTGTGCCGCTAACTGTGCCTTTGCCGCCCATCAGGCTGGCGCCGCCCAGCACTGTCGCCGCCAGGACATCAAGCTCACCGCCAACCAGCGCATTCGGCACCACTTCGCCCATGCGATAGACCTGTACCAGCCCGCCAATCGCCGCCATCGCGCCCAGCCAGCCATAGGCGAAAACGTGGATCAGTCCAACGCGAATACCAATACGACGGGCTGACTCCGCATCCCCTCCGACGGCGTAAAGCTGACGGCCCAGATTGGTTTTGTTCAGCAGCAGGGCCGTTACTGCAGCAATCAGCAGCATCGTGACCAGGGGCAGGCCCACCTGAAAGCTCTCTCCCTGCCAGCTGAACGGCAGCACGTTGCGCAGCGTGATCCACCACTCCGGCAGCGAATAGAGGCTGCGGCCACCGGTTACCCACATCAGCAGTCCGAACAGCAGCGATTGCATGCTGATGGTGATGATGATGGAGACCACCCGCAGCGTGGTAATCAGGAGCGCATTGATTACGCCGAACAGCGTGCCGCACATCACCGCCAGCACAATGCTGAGCAGCGCATTATCGAACTGGAACTGCACAAAGAGTGACGCAAGCAGGTACTGCACCACGGAGGCGACAGCCGCAAAGGAGATGTCGATACCGCCGGTGACCAGCACCACAAACAGACCCAGTGCAAAGATGCCGGTGACGGCATAGCTCTCTGCCAGATCCAGCAGATTCTGCATGGTGAGAAACTGATCGCTGGCAACCGAGAAAAACAGAATGAATGCCAGCAGTACCCAGGCGAGCCAGCCCTGACTGGAGTGCGGACGAAAACGGGAAAAGTCAGGCATTGATCACCTCCGCCAGCTGCTGCTGCTCGACGCTATCAGGTTGGTATTCGGCATGGATCGTGCCATCGCGGAAATGCAGGATGCGGTCGCAGTTGTACCAGACCTCTGGCACTTCATCGGAGATCAGAATGATCGACAGGCCCTCTTTCGCCAGCTCATGGATCAACTGGTAAATACTGGCCTTGGCACCCACATCTACCCCAACGGTAGGCGAGTCGAGGATCAGAATTCGCGGCTGGGTCAGCACCCATTTCGCCAGCACAATTTTCTGCTGATTGCCGCCGGAGAGGGTAGAAATGGCGAGGTTCGGATCGGCCACGCGCACGCCAAGCTGCTGGATCCACTGCAGGATCAGCTTGTTCTTGCGGTATTCATCAATCAGGTGAAACCGGTTCTGGAGTTTGTCGAGGATCGGCAGCACCATGTTGTCTGCCACAGACTGCTGCTGCACCAGGCCCAGCGTCAGGCGATCTTCCGACACATAGCCGATACCCGCTTTGATTGCATCTTCATGGCCGCGAAAGCGTACCGGCTTACTGTCGAGCCAGATTTTACCGCTGTCGGGACGTGTCATGCCGAATAGTGAGAGTGCCAGTTCAGTGCGTCCGGAGCCGAGCAGGCCGCACAGCCCAAGCACCTCGCCTTCATACAATTTAAAATTGACGTTGTGATACTGGCCGGCGCGGGTTAAATCCTCTATCTCCAGAATGGCGCGATTGTCGTTGCGTGTCGGCGCTTTCAGCTGATAGTCGAGTTTCAGACCGGTCATCAGCTCTGTCAGGTGGTGCGGTGTCATCTCCCGCGCGGGCCAGCAGCCCATTTTGCGCCCGTCACGGATTACCGTAACGCGGTCAGAAATCTCCAGCACTTCATCAAGCCGGTGGCTGACAAACACCACGCAGATATTTTTGTCTTTCAGATAGCGTACGGTTCGCAGCAGCTGATTTACTTCGGTGCGGGTCAGGGAGGCGGTGGGTTCATCCATGATCACCAGCCGCGCATCGGCGACCAGGGCACGGCAGATCGCCACCTGTTGACGCTGCGCGATGGAGAGCGCTGCGACCTTTTCATCCAGATTCAGGTCGAACTTCAACTCATTAATAATGCTGCGCGCGCTTTCCTGCAGCCGCGCGCGGTGGTGCCAGCGCAGCAGGCCGTTGAGGTTATGCTCAAAGGCGATGTTCTCTGCCACGCTCAGGTTGGGAAACAGCGACAGATCCTGATAAATCACCTGGATACCGAAGTCGCGCGCCTGCCGGGTAGTAAGGCGCGGCAGTGGCGCGCCGTCGCCCAGGGTGATGCGGCTGCCGCTGTCCGGGGCGTGCACCCCGGAAATCACTTTGATCAGAGTGCTCTTGCCACAGCCGTTGGTGCCAGCGAGACAGTGCACTTCGCCTGCCAGTAAGGTCAGGGAGATATCGCTCAGCGCGCGGTTACCACCAAATGTTTTCGACAGGTTATCGAGCGCAATCAGTGTCTGTGGAGTGACCTCTTGCATATCAAAGCCCCATTTTTACCAGTTTTGGCAGGTTTTCTTTATCCAGACTCTCTGTGTTGTTACCGAGAATGGTGTGGGTCTTTTCATCCACTTTTACCTTGCCCAGCCCCTCAATCGTCATGCCGTCAGTAATCGGCTCTTTCTTCTGCATCATGTCGGCAATACGCACAAAGACTTCGCCCGCGGTCTCAGGATTCCAGATGTAGCCGCCTTTGATGGCGTTACGCTGAACCAGGGAGGCACCCTGTCCCGGACTGAAAGAGCCAAGGACACAAACCTGATCGATTTTTTTACGGTTCATGACCGCACGTCCGGCACCGATTGGCCCCTGCGAACCAAACGCCAGGATGCCTTTCAGATCCGGATATTTAGACATCAGCTCATTCGTGGTACGGATGGAGTCATCCAGTGATTCACCAACGCCAAATTTGTCGGTGACCAGCTGCATTTTGGGGTAGTGCTCTTTCTGATAAGCGAGTGCGGCGTCAGTCCACTGCTGATGCAGCGGCACCGTCAGGCTGCCCACATACATGGCGTATTTGCCTTCATCGTGCATGCACTTCGCCAGTGCTTTCATATGATTGATGCCATGGGTTGTCGCATCGACCAGTTCAAAATCCCAGTTGGCGCCCTGCTGACCGGGAGACTCATGGGTAATGACTTCGATACCGGCATCGCGTGCCCGTTTCAGCACCGGCTCCAGCACTTTTGGATCGTTGGGGACCACGCCGATGATATCGACTTTCTGCGCAATCAAATCTTCAATGGCACGCACCTGAAGTGCCGGGTCAGCGGCAGTAGGGCCGACCATCCACGCATCAATACCGCGCTTCGCTGCTTCACTTTTAATGCCGGTTTCCATGGCATTGAACCAGGGAATACCGCCAATTTTGACCACAATACCCATACGCAATTTATCAGCAGCTTGCGCGCCCGTGGCGGCAAACAGAGCAAGTAAAGAGCAGGCGATAAGATGTTTTTTCATACAGACTCCGGGTTAATTTTTAATTAGCTGCATGGATTGATAACGCTGTGAACAGACGATGACATTAACGCCATTCCACGCCAGTTCCTGTTCAAGCTCTTTATCTTTTAATTGGTCAGTAATAAGAAAATCGACATCGCGGTAATGACATATCCGGGCAAACGAGGGCCGCAGAAATTTACTGCCATCCATTAAAAGATGTTTTTTTTCGGCGGCCAGCAGCATCTGTTGTTTCAGGTGCGCATTATTCTCATTGCCTTCGCGTAAATATCCGTCGTTACCCAGACTGCTACAGGAAAAAAATATTTTATTAATCTGAAATTCCCGCAGTGGTTGCTCAGCCACCACCCCATGAAAAGCCTCATCACGATCGGAATATTCCCCGCCCAGACAGATAGTGCGAATACTGCCGCGAGCGGCAAGCGTCTGTACGATGCGCAGCGAATTGGTTAATACCGTTAATTCAATGTCTGGCAACTGTCGCGCCAGATACCAGCAGGTGGTACTGCTATCCAGTAAAATACAGTCGCCGGGGCTGATAAAGTCGAGCGCGCGTTTGGCAATAATCATTTTTTCATCAACGTGCTCATTAATTCGCTGCCGAAAAGTTAATTCACTTTGGTTAGCGATTCTGCTATTTCCTTGTGTGCCAGTGTTCTGTTTTTTTATCAGAACGGCGCCGCCATGGCTGCGTTGTAATAAACCGCGCTTTTCAAGCTGGCTTAAATCACGCCGAATAGTTTCCTGTGAAACCTGACACAGAGTGACCAGTTCTGAGACAATTACCCGGCCATTTATATTAATCTCATTAATAATTCTTTGCTGTCTTTCAATCGGCAACATACTTATCCTCCGATGGATATAAAGTACTGGAAGCAGACACGGGAAAATGTGGACTGGGCAGGAGTCCACGTGGGTAAATTTCGCTGGCGTTTATAAGGTGATGAAGTCGAAATATTTCATGAAAAATATTGCGGCTCATTACATTATTTAGTGATTTTGCTCACATAATTAGCCTTATACGGCAGGTAGCAATCACCAAAAGGGTTAATAAACTATATAGACATTGTTGCTATGGCGTGACTGTTTATGACCGTTTGTGTGGGTTTGACCGTTTAAATCCACACCTGACTTTCTCAGCGTTCCTGTTAAGTCACCTGAGGGTGATGGAAAGAGAAAAAATAACAGACTCAGTCCTGGTGATTCAGACGAAAATCAAGCTGTTCCGGCAATGGTTCTTCCGCTGAGCGGTTTCTGCTTTTATGATCACGAGACTGCCGTAATGGAATGCGCAGCCTCGTTCACGCTTTTCATCTTTCAGTTTTGTGACTCTCTGACCGCTGTTTATGGGCGCTTTAGTGCGCTCAATCACCGGGCTGCGTACAAATGTAAATGTAATTGATAATAGTTATCGTTTACATTATTGTTCGTTCTTCTTCAGGGAAACGCAAAGGAATCGGAAGAAGATGAATTATCCTCAGAAATTAGTAAAAGTGCTTTCTGGCAAGCAGGTAGCTGCCGGATTCGCAGGCCTCACGTTCGGTTTGCTTAGTGTAACGGCACAGGCGGTCACCGTCACAGACGTTGCGGGACGCACGGTTACCGTGCCGGATGATGTTCAGCGTGTGGTACTCGGAGAAGGCCGCTTGTTCTTCGCTCTTTCGCTGCTTGAGGGCCAGAAACCGTTTGACCGAATCGTCGGCTGGCAGGGCGATTTCCGTAAACTTGACCCGCAAACCTACGCCACCTATCGGGCGAAGTTCCCGCAAATCGACAACATTCCGTTGATCGGCACGACCAGTGCCGACACCATCAGCCCTGAAAAAGTGCTGACACTGAATCCGCAGCTGGCGATTTTCGGTCTGTCGGGGCACGGTCCCGGCAAAGGTAGTGAGCTGGTGAAACAGCTGCAAAACGCCGGTGTGCCCGTGGTGTTTGTGGACTTCCGCACTTCTCCGCTCAAAAACACTCTGCCGAGTATGGAACTGCTGGGGAAAGTACTGAACCGCGAGAAACAGGCGCAGGAGTACATCCGCTTCTATCAGGAGAATATTAAACGCGTCACCGATGTCACCCGCGATATCCCGATGCAGGATAAACCGAAAGTCTTTATCGAACTGCGGGCCTCCACAGCAGATGAATGTTGCCGCTCAGCCGGTAACGGCAACATGGGTGATTTTATCGATCTGGCGGGTGGCGTGAATATCGCCAAACCTCTGCTGCCGGGCGCGCTCGGTCAGGTGAATCTGGAAAAAGTCATTGCCGCGCAGCCGGATGTCTATCTGGTCAGTGGCGGTGCCAGACCACCGAAAGCGGGTGATCCGCAGCCGGTCAGTTTAGTGCTGGGCGCGCAGACCACACCAGAACAGGCAAGCGCCAGCCTGAAGCCGCTGCTGGCGCGTAAAGGCATCAGCACGCTGAAAGCCGTGCAAGAGGGGCGCAGTTTTGGCATCTGGCATAACTATTACAACTCTCCCTATAACGTGCTGGCCGTTCAGTACTTTGCCAAAGCATTTTATCCGCAAAAGTTTGCCGGGCTCGATCCGCAGAAAACACAAAAACAACTTTATAAACAGTTCCTCGCTGTCGAACCGACCGGCACTTACTGGACAGAGTAAAAGGAACTTTGCCCCGGCTGCCGGGGCGTTTTACCTCTCGGAGAGAAGAAATGGTTAAGACTAACTTTACACCTGCCGTTAAAGCGGGGCTGTTTGCACAACTGATTACTGCCACGATGCCGGTGATGGCGGAAGAGGCCAGCGAGGTAAAAGAAAATGAAGATCAGATGGTGGTTACAGCCTCCTCTGTCGAACAAAATCTCAAAGATGCCCCCGCCAGTATCAGCGTAATCACTCGCGAAGATCTGCAGAGAAAACCGGTACAAAACCTCAAAGAGGTGCTGAAAGACGTTCCCGGCGTACAGCTCACCAATGAAAGCGATAACCGACAGGGTGTCAGCATTCGCGGACTGGGCAGCAGCTACACGCTGATCCTGGTCGACGGCAAACGCGTGAATTCCCGCAACGCCGTCTTCCGCCATAACGATTTTGATCTGAGCTGGATCCCGGCAGAATCGATCGAACGTATTGAAGTGGTGCGCGGGCCAATGTCCTCTTTATATGGGTCCGATGCGCTGGGCGGTGTGGTCAACATCATCACCCGTAAAGTCGGCACCCAGTGGCATGGCACGCTGAGCGCAGACACCACCGTTCAGGAACATCGCGATCGCGGTGACAGCGGCAACGGCAATTTCTTTGCCAGCGGCCCGCTGGTTGACGATTTACTGGGCGTGAAAGTTTATGGTGCGCTGGGTAAACGCAATAAAGATCAGGCCAGTTCCGCCAGTGGCAGCACTGGTCAGCCGCGCATTGAAGGTTACACATCGCGTAATGCTAATGTGGAATTCTCACTGACGCCGGATAAAGATCAGGACATCACGTTCGGTTACGGGATGGATCGTCAGGATCGGGATTCCGACACCCTGGATAAAAACCGTATCGAGCGCGAAAACTACTCGCTCGGCCACGCTGGCCGCTGGGGAGTGGCGAATACCGAACTGCGTTTTTACGGTGAAAAAATCGAAAATAAAAACGCCAAAACCATTACCTCGAAAAACAATTCTCTCGACGGCAAAGTCGTGATCCCGCTGGGTGATTACACTCAATTCCTGACGTTCGGCGGTGAATACCGCAACGATAAGCTGGAAGATGCGGTAAACATGAAAAATGGCGGCAGCGTGCAGGCTAATCAGTATGCGCTGTTCCTGGAAGATGAATGGCACATCTTCGAAAACCTGACGCTGACTGGCGGCGTACGCATGGATGACCACGAGAACTACGGCGTCAACTGGAGCCCGCGTGCCTATCTGGTCTACAACGCCACCGATACGGTCACGTTGAAAGGCGGCTGGGCATCCGCTTTCAAAGCGCCTTCTCTGCTTCAGCTGAGCCCGGACTGGCTCAGTGGTTCATGCCGCGGGAGCTGCAATGTGGTGGGCAATAAGGATCTGAAAGCAGAAACCAGCGAAAGCATGGAGTTCGGACTCTATTACGCCGGTCAGAGAGGGTGGCTTGAAGATGTTACCGCCAGCGCGACGGTGTTTCAGAACGACATTGACGACATGATTACGGTTATCCGCACCGCCAACCGCAGTCTGGCGCCATCCTATCCAAACTTTGCCGGATTTGATGCCAGCGGCAATCCGATTTTCCGCTATTACAACGTGAATAAAGCACGGATCCGCGGGCTGGAAACGGAGCTCGGTCTGCCGGTCGCCGACAAGCTGAATCTCCGGCTGAATTACACCTACAATGACGCCCGCGATCTGAGTAACGGCGGCAACAAACCGCTGTCTGAACTGCCGTTCCACACGACAAATGCGACGCTTGACTGGAAACCGCTGGAGGACTGGAGCTTCTATCTTTCCGCGAATTACAAAGGCAAGAGCCGCACGGTGACCGATGGCAATGCAACACCAGGCGGATATACCACCTGGAATACCGGCGGGTCATATCAGGTGAACAAAGCGGTGAAAATCCGTGCTGGCGTTCTGAACCTGACCGATAAAGATCTCAACCGCGACGACTACAGCTATAACGAAGATGGCCGCAGATATTTCGCGGCTGTTGATTACAGTTTCTGATCGTCAGCGCCGGCCGGGACATCAGCAGTCCCGGCTGTTTTTGCGCTTTAAGTGGTTACTACGGGTTTCCTCAGAGCCTGACATCAGAATCAATGCGTCCTGACGATGCATTGTAAGAACGCAGAAGATGCCTGTTCAGTTCTGATCTCATTCAGCGATGTCACTCACCGACAATTAATGTGCACGATTATTTTGCGCGTGCATAAAGCGTGCACGCCAGGGCTTGAGCACCCACAACGCCAGACCGGCCGTGATAAAGTCGAAGGTAATTGCGCAGCCAAAGACCAGGTGCCAGTTATGGGTGTGCTGATACATCAGCGCCGCCAGCGGGCCACCAAAGATCGAGCCAATTCCCTGAGACATATAGAGCCAGCCATAGTTTGTGGAGGCATTTTCACTGCCAAAAGTGTCTGTGAGTGTGGAGGGGAACAGCGAGAATATTTCACCCCACCCGAAGAACACGACGCCTGAAAGCAGTACGAACAGCACGGGATCTTCACGGCAGGCGAGCCACAACGTCATCGCGACACCTTCCAGTGCGAAGGCAATAAACATGGTATTTTCGCGGCCGTAGCGGTCGGAAATAAAACCAAACAGGGGACGCGTTAAACCATTGGTGAAACGGTCAATGGTCAGCGCCAGGGGCAGGGCGGCCATACCGAAAACGACTGCTTTGCTGATGCCAAAGTCTTCAGCAAAAATTGCCATCTGCGAAGTGACCATCAGTCCTGAGGTCGACATCATGGTCATCATCATGAACATCAGCCAGAACAGCGGCTGGCGCAGCATTTCTCTGGATTTAAACTGGCGCTGGCCTCGTACGGGTGACGATGTGTTGCTGACCGGCATCATCGCGCTGCTTTCAGGCAGCCTCAGGTTCTGGCTGGCGAGAAGTCCCACAGCGGCGAAGATGAGACCAAATGTCGTCATCGTCTGTTCCAGCCCGTAGCTATTAAGAGAAATGGAAATCGGGAAGGTGGTAAAAATTGCGCCCATGCCATAGCCCGCCGCAACGGTTCCGGCGGCAAAACCGCGTTGCTGTGGAAACCACTTCATCACCAGTCCCACTACGCCGATATACACAATCCCCGTCCCCAGTCCGCCCAGGCAGCCATAGACCAGATAGAGAGCAGTCAGGCTATCGACCCGGGCCGCGATTACCCAGCTGAAGCCCGCCATCAGCGTACCGATGGAGATCAGCAAACGTGGACCAAAGCGCTCAACCAGCCGGCCCTGGAAGGGTGAAAAAAAAGTCTGCAGAATAATCAGCAGCGAGAACGTGACCTGCAGTTCCGCCAGCCCGACGCCGAGTTTGGCAATCATCGGTTTGGTTAACAGCGTCCAGACGTACTGCGGGCTGGAAATAGCTGCCATGCAAATCAGTCCAAGCAGAAGCTGCACCCATTTGCTGTGTTTCGCTATTACCACCGGTTCGCTTATCGAGGTCATTATTATGTCTCCACATTACGCTCTGCTACACAGCTGAAATCAGTCTGCTCTGTTTACACACTGTTCTGGCATTGCGCAGATCCAAACCTTTGCCTGCTGCTAATGCCAGATTACTGAGACCGATATGCCGGTACATAGGTGTAAGAAGAGAATTAAGCAGAAAATGTGCCAATAAAAATAATCAGTAATATCAACAGGTAATAAGATGGCTTAGAGAGTTAGTGTGATGGAGTGCAAAGATTTAGTGCGCTGAGATGGTGCGTGGGAAACCGCTGGTGGTCATAAAAGCATCTGGGGGTTTTGGTTTTTGGGGCGATGTGCTGAGAGGGGCTGTCGTAAAGAGCTTTAACTGGTGGCTGAAAGATTGGGTATGGAATGGGTAGATTCAGACTGTATGAAAAATTAGAAACACAAATAACCCGAAGGGTTTTCAACTTCGGGACTTTAGGGAGTTTGATGATGGATGGGGTAATCATCAACCAGAAAAATCTACTCCTGAAAGCCTTATTTCTCTGAAGAGATCTGACGAACAGTCATCAGGAATTCATGAGCCGTGGTTTCCCAAAGTTCAGGTGCAAAATCAAACCCATATCGTTTCCTGAATTCCTTTTCGACATTGCCATCATAGGCTGAGATAAAATCGTCAACTTCTTCGACAAGATCGTTGAGCATCCAGTCTGGTGCTGACTTTTTGAACAGCCGCACTATGCCTTCGATTGTATCCTCGCCATCATTGATGATGTCTGCGTCCTGATTGAAATAACCGAAAATCAGTTGGTCAAGAAAGTGGAATTTTTGCATTTTGTACCTATAAATCCGGGAATGCTGTGAGAATGTATTAGGGTTGCCGTTATATTGCTGAAACTCGATAACAAATCTCACATTTTTCATGACTATTAGCTGGCTACCTCCGCGCCGGAAACCATAGCCGATCGCTTTGCCAGATGCATTGCGAATAGTCAGCCTGGCTCCGCCCAACACCGATTTTATTACGTCACGGTTAGCGAAAAGCGCTTTCGATATAGCTTCTTCTGCTGACCGTACCTGTGATCCAGTCACTGCGTCCGGGCGTGGAGGTGAACGGCCAGCGCGTCACAAAGGTGCAGCTGAACAGCGGCACCACGACAATCACCTGGACGCCGCGAAACCGCACAACAAGCCATCCGGTGCTGAGTTTCTGCCAAAGTTCGACAATTGAAAAGAGTGAAAAGAATTTCAGGAATTTTTAGTAATAGGATCTCCAAAAGGAGCTAAAGAAAAACATAACTTATTTTTATAGCTTAAAATAATTCTGTTTATGTATATTTAAATGGATCGTCTTTTAGATAACATGTTTATAATTATAATCGTTAAATAACCATATAAATCAATTTTTAACATGGGGTCTAATTAGTGGTGGCGCTGGAATATAGTTCCAATGGAAATCCTGCGTCAGATTAGATATTCTCAACCCTGGACATAATTTGCTTATAAGGAAGAGTATGGACGCAAAGCAAATTGCTTATGGAATTGTAGATGGTATGTCATCGATTCCTTCGGGCATATATCAGGGGGTTATAAGAACGTAGCAGGGTTGCGGCCTTGCCGGGAGCGATCTTAAGAACCGGAATCGAAGGGAAACAGAACGATTTATGCGGTTGGTTAAGGCCACTAAAGACAGGCATGAACCAATCCGACAACTGGTTACTATTTTGATTTTCGATTTTTATGCAAAGCTCGATAATGAGAGTAAGCAAGCTATTGATGGTAAGCTGGGTTATGGTGCTGGCAGGCTAGGGGGAAGGGTAGGTTCACAATTTATTCTGGCCCAGTTTATAGCTAAAAAAATTTTAACTCGTATTGTTATTGCTGAGACCTTTAAGCGGTTTGTGAGAGTTGGTTCGTCGCTATCGTTGAACCTTCTCATGATTCAAGGGTTAATCGAAGAGGCTTCACTCGCATCAAGACGGATGCAAAGCAGATTCCTAAAGACTTATTCTAAGGTTTCCCGACTGAATTTGGATATGGTCTATTTTCTTGTTGAGAAGCCACTTGAACCCTATCTGATGTACATCAACAGCCATACATTAATGTGTAAAGGTATACAGAATGAACTCTGCAAAATCATTTCTACTAAAATTCGGTAAGTTCATAGGTATACAAACTACTAATGTGGTTGAAGCTTTTTCCACGGGGATCTGCTCCTTCGCAGCATTTTTCTCGTTGTTTATATTTGGAGGCTGGCCATTAAAGATTGTTGGTTTTTTTGGTTTTTTCATACTGGCCTGGTTTATCGCTTATCTAATGGATAAGCTAAAAGGTGAAGCATGATTATTATGTCACATAATCTGTAAGTTATGATATTAAACGCTAAAGCCATGATACTAATCATGGCCTTTTTTATTGCGTACTTTCTCTTATCAAAACCAGCATATCTCAAGGATGTGCTCTATGGAGTAATTGCTGGTGATCCTTTAACCACTATGTGATCTGGCTGTGTGGTGAATACTGGAATGTAAGGTTAAAAAGAAGTAGAGCACAGCAAACCTGAAGGGTTGTTTGTGGTATATAAACGTTTTCGGATCGTTATGAAGCATACCAGGCACCTTACTCACACTGGGAAAAGTAGCAAGAGCACAGGCATCATAACAATTATCAAACCATTGGTGGCGGATGACTTTCGCTGTCGTCGATTTGCCGCAACAGAAAAAGAAAAAGGGTTGCGCTGGAACGTAACCCTTTAATTTTTTGCTGGTGGAATCTGAATGGATTTTTTATCTTTATGAATTTAAATGAAAATTATTAATCATAAAATTATTGGTATATATAAACATATACCAATTGCTTCTGTTAAATGGTTTTTTATGCAGGTGAGGGCGATGGCTTTGCATCTATCGTCAGATACGCTTTCAGACCTGAAGAGCGTTTTACGCCACGCGGATCCGAAAAGAAAGGGACACGGGGCTTTGGGGTGTCGTTCACTTTAATTGTCCAGACTGACCCGCCAATGAAATTGAACTCAATGGTTTTGTGATTGACAGACAGCACCTCGAAAGAGCCTGACGAATACTCATTGCCAACCTGCAAACTTTCAACAATACCCTGACTCAGGCTGATGAGAGTAACAGTAAGAAACTCTTCAAAGATCACATCATCCGTTGTGAAAAGAATATAGCTGTCATTGTCGACTTTAACGGAGGCTTCGAGTACCTGTCCTTTTATAGTAATACCCGTCGGTTTGTTATCGATCAATACTTCAGAAACGGCCTGCTGAAAAGCAGTCGCTTTACTTTTCTCAATAAGCTTTACCGAGAGAGTTTGTTCCATGACTATCTCCATACTGGAAAAATTAAATAATATGAAGTTGGATAAAAATCACAATAAGTCCAGGTAGCAAACAGCATGAAAAACCAAATGCAAAAGTATAGTAAAGCGGTTTGAGAGTATTTATCTTTTTTATATTTTGACTTTCATGTGCAAAATTATAAGCATTATCGCTCCTGTTTAAAAATAAGATTTTTTTGTTTTGTTTTAATCGCATGAAAAAATAGGCCATTAGAGGTGAACCTATATATCCCATATTGCAGTGCAACAAGTAAGGGGGGGGAAGTGTATGCTTTTGTTGGAAGTCTGAGATCAATTCCTTGTAGCGAGACCTGTTAATCAGATACAAAATAACACTTACTACTAAGCAAACTAAAGGAAGCATAATCAAGACCATCAGGACCGATTTCATTTCTCAAATTCCCATGTATTCATAGATAGTATCCATTACAGAATCACTCGCTTTAGCACCTACATATCATAGCCCGCAGCTATTGAGCCAACAGAAGCGCAGACTACCGCGCCGGTTCCTGCTGTGGCGATCCCTATTGCTGCGCATACACCTACACCTGCGAAAGAACCGGCTGCGCCAGCTCCCACACCCGTTAAGGTCGAAGCACCAAACTTACCATACTCTTTGAATGCGGTTCTTTTACATTCGCTCTCACGTCCTTTAACGCAGGCATTGAGTACGTCATTCGTGGTCCAGCAAAGGCAAACCCCATTCCTATGTAACCACCTGATTTCAAGAACTTTGCCGCTTTTGCTGCATTGCCTGCATAACTTGAATATCATGCCAGCCCCACTGTAGACCATTCATGTACCAGGGAGCGACTGGGTAGATTTTGATCTACTCCCAGTATCAGATACAACCTTCAGTTAGTAATATAGAATTATCGTGATTGCCTTTTGTTTGCTTTCTCAAATTTAATATCAACTATCATTATATTTTTTTCGGTTTTTAACGTTTTTATTATTGAGGGTTAGGTTGGATTGTTAATTTAAATGACTATTTTAGTTCTGTCATTTTTAATGAATTTTTTAAAAGCTAAATGATAAGTGGATATCTTTTCTTCGATCAGGTCAAACAAAGATGATAAGCAAAACTACTGGATAATGCAGTATTCAAGAGTTATTCTGCAGGCAGCTTAACATATAACTGAGGATAGAGAATGGAAGTTATCCCTGGCGATATACAGTCAAGGCTACAGCTAGCCATTTCTAAAGCGGCAGTGCTCTTACCCTCTGACGTAGGTCAACAGCTTCTTGCTATGGTCACCCCATCAGCATTAGCAACTATGGCGGGGGTCATCGTGGTTTGGGCTGGTGCGCACTTTTTTGGGATTGGTGAAATCGCTGATTTAGTGCTTCTCGTTGTAGGCTGGGTAGCAGTAGGGGGCGTAGCGCTTGAAGCGGCTAAGAAGTTGTTTGATTTTGCCACGAAGACTAACGCAGCTCGTAGCGAAGGAGATCTTGACGTTGCTGCTAAGGATTTAGCAGACGCGATCACTCTGATAGGCGTTAATACTGTCCTCGCACTTCTTTTGAAGAAGAAGCCTGGTGATACATTTAAGACTCCTTTCAGGGGAGTAAAAATGCCCAGATACAGCAGCGATATTGGAAGGAAAATGAACCTGCCTCGCAATGGAGGCTGGCGTTATGCTCCTAAGATAAAAATCACAAAGCATAGTGACGTCGTTCAGGGACGCACAAAACCCTGGGGGACGTAGAAGTAGGACGCAACTACTATCCTGGCGCAATGTCGAAAGATGACGCATATTTGCAGATGCTTTCAACTCTTTATCATGAACAGGTACACATGGCAATTGCGCCTAAGTTCTATTTATTTAGAGAACTTAGGGTTTTCATGAGACAAAGCGCATATAATAAATCATATATATTACGATACCTGGAAGAGTCACTTGCTGAAACTATTGGCTTATTAAGAGCCAGAGGATGAGTAGGGAATATATCATTGAAGGCTTCAAGTTCCCTCTTGGAAATACTTACGAAATTACCTATACATTATTGCGGCATGAAACCGCAGGTATTCTTTTGGGTCCAGTAGTGGTTGGAGGGTTGATGTATAATGTTTGGTATGGAGTTCAGCAATGATATCGCAAAATAAAGCTGTTGAAATTGCCAAAGAATATGCAAGGGAAACAGGTCATGGTTGGGACGAACGTTTTCATGAGGCTGTGAGAGCGTCTTTTGATGGCAAATCTGTTTGGGTTATTTCAACCTCAGATTTAAAATTTTCTGAAGATCTTCCATGGATGATGGAAAGTATGCCTAATCCAGTTAAATATTATATAGATGTCTCTAGTGGTGAATGTATTGCAGTAGGGGGAAGAGGCAGTGCGACTCTTCGATTAAATAAATAAATCAAAATGTTCATTATCGACTTTATAAAATATGAGAGTGTTTTCGCGAAAATTTAAATGCTTTGTATGCGGGCTTCAGCGGGATAAAAATATACAGAATTGTGAAGCCTGCTAACAGTGTTATCAAATAAGATACAAGGTTTTCTTGTGTACCGCTGCGAATGGTATAAATGAGTCCTGCGAGAAGGATAGCTATTAATATCATTGCAGCTATGAATCTTTTCTTTAACTGTGAAAGGAGCCAGGGATAAGGATAACCGTTTTTATCAGCATGCTGGCGTATCACAGAGACTTCTTTTGGTGTAAACCCCTCTTTTAAAAGCATTTCTTCGATTTGCTTTTTATTCATAATGAATGTTATTTATTTGTCTTACGATAGTCTGATTGTAACTCATAACCCAAGCTCTATACAAAACGGACCGGTATTGGTAAGGCTTCTGGTTTTTTAATTTTTAGCAATAGTTCTCTAATGCTAACATTTCCGCATTAAATATGTGCTTTTAAAATTACATGTAGCCAAAAAGCCTGGTAATTCTGAGGGAGGTAGTGCTGGCATATTTTGCTTTTTAGATTTTCGAAGGCGCTCTGCAAAGATATCAACGGGATTGAACTCAATCAGTTCCTTGGTAGCTATTGAACGAAAAATTTCATTTAGTCGCGAAATAATGCGCCTTAAGGTTTCAAGACCCCCCGCGCTGTTCGATTGGATCAAGCTGATGCTTCAAGAGTTTGGGCCGAATCTCTTTAATCGGAACATTATTCAATCCAGGGAAGACGTTACGTTCAAGGCTACGCCAGATATCAGCTACATGATCTTCTAAAATCACTGACGTTCTTTTCTTCTCTTCCAGCCACTTTCTTGCCACCACCTACAAGGTGTGTTCAGTGGACGCTTTTAATGCATTCGCTTTGTCGGTCTTATGCGTTTGCGGATCAATCTGCTGTGCGAGTAGGGCAAGGTACTGATCTCTGAGAGAGCTATCTTGCGCGAATATAAGGTAAGGGTAAGTACCCAAACTCATTTTCGTTCGTTTCTTAGTCACAGGAGCCGCATACCTGAAGTACCAGTTTTCATGACACCTTTCATGATCGGCGATATGCGCAAAAACAAGCTGTCATCATCAAAGAGGTTCACTTCCTTCTCGGCAGGCTTAGTGTTTTTGATTTGATTATTATTGAGTTTAGTGACGATTTTCGGCATGTTCGGCCCCTCAGATTTTGGACCCATGGGGCTGGGGCGAAAACAGGGTGTCATTTGGCGTGGATTCTAGCCACTCTCAGTGGACTGCTATGGACACAAAAAAACCCGCAAAGCTTTCACCTTGCGGGCTTTCAGGACTTCGATGATGGTTCTGGTAACCATCATCCAAGAATTTTGGTGGGCTGGCGGAATCTGAATAAAAACAATAAACTATTGTTTTTAGGGGGGTTTTATCTAATTCAGCTTTGTTCCGTGTACCTAAGCGTGTACCAATTATTTGATCTCATACTCCGGAATGGCTCATCAAGAGTAATGAATTCTCGGCACTAAATCCAAAATAAAATGATTTTAAGTAAAAGTGTTCACACTGTTCATATTTATTTTTTTATGATTATATTTCAGTTATTTAGATAGTGAATGGTTTGAGGCGTGATGCTTACTAGTGTGCACTTTTGGTGATCACCTTATTCAAGATGACAAAAAGCGACCTGGGCCACTACGTTTAATGTGAAGTTACTATGCGCTGCTATTGTTAATGGTCGGCAGTGTGCCAAAAGCGGAAATTGTTACAGCAGTTTTTCTTAGCCAATGGGCAGCAAGTCATGATTTACATGCTTCCTGTAGAAGACTGATGCAGCTCTTGGCAATATCAAAAGTTGGCGAGAGATAACGCTGGGGAGCCGGCCAACACTCGGCTACAGTTGCTACTCTGTTCATATTGACTAAGCGACACTATGAGAATTATTATGAGTGTACCTATAAACTCCACCGAAAAAACCCATGAAAAGTCTTGGCAAAATAGCTATAGGTTGGTGGAATACAAGTCTTTCGCCACATTCGAAAGAAAATAAATCTACCGAAGAACATAAGCAATACGTAGCGCTTATAATAATAAGATTATTAAATGAAAGAAAACTTGATGCTATATGTTTATGTGAAGTGTCGCAACTCGATGTTGAATTTATAAGCGAAGTTGTTGGAGGTGGCTTTAGTGTATATGATGGTGTATATCGCGAAGGCAAGAAGAAGTTTGATATATGCATAGTTTTTAGATCTGAAGTCTTTCAGTTGGCTGACTCGACTGTTATCAGTAAGCCACACCCAACGGGTAATAGAATTTATGCTGGGCAAAAGGTTGAGTTTGTAATAAATGAAACTCAAGAGCTGCTAACGTTATTTTTGGTTCATTGGTCTAGCCGGCTATACGATTATGAAGACTCGCCAAAGAAAGCTGAACTTGGCATGCTATTAAGAACAGCTGTCTCAGATTGCTTCGAACAAGCGGCAAATAGTAAAGTGATCGTTTTAGGAGATTTTAATGAAGAACCTTTTAATGAAAGTATCACCTATCATCTAGCCGCGACCCGAGACATAGCCTTAGTAAAAAGGAGACCTGGCCTACTTTACAATCCTTTTTGGCGGCATATGATTTATTCAAAAATGCACCCTAATTCAGATGCTTCTGGGGTGCATGGTGGCACCTACTATTATAAAAATGATAACTTTAGTAAGTGGAAAACATTCGACCAAATGATGTTTTCATCTGATTTCATATTAGGTAAAACGTGGCACTTAAACGAGGGCGAAACAGTTGTTTTTAGTGATCCTGAATTTCTTCAGTACATAAACAACTCAAGCTCAAAATTTGATCATTTACCAATAATTTCAGTGATTGAGAGGATTGATCGTGAACGACTTTAAAAGATTTTTATTGGCAGGTGTTGATGCCGCTAAAACCGCAGCATCAAACAAACAAGAAATTTATGATGTTATAAATGAAGTGGATAAGCAACTTGGTGAAATTTATGAATCTAAAGTACACTTCGGCATATGGGACTTAAATAGAGCGATAAAGCCAAAAACCAACAATATAATTGGAGCTGCTCTAGGTCAGCTTAGTTTGGAAAGGGAAAGTTATCAAGGTCTGACAATAAGCGATCATGAAAATAAAAATCCTATACCTCTGGCAGACTGGTATATGTCAGAGAGTGGTTATCCATGCAAAATAACTATAGATGGCAGAGAGTCATTTTGTTCTGACAAAAATGAGTTAGAAAATGAAATAGCAAATTTATTAAGTCATGTTAGAACAGGAAAGGCAATATTGAAAACGCTGGAGGGTTTTAATAAAGTTCTACCTAAAGAAGACTGATTTTTTATTTAAATCCATCAGCCCATATGTTATACAGCCTTCAGAGCAAATGTGGTCTAGGCAACCCTACGGAGAGATTACTAGCTGTTCGAGATTGCGAACATACACCTTAGTACATTCGATCTTAGCGAACCTTGGCTGACATTAATAATTGCATCAAATGCAAAAACCGGCCTAAGCCGGTTGGGGGGTTGAATAATCTACTTAGAGCAAGCTGGCAGCCAATCTGCCTCACTGTCCTCATGCAGCGTAAGGTTGGTCTGGATACCGTTATTTGTTCGGCGCTTAAGCAGTACGCGCTCATATTCTTTAAGGGTCTGCGGCACTGCCTGCCCAAAAGCCGTCAGGCTGAGCGGGTGCTGATGCCCCCGCGATTCCATAAATGATAGATACGCATGATAGAGATAGCGCTTTGGGTTTATCGGGCGAATGTTGGCGTTACCGATAAACAGTCCATTCGGCGTGCTGAGCGGCATCAGGTAGCCACAGAAATCGACCAGCGGATCGGCCTGTCGCTTAATCTCCAGCGCTTCGCCGGATGATTGCTGCGCTTGCAACAACTCGCGCGCTTCGTCAGGTGAAGCAAAGCGCTGCATCAGGTGACGAACGATGACGGCCAACTCGGTGCTGACTTTGTCCAGCAACTGCGGGTCACGCTCCTTTGCCGGTATCACTTCCGGGAACGTCAGGATTACCCGACGGCGCGACACGCCGCCGCTGCGATCGCTGAAGCGCATTGGGTTGTTATTCACTGCCAGAATCACCGCCGGGATGTGTGTGGAGTAGGCATCGCGATATTTCGGGTCGATTGCCACCGCATCGCCGCCGGTTATCGCCTTGATGCCCGCGCCGTCGCCGCTCCATTTCTCCTGGTCAGGAAGAATAATCAGCGAGAAACCCACCACGCTGGCGCGCTCGCGGGAGGATTCCAGCGTGTCGATGGTGGCTGACGTGGTGTTGTCTTTTCCGGCCAGCAGAGTGGCTATCGAGGCCATGACACTTTTACCGCTGCCGCCGGGGCCGGTGACTTCGAGAAACATCTGCCAGTCATAGCGGTTTGCCAGCACCATAAATAACGCCGCGAGAATACGCTCCTGCTTGTCGTGATTGTGTCCGGCAGCCCGCGTTAACCAGCGGTAAAAGTACGGTGCGTGGTCTGCGAGATTTTCGCCGGGACGCGGCGCGGAGTAGTCCACGCTGTTGACCGTGCGCAGCCAGTTTTCGCGGCGATGCGGGCCGAAGGTGCCTGTTGTGGTGTCATACACGCCGTTACGGAAACCAATCAGGCGGCGGGACGGTTCCCCCATCTGCGGCACCATCAGCTTGAGCGTATCGAGCACGCTGCCGATACCGGCGGCCGAGAACGGGGCGCGTACCTTCTGAAACAGCGCGGCGATTTCCCGGCGCAGCGTCTTCGCCTCCATCACCTGCCATGCGCCGTTCTCATAGCGGCAGATTTCCTCCCCGACCGGCGGCACGGCCAGCGCCTCCCCGTAGTGGGCGACCAGCAGCTCCGCTTTCTGGCTGGCGCTCATGGCCTTCAGGTCTGCCTCGCTGACGGATTCAAACGGGCTGAGTGGCTGCGGCTGCGTAAAGGCGGTGAGCTGCGCCAGCGTGGCGATATCGCCCTGCGCCTGCCACACGTCGTTCCAGTCACCCGTAACCGGCGGCAGTGCGGCTTTGCCGCTACAGGCTCTGGCCGCTTCCTCTGCCTTTAGCTGGCCGGTGCCGTTGTCGTCATGGTCGGCGGCAATCAGCATCAGCGCGCCGGGGTATGACTCACGCAGCCGCTTTGCCAGTGAGGGCAGGTTGTTGGCGCTCAGCGCCACGTAAACCGCCTGCCCGGTCAGGCGGTGCACGGTCAGGCCGGTAGCGTATCCTTCAGTGAGCCACAGCGTTTTGCCATCCGGCTCGCCTGCCAGCCAGTATGTGCCTTTCACCTGTCCGCCGGGCAGGGTGCGTTTGTCGCCTGCGGCGCTGATGAGCTGCACGTTAACAGCCGTGCCGTCTTCGCCGGTCAGCGGGATAAGCACATCCCCGGCGGCAAAGCTGACACCACCACAGCGCAGCGCCTCCCCAAGTGTGAGCGCCTGCGTGCCGTGCAGCCCTTTCGCTGAAAGGTAGGCGTTGTCCGTGCGGCTGAAGGCGGCGGCGATAAGCGCCTGCGCCCGTGCGGCGGCGTCTGACTGCGCGCGGCTTTTGTCTGCGGTGTCATCATGCATAACCGGGGCTGACTCCGGCAGCTTACCGAGCATTCCGGCCACCTTTATGGCGGCCTCTTTAGCGCTGATACTGAGCGCCTTTTCCACCAGGTTGAGGCCGTCACCGGCCCCGCACTGGTTACAGAGCCATGTTCCGCGCCCGTCCTGATTGTCGAAGCGGAAGCGGTCTTTGCCGCCGCACGCCGGGCAGGCGCCGTGTCGCCCCCCGGCGTGCACGCTGATGCCGAGGGCGGGCAGAAGCTGCGGCCAGAATCCGGTGGCCGCCTTTACGGTGTCAGAGACGATATGTTTCATATTCGCGTCCTCCCTCAGTGCAGCGTGATGCGGCTGGCGGCCGCAAGCTGGCTGCGGAAAAGCTCATCCATCATGGTGACGCCGAGCTGCGTCAGGCGCGGCGGCGCGGTCAGCAGGTCCGGCTCGACCATATCGCCCAGCATGGTGCAGGCCATCTCCATACCCGCATCGGTGCCGTGACGGCGGACATAGAAGCCCTCCAGCTCAAGGGCAATGGTCATCTGAAGCTCATCGAGCGTGGCGGAAACGGTGACGCCGAGGCTTTTGCAGGCATTCAGGTAGCCCTGCGCCAGCGCGCGGCGGTAAACGGCGGTGCGTACCTCAACGGGCAGGCAGGAGTGATTAGCGGTCATCATGGCGGGCCTCCGTGGCTAACATCCGGGATTCACAGGTTTCAACGACTTTACCGAGCTGGTCGGTAAGCAGGGCGACGACCGAGGCCAGCGCCGCGCCGTCCGGCACGCAGCCGCGCGCGCTCAGGCAGTTCACCGAGTCGAACATATCGAGCACGGTCACGCCGACCGTGTGCGCGTGCAGCAGGCGCAGGTAGTCAGCGTGGGGAATGGGGTAGGTGTCATGGTTATTCAGTTGCCGGGAAAGGGTATTAATGCCGCCACCGCCCTGACCGGCAGACGACCGGCAAAGGACAGAACGTAATCGCGGGCGAGGCTGGCGCGGGCGCTTCGCTCATCGCCTGCCACGGTACGCAGCATACAGGGGCGTGCGGCGGCATCGGTGCGGCGCACAGCGGCAAAAATAAAGGTGAATTCGGGGTGAGCGGCAGTAAGAACCGTAGCCATAAAGGCAATCTCCAGGGTTAGCTTTATAAAGCTACCACCGGAGTTCCTACGCTCATGGGTGGTAGCCCGGACGGGGGTAGGAATACCGGCAACCTTGGAAACCGGCCAGCCCGAAGGCTGCCCCGCCCGGGCCACCATTACGCAGACGGCGCAATGGCTCAAGAACCATTGCCCGGATAATGGGTGCACTGAGGCGAAGACACAAAAAAACACGCATGGCGCGTGTTGTGTCGCCAAGATTAAGCACGGGTTCCTACGCCCGGCTGCCGATTTTGCGGCAGCACAAAAACTGTATAACGGCCGCTCGCCAGAGAAAAGCCTTTTTTCACACATCGGGGCGTTTTCCTCAGCAATCGGTCAGGACGTGATCGGATTGCGGCGGATTTGATCGGAATTCCCCGCTCTCTTTCTTTGCCCGCTGCCTGGCAGGCTTCGCTTTTTTACCCATAACGGAGATGTGACCGTGCATTCCGCTGGTAGAGGCCGGTGCGGTAACTGGGCTGACGGCTGCCGTCAGGCTTTCTGCGACAAAGGCGGTTTTTTCACGGGTGAGCGGACAGGTTTTCGTGCCGGCATTCAGCGTAATCATGCTGTACCTCCGGCGCGCTGTGCGATGCGGGCCTGCATCCAGCCGTCAATTTCTGACGCCAGCCAGGCGACGTTTTTACCGCCGAGGGAAATCTGCGACGGGAACTGCTCCCGGCTGATTAAATCGTAAATGGTCGAACGTGACAGACCGCAGGTGCTGATGACTTCCGGCAGGCGCATAAAGCGGTCGCGCGGATAAATGGCATCGCGGATTACGGGAATGGCAGGGGCTGGTACGGGTGAAGCTGCGTGCATGGTGTTACCTCATTATGAGTCCGGCCGGTGCTGTCCGGTTCCGGTGGTGTCTTCAGGTAACCCCCTATTCTGGTTATATTTCTGGTGAAGTAAACAACCCCCTGATTGCTAAAAAATGAGCAAAAAGCACTTCTCTTACCTCCTGTTTGCCTTTGTTTGCCAACGTTTGCCAGCGTTTGCCTTTTAAGAGCTTTCAGCGATTAAAAAGCTTTTATTAATAGAATTAAAATCTGAAAAAGGCTCGCCAGAAAAAAGCTGTTATCTGAGGTTTTGTGAACACAAGTGAATACTCAGTGAAGACTTAATTTTAAAGTGTTCACTGTTTTAAGTGTTGTATTTATTACCTTTTTTATTTCAGTGAATACCAGTGAACAGTTATATGAGAAATATCATCAGTTAAGGGGCCATCCCGTACCGGTTGTGCCCTTGTCTGCTCATCGACAGGCGGAAAGCAATGAAATGCGCTGTCCTGTGGTAGACGACAGAATGGCCTCATCCTTTACAGACGATGAGAGACAGTCATGACCACCCCGGAACAGAAACCTGCATCACTGGAACGCTTCGAGAAAGCCCGCGCTGAACATACCGAAAGGATGAAAGCCTATAACGGCATCTGCGCCGATATAGCCCGCTGTGAAAAAGAACAGCAGGCAGCCATCGAGGCAGGGAAAGAAGCCGAGAGCAACTGGCGCACGCGCTTTCGCAACCTGCGAGGCAATCTTACTGACGAGCTGCGCACCGAACATTCTCAGCGCATCGCCAGCCGTGAACTGGCCGATGAGTTCGGCGGGCTGCTTAAGGAGTTGGCGCTGGATAAGCAGGAGGCGATGCTGAAATGCTGCGGCAGTGGTAAAGAGTATGTTGAATCGCACCGGGAGGCTTTTACCGGGTTCGCGGATGCGCACTGGCAGTCAGCCCTGCGTAACGTAAGTCCGTCGCTGCTGTGGGCCATTAAGCTGCGTCTCCGTCGCGAAGAGCTTTCCCCGACGTTTGCCGGAGACGACCGGGATAGTATTAAGGACGTAGCTTATCTGATCGGTGAAGCGCTGACGCGGGCGGCTGCTGCTCTGCCAGACAGCATACTAAATGAGGCTCCGCTGCTGGAGGATATTGGTCTGAATCGCCCGCCGCTGACGGGTATTGATATGGAGCTTTACCGCCATCCTATGCGTCGCCAGAAGCTGGCTGAATCAATCCGGGCGCAGCGTGCAAAGTTTCAGGAGGGCAACCAGAAATGATGCACTGCCCTTACTGCAAAAGTGCGGCACATACCAAATCGAGCCGCTATATGTCCGAACAGGTGAAAGAGCGTTATCACCAGTGCACTAACCTGGACTGCTCCTGTACTTTCAAGACGAATGAGAGCATTACAAAGGTGATCACCGCACCGCCACAGCCGGAAAAAGTACCAGAAGCGCCACCCGAACCGGCCAGGGAACGGCAGACGCTGGGCCGTTATGGTTCTGCATTCCGCCAGGTTCATTAATCCCGTACAGCCGCTGCCAGACCAGCGGTTTTTTTGTGTCTGTCGTTTGTCTTTCTGAAGCCCTTTTTCTGGCCAGCCGCTTTGTAAGGAGTGATGCATGCATAGCTTGCATGGATCTGCATGCAAAATCATGCACCGCTTTTCCCCGTTCAGGCCATACCGGGCGCGGCTCTAACCGCATCATGCATCTGCATGAAAAACGATGCATAAAGCGGGCAGGCGTGGCGGGGATAGCATTGCGCGCGTCTAAGAAAGTCCCCACAAATTTTCAAGACTTAATGTATCACTCTGCGGAGCTGTGTCTTCAGTAAGCCTTTCCATTTGAACAATCAATGGAGTGTGAAAGGCTGTTCCTGAGACTATGCAGGCTCCGGGAGGAAGTGTAGGAATTAATGATCTCGATGCTGCATCAAGAGTACTTAACGTATTTTTCAACAGAAAGAGATCATTCTCATTTACTAATCTATGTATGAAATAATTATGTAATTGAGATATGATTGTAGGTGATATATCAAAAGGGCGCTGACTGGAAATAGTTACAAAATAACCAAATTTCCTACCCTCTTTGATTATTTCTTCAAATAATTCCAGTCTGTAATCTTTCCAGCTTTCAGCCTCTCTTGTTGAACTTTCTGATAAAATGTTATGAGCTTCGTCAATAATTAAATGGAAGCTTTCACAATCATTGTCTGTTGATTTATGTTCTAAAAAAGAACACTTGGCAATCATCATGGGGATTGTTTTTTTTGTAGATTGATTGCAATTCTTTAACGATATAATGGAAAGTGGAAGCCTTTTTTTTTCTTGCGTTGTTACTTCAATCACCTTTGATAAGGATGGGCCTGTTGCTGTGATCTTGTTTATTAGTGGTGATATGTGTTCATATTGAACGTAGTTTTTAGATACGGAGTTTATTAGTTGTAAAGTTGAACGTATGAATATTTCATCAAAAACATTGCTTACTGCTATCGAGGTATTATAGGTGCAAGTCAATTGGGGCAATGCATCAGAGTGTTTGTTGATGAATCCATTTGGATGCTCGTATTTATTAGCGTTTGAATGCCAAGAAAAAAGAGCCAATTCATCGGCGATTCGCTTTTGTTCCCCTTCGCTGAAATAAGGAATTAAGCCTTTGAGTAAGTTAATGGTTTCCCTGTGTTGATTAGTTCCAAACATGAGGGATATAGTTCTTTTTAGATAAGTTTCAAGGTCGTTATCGTAATTACTCTTGTTTCTCACAAGATGGGTGAGGAATGGCTTTTGAGTTTTTTCAGTTGCTGAAAATAAAACCGATAACAACTCATCGTCCCAAAATTCACCTTCGGAAAAATGTAACTTATCTTGAGGGTTTTTAGTATTCAATTCTAATGTGCTGGTAATGTTTGGAAAGGTTTTAGCTAAAGTTCCATACTCGCCATTGAAGTCAATGACTGCAATTTTTGATTTTCGCTTAAAGTCGTCATTGTCCTTAATGAGAGTTAAAAGTGAATGATATAGTTTTGCCAAAGTATTTGATTTCCCACTGCCAGTATTACCAAAAATACCTATGTGCGAGTTAAATACACCATTGATAGGAATGCTAATTGGCAACTCTTCAAGAATAGACTTCCCTATATTAATTAGAGGTGTGTTTTTTCCTTTCCTGAAGTTGTAAATTTCAGAGATTTTTTCATCTGATATCAAATAAAGCTGGTCATTTATCATTGGAAGGAATTTAATGCCAGAATAGAACCGGTCTTCAAAAAAATAACCTAGTATGCTTAGCTCAATGAATCTGTCATATTTTTTTTGTTCTATCTCATCTTGTCGAACATTAAAGTTCTCAATGATTTCTTCACCGATTATTTTTCCGACTATATCCTGATAACCCTTGCGAATTAGGACGAACTCGTTGATAGTTATACCTCGAAGGATTCTACCATGATGAAAGTATGTTGATTGATACAAAGCATGATCAACTTTCGCGACAACCATCGTCCCTTTTACTTGAGTAACATAGCCAACATTCAATCCGTCCATGAAATCCAATCTCCATTGTCAGATGTAAAAATTCTATCTATGAAAGCATCGAAAGAAATGTTATGCGCATCATTTTTAGGGTAAATATATGATATTCTCGAATCATTAATTGTTTCATTTATGGAGCGTCGACTATCTTTACTGTAGCAAAATACAAAAACTTTCAATGTTGGATTGCTGAGAGAACGCTTGATTATTTCTAAAATATGCTCGTCTTGAAATGAAAAACCAAAGCAGATTAAAACAGTTTGTGGTTTTTCAAGTTCATAACTTAAAAGTCTAAGGCTTTGATAATAATGTTGCTGAAAAACAGTCTCAGAAAACTTTTCTTTTGTAGGGCTAACTATTGCTAACCTGTTATATTGAACTCTAAATTCAGAAAGGGTTTCAATATCTTTTTGACTAAGATCCAAGTAATCAGAAAGGTCTTCATCTGTATTGTTAAAACTCTTGGTAAAGTCCTTTATGGTTATATTGCACTCTAAATTTGTTTTTTCTGGCGCCATCTTGGGGTAAGCGATGTTAATTTTTTGCTCATTATTTTTATTCCAAGATACCGACCCATGCATTTTGATTATGTTGACTGTTGGAACCTCTTGTTTATATAAATCGTGAGTTCCTTGGTGCCAGTGCGATAAATGGAAGTTACTAATATTTAGGCTTCGCTCTCTAAACCCCAGAGCACCATCATTAAAATAAAAGCTTTTTTTGTTGAGCGCGATGTCAGCTGCTGTTTCAAAAAAGAGATCATAGTTTGTAGTGAAGATGTTTCCTCTTTTAATTTGATTCGAGCCTTTTCTTTCCAATAGAGAAACCAGTTCGTACAAAAATCTATTGTAATCTTGTAAGGTTTTAGAGAACTTCTTGGATATCGGTTCTGGCTCAATGCAAAATGTTTTATGAATAATGCTGTTGTAATAGGCGCTTAATATGTAGTTTTCTACATCAGTTTTACCTTTAACATCATCGTGTGAGAGTAAGGTTTCATATGTTGTGTCATCATCTAGCCATAAAGTAGGTATGTATGCAGCAGAGGCTCCTGAACCGAACAAAAAATTTATGTTTTTGTCATAAATATTTGAAGCTTTGCAAGGGAACTCTTTATCCATTAGCTTAACTCCTTATGCTTACTCACTTGTTTACCCCACCAATTCATTAAATCAATCCTCTGATCTAGATAAATTGATCGATTATAAGCCCTACGAACTTCATTTTTATCAGTGTGAGCTAATGCTGATTCTATTACGTCAGGATTTAAGCCAGCCTCATTCATTGCTGTACTTGCGATTGACCTTAATCCATGAGCTACGAGCTTACCTCCAAACCCAATACGTTTTAAAGCAGCATTAGCTGTCTGGCTATTCATAGCTCTTTTTGGATCATTCCTGCTCGGAAAGATATGTTCACGGTGAGCACTGATAGGTTCCATCACATCCAGAATTTCCAATGCCTGAGGCGATAAAGGTATGATGTGCTCACGTTTGGCCTTCATTCGTTTTGCCGGAATTGTCCAAATCTTTGCATCGCGATCAATCTCTGCCCACAGAGCACCAGAGGCCTCAGAAGGGCGTACCAGAGTCAGGAGTTGCCATTCAATAAGGCAGCGAGTCGTAACGGACAGATTCGACATTACCAAAGAACGCATTAACTTGGGTAATTCTTCTGGCCGCAGTGTCGGCATGTTTTGCTTTTTTGGTTTTTCAAAGGCCATGCCAACTCCTGATGCTGGATTAGCATCAATCAGGCCAGTGTTTACCGCATAAATCATGATTTCGTTGATACGCTGAACCAAGCGACGGACTGTTTCAAGCGCCCCGCGAGCTTTTATCGGCTCCAATGCCTCAACGATCGTTCTGGCCTTGAGTGCTTGAACAGGAATCTCACCAATGGAAGGGAAGATATCTTTCTCCAGCGATCGCCAAATATCCTTCGCATAATCTTCGGTAACGCTTTTGCTCTTAAGCTGGAACCACCTTCCGGCCACAACTGAAAAAATGCTATCCAGCTCAATTTGTCGTTGCTCTGATACTTCCTCTTGCTGTTTTTGCGGGTCGATCCCTTGCGCAAGTAGCGACAGATACTGGTCACGCATCTGGCGTGCTACAGCGAGCGTCAGGGCAGGGTAAGAGCCTAGGCTCAGATTTGTGCGGCTACTACTATTTGGTCGCTGGTAGCGAAAACGCCACAGCTTCTTACCTGATGTTTTGACGAGCAGGAAAAGTCCATCGCCATCATGCAGTGTGAAGTCTTTCTCTTGAGGCTTAGCTTTGAGGATTTCGTTATTGGTGAGTGGGCGTGTCATCCGCGCCATGACTGGTTTCCGTCCATAATTGGTACACGTTTTTAGTACACATTATAACGTGTACCAATTCGTGTACCAATTATCTCTGGATTCAGGCGGATCGCCTCGGAAGATTACAGACACAAAAAAGCCCGCAGGGCTTGTGCCGTGCGGGCTTTCAGGACTTCTGCGGATGGCACTGGAACCATCTTTGAAGAATTTTGGTGGAGCTGGCGGGAGTTGAACCCGCGTCCGAAATTACTACACCGTCGGCACTACATGCTTAGTCAGTTTTTACATTCGCCGGTTAGCTGCGAACAGACACGCCACTAACAGACTATCCTGATTGGATTTAACGCTTCAACCCCAGGCAAGGCATCCACGCGATCTCTTTTGGGTTTGACTTCTCTTGATCCCCGTCTTAAGAGCGGAAGCTAGGGAGAGAAGGCTAAAAGCAGGTTATTAAGCTGCTAAAGCGTAGTTTTCGTCGTTTGCGACTATTTTTTTGCGGCTTTTTACGAGGCAAACCGCCCCTCGGCATGCTCCTAAGGCTTCACAATCCCGTCGAGTCCAGAATCAGCCCCAGAACTTCAAATACTAGCAACAAAACAAATCAAAATCCAGTGCTTAACGCTTTGAATTCTTCATGATACGTGCTTTATCCAGTTTCCATTCACGGTCTTTGATATCGTCGCGCTTGTCGTGCTCTTTCTTACCGCGTGCAACACCAATCTTCAGTTTGCACCAGGCGTTTTTCCAGTACAGCGACAGCGCCACGATGGTGTAGCCTTCGCGGTTAACGCGGCCATACAGTGAATCAAGTTCACGTTGCTTCAGCAGCAGCTTTCGGCTGCGCGTCGGGTCACAGACCACATGGCTGGAGGCAACGGCTAAGGGTTGAAAGGTTGAACCGAACAGAAAGGCTTCGCCATCGCGCAGCAGAATATAGCTGTCGCTGATGTTGGCTTTACCGGCACGAAGTGACTTAACTTCCCATCCTTGTAACGACAATCCCGCTTCATACTCCTCTTCAATGAAGTACTCGTGGCGGGCGCGTTTGTTCATGGCAACAGTGGCAGAACCGGGTTTGTGTGCTTTTTTCTTTGTCATAGTGCGGCGTATTTTACATCACTTAGTCGGTTATCGCATCCCCAGTCCAGCGGGGCGGCAGGAAACGGGATATTCTAGCACACCCTCACTCGGGGACATTTTTGTTTAATCGCTGAAAATGCTATTATTCAGCGGTTTTGTGATGAACAGGAACCATTATGGCTCAGATTAGTCGTTCGGCGCTGGTCCCGTTTAGTGCCGGGCAGATGTACCAACTTGTAAATGATGTGGATGCCTATCCGCAATTCCTGCCGGGTTGCACCGGAAGCCGCGTGCTGGATGCGTCTGAGAATCAGATGACGGCGTCCGTGGATGTGTCGAAAGCGGGCATCAGCAAAACGTTTACCACCCGCAATACCCTGACGGATAACCAGAGCATCCATATGCAACTGGTTGATGGTCCGTTCCGCAAGCTGACTGGCGGCTGGAAGTTCGTCTCGCTGGGCGATGACGCCTGCAAGGTTGAGTTAAGCCTGGAGTTCGAATTTACCAATATGCTGGTAGAGATGGCCTTTGGGCGGATCTTCAAAGAGCTGGCCAACAGCATGGTGCAGGCTTTCACACAGCGCGCTAAAGAGGTTTACCGTGCCTGATATCTCCGTCGAGGTGGTCTATGCCTTGCCTGAAAAGCAGTATCAGCTCTATGTGAAAGTGGAGCAGGGCAGCACGATTGAACAGGCCATCCTCAAATCAGGACTACTTGAACTGCGTCGTGAGATTGACCTCGCCAGTAACAAGGTCGGCATCTACAGTCGGCCAGTGAAGCTGGATGATGTGGTGAATGAGGGCGATCGTATCGAAGTCTATCGTCCGCTGATTGCCGATCCTAAAGAGTTACGCCGGCAGCGCGCAGAACGAGCGGCAGAAAGCAAAAAATAAGCCCTTATCCCATCAGATACAGCGGATACCCGGCATAAAAAAAGGCGCTCAGTGCGCCTTTTTGCTGTCTGTTGTTTCTGACGGTCTTACGACAATCAGTCGTTGTTCTGTGACAGATTCTGCTTGTTGTCGATATTAGTCAGAACGCCATTACCATCAAAGGTCAGCGTCAGCGTCTGCTGTTTTACGCCCTCATGACCTGGCTCCTGACGGAAAACGTAATACCAGACGTTGCTGCCAAACGGATCTTTCATCATCGGCGTACCGAGCGTGTAAGCCACCTGCTGCTGTGTCATACCGGTATGAATCTTGGCCACATCGTTGGCAACCAGATAGTTCCCCTGGTTGATATCAGGACGATAGACCACGCGCTCTAAGGTGGAACATCCGGCGGTCATCATCAACATTACTACTGCCGCGGCAGTCAGCGTTTTACAGCGCATCTATACATTCCTTTTCCGGGGCCAAACGCCTTTTAAAGGCGGCTTTCTTGCCATCAAAATCTGAACTCTGCCTGCGGCAGGCTTTATTACTCTGGCGACATAAGTGCCGATGATAATAAACCTTTTCGCTGTTGGAAACCTCTACAGAGCAAGCATATGACCACGGAGGGTTAAAAAAGTGCGCTGCTATGCGGCTAAAAGTTCTTTTGCGTTGGCCAGGGTATTGCGTGTGACCTCGCTGCCGCCTAACAGTCGCGCCAGTTCCTGCAGACGCGCCCGCTTGTCCAGTGGCTGCATATGGGTTTCAGTCATTGCGCCATCGGTCTCTTTGCTGACGTAGAAGTGCTGATGACCACAACCGGCCACCTGTGGCAGGTGAGTCACACACATCACCTGGGTCGATTCACCCAGCTGACGCAGCAGTTTACCGACCACGGCAGCGGTCGGGCCGCTGATGCCGACATCCACTTCATCGAAAATCATCGCCGGTGTTTCCATTTTCTTCGCAGTAATCACCTGAATTGCCAGCGCGATACGCGACAGTTCACCACCGGAAGCCACTTTGCCCAGAGGCTGCAGTGGCTGGCCTGGGTTAGTGGTGACCTGGAAATCGACGCGGCTCGCGCCGTCTGCCGTGAGCTGATCCGGATTAAAGGTCAGCGCGATCTTGAACTGGCCGTGCGGCATAGAGAGCAGATGCATACTCTGGGTGATCAGCTGCTGCAGTTCGTCAGCAAAGTGGCTGCGCTGCTGATGCAGTTGCTCTGCGCTTTTCAGCGCAGCCTGATAATGTTCACCCACCAGTGACTGCAGGCTCTCCTGATCGCTTTCATGCTGTGAGAGCAGCTCCGCTTCTGCCAGCAATTGCTGATGCAGTTCGGGCAGGCCTTCCGGCGTAACGTGATGCTTACGGGCCAGCGCGATCTGACGTGAGATACGCTTTTCCAGCTCATACAGGCGGTTAGGGTCCATATCAAGGCTGTCACAGTAGTGACGCAGCTCATCGCTGGCTTCGGTCAACTGAATGGCGGCTTCTTCCAGCAGATTGTGAACGCCGTTCAGCTTCTCATCCAGTGAAGTCAGTTCAGAAATCATCTCACGCGCCGTGTAGAGCAGGCTGTTGAGATTCGTGTCATCGCTGTCTGCTAACAGCTGCAGTGCCTGCTGGCTGGTCGACAGCAGTTGTCCGCTGTTAGCCAGACGCTTGTACTCTTCATCGATCTGCTCATATTCACCCGGCTGCGGTGCGAAGTCGTTCAGCTCTTTCAGTTGATACTGCAACAGCTCGCGACGTGATTCGCGTTCCTGCGCCTGCTGCTGATGCAGCGCCAGGGTGCGGCAGCTCTGATTCCAGGTCTGATAGCTGGCGCGCATTTGCTGCAGCAGCTCGTCGTGACCGGCATAGGCATCCAGCAGATGTTTCTGATGATCAGGTTTAAGCAGAAGCTGATGGGCATGCTGACCGTGGATCTGGATCAGTAACTGGCCGAGGTCGCGCAGCTGAGAGAGCGGCACTGCTGTGCCATTGATAAAGCCACGGGAGCGTCCGTCAGCGCTGATCACCCGGCGCAGCAGGCACTCGTTGCCCTCATCCAGATGATTATCGACCAGCCAGCGCTGGGCAGAAGGGGAGGACTTAAGCTGGAAGCGGGCACAGAGGTCAGCCCGGCTGGCACCCTGACGCACCATGTCGGCATCAGCACGATCGCCCAGACACAATCCCAGCGCATCAATGGCGATAGACTTGCCGGCACCGGTCTCACCCGTGATAGCTGTCATGCCGCGTTGGAAATCAATGTCGAGCTCACGAACGATAGCGAAATTACTGATGGTCAGTTGGGCCAGCATAGGTTCACCTGTATGAATAAACACATATGGTTTTTCATACAGTATAAACTGGTTTTTTATCCAGTAAAGAGGCGAGGCCGGTTTTCAGAACAATTTTTTTGACCAGCCCAGTTTCGAACTCAGCGTATTGAAATAGCTGTAGTTTTTAGGATGGATCAAATCAAGATGACCGGCACTGCGGCGAATCAGTACATCCTCGCCCTCCTGGATGGGCAACGCAATCTGGCTGTCACAGCTGATCTCCAGGTCACTGCGACGTGAAGAAAAGCGTAAACGGATGGTACTGCTGCTGTTGATCACCAGTGGCCGCGCGGAAAGCGTATGCGGGAACATCGGCACCAGCACAATCGCCTCCAGTGACGGCGTCAGAATAGGGCCGCCCGCCGAGAGTGAGTAGGCTGTAGAGCCGGTGGGCGTGGAGATAATCAGCCCGTCTGAGCGTTGGGAAAAGGCGAACACTTCATCAATGTAAACTTCAAATTCGATCATGTGTGCCACTTTGCCAGGGTGCAGCACCACTTCATTGATGGCAGAGCCGATACGGGGCGAGCAGTCAGATTTGCACACCTGCGCTTCCAGCAGAAAGCGGCTCTCGACGAAATAGTTGCCCTGCAGCACCTCATCCAGCTGTTGCTGTGCGTTATCCGGATCGAGGTCAGTGAGAAAACCGAGATTACCGCGGTTAATGCCGATCACTTTGATGTCATAACGCGCCAGCACCCGCGCTGCGCCCAGCATATTGCCGTCACCACCCACCACGACGGCTAAATCAGCCTGCTGACCAATCTCCGCCAGCGTGCCCGTCTGTACGTCGTGAAGCGACAGCTCCTGGGCAATCTGCTTCTCAACGATCACCTGAAAACCTTTGGCCGTCAGCCAGCGCCAGAGCATCTCATGCGTGGTTAACGCAGTAGGATGGCGCGGATGACCCACAATCCCAATGCAGTTAAAGTGTTTGTTCATCTGGTCGGTGTTCCTTATAAGCCAAAACGGCAAGGCAATGTGATAGGTTCCCTTGAATCCGTCATACCAATCCCCATAATAAGCCAACCAGCGAAATGAATGTGCAAAACGCGGAGAAATTCATGAGTAGTAAAGAACAGAACACCCCAAACGAGCAAGTCTCAGACGAAATTCAGCAGGATCAGCAGCAACCTCAGGAAGCGGAGACAGCAGCAGAGGTGGATCCGCGTGATGAGCGTATTGCTCAGCTCGAAGCTGAATTAGCGCAGTCGCAAACCGGTGTGCGCGATGCCCAGCTGCGTGCGCAGGCTGAAGTTGAGAACATTCGTCGTCGTGCCGAAATGGACGTTGAGAAGGCGCATAAATTTGCGCTGGAGAAGTTTGCCAACGAACTGCTGCCAGTCATCGACAGCCTGGAACGTGCGCTGGAAGTGGCAAACAAAGAAGACCCGCAGCTGGCATCCATGATCGAAGGGATTGAGCTGACCCTGAAAGGCCTGTTGGGTGCCGTGCGTAAATTCGGTGTTGAAGTGGTAGGCGAAACGGGCGTGCCATTTAACCCGGAAGTGCATCAGGCAATGTCGATGATGGAGTCTGAAGAGTTTGAGCCTAACCATGTCATGCTGGTGATGCAGCGTGGCTATACGCTGAATGGTCGCCTGCTGCGTCCGGCGATGGTGGCGGTTTCTAAAGCTAAAAGCTGATTCAACGCCTGAATCCTGTCACACGGCCGCGCACTGACGCGGCCGTGTGCTTTCTGGCGTTAATCCGGTAAGACCGGCGTCCAGTCCACCGGTTTTTTACCGGCTGCGCTCAGCAGTTCATTGGTGGTCGAAAAGTGTTTGCTGCCGAAAAAGCCACGATGCGCGGAAAGCGGCGAGGGATGCGGTGCCTGCAACACATGATGGCGCTTGCGATCAATAATGCTGCCTTTCTTCTGGGCATGCGAACCCCACAGTAAAAAAATCACCCCTTCACAGTGCTGGTTAATCGCCTCAATCACATTATCCGTAAAGGTCTCCCAGCCGAATCGGGCATGAGAATGGGCTTTACCCGCTTCAACCGTTAACACTGTGTTGAGTAACATCACGCCCTGTTTTGCCCAGCTCTCAAGAAAGCCGTGGTTGGGCTTTTCAAAGCCGGGAATATCCTGTGCCAGCTCTTTATAGATATTCTGCAGTGAGGGCGGCACCTGAACGCCGGGCAGCACCGAAAAAGCCAGTCCATGCGCCTGATTCGGCCCGTGATAGGGATCCTGACCCAGGATCACAACGTTGACGTCGCCCAGTTCTGTCAGGCGAAAGGCGTTAAACACATCTTTCTGCGGCGGATAGACGGTTACACCCTCGGCGCGCCGATCGGCGACCTGCTTCAGCGTCTCAATAAAATAGGGTTTCTCTTTCTCTTCAGCCAGCACGTCGTGCCAGGTCAGCTTTTCAGCCATGTTCAACTCCCTTAACGTTAGTGCCGTAAGCTTAGCTGTTCCTGCTGTCGACCTGAAGGCAAAAATAATTTGAATAATACAAATTATTTTTTAATGGCAGCGGGTTTGAGATCAACGGGTTAGCGTTAAAGCCGCCTGAATGCCTGATTCGTATTGATACAGGTCAAAGAGGCCTGGAATAAAGAGTGCTATACCGGGGCCTCAAATTTGATGTATTCACGTTTTATTCGGGAGACGCAATGATGATCACGGGTATCCAGATCACGCAATCAAACAACTCACAGTTACTGAACTCATTCTGGCTGCTGGACGAAGAGAAAGCCCAGGCGCGTTGCCTGTGTGCAAAAGCGGGCTATGAAGAAGACCAGGTTGTCGCGCTCAGCGAACTGGGCGAATTTGCCTGGCGTGAAGTGCCGGTTGAAATTAAACCTCAGGTGCGGGTTGAAGGTGGACAGCATCTGAACGTCAACGTTCTGCGTCGTGAAACACTGGAAGATGCGGTTAAACATCCTGAGAACTATCCGCAGCTGACCATTCGTGTTTCCGGCTATGCCGTGCGTTTTAACTCACTGACACCAGAGCAGCAGCGCGACGTCATCACCCGTACCTTTACTGAAAGTCTTTAAGCAGTCTGATTAATCAGGTGATGAAAATAAGCGCAAAGCGCACACAGCAATCTTTAGCTTAATTATTAACGAGATAAGAAGTTTAACGTCCGGCATTGTTATGCTCGCGCCTTAAAGAAAACGCGCTGGCATGAAAAACAGTGTGAAAAGGTTATTACTGATTATCAGATAAAAAAATCGCCTCAATTGAGGCGATTTTTTTATGACGGCGATGATTTATTCCGCATTCTCGTTAGCTGGCGTACTGCCGCTTGCCTTGCGGCGTTTGCCGACATTTTTGGCATCACGATGACGGTTTTTCACCCGCGGTTTTTCAGTTTCGCTGGCTTTCTTCTCTGCACGTTTGGCCAGTACCTTTTTCGACGGTTTTCCCGTGGTTTTGGCACTTGGCGCACGCGTTTCCGGACGCAGCTCATCAATCACACGCGCTTTGATAGGCTCGTTAACATAGCGGGTGATTTTGCCCAGCAGGACGAAATCGTGCGCTTCAACCAGTGAGATGGCGATGCCTTTACGGCCCGCACGACCGGTACGCCCAATGCGGTGCAGGTAAGTATCTGCGGTGCGCGGCATGTCATAGTTAAAGACGTGACTGACATCCTCAACATCAATGCCACGTGCCGCGATATCGGTAGCAACCAGCACGTTAACGCGTCCTTCGCTCAGGCGCTTAATCGCTTCGTTACGTTTCGCCTGCACCATTTCGCCTTCAAGATAGCTGCTGCGAATCCCCGCTTCGTGCAGCCAGCTCACCAGCTCATGCAGACGCTCACGCTTACGCACGAACACGATGCAGCGCGTCACATCCGGCTGTTTCAGCAGGTGAATCAGTAATTTTGTCTTGTGCTGCAGATCATCAGCGCGGTAGTACCACTGCTGAATTTTTTTGCGCTCACGACGGCTCGGGTCCGCTTCCAGCTCTACCGGATCGTTCAGCAGACGCTCGGCGAAGTCGCGAATGTTGTCGCCTTCCAGCGTGGCGGAAAAGAGCATGGTCTGCTTACGCCAGCGCGTTTCAGCCGCGATGGTTTCGATATCCTGGGCAAAGCCCATATCAAGCATGCGGTCCGCTTCATCCAGTACCAGGGTTTCTACGGCGCGACAGTCAAAGTTCTCTTCTTTGATGTACTGCAGCAGTCGGCCGGTGGTGGCGACGACAATATCCTGGTTTTCGCTGAACACTTCGGCATGGTTCATGTAAGCCACGCCGCCCGTGATCGTGGCGATATCCAGATGGGTATGTTTCGCCAGTTCACGCGCATGATCGGCAACCTGCATCGCCAGTTCGCGTGTTGGGGTCACAATCAGGATGCGGGGTGGTCCGGATTTCTTGCGCGGAAAATCAAGCAGGTGCTGCAACGCCGGTAACAGATACGCGGCGGTTTTCCCGGTCCCTGTAGGTGCCGAACCCAGAACGTCACGACCCTCCAGTGCGGGCGGAATTGCAGCAGCCTGGATCACTGTTGGGCGCGTAAAGCCTTTTTCCTGCAACGCTTGTAGCAGGCTTTCGTCGAGTTCGAGTTCGGAAAATGTGGTTACTGTCATGGTCTACCTCAGTTTGAGGCGCTGATTATAGACAGATCAGACTGAATCTTCATCTGTTAATCCGTTTCGGCTGCGCCTGGGGGTGTCTGTCGCGTGAATTCCCTCTGTTGTCACGTTACACTCATGCGCTGCCGTACGGCAGGAAAAAACGATGGTAGTGACGAATGATGCAGGATAAGCCGCGTGAACGGCCACAGTTAAACAAGAACGGTTTTACCTTTAAACAATTTTTTGTCGCACACGATCGCTGTGCGATGAAAGTGGGCACCGATGCCATTCTGCTCGGGTCCTGGGCGCCCGTTGCCGGTGTCAGGCGCATTCTGGATATTGGCAGCGGCAGCGGGCTTATCGCGCTGATGCTGGCACAGCGCACGCCGTCGCCGGTTGAAATCGATGCGGTTGAGTTAGAACCGGAAGCCGCAGGGCAGGCGCAGGAGAATGTGCAGCAGTCGCCGTGGCCCGAACGTATTCGGGTGCATCAGCAGGATATCGCCGGCTGGGCTGAGCAGTGTGATAAACGTTACTCGCTTATCGTCAGCAATCCCCCGTATTTCGCGCCGGGCGTGGCCTGCTCTACCGCGGCGCGGGACAGCGCACGCTCGACGGCTTCGCTCGACCATCAGACGCTCTTACGCAGTGCCGCGTTACTGATTGAAGAGGAGGGGATGTTCTGTGTCGTGCTGCCCTCGGCTTCCGGCCAGGCGTTTATCGATCTGGCTAAGGCGGATGGCTGGCATCTGCGTTTCCGGCTGGACGTGGCGGAATATGCCCATCGTCCACCACATCGCGTTGTGCTGGCTTTTTCACCGCAGGCCGGTGAAACGTTACTGGAGCGTCTGGCCATCCGCGCGCCGGACACCCGCTATTCCGATGAGTGGTGCAGCCTGACGCGGGAGTTTTACCTCTTCATGTAGCCCGGTGGTGTCAGAATGGTCGGCAGCGCCTCTGGCAGTAAATCCGGGTAGTCGCGGATAAAGTGCAGGCCACGGCTCTCTTTCCGCTCCAGCGCGCAGCGTACCATCAGGTCAGCGACCTGCACCAGGTTGCGCAGCTCCAGCAGATTATTGGAGAGGCGGAAATGGCGATAATATTCATCGATCTCCTGCTGAAGCAGGTTAATGCGGCGCAACGCCCGTTCCAGACGCCGGGTCGTGCGGACAATACCGACATAATCCCACATAAATAGCCTCAGCTCGTGCCAGTTATGCTGGATTACCACGCGCTCATCAGCGTCATCGACCTGGCTTTCATCCCATGCAGGCAATGCAGTAACGGCTTCAATGGCGGGCAGCGTTTTGATCAGCGCTTCTGCCGCGGACCAGCCATAAACCAGACACTCCAGCAGTGAATTCGAAGCCATGCGATTAGCGCCGTGCAGGCCGGTGTAACTCACCTCACCGATGGCATAGAGCCCATTGACGTCAGTCTGACCATGCTGATCGACCATGACACCGCCACAGGTGTAATGCGCGGCAGGCACAATCGGGATGGGCTCTTTGGTCAGGTCAAAGCCAAAGGTCAGCAACTTCTCATAGATCATCGGGAAGTGCGCGCGAACAAACTCTTCAGGCTGGTGGCTGATATCCAGATACATACAGTCGACACCCAGCCGCTTCATTTCATGATCGATGGCCCGGGCGACGATATCGCGCGGAGCCAGTTCGGCACGCTCATCAAAATCGGGCATGAAACGACTGCCATCGGGACGCAGCAGCCAGGCACCTTCACCGCGTAACGCTTCGGTTAACAGGAAATTCTGCGCCTGCGGATGAAACAGGCAGGTTGGGTGGAACTGGTTAAATTCCAGATTGGCGACCCGACAGCCCGCGCGCCACGCCATGGCGATGCCATCACCGGAGGCGATATCGGGGTTGGTGGTGTATTGATAGACTTTGGCGGCACCGCCGGTGGCGACCACGACGGCCCGCGCCCGACAGGTTTCGACCCGCTCACGATTACGGTTCCAGATCCATGCACCGACCACCCGGCGTGTGCCCGGCAGGCCGATTTTATCTGAAAGAATCAGGTCGACCGCATTGGTACGTTCGAGAATCCGGATATTGGGGTGGCTGAGCGCCTGACTCACCAGCGTGGTTTCAACCGCGTGACCGGTGGCGTCAGCGCTGTGCAGGATGCGACGATGACTGTGGCCGCCTTCGCGCGTCAGGTGATAGCGCATATCGCCCGCTGCCTGCGGGTCAAGATCAAACGCGACGCCGTTGTCGATCAGCCACTGTACGCAATGCCGCGCATTACTGGCAATAAACGAGACAGCATCACGGTCGCATAAACCTGCGCCGGCAATCAGCGTATCTTCGATGTGCGACTCAATGCTATCCGTCTCATCAAACACCGCAGCAATACCGCCCTGGGCATAGAGCGTTGAACCCTCATTCACCTGCGCTTTACTGAGTACGGTCACCTGACAATGCTTCGCCAGCCGTAACGCCAGCGACAGACCGGCGGCACCGCTGCCAACAATTAATACATCGCACTCATAATCCGGGGTCACATTCATCATAATGTTTAATTTACTAAACAAGAATACGTCTGAGCATAAGCGCAATAGGGGTTTCTGTGAAGTATTTTAAACATCAGCTCACGCTATTCGGCAGTGAATTTCTCAAAGTTACCTATAATCAGTAAGTTAAAATCGGGCTGCTAACGAGGTGGTTTTTTATAGCAAACTTATTAAACCTAAAGGATTTAATGATGAAAAAGCTCTTGTCATAGGTTACTCTGCCTGCGATTTACGCGCCTGACACTGAACGAAAACGAACAACCTGTGTAATGGCTATTGGCGTGTTAAATATCAGGGCGAGAAGTGAACTTCGCACCACATCACAACTCTAAGCGCATGCTTGCTCAGAACATGAGATGTGCTGGCAGTTACTTTTGCATATGAAAAATTTGGGGAGACATTACCTCGGATGAGCGAGCAGTTAACGGATCAGGTCCTTGTCGAGCGGGTACAGAAGGGAGATCAAAAATCGTTCAACTTACTGGTAATTCGTTACCAGCATAAAGTGGCGAGTCTGGTTTCACGCTATGTTCCCTCGGGCGACGTCCCTGATGTAGTACAGGAATCGTTTATTAAAGCGTATCGCGCACTGGACTCGTTCCGGGGCGATAGCGCGTTTTATACCTGGCTGTACCGCATTGCGGTTAACACAGCGAAAAATTACCTGGTTGCTCAGGGGCGACGTCCGCCATCCAGCGATGTGGATGCGATTGACGCAGAAAATTTCGAAAGTGCGGGTGCATTAAAAGAAATTTCGAACCCTGAGAACTTAATGTTGTCTGACGAATTGAAACAAATTGTCTTTCGTACCATCGAGGCGCTACCTGAGGACTTGCGTATGGCAATCACCCTCAGGGAACTGGACGGTCTGAGTTATGAAGAGATCGCCGTCATTATGGATTGCCCGGTAGGCACTGTTCGATCACGTATCTTTCGTGCGCGAGAGGCCATTGATAACAAAGTTCAACCGCTTATCCAACGTTAGTGATAACGGCTACTGGAAGGGTACATAGGCATGCAGAAAGAAAAACTTTCCGCTTTAATGGATGGTGAGACCTTAGATAACGAGCTGTTTTCCGCCTTGTCTAAGGACGCAGAATTACAGAAAAGCTGGGCGAGCTATCATCTCATCCGCGATACAATGCGCGGTGATACAGGCGATGTCCTGCATTTCGATATCTCTGCGCGCGTCGCTGCTGCCATCGAAAAAGAACCTAAACGTTCGGTCACTACGCTGATCCCTGAAGCTCAGCCAGAGCCTTCCCGCTGGGAAAAAATGCCGTTCTGGAAAAAAGCGCGTCCATGGGCTGCGCAACTGACTCAGGTGGGTGTGGCTGCCTGCGTTTCACTGGCCGTGATCGTGGGTGTTCAGCACTACAATCAGCCGGCAGGCAGTGCCACGCAAACCTCTGACTCTCCGGTATTCAATACCATGCCGATGATGGGGAAAGCGTCGCCGGTGAGCCTGGGTGTGCCGTCAGATGCGTTTGATACAAACAGCTCAAACCAGCAGGTTCAGGACCAGCGTCGTCGCGTAAATGCGATGCTGCAGGACTATGAACTGCAACGTCGTCTGCATGCTGACCAGCTGCAGATTGAAACCAATGCGCCAAAACAGGCGCAGGTTGATGTTCCCGGAAACCAATCATTAGGACAGCAGCAGCAGTAATGAAGCCGCTTTGGTATGCTGTTAGCCTGCTGACAGGCAGTCTGTTATGGTCATCTGCCGCCCCGGCGCAAACTACCGCGTCCGGGGCGTTATTGCAGCAGATGGAGCAGGCAAGTCAGAATCTCAACTACGAATTCGCCTATATCAACGTCTCGCGCATCGGCATTGAATCGCTGCGTTATCGTCACGCTGTGATCGATAACCGGATATTCGCGCAGTTGTTACAGATGGACGGGCCTCGCCGGGAAGTTATCCAGCGTGGCAACGATATCAGCTACTTCGAACCCGGCCTCGATCCCTTTTCGCTTCCCGGTAATCATATTATCGATGCCTTGCCCTCGGTAATTTTTGCTGACTTCACCAAACTTGCCTCAGCCTACGATTTTATTACCGTAGGGCGCTCCCGCATTGCCGATCAAATGTGTGATGTGCTGCGTATCGTTTCCCGTGATGGCACCCGTTACAGCTATGTGGTCTGGCTGGATGTGGACACCAAACTGCCGTTGCGAATCGACCTGCTTGATCGTGATGGCGAAACGCTGGAGCAGTTCCGCGTGATCAGCTTTGCGGTGGATGAAGGGGTGCGTAATCTGATGCAGGGACTCGAGAAAGCGAATCTGCCTCCGTCGCTATCCGTGCCGAAAGGGGATGCGGTTACGCTTACCTGGCAACCTGGCTGGATACCTGCCGGCATGTCCCTGGTGTCGCAGAATCGCCGTACACTGCCGGGGCTGAACAAAAATATGGAGTCGAAGCTCTACAGCGATGGGCTGTTTAGTTTCGCAATCAACGTGACGCCAGCCGATAAAACCAGTCTGACGCAGACATTGCGCACGGGACGTCGTACGGTCCAGACCGTTGTGCGCAATAATAACGAAATTGCAGTGATTGGCGAATTGCCGCCCTCCACCGCAAAACGTATTGCGGACAGTATTGACCTGGGGTCACAAAAATGATGAGAGAATGGGCCACCGTAGTGGCATGGCAGGATGGCATCGCCACACTGCATACCGAAGCAAAAACGTCCTGCAACAGTTGCCAGGCGCGTAAAGGCTGTGGCAGTCATATGCTGAATAAACTCGGTCCAAAAAACGCCCATGTGATGCAAATCGCCAGCAGTAAGCCGCTGCAACCTGGACAACGCATCGAGCTCGGCATCAAAGAGAGCAGCCTGCTTGGTTCAGCACTGCTGGTCTATATGACACCGCTGTCTGGTCTTTTCCTGGTGGCCGGGCTGTTTCAGGCGCTGTTTAACAGCGATCTGGCTGCGGCCTGCGGTGCGCTGCTGGGTGGCATCGGCGGTTTTATTGTTGCTAAAGGTGTTTCAATGAAATTTGGCGACCGTGAAGCTTTTCAGCCGGTCATTCTGAGCATTGCCTTGCCTCCTGATGCGCTGCGTGTTGAAAGCGAAGCGTAACGTACGTCCAGGCCGCGCATCTCGCGGCCTTTGTCCATTCTGCTTTGCGCAGATATCTGTTTCGCTTCCACCACGTTCCATTCTTTTATGCGCGGCGTTAACAGTGTAATATGCGTCGTCATTAATGAGGCTGACAGGATTGTGGGTAAAGAGCGATCTTCCTGAATGTGTCTGTGCTCAGGTTTTCAACTGAATTTTAAGCGAAGATATCCCAATAAATGAAGCACATAAGAAATTTCTCCATCATCGCTCATATCGACCATGGTAAATCTACGCTCTCTGACCGTCTGATTCAGATCTGTGGCGGACTCACCGCTCGTGAAATGGCTGCGCAGGTTCTCGACTCTATGGATCTGGAGCGTGAGCGTGGGATCACCATCAAAGCCCAGAGCGTGACACTCGATTACCACGCGAAGGACGGCCAAACTTACCAGCTCAATTTCATCGATACCCCAGGCCACGTAGACTTCTCTTATGAAGTTTCCCGCTCACTGGCCGCCTGTGAAGGCGCGCTGCTGGTGGTGGATGCCGGTCAGGGTGTTGAAGCGCAGACACTGGCGAACTGCTATACCGCGATGGAGATGGATCTGGAAGTGGTGCCGGTTCTGAACAAAATTGACCTGCCTGCTGCCGATCCCGATCGTGCCGCGCAGGAAATTGAAGATATCGTCGGCATCGATGCAACGGATGCCGTGCGCTGCTCAGCCAAAACCGGCGTCGGCGTACCCGAAGTGCTGGAGCGCTTAGTGCGTGACATTCCGCCGCCGGAAGGCGATCCGGAAGGTCCGCTGCAGGCACTGATTATCGACTCCTGGTTTGATAACTATCTGGGCGTTGTTTCTCTGGTGCGTGTGAAAAATGGCACCATGCGTAAAGGCGACAAGATTAAAGTGCTCAGCACCGGCCAGGTTTATAACGCTGACCGTCTGGGAATTTTCACCCCTAAGCGTGTCGATCGTAATGAACTGAACTGCGGTGAAGTCGGCTGGCTGGTCTGCGCCATCAAAGATATCCTTGGCGCGCCGGTGGGCGATACCCTGACTACCGCGCGTAACCCGGCAGACAAAGCGCTGCCAGGCTTCAAAAAAGTGAAGCCGCAGGTTTATGCCGGTCTGTTCCCAATCAGCTCTGACGACTATGAAGCGTTCCGTGATGCGCTCGGCAAACTGAGCCTGAACGATGCCTCGCTGTTCTATGAGCCAGAAAGCTCAACTGCCCTGGGATTTGGTTTCCGCTGCGGCTTCCTTGGCCTGCTGCACATGGAGATCATCCAGGAGCGCCTGGAGCGCGAATACGATCTCGATCTGATCACCACCGCGCCGACGGTGGTGTATGAAGTCGTGACTACCAGTGGCGAGATCGTTCATGTTGACAGCCCATCTAAGCTGCCTGCGCTGAACAATATCGAAGAGCTGCGTGAACCGATTGCGGAATGTCACATGCTGCTGCCACAGGAGTATCTGGGCAACGTCATCACGCTGTGTATTGAGAAGCGTGGCGTGCAGACCAACATGGTTTACCACGGCAATCAGGTGGCACTGACGTACGAAATTCCGATGGCAGAGGTGGTACTCGACTTCTTTGACCGTCTGAAATCAACCTCGCGCGGTTATGCCTCGCTGGATTACAACTTTAAACGTTTCCAGCCTTCAGACATGGTGCGCGTTGACGTACTGATTAACTCTGAACGTGTGGATGCGCTGGCGCTGATCACTCACCGCGACAACGCACCTTATCGCGGACGCGATCTGGTTGAGAAAATGAAAGATCTCATCCCGCGTCAGCAGTTTGATATTGCGATTCAGGCTGCCATCGGCAACCACATTATCGCGCGTTCAACGGTTAAACAGCTGCGTAAAAACGTACTCGCCAAGTGTTATGGCGGTGACGTGAGCCGTAAGAAGAAACTGCTGCAGAAACAGAAAGACGGTAAGAAGCGTATGAAGCAGGTTGGTAACGTTGAGCTGCCACAGGAAGCGTTCCTCGCCATTCTGCATGTCGGTAAGGACAGCAAATAAGGATTTCCAATGGCTAATATGTTCGCCCTGATTCTGGCGATAGCGACGCTGATTACTGGCATCGTATGGGTAATAGATCGTTTTAAATGGGCACCTGCGCGTCGCGCTAAACAGGCTGAGGTTCAGGCCCAGACCGGCAACGCGCTCGACAGCAAAACGCTGGCGAAGGTTGCTGCCAAGCCAGGCTGGGTTGAGACCACCGCGTCTGTGTTCCCGGTGCTGGCGGTGGTGTTCATCGTGCGTTCGTTTATCTACGAACCGTTCCAGATTCCCTCTGGCTCGATGATGCCAACGCTGCTGATTGGTGACTTTATCCTGGTGGAGAAATTCGCTTACGGTATTAAAGATCCGATTACCCAGACGACGCTGATCCCAACCGGTCAGCCGAAGCGCGGCGATATCGCGGTATTTAAATACCCGAAAGATCCGAGCCTGGATTATATTAAGCGCGTTATCGGCCTGCCGGGCGACAAAGTCATCTATGATCCTTACAGCAAAACCCTGACGGTAAAACCGACCTGCAGCGACGACAAAGCCTGTGACACAGCGCTGGCGGTAACGTACACCGATATTGAGCCAAGCAACTTTATTCAGACCTTTAGCGGTTTTGATGGCAACGAAACCGGCAACGGTTTTTATCAGGTGCCGCAGGGCGATACTATGCGCGGAGGTCTGCGCCTGGCCACCCGCAAAGAGACGATTGGTAACGTGACGCATGACATTCTGCTGGTAAACGAAGCGCAGAGTCAGGCAGGCATGTATTATCAGCAGCCGGGTCAGCCGCAGTCGAGCTGGGTCGTGCCGAAAGGACAATACTTCATGATGGGCGACAACCGTGATAACAGCGCCGACAGCCGTTACTGGGGCTTTGTCCCGGAGCGTAATCTGGTCGGTAAAGCGGTCGCTATCTGGATGAGCTTTGAGAAACAAGAAGGCCAGTGGCCTACCGGCGTGCGATTCAGTCGCATCGGCGGTATCCACTAACAACATTGTCTGATTAACAGGCAATTCGGGTGGCCTCCTCAGGGAGGCCACTGCACACCAAACGGAACGTGTTGGATTGCCAGCCCCGTTTGGTATGCAGAGTCACAGACGCAACAAAGAACTGGAATCGCATGAACCCCATCCTGATTAACAAGCTTCAGCGCAAACTGGGCTACACTTTTACTCATTCGGAACTGTTACAGCAGGCCCTGACTCACCGCAGCGCCAGCAGTAAGCATAACGAACGCCTGGAATTTCTTGGCGATTCAATTCTTAGCTATGTGATCGCTAATGCCCTTTATCACCGCTTCCCGCGGGTTGATGAAGGTGACATGAGCCGCATGCGCGCCACACTGGTGCGTGGCAACACGCTGGCTGAAATGGCCCGCGAATTTGATCTTGGCGAGTGCCTGCGTCTGGGACCGGGTGAGCTGAAAAGCGGCGGCTTCCGTCGTGAATCTATTCTTGCAGATACGGTCGAGGCGCTGATTGGCGGCATTTTCCTCGACAGCGGTATTGAGCGGGTAGAACAGCTGATCCTTGACTGGTATCAGAGCCGTCTGGACGAAATCAGTCCTGGCGACAAACAAAAAGATCCGAAAACGCGTCTGCAGGAGTATCTGCAGGGACGTCATCTGCCACTGCCAAGTTATCTGGTCGTGCAGGTGCGTGGCGAAGCCCATGATCAGGAATTCACCATTCACTGTCAGGTGAGTGGCATGGCCGAGCCGGTCGTCGGCGTCGGCTCCAGCCGTCGTAAAGCTGAGCAGGCAGCAGCTGAACAGGCGCTGATAAAATTAGGTCTCGAATAGGTCTGTCGGGGTGACCGTGCCGGAGCGGCACACAGTGAATCACCCTTTGGCAGTTCTGTCCCGGCGTCAGAAGACGCTGAATGACACACGATTCAAATAGCACTTTTTCAGCGCCGTATCAGGCGCTGAACAACTCAGGATTCGAATGAGCGAAAACGTTACTTATTGCGGCTTTGTCGCGATTGTTGGCCGACCAAACGTCGGTAAATCCACCTTACTGAACCAGTTACTGGGGCAGAAGGTGTCGATCACCTCGCGTAAGCCGCAAACCACGCGCCACCGCATCATGGGCATTCACACCGAGGGCGAATATCAGGCGATCTACGTCGATACTCCGGGTCTGCACATGGAAGAGAAGCGTGCCATTAACCGTCTGATGAACCGCGCAGCCAGCAGTTCGATTGGTGACGTAGAGCTGGTGATCTTCGTGGTTGAAGGCACCCGCTGGACGCCAGATGACGAGATGGTCTTAAACAAACTGCGCGACAACAAAGTGCCGGTCGTGCTGGCGATCAACAAGGTCGATAATATCCAGGATAAAAGCATTCTGCTGCCGCATCTGCAGTTCCTGAGCCAGCAGATGAACTTCCTCGATATCGTGCCTATCTCTGCTGAGAGTGGCAAAAACGTCGATACCATTGCGGCGATTACCCGCAAGCATCTGCCACAGGCCGATCATCACTTCCCGGAAGATTACATCACTGACCGTTCACAGCGCTTCATGGCGTCAGAGATGATCCGTGAAAAACTGATGCGCTTTCTGGGCGCTGAACTGCCTTACTCTGTCACGGTTGAGATTGAGCGCTTCGTTACCAACGAACGCGGCGGTTACGATATCCATGGTCTGATCCTGGTTGAGCGTGAAGGGCAGAAGAAGATGGTGATTGGCAACAAAGGCGCCAAAATCAAAGTCATCGGAACCGAAGCGCGCAGGGACATGGAAGAGATGTTCGAAGCGAAAGTGCATCTCGAACTGTGGGTGAAAGTGAAATCCGGCTGGGCAGATGACGAACGTGCACTGCGCAGCCTGGGTTATACAGACGATCTCTGATTCAATGGAAGGCTGGCAACGCGCCTTTGTGCTGCATAGTCGTCCCTTCAGCGAAACCAGCCTGCTGCTCGACCTGTTCAGCGAAAGTGAAGGACGGGTTCGGGTACTGGCCAAGGGCGCGCGTTCCCGGCGTTCCAACCTGAAAGGCGCGTTACAGCCTTTTACCCCGCTGCTGGTTCGCTGGAGCGGGCGCGGGGAAGTTAAAACCCTGCGCAATGCCGAAGCGGTGTCGCTGGCTTTACCGCTCAGCGGCATCACGCTTTACTGCGGTCTCTACGTCAATGAGCTGGTCTCACGCGTATTGCAGCAGGAATCTCCCTTCCCGGAACTCTTCTTCGACTATCTCAACTGTCTTCAGGCGTTAGCCTCAACACACGGTAAGCCCGAACCGGCACTGCGACGATTTGAACTGGCGCTGCTCGGTCACCTGGGTTACGGCGTCGACTTCCTGCACTGCGCCGGCAGCGGCGAGCCGGTCAGCGACGATATGACCTACAGCTATCGCGAAGAGCGGGGTTTTATCGCCAGCCTGGTGGTGAACAATCGCAGCTTTACCGGACGGGAGCTGCACGCCCTGTGCGAGCGAGAGTTTCCGGATGCCGACACCCTGCGTGCCGCGAAGCGCTTTACGCGCATCGCCCTGAAGCCTTATCTTGGTGGCAAGCCGCTGAAAAGTCAGGAGCTGTTCCGCCAGTTTATCCCGAAGAAAAAGCCCGAACAGGCAGAAGAATAGCGCTGGTCGTACCGCCTGTTTATATTTGCGCGGTACACTCAACATCACGATGGAAAAGAAGTGAGGATGGTCATGGCTGAGTTGCTGTTAGGCGTCAATATCGATCACATTGCCACGGTGCGTAACGCGCGTGGGACAAACTATCCCGATCCGGTACAGGCGGCGTTTATCGCCGAGCAGGCAGGCGCAGACGGCATTACCGTGCACCTGCGTGAAGATCGCCGTCACATCACCGATCGCGACGTGCGAATTCTGCGTGACACGATTCAGACGCGCATGAATCTGGAGATGGCGGTCACCGATGAGATGATCGGCATCGCCTGTGACATTCAGCCCCATTTCTGCTGCCTGGTGCCGGAAAAGCGTCAGGAAGTGACAACGGAAGGCGGACTGGATGTGGCGGGACAGCAGGAGAAGATGAACGCGGCCGTGCGACTGCTGAAGGATGCTGGCATTCTGGTTTCGCTGTTTATTGATGCCGATCACCGCCAGATCGAAGCCGCCGTTGCCACGGGTGCGCCTTACATCGAAATCCATACTGGCGCTTACGCCGAGGCACCAGAGGGACTGGCGCGTGACGCTGAGCTGGCTCGCATTCGCCATGCCGCGACCTTTGCTGCCAGCCTGGGGCTCAAAGTTAACGCCGGTCATGGTCTGACCTACCACAATGTGCTGCCGATTGCCGCGCTGCCGGAAATGCATGAGCTGAACATCGGCCATGCGATTATCGGGCGTGCAGTAATGAGTGGCCTGCCGGATGCAGTTAAAGAGATGAAGCAACTGCTGCGTGAAGCCCGTCGCTAATGGCTATTCTCGGATTAGGTACGGACATCGTTGAGATTGAACGCATCGCCGGGGTGATAGCGCGCTCCGGCGATCGGCTGGCGCGTCGGGTGCTGAGTGAAGCCGAATGGCACCAGTATCAGGCGCACAAGCAGCCGGTGCGCTTTCTCTCCAAACGTTTTGCGGTTAAAGAGGCGGCAGCAAAAGCCTTTGGCACCGGCATTCGCGGTGGTCTGGCGTTTAATCAGTTTGAAGTTTACAACGATGCGCTGGGAAAACCGGGGTTACGCTTCTTTCAGCATGCCGCTGACGTGGCAGAGAGGCTGGGCGTTAAGCACGTTCACGTGACGCTGGCCGATGAGCGTCACTACGCCTGCGCCACGGTAATCATTGAAAGCTAGCCGTGCAGCAGCACGAACTTCTCCCACAGCGCATCGCGAGATTCGGTGTGCTGTGGGTCTATGATAATCGTGTTGTCGATGGGGCAGACCTGCTGACAGGTTGGCCGCTCATAGTGCCCGACACATTCCGTGCAGCGGCTGACATCAATCTCATAGATCGCATCGCCCAGTGAAATCGCCTGATTCGGGCACTCCGGTTCACACATATCGCAGTTAATGCATCTGGACGTAATCAACAGCGCCATTTTACCCACCTGATACCAACAGAAAAAGCGCGGGTATTATACGTGCTGACGCTGATCAGACCAGCTTTTTCACCAGCGCTTCACTGTGACGAATATGGCTGGACGCGCGCTCTGGATCGTTTTGCACCAGCGCCATAAAGAGCAGATCGGTCAGAGCAAGCTGTGCCGTGGTTGAGGAGATCGCCGCGCTGCGGGTACTCTGCTCTTCCGCCACCGTATAAAGACAGTAACCGGCACTCTGCTGCAGGGTATTCGGCGTAAAACCCGTGAACGCCACCACATCTGCGCCCACCTGAACCGCTTCCTGCGCGGCCAGATTGATCTCTCGCCGTTCACCGGTGTAAGAGATGGCGAGCAGCACATCGCCTGGCCCCATCGCCTGCACGCTGGCCAGCAGGGCGTGCATATCCTGTTCCGCCACCGCATTAATGCCGATCTTCATCAGCTTCCAGGAGAAATCTTTCGCCACCAGGCCCGAGGCGCCGATGCCCACCAGTAAAATACGGCGGGCATTTTTCAGCAGCTGTAACACGTCGTTGAGCTTCTCTTCGCTATTAATATCCAGGGTGGCGCGGATCGCTGAAAGCTTTTCTGTCAGCAGCTTTTCACCCACCATTTTAAGCGGGTCGTCGCTCAGAATATGGTTATGCACGGTAATGGCATCCTTGTCCGCCAGTGACTCACTCAGGGCCAGCTTAAGCGCCGGAAAACCTTTATAGCCCAGCTTCTGAGCAAACTTCACTACGCTCGACTGACTGACGCCGGACTCTTCCGCCAGTTTTTGTGAACTCAGGTGACGCGCCCGATCGGGTTGCGACAGTAAAAAATCCGCGAGCCGACGTTCGTTCAACGCCAGTCGTGGATAAAGCTGGCGAATGCGCAGCAAAGAACTCATGCCCAATCCTCGTCATTCAGGGATAATCAATGAAGAATAAACTATTCATCGGGCATTGTAGTCATCGGAATTAAAAATGACAGTCATCGCCGTACCGCCTGATGATGGCTACACTACTCTTTATCATTCCAGAACCAGCCATAAAGGAGAGTTGTTTGACCAGGGGAACACAACGTCGCATCGTATTTTTTGACCTGGATGGCACTTTGCACCAGCAGGACATGTTCGGCACGTTTATGCGCTATCTGCTGCGTCGCCGCCCGCTTAATCTGCTGCTGGTGGTGCCGGTATTGCCGGTGGTCGGTATCGGCCTGCTGTTTAAAGGCCGCGCGGCTCGCTGGCCCATGAGCCTGCTGCTCTGGTCAATTACTTTTGGACGCTCTGAGCAGACATTACTGCGCCTCGAAGCGGAGTTTGCGCAGTGGTTCCGGCTGCGCGTGAAAGCGTTCCCGGTGGTGCAGCAGCGTCTGACGGATTATCTCAGCAGTGATGATGCTGACGTCTGGCTGATTACCGGATCGCCACAGTCGCTGGTGGAGCAGGTCTATTACGACTCCGCGTTTCTGCCACGCGTGAAGATGATTGCGAGCCAGATGCAGCGCGGCTGGGGTGGGCGGGTGCTGGCGATGCGCTGTCTTGGCCATGAGAAAGTGGCGCAGCTGGAAGAGAAAATCGGTACGCCGCTGCAGCTTTACAGCGGCTACAGCGACAGCAAACAGGACAACCCGCTGCTGTTTTTCTGTCAGCATCGCTGGCGCGTGACCCCGGCGGGTGAACTGCAACAGCTGGAATAAGTTTTTAAAGGATCGATGAGACCGCTATAATGCGCCGCTTTTTAGTCGCCCGGGGTGGTCAGCGTGAAACAACAAGATGAGTACTGGATGCGCCATGCGCTTGGTCTGGCGCGACGGGCGTGGGAGCAGAGCGAAGTGCCGGTGGGCGCGGTGCTGGTTCAGAACGACCAGGTGATTGGCGAAGGCTGGAACCGGCCCATTGGTCAGCACGACCCGACGGCGCACGCCGAAATAATGGCTCTGCGCCAGGGCGGTAAAGTGCTGGAAAATTATCGTCTGCTGGATACCACGCTTTACGTGACGCTGGAGCCGTGCGTCATGTGTGCCGGTGCTATGGTTCACAGCCGCATAACGCGTCTGGTTTATGGTGCGCACGATGTTAAAAGTGGCGCGGCGGGATCGCTGCTGGATGTGCTGGGCCACCCTGGCATGAATCATCAGATTGAATTGCACAGTGGCGTGCTGGCTGAAGAGTGCGCCGCCATGCTGAGCGATTTTTTCCGTATGCGTCGCGAGCAGAAAAAAGCGCTGCGTCAGGCGCAGCGCCAGGGTTAGTTCATCGCGATCTTTGGTTCAACCGCCGGATAGCCCTTCGCCAGTTCGGCCTGGGCTTCCGCCTGCTGCTTCAGACGCTTCTCCTGCTCCTGCAGATAACCCACCAGACTTAGCTGATACTTGCGGATATTCTCCACGTAGTTATAAGCTTCATGCCCACGGGCGTAGCCATACGTCGTCTGTGTGTAGTAACGCTTCTGACTCAGCATCGGCAGACGCAGCTTTACATCCGCCCAGCTGTCCGGATCGCCACCCTGGCGTGCCGTCAGCTTGCGGACGTCGAGCATATGGGCATAGCCCATGTTGTAAGCCGCTAGCGCAAACCAGATACGTTCATCTTCCGGGATGCTCTGTGGCACCTTCGCCATCATATCCTGCAGATACTGACTGCCGCCGCGAATGCTCTGTTCGGGATCGGTACGATCACCCACATCCAGACTCTCCGCGGTGTTACGCGTCAGCATCATCATGCCGCGTACGCCGGTAGGGGAGGTGGCCTGCGGATTCCAGTGCGACTCCTGATAGGAGATCGCTGCCAGCAGTCGCCAGTCAATGCTGGTGGCGTACTTCTCAAACAGCGGCTTGATGTCGGGCAGCGTATTGTCGATGGCCCGCAGGAAAGTGCGGGTATCGACATAATCAAAGGTGCCAACGTGGCCGAGATATTTCTCCTCCAGCCGCGCCATCGCGCCTTCTTCTCCCATCCCGTTAAAGAAGTCGAGCATCGCCGCATTCAGGCTGTCATCATCACTGTGCCGCACATACCAGGTCACCGGCTCTTCATCGGTGACGTCGAACGCGACCGCCAGCTGCGGATAAATGCGCTGTAACAGGGCGATGGTGACGGAGTCGCCAATCGTGTAGTCGAGCTTGCCATCAGCTACCGCTTCCAGCAGGGCTTTAGGGCTCTGATCGGTGGAGATCGCCCAGTCCAGATCGGGAAACTGATTAGAACGCGCGCTCTTCAGCGTTGACAGGTAAGCCGATCCCGCCGCAACCGTTAGCCGCCCCTTTAAGTCACCGAGGTTTTTAGGGCGCGGCTTATCCACGCGATAGACCAGCTGCTGCGAAACATTGTAGTAACCTGGCCCGGTCTGATAACGCGTCAGGCGTTCATTGTTATAGTTCAGCCCGGCGCCCAGCACATCGGCTTTGCCATCGTCAAGGTCATCAAACAGATCGCTCAGGTTAGGACGAACCGTCACCTTAAGTTTGACGCCCAGATAATCGGCGAAACGTTTTGCCAGCTCATAGTCCATACCGGCCGGTAATTGGTTAACTGTGTAGTAAGTCAATGGGGAGTTGATGGTACTGACACGCAGCACTCCCCGCGATTTAATCTGTGAAATCTGGTCCTGCCCACCCCCATACCAGGGAATGGATGGCCATAGCGCTAACGCTAACAGCACGGCAACCAGACCGATAAACAGATAATTAAATTTTAGGCGTTTCAAATAGTTATCTCTCGCTGGCTCTAAGGCCTCTGTCTTTTAAAGGCAGTATTTATCTTCTTTGAACTCCCAGAGCGAGGGGCATTTTGCGCAACAAAATCACGCTGAGCAACTTTTATAGCAGCTTTTGCGCAAATTTCAGGCAAATCCGGGTCGCCAAAAATTGTGCGCAAACGGTTTCGTCGCGAGGTCGCTTTCTCTATAATACGCCCCGTTTTCCCTGTTGCGCCCAATTTGCGTCGCCCGGCGCCCTGACGAGAGACTTATTAATGGAAATTCTGCGTGGTTCGCCCGCCCTGTCGGCATTTCGTGTAAACAAACTGCTGACCCGCTTTCAGGACGCTCATCTGCCGGTGAGTGATATTTACGCTGAGTACATCCATTTTGCTGATGTCAGTACGCCCTTAAGCGCTGACGAACAGAGCCGTCTGCAACGTCTGCTGAAATATGGTCCCTCTCTTGCTGAACATGCTCCACAGGGTCGTCTGCTGCTGGTGACACCGCGTCCTGGTACCATTTCGCCCTGGTCATCCAAAGCAACCGATATCGCCCACAACTGCGGCCTGCCACAGGTCCGTCGTCTGGAACGTGGTCTGGCTTTCTATGTACAGGCTCCCCAGATGACCGAAGCGCAGTGGCAAACGCTGGGCACACTGCTGCACGATCGGATGATGGAAACGGTCTTCAGTGACCTGGCGCAGGCTGAGCAGTTGTTCGCGCACCACACGCCGCAGCCGGTGAAAAGTGTCGATCTGCTGGGTGAGGGCCGTCAGGCGCTGGTGCAGGCCAATATCTCCCTGGGTCTGGCGCTGGCAGACGATGAAATTGACTACCTGGTGGCGGCGTTTACCTCACTGGGTCGTAACCCCAACGACATTGAACTCTATATGTTTGCGCAGGCGAACTCTGAGCACTGTCGTCACAAGATTTTCAACGCTGACTGGATTATCGACGGCGAGAAACAGCCAAAGTCGCTGTTTAAAATGATCAAAAATACGATGGAGAAGACGCCGGACTTCGTGCTCTCTGCCTATAAAGATAACGCCGCCGTGATGGAAGGATCAGAGGTTGGCCGCTTCTTTGCTGACGCCGGAGAGAGCGAGTACCGCTGGCATCAGGAAGCTGCGCACATTCTGATGAAGGTGGAAACGCACAACCACCCAACGGCGATTTCGCCGTGGCCAGGCGCGGCCACCGGTTCTGGTGGTGAAATCCGTGATGAAGGCGCAACCGGTCGCGGCTCCAAGCCAAAAGCGGGCCTGGTCGGATTCTCGGTCTCTAACCTGCGTATTCCTGGCTTTGAACAGCCGTGGGAAGAGGACTTCGGTAAACCAGCCCGCATTGTCAGCGCACTGGAGATCATGACCGACGGACCTCTGGGCGGCGCTGCCTTCAACAATGAATTTGGTCGTCCGGCTCTGAATGGCTACTTCCGTACTTATGAAGAGCAGGTCACCAGCCACAACGGCACTGAGCTGCGCGGCTATCATAAGCCGATTATGCTGGCGGGCGGCATCGGTAACATCCGTGCCGATCACGTGCAGAAAGGCGAAATCACCGTAGGCGCGAAGCTGGTGGTGCTGGGCGGTCCGGCCATGAACATCGGCCTGGGCGGCGGCGCGGCCTCATCCATGGCCTCGGGTCAGTCTGATGCCGATCTCGACTTCGCCTCTGTACAGCGTGATAACCCGGAGATGGAGCGCCGTTGTCAGGAGGTGATCGACCGCTGCTGGCAGCTGGGCGATGAGAACCCGATTCTGTTTATCCACGACGTGGGCGCGGGCGGCCTTTCCAATGCTATGCCGGAGCTGGTCAGCGATGGCGGTCGTGGTGGCCGGTTTAACCTGCGTGACATCCTGAGTGATGAGCCAGGCATGAGCCCGCTGGAAGTCTGGTGTAACGAATCACAGGAACGTTATGTGATGGCCGTAGCACCCGATCAGCTGGCGCAGTTTGAGGCGATTTGCCAGCGCGAACGCGCACCTTTTGCCGTAATTGGTGAAGCCACCGAAGAGTTGCACCTGAGTCTGGAAGATAGCCATTTCGATAATAAGCCTATCGATATGCCGCTGGATGTCCTGCTGGGCAAAACGCCGAAGATGACGCGGGATGTGGTGACGCAGCAGGCGCAGGGCACCGAGCTGCAGCGTGACGGCATTACGCTGGTTGATGCGGTGAATCGCGTACTGCATCTGCCTGCTGTGGCGGAAAAAACCTTCCTGATCACCATCGGTGACCGCAGCGTGACCGGCATGGTGGCACGCGACCAGATGGTCGGGCCGTGGCAGATCCCGGTGGCCAACTGTGCGGTGACCACTGCCAGCCTCGACAGCTATCACGGCGAAGCCTTTGCCCTGGGCGAACGTTCACCGGTTGCGCTGCTGGACTTCGCAGCGTCAGGTCGTCTGGCGGTGGGGGAAGCCCTGACCAACCTGGCGGCAACGCAGATTGGTTCGCTGAAGCGCGTGAAACTCTCCGCTAACTGGATGTCCGCTGCGGGTCATCCGGGTGAAGATGCGGGTTTATACGCGGCGGTGAAAGCCGTCGGCGAAGAGCTTTGCCCGGCGCTGGGGATCACCATCCCGGTCGGTAAAGATTCGATGTCGATGAAAACCCGCTGGCAGGAAGGCACTGAACAGCGCGAGATGACTTCGCCGCTGTCGCTGGTGATTACTGCGTTTGCACGCGTCGAAGATGTCCGTCGCACCGTCACGCCACAGCTGCAGGCCGATCAGGACAACCTGCTGCTGCTGATCGATCTGGGCAACGGCGCGAATACGCTGGGCGCAACCGCGTTGTCACAGGTCTATCGCCAGCTTGGTGACAAACCTGCCGATGTGCGTGATGCCACCCAGCTGGCTGGCTTCTTCAATGCGATTCAGGCGCTGGTGGCTCAGCAGAAACTGCTGGCCTACCACGACCGCTCTGACGGTGGTCTGCTGGTGACGCTGGCCGAGATGGCCTTTGCCGGGCACTGCGGCATTGACGTTGATATCGCCTCGCTGGGCAGCGATGCGCTGGCGGCCTTGTTCACCGAAGAGCTGGGTGCGGTGATTCAGATCAACGCCGCCGATCGCGATGCCGTTGAGCGGATCCTGGCCGATCACGGTCTTGCCGCTTCCACGCATCTGCTGGGCAGCGCGCAGCCGGGCGATCGCTTTGTGATCCGTTCCGGTGACAGCGCGGTCTACAGTGAAAGCCGCAATACGCTGCGTACCTGGTGGGCGGAAACCACCTGGCAGATGCAACGCCTGCGCGACAACCCGGCGTGTGCCGATCAGGAGCATGAAGCGAAGAAAAACGACAGCGATCCTGGTCTCAACGTCAATCTGACCTTTAATCCGCAGGAAGATGTGGCGGCACCGATGATCGCGACGGGCGCACGTCCACGCGTCGCGGTGCTGCGTGAGCAGGGTGTGAACTCCCATGTGGAGATGGCCGCTGCCTTTGATCGTGCTGGCTTTACCGCCATTGACGTTCACATGAGCGATCTGCTGGCCGGGCGTCGCGGTCTGGAAGCGTTCCAGGCGCTGGTTGCCTGTGGCGGCTTCTCTTACGGTGATGTGCTGGGTGCCGGTGAGGGCTGGGCGAAGTCGATTCTGTTCAATCCGCGTGTTCGCGATGAGTTCGAAACCTTCTTCCACCGTCCGCAGACCCTGGCGCTGGGCGTCTGTAACGGCTGTCAGATGATGTCCAATCTGCGTGAACTGATTCCGGGCAGCGATCTGTGGCCGCGCTTTGTGCGTAACCAGTCTGAACGCTTTGAAGCGCGCTTCAGCCTGGTCGAAGTGGCGGCCAGTCCGTCACTGCTGCTGGACGGCATGGCCGGTTCACATATGCCTATCGCGGTTTCGCACGGTGAAGGTTTTGTTGAGGTGCGTGATGCAACGCATCTGGCGGCCCTGGAGTCGAAAGGGCTGGTGGCACTGCGCTTTGTTGATAACTTCGGCAAGGTGACAGAAACCTATCCGGCTAACCCGAATGGCTCACCTAACGGCATCACCGCCGTGACCAACGAAAGTGGTCGCGTCACCATTATGATGCCGCATCCGGAGCGTGTTTTCCGTACCGTCAGCAACTCCTGGCATCCGGCAGAGTGGGGCGAAGACAGCCCGTGGATGCGCATTTTCCGCAATGCGCGCAGACAGCTGGGTTAATGTAATCCGCTGAAATGAACAGGAGGCCGGTGTGCCTCCTGTTCTTTTTTACGCCGCTGTTGGCAAATGGCGACAAGGGGGATGTTGTGCTGTCTCTTTATGGCGACACCTATCTCATTGATTTTAAATGAGCGGGTATCAGAGGTGATTTACTGTCGCCTTGTGGAGACACATTGACGCTGTCTGCATCGGACTTTTCGCAGGTGTCATTGGAACAGCTCGTTCAATCTGCTGAAAAATATAATGATTTATTTTCTGGCATGAAACTTGCTATACTTATGCAGCTGCTCATTCACCTGTTTATGATTGCCCTGCGAAGCGGATAAGAGCTCATAAAGTCCGAATGACGCACCAAACGGAGCCTGCCGTCCACCTGACCGATAATCGCTTGCGTTATCAAACACCGGACGTAACGTTGAGTAAGGCTCCACCCATTCTAACGCGATGCACCACGCGTCGTGACAGCGGCAGGCCATTGAGCCTGCCGTTTTCTTTTGTTTCTCTTTCTGCCCACCACACCTTTCTTCTGCTGTCAGAGTCCGCTAGCATCCAGACAGTAAATCTTAAGGAAGCGTCTGCGTGAAAAAATGGCGTTTATTTCCCCGTTCTCTGCGTCAGCTGGTGTTGATGGCGTTTGTTCTGGTGCTGCTACCGTTGCTGGTACTGGCCTGGCAGGCGTGGGAAAGTCTCTCTGCGTTAAGTGAACAGGCCGCTGATACTAACCGCAACACCTTCACCGATGTGCGCAGAAGTGAGGCAATGGCACGAACGGCAGTAGAGCTTGAACGCAGTTACCGTCAATATTGCGTGCTGGATGATGCCTCGCTGTCTCGTCTTTATCAGACGCAGTACACCCGCTACAGTCAGATGCTGAGCTCGCATAGCGCCAGTCTGCCCGAACTGCCTGCTTTTCAGACCTTGCAGGCGACTCTGCCGCTGCTGACGCCGCTGAAATGTGATAATGGCAATCCCATTACACCCGCCGCAGAGGCGCTGGATCGCTTTTCTGCTACTAACGCGCAGATGGTGCAGGACACGCGCGAAGTGGTCTTTTCGCGCGGCTTACAACTGCAGCGTGAAATCGCCGATCGCGGCCAGTTTTTTGGCTGGCAGGCGCTGATTCTGTTTATCATCAGTCTCGCGCTGATGACGCTCTTTACCGGCATGATTATCGGGCCGGTCAAGCGCATTGAGCGGATGATCAACCGGCTTGGCGAAGGGCGTGAGCTGGGTAACAGCGTGATTTTTCGCGGCCCGCGCGAGTTACGCTCGCTGGGACAGCGCATCGTCTGGCTCAGCGAACGGCTTGCATGGCTGGAATCTCAGCGTCATGAGTTTCTGCGCCATCTTTCACACGAACTGAAAACGCCGCTGGCCAGCCTGCGTGAAGGCACTGAGTTGCTGGCGGATGAAGTCGCCGGATCGCTGAACGCCGACCAGAAAGAGGTGGTCACTATTCTCGACAGCAGCAGCCGCCATCTGCAGCGGCTGATTGAACAACTGCTCGATTACAATCGCAAACTGGCGGATGGCCCGATCCAGCTGGAACCGGTCAGCGTGGCAGCGATCGTGGAGGGCGTCGTCAATGCACATGCGCTCTCGGCGCGCGCCAAACTCATGCAGACGGTCGTTAATCTTGAGGTCAGCCACTGTCTTGCTGAACCGACGTTACTGATGCGGGTCATTGATAACCTCTACTCGAACGCCGTGAACTACGGCAGCGAATCCGGTACCATCTGGCTGCGCAGTCAGCAGCAGGGCGATCGGATCTGGATTGAGGTCGCGAATAGCGGCACGCCGATTCCGCCGGAAGAGCAGGCAATGATTTTCGAACCGTTCTTCCAGGGCAGCCAGCAGCGCAAAGGGCCGGTAAAAGGCAGTGGGCTGGGATTGAGTATTGCCAAAGATTGCCTGCGCCGGATGCATGGCGACCTGACGCTGGTCCCCTGTGAGCAGGCTGACGTCTGTTTTCGAATTGAACTGAACACCACTGCCGGGAAAGTCTGACTGATGAAATATTTACCCGCGTTGCTGTTAAGCACGCTGACGACGCTGCTCCTCAGCGGATGTACGACCTCCCCGGCCACCTCATCCCTGTCGTCAGGCCATCAGGTAGCGGAACCCGAGGTCAGCATTGCTGATTATCTGGCGACCCGCTGCAATGATCTCTGGCCGATAGAGAAGAGGGCCGCACTGGATAATCCCCTTTACTGGATGCGGGCGATCGATTGTGCTGAGCGCCTTTCTCCTGCAGAAGCCAGAGCCGAAGCCCATCGCTGGCCGGCAGAGAACTGGTCGCGCGCCTTTAAACAGGGCGTGCTGATGTCTAATGGCAACGTCACGCCCGTTGAGCGTCGTCGCTATGTGGAAACCCTGGATCGTTACAGCGCTGATTTCCCACAGTCTGTGCGCCCGCTGATTCAGTTGTGGCGCAGCAACCAGACCGCGCAGCTTGACCTCAGTGAGGCGCGCACCCGTTATGTCCATCTGCAACAGAGCAGCGATAGTCAGCTTGAGGCGATACGCCAGCAGATGGTTAAGCAACAGCAGCAGCTCAGTGACACGCAGCATAAGCTGGAGCGGCTGACTGACATTGAGCGGCAGCTCTCATCGCGTAAAGCCCCGGATGTTTCTGACAGCAGTCATGGTACAGCGCTGCCGCAGGATGAGGAGCAATGATGGTCAGACAAGCGGCAAAATTGCTGCTGGTGGATGACGATCCCAGTCTGCTGAAGCTGCTGGGCATGCGTCTTCGCAGTGAAGGGTATCAGGTCACCACTGCAGGCAGCGGACCCGAAGCGTTGCGTCTGTTGCAGAAAGAGAAGATTGAGCTGGTGATAAGCGATCTGCGGATGGATGAGATGGATGGGCTGGCGCTCTTTGGCGAGATCCAGAAGCGCCACACCGGTCTGCCAGTGATTATCCTGACGGCGCATGGTTCCATCCCGGACGCCGTTTCCGCCACGCAGCAGGGCGTATTCAGCTTCCTGACAAAACCGGTTGATCGGGACGCGCTCTACAAAGCGATTGATGAGGCGCTGGCACAACAGGCACCGGTCAGTGATGACCGCTGGCGCGAGGCGATCGTCACCCGCAGTCCGCTGATGCTAAAGCTGCTGGAGCAGGCGCATATGGTGGCGCAGTCGGATGTCAGCGTACTGATTAATGGTCAGAGTGGCACCGGCAAAGAGATGCTGGCGCAGGCGATTCACGCCGCCAGCCCGCGTAACGGCAAGCCTTTTGTCGCCATTAACTGTGGCGCTTTGCCGGAGCAGTTGCTGGAGTCAGAGCTGTTCGGTCACGCCAAAGGTGCTTTTACCGGTGCGGTCAGTGCGCGTGAGGGGTTATTTAAAGCGGCAGGCGGCGGCACCCTGTTCCTGGATGAGATTGGCGATATGCCGCAGCCATTGCAGGTTAAGTTGTTGCGGGTGTTGCAGGAGCGTAAGGTCAGACCGCTGGGCAGCGACCACGATAGTGAGATCGACGTGCGAATCATTTCAGCCACGCATCGCGATCTGCCGAAGGCGATGGAGAAGAAAGAGTTTCGTGAGGATCTCTTCTATCGTCTGAATGTGGTGAATCTGAAAATACCCGCGCTGCATCAGCGCACAGAAGATATCCCGCTGCTGGCCAATCATCTGCTGCGCCAGGCAGCGGAACGGCATAAGCCACAGATTCGCAGTTTTTCCGTTGATGCGATGAAGCGTCTGATGGCCGCAAGCTGGCCAGGCAACGTGCGCCAGCTGGTAAACGTCATTGAGCAGTGCGTGGCGCTGAGTTCATCACCGGTGATCAGTGATGCGCTGGTGGAGCAGGCGTTGAGCGGCGAGAACAGCGCCTTGCCGACCTTTGCGGAGGCGCGTAATCAGTTTGAGCTGAACTATCTGCGTAAGCTGTTGCAGATGACCAAAGGCAATGTGACCAACGCCGCACGTCTGGCTGGACGCAACCGCACGGAGTTCTATAAGCTGCTGTCTCGCCATGAACTGGATGCCAGTGATTTCAAAGAGTAGCGGAGGCTGCGACGTAATACCGGCAGGTTGCCTGCTCAGGCCCGAATCAGAATGGGTGCGGTCAGCATAATCTGACAGCGCTTGCGGCAACCTGAAGAATCCCGGATATTACCGCCCGACAGCGCCAGCAACATTTATACTTGATAAACCCTCTGACCATGGAGGGAGTGAAAAAGGGTCTGACATGAAAAAGATTGATGCGATTATCAAACCATTCAAGCTCGATGATGTTCGTGAAGCCTTAGCGGAAGTCGGCATCACCGGGATGACCGTGAGTGAAGTAAAGGGCTTTGGTCGCCAGAAAGGGCATACCGAGCTGTATCGCGGCGCAGAGTATATGGTCGATTTCTTACCTAAAGTGAAAATCGAGATGGTGGTGGGCGACGATATCGTTGATACCTGCGTCGAGACCATTATGCGCACCGCGCAGACCGGCAAAATCGGTGACGGTAAAATCTTTGTCTTCGACGTGGCGCGCGTGGTGCGTATCCGTACGGGTGAAGAGGATGAAGAGGCGATCTGATCGTCTTTTTATCAGCGATTAATCAGTATAAAAAGGCCCGCGTTGCGGGCTTTTTTATACCTGGAAATCGGATGAGGTCTACTGTGAGATCAAGCCAGCTCAGAGAACCCGGTCAGATCGGAAAGACGCAAAACCCGCCATCCATGGCACGCTCGGCCCGGACGATTACGCACCTCATCCCTGAGGTGCGCCCGTAAACGGGCCAACGCGTTGCATTGTTCAAAAACGCTCCCGGCGTTTTTAGTACGCACCTCGTCCCTGAGGTGCGCCCGTTGCCGGGCCGACGCTTTGCGTTGTTCAAAAACGCTCCCGGCGTTTTTGTCCATGTCGCGGGACGCTTTCCTCTTCTGCCCGAGTTCCCTTCGCTTTGAAGCTGTCTGTTGCTGCCTGAACTTAGTAGCAGATTTACATCCCTTTGTGCGGGCCAAAAAGTTCGTAATGAATGCGTGCATCTGCCACGCGGGCATCGCGCAGTTGCGCCACCACATGCTGCATAAAGGGTAGCGGTCCACAGAGATAGAAGTGGGTATCGGATGACGCTAATCGTGCAGCCATTTTGCTGATATCCATCAGCCCCTGCGTGTCATAGCGACCTGCATCTTCAGCAGCGGGATCGCGATACCAGACCTCACTGATGAAATCGGCGAGCTGCGCGCCAGTGGCACCGACTTCCTCGCTAAACGCATGCTGTTTGCCGTTCTCTGCAGCGTGCAGCCAGCTGACCGGCGCGCGATGTTCACTGGCTGCCAGTGAATGCAGCATCGCCAGCATCGGCGTCTGGCCCACGCCCGCAGAGATGAGCGCGACTGGCGTGCCAGAATCGACCTCCAGGAAGAAGTCGCCGTGCGGTGCGGCGAGCATCAGCTCATCGCCCACTTTGCCATGCTGATGCAGCCAGCCGGAGACCGTGCCCTGCGCTTCGCGTTTCACCGCAATACGATACGCTTTACCGTTGCTGAGATGCATCAGTGAATACTGACGAATCTGGTGATGCTCGAAGCTGGCAGGCTGCAGGTGTACTGTCAGATACTGACCCGGCTTAAAAGCGGCTACCGGGCCGCCATCCACCGGCGTGAAGGTAAAGCTTTTAATGACCTCGCTCTGCTGCTCAACTGCGCTGATGCGAAACGCTCGGGTGCCGCGCCAGCCGCCGGTTTGCTGCGCTGTGGCCCTATAGATCTCTTCTTCCCGATTGATGAACACATCCGCCAGGACGCCATAGGCCTGGCCCCACGCAGCCAGCGCCTCGTCACCGGGATTCAGCAATTCTTTGATGGTCGCCAGCAGATTTTCACCGACGATGGCGTATTGGGCAGGCTGAATATTCAGGCTGGTGTGTTTCTGCGCGATTTTTTCTACCGCAGGCAGCAGCACGGCCAGATTCTCCAGATTCGCGCCATAGGCGCAGATAGCGTTGAACAACGCTTCGCGCTGATCGCCATTGCGCTGGTTATTCATATTGAAGACGTTTTTGAGTTCAGGGTGGTGCGACAGCATACGGTCATAGAAGTGTGCGGTAAGCTTTGGACCGCAGGCGGCTATGGCAGGCAGCGTCGATTTAACGGTGGCGATGGTGTGTGCATCAAGCATATCAATGGCCTCTTATTAAACATGTATTTTAAATGCATGTTATAGCCGCCTTGCCTGTGGTGTAAATAACCCGGGAAACTTTCTGGCTCCCCATGTGGCAACTTTTTGGTGCATCAACAGACGCCGCCGTCACATCGTTGAGAAAAAATGTGACGGCTGAACAGGCTAAAAAGGTGTAAAAAAGCGCTGCCAGTCGCCAGCCAATCGTTTGCGTAAAAAGAGGCGGTTCACCCTACCTTCACCTGTTAAAACGGTTTACACTGTTGGCCTTCGCCCCTGAAGGGGGGTAAATACCGTCAGAAAGTTAGCTGAGTCAGGAGATCCGGATGTTAAAGCGTGATATGAACATTGCCGATTACGATGCCGAGTTGTGGCAGGCAATGGAGCAGGAGACAGTGCGTCAGGAAGAGCACATTGAACTGATTGCTTCTGAAAACTACACCAGCCCGCGTGTTATGCAGGCACAGGGTTCTCAGCTCACCAATAAATACGCTGAAGGCTATCCGGGCAAACGTTACTACGGCGGCTGTGAGTACGTTGATATCGTTGAGCAGCTGGCGATTGACCGCGCAAAAGCGCTGTTTGGTGCTGATTACGCTAACGTGCAGCCACACTCAGGGTCTCAGGCTAACTTCGCTGTTTATACGGCGCTGCTTCAGCCGGGCGATACTATCCTCGGGATGAACCTGGCGCACGGTGGACACCTGACTCACGGCTCACCGGTTAACCTGTCTGGCAAACTCTATAACGTGGTTGCTTACGGTATCGATGAGACCGGAAAAATCAATTACGACGAGCTGGCTGAACTGGCGAAAACCCACAAGCCAAAAATGATCGTTGGCGGCTTCTCAGCTTACTCTGGCGTCTGCGACTGGGCGAAAATGCGTGAAATCGCGGATAGCGTGGGTGCCTGGCTGTTTGTCGATATGGCCCACGTTGCCGGCCTGATTGCCGCAGACGTTTATCCAAGCCCGATTCCCCATGCGCACGTCGTGACCTCCACCACCCACAAAACGCTGGCGGGTCCGCGCGGTGGTATCATTCTGGCTAAAAACGGCGACGAAGATTTCTACAAGAAACTGAACTCTGCTGTCTTCCCGGGCGGCCAGGGCGGTCCTCTGATGCACGTTATCGCGGGTAAAGCAGTTGCCTTCAAAGAGGCGATGGAGCCGGAGTTTAAAACCTACCAGCAGCAGGTGGCAAAAAATGCCAAAGCGATGGTTGAAGTGCTGATTGAGCGTGGCTATGACATCGTTTCCGGTGGCACCTATAACCATCTGTTCCTGATCGATCTGGTGAGCAAAAACCTGACCGGTAAAGAAGCGGATGCCGCGCTGGGCCGTGCCAACATCACGGTTAACAAGAACAGCGTACCGAACGACCCGAAAAGCCCGTTTGTGACGTCGGGTATCCGTATCGGTACACCTGCCGTTACGCGTCGTGGCTTCAACGAAGCAGACGTGCGTGAGCTGGCTGGCTGGATCGCTGATGTACTGGATAACGTCAATGACGAAGCCACCATTGAGCGGACCAAAAAGAAAGTGCTGGATATCTGCAGCCGTCTGCCGGTCTATGCTTAATCGCTAACCTGTTGTAAGACAGCACAAAAAGGATGGCAATTGCCATCCTTTTTTATTGCCTGCTCCGCAGTGCTCTGCCAGAGTAACGCCTGTTTATGCTGCCTGGCAGCAAACTTACTGGAGGGAATATGGCAATCGGCTCCGCCAGATGGCTCGGATTGGGCTACTTCACTTACTTCTTCTGTTACGGCATCTATCTGCCATTCTGGGGCGTGTGGCTGAAAGGCACCGGCCTGGATGCTGAAAAGATTGGCCTGCTGCTCGGATGTGGCATGGTCGCGCGCTTTGTCGGCAGTCTGCTTATCGCTTCTCAGGTCAAAAATCCATCACGGTTGATTACGGCGCTGCGCCTGCTGGCGCTGATGACCTGTCTGTTCGCCGCCGGTTTCTGGGTGGGCGAGCAGTGGATGTGGCTGCTTACCGTGATGATTGGCTTTAACCTCTTTTTCTCACCGCTGGTTCCGCTCAGCGATGCGCTGGCCGCCACCTGGACACAGCAGATTGGGCTGGCATACGGGCCGGTCAGGCTGTGGGGCTCGCTGGCCTTTGTCATCAGCTCGGCGTTAACCGGCGTGCTGGTCAGCGCCTGGTCCTCAAACGCAATTCTGATGCTGTTATCCATTGGCGTCATTTCTATGCTGGCGGGCATGATGCTGACACCCGTCACACAACCGCAGGGCCATGAGCGACAGGGCCCTGCGGGCGGTGGATGGCAGGAGTGGCGGGCGTTGCTGCGTGAGAACGCGGTATGGCGATTCATGCTCTGCGTGACACTGCTGCAGGGTGCACACGCCGCCTATTATGGCTTCAGTGCTATCTGGTGGCAGGAGAGCGGCTATTCCGCCTCGACGGTGGGCTATCTCTGGTCGCTGGGCGTGGTGGCAGAGATTGTCGTCTTTGCCATGAGCAACCGGCTGTTCCGCCGCTGGAGCGCGCGCGATCTGCTGCTGCTTTCGGGCATCTGCGCGCTAATTCGCTGGGGTCTGATGGGGGCGACAACGGCGCTGCCGCTGCTGATTGTGGCGCAAATTCTCCACTGTGGCAGCTTCACCGTCTGCCATCTTGCAGCGATGCGATTTATCGCCGCGCGTCAGGGGGCGGAAGTCATCCGACTGCAGTCGCTCTATTCCGCGCTGGCGATGGGCGGTGGCATTGCGATAATGACGATGATCTGCGGCGTGCTGTTCGCCCATCTGCAGGGGCATCTGTTCTGGGTGATGGCACTGGTGGCACTGCCCGCGCTGTTTCTGCGGCCCGGCTACGACTCCAGTAAATAACGAATACGCTGCTGATGGTGTAACGTCAGCGGCAGTTCCGCATGCACCAGCGGCGGAGAGTAGAGTGGCAACGAGGTCGGGTAGGGCGAAATGATGATGTCGACATCACGTGGCGCGCCCTCCCGCTGAAACAGTTTCACGTCCTGATAGGTAATATTAATTGGCAGCAGCGTGATCTCACGAATCTGCTGTTCTACATCCTGTTCCAGATCGGCGTCGTCGCCGGTCAGGATCAGCACCTGCTTCTCCTGAAGCGCACTCTCCTGCATCAGCCAGGCGCCGAAAATAATGGTAATTAAACTCACCTCTTCCGGTGTAAAAGCGATGCGGTAGTGCTGCTCAAAAGCCTGCAGCGCCTGCTGAGTGGTGCGAAGCAGACGCGGATAGAGGCGGCTGACATCCAGTGCCACGCTATTGTCGATACCGATATTGAAATGGGTGCGATCCAGCGCCTGCGCCAGATGCGGATAGAGCTGGTGCAGCAGTTCATTGCGGTCAGCAAAGGTAATCCCGGCACAGGCTTCAAAATCATCAATCAGCTGCTGAGTCGCTTTCATTAACTGCTGTTCAGCAGGATGCGCAATCGCGTCCACGACCGGCGTATGTATCTGGCTGAACAGCAGCGTCCAGAAATCCGCTTCACTGACGGGCGGAGCAATATGGCAGCGTTTGCGCCAGTGGTAGATCACATCCTCAGCGGCCTGCCGCTCAGGCTTCTGCTGCAGCCAGAGACATTGCGCCTCACTGAACAGCACCGGCTGACGCTGGCACAAGCCATACTTCATGAATATCTGCAGAAACAGCCGGTCACGTTCGCTGAAGTCACGCTTCAGGCGCAGGCTACAGTGCTGAATCAGTGCCTGTAAATTGGTCTCATCCCACAGCGCTTTCTCAATCTTCATGACTTTCAGGCGCTGACGCAGAGGCGCGGCAAAATGTTCGCAGACGAAGTCCTGCGATAAACGCAGACTGCGTCGCAGGTTATGCAGCAGACAGAGGCGCCGATCCAGCTCAGTTCCATGAAGACGAAAGCTGCCATCTACCATCTGATGCAATTCCAGCTGGTGATATCGCTGTATCTCATGGCCCACATCCGCGATATCCTGTCGGGCAACGTCAGGATCGACGCCATTCAGCTGGCAGACTTTTTCAAGCGTAAGCAAAGGTGTCGGCAGAAACAGCAGCAATAAAAGATGGCACTGACGCTGTGAACGGGAGAAGAGTGGTGCCAAAGGGGTAGCAGAACTCATCAATCAGATTTCCAGCAGGCTATTTTGAGCTAAGAATAGTCAACCCGTTCAGCGCCTGCGCGGTTTACGCGGTTTATTTGCCAGAGGTTTAAGGCGGGTCACAAAATTTTGTTACTTACAGATTCTTTTCGTCGGGAACGTTACTTTATAACATTATGAAACGCGCACTCTTTGCTCTGTTAATGGTATTAAGTCCGGCTGTGCTGGCACACCCTCACAGCTTCATTGATATGAAAACGGAACTGGTGGTGAAGGATGACACCTTTACCGGGTTGAAGATGACCTGGACCATGGATGAGATTACCTCCGCTGATCTGCTGTATGACGCGGGCGACGCGAAACCTGGCACTGTAGTGTGGAAAAAGCTGGCAGCGGGTGTGATGGCAAACGTGCTGGGCCAGCACTACTTCTCAGAAATCTGGCACAACCAACAGCGGGTAAAGTTTTTGAATCTGCCAACGGAATATAACCTTTCGCGAAACGGCCACAAAGCGGTGCTGGAATTTATTCTGCCGCTGGCGGAACCCCCGAAGCTGACCGGACAGCGCTTTGAGATCCTGACTTTTGATCCCACCTATTTCGTCGATATGTTTTACGACAATCCCGGTGCTTTAACGCTGCCGCCTGCACTGCAGACGCGTTGCCGGTTTACCCTCAATACGCCCAAACCCAACGACTCGCTGAAACAGTATGCGTTGTCGCTGGACAAAGCGGATGCCCCGGCTGAAGAGATGGATTTAGGCCGCCAGTTCGCACAAACGGTGGTACTGACATGTCAATAATCTCCACGCCTTCCAGGGCCACCCGACTCTGGCCACTCTGGCTGATAGCAGGACTCTTCTCTGGCGGCGCACTGCTGGTCTGGCTTTACTGGTCGCAGATTCTGCTTCAGAGTGTATTGTGGCAGAAAGATTTGCACCGGCAGATGACTCAGCTGTTACAGCAGGTCGCGGAGCAGCCACACCAGGCAGGCATATCGCTGGTGATATTCAGCCTGATCTATGGCGTGCTGCACGCGCTGGGACCGGGCCACGGAAAAGTGGTGATCGCGACCTTTCTGGCGACCCATCCGAGCCGCGTCAGAACCAGTATCAGGCTGACGCTGCTTGCCTCACTGCTGCAGGGATCGGTCGCGATTGTGCTGGTCACGGTGATGCTGGTGCTGCTGAAAACCTCATCGCGCCAGCTGCATCTCAGCAGTTTCTGGCTTGAAAAGGGCAGTTATCTGCTGGTGATCGGGCTGGGTGTGATGATCGGGTATCGGGCGCTGCGTGCGCTGTGGCTGGCGTTGCGCCCACGACCCGCTCCGGTATTTCGTGCTTTCCAGCCGCAGCATCAGCATGACGAGCATTGCGGATGCGGCCACGCACATCTGCCGACGCCGCAGCAGATGAATGGCAACGTCAGCTGGAAAACTCAGATGCTGGTTGTGGTGTCGATGGGCTTACGTCCCTGTTCTGGCGCGATTATGATGCTGCTGTTCGCCAAAGTGATTGGTGTTTATGGCTGGGGCATTCTCTCTGCTGCGGTAATGGCACTGGGCACGGCTCTGACTATTTCCGCTATTGGTTTGCTGGTGCAACAGGCGCGCTCGGTAGCACAGCGGCTGGCACAGCCTGGTGCTGGCATCATGCGACTTCTGATTCCCATCCTGGCTTTGACCGGTAGCCTGATATTAATCGTAGTGGGTATTGCATTATGGCAGTCTGCCCGGTTAACGTTGGGCGGCGGAATTCGACCTTTCTGACTAAAAGCGCAGCGGGAATAAAATTTCCGCTGTTATCTTTACCTCGCTAATTATCTGAGGCTTCATCACTTTAATTTTTTATCTGAGTAGTTCAGTGGTGAAATCACTATTCCCTGTCTACGCTGTTAATACCAAAACGGCATTCCGCCGTCGGCATGATAAAAGATCAAGACAGCTTTCTGTTTATTGCGAGGAGTATATTTCATGGCTGATACCCGTATTAATAATGGCTACACCGAAACGCTGGCGACCGGACCTGCAGGATTACCTTTAAAGCGTATTTCCTGGAGCGCCGTTTTTGCCGGTGTTATTTGTGCCTTAATCGTTCATATCATTCTGACATTGCTGGGAACAGCCATTGGTGCCACCACCATTGATCCGATGAAAGAACAGAATCCTCTCGACGGCCTGGGTACTGGCGCACTGGTCTGGACAGCCATTGAAATGCTGGTTGCGATGGCGGCAGGGAGTTATGTTGCCGGGCGACTGGCTCAGCGCGAAGGGGCCCTGCACGGTTTATTGATGTTTGGCCTTAGCACAATTTTCACTATTTACCTGGCTATTGCACTGGCGACCAGTGTATTAGGCGGCGCGATGAATATTGTGGGTTCAGGTTTCCAGGCACTCGGTAGTGGTATTTCCGCTGCAGCGCCTTCGGTTACTCAAATGGCAAAACAAAAGCTGCAGGAGAATAATATTAATTTAGATAACCTGCAGAACGAACTGGAAACGACATTACGCCAGACAGGCAAACCGGAATTACAACCCGAGAATTTGAAGCAGGACGCAAATAAAGAAGCGCAGAATGCAGAAAACCAGGCTAGCAACACCGCGAATCATCCGCAGACAGCTGATACTGATCTGACTAACTGGGTAAAAGGTGTGATGGATCGCCATTCAGATACTCTGCAGGCAGCCGACCGTGATGCGCTGAAAAATATTATTAAAGCGCGTACCGGTAAAAGCGATCAGGAAGTGGATCAGATTGTCGCTAAAACTGAGCAGAACTATCAGCAGGCCGTTCAGAAATACCAGGAACTGAAACAGCAGGCTGAACAGAAAGCGCGTGAAGCCGGTGAGAAAGCCGCGGCTGCAACCGCTAAAGCAAGCTGGTATGCACTGATTCTGCTGATCATCGAAGCCGTACTGGCCGGTGTGATGGGTATGGTCGGTCGTCGTACACAGCCTCGTCAGGTGCTGGCACACGAACGTCGTTAATCATCACTGAATAACAGGCAACAAAAAAGGCGGCTGAGAAGCCGCCTTTATTCTGTACTGAAACTTAGCGTTTTAACGCTTCGCTCAGCTCATCACGCATATTCGACAGCATTGACTTCACGACACGTGGGTTACCCGCAACCAGGTTACCTGACAGCAGATAGCCGTGGTTACCGGTGAAGTCAGTGACCAGACCGCCCGCTTCACGCACCAGCAGTTCGCCCGCCGCAAAATCCCATGGCTTAAGGCCAATCTCAAAATAGCCATCGACGCGACCGGCAGCGACATAAGCCAGATCCAGCGCAGCAGAACCGGTGCGACGGAAATCAGCACACTGGGTAAAGAGTTTGGTCATGATGTTCATGTAAGCAGGCGCGTGCTGCTTCATTTTGAACGGGAAGCCGGTTGCCAGAACGGTGCCATCCAGATCGCGTGCCGTGCTGCCACGCAGACGGTAGCCATTCAGCTGCGCGCCCTGACCACGTGAAGAGGTGAACAGTTCATTGCGCATAGGATCGTAAACAACGGCGACTTCAGTGCGGCCTTTGATGCGCACAGCGATCGAAACAGCAAAGTGAGGTAAACGTTTGATGAAGTTAGAGGTGCCATCCAGCGGATCGATAACCCATTGAACATCCTGATCTTCGCCCGCCAGCTCACCGCTTTCTTCAGTGATGATGGTGTGTTTCGGGTAAGATTTACGAATAATTTCGATAATCAGGCGTTCTGCTTCGCGGTCAACATTCGTTACGAAGTCGTTGCTGCCTTTCTGGCTGGCTTCGACGGCGTCCGGGGTTTCATAATATTTGGCAATTAAATTTCCGGCCTTGCGCGCTGCGCGCACGGCAATGTTGAGCATTGGATGCATCGGTATCTCTCGCTGGATGTTAAAGAACGGGGAAAACGGCGCGGAGTATAGCAGTGTGTTCGGTAAATGTCCTGCTTTATGTTAATATTCGACCTACTGATTTTACTGACCCGTTTCTGAGTATCCCTAATCATGTTGCAAAATATTCGTATCGTGCTGGTTGAGACGTCTCACACCGGTAACATGGGCTCCGTTGCGCGCGCCATGAAAACCATGGGCTTAACTAACCTCTATCTGGTTAATCCGCTGGTCAAGCCTGACTCACAGGCTATCTCCCTGGCCGCCGGTGCCAGTGACGTTATCGGCGAGGCTAAAATCGTCGACTCGCTGGATGAGGCGATCGCCGGATGCAGTCTGGTCGTTGGCACCAGCGCCCGTTCCCGCTCGCTGCCCTGGCCGATGCTGGATGCACGTGAATGTGGCGTGAAAAGCGTGGAAGAGGGCCAGCAGGCACCTGTTGCACTGGTGTTTGGTCGTGAACGTGTTGGCCTGACCAATGAAGAGTTGCAGAAGTGCCATTATCACGTCGCGATTCAGGCTAACCCGGAATACAGTTCGCTGAACCTGGCGATGGCGGTGCAGATTATTGCCTATGAAGTGCGCATGGCGTGGTTGCAGTCGCAGGAGCAGGCCAGCCCGGCACCGAAGTATGAAGAATCCCCTTATCCGCTGGTGGATGACCTTGAACGCTTCTATCAGCATATGGAGCAGATGATGCTGAACAGCGGTTTTATCCGTGAAGCTAATCCGGGTCAGGTGATGAGTAAACTGCGTCGTTTATACACCCGCGCACGCCCGGAACGTGATGAACTCAACATCCTGCGTGGCATGCTTTCATCGTTTGAAAAGCGTAAAAACGAGAAAAAAGAAGCAGATAATAGTTGAGTAAATTACCAGGTTAAATACCTGACTAATTTACCAGGTTAAATAGTTGACCAAATTACTCGGGAATGGCAGACTTCAGCGCATCTGTTGCTAATCCTCCGATAACCGGACGCTATTGAGGTCACACGCTATGAGACTGACATCCAAAGGACGTTATGCCGTTACTGCAATGCTGGACGTTGCCCTTCACTCCCATGAAGGTCCGGTCCCGCTGGCGGATATTTCCGAGCGTCAGGGCATCTCGCTCTCCTATCTGGAGCAGTTATTCTCCCGACTGCGTAAAAATGGTCTGGTCTCGAGCGTGCGTGGTCCGGGTGGCGGTTATCTGTTAGGTAAAGAATCCAACACCATTTCCGTCGGTGAAGTGATTACCGCCGTGGATGAGTCTGTTGATGCGACCAAATGCCAGGGTAAAGAAGGTTGTCAGGGTGGCGAGCGCTGCCTGACTCACGTACTGTGGCGCGATCTGAGTGTGCGCATCAGTGAATTCCTGAACAATATTACGCTGGCTGAGCTGGTGAATAATCAGGAGATTCTGGATGTGGCCGATCGTCAGAATGCAATTGATAATCGTCGCTTCCAGAGCCCGCGTTCTCAGGGAATTAACGTTAACCAACGCGCCTCCTGATCCCCGCTGTTGCGGCCCTAACTGCTAACGCGGTCAGGGCCGAATCTGCTATAAAGACGTATGATTTTTTATACGGAGCTGTAGCGCAATGAAATTACCGATTTACCTGGATTATGCCGCCACCACGCCGGCCGATCCGCGTGTAGCCAGCAAAATGATGCAGTTTCTGACGCTGGATGGCACGTTCGGTAATCCGGCCTCGCGATCGCACCGATTTGGCTGGCAGTCTGAAGAAGCGGTTGATGTTGCCCGTAATCAGATCGCCGAACTGGTCAACGCTGATCCCCGCGAAATCGTCTTTACCTCTGGCGCCACCGAATCCGATAACCTCGCGATCAAAGGCGCTGCCCATGCCCACCAGGCACGCGGCAAACATATCATCACCAGCCAGACCGAACATAAAGCGGTGCTCGACAGCTGCCAGCAGCTGGAGCGTGAAGGCTTTGATGTCACGTATCTGACGCCAGCAACCAATGGCATTATCTCGCCTGACCAGTTACGTGCGGCGCTGCGCGACGACACGATTCTGGTCACTCTGATGCATGTGAACAATGAAACCGGGGTGATTCAGGATATTGCCGCCTTTGGTGAAATTTGCCGTGAGCGTGAGATTCTGTTCCATGTTGATGCCACCCAGAGCGTTGGCAAATTGCCCATCGATCTCAGCCAGTTACCGGTCGATTTGATGTCGTTTTCTGCCCACAAGCTTTATGGCCCGAAAGGCATCGGCGCGCTCTATGTACGGCGTAAACCGCGCGTGCAGATCGCTGCGCAGATCCACGGCGGCGGACATGAACGCGGAATGCGCTCCGGGACCTTGCCGGTGCATCAGATTGTCGGCATGGGTGAAGCCTATCGTATTGCCGCCGAAGAGCGCGAAACTGAAATGGCGCGGATTCAGGCGCTACGCGATCGCCTGTGGCAGGGCATCAGCGCACTGCCGGACGTTACCCTTAATGGCGATCTGCAGCAGAGTGCACCGAATATTCTTAACCTCAGTTTCGCTGATGTTGAGGGTGAATCACTGATCATGGCGCTGAAAGACCTGGCGCTCTCTTCCGGTTCGGCCTGTACCTCCGCCAGCCTGGAGCCTTCCTATGTCCTGCGCGCGCTGGGCCTGAGTGAAGAACTGGCGCACAGTTCGCTTCGCTTCTCGCTGGGACGCTTCACGACGGAAGAAGAGATCGACTACGCCATTGCACTGGTGCAGAAGTCAGTGACCCGTCTGCGGGCCTTAATGAAATCCTGATACCCGGCGATAGTCCGGAAACTGCGCCAATATGGGCACTTCGCTGGCAACGCCCGGCGGAATCTGTTATCAGGTCTCTCTGTGAATTACATTTAACATCTTATTAAAGCCGTTATAACAATCAGGCTGGATGAAACAGATAACGATTACGGAGCTTTTCGATGACCACACAACCGATGAACATTACGCTTAGCAGCCAGCCCGCCGATGCGCGCTGGGGCGAAAAAGCGATTCTCAGCAGCAACGACAGCGGCATGACACTGCACCTGACCGGCGCAGATGCGCTGAATACCATTCAGCGTGCGGCCCATAAAATCGATGGCCAGGGCATCCGCCATGTGGCGCTGACCGGCGAAGGCTGGCACCTTGAGCAGTGCTGGGCATTCTGGCAGGGCTTCCGTGGCCCGAAAGGCCAGCGTCAGGTTGACTGGCCTGAACTGGGCGAACATGAGCAGGCGGAGTTTGATCGCCGTCTGAAAATCATCGACTGGGTGCGCAACGTCATTAACCTGCCCGCAGAAGATCTGGGGCCGGAGCAGCTGGCGCACAATGCCGTCGATCTGATCAGTGAAGTGGGCGGTGACGCCGTCAGCTATCGTATTACCAAAGGCGATGAACTGCGGGTGCAGGGTTATATGGGCCTGCATACTGTGGGACGCGGTTCAAATCGTCCGCCGGTCTATCTGGCGCTCGACTACAACCCGACCGGCGACGAGAATGCGCCGGTTTACGCCTGCCTGGTCGGTAAAGGCATTACCTTTGATACCGGCGGCTACAGCCTGAAGCAGAGCAGCTTTATGGACTCGATGAAGTCTGACATGGGCGGCGCGGCGACGGTGACTGGCGCGCTGGCGATGGCGATTTCGCGCGGTCTTAACAAGCGCGTCAAACTCTACCTCTGCTGCGCCGATAATATGGTCAGCAGCAACGCCTTCAAGCTGGGCGACATTATTCGCTATCGCAACGGCAAATCGGTGGAAGTGATGAACACCGACGCGGAAGGCCGCCTGGTGCTGGCCGACGGTTTGATCGACGCCAGCGAGCAGAACCCGACGATGATCATTGACGCCGCAACGCTGACCGGCGCGGCTAAAACGGCGCTGGGCAACGATTACCATGCGCTGTTCACCTTTGATGAGGTGATGGCGCAGTCGCTGATGGGCAGCGCAGTGAGTGAGAACGAACCTTTCTGGCGTCTGCCGCTGGCCGAATTCCATCGCAGCCATCTGCCGTCTAACTTTGCCGATCTTAATAACATTGCCAGTCCGTCTCATGCGGCCGGTGCCAGCAGCGCGGCAGCGTTCCTGTCACACTTCGTCAGCAACTATCAGCAGGGCTGGCTGCACATCGACTGCTCTGCGACCTATCGCAAAGGCGCCGTTGATCAGTGGGCGGCAGGTGCAACAGGTCTGGGCGTGCGTACCCTCGCCAATCTGTTACTGAAATAAGCCGATCTCAGCGGTGGCTGATGCTGCCGCTGTTCAGAGGGAAACGTTCAGAGGGAAACTATGAACCGTCTTGAAGAGGTGCTGAAGCTGGCGGCGACTGAGCCTGCCCATCGGCCCGAGTTTTTCCAGTTGCTGCTGGAATCTGACGTCTTTGTTCCGGGCGAAAGTACCACGCAACAGTTTGATGCCAGCACGCCCGTTGATCTCCAGCACTGGGAAAAAGAGGATGGCAGCAGCATTATTCCTTTTTTCACGTCAGAAGAGGCGATGAGTGAAGCGGTAAACGGTGAGCAGTCATGGCTGCGTCTGCCGGTACGGACGTTGTTTGAGATGACGCGTGGCGAGACGCTGTTTCTCAATCCTAAACTGCCTTCCGGCAAAGAGTTCACTGCAGCGGAGATCACGCATCTGCTGGCGGAAGAGGGCAGTGCGCTAAGTCAGCAGACTGTGCTGGAAGGCGGGCAGTCACTGCTGCTCTCTGAGGTGGCTGAACCGCCTGCACAGATGATCGACTCGCTGACTCAGTTGTTCACGAAGCATAAGCAGGTGCGTCGGGCATTTATTGCCAGTATTCGTGAACGGGCAGACGAAGCACCTAATTTACTGATTGGCATTGAAGCGGACAGCAACATTGAAGCGATCATCCAGGCGGCGGGCAGTGTGGCAACGGATACGCTGCCAGACGATGCGCCAGTGGATATCTGTGAAGTGATGCCGAACGATCGCGGCATCAGCCACTTCTTTACCGCGCACATCACACCCTTCTATGAACGTCGCTGGGGCAGTTTCCTGCGTGACTTCAAGGGCAGTGAGCGGATTATCTGACGCACTCAATACAAACAGGCGGCTCATGAGCCGCCTGTTTTTTATTTCGCAATAGGCAGGTCGTCCCGGCTGCCCCATTCGCCCCAGGATCCGTCATACAGCGTGGCATCCCGTGCGCCCAGCGCGGTCAGCGCCAGAATCAACACCACCGCCGTTACGCCTGAGCCGCAGCTGGCGACCACTGGCTGGGAAATATCGACACCTGCGTCAGCAAAAATTCTGCGCAGTTCCGCTTCCGGCTTGAGTGTTCCCTGCTCAACCAGCATATTCCACGGCACGTTCAGGCTGTTGGGAATATGGCCGCGATGCAGGCCGGGACGCGGTTCGTCCACTTCAGCGTTAAAACGATTGGCAGCACGGGCATCAACAATCTGCGCGCCGCCTTCATGGCTGATCAGCAGCACATCCGTCAGGCGTTTCACCCGGCTTTCATCCGCGTGGGCTTCAAACTCACCTTCCGGCAGATTCACTTCGCCGCTTGCCAGCGCAAAACCGGCCGCTTTCCAGCCCTGCAATCCCCCGGCCAGAATCGACACCTGAGCCACACCAAAGGTCTTCAGCATCCACCAGGCGCGGGGTGCGGAAAAGAGATTGCCTTCGTCATAAACGACCAGATGTTTATCACTGCTGATGCCCAGCTCGCGCATCGCGACGGCAAAGGTCTCGGCACGCGGCAGCATATGCGGATAAGGGCTGGTGTGATCGGAAAGGGCTTCAATATCAAAGTAAGGGGCGTCAGGTAAATGACCCGCCAGATACTCAGCCTGGATATCGCGAACCGCTTCCATTCCGGGTGGCAACAAACGTGCATCCAGTACCTGAAGGCGTTCATCGTTGTAGTGCTCTTGTAACCAGTCGGCGGACACAAACAGTGGCGTCGTCATAACAACCTCATCTCAGCAATCTGTCATACCAGTGTCAGGGAATGTGCGCACCATCTCAAGAGAAGCGTTGATTAAATGCGAGCATTGATATGAAATTGCGCGGCGTAATCAAACGACACTCCCTGCGTCCCGGTGAAGGAACTACCATGAAGAAACGCAACACCCGGCTGCTGCTCAGCATGCTGATCGGTGGCTCGCTGCTGTCAGCAACTCTATTACCTGTTTTGCCTCTTCAGGCGGCAGAGGCACCCTCAACGGCTCAGGTCAGCAAACCGCTGACCATTATCGATCTCTCAGAGCTGCAGATCGACGGTGCCGCTGCGCTGGTCTTAACCTTCAGTCAGCCGCTGGATGATAAACAGGATATCGCGCAAAAAGTCAGGCTGACTGACGATAAACAGGGCCGGGTGGATGGCGGCTGGGAGCTTTCCGCTAACCGCAAAACGTTGCGCTTCCGTCATCCTGAACCCTCACGTCACTTCACCGTCACGGTGGATGCAGGATTGCGCGCGGCCAGCGGTGAAACGCTTGCCGCCGATTACAGCCAGAAAATCGCCACCAGTGATATCCAGCCGATGGTGGGGTTTGCCAGTCGCGGTTCATTGCTGCCGCTGCGTATCACGCAGGGACTGCCGGTGCTGGCGCTAAATGTGAACCAGGTCGATGTCGATTTCTTCCGCATTAAGAATGCCGGCCTGGCAGAATTCCTCTCGCAGTGGAATTACGGCAATAACCTCTCCAGCTGGCAGTCACAGGATCTGCTGAAAAGCAGCCAGCTGGTCTACTCCGGTCGCTTCGAGCTTAATCCGGCGCGCAACACCCGTGAAAAATTGCAGTTGCCGATGAGTGACATTACCGCGCTTCAGCAGCCGGGCGTCTATCTGGCGGTGATGAAGCAGGCCGGAACGTATCGCTACAGCCAGCCCGCTACACTTTTCACCCTGAGCGACATTGGCCTCTCACTGCATCGCTTCCCGACTCAATTTGAACTGTTTGCCCAGAGCCTGGCAAACGGCCAGCCACTTTCCGGCGTCAGCGTCAGGTTGCTGGATGCCAAAGGGCAGGTGCTGCAAAGCGGCACCAGTGACAACACCGGCCATCTGCGCCTCAGGGCGGATGAAAAAGGCAGGATCCTGCTGGCCGTGCAGGGTGAACAGACCTCAATGATTGACCTGTCGCGTCCGGCGCTGGATCTCGCGGAGTTTCCGGTTGCCGGACCGCAGGGTTATGACAAACAGCTGTTTGTCTTTGGGCCGCGCGATATCTATCGCCCAGGCGAAATCGTCATCGTCAATGCGCTGCTGCGTGATGCCGACGGACATCCGTTGCCCGTTCAGCCGATAAAAGCAGAACTGGTGCAGCCCGATGGCCAGGTGATGCGAACCTTTGTCTGGCAGCCTGAGGCGGGCCTCTACCAGCAGCGCCTGACACTGCCCGAATCTGCCATGACCGGCAACTGGATACTGCGACTCAATACCGGCGATAACCTCAAGCGTGAATGGACGTTCCACGTCGAGGATTTTCTGCCGGAGCGTATGGCGTTAACCCTGAAAAATGACCCTCAGCCGCAGCCTGCTGATGCCCCCGTTGAGTTTGGTATTGAGGGGCGTTATCTCTATGGCGCACCGGCGGCGGGTAACACGTTACAGGGACAACTCTATCTGCGACCGGCACGCGAAGCGGTGGCTGCACTGCCGGGCTACCAGTTTGGTGACATTACCGAAGAGGGGCTAAAGCGCACGCTGGATGAGGTCGATCTCAAACTCGACGCCAGCGGTAAAGCGCAGCTTTCGGTAGAGAGTCAGTGGGATCAGCTGCACTCTCCGCTCAACCTGATCCTGCAGGCCAGCCTGCTGGAGACCGGTGGACGTCCGGTCACCCGACGCGCTACCCAGGCCATCTGGCCTGCAGAAGCTCTGCCGGGTATCCGGCCGCTGTTCGGTAACAAGGCCGTTTATGACTACCGCAGTGACAGCTATCACGATGAGCCTACCGTGCCAGAAGAGAGCCTGGCCGAATTCGATATTGTCTATGCCAACAGTCAGGGCAAGAAACTGGCGGCAGACAAGCTGGATGTGCGCCTGATTCGTGAGCGCCGTGACTACTACTGGAGCTTCTCGGACAGCGAAGGCTGGCAGTCGCAGTATGGCGACAAAGACCTGCAGGAAGATGAACGCGCTATCTCTGTTCCGGCTGACGGCAGCACCAAAGTCAGCTTCCCGGTTGAGTGGGGCCACTACCGGCTGGAAGTGCAGGCGGGCGAGAAGATCGTCAGCAGCGTGCGGTTCCAGGCCGGTTATGACTGGCAGGACAACACCAACGGCACGGGTGCACTGCGTCCGGATCAGGTCAGACTGAAGCTGGACAAAGCGGCTTACCAGCCGGGCGACACCGTGCATCTGCAGGTTGACTCCCCGGCAGCCGGTAAAGGTTACCTGATGGTGGAGTCGAGCAGCGGCACGCTCTGGTGGCAACCGCTGACTGTACCTGAGGGCGGCACAACAGTGGATGTCCCTGTTGCTGAGAGCTGGCGGCGTCACGATCTCTACTTCAGCGCTATCGTGGTGCGTGACGGTGATAAGGTCAGTGGCGCAACGCCAAAACGCGCGGTGGGGCTATTACACCTGCCGATGGCGACAGAGGCGCGCCGCTTAAACCTGACGCTGGATGCACCCGATAAAATTCGTCCTGAGCAACGCCTGACGGTCAGGGTTCACGCCGGTCGTGACGGCGGTCCGCTGCCTGAAAAAGTGAATGTACTGTTGTCAGCCGTGGACAGTGGCGTGCTGAGCGTCACAGATTTTAAAACGCCCGATCCGTGGCAGGCTTTCTTTGGCCGTAAACGCTACAACGTCGATCAGTACGATGTCTTTGGTCAGCTGATCGAAGGCGGTGGCCGACTGGCGGCGCTGCGTTTTGGTGGTGATGGTGAAGATGAATCGATGACGCGCGGCGGTAAAAAGCCGGTAACGCATGTGAATATCGTGGCGCAACAGTTGCAAGCGGTAACGCTGGATAAAGAGGGCAACGGGACGATTACGCTACCGATCCCGGCGTTTAACGGCGAACTGCGGCTGATGACCCAGGCCTGGAGCGACGATAGCTTCGGCGCGGCAGAGCGCAAACTGGTGGTTGCGGCGCCGCTGATCAGCGAACTGGCCACGCCGCGCTTCCTTGCCAGCGGCGACTCGGCATCACTGGCGCTCGATCTCACGAACCTGACCGATCTGCCGCAAACTCTGAAAGTGGATGTGGCCAGCAGTGGCTTAGTCGATCTGGCCGGTGCGGCCAGCCAGAGCGTGACGCTGGCCAAAGGCGCTCGTACCACACTGCAGATTCCGGTCACGGCGAAAACCGGCTTTGGTGATGGCGAGATTGCCGTACAGATTTCCGGTCTGAACCTGCCGGGTGAACAGGTTAAGGCCAGCAAACAGCAGTGGAAAATCGGCGTCCGGCCGCCTTATCCTGCCCTGACGCTGAACTTTGATGCCGTTATCAATCCCGATCAGCCCTGGCAGATCGCGGCAGCGGCGCTGACTGGCCTGGATGCACAGACCCTGAGTGGACAACTCACGCTGAGCAATCGTCCGCCGCTGAATATCGCCAGCTATATCAGTGCGCTCTATGCCTATCCCTACGGCTGTCTGGAACAGACTACCAGCGGGCTCTGGCCTTCGCTTTACACCAGCCATGCTGAGCTAACTGCTATGGGCATTAAAACCAGCAGCGATGAAGCGCGACGGGCCGCCGTCGACACCGGCATTGCTCGTCTGGCGGGCATGCAGCGGGCTAACGGCAGTTTCGGGCTGTGGGATAAACAGAGTGAAGAGGAGTTCTGGCTGACGCCTTATGTAACGGACTTCCTGCTGCGCGCCAGTGAGGCGGGCTATGCGCTGCCAGATAATGTGGTTGATCGCGCTAACGCACGGCTGCTGCGCTACTTGCAGGATCCCGCGCAGATCAGCGGCGGCAGCAGTGACGACAACGCCGCGCTGCAGTTCAGCGTGCAGGCTTACGCCGGATTGGTGCTGGCGCGTCAGCAGCGCGCGCCACTGGGTGCGCTGCGTGCATTGTATGAAAAGCGTGAGAAAGCCCGCTCCGGCCTGGCGCTGATGCAGCTGGGTGTCGCGCTGAAGCTGATGGGTGACGGGCAGCGCGCATCGCTTGCGATCATGCAGGGTGCCACGCTGACCCGCTCGGACAAAGCGTGGTACGGCGACTATGGCAGCACGGTGCGCGATGAGGGGATGATGATTGCCCTGTTAGCAGAGAATAAGCTGCAGCCTGATTTGCAGAATAGTCTGCTGCTGTCGCTCTCCAAAGAGGTCAGGGGAAAACGCTGGTTCTCGACCCAGGAAAATAACGCGCTTTATCTGGCTGCGCATACGTTACAGCAGGCGCAGGGCGGGAGCTGGCAGGCGCAGCTGTCCGGTAACCCAGCTCCGTTACAGGGCGATGCACCGCTGAATAAAGGGCTGGGCGCTGAGCAACTGCTGCAGGGGCTAACCATCAGTAATCCGGGCAGTGCGCCGCTGTATGGTCGTCTGGACGTCACCGGTTATCCGCTGGCTGCGCCTCAGCCGGAGAGTAATGTGCTCGGGATAAAACGTGAATATTTCACCCTGGATGGCAAAGCTGCCGATCTCAGTAATCTGCGCAGCGGTGAATTGCTGGTGGTTCGTCTGACGGTCTCCTCGAAACGCAGCATCAGCGATGCGCTGGTGGTGGATCTGCTGCCTGCTGGTCTGGAGCTGGAAAACCAGAATCTGGCGGATAGCAGCGCCAGCCTCGGTGACAGTGCGGATGCGCTGAAGGAGAGCATGGGTGACATGCAGCAGGCTGATATCAAACACATCGAGTTCCGAGACGATCGATTCGTCGCGGCCCTGGCGGTGGATACCTATCGTCCCGCCACACTGGTCTATCTGGCCCGGGCGGTCACGCCGGGTCGCTATCTGATGCCACCGCCGCAGGTGGAGTCGATGTATGTGCCGGAGTGGCGCGCCACCGGCAGTACACCGCCGCAGCTGCATATCCAGTAAGTGATGCAGGGCGTGATTAACATCAGCGCCATTAAAAAGCGGTGGCTCGCGCTGCCGCTTTTTTTTCTGGCGTTATGGCTGGCGACATGGGGACTGGATCGGCTGTTCCCGCTGCCGCTTAAAGAGGTGCAGCCTGCGCGGGTGATTGTGGCCAGCGACGGCACGCCGCTGTGGCGCTTTGCGGACAGCAAGGGCATCTGGCGCTATCCCGTCACACCAGAAGAGGTCGCTCCGGCTTATCTGCAGGCGCTGCTCACCTACGAAGATCGCTGGTTCTGGTATCACCCCGGCATCAATCCCCTGGCGCTGGTGCGTGCGGCCTGGCAGGATTTGCGCCATCAAAGCGTTATTTCCGGTGGCAGCACGCTGACCATGCAGGTAGCACGCCTTATCGACCCGCAACCCCGTACGCTGCGGGGCAAGCTAATCCAGGCGTGGCGGGCGCTGCAGCTTGAATGGCACCTTTCCAAACGTGACATCCTGACGCTCTACCTTAACCGTGCGCCTTTTGGCGGCACGCTGGAAGGGGTGGGCGCGGCAAGCTGGAGCTGGCTGGGGAAATCCCCGTCACAGCTGACACCGGGCGAGGCGGCGCTGCTGGCAGTTTTGCCGCAGGCACCCAGCCGACTTCGACCCGATCGCTGGCCAGAGCGGGCAGAAGCGGCACGCAATAAAGTGCTGGATCGGCTGGCGGAATACCGCATCTGGTCCGCTGAGCAGGTGGCGGAAATCCGGCAGGAGCCGGTCTGGCTGCCGCCACGGCAGATGCCGCAGATGGCGCCACTGCTGGCCCGGCGATTACTGTCGATCAGTTCCAGCGACAAGATTGTCTCCACGCTCGATCCCTCACTGCAGCGCGAACTGGAAAGCCTGGCGCTGAACGTTAAAAACCAGCTTCCGCCTCGCACCTCACTGGCGATGCTGGTGGTCGATCACACCACCATGGCGGTTCGGGGCTATGTCGGTTCGGCTGACTTTACCGATGACAGTCGGTTCGGGCATGTGGACATGATCGCCAGCGTGCGCTCGCCTGGCTCGGTGTTAAAACCTTTTATTTACGGCATGGCGCTGGATGAGGGGCTGATTCATGCCGAATCGCTGCTGCAGGATGTGCCGCGTCGCTTTGGCGATTACCGGCCAGGCAATTTCGACACCGGTTTTCACGGGCCGGTCAGCGCCAGCGATGCGCTGGTACGCTCCCTGAATCTGCCGGCTGTACAGGTGCTGGAGGCGCTGGGGCCGAAAAACGTTGCGGCGCGTCTGCGCAATGTGGGTCTGAATTTACGTTTCCCGCCAGGCGCGGAACCCAATCTTTCGTTGATTCTTGGCGGCACCGGCGCCCGTATGGATGAAATTGTGGCGGCTTATAGCGCCTTTGCCCGTCACGGCAATGCCGCTGCACTGCGCTGGACGCCCGATCAACCCTTGCAGCAGCGACCGCTGCTTTCACCCGCATCGGCTTGGATCATCCGGCGCATCCTGGCGGGTGAAGCGCAACCGGCCGGTAATGGCAGCGTACCTGATGTGGTGCCGCTGGCCTGGAAAACCGGCACCAGTTACGGCTATCGCGACGCCTGGTCGGTGGGCATCAATCCCCGTTATCTGATTGGCGTCTGGGTCGGGCGGCCGGATGCGACTCCGGTTGCCGGGCAGTTTGGTTTCGCCTCTGCCGTGCCAGTCATGAATCAGATTAACAGCGTGCTGATGAGCCGCCTCGGCAGGCGTGACGTGCAGGTCGACCCACGTCCGGCCTCGGTAACGGTCGCGACCATATGCTGGCCTGGTGGTCAGCCGTTGCCTGCCGGAGATGTAAACTGCCGCCAGCGTCGGCAAAGCTGGGTCGCTTCTGATACGTTGCCGCCAACACTGCTGGCGCCCGGTCAGGAGAGCCTCAGCGGATTACGCGCCGGCTACTGGCAAAATGTGCAGGGACTGCGCGTCGCAGCAGATTGCCCCGGCGCTACCCGCCACGAACGGCTGGTCTGGCCGCTGCCGCTGGAGGCCTGGCTGCCGCCTCAGGAGCGGCGGGCGCAGCGCTTACCGCCTGTCGATACCCATTGTCCGCCATTACAACAGGGCAGTAGCGCACCACTGATTGTCACCGGCGTTGTTGAGCGGCAAATCGTTAAACCGCTGCCGGGTAATAGCACGCTGACGATCTCGGTCGCGGTGCAGGGAGGGCAGGGCACGCAACGCTGGTGGTTCCTGAATGGTGAGCCATTGATGACGCAAAACGCGGCGAACAGCCTGTCGCTGCATCTTGATCATCCCGGCGAGTATCAGCTGGTGGTAATGGATGAAGAGGGACAACTTGTCTCGGTCACCTTCACTCGGGGCTGACGATTTTTTGCGCTAAATCATAACTATGGCGCGCCTGCCTCGACTCAGATCAAGAATTTTCAACAAATTGGGGATCTCTGATAGGCAATGCCGCACTCAGCCCCTATAATCGGCGCCGTTTCTTAACCGGGGCGGACGCCACCGGTTTCTTCAGAACGTCAAGACAGAGGTCATCATGGCAATCGAACGTACTTTTTCTATCATCAAGCCAAACGCCGTCGCTAAAAATGTGATTGGTGCTATCTATAACCGTTTTGAAAGCGCTGGCTTCAAAATCGTTGGCGCAAAAATGCTGCAGCTGAGCAAAGAGCAGGCTGAAGGCTTTTACGCTGAGCACCAGGGCAAGCCATTCTTCGATGGTCTGGTTGAATTCATGACCTCTGGCCCGGTTGTTGTATCCGTGCTGGAAGGTGAAAATGCGGTTCAGCGTCACCGTGACCTGATGGGTGCAACTAACCCGGCAAACGCACTGGCTGGCACACTGCGTGCTGACTACGCTGACAGCTTCACCGAAAACGCGACCCACGGTTCAGATTCTGCTGAATCCGCTGCCCGCGAAATCGCTTATTTCTTCGGCGAAAACGAAATCTGCCCACGTACCCGTTAATCGCCCGGCGATAAACGTTACAGCGGCTTTACAAAAATCTGCGTAGGGGAGGTCACTCCCGCCTGTTATCAGGCCGCAGATGTTGTACAATATTGCGCCTTCATTGACATCGCTTAATGAAGGCGCAATTTTTTCACCTATCCCTGAACAGCGCCATAACGTGTAACAACGAGGCCAGAGAATATTATGTCCGAACAGATTGAGACGTCCGCGTCCGCTTCCCCCATTGTCGTTTCTCCCAAAAGCCAGAAAATAAACCTGCTGGATCTCAACCGTCAGCAGATGCGGGAATTTTTCCTGTCGCTGGGCGAGAAGCCTTTCCGCGCCGATCAGGTCATGAAGTGGATTTATCACTACTGCTGCGATGACTTCGAGCAGATGACCGACATCAACAAAAAGCTGCGTAACCGGCTGATGGAGCTGACGGAAATCCGCGCGCCAGAAGTGGCGGAAGAGATGCGCTCCACCGACGGCACCATTAAATGGGCCATTCGCGTGGGCGACCAGCTGGTGGAAACGGTCTACATCCCGGAAGGCGATCGCGCCACGCTGTGTGTCTCTTCACAGGTGGGGTGTGCGCTGGAGTGTAAATTCTGTTCGACCGCACAGCAGGGTTTTAACCGTAACCTGCGGGTGTCAGAAATTATTGGTCAGGTGTGGCGTGCGGCGAAAATTGTCGGCGCAGCCAAAATCACCGGCCAGCGTCCTATCACCAACGTGGTGATGATGGGCATGGGCGAGCCACTGCTCAACCTCAATAACGTGGTTCCGGCGATGGAGATCATGCTGGATGACTTCGGTTTTGGTCTGTCGAAGCGTCGCGTAACCCTCTCAACGTCAGGCGTCGTGCCTGCGCTGGATAAACTGGGTGATATGATCGACGTGGCGCTGGCGATCTCGCTGCATGCAGCAAACGACAAGCTGCGTGATGACATCGTGCCGATCAACAAAAAGTACAATATCGAAACCTTCCTGGCCGCGGTGAAGCGTTACATCGCGAAATCCAACGCCAACCAGGGACGCGTGACCATTGAGTACGTCCTGCTGGATCACGTCAATGACAGCACTGATGATGCGCATGAACTTGCCGCATTGCTGAAAGAAACACCGTGTAAAATCAACCTGATTCCGTGGAACCCCTTCCCGGGCGCGCCGTATGGCCGTAGCTCTAACAGCCGTATCGATCGTTTCTCCAAAGTTTTGATGGACTATGGTTTTACCACCATCGTGCGTAAAACCCGTGGCGACGACATTGATGCCGCCTGCGGTCAGTTAGCCGGCGAAGTCATTGACCGTACCAAGCGGACGATGCGCATCAAAATGGCGGGTGAAGCCATATCTGTGAAGCCTCTCTAGAAGGTTGAAATCGCGCGTTTCCTGACGTGATGACCCGTGGCAGGCTGCAGCCTGTCAACGTCAAACGGAGGGAAACGATTATGCGTAATGGATTACCTGCAGTGTTGCTGGCGCTGTTTGTTGTAAGCGGGTGTGTCAGTCAGCCGCGTGAACCTGGCGCAGAAGAGGTGCGTCTGCAGTTAGGGATGCACTATCTGGCCAGTGGCGACGCTGCTGCGGCTGAGCGAAACTTTCTACGGGCACAGGCCGCTGCGCCACATGATTACCGGGTCTCGCTTGCGCTGGCACGGCTGGCACTGAAGCAGGGTAATCAGACAGCGGCGCAGGCACGGTTTATACTGGCACAGCAGCAGGCGCCGGAGAATGGTTTTGTTGCTAACAATTACGGTGCGTTTCTCTGCGCTTTAAGGCAGTATGACGAAGCGCATCAACAGTTTAGTCGGGCAAGCGCAGCACAGCAGTTTGATGCTCGCAATGACGCGCTTGAACTGGCAGGCTTTTGTTATCTGCAGGCTGGCGATGTTGCTGCTGCCCGAAGGGCGTTACGTCAGGCCATTGATGCTGACAGGCGTAAAGCTGACTCGCTGCTGTCGGAAGCTGAAAAGCAGCTGGCAGATAACCATCTGTCGAAGGCCCAGGTTTTGCTTGGTGTTTACCAGCAACAGCTGCCTGAAACAGCACGAAGTCTGGCGTTACACTTACGTTTCGCCGCGCTACAGGGAAATGCCGCTGACGTTTCACGTTATGGCGACCGGTTAGCGCGACGTTTTCCGCAATCGATACAGTACCAGCGTTATTTAGCTAATGAATACTGAAGCCACTCAAGAAAACTCTGCATTACAATCAACAGGTGAACGCCTGCGTCTGGCCCGTGAGCAGATGGGGCTGACGCAGCAGAACGTCGCTGAACGCCTGTGCCTGAAACTTTCTACCGTGCGTGACATCGAGGAGGACAAATCACCTGCTGATTTAGCTTCCACGTTCCTGCGCGGCTACATTCGCTCTTACGCGCGTCTGGTGCATATTCCTGAAGAGGAACTGCTGCCGATGATGGCGAAGCAGACACCGATTCGGTCTTCAAAGATTGAGCCGATGCAAAGTTTTTCACTGGGCAAACGCCGCAAGAAACGCGACGGCTGGTTAATGATTTTTACCTGGCTGGTGGTGTTTGTGGTCGTGGGGCTGACGGGCGCCTGGTGGTGGCAGAACCATAAAGCGTCCCAGGACGATCTGGTGCCGATGACCGACCAGAGCAGTAGCAGCGGTGATAATGGTCAGTCGATTCCGCTGGGTGAAAGCAGTGGTGATAGCGCGGCACCTGCCGCAACTGACGAGAGCAACACCACCACGACCAGTAACAGCGGCGCAGCCAGTGCGCCGGCGAGTGCGGCTCCGGCCGCCACCGCCAGCAATAGCGCGACCACCACTCAGCCGGATAACACCAGCAATGCTGTGGTGTCGCCGAGCCAGGCGCCAGTGGACAACTCAGCGGCTGCACCAGCAGCCACGACGCCGACAACCAGCGCGGCACCTCCGATGCCCGTCGGTGCAGCTGCGGTCAATGAGCCGGCAGCTGACCCTAATGCGGTGGTCATGAACTTCAACGCCGACTGCTGGCTGGAAGTCAGTGACGCGACCGGCAAAAAACTGTTCAGCGGCATTCAGCGTAGTGGTGGTAAACTCAGCCTCGCAGGAACGCCTCCGTATCGTCTGAAAATTGGCGCGCCTCGTGCGGTTCAGGTGCAATATCAGAATCAGCCCGTTGATTTAAGTCGTTTTATCCGTAATAACCAGGTTGCTCGCCTGACGTTGGGTGCGCAATAACAGCGTATCGCGTACCGGGCAATTGTGGAGAAGAAATATGCATAACGAAGCACCCATTATCCGCCGTAAATCCAAACGCATTTACGTCGGCAAGGTGCCGGTCGGTGACGGCGCGCCAATCGCTGTTCAGTCGATGACCAACACCCGCACCACTGACGTGGAAGCGACGGTAAATCAGATCAAAGCCCTTGAGCGAGTCGGTGTCGACATCGTTCGTATCTCGGTGCCTACCATGGATGCCGCAGAAGCATTCAGACTGATCAAACAGCAGGTGAATGTACCGCTGGTTGCAGATATTCATTTTGACTACCGCATCGCCCTGAAAGTCGCCGAGTATGGCGTCGACTGCCTGCGCATCAATCCCGGTAATATCGGGAACAACGAGCGCATCCGTATGGTGGTTGACTGCGCACGCGACAACAATATTCCGATTCGAATTGGCGTGAACGCCGGTTCACTGGAAAAAGATCTGCAGGAAAAGTATGGCGAGCCGACGCCGCAGGCGTTGCTGGAATCAGCCATGCGTCATGTCGATCATCTTGACCGTCTTAACTTCGATCAATTCAAAGTCAGCGTAAAAGCCTCTGACGTCTTCCTTGCCGTTGAATCTTATCGCCTGCTGGCGAAACAGATCGAACAGCCTCTGCATCTCGGCATCACCGAAGCGGGTGGCGCACGCGCAGGCGCAGTAAAATCTGCGATTGGACTTGGCCTGTTACTGTCAGAAGGGATCGGCGATACGCTGCGTATCTCGCTGGCGGCCGACCCGGTTGAAGAAGTCAAAGTCGGTTTCGATATCCTGAAGTCACTGCGCATTCGCTCTCGCGGGATCAACTTCATCGCCTGTCCAACCTGTTCACGTCAGGAGTTTGACGTTATCGGCACGGTCAACGCGCTGGAGCAGCGTCTGGAAGATCTGATCACCCCGATGGATGTCTCCATTATCGGCTGTGTCGTCAACGGACCGGGTGAAGCGACCCTCTCTACGCTGGGCGTGACCGGCGGCAGCAAGAAGAGTGGTTTCTACGAAGATGGCGTGCGTCAGCGCGATCGTCTCGACAACAATGACATGATCGATCAGCTGGAAGCGCGCATTCGCGCCAAAGCGTCGATGCTGGATGCCAGCCGCCGTATTGATGTGCAGCATCTGGAAAAATAATGGCGCGCGCGGTCTGCGTGCGTGACTTTTTTGACTGAACCTGTGCGGTTTCATCCTCATAAGGTATGATGCCGGACAGGTTTTTTTGCATTAAGAGATTCTAACGTGGCGAAGAATATTCAGGCGATTCGCGGGATGAACGACTACCTGCCTGCGGATACTGCCCTCTGGCAACGGATTGAAGGCGTTCTCAAGCAGACGCTGGCGAGCTACGGTTACAGCGAAATTCGCTTACCGCTGGTAGAGCAAACCCCACTGTTTAAGCGCGCCATCGGTGAAGTCACCGACGTGGTTGAAAAAGAGATGTATACCTTTGACGATCGCAACGGCGAAAGCCTGACGCTGCGTCCGGAAGGCACAGCAGGCTGTGTGCGAGCCGGTATCGAACACGGTTTACTCTACAACCAGGAACAGCGTCTGTGGTACATGGGTCCCATGTTCCGCTATGAGCGTCCGCAGAAAGGCCGCTATCGTCAGTTCTATCAGATTGGCGTGGAAGTTTTTGGTCTGCAGGGACCAGACATCGATGCTGAACTGATCATGCTGAATGCCCGCTGGTGGAAAGCCCTGGGTATCTCTGAGCACGTTCGCCTTGAACTTAACTCTATCGGTTCGCTGGAAGCGCGTGCTCACTACCGTGATGCGCTCGTCGCCTTCCTTGAACAGCACAAAGAGGTGCTGGACGAGGATTGCAAACGCCGCATGTACAGCAATCCGATGCGTGTTCTCGACAGTAAAAATTCCGACGTTCAGCAACTGCTGAATGATGCGCCACAGCTTGGCGACTACCTGGATGATGAATCACGTGAACATTTCAGCGGCCTGTGTGCCTTGCTGGATGATGCCGGAATCAGCTACACCGTCAATCAGCGTCTGGTGCGCGGTCTGGATTACTACAACCGCACCGTGATTGAGTGGGTGACGGATAGCCTGGGTTCACAGGGCACGGTATGCGGCGGCGGTCGCTATGATGGCCTGGTTGAGCAGCTCGGTGGCCGCGCGACACCTGCCGTTGGCTTTGCTATGGGTATGGAGCGTCTGGTATTGCTGGTTCAGGCAGTTAATCCTGAATTTGAACCGACGAGCAATGTGGATGTCTATGTTATCGCTTCAGGTCAGGGCGTGCAGTCTGCTGCGATGCAGCTGGCTGAGAAATTGCGTGATGAAGCGCCTGAACTGAGGCTGATGACCAACTTTGGCGGCGGCAACTTCAAGAAGCAATTTGCCCGTGCTGACAAGTGGGGCGCGCGCGTTGCCCTGGTGTTAGGCGAGGATGAAGTTAAAGCCGGTCAGGTCGTGATTAAAGATCTGCGCCGTGGCGAGCAGCAAACGCTGGATCAGGCAGAGGCTGCTGCTGTATTGCGTACGCTGCTACAGTAAGCGTGACACAGCACCAACCATAGAAAGGAGAAGGATTGCGTGGAAGTGTATAGCAATGAAAACGAGCAGACCGACGCGCTGCGCAACTTTTTTGCCAATAATGGCAAAGCGTTAGCCATTGGCGTAGTGATCGGCATTGCTGCGCTGGGTGGCTGGCGTTACTGGAGCAGTCATCAGGATGATACGGCGAAATCGGTATCCGCACAGTATCAGCAGCTGACCAGCGCCATGCAGGCAGGCAAGCCGGAAACGCTGGAAGCGGTAAACCGTTTTGCCAGTGAAAACAGCAACACTTACGGTGCTCTGGCCGCGATGGATCTGGCGAAGCAGTACGTTGACGCCGGTCAGCTTGATAAAGCGGCATCACTGCTGCAAAACGGTCTGAAAGATACCAAAGATGCCAATCTGCAGGCGGTGATTAACCTGCGCCTGGCACGCATTCAACTGCAACAGAATCAAGCAGATGCGGCGCTTAAAACCCTTGACGGTGTGAAGGGTGATGGCTGGACAGCCATTGTGGCCGATATTCGCGGCGAAGCGCTGCTGACCAAAGGCGACAAGCAGGGCGCGCGCGATGCATGGAGTAAAGGGGTTGAATCTGACGCCTCTCCGGCATTGAAGCAAATGATGCAGATGAAGATGAATAACTTAAGCTAAGCCAGTCAAGAGAGAGCGCATGGAATTACGTAAATACCTGCTGCCGGGACTGATTTCAGTCACTTTGCTCAGCGGTTGTTCGCTGTTTAGCGGCGAAGAAGATGTAGTAAAAATGGCCCCGTTGCCGAAGGTCGAAAACCAGTTCACGCCACAGAAAGTGTGGAGCACCTCGGTCGGTGACGGTGTGGGTGATTTCTACTCAAATCTGCATCCTGCCTGGCAGGATAATACGGTTTACGCTGCCGACCGCTTTGGTATCGTCAAAGCACTGGATGCCGCAGACGGTAAAGAAAAGTGGAAAGTCGATCTCTCTGAGAAAACCGGCTTCTTCTCGAAAAATATTTCAGCCCTGCTATCAGGTGGCCTGACGGCCGATGGCGACCGCATTTATGTTGGCAGCGAACGCGGCCAGGTTTTTGCCCTGAACAGCAGCGATGGTAGCGTGGCCTGGCAGACGAAAGTCGCCGGTGAAGCGCTGTCACGTCCGGTGGTCAGCGATGGTCTGGTGCTGATTCATACCAGCAACGGCATGTTGCAGGGACTGGATCAGAGCAGCGGTGTGGTGAAGTGGAGCGTCAACCTGGATATGCCAGCGTTGTCTCTGCGCGGTGAATCTGCGCCGGCTGTAGCCTTTGGCGGCGCGATTGTCGGTGGCGACAACGGCCGTGTCAGTGCCGTGGCAATGAACCAGGGACAGCTGATCTGGCAGCAGCGTATTTCTCAGGTCAGCGGTGCCACGGAGATTGACCGTCTTAATGACGTCGATACCACACCGGTTATCGTTAACGGCGTCGTTTATGCACTGGCCTACAATGGCAATCTGTCGGCGCTGGATCTGCGTTCAGGTCAGATTTTGTGGAAACGCGAAATCGGCGGTGTGAAGGATCTGATTGTTGATGCCGGCCGTATCTATCTGGTCGATCAGGACGATCGTGTGATCGCTCTTAACACTGACGGCGGTGTTGCCATCTGGCGTCAAAGCGATCTGCTGCATCGCAACCTGACTTCACCGGTGCTCTACAACGGTTATCTGATAGTCGGTGACAGCGAAGGTTATCTGCACTGGCTTAACACCACAGATGGACGTTTTGTCGCGCAGCAGGAACTGGATAGCTCAGGCTTCCAGACCGAGCCGGTAGTTGCCAGCGACAAGCTGCTGATCCAGTCCAAAGACGGTGAGGTTTATGCGATTACCCGTTAACGGGTAAACGTCTGGCAGGTGAAATCCTCCGTTCCGACGGCTCCTGATTTAATCAGGGGCCGTTTCGTTTTTAGTCAGGCATGGTATTCTTTGCGCCTTAAGCCTGAACTTAACGGCCAGAGCCGTTATAATCTCGCCATTCGGGCGATTAATTTTTTATTGAGGCATTTTGTTATGGTACCTGTGGTCGCGCTGGTTGGGCGTCCCAATGTGGGAAAATCTACGCTATTCAACCGTTTAACACGCACACGTGATGCGCTGGTAGCGGATTTTCCTGGACTGACTCGCGATCGCAAATATGGTCGCGCCGAAGTGGAAGGGCGCGAATTTATTGTTATTGATACCGGTGGTATCGACGGCACCGAAGAGGGTGTTGAAACGCGGATGGCTGAACAGTCACTGCTGGCGATCGAAGAAGCCGATGTTGTGCTGTTTATGGTGGATGCGCGTGCGGGCATGATGGCCGCCGATCAGCAAATTGCGAAGCATCTCCGTTCCCGTCAGAAAGCGACCTTCCTGGTGGCAAATAAAACTGACGGGATGGATCCGGATCAGGCGATTGTCGACTTCTATTCACTGGGCCTGGGCGAAATCCACGCCATTGCGGCGTCGCATGGTCGTGGTGTGAGCAGCCTGATTGAAGAGGCGCTGCTGCCGTGGATGGAAAAAGTTGAGGCGGTCGAGCTCACTGAAGAAGAAGAGAACCAGGCTTACTGGGCTGCGTTAGAAGCTGACGAGATTGCTGAGCAGGAAGCCGCAGAGGAAGAAGAAAACTTCGACCCGACGGGCCTGCCGATCAAACTGGCTATCGTTGGTCGTCCAAACGTAGGTAAGTCAACGCTTACCAACCGCATTCTCGGTGAAGACCGTGTGGTGGTCTACGATATGCCGGGCACCACCCGCGACAGCATCTACATTCCGATGGAGCGCGATGGACGTGAATACGTTCTGATCGACACCGCCGGTGTCCGTAAGCGTGCCAAAATCTCTGACACTGTAGAGAAATTCTCGGTGATCAAGACGCTGCAGGCGATTGAAGATGCCAACGTGGTGATGCTTGTGATTGATGCGCATGCCGGTATTTCCGATCAGGATCTCTCACTGCTTGGCTTCATTCTCAACAGTGGTCGCTCGCTGGTGATTGTGGTCAACAAATGGGATGGCCTGTCGCAGGAAGTACGTGATGAAGTGAAAGAGACGCTGGACTTCCGTCTGGGCTTTATCGATTTCGCCCGTATCCACTTTATCTCTGCGCTGCACGGCAGCGGCGTGGGTAATCTGTTCGAGTCGATCACTGAAGCTTATGACTGCTCGACCCGACGCGTAAATACCTCGCTGCTGACGCGCATCATGAACATGGCTGCAGACGATCACCAGCCGCCGCTGGTACGCGGTCGCCGCGTTAAGCTGAAATACGCGCATGCCGGTGGTTATAACCCGCCTATCGTAGTGATCCACGGTAATCAGGTGAAGGATCTGCCCGATTCTTACAAACGCTATCTGATGAACTACTTCCGTAAATCACTGAACGTGATGGGAACGCCAATTCGTATTCAGTTCAAAGAGGGTGATAACCCTTATGAAGGCAAACGTAACCTGCTGACGCCAACGCAGCAGCGTAAACGTAAGCGTCTGATGGCGCATATGAAAAAGAATAAGCGTTAACAAAATGAGGGCCATCTGGCCCTCTTTTTTTTGCTCTGAACTCATCAGGCAGGGAGAAGAAAATGATGGTGATGTGTGAAAAATGTCAGCAACCGCTGTCGCTCAGCAACGGTGAAATTATCTGCAGTGCCTGTGGTGCGCATTATCCCGCGAAACCCTGTTGCCCTGAGTGTCACCAGTCGCTTGACGTACTCAAAGCCTGCGGTGCAGTGGACTACTTTTGCCGCAATGGACATGGTCTGATCTCCCGCAAGCGCGTACTGTTCCAGCCGCCAGGTCACTAACGCCGCTTTCAGCTACGCGTAATCTGTCTGAGAATCCACCGCGACACCCGGCTATTTGTAGCAAAAATGCTATTGCGCCGTAACAAACCGGTTAGATATGTTCACTCTGTAACGTACCAGGTGGTACAATCCTGCCGCGTCGTGGGAGGGGTCAGCCACATCAGTGCTCTTCCGGCCCACAGATTCTCACGGACGCGGGTCTGTTTATATTCGATTTGAAACCGAGCGATGCTCCACGCGCACCTGTTAACGCGCCGGAGTCCGGATGGCCTATGTCCGGGCGCTCTGTTTATTCAGGAGAGTAAGTGTTATGGCTGAAACATCCTCCCGCGCCGGAAAGGGGCTGGGAATCGCATCCATGCTGCTCGGACTGGTGCTGCTTGCCACCGGTCTGTTTTTTGCAATTGGCGGCGGTAAACTGGTTGCCCTGGGCGGCAGTTGGTACTTTTTAATTGCGGGTATTGTTACTGTCCTCTCCGCAATTCAGTTCTTTCGTCGCAAATCTTCGGCAGTGGTTCTGTTCCTGCTGGTCTTTGCTGGCACCCTGATCTGGTCGCTGTTTGACGCAGGTCTGGATTTCTGGCCACTGGTCTCGCGTCTGATGGTTCCAGCCGGACTGACGCTGCTGGCTTTCCTGATCTGGCCTTCACTGCGTAAGCACGAAGGTAAGCACTCACTGGCGAAACCTTCTTACGCGTTCGCGGCAGTGCTGGCGGCAGGCATGGTGGCAACACTGGTGCAGATGTTCCAGCCTCATCCTACCGTTGCGGCTACGGGCGAAGAGTTACCGTTGATCCCGGTAGACAAAGCGAAACAACAGAAAGACTGGGATAACTACGGCAACACGCCTCAGGGCAGCCGCTTTGTGGCACTCGATCAAATCACCCGCGACAACGTGAAAGATCTGCAGGTCGCGTGGACCTTCCGCACGGGTGATACCCCAGTCAGCCCGACCGGTAACGGCGCAGAAGATCAGCAGACGCCATTACAGATTGGCAATACCCTTTATCTCTGTACGCCGCATAACAACGTTATTGCCGTTGAAGCCAACACGGGTAAGCAGCTCTGGAAACGTGAAATCAACGCCCAGGCTGAAGTCTGGCCGCGCTGTCGTGGTCTGGCTTACTTTGACGCCACCAAACCTGTGCAACAGCCGGACAAGCCGGGTTCTGTACCGGTGACGGCGGCTGTGCTGCCAGCTGGTGACAGCTGTCAGCGTCGTATTCTGATGAATACCATCGATGCACGACTGATTGCGATCAACGCCGACAACGGTGAGTTCTGTGAAGATTTTGGTAATCACGGCATCGTAGATCTTAAAGCGGGCCTGGGTCAGGCACCGGACCCACAATATCAGCTGACCTCCGCGCCAACGCTGGCCGGTACCACGGTTGTGGTGGGTGGCCGTGTCGCAGATAACGTACAGACCGATATGCCTGGTGGTGTGTTACGTGGTTTTGACGTGATTACTGGCAAAATGCGCTGGGCGTTTGACCCGGGCAATGTTGACCCGAATGCGATACTGATGCCGGGCAAAGATTATACCCGCAGTACGCCAAACTCATGGGCGCCGATGTCATATGACCCGGCAATGAACACCGTGTTCATCCCAATGGGGAGTTCGTCAGTTGACCTCTGGGGTGCGAACCGTACCGCGCTGGATCACAAATATGGCGCATCGGTGCTGGCGCTGGATGCCACCACCGGTAAAGAGAAGTGGGTCTATCAGACCGTACATAACGATCTGTGGGACTTTGACCTGCCGATGCAGCCAAGCCTGATCGACTTCCCGCAAAAAGATGGCAGCACCACGCCAGCGGTGGTGATTGGCGGCAAAACCGGCATGATCTTCGTGCTTGACCGTATGACCGGTAAGCCGCTGACCAAAGTCGAAGAACTGCCGATGCCGCAGGGTCATATCCCGAACGAGCAGTACACCAAAACACAGCCGCACTCGACCGGTATGCCGCAGATCGGCAACCAGACGCTGAAAGAGTCTGACATGTGGGGTGCCACACCGTTTGACCAGCTGGCTTGCCGTATTGGTTTCAAATCGATGCGCTATGACGGTCTGTTCACCGTACCAGACACTGACAAGTCTCTGAGCTTCCCGGGTTCACTGGGTGGGATGAACTGGGGCAGCATGTCGATCGATCCGAACAATCACCTGTTGTTCGTCAATGACATGCGTCTGGGCCTGTGGGTTCAGATGATCCCGGCGGATACCAATAAAACGGCGCGTGGCAGCAACGGTGGCGAAGCGATCAATACCGGTATGGGTGCGGTTCCGCTGAAAGGCACGCCTTATGCTGTGAATAAGAACCGCTTTATGTCACCGCTGGGCATCCCTTGTCAGAAACCGCCATTTGGTACGCTGTCGGCGATTGACCTGAAAACACAGAAAATCGTCTGGCAGGTGCCGGTCGGCACGGTGCAGGATACCGGTCCGTTTGGTATTAAAATGCGCGTGAAAATGCCGATTGGTATGCCAACGCTGGGCGGTACGCTGGCAACGCAGGGTGGCCTGGTATTCATCGCCGGTACACAGGATTACTACCTGCGCGCCTTTGATGCATCAACCGGTAAAGAAGTGTGGAAAGCACGTCTGCCGGTGGGCAGTCAGGGCGGCCCAATGAGCTACGTCTCACCGAAAGATGGTAAGCAGTACATCCTGATCTCGGCAGGTGGCGCACGTCAGTCTCCGGACCGTGGTGATTACGTGATTGCGTACGCGCTGCCAGACAGCAAGTAACAACGCTTAACGAGAAGGGCCGACATTGTCGGCCCTTTTTTTATTTGCCGTCGCGCCACAGCGCCTGCAACTCAGGTGGTGCCACCTGTTCCGGAATCAGCAGCACAATGGTGCCCACCTCGCGGCGGGTGGCATACTGAATCTGGATGCGAAAATAGCGCTGATCGCCACTGCCCACCTGCGCAGCTTTTTCCTCGGGTTCGCCCAGCGGCATTGCCTGCTCCAGCGCATGGCAGACGCGCTCTTTTTCCGGTGCCGGCAGCTCACCCAGCATAAAACGACGTTCGGCGCGGAGCCCCGGAATAAAGGCCATGCCGCCTTCACGCGCGACGATGATGGTGGCATCATCGGTGAGTTCGGGCAGGTCACTCATAGCACGCCAACCTCCTTCCACGCCTGTTCAATAGCATTGCTGACCGACGCGTCGAAGCGTTTTTTACCATGCTCAACGGTGAAGCGGGCAAAGGTCTTAAAGTCCGCATTCTGTGGCAGTTCGTCGTCACACACGGTGTCGTACCAGGCATATCCCGCCTGTTCCCATGCATAACCGCCCAGTGCTTTAGCCGCCAGATAAAAGGCCCGGTTAGGAATGCCGGAGTTAATATGAACCCCACCGTTATCTTCACGGGTCTTCACGAAGTGATCCATGTGGGCCGGTTGCGGATCTTTGCCCAGCATCGGATCATCGTAGGCGGTGCCAGGTTCAGACATCGATCGCAAACCACGCCCGTTAATTCCTTTTGCCAGCAGACCTTCACCGATGATCCAGTCGGCCTCGTCGGCGCGCTGTTTTTTACTGAACTGTTTCACCAGCGAGCCAAAGACATCCGACAGCGATTCATTCAGCGCGCCAGACTGCTCAAAGTAGATTAACCCGGCTTCGTTTTCAGTGACGCCATGCGCCAGCTCGTGCGCCACCACGTCAATCGCAATGGTGAAGCGATTGAAGATTTCGCCGTCACCATCACCAAATACCATCTGCTGGCCGTTCCAGAAAGCGTTCTGGTATTTCTCACCGTAGTGCACGGTACCCAGCAATTTCAGCCCCTGATTATCCAGCGAGTTACGCTGATAAGCCTGCCAGAAGAAGTCATAGGTTACGCCAAGATAGTCCCAGGCTTCTTCTGCAGCCACGTCGTCATTGCCGGGCTGACCTTCCTGACGAATCAGTTTACCCGGCAGCGTTTGCTGACTTTGCGCATCATAAATTTCACGATCCACATGACCACCCGCCGCGGTTTTTACGCCGGTCGGCTTTTGCCAGTGTTCCGCCATGAGGTGCTGAACGTGAGTCAGGGTGCGACGCGCCTGCTCCTGCTGGTGGCCGGAACCGTGTGCGATGATTTTGCGAAGGATATAGGGAGGAATAACGCTGTAAGCCATCTGGAACTCCTTGGCATCATGAATGTACCAAAAAGTATAGACCCGCCAGTCTGGTTAAACCTTATTCATCAGACCAGCGGTGAGGGAAAAGTGTGATTTGACAGCAAGCGTCAGCGTCAGGACGCGGTTTTGCGGCGGCGTTTTTTCTCAGGTAACAGCTGGGTCACCTGGCTTTCAACCCAGCCATCATCCAGACGGGTGCGCAGCAGATCGCCGCTCTGGAGCTGTGCCGTTTTCTTCACCACCTGTCCTGTGGTGTCTGTGGTCACACTAAACCCACGCGCCAGCGTCGCCAGCGGGCTGACGCCTTCCAGCTGCGCCACCAACTGACCAAAGTGCTGCCTGTTGCTGTTAAGCTGCTGAGTGATGCTCTGCTGCAGGCGATAGTGCCAGTTTTGAAGCTGCTTTTGCGCCTCGAACAGGCGCTGCTGCGGCTGTTGAGCATTGAGTCGCTGGGACAGGCGATCCTGCTGACGTGTTGCGTGACGCAGACGGGTTTCCATCGCTTCACCCAGACGCTGTTGCAGGCGGAACAGGGCGGTCTGCTGACGAGCCAGACGCAACTGCGGGTGCTGCTGCTGCAGACGATGCTCAAGGCGGGTATAAAGCCGCTGCTGGCGAGCCAGGTAATAATCCATCGCCATCTCCAGCCGCTGTTGCTGAGATTGCAACTGGCGCAGCAGCTCCAGCTGGTTACGGCTGACAATTTCAGCTGCGGCGGAAGGGGTAGGGGCGCGTAAATCGGCAACGAAGTCGGCTATGGTGACGTCGGTTTCATGCCCGACGGCGCTGACGATGGGAATGCGGCTGGCAAAAATAGCGCGCGCCACGCGTTCGTCGTTAAAACTCCACAGATCTTCCAGTGAACCGCCGCCGCGTCCGACGATTAACACGTCGCACTCATTGCGGAGGTTGGCGATTTCAATTGCGCGGACAATCGCCGCGGGCGCATCAACACCCTGAACCACGGTCGGGTAGATCACCACGGGCAGCGAAGGATCGCGGCGATGCAGCACGCGTAACACATCGTGCAGTGCCGCACCGGTGGAAGAGGTGATAACCCCGACCTGGCGTGCCGGTTCCGGCAGTGGTTGCTTATGCTGCGGATCGAACAATCCTTCGGTCGCCAGTTTTGCTTTCAGCAGTTCGAACTGCTGCTGCAACAAGCCTTCACCTGCCGGATGCATGCTCTCGGCAATCAGCTGATAGTCACCGCGGGGCTCATAGAGCGTGATGTTGGCACGCACCAGTACCTGCTGACCGTGCTGCGGACGGAAGGTGACGCGACGATTGCTGTTACGGAACATGGCACAGCGAACCTGAGCGCCATCATCTTTCAGAGTGAAGTACCAGTGACCGGATGCCGGTTGCGTGAAGTTGGAGATCTCGGCGCTGATCCAGACCAGACCCATCTCTTTCTCCAGCAGTTGACGCACTGTCGTATTGAGACGGCTGACGGTAAAAATATTGGCGATGGGTGGCAGCGACATGTGACGAAGATCAAATTCCAAATCAGCAGGTTAATTCATCGATACTACATTGCTGCCTGTGCGGATCAAGAGTTTTTCTTAAATAATGCTGGAGGCAATCGATTACGGCCTGTATAATGCCGCGGCAATATTTTATCTATTCTCAATCACCCGAGGTGGAGTATTGCCATGTTAAGAATCGCTAAAGAAGCACTCACTTTTGACGACGTTCTGCTCGTCCCTGCACACTCCACCGTCCTGCCTAATACGGCCGATCTCAGCACGCAGCTGACCAAAAATATCCGTTTAAACATTCCTATGCTCTCCGCTGCCATGGACACCGTGACCGAATCGGGTCTGGCGATTGCGCTGGCACAGGAAGGCGGCCTTGGCTTCATCCATAAAAATATGTCGATTGAACGCCAGGCGGACGAAGTGCGCAAGGTGAAGAAACATGAAAGCGGCGTGGTCACTGAACCACAGACCGTGCTGCCAACCACGCCTCTGGCTGATGTGAAAGTGCTGACCGAGCGCAACGGCTTTGCAGGCTACCCGGTAGTTAACCGCGACAACGAACTGGTGGGTATCATCACCGGTCGTGATGTGCGCTTTGTAACCGACCTCTCTCAGCCGGTCTCTGCGGTCATGACCCCGAAAGAGCGTCTGGTGACGGTGAAAGAGGGTGAAGCGCGTGATGTGGTCCTGCACAAGATGCACGAAAAGCGCGTTGAGAAAGCGCTGGTCGTGGATGACAGCTTCCATCTGCTGGGCATGATCACTGTTAAAGACTTCCAGAAAGCCGAACGTAAACCTAACGCCTGTAAAGATGCGCAGGGTCGACTGCGTGTCGGTGCAGCGGTGGGCGCGGGTGCCGGTAACGAAGAGCGTATTGATGCGCTGGTCGCAGCAGGCGTTGACGTGCTGCTGATTGACTCTTCACACGGCCACTCTGAAGGTGTGCTGTCACGCATCCGTGAAACCCGCGCTAAATACCCGGATCTGGAAATCGTCGGCGGTAACGTGGCCACTGGCGCAGGCGCTCTGGCGCTGGTCGCGGCAGGCGTCAGCGCCGTTAAAGTCGGTATCGGCCCGGGCTCAATCTGTACTACCCGTATCGTAACCGGCGTGGGCGTTCCGCAGATCACTGCCGTTTCTGACGCGGTTACAGCGCTGGAAGGCACCGGTATTCCGGTGATTGCTGACGGCGGTATCCGTTTCTCTGGTGATATCGCCAAAGCAATCGCGGCGGGTGCGTCCTGTGTGATGGTCGGTTCAATGCTGGCGGGGACCGAAGAGTCGCCGGGCGAGATCGAACTCTATCAGGGCCGTTCATTCAAATCCTATCGCGGTATGGGTTCACTGGGCGCGATGTCCAAAGGCTCGTCTGACCGTTACTTCCAGACTGATAACGCCGCTGACAAGCTGGTGCCGGAAGGTATCGAAGGTCGCGTGGCCTATAAAGGCCGTCTGAAAGAGATAGTGCATCAGCAGATGGGCGGACTGCGCTCGTGCATGGGCCTGACCGGTTGCCCGACCATTGACGACCTGCGCACCAAAGCGGAATTTGTTCGCATCAGCGGCGCGGGCATCAATGAGAGCCACGTGCATGACGTGACCATCACTAAAGAGTCACCGAACTACCGCATGGGTTCATAATCCCGATTTCACGCCCGGCTTCAGCCGGGCGCTTTTATTGATCAAGTCACCGTTCTGGAAACCCCTCAATGACGACGGAAAATATCCATAAGCACCGCATTCTGATTCTCGATTTCGGCTCACAATACACGCAGCTGGTGGCACGTCGCGTGCGCGAGCTCGGCGTTTATTGCGAACTCTGGGCATGGGATGTCACCGAAGAGCAGATTCGCCAGTTCAACCCTAGCGGCATCATCCTTTCTGGTGGCCCGGAAAGCACCACAGAACTGAACAGCCCGCGTGCACCTGAATATGTTTTCAACGCAGGCGTGCCGGTGCTGGGTGTCTGCTACGGTATGCAGACCATGGCAATGCAGCTGGGCGGCACAGTATCTGGCTCTAACGAGCGCGAGTTCGGCTATGCGCAGGTTGAAGTGACGACCCCAAGTGCACTGGTTCGCGACATTGAAGATGCAATCAGCGCCACCGGTAAACCGCTGCTGGATGTCTGGATGAGCCACGGCGACAAAGTCACGGCTATCCCGGCTGACTTCGTGACCGTTGCCAGCACAGAAACCTGTCCATTTGCCATTATGGCCAACGAAGAGAAGCGTTTCTACGGCGTGCAGTTCCACCCGGAAGTGACCCATACCCGTCAGGGCCTGCGGATGCTTGAGCGCTTCATTATCGACATCTGTGAATGTGAAGCACTGTGGACACCGGCCAAAATCATTGAAGATGCCGTTGAACGCCTGCGTGAGCAGGTTGGCAACGACAAGGTCATCCTTGGTCTGTCAGGCGGAGTAGACTCCTCTGTGACGGCAATGCTGCTGCATCGTGCCATCGGCGACCGTCTGACCTGTGTGTTCGTGGATAACGGCCTGCTGCGTCTGAACGAAGCACAACAGGTAATGGATATGTTTGGCGACCACTTCGGCCTGAACATCATCCATGTGCCGGCTGAGATGCGCTTCCTGGATGCGCTGGCGGGTATTGATGAGCCTGAAGCCAAGCGTAAGACCATTGGTCGCGTCTTTGTGGAAGTGTTCGACGAAGAAGCGCTGAAGCTGCAGGATGTGAAGTGGCTGGCACAGGGCACCATCTATCCGGACGTGATTGAGTCGGCGGCGTCAGCTACCGGTAAAGCGCACGTCATCAAGTCACACCACAACGTGGGTGGCCTGCCGAAAGAGATGAAGATGGGCCTGGTTGAGCCGCTGAAAGAGCTGTTCAAAGACGAAGTGCGCAAGATTGGTCTCGAGCTGGGGCTGCCGTACGACATGCTGTATCGCCATCCATTCCCGGGTCCGGGTCTGGGCGTGCGTGTGCTGGGCGAAGTGAAGAAAGAGTATTGCGACCTGCTGCGCCGTGCCGATGCCATCTTCATCGAAGAGCTGCATAAAGCGGATCTCTACAACAAAGTCAGCCAGGCGTTCACTGTCTTCCTGCCGGTTCGTTCGGTTGGTGTGATGGGTGATGGCCGTAAATATGACTGGGTTGTCTCGCTGCGTGCGGTGGAAACCATCGACTTTATGACCGCACACTGGGCGCACCTGCCGTATGATTTCCTGGGCCGCGTCTCAAACCGCATCATCAATGAAGTCGACGGCATCTCCCGCGTGGTGTACGACATCAGCGGCAAGCCACCGGCGACGATTGAGTGGGAATAAACCGGCCCATGCCGATTAAGCGCTGATGCAAAAAAGCCCGCTTCCAGCGGGCTTTTTATTGCCTGAACTCCACTTAGACGGGCCATTTTAACCTTTCAGCACATCTATCCCCATCACTGGCGGTTTTCTGTTCACTTTACCGGAAATTGCGCTATTCTCCCTGCAGTAGAAGCCTGCACTTAACTTCCTTTGTGTCCTGCTTTTATTCGCCGCTTCGATAATCCGTATCCCAAAGCCGCCACTTACTGTAACCGCCTGCCACTCAGGCGTTTCGTGATTCTTACGTCATCAGGAATGTTGTCATGCTCTCACTGAAAGTGTTCAGCCTGTTTTTTGTTGCCGTGCTACTGCTGTCGCTGGGGGCCAGCATTGCGCAGGCGACGCGTCACGGCGAAACCGCACAGACCGGTGGCTGGGCCACTGCCCGGCGGGATTCGTCCGGAATCGCGCCCGATCCGCGTGCGTTATATAACCTGGCTATCGTGCAGGTCTATGCGGCGCCGACCTATGGCTGGAAAGGGCGGGTGGCGGTGCATCCCTGGATCATCTTTAAGCGCGCAGGTGAAACGCGTTTCACCCGCTACGAAGTGATTAGCTGGGGCAGCGGCGACAAAATCCGGCGCAACACCAACCTGCCGGATGGTTACTGGTATGGCGCAAAACCCCGGCTGCTGGTGGAGCATCGCGGACCGGAAGCCGAGGCGATGATTCCGCAGATTGAAGCCGCCATTAAATCCTATCCGTGGCCGACAACTTATCGTGCCTGGCCCGGACCGAACAGCAATACCTTCCTGGCGCATATCGGCCGTGAAGTGCCGGCTTTAAAACTGGATCTGCCCGCCAATGCGCTGGGCAAAGATTACCGGTCACTGTGGCATCCCATCGGGCTGCCGCCATCCGGGCGCGGTTTGCAGGTGTCGATTCTGGGCGTGGCGGGCGTGACGCTGGGCGCGGAAGAGGGACTTGAAGTGAACCTGCTGGGGCTTAATATGGGACTCGATTTTACGCCGTTCCGGCTGCGGTTGCCGTTTATCGGTGGTCTGGGCAATGACAACCTTCAGCAGGACAAACCCTGACAGTCTGGCCCCGTCAGGGGCCATTTTGCGTCAGCACACGCCAAAGTCACCCTCTTCATGATAGAGATTGACGCTCTCTGCCTTCACTTCGATCTCTTTCTTTGCCGCATCATCAACGCGCGCACACCACAGGGTGTCGCCGTCGACGCGCAGTACCTGCATTTTAGGTCCGCCGGTTTTCGACTGAACAAAATCCTCTGCTTTAAACATTCCTGCCTCCGTTGTTGAACATGAGTCCGGCCGGATTCTCGCTGGCGCGGTTTATTTTTTGCGTGACGTTTTCCAGTTTATACCCTGACCGTTTTACTGCCAGAAAAAGTCTGCGCATGCTGAGGCGCATTAAGAAATATTCACCTGGTTGTCAGTTGACAACTCAATCATTCAGCGTCAGGATAGGGACACACATGGCAAGGAAGCGACATCCCAGTAAAGAGATTGAAACGGCGTTACGTTACGCCGAAACCCATGGCTGGCTGGTCGTGACGGGAGGTCATCACGCCTGGGGCAAAATGTACTGCCCGAAAAATCTGTTGATGTGCCGATGTGGGGAGTTTTGTCTGACCTGCATCTGGAGCACACCGAAAAATGCACATCAGCATGCCCAGGCGCTGCGGCGCGTGGTAGATAATTGTCACTATCTGAAGTCCTGAAGCAGCACAAGGAGAGGCATATGGAATATTGTTTTACACTGCGGTTTAGCCTGCCGGAAGGGCATGCGCCGGTGGATGAGTTGCTGGAAACACTGGCAGCAGCAGGCTGTGATGATGCACTGATCGGTCTGGGTATGCCAGGGCGCATTGCACTGGAGTTTACCCGGGAGTCTGACTCTGCCACGGAGGTATTGAGACAGGCAGAAGAGGATGTGCTGCGTGCTATACCGGGTGCCACGCTGGTAGAAGCGGCACCTGATTTTGTGGGATTGACGGATGTGGCCGAGATCATCGGCATGACGCGTCAGAATATGCGTAAGTTAATGCTCAGCCACCGCCCGCCGTTTCCACTGCCGGTGCACGACGGTAAAACCGCCATCTGGCACTTAGCGGACGTGCTGGAGTGGCTGAGCCAGCGCGGCAATTACACGTTGCCTGCGGCGACCCGTGAGCTGGCACAGGTGACGCGCCAGCGCAATCTCAACGGGTCGCTGCAACGTTACGGCCTGCACGCCTGATCAGTGGGGCAGCAGGAAGATCGTCGCCAGTCCCAGGAAGATAAAGAAGCCGCCGGTATCGGTCAGGGCGGTGATCAATACGCTGGAGCCTACGGCCGGATCGCGCTTCATTTTGGTCATTACCAGCGGAACCAGTACACCCATTAGCGCGGCCAGCAGCAGATTCAGCGCCATGGCCAGCATCATGACGCCGCCCAGCGCCATATTGTCATACATCAGCCAGGTAATGCCGCCCATAATGCCGCCCCAGAACAGGCCGTTGATCAGCGCTACGCCCAGTTCACGCACAATCAGAAACGAGAAGTTACCCGGTTCAACCTGATGTAAGGCCAGCGCCCGCACAATCATGGTGATGGTCTGGTTACCGGTGTTGCCGCCAATACCCGCAACAATTGGCATCAGGGTGGCAAGCGCCACGATTTGCGAAATCGTCCCTTCAAACAGCCCGATAACCCGCGAAGCAACAAAGGCGGTACAGAGATTAATGGCCAGCCAGGCCCAGCGTTTGCGTACTGATTTACGCACCGGGGCAAACACATCCTCTTCCTGACTGATGCCGCCCATTTTACGAATGTTACTTTCGTTTTCGGCATTCACCAGGTCGACAATGTCTTCGATGGTCACACGGCCAATCAGTTTGCCCTTCGCGTCGGTGACGGCAGCAGAAATCAGGTTATAACGCTCAAAGGCGCTGGCCGCATCTTCGGCCTTGTCGTTGAGCTGGAAGGTGGTCGGGCGCGCGTTCATAACGTCGCTGACCAGAGTTTTAGGTTTGTTAAGCAGGATATCCGTCAGCAGCAGTTCGCCCAGCAGCTGATTGTCTTTGTTAGTAATAAAGAGTTTATCGGTACCGCCTGGCATGCTTTTACGCTTGCGCAGAAAACGCTGCACCGTTGCCAGCGTGACATCGTCGCGCACCGTCAGGATATTAAAATCCATCACCCGGCCTACGCGGTCGCGGTCGAGCTGCACCATATCGAGCATGCGGGCGCGCAGGGCTGGCTCCACGGTCGCCAGCAGGCGCCCGGTCAGGTCACGCGGCAGATATTGTGCCAGCCAGACCTGATCGTCGATGTCCAGCGGCTGGATAGCGCGCAGGATATCACGGTCGCTCATCTCTTCGGTGAGGCTGGCCCAGACCGTTTCTGAGGCTTCAACCAGCACGTGACCACGCCGCTCATTTGGCACCAGCCGCCACAGCGCCTGACGTTCCTCTTCGGGCAGGGCTTCAAGAATGTCGGCGAGGTCAGCGGCATGAAGCTGCTGAATATCCTGTTCCAGCGCATCACGCTGGGCCGCATTTTCACGTTGCTGTTCAGGGTTGAGATCGCCGGATTTCTCCAGCAGGGAATCAACCAGATCGTGCTCATTGAGCAGCAGCGTCAGAATGCGATGACGTATTTCACTTAAACGTTGAGATTGAGAGGCAGACACATTGGATCCCTTAGTCTGTAAGCACCAGCACGCAGTGTAGCGTTTCGCCTGAAAAAGGGATGCAAAAAAGAGTCCAGTTATCTGGATTCCGTTCAGGTTTCAGTGCAATTCAGGCGAAATATCACTATTCGCTAGCGCGTATCATTTGATGTGACGGTGACAGGCTCAGGAATAGCTTTCTGTTGCTGATGATGCTCGAAGGCAGCAGGCAGGATAAAAATCAGGCGACTAAAGAGAATGATAAAACTGATCAGCAGCACAATGCGGGTCATGGTGCCGGTTTTTTGACGTCTTCGGGGAGAAATAGCGCTGTTCACGCGGGGTGGTTCCTGTAATGAGCCCATCAGAGGGCGACTGCAATATTTAGTCACAGTCGCCTGATGAAATCAATCGCTGTTGAAAAAAACAGCAGATAAAGATCAATAACTCGCTTTTTGCGCCAGTAACGTTGCAAAGCGGCAGGTGATGCGGTTGCCGTTTTCATCTTTACGATGCAGCTGACCGGGATGCTCGTTGTACTTCACGATGTGCCAGTTGCGATAATAGTGGCTGAGCTCACCCGATTTAAACGCAAAAGAGAAATCTGCCGGGCAGGGCATATCGTCCGTGTTCATCGCCGCCACAATCAGGTTGAAACCATCCCTGACCGTGCAGGCCTGCATGTCGGCAATCAGCTGCGGAATGGTCTGCGGCTGCAAAAACATCATTACCACGGTCGACAGCACAACGTTGAAGCCGCCATTGAAGCGTGTGTTGTTCAGATCGTGCTGCTCAGTGTGTATACCCTGAAGGTTTTCCTGCGCAATAATCTCCTGCAGGCGCGCCAGGCTCTGCGGATTGTGATCCCATGCCGTGACGTCAAAACCGTGCTGATTCAGAAACAGCGTATTGCGTCCCACGCCACAGCCAAGATCAAGCGCCTTGCCGACGTTAAGCTGGGGCAGAGCCGCAACCACTTCGGAGTGGGGCGGCGTTAAACCATAGGTGTCGGCAAAATAGTTTTCGCCTGAAAGCGGTGCGGTTGGTTGTGTCATAGTCATCAATTCAGTTAAACGGGCGCGGTGCGCCCGGGTTGTCAGATATCTTCTTCGAGGATCAGCTTCCATCCGGTGACGTCGTTCCAGTAAGCCTGCTCGCGTTCAAGATCGAGCTGAACCAGATTGTTCTGCGCAAAGTAGCCCGCCGGGAAAATCAGCGTCCAGTGGCCATCATCGCATTTCAGGGTTAACGCATCCGGACGCGTGGTAGCCTGGCGCTGATTATTCAGCAGGGTGCCCAGGCGCAGCAGAAAAATCAGCGGCACAAACTGCTTTTTCTTGAACAGCGTTACGCGTGGTAACTCATCAAGCTTCACCGCTTTACGATGGAATCTGACCAGTGCCGCCAGTAGCATCTGCTGATCCTGATTGAACCCCGGCAGGTTGGTGTTTTGCAGAATATAGGCTGAATGACGTTGCAGGCCGCTGTGATTGATAGTCAGGCCCACTTCGTGCAGCATCGCCGCCCATTTTAGCAGTGCAGCCAGTTGCGGATTCGCCAGCTTTGGGTTCTGATCGCGCCATTGCAGATAAAGCTGCTCGGTCGTCTCCAGCACACGTCGAGCCTGATCGCTGTCGATGGCGTAATGGTTAGCCAGACTTTGTGCTGTGCGGCTGCGAATATCCTGATGGCGGAAACGGCCCTCCATCTCATAGAGCACACCTTCACGCAGCGCACCGTCGGAGAGGCGCAGCTCGCGAATCGCCAGCGCATCGAAGACGCCACAGAGAATCGCCAGTCCGGGGACAAACACACCTTTGCGCTCTTCTGAAAGGCCCGGCAGGCTCAGTGCAGAGAAGGATTTATGTTTCATCACTTCGTCATAGAGCTTTTCGAGACGCTCAGGCGTAATCAGCTTCTCTTTTTCATCCATCGCCTGCAGCACTTCGCAGGCAGCTTTGATGGTACCGGATGCGCCCAGCGCATATTGCCAGCCATGCAGACGATATTGCCACGCCAGCGTTTCCAGCTTTTGTGCAGCCGCTAAGCGGGCACGACGGAAGTTTTCACGGCTGATTTCCCCTTTCGGGAAATAGAGCTGGGCGAAACTGACGCAACCCATGCGCCGGCTCTCAACCAGCTGAGGTTCGAAATCCTCACCAATCACCAGCTCAGTGGAGCCACCGCCGATATCGATCACCAGCTTGCGGCCTTTTTCCGGCTGTGTGTGCTCCACACCCATAAAGATCAGACGCGCTTCTTCATGGCCTGAAATCACCTCGATTGGATAGGGGATCACCTCGGCAGCACGCTGCAGGAAGGTTTCGGCGTTGATCGCCTCGCGCAGCGTATGGGTGCCGACAATCGTCACGTTGCTGGGACTGAATCCCTGGAGGCGTTCGGCAAACAGGGCCAGGCAGGCTAAGCCCCGCTCCATCGCCTCTTCGCTGAGGTTGTGTTGAGCATCCAGCCCGTCCGCCAGATGGACGCGCTGTTTAAGGCGGCCCAGTACCTGCATCGCACCATCGACAACCCGCGCAATTACCATATGGAAACTGTTCGAGCCCAGGTCAATCGCCGCAAACTCCTGGGGTTTTGGCGTACTTTTATGAGAAATTGGCATAGGATTTATTCAGGTTGTTCCAGTTTCTTGATGTAATCATAGATGGCCAGCTGCGAGCGCACTTTACGACGATTGCCGCGCTGGACGTAATGGTTACTCAACTCTTTATCGACGATGCGGGCTTTCACCGTATCACTCAACTGAATAGCAATAATGTCGAGTATACGCTGCCGGATGTGGGGATCGAGGATCGCCACAGCCACTTCAATGCGGTAATCGATGTTACGCGTCATCCAGTCAGCGGAGGAGAGGAACACCTTTTTATCGCCGCCATTTTCAAAAATATAGACGCGATCATGTTCCAGATAACGATCAACAATACTGATGACACGAATATTTTCACTGATCCCAGGCAAGTCAGGAATTAATGAGCACATTCCGCGCACCAGAAGATTGACCTTTACCCCTACGCTCGAGGCTGTATAAAGCCGATCAACCAGACCTTTGTCCACCAGATTGTTTATTTTCAGAGTAATGCCGCAGGGCTTATTTTGCTGAGCATTGGCAATTTCGGTGTCGATCAGTTCATACAGCATCCGGCGCGAGTTTTGTGGCGACACCATCAGGTGATCGAACGTCACAGGCCGATAGGGATTCTCAATAAAGTTGAACACCCGACGCACTTCATTGGTGATGCGCGCATCCGCGGTCAGCAATGAGTAATCGGTATAGAGTCGCGCGGTTTTCTCATTAAAGTTGCCGGTACCGATATGCGCGTAGCGCACAATCTCTTCGCCTTCGCGGCGTGAAATCAGGAACAGCTTGGCGTGAATCTTCAGGCCTGGTGCGGAGAAAATGACGTGCACACCCGCTTCAGTCAGGCGTTTCGCCCAGTAAATGTTAGCTTCTTCATCAAAGCGCGCCTGCAGTTCCACCACCACCGTGACTTTTTTACCGTTATAGGCGGCATGGATCATCGCATCCATAATGCGGGAGTGTTTGGCGACGCGGTAGATATTGATTTTGATTGCCAGCACGCTGGGGTCAAACGATGCCTGACGCAGCAGCTCCAGCACATGCTCAAAGGTATGGTATGGATAGTAGAGCAGCACGTCGCGATTACGAATCGCATCAAAGCCGTTGCGGAAGCCATCAAAGCCGATGTGGCGAATCTGCGGCAGCGGGCGGTTAACCAGGTTGTTTTTGCCGACGTTCGGGAAGCCGATAAAGTCTTTGAAGTTGTGGTAGCGGCCGCCCGGCAAAATGGAATCCAGATTAGAGATGGAAAGCTTATGGCACAGCAGCGACACCATGGTGTCGGGCATATCGCGCTGGTAGACAAAACGTACCGGCTCCGCCGTCAGTCGCTGCTTCAGGCTGGAGGACATCAGCTCCAGCAGGCTCGACTCCATCTCCGTGACCAGGTCATACTCGGCGTCACGCGTCATTTTCATTGAATAGGCGTTGAGCGCGTCGTAGTCGTAGAAGCCTTTGAAAATATCATCCAGGCAGTAACGCAAAATGTTATCCAGCAGGATCATCGGTTTACGGCGACGCGGTGGCTCTGCCGGTAAATTAATGAAACGCGGCACTTTGTCAGACGGAATTTCCAGCAGTGCATACTGAATATGGTCACCACGGATAATCTCTACTGCCAGATAGGTGTAGTCGTCTTTGAGGAATTCCGTCAGGTCGGTTTCGTGGGTGATCAGGATCGGCGAGATGTGCTGACGCAGTTCATGTTTGAAGTAGTGGCGCAGCCAGGCCTGCTGATTGGATGAGAGCTGACGTTCGTTGATCAGGAAGATCTGATTACGTGCCATCTCCAGCAGCAGATCGTTATAGAGCGCATCAAACTCCTGATCGGACTTCATCACCCGTTGCTGAATTTTCTTAAACAGATGGCGTGGCGTACTGGCGGAACCCTGCTCTTCACCAATCAGAATGCGGCGTTTGAGGTCGGCGAAACGCACTTTATAGAATTCGTCGAGATTATTGGAGTAGATGCCCAGAAAGCGCATCCGCTCAATCAGTGGATTGCTTTTGTCTGCGGCTTCCTGCAAAACCCGTTCATTAAAGGATAACCAGCTTAATTCTTTTTCAATATAAAGCTTTACCTGACCCATTCTCACTCCATTTAGCGGTTGCAGGACTGAAGATCCAGTATCCACCAACATTATGGCGAGAGTATGGCAGCGTTGTCCAACGCCAGGAGTTGTCTTATCAATCGGCTACGGGCAACATAGCGGCTTATTTCAGGCTGCCACCGGAACCGCATGAGCGCAAACCACATTCCTGTCCAATTCAGCGATCGTAAGCGTCGTGCCGTTGACCGTCTGACGCGACGACTGGTCACCTGCTGTGGCGTAGCGATCCTATTGCTGATGCTGCTGCTATTCTGCTGGTTGATCGGCGTGGTATTACCGCTATTTAATGCGCCTGGCCTGCAAATTGCGGCCAGCCAGCAGCTCTGGGATCGTGCGCCCGCTTTAGCCATGGGCAATCAGGGCAGTGTTGGCTGGCGAATCAGCGCGCGCGGTGCGGCCCGTTTTATTCCGCTGGATGGACAGCCTGCGGAACCGGCGCTGACCCTGACTCCCGCTCCCGATGACGCCGTGCAGAGTGCCGATGGGCAAACACTGTTGCTGAATATGCAGGGCGCGCTAACACTGATGCAGCCGAAAGCCGACCAGCAATGGCGTTTTCCATTGGGTGACAAACCGTTCCATCTGCCTGATGGCGCGGTGACGAAGATGGCGCTGGCGACGCGTCATGCGGGCCAGTGGCGCATTGCTGCTCTCACCGAGGCCGGACTCCGGGTGCTGACGCTGGGCACCGATCGTCAGGCATCCATTATCCCGCTTCCGCAACGTCAGCTGGATCTGCTGGCACTCTCGCCATCCGGCGATCTGCTCTACACCACTGAAGGCAATCTGCTGCGGGTCTGGCAACTTGATGATGATCGGGCACTGTTGCGCGAAACCCACATGCTGCCGCAGCCTCCGCAAAGTTTGCATCTGCTGGTGGGGGGGAAAAGCCTGCTGATCCAGGATAATCGCGGTGTCACCCAGTGGTTTGCGATTGCCAGCGATCAGGGGCCACGGCTGCAGCAAATCCGGACCTTTGCCGACAGCGACGGCGAGACGATTCTGGTGACGGAATCTCAACGTCGCGTGTTTGCGACCCTCAGTAAACAGGGGACGCTTCGGCTGTTCGCCAGCAAGCAGCGTGGCCCGATACTGCAGCGTCAGCTGGCGCCGGGCATTGTGCAGGCGCAGTTCTCTCCCCACGGCGACAGCCTGCTGATTGAGCGGCCGGGCAGCTGGCAGACACTGCGGCTTGATAATCCGTGGCCGGATGTCACCTGGCGCAATTTCTGGCAAAAAATCTGGTATGAAAACTACCCTGGACCCGACTGGGTCTGGCAATCGACTGCGGCCGGCGATAACTATCAGGCCAAATTCAGCCTGATGCCGATGGTCTCGGGAACGCTGAAAGCGGCCAGTTTAGCACTGCTGTTTGCGACACCGCTGGCGCTGGCGGCGGCGATGTACACCGCATGGTTTATGGCGCCAGGCCTGCGGCGCTGGGTTAAACCGGCCATTGAGATGATGGGTGCGCTGCCGAGCGTGGTGGTGGGGCTGATTGCCGGGATTTGGCTCGCGCCGCATATTGGTCAGGCGCTGGTGGGTGTGCTGCTGCTGCCGCTGACCCTGGCAGGCGCGCTGCTGTTGTGCGGCGTATTCAGTGCGCGTTTACCACCACGCTGGCGTCAGCCGGGCCGTGAGGTCATGGTTCTGCTGCCGCTGTTGCTGCTGGTCACGCTGCTGACGCTGTGGCTGCCCACACTGTTTATACCGGATGCCGGTGACTGGCTCCCGCATTACGAGCAGCGCAATCTGCTGGTGGCTGCGCTGGCGATGGGCTTCGCGCTGGTGCCGCTGATTTTCACCCTCTCGGAAGATGCGCTGTTTAGCGTGCCTGCTGCACTGGGGCAGGGCTCGCTGGCACTGGGGGCGACGCCCTGGCAGACACTGACCCGCGTCGTGCTGCCGGGTGCGTCCGCCGGTATTTTTGCCGCCCTGATGATCGGTCTGGGACGCGCCGTAGGAGAAACCATGATTTTGCTGATGGCGACCGGCAATACGCCGCAAAGTGAAGGTGGCCTGTTCAGCGGGCTGCGCGCGCTCTCTGCAAACATCGCCATTGAGATGCCGGAAGCGGCAGCGGGCAGTGCCCACTATCGCGTGCTGTTTCTCAGCGCACTGATGCTGTTGCTGTTTACGCTGGTGATTAACACGGTTGCCGAGCTGATCCGTCAGCGACTGCGTCAGCGCTACAGCCAGCACGAGGAGCAGGCATGAAAGCGATGCGACAGAATGACCGCTGGCGCTGGTTAACCGCCGGTGCCGTCGCCGTCTGCCTGCTGGCTTTTACGCTGCTGATTGGGCTACTGGCGTGGCAGGGCGTTCGCGCTTTCTGGCCGCAGCGCGTTGACCTTTATACGTTCAGTCAGCCTGAGGGCGGCGAAACACGTCTGCTGGGCGAAACGCTGGAACATCAGCGACGTTTTCCGGCCCCGGCCGATGAGCAGGGTAACAGCGGCGGTCAGGTGAATCGCTATCTGATCAAAACCGGTAACCGTGACTGGGACGCACCCGATTTCCGCGTCGTCTACAGTCGCACGGCAGCGAAGGTCAGCCAGCCAGCAGAAATCATGGTGCTGCAACGCCGCAGTCACGGCCAGGCTTATGGCTGGTTTGTTGGCCTGCGTGAAGATAATGAAGAGTTAACTGCGCAGGATCCCGATGCGCTGCTGAATCAGCGGCTCGGACAGGTGCAGATGCTGGTGCGGCAGGCTAACCAGATTCGCCGGGTCGGGATGGCGCGCATCAACAGCCAGCGTGAGGAGCTTGATGAGCAGGCGGCCACAAACCGTGCTGCCGGCCACTTTGATCTGCAGGCCGAATCGGAATATCAGGCCAATCAGGCTGCCTTACAGCGCCGCTTCAATCAACTGAGTGAGACACTGGCTTCTCTGCAACTGCAGAGTCAGCGCGATGTGTTAGTTCTGCGGGATGTGCAGGGTACCGAGCATGCGATCCCGCTGACCGAAATCGTCGACAGCTGGAAACCTAATGCGATGACGCTGACCGGCAAAACCGGACATTTTTTGCATCAGCTATGGCGTTTCGTCAGTGACACACCCGCCGAGGGTGAAAGTGAATCCGGGGCGTTTCCGGCGATATTTGGCACCGTGCTGATGGTGTTGCTGATGTCGGTGGTGGTGATGCCGCTGGGCGTCATCGCCGCCATCTGGCTGCACGAATATGCCGGACGCAATGCGCTGACCAGGCTGGTGCGTATCGCAGTGGTTAATCTGGCGGGCGTCCCTTCAATCGTTTATGGCGTATTTGGTCTGGGCTTCTTTGTCTGGCTGGTGGGCGGCACCCTTGACCAGCTCTTCTTCGCCAGCGCGCTGCCGAATCCCACTTTTGGCACGCCGGGTTTGCTGTGGGCCTCACTGACGCTCGCCTTGCTGACGCTGCCGGTGGTGATTGTGGCGACTGAAGAAGGCTTATCCCGTATTCCCAACAGCCTGCGTCAGGGTTCGCTGGCGCTGGGCGCGACCCAGGCGGAAACGCTGTGGAACGTAGTGTTACCGATGGCGGTGCCGGCCATGTTGACCGGCCTGATTCTGGCGGTAGCGCGTGCTGCTGGTGAAACCGCACCGCTGATGCTGGTGGGGGTAGTAAAAATGGTACCGGAACTGCCGGTCGACGCAGTGTTTCCTTATCTGCATCTGGATCGCAAGTTTATGCATCTGGGCTTCCAGATTTACGATCTGGCGTTTCAGAGTCCGAATATTGAAGCTGACCGGCCGCTGGTGTTTGCCACCGCGCTATTGCTGGTGCTGATTATTCTGTCGCTTAATCTGCTGGCGATGGGCCTGCGCCACCGTCTGCGTGAACGCTATCGTCTTATGACTCAATAACAGGCTATGACTATGACGTCCGACACGGATATCGCGCTGACCGTTAACCATCTGTCGCTGTGGTATGGCGAGCGCCAGGCGCTGCAGGATATTTCTCTGCAGGTGCCGAAAAACAGGATTACTGCGCTGATTGGCCCCTCAGGCTGTGGCAAGTCGACGCTGCTGCGCTGCTTTAATCGTATGAACGACGTGATTGATCACTGCCGGGTAGAGGGCGACGTGCTGCTGGATTCACTGCCGATCCTGCAACCCGGACAGGATCTCTCTGCGCTGCGCCGTCGGGTCGGTATGGTGTTTCAGCGGCCCAATCCTTTTCCAAAGTCGATCTATGAAAATGTGGTCTATGGGCTGCGTTTACAGGGTGTGCGCGATCGGCGGGTATTGAACGAAGCCTGTGAACGGGCACTGCGCGCGGCGGCGCTGTGGAGTGAGGTCAAAGATCAGCTGTCACAGAATGCGCTGACGCTTTCGACCGGACAGCAGCAGCGGCTGGTGATTGCCCGCGCCATTGCGATTGAGCCGGAAGTGCTGCTGCTGGATGAGCCGACCTCCGCGCTGGATCCGATCTCTACGCTGGTGATTGAAGAGTTGATGACCACACTGAAGCAGCATTTCACGCTGGTGCTGGTGACGCACAACATGCAGCAGGCGTCGCGCGTGTCAGATTACACAGCGTTTATGCATCAGGGCGCGTTAGTGGAGTTTGATGAGACCGACCGGATTTTCACCGCGCCGAAACAGCGACGGACTGAAGATTATATTACGGGGCGCTACGGCTGAAGAAGGGGAAAAGCAGGCTTTCGTGAGGTGGGAATGAAGCACCCGCCCCGTCGCTTTGATTTTTTCAGCCGTCTGTGAGAAACCCCTGACGGCTTCCAGTGCATCAGTCGTTAGCATAGCCCTGCGGCGGCAGCGGTTCGCCATCCAGCCAGGCTTTGCCGTCTCGCATTTCCAGCCGACCCTCAACAAACCAGCTGATCACCAGCGGATAGATAGCGTGTTCCTGGTGCTGCACCCGCTCCGTAATCTCCGCTTCACTGTCGCCAGGAAAGACCGGCACTTTGGCCTGCAGGATCACCGGTCCGCCATCCAGTTCGTCCGTCACGAAATGCACGGAAGTGCCATGTTCGCTGTCGCCATTTTCCAGCGCCTGACGATGCGTATGCAGACCCGGATATTTCGGCAGCAGAGAAGGGTGGATATTCAGCAGGCGATTATGAAAATGCGCCACAAAAGCGCTGCTGAGAATGCGCATATAACCGGCCAGCACAATCAGGTCTGGACGGTATGCGTCGATTTCAGTGATGAGCTGACGATCAAAGGCTTCGCGGTCAGCGAAGTCACTGGCGGCAAGCGCATGGGCGGGAATGCCCGCCTGCTGCGCCCGCGTCAGGCCATAAGCGGCGGCACGGTTGCTGAACACGGCAGCGACGCTGCCGTGAATCTGCCCGCTTTCACAGGCGTCAAGGATGGACTGAAGGTTACTTCCGTTGCCGGAAATCAGTACAACCAGCTTTTTCATCCGTTAATAACCACACGCTCTTCAGCATCCGACGCTTTAATCACGCCGAGCTTCCAGGCTTTCTCGCCTGCGGCCTGCATCAGCGCAATCGCCTTGTCCGCCTCTGCCGGGCTCAGGGCAATGATCATGCCGACGCCGCAGTTAAAGGTGCGGTACATCTCGAAACGGCTGACGTTGCCCGCCTGCTGTAACCAGCTGAATACCGCCGGCCATTCCCAGCTCTTCTCGTCGATCACGGCCTGAGTATTGTCAGGCAGTACGCGCGGAATATTCTCCCAGAAGCCGCCGCCGGTCAGGTGCGCAATAGCGTGTACATCGACCTGCTCAATCAGGCTCAGGATATTTTTCACGTAGATGCGGGTCGGTTCCAGCAGATGATCAGCCAGCGGTTTGCCTTCCAGCGGTTCAGCCAGTGGATCCGTGTTGCTGACTTCCAGAATTTTGCGCACCAGCGAATAGCCATTGGAGTGCGGGCCGCTTGATCCGAGGGCGATCAGTACGTCACCATCCTGCACCTTGCTGCCATCAATGATTTCTGACTTTTCCACCACGCCGACACAAAAACCCGCCACGTCGTAATCTTCGCCGTGATACATGCCTGGCATCTCAGCAGTTTCACCGCCTACCAGCGCACAACCTGACTGCAGACACCCTTCGGCGATGCCGGTGATCACCGCAGAGGCGGTTTCCACATCCAGTTTGCCGGTGGCGTAGTAGTCGAGGAAGAAGAGCGGCTCAGCGCCCTGTACCACCAGGTCGTTAACGCACATCGCGACCAGGTCAACACCAATGGCATCGTGGCGTTTGAGATCCATCGCCAGGCGCAGCTTGGTGCCGACGCCATCGGTGCCGGAGACCAGCACCGGTTCACGGTATTTTTGCGGCAGCGCGCAAAGCGCACCAAAACCGCCCAGTCCACCCATCACTTCCGGGCGACGCGTCTTTTTCACTACGCCTTTAATACGGTCAACCAGAGCGTTACCAGCATCAATATCAACACCGGCGTCTTTGTAACTGAGAGAGGTTTTGTCGGTCACTGCGAGGTCCCCACGCGAATTGCGGTTGGTGGTTAAAATAAAGCGCGGCAATTCTATCAGTGCAGGCAAACGTTTGCGAGTCCGGGATTGCGCATCGGGCGATTTTCATTAATCCTCTATTTGTTCCGGTAAAAGCCGCGGCTTTGCGCAAGAGCAGGTGGCGCAGGGCGCAAAAGGCGGTATAATCCCGCGATTTTTTTTTAGCTCAACTCATTCCGGGAGAACACCAATGAAGATCGTGGAAGTCAGACACCCGCTGGTCAAACATAAACTGGGCCTGATGCGTGAGCATGATATCAGCACAAAGCGTTTTCGCGAGCTGGCCTCTGAAGTGGGCAGCCTGCTGACCTACGAAGCGACCGCCGATCTGGAAACAGAGCGCGTCACCATTGAGGGCTGGAATGGCCCGGTAGAGATCGACCAGATCAAAGGCAAAAAAATCACGGTGGTCCCGATTCTGCGTGCCGGCCTGGGCATGATGGAAGGGGTGCTGGAGCACGTTCCCAGCGCCCGTATCAGCGTGGTGGGTGTTTACCGTGATGAAGAAACCCTGGAGCCGGTTCCCTACTTCCAGAAGCTGGTCTCTAACATTGAAGAGCGCCTGGCGCTGGTGGTTGACCCGATGCTGGCGACTGGCGGTTCCATGATCGCCACCGTCGATCTGCTGAAGAAAGCGGGCTGCACCAGCATCAAAGTGCTGGTTCTGGTTGCCGCACCAGAAGGGATTGCCGCACTGGAGAAAGCGCATCCTGACGTCGAGCTTTACACCGCGTCAGTGGACCAGGGACTGAATGAAAAGGGTTACATCATTCCCGGGCTCGGCGATGCCGGGGACAAAATTTTCGGAACCAAATAAAACGCACAGCCGACCAGAGAGTCGGCTTTTTTTTGGCAAAAAACACCCCACGGATTCGGCCTGCCGCAAGGCGCACCGGCGTGCCTGCTGCTGTGCCTGAGGCCCGAATCGTCGGGGAAAAAATAAGGGGATAAATGATGACTCGTCGCGCCATTGGCGTCAGTGAACGACCGCCGTTACTGCAAACCATTCCACTCAGCCTGCAACACCTGTTTGCCATGTTTGGTGCCACGGTACTGGTACCCATTCTGTTTCACATCAACCCGGCGACAGTGCTGTTGTTTAACGGGGTCGGCACACTGATTTATCTCTTTATCTGTAAAGGCAAAATTCCCGCCTATCTGGGTTCGAGCTTTGCTTTTATCTCGCCGGTACTGCTATTGCTGCCGCTGGGTTATGAGGTCGCACTGGGCGGGTTTATTCTCTGCGGCGTGCTGTTTTGCATCGTGGCGCTGATTGTCAAACGCGCCGGAACCGGCTGGCTCGATGTGATGTTCCCTCCGGCGGCGATGGGTGCAATTGTCGCTGTCATCGGTCTGGAGCTGGCGGGTGTGGCCGCGAATATGGCGGGCCTGCTGCCAGCTGAAGGCAGTGCGCCCGACAGTAAAACTGTGCTGATCTCGCTGGTCACGCTGGCGGTAACCGTATTCGGTTCGGTGCTGTTCCGTGGCTTCCTGGCTATCATCCCAATTCTGGTCGGGGTCGTGGCGGGTTATCTGCTTTCCGCGTTTATGGGCATCGTGGACTGGAGCGGCGTGGTCAAAGCGCCCTGGTTTGCACTGCCGACCTTTTATACGCCGCGCTTTGAGTGGGTGGCGATGCTGACGATTCTGCCTGCGGCGCTGGTGGTCATTGCCGAGCATATCGGTCATCTGGTAGTCACCGCCAATATCGTGAAGAAAGATCTGATTCGCGACCCCGGCCTGCATCGTTCGATGTTCGCCAACGGTTTATCGACCGTCATCTCCGGCTTCTTTGGTTCCACACCCAACACCACCTACGGTGAAAACATCGGTGTGATGGCGATTACCCGCGTCTACAGCACGTGGGTGATTGGCGGCGCGGCGATTCTGGCGATTCTGCTCTCCTGCGTTGGCAAACTGGCGGCGGTGATCCAGGCGATCCCGGTTCCGGTTATGGGCGGTGTGTCGCTGCTGCTGTATGGGGTCATTGGCGCCTCCGGTATCCGGGTGTTGATCGAATCCAAAGTCGATTACAACAAAGCGCAGAATCTGATCCTCACCTCGGTGATCCTGATCATCGGGGTCAGCGGGGCGAAATTGCATATCGGCGCAGCGGAGCTGAAAGGCATGGCGCTGGCGACGATCGTCGGTGTCGGACTGGCATTGATCTTCCGGGTTATCTCGCTGCTCAGACCTGAAGAAGTGGTGCTGGAGGCTGAAGAACCGCGCGAGCAGTGATCGCCGCGAGCCTGACAGGATCCGGGGCAGGGACGCCCCATTCATCTCTTTCTGAAAACTGTGTTAGACTTCCCCGATTTTTTGCTTGTTCTCTTGCTGAGGTGCTTCTGAACACGCCGGCACAATTGTCATTGCCACTCTATTTACCTGACGATGAAACCTTCTCCAGCTTCTGGCCGGGGGAAAACCCGTCGCTGATTGCCGCCCTGAAAGGCGCGCTCAACCAACAACATGGCAGCTATCTCTACTTCTGGTCACGCGAAGGCGGTGGGCGGAGCCATTTGCTGCATGCCGCGTGTGCCGAAATGTCCGCGCGCAGTGAAGCCGTGGGCTATGTTCCGCTGGATAAACGCACCTGGTTTGTTCCGGACGTTCTGGAAGGGATGGAGCAGCTGTCACTGGTCTGTATCGATAACATCGAGTGCATTGCAGGCGAGCCGGAATGGGAAATGGCGATCTTCGATCTCTATAACCGCATTCTGGAAACCGGTAACACGCGTCTGTTTATCACCGGCGATCGTCCGCCACGCCAGCTTAATCTTCAGCTGCCCGATCTCGCCTCGCGCCTTGACTGGGGGCAAATCTATCGCCTGCAGCCGCTTTCTGATGAAGATAAATTACAGGCGTTGCAGTTGCGTGCCGGGTTACGCGGATTTGAGCTGCCTGAAGATGTGGGTCGCTTCCTGCTGAAGCGACTCGATCGTGAAATGCGCACGCTGTTTGATACGCTGGATCGTCTTGATCGCGCCTCGATCAGCGCCCAGCGCAAACTCACCATTCCCTTTGTTAAAGAGACGCTCGGCCTTTAAAGAATGTCGAGCACCGCATCTGGCGGGCGGCCAATCCGCGCCTTATCGCCATTGATCACTATCGGCCTTTCAATCAGCACCGGATTCTCTACCAGCGCATCCAGCAGCGCACTTTCACCTTTGTCGTCAAGCGCCAGCTCGCTGTAGATCGCCTCTTTAGTTCGCATTAACTCGCGTGCGCTCTGCATACCCAGTTTCTGTAACAGGATTTGCAGCGTCTCGCGGTCGGGCGGCGTCTGCAGATAGAGCACCACATCCGGCTCAATTCCGCGGGCAGTCAGCAGCGCCAGTGTCTCGCGGCTCTTGCTGCAGCGCGGGTTGTGATAAATCGTCACCATCTCTGACTCTCCTTTCTTCTCTGTTCGCGACGTGCTGGCGGTGTGAGTGCTTAGCCTTTCTGATACTGCTTAAAGCGCTGTTGTAACTGGCGCAGCTGATCGATACGGGCATCGTAACGCGCCTGTTTCAGGCTGCCGAGCGGCACCTGTGCGCTGGCACTGCTCAGGGTGGTGATCGCCTGATCAAGCTGGCCATTCAGGGCCAGACTCTCTGCCCGCGCCGATAACTCTTCATCATTCAGTCCCTGCTGCGCCGAGGCCTGCGCCAGTAGATCCCAGCCGTTGGGATCATCTTTATTGGCCCAGGTGTAGCGGTTCAGAATACGGCTGGCATTGGCATACTGTTTCGCTTCAACGTAGGCATTGGCCAGATTGAGCTGCACCACCGGACTGTTTTTGGCACCGGTTGCGGCGGTGAGCAGGGCGATGGCCTGTTGTGGCTGATTCAGCCCGATATCAATGTCCGACATGATATCCAGGAACCAGACATTATTGGGCTGCTTCGCCAGCAGCGGGGTGATAATCCGTTTCGCATCGGCGTAACTTTTCGCCTGCAAAAACTGTATGGCTTTGCCATATTGTGACGCCATCTGCTCACGGGAATTGCCGCTGGCATACTGACTCAGCAGTTCGTCAGTAAGCTGATTGCGTCCGGTGGAGTACATGCCCAGCGACCGTACTTTTGCCATATAGAAATCTTCCGTGGATTGCACCACCACCGGCCGCATCTGATTAGCACGGTTGCGGGCATCCGCCAGACGACTGTCGGGCAGGGGATGCGTCAGCAGAATTTCAGGTGGCTTCGAAGAGAAGCGGCTCTGATCGGCCAGTTTTTGCAGAAAGTTCGGCATTGCCTGGGGATCGAAGCCAGCGCGCTGCAGCACCTGAATCCCGATGCGGTCTGCTTCCTGCTCATTGCCCTGCGTAAAGCTGATAATTCCCTGCTGCGTTCCCGCCAGAGTACCGGTCAGCGCGGCCATGCCCGCCTGCGGACTGGCCATCGCCAGCAGAATAGAGCCAAGCGCACCGACCCAGGTCAGTGGCGCGTTGCGCTTCTGATCTTCCATGGCACGCGCCAGATGGCGCTGGGTGACGTGCGAGATTTCATGTGCCATTACCGATGCCAGCTGGCTTTCATTGTCGGTAAAGCGGAACAGCGCTGAGTGCAGCACCACGTTGCCACCGAAAAAGGCAAAGGCGTTAAGTTCATCGTTCTGAATCAGAAAGAAGTGGAACGGCGTTTTCACCGAGTCGGCGTGAGAAACGAGTCGTTGCCCCAGCTGATTAATGTACTGATTGAGCAGCGGATCGTTGATTAGCGGCGCACTGGCGCGCAGCTGGCGCACATAGAAGTCGCCCATCTGCAATTCCTGATTAATTGATAGCGTCGAACCCGCCGTAGTACCAATATCGGGAAGTGAGTCACTGACATCGGCGTTAGCGGGTGTCAGAGTGGAGAAAATGAGCGTCGGAAGGAGCGCGGCGATCAGCGTTTTCTTTAACGAGTTCAACATGCCTGAATCCTGTAGAGAGGCCCTGAAAATGGACAGGTGCGCAGCGGGAATGTTCCGTTTTTCGCAGATAACGACGGTTCGTGACTATCTTAACCAGGGCCTCAAAAGAAAGAAATGTTGTTTTCTGGCAAATCGCCCGCCTGATTTGAGCAAGATCGCCGATTATGAAGAAAAAAATTGAGTATCCTGCCAGTTTAAACGGCAGTTAAACGAAAAAAAACTGGCGGGGTATTGCCGGGGTCGTCAGCGGTTATATTACGGCGTTGTTGTTTATTTACATTGCGCTTCGTTGAATCAGAGCAGAATCTGCTGCCAGACAACCGAAGCCAGTAAGCTTATTTTTATAAAGTTATGTAAATTCACTCAAAAAAACTGAACATGGCATGTGTTTTTCCAGGTCTACTCTGAAAAAATAGCGCACTCTGCGCCGCTAAATGCCTTTCAACCATTGATAAATCAAATCGTCTCTCCCGCCTTATTCCACATGTTCCAGATTAGCCTGGTTGTTATTTTTATATAATGAATAGCATCGAAAAGGAAAAAGGAGAAATAGTCAGGTCCACTCCAGATAAGACTTTTTATTTCTCATCATGAAACTTTTCGATTAATTCCGGCTGTGAATAATTCCAATAGTTATCAGCGCTGCGTTGACCTGAATTTACAGAGGCAAGAATTACACCTGCGCTGTGGTATAGATAGCCGACCTGATTCAATTCTGAATCTGCCAGACATAATATGCCGGAGAGAAGGGTTATGCGTTCAGTTGTTTCATACGCGTTAATCGCCATTATTGGCGGCGTCGTTGGCGCGGCTGTCACACAGAGTGGCGATATTTACGACAAAGTGACACGCCATTTTGCAACCGAGCCACAGGAAGCGCCCGGATTCTGGAGCACGCCGGCGATTGAAGGTTACGGAAAAATTCATTACGAGCCTGACGCCGCGTTTAAACCGGTGCCGGGCCTGAGTAACAAAATTGTTTTCCAGATTACCCGAAGTGACGGGGCGATGACCGCACCCAATCTGGGGCTGGAACGTGTAGCCAGGGTGGTCAATCTCTATATCGCCTCGGGTATTCCGGCTGACCAACTGAAGTTTGTGGTGTCAGTCACCGGAGATGCGACGCCCGCCATGCTGGACAATGCCCATTTCAAACAATTTTATGGCATCGAAAATCCAAACCTGAAGCTGATTAATGAGCTGAATCAGGCGGGAGTGAAAGTCTCGGTCTGCGATCAGTCCGTGGCATTCCATCACTATCCCAATAACTGGATTGATAAATCCGTGGTACATGCGCTTTCCAGTCCAACCACCGTATCAACCCTGCAAAATCAGGGATACGCGTGGCTGGCAATGTAATTCATATTTAAATAATTGGGAGAAACGTAAATGCGTCCAGCAGCTTTAGTGGTGATGGCAGCCGTTGCCGGATTTATTGGGGGCAATGTTTTACAGTTGCCGGAATTATACGATAAGGTCAGTGGGAAAATGGCAGATAATAAATCTGAGCCTGCTGATTTCTGGAGTACGCCAGCAATCGAGGGCTACGGAAAAATACATTATGTCGACACGCCCGCATTTAAACCCGGCACGACAGCGGGCCTGAGTAATAAAATTGTTTTCCAGATTAACCGTAATGAAGGCGATATTCGTAAGCCGAATCTGGGTCTGGAGCGCGTAGCGCGCGTCACCAACCTCTATTATGCGGCGGGTGTGCCACTCGACCAGCTGAAATTTGTGGTGTCGATTAACGGTGATGCAGTGTCATCAGCGCTGAATAATGATCAGTTCAGCAAAGCTTATGGCGTCGATAACCCGAACCTGAAGCTGATCAGCGAGCTGAAAAAAGCGGGCGTTCAGGTCACTATCTGTGATCAGTCTGTCGCGTTTCATCAGCTTGATCGCAACTGGATTGACCCGATGGTCACTCATACCATCTCCAGCGGCACCACCGTTGCCACCCTGGAAAACAGCGGTTACGCCTTCCTGATGCTTTAACTCTCCAGCAGCGGCGTCACTGCCGCTGTCATCTGTCAGTCAACTTCCTGAGATACGCCTGTCATATAACGCCACTAGTTTAGACCGCAATGAGATCGATCTCATTGACGATAAACGAGGCAGACATGACCGATTTAATCAGCGTAGCCAGACTGGCAGGGGTTTCCCGCGCAACCGCTGCGCGCGCCTTCTCTGATCCTCATCTGCTTAAACCGGGTACGCTGCAAAAGGTGCTTGCCGCTTCAGAACAGATAGGTTTTCGGCCGAATTACATTGCCCGTCAGCTCCGTACCCGCCACTCCACCACGCTCGGTGTACTGCTGCCTTCTCTGCTCAATCCGGTTTTTGCCATGCAATTGCAGGCGATGGAGCAGCAGGCGCAGCAGGCAGGCTATGCGTTGCTGGTGGCGACCAGTGATTATCAGGCTGAGCGGGAAGCAGCCATTGTCGAACATATGCTGCACCAGCGTGTTGCCGGTCTGGTACTGACGGTGGCAGACGCCGACCGCAGTGCGCTGCTGCCCACACTGGCGGCAGCGAAGATGCCATTTGTACTGACCCACAGCGTGCCGCAACAGCACGCATGGCCTGCTTTGCACGTCGACAACCGCAAAGCGATGGCCGAAGCGACCACCCATCTCATCTCTCTGGGTCACCGTCACATCGTGATGGCCGCAGGCCCAATGCAGCAATCCGATCGCGCACGTCTTCGCTTTCTTGGCTACTGCCAGGCCATGCAGCAGGCCGGTCTGACACCGCAGGCGATGGTTGAGATGCCGAGCCATATCCACTCCGATTTCAAGCCGCTGCTGCCGCTGATGAATGCACCTTCGCCGCTGACTGCAGTGATTTGCAGTAACGATCTGCTGGCTATCAGCCTGCTGGGGGCAGCTGCACGTGCAGGTGTCAGCGTGCCGCATCAATTGTCAGTGATCGGTTTCGACGGCATTGCGCTGGGCGAACAGCTTTCACCGTCACTGGCGAGCGTGGTTCAGCCGATTGCGCTGATGGGAACGCTCGCCATTGATCTGCTTCTGAATCCGGGCAGTGAAACCCACCTGCTGCCCCATCATTTACGGATCGGGGAGAGTATCGCCCCGGCATTTTATGGCTCTTCTTCAGGGAAACATCATGTCACTCACGTTTAATCTCAGATATATCGCCAGCGCGGCGCTGCTGGCCGGCTGCACGCTGACCAGTTCATGGGTCCAGGCGGCGGAAAATGCGATCTGCTACAACTGCCCGCCTGAGTGGGCCGACTGGGCCACGCAGCTTCAGGCGATTGAAAAAGCGACCGGGATTCATGTGCCACAGGACAATAAAAACTCGGGTCAGGCGCTGGCGCAGCTGGTGGCAGAGAAAAATAATCCGGTTGCCGACGTGGTCTATTACGGCGTCAGCTTCGGCATTCAGGCTGTCAGTGCTGATGTGGTCAGCGCGTATAAGCCGGCTCACTGGGATGAAATCCCGGCCGGTATGAAAGATCCGGCGGGCAAATGGGTAGCGCTGCACTCCGGCACCATGGGCTTTATGGTGAATGTTGATGCGCTGGGTGGCGCGCCGGTGCCACGATCCTGGGATGAGCTTCTGAAGCCGGAATATAAAGGCATGGTGGGTTATCTTGATCCGGCCAGTGCCTTTGTGGGCTATGTGGCCGCAGTCGCGGTGAATCAGGCCAAAGGCGGCAGCCTGCATGACTTCACTCCCGCCATCAACTGGTTCAAAGCGCTGCAGCGCAACCAGCCCATTGTGCCTAAGCAGACCGCCTATGCACGGCTGATTTCAGGCGAAATCCCGATTCTGATCGACTATGACTTCAACGCCTATCGCGCCCGCTACAAAGATCACGCCAATGTCGAGTTTGTTATCCCGAGTGAGGGAACGGTGACGGTGCCGTACGTTATCAGCCTCGTGAAGAACGCGCCGCATCCGGCCAACGGTAAGAAAGTGATCGATTTCGTGCTGTCCGATGCGGGTCAGGCAATCTGGGCCAATGCCTGGCTGCGTCCGGTACGGGCTGGCGCGATGTCACCTGAGGCGAAAAAATATTTTCTGCCTGACAGTGATTATGCGCGCGCCCACACGGTCGATTATCAGCAGATGGCCGATGCACAGAAGGGCTTCTCCGCCCGCTATCTGAGTGAGATTCGCTGATGTCACTTTCAGACATTAATTCCTTAACCACGGGCGGGCCGCTTCGGCATCGGCTCCGCCCGCTGGGGGCAAACTGGCAGTGGATGCTGTTGCCTGCGCTGCTCTTCTTTGCTGCCTTCTGGCTGCTGCCGTTTGCCCGCCTGTTGCAGATCGGCATGACGGAGGATCGCACCACGCACCACAGTGGCTACTGGACGGTAATCAGCCAGCAACAATATCTGCAAAGCCTGCTGAATACCGTCCTGCTCTCGGCGGCGGTGACGCTGGTTACGCTGCTGATTGCGGCGGTGGTGGGCTGCTTTCTGGCACGGCAGCGCTTTACCGGGCGAGGAACGCTGCTGGCGCTGCTGACCTTTCCGCTGGCTTTTCCTGGCGTGGTGGTGGGATTTCTGATGGTTATGCTGGCGGGGCGTCAGGGTGTGCTGGCGCAACTCAGTCTCAGCCTGTTTCATGAACGCTGGGTTTTCGCCTATTCACTCAGCGGCTTATTTGTTGGCTATCTCTACTTTTCGCTGCCGCGTGCCATCGTAACGCTGGTGGCGGCCAGTGAGAAACTGGATAGATCGCTGGAAGAGGCGGCCCGTTCACTGGGTGCCAGCCAGTGGCGCATCATCATAGACATCATCATACCCGGACTGAAACCGGCGCTGCTTTCCTGTGGTGCACTCTGTTTCGCCACCAGTATGGGCGCGTTTGGCACCGCCTTTACGCTGGGTACCGAACTCGCTGTGCTGCCGCTGACCATTTACGGTGAGTTCACCAATTACGCTAACTTTGCCACTGCGGCGGCACTCTCAGTCGTGATGGGCGCCGTGGCCTGGCTGGCGCTGATGCTGGCTAATGGCCTTGCGCGCCGGAAGGAGCATGAATCATGAAACGACGGGGTCTCTTCTGGCTGCAGGTGGCGATCACCAGCCTCACAGCACTGTTTATGATCGTGCCGGTCATGCTCTCGATGCTGGCGGGTGTTACACAGAACTACTTCGCGGGCCTGCGCAGCGGCCTGACACTGAAGTGGGTGGAGCAGGTGTGGCAGATGTATGCCGACACCTTCTGGCTGTCATTACTGATTGCGCTGAGCTGTCTGGCGGTGACGGTCATTGCTGGCATACCCGCCGCCTGGGGCTTACTGAAGTCACCGTCACGCTGGGCCTCGCGTATTGAGGAGTGTCTGATGCTGCCGGTGGCGTTGCCGGGCCTCGCCACCGCGCTGGGCATCATTCTGCTTTACGGTCAGTTCAGTGCGTTGCGCGACAGCTGGCTCTTTATCCTGATCGGCCATGTGCTTTTTACACTGCCCTTCATGATTCGCCCGGTGCTGTCGGTGATGCAGGCGATTGATCTTCCGCGCCTGGAAGAGGCCGCCGCCAGCCTGGGGGCGAGTTTCTGGCGTCGCTTTTTTACTGTGGTCGTTCCGAACTGCCGTAACGGCATTCTGGCGGGTGCATTTATGGTCATTACCCTGTCGGTGGGGGAGTTCAACATTACCTGGATGCTCCACACACCGCTGACCAAAACGCTGCCGGTGGGGCTGGCCGACAGCTACACCTCCATGCGGCTGGAAGTCGGGTCCGCCTACACGCTGATCTTTATCATGATGATTTTACCGCTGCTGCTGTTGCTTAACGCCTGTAATCACTGGCTGGAACGGCAAACGTCGCGGCAGCAGAGAGAGGAAACTGTATGAATGAGGCCATCAATGTGACGCTGCGCCACTGCTCGCGTCGCTTTAATCAGCAGGTCGCGCTGCATCCGCTCGATCTGCGCGTGCACGCCGGAGAAACGCTGGTTCTGCTGGGACCGTCGGGCTGCGGCAAAACCACGCTGCTGCGCATTATCAGTGGCCTGGAAAGCAGCGATCCGCCGGGCGAGATCTGGTTTGATCAACGTAACGTTACCGCGCTGCCGATTGAGAAACGCAATGTCGGCATGGTGTTCCAGAACTACGCGCTGTTCCCGACACTTAACGTGGCGCAGAACGTCGCCTATGGCCTGAAGGTGCAGGGCGTGCCGCGTGCCGAGCGAGAGGCGCGGGTTGCAGAGATGCTGGCGCTGGTTGATCTGACGCCTCTGGCACATCGCGCGATTGATAAGTTGTCCGGCGGGCAGAAACAGCGTGTGGCGCTGGCACGTGCGCTGGCCGCCCGGCCTAAAGTGCTGCTGTTTGATGAGCCGCTGGCGGCGCTTGATGCCAGGCTGCGCGACCGACTGCGTCTGGAGATCGGTGCGCTGCTTAAGCGGCTGGCGATCACCGCCGTTTACGTCACGCATGATCAGCAGGAGGCGATGGCGCTGGGCGATCGCATCGCAGTGATGGAGCAGGGCCGTCTGGTGCAGCTTGATACCCCGCAGGGCATTTATCAGCGTCCTGCCTCCCGCTTTGTGGCCGATTTTGTGGGTGCGATTAACTGCGTAGCGCACGACCCGGAAGGCCATCCTGTGCGTTTTTGCCGCCCGGAAGATGTTCTGCTGGCCGATGATACGCGCTATGCCCAGCGCGGCGTGGTGGTGGGCAGTATGTTTCTCGGCGCTTCACAGCGCTTACTGATTGATATCGGACTGGATAATCCCATTCAGGTCGATCGTCATGCGCGCGAAATCTGGCAGGCGGGGCAGCGTATCAGCTGGTCGCTGACCAGCCACGCCGCGCTGGAATTCAGTTGCTAAGGAGTCTGTTGTGTCTCTTCAACCCACATTGATTGCTCAAATCAGCGATCTGCATATCAAGGCCCATGGCCGCCTCTCATACAAACAGGTCGATACCCATGCGGCGTTACTGCAGGTTATCGATACCCTCAACTCGCTGCAGCCGCGACCTGATGCAGTGGTAATTACCGGCGATCTGGTCGATTTTGGCAGGCCGGATGAGTATCAGACTTTGCGGGAAGCCCTGCAGCGCCTGCAACCGCCGTTTTATCTCATGGCGGGCAATCACGACGACCGCGAGGCGTTGCGGGCTGCCTTCCCTGATCACGGCTATCTGCAATCCGGACCCACACTGAACTGGCAGCTGAGTGTGGGCGGCGTCAGGTTGATTGCCCTGGATTCCAGCGTACCGCAACAGCCGTGGGGTGAGGTAGATGAGGAACAGTTAGAATGGCTGGACCAGGCGCTGGGCATGTCCGCGGATCAGCCCACCCTGGTCATGCTGCACCATCCGCCTTTTGCCTGCGGCATTGCGCATATGGATCGGCAACGGTTACGCCATCCGCAGGCTTTTGAGGCGATCATTGCCCGTCATCCGCAGGTAGAACGGGTCTTGTGTGGACATCTGCATCGCAGCCTGCAGACCCGCTTTGCTGGCACGCTCGCCTGTGTCGCGCCGGGCGTATCGCATCAGGTCGCGCTGGATCTGCATCCGGAGGGGCCCGCGCACTTTATCCTGGAGCCGCCCGGCTATTTACTGCATTGCTGGCAACCCGGAGAGGGAATGGTCACACATCAGTGCGCGATTGGCCATTTTTCAGGACCCTGGCCATTTTACGATAGTCAGGGATTAATCGATTAGTGCCAGCTAAATCTGTATTAAGCGGGGTAAAATTTGTCTTAGTGCTGCTCAAAAATGCCGACACAGTGTAGACTTAAGCCCGGATATCAGGGCCTCTGGCACACTTAAAAAAATAATCAGGCATTCACGACATGACACTCATCTTCGGCGCGGCGACGCCATGCTAAAGCACATCCGGCCCAAGGCCGATTTGCGCAATCTGATCGCCCTGCTGGTGATTGTCAGCATTGTTATCACACTCGCGAACGCGCTCTACGCTACCTGGCGGGTTCAGCGCCAGGTGCTTATTGACACCACGCTTGAGGCTAACCGGGCGTATGCCGCCAAGCTCGCCTCAACCAGTGAAATTTTCTTCCAGCTGGCGCAGTCTCAACTTCATTACAGCGCCAATCAGCTCAGCCGTGACTTTACTAATCAGGGGCTGCTGAACAATGAAGTCAATCGACTGCGTGAGCAGACCACCAGTTTCAACTCCGTCGCGATCGTGGATGCGCAGGGCGTGATCAAAGCAATTTCCCCCGAGTCACTGACGTTACAGGGTATGCACCTCACCAGTGACGCCTCGCGAGAGGCGCTGACCCTGCGACAGCCGATCATCAGTAAACCCTCCCTTTCTGCCGCCAATAATCTGCTGGTTTTTGTCTCATGGCCTGTCTGGAGTCCCGAGGGTGACTACCTGGGCTACATCGGCGGCACGATCTACCTGAAGAAGAAAAGCATACTCAATGCGCTGCTGGGTGAGCAGTTCTATCGCGATGGCACAACGGTTTATGTGCTCGATAGCAACAATGAGGTGTTGTATCACCAGAATCGTCAACTGATTGGCAAAACGCTGCCTGCCATCGTCAATCCGCGTGATGACCAGACCAATGGCTCGCTGATGCTTGCCGGTCCGGGTAATGCCACACAGCTGGCGGGCTTTGCCGTGGTGCCGACGACAGGCTGGACAGTGGTAGCGTTGAAGCCGATTAACGTCACACTGGATCCGCTGTCCGGTCTGTTGATGAAAGTGCTGAAAAATTCTGTGCCGTTCGCGCTGCTGACTCTGCTGGTGGCCTTAGTCATGGCACGTCTGATTGCCCGGCCACTCTTCCAGCTGGCGCGTAAAGCCAGCCGGATGGATGCGCAGGGCGTATCAAAAGAAATTGGCGGCATCACCGCCTGGTATTTTGAAGCGGCCCAGGTAAAGCGTGCGCTGCTCACCGGTATTGGGCTGGTGCAGGATAAAATTGGTCGGCTTAACTCAGAAGCGCAGACCGATCCGCTGACTCAGGTACTCAATCGCCGGGGTCTGAATGCGGTGCTGGAGTACTATCGGACCCTGCGCCAGCCTTTTTCGGTTCTGGCACTGGATATCGATCATTTCAAAAACGTTAATGACAGCTGGGGCCACGACGTGGGCGACCGGGTCATTCAGCAGGTGGCAAGTACGCTGCGTGCCAGCGCCCGTCAGTCTGATGTGGTCTGTCGCAATGGCGGAGAGGAGTTTCTGATGCTATTGCCAGGAACGGCCCTGGATGAGGCGCAGATCATCGCAGAACGCGTACGGGTGGGCATTGCTGAAGCCTGGCTGACTGACGTGGGGCGCATTACCTTGTCTATTGGCGTGGCGGCCTGGAATGGTTCGCAGGATGCGGGACTGGAAAACAGCCTGAAACAGGCGGATGCGGCGCTCTATGAGGCGAAGAGTGCCGGACGTAACTGTGTGATCGTTGCCGACTCCTAGTCGGGTGAAACCGGATGTTTCATTACGGCAGGGTAAACGTGCGGGAAAAAGAGAAGCAGGGGCGCGGCGGTCAGACTAACGCGCCCCTTAACATCAGGCTGATTTGACGTAATCCAGCACCATGTCGTGGTGATTCGACGTCTTAAAGTTATCAAACACTTTTTCGATCTTGCCCTCGGCATCAACCAAAAAGCTGATGCGATGAATACCGTCATAGGTTTTCCCCATAAACGTTTTTTCACCCCAGACGCCAAACGCCTGGCAGACTTCATGATTTTCATCTGACAGCAGCGTAAAGTTCAGCAGCTCTTTTTCGACAAACTTTGACAGTTTTTCCGGTTTGTCGGTGCTGATACCCAGCACTTCCACGCCCGCTTTTTTCAACTCATCCATGTTGTCACGCAGACCGCACGCCTGCACGGTGCAGCCTGGTGTCATCGCTTTCGGGTAGAAGTACACCAGAACGCGCTGTCCCTGGAAGTCGGTCAGATTCACGTGTTCGCCGTCCTGGTCAGGCAGGCTAAATGCGGGTGCAGTATCTCCGGCTTTCAGTGGATTCATCACATCTCTCCATTTTCTTATTCAGGCTGTGGGTAATACACCATCCGGCCAGAAACGGCCAGCAGCAACATTACCATCAGGGGGTATTTCACCACATAGCCGAGCATTCAGGCGTCAGTAATGTGGAGAAATAACTCCGGTTTAAGGACCAAAGCTTAGCGTATCGCGCTGACAGGTTCGCTGCTGTCGGCGTCTGAGACACTGTAGAGACGTAGCGTTCCCTGGGCATTCAGCTCCTGGCACAGGGTATTAAAAGCCTGCTCAAACGACGTGCCACGGGTTCGCGTTGGACTGTGGGCCGTCATTTGAATATAGAGTGTCGGTGGCAATTCGTGTTGCGCAGGTGTGATTCGCGACACCAGTTCGGCCACGTTCATCTGATGCTTATCAATAAGATCGGTGAAACGCTCAATAATATGCGGCGAATCGGCCACTTCAACCTGGATGAATGCGGTGTCGGGCATCGGCGGACGAAGCCGGGCATTGGTTCGCTTCATGACGATCAGCAGCTCCAGCTCTGCGCCTTTCAGCGGCAATGTCGATTCAATCAGTGTGATTGCGTTCCAGCTGCCCGACAGCAGCATAATAAACGTGAACTCATCCCCGAGCATGGCAAGACGGCTATCTTCAATATTACAACCGCAGCTGCTGACGTGTCGGGTAATGGTGTTGACGATACCCGGACGGTCAACACCAAGCGCGGTGATCACCAGATGATGGGGCTGAGATTGCGGCAAAATGGCTTTTCCTCTGCTTTCGCTAATAACCATAAGGTAAACATAAAAAAAACTGCTGACAAGCGCGGGAATGGCGTGGCTTGCTTGCTTTTCCCTAAGTGTAAAACGTACCATGAAGCACTTGTTTGTCGAGGGGATCGCCAATGTTTACGGGAAGTATTGTTGCACTCGTTACGCCAATGGATGACAACGGTAATGTCTGCCGGTCGAGTCTGAAAAAACTGATTGATTATCATGTCGCCAGCGGCACCGCGGCGATCGTTTCCGTCGGCACCACAGGCGAATCTGCAACCCTGAGCCATGAAGAACATGGTGATGTGGTGATGCTGACCCTGGAACTGGCTGATGGCCGTATCCCGGTGATAGCCGGAACCGGTGCAAACGCCACCGCTGAAGGCATCTCTCTGACGAAGCGTTTTGAAAATTCCGGCGTGGTGGGTTGCCTCACCGTGACGCCTTATTACAATCGTCCGACCCAGGAAGGGCTGTTCCAGCACTTCAAAGCGATTGCGAATAGCACCAGCCTGCCACAGATGCTGTATAACGTTCCCTCGCGCACCGGTTGTGACATGCTGCCGGAAACCGTTGCCCGCCTGGCCGAAATCAAAAATATTATCGGAATCAAAGAGGCAACCGGGAACTTATCGCGTGTTAGTCAGATCCAAGAGCTGGTAAATGAAGATTTCATTCTGGTGAGTGGCGATGACGCGACTGCGCTGGACTTTATGCAACTGGGCGGTAAAGGCGTCATTTCGGTGACCGCAAACGTCGCTGCACGCGAAATGGTTCAACTGTGTCAACTTGCACAGCAGGGCAATTTCGTTGAGGCACGCCGCCTGAATCAGCGTCTGATGCACCTGCACCAGACGCTTTTCTGTGAACCCAATCCTATCCCGGTGAAATGGGCTGCGAAACAGCTAGGATTAATCGCTAACGACACGCTGCGTCTGCCAATGACGCCACTGACTGCAGCTGGCCAGCCGAAAGTGGAGCAGGCGCTGGTGAAAGCGGGTTTGCGATAATTTAGGGAGTTTGAATGAATTACTCAGTAAAGCGGTCAACAGTAGCCACAGTGGTGGGGCTTTCTACCCTGATGCTGTTGTCGGCCTGTTCAAGTGATCAGCGTTATAAGCGCCAGGTCAGTGGTGACGAATCTTATCTTGAAGCCAGTCAGTTAAGTGAACTGAAAGCGCCGGCCGGCATGATCCTGCCGGTACAGCGTGGTGATTACGATGTACCGCGCACCAGCAGTCAGGCACCGACCGGCAAGCAGCTCGACATTCGTCCACCTGCCCAGCCGCTGGCCCTGATGAACGGCACCCGTGCGCAGTTCAGCAACAACACGGGCGCACTGATGATTGATAGTAGCCGTGGTTCAGTCTGGCCACGCGTCGTGAGCGTCGTGCAGTCAAACAATTTCGCGATTGCTTCACGTAATGACGCCGGCCAGCAGCTGACGACCGACTGGGTCCAGTGGAATCGTGCTGATGAAGATCAGCAGTATCGTGGTCGCTACCAGATCAGTGTGCAGTCGCAGAGCTATCAGCAGCAGCTCACCGTACGTCTGCTGGAGCTGCAGCAGGCGGGTAAAACCGTTACCTCACCTGTGCAGATCCAGCGCTATACCGCGCAGATGCTGAATGAAATCAGCACCGGTCTGGACAAGATTGATACCGCCAGTGAAAACGCGGCGGCAGGTCGGGTGAGTGGGGCTATTGATGTGCAGAGCGGCGCAGATGATACCGGCCTGCCAATGCTGATCCTGCGCACGCCATATAATGTGGCGTGGCAGCGTCTGCCTGAAGCGATGAAACGCGTTGGGATGGAGGTGACGGATACCACTCGCTCAACGGGTAGCATGAAAGTGACCTACAAGTCACTGAGCAGCAGCGACTGGGATTCCATTGGCGCAAAAGACCCGGAATTACCTGACGGTGATTACAAAGTGCAGGTCGGTGATTTGGACAACCGCACCAGTCTGCAATTTATCGACCCGAAAGGGCATGTGCTGACCCAGTCGCAGAACGATGCGCTGGTGGCCGTGTTCCAGGCGGCGCTGAACAAATAAAGTTGCCTCAGGCCGGAGATTCTCCGGCCTTTTTATTTTGTTTTTGGCATAATAGCGCGCGGCGAAGTAAACGATTGCGTCAAGGCAATCGCCGCAGCGGCACTGGCCGCTGAACACCCGTTATTTCAAGTCTGGAGTGAATAAGATGCAAAAGCGAGCTGAGTTGTATCGCGGTAAAGCGAAAACCGTATACAGCACCGATAATCCGGATCTGCTGATACTCGAATTCCGCAACGATACGTCAGCAGGTGATGGCGCCCGAATTGAGCAATTTGATCGCAAAGGAATGGTTAACAACAAGTTTAACCACTTCATCATGACCAAATTGCAGGAAGCGGGTATTCCAACCCAGATGGAAGCGCTGCTGTCTGATACCGAAGCGCTGGTGAAGAAGCTGGAGATGGTGCCGGTAGAGTGCGTGGTCCGTAACCGCGCCGCAGGTTCGCTGGTAAAACGTCTGGGCGTGGAAGAGGGCATTGTGCTCAATCCCCCGCTGTTTGATCTTTTCCTCAAAGATGATGAAAAGCATGACCCGATGGTCAACGAATCCTACTGCGAAACTTTTGGCTGGGTCAGCAAGCAGAACCTGGCGCGGATGCAGGAACTGACCTTTAAAGCCAACGAAGTGCTGAGCAAGCTGTTCGACGATGCGGGTCTGATTCTGGTTGATTTCAAACTTGAGTTTGGTCTGTTTAACGGTGAAGTCACGCTGGGCGATGAGTTTTCGCCAGATGGTGCACGCCTGTGGGACAAAGAGACCCTGGATAAAATGGACAAAGACCGTTTTCGCCAGAGCCTGGGCGGCGTAGTCGAAGCTTATGAAGCAGTGGCACAGAGGCTGGGCGTAAAACTCGACTGAGTCAGCCTGCAGTGCAGTAAGTAAGCAGAATAAAACGGAGAGCCCAGGCTCTCCGTTTTCATTTCAGCCTAAAGCTGGTGATTGCCCGGTCACGCAACTAAAATCATGCCATCTGAAAAAAATGACTGAGGGAAGAGAGCATGCGCTGGCAAGGGCGTCGCGAAAGCGACAATGTAGAGGACCGTCGCGATCAATCGTCCGGTTTAGGTGGCGGAGGCCGTCAGATTCGTCTGCCGCGCGGCAAAGGCGGTATCATCCTGTTGGTGGTGGTGGCTATTGCAGGTTATTACGGTTATGACCTTACCGCGCTGCTGACGGGTGGGGACGTTGCACCAACCAGCCAGCAGCAACAGCGCAGCGTCAGCACCAATGATGACGAGGCTGCAAAATTCACTAAGGTGATTCTTGCGACCACGGAAGATACCTGGGGCAAGCTGTTCAAACAGATGAACAAACAGTATGTTGCACCAAAGCTGGTGATGTATCGCGGGGCAACCCGAACCGGCTGCGGCACAGGCCAATCCGTGATGGGACCCTTCTACTGTCCAGCCGATCAGACTGTCTACATCGATCTCTCTTTCTATGACGAGATGAAAAACAAACTCGGCGCTGACGGCGACTTCGCCCAGGGCTACGTTGTCGCGCATGAAGTGGGCCACCATGTTCAGAAACTGCTGGGTATTGAGCCTAAAGTACGTGAAATGCAGCAGGGCGCGAGCCAGACGCAGGTCAATCAGCTCTCTGTGAAAATGGAATTGCAGGCAGACTGTTTTGCCGGTGTCTGGGGACACTATATGCAGCAAGAGAACATCCTTGAAGCAGGGGATTTGCAGGAAGCGCTGAACGCCGCAGAGGCGATTGGCGATGACCGTCTGCAGCAGAAGGGTCAGGGCCGCGTAGTGCCGGACAGCTTTACCCATGGCACCTCTGAGCAACGCTACACCTGGTTTAAGCGCGGATTTGATGGTGGCAATCCAGGACAGTGCAACACCTTCGCCAGCAACTGATGATCGCAACACAGTCTATGCAGCAGGCCGGTGTGCGTCGCCTGGCCGTGATCAGCGGCGACCCGGACTGGTGCCTGGAGCGTGCTGCAGAGTGGCATGACGCGTTGCCAGGCGACTGGCTGGTGCTAAGCCCGGAGCCGCTCTTCTCTGCTTCCTCTGGTGAGTCACTTATGCACAAACAGCCAGGCGCGGTTCGCACGCTGCTTGGCCGTGAATTTCGTCATGGGATATTCGATGCCCGCCAGGGCTTTCATGCCGAGGCTTTCGCTGCGCTGGCTGGCACGCTCACCGCAGGTAGCTGGCTGTTACTGCTGGTCCCGCCCTGGGAAGGGTGGTCGCAGCAGCCTGACACCGACAGCCTGCGCTGGGCCGATGTCGCTCAGCCCATCCCAACACCCCATTTTGTTCACCATCTGCAACAGCTGATCCTGGCGGATGACCAGGTACTGCTGGAGCGGCAGCATCAGCCATGCCGTTTTCCGGTGCAGCCTGACTGGCCAGAATGGCACTGTCAGGCCCCGCAACAGCAGCAGGCGATACTCGATCAACTGATGAGACTGCCATCGGGGATCGCGGTGCTGACCGCCGCCCGTGGACGGGGTAAATCGGCGCTGGCGGGGATGCTGGCCCGCCAGAATCGCCATTGTCTGGTCACGGCACCCGCGAAAGCTTCAACGGAGGTGCTGGCCACCTTTGCCGCTGAGCATTTTCACTTTATGGCGCCGGATGCACTGCTGGCGCTGGAGCCGCCGCCCGAGGCGGATTGGCTGATTGTGGATGAAGCGGCGGCGATACCGGCCCCGCTACTGCAGGCGCTGGTCAGCCGGTATCCCCGTGTGCTGCTCACCACCACTGTACAGGGCTACGAAGGCAGCGGGCGCGGCTTTATCCTTAAGTTCTGCGCCGGGCTTACCGGGGTGCACTACTACACGCTGGACGAGCCGCTGCGCTGGTCGCGTTGTGATCCGCTGGAGCAGTGGCTGAATCAGGCGCTGCTGTTTGACGATGCCAGCGCGACGGCACCCGATTCTCCGGCCACACCGCATCCTGTTGAACGTCACGATTTCAGCACGCTGGAAGCCGCCTATCGCCTGCTCACCAGCGCGCACTATCGCACGTCGCCACTTGATCTGCGCCGCCTGCTGGATGCGCCGGGTATGACGTTGTGGCGGGCGGGCGAGACACCTGCATTACAGGGTGCACTCTGGCTGGTGGAGGAGGGCGGTCTTGAGCCAGCACTGGCGCAGGCGGTCTGGGCGGGCACCCGGCGACCACGCGGGAATCTGGTGGCGCAATCTCTGGCTGCCCACGCCGGTCTTGCCGAAGCGGCAATCCTGCGCTCGCAACGAATCAGCCGTGTTGCCGTGGCAACGGAGAGCCGTCGCCGCGGAATCGGTCAGCAGCTTGTGGCCGCCGCGGCCCGTGCGGCTGCAGAACACGACTACCTCTCTGTCAGCTTCGGCTACACTGAATCACTCTGGGCGTTCTGGCGCGCCTGTGGTTTTACTCTGGTGCGAATAGGCAGCCAGCGCGAAGCCAGCAGCGGCTGCTATGCGGCAATGGCTATTCTGCCCTGTTCTGCTGCGGGCAGGGCATTAGCGCGCCGGGCGGCAGAACAGCTGGCGCGTGACTGGCCACTGTTGCGACAACATATCGCGCTGGACCTGCAGTTTGATCAGATCCCAGATAATGGATTAACAGCCCAGGATATGCATCTGGCCATCGGTTTTGCCTGGGCGCAGCGGCCCCTGGAGGCGAGCCTGCCGGTATTGCAGCGTCTGGCAGAAGCCAGTGTCGCGCCCGCCCCGTTATTGGCCGCAGTCGTTGCCGCCCCCGATGCGCTAAGCGAGCTTGCCCGGCAGGCAGGCGTGAGTGGCCGTAAAGCGCTGGTCGCGGTGTTACGTCAGCAGGCAGCAACAGCGCTCCAGAGCCTGGGCGTGACTGCGGACTGACTGCACCGGCCGTTGAAATAATTCGACCAGCTGGTTCAAATTATCCCCATATCATTTTTTGCTACGCGGCGTAGAGTGAACACAGGAGGTCAACAACATGACACTGAAATATGTAATCGTTCAACAGCCTGCTACCACAGCACAGCTGTTTCTGCTCTACCATGGCGTTGGCGATAACCCGGATTCAATGGGTGAGATTGGTCACTGGTTTGCGAAAACCTTCCCCGACGCGCTGGTGGTGTCCGTTGGCTCGCCTGGCGCGGTTCGTCAGTGGTTTGGCGAAACTGACCTGCACGATCAGACTATCCAGCAGCGGGTTGATGCGGCGATGCCGCAGTTTGTCGAGTCGGTGCGTCACTGGCAAAAAAAGAGCGGCGTGCGGGCGGAAGCGACAGCCTTAGTCGGTTTTTCCCAGGGTGGCAGTATGGTGCTGGAAGGCGTCAAAGCGAATCCTGATCTGGCGGGCCGCGCGGTGGTGTTCAATGGCAGGTTTATCACGCTGCCGGAGAAAGCCAGTACCCGCACCACGATTCATCTGATCCACGGTGATTATGATGAGCAGATCCCGTTGCACCATGCACAGGAGGCGGAGCAGCGGCTGACCGCCCGCGGGGGCGACGTCACTCTGGACATCGTTGACGATCTGGCGCATGCCATCGATCACCGCAGTATGGAACTGGCGCTGAATCATCTGCGTTATACGGTGCCAAAACGCTACTTTGATGAGGCGTTAAGCGGCGCAAAACCCGGTGACGATGACGTTATCGCGTTGATGTAAAAATGCCCCTGCAGAGCAGGGGCATTTTCGTTTACTTCTTCTTCGGCCAGTTATCGTCGTCATCCCATTTATCGTTGAAATCACGATGCGGCGGCAGGTCTGGTTTGTTATCCATAAACTTCTTGTGATCGATGCGTTTCAGATCTTTATAAACGTTCATCAGCACGCCAACCATCAGCAGGATCACCAGGATCCACCAGTAATCTTTAATAAATTCCATTTGCTGCTCCTTAACATCGCCATCAGGCGATCAGTTGTTCCATGATGCGTTGGTACATCCGGCTCAGCATCTGCAGATCTGAAGCTTTCACACACTCATTGATTTTATGAATGGTGGCATTTACCGGTCCCAGTTCAACCACCTGCGCCCCCATCCGGGCAATAAACCGGCCATCAGAGGTTCCACCCGTAGTCAGCAGCTGCGGCTTAATTTCATTATAGTGCGCGACAGCTTTTACGACGGCATCAACCAGCTTACCGCGCGTGGTCAGGAAGGGTTGACCCGAAAGTTTCCACTCAATGGTGTAACGCAGCTGGTGACGATCCAGCAATGCTTCGACGCGCTGGCGAATCAGCTCATCAGTGAGTTCAGTGCTGAAGCGGAAGTTAAACTGCACAAACAGCTCACCAGGGATCACGTTGTTACTGCCGGTGCCCGCCTGGACATTGGCAATCTGCATGCTGGTTGCCGGGAAGAACTCATTTCCCTGATCCCACTCCGTGGCGACCAGCTCATTCAGTGCTGGCATTGCCCGGTGGACCGGATTATCCGCAAGGTGCGGATAGGCGACGTGCCCCTGCACACCATGCACCGTCAGGTTGGCAGTAATTGATCCACGACGGCCATTTTTCACCACGTCACCGACCACTTCCGTACTGGACGGCTCACCGACCAGGCAATAGTCGAGCCGTTCCCGGCGCGCCATCAGCCGTTCAACCACTTTAACCGTGCCGTTGGTCCCGCTGGCCTCCTCATCAGAGGTAATCATAAAGGCGAGTCGCCCTCTGTGATGGGGACGTGCTGCAACAAAACGTTCGGCAGCTACCACCATGGCGGCCAGTGAACCTTTCATGTCGGCCGCACCACGACCAAACAGCATGCCATCGCGTATGGTGGGCTCAAAAGGTGGGTTGATCCAGCGACTGGCATCGCCAGGCGGCACCACATCGGTGTGACCGGCAAACGCCAGTGTTTCACCTTCGCCACGGGTGGCCCAGAAATTCAGGGTGTCGTCGATGTTCATCGTTTCAATCTTAAAACCAATAGCTTCAAGACGGGCGATCAGCAGAGCCTGACATCCGGCATCATCGGGGCTGAGGGAAGGGCGACGAATAAGCTGCTGCGTCAGCTCAATGACCGGGCAAAACATATTATGACCTCTCCTGGATAGCATTCTGATAGGTGGCTTCGCTGAAACCGGCGAGCAAACTGCCATCCGGGGTGCGCAACAGCGGGCGCTTAATCATGGCGGGATGCGCCAGCATCAGCGCTTTGGCGCTGCTGGCATCGGTAACCCCTTCACGGTCGGTCTCTGGCAGTTTACGCCAGGTGGTGCCGCGGGTATTAAGCAGGGCTTCGTAGCCCAGCGCATCGATAAATTCCTGCAGCAGGACATCGCTCAGGCCATCGGCACGGTAATCGTGAAAGTGATACTCAACGCCTGCGTCTGTTAAAAAGCGCCGGGCTTTTTTTATGGTGTCGCAATTTTTAATCCCGAACATCACCCACTGCGTGCTCATTGCCCGATCCTTATTGTCCTGTGAGAAGTAAAAGCTGAAAAAGCAGCCAAAGCGCGAGTTTACCATAGTGTGATCCGTTGCGGCAGTTGCCGGGGCGCGGGAATCTGACCCGCGATCGTGTCGTGAAAGCCACCGTTTATCCTCGGGTAACCGCTATCAATTTCTCAGGTAATCATTACCTTGCTTAGCATTATTTTATTCGGAATTTCGCCATGCAGATAAAATAGTCTACCGCTGGGCTTAAAATAAATTATTTTCAATCGGGTTAAGGAGTTGCTGAAATGTGCGTCAGCTTCCAGAACCGGCAGAATTCATGTTTTTATCAGGCTTGCCGATAAATAAAACAGGTGTAACCGTATTCACCTGATTAAAAAAAGAGCGTAACATCGCCAGCACAATAAGAGAGGGCATCATGATTGACACTGAAATGGGAACCTGGAAAGAATTTATCGAAGCAATGTTACGCAACAAGTAACAGGCTGAGGTAAAGGCGGGGTAAACCTGCTGACTGGAATTCTTACCACACACAGAAATAAGGCGGCCACTGACATCAGTGGCCGCTTTTTATTTGCCTCAGTGATCAGTCGAGTGGCTTCTCTTTCAGCGGGAAGCGACGGCGAACCAGCACAAAGAACAGCGGCACAAAAAAGATCGCCAGCAGCGTGGCGGAGATCATTCCACCCATCACACCGGTTCCTACCGCGTGCTGACTGCCGGAGCCTGCGCCGCTGCTGATTGCCATCGGCAGCACGCCAAAGATAAAGGCCAGCGAGGTCATCAGAATCGGTCGCAGACGCTGACGCGATGCCTCCAGCGTGGACTCCACCAGTTCGCGTCCTTTACTGTTAATCTCATTAGCAAATTCCACAATCAGGATGGCGTTTTTGGCGGATAACCCGACGACTGTCAGCAGGCCCACCTGGAAGTAGACATCATTCTCCAGTCCGCGCAGCCAGGTCGCAATCAACGCGCCGACGACACCCAGTGGAACCACCAGCATCACCGAGAACGGAATTGACCAGCTTTCATACAGTGCGGCCAGGCAGAGGAATACAACCAGCAACGATATCGCATACAGCGCCGGTGCCTGTGAGCCAGAGAGGCGCTCCTGATAAGAAGCACCTGTCCACTGGAACCCGACGCCCAGCGGCAGGGCATTCACCAGCTTTTCCATCTCGTCCATTGCCGTGCCGCTGCTGACGCCATTAGCCGCTTCCCCGACAATCTCCAGTGAAGAATAACCGTTATAGCGTTCAAGACGGGGTGAGCCGGTCTCCCAGCGGCTGGTGGCAAACGCGGAGAAGGGGACCATTTTGCCGCTGCTGTTGCGCACATACCACTTATTGACGTCGTCCGGCAGCATGCGGAATTCGGCGGCGGCCTGTACATAGACCTTTTTCACCCGGCCGCGATCAAGAAAGTCGTTCACATAGGTTGAGCCCCAGGCCGTGGTCATCGTGTCGTTGATGGTATCCAGCGACACGCCCAGCGCCTGCGCTTTACGGGCATCGACATCGATCTGCAGCTGCGGACTGTCATCCAGTCCATTGTGCCGTACCCGTGACAGCGACTTATCGTTGCCTGCCATCTCCAGCAGTTTGTCGCGCATCGCCATCAGTTGGGTATGGCCGATACCGGCGTGATCCTGCAGTTCCATGTCAAAACCAGAGCTGCTGCCCATGCCGGTGATAGCAGGTGGACTGCTGGCAATCACCCGGCCCTCTTTAATCTTCTGAAACGCTTTGGTCGCGCGATCGATAATCGCAAACGAAGTCCGATCGGCGCCGGGCCGCGCTTCCCAGTCTTTCAGACGGACAAACAGACGTGCGACGTTCTGTCCATTGCCGCCCGGCCCGGCACCGATAGTGGAGAAAACCGACAGTACGTTGGCCTTCTCCTTGGTGAGATAATAATTTTCGACTTTGGCAACGACGCTGGCCGTTTGCTCAAGCGTCGCACCTGCCGGAAGCTGAACCTGAGTCAGGAATACGCCGCGATCTTCCAGCGGCAGAAACGACGTCGGCAGACGCAGAAACAGAAACGCCATCAGGCCAATAATCGCGACATAGACCAGCAGCCAGCGACCACCTGTGCGCAGGATGCCCGCAACGCCGCGTTCATAGCGGTCAGCATTACGATTAAAGTGGCGATTGAACCAGCCGAAGAAGCCGCGACGCTCGTGCACCTCGCCCTGCGCAGCGGGTTTGAGCAGTGTGGCACAGAGCGCTGGCGTCAGGATCATCGCTACCAGCACTGACAGCACCATCGCCGAGACAATGGTGATTGAGAACTGACGATAAATGGCGCCAACGGTACCGCCGAAAAACGCCATTGGCACAAACACCGCAGAGAGCACCAGCGCGATACCCACCAGTGCACCCTGAATCTGTCCCATCGATTTTCGTGTGGCAGCACGCGGCGAAAGTCCCTCTTCATGCATGATGCGTTCAACGTTCTCCACCACCACAATGGCATCATCCACCAGTAGTCCTATCGCCAGCACCATGGCAAACATGGTCAGGGTATTGATGCTGAATCCAAAGGCATAAAGGACGCTAAAGGTGCCAAACAGCACTACCGGCACCGCAATGGTGGGAATTAAGGTGGCGCGGAAGTTCTGCATAAACAGATACATCACGCCAAATACCAGCACGATTGCTTCAAGCAGCGTCTTCACCACATCGGTAATTGATGCTTTGACGAACGGCGAGGTTTCATAGGCAATTTTTGCTTCCAGGCCGTGAGGGAAATAGTGCGAGAGTTCCTCTATACGCGCCCGTACCAGCTTATCAGTGTTCATCTCATTGGCACCGGACGCGAGCTTCACGCCCAGGCCTGACGCAGGCTGGCCGTTATAGCGGCTCAGATAATCATACTTCTCTGCGCCCAGCGCCACGGTGGCGACATCGCCCAGCGTCACCACAGAACCGTCGGGATTGTTCTTCAGGGTAATGGCCCGGAACTGCTCGGGGGTCTGCAGCATCGACTGGGCGTTGACCGTGGCGTTAAGTGCCTGTTTCTCCACCGACGGCAGGCCACCGACCTGACCCACAGCCACCTGGGTATTCTGCGACTGGATTGCATTGACGACATCGTCGGTGGTGAGCGCGTAAGCGATCAGTTTGTTGGGATCGAGCCAGATGCGCATCGCATATTGCGAGCCGTAAGCATCAACCTGGCCGACGCCATCAATACGGCTCAGCGGGTCCTGAATATTACTGGCGACATAGTCTGAAATATCCTGCTTATCCATACTGCCGTCGGTCGAGACGAAGGCCACCATCAGAATATTGCTGTCACCGGTTTTGTTGACCGTCACGCCCTGCGACTGCACCGCCTGCGGCAATTTGCGCAGGGCGGACTGCAACTGGTTCTGAACCTGCTGGCGGGCTTCGTCGGGATTGGTCCCGGCAGTAAAGGTGAGGGTGATTTGCGCCTGACCGGTGTTGCTGCTGTTCGAGGACATGTACATCAGATTATCGATGCCGGTCATGTTCTGCTCGATCACCTGAGTCACGGTGTTTTCCAGCGTCTCGGCGGATGCGCCGGGATAGTTAGCGGTGATACGCACATTAGGTGGAGCCAGATCGGGATACTGCTCAACAGGCAGCGAAATAATCGAAAGGGTGCCACACAGGCACAGCAGAATCGCCAGCACCCAGGCAAAAATGGGGCGGTCGATAAAGAAATTCGACATTAAATCGACACTCCTCAGGACTTATTATTATCGGTCAGGCCCACCGGCAACGGGCCACAGGCAGAAAGGTCGCAGGGTCTTTACACGATTCTCCGCCGCCTTTCACTTTACGTGCGGCAGCGAGGGAAATCGTGGAGAAATTGAGGAGAAAATGTAAATTCGTTGGCTATTTGCGGCTTTCAAGCCACATCACCGTGGCGGCAACGCGTGAACGGACATCCAGCTTACGCAGAAGGTTACGGATATGCACTTTCACTGTCTCTTCAGAGATATGCAGAATGGCAGCGATCTCTTTGTTTGACAGGCCACGCGCCACCTCCTGGAGCACGTCGCACTCGCGGTCAGTGAGAAGACGCAGAGGGTCGGCGCTGTGCTGACGGTTATCCAGATAGCTGGCGACGCCCTCACTAAAGACTTTCTCGCCCCGCGATGCCTGCAGAATATGTCCCAGCAGAATCTCTGGCTCGCTGTCCTTGAGCAGATAGCCGTCGGCACCGGCATCCACCATGGCAAAAATATCACTGCGGGCATCGGAGACGGTCAGCACCAGGATGCGCGAGCTGATACCTTCGTGGCGCAGCGCCTTTAGGGTATCCAGCCCGGACATGCCTTTCATATTGAGGTCGAGCAGAATGATGTCAGGTTCCTGACGGCGGGCTTCCGCCAGCGCTTCGGTGCCATTGTTAGCCTCGGCGATCACGTCCAGCCGGGGATCCAGTGCCAGCAGCTGACGAACGCCGCGGCGCATCAGAGGGTGATCATCCACAATCATCAATGTTAATGCGGGCTGTTGCATAATTTCTCCGTTTTATCGTTTCAGACTGCGGCGGGGCAACACGTATCGCGCACCGGTATGCCTGTGTTCAGCCTTTAATAGCCTGCTATCTGTAGCCAGTAGCGTGTTTTAATTATTTGAAGGATAAATTACGTTAGCTGCCGTGCCGGTTGCGGTGGAAAGCGCAGTTCAACCCGTGTCCCTTGATCCTGTGCATGAAGGGTCAGATTACCATTAAGGCGCTGGGCACGTTCAGCCATAATCGTCAGACCGTAATGGCCTGGAGGTTCGTTAGTACTGCCGATGCCCACGCCGTCATCCGTTATTGTAAGTAAGTGCTCACCCTGATTGCTGTGCTGATAGTCCACGTTGATCACCTGCGCACTCGCATGACGGATCGCATTCAGCAACGCCTCCCGGGCGATCTGCAAGACATGTACCTGCTGCTGTGCCTCCAGACTCTGCAGGCCGGTCTGATAGTTAAAATGTATCTCTGCGCCGCTCTTTTCCTGCAACGAGGCGATCATTGCCTGCATCGCCGCCACCAGATCTGCCTGCTCAATGGTCAGGCGGAAGGTGGTCAGCAGTTCGCGCAACTGACGGTAGGCATCAGCCAGCGCCTGATCGAAGTCAGCGATAATCGCATGGGCGGCACTGTCATCCTTGTCCACGGTGCGGCGTAACAGGGTCAGCTGAATACGTAAAAAGGAGAGTGACTGCGCCAGTGAGTCATGTAATTCCCGGGCAATCGTCGTTCGCTCTTCAATCAGCAGCATTTGTTGATACTGCTGCTGTGCCTGCCAGATCCAGATTGCGCGTCCCAGCATCGCCGCAAGACTGCGCATCAGCTCATCCGGTGGGGAAGCGCCACATGTCTGCCAGCGCAATTCGCCAATCTGCTGCTCATCCTGCTGTAATGGCTGACGTTGCCACTCACCAGCCGCCTTTTCGTCACCGGCGCGGAACTGAAACTGGTCGCTCTCGAGCCAGATTGCCGTCAGTTTTTCACGCGTCAGCACCGTGGTCAGCACCGCTTCAAACAACGCCGGATGCAGTGGGCTGGCGGTCAGCATTTGTGAGCTGTCATAGAGTAGCGACAGCGTGCGATTCGCCTGAGTTAAGTCTTCCGTCTTTGCGCGAACCGTACTCTCCAGCAACTGGTAATGCGAATGCAGGCGTGCCGCCATACCGCTAAAGGCATGCGACAGAACCCGCAGCTCATTTTGTTGCTCAACGTGCAACGGCGGAAAAGCAAAGTTGCCATTCTCGACGTAGCGGCTGGCCTTGACCAGCGCATTCAGTGGCCGCACGACATGCAGTCGGGTAAAGCGAATCGTCATGAGCGCCAGCGCCACAATCGCAATAACACCGACCAGGCTGCTGGCGGCCACCAGATGCATTTTTAATTCGGTATAGCGTTGCAGACCCAGAACAAAGCGATCAATTTCCCCGACGTAAATGGGCACCTGCTGCTGCAAGGCCACGCTATCACCCCGTTGCAACGCCTGTTGCAGGAGAGGCCAGGCGGCGCGCAGTCGCTGGTAGCGAACGCCCACTTCGCGTGGTACCCAGGGCCGATCAAGATTGTGCAGCACTGGCGCATCCAGCGTTTGCTGATAGCGCGCGAAATGTTGCGGCAGGTTTTGCGGCTGACGGCTGGCATCCCAGGCCATGCGATAGCTCTGCATGCGCAGTGAACCCGCCAGATTAATCGCCTCGGCGTCGCGCTGACTGCTGAGTAGCGTGACTAAGGCCAGACTGGTGGTGAGAAGCGACAGCAGGACAATGGCGCTGAGGGCCCGAGCGATGCTTTGTGTAACTGAACGTTTAACGATCACATGAATGGCCCTCTTCTGAGTGGGGGAATTATATGAGCGAAGTCACGCAACGCAAATGATCCCTTCCCTGTTTATCGCACAGGACATTACAGGTCGCACATAAAATGACCTCGACTGACACTTCCCAGGATGCGTTACGATTTTACGGTTAAAAAGGGAACAGGTTTACATCGTGCCGATGTTGCTTTTCATTGCAGCGCTAATAATTCACTCAGTCATTAGCAACGCAATCCCGATCACAGATCAAGGAGCATCCAATGAAAAAACTGAGTGCTGTACTGGCGGGTGCTTTACTGGCTACCGCCTCATTTGCCACCTTCGCCGCCGCGCCCGTCGATCGGTCACAGGCGCTGGGTATGCAGAGCATCGGCAGTGTGTCTGTTTCCGGCGTACGCGGTTCACTGGATGATGCGAATCGCCAGTTATCGCAAAAAGCGCAAGAGATGGGCGCCAGCCATTACCGTGTTATCGGTGTCGATAATCCAGGCGATTCCAGCCTGTGGAGCGGCACCGCAGAGATTTATCGCTAACCCAACCCTCCTGTTTCCATCCCTGTAGCTTTTACCGGCCTGAAAATGGCCGGTTTTTTTGTTTTTGTGCATCATGATGGATTCTTACAAATCAGCCTGTGCATCTGCCCGGTATATTTTGCTTCGTTCTTGCAGAACGGGTAGGATTCATCGCCGTAAATTCCCGCGTTGCCCGGCACTCACTCACGGGCAAAGGCACAGAGGAAAATCCCCCATTTTGCAGGACGTTACGTCCGCATTGGGGAGACGACGACTGATAGTCCGGACAAACAGGAATGCTATGAAATCCAAAAAGAAAACCCCAGGTGAGATGCGCGCTGCGAAACGGCGCTGGCTGAATTCTCACGATGCTGGCTACCAGAAAGCGATGGGTAACCGTCACGTTCAGATGATTGCGATCGGCGGTGCTATCGGCACCGGTTTGTTCCTGGGTGCCGGTGGCCGCTTGCAGGCTGCAGGCCCCGCGTTAGCCCTCATCTATCTGGTGTGTGGCATCTTCTCCTTCTTCATTCTGCGTGCGCTGGGCGAACTGGTGTTACACCGCCCGAGCAGTGGCAGCTTTGTCTCTTATGCCCGTGAATTCCTGGGTGAGAAAGCCTCCTACGTTGCAGGCTGGATGTATTTCGTCAACTGGGCGATGACCGGTATCGTCGATATCACCGCCGTTGCGCTTTACATGCACTACTGGGGCGCGTTTGGTGATGTGCCACAATGGGTCTTTGCACTGGGCGCGCTGGCGATTGTCGGCACCATGAACATGATTGGCGTTAAGTGGTTTGCCGAGATGGAGTTCTGGTTTGCGCTGGTGAAAGTGCTGGCGATTGTGATTTTCCTGGTGGTGGGTGTGGTGTTTCTTGGCACCGGCAAGCCGCTGGATGGCAACAGCACCGGTTTCCATCTGATTACTGATAACGGCGGCCTGTTCCCGCACGGCCTGCTGCCCGCGCTGGTGCTGATTCAGGGCGTCGTATTCGCCTTTGCCTCAATTGAGCTGGTCGGTACGGCGGCCGGTGAATGTAAAGACCCGCAAACCATGCTGCCGAAAGCGATCAATAGTGTGATCTGGCGTATTGGTCTGTTCTATGTCGGTTCGGTTGTGTTGCTGGTGCTGCTGCTGCCATGGAATGCCTATCAGGCGGGCCAGAGTCCATTCGTGACATTCTTCTCGAAACTTGGCGTGCCTTACGTTGGCAGCATCATGAACATCGTGGTCCTGAGCGCAGCGCTCTCCAGCCTGAACTCCGGCCTCTATTCAACCGGGCGTATTCTGCGTTCCATGTCGATGGGTGGCTCTGCACCGAAATTCATGTCAAAGATGAACGGTCAGCAGGTCCCTTATGCCGGTATTCTCGTCACCATTGCCGTTTATGTCATTGGTGTAGTGCTTAACTACTATGTGCCTTCTCAGGTATTTGAGATCGTCCTGAACGTTGCCTCACTGGGCATTATCTCCTCCTGGGCCTTTATCGTGGTCTGCCAGCTGCGTCTGCGCAAAGCGATCAAAGAAGGCAAAGCAGATGATGTCAGCTTCAAGCTGCCAGGTGCGCCGTTCACCTCATGGCTGACGCTGCTGTTCCTGTTCAGCGTGCTGGTGCTGATGGCGTTTGACTACCCGAACGGGACGTACACCATTGCCTCTATTCCGCTGATTGCAGTGCTGCTGGTGCTGGGATGGTTTGGTGTGCGTAAGCGTGTTAACGCTATCGCGCAGACCGAACAGGATCATCATGAGGATGAGCCTCAGTCAACCCGACTGGCTGACGATACGTCACGCTGATCAGGTCTGCATCAATCAGGGCCAGCCTTCGGGCTGGCTTTTTTTTGGCCGCTAATCGCCTTTCTGGCAATGCGAATTAGGATAGTTTTCCGGCAAGCCTGGCCCTATGATGAATAACTCCCTTTATGCGGTAGCGGAGTCTCCATGTCGTTTAAGATCAACATCATCAAAAATAAGCTCCTGTCTGAAAACTGGTTTGTGCTGCGCAACTACACCTATGACATCACCGATCGCCGTGGCGAGGTTATCCGTCATAAACGCGAAGTCTACGATCGCGGAAACGGGGCGACCATCCTGCTCTATAATCGCGAAAAGAATAGCGTCGTCCTGACGCGCCAGTTCCGCATCGCGACGTACGTCAACGGCAACGACGGCGGCATGTTAATTGAAGCCTGCGCGGGCTTGCTGGACGACGACTCCCCGGAAGATTGCATCCGCAAAGAGGCGATTGAAGAGACCGGATATGCAGTCGGTGAGGTGGAGACACTCTTTACCTGCTATATGTCGCCGGGCGGCGTGACCGAACTGATCCACTTTTTTGCGGCAGAATACAACGAATCACTGCGCGACAACCCAGGCGGTGGCGTTGAGGATGAGTCAATTGATGTGCTGGAACTGAGCTTCCCTGATGCGCTGGCGATGGTGGCCGATGGCCGTATTCGCGACGGTAAAACCATTATGCTGCTACAGCATGCGCAGATTGCGGGATGGCTGAGGCCTTAGGAAACCCATCTGTCATACCTGTTGCCGCGCAGCAGCGCTGAACGTGGAAGGATGCAGCTTTATCCACCTTATGTACGCTTTTTAAGCACTTAACTGCGCTTTTTGCACAGGTTCACAGAATGCGAACCCTGCCAGGCCCGTTGATGCGCTATCCTCTCCATTCTGGTTATTCGGGGATCGATTTTCTTAATGTCGTATTGGATGAAATCGCTGTGGCTGTTGCCGTCTTTGTGGGTTGCCTGTGTTCAGGCGGAACCGTTGCAAAAGTCATTCAACGACTGGCAAATTACCTGCAACAATGTCGCCTTTTGCGTGGCGCGCAATATTCCAGGCGACAAAGGGTTGGTGATGACGATTTCGCGTCATGCGGGCGTCAACGATCGCCCCTTGCTGCGTATTGACTATGGCAGCGCCTACAGTGGTGCGCTGCCTGGCGGTCCGCTTCAGGATAACCTGCTGCTCGATCAGCGCCGCCTTAAGCCCGACCTCAAACACTGGACGGTAGAACCTCATCATCTCGCCACCAGCAATACCATCGCGATAGATGAGTTCCTTGATCTGGTGATGGAGGCGAAAACCCTGCAGCTCACCTTTGATCCCAATGCGCTGATCTCGCTGCGCGGCATGAAAGCTGCACTGTTGCTGATGGATGACACCCAGGGTCGGGTCAACAGCCTGAGCGCGTGGATCAAACGTGGCGACCGTGCCAGCTGGGACGTTCCGCCGCCGCCTGCGCTGCCGCCATTGCGGCCTGCTGTCGAGCCGCCCGCAGCACTGACGCGCGATGAGACCAGCGGACTCATTGATTACGGCACCTGGCGGGTCAATACCGATTCCTGTTCACTCGATCCGCTACGCCGGGAAGTCAGCGTGGCTCCCCTCACTGACCAGCGCGCGCTGCTGCTGGTCAGTTGTGAAATGGGGGCCTATAACGTGATCGATCTGGCGTTTGAAGTGACACGCAGCCAGCCTTACGTGGCACGGGGTATTACCTTAACCCTGCCGTTTACACCGCCGGGTGCCAGCGATCGTCAGCTGGAGCTGATTAACGCCGAGTATGATGCGGCCAGCGGCCAGCTCTACACCTTTGGTAAAGGACGGGGACTGGGCGATTGTGGCAGTGCGACACGCTGGCAGTTTGATGGCACGCGTTTTGTGTTAGCGGAGTATGCGGAAGAGTCGACCTGTGACGCCTGGCACAGCAGTGATGACTGGCCAACCCTGTGGGTCAGCCAGTCTGACGTTAGCGTACAGCAGCGTTAAGGAATGGCCTGCACCATCATCGGTGAGCCCAGTTGGTTACCCACCAGTTCGGCCAGCATATTGTTCACGCCGTCGCTCATTGGCGTAAAGCGGGTCAGCGGCGAGCGCGTCACCACGACAAACACCCCAACGTTATGCTGCGGCACCATCGCCATATAGGTGATGAAACCGCCACCGCCGCCGGTTTTCTGAATAATGCCCGGGCGACCATTTTTTGGCCCCATATAGACCCAGCCCATACCCAGTGCATCCGCTTTACCCGGCACATCCATGCCTTCAACTTTGTGCAGCTGATCGCGACGGTAAATCAGCGTTTGCAGTCGATCGATCTGCGGCGTGCGATGGTTTACGGAAGAGTTAAGGAACTGCTGCATCCAGCGGCCCATATCATCCGGCGTGGAATAGACGCCGCCGCTGCCGATCGCCGCCAGCGTGTTATTACACGGGCTGGCACCTTTCTCCGCCACCATCAGGCGTCCGCACTGCTCAGGCGACGGCGTAAAGGTGGTGTCTTTCATGCCGAGCGGGCGGGTTATCAGTTGCTGAAACAGCGCCGGATAAGGGGTGCCGGCGGCGCGTGACAGCGCATCGCTCAACAGATCGTAGCCCAGGTTGGAGTAGGCGGCACTGCTGCCGGGTGCCGCTTTAAGGCTGGCGCGCGCCAGCCATGTCCAGCGCTCGCTTTTCGTCGGCCAGACAAACACCGGACGCTGCGCTTTGCCGCCCGGCTGTTCGCGCGGCAGTCCGCTGGTGTGGGTTGAGAGATTAATCAGGCGAATAGGCTGGCCGTTATACGTGGGCACGCGTGCACCTGGAGGCGCATATTTACTCAGGGGATCGTCAAGGCGAATCTGTCCGCGTTCAGCCATCTTCACCATCACTTCACTGGTCATCAGCTTACTCAGCGAGGCGATGCGAATCAGTGAATCTTTCTGCGGACGGACATTGTTGCCGGGACGGGTGTCACCGAAGCTGGCGAACACCCGCTGATTGCCATCTATCGCCACCAGCGCCATGCCGGTTGCACCGCTGCCATAAAAAATATGTTCCGCATAGCGATCAACAATCTGAGAAGCCAGCAGCGGATCGGGCGCGACCTGCGCCATGCTTTTTAAAGGAAGCAGTGAAACCATCAGGGCCAGTAAATAGGGTGTACGCATGTTCAACGGAAGTGGCTTCGCTATAGATATCGGAGAAAATCTGCCTTCACTCATCAGAATGCGGCAGGTCAGACCCGTTTTTATCCCGGCAGGAACAACAGCAGGAAAAGAGGGCCAGCCAGCGTACAGGCAGCATTGAATAGGACGGCTCTATAGTAATCAGTTTGCGCGGGGCGTGAAGAGGGGAATAGAGGTTTTTTTCTGTTTCAGTTTTTAAGATGAAATGGCCCTTCCCGGTGAGCCGGGAAGGGCGCAGGCATTAAACAGGCTTGAGTAATGCTTCAGCATGGCTGACGATATTCTCAACCGTGAAGCCAAACTCTGCGAACAGCTGGCTGGCAGGGGCGGACTCACCAAAGGTGGTCATCCCGACAATTGCACCATCCAGACCGACATACTTGAACCAGTAGTCAGCAATACCTGCTTCGACTGCCACACGCGCTTTCACGCCGCTCGGCAGAACAGATTCGCGGTAAGCGGCATCCTGCGCATCAAACAGGTCAGTTGAAGGCAGTGAAACCACCCGCACCTTGTGACCGCCCGTGGTGAGTTTTTCTGCTGCACCCAGCGTGATTTCAATCTCAGAACCGGTGGCGATCAGAATCACGTCTGGCGTGCCGTCGCAATCCTTCAGCACGTAGCCGCCGCGTTTGATATTTTCGATCTGCTCCGGGGTACGTTCCGGCTGCAGCAGGTTCTGACGGGAGAGGATCAGCGCGGTTGGACCGTGATGGCGCTCAATAGCCGCTTTCCACGCCACCGCCGTTTCCACCTGGTCACAAGGACGCCATACGCTCATGTTTGGCGTCAGACGCAGGCTGGCGATCTGCTCAACCGGCTGGTGCGTCGGGCCATCTTCGCCCAGACCGATGGAGTCATGAGTGTAGACCAGAATCTGACGCGCCTTCATTAACGCCGCCATACGCGCGGCGTTTCGCGCATATTCAACAAACATCAGGAAGGTGGCAGTGTAAGGAACGAAACCGCCATGGTGCGCGATCCCGTTACCAATCGCCGTCATGCCAAATTCACGCACGCCGTAGTGAATGTAGTTACCGGCCGGATCCTCTTTGATCGATTTGGAGCCTGACCAGATAGTGAGGTTACTCGGTGCCAAATCGGCCGAGCCGCCAAGGAATTCCGGCAGCATTTTACCGTACGCTTCCAGCGAATTTTGTGACGCTTTGCGGCTGGCGATTTTCTGCGGATTAGCCTGCAGTTCCTGAATGAAACGGGCTGCTTCAGTTTCCCAGTTGGCCGGCATTTCGCCATTCATGCGGCGTTCATACTCTTTCGCCAGCTCAGGATAGGCTGCTTTGTAAGCGGCAAATTTCGCATCCCAGGCTTTTTCACGTTCAGCACCCGCCGCTTTGGCATCCCACTGCTGGTAGATTTCAGCCGGGATTTCAAACGCCGGGTAGTTCCAGCCCAGTTGCTTACGGGTCAGAGCAACTTCAGCCTCACCCAGCGCTGCGCCGTGCGACTCCTCTTTACCGGCTTTGTTCGGTGATCCGAAACCGATAATGGTGCGGCAGATAATCAGTGAAGGCTTATCGGTAACGCTCTGTGCTTCTTTAATGGCGTCACGAATAGCATCAGCGTCATGTCCGTCGATGTCGCCAATCACATGCCAGTTGTAGGACTCAAAGCGTTTGTGGGTGTCGTCGGTAAACCAGCCTTCGGTCTCACCATCGATTGAAATACCGTTATGGTCGTAGAAGCCAATCAGTTTACCCAGGCCCAGGGTGCCCGCCAGTGAACAGACTTCGTGCGAGATCCCTTCCATCAGACAGCCATCGCCCATAAACACATAGGTGTGGTGATCGACGATGTCATGGTCCGGACGGTTAAACTGCGCGGCCAGCGTGCGTTCTGCAATCGCCAGACCCACGGCATTAGCCAGTCCCTGACCCAGCGGGCCGGTGGTGGTTTCAACGCCTGGGGTATAGCCAATTTCCGGGTGACCTGGCGTTTTAGAGTGCAGCTGGCGGAAATTTTTCAACTCTTCAATTGGCAGGTCATAGCCGCTGAGGTGAAGCAGGCTATAAAGCAGCATGGAGCCGTGGCCGTTGGAGAGGATAAAGCGGTCGCGATCAAGCCAGGCGGGATTGGTCGGATTATGCTGGAGGAAGTCGCGCCACAACACTTCGGCGATATCGGCCATACCCATCGGCGCACCGGGGTGGCCTGAATTTGCCTTCTGGACGGCATCCATGCTCAGTGCACGGATCGCGTTTGCCAACTCTCTGCGTGAGGACATACAGTTCTCCCTTGTTATGCATCAGGGCGGGAATGTCCCGCCCGATTAAAATGAGGACTACAGGCGTGCGGCGAGCACATCTTCCAGTTTCTGCTGGTCAACCGCGAACTGGCGGATGCCGTCAGAGAGTTTCTCAACGGCCATCGGGTCCTGGTTATGTTCCCAGCGGAACTCCGCTTCGGAGAGCGGCGATGGCTGATGGAAGCCTTCTGTGGAGGGCTCCAGTTTGCGCTCCAGCGGCGCATCACTGTTCTGCATCTCTTCCAGCAGGTTGGGGGAGATCGTCAGGCGATCGCAGCCCGCCAGCGCGATAATCTGCTCCACTTTACGGAAGCTGGCACCCATGATGATGGTGCTGTAACGGTGCTTTTTGTAGTAATCGTAAATGCGACGCACAGACTTCACGCCGGGATCTTCATCCGCCACATAGGGTTCCATCGGCTTGCGTGAGTTGTACCAGTCATAGATGCGGCCAACAAACGGGGAGATCAGGAACACGCCCGCTTCGGCACAGGCACGCGCCTGGGCAAAGGAGAAGAGCAGTGTCAGGTTGCACTTAATGCCGTTTTTCTCCAGCTCTTCTGCTGCACGGATACCTTCCCAGGTCGACGCCAGCTTAATCAGTACGCGAGAGCGGTCGATACCGTGCTCTTCATACATCCGAATCAGTTTTTCTGCTTTGGTGACACACATGCCACGATCGAAGGAGAGGCGCGCATCCACTTCGGTCGAAACACGGCCCGGTATGCTCTTCAGGATTTCCATACCGAGGTTGATCGCCACTTTGTCGCTGGCATTAATAATCTGGGTCTCTTTGCTGCCACCCTGTTTTTTGGCGTACTCAATCGCGTCATCCATCAGGTGTTTATACCCTTCGAGACCGGACGCTTTCAGAATGAGTGAGGGGTTGGTGGTAGCGTCTTCCGGATGGTAATTACGAATCGATTCGATATCACCACTGTCCGCCACCACGGTGGTGAACTGTTTTAGGGCTTCTAACTGATTCATCTCTAAACTCCTTGAAAAGAAAAATGAAAGCGAACAGGGAGCACCTCAGGCCTCGCAGCCGGTCTGTGGCATGTTCTGCTACCGGTAACGCGAACCCATAACATTGCAACAGAGACTTTCTGATGGAAATGCGGTTTCTCTGATTGTTGCGCTGCGAGGCGGTGCGAAGGAGCCGTCATGCGGTTTTTACCGTGGGATGCGCCATATTCCATCTGTAAGCATAGCAGTCACGCGGAATGACGCAGGCTGCACTGTAGCAATCCGTGCCCTGTAAAAAAGAATAAACCGATCAGGAGAGAGGTAAGCGCAGCGCGGGGGCAGGCTCGCGCTGCAGCGGCAGAAGAAATCAGACGGGCAGGTTCAGCCAGTTTTTCACCGGCAGGAAATCGCGATAGAGAGCCGCTTCAGGAGAGCCGGCCTCGGGATGGTAATCATATTCCCAGCGCACCAGCGGTGGCATCGACATCAGGATCGATTCTGTGCGGCCACCGGTCTGCAGGCCAAACAGCGTGCCACGGTCCCACACCAGATTAAACTCCACATAGCGACCACGGCGGTAGAGCTGGAACTGGCGCTCACGATCGCCCCAAGGATGATCTTTACGGCGCGCCACAATGGGCCGATAAGCATCGATAAAGCCGCGGCCTACCGACTGCATAAAGCTGAAGCTCTGCTCAAAGTCGGGCGTATTGAGATCGTCAAAAAAGAGACCGCCAATGCCGCGCTGCTCATCACGATGCTTCAGATAAAAATAGTCGTCGCACCATTTTTTGTAGCGTGGATAAACATCTTCACCAAAAGGCTGACAAATGTTTGCTGCAGTCTGATGCCAGTGCAGCGCATCTTCTTCGAAGCCATAAAAGGGGGTCAGGTCAAAGCCGCCGCCAAACCACCAGACCGGATCGGCACCCGGTTTCTCGGCGATAAAGAAGCGCACGTTGGCGTGACTGGTGGGCACATAGGGATTCTTCGGGTGGATCACCAGAGAAACCCCCATCGCTTCAAAGCTACGACCCGCCAGCTCTGGCCGGTGCGCGGTAGCTGATGCTGGCATCTGATCGCCATGCACATGCGAAAAGTTGACGCCTGCCTGCTCAAACACCGCGCCATTGCGCAGGACGCGGCTCTGACCGCCGCCGCCGCCAGGACGCTGCCAGCTATCCTCGGCAAACTGTGCGCCGCCATCTTCAGCTGCCAGCTGGTTACAAATCTCATCCTGCAGTGCGAGCAGGAATGCTTTTACGCGTGAAATATCAGCCATCTTTTCGCTTATCGTTTGTCAAAGTCTGACGCGATTATACGCAAAACCGCGCCGCTTGCATGAGTACGGCGAGTGCCCGGACCTAAACCGGCTATCTGCATCAGGCGTTGCGGCGGTCAAACTCATCAAAGTAATTGACGATGCCGCTGGCAATTGCAGAGGCAATTTTCTGGCGAAACGCCGTCGTGCCGAGTAATTGCTCTTCGCGCGGATTGGTAATAAAGGAAGTCTCAACCAGCACGGAGGGGATCGACGGTGACTTGAGTACCGCAAAGGCCGCCTGCTCGGTGTGCTGGCTATGAAGATGATGCACCGGTCGGATCTGGTCCAGCACGTGCTTGCCCAGTGTCAGGCTGTTCTTGATGGTGTCAGTCTGCACCAGGTCGAACAGGATCTGCTGCAGATAGTGATCCTGCTGCTGCGCTTTCACGCCGCCCAGTTTGTCTGCATCGTTCTCCCGCTGTGACAGGTAACGCGCCATGGAGCTGCTGGCCCCACGATTAGAGAGCGCAAATACGGAGGCGCCACTGGCGTCGGGGCTGGTAAAGCCGTCGGCATGAATCGACATAAAGAGATCGGCGCCGTGCTGATGCGCGATCTCGACGCGCTGATAGAGCGGGATAAAATGGTCGCTGTCGCGGGTCAGGCGCACTTCAATGCGCGGATGGCTCTGGAGCTGGCGCTGCACGTTGCCAGCGATCTCCAGCACGATGTGTTTCTCTTCTGAACCCTCTTCGCCAACAGCACCGGAGTCGATGCCACCGTGGCCAGGATCGATCATGACGATGCGTTTGCCGTTTTTCGCTGGTGGAGCCGGGCGCGTATGAGGATTTGCTCCGGTCAGGGTTTTTTCTTTAGCCTGAACCGCACGCGGCGTTAAAATGGCTAGCGCCAGCCCGGAAAGCAGTAACTGACGACGATGAATCAAACGTTTAAGCAGGTGCATGTGGGGGTCCGGTAACAGGAATCTTGCCGGTGTTATAGCCTAAGCCTCTGCTGCCTGCGATCACAGAACCATTTCAGGGCATTACTTTGTATTGCAGGTCGCGAACAGGAAATTTGCGCTTTTTTATTTGTCCCTCGCCATGGAGGGTTGCGTGCAGCAGAGAATGCGTGATAATCAGCAAATTGTGCTTATTTGCAGGTAAAGAAGATGGAAATCCGCGCCTTCCGCCAGGAAGATTTTGAAGAAGTGATCACCTTATGGGAACGTTGCGATTTGTTACGGCCATGGAACGATCCGGAGCTGGATATCGAACGCAAAATGAATCACGACCCCGATCTCTTTCTGGTCGCTGAAGTGGGCGGTGTCGTCGTTGGCACGCTGATGGGCGGTTACGATGGTCACCGTGGCGCGGCGTATTACCTGGCGGTGCATCCTGACTATCAGGGACGCGGCTTCGCGAATGCGCTGATGAACCGTCTGGAGAAAAAGCTGATCGCGCGAGGCTGTCCGAAACTGCATCTGATGATTCGTGAAGAGAACGATCAGGTGGTGGCGTTTTATGAGAAGCTCGATTATGAGCCGGTTGATGCGCTGCTGTTTGGTAAGCGTCTGATTGAAGATCGTGAATACTAATCCGTTGCCTGGCTATCAGCCGGACGAATACGACGCGAAAGGGCAGCTACGGCTGCCGTTTCTTTTTTGGCTAATCCTGTTGCTTCAGGCCCGAACCTGGCTGCTGCTGGCGATGGCTGGCGCGTCACGTCAACAGGGCAACGGTCTGCTGGCGCTGTTCTATCCGGATCGTCAGGCGTTCTGGATCGGACTGGCACTGGGTTTACCCGCGCTGGCGGGCCTGCTGCTGACCGGTTATCGCACGCGCCTGCCGCGACTCTGGCAGCACTGGCGCAGCGTACTGGCGCTGTCGCTGTTGGTGAATCTCCTCTGGCAGGGCTGGCAGTTTGTGCAGGGTGATCTGCTCAGCTCACCGCTGCCCTTGTTGCTGACGCTGTTCGACCTGCTGGCGTTGATCTGGCTGCAGTTTAATCGCCGCTGCCGCGACTGCTTTCTGCCCGAACACCATCTCAACTAAACTTTTTGTCGCTTTGCGACTCCAATCATTTCCGCCTTTCCGGCATCGTATTTACAGGAGTTCTCATAAAACTGTTCGTTCCACGCTACTGATCGCCGCCGTTGCACTGAGCGGCTGTGCCAGTTCGGGTTCCGGCGCTGACAGCAGCCAGCAGGCAAGCTGGTGGAATCCGCTGACGTATCACTGGTCTTCTGCGCTGCCATGGAACTGGTTTGGTTCCACGCTGACCGCGACTGAACAGGGCGTGGGTGGGTTAACCGCCTCGACCGCCATGAAAGAGGACGCGATCAGTGCCGGACTGAACGGTGACTATTCGCTGCGACAGGGCATGCGTAGCGAGAATGGTCAGGTGATTTCATTCTGGCAGGCGCTGAATGATGGAAAAGTTAAGCTGGTGATTTACGGAGAGTCGCAGGTCGATCGTATCGAGGTCATGGACAGCGCGATCGCCAGCAGCGACGGCAGCAAAGTGGGTGATGCCTTCAGTAATAAGTTCAGCAAAGCCTTCGACAACTGCACCTTAGCCAGCGGCCCCGACGCGCGTGACGTGGCGTGCCGTGCGCCAGGCACTCAGCATCTGACTTATGTCTATCATGGCGACTGGCACGGGCCGGAAGGATTGATGCCTTCTGACGATACCCTGAAAAACTGGAAAATCAGCAAGATTGTCTGGCAGCGTTAAGCCTGCCTTATCAGCGCGCCGCCCCCTGGCGGCCGCTGAACAGCTCAGAACCCCTGCCAGCCCACGCTGCACGCGGTTCCCTCTCCCCATCGGCTTTTGCTGATTTGTGCATAAACTCTGCCGCCGTCTTATGCTTTTTTCGACTTTGAAATCATTAAACGATATATAAAACCGTTACTGGTTTTCACTGAGTTATAAATAAACTGATGCATCAGCGGGTGAGATCCGCATCAAACTTTTTCAGGGTGCCAAATGACATTACAAGCGATGAAAAAAATCGTGAGCGGTATCGCGTTGTCGCTGAGCCTTGCTGGCGCAGCCAACGCCACTGAACTTCTTAATAGCTCTTACGATGTGTCGCGGGAGCTGTTTGTTGCCCTGAATGCTCCGTTTGTTAAACAGTGGGATGCCACACATCCAGGCGATCCGCTCACTATCAAGATGTCACATGCCGGTTCATCAAAACAGGCGCTGGCTATCCTGCAGGGACTGCGCGCGGATGTGGTGACCTACAATCAGGTGACGGATGTGCAGGTGCTGCACGATAAAGGCAACCTGATTGCCGCAGACTGGAAAAGCCGTCTGCCGAACAACAGCTCACCTTTCTACTCCACCATGGCGTTTCTGGTGCGCAAAGGAAATCCAAAGCAGATTCACGACTGGTCAGATTTGACCCGCAGCGATGTAAAGCTGATTTTCCCGAATCCGAAAACGTCCGGTAATGGCCGCTACACCTATCTGGCCGCCTGGGGCGCAGCGGACAAAGCCGATGGCGGCGATCAGGCCAAAACGCAGGCCTTTATGACGCAGTTCCTGAAAAACGTGGAAGTGTTTGATACCGGTGGTCGTGGCGCGACGACGACTTTTGCTGAGCGCGGTCTGGGCGACGTCCTGATTAGCTTTGAGTCGGAAGTGAATAACATCCGTAACCAGTACGGCAAAGATGAATATGAAGTCGTGGTGCCGAAAACCAATATTCTGGCGGAGTTTCCGGTGGCGTGGGTGGATAAGAACGTCGCCACCAACAAAACCGCAGATGCGGCCAGCGCATACCTGAACTATCTCTACACCCCAGAAGCGCAGAATATTATTACGCACTACTACTATCGCGTGAATAATCCACAGCTGATGGCAGCGCAGAAAGATCGCTTCCCGCAGACCAGCCTGTTCCGGGTGGAAGATGCCTTTGGTGGCTGGGACAAAGTAATGAAGACGCACTTTGCCAGCGGTGGTGAGCTCGATAAATTGTTAGCGGCGGGGCGCGGATAATGTTTGCAGCCAGCCATAAACGCGTATTGCCCGGCTTTGGTCTCAGCCTTGGCACCAGCCTGCTCTTTACCTGCCTGATTCTGCTGCTGCCGATCAGCGCGGTGATCATGCAGCTGTCGCAGATGACGCTGCAGCAGTACTGGGATGTGGTGACTAACCCGCAGCTGATTGCCGCCTATAAAGTGACGCTGCTCTCTGCCGGTGTTGCGTCACTGTTTAATGCCGTGTTCGGCATGCTGATGGCGTGGATTCTGACCCGTTATCGCTTCCCGGGCCGTGCACTGCTGGACGGTCTGATGGATCTGCCCTTTGCACTGCCTACCGCCGTAGCGGGTCTCACCCTGGCCGGACTCTTTTCGGTCAACGGCTGGTACGGACAGTGGTTCGCCCATTTCGACATCAAAATTTCCTACACATGGATTGGTATCGCCATTGCCATGGCCTTTACCAGCATTCCGTTTGTGGTACGAACCGTACAGCCGGTGCTGGAAGAGTTAGGCCCGGAGTATGAAGAGGCCGCCGAAACCCTGGGTGCCACACCGTGGCAGAGCTTCCGCCGCGTGGTGCTGCCAGAGGTAGCCCCTGCGCTGCTGGCCGGTACGGCACTCTCCTTTACGCGCAGCCTGGGTGAGTTTGGTGCGGTGATTTTCATTGCCGGTAACATCGCCTGGAAAACCGAGGTGACCTCCCTGATGATTTTTGTCCGGCTGCAGGAGTTCGACTATCCGGCGGCCAGCGCCATCGCCTCGGTGATCCTGACGGCCTCGCTGATTCTGTTATTCGCCATTAACACATTACAGAGCCGCTTTGGCCGTCGTCTGGGAGGTCACTAATGGCTGAGGTTTCACAACTTAATCACGCGGCGCGTCAGCCGGTGAACTGGGGCAAGTGGCTGCTGATTGGTACTGGCGTACTGATTTCTGTTCTGCTGCTGGTGGTGCCGATGGCCTCCATCTTCTGGGAGGCGCTCAATCAGGGCCTGATCGTGGCGCTCAGCAATCTGGCCGACCCGGACATGCTGCACGCTATCTGGCTGACTGTCATGGTGGCACTGATTACCGTTCCGGTTAACCTGGTATTCGGCACGCTGCTTGCCTGGCTGGTCACGCGCTTTACCTTTCCGGGACGTCAGCTGCTGCTGACCCTGTTCGATATTCCTTTTGCCGTGTCGCCGGTTGTCGCCGGTCTGATGTACCTGCTGTTCTGGGGCGTGAATGGTCCGGCAGGCGGCTGGCTGGATGCGCATAACATCCAGATTATGTTTGCCTGGCCGGGTATGGTGCTGGCGACGGTGTTTGTGACCTGTCCGTTTGTGGTCCGCGAACTGGTTCCGGTGATGCTGAGTCAGGGCAGTCATGAAGATGAAGCGGCGGTGTTGTTAGGCGCCTCTGGCTGGCAGATGTTCCGTCGTGTGACGCTGCCGAACATACGCTGGGCGCTGCTGTACGGCATCGTGCTGACCAACGCCCGTGCGATTGGTGAATTTGGTGCGGTCTCGGTGGTCTCGGGATCGATTCGCGGTGAGACCTATACGTTACCGCTTCAGGTTGAATTATTGCATCAGGACTACAACACCGTTGGCGCGTTCACCGCAGCCGCACTGTTAACCCTGATGGCAATTGTGACGCTGTTTCTGAAAAGCATTGTGCAGTGGCGTTTAGAGCAACAGCACAAACGCCTGCAACAGGAGGGAAATCATGAGCATTGAGATTAACAAGATCAACAAGTCCTTTGGTCGCACCTCGGTGCTGAACGATATCTCTCTGGATATTGCCTCGGGTGAAATGGTGGCGCTGCTTGGCCCATCAGGCTCGGGTAAAACCACGCTGCTGCGTATTATCGCCGGGCTGGAGCATCAGAACAGCGGTCAGATCCGTTTTCATGGCAACGATGTCAGCCGCCTGCATGCGCGCGACCGTCAGGTCGGTTTTGTGTTTCAGCACTATGCGCTGTTCCGTCATATGACGGTGTTCGACAACATCGCCTTTGGCCTGACCGTCCTGCCGCGTCGTGAACGTCCTTCAACGGCGGAGATCAAACAACGTGTCACCCGTTTGCTGGAGATGGTGCAGCTGGCCCATCTGGCGAATCGCTTCCCGGCACAGCTGTCGGGCGGCCAGAAACAGCGTGTGGCCCTGGCGCGTGCATTAGCGGTTGAACCACAGATTCTGCTGCTGGATGAACCCTTTGGCGCGCTGGATGCTCAGGTACGTAAAGAGCTGCGCCGCTGGCTGCGTCAGCTGCATGAAGAGATTAAATTCACCAGTGTGTTTGTGACCCATGATCAGGAAGAGGCGATGGAAGTCGCCGATCGCGTGGTGGTGATGAGCCAGGGCAACATCGAACAGGTCGGCACGCCAGATGATGTGTGGCGCGATCCGGCAACCCGCTTTGTGCTGGAGTTCCTGGGTGAAGTGAATCGCTTTGATGGCGAAATTCAGGGATCGCAGTTCCACGTGGGCGCGCATCACTGGCCGCTGGGCTATACCTCGGCACATCAGGGCGCCGTGGAGCTGTTCCTGCGTCCGTGGGAAATCGACGTGTCGCGCCGCAGCAGCCTGGAAACCCCGTTGCCGGTGCAGGTGCTGGAAGTGAGCCCGCGTGGCCACTTCTGGCAGCTGGTGGTGCAGCCTGCTGGCTGGCAGAGCGAGCCGTTCTCGCTGGTGTTTGAAGGTGATCAGACGGCCCCGATTCGTGGCGAGCGTCTCTTCGTAGGCCTGCAGCAGGCGCGCCTCTATAAAGGTGACACACCGTTGCGCCCGGTTGCCTTTGCACAAAGCGCCTGATATTTTCTCATCAACAACGGGCGGGAGTGTGACTCCCGCCTTTTTTTCGCCTCTCGTTTGTAACAGGCCAGGAAGCAGACCGTGACGACTCTTGAAAATACCATCGGCAATACCCCGCTGATTAAGTTGCAGCGCCTGACGCCTGCCAACGGCAGTGAGGTCTGGCTCAAACTGGAAGGTAATAATCCGGCGGGTTCGGTAAAAGATCGCGCAGCCTGGTCGATGATCAATCAGGCAGAGCTGCGAGGTGACATTTCACCCGGCGATCAGCTGATTGAAGCCACCAGCGGCAATACCGGCATTGCACTGGCGATGATCGCAGCGATGAAAGGCTATCGTCTTCGCCTGCTGATGCCAGACAACATGAGTCAGGAGCGGCAGGATGCGATGCGTGCCTACGGCGCGGAGTTGATTCTGGTGCCGCGAGAGCAGGGCATGGAAGGCGCACGCGATCTGGCGCAGGCAATGGCCGCGCGTGGTGAAGGGCGGGTGCTGGATCAGTTCAATAATCCTGATAACCCGCTGGGCCATTATCAGACGACCGGGCCAGAGTTGTGGCAGCAGTCGAATCAGCGCATGACCCATTTTGTCTCCAGCATGGGCACGACCGGCACCATCACCGGCGTAGGGCGTTACCTGAAAGAGAACAACACGGGCGTGAAGGTGATCGGTTTACAGCCGAGTGAAGGCAGCAGCATTCCGGGCATTCGCCGCTGGCCACTGGCCTATCTGCCGGGCATCTACCGTCCCGATCTGGTGGATGATGTGATGGATATGGCGCAGAAAGAAGCGGAAGAAACGATGCGGGCGCTGGCACGCCGTGAAGGTATTTTTTGTGGCGTCAGTTCAGGCGGCGCGGTTGCGGGGGCGCTGCGCATTGCGCAGGCTAATCCGGGCAGCGTGGTGGTGGCGATCGCCTGCGATCGCGGCGATCGCTATCTCTCTACCGGACTCTATCATCAGTAATCTTTGCTGATGCGGGAACCCAGCCTGTGCGCAGCGTTTGCTGCCCACAGGCTTTTTTTTTAACAGTATTTCACGCGCCAGATAGACTGAATCTGTAAGGATCGCGTAAATCAGGCTGCACGAACGCCCGGTACAGGACAAAATAGCGCCAATTCTGTCGAGAGATAAACATGAAAATTTTGCTTGTTGATGATGACGTTGAATTAGGCACGATGCTAAGCCAGTACCTGATCGCCGAGGGGTTCGATGCGCAGCTGGTTCTGACCGGCAGCGCCGGCATTCAGGGCGCGCTATCAGGTGAGTTCACCGCCATGATTCTGGACATTATGCTGCCCGACATGAGCGGTATTGATGTACTGCGGCAGGTACGCCAGAACAGCCGGATTCCGGTGATTATGCTGACCGCCAAAGGCGATAACATTGATCGGGTGATCGGTCTGGAGATGGGTGCAGATGACTATATGCCAAAGCCCTGCTATCCCCGGGAACTGGTGGCCCGCCTGCGCGCCGTATTGCGTCGTTTCGAAGAGCAGGTTCCGCAACCTGATGCCAGAGAGCCGCTGCGCTGGGGCGAGCTGACGCTGAATCCGGCTACCCGCATGAGTGAATGGCAGGGGCGAGCCTTCGATCTGACGGCATCGGAATTTAACCTGCTGGATTTACTGCTGCGCGCCCCGGATCGGGTGGTGTCGAAAGATGAGCTCTCTGAGAAGGGGCTGGGTCGTCCGCGTGAAGCCTATGACCGCAGTGTCGATGTGCATATCAGCAATATCCGTCAGAAGCTCAGTGCATTAACTGCTGACAGCATCAACATTGAAACCGTTCGCAGCATCGGTTACCGCATTCGATGAAACAGAGTTACCGTGGACGCATGTTCTGGAAGATTTTTATCGGCTTCTGGATTGTTTTTGTCATCATGAGTCAGCTTATCTGGCTGGGTTTTACGCTCTCCGGTAAACGTCACGAACCGCCTGAAATTGTGGCTATCCGGCGCATTGTCGATCTGCAGATGACCTCTGCTGCATCGGTGCTGGCGCGCAGCGGGCCCGACGCGCTGAATGCGATGCTGTCGGACTGGGATAACAGCGATCGACAGTTTTTCCATGTGACGCAGCAGGCAAAATCGCCACAATCACAAAACAGCGGCAATCTGGATTATGTGGGGCGTCTTCCTGAAGAGGTGGTGCGCTGGGTTCAGGGTGCTGATGGCAAAGACTATCAGCTGCGTTACGACCTGGATGGCATGCGCAAAGACAGCATGCATAATCTGATGCCACGCAAATTTCTGAATATTCCTGAGCCGATTTTCATCTTTGCCGGTTCGGTGGGATTGCTGTTCAGCCTGTTGCTGGCCTGGAATCTGACGCGGCCTATGCGTCAGCTGTGTGAGGGATTTTCCCGCGTCGCCGAGGGTGATTTACGTGTGCGGCTATTCCCGATCATGCGAAAGCGCCACGACGAGATCTCAAACGTTGCAGAAGCCTTTGATGCCATGGTCGAGCGGCTGGACACCCTGGTGCGCGCCCGTGAAGAGCTACTGCACGATATCTCGCATGAGCTTCGTTCACCGCTGGCACGACTTCAGCTGGCTACCGGACTGGCCAGACAGACGCCAGAGAGCGTAAACAGTTCGCTTGATCGCATTGATGAAGAGGCGCGTCGGCTGGACAAGATGATTGGCGAACTGCTGACGCTGTCGCGGGCCGAGCATGAAAGCATTCCGGATGAGCAATATTTTGACCTGACTGGTTTACTGGAGGCAGTTCTTACTGATGTCCGTTATGAAGCGCAGATTCCCGGTGTGCAGGTTGAGCTGCATGTCGATGCCGAGGCTGATTACACCGTGCGAGGCAATGCCGAGCTGATACGGCGCGGCGTAGAGAACGTGTTACGTAACGCGCTGCGTTTCTCTCTGCCAGGACAGCGGATTGAGGTGCATTTGCGCGCAGAAGCGCAGTGGCTGGCGATTCAGGTGTGCGATCAGGGGCCGGGTGTCGACGAGGATAAACTCTCCAGCATCTTTGACCCGTTTGTGCGGGTAAATTCGCCGCTGATGGGTAAAGGGTATGGTCTGGGTCTGGCTATCGTGCGCAAGGTCGTACTGGCGCATCATGGTGAGGTTGATGCCCGGAACCGGCCAGAAGGTGGACTTGAACTGACGCTGCGTCTGCCACACTGGCAGCCCTGAACAGGTGTATTGCAGAAACGATAACGGCACCCGCAGGTGCCGTTATGATATCAACGCATACTTACTTTCTGATGCGAATCACCGGCGTTTCGCCGACGGTGACCTGGCCAGACAGCTTAATCAATTCCTTGATTTCATCCATGTTGGAGATAACAACCGGTGTCAGGGTTGATTTCGCTTTCTCTTCCAGCAACGGCAGATCGAACTCGATAACCACATCGCCTTTTTTGACCTTCTGGCCTTCTTCAGCGATGCGTTTGAAGCCTTCACCTTTCAGTTCTACCGTATCGATACCGAAGTGGACAAACAGCTCAATGCCGTTGTCTGATTCGATCGAAAAAGCGTGATTGGTTTCAAAAATCTTACCGATAGTGCCATCAACAGGCGCAACCATTTTGTTGCCGCTGGGTTTGATAGCAATACCGTCGCCCACGATTTTCTCTGCAAACACCACATCTGGTACGTCTTCAATATTCACGATTTCGCCTGACAGAGGCGCTACGATGTCAATTGTCCCAGCGCTATCCGTTTTTTCGCCAAAAAGTTTAGAAAACAAACCCATGATCTTCTCCTAAGCAGTAATTTGGGGCCAGCATCATGCAGATTAGCAGAGCGTTTTTTCCTTAATAAACTTGTTTACCAGGTTCATCAGGTCTTCCGCTGTCGGTTGAGCCAGTGCCTGCTCTGCCAATGCCTTCGCATCTTCAAAATTAGTATTACGAATGATTTTCTTGATGCCAGGGATAGAAATGGCACTCATGCTGAACTCGTCCAGCCCCATTCCCAGTAACAGTAGTGTAGCACGTTCATCACCTGCCAGCTCACCACACATGCCGGTCCATTTACCTTCAGCGTGAGATGCATCAATGACTTGCTTGATTAAGTTAAGCACAGACGGCGTCATTGGGTTGTACAGGTGCGAGATCAAATCATTACCACGATCAACCGCCAGAGTATACTGCGTCAGATCGTTTGTCCCAATACTGAAGAAGTCGACTTCTTTCGCCAGATGATGCGCAATCACGGCTGAAGCAGGGGTTTCCACCATGATGCCGACTTCGATGCTTTCATCAAAGGCTTTACCTTCTTCGCGCAACTGCGCTTTCAGCAGTTCCAGTTCCGCTTTCAGACTGCGTACTTCTTCAACCGAAATGATCATCGGGAACATGATGCGCAGTTTACCGAAGGAGGACGCGCGCAGGATAGCACGCAGCTGCGCATGCAGAATCTCTTTGCGATCCATAGCGATGCGGATAGCACGCCAGCCGAGGAACGGGTTCTCCTCTTTCGGCAGGTTCATGTAAGGCAGATCTTTGTCACCGCCGATGTCCATGGTACGAACGATAACGGCCTGTGAACCCATCGCTTCAGCAACGGCTTTGTACGCCTGGAACTGCTCTTCTTCGCTTGGCAGAGAGTCACGGTCCATGAACAGGAATTCGGTACGATAAAGACCAACGCCTTCAGCGCCATTGCGCTCAGCACCGGCGATATCGCGCACGGTACCGATGTTGGCGCAGACTTCAACCTGGTGACCATCCAGCGTGACGGCTGGCAGATCTTTCAGCTTGGCTAATTCGTGTTTTTCCGACAGATACTGATTCTGTACGGCTTTCAGCTCTTCCTGAATCGCTTCAGAAGGATTGACGTGAATCGCATTGTTAACGCCATCCAGGATCAGGAAATCGCCGTTTTTAACCGTGACGGTCACATTGCCGGTGCCGACAATGGCTGGGATCTCCAGCGAGCGCGCCATGATTGAAGTGTGTGAGGTACGGCCACCCAGATCGGTGATAAAGCCCAGCACCTTTTTCAGGTTCAGCTGTGCGGTTTCTGACGGCGTTAAATCTTTTGCCACCAGAATGGATTCGTCCGGAATAGCGCTCAGGTCAACAATGTGCAGACCGAGGATGTTTTGCAGCAGACGTTTACCGATGTCACGTACGTCAGCCGCACGCTCTTTCAGGTATTCGTCATCTAACTCTTCCAGAGCTTTCGCCTGGCCATCAATAACAGAGTAGGCAGCAGCATCGGCAGAAGCGTGATCTTTTTTAATCAGATCGATGATTTCCTGCTCCAGCTCTTCATCTTCCAGCAACATGATGTGGCCTTCGAAGATGGCTGCTTTCTCTTCACCGAGGGTTTCACCCGCTTTGACGCGAATCGCTTCCAGTTGTAATGCCGCTTTGCTACGGCCATCAAGGAAGCGTTGTACTTCCTGCTCAACCTGATCATCAGAAATTTTCTTGCGGTTGATGACGATCTCGTCTTCTTTCAGCAGCAGTGCTTTGCCGAAAGCGATACCTGGTGATGCTAAAATGCCTGAAATCATAACGCTACCTTTTAATCACGATGGCTGATGGGACTCTATGCGGTGCCATTGTCGCGGGACACGTACTCTACGAAAGCAATAACGCGGACAGGTTGTCCGCGATCAAGATGTTTGCACTCAATGGCGCAGAGGAGTCGATTGGCTGGAGAGCTGAGCGGAGATTACTCCAGTTCAGCCATCAGTTTGACCAGATGCTCAACTGCTTTCTGCTCATCTTCGCCTTCTGCAGAAAGCGTCACAACCGTTCCCTGGGTTAAACCCAATGTCTGCAGCTTGAACAGGCTTTTCGCGCTTGCTGATTTACCGTTAGAGGTCACGGTAATTTCTGACTGGAAAGCTTTGGCTTCTTTTACGAATTGCGCAGCTGGGCGAGTATGCAGACCGTTTGGTGCAGTAATGGTAACTTCTTGCTGGAACATTCTATTTCCCCAACGTTATCAGGATGAGTGTTATGGATCTAAAGTCTAGCCTGGAGCCTTCACTTTAGCCTGTGTAGGTGCGCGGGTATAGCATCATGCTGACCAAAGACGCGCAGGCGTCAAATCTACATTCCGTTGCTTCTCAAAACCGATTCTACACGTCACCGGTTAATTATGCCGTGATTCGCCGTTTCACTGAATCCGTAAATCGATTCAGCTTGATCCACTTCAAAGGCGGATTAATTTCAGGCATCGAAATAATTGGCAGTCTGAATACCAGATCGGCGTCACTGAAATCAATCTGCCGGGTTATGAAAGTGAGATCTGCACCACAAAAAAGCACCCAGGCGGGTGCTTTTTTCTCCATTTTCAGACTATCTGCCGCTGCTACTGCAGCTCTTTTTCTGTGAAGAGATCGGCAAACAAAGCCGTACTCAGATAGCGTTCGCCGGAGGAGGGGAGAATGACCACAATATTTTTATTCGCGAAGGTTTCGTCTTCCTGCAGCTTCAGCGCGGCGGCGACGGCAGCACCGGATGAGATACCGGCCAGAATGCCTTCCTCTTCCATAAGCTTACGCGCTGTGCTGATCGCTTCATCATTGGTGATCGCCACTACGCGGTCCACCAGATTCAGCTCAAGGTTGCCCGGAATAAAGCCTGCGCCGATACCCTGAATTTTGTGTGGACCAGGCTTGATCTCTTCACCCGCCAGCGCCTGAGCAATTACCGGTGAATCCGTTGGCTCAACGGCGACGGTTATCAGGTCTTTCTTGCCTTTGGTGTTTTTGATATAGCGGCTCACCCCGGTCAGCGTACCGCCGGTGCCGACACCTGCGATAAAGACATCCACTTCGCCATCTGTGTCTTCCCAGATTTCCGGGCCGGTGGTCTTCTCATGGATTTCCGGGTTAGCCGGGTTGCTGAACTGCTGCAGCAGGACATATCGGTCCGGATCGCTGGCGACAATCTCTTCCGCTTTGCTGATGGCGCCTTTCATGCCTTTAGCACCTTCGGTCAGCACCAGCTTAGCACCCAGCGCTTTCAGCAATTTACGACGTTCCACTGACATGGTTTCTGGCATCGTCAGGGTTAATTTGTAGCCGCGCGCTGCGGCAACATAGGCCAGCGCAATACCGGTGTTACCGCTGGTCGGTTCAACCAGTTCAACACCGGGCTTCAGAATACCGCGTTTTTCTGCGTCCCAAATCATATTGGCACCGATACGGCATTTTACGCTGAAGCTCGGGTTACGGGATTCAACTTTCGCAAGGATGCGGCCGTTACCGATGCGGTTCAGTCGAACCAATGGCGTATGACCAATTGTCAAAGAGTTGTCTTCATAGATCTTACTCATAGCCTGTCCTTAACTGTATGAATTATTGGGAACGCTATGAGCATACCTGTTCTGCCTGGGGGCGGAAGGAAAGAAATCGTATATCTATATTTCGCCCGGCAATAAGCCCTGCTAAAAAGAGCATAAGGCGTGCGGGTGTGACTAGCGCACCTCACTGCGGGCCAGTTGCGGCCGGTAACGGTCAACCCACATGGCGGTGGCACCACAAACGGCAACCGGCATAATCACCAGATTAAGAATCGGAATCATGGTGAACAGGCTGGTTAGCGCGCCAAACTGCATGTTGGCCGTTTTGTGCCGGCGCAGGGCGTTTCGCATTTGCTGAAAAGGCACTTTGTGGTTGTCGAACGGGTAGTCGCAATACTGAATGGATAACATCCAGGCACTGAACAGGAACCACAGCACGGGCGCCACCGTCTGACCAAATCCTGGAATAAAGTAGAGCAGCAACAGTCCCAGCGCGCGGGGCAGGTAATAGCCCAGTTTTTGCATCTCGCGCTTCATAATGCGCGGCACATCTTTAATCATTCCCGCCCAGCCACTGTCGGGCAGGGGCTTACCGGTCAGGCGGCCTTCGAGCTGTTCGGCCAGCAGGCCGCAGAATGGAGCAGCAATCAGGTTTGCCAGCGTTGAGAAGAAATAGCTGAAAACCAGTACAATCGCAATCACCGACAGTGGCCACAACAGATAACTCAGCCACTGCAGCCAGTCGGGAATATGGGTCATCAGGCGTGGAATCCAGTCGCCGAGGCGATAGAACAGCCAGACGAATGCGCCGCCCAGCATAATGATGTTGATCAGCAGTGGCATCACCACAAAGCGGCGAATGCCAGGCAGACGGACCAGTTTCCAGCCCTGGCTAAAGTAGTGCATGCCATTAAAATTTGAGACGGAATTCTCAAGGGCCATAAAGCCAATTCTCCTGAAGGTGTTAAGGCGCGCTCACTATAACCTGGCTTTTTCTCCAGGCCAGGTGCCGTTTGGGTAAAAAAACAGCGAAAAAGCGTGGGTTGCCTATCTTATTTGTCAGAAAATACTGCACAGACTTGCACTTGTGTAGCAGGGCAAATACAGTTAGAGGATAAAGTTTGCCGCGGTGGCAAGGTATTGGAACAACAGAGAATACAATGATGCAGGATTTGCGTCTGATATTAATCGTTGTTGGCGCGATCGCCATTATAGCGCTCCTTCTTCACGGGCTGTGGACCAGCCGTAAAGAGCGTTCGTCAGTGTTCCGTGATCGCCCGCACAAACGTCTAAAACAACGTGATGACCATGATGAGCAGGACCTGATTGACGACGAAGATGACGGCGTCGGCGAGGTTCGTGTTCGTTCTGAGCGCAACGTCCATCAGGAACCGCGTTTCGATGAGATCCGCGAACCACAGCCAGAAGCGCCGCGTAAGCAAGCGCCCGCTGAGCCTGTGCGTCAGCCTGCGCCACGACCCGCACCGCAACCCGAACCTGACAGCGATCCGCTGTTCACTACGGCACCGAAGCCTGCTCCACAGCCGCGCCCTGAACCGGTGCGTCAGCAGCCAGCGCAGACTTTCGTCGCGCCGCCTGTTCAGGCCGACCCGTTGCTGGATCTGGATCCGCTGGAGTCTGTGCAGCCTGCGCCGCAGTACCAGGCTGAACCTGAGCCACAACCGCAGCCTGAGGTGTCAGCGCCTCCTGCGCCTGAACAACCCGCGGCTAAAGCGCCAGCAGAAAAACCGAAAGAAGCCGTACTGGTGCTGCATGTTGCTGCCCATTCGGGCGGCGAACTGAACGGTGAAGCGTTGCTGCAGGGTATTCTGCAGGCGGGCTTCCAGTTTGGTGAAATGAATATTTTCCATCGTCATCTTAGTCCGGCAGGCAGTGGTCCGGTGCTGTTCAGTCTGGCTAACATGGTCAAGCCAGGTTCGTTCAATCCTGACATGATGACCGATTTCAGCACGCCTGGTATCTCCATCTTTATGATGGTGCCCTCTTATGGCGATGCGAATCAGAACTTCAAGCTGATGCTGCAGTCTGCACAGCGTATCGCTGATGATGTTGGTGGCGTGGTGCTGGACGATGAGCGTCGCATGATGACGCCACAGAAGCTGGAAACTTACAAAGCGCGTATCCGCGATGTGGTTGGCGTCTGACACCTGCGCTAAACGCTATCTGAATTGTTAAAACAAACCCCCGCCTGTCGGGGGTTTTTTATCTGATGGGGCTTTATGAAATCCGTCCAGGATCACATCACCGAACTGCGCACCACGCTGCGCCATCACGAATATCTCTACCACGTCATGGATGCGCCGGAAGTGCCGGATGCTGAATACGATCGCCTGATGCGTGAACTGCGTCAGCTGGAAGAGGAACATCCCGATCTCATTACACCGGATTCGCCCACCCAGCGTGTGGGTGCTGCGCCGCTGACGGTATTTGAGCAGGTTCGCCATGAAGTGCCGATGCTGTCGCTGGACAACGCGTTTGATGAAGCCACATTTATGGCTTTCAATAAGCGGGTACAGGATCGGCTGAAAAACAGTGAGGACATTACTTACTGCTGTGAACTCAAGCTCGATGGCGCTGCGGTCAGCCTGATGTATGAAAATGGCCTGCTGGTTCAGGCCGCGACGCGCGGTGACGGCACGACCGGTGAGAACATTACCGCCAACGTCCGGACCATTCGCGCTATCCCGCTGCGGCTGAAGGGCGACAACATCCCGGCCCGGCTGGAAGTGCGCGGCGAGGTGTTTATGACGCAGCGCGGCTTCGAGAAGCTTAATGAAGAAGCGCGTCGGACAGACGGCAAAGTTTTTGCTAACCCGCGTAATGCAGCAGCAGGTTCCCTGCGTCAGCTTGATCCACGCATTACCGCCAAACGTCCGCTGACGTTTTTCTGCTACGGTTTTGGCCTGCTGGAAGGCGGTGAGATGCCACACAGCCACATGGCGCGCCTGCAACAGTTTAAAGCCTGGGGCCTGCCGGTCAGCGACCGCATTAAGCGGGTGCATAATGCGGAGGAAGCCCTGGCGTTCTATCGGGAAATTGAGCAACAACGTCCGAACCTGGGTTTTGATATCGATGGTGTCGTAATCAAAGTCGATTCACAGGCGCTGCAGGAGCAGCTGGGCTTTGTGGCACGAGCGCCGCGCTGGGCGATTGCTTTTAAGTTCCCGGCACAGGAACAGCTGACCTGGGTGCGCGACGTCGAATTTCAGGTTGGCCGCACAGGCGCTATCACGCCAGTAGCTCGCCTGGAGCCGGTGCAGGTCGCAGGCGTTATCGTCAGCAATGCCACACTGCATAATGCAGACGAAATCGAACGGCTGGGTTTACGCATCGGTGATCGAGTTGTGATTCGCCGCGCCGGCGATGTGATTCCGCAGGTCGTCAACGTGGTTATCGCGGAGCGACCTGAAGAGACGCGAGAGGTGGTATTTCCTGCCCATTGTCCGGTCTGCGGTTCTGAGGTTGAACGGGTTGAAGGCGAATCAGTCACGCGCTGCACCGGCGGCTTGATCTGCGGCGCACAGCGCAAAGAGGCACTGAAGCATTTTGTCTCACGTCGGGCGCTGGATGTGGATGGCATGGGCGATAAGATTATCGACCAGCTGGTGGAGAAAGAGTACGTGAGTACGCCAGCCGATCTGTTCCGTCTCACGGCGGGCAAGCTGACCGGACTGGATCGCATGGGGCCGAAATCAGCGCAAAACGTTGTAGATGCGCTGGAGAAAGCGAAGTCGACCACGCTGGCACGCTTCCTCTATGCGCTGGGCATTCGTGAAGTGGGTGAAGCTACCGCCGCTAATCTGGCTAACCATTTTGGTGAGCTGCAGAAGGTGATGGATGCCGATCTTGAGGCGCTCATTGCGGTACCGGATGTGGGCAAAGTTGTTGCCACACACGTTCGCAACTTCATGGAAGAGGAGAGCAACCGTGAAGTTATCCGTCAGCTGACCGAAGAGATCGGCATTCACTGGCCGCAGGTGGTGGTAGTGAAAGCCGAAGAGATCGACAGTCCGTTCGCGGGGAAAACGGTGGTGCTGACCGGCTCGCTGTCGCAGATGAACCGTGATGATGCCAAAGCGCAGCTCGTCGCGCTCGGCGCAAAAGTCAGCGGCAGCGTATCGAAGAAAACCGATCTGCTGATTGCCGGAGAAGCTGCCGGTTCCAAACTGGCGAAAGCACAGGAACTGGGCATAGAGGTGATTGATGAAGCGGAAATGATTCGCCTGCTGGGGGCCTGAGATGGATGAACACCAGCTGGTGGCGATAGCCAATACGCCGATGCCGTTTGGGAAATATAAAGGGCGGATGCTGATCGATCTGCCTGAGCCTTATCTGCTGTGGTTTGCCCGCAGTGGCGACTTCCCGTCGGGGCTGTTGGGGGATTTGATGCAGTTGACTCTGACAATAAAAATTGAAGGTCTGGAGGGATTAGTTAAACCGCTCCAGACCCGCAAGTAACTGTGCCCGCGCAGGCGGGCACCTGTTCTACTTCTGTGACTCCATCACCGAATCTTTAACCTTCAGCGTCTGCTGTTGCTGTTTCTCATTGGTCTTCTTGTAACGGCCGGCAATAAACGAGCAGACCATCAGCTGAACCTGATGGAAAATCATCAGCGGCAGCACGATAATCCCCACGGTGCTGGCCGGGAACAGAATATTCGCCATGGGCACCCCGTTCGCCAGACTCTTCTTCGAGCCACAAAACAGCACCACAATCTCGTCGGCACGTTTAAAGCGGAACAGGCGCGAGGCCAGCAGGTTGATAATCAGCACGGCGGTCAGCAGGATGATTGAACCTGCCACAATCCACAGCAGCGTAGTCAAGCCAACGCGATGCCAGATGCCATTCACCACGGCTTCACTGAAGGCGGAATAAACGACCAGCAAAATCGAGGTCTGGTCAGTTTTGCCAATCAGGCTGCGATGTTTCTCAACCCAGCCACCGATCCAGCGACGAGAGAGGTGGCCCAGAATGAATGGCACCATGAGTTGCAGCATAATTTTACCGATCTGCTCCAGACCGTCGCTGGGCGCGCTGCTGTGAATATCCATCACCAGGTTCACCAGCAACGGCGAAATAAATACACCCAGCAGGCTTGATGCCGAGGCGCTGCACACCGCTGCTGCAACGTTACCGCCTGCCATAGAGGTAAACGCGATAGCGGACTGAACGGTGGCTGGCAGGATACAGAGGTAGATAAAGCCGGTATAAATTTCCGGACCGACATCAACCGGATGCCACCAGACCAGCAGCAGACCCAGCGCGGGAAACAACACAAAGGTGCTGAACATAATCCACAGATGCAGCTGCCAGTGGCTGCTGCCTGCGATGATTTTTTCACGCGAAAGTTTGGCACCGTGCATAAAGAATAACAGTGCTATCGCTGCCGTCGCGAGGTAGCTGAAGACATCGACGTAGATCCCTTTCGCTGGCAGGAACGACGCCAGCAGCACGGTGATGATGAGTTTGACCATCATCGGATCGAGTTTTAAAAAGCCCATTGTTAAAATCCGGTAAATTTTTCAATAGCGCGATTGTGCGTGAATTGGTTTTAGAAATAAAATTGATTTATTGAATTAATCTATGAGCATAATCGATGAATTATACCCTGCGTCAGCTTCGGACTTTTATTGCAGTGGCACACTACGGTGGTTTCAGTCAGGCGGGGCAGGCGATAGGTCTGAGTCAGTCGGCAGTCAGCCACAGTATTAAAGAGCTGGAAGCGGAAACCGGCGTCCGGCTGCTGGATCGCACCACGCGTGAGGTGATGCTGACCGAGGCAGGCAAGCAGCTGGCGTCACGGATGGAGCGCCTGCTGGAGGAGATTCATACGACGCTGCTGGATATCCGCAGTTTTGGGGAGCAGCGCAGTGGCACCGTCAGAGTGGCAGCCAGCCAGACCATCTCTGCGCATCTTATGCCGCAATGTCTGGCTGCCAGTCAGCAGCACTTTCCCGATATCAAAGTGATACTGCACGATCGCGCTCAGCAGTGGGTGCTGCAAAGTGTGCGTAACGCCGAGGTCGACTTCGGGATTGTGATTGGGCCGCTCAGCGACAGTGATTTTGATAGCATCGCGATTCTGGATGAGCCTTTCCTGCTGTTGTGCCGCGATGATGATCCGCTGGCGCAGGTGGAAAGGGCTGAATGGTCGATGCTGGATGGTCGCACCATGGTGCTGCAGGATTACGCGTCCGGCAGTCGGGTACTGATTGATGCGGCGATGCAGCAGCAGAACATCAGGGCGCAAGTGGTGCAGGAAATTGGCCATCCCGCTACGCTGTTTCCGATGGTAGAAGTGGGGATCGGCATCAGTATTCTGCCCGCGCTGGCCTTACCGTTACCGGCCGATCGTGACCTTAGTGTGCGTCGTCTTTATCCGGAAATTAATCGCAGCCTGACGCTGATCAAACGTAAAAACCGCTCGCTGACGCCTGCTGCCGAAGCGATCTGGCAGGAGGTGCGCCAGCAGGCAGCGCTGCTGGCGCAACAACGCGAAGCCAGCCCCGCGTTTTAGATATAGACGTCCACTTTATTGGTGTCGGTAGGGCGGTTAATGCCGTCTGCTTTGTTCGCACTGACAGGCGTGCTGTCACTTTTTGGCTGATCCTGCTCCGCCTGCTTCTGCTCCAGCTGCGCAATCTGTGCCTGCAGCATGGTGAGCTGTGACTGATACATCTGCTGCATTTCAGCTTTCTGTTCGTCAGTCAGCTCTTTGTTGTCGGCCAGCTCTTTGACCTGCGTTAAGACATTCTGAATCTGTTTATTCAGGGCTGCGACCTGAGAGGCAACACTGCCGCCGCTGTCACCGCTACTGACCGCACTGCTTAAAATTCCGGAAATTGAGGACATCATTTTCTCCCTGTAAGTCGTCACATACGTTATCGGCACGCTGTGAAACGACTTTAGCGCGGAGATTGTTAAGGTTTGGAAAAGAAGGGAGCTTATCTACAAGCCAATGTCTAAACAGCAGAAACGAAAAAAGCGCCTTACAGGCCTTCAGATTGTCGACAACGTCTGGACTGATGGCAGTGAGAGCGAGCCAGCGCAGGAAACAGGGTCAGTTCGGAAAGACGCTAAAACCGCCATCCATGGCTCGCTCGGCCCGCGCGATTACTTACCTCATCCCTGAGGTGCGCCCGTTGCCGGGCCAACGCTCTGCGTTGTTCAAAAACGCTCCCGGCGTTTTTGTCCATGGCGCGGGACGCTTTCCTCCTCTGACCCTGTTCCCTGCTAGTTGAGCTATTCATCGCTGCAAGATGCGCCCTGATTTGAGTTTGTCCGTAATCTGAATCGCCAGCGATTCAGTCGAACCTGCAGCAGGTTCTCATCCCGCACGGTCACGTCCGTGCCCCGGAAACGAAAAAAGCGCCCAAAAGGCGCTTTATTCTGAATTGGTGGGTCGTGCAGGATAGCCTCGGCCCATCGTGGGCCTCGCCCTCCGGGTGATGCTAACGCATCAGCCTGAATCGCCAGCGATTCAGTCGAACCTGCAGCAGGTTCTCATCCCGCACGGTCACGTCCGTGCCCCGGAAACGAAAAAAGCGCCTAAAAGGCGCTTTATTCTGAATTGGTGGGTCGTGCAGGATTCGAACCTGCGACCAATTGATTAAAAGTCAACTGCTCTACCAACTGAGCTAACGACCCGAAGTGGTGGGTGATGACGGGTTCGAACCGCCGACCCCCTCCTTGTAAGGGAGATGCTCTACCAACTGAGCTAATCACCCACTTCGTACTTCAGTACTGCTTTAACAGGTCAGATATGGTGGGTGATGACGGGTTCGAACCGCCGACCCCCTCCTTGTAAGGGAGATGCTCTACCAACTGAGCTAATCACCCATATCTTCATACCTGTTCACTGCGGGCCACGCTGTTAAGAGTGGTGGGTGATGACGGGTTCGAACCGCCGACCCCCTCCTTGTAAGGGAGATGCTCTACCAACTGAGCTAATCACCCCCGCTGTGTGGAGTCGCATTATAGGGATAGTTGATTTTGAGTCAACGCTTTTTAAAACATAAATGTGCGTTCGGTTTATTTTTAAACATCCTGTTGCGCTTTTAGCCAATGTGCTGGTTTTACTGGCAGAAAAGTCCCTTTTCCCGGGACGCAACCGGCGGGCATGCATTGAGGATTCACCGTCAGATGCTAGAATATGCCCACTGTTTTTCGCGTCTAACCTGTTTTTTGTCATCCAGACAAAGAACCCGCGCATCTAAGGCAATACTCAATGAAAATCAAAACACGCTTCGCGCCAAGCCCAACCGGCTATCTGCATGTCGGTGGCGCACGTACCGCACTTTACTCCTGGCTCTTTGCCCGTCACAACCAGGGCGAGTTCGTGCTGCGCATTGAAGATACCGATCTGGAGCGATCCACGCCGGAAGCTATTGAAGCCATCATGGATGGTATGAACTGGCTGAGCCTCGACTGGAATGAAGGCCCTTACTACCAGACTAAACGTTTTGATCGCTATAACGCGGTCATTGATGACATGCTGGAAGCCGGAACCGCTTATAAATGCTACTGCTCTAAAGAACGCCTGGAAGCGCTGCGCGAAGAACAGATGGCGAACAACGAAAAGCCGCGTTATGACGGCCACTGCCGTGACAGCCATGAACATCATGCCGATGATGAACCATGCGTGGTGCGTTTCCGCAATCCGCAGGAAGGTTCGGTCATCTTTGACGATCAGATTCGTGGACCGATCGAGTTCAGTAACCAGGAACTGGATGATCTGATCATCCGCCGCACCGATGGTTCGCCAACCTATAACTTCTGCGTTGTTGTCGATGACTGGGATATGGGTATCACCCATGTTATTCGTGGTGAAGACCACATCAATAACACACCACGTCAGATCAACATCCTCAAAGCGATTGGTGCGCAGGTTCCGGTCTACGCTCACGTCTCCATGATTCTGGGCGATGATGGCAAAAAACTCTCCAAGCGTCATGGCGCAGTAGGGGTGATGCAGTATCGTGATGACGGCTACCTGCCGGAAGCGCTGCTCAACTACCTGGTTCGTCTGGGCTGGTCACATGGCGATCAGGAAATTTTCAGCGTGGCTGAAATGGCTGAGCTGTTTACGCTGGATGCCGTCAGTAAGTCTGCCAGTGCGTTCAACACTGAGAAACTGCAGTGGCTGAACCACCACTATATCAATACGCTGCCGCCAGAATATGTGGCGACACATCTGCAGTGGCATATTGAAGAGCAGAAAATTGATACCCGCACCGGACCGGAACTGGCGAAGCTGGTGGGTCTGCTGGGCGAGCGTTGCAAAACGCTGAAGGAAATGGCTGCATCCTGCCGCTACTTTTACGAAGACTTCGCAGAGTTCGATGCCGATGCGGCGAAGAAACATCTTCGTCCGGTCGCGCGTCAGCCGCTGGAAGTGGTGCGTGACAAGCTGGCCGCCATCACTGAATGGACGGCGGAAAACGTGCATCAGGCGATTCAGAGCACCGCAGATGAGCTGGAAGTGGGTATGGGTAAAGTCGGCATGCCGCTGCGTGTGGCCGTGACCGGTGCCGGTCAGTCACCGGGTCTGGATGTCACCGTGGAGGCGATTGGCCGCAGCCGCAGCGTGGCCCGTATTGAGCAGGCCCTGGCCTTTATCAGTGAGCGCGAAGCGCAGGCGTAATGAACACAGCCGGAGGCGCTACGCTTCCGGTTTTCTTACTCTTCACCAATTCCCAGTCGCTCCAGCACGCCTTTAATCCCTTCACGTAAGATTAATGCAGTGAGTTGATCCTGTTCATCCTGGCTCATTTGCTGGATGGAACTTAACAATAACGCAGGTAATGAATTCGTTACTGCGCCATAGGTGGCTGTGGGTTCATTAAGGTTGCGGGTGGATTGAATAAAACTTTTTACGCGTTCATCAATATGAATAAGACGTGCCTTGCCGCCCTGAACTCCGGGCTTTGGCGTGGTTGTCCAGTTCTCCCGCTTGATCCACTTATTCACCGTTTGCCGACTGTAACCCGTTTCTGCAGCCAGCTCTTCGGGGGTAAGCCATTCCTTTTTCACGACACTGTCCCTGTTAAATACATTAGCGGTACATATTACAGCAAAAAGTAACGGTGAAAAGTAACGTAGGCTGAAATTGCCTTTTGTCTGATGACAAAAGGCAAAACAGAATTACTGAGGATTACTGGCAGGTTCGGCAGCAGGACGGAATGCCAGGAAATAGGCCAGACCAACGAAGACGGCACCTCCTACGGCATTGCCCAGGAAGACGGCGACAAAGTTAGGGAAGTACTCTGCCCAGCTCATCTGACCGGCAAAAATAGCGGCCGGAATAATAAACATGTTAGCGACAACGTGCTGGAAGCCAATGGCAACAAACGCCATCACCGGGAACCACATGCCGAAGATTTTGCCAACCATATCTTTACTCGCAAATGCCAGCCACACCGCCAGACACACCAGCCAGTTACAGCCAATGCCTGAAATAAAGGAATGCAGGAAATCGGCATGAACTTTGGCAGAGGCGATAGCCACGGTCTTTTTCAGGTAGTCACCTTCGGTCATGCCCAGCATATGGCCAAAGAACCATGCAACAGCCACGCTGCCGATAAAGTTCGCCAGGGTCACCCAGAACCAGTTACGCGCTACGCTCATAAAGCTGATGCGGCGGGCGAACCAGGCCACGGGTAACGTCATCATATTGCCGGTCAGCAGCTCGCCACCCGCCAGCACGGTCATAATGATACCTACAGGGAAGACTGCGGCACCTAACAGGCCACCGAAAGAGCCCCATTCAGCGGGCAGGGAGTTAATGACGTGAAGATCTAACAGGAAGCCGGTCGCAATAAATGCACCCGCCATAAAGCCAAGAATCAGAAGGATGCTGACAGGCGCACGACTTTTAGCCACGCCAGACTGGATCGCCAGTTGTGCGATTTCTTTAGGTGTATGCAGCGACATAGTATCTCAATAGTTTTTTTATGATTAATGGGGACGATAACGCCTGGTGGACGCGTGGCCCGCGGGAGAGGGTCCCGGTGGCCACTAAATTAGCGGGCTAAGTTTTGCATGCGAAAAAGACGAAGACAAGAAAATTCCTATAACATATTTAACCGTGAATTAACCTGATGGCAGCGGGTATAACAGTTAAAAAACGGTACTGCGTGACCAGACATGATTTTTATCTGCAGCATGCTGCTGAAACTTCGCAGGTTGCCGCCTTTTTCAGCGATCAAACAGAGAATGTCATTTTGCCGTTGACACCCTGGAGGCGGTTTCATATTATGCCGTTCGTCGCTTAACGCGACAGTTTTTCGGTTCGGGGCTATAGCTCAGCTGGGAGAGCGCCTGCATGGCATGCAGGAGGTCAGCGGTTCGATCCCGCTTAGCTCCACCAAACTTTTTCCCAAAAGTTTGGCACTGAAAAACGATTCCAGATGTGGGGGTATAGCTCAGCTGGGAGAGCGCTTGCATGGCATGCAAGAGGTCAGCGGTTCGATCCCGCTTATCTCCACCATTTTCTGACAACGTCGATGTCATTGTTGTCAAAATCCTTTCTGATTTATCTTTCATTCGCCTTTCTGCGAATCTAACGCTATTGCTTTGCAAATCAGCTGCTGCGCACGCTTAACGCGTACATACCCGGCAAGCGCCGCCGCGTTCTGCCCGGATAACGCTGTGCTGCGCCTCGTGCGCGCTTTAAATGCAGAATCTGAGTGTATTGTATAAGGGCAGACGTCGCCTGAAGAGGTATTCAGCGGGAAGAAAAGCAGGGATGGCGAAAAACGAAAAGGGCGAGACAGGCTCGCCCTTTGATGTTCAGCACTGCACTCAGAACGCCAGAACCAGACCGGCGATAGCGGCGGAGAGCACGCTGACCAGCGTAGAGCCGTACAGCAGCTTCAGGCCAAAGCGGGAAACCACGTTGCCCTGTTCTTCGTTCAGGCCTTTAATCGCACCGGCCACGATGCCGATGGAAGAGAAGTTGGCGAACGACACCAGGAACACGGAAAGAATACCTTCTGAAGTGGGTGACAACTGGCCTGCAATTTTCTGCAGATCCATCATGGCAACAAATTCATTCGATACCAGCTTGGTCGCCATAATACTGCCGACCTGCAACGCCTCACCCGACGGCACACCCATCACCCAGGCAAACGGATAGAAGATATAGCCAAGCACGCCCTGGAAGCTGATGCCGAAGATCAGATCAAACAGCGCATTCAGACCTGAAATCAGCGCGATAAAACCAATCAGCATCGCGGCAACGATAATCGCGACCTTAAAACCGGCCAGGATATATTCGCCCAGCATCTCGAAGAAGCTCTGACCTTTATGCAGATCCTGCAACTGCAGATCGTCTTCATTCTCAACGCGGTAAGGGTTGATCAATGACAGCACGATAAAGGTGCTGAACATGTTGAGCACGAGTGCGGCGACCACATACTTTGGCTGCAGCATGGTCATATAGGCACCGACAATAGACATCGAAACGGTCGACATCGCCGTCGCGGCCATGGTGTACATGCGGCGCTGTGACATCTTGCCCAGGATATCTTTATAGGCAATGAAGTTTTCTGACTGTCCCAGTATCAGAGAACTCACGGCGTTGAAAGATTCCAGTTTTCCCATGCCATTGACTTTCGACAGCACAGTACCGATACCGCGAATAACCCACGGCAGGATACGGAAATGCTGCAGAATACCGATCAGCGCAGAGATAAAGACGATTGGACACAATACGTTGAGGAAGAAGAACGCCAGGCCTTTATCATTCATGTTACCGAAGACAAAGTTTGTTCCCTGGGCCGCATACTTCAGCAGATGATCAAAGAAGCCGGCGAAGCCTTTGACGAAACCCAGTCCCGCTTCTGAGTTCAGGAAGAACCAGGCGAGCACAATTTCAATCACCAGTAGCTGTATAATGTAGCGAATGCGAATGCTTTTACGATCGTGACTGACCAGCAAGGAGAGTATCCCGACCACCACCAGTGCTAAAAGAAATTGCAAAATATGGGACATAGTTGCTCCAAATTTGAGGAGGGTTGTATTTTGTTGCGTATTCTATGTAACGCGTTACTTAAAAACGAGATCTGAACCACATTATAAGTATTCGCTATCGCTATATTTTCCAGAAAAGTTCCAGAGATCACGCCCTGTTTAAAAATCGTTCAACCCAGATAACCACATAATTATTGTCTGAATTTTACACAGAGCGTAAAGTGACACCGTTGCTCACATTTTTAGCACTCACTTCCTTTACTGTAATGTATAGCAATGGCTATACTTTATAGCAGCATCTATTACACCGATAACAATAAACGAATTTCACTTGCACATGCTAACCCCTAAGCTGCCGGGGCAGGCAAATGTTCAGACAGGGTACCGGATATGCTTGAGAGTCGTACCGCCGAGCGCGCTGCTCGCGGAGTCAGAAAAGTCAAACTCGCACTGCTGGGGCCCGCCTTTATCGCCGCTATTGGCTATATCGATCCGGGCAACTTTGCGACCAACATTCAGGCAGGCGCTGCTTACGGCTACAAATTGCTGTGGGTGGTGGTGTGGGCCAATATCATGGCCATGCTGATTCAGCTCATGTCTGCCAAGCTGGGTATCGCCACCGGCAAAAATCTTGCCGAACACATCCGCGATCGCTTTCCCCGGCCTGCCGTCTGGTTTTACTGGGTGCAGGCGGAAATTATCGCGATGGCCACCGATCTGGCGGAGTTTATCGGTGCCGCACTGGGGTTCAAACTGCTGCTCGGCATTTCATTGATGCAGAGCGCGGTGCTGACGGGCATCGCCACCTTCCTGATACTGATGTTACAGAGTCGCGGGCAGAAGCCGCTGGAGCTGGTGATTGGTGGACTGCTGTTGTTTGTGGCGGCCGCCTATATTGTCGAACTTTTCTTCTCCCAGCCCAATATTAAAGAGCTGGTGGTCGGCATGGCGCTGCCCGCGTTACCGACGTCGGATGCCGTATTCCTGGCCGCCGGCGTGCTTGGGGCGACCATCATGCCGCACGTAATTTATCTGCACTCTGCGCTGACGCAGGGCAAAAGTGAGGACAGTAAAAGTCAGCGTTACTCCTCAACTAAACTGGATGTGGCGATTGCCATGACCATTGCCGGATTTGTAAACCTGGCGATGATGGCAACTGCGGCAGCGGCGTTTCATTTTAGTGGTCACAGTAAAATCGCAGAGCTTGACCAAGCCTATCTGACGCTGCAACCGCTGTTAGGTCAGGCTGCCGCAACCGTATTTGGTCTGAGCCTGGTGGCTGCGGGACTCTCCTCAACAGTGGTCGGTACGCTGGCGGGGCAGGTGGTAATGCAGGGCTTCATCCGTTTCCACATTCCACTTTGGGTGCGTCGAACTGTCACCATGCTGCCCTCGTTTATTGTCATCTGGGCAGGCTGGGATCCGACACGGGTTCTGGTGATGAGTCAGGTGCTGTTGAGCTTTGGTATCGCGCTGGCGCTGATTCCGCTGCTCTCCTTTACCGGCAACCGCGAGCTGATGGGCGATGATATGGTGAACTCGCGTCTGATGCAGAACACCGGGCGACTGATCGTGCTGCTGGTGATTGCGCTCAATCTTTACCTGCTGGTAGGTGAAGCGCTGGGACTGTAGGGATTTCTGGAAACAAAAAACGCCCGGCATAGCCGGGCGTTTTTTGTTAGTGACGATCGTGGCCATGCGGACCGGGTCCACCGGGTCCGTGGGGCCCAAAACCACGCGGGCCAGGACCTGGACCACGACGGTCATGATGATCCCAGTCGCGATCGCGGCGATACTGATGATCCCAGCGGCGCTCGCGGTCGCGTTCCTGCCAGCGGCGTTCACGCTCCCACTGCTGCTGACGACGCCACTCTTCGTGTCGCCACCAGCGGCGTTCGTTGTAGGTATAGCGGTCATTCCACCAGCGGGGTTCACGCCAGCGACCGCCATCCCAGTAATTACCACGATTATCGCGATCGCCCAGATTCAGGGTGACGCCAGGGGCCAGAGAAATAGAGGCACTGGAGGCCTCGGCTGTGTGACAGGCCAGCGGCGAAAACAGCGCCAGCAGGGCAGCAAAAAATAGAGCTCTTTTCATTATATTCTCCTCATCAACAGGCTGATGCTGTTGCGGCGCAGTGATTATGCCTGCGTATTACTGTTGTTACCGCATCATTGTGTCGGAAAATTGTGAGGAAATTGGGGAGAGAAGGGGGATTGAGATTATTCTGGTGAAAAAAAACGCCCGACCTGCGCCGGGCGGTGAATGCTTACATCAGAGCCGCGTCAATGGCCGCTAATTCGCTGTCGCTGAACTGACGAAGGGCGAGCATGGCCACCGCGTCATCAATCTGCGCCGTTTTACTGGCCCCAATCAGCACTGACGTGACGCGATCATCACGCAACACCCACGCCAGCGCCATCTGCGCCAGTTTCTGCTCACGTTGCTGTGCGATGACATTCAGCCTGCGGACTTTTTCCATCTTCTCTTCGGTCAGCTGGCTTTCGCTCAGGAATTTGCTGCCGCTGGCCGCACGCGAATCTTCCGGAATGCCCTGCAGATAGCGATCGGTGAGCACACCGCCTGCCAGGGGAGAGAAAGCGATACAGCCAACGCCCGCATCGCCCAGCGTCTGAATCAATCCCTGCTCAGGGGTACGTTCAAACATCGAATAACGCGGCTGGTGAATCAGGCAGGGGGTGCCGAGATCGCGCAGGATAGCAATCGCCTGGGCAGCCCGTTCAGCCGGATAGTTAGAAAGAGCTACGTAAAGCGCTTTGCCCTGGCGTACCACATGATCGAGCGCGCGCATCGTCTCTTCCAGCGGGGTTTCCGGATCGGGACGGTGGTGATAGAAAATATCGACATATTCCAGCCCCATGCGTTTAAGGCTTTGATCCAGACTGGCAATCAGATATTTACGCGACCCCCAGTCTCCATAAGGCCCCTGCCACATGGTATAGCCCGCTTTGGTGGAGATTATCAGCTCATCACGATGGGCACGAAAATCTTCCCGCAGAATACGACCAAAATTCTCTTCCGCCGAGCCCGGAGGCGGGCCGTAGTTATTCGCTAAGTCGAAGTGGGTGATGCCGAGGTCAAATGCATGACGTAGCAACTCACGGCTGTTATCGACCCGCGTGCTGTCACCAAAGTTGTGCCAAAGTCCCAGCGAAATTGCAGGCAGTCTGATGCCGCTGCGGCCGCTGCGGCGATATTCCATCTGTTGATAGCGATCGGGATGGGGGAAAGAGGACATTTAGCGCTCCTGAGCAAAAACGGGAATATGTGCCAAAAGTCTATCAGTGTATACGGTTACACTTAGTGACTGCGCGCAGCAGTTCGCGATTTTACAGAATATTCCGCCAGCGTAACGTCGTCTTGCCAGGCATTGCGGCTGGTTAAAATAGCTACTCTCCTCGCTAATTTTATCCTCTGTCAGATACTTAACCCGACTCTTCCCTGAAAGGAACGCGCAATGTCCACATTCACTGTCGGAGATTACCTGCTGACCCGTCTGCAGGAGATTGGTATCAAGCATCTGTTTGGTGTGCCGGGCGACTACAACCTGCAATTCCTGGACCGCGTTATCGCCCATCCTGAAATCAGCTGGGTGGGCTGCGCTAATGAACTCAACGCAGCCTATGCGGCGGACGGTTATGCGCGCTGCAACGGCGCGGGGGCACTGTTAACGACGTTTGGTGTTGGCGAGCTCAGCGCGATTAATGGCACTGCGGGCAGTTATGCTGAGTATCTGCCGGTGATTCATATTGTGGGTGCGCCAGCCACGCAGGCGCAGTTGCAGGGTGACTGCGTGCATCACTCGCTGGGCGATGGTGATTTCCAGCATTTTATTCGCATGGCTGCCGAGGTCAGTGTGGCAACCGCACTGCTGAATGCCGACAATGCCACGGCTGAGATTGATCGGGTGATTATCAGTGCGCTGCAGGCCCGTCGTCCCGGCTATCTGTCGCTGGCAGTGGACGTGGCAGCCATGTCTGTACAGCCACCTGCACAGCCGCTGAACACCCATCAGCCTGCATCGGCTGACGCGCGTCGCGCTTTCAGGGCCGCGGCAGAACGTTTACTGGCACCGGCACAGCGTGTCTCACTGCTGGCAGATTTTCTGGCGCTGCGCTGGCAGCAGCAGTCTGCGCTGGCCGCGCTGCGCGAACAGAGCGCGATTCCCTGCGCCAGTCTGCTGATGGGCAAAGGCGTACTGGATGAGCAGCAGCCAGGTTACGTCGGTACCTATGCCGGCGCGGCCAGTGCAGGGCAGGTATGTGAACAGATTGAACAGGTGGATGCAGCAATTTGCGTCGGTGTCCGTTTTACCGACACCATTACGGCAGGTTTTACACAGCAGTTTGCCACCGAGCGACTGATCGATCTGCAGCCCTTCAGTGCCAGCGTGGGTAATGAACGTTTTGCGCCGTTGTCGATGGCGGATGCACTCAGTGAACTGCAACCGCTGTTTGCACATTATGGTCAGCAGTGGCAGCCTGCCGCCGCAATCCCCGCCGCGCAGCCAGCAGAACCCACGGCGGTGATCAGTCAGCACGCCTTCTGGCAGGCCATGCAGGGATTTCTGCAACCCGGCGACCTGATTCTGGCCGAGCAGGGGACGGCCGCCTTTGGTGCCGCCGCGTTGCGATTACCCTCGCGGGCACAGCTGGTGGTTCAGCCATTATGGGGATCAATCGGCTATACTCTTCCGGCAGCGTTTGGCGCGCAGACCGCCAACCCTGATCGACGGGTTATCCTGATCATCGGAGACGGTTCGGCGCAACTGACCATTCAGGAACTGAGTTCAATGCTGCGCGATGGGCAGCGACTGATAATCTTTTTGCTGAATAATGACGGCTATACCGTCGAACGGGCGATTCATGGCGCAACACAACGTTACAATGATATCGCCCCGTGGAACTGGACGGCTCTGCCACACGCCCTTAGCCTTCAGGGCCAGGCGCAGAGCTGGCGCATCAGTGAAACCGTGCAGTTAGACGAGGTGATGACGCGACTTGCCGCGCCTCAATGGCTTTCGCTGGTTGAGGTGGTTATGCTGAAAGACGATTTGCCGCCACTGCTAAGAAAAGTCACCGCCTGCCTGAATCAACGCAACGGCGGCTAAGATTCAGATAGTTGCCGCTGTGCAGGCTGGACTAACGCGGTTAGGCTGTAGCACAACTGAGTAAGACGCTCACCAATCGCACCGGTGAGCGTTGTTGTTTTATGGGCAGAATTTTATAGTGTCCTCCAACTCTTAAGACCCCAAGCGGAGCAACAGAAGAATGACAACCTATGCCTTGGTCGGCGATGTCGGCGGTACTAACGCGCGCCTCGCCCTGTGTGAGGTGGAAAGCGGCAGCATCACCCAGGCCAAAACATTCTCAACATCAGAATACGACAGCCTCGAAGCCGTCATCCGCCACTATCTTGATGAACAACAGCAGGACGTTAAAGATGGCTGTATTGCTATCGCCTGCCCGATTACCGATGACTGGGTTGAAATGACCAACCATGACTGGGCGTTTTCTACGCGCAAGCTCAAAGAGAACATCGGTTTTGAACACCTGGAAATCATTAACGATTTTACTGCGGTATCCATGGCTATTCCGATGCTGACCGCCGAAAACGTGATTCAGTTTGGCGGCTCAGAGCCGGTCAAAGATAAACCTATCGCCATTTATGGTGCCGGTACCGGCTTAGGCGTCAGCCATCTGGTGCATGTGGACAAGCGCTGGGTGAGCCTGCCAGGTGAGGGCGGTCATGTCGATTTTGCGGCCAACAGCGAAGAAGAAGATCAGATCCTGGAAGTGCTGCGTGAAGAACTGGGCCATGTCTCAGCTGAACGTGTGCTGTCGGGTGCCGGTCTGGTTAATCTCTACCGTGCCATTGTGAAAGTTGACAACCGCGTGCCGGAAAATCTGAAGCCGAAAGATGTCAGTGAACGTGCGCTGGATGACAGCTGTACCGACTGCCGTCGCGCGCTCTCCATGTTCTGCGTCATTATGGGCCGTTTTGGCGGCAATCTGGCGCTGAACCTGGGCACTTTTGGTGGCGTTTATATTGCGGGAGGCATTGTGCCTCGCTTCCTGGAATTCTTTAAGGCGTCGGGTTTCCGTGCGGCTTTTGAAGATAAAGGACGCTTCCGCGACTATGTTGCCAGCATTCCGGTTTACATGATTACGCACGATCAGCCTGGCCTGCTGGGGGCGGGCGCGCATCTGCGTCAGACGCTGGGCCGCGAAATCTGATTCTGCTTTACTCCGCGCGCACAGCCTTTGTGCGCGCGATCGCTTTCCCGACCTGGAGGCTTCAGCCGTTCAGGCCCGGGAAATCACCGCCTGACTTCTCCTGCCTTTTCCTGCTGTTGTCCTGAAAGCCACTTCTCTGCCTGAATCGTTCCCTCACTCTCCTGCATTACAGACGCATCAGCTGTCTGAACTGCTTAACCTTACTGCGGCTGACCGGCACCTGAAATTCCAGATCGCGCAGCTTAAGCAGATAGGTGTTGTTAAACCACGGCTCGATTTCGCGGATCTTGCTCAGGCTGACGCAGTAAGAGCGGTGACAGCGGAAGAACTGCTGCTCTGGCAGGCGTGAACAGAACTCGGTGATATTCATCGACATGACGTAGGACTCGCGCCGGGTATAGACAAACGTCAGCTTTTCATGCGCCTCAACGTAGTAAATATCATTCACGTCAGTGACGATAATGCGTTCATCTTTAATCAGGTTGACGGTCTGCGGCGCAGGTGTGGCACTAAGATGACTCACAGCCTGCTGCGCCTGTGCGGTGGCTTCCAGCTTGTTCAGCATGGTGACAATCCGCGACTCCTGATAGGGCTTGAGAATGTAGTCAAATGCCTCAAGCTCGAATGCTTCTACCGCATGCTCTTTCCACGCGGTAATAAAGACGATCAGCGGCTTGTGGGCAAACTGATGGATATTCTGTGCCAGCAACATACCATCCAGCGAGGGGATATTAATGTCGAGGAAAATCACATCGACCCGATGCTGTTGCAGATACTTCAGTACATCAAGACCATCATCAAAACAGGCTTCAATTTCGATTTTGCTGTGATGCTGAATCATCCAGCTCAGCTCCTGCTGGGCCAGAAATTCATCTTCCACAATAATGGCTTTCATAACAGATTCTCCGCCAGGCGCTGGCCATTTTTACTCAGCGTAAAAGCGATCTCGGTCCCCGGTTGATGCCGCACGATGTTCAGTCCCTGACCTGACAGGAGTTTGACGCGATGGTGCACATTGAGCAGACCGATTTTATTGCCGGGCATCTCGTTGCGCGCCACCCGTTCCACGACTTCGTCACTGATGCCCTGACCGGTATCCCGCACGGAGATCCGCACCCGATCGCCCAGATCCCGGACGCTCAGCGTGACCACGCCTTTGCCTTTACAGGGCTGAATACCATGCACAATGGCGTTTTCTACCAGTGGCTGAATCAGCAGACTTGGCAGCAGAAAATGCAGATCTTCATCAACGTCATAAATCATCGTCAGTTTATCGCCGAATCGCGCCTGCTCAATGGCGATATAATCTTTCACCTGCCACAGCTCTTTACGGATGTCGATTAGCTCATCGTCGTTCAGTTCCAGGTTGTAGCGCAGATAGCGTGAAAGGTTAATGACCAGCTGGCGGGCAGTATCGGGATTGAGCCGGATAGAAGAGGAAATAGCATTCAGCGCATTGAACAGGAAATGGGGATTTATTTTACTTTGCAGCGCGCGCAGTTCCGCTTTATTGGCCATCTCACGCAGCTGTTCGGCGCGCGACACTTCAAGCTGGGTTGAGATAATTTGTGACAGGCCAATCGCCATCTCCTTCAGCGAGCCGGTAATACGGTGTGCGCGGCGATAATAGATTTTCAGCGTGCCGGTGACTTTGCCTTTTTCCCACAGCGGGATGACGATCATTGAGTGGATATCTTTAGTACGGTGCGCTTCATCATTGTTCTTAATAATAATTTTACCGCTGTTGATCGCCTGCGCCGTCGTGGGGCTGATGCCATCATCGCCATGCTTATAATTATGTTCGCCATAGCCGACGTAGGCCAGAATCTGCTTTTTATCTGTCATCGCCACCGCATCGGCTTTGATCTCTCTTCGGATAATGTCACAGATATTGCGCAGCGAGTCGCTGTTCACCTGACGAAACAGCGGCAACGTTTTGTTGGCGATCTCCAGTGCCAGCTTGGCCTGGCGGGCAGCAATAGCCTCTTTCTCTCCCTCAACACTTTGCACCAGCAACACAATGATGCCGATGCTGGACGCGCCGAGGATCATCGGCAGGGCAATCTCCGACACAATCGCCAGCCCGAGTGAGGCAGGGCGCGCCCACAGGACGATCAGCAACATCGTCAGGGCTTCACACAGCATGCCGCCGACGATACCGGCGCGCCAGCGATGCTCTTTCAGCACCCGGCGATTAATCCCGCCCGCGACGACACCGGCAATGATGCTGGTAATCAGGCAGGGCACGGAAGTGACGCCATGAATATCGATCAGAAAACGGTGAAGGCCCGCAATCACACCGGTGGCGATGCCAACCCAGGGACCAAACAGAATCCCACCCGCCATCACGGCAATGACCCGCACATTCAGCAGCGAACCGTCGACATTGACGCCCGACCAGGTACTGAACAGCGCAAACAGGGAAAAGATGGCAGTGACCGCCACTTTTTCCGCGCGGGTGTGCTCATCTTTTTGCAGCAGCTGACGAAAAGGCCGGGTGCGCGTCAGGAAGAACAGGCAGATCAACATCAGGGCGGCGCGGTCAAAAACTGCCAGTAACATCGTGAAGTGGGAGGACACAGGCGACTCGTGAGCGATGGAAAGTGCCTCTATGATAAAAAATGTGATCGCGAACCGCTAGCACCCCGATCAATCCCGCCACAAGTTAATGTTTCAGATCAATTTTTACGGCAATCCCGTAAAAAGAGGAAAAGTTGAGTGGAATAAAGGGGAACAGTTTTTCATGCTGGTCGCTGTGAAGCCGTTTTGCTATGTTGCGCGATGACGCGCGCCAGTAACCGCTGGAAAACCGCGCCCATCGGGAGCCACAGATGCAACTTGTCACCGACAGATTAACCCTGAGTAAATTACAACCCGAAGACTGGCAACTGTTTCGTGCCGTCCATGAAGATCCCGACACCATGAAATGGGTAAGCGAAATCCCGGATGAAGCGGATATTCGACAGCGTTTCACACAACGTCTGGCACCCTGGCAGCCGGGCAGTTTTCATATGCTCTGCCTGGTGGCAAGACGCCAGGACAGCGGTGAGCCCATTGGCCTGTTTGGCTGCAGCCCGGAATGGGAGCCGTATCGTCAGGCGGAGGTGGGCTATATGCTGCTGCATCGCCACTGTGGTCAGGGCTATGGCAGCGAAGCGCTGGCGGCGCTGTGTCAGTTTCTGCTTGAAGCCGATTTTCACAAACTCAAGGCGATGGTGATTGAAGGGAACTGGGCGTCACGCCGTATTCTGGAGAAAAACGGTTTTCAGCTGGAGGGCACGCTGCGGGATAATTATCTGCTGGATGGCCACTGGGTGAACGATTGGCTGCTGGGACGGCTGAATCCGCAAAAATAAAAAAATTTTCCGCCACCCTCGACAAAATGATCCTCGCCACGTTATGTTCGTAACGGGTCACCGCAGTGACCCACGTCGCTCGGACGGTCCGGGCGCTTACGTAATCCAGAGGACATCATGGCTGATAACAGCACACCCCGTCGTTTCTCGCGTATTGAACGTTTACCTCCTTACGTTTTCAACATCACCGCTGAACTGAAGATGGCTGCGCGTCGGCGCGGCGAAGATATCATCGACTTTTCAATGGGTAACCCTGATGGTCCGACTCCGCCTCACATTGTCGAAAAATTATGCCAGGTGGCGCAGCGTGACGATACCCACGGTTATTCCACCTCGCGCGGCATACCGCGTCTGCGCAGAGCGATTTCGCGCTGGTACGCTGAGCGCTATCAGGTGGAGATCGATCCTGAATCTGAGGCAATTGTCACCATCGGCTCCAAAGAGGGGCTGGCGCATCTGATGCTGGCGACGCTGGATCATGGTGATACCGTACTGGTGCCCAATCCCAGCTATCCGATTCATATCTACGGTGCAGTGATTGCCGGAGCGCAGGTGCGTTCGGTGCCGCTGGTGGCGGGTGTCGACTTCTTCAATGAGCTGGAACGTGCTATTCGGGAAAGCTACCCCAAGCCAAAAATGATGATCCTTGGATTCCCATCCAACCCGACCGCACAGTGTGTTGAACTCGACTTTTTCGAGCGGGTGATTGCGCTGGCGAAGCAGTACAACGTACTGGTCATCCACGATCTGGCTTATGCTGACATCGTCTACGATGGCTGGAAAGCGCCGTCGATTATGCAGGTGCCGGGCGCGCGTGATGTTGCCGTTGAATTCTTTACCCTGTCGAAAAGCTACAACATGGCGGGCTGGCGTATCGGTTTCATGGTGGGTAATAAAGAGCTGGTCGCCGCGCTGGCGCGTATCAAGAGTTACCATGACTACGGCACCTTTACGCCGCTACAGGTGGCAGCCATTGCGGCGCTGGAAGGGGATCAGCAGTGCGTGCGTGACATTGCTGAGCAGTATAAACGCCGCCGTGATGTGCTGGTCAAAGGCTTGCATGAAGCGGGCTGGATGGTGGATAACCCCAAAGCCTCGATGTACGTCTGGGCAAAAATTCCCGACCACTATGCACATCTGGGTTCGCTGGAATTTGCTAAACATATGCTGCAGGAGGCGAAAGTCTGTGTTTCCCCTGGTATCGGGTTTGGTGACTATGGCGACACGCACGTGCGATTTGCGCTGATTGAAAACAGCGATCGTATTCGTCAGGCAGTGCGGGGAATTAAGGCGATGTTTCGTGCCGATGGCGTATTGCCGGGCAGCATGAAAACAGAAGAAGAGAGCTGACAGCCAGCAGGGGCGACACGATGGTCGCCCCATGGCGGCACTGTCACGCCATTACTTCAGCAGCAGAACAAAGGTTCCGAACCAAAGTAACGCGAAAAAAGATATTCCCATCAAGGCATATTTCACAAAGCAACTCCTCTGAGCGGTTACGATGATGGCGATCCCAAACCAGTGCAACGCGAACAGATGTGGAAAAGAGATCGCCATTTCAGTAATGGTCTGCTCTCTTCCGGGTCGATCTGAATAACTCTCAGAACAGGATCAGGCGCTAATTTACGCGTAATCCCACCCAAATGAAATAGGCCCGTTCTGAGATATTGCTCACAATATTAGGGCGCCTCGATTTCAGGGATCGCCGACATGCCGACACGTAACTGAGCCAGATGCGGTTGGTCGCCATCCAGCACAATTTTCACCGGCAGACGTTGAACGACTTTAGTGTAGTTGCCTGTGGCGTTATCGGGAGCGATCGCTGAAAAAGTTGCACCAGTGGCCGGTGCGATGCTGTCCACATGACCGGTAAAGGTCTCGCCTGGCAGGGCATCAACCCGGATTCGGACCCGCTGTCCTGGGCGCACATCGCTTAACTGCGTCTCAAGGTAGTTAGCCGTAATGTAGGTTTGCTGCAGGGGGACCACGGCCAGCAGACGGGTTCCGGCTGAAACGTATGCGCCTGTCCGCACCGCACGCTGACCCACCATGCCGTCAACAGGAGCCGTAATGCGCGTGTAGGAGAGATTCAGCCTGGCCTGATCGACGCTGGCTTTGGCTGCGGCAACATCCGCTTCTGCTGAACGCACCGCCGCCTGTAATACGCCCACCTGTTTTATTGCCGATGCCAGTGCAGCCTGACTCTGATGGACAGCTGCCAGCGCCGAGCGCTGATTTGAGCTGGCCTTTTGCTGATCGTCAGCGGCGACGGTGCCGCTTTTATAGAGGCGGTTATAGCGATCGGCGCTTTGACCCGCATACTGCGCAGAAGCCTGACTTGCCGCGACGCTGGCTTTCTGCTGATCAATCATCGACTGCTGCTGTTCCAGTTGAGCCTGGCTGCTCAGCAGTTTCGCCTGACTCACCTGCAGGTCAGCTTCAGCACTCTCCAGCGCCACCCGATAGTCACGGTCATCCAGCGTTGCCAGCAACTGGCCCGCTTTGACCTGCTGATTATCCTGCACCTCAACATGGCTTATGTAGCCCGAGACTTTAGGTGCTACCAGGGTGTAATCCGCATTGACGTAAGCATCATTGGTGCGGTGATCGTTGCTGGTCATCATCGTCCAGACAACAAAGGCAATGGCCAGTAACACCAGCAGCAGCAGACTCAGCAGCAGGGTTCTTCTCATTTCAAAAGTACGCATATTCAGTTATTCCGGGGAGGGTGTTGAATCAAAGTTTGAGGCGGCCAGACCCGTTTTGGCAGGATGGCGGTAAGCAATAACAGGCAGGCGGCAAAGCCGGTCAGCATCAGCCAGCTGTCGCTCAGGCTCAGGATCGTGGCCTGATGCCGGACCAGGGTGGCGAATCCGCTGAGATTATCGCTGGCGCTGATGCTGCCATCCGGCAATAGCGGCAAACTGCGGCTGGCTTGATCGGCTGTCGGCGCGGTCATCAGCCAGCTGCGGCTGGCGGCCTGATTAATCAGGACACTGGAATGAAATTGCTCACGATGAGAAAGGAAAACCTCAACCAGCGTGGAGGCGGCAATACTGGAAAACCCGCGCACCGTGTTAAACATCGCGGAGGCAAAAGGGCCTTCAGGTGGGGCCACAACGCTGGTGGCACTCATCAATATCGGCAAAATGATCATCGGTTGTCCGAACGCCTGCAGGATTTGCAGCAGCCAGAAATTCTGTCGCGCCCAGTCACTGGTGATCTGCGAGCCCAGCAGACAGGCAGTCACCAGCAGGCCGACGCCCGCCGTCAGCATCCAGCGGCAATCAATCCAGCGGATATTGAGCAGGGCAGCAATCAGTGGCGCGATGAGCAATTGTGGCAGGCCTACGGTCAGTGCCAGCGGGGCAAACTCAAGGGTGCGAAAGCCGCTCACCTGAGCAAAGTAGGCCGAAGGCAGCGCGGAACCTGAAAGCCCCAGGATGAGCACGCAGGCCAGCCCCAGCAGGCCGTGCGCCAGGTTGGGCCGTCTGAGCATCTGTAATTTAAACAGCGGCAGCGGGTGAAACCACTCATTGATCAGGAAAACCAGCAGCAGCGGCAGCGCGGCGAGCAGCATACCGGCGATCAGTGGCGAGTTCAGCCAGTCAAGACGCTCCCCCTGGGTCAGCACCAGCACCAGCAGCGCGACAGCAATGCAACCGGTCACCATGCCGAACAGATCGATCTGCTGAAAACGTTCCGGACGCAGCGGGTCCTGCGGTATCCCCCAGCTAATCAGCACCATCGCAATCAGCATGCCAGGCACCACCTGCCAGAACACCATGATCCAGCTGACATGGTCGGTCCATATTGAGGCCAGCGACGCTGCCATATTGGGGCCAAACGTCGCGGTCAGGGCATAGCCCGCCAGGCCGAACAGCTTAAAAGGCGGCGGCAGAAAGCGCAGAGCCACAGTCATCAGCATCGGCGGCAGTGCGCCGCCAAACAACCCCTGCAGCACGCGCAGGCTGATAAACAGCGTGGGATCCGGCACCAGCGGCAGCAGAATGCCGGTCAGCATAAATCCCGCCGACACGCCGAGTGTAAAACGCCGCAGCGACAGGGTGACGGCAAACCAGGGGGCAATCATCATCGCCGCAACTTCTGCCGCCTGATAGCCGGAGATAATCCAGCTACCCTGATCGAAACCGATGCCGATTGCGGCACGGATATCAGCCAGCGCGATATCACTGACGCGGTCGTTCAGCCCGGAGGTCAGCGCAGCAATAAGCACGCCGATCAGGCCCAGAGCTAGTCGGAGTGTAAAAGGATGAGGAGCCGGCGGCGTGGCGGGCTTAGCGTTCATTACTGGCAATCTCGTTATTATGATGCAGTGTACTGCAATGTGGTACAGGGCGTAATATTACATCCCGGTATGCTGTATTGCAATGTGGTACAGGCTGTAAAAAGTGCGGCATTCGCGTTACAGTAAGGCAGCTCAAACAGGACGACGCTATGGCACATCAACCCTCCAGCCGCGAGGATGAAAAAACGGGCGGTATCCAGGTCATCGCCCGTGCGGCAAAAATTCTTAATGCGCTGGGCGAACAGCCGGGCGGCATGAGCCTTGGCGAGATCGCTCAGGCGGTGGAACTGCCCCGTTCAACGGTGCAGCGCATTGTCGCTGCGCTCGACAGCGCAGAGCTTGTGCGCAGCAGTGGGGCGGGCGGATTGCGTCTGGGACCTGCCCTTTTAAAACTGATCTCCAGCGTGCATACCGACGTGGTTGATCTGGTCAGTCCGCTACTGGAAAAACTCTCTTCGGATACTAATGAAACGGTCTCGCTGGCGCGCGCCAGCGGCAGCCAGCTGGCGATTATTCACCATGTCGTGGCGTCACGTGAACTTCGGGTTGTCCCGCATATGGGACTGAATCTGCCGCTCTACAGTACCTCCGGGGGACGGGCGTTGCTGGCACTGGAGTGTGAAAAAGATGTCCGGACGATTGTTGGCGACGCCTGGCAGGAGCTGACCGATCAGACGGTGAAAACATTGCCACAATTGCTACAACTTATCAGGGAAGTCCGCGAAACCGGTATCGCCGTGGATCGCGGTGAAACCCTGGAAGGGATCTCTACCATGGCGTTTGCGCTGGATACGCTGTTTGGTCGCTTTTCTGTCTCTTTACTGGTGCCCTCTGCTCGTTTTCTGCGACATGAAGCGCGTTTTCGTGACGAGATGCTGAAGTGTAAAGAGGCGCTGGTGCGTGAAATCGGCAAAGTTGCCGCGATTTAAGGATAAGCATCTGATGAAAACCCTGCTGATGGCCATAGACCACTCTCCGGTTGCCGGGAAAGTGGTTGCCTTGACGATTGAAGAAGCGCTGGCACATCGCGCCGATGTGGTGGTGCTGTGCTGCGTCGATCCTGCCTACTCCTCCTGTAATCAGCCGATGGAAATCGATGCGGGTGAAGACCCGGCCGATTTTGTGGCAGCACAGGATGAGCAAAATACGGCGGAAATGGTGGTGCGTCATGCACTGGCACCGTTACTGCGCGCTGGCATTAATGCGCGTGGCGTGATCCTGGCGGGTGAGGCGGCAGATACCATTGTTGCCCAGTCACAACAGCTTAAGGCAAGCATGATTATCATGGGACGTCGCCACCTCTCTTCGTTTAACAGATTATTAAAAGGCTCGGTCAGCGCAGCGGTGATTGAGCGTGCTCACTGTCCTGTGCTAATCGATGTGCGTAAGGATTAACCCCGCAGCATGAATTCTCTGCTTTTTATTACGCTGGCTGCGTTTTCATTGCTGGCGTTGATCGTTATTGTGCTGATCAAAACGACCCGACTGCGTTTGTGGCAGGGGCTGCTCATTTTTCTGCTGCCCCTGATCATGGCTAATCTGCTCTGGTTCAGCTGGGTCGCGCCGCATCAGTTGCAGGCAAGCCAGCATGAGCAGGCAGTAAATCAACTGGCAAAGATGCCAGGCTATCGCGTGCTGCAAACGCAGGAACCCGCGCTCTGGTTATTGCTGACCCAGGAGCTGACCCGTCGAATCCGTGCAGGCGAGCCCGCTCTGCAGGCAACAGGTGAACTGCGTGGCTGGCTGATTGAGGTGGTCAACCAACGGCTGATGCGCGCAACGGATGCAGCAGTGGTTAACTATATCGGCGTCTCGGTAGAAGAGATGCGGGCGCTGAATCAAATCGATCCGGGTCTCTGCTTCCGTTTTCTCTATCCGCAGGTGAGTGGAGGAATTAATTTACAGACTACGCTAACGTCTTCGCTGAATCGCAAAGAAGCGGATGCCATGGAGCAGTTGCTGCTTAACAGCCCTCCGCCCGAAAAGCCCCTCGATAAGACGCAGGCGCAGGATGATCTGCAAAAGATCGTCGGACGCCTCTTTCTGAAATGGGGCGACAAACTGCAGCAGCTGAATATGCCAGCTGACACGGCAGTGGATCGCTCATCGCTGTGTGGCATGTCCATTGATCTCTACAGTGCCATTCTGGCATTACCTGACAAACGCGCCGCTAACCTGTTACGTAGAATGGTGGCAACGACGGGTCAGTAAGCGACCGCGGAATAGCGGGCAAAAAAAAGCCCGCTAAGCGCGGGCAGGGAAGAGAGAGGAACAGCTTTTTTATTTTTGGCATTTCCTGGTGTGGTGCAGTCTTCGTTTCGTCTTGTCTGAGTACATCCTGTCATTTCTGACACGATAGCGATAGCCGTTTAATCGTATTACATTAATCGGCAAAAGCTTCTCAAGTTTTAATTTTCGCGCATAAATCCTATGGATGAGCGGCATGCTGCGTCATACACTGCGCGGCAACGTGAGGACAACAACTATGAAAAAACTAATTACCGGCGCAGTAGCGCTGATTTTGCTGAGTGGATGTACTGCCAGCAAACCCGGGGCATTCGAACGTGTTGATGAAGATCCGGATTCAAATACCGTTCAGTACCGTTTTGACCCGGCAAAGGTCAATCGTGACGCAATGGATATTGATCTGGCGAATTACTGCAGCAGTAAAGGATTTGATAAGGTCGAAGCGCTGCCTGCCGAGGAGAGTCATATTCCGGGACTGAAGAAAGCGTGGTTCCAGTGTAATTATGCTTTGAAAAGTTAAATAAAACGGGCGGGATAAATATCCCGCCCTTAAAATGTAATGCTTTTATTTTATGCTGTGTGACATCTTTGCCCGTCAGTGGCGATAGTAACCGCCATGATACCCTTCGTGATAACCTCCATAGTAGCCTCCATGATATCCGCCGCCACCTCCGCGATGCCAGCCATTATCGTGTCGTGGGCTGATGATACAACCACTTAATAACGTCATCAGTGCAACGACAGAAGCGACTTTAATTAATCTCTTCATCGGAAGCTTCTCCTCTTTTCCAATGACTACGACACTACGCCGGAAAAGTGGAGTGAAGATGCAGGCTTTGTAGAGTTATTTAAGAAGATATGACGGAATATTTCAAAATGCTGAATTATGCAGCAAGGGGAATTGAAAACATCGGAATGAACTGAATAATTAATACTATCAAAGAGAATAGTCTCAAAATCAAGCGAAAATAATTCTCATTTGAAAGTTTTTACCACTACATTATTAGCATGTCAGTTCAATGGGAGAGAAACATGCCGCATGACGTTAAAAATATTCTGGCTTTACAGGCAGAGCTGGGCGAATGCCCGCTCTGGTCAGTGGAGGAGCAGGTGCTCTACTGTGTCGATATCCTGGCACCGGCCATTCACCGTTTTAATCCAGTCAGCGGCGAGCTGCAAACCTTCCCGCAGGCGGAAGAGGTGGGATGTATTGGGCTGCGTGAGCAGGGCGGGATAATAGCGGCACTGCGCGGCGGTGTCTGGCTGCTGGATGCGCAGGGTAAGCCGGAGAAAAAGGTCGCAGAGAATCCCGGTATCGCTGCGCAAAGTCGCTTTAATGATGGCCGCGTTGATCCCTGGGGTAACTTCTGGTGCGGCAGCCTGTGGGAACCGCAGGACAAAAACGGCGGCCTGCTGTGCCGTGTGACGCCTGACCTGAAGCTGGAGGTGAAGGCGCGCGACATTAAAATTTCCAACGGGCTGGCATTTTCTCCTGACCGACGCTGGATGTATCACAGCGACACGCCGAATGAGGCACTCTATCGCTATCCGCTGAATGAGCAGGGCGAACCGGGTGAGCGCACGCTGTTCCGCCGTTTCGACGCGAAGGGCGGGCTACCGGATGGCGCTGCTGTGGACAGTGAAGGATTTTACTGGTCTGCACAGTTTGATGGCGGACGCGTGGTACGTATCGATCCGCAGAGTAGCGAAATCGTCGATGAGATCCTGCTGCCGGTGAAGTGGCCAACCATGGTGGCCTTTGGCGGTGCCGATCTTAAAACGCTGTTCATTACCAGTTCACGTGAAGATCGCACGGAAGAGGAGCTGGCACGCTATCCGCAGTCCGGCGATATCTTTGCAGTAGACCTGGCGGTGGCGGGAATGGCAGAGCCGCGATTCCGCGGTTAAACGACTACGGGCCGCTTAATTGCGGCCCGTAATCATTGTCAGTAAGCGTTAATGGCGTTGCAACACCGGTTCTGCTGTGATGGAACTCTGAGGTAAGCGGATAGTGAGTGACAGGAACAGCGAGATGACCAGCAGCGTCATAATCAGGCTGAAGGTGACGGTGAAACCACCAAACAGTGAGGCGACCAGTGAACCCAGCACGCTACCGATACCAAAGCCGAGATAGAGCAGACCGTAATTTTTAGTCAGGTTGTTGAGCCCGAAGAAGTCACTCACCAGCGATGGGAACACTGTGATAGTGCCGCCAAAGCTGAAGGCGACACAGGCGAGTGACAGGAAGAAGGTCATCTCATTCATCCGGGTAAACAGCAGCACGCTCATTCCGATCAGAGACACAATTTGCGCCAGTGAAATGACTCTGATGCGCATCATTTTGTCAGAGAGCACACCCAGTACCAGACGACCGCTCAGGTTGGCAATCGCGATCACTGTTACTGCGCTGGCAGCTGTCTGCGTGGAAAGATGCACCATGCCTTCGCCGATATCCTTGGCAACGCCTATCACATAGAGGCCGCTCATACAGGCGGTCAGGAACATCAGCGCCAGCATCCAGTACTGCGGCAGACGTACCGACTGTGCCAGCGTGTAATCCCGCGTATGTTGCTGACCTTTAGTTGAGGTTCCGATCTGCTGCAGTGGTGCTTCACGCATCAGCAGCGCACCGAGAATAATCATCGACATCGCCAGCACGCCCCAGATCATGAAGGTCTGTTCCAGACCCACCGTCGCCAGCAGCGCCCCGCAAATAAATTTAAATCCCAGGCTGCCCAGACCGTATGCCCCAATCGCACAGGCAGAGATCATTCCTTTGCGCTCAGGGAACCACTTCACGCAGTTAGACAACGTCATCAGGTAACCTGCGCCATCGGCCAGACCGACCAGCAAGCCGGCACTGAAATAGAGCATCATCAGGTTATTTGCGTGAGCGGTGAGCCAGAAACCCAGTGCCATCAGTACACCTGCACCGATAGTGACGCGGCGTACACCAAAACGTTCCTGTAATTTACCGGCCAGCGAAGAGGCGATAGCCAGACCTAAACTCAGCAGGCCGAAAGAAAAAGCGACCTGACTGACGGGGGCATCCAGCTTCTGTGACAGCTGGCCATTAAACAAACTCCATGTGTAGACTGACCCCAGCGCGAACTGAGTGATTACCGTGCCGAACAATGTAAGCCAGCGGGAACGCTGGTAAGAAGCCTGTTGAGTCTGGTTCATGATTTTTCTCTCCCGTCCGGGAATCTGGAAACTGCGGTCAGAATAAAGCCGTGCTTCGCGTGCGTGTGTAATAAAGGCATGAATAGAACGGATCAGGGAATGAAATGCTCTTCAGAGGGTATGAACGACATCGTCACAGGTGCAGCGACGGGGCGTAACGGGAAAAGTAACCAATACGGCATCATGATGTGTAAGCGTAATTAACCGTAAGATAATGTTTCATTTCGCTGTTTCTGTGAGCGGGTTTCCAGATTATTTGCCAGACTTACAACTCACTTAACAGGAGGAAATATGAAAGACCGGACATATGAATCCAATAGCAGTGAGGATGACGTTTGCTGCATCATCGGTCAGGCGGTGATTGAACTCAGTACAGAACAGCAGCCTGTGACTAAATCGACCCTGGCATTGAAACTGCTCTCCATGGCCGATCGTGATAGTGACGATGAGCGTGTTCTGCTTTACTGGATTGCGCGTAAAGCGATCAATCAACCACAGAAACTTCTTCAGCAGCAGTCGGCGTAACGCCCATCCGGACGCGGGCCTTAGCCCGCATTCATGTCAGATAATGACCCGGCGACGGCTTGCCGGCCAGCGGGCAAGCATCACAACATTGCCCAGCAAAATCATGACAAGGCCAGGGATGGCGCTGGCATGCCATTCGTACCCTTCGTATCGGGTGGAAAGTGCCAGTGCAACCAGCGGAAACAGGACAGTTGTATATGCAGCACGACTGGCTCCGATGCGACCAACCAGCGTAAAGTAGGCGCCAAACCCTATCACTGACCCTACCAGAGCCAGATAAGTTAAGGCTCCCACCCACTGGGTATTCCATGCTGGCTGCAGCGAAATCCCCTGTGCCAGCGAGACAAGGGCCATCGCAACCGCACCGTATAACATGCCGTAACTGTTAGTTGTCAGTACGTCGCGTTTCAGACGCTGATGTCGCTGACTGATCATATTGCCGAATGAAAATCCCAGGGTGCCCAGTGCACTCAATCCAATGCCCCATATCAATTCTGCCGAGGCCTGCGTGCTGCGCAGATCGTGCCAGAACAGGGCAACAATGCCTGCCATCCCCAGCACTACCGCCGGAATCAGACGTGCAGAGGGGCGCTGACGGAAGAATACCCAGCTATTAATGGCGTTATACATGACAGCCATTGAGAAAATCACTGACTCCAGTCCGCTGCTGATATAGCCGGACGCGTAATAGAAACAGACAAAGTTGAAGCCAAAGACACAACAGCCCTGCAGCATACAAAAGAGATGATCCTGCAGTGTCAGTCTGTGCAGCCGTTTTATCAGCGTAAGCAGCAATAGCATGACCAGTGAAGCCAGCAAAAACCGCCAGAACACCGCGACGACCACGGCGTTATCGCCCGCAGACTGTTGCGCGTAAATCGCGATCCAGGTCGTGCCCCAGATAAGTACAACAGAAAGATACAAAAACAGGTTCATGCCAGATTCTCCGATCTAAACCGTTGATTCTGCATCTGCACTGCGTTCTGGTCTTGCAGGGCATTGCGCCGGATTTGCAAAATCTTGCGCATTTTTATCCTCCGTCCCAATGTGACCTGTTCTCTGTCCCTTACAATCCGTAAACTGATCTTCTGTTTTATCTGAACTGATACTTTGATGCGTACCTACCAGACCTTTGAAATGCTGCAACGTCACAAAGCGCAACTGCGTGACCATGTGCATCTTAATAGTGGCATTCAGCTGGCAGCCTGGTTCAACAGCGGCGATCGCGTCACCAACCTCAGCGATCATCACACCCTGAGCCTTTATGTCGCGGGCGGCTACGATACCTGGCATAAAACCCCACACGGCTGGCGTAATGGTGGCGCACCGGATCGCTTCTGTCTGATGCCGGCAGGCACGGAATCAACCTGGGATCTGCGAGCCGATCTCGCCTTTGTTCATCTCTATTGCAGCGAAAACCAGCTGCGGCAGCTGGCCGAACGGGTCTGGGACCGCAGCCCGGCGCAGTTAAATCTGCATGAAAAAATCTTTTCCACTGATGACCGCATTACCCAGCTTTATCGGCACTTTCTTCTGAGCAGTGACTGGCAACAGCCCGCAAGCCAGCTGATGCTGAGCAGTGCATCCACACTGCTTCTGACCCATCTATTGCAGCACTACAGCGAAGTCAGGTGGCAACTGCCACAGGTGCGTGGCGGACTGGCGCCGGCGGTATTACGACGTGTTCTGGAATTTATTGAAACCCATCTCGACCAGCCTTTAACTCTGGCGGTGCTGGCGCAGGAAGCGGCATTAAGTGAGTTTCACTTTGCCCGTATGTTCCGTCACACCACGGGCGAAGCGCCACACCAGTTTGTGATGCGCCGTCGTATGGAGCGCGCACGGACGTTGCTTGAGCGACCTGACCTGACGCTGACCGACATTGCTTTTCAGTGTGGATTCCACTCTTCATCACACTTCAGTCATCGTTTTCGTCAGGTTTATGGCATGACGCCTTCGGCGTGCCGGCGGGGGAGTTGTCAAAATTTCTAAACTTGCCGCTATAGATACTGATTTCAAGCCACACTGAATAACCAGCCCTGGATTACCATTTAGCCAGTCGGCAATGATTCTTCAGAGCATTAAAACTTTTTTGAGTTCTGGCTTAACATATGAGTCTTAATTTTCATTAATGCTTCATGAATGTGTCAAGAGTGTCTCATCGGATTAAGAGTTATACTTTGAGAAACATTCTTATGGGCAGATAAAATATGAAGGTGCCAATCTTGATGGACACCTTAAATAAAAAGCTTCGGAACGTGTTAAACCATCTAATGTTCTTGAGACATTACAGTTCTTTGTTACCTTTAATATCCCACCCTGACTGAGTTTCAGCGCCTTTGCCGCCACTCGCAGACTGTTCCCAATACTGTGTTCTGACTTTTGATGCCTGAAACTGATATGAGACTCCGATAAGGTCACGATTTGTAGTGCCATTGAAAACCACATTAGTGATAAGGACGTCTTCAAGCGTAATGCGACAGTACTCAATCTGGCTGCCTCCGGCTTTACATACTGAAAGCTCAACTTTGGCGACATGTTTGCCGTTGGATACGTAGCGCATTATCGCTGGCGTAGCTTTGTCAATAAGTGCCTGAACCGACAGGTCCCGGTACTGAACTTTTCCTGCGCCACCACCGCCTCCAGCAGACATATTCCCTGGTTGGTTTGCACCCCAGGTGAAAGATTCAATAGCAATCCAGCCTTTATGGTTACTATCCAGTGATTCGCCTGTGATGCCATCGATTTTTAAGAAGATGTCTGTACTCATAGCTGGTCCTTTTGCTTTCCCTGTGTAAGGGAATCTGATTAAATAAACTTAACGATACGTATAATGACATAAAGGCACAGTCATGGACTACTGGAAACCAGACCGATTCAAGGATTACTTTCTGACTATGGCTAATGCTGAAGCTAATCAGCTGCTTAGTACGTCAAATCACTTATCTTTGATTCACCTGTCTGAGGGTTACAACAGGATTCAGTTTCAGGACGAAGTGAAGATTTTCGTTAATGCTCAGATTGATACGATTCGAACAGGTGCCAGCGATGATGAATGCCAGCAATGCATTCAAAACCTGAAAGAAGAACATCGTAATCTCATGAGACAAGATCAACTTCTTCGTACTGGTCAGGCGGCATTGCATGCTTCAGTAAAATTCGTTCAGCAAGGTGATATCTGGGGATATATTATCGATGGTGTGGGGGTAGTACTGAGTGGATTACAGGTGGTGGCTGGGTTTGGAGTTATGGCCGCTTCAGCTGCAACCGGAAATATAATAGGGGTTGGTTTTGGTGCGATGCTCACGCTTCATGGCGTGAATGGCGTTCAGGAAGGTGTAATGAATGTTATTACAGGAAAAAATGACGCCCAGGGATTCTTGAAAGATGGTTACATTGGAGCAGCCAGGTTCTTGGGTTTTGATCAAAAAACAGGTGAAATTGCCTACAGCAGTATGGATCTTGCTCTTTCGGCCTATGGCATGTTCAGGCTGATAAGAAAACCTCAAACATTTCGACTTTTTTACTACGTAAACTCCGACTTCGTTAGGGGTATCAAAGATATGAGCCGCTTTGAATTAGGCGTGGAAATATATAATGACTATTCGGCTCTGAAATCAATTTACGATAATAAAAAATAAATCACTTTTTTCTCGTGTACCGGAATGATTTGTAGCCTAACTTCATGGGTGTGAAAATGTAAAAAATAGGAGCTATGATTAGCATTGTGATTGAGTATGAGGTAACAGCGAGGCTATCCTTGTACATAAGCGTGTATATCCAGACTATAGCAAGAATGGCTACAAGGACCATTGAAGCAATAAAACGTATGCTAAGCTCTTTAAGTAAAGCCGGATAAGTCGTTCCACTTTTTTCAGCTTGCATTCTTAAAGCAGCAATGTCTTTCGCATTGAAACCGTTTTCAGCAAGTTTTTCTTCAATTTCAAAAATGTTCATATCATCACCAAATTGTAGATTTATATTGATCATAACTCACATTGCTAATAATTTACCAGAAAAAATTATATTGTCATTTAAAAGGAAATGAAAGTGTTAGAGGACTCAAAATTAATTTATCCGCATTTTTCAATTATACACTATTCCCCAACGTGGATTGATGAGAGCAGGACTACTGAATTAGCTTTGGAATGGCAGAGTTCACTAGTGTCTTTTTTTATAACTCAACCTCACCGTAAACAAGAGGCCTTTTTGATCGGAAGCGGTTTTATATATCTATTAGGTGACCATATACCTTGTATTGTTACTGCTTCCCATGTAATTAAAGAGATGCAAAAAAGTGAATTGTCGTTCATATCGATTGACGGAAATAAATTTAAGTTCGAGCATCTGGAAGTATTTTTTAATGATGAACAAGATTACGCTATTATTCCTATGTCTGAAAAAATCATGAAGGCTATACCAAATAGCGTTCTTTTTGATACTAAAGTTAATAACGATTTTTTTGAGAAAACATCTTCATTTGTGATCATGGGATATCCATCAAAAGTTAATAAGTTACATAAAATGCACCCTGAGAAAGGCTTGTCGCCTTTTAATATTAATTTTCACAACTTTTTTTATGAAAGAAAAACCGAAGATATTTATTTCCATTTTATTGCTGGCGGAAAAGAAAAAAACATCTGTTTTGAGGATGCCAGTACTAATAAAACCGTTACTTCGCTTGCAGGTATGAGTGGAAGCGTGATTGCTCAGTTGATAATTAATAAATTGGACGGCGGAGTTTCTTTAAAAGCTATTGGTATATTCAAAGAACATCGACCTAAAAGAGGTAATTTTCTGGTAGGTTCTACCTTGATTGATTTTGCTGATAATCTTAATTCATACTTAAATGATGATGATGCTTAGATAGGGTTTGGGCAAATATAATTCTTATACCTTCTCGCACAGTTAAGTAGAGTTGCAAAAGCTCACTCATTAATTTGTGTAAATTAATAGTGAATGTTATTCACCCCTCAAACAATCCTGATAATGGTGTGAATGATTTGTTTTTTTGATATATTTTCTGGCGCTGCAATTGAATAAAATAGCTTTCCTTCGGGATTTTTCTAAGAATTTCTATTGTAGATTGATGCGTTAGGTTACGGTGACACTTTCCAGTTACCATCGTTTTTAATGAATTTAAATTCAGCTACAGTTTGCTTCTCGCCCATCATGGGTAGTTTTATATCAGTATCCACTTTGCAAAGGTATTTCCCTTTTTCCTCTGACTCCTTACAGGAAACCTTATCAGCTTGGTTTAGAGTCGTGAGCATGTCTTTGCTATTCTCACCGAATCGCTGTCTGGTTTGTGCGCTCAATGTTGTCCTGCATAGCTTTCTGGATTTCGGAAGAGGAGGGTTTGCTGTCGCAGCCGGTAAGCAAAACTGCTAAAGACAGGGCTGCAACTGTTGAAAATCTATTCATTTTTAATTCCTTATATGATTTTGGTGCTCATTATTTTGCTATGGATTTGTTGAGGATCTGGTCGAAAATTTCACACCACTGCTTTAACTGCATTTCCTTATCGCGGATCCCGCGTTCATGGGGATGTCCTCATGTGGCTTATGAAGACATTACTAACATCGCGGCGTGTTTATCAACGGGGAGCAGGTCAAACCTCAGGATAAACACCGAGAGCAAGAATCTTTTGTTTGCTGCCAAAGCGATACTGAAAACGCCAGTATTTGGAACCGTGTGGGGGTAATAAAAAGATGCATACCATTACCGTCTGTCATTTTGACAGGCTTCGCAGCAGCCTTTGAATTCCTTACCTTTAACTCAGTGAGTGGCATAGTAAAAAATCTCCGGCTGATGGTATCTGCATTATCGAACCAAACATACTAACAATTATACCAACATAACACTGTGGATTTTGTGAGCCTGCTGGAGACGCAGGTAGACTATAGAATTGAATTAACTTACTGAATGGAATGGATAAAGTTGACGTTGAGAGACAGGCATATGGTGTCCCCTGCAAACACCAAATACGGTGCGCAGGGGGTTGATTCTGAATGGATATTTCGGATGTGATTTTTATTGTGCCCGCAGATGTGCCCACAAAGCGTCACGCGGCGGACTTCATTGGCTGCCCGCATGACTGTTTCCAGCATTTGTAATCTTTGTATTCCCAGCGAGATGACCGACCGTATTTTTTCGGCGGCGGCAGATTGCCTTTCTGGATTTGCTTGTAGAAGTACCGATCGGTGAAGCCAGAATCACTCACCATGAATTTCATGTCAACAAGGGAATCGTCACGTAATTCCATATCTACTCCTTATACGGCCAGTTCCAGACCAGCACGATGCAAATAAAAACGACGAGCCACAGGGTGAACTCGTCGGGGGAGATGTCGTGGATGGTGTTCATGCTGCAGGCTTCAGAAAGAGAATCCAGTGAGTTTTGTCACTCTTGCCGGTGCGTTGCCAGATTGTCGGCTTATGCTCGGTGAGGACGATGACCTTACCTACTGGAATCTGCGTTTCATTCCATTTGAAGATAAGAGTGCCGTGTGGCCGCAATACCCTGAATGCCTCAGCGAACCCAGCGCGAATATCGTCTGTCCACGTCTTCCTATCCAAAGCGCCATACTTCTTTTTCATCCATGCATTGTCGCCTACGCGCTCCAGATGAGGCGGATCAAACACCACTTGGGCAAAAGTGTTATCCGCGAAAGGAAGAGCGCGAAAGTCGGCAATGATGTCGGGGCTTATTTGCAGCGTGCGTCCATCACATAAAACATGTTGTTCTTCCCGGCGGTCGCTGAACAACGCGCGGTCATCCTGCTTATCCATCCAGAACATGCGCGAACCGCAGCACATGTCCAATATGCTTACTTCAGACATAACAACTCCTCACGCAGAGCGCGATAGTGAATAGGGTGGGTGGGGGTTACTCAATGCTGGAAAGGGCGTCTTCTATATCTGTATCACGAAGGTCTTCGAATGCTTTGCACGCCATTTGCCACATCAGCTGCTCTTGAGGGTGCGGAGATTCATAATATTTGAAGCCAGGACGGTGTCGATATCCGTGCATTTCGTAAAACTTTCCCGCCAGTTCGATTGCGGCTGATACTAATTCTTCGTCCGTCACTGTCTTATCTCCTTATCCACCTGCCGCACGTAATAGCTCAGCCATAGCTTTGCTGGAAACGTGTCAGGCGGCAGGGCGGTGATTAATTTGGCGTGTTTATCGAGAAGGGTGGTGATGATGCGGTCGTGTTCTTTCTTGGGTCTGCCGTCAATGGCTTTGATGATTTCGCTCCTGCACTTACGCGCTACGGCCCTTAGCACGTTCTCCGCTACCGGCGTCATGCCACCTTGCGATGCTGCTTAGCGCGCTCAATGCGCTGGAAATCCTCACAGCATTCAGGTGAACAGAAGCATCCTGCCTGCACCGCCTCTTCGCAGTAATAGCAGGCGCCGTTAAACTGCATCTCCGGATGCTTGCGGTTAGCCAGCGCGATATTGCGCTCCAGCTCCTCGAGCTCAGCGGCCTGGTCTAATTCGTCAGACATGTTCTACCTCCGAAATTTGGGCGTAAAAAAACCACCGCTAGGGTGGTTGGCGATTTAAATATTGCCCGGCTCAGGTATATCCACCGGATCGTCTAGGTCAAGATACCCCTGAATTCTCCGATACAGCGTACGCAGATCCTTATCAGTTTTAGCCATTCCAAGTTTAAGCACTACATACCCATGTTCAAATTCTCCATTTATGCCAGGTCTTAATTGGCGGATAAAGAATTGAATCAGTAGATCTATATCTTTTTTATCTAAACCAGAATTCTCTATGGCAAGGAAGGCATAATGACAAGCTGCTACAACCTCGTTGATACTCTCGATGTTTTCCTTAACATGTCCGTCTTCACCAAGGCATAAGTTGCACCTTTCCGCGAATCTGACAAGCTCATCCATTAATCTTGAAACTTCGCTTTGCCTCTCGGATCTTATTAAAGACATTTTTGAAATTTCAGTTGATTTCCTTGCTTGGTAAGTAGCATATGCAGCGAATACCGCTGATCCTAATCCCCCAATAGATGAAATCAGATTGATGTAGTCTCCATGGTGCCAGCTCAAATTTTATCCTCCCTTTGATAAACCGGGTCCGATCCCGTGAAAACTTCATCGACTCTTCGCGGTAGAACTTTAGTCGTGTGGACTTAAAAACCGCCTCAGTGGGCGGTTTTATGGGATTAGTGCGGTGACTATTCACCAAGACAGCGAGCCATCTCCTTCCTGTGCTCATCAATAATTTTTAAGGCAAGGGCGCTGTCGTGCTCATGCTTATCAACGCAATACTCAAATGGATTTTGAACGCCCATGCTAAGCAGATGCTCTGCATGTGCCTCTCTCAGCTTCCATTCGATGAACTCAGGCACTGAAATGCCTAGTGCATCTGATTGCTTGCCTGCATCCTTCCTGATTTGATCATAAAGAGGCAGATTATTTTGACGGAACTCATCTAAATCCATCTGCACGTAGTTTTTCATTTTCCTTCCTCCTTAAAATAAACCGGGTCCGTGCCGCGCGGGAACTGCAGAGCAACGTTCCTGTAATGCTGCAATCTTTCCCTGAAATACTCCCTCATTGCTTCAGGCTGCTGCATCTCCACTTCATGCGGGATAACAGGCTGATTCATACGCTCCTTGTATGCGACTCCTGACGCGGCTAAATCCACGTTAATCCTGTCGCGCTCTTCTCTGCTGCGTGCTGCTAAGTTGTGTGACATAGCGATGTCCTCCTGTGGGGAGTATATCGCTTATTGGGGCGGGGTGGGCTTGACGATTAGCTCTCGCGTTTTTACACCGTATTTTTTGCAGTCTTCATAATGCGACTTCGTCACTGATGACATGACTCCGTTGATTTCAGCCTCGTAAACAGCTGTTTCACTAAACGCCTTACGCAGCGCCAGTAGCTCCCGAGCCATTTCCACGCGCTCATCCCAGCTGACTTTGCAAATGGTATTGTCATCGCCCAGCTCTTCCAGCCTCTCATCACTAATCATTCCTGCACCTCATAGCCTGCTGCACGGATGGCGGCAATAACTTCATGCTGTGAATAGACCGGATACAGATCTGTCCCATCTACGCTTTTTTCATCATGGTGACGAGATATCTGCACATCCTCGTAAAAATCATCTGGCGCATTTCCTCCATAATGCCAGGTGAAATATGCTTGAGGATTTGGCAACTTAACCGGCTGCGCGGTCAGGGCGGCGAGTGCGATGCGAATTAACTCTTCGCTTTTTGTCCCGGCCATATAACTGCCGCTTTCATAGTTAGCTAAAACGCTTTCAGCAAATTCAATCAGCGCCTGCTTCTCTTCGTTTGTCATGATGGCTCTCCTGCGCGTTGTGATTCTTGTTCCCATGCTTTCTGCATGAACTCTTCGCTGAACTGCATATCAGGTGCCTGCTCAAAGGCGATATACGCTTCCTCCTGACAGTTTGTGCAGTAGCCGGAAACCTTACGGCAGCCGCAATTTTCGCAATGTGCACTCATTCTCTTACCCCTTATGCCGCTGTCAGGCTCAATGCCGCGGCGAAAATAGTTAGTCCTGCACCACAGCACCAAAGCGGCCGCGCAGCTCTGTCTGATAGTCATTCCAGACGACATCAGGTTTCGTCATAACGATGCGTGGCAGTTGCGGATAGAAGGCTGCTTGTCGTGCATATTCCTTCGTGGCGCGCTCCCTGCGCCGCGTCTCCAGTAATTCCGTTGTGCGCGATTCAATCCGGCACCGCTCACCGTACCGGGCGGCAATCTGCTGCTGTGCGTCCTGCATAGCCAGCCGATGCAAACGCTGTGATTGCGTTTCATCAGGGCGTGCAGAGTCCGCCGAAGGTTCGGTGAGGTTCATGGTCGGTGCCTTATTGGTAGGTGTTAGAAAGGGGTAAAGCCTGAGTCGTCTTGCTGAGGGTAGTTGCCGTAGTCGCCTGAATGCTGGCCGCCGCCTTTCTTGCGTTCATCTTTGTCTTTCAGGCCGGCAACCATTCGATCGACCGCCTCAGCATTTTTGCCTTCAGCCTTCTCCAGAAGCGTCTGTCTGGTTTGGACGATGAATGGAAGGCGAATCTCCAGCCCGTACGTATCCGAGCCGTCATTTTTGCTGCGGAGGACTTTCTGCAGTACCAGGCCGACTTTCTTGCCAGCAAACTCTGGTGCTACGAATGTCTTGGCGTCCTTCATCTGGTTAGTCAGTTGCTTGACCCCGGCGCAACCCATGATGGCGTGGATCATATTCACGCCGAAGGTATTGTCGCTGCCGTCCTTTTTGGAAACATAGACGCTGAGATACTGCACCTTGCGCCCGTCATCGGCCTCGCCAGAGAACTCAATGGCTTTTGCGCCGCCTTGCGAGGTTGTCAGGGCCGCCTCAGTAATTGTCAGGACGTATGCGCCAGACTCATTGATGAAGCCGCCCTGACCGGCGGTTAATGCTGCTTCGTGGTTGTAGGTGAAAATAACATTACTCATGCGGCTGATTCCTTCAGGTTGTGAACATTGGATAACCCCCAGTAGTCGCAGATGGTCGCATCCACGAAAGCCAGGTCATTGTCGATTTCGTTGGTTTCAAACATGCCCATCGGTGATTTGACCGTATCGGCACCGTTATTCTTGGTAGTGAAGAAGAATTGCTCATCGCGGGTGAGCGTGCGCAGAACGATGGTGAACATGCCTTCAACGGTAATTTTCTCGTCCAGCATCTTGCCGATCGTCTTCATCTTCACGCGGCCCATCTGCGTCTCTTCAGTGTGAGCCATGAAGTAAACGCGAAGGTCATCAGGAGCGTCCTGAGCAGCTTTGATGATGTCCCATGCGTGCCGGCCGATTTCGGTAAATTTATCGAAGGATTTCTCTTCGGAACGGCGCATGAATTCGTTACTCATCACGTACTGGAAATCGTCGATGATGACGATCCGCTTGCCGAGGTGGTGAGCCCACTTAATAACATTCACAATGGCATCTGACTTATCTGTCGCGACGACAGTACCTGTCTTTTTTTCCTTATCCCACGGCAGCCAATCCTTCGACTTAAATGGCAAAGGCTTGCCAACCGGTTTAATCAGCATCGTTATGGATGGGTCAATATTACGAAGGCTGGTCGATTTGCCCGTGCCTGACTCGCCGAGAATTAGTGTCGCTGTACCCATCAGTTAATCCCCATTTGCTCTGCCTGCTGCTCCGTACGGTAATCAGCCGCCGCATCCATTGCAGCTTGCTCGTATGTCATTGGCTCAGCTAAATCGCCAAGCATGCCGCGCATCAGTGCGACAAATTCATCTTCGTTATGCTGCATGGTTGTTGAACCTCTTATTCCAGTCATCGTCCTGACACGAGTGCCAGCCCAAAGAAATCACAGAGGCCCACTCATAGGCCTTGTGCATACCTTCCTTCGTGTCAGGAAATGCTTCTTCGTACAGCTTGTTGAAGTGGCTGCAACCTTGCTGAACCAGAACGGTTCCGTTCACTGGGATAATGGTCATAGCGAATTCACCTTCTGATTCAGATTGTCGATAAGGTTGCGCCAGCCAGTGCGGAGGCGGCGGGTAATGGTGTCGAGCAGTGATTCGTCTAGCTGAGCAGCGCCCACGATGGCGCCGCCCGCGATGGCATAGTTCATCGTGGGTTCCTTGGTGTTGGTGGGTATTAGTAAGTGATGCCGGTATGTGGGATTTTGTTGTCTTTCAGAGCAACCAGGACTTCGATGGCCTGCTCACGAGTAAGGCTGGTGTGTCCCAATAGCGCGGTGACAATCCCTGCGCCAATCGCTTTGCGATGCTTCTCGTTGGCTGCACGGGCGGCGGCTTCATCAGCAATGCGTTTCTCTTCAGCCAGGCGAGCGGCTTCGGCTTCACGGGCTTTGCGTTGCTCAGCCTCAATAGCTGCCTGCTTTTCATGCTCAGCTTTCTCGCGCGCTTCCTGTGCCTGTCGTTCAGCTCGCTCCTGTGCTGTTTTAGCGTCGGCCTCAGCCTTTTCCTTGGCAGCCTGCAGATCGGCTTCACGCTTAGCCGCTGCATCACGTTCACGCTGCGCTGCCTTTTCTGTTTCGATGCGGGCCTGTTCAGCAGCCTGACGGCGAATCTCTTCTTCGTGTGCGGCGCGCTGGCGCTCTGCTTCGGCTTTTGCTTCTGCAGCGTCACGGTCGAACTTGTCGTTCAGCAGCAGCGCCATTTCGTGATCGGATTCAATCTGCTTTTTAAGGGCTTCTGCAGCGGCTTGCTGCTCCGCTTCAATGCGCAGGCGCTCATCTTCAGCAGCCTTTTCTGCTGCGATGCGCTCCTGCTCCGCTTCCCACTCGGTAAGGGGGCGGCGCACTTCATCACGCAACGTGTCGCACTCAGTAACCCAACGGCGAAGCTCAGCCTCTACATCTTTAGGTAGCTCCTTCAGGCGCTTCAGGTAGTCGCGACCAGGCTTTTCGATAGCTACCTTGCTGCGCGATACCTGCGCCGCCAGTGATGCGACACGCGCCCGGCCTTTTGCGGTGCTCAGGTCAGGCACTTCGTTAACCTGCTGGCGAATCTGCTCAAGGTAAGCGTCGAGGCCGTTTGGTACATACAGTGCCGGAGCCTGTTCAGGTTTAATCTCCAGCACTGCTAAATTGGTGGTCTCAGTCATTTCCTTCTCCTGAATTTTGGGCAAAAAGAAGGGGTCATTGCGGCCCCGAGGGTTGAAACGTTCTGGTTATCTATCCTGCTGAAACCTCAGCGTTGGTGCGTAGCACCTCAAAGCCGTCTAAGCAGACAGTTTTACGGTGTCACTCAAACCACTGCGAAGCGAGGTAAGCCGCGCCAGCAATTTTGTGTTCGTGCTTTGGCTCGAAGCATGAAAGACACGCCTGGATATTCAGCATTGCCAGGTTCCAGTTGATGCCATCCTTTGCTTTCGGCCACTCACTCTTATTTAGGCCGCCGAAGAACCACTTGCTAACCAGCTGACTCCACTTGTTGGAATCTTTTTTAAACTCACTCGGTATTGATGAGTAGGCTGGAAGAATCTTCATTGCCTTTCCACCAAACGCGATATCGAGTTGAGTCACTTCAATTGGCTTTTGCATCTTCAACCTCCTGCTATAAACCCCAGCACCATCAGCACGCCAAACACAAACCAGCCAAATTCATAATCAGACGCGCTTAACATGGTGCCTCCAGATAAGAAAAAGGCTGCGGGTTAGGCAGCCTTAATGAATGGTGCAAACGCAACAGGCGCCTGCTTTGGTTTGAAATCTCTGATATCTTTCAGCACCTCCCTGAGCTCGCTCAGCTTCATGCCGCGGCGCTTTGCTTCAGCCCTGACTAAGTCGTTATCCAGCTTCAGATAAAGATGCTGCGCTTGTGACTTGGCATCGTTGAAGGCCGTCTTGCGGATGAATAGCTCATCCTCTTTGCAGCGCTTCTTTGATGCCAGATGGTCATCCAGCTCTTTGTGGAAGTTTCCGCGCTTATCCAGCGGGACATTAAGCATGCCGTGGTCAAGTGCCATATTGATCACCTCGCCGTTACGATGTCTTTTGAGTTGCGATAGCCAGCTGCAAAAATGGCTATCTCCGGTAAGCACTGTGATGTGCTCTCATGCCTGTCACGCAGAGAAGGGGAGGAGCAAGCCTTCTCGATGCGGGTGATGTGCTGTTGGCCTGCAACCTGCTCACGCTCAGCTGCACGTTTTGCCCTGCGGCGATTTCTGGAGTTATCAGAGGCCAGAATGGTCATTACGATTGTCATGTGTACCTCCGGTAATTGGCTTAGGTGATTGGATGACCGGTGCCTTCTCCGGCTTAGCTGGACTCAAACCAGCCTACGTTTTACGACATCCCGATGATCGGGGTAGGGTGTTAATTCACCAGCATCAAGCGGGTCTGGCCGTTAGCCTTTACGGCTATTCGCTTTCGATACGGCCGCCTGTGTTGCCCAGGTAGCTATTTCCCGTACGTGAACCTGTTGGCGCAGGTATTCATCCAATCCCAAAGCCAACTTCACTTTGGTTCCCCGCATTTCGGCGGAGATAAACCCCATCAATGTTAAAGAGCGACCCAACATCCTGTTGGTTACTGCGTCCTGCTGATGGGATTAACAATACTAGCGGTATTAATAAATAGCAATACCATGAGTATTAAAATAAATACCAAAAGTATTAATTATGTGATTTTAAAGGTGATTTATTTTTGCGAAGTGGGATCTGCAGGCACAAAAAAGCCCGCGTTACGCAGGCATGAATTGTGACAAGAAAGGAAAATCGTAGCGTCAGCTTCGGCTGACAGGCACACAATACAGCTTCAGGCGGTGATTAATAGTGAAGGAATAAACAATATTTTAGAGAAAGCACGATGTGTATTTTGGGTAAAAAAATACCTGCACCCGAGGCGGGTAGCAGGCATAAATCGCGGTGAAGATTATGAAACTCTTAAGTGGCTTCTAATGTTGTGAACATGATGCATGGCAAGCCAACCGTGCATCACATCACTTGGCGGTAGGAGCGCCAGCTTTCTCACAACAGGCTAAAGGGTAGGGCTTATCGCATAGATGACAAGCGTAAGCGGTAAAAAATTTCACTCTCAATTTGTCATGAAAAAAAGCCCGCAGAACGCGGGCAAATCGTTACATTGCATTCAAAGTAGAAGTACTTGAGCATCTCTGGTGCTCAATCAGATCATCGTCAATTACTGCAGAAACTTTAGCCATCAGGAGGCTTGATTGCGAGGTTTAGTAGGCACAAAAAAGCCCGCTCGGTGGCGGGCTTTAAATTATCGAAGAGTTACTCATCCTTGCTAGGCAGGTCAGACTCTTCTTTAAATTTATAGAATGGAACTTTTATCGGGATTATGCTCATGCGAGAACATGTACTTTGCAAATATTCGCGCCAATAAGGCCAAACGTTGTAACCTACATTTCTGGCTGCAAAAGCTTCAAGTTCATCTTTGCTAAGTTCTTTTTTTGCTTGGTATAAAGCTTCGAAACAAGCTTCAATTGTCAATACAACTTCATGCTCAGGTTCTTCATCATTTTTGGCCGTTACCACCCTAGACCCGACTCTGTAGTGGAAGCAGTAGAAAATCTTGGTTTGTTCTTCTTGTCCGGGAGAAACCATCTCTATAGCTTCAATTTTAATAATCGATCTAAAAGACTGCGTTTTCTTTGGTAAATCCCTGATATTTAAGTGATTATACCCGTCGGTAAATTCAGTGCTAGAACTTCTTAAAGCTATGTTTGCAATTGCTAAGTTATCAATTGCAGATTTGAGCAGTTTACTCATTATGCCACTTTCCTGACTCGCCAGTTTTTCTTCTCTGAGTAGTGCAAATCAACACTGGGCTGCATTGCTAAGCTAGGCGCTTCATTTGCTTCATCAGTGCGGTACTCTGTAGAGCTTTCTGTCCAGGTAGCAACTGAAGATTTAACTGTTATAGATTTTTCGACAATGAGCTGTTCTCCAGCCATTTGTTTGAGGAGATCAAAGGCTTCGGGCAGCGCGCTAGCAACTCGCATTAGCTTGTCCATTGCTTCGGACTGAATCACATCTTCGGATTCATACTTTGAAAATGCTTTAGAGCCGCCACCAAAAATCTTAGAGGCCTGTTGTTGAGTTATTCCCCAGATTTCATTGCGGATCGTGCGCAGTTGACAGCCGGTCAGTAACCTATCAACCTGCTTTTTAAACTCATTTGAAATGCGCTTATTCTCACGAAGGTCTAACGCAAGTGCTAACTCAGAAGCACAGCAGTCGCATACCGAGAAACGTAAGGGCAGTAGCTTCGTTTCACCCTTGTAGCTCACAGGCTGTTGTTCGTGACAAACTGTCAGGGTACCTTCCAAGCAAACAGGGCATCCATTTTTTGATTTCATTGTGCTGCTCCTATCTATTAATTAGATAGATGAAATGAAACTGTCATAACTACAGTCCCACCTTTGTTCAAAAAAAACTTAATGTAGTAATCGCAAGAAAGCTCTTTTCCTGCATTCTCGTTCCATTGGCAGTCTGTAACTACATAGGAATCGCATGCCGCCCAAACACCTTCTTTATTGCCTTCACACCACATTGAACCTTTAAAGCGTCCGGTCTTAACTGCCCTCGCAATCCAAATAGAAATCTGCTGTTCATCGAATGACATCTCTCTGACATCGCGTATACACTTCTTAGTCCAGGCAACGACCGTACATTTATCAATGATATCAACAATGTCAGGGTAGAGCGGACCTCCGCTGATTTCGCGTGAACCTGCCTCTTCTGGCGGGTCATCACAGTAACGGCTTAGAATCATACGTGTTACCATAATGGTAAGTCTAGCCTCAATTATAAAAAAATGTATGATTTTGAGACAATCCTGACTGGAATAACTCAATCTCAGATTAGGGACTTTATCGGCACAAGTTGGTTTTTTTTTAGTAAAAAATCTTATGTTTCAATTAGAGGAATTCTTTATCAGCCAGGTGATTAGTAAGGCTTGACTTGACCTTGATTGTTAAACCAATTTCATCTTGGTCTCAATCGCTACACCCAGTACCTTACAGTTACCGTTCACCGGCACCATAGGCCACTGAGGGTTCAGGCCTTTCAGATACTTCTGGCTGCCGTCAATGATGAGCTTCTTAAACGTAGCTTCGTTGTCGTCGGTCAGCTTTGCCACGACCAGGCTGCCATTCACCGCCTCACGGCCAGTATCGAACAGAACGTACGTTCCTGCTGGTATGCTCAACCCAATAGGAGCCGTCATCGAATCACCTTCTACCTGCAACCAGAAAGCATCTCCCTGCGTATGTGCGTCAGATTCAAGCCACATATCGACATCCTTTATCGTATAGGGTTCGCAGGCTTCATCCCATGAGCCAGCCTGAACCTTGCTTAGAACGGGGTAGCGCGCAGTGGGCTTGTAGTCCCGAGGGTTTGAAACGTTACCATCTGCAGCGGAAGCGTAGCTGCTGGCTTCTTTTGCCAGTGAGGGGCTAAAGTCCGCAATAGAGCATTGGAGCATCTTTGCAAAGACAGAAGCCACAGATATGTTGAGCGGGTTCCTTCCATTCAGGTAATGTCCGACGCCGCCCTGGGTAATGTCCAGAGCGTCAGCTATATGCTGCTGAGTTAATCCCAGCGATTTCTTCTTTGACTCATAGAGAGCTTTCAAACGCGTGGCGTCTGAGATCTGCTCTGTGGTCAGTTCACGTTTTTTTTCCATCCCCGGATTCTAATACCCAAGTTATTAAAAAATGAAATACCGCAAGTATTGATATATTTAATACTTGTAGTATTATTGATTCATCGGTAATCACTCGGAGGAAACCGATGAAAAAGGTAACTCTCGCTGATTACGTCACGGAGAACGGGCAAGCAAAGGCCGCCGACATCCTCGGTGTTCACCAGACGGCAATCAGTAAAGCAGTAAGGGTAGGCCGAAGGATCTTCATTATCACGCTGCCAGATGGGCGTGTAGTAGCTGAAGAGCATCGACCTTTCCCAAGTAGCAAAACTGCCGCTGCATAAGCGGCACCGCTCTTTAAAACTCTGACCCCGCTCCCACCGAAATGTCGGAGCAAAACCCAAGTGACTTGCTCACCGCAATGTCACGCAACTAATTGAACGAAAGGAATATTACATGATGGAACTTGCAACATATCGCAAAAAAGCGAGAGAGATTGAAAGTCAGTTACTGAACAAACTGGCTGAACGTGGACAGGGAGAATTAGCGAAGGTGCTCGGTCTGGATGACGCAGCTGTAAGCCGCATGAAACGACCATCAGGAAAGCAGCGTCACAGCTTCTTCCAGATGATGAGTCTGGCGCTGGCTTATCTGGATGTGGTTTCACCTGAGTCTGAAATGGCGCGCCGGTTGATGCGCATAGAGCAGCTACTGACCAAAGAAAAAGCCCCGAGCTGCGCGAACAGCTTCGAGGCTTGATAGATATTTGCGAACACAAATAACTGGAGAAAAGTATGCCAGGACTAACTGGATATGTAAACAGTGGCGAGGTGCTTTGTGAGTAATCTCGCTTACGACAACGTTTCACCAATCAGGCCTGATACAGAGGCCGTGGAGCGCCGTGTGGTCGATACCGATAATGGGTTTACCAGAATCGCTAACGAACTACTGGAGGCTATCGCAAGCGCCGATTTAACAGCTCGTCAGTTGAAGCTCATGCTGGCTTACATTCGTAAAACATACGGCTTCAACAAGAAATCAGATCGCATAGCAGATGAGCAGATTGCTCAGCTTACCGGCCTGTCACGGCAGAACGTGAACAAGGCCAAGAAGGAACTGATTTTTATGAAGTGCCTGATAATCGAAGGGAGTCAAATCGGTGTTAACAAGGAGGTTTCAGCGTGGCAGTTCAGCAAGTGTCTCCAAGTTAGCAATTTTGTCTCTAAGCCAGAGACTTCAAATGTCTCTAAGTTAGAGACTTCAGGGGTCTCGAAGTTAGAGACACACAAAAGACACTCTTCTAAAGACAAGAAAGACATTAAACATACGTCAGGGAATTCTGGCGAATCCTCTGACACACCCCTGAAGAGTCTCCCTGTCATCCGTCCTGAAGCAGCAACCCATTCACCGAAAGGTGACAAGTGGGGAACTGCTGACGACCTTAAGGCAGCCGAGTGGATGTTCAGCAGGGTGAAGATTGTTACTCCAACTGCCAAAGACCCTAACTGGCCTGCCTGGGCTAACGAAGTCCGCCTTCTGAGAGGATCGCAGGATGTCACGCATCACGATATCTGCGAAACCTTCAGGTGGGCTAACGCCGATCACTTCTGGCAGACCAATATCCTCAGCCCTGCAAAACTCCGCGCCAAGTGGGACACACTCCGGGCGCAGATGAGCCAGCCAGGGCGTAACCGGCAGGCAGTCGCTCAGCAACCTGCTCAGCACTGGAACAGCCGCGAAGCCTGGGAGAATGAATTCCTATGAGAAATCTCGTATCAGCAATTCAGAACCGTGATGCAGGCGCACTGGCTCGCATTGCAGGAGATGGGCCGCGCCCGGTTGAGCGTGGAGTGCATGAAGACGTTGAGCGCCTGGTAGACGCTCTGTTTTCGAACCTGAAGCAGGTATTCCCGGCATCTGTCAGCACTGCCTGGCGTAACCCGAACGACGAAGCAGCAGCGAAACGCCAGTGGATCGCCGCTTTCGCCGAGAACGGAATTCACAATAAGCAACAGCTGTCAGCAGGCATGAAGCTGGCCCGCGCCAGTGGCTCACCATTCCTGCCGTCGCCCGGTCAGTTTATCGAGTGGTGCAAGCAGGGCGAACATCGCGCCGCTGGCCTGCCGTCAGATGAAGAGATTTATGACATGTTCCGCCTGTACTGTCGCGACCGTGGCATCTACGATAGCAGCGAAGATTTTCCCTGGGAAAGTCCTGCCTGTTTCCACATGGTGACAGCGGTCTACAACCAGATGCGCTCATTCAACCTGACGGATTCTGAATGCCGCAAACGCCTGGGCGATGAGCTGCGCAAGATGTCCCGCCGCATTGAAGCTGGCGAAGTCATCCCGCTGCCGCGCAAACAGATTCCACAACTCCACATCCCGACCGGTAACGAAAAGGCCCTGGACCACCTCGCCGACATTCGCCGCCGCTTTGGGTTGAAAGGTGGCCGTCATGACTGAGATGAACCGCATACGCTTTGAGCGGCTGTATCGCAGCGTTCACGGTGACAAACACAACCTGACCCGATCACATCTTGGCTATCAGGATGTTGTGGTAGACCGGGCGTTTTTCTTCTGGCTTGAGGGCAGGGAGAGTGCCGCATGACACAGGTAACTCAACTGGTAATTAACACGCCTCTGATGCGCCAGGCACGTAACCTGCAACTGGCAATCATCGACCTGGCTAAGAAGCGAGACCTGAAACCAGAGCAGTTCCGGGCGCACCTGAACGCTATCGACATGCTGGCGCGTGAGGCACACGACCTGATAGTCGATGCTGAAGATGAGCAGCAGCCTGCCAAAGGTCAGCGAAAAGGAGGATTTTGATGATTCACGAACTGAAAATTTTACCTGAGCACTTCACGCCCGTCTTGGATGAACTGAAAACCGCGGAGTTACGCAAAAGCGATCGCCCATTCAGCATAGGCGACACGTTACTACTCATGGAGTGGAACGGAGATTACACAGGCGATGCCTGCGAACGAGTCATAACTCACATCGCTGACGTGGGCGACTATCTGCCGGGATACGTGCTTCTTAGCATGGCGCCGTTAAATCAAGGAGTCACCAATGAACAAGCTAACCGCTGAAGTCGCACGGCAAGACCTGAACCACCTGAAGTCATGGATAGAAACCTGCGGAATAAGCATGAAGGAAGAGCGCCACATGCAAGCCCTTGAGATTGCACTCCCCATACTGGAGCAGCAGGAGAAGCAGGAGAAGCAGGAGCAGCAGGAGCGGGGTGGGTGGGTTGCGTGGGGCGGTGGGAAATGTCCGGTGTCAAAGGATGTTGTTATTGAATTCAAGTTACGAGACGGCGGTTGCGGTAATGGTAAAAGTAAATACTTTGTCTGGGCGCATGATGAACATCCAAATGACATCATCGCCTACCGCATCATCCCGGAGCGGGCCACCAATCAGAACGGAGAGCAGTGATATGAAGATACCAATTCCCGGAAGATATGGCGGATGGTGGTTTGGCGTCAGTTGGAATAAGAAATCAAAATGGGGATACTTCTCACTATGGCATGACGGCCCGATGCGCGCTTTGTGGGTTGGCAAATTATGTATTGAGTGGTGGTGGCGATGAAAAACAACGAAGAGCTGAAAAGAGATGAATTCGAACGGTGGGCGGACTCAAAAGGTTTCGACCTCCTCTTTTTTGATGGCGATTACGATGACCCAGCTACAGCAAATGCTTGGAATTGCTGGCAGGCATCGTGGCTGGCCCGTGGAAAGCAGGATCAAACATGAACAACGTAATCCCCCTGAAGAAATCCACCTATCTTCTGCCAGATGAAGAATTTGAAGATCTTCTGCAGGAAGTTATCAATCACGGGCGTAAGTTCCACGACTTCACCTGCTATCCAGCGGTGATGCGTAAGGTGCTGGGCGACGCATTAAAGCGAGAGAAGCGCGATGGAGAAACAAACCTACATCCTGCGGGATAACCGAATACGCCAAAATTGCGTAGAAGCCATCCAGCAGATATCAGCGAATAACCAAACCCCTCTTGTAGTGACCATCTCCGAACGAACCAGAACCCTCGAACAAAACGCTCTCTTATGGGCTTGCCTGCATGACGTATCAGAGCAGGTTGTTTGGCATGGGCGAAAGCTGGCTCCGGAGAGCTGGAAGCACCTGTTTAGTGCGAGCCTAAACGGACAGGAGGCAGTGCCGAATCTGGCGGGGAATGGCTTTGTAGTCCTCGGTAAATCAACAAGCAAAATGCGCGTCAGTGAGATGCGAGATTTAATCACCCTCATCCATGCATTTGGTGCCGAGCAGAACGTCAGGTTCAGCGACGAGTCAGCGCGCGCTGCTGAATGGGCTGGAAGATTCGGGAGTACATCATGAGTAAATTAACCACTGCAATTCTGAACGTGCTTTCTGATGGCGAATGGCACACCTCCAAAGAAATAACCGACCGTGCCTGTGCAATGGCTTTAGCGAAGCGCAATAACGTTGCCGTCGCTCTGCACGACATGACCGATAGCAACAAGATTAAGCGCCAGCAGTTCGGCAGCTCTGACCATGACTATCAATACCGCATGGGAACGGTCAGTGTTGGTTTTGGCCGGAGCTACAACATGGCGATGCTGGATAGCCTGCTCTCAACCGTAAGGGGGCGCCATGAAAACGTGGTTCACTCATGACCCAGTAGACACCGAAACCGCCGCCGAACTCCTTTCCCGCTACGCCTCCCGCAATATCAAAACTCAGAAGACACTCTCAGCAGATCCACGCCTGTGGCTGGTGAGCGCACTGCTTCCAGAGTTCCGGGAAGAGCCAAGGCCATCAAAGCAGTATCGAAACCCAATGTGGAGCTGAAGATGACACAGAAAGAACGCTGCTGCCGCTGTCATACCATCCTCACCTCAGAAGACAAGTATCACTACGGGGCTAACTGCGAAACCTGTAACGAGGACTACCAGTATGCAGAATACTTCGACTACTACCCAATCCGTTGCGCCTGGCGATATCTCCGCTATCAGGTGCGCTGGCTGTCCAGCATGGCTCACAACGGAGGAAGTTTACTGCTGCGCGGGCTGCGTAAAGTCATGGGTGGAAAGCGATCCGAACTTCGACATGACAGGAGAAAGTGATGGCTAAAGGCATCAAGCCGCCGAAGCCGAAGAAGTGCAAATGCTGTCCTGAAAAGTTTATCCCCCGCAATAGCCTCCAGACCGTCTGTTCTCCCAAATGTGCCATCCAACTCGCCAACCAGATATCCGAGCGCAAGCAAAAGCGCCTGGAGAAAGAGCAGCGCGCTGCATGGAACAAACGCAAAGCCGATGTGAAGCCGTTAAGCCACTGGATGAACATGACCCAGCGGGCATTCAACGACTACATCCGGGCGCGGGACGGCAATATCTGCATCAGCTGTGGCAGCACAACAGCGGTCAGCTATCACGCAGGGCACTACAGGACGACTGCAGCGGCTTCGCAGTTACGTTTCATCAAGGACAATGTTCACAGCCAGTGCAGTGCGTGCAATACGCATCAGTCAGGCAACATCAGTCCATACCGCATCAACCTCATTACCAAAATCGGCCTTCAGCGCGTTCTGGCGCTCGAATCAAACAATGAACCTCACCGATACACCAGAGAAGAACTGGACGGCATTCGTGCGCGTTACAGGGCTTTGCTGCGTGAGTTGGTTAAGCAGAGGGAAGCAGCATGACCCAATACCTCAGAGAGAAGTGGCTCAGGCTTCGCATCCTAAAGATGCGCGGCATGTATGAGATCAACTACCGGATAATCCGCAACACGGCGAAAATGATGGGGGTGAAGCATGCGCATTGAGCGTGACTATCAGCAAATCGTCAGGCTGTCAGGCGTCAGGACAGCAGCGGATATGCGCCGCTTATTCGGAAATGGCTGGAAAACTATCAACAAATCACAGCAGGCATGGATACGTCATCTGCTGGGCGTATGGGGCGATCACCTGGGCGGGGAAGATTACGACCGCGCAGAGGTGAACGTGATTGGCCGCCTGATGATGCGATGCGAATGGAGTGAGCAGAAGGGTAAGCAGATAGAGAAAATTGTAACACAGCTGCATTGTGAAGGGCTGCGTGGTGAAGAGCTATTCCGCAAGGCGCGTGACCTGCTTATCCCTCAGTCATCAACGGCAAACATCATCGCTCTCGCCAAAGAATCAGATGATGCCGCCTTTGTTGAATCAGTCATGGTAAAGACGTTCGGTAAGGATAACCCGCTTCGCAATGTAGCCAGATTACGATACTGCAAACGCAAGAGCGTGCAAAACATCGGCTCATCGCTGATTTATTACTGCAGCATCTCACCAAAAGAGGCCCGGAACAGAATGGAATGGGCCATGGATATTCTCGAAGGAGAAATGTTTTACGCAATTAATCGAGAAATGGAGAAGGAGATTCTTAAAATCGCTGCTTGAATATACAAAATAGCACGAAATGACAAAGACAAAGGGCAAGCAACCTGGCACATTAACGCCATGATCGGGAAGTGAAGCGAACAGATCGCGGCTTTACCGGTCAGTTGCATAAATGTGGATGCCAAGAAGCCTCGCGACCTCACCAGTCGGCGGGGCTTTTTATTTTCTCCCTCTGCATCGCACAGGTAACACTAATAAATCATTTCAAAGGTCAGCCATAGAGCTGGCCTTTTCTTTTTTTGCCCCTGCCAATCAACCTCGACTCTCACCTTTTCCTGTGTGGCAACGGGCGATCTTTTATGCATAAAAAAATCCGCTCAATGGCGGATTATTTCTTATTGGCTACCCAACGGCGGTGCGGTGTTTTCTCTCGACAAGAAAAGACTAACCGGACTTGCTCAGTTCAGAAAGTAGACAATTCCTAATTGAGCCTGTCCCCGTAACCGGGGGTCACATGAGTATTGATATGAGCAAACTGGCATCAGGCGCAGCATATGGCGCATCAGCCGGGACGATTGCCAATGGTCTGCTGACCCGGTTAAGTCCCGATGAATGGAGTGCTGTGGGCGTACTGGCCGGTATTCTGGTCGCGCTCTTCACGCTAGGCATCAACTGGTATTACAAGCGCAAGACCACAATAGCGCAAATCAAAGCCCTTCAGCGCTGGCCCACCGCACCAGACATCAACGAGGATTAACCCATGGCTATGTCAAACAGCCTGCGCAATAAGCTAATTGCTGTCGCGGGTGGCGGAGCTATGGCTATCGCTACGGTATTCCTCGGCGGAAAGGATGGGGTAGAGGGCAGGGTATACGAGCCTTACAAAGATGTGGCAGGCGTCTGGACTGTCTGCGATGGACACACCGGCACCGACATCATCAAAGGCAAAAAGTATACCGACCGCGAATGTGATCGGCTGATGTGGAATGACCTTCAGCCAGTTAAGGAAGCGGTTGATGGCATGGTAAAAATACCGCTGGGCGAATATCAGCGCGCCGCACTTTACAGCTTCACCTATAACGTTGGCACCAATGCGTTTTCTAAATCGACTCTGCTGAAGCGACTTAACTCAGGCGATGTTGATGGCGCATGTGAAGAACTGCGTCGCTGGATTTATGCCGGTGGTCAGAAGTGGCGGGGATTAATGAACCGTCGCGATATGGAGCGCACTATGTGCCTGGCGGAGAGTGCCGATGACCTTAAAGGCTAAAGTGCTTGCTGCATTCATCGTGCTGGTTCTGCTGCTGTTAGTCATCTCGGTAGCGTTCGCGCTCTATTACCGCGGCAATGCCATTGACTACAAGACGCAGCGTGACACGGCAAGCAGCAGTCTTAAGGTGGCAAATGACACCATCAACGATATGCAGACGCGCCAGCGTGATGTGGCCGCGCTGGATGAGAAATACACAAAGGAGTTAGCCAATGCTAAAGCCACTATCGATCAGCTGCATGATGATGTTGTTACTGGCAAGCGCCGGCTGCAGCTTAACGCCACCTGCGCGAAACAATCAGCCTCCGGCACCGCCAGCGTGGATGATGCAGCCAGCGCCCGACTTACTGACACCGCTCAGCGGGATTATTTCACCCTCAGAGAGCGAATCGAAATCGCCGGAAAGCAAATAGCCGGATTGCAGCAGTACATCTACGAACAATGCCTGAAATAACCTGAGAGGAAAAACGATGTCCATCCGCGCAAAATTTCACTGCCATATGATCCGAAAGTCAGAGGATGGTTGGGCCTGTTTAGTTCGCCTGAGTGCGGTAACCACTGGCAGCGCTGAGAATGAACAGTGGTCAAAGTACACGCCATCTGGCGACCTTAGCCTCAACATCTCTAACCCTGCAGCCTTCGATCAGTTTGAGCATGGCAAAGAGTACTTCATCGACATTAAACCGGTTAAGTGATTACTAAAGTTTGAAAATTCTAAATCAATGAATTTAACGTTGGTTAAGAATTATCTTAAGTGTAAATTATTCCTCTACTTTAGTGGAGGAACAGGAAATGCATCAATTTTTAGCGAACGCAACGTTTCAAGTTATTGCAGGTGAATCACTTGGTAGTGGCTTCAGCTTTGTGCGGGAGGATTTAGTGGTAACAAACCTCCATGTTGTTGCCTCCTGCTGTGATCTGCAAGCAATGCAGCAAATCAGTCCGGTGATCATTTGCACTGAGGCTAATGAGCGTATTAATGTCCGAATTTTGCATATTGATGGCGAAAATGACTTTGCAATCATGAAATTATTATCCCCACTTCCTGATGGCAGGACTGTGCTTCAACAATCCCGCGAATTTACGCCAACTCGAGGAAAGAAATGCATTTTTGCCGGTTATCCACACGGCATTCCTCAACTGCTTACAAACGAAGGTGTTATCTCAGCTCCGCTGGAATATGGACGATTTGCTCTTGATGGAATGGTGAATGGAGGTAACTCTGGAGGGCCTATCATTGATCGTGAGACGGGTGAGGCAATAGGTATCGTAACTCAGCGTAGATATTTGATGGGTGATCAGGCAAATGCTTTTGGCCAAGAGATATCTCAACTTCGTCAGTATCTTAGTGCTGCAAGCCAGCATGGTCATGCGGAAATCATGGGCGTGAATTTTGGACAAATGGCAGATTTGTTCGGTAGGTCTTTACAGATTGTCTCTGACATGATGTCCAAAAATGCGAATTCAGGTATAGGGATTGGTTTCTCTATGCAGCCCATTATAGATGCAATCAATGGCCTCCAATCATGATAAACAGGCCGGCGTACAATTAAGGCAATCGAAAGTGGTACCAATAACAAGGCGCATTTACGAGTGCGCCTGATGATACTGATTAGATGCCAAGACCTTGGAGTATAACTGCAACAGCAGCTGCAAAGGCGGCTCTTGAGTTGTATTTGGTTTGAATTTCGAGGGTTTCAAAATGCTGGTGCAAATTAACATTTTTTTTTGGATCCGGATTTGTTAATTCAACTCCAGCAACTATTGGCTTCGCTTTAACTTTGGTTGATAAAAACCATTGAATTGCGGAGAACAAACCTACTGCGATTGAAATGATGTGATATTTGGTAATATAACCGCATATTGATGTCAACAACTCCATGTGCGCACTCCTCTTTTAACAGACATAGTTCGTATCAATCAGCATAAGTAATTAATTTAGGATATTGAAGGTTAATTATGGCAAAGCTCACAGACAAACAAGAGCTGTTTGCCCGTGAGTACCTGAAAGATTTAAACGCCACTCAGGCAGCTATCAGGGCGGGCTACAGCGAAAAAACCGCCAAAGAGGCTGGCTACGAAAACCTCACTAAACCTCACATCCTCGAATTGGTCGCCAAGCTTAAGGCTGAGCGCGTCGAGCAGACAGGCATTGATGCGGCATATGTCCTCCGTCGACTGGTAGAGATCGACGAAATGGATGTGCTCGACATCATGACTGACGATATGAGCATTAAGCCAGTATCTCAGTGGCCCGCCTCTTGGCGTCGATATCTTAGCGGATTCGACCTGGCCGACATGTTTGAGGGCAGGGGTGAAGATCGGGAAATGGTTGGCATTCTGAAAAAGATTAAATGGCCTGACAAGGTTAAGAATCTCGAATTGCTTGGCAAGCACGTCACTGTCCAGGCATTCAAAGACAACGTTAAAAACGAACTTGTAGGCGCCAATGGCCTTCCTCTTGCCACGCCATCATTCGTGATTAGCTTCGGAGCGGAAGATGACAGCAGCGGAGACGAGACTTAGCTTTGCGCCTAAGTTCAAACCACTCTTCCAGCCCAAGCGATATAAGACGTTCCACGGTGGGCGAGGCGGCGCTAAATCATGGGCTGCTGCCCGCGCACTGGTCATCATGGCTGCCAGCAAAAAGCTCCGCATACTCTGTACCCGCGAGGTTCAGAACTCGATCAAGGACTCAGTACACAAGCTACTGAAAGACCAGATTGAGATGCTGGGGCTTAACCCGTGGTTCCGCATCACCAATGAGAGCATCACCAGCGCATCCGGTAGCGAGTTCCTGTTCAAAGGTCTGCGCTTCGATCCGCTTGGCATCAAATCAACTGAAGGCGTAGACATCTGCTGGGTTGAGGAGGCGCAGTCTGTTTCCTCTGACTCATGGGCGATTCTGATACCCACCATCCGAAAGGAATGTTCTGAAATTTGGGTGACGTTTAACCCCGGCGAAGAGTCAGACCCGACCTATCAGCGCTTCATCGTTACCCCACCGGATGACAGCATTACGGTTGAGGTGAATTACTACGACAACCCATACCTTCCGGACACGCTCCGGAAAGAGATGGAGTACTGCAAGCGCGTCGATTACGAGGCGTATGAGCATATCTGGCTGGGCAAGCCGAAGTCGATTAGCGATTCAGTCATCTTCCGTAACCGATACCGGGTTGAAGCATTCCCTGATGACCTGTGGCAGCAGGCTAACCGCCTGTTCTTCGGTGCTGACTTTGGTTTCGCAAATGACCCGAGCACGCTTATCCGCATGTTCATGATCGACACCCGGCTTTATATCGAATATGAGGCCTATGGTGTGGGTGTTGAGCTGGATGAGATGCCGCAGTTTTACGACTCAATCCCTGAAGTGCGTAAGTGGCCGGTCAAGGGTGATAACTCCCGCCCGGAAACAATCAGCTATCTGGCGCGTCAGGGCTTCTCAATTGATGCTGCCGCCAAGTGGAAGGGCAGCGTTGAGGATGGTGTCACCTACCTGAAAGGGTTTGAGGAAATCATCATCCATGAGCGCTGCAAACACACCGCCGATGAATTCCGCCATTACTCCTACAAGGTCGACAAAAAGAACGGCGACATACTGCCGATCATCGTCGACAAGTTTAACCATTGCATCGACGCCATTCGCTACGGGCTGGATGGCTACATTACCAGCTCAGACAGCCTCGGCACCTGGGCGCAACTTGGGAAAGGCTGAATATGTCCGAAACAGAAAGCATGTCGCAGCCTGTACCAACGCGTGACAGCTATGAAAACTTCATTGCCCGGCTGGGCGTCAACGAGTCGAACCAGTCAGGCGCTGGCACCTACCGCAACAACTGGACATCACGCAACCGCCTTCTGATTGAACAGGCCTACCGCACGTCATGGCTGGTTGGCGCAGGCGTTGATGCTATTCCTGACGACATGACCCGCAAGGGCGTGACCATCACCTCCAAGCTCGAAGATGGCCGCAAGAAGCAGCTTGACCACGCATGGGATGAAATGGGCCTGTGGGAAGCAATCAACGACACGCTGAAGTGGGCGCGGCTCTATGGTGGCGCCGTGGGCGTCATCCTGATTGACGGTCAGAACTACTCAACGCCGCTTCGTGTCGAGGCTATCGCTAAAGACTCCTTCAAAGGCGTGATGGTGATGGACCGCTGGATGCTCAACGCCATGACAGAGCGCCGCGTGAGTGAGCTGGGGCCGGACTTCGGCATGCCAGAGTTCTACAAGGTGGTGACATCAGCTACCGGCATCCCGCCGTGGCGCATCCACCACTCCAGGCTGATTCGGTTTGACGGTATTCCGCTGCCGTATCAGCAGCGCCTGACAGAAAACGACTGGGGTATGTCGGTGATTGAACGTTGCTTTGATCGCCTACTGGCGTTCGACTCCACGACAACCGGCGTTGCTCAGCTGGTCTACAAAGCTCACCTGCGCACTTACAGCATCGAAGGGCTGCGTAAGCTGCTGGCGATGGGTAAAGACAGCCCGATGTTTAAGGGGCTGATGTCGCACATGGACATGATCCGCGAATACCAGAGCAATGAAGGTATGACCATCATGGATGCCGCCGACAAGTTCGAGGCGCACACCTATTCCTATGCCGGCCTCAGCGATGTGCTGGCACAGTTTGGGCAGCAGGTATCAGGCGCGTTCGGCATCCCGCTGGTGCGCCTGTTTGGTCAGTCTCCTGCCGGGTTTTCTACCGGTGACACTGACCTCGCTAACTACTACGACAACGTGTCTACCCAGCAGGAGCGCAAGTTACGCCGCCCCATCCGCAAGTTGTTTCAGGTGCTGCATATGAGCCTGTTCGCAACACCTCTGCCTGATGACTTCACTTTCGAGTTTAACGAGCTGTGGCAGACACCAGACAGTGAGCGTGCCGACACCGCAACGAAGGTTGTGGCCGCAACGGTTCAGGCTGTTGACGCTGGCCTGATGACAGAGAAAGCCGGTGCAATGCATCTGCAGGAAACAGCGCGAGTAACCGGCCTCGGGTCAACCATCAGCGACGAGGATATTGATAATGCCAGTGACCTCCCGCCGCCGAGCGAGAAAGACCTCGATAACGTCGAAGCCACCGAACCTGAAGCGCGCCGAGAGGCAACTGGGAACACAGCTACGACAGATAGCGCAGGCAGTGGGCGCGATAGTCGAGGGTTCTTACGATGGTTCAAATGACAGCGTCACTGACATCATGGACAGGCTGGAGCGTTACGCCGACCTGATTGAGCCATGGGCTGAGGCGGTATCAAATCGCCTTATCAGCACGCTGGAGATTGCCGACGATGCGATGTGGCGTGAGCGCTCCTATCAAATCTCTGCCGGTCTGCGTGACCTGATGTCTGGCAGTCAGGGGATGGTCACCCGCAGCATCATTCAGGAACAGGTGAAGCTGTTCAAGTCCCTCCCGCTGGAAGCCGCCGACCGGGTTTACGACATTCACAATCAGGCGATTGAGGCTGTTGTGTTCGGTAAGCGATCCGGTGATCTGAAGAAAGAAATCATGCGCACCGGTCAAGTCACTGAGTCGCGTGCGCGCACTATCGCCCGTACTGAGGTTGGTCGCGCATCCACCGCTATCACCCAGGCTCGTTCAACTGCTATTGGCTCGCGTGGCTACATCTGGCGCACAGCTGACGATAGCGACGTGCGGCATTCTCACAAACAAATGGAAGGCCAGTATGTCGACTGGACAACCCCGCCGACGCTCGATGGCATGACGGGTCACGCCGGTCAGTTCCCTAACTGCCGCTGCTACTGCGAAGTCGTCGTTCCCGAGGATTAACGATGCAATATTTCTACACAACCCGCCTCGGCAACACTCGATTTGAGATGGCCGATGGCTCACTGCTTTGCAAAGACGTCCCGATCGCCCGTATCGGCGCGCAGGTATACGACGAAAGCGAACTGCCCGGCATCGTTGGCGATGAGGATGGTGAGATTGTCGTAACGCGTGACGCTGACGAAGTATTCCGGCCTGAAACACTTGCATCATTCGAAGGCATGGCCTTCACGCTGGGCCACCCGAAAGACATGGTCAATCCGGGCAACTGGAAAGAGCACGCGCATGGACATATCCAGAACGTCCGGCGCGGCACTGGTGACCAGTCAGATTTAATGCTGGGTGACATCCACATCAAAACTGCTGAAGGCATTCAGAAGGTGATGGATGGTCAGGACCAGATATCAATGGGCTATGATGCTGAATATGAGCAGCAGGCACCCGGTCAGGCCCGGCAACACACAATTATCGGTAACCACTGTGCGAGCGTACCCAATGGTCGTGCAGGCATTCGCTGTTCAATTGGAGATAGCACATTCATGACTACCAAAAATCAGGGCTGGTTTAGCCAGCTGAAACGGGCCATTAAAACCAAGGATGCCGATAGCCTGGCTGATTTGGTGGACAATGCGCCATCAGAACTGGTCGAGCCAAGCCTTGATCTGGCGCGGGCAGTAAACATCACTATCAATCCGGCGCAGCCACTGCCACAAGGGCGTGAGCTTGGCGGTCTAACTACCGATGAAGAAGGTGAAGGTGGCGGCGCTATGAGCATTGGCGAGCTGGAGAAGAAGGTTGATGCTCTGTCGTTGCTGGTTCAGCAGCTGGTTAATCCAGCCTCGACATCTACCACTGACTCAGATCCGGACGAAGAGGAAGAGAAGAAGAAGGCCACCACTGACGCTTCATACCATCAGGGTGTCGTGGCTCGCGCTGAACTGATCATGCCGGGCGTGAAGCTGCCGGAAGGCGGTAAGTTGGCGGCCTTTAAGCGTTCCACCATGGACGCGGCATTTAAGACACCTGAAGGTCAGTCGCTGCTGGTTCCTCTGGTTGGTGCTACACCGGACTTCAGCAAGATGCCAAAAGCCACGCTGGATGCCGTGTTCGTGTCTGCGAGTGAAATCGCTAAATCACGCAACGCTGCGCCGGTCACCACCTCTCGCGCTGCTTTCTACGATTCATCCAACAAAAACTCACCGGCTGCTCTCAACAAAGCCTTCGCCGCTCACTGGAATAAATAAGGGATAAACCCATGGTTGCATATTTGTACCGGATGCCTGTAGGCATCACCGGGGCTATTTCACGCCCTCAGGATCTGACCACCGAGCCGGTGATTCTGGACTCGACCAATACATTCAGCGCTTACGGTCTGGTGGGTAAGGACAGCGCAGATGGCAAGTTCATCCCGTTAGCTGCTTCCGACGCCGCCACCGTGATTACTGGCCTGTACGTTCGCCCATACCCAACCATCTCGACGCCTGACATGGTGCGTCAGGTTGGCACCGGTAAGAACTTCACCGGCGACGTGATGAAGCGCGGCTATATGACCGTGAACATCGGCAGCACCGCAGTTGGACTGGTTAAGGGTGGCGCGGTCTATGTGCGCAATGCCAATCCGACCGACGCGAGCCCGCTGGGCGCAATTCTTGGCGCAGCAGTCACCGGCGAAACTGTCGTGCTGCCTAACGCCTCCTTCACCGGTGCAGGCGATGCTGCTGGCAACGCTGAAGTCGCTTACAACATCTAAGGGAACCGCTAAATATGTTTACTTTTGACCAAGCCACCGTTGACGGTTCTGGCGCTTTCCTGGTTGGCGAACTTGAGCGCCTCGATCAGAACCTGAACATGCCGTTGGTGGGATACACCTGGTCGCGCGATATTGAGCTGCGCGAAGATGTGTCTATCGCTGATGACATCAGTTCTTTCACCAACTCACAGTTTGCAGCGGCGGGCACACCTAACCCGGCTGGTAAAAACTGGATCGGCAAAGACTCCACTGCAATCGCAGGCGTTAACGTCGACATCTCTAAAACTGGCTTCCCGCTGACCCTGTGGGGCATGGAGCTGGGCTGGACCGTTGTTGAACTGGCTGCCGCCGCTAAAGTTGGCCGCCCGCTGGACACTCAGAAGTTCGACGGCATGCAGCTGAAGTGGAACATGGACACCGATGAACAGGTGTATCGCGGTGACAGTCAGCTGGGCGTTAAAGGCCTGACTAACTACACCGGTGCTGCGGTGACCAACGCGCCGAAAACGTGGGCAACGTCTACTGCCGATGAAATCCGCACCTCGATCAACCTGCTGCTGTCGAATGCATGGGCTGCCACCGGCTACACGATCGTGCCGCGTGACCTGCTGCTTCCGCCTGAGCAGTTCGCTCTGCTGTCGAGCGTCATCGTCTCATCTGCCGGTAACCAGTCACTGCTGACCTACCTGCAGAACAACACCATCGCATTCCATCAGAACGGCACACCACTGAATATCCGCGCCGTGAAGTGGCTGAAAGGCGCTGGCGTTGGTGGCACTGACCGCATGATGGCTTACACCAACGATAAGAAGTTCGTGCGCTTCCCGATGGTTCCGCTGCAGAACATCCCGGTTCAGTATCGCGGCATTTACCAGTTGACCACGTACTACGGCAAGCTGGGCGCTGTTGAATCTCCGTATCCGGAAACCATCGCGTATATGGATGGCATCTAACCTATCCGCCCCGAAAGGGGCATTAAGGAGAATGTAATGGCTAAGAAGACCATTCGTGTGCATACCCCGTTTAAGCTCAACAGCGAAGATGGTACGGCGCAGGAGTTCAGCGTTGGTGAGCACACTGTAGATGACAAGGTTGCCGATCACTGGTTTGTCGCCGCGCATGCCGAAATCACTGGCAAAACCAAAGTGCCGGCAGACACCAAGGAGTTTCAGGCGCAGATCGACAGCCTGACCGCGCAACTGGAAGGCAAAGATAAGTCCATCGGTGACCTGCAGTTATCAGTAACCGAGAAAGACGAAATCATTGCTGACCTGACCGCGCAACTGGCAGCACTGCAGCAGCCTGTGATTGATCCGGAGCCGGAAGGTAACGACGATGGCAAGAAACAAAAACCTGCCGACAGTAAGTGATTTCCGCCGCGACTTCCCGCAGTTCTCTGACACCACCAAATACCCCGACGCAGTAATCCAGTTCCGTCTCAATCTCGCTGACATGCTCATTGATGGCTCTGCTATGGGGGATATGTTCCCCTACTTAGTAGAGCTGTTTGTGGCGCATTACATGGTGCTGAACGCAGCTGATACTGCTGCCGGGGTGCTGGGTGGTGCCGGAGGCGCTACCAGTGGCGTAGTCACCTCCAAGTCAGTGGACAAGGTCAGTGTGAGCTATGACAACAGCTCGACTTTAAACGCTGATGCGGGATTCTGGAACTTCTCACGCTACGGGGCCGAGTTCTGGCAGATGCTTCAGTACTTCGGGTATGGCGGTATTCAGTTATGAAATCAGGCCTTACGGTTCGTGCTGACAAAGCGCAAAGCATTCTGGACGCCCTTAAAACCCTCGCGAACAAGGATGTTCTGGTGGGCATCCCTGAGAGCAAGGATGAGCGTCAGGGTGAGACTGAAGGTGAGTTTGGTAATGCTGGTATCGGGTATATCAATGAAAATGGATCGCCCAAGCAAAACATTCCGGCTCGCCCGCACTTAAAGCCCGGCGTCCGGTCGGTGGAGCAGGATTACCTGCCTCACCTGAAAGCCGCTGCTCAGAAGGCGCTGGAAGGTAATGCAGAGGGTGCGGTTACATCACTCGATCGCGCCGGGACAGTGGCTGCTAACGGGGTGAAGCGTTACATCACCATTACCGGGTTCACTCCCCTGGCAGATGCCACGATTGCAAATCGTCTCCGTCGCGGGCGTACCGGTAATAAGCCTCTAATCGACACAGGCGAGTATCGCCGCTCAATCACGCACATTGTGAGGGATAAAGATGCCGACTCTTGATGTAACTGACGTGCTGCTCTCGCCTGAATTCCTCGACACATCCCTCACCGTTAAACGAAATGTCCAGACCGTCGATGATGATGGATTCCCCACCAACATCGCCACTGTGACGCCGTTTGGCGGCGTGGTGACAGTTGACCGCTCACTGGAAGCCAAGCGCATGCAGGCCGGCCAGGTGATTAACGGCGCAATCCTGATTGTGACTGTTTTCCGCCTGACCAGTGGCAACACCGGTATCGATGCCGACATTGTCACCTACCGTGGGCGTGAGTATCGCGTCACTTTCGTAGACCCTTACACGGCTTACGGCGCTGGCTTCGTTCAGGCTCACTGTGAGCTTCAGCCATTTGACGGAGGCGCAGGTGAGTAAAGACAGCACATCTCCCGGCTATCTGACACCCGTCAGTGCGTCACAGGCCTACGATGAGGCGCTGGAGCGCGAGCTGAGTCAGTGGGCCAGAGCATTATCAGGATTACCGGCTGGCATGGTGAGACCGCGCTGGACGGCTACACAGGCCGCTCTTCCTTCGGCTGACACCAACTGGTGTGGTTTCGGCATCATCGGTTTTACGGCTGATAACGCGCCGGCTTTCGTTCGGCAGACTGATGATGGCAGCCAGCTCTGGCGTCACGAGGTGATTGAAACACTCGCATCCTTTTATGGTCCGCAAAGCCAGTCCATAGCAACACTGTTTCGTGACGGCCTGACAGTCGAGCAGAACAACGAAACTCTCAAGCAAAACGAGCTGTCACTTGCTGATTACAGTGAACTGAAAGCCTTCCCTGAACTCATCAACAACCAATGGGTGCGCAGGTACGACATCACTGTGCACCTGCGCCGCAAGGTAATCCGCGACTACGGCATTAAATCACTGGTCGAAGCGCCAGTATCATTCTTTGGAGATTAATCTATGGCACAGGGCTTACCTGTATCCAACGTTGTGAACGTTGATGTGATCATGTCGCCCACTGCGGCGACGGGTCGTAATTTCGGCTCGCTGCTGATTCTCGGCACATCGACTGTAATCCCTGTGTCAGAACGCATACGGCTCTACACCAGCTCAGAGGATATCGGTGTTGATTTTGGCGAAGACAGCACGGAGTACGAAGCGGCGCTGATTTACTTCTCACAGTCACCGCGACCGTCTCAGGTCTACGTCGGCCGCTGGGCCAAGACTCTGGCAACTGGCGAAACTGGCAGCGTTGAAACACTGGCTCAGGCAATCAGCGCAGTGCTGCAGTTCACCAACTGGTATGGGCTGGGTATTGCAGATGAAGATGAGTTGACCCCTGCAGAGATTACGGCCACTGCAGCAGCAATTCAGGCATCCAGTCTTAGCCGCGTATTTGCTGTCACCTCTTCCGATTCTGGCATCATCGACTCAGCTTCCACTTCAGATGTGGCCTCAACCCTTAAGGCTGCCGGTTACAGCCGCACATTCGTTCAGTACTCGACCAAGAGCAAATATGCAGCGCTGTCGGCGTTTGGTCGTGCATTCACTGTTAACTTCACCGGCAACAACACGACGATCACCCTCAAGTTTAAAACTGAGCCGGGCGTGACGTATGAAACCCTGACCAGCTCTCAGGCGGCCGCAGTTGATGCGAAGAATGCCAACGTCTACGTGTACTACGCGAACGACACAGCAATCCTGCAGCAGGGCGTAATGTCTAACGGTGACTTCTTCGACGAGCGCCACGGGCTGGACTGGCTGCAGAACTACGTGCAGACCAACCTGTTTAACCTGCTATACACCTCGACCAGCAAAATCCCGCAGACCGAAGCCGGTATCACACGCCTCCTGACTAACGTTGAGATGTCTCTGGACCAGGCTGTTTCGAATGGGCTGGTCGCGCCTGGCGTGTGGAATGGCGGCGACATCGGCCAGATAACCTCAGGTGACACGCTGACCAAGGGCTATTACGTGTACGCGCAGCCGCTGTCATCGCAGGCCCAATCTGACCGTGAGAAACGCCGCGCGCCGCTGATTCAGGCTGCTATCAAACTGGCCGGCGCAGTTCACTACGCCGATGTTCAGATCAACGTTGTTCGCTAAGGGGATATAGATGAGTACCTACAGCTTTATGGACATTACGGCGTCCATGACCGGCCCGACCGGCTCAATTGACCTTGGCTACGGCTCTGCGAACGCCGAAGAAGGCATCACGGTAACGATGACCGAGGCTAAAAACACCATGACGATTGGTGCTGATGGCGAAACGATGCACAGCCTGCATGCTGGCAAGAGTGGCACCGTAACCATCAATCTTCAGAAAACCTCGCCGGTAAATAAAAAGCTTTCCCTGATGTACAACGCGCAAAGCCAGTCTTCTGCATTGTGGGGGAACAACGTATTCCTGCTGAGAAATAAAGCTTCAGGTGACATCGTTACCGTTCGCTCAGCGGCTTTCCAGAAGCAGCCTGACTGGAATAACCCAAAGGTTGCCGGAATGGTCGCATGGGTGTTTGACGGCGGCAAAATCGACGAAGTGCTCGGGGAGTTTTAATCGATGGAATTTGAAATCAAAGGCGTTAACTACCGCGCATCAAAGCTCAGCGTTTTCGACCAACTGAAAGTATCACGCAAGTTGCTCCCGGTTCTGGCCGGGATGCTTGGCGACTTTCAGGGCATCAAGGCTGCCGCGCAGGGTGGCGATGTAAATAAAGCCCTTGAAAGCGCGCTGCCGAAGATTGCGGACTCGCTGGCAGAAATGAGTGAGGAAGATACGAATGCGATCATATTCCCCTGCCTGACCGTGGTCGCGCGGCAGAACGGCAAGGTTTGGGCACCGGTAATGGTTCAGGGCGCGCTGATGTTCGATGACATCGACCTTATGAGCATGCTGCAGATCGTCGGTCGGGTGGTGGGCGACAGCCTGGGAAATTTTTTGCCCGCAGCCCCCGGCAAAGAGATTGCGGACAACTCAGCGGCCTGACGATTGAATCCCTGCCTGATGGTGAAGACTTTCTGATGCGCCCGGTTGATGCCGGGTACATCAGCTACACCGCGCTTAAAGACGGCTCAGTAGACCTCGCAGACGTTGCCCGCATGAATGACTGGCTAGACCTGAAGGCAGATAACAACAACCGCATTGAGCGCTGGAGGCAGGATAATGAACGCTGAGACTATCAAGGATTTTCTGGTAAGCCTCGGCTTTCAGATTGACGATGCTGGCGCACGCAAGTTTGACTCGGTGGTGCTGGGTACAACTCTGCAGGTGGTCAAGCTCGGCGCGGTAGTGGAAGCTACCGCCCTCTCAGTGGTGGCCTTCACAGCTAAAATCGCCAGTGGACTTGATAACCTTTACTGGATGTCTCAGCGTACCGGAGCAACGGTGGCGGGCATCCAGCAGATTGGCTATGCCGTGTCACAGCTTGGGGGCACCGTTGACGGCGCGCGATCTTCGCTGGAAGGACTTGCGCACTTCGTGCGTAACAATCCTGGCGCCGAAGGATTCCTGAATCGCCTAGGGGTTCAGACTCGCGATGCGAAAGGCAATATGCGCGACATGGCCAGCGTCTTTACGGGCGTCGGTCAGCGCCTGAGCCAGATGCCTTACTACCGCGCAAACCAATATGCGCAGATGCTCGGCATTGATGAAAACACCCTGATGGCGATGCGTCGGGGCGTGGGCCAATTCAGTGCGCAGTTCACGCAGATGGCGAAAGCGATTGGCTACAATGCTGACGCGGCTGCCGTTAGCTCAAACAGATTTATGACATCGCTACGCGCCTTCGGGCAAATGGCGGGCATGGCGCGCGATAAAATCGGTTCGAGTCTGGCTGAAGGTCTGTCGGGTTCAATCGACACTCTGCGTAAACAGATTGTTGATAACTTCCCGAAGATAGAGCAGACGATCATCAGTGGTGTGAAAGGTCTGTTATGGCTGGCTGAGACGATCGGCAGAGTTGTTTACCGATTAATTCAGGCTGGTGCTGACATCATGTCGTGGTGGTCATCGCTGGACAAGTCTACTCAGCGGCTTATTGAGATTTTTGGCGGGCTGGTAATAGCCTGGCGAATATTAAACAGCGCTTTCCTGATGTCGCCGATTGGCATCATTACCGCGCTTGGTCTCGCCATTCTCGCGCTATATGACGACTACAAAACGTGGAGGGAAGGCGGCAAGTCACTCATCGACTGGAGCAAGTGGGAGCCGCAGATTAAAGGTGCCATTAAAGGCATCGATAACCTTAAAGATGCCGTCATGCGGCTGCTTGGAATTGATCCGCAAACATGGACATCTAAGTGGGACATGAGCAACCTCATGGACAATCTTGGTGAGCTGTCAAAAATGCTGGATGGCATCGCAAGGCTGCTTAACGCTATTAAGGATGGGCGCTGGAAAGATGCCTATTCAATTGGTCGCGAGCTTGTAAATCAAGGAAAAGATAATCCTGACGCTTTGCCCGCTGTTACTTCCAGCGCAGACAGTGCTGCAGAATATATCAAAAGCAAAACTGGTTTTGACCCGCGCAGTGTTGGCCTGGCTCTGAAGAGATGGCTGACTGACAGTGAACCCCAGCCGATGCCAGCTGAAGAGCCCGGACCTGAAAAAATCTATCCGGTAGATGGTCCGATTTCACAATATGGTCAGTCTGTACGGAGGCCACAGGCAAGCAGAGATGGTGCCGCGTTGCTGGGCTGGATGAAGCCTGCAATGGACAGGCTGGAGCAGCTTTATCGACTCCCGGAGGGGCTGCTCAAAAGCGTTGCTATAGCCGAGTCTTCCGGCAATCCAAATGCATTATCTGGCGCTGGTGCTCAGGGCTTGTTCCAGATAATGCCGGGAACGGGGCGCGATCTGGGGTTGCGCGGCAATGACGCTTTCGACCCAATGAAGGCGGCGGCAGCGGCGGCAAAATATCTCAGCCAGTTGCTTAAAGCCAACAACGGCGATTTATCGAAAGCCCTTGCTTCCTACAACTGGGGGCTGGGTAACGTGCAAAAGCATGGTATGGCTTTGATGCCTCAGGAAACTCGAAATTATGTTCCCCGGGTGCTTAGCAATATGCCTAATGCAGGCGCGAGTATCACGCAGGAAACGAACATCCACATCCACGGCGTTAGCGACCCTGAACGTGCTGGCATGAGCGTTGCAGATCGCCAGATGGGTGTGAACTCTCGTTTAACTCAGCAGCTCACTCCGGCGGTCAGATAATGGATATTCTCTCTACGCTGTTTTCACAGCAAAGCAGGAAGATAGGCCTGATCATCCCGGATGTGGTTATCTCTGAAAAGCACAGTGATGTGCTTGAAATCACAGAGCATCCCACCGAGGATGGTGCGCCAGTTGCTGACCATGCGTACAAGCGGCCAGCAGAGCTGACAATGGAGGTCGGCTTTTCAGGTGGTGGTTCGCTGCTTGATTTTGCGAGTTCGCTCACCGGTACGAGTTTGCTGGGGCTAAGCCCAAAAGAAACCTATCAGAACCTTCTCGACCTGCAGGCCAGTCGCGTTCCATTCGACGTGGTTACTGGCAAGCGCATCTACAGCAACATGCTGATACGCGTGCTTGATGTCACCACGGACCGGACGTCTGAAAATGTACTGATGGCTTCCCTGACCCTCAAAGAGGTCATCATCTCGCAGACGCAGACTATTAGCGCGGCGAACAAAGCCGACATGACGGATGGAGTGAGCACCTCACCAGTGCAGAACACCGGCACCAAGTCAGTGAAGAGCGCCAATGAGTCCGTGCTTTCTAAGCTCTCAAGTTACTTTTCGGGGTAGATATGCAGGGATATGAAATCCCGCTATCACCGGATAATCAGGCATTCAATATCCAGCTGAATAACACCACCTATCAACTACAGGTAGAGTGGCGCGATTTCGGGTGGGTGCTTGATTTGAAGGATAGCGGTGGTAATGAAATCGTAAGTGGGATACCGATGGTTACGGGGGGAAACCTGTTATCGCAGTGGGCCTATCTTAATCTGGGATTTGCGCTTGAAGTGGCCTGTGATGATGCTTCACAGGATTATCCAACCAAAACTGACCTCGGCATCCGCAGTCACCTTTACGTCATAACGGAGTGAGCATGAGCCAGAACTGGATGCGCCACTTTGAGCTGCTCCTTGTTGACGAGTCTGGCGCGGGCATCAGCCTCTCAGATTTCAAAGTCGTATTTAACATCGAGTGGACGAACGCGCTTTGGCCCCGCGTTGCGACTGTTAAAATCTATAACCTGAAAAAGGATACTCTCAGCCGGATACAGGGAAAGGAGTTTTCACGGCTGAAAATGATCGCCGGGTATGACGGACTGGCTGAGCCGGTGGATGCCAGTCAGGTTGGTATCGCACGTAATGTTGATGCTACACAGGTCGGCCAGACTGATGGGCAGAACTTCGGGCAGATATTCGATGGTGAAATTCGCTTTACGATAACCGGGCGCGATAACCCAACCGACACGTATATCCTGATTCAGGCCATTGATGGTCATCAGGCGTTTGTTGCCGCGAAGGTCAACACCACGCTAGCAGCCGGTTACACAGTGGCAGATTTGCATGCAGCCACAATGCAGAGCTTCCAGCCTTTCGGTATCACCCAAGGCATCACATCTCAGATGCCGGATACCGTATTCCCCCGCGGACGCGTAATGTATGGCATGGCGCGCGACGTGATGAGCAATGTGGCTGACCAGTGCAATGCAAACTGGCAGATTGTGGATAGTCAGGCGCAGATGGTCAGCACTGATAAGTACATTCATGAGGCGATCGTGCTAAACAGCCTTACCGGGCTCATCGGCATGCCACAGCAGACAATGGGCGCTGGCGTCAATGTGCGATGCCTTATTAATCCCAATATCCGGGTGAGTGGCCTGATAGAGTTGGACCAGGCTTCTGTGTACCGCTCAGCGCTATCCAGTGACGAAGTGCAGCGGTCGGGTGGTCGCATATTTGAGACCGAAAATAACGGGAATCTGAACGTTAATGGGACACTGCAACAGCCCGCAAGTATTGCGACCGATGGCGTGTATATCGTGCAATCCATCAGTTATACTGGTGACACACGCGGACAAGCCTGGTATATGGATTTGATGTGCAGCGCCAGAGGTTCCGCAGACCTTCAGACAACATCGGCCTTAAACAGGAGTGCTGATGCATGAAAATGAAAATTCTAATGGTCGCACTGTCACTATTGAGTGCGGGTGCATTAGCAAATGATATAGCTAAGCCTCTAATGCAATGCGGGCCATTTACACTGTCATCAAGTAATGATGGCTTCATGCATGTAAATAACATCCGACCGGTCAGTCAGAAGTTTAGGTTCACCAATGTCGCTGATGATTATAAGAACATCACGTATCAATGGATGGTGCCTCGCACAGACTATCCCGGCTACTATGGCATGGATTTCATTAAGCGTAATGGCAAAGCCATTCTGAATGTTGAAGCCATCCGAGCCAACATGGATGAGCCACGAATGTTCGGAACGTATGACTGCAAGAAAATTTAAGTAAGACGCAATTTTATGAACCCGCTTCGGCGGGTTTTTTATTGGAGCAACTATGCCAGTTTCACCTCAATCACAGGCTGGCGGTGAATCGCAGGCCTATAAAGCGCTGTCAGATTCCATCTTCTCCATGCTCCGCGTTTCCATGCCTGGCATCATCCAGAGCTTTGACCCAATTGCCTGCACCTGCACTGTTCAGCCAGCTATCAGCGGCCAGGCGGCAGATGAGCTGGGTAACTTCAAATCGGCACCGCTTCCTCTGCTTCTCGATGTCCCGGTAGTGTTTCCTCGCGGCGGCGGCTGCACGATCACCTTTCCGGTTAAAGAGGGTGATGAGTGCCTGGTCATCTTTAGCGACCGCTGCATCGATTTCTGGTGGCAGAACGGCGGCATTCAGGAGCCTGTGGACCCTCGACAGCACGACCTGTCAGACGCCTTCGCTATCATCGGCCCGCAGTCTCAGGCAGAAGTTATCAGCAACATCAGCCCATCAACGTTACAGATGCGTACCGATGACGGAGTTGCCTACATTGAGCTGGACCCGAACAGCCATGCGGTAAACATCGTCGCCCCTGGCGGAATGAACGTGACGACGCCTCTGGCTAAGTTCAGCCAGGCGGTGGCGATTACAGGCCTGCTGACATGGATGGGTGGCATGGTGGGTAGCCTTGCGACGGGTACTGCTGCAAAAATCACCGGGGCCATAGAATTCATCGGCAGCCTGAAATCCAACGGCAAAGACATCAGCGACCAGCATACGCATAACGGCGTGCAGTCTGGCTCTGGCAACTCTGGCAAGGTGAACTGATGCGTTACAGACGCGAAGATGAAAACGGTGATTACACCTTCGGGAAAGGGGATGACACCTGGCTGATTAACTCACCTGAGTGCGTTGCCCAAGCAATCAAAACTCGCTTCCTGCTCTGGTACGGTCAGTGGTTCCTCGATACGACAGAGGGCACTCCATGGGTTCAGTCGGTGCTCGGTAAGCAGAAGCCTGAAACCTATAACCTGGCTATCCGTAAACGGATACTTGAGACGCCCGGCGTGAACTCGATCAAGTCATTCGATACCAGCCTCAACACATCCTCCCGGCGTGTGATTTTCACCGCTACCATTGAAACAATCTACGGAACGACGACCGTCACAAGCGAGGCATAATGGCTCTCAATCTCGATACGCTGGGGCTCTCCGCAATGGTGACCGCCTCAGGGATAAGTGCGCCCGACTACCAGACAATCCTGAGTACAATCACGGACTACTTTCAGCAGATATACGGTACCGATGCTTATCTGGAGCCTGACAGTAAGGATGGTCAGATGGTTGCTTTGGTGGCGCTGGCCGTGCATGACGCTAACAACACGGCAATTCAGGTGTACAGTTCCTTTTCACCATCTTCCGGCATGACCGATGCCCTTACGCGTAACGTCAAAATCAACGGCATTACTCGTAAGGCTGCCACTAATTCTACGGTGGACGTTACACTCACCGGCACGGAAGGCACGACGATCACTAATGGCTCTGTAAAAGATGCTAACGGCATCATCTGGAACCTGCCAGCCAACGTAACTATCGGTGTCGGTGGCTCGGTGACGGTAACGGCTACATGCGCTAATTCCGGGCCCGTTGCAGCAGTTGCCGGCAGCATCGCCAAGATCAACACGCCGACAAGAGGATGGACGGCGGTATCAAATGCCAGTGCGGCGACTGTAGGCTCCGCAGCAGAAACTGATGCGCAGCTTCGTGTTAGACAGGCTCAGAGCGTGGCGATACCGGCCCTGACACCTTTTGACGCTGTGGATGGCGCTATTGCCAATCTCACCGGCGTAACGCGTCACAAACTATATGAAAACGATACAGGAGCAGTAGACGGTAACGGAATCCCAGCACACTCATTGGCAGCGATCGTGGATGGTGGGGACGTTACGGAGATTGCACAGACCCTTCGTGGCAAAAAAGGGCAGGGCGTTTCCACGTTCGGCTCGACGACCGTCACTGTACCGGATAAATACGGTAACCCACACACAATAAGCTTCTCGCGATCAACTGATGTTCCGATATATGTGGCAATAACGCTGAAGGTGTTCACCGGTTACACAACTCAGATTGGCGAACAGATAAAACAGGCGATTGCCGATTACATTAACAGCCTGACAATTGGCGATGACGTCCTGTTAAGCCGCATCTATTCACCGGCAAACCTCGGTGTCGTGAGCGGTGGCAACGCGAAATACTACGATATCAACGCCTTGACCATTGGCAAGTCTGCCAGCTCTCAGGCAGCGGCGAATATCGTCATAGCGTTCAACGAATCTGCTTCCTGCAGCACAGCTAATATCGCGCTCACGGTGACCTCATGAGCAAATACACCGACCTTATTACCAACTACCACAGAGGAAAACCTCTTTTTGTAGATCACGTCGACCTGTCAACGCGACCGCTTACTGACACCTCTACAGCCCTGCAAAATCTGCTCTCCGCCTTCGATATCGACAGCGCAGTCGGAGTGCAACTGGATGTGCTGGGTGAGTGGATTGGACGAACACGAATCGTCAGCCAGCCTATTTCTGGTGTGTACTTTTCGTTTGATACCGATGGGCTAGGCTGGGACCAGGGCGTCTGGCAAGGGCCGTATGACCCGGATGCCGGCTTCACCAGCCTGAGCGATGACACCTATCGCATCGTACTCAAAGCGAAGATAGCCATTAACAGCTGGGACGGGCAAAACGACTCCTTGCCTTCAATTTTAGAAACAGCCTTAGACGGTTCAGGTCTGAGAATGCAGATCGTAGATAACCGAGACATGACCATTTCGGTATGGGTATTTCCGGAGAATGACATTTCACTTGTTTCGCGAGAACTCATCGCAGCAATAAAGCAGGGCTACCTGACTGTAAAGGCAGCAGGTGTATGGGCTGGTGATGTGCAAACACCTTCAATTTTAACACCATCGGTAGGTTCGAAATTTTTCGGATTCGACATGGACAACGAATATATCGCCGGATTTGATGATGGCGCTTGGGGAGTAACACTTTAATGGCTACAAACAACTTCAAACCCTTTGCAATTGGCTCTGGCGCAAATGTTTTAAGCCAGGCTGATTATGAATCTCTGGGCGCCCTATCTTCCGGGTTCCAGGCAGGAAAGGCTTCCTCTGCACAAATAAATAAAGCCCTGCGCCAGGGCGCTGTAATGGCCAGCATACTGGCTCAATTCATTGCTGATTCATCTGGTAATGATGTGCTCGATAACGGCAATACAGCAGCTATCCTAGCCAGTCTCAAGTCTGGTTTGCTGTCCGCATCGCTTGGGCGCTTGTTAAGGCCACCTGTCATTCTTTTATCTTCAGGAACATATACGCCCGGGGCAGGCACCAAAAGTATTATTGTTGAAGTTCAGGGTGCTGGCGGCGGCGGCGGTGGAGTAGGCGCTACGTCAGCATCTACAGTTGCAGTGGCGTCGGGTGGCTCCGGAGGCGCATATGCTAAGTCATATCTAACAAATCTTTCAGCGTCATATGCAGTGACAATTGGCGCACCTGGGTCTGGTGGAGTCAATGGGTCTGGCGGAAATGCGGGGTCGACTACTTTCGGATCTATAATCACATGCGGAGGAGGCTTTGGTGGCGGGTCAGGCACCTCAGCACCTCCTATCATCCAGAACGCTACAGGGATACCAACTGCATCAGGAGGAAATATTGAAAACATCTCTGGTCAGGGGGCTGTAATTGGCATGGCCATTTCATTAAATGCAATTATATCAGGCGGTGGGGGCGGGTCTCCACTAGGGGCAGGCGGTGGTTCACACGGAACTGCTGCAGCCGGATTTGCTGCATCTGGTTACGGAGCTGGTGGTGGTGGAGCTAACGCATACGCCAGCAATTCAACGCAATATAATGGCGCAGCAGGTTCAAATGGCGTAGTTATCGTATGGGAGTATGCTTAATGGACGTAAAGACTTGGGCTGAAATTGAAGGTGGTAAGGTAGTAAATATTATTCTTTGGGATGGGGGTGGTGATATCTTTGAAGGTAAAGTAATGGTTGATATTACAGAGCTAGCAGGGGTTGGGGTAGGTGATTCTGCTTCTGAAATTAATGGTAAGTGGGAATTCACAAAGAATGAATCCCACTCACTTTAGTTAAATCTTTTTCTCAAGCTCAATGCTGTATCTCTTACCCTTATTTCTTAAGGGTGTTTCAATGACCTTGTGGGTAAACTCAGCAAAAATGAAAGCTAGCGTAATAGCCATGGTCCAATATGGTAAATAATTACCATATAAGGCGTTATTGTAATGCTCGTTTACACGATGCATTACTTCGTAAGATATGTAGTAAGCTGGAATGTGTGCAAGGTATAATGAATAGGACCTTGAGCCGAGATAATTGGTCAGGGTCCTAATTCCAGGAATGATGTATCCATTGCCATAGCTTGCAATCCATACGAGGATGCCGGATATGATGGCAACAACGCCGGTATTGAAAGGGACCACAACTATCTTCCATGTTCCGACAAGCCCAAGGAGCCCCATCAAAATTATTGTGGTCATCCACGAATAAGGCTTTTTAGCTAAGGCTATTGGATTGAGACTGGCGTACCAACTTTGATTGCATGCCATCCCTATAAGCACTCCCATAGCAAGCGCGTCAGTCCTAATGAAGCCTATGAATTGACCGCCGCGATCCAATGGGATTTGTATCAAAGCTAAAGTCGCTAATAGAATCGCCAATTTCCTTCCTCGCACAAAGAAAAGGATAAATGGAAGTATCCAGTAAAACTGCTCTTCCAGGGACAGACTCCAGTAAACTTGGTTAACGCCGCAACTTGTTGTCTTTGTGCACTCAAAACCATAAACATTTGCCATGTTTAGCATGGCATATGCCTGATACATTATTGCATTAATTGGTTTGCCAAATACTCCACTATGATTCAATAATAAAGAGCCAATTACAGTGAAAGTAAGCCAGAACCAAGAAGCGGGCCATAGTCGGTAAATTCTCTTCAGCCAAAATGGAGCTGAAAATCTGATAAATTCAGTAGGGCTTCTATCATTAGGGATTTGTTGTAGCAGGCTCTTTGAAATAATAAATCCTGACACGCAAAAAAACAGATCTACGCCTGTCCACCAACCGAAGTAAACATAGATATTACTTAATCCACCTGTGTCAAACTTGAACCAGGGGAATATTTTATAAGTATGAGCAATCAGAACGAAAACTATACCGATTGCCCTTAGTGCTTCTATATCTTCGTTCCTTCCTGAACGGTTATTCATATCAAGCCTCGCAAAAAAAATCTGAAAGCATTCTACTGTTTAGAGTCTGCTATAGAAACCCATAAGACCTCTTTTGGGTAATAATCGCGACGAAATTAGGTTGTAAAAAAGCCCGGCGACCGGGCAGTGACTCATCCGATCCTGCCTGATCAGGTTGCGGGGTGGGTCATTTGCGATTAGTCACTATCCGAGACCCCGGCCCGATTAAAAATTCCTTCCAGCTCAACCCCTTTACAAATCTGTGAACTGGTCCGCCTTGATCAATCCTACCGATCAATATTACTGTTTATACATACAGTATTTATCAGAGGAGGATTTATCATGCCGAGAGAGAGTGAAATTAAGGCGGCATTCATGGCTGCCATGAGGCGAGAGCCTGGGCTGGGCGTTATCGTCACGACTCAGGAGTTTGTCCATCAGCTGGAGCTGGTTAACTGGCACTTCAGCCTGCGTGAGGCTAACCAGTGGATAAAAGCAAACACGGCGACGTTTCGCGACGCATCGACACAGAAGGGTGAGGCTAAAACCTACCGCCAGTTCAACCCGAACGGGGGAATATGATATGGGCTTTCCATCACCTGCGTCTGACTACGTTGAAGGTCGCATCGACCTGAATAAGCTTCTTATGCCTCATCCGACCCACATGCTGATGATTGACACGCCTGCTGGCTTCGCGATTGTTGACAGAACGGTTCACGGCAAGATAGGCGACAAGGTCGCATTCCAGCTCGGAGACTATTCGCAACTGGGGAGATTGTTCAAAACAGGAATTATCACCTCGGATGGCGAGACGATCGACGGAGAGGGCATGGAAGGGATTATCGTGCTGGGGAAGGTGACGGCCGAAGTGCTGTCCGTGCATGAAGCCAGCAGGCCGATAATCTGAGGCGAAGGGGTTATGCCCCTTTACCATCCAGCCAATCCGCCCAGTGCTGCATCATCTCTATGCGATTGCTGAGGTACTGGGCGTGGTTATAGATTCCGCGAGTTCCCTGTGAATTGACGTGCGCCAGTTGGGCCTCGATAGCATCACTGTTCCAGTGAAGCTCATTCATGACGGTACTGAACTGGTGCCGGAATCCGTGTCCGCTGGTCTGCCCTTCATATCCGATCCGCCGTATCACACCGAGCACTGTATTCTCGCTGATGGGCTTCTTCTGGTCTGTTCGTCCGGGGAAGCAGAGCAGATACTGGCCGGTGACCTTATTCAGGAAGGTGAGCAACTCAACCACCTGGTCTGACATTGGCACCACATGAATGCGTCGCCCTTTCATTACCTCAGCGTCAATCGTAATAAGCCTGTTCTCAAAGTCGACGTTCGCCCATGCCATCGAGCGTAACTCCTTTGTTCGCAGGGCGGTATAGTGGAGAACCTGTGCCGCAATCTTTGCAATCACACTTCCACCATACCCTTCCAGCGCCTTATGGAACTCCCTGATGCGGTTAATTGGCAGGAATGGGTAGTTCTCCTTTCTGTACCCTCGCAGTGCATCCACAAGGTCGGGTGCCGGGTTATACTTAGCCCGCCCGGTTACGATCGCATACCGGAAAACCTCGCCACACCTCCTCCTTGCCTTATCCGCTCTCTCCATCGCGCCACGTTCTTCGAAGAGTCTAATAACCTTCAGCAGAACCATCGGCTCAACCGCTTCCATTTTCAGATAACCAATAATCGGCAGAATGTCGTCGGTGAACATCCGGTGCAGCTCGTCTGCATATCCTGGCGACCAAACCTTGGACTTGTGGGCATACCACTCTCTGAATATGTCACCGAAGGTATCGGCATCTGCCTCTTTCTCTTTCCTCTTCAGCGACTGCTTCTGCTCTCCCGGGTCAACACCAGTAAGGAGCTTCATCTTCGCCTCAGACTGGCGAGCCCGAGCTTCTGTCAGCGGTATCTCCGGGTAGGGACCGATGACGAGCGTCTTCTCTTTTCCGTCAAACCGGTACCGCAGTCGCCAGACCTTTTTGCCGGTCGGCGGGATAAAGAGGAACAAGCCTCCTGAATCCGCCAGGCGGTATGACTTATCTTTAGGGCGCGCAGCATCAATCTGCTTGACGGTCAGCATGTGGGCATAATTCCGGGCATAGTTTTCGTTGTGCCCACAATATGCCCGCAAAAAGTTGGCGTAGTCAATTCATGTCGGTTCGCGCCGGTTGTGTATGATTTATTGGGGAGCGTGATTCTGAAAGGGTTTTGTTCGTGTCGGTGGAGGTGGGTTCTGTGAAATGTGGTGTCCCCTGCAGGAATCGAACCTGCAACTAGCCCTTAGGAGGGGCTCGTTATATCCATTTAACTAAGAGGACAGCGGCGTGCAGTATAGCGAAACAGTCCTGAAAATTCACCAGGTTGCCGCGCGTTTGCTCATTCCGCCAGCAATCCCGATTTTCTGCACTGAACGCAATTAAACATGACGCGTGCAGATCGTTCACGCTGAAAAGATTCTCTGCTTTAGCCTGACGGTTTGATCTCAATATCAAAGGTTCAGCCAGCATGCCTGAAAGGCAGACAAAACCGGTAAATCAGCCTTGTCTGCCTTTGCCATTTATTCCGCGTTTTCCTTCTCTTCACGCTGGCGGCGTTTTTCCTGCTTCCGCTTCTCAGCTTTTGCTTTGGCCACAGCGGCTTCACTCATGTCATTGCGAATCTGTGCATGGCTGATCAACGCAAAAATCAGGGTGCCGCCAGTGATGTTGCCGAGCAGCGTCGGCAGGGCAAACGGCCACAGGAATTCATGCCAGCTAATGCTGCCGTTAAACACCAGATAGAGCACTTCTACTGAGCCCACGACAATGTGCGCCAGGTCGCCCAGCGCAACCAGCCAGGTCATCATCACAATCACCAGCAGTTTCGCGCCGCCCGCAGAGGGGAACATCCAGACCATGGTGGCGATAATCCAGCCGGAAATGACCGCATTGGCAAACATCTCGCCTGGCGTGTTTTCCATGACCTTCATGCTGATGTCGGTAAACGCCTGGCGGGTGGCCTCGTCAAAAATCGGCATCTCATTGAAGGCCAGCGCACCCAGCGCTGTACCAATCAGGTTACCCAGCAACACAATGCTCCATAACCGTAACAGCAGGCCCGTGTTACCCCAGGTGGGTTTGTGCATCACCGGTAATACGGCGGTAACGGTATTTTCAGTAAACAGCTGCTGGCGCGCCATAATGACGATAACAAAACCAAAGGTATAACCGAGATTTTCCAGCAGGAAAGCGCCCGGTACGCCATCCAGATGTACCTTAAATATCCCTTTAGCCATCAGCGAGGCACCCATGGATAAGCCTGCCGCGATAGCTGACCAGAGCAGCGCCATACCGTCGCGCTCCAGCTCCTTTTCTCCATCCTGGCGAATCTCTTCATGAATCGCAGCCGCGCGGGAGGGTAAAGCCTCCTCATCAACTTCGATGTCAGTGCCCTTGTCCTTCTCTTCGCTCTCTACGTCGTTAGGACCCTGCTCATTACCTGATGAAGGCTTCATATTTTCTCCTGGTGATAGTGCTGTAACGTTATAAGCGTAGCCGTTTTTTATTTGCCGGAAATGTAACGTCCGATGCGAATAAGCGTAACAACGTTTTTCGGAACTGCATTTTTATTCAGACTGCTGATGAAAACGCACGAATAATCCCTTACCAGCGAAACTGAGCGCTGGCTCACACTTCGGCCCACAGCAACATTGTGGTAATATCCCGGCCACTTTTAGCTGGTGCGACTCCCCCTTCAATGCTGGAAATCATTACACTCACTTGTGCATACGACGAACGGTCGCTGTTCCGGCGGCTCTCATTTCGCGTATCCGCAGGTGACATTGTGCAGATTGAAGGCCCCAATGGTGCCGGTAAAACCTCGTTGCTGCGCCTGCTGGCCGGGCTGAGCCGTCCTGAAGAGGGTGAAATACGCTGGCAGCAGCAGTCGATCCTGCGTCAGCGTGAAAGCTGGCATCAGGCGATGCTCTATCTGGGTCATCAGCCCGGCGTCAAAGGCGTGCTCACGCCACTGGAAAATCTGCGCTTTTACCATCCCGATTGCAGTAATGCGCAGATTTTTGCTGCGCTGGAAAGTGTCGATCTCACGGGCGACGAAGAGGTGCCCGTCAGCCGGTTGTCGGCAGGGCAGCAGCGTCGGGTAGCGCTGGCACGTCTGTGGCTCAGTCAGGCTCGCCTATGGATTCTTGACGAGCCGCTGACCGCCATCGACAAAGCGGGTATTGAAAAATTAATGGCGCAGTTCGCCCGGCATGCCGATAACGGCGGTGCAGTGATCCTGACCACCCATCAGGATTTGCCTGCAGAGGCAGCGCGGGTGCGTAAAATTCGCCTCGGCGATGTGGAGGCAGAGTGATGCTGTTTCGCCTCATCCAGCGTGAATTACGCATCGCCTTTCGTGGCGGCGCGGATGTCGTCAATCCACTCTGGTTTTTCCTGATCGTCATTACCCTGTTTCCTTTAGGTATCGGACCGGACCCGCAACAGCTGGCTCGCATTGCACCGGGCGTTGCCTGGGTTGCTGCGCTGCTGGCGTCGCTGCTGGCGCTGGAGCGTCTGTTCCGTGATGACTTCAGCGATGGCTCGCTGGAGCAACTGGTGTTGCTGCCGACGCCGCTGCCGGTAACGGTTATCGGCAAAGTGGTGGCGCACTGGCTGGTCACTGGCGTGCCACTGATTATCCTGTCGCCGCTGGCCGCGCTGCTGCTGTCACTGGATTTTAATGGCTGGCGGGCAATGGCCCTGACGCTGTTGCTGGGTACGCCAACCCTGAGTTTTCTCGGTGCGATTGGCGTGGGTCTGACGGTGGGTTTACGGCGCGGCGGCGTGCTGCTGAGCCTGCTGGTATTACCGCTGGCTATTCCGGTTTTAATCTTCGCCAGTGCGGCGATGGAGGCGGCCAGTCAGGGGTTGCCGATTGGCGGCTATCTGGCGATTCTTGGCGCTATGTTGATGGGCAGTGCGACACTCGCGCCGTTTGCTACGGCGGCGGCGCTTCGCATCACGTTGCAATAGCCACTTTGCAATAACCGCGCGTACAAGACGCGGCAACACTCTTTTATCGTTAATGTGAGCATTTGATATGTGGAAAGCGTTACATCAGCTGGCCAGACCCGAACGGCTTTATCAGTTTTCGGGGCGACTGGTTCCGTGGTTCGCCATCGCCGGGCTGGCGGCGTTGCTGCTGGGCTGGGTCTGGGGATTTGGATACGCACCCGCTGACTATCAGCAGGGCGACAGCTTCCGCATCATGTACATTCATGTGCCCGCTGCGATGTGGTCGATGGGGGTTTATGCTTCAATGGCCATCGCCGCCTTTATCGGCCTGGTGTGGCAGATGAAAATGGCCGATCTGGTTTCCGCCGCCATGGCTCCGGTGGGTGCGGTTTTTACCTTTATTGCGCTGGTCACCGGCTCGGCATGGGGCAAACCGATGTGGGGCACCTGGTGGATCTGGGATGCCCGCCTCACATCAGAGCTGGTACTGCTGTTCCTCTATATGGGCGTGATTGCGCTGTATCACGCTTTTGATGACCGCCGCACCGCAGGCCGGGCCGCGGGTATTTTGATTCTGGTCGGCGTGGTCAATCTGCCGATCATTCACTTCTCAGTGCAGTGGTGGAATACCCTGCATCAGGGCTCGTCGGGCATTCTCCAGCAGGCGATTGCGCCGGTTATGCGCACGCCGCTGCGCTGGGCAATCCTCGGTTATCTGCTGGTCTTTATTACGCTGACGCTGATGCGACTGCGTAACCTGATTCTGTTAACCGAACGTCATCGTCCCTGGGCGATTGATGTGGCGAAGCGGGGGGAGCAGGCATGACTCCAGCCTTTTCCTCCTGGCACGCCTTCTTTGCGATGGGCGGTTACGCTTTCTACGTCTGGCTGGCGGTGGCCTGCACGTTGCTTTCACTGATCGGCCTGACGCTGCATACCCTGTTACTGCGCCGCCGTTTGCTGGCGGAGATTCGCCAGCGTGACGCACGTGAACGTCGCATCCGGGCAGCAAAATCGAAAAAAGCCGCGGCTGAAGCGGCAGGAGAGAAGTTGTGAATATCCGTCGACGCAACCGCCTTTATGCGGCCCTGGCGATCCTGCTCGGTCTTGGCCTGGCCACCGCGCTGGTGATGTATGCGCTGCGCTCAAACATCGATCTCTTCTATACCCCAGGCGAAATCCTCTACGGCAAAGGGGAGGCGCACGAGAAGCCCGAAGCGGGACAGCGGCTGCGCGTCGGTGGCATGGTGATGCCCGGCAGCGTCCGGCGCGATCCGAAAACGCTGGCTGTGTCGTTCAAACTTTATGATGCGCGTGGTGTGGTCAGCGTCAGTTTTGAAGGGATCCTGCCGGACCTGTTCCGTGAAGGGCAGGGCGTTGTCGCGCAGGGCGTGCTGGCGGCGGGCAACCAGGTGATCGCCAAAGAGGTTCTGGCAAAACATGATGAGAAATATACGCCGCCGGAGATTGAAAACGCGATGAAGAGTGATCAAACCGGCCCGCAGTCGCGCTATCAGGTGGGAAATAAATCATCATGATGCCCGAAATCGGAACTTTTCTGCTCTGCCTGGCGCTGGGCCTCTCCCTGTTGTTGAGCAGCTATCCACTTTGGGGCGCGGTGCGCCAGGATGCCCGCCTGATGGCGATGGCGCGTCCGCTGGCCTCGGGTCTGTTTGTCTGTATCGCTGCGGCGTTTGCACTGCTGGTCTGGGCCTTTATCAGCAACGACTTTACAGTTGCCTATGTCGTCACCAACTCTAACAGCCTGCTGCCGGTTTACTATCGCATCGCCGCCACCTGGGGCGCACATGAAGGATCGCTGCTGTTGTGGGTGTTGCTGCTGAGCACCTGGACACTGGCGGTGGCGATATTCAGTCGCGGTATGCCGCAGGATGCGCTGGCACGCGTGCTGGCAGTGATGGGGATGATCAATCTTGGCTTCCTGCTGTTTATCCTGCTGACGTCGAATCCGTTTGGCCGCACGCTGCCGGACTTCCCGATAGACGGCCATGACCTGAATCCCATGCTGCAGGATATCGGCCTGATCTTCCATCCACCGCTGCTCTATATGGGCTATGTCGGCTTTTCGGTGGCCTTTGCCTTTGCCATCGCCTCACTGATGGCTGGCCGGCTGGATACCGCCTGGGCGCGCTGGTCACGCCCGTGGACGACTGCGGCCTGGGTCTTCCTGACCATTGGCATTGTGCTGGGATCGGCGTGGGCCTATTACGAGCTGGGCTGGGGCGGCTGGTGGTTCTGGGATCCGGTTGAAAATGCGTCGTTTATGCCGTGGCTGGCGGGCACCGCCCTGATGCACTCGCTGGCGGTCACGGAAAAGCGTGGCACCTTCAAAGCGTGGACTGTGCTGCTGGCGATTACGGCGTTTTCGCTGAGCCTGCTGGGGACGTTCCTGGTGCGATCCGGGGTGCTGGTGTCGGTGCATTCCTTCGCCTCCGATCCGGCGCGCGGGATGTTTATCCTCGCGTTTCTGGTGATTGTCATCGGCAGTTCGCTGCTGCTTTACGCCATCAAAGGCGGGCAGGTGCGTGGCCGGGTACAGAATGAAACCTGGTCGCGCGAATCATTTTTGCTGGGCAATAATGTGCTGTTGATTGCCGCAATGCTGGTGGTCCTTCTCGGCACGCTGTTGCCACTGGTACATAAGCAACTGGGGCTGGGCAGCATTTCGGTCGGCGAGCCGTTCTTCAACACCATGTTCAGCTGGCTGATGGCGCCGTTTGCGCTACTGATGGGAATCGGACCGCTGGTGCGCTGGCGTCGCGATGAACCGCAAAAGCTGGCAAAACGGCTGGCACTGGCGCTGATCGTGACCCTGGCCTGTTCCATGATCATTCCCTGGTGGTTGCAGGATCGCATTGAGGCGATGACCGTGGTTGGCCTGCTGATGTCGCTCTGGATTATTGTACTGACACTGCTGGAGCTGCACGAACGCGCCACCCATCGCCACCCGTTCTTTGCCGGATTACGTCATCTGTCACGCAGTCACTGGGGCATGGTGCTGGGCCATCTGGGCGTAGGGGTCACGGTGATTGGCATTGCATTCAGCACGCAGTACAGCGTGGAGCGCGATGTGCGGATGAAAGCAGGCGATAGTGTCGATATTCATCACTATCACTTTGTCTTCCGTGGTGTGCAGAATCTGCAGGGGCCGAACTACAGCGGCGGCATGGGTATTATTGATGTCACCCGCAACGGCAAACATGAAGCAACACTGCAGGCGGAAAAACGCTTTTACACCGCTGCCCGCACCATGATGACTGAAGCGGCGATCGATGGCGGTTTCAGCCGCGATCTCTATGCGGCGCTGGGCGAAGAGCTGGATGATGACAGCTGGGCCGTGCGCATTTACTACAAACCCTTTGTTCGCTGGATCTGGTTCGGTGGCGCACTGATGGCGCTGGGTGGCCTATTCTGCCTGTTCGATCCCCGCTACCGTTCGCGCAAAAAAGCGGAAACGGAGGCGCGGACATGAATAAGAAAATCCTGTTTATTCCCCTGATGCTGTTTCTGCTGCTGGCGGCGGCGCTGCTGTGGCAGCTGACCCGCAATGCCGAGGGTGACGATCCGACCCGACTCGAATCTGCGCTGATTGGCAAACCGGTGCCGCTGTTCCGGCTGGAAGCACTGGATCAGCCGGGCAAAATCTACGACCAGCATGTGCTGACGGATGGCAAGCCGATGTTGCTGAATGTCTGGGCGACCTGGTGTCCGACCTGCCGCGCAGAGCATCAGTATCTGAATACGCTGGCGGAGCAGGGCATCCGCGTGGTCGGGCTGAACTACAAAGACGATCGACGCAAGGCCGTTAACTGGCTGAACACGCTGGGCAATCCCTATGCGCTGAGTCTTTATGATGGCAACGGTATGCTGGGACTCGATCTCGGTGTCTATGGCGCGCCGGAAACCTTCCTGATCGACGGCAAAGGGATTATTCGTTATCGCCATGCGGGCGATCTGAATGCGCGAGTCTGGGAGCAGGAAGTGAAACCGTTGTGGATGAAATACAGCGCGGAGGCGGGATCATGAGAACGCTGTTACTGCTCTGCGGCCTGCTGTTCAGCATCAATCTCTGGGCGACCATCGACACGCTGCAATTTGACTCGGTAGCCCAGGAAGAGCAATACCGTGACCTGACTGCGTCGTTGCGTTGTCCGAAATGTCAGAACAACAGCATCGCCGACTCGAATGCCATGATTGCCGCCGACATGCGATTAAAGGTCTACGAGCTGATGAAGCAGGGCCAGAGTCGCCAGCAGATCATCGACTATATGGTGGCGCGTTACGGCAATTTCGTCAGCTATTCGCCACCGGTCACGCCCTCCACCCTGATTCTCTGGGCGGGCCCGGCGCTGTTTGCGCTACTGGGCGGCGCGGTGATCATCCTGCGCAGCCGTCAGCGTAAAACCCGCAGCGAGCTGGATGAAGATGAGCAACAGCGTCTTAATGCGCTACTGAAGTCAGACAGGAAGCCGTAATGAGTGCATTTTGGATCACCCTTTTTCTGTTACTGCTGGCAGCCTGCACGCTGTTTATGGCGGCGGGCTGGCGGCAACGTCAGGCCAGCACAGACGATCGCGATCGTCTTAATCAGCGCTTCTACCATCAGCGCATAGATGAGCTGGCGCAGGATGAAGCGCAGGGCGTGGTCGCTGAACGTCCGCTGATGGAGCGGGAATTACAGCAGACACTACTGGCGGATATTCCGCCGTCACAGGCAATGCAATCACACACCAGCAGCCGCTGGATTTTGCTGCCAGGCCTGATTGTACTGATTGCGGTCTCGCTGGGCACTTATCTGAAAACCGGCGGCTTGGCACAATTCACTGGCTGGATGCAGGTGCAGCAGGCGTATCCTGAGCTGCGTGCCCGTCTGATGGACCCTGGCGCTAAGCCGCTGAGCATGGAAGAGCTGGCGCGTTTAGAGCTCGGATTGCGTACCGCGTTGCAAACAGAACCGGATAATCTGGCCGACTGGACGATGCTGGGGCGGCTCGGCATGGTACTGAATAATACAGAGATCGCCAGTCAGGCCTTTGAGCATGCTTTACAGCTGGCCCCCAACGATCTGGCGCTCAAACAGGATTATGCAGAGGTTCTGACGCGATCTTCTGACCCGCAGGATAACCGGCAGGCGTCACTGCTGCTGCAATCATTGCTGAAAGCAGATCCGCACAACCTGCGGACGCTGAGCCTGCTGGCGTTTAATGCTTACGGACAGCAGCAATACGATCAGGCTATCGACGCATGGCAGACGCTTTTAGCTCTGTTGCCTGCCGATGACAAGCGGCACGCGATGATCGCCCGCAGCATTGAAAAGGCCAGAAGTGAGGCAGGGCAGCAGAGTCGTCAGCTGGCGCTGACCGTGACGCTGACACCTGAGGCAGAAAAAATGTTACCGCCAGACGGAGTGTTGTATATTTCGGTTTCTGACGGGGATTCACCCGTGCCGGTGGCGGTTAAGCGGATGCCGCTGAGTCATTTCCCGCTGACGCTGACGCTGGATGACAGTAACGCCATGATGCCAGATCGCCTGCTGTCGGCGCAGCATCAGGTCGCAGTAAGGGTGCGCGTTTCACGCGATGGCAGCGCCAATCCGCAGCCGGGTGACTGGCTGGGGCTGAGCGCTGTAACGCCCTGGGATGGGCATCAGTCCATCGCGGTAGAGATCAATAAGCAGCTTCCCTGAACGTAAAAATTGATAATGTTAACAATGATGCGTGCCATTGCCTGCTGCCTCTGGCACAAAGTCAGCTATGCTCATCGGGTAAGCCGATTCGACTCCGGGCTGTGACCTGAACGATGGGTAGACCTTTTTCATCCGCACAGGGAGATTGGAATGAATTATCGCCTGACCAGCCTGGCTGTGGCCAGCGTCCTTCTGGTGGGTTGTGCCAGTTCAAAGCCCGCGAATAGCGATCCTGCCGGGCGCAGCGATCCATTCGAAGGCTTTAACCGCACGATGTTTAACTTTAACTACAATGTGCTGGATCCGTATGTGTTACGTCCGGTCGCTGTCGCCTGGCGCGATTATGTGCCGGTTCCGGCACGTACCGGCCTGAGCAATTTCCTTGGCAACCTGGAAGAACCTGCCAGCATGGTCAACGCCATCCTGGTGGGTGACGGGCGCGATGCGGGTATTCACTTTACCCGTTTCTTCCTGAACAGCGTGCTGGGCCTGGGCGGTTTCATTGACGTTGCCGGTAAAGCGAACCCGGAACTGGCGCGTGAAGAGCCGCACCGTTTCGGTACTACGCTGGGTCATTACGGCGTTGGCTATGGTCCTTACGTTGAACTGCCTGCCTATGGCAGCTTTACGGTTCGTCAGGATGGCGGCGACTACGTTGATACCCTCTATCCGATTCTTGGCTGGCTGACCTGGCCGATGTCGATCGGTAAATGGACGCTTGAAGGGATCGAGACCCGTGCGCAGCTGCTGGATTCCGATGCGATCCTGAAACAGCAGAGCGATCCTTACGCCTTTATTCGTAACGCTTACTTCCAGCGTCACGACTTCCTGGCGCGCGGTGGCAAGCTCAAGCCGGAAGACAACCCTAACGCAGCCGCGATTCAGGATGACCTGAAGGATATCGACGCGCAGTAAATGCAGGATCCCCTGCCTGCGTGTCGCTGTGTTTTTCTGCAGAGCGCACAGCAGCTGAAGTGATGGGAGCATACGCCCGGAACAAAGCATCGCGGGCCATGGATAAAAACGCCGGGAGCGTTTTTAAACAACGCAAAGCGTTGGCCCGGCAGCGGGCGCATCTCAGGGATGAGGTGCGTAATCGCCCACGCTGAGCAGTCAGGTATGGCGGGTTTTGCGTCTTTGCAAAGGGCGCATGCTCCCTGAGCCAGCCAGCGACCCGCCGCCACAAAAAAGGGCGACTCACCAGAGTCGCCCTTTTTGATCGTGCTATTTCATCAGAACTTGTAGTTAAAGTTCGCGCCGTAAAGCCAGGCCTTACCTTCAGAGGTAAAGGTATAAGGACCTTCTTTCACCGTCACTTTCTGTCCGTGCATATAAGAGATGCCTAAATCAACAGAGGCATTATCGTTAAAGGCATAAGAGGTACCGGCACTTAGCCACAAACGATCCTGGTCCGGAATAGAGATAGAACGCTTATCTGCTGGCACCGGGCTGTCATCAAACGCAATACCGGTACGGAAAGTCCAGTTCTTGTCGTAGGAATAGGTCGTGCCCAGCGCAATGCGGTACGCATCGTGGAAGCTTTCATCTTTATAGAACAGCGTCTGGCCGTTTGAACCGGTCGCTTTCAGCTCCTGGAACTGACTCCAGCTGGTGTACGCCAGGCTGTAGTGAACCGCCCACTGCGGTGCCACTTTATGCCAGCCCGACACTTCCCACATCTCCGGCAGATTCAGGGTTAATGCCCCCGGAACGGTCGTGCCGTTGGTGCCATCAGGAACACCGGTCACGGTCGGATCATTAAACGCATTCAGCCGTGATGAGAGGTTGCTCTTATAATCGCCATCGAAATCAATTTTAACTTCTGAACGGTAGGTAAAGCCGAAGCGGTTATTTTCATCCACTTCATACAGGACACCGGCATTCCAGCCGTAGCCCCACTTATCGCCTTTCAGATGGGCCACCTGGGTATCAGCCGGAATACCCAGCCTCGCGCCTGATTCACCTGCATAGCGTTCAATTTTGGCTTTGGCGTAAACCGCATCAAAACCCACACCCACACTAAAATGATCATTCAGACGATAGGCGGTGCTGAGATTGAAATTGCCGGTCATCAGGTCGGTTTTACCCCCGTAACCGCCTGCGGTGTAGCCATTATTAAACTCTGTGGCTAAGCCATAATTTGACGTTGCAGATGCGCCAATCCACCACTGATCGTTAATAGGCTGAACGTAATGAATATTGGGGATCCACTGATTCGGGGCAATATTATTGGCATCCAGGCTGCGTCCGCTGGGACTGCGACCACTGATGTTGACATCTGGCGCAATATAAACCGCACCGAGTGAAAATTCAGGACGATCCATTAATGCCATCGTCGCCGGGTTACGGCTGGCTGACGCCGCCGTATCGCCCATTGCCCCTTCGCCTGAATATGCGCGACCTAAACCAATCGTAGAGAATTCATTTAACTGAAATCCAGCTGCGTAAACGTGTGAAGAGACAAGCGCCACTGCAGCCGCCACGGCTGACTTTGCAAACAGGTTTTTATGGTTCATGACCACAACCTCATGTGAATTATTATTTAACGCTATAACGTCGCGTAACAAAGGACGGCGGATTGTAGGGACTGATGTAAAGCGCACATATCAGACCAGTGCGGAGAGTATAGGTCCGACCTGTGTGCATGTTGCAATATTGTTTTTCAAATATTTCAGAATTGATCGCTTAAAATTCGATCTGCTTAACAAAACAGCCCTAATTCTGCACAGCATACCGATTCCAGTTTGTTCTGGATCAATTTTTATTGTGATATTCGTCACTTAGGGCCATACGCGTGGCGCATTTTTGGGCAAGCAGGTAAAATTTCGGTCATAAAATCGCGCAAACCGCCAGAATGCTGGTCAGGAGAATGAAATGACTGATGCCATTAAAAAATGCAGTGCGACCGAAACCGCAGCCTGTTGCTGTGTTGATGTGGGCACAGTGATGGATAACACCGATTGCACTGCAAGCTGGTCAGAATGGTTTGCTCAGCGTGCCGATGCGGAAGCGAAATTAGCGCAACTTACCCAGCGCGCGCGTGAGGTTGAATCAGAACCCTGTGTGATTGAATCGCGCTTCAGCGAAGTAAATCAGGGCGTACAGCTCGATGTCGATTTCACCTTCAGCTGCCAGGCTGAAACCCTGATTTTTCAGCTCGGTTTGCGTTAAATCTCTAAGCGCCGCGTACATGCGGCGTTTTTCATTTTCGTGTTTCCCTTCGCACTTTTTCCTTTCCGATATTGGCGGCTCACCCGCTTGTGGTTAACACTGATCAGGTCAGACCTCTTCAGGCAATGATGCCACAGTCCCAGCCACAGGTGAGAATAATGAGCAAAGCGCAGCCGCTGCTGACGCGTGATGGTGAACGCATCGCAATAACCCATGGGTTACGCACCCCTTTCCTGCGCCAGGCGACCGGCTTTCATGGCATTCCCGCCATTGAACTGGGACGTATGGTGGTCAGCGAATTAATGGCGCGCAGTGAACTTCCCGCTGAAGTGATAGAGCAACTGGTCTTTGGGCAGGTCGTGCAGATGCCGGAAGCGCCGAACATTGCGCGGGAAATTGTTTTAAGCAGCGGGCTGAATGTACATACCGACGCTTACAGTGTCAGCCGTGCCTGCGCCACCAGTTTTCAGGCGGTAGCGAATGTGGCAGAAAGTCTGATGGCGGGCACCATCTCTGCGGGCATCGCGGGTGGGGCTGACTCCTCTTCAGTGCTGCCAATCGGTGTCAGTAAAACGCTGGCGCGTGCGCTGGTGGATCTCAATAAAGCCCGCAGCTTCGGGCAGAAACTGCAGATCCTGCGACGTCTGCGCCCACGCGATCTGCTGCCGGTGCCACCCGCAGTGGCGGAGTATTCCACTGGCCTGCGCATGGGCGACACAGCCGAACAGATGGCGAAGAGTCACGGCATTACCCGTGAAGCACAGGATGCGCTGGCATTGCGATCCCATCAGCATGCCGCCCGAGCCTGGCAATCCGGGGTACTGAATCAGGAAGTGATGGCCGCTTTTGTGCCGCCGTGGAAAACCGCTATCGATCAGGACAATAACGTCCGTATGAATGCCAAAGCGGAGGATTACGCCCGACTGCGTCCGGCATTTGATCGCCAGCACGGTAGTGTTACTGCGGCGAACAGTACGCCACTCACCGACGGCGCGGCCGCGGTGATTCTGATGCGCGAGGGCCGCGCCCGCGAGCTGGGTATCAGACCGCTGGGTTATCTGCGCAGCTACGCTTTTTCCGCTATCGGGGTGCAGCAGGATATGCTGCTGGGTCCGGCGTACGCTTCACCACTGGCCCTGGATCGCGCTGGCGTGACCCTGGCCGATCTGACGCTGATCGATATGCATGAAGCGTTTGCCGCCCAGACGCTGAGCAACCTGCAGATGTTTCGCGATGAGCGCTTTGCCCGTGAGGTACTGAATCGTCCGCATGCGCTGGGCGAAGTGAATGAAGAGCGCTTTAACGTGCTGGGCGGTTCAATCGCCTATGGTCATCCTTTCGCCGCCACGGGCGCGCGCATGATTACCCAGACGCTGAACGAATTACGCCGCCGGGGTGGCGGGTTAGGACTGGTCACTGCCTGTGCAGCAGGTGGTCTGGGTGCGGCAATGGTTCTGGAGGCCGAATAATGGAGCAGAATGCGTTTCATCTGAAGATGCGACTGGATCACGTCGGCATCATCACGATTGATGTCCCTGATGAGAAAATGAACACCCTGAAAGCGGAATTTGCCGGTCAGATCATCGCGATTATTGCGGAGGCGCGGCGCGATCCAAAGCTGGCTGGCCTGGTGCTGATTTCCGGCAAGCCGGATAACTTCATTGCGGGTGCGGACATCAGCATGATCGACCGCTGCAAGAGCGCGCAGGAAGCTGAAGCGCTGGCAAAACAGGGCCAGGAAGTGATGGCTGCGCTCGACGCGCTGCCGTTCCCGGTGGTTGCAGCCATCCACGGTGCCTGCCTCGGCGGCGGACTGGAGCTGGCGCTGGCCTGCGATGCACGTATCTGTTCGCTGGATGATAAAACCCGCCTCGGATTACCGGAGGTACAGCTCGGCTTGCTGCCAGGCTCTGGCGGCACTCAGCGGCTGCCACGCTTAATCGGCGTGCAGCAGGCGCTGCCGCTGATTCTGACTGGCAAAACGCTGCGGGCTAAACAGGCACGTAAGCTGGGTGTGGTTGATGACGCGGTGCCGCAGGCGATTCTGCTGGAGACCGCCATCGCCCGTGTGAAAAAGGGCAAGGTCAGCGGACGAACGCTGCCGCTGCGCGACCGTCTGCTGCATGGCCCGATTGGCCGTCAGGCACTGTTTGCCCTGGCGAGCCGTCAGACAGCCGCTAAAACCCAGGGCAATTATCCGGCGGCAAATCGCATTATTGAGGTGGTGCGCATCGGGCTGGAACAGGGCAGCCGGGCAGGACATGATGCTGAAGCGCGTGCCTTTGGTGAACTGGCGATGACGCCAGAATCCGTTGCGCTGCGCGGCATCTTCTTCGCGACCACGGCCATGAAGAAAGAGCGGGGCGGAGACGCGGAGCCTGCCAGGGTGAAAAGCGTCGCTATTCTCGGCGGTGGCCTGATGGGCGGCGGCATCGCCAGCGTCACCGCCATCAACGCGGGCTTGCCGGTGCGCATCAAAGATATCAGCCTGGATGGGGTAAATCATGCGCTGAAAACCAGCTGGGAGCTGCTGAGTAAAAAGGTTAAACGACGCCAGCTGACGCCGGCACAGCGTCAACAGCAGATGGCTCGTATCACGGGCGGCACAGATTATCAGGGCTTTTCACAGCGTGATGTGGTGATTGAAGCCGTATTCGAAGATTTAGCGCTTAAGCAGCAGATGGTGAGCGAAGTGGAAGCACACTGCCAGCCGCACACGCTGTTTGCCTCAAACACCTCTTCGTTGCCGATCGAAGAGATCGCCGTCAAAGCGCAGCGTCCGGAAAACGTCATCGGGCTGCACTATTTCAGTCCGGTCGAAAAAATGCCGCTGGTGGAAGTGATTCCCCATCTGAACACCTCAACCGCAACGCTGGTGACGATTGTGGCGCTGGCGCGGAGCCAGGGCAAAACCCCGATTGTGGTGGCGGACAAGCCGGGTTTCTATGTTAACCGCATCCTGACACCTTATATAAATGAAGCGATGCGCTGCCTGCTGGAGGGCGAACCCATCGACCATATTGATCGGGCGCTGGTGAAGTTTGGTTTTCCGGTCGGCCCGATTCAGCTGCTGGATGAGGTGGGTATCGACGTCGGCAGTAAAATCAGTCCCATCCTGCATCAGGCCTATGGCGAACGCTTTGCCGCGCCGGCCGCGTTTGATGCGGTGCTGAAAGATGGCCGCAAGGGACGTAAAAACAGCAAAGGCTTTTATCGCTATGACCAGCCGCGCTGGCAGCGTAAAAAACCTGACGCCTCACTTTATACTTTGCTGAAGGTCACACCGAAAGCCAGGCAGAGTGAGGCACAGATTGCTGAACGCTGTGTCATGATGATGCTCAATGAGGCGGCCCGCTGTCTTGACGAGCAGGTGATCCGCTGCGCGCGCGATGGCGATATCGGTGCCGTGTTTGGCATCGGCTTTCCGCCATTTTTGGGTGGTCCGTTCCACTACATGGACAAACTGGGCGCGGCGGAAATGGTCAACAGATTAACCCGGCTTACGCAGCAACATGGGGAACGTTTTACACCCTGTGACGTGTTGATTGAGGCGGCTAAAAAATAGACGAAATTTTACATTTCTGCTGAAAATGGAATAACCAATCCGATTCAGCGGCTTAGAAAAACGCCGCCAGAGTGTGCGGCGCAGCATGATTCTGAGAAGTGCTTATTTAATAAACAACCGGTTGACTATACTGAAGCCATTAGGGTAAAACACAGCGTTCATTCGCAGAGTGAAGAGTCAGGCGCTACGCGTCGGGCGATGTCGACAAACAACAGCGGTGCTTTATGCAAGTTTTTATCATGCGTCACGGCGATGCGGCTCTGGAAGCAGCCAGTGATTCAGTCAGGCCATTGACCTTATGTGGCTGCAACGAATCACGTCAAATGGCCAACTGGCTTAACAGCCAGACGCCGGACATTGAGCGAGTAATGGTGAGTCCCTATTTACGCGCGCAGCAAACGCTCGCGACGGTGCGTGAAGCCTTTCCCCTGCCGGAAGGCCAGGACGTTCTGCCGGAGTTAACGCCGGGTGGCGATCCTGAGATGGTAGGGTGCTATCTGCAGGCGCTGGCGAATGAAGGCGTGAAATCGGCGCTGGTGATCTCACATTTACCGTTGGTGGGGTATTTAGTCTCTGAACTGTGCCCACAGGAAGCACCGCCCATGTTTGCCACTTCCGCCATTGCCTGCGTGGAGTTCGATCCCGCGGCAAGCTCAGGTAAATTGCTGTGGCAGGTCAGTCCCAAAAAACTGGCGAAAGCGATCTGACGTCTGTGGGCCGATCCCGTCGGCCCCTTTTATGGCAACTCAGGCGGTTGCCACTCCTCAATCTCAATCAAAACCAGCAGCGCGGCGTCACCGCCAAACATCTTCGGCGCCTGATGAAAAGCCATCACCCACGGATGCTGGGCCAGCCACAGCGGCGTCTGCTGCTTCAGAATATGCTTCCCATGACCGGTCATGACGCTGGCGCAGAACAGATGTTCACGTCGGCAGGCGGCGATGAGTGCCCCCAGCTCCTGCTTAGCCTGCTGCTGCGTTAATCCGTGCAGATCCAGGAAAATCTCCGGCGTATAGTCGCCGCGACGCAATTTTTTAAGCTCAAAGTGACTGACATCGGCGCGAACGTAACGGGTTGCCCCTTCCGTAGAAAGCAGCGGCTGAAACTCATCCGAAAAGTAGTGACTGTTGTCCGCCTGCTCTGAAAGCAGACGCTTTACCGGAATCTGGCGGGTTTTCACCGGCGCTTTATGGACAAAGGTGTCCTGTTTTAACTGACGTGTTCCGGTCATTAACTGGCGAAACAGCGCTTCATCATCCGGGCTTAGTGGTGTTTTTTTACTCATGGCAGGTCAGTCATATCAGAAAAGGCTGTCACACAGCAGAGCCGCTACCTTACCGTTAAGTGTCATTAAATGTCAGCTTTTTCACCTCGCTGCGCTGAATTCTCCCCGGCTTCATGGCACACTACTGGCCGATTTAGCAAAAGGCCTGCGGAGGGCTACGTGGACAAAATTTTCGTCGATGAGGCAGTGAACGAACTGCACACCATTCAGGACATGCTGCGCTGGGCGGTCAGCCGCTTTTCCGCTGCCGGAATCTGGTACGGACATGGTACAGACAATCCCTGGGACGAAGCCGTTCAACTGGTCCTGCCGTCACTCTGGCTGCCGCTGGATATTCCTGAAGATATGCGCAACGCGCGTCTGACCGCCAGCGAACGTCTGCTGATCGTTGAGCGCGTTATCCGTCGCGTCAACGAGCGCATTCCGGTCGCCTATCTGACCAATAAAGCCTGGTTCTGCGGTCACGAATTCTTTGTGGATGAGCGCGTGCTGGTTCCACGTTCACCCATTGGCGAACTGATTGAGAACCGCTTTGCCGGTCTGGTCAGCACGCCGCCGCGTCATATCCTGGATATGTGTACCGGCAGCGGCTGCATCGCGATTGCCTGCGCCTATGCCTTCCCGGAAGCGGAAGTGGACGCCGTGGATATCTCCACCGGTGCGCTGGCCGTCGCCGAGCAGAACATTGAAGAGCATGGGCTGATTCATCAGGTGACGCCGATTCGTGCTGACCTGTTCCGCGAACTGCCACAGCTAAAATACGATCTGATCGTCACGAATCCGCCGTATGTGGATGCGGAAGACATGGATGATCTGCCAAACGAATATCGCCACGAACCTGAGCTGGGTCTGGCGGCAGGCAGCGATGGCCTGAAGCTGGTGCGCCGTATTCTGGCGTGTGCACCTGACTATCTCAGCGAGCAGGGCGTTCTGGTCTGCGAAGTGGGCAACAGCATGGTGCACATGATCGAGCAGTATCCCGATGTGCCTTTTACCTGGCTGGAATTCGACAACGGCGGTGACGGCGTCTTTACGCTGACGCGCCAGCAGATTGTCGACGCACAACACCATTTCTCTTTTTATAAAGACTAAAAGTGGGGCGAAGTATCGCCCGCCAAACCCTGAGAAGGAAACAGCATGGCCGGAAACAGCATCGGGCAATTTTTTCGAGTAACCACCTTCGGCGAGTCCCACGGTCTTGCGCTGGGCTGCATTGTTGACGGCGTGCCGCCAGGCATCCCGCTGACCGAAGCCGATATTCAGCACGATCTCGATCGCCGTCGTCCTGGCACATCGCGCTATACCACGCAGCGCCGCGAGCCGGATCAGGTGAAAATTTTGTCCGGTGTGTTTGAAGGCGTGACGACCGGCACCTCAATTGGTCTGCTGATTGAGAACACCGATCAGCGCTCGCAGGATTACGGCGCGATCAAAGATCTGTTCCGTCCGGGCCATGCGGATTACACCTACGAGCAGAAATATGGTCAGCGCGACTACCGTGGCGGCGGCCGCTCGTCGGCGCGCGAAACCGCGATGCGTGTGGCGGCAGGTGCCATCGCCAAGAAATACCTGCAGATGAAACACGGTGTGGTGGTGCGCGGCTATCTGTCACAGATTGGTGATATCGCCTGCGAGCTGAAAGACTGGAGCATCGTAGAAGAGAACCCGTTCTTCTGCCCGGATGCTGGCAAGCTGGAAGCGCTGGACGAACTGATGCGCGGCCTGAAAAAAGAGGGCGACTCCATTGGTGCTAAAGTCACTGTCATGGCTGAGAACGTGCCACCAGGCCTGGGCGAGCCGGTCTTCGACCGACTGGACGCCGATCTGGCGCATGCGCTGATGAGTATCAATGCCGTCAAAGGCGTCGAAATCGGTGACGGCTTTGCGGTGGTAAACCAGCGCGGCAGTCAGCATCGCGACGAGATCCGTCACGATGGTTTCCAGAGCAATCACGCGGGTGGCATTCTGGGCGGTATCAGCAGCGGTCAGATCATCAGCGCCAATGTGGCGATGAAACCGACTTCCAGCATCACCGTGCCGGGTAAAACCATTACCCGCGATGGCGAAGAAGTGGAGATGATCACCAAAGGTCGTCACGATCCCTGCGTGGGGATCCGTGCCGTGCCGATCGCGGAAGCGATGATGGCGATCGTGCTGATGGATCATCTGCTGCGCCAGCGGGCGCAGAACGGTGATGTTAACAGCTCCGTGCCGCGCTGGTGATGGCATGAAAGCGCTCTTGCTTACCCTGAGTGCGCTGCTGATCAGCGCCTCAAGCCTGGCGGCGACGCCGTGGCAAAACATTCAGCATCCAATCAGCGGCGCACCGCAATCTATTGGCGGCTTTGCCAATGGCTGTATTGTTGGCGCGCAGTCGCTGCCGCTGAATTCACCCAACTATCAGGTGATGCGGCAGGATCAGCGGCGTTATTTCGGTCATCCCGATTTGATTCAGTTTATTCAGCGGCTCAGCACCCAGGTGCATAACCTGCAACTGGGTAACGTGCTGATTGGCGACATGGGCATGGCAGCAGGCGGGCGCTTCAGCAGCGGTCACGCCAGTCATCAGACCGGACTGGATGTAGATATCTGGCTGCAGCTACCAAAAAGCCGCTGGAGCGCGCAGCAACTGCTGAAGCCGCAGCCGCTGGATCTGGTTGGGCCAGGCGATAAAAATGTCATTGCGCGCCACTGGCAGCCGGAAATCGACAGCCTGATTAAACTGGCGGCCAAAGATGATGATGTCACACGCATCTTCGTCAATCCGGCAATTAAAAAGCAGCTTTGTGCTGATGCAGGTAACGATCGCGACTGGCTGCGTAAAGTGCGTCCGTGGTTTGCTCATCGTGCCCATATGCATGTGCGGCTGCGCTGCCCGGCAGGCAGTATTGGCTGTGAAGATCAGCCTGCACCGCCGCCAGGCGATGGCTGTGGCGCAGAACTGCAGAGCTGGTTCCTGCCGAAGCAACCGGGTTCTGGTGCACCGGTGAAACGTGAGCCACCGCCGCTGCCGCCTGCCTGTCAGGCCCTGCTGGATAAACATTTACTGTAAGGGATTCCATGGATTGGTTTGTGGTCAGCCCGCTGCTGGTCGGGCTGCTGTTTTTAATCGCCATGCTGGCCGGTTTTATTGATTCAATCGCGGGTGGCGGGGGATTACTTACGGTACCTTCGTTGCTGGCGGCGGGCCTCTCTCCCGCCCAGGCGCTGGCGACCAATAAACTGCAATCAGTCGGCGGATCGTTTTCCGCCAGTCTCTACTTTGTCCGACGCGGTGCAGTGAAGCTGAATGAACAGTGGCTGAATATCGCCATGACGCTGATGGGGTCCGTGCTGGGTGCGATACTGATTCAGCGCCTGCAGGCGGATTTTCTGCGCCAGATGCTGCCGCTGTTTTTAATCGCCATCGGCCTGTGGTTCCTGCTGATGCCGCGCCTGGGGGAAGTGGATCAGGCGCGCCGCCTGCATGGCCTGGCTTATGCGCTGGTGGGCGGCGGAGCAGTAGGATTCTACGACGGATTTTTCGGACCGGGCGCAGGCTCCTTTTATGCGCTGGCTTTCGTCACGCTCTGCGGCTACAACCTGGCCAAAGCGACCGCGCACGCCAAGGTCCTTAACTTCACTTCAAACCTGGGCAGCCTGCTGTTCTTTATGTTCGGCGGCAAAGTGGTGTGGGGAACAGGCCTGGTTATGATGCTCGGCGCGTTCTGCGGCGCGCGTCTGGGCGCGCGGCTGGTGCTGAGCCGCGGACAGAAACTGATCCGCCCGATGGTGGTCATTGTCTCTGCCGTCATGAGCATTAAATTACTGTGGGACAGCCACGGCAGCGACGTTCTGGCCTGGCTGGCCACGCTGCATTCGTAACTTTTTACGTGATACCGTCATGAACCCGACTCATCATTATGAACAGCTGATCACGCTGTTTGATCGCTGTTTCAGCGATGAATTTCAGACCCGTCTAATTAAAGGCGACGATGAACCGATCTATCTTCCTGCGGATGCAGAGTCGCCGTGGAACCGCGTGGTCTTTGCCCACGGCTTCTACGCCAGCGCTCTGCACGAGATCTCACACTGGTGCATCGCCGGTGAAGCCCGCCGCAAACTGGTCGATTTTGGCTACTGGTACTGCCCGGATGGCCGCGACGCGCTGACCCAGAGTCAGTTTGAAGCCGTGGAAGTGAAGCCGCAGGCGCTGGAGTGGATGTTTTGTACGGCGGCAGGCTTTCCCTTCAACGTGAGTTGTGACAATCTCGATGGAGATTGTGAGCCGGATCGCATTGCGTTTCAGCGTAAAGTCCATGCTCAGGTCATGAGCTATCTGACGTCGGGCATTCCCGACCGTCCCGCGCGTTTTATTACCGCCCTGGCGGAATTTTATGGCAGGCCGTCATTAACAGCGTCGCAGTTTCCCTGGCCGGACGATCTGTGATGCAGAAAGGCATTATAAATAGAGGAATTAAGATGATCGCAGAATTTGAAGCGCGTATTCTGGCCCTGATTGACGACATGGTCGAGCATGCCAGTGACGATGAGCTGTTCGCCAGCGGTTATCTGCGCGGGCATCTGACACTGGCCGTGGCCGAGGTGGAGCAACTGGGCGAACATACGCCAGAAGCGCTGCAGATTCAGGTCTCCCGCAGCCTGCAAAATGCCATTGCGGCGGGTGAACTCTCGCCGCGCGATCAGGCATTAGTGGTGGGGATGTGGGACAACCTGTTTGTCCAGGCTCGTCAGCTCTCCGCCTGACCGTGCAGGGCGGCATGCCGCCCTTATCATCGCCAGTTAAACCGCTTTTCCCTTCAGTAATTTCCTCACCCAGTAACGATTAGGATTGAGGGCTGCCAGCGTACTGGCATCCAGCGGCTGTGGCTCGCCGGTCAGCTGGGCTGCCAGCACTTCGGCTGCCAGCGGTGCACTGCACAGGCCGCGCGACCCCAGCGCCCCAAACAGGTATAAGCCCGTAAACTCAGGTGCGTCAGCGATGTCATGACCTGCTGCAAGCTGGGTCGGTAAATCAGCATACTGCTTAAGCGTCGCATCATAATCCGGTACGCCGCCCACCATCGGCAGGTGGTCCCGCGTGGCACAACGCACGCCCATTCTTGCTTCACCGCCACTGACATCCACGTTTGTTGCCCAGCGGCTGTCAGGCAGGCAATGCAACAGGCGGCTGCGGTTCTCCTGCTGATCCTCTTCCCGGTAATCTGTGGCGGTTTCGCCACGGTGATAGCTGGCACCGATGCAGTGAGTACCAAACTGTGGGCTGACGGGCGTCAGATAGCCGTCGTAACAGAGCACGGTGTGGAGTGCATTAAGCCCCGGCGTGGAGGGAACATGGCTTACCTGACCGGCCACCGGATAGGCTGGCAGCGGGGCGCTCTGCGCAAAGTCGGCTATCGCATGACCGTTTGCCAGCACCACCGTGGCATGACGGACCGCCGGACGATCGCTGAACGTCAGCGTCCAGTGATCGCCCTCGCGTGAAAGTTCGCTGACGCGATGCAGCCAGTGAATGCGTAATCCCTGGGTTTCGCCATGCGCCAGCATCGCGCTGGTCAGCTCAGCCGGTGAAAGCCAGCCGCCCTGCGGGTAGAAAATACCGCCACAGCCGTGGTCGACATTCGCCAGCGTCTCTGCCTCATCCACATTAACGCCATGGGCGATGGATTCAGGCAGGCCCATCGCCAGCATCTGATCGATCTTCTTGCGGCTTTTCTCATCCCAGCCCAGTTGCAGCACACCGCTCCAGTGATGTTCATAGGCGACAGTTAACTGATCGTAGAGCCGCCGGGCAAAACTGAATGCTGCCGGGAAAAAGGTGGCAAGCGCCGGGTCGTGCTGATTGAGCAGCGGATAGAGTGCTCCCTGACGATTGCCGGACGCACCCAGCGCCGGCGCCTCATCGGCGCAGTAAAGCGTCACCCGCCAGCCGCGACGCAGCAGCGCCAGCGCCAGCGTGGCACTGGCAACGCCGCCGCCAATGAGCGCAACATCATGTTGCGCCGCTGATTGACGATGATACCAGGGCTGCCCGGCAGGCAGCGCAGGTGCATCCTGTAAAGGTCCGCATAGCATTTCGCGCTTGGGACCAAATCCTTTGCGGCGGATGACGTCAAAGCCGGCCTCCTGCAGACCGCGCCGGACAATGCCTGCGGCGGTAAAGGTCGCGAATGTCCCCTGCGGACGCGCCAGTTTTGCCATCATGCTGAACAGTGCTGGCGTCCACATATCCGGGTTCTTCGACGGCGCGAAACCATCCAGGAACCAGGCATCCACCTGATGATTCAGGCTCTCATCCAGCTCTCCCATCAGCTGGTTAATATCGCCCAGCCACAGGTCGAGGGTGATACGTCCGCCGTCAAACAGCAGTCGCTGACAGCCGGGCAGGGCGGCGGGCCATTGCGCCTGCAGCGCCGCCGCCCACGGGGCCAGTTCAGGCCAGTGCTGCTGCGCCGCAGCCAGGTCATCACGGGTTAACGGAAATTTCTCAAAGCTGATGAAATGCAGACGTTTTAAAGTGGCATCAGGCTGGTCACGCTGAAACGCATCGAACGCCTGCCACAACGTCAGAAAATTGAGGCCGGTGCCAAAACCGCTTTCCGCCACGATCAGCAGATCCCGTGGATGCTCAGCAAAACGCTGGGGAAAACCGTTGCCGCCAAGGAAGACATAGCGTGTCTCTTCCAGACCATTGTCATTAGAGAAATAGACGTCGCCAAACGCTCGGGAAACAGGTGTACCCTGTTCATTCCAGTTTAGCTGCGCATGTTCGACCGGGGTTAATTTCACGGTAAAGGCTCATTTTTCAGGCAGTGGCGCGATTTTAGCGACCCACGTGACATGACGCAAATTTACAAAAGGAAATAGCTGATCGGACTTGTTCGGCGTACAAGTGTACGCTAGAGTGCATGCCAATTAAGAAGAAGTGGATGAGGAAGATTGAATGAAACGTGCTGTGATTACTGGCTTAGGGATCGTTTCCAGTATTGGTAATAACCAGCAGGAGGTGCTGTCATCTCTGCGTGAAGGACGCTCTGGCATCACCTTTTCTGAAGAGATGAAAGATTCCGGCATGCGTAGTCACGTCTGGGGTAACGTTAAACTGGATACCACCGGCCTCATCGATCGCAAAGTTGTGCGTTTTATGAGTGATGCGTCAATCTATGCTTATCTTTCCATGGAAGAAGCGATTAAAGATTCCGGCCTCACCACTGAAATGTATCAGAGCAACCCACGTGTGGGTCTGATTGCAGGCTCAGGCGGCGGTTCTCCACGTTTCCAGGTATTTGGTGCTGATGCGATGCGCAGCCCACGTGGCCTGAAAGCGGTTGGCCCTTACGTGGTCACCAAAGCGATGGCTTCTGGCGTCTCTGCCTGCCTCGCCACGCCGTTCAAGATTCATGGCGTAAACTACTCAATCAGCTCCGCCTGTGCCACCTCGGCGCACTGTATCGGTAATGCTGTTGAGCAGATTCAGCTCGGCAAGCAGGATATCGTTTTTGCTGGCGGCGGCGAAGAGCTGTGCTGGGAAATGGCCTGTGAATTCGACGCGATGGGCGCGCTCTCTACCCGTTACAACGACACCCCGGAAAAAGCGTCACGTACCTATGACAACGAGCGCGACGGTTTTGTTATTGCGGGTGGCGGCGGCATGGTCGTTGTTGAAGAGCTGGAGCATGCGCTGGCTCGTGGTGCGCACATCTATGCCGAAATCGTCGGTTACGGTGCGACGTCAGACGGTGCAGACATGGTTGCGCCATCCGGCGAAGGCGCAGTACGCTGCATGAAGATGGCGATGCACGGTGTCGATACACCCATCGACTATCTGAACAGCCACGGAACCTCTACCCCGGTAGGTGATGTGAAAGAGCTGGGTGCGATTCGTGAAGTGTTTGGCGATAACACGCCATACATCTCTGCGACCAAAGCAATGACCGGCCACTCACTGGGTGCCGCTGGCGTGCAGGAAGCGATCTACTCGCTGCTGATGCTGGAGCATGGTTTTATCGCGCCAAGCATCAACATCACCTCGCTGGACGCGGCAGCAACCGGCATGAACATTGTGACTGAGCCAGTGGAAAAAGAGCTGACCACCGTGATGTCTAACAGCTTTGGTTTTGGCGGCACCAACGCCACACTGACCATGCGTAAATATCAGGCGTAATCAGTACTCTGAAGGGCCGGCTTGCCGGCCCTTTTTGTTTTTAAAGCCCATCTCCGTTACCTCATTTACCCCTCGGTATTAACCCTCCCGCTGCAGCAGCCGCAGCAACTTATCGCATCCTGCCACAATCTCGTCAGGCGTCAGCGCGGCAAAACCGAGCATCCAGCCTTGCTGAGATGCGTGTCCGGCATAAAGCGGACTCAGTCGCGGTAGCAACAATCCCTGTTGTGTTGCCAGCGCGGTTAAGCGCGCTTCATCCTTTTGCACTGTCACCGTCAGCTGCAATCCACCGCCGCTGGCTATTGGCGTGATCCACGGCGAGAGCCGCTGCTCAATCTGCTCAAGCAACCGATCGCGACGGCTGTGATAGAGCTGACGCATCAGGCGCAGATGGCTGGCGAAATGTCCCTGTTGCAGAAAGGCGGCAGTGACAGCCTGCGGCAGCAGGGCGCTGTGCCCATCCAGCACGCTCCGTGCCCGGCCTATGGGCGTAACCAGCGCCGGCGGCACCACCATCCAGGCCAGACGCAGGGAAGGAAACAGCGATTTCGAGAAGGTGCCCAGCGTAATGACCCGCTGATGCCGGTCCAGGCCCTGCAATGCAGGAATCGGACGTTCGTTGTAGTGAAACTCGCTGTCGTAATCGTCCTCTATCAGCCAGCTCTGGTTGCGCTGTGCCCAGTCCAGCCATGCCAGACGTCGCGGCAGGCTGAGCGTGACGCTGGTGGGATAGTGATGCGAGGGCGTCAGGTACATGAGCGTTGCACTGCCACTGGTGGGCAGGGCGCCTTCGGCATCAACAACAATCCCACGCACCTGTGCGCCTGCAGCCAGGAAGGCATTGCGGGCACCGGGATAGCCCGGCTCCTCCATCCACACCTCATCACCAGGATCGACCAGCATCATGCTCAGTAACTGCAGCGCCTGTTGGGAACTGGTCAGAATGATGACCTGCTCCGGCTGGCACGCGACGCCCCGGGAGAGTGTCAGATAATCAGCAAGTGCACTGCGTAACGGCAGATAGCCACAGGGATCGCCATATCCCATTGCGGTGCTGCCCAGAGAACGTTGTACGCTGCTGCTCAGGCGTCGCCAGGTGTCGTGAGGAAACGCACGTAACTCCGGTGAACCGGATGCGAACGCGTGAGGAAAAGGGGGATCCTGACAGCCACCGGTTGCCAGCACCTGCTGGCCGCGCGCCGAAAAACGGGCGGGCTGATGCCGTGTCGGCAAAGATGAGGGTGTGCCGGGGATGATGATGGCGACAAAAGTACCGCGACCGGTTTCACGTCGCAGATAGCCTTCACTCTCCAGTTGTCCGTAGGCCGCTTCCACCGTCACGCGTGAAAGGTGCAGATCCAGCGCCAGCTGTCTGCTGGAGGGTAACTGCTGACCCGCACGCAGATGGTGCCGGTTAATCGCCAGCCGAAGGGTCGCGCAGAGACGTTCACGCACGCCGCCACTGGTCTGATGCTGGAAAAGTTGTAACAGCGGTGAAGGCATATCGGTCTTATCCCTGATGAAGAATGGGTATCAGTAAGCAGTCCACTTTGCCGTAAACTGCGAATTCATCACAACAGGAGAATCGCTATGTCATCAGTTTTACGCATTCCGGCCGCCACGCCGCAGCAAAGCCTCGACTATCTGCAGTCAAAACTCGCGTATTACACCGACGCGTGGGATCTGGCGGAAGACCTGGAGCAGCAGCGTCAGGCTATCGTGGTGATTGATGCGCGTGCGCCGGAGGCTTATCGCGCCGGGCACATCTGCGGCGCCATCAACTTTCCGCATCGCGGGATGGATGCCAGCACGACGGCCCGGCTTGATCGCCGCAAAGTGTATGTCACTTATTGTGACGGCATTGGCTGTAACGGCTCGACGAAAGCGGCCCTGAAGCTGGCATCGCTGGGCTTTCAGGTAAAGGAGTTAATTGGCGGGCTGGATTTCTGGAAACGTGATGGTCATCCGCTGACCTGGGGTGATGCGGCGGGTGAATGGCCCGTTACCGCGACCAAAGCATCCTGTGGCTGTTAGCTCAGAGTACCAGCCAGAGTAAAAGGGTGATGACGACCAGTGCAATAAAGAAACCCAACAGCGGACGCCCTGCCAGTGACTGAATCGGCGGCGGCAGCGAGGCGACAAAGGGTGACCAGATCGGCTGCGGTTTAATCTCGCTGGCAGCCAGCGGCTGTTCGTGCAGTTTTTCTGCCCGGTCTGCGCGACGGCTGAACAGAAAATTCAGCAAATCCTGAGTCTGCGTCACCGTGAGCACCGTCTGTGGCGTGGCCTGAAAACGCTGCTGGCTGTAATCCTCCAGCTGCTGCCGCTCCTGCTGATCAAGCGGCTGTTTCAGGGAGGCTTCCAGCAAGTGCAGCGTGGGGGCGCTGTGCTGACTCAGCGTCTGGCGCACCTGGAGATATTGGGTCAGCAGCGGGAAGTGACGTGACGGGATCGGATCGCCGCTGGTCAGGTTCACCAGCTTCAGCGCAGCCGTCCACAGCTTACCGGTAGATTCGCCGGTGGCAGCGGCAAGGCGCACCACCTGCTGATTCAGCGTATGGTGCTCAGCAGGCAGCAGCGTACGGTCGCTGACGCGAATCTGCTGCGGCTGGGGAATCGTCATCTGCCCGTTCTGCAGCATCGTCAGCACCTGGCGCAACTGATCCTGGCTCAGCGCGCTAAGCACTGTCTGGCCAAATTGCTGACGGATAAAATCGCTGACAGCCTGGCGGTTATTGCCCTTGGGCAGCAAGTCGGTGAGCTGGGTCATCAGCAGGCGGGTGGCATGTCCATTTTGCGTCTGTGTTAGGCGGTTATTAAGATACTGCTCCGCTGCCGGAAAATGACGCGACTGCAACTCCGCTTCACTCTTGACGCCCACTTCATGACGGAGCCCCGCCCAGAGTTCAGGCGCTTTAAGATTGCTGAGCGAAGAGATACGCACGATCAGGCGTTCTAACGTCGTGCGCTGCGCAGGCGAAAGAGGCTGTTCACCGGCCACGGAACCGTGACGCGTTACGCCGGTTTGCGGATTGACAGATGAACGATCGACCGGCACACCGGGGCCGCTAAGAGGTTGCATGGCGGATTCCTTGGAAAAACAGAACAGCGTGGGGTGCGCCGGAAAAAGAATAGGCCATGATAGCAAAAGCCCCCGGGAAATCCCACGGGGGCATGCGCGTTTCGGCAGGAGAATTACGCTTCGGTGCGCTTCAGTTGGTGACGACGCCAGCGTTTCCAGATTGGCGGCACCAGCAGAACCGCAATTGCCAGAACCAGCAGGATTTTACAGATCAGACTTTCCCACAGAATGACCATGTTGCCGTTGCTGATCGACAGGGCGCGACGGAGGTTCTGCTCCAGCATCTCACCCAGCACAAATCCCAGAATCAACGGCGACATCGGAAAATCCATTTTACGCAGGATATAACCAAAGATACCCAATCCCACCATCAGCAACAGGTCAAAGGTGGTGCTGTGCACCGCGTAGACGCCCACGGCAGAAATAGCGGCAATGGCTGGCACCAGAAACCACAATGGAATGGTTAGCATGCGGGCGAAGACGTTGATCATCGGGATATTCATGATCAACAGCATTACGTTGCCAATCAGCAGGGCAGCAATCAAGCCCCAGACAATATCTGGCTGCTCAACAAACATCGCCGGTCCTGGTGTGATGTTGTAGAGCGTTAATGCGCCGACCATCACCGCTGTTGTCCCTGAGCCGGGAATACCCAGTGTCAGCATCGGAATAAAGGATCCACAGGCAGAAGCATTGTTTGCCGCTTCCGGTGCTGCCACACCACGAATATCGCCTTTACCGAACTGATCGCTGCCGCTGATCTTTTTCTCAGTCATGTAGGCAATAGCACTGGCGATGGTGGCGCCTGCGCCAGGTAACACACCCACAAAGAAACCGATAAACGAGGAGCGCAGCGTTGCGCCGGTTGCCATAGAGGCTTCTTTCATGTTGAACATCATGCGACCGCTGGCACGAACCGCTTTCTGCCCGGTACTGGTGGACTCTAGCATCAGCAGAATTTCGCTGACTGAGAACAGACCAATCACCACCACCACAAACTGAATGCCATCGGAAAGGTGAACGCTGTCAAAGGTAAAGCGGTACACGCCGGTATTGGCATCCACGCCCACCGTAGCCATGCTGAGCCCTATTAATGCCGCAAGGAACGACTTCAGGGGATTGTGACTCATCATGCTGCCAAGACAGGCGATAGCGAACACCATCAGCGCAAAATATTCCGCCGGGCCAAATGCCAGCGACCAGCTGGCCAGCAGGGGCGCGAACAGAATAATGCCGATAATCGCGATGGTTGAACCGATGAATGAACTGACAGCTGAGATGGACAGGGCAACGCCTGCTTTGCCCTGTTGCGCCATCGGATAACCATCCAGCGCGGTCATGATCGCGCCGGCATCACCGGGCACGTTCAGCAGGATGGAGGAGATGCGTCCGCCATATTCACAGCCGATATAGACCGTTGCCAGCAGGATCAGCGCCGATTCCGCCGGTAAGTGCAGGGCAAAGGCCAGCGGCATCAGGATCGCCACGCCGTTGATCGGCCCCAGACCCGGCAGCAGGCCGACGATGGTACCGATAAAACAGCCAATCAGGGCAATCAGCAGGTTCTCTGGCGTCATGGCGACGGCAAAGCCCTGCATTAAAAAGGACCAGGTATCCATGATACTCTCCTTAACTCAGCCAGCTGCCGACCGGAAGGGTCACTTCCAGCAGACGGTCAAAGGCATAAAAAAGTGTGGAGCCCATTACCACGCCGGACAGTGCGGCTGCCCACCAGCGCGCACCAAACAGCAAGCCGATGCCAAACGTCAGCAGCGTTGTGCTGATGGCAAAGCCCAGCATTTCAAACAGCCAGCCATAGAGCATCATCATTGCCGCCAGCGCCACCAGACGTTTCAGTGTGCTGTGGGCTGGCCAGTGAATGGTGTCCGGTTTACGAAACAGCATCAGCACGGCACAGATTGCCATCAGGCCAAGGATCGCCATTGGGAACGGTCGTGGTCCCACCGGTTCGTAGCTGTATTCACTCTGAATTTGCCAGGCTATTACCATGCCGCCGAGGCACAGGGCCAGCCAGAGGCCCGCAAAAATACGATCGCTCATGATTCGCTCCGCTTATTTGGCCAGACCAAATGATTTTGCCTTCTCACGATAATCCGCCACCTGCGTTTTCACGTAGCTATCGAGTTCCTGCCCGAACATGTTGAATTCAAACAGACCACGCATATCGCGTTGTTTTTTAAACTCCGGGGTATCCACCATCTTTTTAAATGCCTGCTCCCACCACTGATAATCAGCATCGCTGACTTTAGGGCCGAGGTAGTAGCCACGAATAACGGGCCAGACGATATTAAAACCCTGTTCTTTGGCGGTAGGGACCTCAGCCAGCTGGCCAGGAAGACGTTGATCGGACATCACCGCCAGTACCCGCATTTTGCCGCCCTGCAGATGTGGCACCATCTCACTCATGTCGCCGGAAACCACCTGAATATGATTGCCGAGCAGCGCCGTTACCGGCTCACCACCGCCTTCAAAGGCGACATAGCGCATTTTGCGGGGATCGATGCCCGCTTCGCGCGCCAGCAACGCCGTTTTCATCCAGTCCTGACTGCCGATTGATGCGCCGGCACCGACCACCACTTTGGTCGGGTCTTCTTTCATTGCCGCCATCAGTTCGCCCAGGGTTTTCCATGGCGCGTCTTCGCGGACGGCGACCATACCGTAGTCCGTTCCCACGGCGGCCAGCCACTTCACATCGTCAACCGAATAGCGACCAAATTTGCCCTGTGACAGGTTCAGCAGCGATCCGCCAGAAAAGGCGACCACCGTGCCCGCTTCAGCCGGACGCTGGGCAATAATGGCGTTATAGGCCACCGCACCCACGCCGCCAGGCATATAGGTCACGCGCATCGGGGTTTCAATCTGTTTGGTTTCCTGCAGCGAGACCTGCAACAGCTTGCAGGTAAGATCAAACCCGCCGCCCGGTTTGGCTGGTGCAATACATTCGGTACGGCCAGGGCCGTCAGCGGCATTGGCAGCCGGTACCAGCAGAGCCAGCAGGGCAGAGGTAAGGGCGGTATGGATTATTTTTTTCATCGTGCGCTCCATTCATTCTTCCAGAGTGTGATTACAGCCGTAATATTGGCGTTACTGAATTGTTAAAACAGTTACCTTTCATTTACCTTTCACTGCCCGGATTTAATGACAGGATGTGATATGCGTCTCTTACTGGTAGAAGATACCGTTGAACTGGCACGCTGGCTGCAGAAGGCGCTGACGCAAAAGGGCTTCGCCGTTGACTGGGTTGCAGATGGGGTTGCCGCCGATCACGCGTTGCAATGTGAAGCCTATGCGCTGGTCGTGCTGGATGTTTCCCTGCCGCGTATTGATGGTCTGGAGGTGCTGACGCGGTTACGGCGGCGTGGACAGGGTGTGCCGGTGTTGCTGTTAACGGCGCGCAGTGCACTGGATGACCGGGTGCGCGGCCTGAATCTGGGGGCGGATGATTATCTGACCAAGCCGTTTGAACTGGATGAACTGGAAGCGCGATTGCGCGCGCTGTTGCGGCGCAGTCAAAGCCAGTCCGCGCAAAGTCAGTCACTGGGGCAACTGGTGCTGGATGGGGAGGGCTATTTTCTGCTGGCTGAAAAGCCGCTGGCATTAACGCCGCGCGAATCCAGTATTCTTACTACCCTGATGCAGCGTCATGGCCGGCCCGTTTCCCGTCAGCATCTCTATGAACAGACCTTTACTCTGGCTGATGAGGCCAGTCCGGAGAGCATTGAGCTGTATGTGCATCGGGTGCGTAAAAAACTGGCGGGCAGTGATGTAGCGATTGTGACGCTGCGCGGACTCGGCTACAGCCTGGAAACCTTGCCGTGCGGCTGATTCACTCTCTGCGCGGCGAGCTGCTGGCGTGGCTGGGCCTGCCACTGCTGTTGCTGTGGGCCCTGTCAGTCTATACCCATTATCAGAGTGGGCTGGCGGCAGCCAACCAGGCCTATGACCGCTCGCTGCTGGCTTCGGCCCGAACCGTGGCAGAACGTCTGGTGGTACGACAGCAGCATCTGGAAGTCGATGTTCCCTGGGTGGTGCTCGACAGTTTTGAACGCAATATGAATGATCAGCTGTTTTATCAGGTCATTTCCCCGCAGGGAAAAACCCTCTCCGGTTACGACGATCTGCCGCCGATTCCGCCAGCCAGTGAAATGTCGATCGCTTATCCGGCGCTGGTGCACTTCTATGATGGTCGCTATCACCAGCATCGCATTCGCGTTGCGGCACTCTGGCAACCGGTCAGTGAGGCGGGTGTTGAAGGCATGGCACTGGTCCTGGTGGCTGAAACCATTAATTCTCGTCAGGAGTTCGCCAGCCGGTTGATGCGCACTGCGCTGATCAGTCAGAGCGGGCTGGTTCTGATGACGCTACTGCTGGCCAGTCTGATGCTGCGTCGGGTGCTGCGACCGCTACGCCGACTGTCACGCATTGTCCTGCAGCGGGATGGGGGAGAGTTAACGCCACTGCCGTCATTACCCTGGTCAGAGCTTCAGCCGCTGATCATCGCATTTAACCGTTACCTGGAGCGCCTGCGCGGGCTGCTGGCGCGTCAGGATCGCTTCAGCGCCGACGCGGCTCACCAGCTTCGCACCCCGCTGACCATCCTCAAAACTCAGGTCAGCGTGGCACTCAACAGCGATCGTCCTGAGCAGTGGCAGGAGAGCCTGCTTGGGATGCGCCACACGCTGGATGAGACCATTTTACTTACCGACCGGCTGCTACAGCTGGCCCGCATTAAAGCGCGGCATGGTGAAGATAAGCCAATGGCACGTGTCGATCTGGCCGCCATTGTGCGTGAAGCCTGTTTTAGCCGTTATCCGGCGGCGCGAACCCGGCAGCTTGACCTCGGTTATGAGGGTGAAGAGTGTTATAAGGTGGTGGGGGATGGTGTTCTGCTGGGCGAGCTGTGCGCCAACCTGCTTGATAACGCTATTAAATACACCCCGCACAATGGCGTGGTGACGGCGCGCGTGACACCTGGAAAACTGGAAATTGAGGATAGTGGTCCGGGCATTGAGGATGCCAGTCAGGCCAAAGCACTTCAGCCTTTTCAGCGGCTGGATAATGTCGGCATGCAGCCCGGTGCGGGTATTGGTCTTGCGCTGGTCCAGGATATCTGTGCCTGGCATGGTGCCACAATGCAGCTGGACCGCAGCCCGCAGCTTGGCGGGCTGCGGGTAACCGTCTTGTTTACCTCGGTGGCAGGCTGACCGCTTTACGCCGGATTAACGGCGTACGCAGTCGCTGCGCCAGGATCACACCGCCCAGCGTCAGACCGCCGCCAATCCAGTGGTAACTGTGCAGCTGTTCATGCAGGAATATCACCGCAATCATCGCGGTAAATACCGGAATCAGATTCATAAAGATACTGGTGGTGCTGGCCCCCAGACGCTGCACGCCATGGATCCACAGGAACGGCGCAATGATCGACGCAAACAGACCGGCAAATGCCACCAGCGGCAGATTATGCAGGTTAAGCGCCACCTCAGGTGCCAGCAGAAAACCAGGCAACAGCAGCACGACACCAAATAAAATCTGCACATACAGGCTTTGCCAGATAGGCAGCGGCAGCGCCCAGCGCCGTGTCAACACGCCATAGAGTGCATAGGCGGCGGAAGCGGCCAGCATCAGCAGTTCGCCTTTGCCCAGGCCATGATTCAGCAGTTGCATCACATTGCCTTCACTGACCAGCCATACCAGACCGATGAATGAGATGATACTGCCGAGCAGGATACCGAGCGTCGGCGCAATGCGGAGGATCACGACGCTCAGCAGCACGGTGAGCAGCGGAATGAGTGCGCCAATAATGCCCATAAAGAGTGCGCTGACACTGTGTGCCGCGTAATACGCGAGGCTCTGATAGAGCACCATCCCGAGCAGTCCAAGCATAGCCAGCCGCCAGAGATGCGGCTTGATAGCCACACGCGCCCGCCACACGCCCGGCAGCACAAAGGGCGTCAGCACCAGTAGCGCCAGCAGCCAGCGATAGAAAGAGATCGCCGCGGGATCGATCGCACTGGCTGAGAGCTTGCTGACAATGGAGTTGATTGACCAGATTATTACCGCAAAGAGCGGATAGAGGAAAAACATGCTGACTCTCTATATGTATAATTAATGAGGCGCATTGTACGCGTGTCCGGATTTATTCAGATCATTAATATCGGAAAAATAAGTGATTGATGGGACAGAGTGATCCTGATAGTGACCAGTCACTCCCCGCGTCATATGACATCGGGCGGGTCACGACAGCGGCTGCGTTTTCTGCGCGCCATCGTGCTGCCGGCGCAGGGGAACGTGTGCAGCGTCTCGCCCTTGCGCTGGAATACCGTTCCGCCCCGGCGCTGATTGTCATGTTCAGGCAGCCGGCGGAAATCACGCCCGATCGCTATCGCGCACGGTTAGGCTAACGCGTCGCTTTGTGCCAGAATCACTCCCCTCTATGCAACTGACAGGAAAGCCGTAGTGAAAATTCTGGTCGATGAAAATATGCCCTACGCCCGTGAGTTATTCAGTCGTACCGGCGATGTTGTCGCGGTGCCGGGACGTCCGCTGCCGGTGGCAGAACTGGCCGATGCCGATGGTCTGATGGTGCGCTCAGTCACCCAGGTGAATGAGTCACTGCTGGCAGGAAAGCCGGTAAAGTTTGTCGGAACCGCCACGGCGGGCACCGATCATATCGACGAGAACTGGCTGCAGCAGGCGGGCATTGCGTTCTCTGCCGCTCCGGGTTGTAACGCCATTGCCGTGGTGGAATATGTTTTCTCTGCGCTGCTGCTGCTGGCGGAGCGTGACGGCTTTGAGCTGCGTGACCGCACGGTCGGCATCGTCGGTGTCGGTAACGTTGGCGGGCGTCTGCAAAAGCGTCTGGAGGCCTGGGGCATCAAAACCCTGCTGTGCGATCCACCACGCGCCGATCGGGGTGACGAGGGCGATTTCCTGTCGCTGGAAGCCGTCACCGCACAGGCTGATATTCTGACTTTCCACACCCCGCTGTTTAAAGACGGTCCCTATAAAAGCTGGCATCTGGCGGATGCGGCGCTGCTGATGGCGCTGAAGCCCAACACCATTCTGATCAATGCCTGTCGCGGTCCGGTGGTGGATAACAGCGCGCTGCTGGAGGTGTTGAAAATGCGGCCGGATCTCAGCGTTGTACTGGATGTCTGGGAGCCGGAGCCGGATCTCTCACTGGCGTTACTGGATAAAGTTGATATCGCCACGCCGCACATTGCGGGCTACACCCTGGAAGGTAAAGCACGCGGCACCACGCAGGTATTTGAAGCCTGGTGCGATTTTATTGGTCAGCCGCAGCAGGTGCCGCTCAGCACTTTACTGCCGGTGCCGGAATTCAGTGAAATCACCCTGAATGGCCCGCTGGATCAGCCAACGCTGAAACGCCTGGCGCATCTGGTGTATGATGTGCGCCGCGATGATGCCCCCCTGCGTAAAGTGGCGGCCAAACCGGGCGAATTTGATCGCCTGCGCAAGCAGTATCTGGAGCGCCGCGAATGGTCGTCGCTGCAGGTGAACTGTGATGACGCCACAACGGCTGAGAAGCTAAACCAGCTGGGCTTTAACGCAATCATCTCCCCGAAATAACGGGCGCTGCAGGTCAGTCGCCCCGGCGCAGTTTCCGCACTGAATCAGTCAGTTGACGGAAGCGATGCGTACTGCTGGCATGACTGCATGACGGCGGGTTCCGGGGGGAGATACCCCATGGATTTCGGGTTGCATTGCGGCGGCAAGAGCACGAGTCCCGATGAGCTTACTCAGGTAAGTGATTCGGTTGAGTGAACGCAGCCAGCAAAGATGCAACGTGAAAGACGATGGGGATAAATCTGAATCCCTGGGCGGTGAATATCACCGCCTTCTGTTTTTATGTCATTGTCTGGAGTAAACCAACATGTCTGACGGCTGGAATATTGCGCTACTTGGCGCGACAGGCGCAGTAGGGAACGCTGTACTGGAACTGCTGGCGGAACGCCAGTTCCCGGTTGGTGAATTATATTTGCTGGCCAGCGAAAACAGCGCAGGCGAAATCAAGCGTTACGAGGGCCGCTCGGTGCGGGTCGACAATGCAGAGACATTCGACTGGTCACAGGCGCAGCTGGCCTTTTTCGTGGCGGGACGTGACGCTTCGGCGCGCTTTGCCGATGAAGCGGCAAACGCCGGTTGTCTGGTGATCGACAGCAGCGAGCTGTTTGCGCTGGAACCTGATGTGCCGCTGGTGGTGCCGGATGTGAACCCGCAGGTGCTGGCTGATTATCGTAATCGCAACATCATCAGCGTGGCAGATAATCTGGTGAGCCAGCTGCTGACCGCAATTAAACCGCTGGTGGATGCAGCCGGACTGAGCCGTTTACAGGTGACGAACCTGATCTCGGTCTCCAGCTACGGCAAAGTGGCGGTGGATGCGCTGGCCGGGGAAAGTGCCCGCCTGCTGAATGGTATTCCAGCCGATGAACACCATTTTGGTCGTCAGCTGGCGTTTAACCTGATGCCCCAACAGGCCGATGCAGAAGGCAGCGTGGAAAGTGAACGTCGCCTGATTGATCAGGTACGTAAGGTATTACAGGACGAAGGCTTACCGATTGCGGTCAGCAGCGTACAGGCACCGGTGTTCTACGGTAATGCGCAGATTGTGCATATCGAAAACCTGCGCCCGCTCTCTGCGGAAGAAGCGCGTGCCGAGCTGGCGCTGGCGTCAGATATTCGTCTGAGCGAAGAGGATGAAGTGCCAACGCCGGTTACGGATGCCTCAGGCAACGGCGAACTGAGTATCGGCGCGGTACGTAACGACTACGGTATTCCGGAGTTACTGCAGTTCTGGTCAGTGGCGGACAATATTCGTTTTGGCGGCGCGCTGATGGCGGTGAAAACTGCCGAGAAACTGGTTCAGGAGTATCTGTAACCATGTCCGATGGTCAGACGCAAAAACTGGCGCTCGGCATCGAGTATGACGGCAGTCGTTACTACGGCTGGCAACGTCAGAATGAAGTCCGCAGCGTGCAGGAGAAGGTAGAGCGCGCGCTGTCGAAGGTCGCGGATCACCCGGTCAGCATTTTTTGCGCGGGCCGCACCGATGCCGGCGTGCACGGAACGGGGCAGGTGGTCCATTTCGAGACGACATCACAACGACCTGATGGTGCCTGGACGCTGGGCGTCAACGCTAATCTGCCGCCGGATATTGCGGTGCGCTGGGTGAAAGCGGTGCCGGATGAGTTTCATGCCCGCTTCAGCGCTACGGCCCGACGCTATCGCTACCTGATCTACAATCAGCGTCTGCGTCCGGCGGTGCTGGCGCAGGGCGTCACGCACTTCTACCATCCTCTGGATGCGGAGAAGATGCAGCGCGCCGGGCAATGTTTGTTAGGCGAAAATGATTTCACCTCATTTCGCGCCGTGCAGTGCCAGTCGCGTACCCCGTGGCGCAACGTGATTCATCTTAACGTCACGCGTCAGGGCCCTTACGTGATTGTGGATATCAAAGCCAACGCTTTTGTCCATCACATGGTGCGCAATATCGTGGGCAGTCTGATGGAGATAGGCTGCGGCAATAAGCCTGAGTCATGGATGGCCACGCTGCTGGCAGCGAAAGATCGGACACTGGCGGCAGCCACAGCCCGGGCAGAGGGATTGTATCTGGTGGCGGTGGATTACCCATCCCACTTTGCGTTACCACAACCGTCGATGGGACCGTTGTTCCTCGCGGATTAATTTACTTTCAGGACTTAAAAGGGCGCGCTATGGAGTTTATCCATTTTCTGGTCGATTTTATTCTGCACATCGATGTGCATCTTGCTGAACTGGTTGCACAGTACGGTATCTGGATTTACGCTATTTTGTTCCTGATTTTGTTCTGCGAAACCGGACTGGTGGTCACGCCATTCCTGCCGGGTGATTCGCTGCTGTTTGTGGCGGGCGCACTGGCCGCGCTGCCAGGTAACGATCTCAATGTGCACATTATGGTGGCATTGTTAGTGGTGGCGGCGGTTCTGGGCGATGCGGTGAACTACACCATTGGCCGCCTGTTTGGCGAACGGTTGTTCAGTAACCCGAACTCGAAGATTTTCCGTCGCAGCCATCTGGATAAAACCCATGCGTTTTATGCCCGTCATGGCGGAAAAACCATTATCCTTGCGCGCTTTGTGCCCATCGTCCGGACGTTCGCGCCGTTTGTTGCGGGTATGGGCCATATGTCCTATCGCCACTTCGCACTGTTCAACGTGACGGGTGCGCTGCTATGGGTGCTGCTGTTCTCCTACGCCGGCTACCTGTTTGGCGATCTGCCGGTGGTGCAGGAAAACCTGAAGCTGCTGATTGTCGGCATTATCCTGGTGTCGATTCTGCCGGGTGTGATTGAAGTCTGGCGTCATCGCCGTCAGGCTAAGCAGCAGAAGCTGCCATAAGGCTTCGCTCAGGGGTAAGACCAGATTTTTATCCACAGTCTGAACAGGTTGTGGTTTAATGAGCGACATTTACCGTCTGCTGAAGCGGTTTTCAGCAGTATCAAGACGACTGGACCAGGTCAGTTTTAAACAGAAAGGTCATCAATGAGCTGGATTGAACGCATTCTTAATAAAAGCACCGGAACGCCTGTGCGCAAAGCCAGTATCCCGGAAGGGGTCTGGACCAAGTGTGACAGCTGTGGTCAGGTTCTCTACCGCGCCGAGCTGGAGCGTAATCTTGAGGTCTGCCCGAAGTGTGACCATCACATGCGTATGCATGCCCGTGAGCGCCTCGGCAGTGTCCTCGATCAGGGCACTATGGTTGAGCTGGGCAGTGAACTTGAACCTAAAGATCTGCTCAAGTTCCGTGACTCCAAAAAGTATAAAGACCGTCTGGTAGCGGCCCAGAAAGACACCGGCGAGAAAGATGCGCTGGTTGTCATGAAAGGTCAGCTGCACAGCATGCCGGTTGTTGCGGCAGCCTTTGAATTTGCCTTTATGGGCGGTTCAATGGGTTCTGTGGTTGGTGCGCGCTTTGTGCGTGCGGTTGAGCAGGCGTTAGAAGATAACTGTCCGCTGATCTGCTTCTCCGCCAGTGGTGGTGCCCGTATGCAGGAAGCGCTGCAGTCGCTGATGCAGATGGCGAAAACCAGTGCGGCACTGGCCAAAATGCGCGAGCGCGGTCTGCCATATATTTCTGTGCTGACTGACCCGACGATGGGTGGCGTTTCGGCCAGTTTTGCGATGCTGGGTGACCTCAATATCGCGGAACCTAAAGCGCTGATCGGCTTTGCCGGTCCACGCGTGATCGAACAGACCGTGCGCGAAAAACTGCCGCCAGGCTTCCAGCGCAGTGAGTTCCTGATTGAGAAGGGCGCGATCGATATGATCATTCGTCGTCCGGAAATGCGTTACAAACTGGCAAGCCTGCTGGCAAAAATGATGAACCTGCCGGCACCGCTGCATGACGGTGAACAGTCCGCTCCTGCGACGACTGAATCGGAAAGCAACGAGGCCTGACAGGAGATAGAGAGGTGCGTCCAAAGCACCTCTTACCAATGCACCGTATACCGCAGCACCAGTCTGCCAGGTATAAATAAGCAAAACGGGACATATGGACAATCTTCACCTTCCTCAAGCCACGTCGCCTTTGGCCACGTGGCTTTATTATCTTGAGCACCTGCATACTCAGGCCATCGAACTGGGTCTGGACCGTATTCGTCAGGTAGCACTTCGTCTCGACCTGCTGAAACCCGCTCCCTTTGTCTTTACCGTAGCCGGCACTAATGGCAAAGGCACGACATGTCGGACCCTGGAAACGCTGCTGATTGCCGCGGGCTACCGCGTTGGCGTCTACAGCTCGCCACATCTGGTGCGCTACACCGAGCGTGTTCGGGTCCAGGGAGAGGAGCTGAGTGAAGCGCAGCACTGCGCCAGCTTTGCGGAGATTGAAGCCGGACGTGCGGATATCTCCCTGACCTATTTCGAATTTGGCACGCTCTCTGCGCTCAATCTGTTCCGCCAGGCGCAGCTGGATGTGGTGATTCTCGAAGTCGGCCTCGGCGGACGGCTGGATGCCACCAACATCGTGGATGCCGATGTCGCCGTAGTCACCAGCATTGCACTGGATCATACTGACTGGCTTGGGCCGGATCGCGAAAGTATCGGGCGTGAGAAAGCGGGTGTGTTCCGGGCGGGGAAACCGGCAGTCGTCGGTGAACCCGATATGCCACACAGCATCGCGGTGGTCGCGCAGGAAAAAGGTGCTGAGCTGTTACAGCGCAACCGTGACTGGTCATGGCAAGCCCAAGCCGAAAGCTGGTCGCTGCGTGATGCGCTGGGGGAGCTGAACGATCTGCCACTGCCCCAGGTGCCGTTACCTAACGCGGCGACGGCACTGGTGGCGCTGCGTGTCTCAGGGCTTGAGGTCAGTGAGGCGCAGATTCGCGCCAGCCTGCCGCTGGCGATGCTGCCAGGGCGTTTTCAGACGATTAGTGAATCACCGCGCGTGATTCTGGATGTCGCCCATAATCCGCATGCAGCGTCGTATCTGGCGTCACAGCTGGCGACGCTGCCGAAACGCGGCAAAGTGCATGCCGTCGTGGGCATGCTGCATGATAAAGATATTGCCGGTACGCTGACGGCGCTGGCACCCATGGTCGATGCCTGGTACTGCGCACCGCTTGACGGTCCGCGCGGCGCCAGTGCTGAGCAACTGCTGGATTGCCTCTCGCAGGGCGAAGCCTTTAGCTCGGTTGAGCTCGCCTGGCAGCAGGCACGCCAGCGGGCAGCGCCGCAGGACACTGTGCTGGTCTGTGGTTCATTCCACACCGTTGCGCAGGTCATGGAATCGATTGAAACGGAGAAAGGACGTGGCAAGTAAGTTTCAAAACCGTTTAGTCGGCACCGTTATTCTGGTCGCCGTTGGCGTGATTGTGCTGCCAGGGCTGCTGGATGGTCAGAAAAAGCATTACAAAGAAGAGTTCGCAGCCATTCCGCTGGTGCCGAAACCTGACGATCAGCAGGACAGTGAAATGGTGCCACCGGTTACCCAGTCGCTGCCATCCCAGCCACCTGAAGGCGCGGGCAATGCGGTCAACAGCAGTAATGGTAATAGCAAAAGCAGCGTCACGGCAGAGCAGGGGCGTGCCGAGCCGGATGATGATACCGAACCGACTGTGGTTTCGCCGCCGCCGGTTCATCAGTCTGTGCCTGCACAGACGGTGACCAAACCGAAAGTGGCAGAGCAGCAGAAAACTAAAGTCACTGAGCAGCCTAAGCAGAAACCGGTCGAACAGCAGAAGCCTAAAGCGGTGGAGCAGACGAAGCCGAAGCCGGAAGAACCGCCTAAAGCGGTCGAACAGCCGAAGCAGGAAGCGGCGCCAAAAGCAGCAGAGACGACCGCACCGGCAGGGCAGGCTTATGTGGTGCAGTTAGGTGCGCTGAAAAACGCCAGCAAAGTGAATGAGATTGTCGCGCAGTTGCGGCTGTCGGGCTATCGCGCCTTTACTGTGCCTTCAACGCCCGTTCAGGGTCAGATTACCCGCATTTACGTCGGGCCGGATGCCTCGAAAGCCAAAATGCAGAGTGCCGTTGGCGAGCTGAAAAGCATCTCAGGGTTGGGCGGTGTTGTGAAACCGTACAGCGCCCGCTAAACCGGCGATTGGCGCTGCCGATAGCAGTAACAGGCAGCGTCTTTTTCCCGGCGTACAGCGTGCTCAGGTCGCGCGGTACGCCTGAAATAGTGAATATTTTCAACGGCCTTTCCGGCTGAGAATCACCCAGGCGATTGCGTTTTTTTTCATCGCCTTTTTTATGGATGCAGAAAAAGAAAACCGCTACGCAAACGTTTTCTTTTTCTGTTAGAATGCGCCCCGAACTGGATGCAGGGGTGCAATTGCACTGGCGCTGGAAGAGTTCATGATCTGGATTGATTACGTCATTATTGCGGTAGTTGGTTTTTCGGCTCTGGTCAGCCTCGTCCGTGGGTTTGTCCGGGAAGCCTTATCTCTTGTTACCTGGGGATGCGCGTTTTTTGTCGCCAGTCATTACTACGCCTACCTTGCAGTCTGGTTTACAGGTTTTGACGACGAACTGGTTCGTAACGGTATCGCCATTGGTGTGCTGTTTGTGGCTACCCTGATTGTAGGGGCCATTGTGAACTATGTTATCGGCACGCTGGTGGAGAAAACCGGCCTGTCGGGAACCGACCGGGTGTTGGGCGTCTGTTTCGGGGCGTTGCGTGGTGTGCTGATCGTAGCCGCTTTGCTGTTCTTCCTTGATACATTCACTGGCTTTTCTAAAAGTCCAGACTGGCAACAGTCTCAACTCATTCCCGAGTTCAGTTATATCATCAGGTGGTTTTTTGATTACCTGAAAAGCACGTCGAGTTTTTTACCCCGGTGATGTGACCGGGAGTGCGGCTAAATGAGGAAATGACAACATGTGCGGTATTGTCGGTATCACCGGTTTCATGCCGGTCAACCAGTCGATCTATGACGCGTTAACGGTGCTCCAGCACCGCGGGCAGGATGCCGCAGGCATTTGTACGATTGATGCGCTGAAATGTTTTCGCCTGCGAAAGGCAAATGGCCTGGTCAGCGACGTTTTCGAAGCACGCCACATGCAGCGTCTGCAGGGCAATATGGGGATTGGCCACGCGCGTTATCCCACTGCGGGAAGCTCCAGTGCCTCTGAAGCGCAGCCATTCTATGTAAACTCCCCATACGGCATCACCCTGGCGCATAACGGTAACCTGACCAACGCCCACGTGCTGCGCAAGCACCTGTTTGAAAAGGGCCGCCGTCACGTTAATACCACCTCAGATTCTGAAATCCTGCTGAATATCTTTGCGCAGGAGTTAGATCGTTTTCAAAATGATCCGCTGGAAGCCGACAACATTTTTGCCGCGGTGGCTGCCGTACATCAGCAGGTGCGTGGCGCCTACGCGGTTGTCTCGATGATTATCGGCCATGGCATGGTTGCTTTCCGTGACCCTAATGGCATCCGTCCGCTGGTGCTGGGCAAGCGCGTTATCGCTGATGGTCGCACCGAATACATGGTCGCCTCCGAGAGCGTCGCGCTGGATACGCTGGGCTTTGAGTTCATCCGTGACGTCGCACCGGGTGAAGCCGTCTATGTCACTGAAGCGGGCCAGCTCTCTACCCGCCAGTGTGCTGAAAACCCGAAAAGCAATCCGTGCCTGTTCGAATATGTCTATTTTGCCCGTCCGGACTCTTTCCTGGATAAAATCTCCGTCTACAGCGCCCGTGTCCGCATGGGCACCAAGCTGGGCGAGAAAATTGCCCGCGAGTGGGAAGATCTGGATATCGACGTGGTGATTCCTATTCCGGAAACCTCTACCGATATTGCGCTGGAAATTGCCCGTATTCTCGACAAGCCTTATCGTCAGGGCTTCGTGAAAAACCGTTACGTTGGCCGTACTTTTATCATGCCGGGCCAGCAGTTACGTCGCAGCGCGGTTCGCCGCAAGCTCAACGCTAACCGTGCCGAATTCCGTGATAAAAATGTCCTGCTGGTGGATGACTCTATCGTGCGCGGCACCACCTCAGAGCAGATCATTGAGATGGCGCGTGAAGCCGGCGCTAAACGCGTTTATCTGGCGTCTGCTGCACCGGAAATTCGTTTCCCGAACGTCTACGGCATTGATATGCCGAGCGCCACGGAACTGATTGCGCATGGCCGCGAAGTGGAAGAGATTCGCCAGCTGATTAAAGCCGATGCGCTGATTTTCCAGGACCTGGACGATTTGATTGAAGCGGTGCGTGAAGAGAACCCGGACATCGCCCAGTTTGAATGCTCGGTGTTCAACGGTATCTACGTGACGAAAGATGTCGATCAGCAGTATCTGGAGTATCTGGAATCGCTGCGCAACGATGACGCCAAAGCGCTTCAACGCCAGAACGAAGTCGAAAACCTCGAGCTGCACAACGAGGGCTGATATGCTCAGCGGGTGGTCAACATAAAGCAGGGCGGGAGCAATCCCGCCCTGTTTGTTTTCAGAAACCTGCTGGCCGCGTATGATGGTGCATTGGCTGACATAAGGTTGGAATATGAAACGACTCATCATTGGCATCTCCGGCGCAAGCGGGGTGATCTATGGCGTGCGCATGCTGCAGGTGTTGCAGCAGGTGGAAGAAGTAGAAACGCATCTGGTCATGAGCCAGGCGGCGCGTCAGACGCTGGGGCTGGAGAGCGACTATTCGCTGCGTGACGTGCAGGCGCTGGCCGATGTGGTGCATGACGTGCGCGATATTGCAGCAAATATCTCGTCGGGGTCGTTTAAAACCCTGGGCATGGCGATTTTACCCTGCTCAATGAAAACGCTTTCAGGCATCGTCCACAGTTACACTGACTCCCTGCTGACCCGTGCGGCTGACGTCATATTAAAAGAGCAGCGTAAGCTGGTATTGTGCGTACGTGAAACGCCATTGCACGTTGGACACCTGCGCATGATGACCACCGCCGCCGAGCTGGGCGCCATAATAATGCCACCAGTGCCGGCTTTTTATCATCGGCCTGAAACCATCGATCAGCTGATTGACCAGACCGTCAACCGGGTTATTGATCAATTCGATATCGAATTACCGGAAGATCTCTTCGCGCGCTGGCAGGGTGCATAAAGTTCCGCTGGCGCACTTATTTAGTGCATAAGCGCGCCTCGGATCACTCTTCGTGCATTTGATGCACCAAAAGTTAACAACGTCGCTTTTTCTCTTTTACTTCACTGCTATATTCCCCCTACAAACACAGCGTTTTCGCCTGTCTGACATCACGCTAACTGCGTGGAAAACTTGCAGAACTGGCATGAAACATGCAAATTAATTTGCGCAAACACATCACAAACCACATAACAAAAAGCACTTCACTTGAGGGTAATCTATGAAAAAGCGTGTTCTGGCTCTTTCCCTGATGCTGGGCTTATCCAGTGCTGCCAGCGTATTCGCGGCAGTGCCGGGTTCAATCCGTATCGGCACAGATCCAACTTACCCACCGTTTGAGTCGAAAGACGCGCAAGGCAAGTTAGTGGGCTTCGATATCGACCTCGCTAACGAAATCTGTAAACGTATTCATACCCAATGCACCTACGTTGAAAGCGACTTCGATGCGCTGATCCCGTCGCTGAAAGCGAAAAAAATTGATGCCATCATCTCCTCACTTTCCATCACAGCAAAACGTCAGGAAGAGATCGCCTTCTCGGATAAGCTTTACGCTGCTAATGCGCGTTTAGTCGCACCGAAAGGATCGAAAATTCAACCGACCATTGAGTCGCTGAAAGGCAAAAATATCGGTCTGCTGCAGGGCACAACCCAGGAAACCTATGCCAATCAGAACTGGCGGCCTAAAGGGGTTAACGTCACCCCTTATGCTAATCAGGATCTGGTTTATCAGGATCTGAATGCTGGTCGTATTGATGCGGCCTTCCAGGATGAAGTGCAGGCCAGCGAAGGTTTTCTGAAGCAGCCAGTCGGTAAAAACTACGCGTTTGCCGGTCCGGCCGTCAAAGATGACAAGATCTTTGGCGTCGGCACCGGTATGGGACTGCGTAAAGATGACAGCGAACTGAAAGCCGCCATCGACAAAGCCTTTGCTGACATGCGTAAAGATGGCACCTACGACAAGATTGCGAAGAAATACTTCGATTTCAATGTGTACGGCGACTAACCATCCTGTCGCTTTACCTTCTGTTTCCGTTCTGCCGGGACTGAGCCGGTTCTGCCCGAGGCAGAAACCGGACCTGGCCCGGTGATGACGGAAAGCGTCTGAAACGGAGAGGTAAAGCTAAACTGCCCGTCTCGCTTGCGGGCAGCGTTTCGTTTACACCCCACGACAGGACCTTTCGATGCTGTATGGCTATTCTGATGTAATTCTTCGGGGCACGCTGGTGACGCTGGAGCTGGCACTCACCTCTGTCGTACTGGCCGTGCTGCTGGGCCTGATTGGCGCAGGCGCGAAACTGTCGCGCAGCCGGCCGCTGGCGATGATTTTTGAAGGCTACACCACGCTGATTCGTGGCGTGCCTGACCTCGTACTGATGCTGCTGATCTTCTACGGTCTGCAGATTGTCCTCAACCAGGTAACCGATGCGCTGGGTATGGCGCAGTTTGATATCGACCCGATGGTGGCCGGTATCATCACGCTCGGCTTTATCTATGGTGCCTACTTCACCGAAACCTTCCGGGGTGCTTTTATGGCTGTGCCTCAGGGACAGATAGAGGCGGCTACTGCATTTGGTTTTACCAGCGCGCAGGTGTTCCGCCGCATTCTGTTTCCGGCCATGATGCGCTATGCGCTGCCGGGCATCGGCAACAACTGGCAGGTGATTCTGAAAGCCACCGCGCTGGTCTCGCTGCTGGGGCTGGAAGATGTCGTGAAGGCAACGCAACTGGCGGGGAAAAGTACCTGGCAGCCGTTCTACTTCGCTATTGTGGCGGGTGTGATTTATCTGGTGTTCACCACGCTGTCGAATGGCGTGCTGTGGTGGCTGAACCGTCGCTATACGGTCGGTGTGAAGAGGGCGAGTTATGATTGAGATTATTCAGGAATACTGGAAATCGCTGCTCTGGACCGACGGTTATCGTTTTACCGGTGTGGCTATCACCCTGTGGCTGCTGATCCTTTCGGTGACCGTTGGTGGCTGTCTGGCCATCCTGCTGGCGATAGCGCGGGTTTCGCCTAACCGGTTTATCAGTTTTCCGGTCTGGCTCTTTACCTACGTGTTTCGCGGCACGCCGCTCTATGTACAGCTGCTGGTGTTCTACTCCGGCATGTACACGCTGGAGATTGTGAAAGGCACTGAACTGCTGAACGCATTTTTCCGCAGTGGCCTGAACTGTACGTTACTCGCCTTCACCCTGAATACCTGTGCTTACACCACAGAGATCTTTGCCGGTGCCATTCGCTCGGTGCCCCACGGCGAGATTGAGGCGGCGCGGGCGTATGGCTTCTCCACCTTTAAACTCTATCGCTGCATTATCCTGCCCTCGGCGCTGCGGACGGCACTGCCAGCCTACAGTAACGAAGTGATTCTGATGCTGCACTCCACGGCGCTGGCTTTCACCGCCACGGTGCCGGATCTGCTGAAAATCGCGCGGGATATTAACTCGGCGACCTACCAGCCGTTTACCGCCTTTGGCATTGCGGCTGTGTTATACCTGATTATCTCTTACGTGTTGATCAGCCTGTTCCGCCTGGCGGAACGCCGCTGGCTGGCCCACGTGAAACCCTCTTCATCGCATTGAGTAGAACTATGGCTGACAATAAATTAAGCGTCACCGAATTGCATAAGCGTTACGGTGAACATGAAGTGCTGAAAGGGGTCTCGTTAACTGCTAAAGCGGGCGATGTGATCAGCATCATTGGATCGTCCGGTTCAGGGAAAAGTACCTTTTTACGCTGCATCAACTTCCTCGAAAAACCGAGTGAAGGCAGCATCATGGTGAACAACCAGCAGATCACCTTAGTCCGCGACAAAGATGGTCAGCTTAAAGTGGCTGACAAAGAGCAACTGCGCGCGTTGCGCACCAGCCTCACCATGGTGTTCCAGCACTTTAATCTCTGGAGTCACATGACAGTGCTGGAAAATGTGATGGAAGCGCCGATTCAGGTGCTGGGGCTGAGTAAAGCGGAAGCGCGTGAGCGCGCCATCCGCTATCTCGATAAAGTCGGCATTGATGCGCGGGCGCAGGCGAAGTATCCGGTGCATCTCTCGGGTGGTCAGCAGCAGCGTGTGTCGATTGCGCGCGCGCTGGCGATGGAGCCGGAAGTGTTGCTGTTTGATGAGCCGACGTCGGCGCTGGATCCTGAACTGGTAGGCGAAGTGCTGCGCATCATGCAGAAGCTGGCGGAAGAGGGTAAAACCATGGTGGTCGTCACGCATGAGATGGAATTTGCCCGTCACGTCTCCAGCCATGTGATTTTCCTGCACCAGGGCAAAATCGAAGAGCAGGGGCCGCCTGCGGAGGTGTTTGGCAACCCGAAAAGTCCACGTTTACAGCAGTTCCTCAAGGGATCGCTGAAGTAAGCCTGAGCCCGCGCCTGGCCGGGCGCGGGCTTCTGGTTAATGCTTCACCACATCCTGCAATGCCTCCTGCAGATCGTACCAGCGGAAGCCAAAACCTGATGCCTCCAGCCGCTTTGGCAGCACATGTTGTCCTCCCAGCACCAGAACCGACGATTCGCCCATCATCAGCTTAATGGCGCTGGCAGGCGTACGCATAAAGGCCGGACGATGCATAACCCGACCCAGAGTGGCGGCAAACTGCTCATTACGCACCGCGTAAGGTGCGACCATGTTGAACGGCCCTCTCAGGTCATCATGGTCCAGCAGCCAGATAATGGCGTTGAGCATGTCATCAATATGGATCCACGGCATGTACTGTTTACCACTGCCGATTGGCCCGCCGATGCCGAGCTTAAACGGCAACTTCATTTTGCTGAGTGCGCCGCCCTCGGGCGCCAGTACCACGCCAGTTCGCAGCAGACAAACGCGGGTGCGTTCGCTTTCCGCCGTGAGCGCCAGCTGCTCCCAGCGGGCGCAGAGCTGATGCGTGAACTCATCCTGCCCCTGATCCTCTTCGGTCAGCACCAGATCGCCGGTATTGCCATAAAAGCCGGTTGCCGAACCTGAGATTAATACGGCGGGTGGCGTAGTGCTGGCGTTGATCAGTGAGGCGATCTGCTCGGTTATCTGCCAGCGACTTTCACAGAGCTGCTGCTTGTGTGGCTCCGTCCAGCGTTTGTCAGCGATCGGTTCGCCCGCCAGATTAATCACCGCATCGATGTCATCCAGTGTCGACTGTTGCGCCAGTCCTGACCAGAGCGCGACGTTCTCGCCCAGTTTTTCACGCGCGCTGACCACGTCGCGCGTTACCACGCTGATCTGATGGCCCAACTGCTGCATACGTGGAATCAGGTGACGGCCAATCAGTCCCGTGCCACCGGTAATAAGAATGTGCATGTTGCGGCTCCCTTGATGTTTTTGTTATTTGCACCTTTCAGCATAGAAGAGTGGAGCCACTCTATAGTGAGTCGCGTCGCGGTTTCTTCTTCTGAAGGAAGAGATCGGATCAGCTCAGCGTTGCCTTCGCAAAAAAAAATCGGTAAACATGATGCAATCCTGACAGCCAATTGAGGTAACCGATGAATTATCCGCCCATCACCCTGTGGTCAGATTCATCATTTTTCAGTCCTTACGCCATGTCGGCCTACGTTGCCCTTAACGAAAAAGGGATTCCGTTCCACCTGAAACGCGTCGATTTGTCGCAGAATCAGCAATACGCAGCGGCATACCGTGAGTTGTCGCTGACCTGCCGGGTTCCGACCCTGCAGATTGATGACTTTCTGTTAAGCGAATCCTCGGCGATAACCGAATATCTTGAAGAGCGTTTTCCGGCACCCGAATTTGAACGTCTCTATCCTCGCGACCGCGAAAAGCGCGCTCGCGCGCGCGAGATTCAGGCCTGGCTGCGCAGTGACTTCCTGTGGATTCGTCAGGAGCGTCCGACAGAGGTGCTGTTTGCCGGTGAACGCTTTGCGCCGCTGACCGCGTCAGCGCAGCAGGCGGTGGATAAACTCGTTACGGCTGTCGAACGTCTGCTGCCAGACGGACAGCAGAACCTGTTTGGCGAGTGGTCAATTGCAGATACCGATCTGGCGGTGATGCTTAACCGGCTGGTACTGCATGGCGATCCTCTGCCTGCACGCTTACAGCAATATGCTGAGTTTCAGTGGCAACGCGCCTCGGTACAGCTGTGGTTAGCAGAAAGTGGTAAAAATCGGTAACAGCCGGGGCTTGCTCATGCTGGCGTAAGTGATTACCTTACGCCACATAAAAATAACGACGTGGCAAACTGCGTACGCAACTGTACGCCAAACAGGAAAGGGTTACGGATGGTGGATCAAACTGCGGGTGACGGCATTGAGTGGGTCGATATCGTAAACGAAGAGAATGAAGTCGTTGCTCAGGCGACACGCGCGCAGATGCGTGCTCAGTGCCTGCGTCACCGCGCCACCTATATCGTGGTTCATGACGGTATGGGTAAGATTCTGGTACAGCGTCGCACCGAGATAAAAGATTTTATGCCGGGCAAACTGGACGCAACCGCGGGCGGCGTGGTGCAGAGCGGTGAAGATATGCTGGAATCTGCGCGACGTGAAGCGGAAGAGGAGTTAGGGATTGCCGCCGTGCCGTTTGCTGAGCATGGCAAATTCTACTTCGAAGATCAGCATTGCCGTGTCTGGGGCGGTCTGTTCAGTTGTGTGTCACATGGCCCTTTCGCCATGCAGGAATCGGAAGTCGATGAGATTATCTGGATGACGCCCGATGAGATCACCGCACGCTGTGATGAATTTACCGACGATTCGCTGAAAGCGCTCTCTCTGTGGATGAGCCGCAACGGTGATAACCGGGCCTGAAAACGGGCGCATTCATACCAGTGACCGACGCGCATTAACGTGGACTGCCCGGTTACCGGCGAAAAAAAAGGCATGCCTCGTGGCATGCCTTTTTCGTTGTTACCAGACGCTTAACCTTCAGCCTGCTGTGACTGAATAGCCGTCAGGGCGATGGTATAGACGATGTCGTCAACCAGCGCACCGCGCGAAAGATCGTTGACCGGCTTACGCATACCCTGCAGCATCGGTCCGATTGAGATCAGATCGGCTGAACGCTGTACCGCTTTGTAGGTGGTGTTACCGGTGTTGAGATCCGGGAAGATAAACACGGTAGCGCGACCTGCAACCTGTGAATTTGGCGCTTTCGATTTCGCCACATCTTCCATGATCGCGGCGTCATACTGCAGCGGACCATCGATGACCAGATCAGGACGTTTCTCCTGCGCAATGCGCGTTGCTTCACGCACTTTCTCAACATCGCTACCTGCACCTGACGTGCCGGTAGAGTAGGAGATCATCGCCACACGCGGATCGATACCAAAGGCGCTGGCAGAATCCGCTGACTGGATAGCAATCTCAGCCAGCTGCTCAGCGGTGGGATCCGGGTTAATGGCGCAGTCACCGTAGACCAGCACCTGCTCCGGCAGCAGCATAAAGAACACGGATGAAACCAGCGAGCTGTTCGGCGCGGTTTTGATCAACTGCAGTGGCGGACGAATGGTGTTGGCGGTGGTGTGAACCGCGCCTGAAACCAGACCATCCACTTCACCGCTCTCCAGCATCATGGTGCCGAGAACCACGTTATCTTCCAGCTGCTCCTGAGCGACCACTTCGGTCATGCCTTTGCTCTTACGCAGCTCAACCAGACGTGGCACGTAGTTTTCACGTACCTGTTCCGGGTCAACAATTTCGACACCTTTGCCCAGTACGACACCCTGAGCCGCAGCGACACGCTGAATCTCATCCGGATTGCCTAACAGGACGCAGGTGGCGATACCGCGCTCAGCACAGATAGAGGCCGCTTTAACCGTACGCGGCTCATCACCCTCTGGCAGCACGACACGTTTACCCGCTTTACGCGCGAGCTCAGTCAGCTGGTAGCGGAAGGCTGGAGGTGACAGGCGACGGCTGCGCTCAGAGGTGGCGGTCAGTGACTCAATCCACTCGGCATTAATGTAGCTGGCCACATATTCCTGCACTTTCTCAATGCGCTGCGTATCGTCAGCAGGCACTTCAAGATTAAAGCTCTGCAGGCTCAGGGAGGTCTGCCAGGTGTTGGTTTTCACCATAAACACCGGCAGGCCGGTCTGGAAAGCCCGGTCGCAGAGACGGGCAATGCGATCGTCAATCTCATAGTTACCGGTCAGCAGAATTGCACCAATTTCAATGCCGTTCATCGCGGCCAGACAGGCGGCGACCAGCACATCAGGGCGGTCTGCGGAAGTCACCAGCAGTGAGCCAGGACGGAAATGCTCGAGCATGTGCGGGATACTGCGCGCACAGAAGGTGACGGATTTGACCCGGCGGGTCTGAATTTCACCTTCATTGATGATACGCGCATCCAGGTGGCGGCACATATCGATCGCGCGGGTAGCAATCAGATCAAAGCTCCACGGCACGCAGCCCAGCACCGGCAGCGGGCTGTCTGAGAACAGCTGCTTTGGATCGATGTTGGCGATGCTCGCTTTTGAGGAGTCATCAAAGATCTCTGACAGGTCAGGACGGGTACGCCCCTGATCATCCACCGGCGCGTTGAGTTTGTTGATAATTACGCCCGTGATATTTTTGTTCTTCTGACCGCCGAAGCTGCTTTGAGTCAGTTCAATGCGCTCTTTCAACTGTGCCGGCGAGTCATTGCCCAGCGCCATCACGAAGACGATTTCTGCGTTCAGGGTTTTGGCGATTTCGTAGTTCAGCGCGTTGGCAAACTGATGCTTACGGGTCGGCACAAGCCCTTCAACCAGAACCACTTCCGCATCCTGCGTGTTGGCATGGTAACGGGAGATGATCTCTTCCATCAGCACATCCTGCTGGTTCGATCCCAGCAGAGATTCCACACGTGACATCTGCAGCGGTTCAGCGGCAGGAATCGAGGAGTTCTTACGGATAATCGTGGTGGTTTGATCCGGCGTATCGCCGCCGCTACGCGGCTGAGCAATTGGCTTGAAGACGCTGAGACGGACGCCTTTGCGCTCCATGGCGCGAATAACGCCGAGGCTGACGCTGGTCAGGCCGACGCTGGTGCCGGTCGGAATGAGCATAATTGTACGTGACACGTTTGAACCTCTCAGTAATGGCAGGGTGTCAAAAACAACTCCGTCAGCCTGAGCTGACGGAGAGAAGTGTTTTACGCAGTCAGCCGCGCGGCGTCCTGGGCAATGACCAGTTCTTCGTTGGTCGGAATCACCAGCGCCGGGCGAGTGCCTTCTTTATTGATGTAACCAGACTTGCCGAAACGGGCGGCCAGGTTGCGATCGTGGTCAACTTCAAAGCCCAGCAGCGCCAGTTTTTTCAGTGAGAGTTCACGCACCATCGCGGCGTTTTCGCCGATGCCGCCAGTAAACACGACGGCGTCAAGACGGCCATCCATCAGCGCGGTGTAACTGCCGATATATTTCGCCAGACGATGACAGAAGACATCCATTGCACGCTTCGCATCTTCTTTGGTGCTGTAGTTATCTTCAACGTAGCGGCAGTCGCTGGTGACTTCGGTCAGACCTAACAGGCCAGACTCTTTAGTCAGCAGTTTATTGATGGCATCAACGCTCATACCCAGCGTATCGTGGAGGAAGAAGACTATCGCCGGGTCGATGTCGCCACTGCGCGTACCCATCACCAGGCCTTCAAGCGGGGTCAGACCCATTGAGGTGTCCACGCACTCGCCGTTGCGAATCGCAGAGACCGAACCGCCGTTGCCGAGGTGACAGGTGATGATGTTCAGTGACGCCAGTGGCTTGTTAAGCATTTTGGCCGCTTCGTGAGTCACGTAGAAGTGGCTGGTACCATGTGCGCCATAGCGACGAACGCCATGCTCTTTGTACAATTTGTACGGCAGCGCATAGAGATAAGACTCTTCCGGCATTGTCTGATGGAAAGCGGTGTCAAATACCGCGACATTCTTGTCTGACAGGTGAGGGAAATTTTTCATCGCTTCATCAATACCGATCAGATGAGCCGGATTGTGCAGCGGTGCGAAAGAGGAGGCGTCTTTGATGCCCTGGACGACTTTTTCAGTGATGATGACTGACTGCGTCAGTTTTTCGCCGCCATGAACGATACGATGGCCGATTGCAGCAATTTGTGCCGAAAGCTCAGGTTTTTGTGCCAGAATGGATTTAACGATAAAGTTCAGCGCTTCGCTGTGCGCTGCGCCAGCACCCAGAGGCGCTTCCTGTTTTTCGCCTTCCAGCTTCCATTTGATACGGGCTTCAGGAAGATGGAAACATTCCGCCAGGCCTGACAGGAACTCTTCACCGCTGGCAGGGTTAAGAATGGCAAACTTAAGGGAAGAGCTGCCACAGTTCAGAACCAGAACTAACTTACTCGACATGGAAGTACCTATTTTTTGAGAGTGGCTAAATTAAACGCAATCAGACTATCAGCGTAGCCCATGAAAGCTGGTAGATTAATGACAAACATCATGCGGTAGACAGAAATCTGCGATTCCGCAAAAAATTTCGGTAATCTTACGCGAAAATTTTAAGATTGCCTTGTCGAAACTTGGCTCAGGCCTCTTCCCAAAGGCGCATTCCGCTTCCGGAGAGGTGTTAAAACGGCGTCAGAATAGCTGGAGTCATCTTTAAAGACAAAAATAATTGAAGGTTGTTACGTAAAGTTGTGTCTTTATAACTATTTTTTAATCTTTGCAGTATTAGTTGAGGTGAGCCATGGCGAATGAATCTGGCAGTACCAATTGGTTTCGGATGTTTCAGCGCGGCCAACACTATATGAAGACCTGGCCTGCTGATAAGCGCCTGGCCCCCGTGTTCCCGGAAAACCGGGTTTCATCGGCAACCCGTTTTGCCATTCGTTTTATGCCACCTCTGGCGATTTTTACGCTGACCTGGCAGATTGCGATGGGCGGTCAGTTAGGCCCGGCCGTGGCGACTGCGCTGTTTGCCTGCAGCCTGCCGATGCAGGGACTGTGGTGGCTGGGCAAGCGTTCAGTGACGCCACTGCCGCCAACGCTGCTTAACTGGTTTCATGAGGTGCGTACCCGACTGGAAGAAGCCGGGCAGGCGATAGCACCGGTTGAAGGCAAGCCGACTTATCAGGCACTGGCCGATCTGCTTAAGCGGGCGTTTAAACAGCTCGACCGCACCTTCCTCGACGATCTCTAGGCAAACCCAGGCTGGCGGTAAAATAATTACCGCTAACCTGCGGCCAAATCAAAGAAAGGCGAGACGGCGGTTTCCGTGTCGTTAACGCTGTGCAACCATTTCTCCATTGTCGATTAACTGAGCGGTCTCTGACCGGGAGTCAATGATGGAAATGACCCATGCACAGCGTTTGATTCTCACTAACCAGTATAAAATCATGGCGATGCTTGAGCCTGAAAATGCTGAACGCTTCCGCCGTTACCAGACCATCATCGAACGCGGCTATGCGCTGCAGATGCGTGAGCTGGACAAAGAGTTTGGCGAACTCAGCGAAGCGATCTGCCGGACGGTGATCGATATTATGGAGATGCATCATGCCCTCCATGTTTCCTGGTCGAACCTCAAAGATAAAGGTCAGCTTGAAGCGCGCCGTCTCGCCTTTTTGGGCTTTGATGCGGCAACTGAAGCGCGGCTGCTGGGCTACGTCCGTTTTATGGTGAATACAGAAGGGCGGTATACCCACTTCGATTCCGGTACTCACGGTTTCAATGCCCAGACCCCAATGTGGGAAAAGTATCAACGCATGTTAGCTTTGTGGCAGACTTGTCCGCGCCAGTACCATTTAAGTGCAAATGAAATCGCACAAGTGATCAATGCCTGAAGAGGAGGAGCGCGTGACCTACAGAGGTTTTCTATTTGATTTAGACGGCACGCTGGTGGATTCGCTGCCAGCGGTTGAACGAGCCTGGAGCCAGTGGGGTGCCCGTCATGGTATCGCCGCTGATGAGATCCTGGATTTTATCCATGGCAAACAGGCGATCACCTCTTTGCGTCATTTTATGGCAGGTCAGTCGGAAGAGGCTATACAGGCGGAGTTTACCGCGCTGGAGCAGGCTGAAGCGGCGGACACCGACGGTGTGCAGGCGCTGCCCGGTGCCGTCGCGTTGCTGAACCGGCTGAACGAACTGAATATTCCCTGGGCAATTGTCACCTCAGGCTCGGTGCCGGTCGCTCATGCCCGTCACAAAGCCGCGGGGTTACCAAAGCCTGCCGTGTTCATTACGGCTGAGCAGGTGGCGAAAGGTAAACCTGAACCCGATCCTTACCTGCTGGGTGCGGAGAAACTGGGGTTAGCGGCGACAGCGTGCGTAGTGGCAGAAGATGCTCCCGCCGGAATTTTATCCGGCCTGAATGCGGGCTGCACGGTGATTGCTATTAATCCTGCGGCGGAGACACCCCGGCTGGATGACGTGGCGCTTAAGCTCGAATCGCTGGCATCGCTGGTAGTTTCCCGCGAGTCTGATGGCAGTTTTACCTTTAGTCAGCAGGCTTAAGGGTTCGCCCGGCGGCCAGTTCGCCGGGCTTAAAGAGGCGTATCCTGCGAGATTTCATCCAGTGACAGGCTGAAGCTCGGAATGAACACGTCAACGAAGTAATCCATCTCCGGCGAACGACGCTGCGCCAGGGTCTTTTCCAGCCGTGCTTTCGCCAGTAAAAATTCATTATTCCCGGCAGACAACTCTTCAAGACACTTAACATAGGCACAGAGCGCATCCGCCTGTTTCACAACGGCCTGCTCCTCTTCGCTATGCAGATGCTCATCGATCAGCGGGCGATAGATTTCCTGAAACTCTTCCGGCAGCATCTCAATCAGCTTTTGCTGAGCAATCTTTTCGATTTTCTTATATTCGTGGGCGATCTGCGCGTTGTAATACTTCACCGGTGTCGGTAAATCGCCGGTAAGCACTTCACTGGCATCGTGATAAAGCGCCAGCATGGCAATACGATCGGCATTAAGCGACCCGCTGAACCTGAGATTTTTGATCACCGCCAGGGCGTGCGCCACCATAGCGACCTGCAGACTGTGTTCCGAGACATTTTCGGTGCGCACATTGCGCATCAGCGGCCAGCGATTAATCAGCTTAAGACGGGAGAGGTGAGCAAAGAAGTGGCTTTGTGTCATGCGCGTTCCTGTTGGCAGGCAGGGGAGAGACCGGCTCTCCCCAAATAACGTCAGTATACGCGGGCGTGATTACTGACGATAGCCTTGCAGGAAACGCCCAAATTTATTAATCGCCATCTCCAGATCATCGACGCGTGGCAGCGTAACGATGCGAAGATGATCGGGCCACGGCCAGTTGAACGCACTGCCCTGAACCAGCAACACTTTTTCCTGTAACAGAAAATCCAGCACCATCTTCTGATCGTCGAAGATATTGAATTTTTTGGCATCGATTTTCGGGAACATGTAGAGCGCGCCCTGCGGCTTCACACAGCTGACGCCAGGAATATCATTGATCAACTCCCATGCACGCTGGCGCTGCTCGTAGAGACGACCACCAGGCATGATAAATTCGCTGATGCTCTGATAGCCGCCCAGTGCCGTCTGAATCGCATGCTGCGCCGGTACGTTGGCACACAGACGCATTGAGGCGAGCATTTCCAGCCCTTCAATATAGCCTTTCGCATGTTTCTTCGGCCCGTTCAGTACCATCCAGCCCTGACGGAAACCGGCCACGCGATAGGTTTTGGAGAGGCCATTGAACGTCACGGTCAGCAGATCGGGCGCCAGGGCCGCAATGCAGTGATGCTGGGCGTCGTCGTAAAGGATCTTGTCGTAGATTTCGTCGGCGAAAATGATCAGATTATGCTGACGCGCAATTTCAACCACCTCTAACAGCAGTTCTTTACTGTAGACCGCGCCGGTAGGGTTATTCGGGTTGATGATCACGATGCCACGGGTACGAGGCGTTATCTTGCTACGGATATCATCCAGATCAGGGAACCAGCCGGCAGACTCATCACACAGATAGTGCACCGCTTTACCGCTGGAGAGAGAAACCGCGGCTGTCCATAAGGGATAGTCGGGCGCGGGCACCAGCATTTCGTCGCCGCTATTCAGTAACGCCTGCATCGCCTGCACGATGAGTTCTGATACCCCGTTACCGATATAAATATCTTCTACCGTGACATCGCGCATGTCGCGTGCCTGATAGTGCTGCATGATTGCTTTACGGGCGGAGTAGAGGCCCTTGGAGTCGCAATAACCCTGAGCGCTGGGAAGGTTACGAATGACATCAACCAGGATCTCATCCGGTGCTTCGAAACCAAACGGCGCCGGATTGCCAATGTTCAGCTTGAGAACTTTATTACCTTCTTCTTCAAGGCGCTTAGCCTCTTTCAGTACCGGTCCACGGATGTCATAGCAGACGTTATCGAGTTTTCCGGATTTATCAATTTGAAAAGTCATTGTTACCGCCTTGATGGGCAGAATCCTTGTGGCTGCCACAGAAATCGAACCAGCACAATGTACTCTCCTCACGGTCACAAAAGAAGGGTGCCGCCCCGTTTTGGCGGGTTCAACAACTTTTTGCAGAATGCGTAGCGTAAAAAGTAACAGCTCTCGCTGAGGGTGGTTAATAAAACTATGTATAAAGAAATTTTTAGAATTTTAATCCACCCAAAACCGTAGCGAGCCAACATCTGCCTCTGGAATTTAAAAAGGTTTGTGGACTCAATACGGAGAGATATTTTCTTTACCGCTGAAATATACACTTTGAGGAATAGTTAAAATTTATTTTATTAATGTTCGTTTTGTGGCCAGTTTTATAACATGAGAACTATTTACGCCTTAACACTGCTTAAGAGTGTGCTGTTTAAGGCCTTGTGATCGCCGGAAAAGTACCAAAAAAGGCGTTTCATTCGGCACCTTAAATACAGGATAGTGAGCACTACTTAACACTTCCTCACTAACTTTCAGAACGTTGAAGGCTTAAAAAGTGATCAATAATGTGGCATAAGGGTCACGAAATGCCTTTGTCACAAAATTTACAGCGCTTTTCACAAAATCATTTCCATTTTGAAGTCAAAAATGATTAAGTATAATTTATTATTTAGTGCACTTAGCCGCTTCGCCTTGATAGCCCGCTAAGTGTAGTTTTTATCCCGCCCGATTCATTCCGGTGGGAATAAGACAACTAAACAGCTTCCTGCATTTGCGCACCCCAGCGCCATCGGTACAGAAGAAGTTGTCTCTGTCTTAAAGCATCGTGCTCCCTTCGGGTGAGTCAACGGTGCAGGTTCCACATAAAATTTTTTTTATGTCAGTCTTCACACAGGACTGTCATTAAGCACCATTACCGCTTATCACTTTGATAAGCTTGTAATAACACCAGGGTAGTAGTTCGTAAAAATCTTATAAGTGAAGAAAAAACATGACTAATGCAAATCGTCCGATACTGAATCTCGACCTCGATCTGCTGAGAACTTTCGTTGCCGTTGCGGATTTGAATACCTTTGCAGCCGCCGCTGCAGCGGTCTGCAGAACCCAGTCAGCAGTCAGTCAGCAGATGCAGCGTCTGGAGCAATTGGTAGGTAAAGAGCTGTTTGCCAGACATGGACGTAATAAGCTTTTAACAGAGCATGGGATCCAGCTTTTAGGCTATGCCAGAAAAATTCTTCGTTTTAACGACGAAGCCTGCACATCTCTGATGTACAGCAACATTCAGGGCGTACTGACTATTGGTGCCTCTGATGACACCTCTGACACTATTCTGCCGTTCCTGTTAAACCGGGTGACCTCGGTTTATCCGAAACTGGCCATTGATGTGCGGGTTAAACGTAATCCATTCATGATGGAAATGCTCAATCAGGGTGAAGTTGACCTGGTGGTGACAACGTCCAGCCCGGGCAACTTTACCTATCAGGTACTGCGTACTTCACCCACCTTGTGGTACTGCGCAGCGGACTATATCTTCCAGCGCGGCGAAGCGATTCCATTGGTGCTGCTGGATGAGCCAAGTCCTTACCGTGATATGGCCATTGATCATCTCAATGAAGCCGGTATCCCATGGCGTATCTCTTACGTCGCTTCTACTCTGGCTGCCGTACGAGCTGCAGTGAAAGCGGGTCTTGGCGTAACAGCGCGCCCGGTCGAGATGATGAGCCCGGAACTGCGTGTTATGGGTGCGGCTGAAGGTCTGCCGGTTCTCCCGGATACGCAGTATCTGCTGTGCCGTAATCCTGACAGTGATAATGAGCTGGCGCTGGCTATCTTTAATGCCATGCAGTCTACTAATGATCCGTACAATCTGAGCAACAATCCAGATGGTGCGTTGCTGTTGGATGACGAAGAGTAATAGCGCTAACGTGTTGTACTCAACATCAGCGCCATTGCCTTAACAAACGCTTATAAATAAGCCTCTCATTCTTTGAACAGAACGAGGGGCTTTTTTACTATCTGACCCTTGTCAGACTCGTCCCGACGACAACCTCCCTGATGTAAATCCCTCACTGTATTTCACTCCATTACAAACTGAAATCTGCAATCCATAAAAACGAACCTTTTGTTCCGTATCAAGGCTTCAGGTGGAGGAAATTAACGCAAAAAGGGCAAAAGTGTGTTCTGGATCAAGAAAATACCCCTGCTAAGGGGAAGGAAAAAAGAGTCATACCTGTCAAAATATGTTTGTTAAACGCACGATCCATGCGTGTGATTACCCGCTACACTAAAATTAACCCTACAGACTGAAGCGATTTAGCTGGAAAGCGGGGCATCATTTGTTAATAATATGATGCAGGTGTGAAATAATGTTTGGATACTTTTGTCAAAGTTGACAAAAGGTTATAGAAAGGAGTAAAAAACCCCATTAAATTGCTGTTTATTCCGTAATAACAGTGACATTTAAAAGGTTTTTACCCTTCCCTTGAATCGATGTGGTCAGTTTGCTGCGGGAAACGCGTGCAGGATGCCAGCGCCACTTTTGATGAGTAAGCAATGAGTATGTCAACTACCACCGAAATCATCGCTCAGCACTGGGCGTTTATCGTATTTATCGTTATTGCCTTTGGCTTGTGTGCTTTCATGCTGACCGGAGGATGGTTGCTTGGCGGCAGAGCGCGCGCCCGCTATAAAGACACGCCATTCGAATCGGGCATTGAATCCGTTGGTGACACCCATATCCGCCTGTCGGCGAAATTTTATCTGGTTGCGATGTTTTTCGTCATTTTTGACGTCGAAGCCCTCTTTTTATACGCATGGGCGACTTCAATCCGCGAAAGCGGTTGGGTCGGCTTTGTGGAAGCCGCAATTTTCATTTTGGTGCTCCTTGCGGGTCTGGTCTATCTGGTACGCATTGGCGCACTGGACTGGGCTCCAGCTCGCCGTCGCGTAGTGGTGAAAACTACTACGGTCAGCCACACCAATCCTCATAAGCAGTAAAAGAGAGGCAATAAGATGGACTATACGCTCACCCGCATAGACCCGAACGGTGGTGAGAACGACCGTTATCCTCTGCAAAAGCAGGAAATCGTCAGCGATCCGCTGGAGCAGCACGTTCATCGCAGCGTTTATATGGGCAAACTCGAAAATGCCCTGCATGACATGGTGAACTGGGGACGTAAAAACTCACTCTGGCCTTATAACTTTGGCCTGTCCTGTTGTTACGTTGAGATGACCACATCGTTTACCGCGGTCCATGACGTGGCACGTTTTGGTGCTGAAGTTATGCGCGCCTCGCCACGCCAGGCGGATTTCATGGTTATTGCCGGCACGCCGTTTACCAAAATGGCTCCGGTTATTCAGCGTTTATACGATCAGATGCTGGAGCCAAAATGGGTGATCTCAATGGGTGCCTGCGCAAATTCGGGCGGCATGTATGACATCTATTCGGTGGTGCAGGGCGTCGATAAATTCCTGCCAGTAGATGTCTATATTCCTGGCTGCCCGCCACGTCCTGAAGCCTACATGCAGGCACTGCTGCTGTTGCAGGAGTCGATCGGCAAAGAGCGCCGTCCGCTTTCATGGGTTGTCGGCGACCAGGGCGTTTACCGCGCTAACATGCCTTCAGAGCGTGAAAGAAAACGCGGCGAGCGCATCGCAGTAACAAACCTGCGCAGCCCGGACGAAGTTTAAAACCGTATGGATGGAAAAGAGCGCCTGCAGCAGAACATCACAATTTAATGCATGGCCCCATCCTGACGCCTTCATTTGAGTGCCTGAGACCAGGCCGGAATGGTGAGTAACGTATGACAGATTTGACCACGCAAGATCTCGCTCAGCCTTCATGGCAAACCCGTGATCACCTTGATGACCCGGTGATCGGCGAGTTGCGTAACCGTTTTGGGCCGGATGCCTTCACTGTACAGCCAACCCGCACCGGCATTCCGGTGGTCTGGGTTAAGCGTGAACAGATACTGGAAATTACCGAGTTCCTGCGTAAATTACCGAAGCCTTACGTCATGCTGTATGACCTGCATGGCGTGGATGAGCGTTTACGTACCCACCGTGCAGGCCTGCCTGCGGCGGATTTTTCCGTTTTCTACCACCTGCTGTCGATTGAACGCAACCGCGACATCATGCTCAAGGTGGCACTCTCTGAAAACGACATGCATCTGCCGACCATCACCCGTCTTTTCCCGAATGCCAACTGGTATGAGCGTGAAACCTGGGAGATGTTTGGTATTACCTTTGATGGTCACCCGCACCTGACGCGCATCATGATGCCGTCGACCTGGGAAGGCCATCCGCTGCGTAAAGATTACCCGGCGCGCGCCACCGAATTCGATCCTTTCACGCTGACTAAGCAGAAAGAAGATTTAGAGATGGAGGCGCTGACCTTTAAGCCTGAAGACTGGGGCATGAAGCGCAGCACCACCAACGAAGACTTCATGTTCCTGAACCTCGGGCCTAACCACCCGTCGGCGCACGGTGCGTTCCGCATCATCCTGCAGCTGGACGGTGAAGAGATTGTCGACTGCGTACCTGACATCGGTTATCACCATCGTGGTGCCGAAAAGATGGGTGAGCGTCAGTCCTGGCACAGCTACATTCCTTACACTGACCGTATCGAGTACCTCGGCGGCTGCGTAAACGAAATGCCTTACGTGCTGGCGGTAGAAAAACTGGCCGGTATCGTGGTGCCCGATCGCGTAAACGTGATCCGCGTGATGCTCTCTGAGCTGTTCCGCATTAACAGCCATCTGCTTTATATCTCGACCTTTATTCAGGACGTCGGCGCGATGACGCCGGTGTTCTTTGCCTTTACCGATCGCCAGAAAATCTATGACGTGGTTGAAGCCATTACCGGTTTCCGTATGCACCCGGCCTGGTTCCGTATCGGTGGTGTAGCACACGACCTGCCGCGAGGCTGGGAACGTCTGCTGCGTGACTTCCTGGACTGGATGCCGAAGCGTCTGAAGGAATATGACAAAGCGGCACTGCGTAACACCGTGCTGATTGGTCGTTCAAAAGGCGTTGCTGCTTACAATATGGAAGAGGCGCTGGCGTGGGGCACGACCGGTGCCGGCCTGCGTGCCACGGGTCTCGACTTTGACGTGCGCAAATGGCGTCCATACTCAGGCTACGAAAACTTCGATTTCGAAATCCCGGTCGGCGACGGCGTCAGCGATGCTTACAGCCGTGTTCAGCTGAAGATGGAAGAGATGTGGCAGTCCCTGCGTATCCTTGAGCAGTGTCTCAACAATATGCCAGAGGGGCCGTTTAAAGCGGATCATCCGCTGACCACGCCACCACCGAAAGAGCGTACGCTGCAGCACATCGAAACGCTGATCACCCACTTCCTGCAGGTTTCGTGGGGACCGGTGATGCCAGCCAATGAATCGTTCCAGATGATTGAAGCGACGAAAGGGATCAACAGCTACTACCTGACCAGCGATGGCAGCACCATGAGCTACCGCACCCGCGTGCGTACGCCGAGCTTCCCGCATCTGCAGCAGATTCCTTCAGTAATCCGTGGCAGCCTGGTATCCGACCTGATCGTATATCTGGGTAGTATCGATTTTGTTATGTCAGACGTGGACCGCTAATTATGCACGATCAACACATTGCCATTAAAACGATCGACCCTAACGAGGTCTTCGTGCTGAGCGCGGAAGAGCATCACGCTATTGAGCACGAAAAACACCACTACGAAGATGCGCGTGCAGCCTCCATTGAAGCGCTGAAGATCGTGCAGAAACAGCGCGGCTGGGTGCCGGACGGCGCAATCAACGCGATTGCCGACGTACTGGGTATCCCGGCGAGTGATGTTGAAGGGGTGGCGACGTTTTATAGCCAGATCTTCCGTCAGCCGGTTGGCCGTCATGTGATCCGTTATTGTGACAGCGTGGTCTGTCACATCACCGGTTATCAGGGCATCCAGTCCGCACTGGAGCAGCAGCTGAATATCAAACCGGGTCAAACCACTGCTGATGGCCGTTTTACGCTGCTGCCAACCTGCTGCCTGGGTAACTGCGACAAGGGCCCAACGATGATGGTGGATGAAGACACGCATGTTCATCTGACGCCGGAAGGCATTCCCTCTTTGCTGGAGCAGTATCAATGACAATCAAACAGATCATTCGTACTGCTGAAACCCATCCGCTCACCTGGCGGATGCGTGACGACAAGCAACCTGTCTGGCTAGATGAATATCGCAGCAAGAACGGCTATGCCGGTGCGGAAAAAGCGCTGAAAAGCATGTCACAGGATGAAATTGTCGCGGCAGTCAAAGACTCCGGCCTGAAAGGGCGCGGCGGTGCAGGCTTCTCTACCGGTCTGAAGTGGAGCCTGATGCCGAAAGATGAGTCGATGAACATCCGTTACCTGCTGTGTAACGCCGATGAAATGGAGCCAGGCACCTATAAAGACCGCCTGCTGATGGAGCAGATGCCTCACCAGCTGGTGGAAGGAATGCTGATCAGCGCCTTTGCGCTAAAGGCCTACCGTGGCTACATCTTCTTACGTGGCGAATACATTGAAGCGGCGGTGCATCTGCGTCGTGCGATTGCTGAAGCCACGGAAGCGGGCTACCTCGGTAAAAATATTCTCGGTACCGGCTTCGACTTTGAGCTGATCGTCCATACCGGCGCAGGGCGTTATATCTGCGGCGAAGAGACGGCACTGATTAACTCACTGGAAGGCCGTCGTGCTAACCCGCGTTCCAAGCCGCCATTCCCGGCGAGTGCGGGCGCGTGGGGCAAACCAACCTGCGTGAACAACGTAGAGACCCTCTCGAACGTGCCGGCGATTCTGGCCAACGGTGTGGAGTGGTACAAAAACATCTCTAAAAGTGAAGATGCCGGTACCAAAATGATGGGCTTCTCCGGACGGGTTAAAAATCCCGGCGTCTGGGAGCTGCCATTCGGTATCACCGCTCGTGAGATCCTGGAAGATTATGCGGGCGGCATGCGTGACGGACTGAAGTTCAAGGCCTGGCAGCCCGGCGGCGCTGGGACTGACTTCCTGACCGACCAGCACCTGGATCTGCCGATGGAATTTGCCAGCATTGGCAAAGCGGGCAGTCGTCTGGGTACGGCGCTGGCAATGGCCGTTGATCACGAGATCAACATGGTTTCCCTGGTGCGTAACCTGGAAGAGTTCTTTGCCCGTGAGTCGTGCGGCTGGTGTACTCCGTGTCGTGACGGTCTGCCGTGGAGCGTGAAAATTCTGCGTGCGCTGGAGCAGAAACAGGGCCAGCCAGGCGATATTGAAACCTTACTGCAACTCTGCCGTCAGCTTGGCCCAGGCAAAACCTTCTGTGCGCATGCGCCAGGTGCGGTTGAGCCGCTGCAAAGTGCGATTAAATATTTCCGTGAAGAGTTTGAAGCCGGCATGGCGCCGCAGGTGTTTGGTAATACCCGTGCCATTGGCGGGATCCAGCCAAACCTGCTGAAAGCGCGCTGGTAATTCACCAAAAACGGAACAGGCCTGGTGCCGCCGCCCCGACAATGTCGTGCGTCGGGGCAAGAATATGATTAACGCTCGTCTCTGACGAGCCTTACGGAAGCATGTCACTATGGCTACAATTCATGTAGACGGTAAAGAGTATGATGTGAACGGAGCGGACAACCTGCTACAGGCATGTCTCTCTCTGGGCCTTGATATTCCTTACTTTTGCTGGCATCCGGCGCTGGGAAGCGTTGGGGCCTGCCGCCAGTGTGCGGTAAAGCAATTCCAGAATGCCGAAGATACCCGCGGCCGTCTTGTCATGTCCTGCATGACACCGGCCTCTGACGGCACATTCATCTCCATCGATGATGGCGAAGCGAAAGAGTTCCGCGAAAGCGTGGTGGAGTGGCTGATGACCAACCACCCGCACGACTGTCCGGTGTGCGAAGAGGGCGGTAACTGTCACCTGCAGGATATGACAGTAATGACCGGCCACAGCTTCCGCCGCTATCGCTTCACCAAACGTACTCACCGTAATCAGGATCTCGGTCCGTTCATCTCCCACGAGATGAACCGCTGTATCGCCTGTTACCGCTGTGTGCGTTACTACAAAGATTATGCCGATGGCAAAGATCTGGGTGTCTACGGCGCGCATGACAACGTCTACTTTGGTCGCCCGGAAGATGGCACGCTGGAAAGCGAGTTCTCTGGCAACCTGGTTGAAATCTGCCCGACCGGCGTCTTCACGGATAAAACTCACTCTGAACGCTATAACCGCAAATGGGATATGCAGTTTGCGCCGAGCATCTGCCAGCAGTGCAGTGTCGGCTGTAACACCAGCCCGGGTGAGCGTTATGGTGAGTTGCGTCGTATTGAAAACCGCTATAACGGCACCGTAAACCACTACTTCCTGTGTGACCGTGGCCGCTTTGGCTATGGCTACGTGAACCGCAAAGATCGTCCACGCCAGCCGATGCTGCTGCGCGGCAATGACTGGGTTACGCTGAACGCAGAGCAGGCGGTCAATGCCGGTGCAGATTTGCTGCGTCAGGCGAAGAAAGTGATCGGTATCGGCTCGCCGCGCGCCAGCGTTGAAAGTAACTTTGCACTGCGTGAACTGGTGGGCGCAGAGAACTTCTCAACCGGTATGCCAGCGGACGAGCAGGCCCGTCTTGAACTGATGCTCAAAGTCCTGCGCGAAAGCGGTGTCTATACGCCATCGCTGCGTGAAATTGAAAGCTATGATGCGGTGCTGGTGCTGGGTGAAGACCTTACACAGGTTGGCGCGCGCGTGGCACTCTCTGTCCGTCAGGCGGTGAAAGGCAAAGCGCGTGATATGGCCGCTGCGCAGAAAGTCGCAGACTGGCAGATCGCCGCCATTATGAACATCGGTCAGAACGCGAAACATCCGCTGTTTGTTACCCATGTTGATGAAACCCGTCTGGATGATATCGCGGCATGGAGCTATCGTGCGCCGGTTGAAGATCAGGCGCGCCTTGGCTTCGCTATCGCCAGTGCGCTGGATGAATCTGCTCCGGCAGTCACCGATTTCGACAGCAAGCTCAACGGGAAAATGGATGTTGTCGTTCAGGCGCTGGCCGGCGCGAAAAAGCCATTAATCATCTCCGGTACTCACTCAGGCAGCAGCGCAGTCATTGAAGCCGCAGCGAACGTGGCGAAAGCCCTGAAGGCACGCGGCGCAGATGTCGGCATTACTCTGCTGGCGGGTCACGCCAACAGCATCGGTCTGGGCATGATCGGCGGTAATCCGCTGGAGCATGCGCTGGAGCAACTGAGCAACGGCGAAGCCGATGCGCTGGTGGTGCTGGAAAATGACCTCTATCGTCACGCACCAAAAGCCGTGGTGGATGCAGCCCTGGCGCAGACCACGAACGTGATTGTGGTTGATCATCAGCGTACAGCCACGCTGGAGAAAGCGGGTCTGGTGTTATCGACCGCCAGCTTCGCTGAAAGTGATGGCACCTCGATTAACCATGAAGGTCGCGCACAGCGTTTCTTCCAGGTTTACGATCCTGCCTATTACGACAGCAACGTTGTGATGCTGGAAAGCTGGCGCTGGCTGCACTCGCTGCACAGCACGCTGGAAAGCCGTCACGTGGACTGGACGCAGCTCGATCACGTGATCGATGCCGTGGTGACCCGTCTGCCACAGCTCGCGGGTATTAAAGAAGCGGCACCTGACGCCAGCTTCCGCATCCGTGGTCAGAAACTGGCGCGTTCTCCAATACGTAACAGTGGACGTACTGCGATGCGCGCGAATATCAGCGTTCATGAACCGCGTCAGCCGCAGGACCAGGACACCATGTTCGCCTTCTCTATGGAAGGGAACAACCAGCCATCAGCTCCGCGTTCGCAGATTCCGTTTGCCTGGGCTCCAGGCTGGAACTCACCGCAGGCGTGGAACAAGTTCCAGGCTGAAGTGGGCGGCAAACTGCGTCATGGCGATCCGGGCGTACGCCTGTTTGAAGCCAGCAACAGTGAGCTGCCATGGTTCACAACCGTTCCTGCCGCGTTTGTCAGTGATGCGAAGTGGCGTGTGGCGCCTCTCCACCGGTTGTTCGGTAGCGAAGAGATGTCACAGCGTTCACCGGTCTTCCAGCAGCGCATGACAGAGCCTGCATTGGTGATTAACCCGGAGGATGCAGCGAAGCTGGGCGTCAACAATGGCGCGGCGGTTGAATTCAGCTGTGCCGGCGAGACAGTGCGTCTGCCGGTCCGTTTCTCGGCGTCACTGCAGGCGGGTCAGATTGGTCTGCCGCTGGGTATGCCGGGCGTTCCGCCATTCCTGGCGAACGGTAAAGTCGACACTCTGCAGGAGGCGGCGCAATGAGCTGGTTAACACCGGACGTTATCGACATTCTGCTGGCCATTGTTAAAGCCATTGTGATTCTGCTGGTGGTTGTGGCCTGCGGCGCGTTCATGAGCTTCGCCGAGCGTCGTCTGCTCGGCCTGTTCCAGAACCGTTACGGACCTAACCGCGTCGGCTGGGGCGGCTCGCTCCAGCTGGTTGCGGACATGATCAAAATGTTCTTTAAAGAGGACTGGGTTCCGCCATTTACCGACCGCTTTATCTTTACCCTTGCGCCGGTTATTGCCTTTGTTTCTCTGCTGCTGGCCTTTGCTATCGTGCCAGTGTCGCCAACCTGGATGGTGACAGACCTGAATATCGGTCTGCTGTTCTTCCTGATGATGGCGGGCCTTGCGGTCTACGCCGTGCTGTTTGCTGGCTGGTCGAGTAACAACAAATACTCGCTGCTGGGTGCGATGCGCGCCTCGGCGCAGACGCTGAGCTACGAAGTGTTCCTGGGTCTGTCGCTGATGGGTGTGGTGGCGCAGGCGGGCTCGTTCAACATGAACGATATCGTCAACAGCCAGACGCACCTGTGGAACATCATTCCGCAGTTCTTTGGTTTCGTAACCTTCTGTATTGCTGGCGTGGCGGTGTGTCACCGTCATCCCTTTGACCAGCCAGAAGCGGAGCAGGAACTGGCAGATGGTTATCACATTGAATATGCCGGCATGAAGTTTGGCCTGTTCTTTGTCGGCGAATATGTGGCGATTACCACCGTTTCAGCGCTGATCGTAACGCTGTTCTTTGGTGGCTGGCACGGACCTTTCCTGCCGCCGTTCATCTGGTTCGCCCTGAAAACGGCGTTCTTTATGATGATGTTCATCCTGATTCGTGCTGCGCTTCCGCGTCCACGCTACGACCAGGTGCTGTCATTCGGCTGGAAAGTGTGTCTGCCGTTGACGCTGTTGAACCTGCTGGCGACTGCCGCAGTGATTCTCTACACAGCGCCGTAAGGGGTTAACAAATGACTTTGAAAGATATTGTCGTAGGCTTTGGCACGACAGTTCGCAGTATCTGGCTGATAGGGCTGCACGCCTTTGCCAAACGTGAAACGCAGATGTACCCGGAAGAGCCGGTTTATCTGCCGCCACGCTATCGTGGCCGTATCGTGTTAACCCGCGATCCGGATGGTCAGGAGCGTTGCGTCGCCTGTAACCTGTGTGCGGTTGCCTGTCCGGTTGGCTGTATTTCACTGCAGAAAGCCGAGACCAAAGATGGCCGCTGGTACCCGGAGTTCTTCCGCATCAACTTCTCACGCTGTATTTTCTGCGGCATGTGTGAAGAAGCCTGTCCGACCACCGCGATTCAGCTTACCCCGGATTTCGAACTGGGTGAGTTTAAGCGTCAGGATCTGGTGTATGAAAAGGACGATCTGCTGATTTCGGGACCGGGTAAATATCCGGAGTACAACTTCTACCGCATGGCAGGTATGGCGATTGACGGTAAAGATAAGGGCGAAGCGGAAAACGAAGCCAAGCCTATCGACGTCAAAGGCTTATTACCTTAAGGAGCAAGGCATGGAATTTGCGTTTTATCTTTGCGGACTGGTGGCGGTGCTGACGACGTTGCGCGTCATCACCCACACCAATCCGGTACATGCGTTGCTGTACCTGATCGTTTCGCTGTTATCGATCGCGGGCGTTTTCTTCTCTATGGGTGCCTATTTTGCCGGTGCGCTGGAGATCATCGTCTACGCTGGCGCCATCATGGTGCTGTTCGTCTTCGTCGTTATGATGCTGAACCTGGGCAAGCAGACGGAGAAGCAGGAGCGTGAGTGGCTCAGCCCGTCATTGTGGATTGGTCCCGGCATCGTCTCGTTGCTGCTGCTGGTGGTGATGATTTACGCCATCCTGACGGCGAATGACCAGGGCATTGATGGCACCATCATCGACGCCAAAGCGGTCGGCATCAGCCTGTTTGGTCCTTATGTGCTGGCGGTTGAACTGGCTTCTATGCTGCTGCTGGCAGGTCTGGTCGTGGCGTTCCATATCGGTCGTGAAGAGCGTCAGGGCGAAGTCCTGAGTAACCGTAATGCTGACGCCGCTCAGGTGAAAAAGGAGAACGCATGATCCCGTTACAACATGGATTGATTCTTGCTGCCGTGCTGTTTGTCCTTGGACTGACGTCGCTGGTGATACGCCGCAATCTGCTGTTTATGCTGATCGGCCTTGAAATCATGATCAACGCCGCCGCCTTAGCTCTGGTGGTTGCCGGGAGCTACTGGGGTCAGGCCGATGGACAGGTGATGTATATCCTGGCGATCAGCCTGGCGGCAGCGGAAGCCAGCATTGGTCTGGCGCTGCTGCTTCAGCTCTATCGTCGTCGTCAGACGCTGAACATTGATACTGTGAGCGAGATGCGCGGATGAATCTTCTCTATTTAACTGTCTTGTTTCCGCTGATCGGCTTTCTGCTGTTAGCGTTTTCCCGCGGTCGCTGGTCTGAGAACCTGTCGGCCACGGTAGGTATGGGATCGGTGGGTCTGGCAGCATTGACTACAGTGATGCTCGGATTCGAGTTCTTCGCCAGTGGTCAGCAAGCCTATACCCAGTCACTCTGGACCTGGATGCATGTCGGCAACTTCGACATGAAAGTGAACCTGACGCTGGATGGCCTGTCTCTGACCATGCTGTCAGTCGTCACCGGTGTTGGCTTCTTCATTCATATGTTCGCCTCCTGGTATATGCGTGGAGAAGAGGGCTACTCCCGCTTCTTCGCCTATACCAACCTGTTTATCGCCAGCATGGTTGTTCTGGTGCTGGCCGATAACCTGATGCTGATGTATCTGGGCTGGGAAGGGGTAGGGCTCTGCTCTTATCTGCTGATCGGCTTCTACTATAGCAATCCGGAAAACGGCAAAGCGGCGATGAAAGCCTTTATCATCACCCGCGTGGGCGACGTCTTCCTGGCATTCGGCCTGTTCATTCTCTACAACGAGCTGGGCACGCTGAACTTCCGCGAGATGATGGAACTGGCGCCGGCGCACTTTGCCGCAGACAACCATATGCTGCAGTGGGCAACGCTGATGCTGCTGGGTGGCGCGGTCGGTAAATCGGCACAGTTGCCGTTGCAGACCTGGCTGGCTGATGCGATGGCCGGTCCGACACCGGTTTCAGCACTGATCCACGCCGCGACCATGGTGACAGCGGGTGTTTACCTGATTGCCCGCAGCCACGGTCTCTTCCTGCTGACGCCGGAAGTGCTGCATCTGGTCGGCATCGTCGGGGCAATTACCCTGGTGCTGGCGGGCTTTGCCGCGCTGGTACAGACCGACATCAAACGTGTTCTCGCTTACTCCACCATGAGCCAGATTGGTTACATGTTCCTGGCGTTGGGTGTTCAGGCGTGGGATGCGGCGATTTTCCATCTGATGACGCACGCCTTCTTTAAAGCGTTACTGTTCCTCTCTTCGGGTTCAGTGATTCTGGCCTGCCATCACGAGCAGAACATCTTCAAAATGGGTGGCCTGCGCAAGAGCATTCCGCTGGTCTACACCTGCTTCCTGGTTGGCGGCGCGGCGCTGGCGGCACTGCCGCTGATTACGGCGGGCTTCTACAGTAAAGATGAGATTCTGTTCGGCGCACTGGCTAACGGTCACATCAACCTGATGGTTGCGGGTCTGGTAGGGGCGTTCCTGACCTCTATCTACACCTTCCGCATGATCTTCATCGTGTTCCACGGCGAAGAGAAAATTCATGCGCACGCCGGTAAAGGCATTACCCATCATCTGCCGCTGATTGTACTGCTGCTGCTCTCTACCTTCATTGGTGCGCTGATTACGCCACCGCTGGCGGGTGTATTGCCAGCCAATGAGTTTGGTGAAGCGGGCAAAGTGGGACTGGAAATCACCTCGGGCGTCGTAGCGATTGTCGGCATTCTGATCGCTGCTGCGCTGTGGCTGGGCAAACGTGAGCTGGTTACCCGTATCGCAAACAGTGCGCCAGGCCGCTTCTTCGGCACCTGGTGGTTTGCGGCCTGGGGCTTCGACTGGCTCTACGATAAAGTGTTCGTTAAACCCTACCTGGGCATTGCGTGGCTGCTGAAGCGCGACCCACTGAATGGTCTGATGAACCTGCCTGCGCTGCTGTCACGCATTGCCAACAAAGGCCTGGTTGTCAGTGAGAACGGCTACCTGCGCTGGTACGTTGCGTCAATGAGCCTGGGTGCCGTACTGGTGCTGGCTCTGCTGCTGGTGATTTAAAGATTGATGAGCGGGGCAGGTTAGTTAATCTGCCCATTGAGAATGTCAAAAATTGTCCTGAGCAAGGGCGTTATCGTCGCAGCCAGTCTGGTTACCGCCAGCGCGCAGCAACCGGAGCATACCGAGGTATGTGAGGATTGCGAGCACTGCCGGGAATCAAACTGGCAAGTAAGATAGCCCGAACTAAGACAAAGAAAAGGGAAGTGTGCCGTGTTATTACCTTGGCTAATTATCATACCCTTCGTCGGCGGTCTGATCTGCTGGCTCACTGAGCGCCTTGGCGCGAAGGTGCCACGCTGGATCGCGCTGATCACCATGGGGCTGACGTTGGCGCTTTCGCTGCAACTCTGGTTGCAGGGAGGCTATTCACTGACGCAGGCAGCGGGCATTCCGCAGTGGCAGTCAAGTTTCTCCGTTCCGTGGATCCCACGCTTCGGCATCAGCTTCCATTTAGCCATTGATGGCCTGTCGCTGCTGATGGTAGTGCTGACAGGCCTGCTCGGTCTGATGGCGGTGCTCTGTTCATGGAATGAGATTTCAAAGTATCAGGGCTTCTTCCATCTGAACCTGATGTGGATCCTGGGCGGCGTAATCGGTGTGTTCCTCTCCATCGACATGTTCCTGTTCTTCTTCTTCTGGGAAATGATGCTGGTGCCGATGTACTTCCTCATCGCGCTCTGGGGTCACAAAGCGTCTGACGGCAAAACCCGTATCTCCGCTGCGACCAAGTTCTTCATCTACACCCAGGCTTCCGGTCTGGTGATGCTGATTGCGATTCTGGGCCTGGTGTTTGTCCACTACAACGCGACCGGTGTCTGGACGTTCAACTATGAACAGCTTCTGAAGACGCCAATGTCGAGCGGTGTTGAATATCTGCTGATGCTGGGCTTCTTTATCGCCTTTGCGGTGAAGATGCCGGTAGTGCCGTTACATGGCTGGCTGCCGGATGCGCACAGTCAGGCGCCGACTGCGGGTTCTGTTGACCTGGCAGGTATCCTGCTGAAAACCGCGGCTTATGGCTTACTGCGTTTCAGTCTGCCGCTGTTCCCGAACGCGTCAGCAGAGTTTGCGCCAATCGCTATGTGGTTAGGCATCATTGGGATCTTCTACGGTGCCTGGATGGCCTTCTCGCAGACCGATATCAAACGTCTGATCGCGTATACCTCGATTTCGCACATGGGCTTTGTGCTGATTGCTATCTACACCGGCAGCCAGCTGGCGCTGCAGGGTGCGGTGATTCAGATGATTGCACACGGTCTGTCCGCAGCGGCACTCTTCATTCTGTGTGGTCAGCTGTATGAGCGTCTGCATACCCGTGATATGCGTCAGATGGGTGGTCTGTGGTCGCGCATCAAATGGATTCCGGGTCTGTCGCTCTTCTTTGCTGTCGCCAACCTCGGTATGCCGGGTACGGGTAACTTCGTCGGCGAATTTATGATTCTGACCGGCAGCTTCCAGGTGGTGCCGATGATTATCATCATCGCGACCTTTGGTCTGGTGTTCGCCTCGATTTACTCGCTGGTGATGATGCAGCGCGCTTACTATGGCGAAGCGAAATCGAAAGATCCGCTGCCAGGCATGTCGCCGCGCGAGTTCATGACCATCGGTGTTCTGGTGGTGCTGCTGGTGCTGCTGGGCGTCTATCCACAGCCGATTCTGGATACTTCGCACGCTGCCATGAGCAATATTCAGCAGTGGTTTACCGCTTCAATTTCAACTACAAGGCCGTAATTCGCCATGACAATAACTCCTCACCAATTGATTGCGTTACTACCGCTGTTAATCGTCGGATTGACGGTGGTGGTTGTGATGCTGTCCATTGCCTGGCGACGCAACCACTTCGTTAACGCCACGCTAACGGTAGTTGGCCTGAACCTGGCGCTGCTCTCGCTCTACTTTGTCGGTCAGGTCGGGGCGATGGATGTCACGCCGCTGCTGCGCGTCGATGGTTATTCGATGTTCTATACCGCGCTGGTGATGCTGGCGAGTCTGGCGACCTGTACCTTTGCCTATCCATGGCTGGCGGGTTACCCGGACAACAAAGATGAGTTCTATCTGCTGGTGCTGATTGCGGCCCTCGGTGGCATCGTGCTGGCCAGTGCTAACCATCTGGCCTCGCTGTTCATCGGCATTGAGCTGTTGTCGCTGCCGCTGTTTGGTCTGATTGGCTACGCTTTCCGCCAGAAACGTTCGCTGGAAGCCGCACTGAAATACACCATTCTGTCTGCGGCGGCCTCATCGTTCCTGCTGTTTGGTATTGCGCTGATCTACGCCGATTCCGGTAATCTGAGCTTTGTTGCGCTGGGTCAGAGCCTGACTGACAGCATGATCCATGAGCCATTGCTGCTGGTGGGTCTGGGCATGATGATCATCGGCCTGGGCTTCAAACTTTCACTGGTTCCGTTCCATCTCTGGACGCCAGATGTGTATCAGGGTGCGCCTGCGCCGGTTTCAACCTTCCTGGCGACGGCCAGCAAGATTGCGATCTTCGGTGTCATCATGCGTCTGTTTATGTACGCGCCGGTGACCGACAGCGAAGCGGTGCGCACCGTGCTGGCCATGATCGCCTTTGTGTCGATTCTGTTCGGTAACCTGATGGCGATTTCGCAGAGCAACATCAAGCGTCTGCTGGGTTACTCCTCTATCGCCCACCTCGGCTATCTGCTGGTCGCGCTGATTGCAGTGAAAGATCATCAGCTGTCGCTGGAAACCTCAGGTGTTTACCTGGCCGGTTATCTGTTCAGCAGCCTGGGTGCCTTTGGTGTGGTGAGCCTGATGTCCAGCCCGTATCGTGGCCCGGATGCAGATTCACTCTACTCTTATCGCGGTCTGTTCTGGCATCGTCCTATCCTGTCAGCGGTCATGACAGTGATGATGCTGTCACTGGCCGGTATCCCGATGACGCTGGGCTTTATCGGTAAATTCTACGTGATTGCTTCAGGCGTCAGTGCGCATCTGTGGTGGCTGACCGGTGCGGTAGTAGCGGGCAGTGCGATTGGCCTTTACTACTATCTGCGCGTAACGGTAAGTCTCTACCTCAGCCCGCCGGAACTGCACACCCGTGATACCCCGGCTAACTGGGCATTCACCGCCGGTGGTGTCGTGGTTCTGATTTCTGCCATTCTGGTACTGCTGTTAGGGGTTTACCCGCAGCCGCTCATCAGACTGGTCCAGATGGCTCAGCCACTGATGTAAGCTGATAACTGCGAATAATGAATCAGGCCTCCGGGCCTGATTTTTTTTGTCTGTCAGATGAGGTGACCAGCTGGTGCTGACGACCTCGCGCTGATGTAGAGTGTCTGGTTTAGTAAGGAGAGACCATGAACATTGACTGGCAGGATAAACACCATAGCGAACTTACCGCCCCGGAACTCTATGCGCTGCTGGCGTTGCGCAGTGAGGTGTTTGTGGTGGAGCAACAGTGTGCTTATCTTGATGTGGATGGCAAAGATTTACAGGCCGAAAACAGGCATCTGCTGGGCACGGTGGATGATCAGCTGGTGGCTTATGCGCGACTTCTTTCCCCGGAAGATGAAACCAGCCCGGTGAAAATTGGACGGGTCATTGTTTCAGATCGGGTGCGCGGTGCGCGTCTGGGCAATCGTCTGATGGAACAGGCGATCAGCAGTTGTCAGCAGCACTGGCCGGGCCGTGACATATTTCTCTCCGCGCAGGCGCATCTTGAAAACTTCTATGGGCAGCACGGCTTTGTGGCGGTGGGGGAGAACTATCTGGAAGATGGCATTCCGCACGTCGATATGCTGAAGAATGCGCCATAAAAAAAGCGAGGCCTGAGCCTCGCCTTTTTCTATCAACCCACCGTCATCTGACGGTCATCGACATATTTGCGCTGATCCGGCGCAGGCGGGAAATACTGATAAAGCCAGGTTTCACTCAGCGTCTCATCCTTGCTGCGCAGGAACAGACGCATCTCTACCGGCTGGGTGGAATCGCTGTTCGGATACCAGTCAAACAGGATGCGGTATCCTTTGAGCGGATCGACATACAGAATTTCAACCTGCTTCACGCTGCCGGATGAAACGGTAATCACCGGCTCAATGCCTTTCGGCGCAGCAGCCTGCAAATCCCCACCAATAAAATCGATGGCGAAGCGGCGGCACCAGGTTTCCGGGAAGTGTTCGCCAGGCGCCCAGCCTTCCGGGAAACCACCGATACCGGTACGGGTCGCATCCACACGTGCCAGACCGCTACGTACTGGCGGCAGACCACTCCAGTAGAGCTTGTAAGAGAAGTTCAGCTCGCTGCCCGCTTTGACCGGCTCAGCCGGTTGCCAGAAGCAGACTACGTTATCCAGCGTTTCACCGGTGGTCGGGATCTCCATCAGGTTAATTGCGCCTTTGCCCCACTTGCCGACCGGCTCCACCCACAGGCTCGGACGTTTGTCATACCAGCCAATCACATCCTGATAATCTTTGAAGTCGTGATTTAACTGCAGCAGGCCAAAGCCTCGCGGATTCTCATCTTCATAGGCATTGAACTGCAGACGCTGCGGATTATTCAGTGGGCGGGCGATCCATTCGCCTTTACCGGTCCACATCGCCAGACGATCGGAGTCGTGGATCTGCGGATGGTAGGTGTTGCACATGCGGCGCTCGTTGGTGCCGCAGCTGAACATACTGGTCATTGGCGAGATGCCAATCTGACGGATCTCTTTACGGGCGAACAGGTGGTTTTCCACCTCCATCACCACGCGTTTCTCTTCGCAGTGGATGATGAACTTATAGGCACCGGTGACACTCGCGCCATCCAGCAGGGCATAGCAGGTAAAGGTGGTATCTTCCGCTTTTGGCGTTTCAAACCAGAAAGCGGTGAAATCGGGGAACTCTTCCTGGCCATTGCTGAAGGTGTTGATCGCGACACCACGCGCCGAGAGGCCATACTGGTAAGTATCGTCTACCGCACGGAAGTAACTTGCGCCAAGGAAGGATACGATGTCGCGACGGGCCAGTTCCGGTTTTTTAAATGCGCGGAAACCGGCAAAGCCGAGGTCAGTTTTGCCCTCCAGCTGCTTAGTATCAACCTTCGCGTCGTTATAGTTGAACAGCTCAGGGCGGAAGTGAATTTCGCGTGCCTGACGGCTCTCGCCGTCAACAGAGAACATGCGGATGCGCCGCTTGAAGCCCATGCCGACGTGGAAGAACTGCACGTCCAGCTGACGATCGGGCAGGTTATTCCAGAGTGAGTGGTTGGCGTCATACTGAATTTCGTTGTACGCCTGTGGGGTCAATGTGGCCAGCGTCTCCGGCAGTGCACCTGGTGCACCGCCCCAGGGTTTCTTCGCCAGCGCAGCCGCGTTTTTCTTCAATACGTCGAAATCGAAGCGTACGGCGGTTCCGTCAGCAATGCCATCTTCTGCCCATGCGGATTGCGCAAACAGCGTTGACAGGCCGGTCATGCCGCTGACGGCAGAGAAGGCCATTGACGCTTTCATAAACATTCTTCGATTCATGCCAGAGATCATTCCTTAGCTGTTCGAGGGTGTCGTGACTGTTGTGCAACATGCACTTTCATGGCCCGATAATCACAGGCAACAGAGGGGTACGACAGTAGGGTTACTGGAAAATTCAGTCACGACAAAATTTATCAGATTAATCAAAGAAGCGAAGCGAAATTCGGCGGTTGCCGCTGCGTCTTACACTTCTTTGCGCAGCGAAGCGGCGCACCGCCTGCACTGAGTAAGATTAACAGATGAAAAATCAGGTGATTCCTGGAGCAGGAAATCAGCAGAGCGCCAGATTATGGCTATAGTTAATGAACTGCTTTGCAATTCACACGGAGGAAATGATGGTAAATCAGACAAATCAATTCGAATCGGGCCTCGATGACGATATTGCGTTACTGACCGAAACCCTGGAAGAAGTGCTTAAGGCATCAGGCGATCCGGCCGATCAGAAATACATTGAGCTTAAAAGCAAAGCTGAACAGGCGCTGAACGATGTTAAATCCCGTGTCAGCCAGGCGTCCGACAGTTACTACTATCGCGCTAAACAAGCGGCATACCGTGCAGACGATTACGTGCACGAAAAACCGTGGCAGGGCGTAGGTATTGGTGCAACCGCCGGCCTGGTTCTCGGCCTGCTGCTGGCGCGTCGCTAATTGCGATTCGCTCATGTAGCGCGGTAACAGACGACAGCAGTAAACCTGCGGCGGGTAAATCCCGCCGTTTTTTTATTGTTTTCTCAACCCCTCATTGATTCACCTCTGTTGAGCCTGCCTCGCCCTCATTCACTTTTATGCGCAACGTGCTGCTTTAGATAAACCAGTAACAAACCCGGGTCACACAGATTGTGTTTCGCAGGTGGACTTCATACAGTTAAATAAACGTGAAAAGGAGAACCGGACGTGATTAGAATTGAGATGCTGTCTACCGGGGATGAGGTGCTGCATGGCCAAATCGTCGATACCAATGCCGCCTGGCTGGCTGATATTTTATTCCAGCAAGGTTTGCCCATGACCAGCCGAACCACGGTTGGGGATTCACTGGAATCGCTCATCGACACCCTGCAGACACGAAGCCATGAGGCCGACGTGTTGATTGTGAATGGCGGCCTGGGTCCCACCAGTGACGATCTCAGCGCGCTGGCAGCCGCTCGCGCCTGTGGGGTTGAACTGGAGATGCAGCAGGACTGGCTGGCACAAATGGAAGCCTGGTTCGCCAGCCGTGGCCGGGTGATGGCCGCCAGCAATCGCAAGCAGGCTGAAATTCCGGCCAATGCGGAGCTGATTGATAATCCGGTTGGAACCGCCTGTGGCTTTGCCCTGCAACTCAACCGCTGCTGGATATTCTTCACGCCTGGCGTGCCATCTGAATTTAAGGTGATGGTGGAGCAGCAGATCATTCCCCGTCTGAAAGCAAAATTCTCGCCGCCCGAACCGCCGATTTGTCTGCGACTGACCACCTTTGGTCGCGGTGAAAGTGATATTGCCGCTGAGCTGGAGCCGCTGGCGCTGCCGGAAGGTGTGGTGATGGGCTATCGCTCGTCGATGCCGATCATTGAGATCAAACTGACCGGCCCGGCCAGTCAGCGTGTCGCGATGGAGCAGGTGTGGCAGCAGGTGCGTCTGCTACTGGCGGAGTGCACTATCTTTGAAGGCACGGAAGGGTTACCGGCGCTGCTGGCACGCGAGCTGACGCAGCGTGGCGAGCAGCTGGCGGTCAGTGAGCAATACACCGCCGGGCTGCTTTACTGGCAGCTGGCTGCCGCCAGCGTGCCGTTGCGGGGCGCTGACATTCTGCCATCAACGCAGGAGACGCTGGAGCAGCAGGTGACGCGCACCCGCGAACTTGCCGCACAGCAGCAGGCAGCGCTGGCGCTTTCTGTTGGCAGCCTGGAACAGGAAACGATTTCGGTAGCGTTACATACGCCGGATGGCGGCTTTGGTCAGCGCGTGAAGTTCAGCACCGGTCGTCATAACCTGGAGACGCGCCAGAAGGTGGTAGCGATGATGGCGATGAATATGCTGCGCCGCTGGTTACACGGCAGCGAAGTGAGCACCGGTCACGGCTGGATTGATGTGGTTGAAACTGTCAGACAGTAATTTCAGTGAAAACAAAACGGGCGCCAGAGGCGCCCGTTTTGTATGTGACTGTGAATGACCCTTTGCGGGGGCATTCTCACAGCAATAAATAAGCTGACTCGATCTAACAGCAAATCAAGCCAGACTTGTTCCGTCTCAGTTATAACTCAAGCTCGATCTCGCCTTTAGCTTTGCAGCAGCAGGGCAGAATCTCATCCTGCTGCACAAAGGCCAGCGGCCGCTGTGGGTAATGCACTTCGCCTTTCAGCAGCCGCATCCGGCAGGAGCCGCAGTAACCTTCGCGGCACTGAAACTCCACGCAGAGATTATTGGCTTCCAGCAGGGAGAGCAGATTGGGGTGATCTTCTGCGCATTCCAGCCGGGCGCCGGAACTGCGCAGAATAACAACGTCGCGGCTCATGATTAAAGCTGGAAGTCGTCGAAGTCGTTAGCGCCCACTTCAGAATCGATCTGACCCACCAGATAGGAGCTCACTTCCACTTCCTGTGGCGCAACCTGCACGTTGTCAGACACCAGCCAGGAGTTGATCCATGGGATCGGGTTAGAGCGCGTCTGGAAGGGCAGATCAAGGCCAACTGCCTGCATACGGATATTGGTGATGTACTCAATGTACTGGCAGAGAATGTCTTTGTTCAGGCCGATCATTGAACCGCCGCTGAACAGATATTCCGCCCACTCTTTCTCCTGCAGCGCTGCCTTCTTAAACAGCTCGAAGCACTCTTCACGGCACTCTGCCGCAATCTCTTTCATTTCCGGATCGTCTTCGCCGCTGCGCAGCAGGTTCAGCATATGCTGGGTGCCGGTCAGGTGCAGCGCTTCATCGCGGGCGATCAGTTTGATGATTTTGGCATTGCCTTCCATCAGTTCACGCTCGGCGAAAGCGAATGAACAGGCGAAGCTGACATAGAAACGGATCGCTTCCAGCGCATTGACGCTCATCAGGCAGATATAGAGCTGCTTCTTCAGAGCACGCAGGCTGACCACAACCTGTTTGTCGTTGACCTTATGAGTGCCTTCGCCCAGCTGATGCCAGTAGTTGGTCATCTCAATCAGATCGTCGTAATAGCGAGAGATATCCTGGGCACGCGCCAGAATCTGCTCATTGGTGACGATATCGTCGAATACTACCGCCGGATCGTTAACGATATTACGGATGATATGGGTGTAAGAACGGGAGTGGATCGTCTCGGAGAACGCCCAGGTTTCAATCCAGGTTTCCAGCTCAGGAATCGAGATCAGCGGAAGCAGGGCGACGTTCGGGCTGCGACCCTGAATGGAATCCAGCAGTGTCTGATACTTCAGGTTGCTGATAAAGATATGCTTCTCGTGGTCCGGCAGCGCCTGGTAGTCAATTCGGTCGCGTGAGACATCAACCTCTTCCGGACGCCAGAAGAAGGAGAGCTGCTTTTCGATCAGCTTTTCAAAGATGTCATATTTTTGCTGATCGAAGCGCGCCACGTTTACGGACTGACCGAAAAACATCGGCTCTTTCAGCTGATCATTTTTGTTCTGTGAGAAAGTGGAGTAAGCCATAAAAGTTGTCCAAAAGTAGACGAAGCCAGGCCTCGTGAAATGAATGAGGCGGGAGAATCTCCCGCCTGACCATTAGATTTTACAGGCGCCGCTCTCGCAGCCATCATCCTGGATAGAAGGTGCCAGGTCATCCTGCGCATCTTCCGCACCGTCACGGGTGTTCTGATAGTAGAGCGTTTTCACGCCAAACTTGTACGCGGTCAGCAGATCTTTCAGCAGCTGTTTCATCGGCACTTTACCGTTAGTAAAGCGTGATGGATCGTAGTTGGTGTTAGACGAAATCGCCTGGTCGATGAATTTCTGCATCAGACCCACCAGTTGCAGGTAACCGTCATTGTTCGGCATTTCCCACAGCAGTTCGTACTGATCTTTCAGACGCTCATACTCCGGCACCACCTGACGCAGGATGCCATCTTTCGATGCTTTGATGCTGATGTGACCGCGTGGTGGCTCGATGCCGTTGGTGGCATTGGAGATCTGCGACGAAGTCTCAGACGGCATCAGCGCAGACAGGGTCGAGTTACGCAGGCCGTGCGTTTTGATCTCTTCACGCAGGCTCTCCCAGTCGAGATGCAGCGGTTCGTTGCTGATCGCGTCCAGATCTTTCTTGTAGGTGTCGATCGGCATGATGCCCTGCGCATAGGTGGTTTCATTGAACCACGGGCAGGCACCTTGCTCTTTCGCCAGCTCATTGGACGCTTTCAGCAGGTAATACTGAATGGCTTCAAAGGTTTTGTGCGTCAGGCCATTGGCGCTGCCATCGGAGTAGCGCACACCGTGCTTCGCCAGATAGTAAGCGTAGTTGATCACGCCAATACCCAGGGTACGACGACCCATTGCGCCACGCTGGGCAGCCGGAATCGGGTAATCCTGATAATCGAGCAGCGCATCGAGCGCACGAACGGCGAGGGTAGCCAGCTCTTCCAGATCGTCGAGGCTTTCGATGGCGCCAAGGTTGAACGCAGAAAGCGTACACAGGGCAATCTCACCGTTTTCGTCGTTAACATCTTCCAGCGGTTTGGTCGGCAGGGCGATTTCCAGGCAGAGGTTAGACTGGCGAACCGGGGCGATGCGCGGATCAAACGGGCTGTGAGTGTTGCAGTGATCGACGTTCTGAATGTAGATACGGCCGGTTGAAGCACGTTCCTGCATCATCAGCGAGAAGAGATCGACCGCTTTAACACGCTGCTTACGGATGCTCTGATCCTGCTCATATTTGGTGTAGAGACGTTCGAACTCATCCTGATCGGCGAAGAACGCATCATACAGGCCTGGCACGTCAGACGGGCTGAACAGGGTGATATCTTCGCCTTTCAGCAGGCGCTGATACATCAGCTTGTTGAGCTGTACACCGTAGTCCATGTGACGCACGCGGTTGCCTTCAACACCACGGTTGTTTTTCAGCACCAGCAGGCTTTCGATTTCCAGATGCCACATCGGGTAGAAGAGCGTTGCTGCACCGCCACGCACGCCGCCCTGAGAACAGGACTTCACCGCAGTCTGGAAATGCTTGTAGAACGGGATACAGCCGGTGTGGAACGCTTCACCCCCGCGAATCGGGCTGCCCAGCGCACGGATACGACCGGCGTTGATGCCGATACCAGCACGCTGAGAAACATATTTCACAATCGCGCTTGAGGTGGCGTTGATGGAGTCCAGGCTGTCGCCGCACTCGATCAGCACACAGGAGCTGAACTGACGCGTCGGGGTTCGCACGCCTGACATGATTGGCGTCGGCAGCGAGATTTTAAACGTTGAGATCGCATCATAGAAACGCTTGATGTAATCCATACGCGTATCGCGCGGGTAGCCAGAGAAGAGGCAGGCCGCGACCAGAATGTAGAGGAACTGCGCACTCTCGTAGATTTCACCCGAGACGCGGTTCTGCACCAGATATTTGCCTTCCAGCTGCTTCACGGCGGCATAGGAGAAGTTCATGTCTCGCCAGTGGTCGAGGAACTCGTCCATCTGCGCGAATTCTTCCTGGCTGTAATCTTCCAGCAGGTGGCGATCATATTTGCCCATGTCGACCATCTTAACGACCTGGTCATAAAGCTTCGGCGGCTCAAACTGACCATACGCTTTTTTGCGCAGGTGGAAGATCGCCAGGCGGGCAGCCAGGTACTGATAGTCAGGGGCATCGCGAGAGATGAGGTCTGCTGCGGCCTTGATGATAGTCTCATGAATGTCAGACGTTCTGATTCCATCATAGAACTGAATGTGAGAGCGCAGTTCCACCTGTGACACTGAGACGTTGTTCAGCCCTTCAGCTGCCCAGTCCAGCACACGGTGAATTTTATCGAGATCAATGCGCTCCTGGCGGCCATCGCGTTTAGTAACGAGCAGACTCTGGTTCATGTCGCGTATTTACCTTTGCGTGAGTATCCAAAAATTAAAAGAAATCCCGGTTTATACACAGCCTATTCATTGTGAATAATGTGTGGATAAACACTACATCTAGGGGGTGAAGAGAAAAGTCATAACTACATGGGGGCATATTTTAGTATTTTACGGCCGCTTAACAAGAGCAAAAAATGATGGCTGGAGGGGTTGTAATTCTTGCGAAATTTCTTAGCCCACGCCTTGTAAGGCCTGGCAACATGTCAACCGGATCACACTTTTTTTTCTTATTATGATCGGGCGCGTGTTTCTTATTCAATCCTCAGGATTCAGCCAGAAAAGGGATGAAAAATGGATAAAAGCCGCTAGCAGGGGGCCGCGACGTTGAGCGGATGCGGGCATGGCTGACGTAACCTATTGGCAGCCATCGGAATGCCTGCCACCAGGCGAGGGCACTAACCGCTCTGACAGGAAGAGCAGGCAGAGGAAAAAGTGCCCGCCCGGATTCAGGCGGGCAGATGACTTAACCCGCGTGGTGAGTGTGCACCATATAATTCACATCAGTGCCGGGCGCCAGTTTGAAGCGGTTGGTCACCGGGTTGTAATGCAGGCCAATAATGTGGCGTTCACGCAGGGGCGTTTCATCGACCCAGCCCAGCAGTTCGGATGGGCGGATGAATTTCTTCACATCATGGGTGCCGCGCGGCAACATGCGCAGCACATATTCCGCGCCGAAAATCGCCAGCAGCCAGGCCTTTGGATTGCGGTTCAGCGTTGAGAAAAAGACTTCGCCCCCGGGCTTGACCAGCTTCGCACAGGCGTGAATCACCGAGCGCGGATCCGGCACGTGCTCCAGCATCTCCATACATGTCACCACATCATACTTTCCGGCGTTCTGATCGGCATGCTCTTCAACGGTCTGTTGCACATAGTCCAGCGTCACGCCGCTCTCCAGAGCATGCAGGCGCGCCACGGCCAGCGGTTCCGCACCCATATCCAGACCGGTCACGACGGCGCCTTCACGCGCCATGCTTTCGGATAAAATGCCGCCGCCGCATCCGACGTCGAGCACAGTTTTACCGAACAGACCGTTGCTGTGCTGCGCGATGTAGCCCAGGCGCAGCGGGTTGATACGGTGCAACGGTTTAAATTCACCCTCCAGATCCCACCAGCGCGAGGCAACGGCCTCAAACTTGGCAATTTCCTGCGCATCGACGTTATGCTGATGATTCTGCGGTTGTGCATTCATTGAATCGTAACTCCTGACAAAATGTGCCCACAGTATAAACGCTTAACCGCAGTTGGCACACCTTTCAGGGACAATGAAAAGCGGGGGAAATCGGTGGTTAACGTTCACCAGAGCATTGCAGTGTGATATACTTTCGCACCTTTAAAATCCGGGATTAAGTAGAGGGATAGCGGCTCCATGAGCGACCTTGCGAGAGAAATTACACCGGTCAATATCGAAGAAGAATTAAAAAATTCTTACCTCGGTTACGCCATGTCGGTCATCGTTGGCCGAGCTTTACCCGATGTGCGTGATGGCCTGAAGCCGGTTCACCGTCGCGTTCTTTTTGCGATGAGTGTACTGGGTAACGACTGGAACAAACCCTATAAAAAATCTGCCCGCGTCGTCGGTGACGTTATCGGTAAATATCACCCGCATGGTGATTCCGCCGTTTACGACACCATTGTACGTATGGCCCAGCCTTTCTCCCTGCGTTACATGCTGGTGGACGGACAAGGCAACTTCGGTTCCATCGACGGCGACTCCGCCGCGGCGATGCGTTATACCGAAATTCGCATGTCGAAAATTGCCCACGACCTGTTAGCTGACCTGGAAAAAGAGACCGTCGATTTCGTCCCGAACTATGACGGCACTGAGCAGATCCCTGAAGTTCTGCCAACCAAAATCCCTAACCTGCTGGTGAACGGTTCTTCCGGTATCGCCGTGGGTATGGCAACCAACATTCCACCGCATAACCTGCGTGAAGTGATTAACGGCTGCCTGGCATATATTGAAAATGAAGACATCAGCATCGAAGAGCTGATGGAGCACATTCCGGGGCCAGATTTCCCGACAGCCGCCATCATCAATGGTCGCCGTGGTATTGAAGAAGCGTACCGCACCGGTCGCGGTAAAATTTATATCCGTGCGCGTGGCGAAGTGGAAGCCGATGCGAAAACGGGCCGCGAGACCATCATCATTCATGAGCTTCCGTATCAGGTTAACAAAGCACGCCTGATTGAGAAGATTGCGGAGCTGGTGAAAGAGAAGCGCGTTGAAGGCATCAGCGCACTGCGCGATGAGTCTGATAAAGACGGCATGCGTATCGTGATTGAGATCAAGCGCGATGCCGTCGGCGAAGTGGTTCTGAATAATCTCTATTCACTGACCCAGCTGCAGACCTCTTTTGGTATCAATATGGTGGCGCTGCATCAGGGCCAGCCAAAGATTATGGCACTGAAGGAGATTCTGGACGCCTTCGTTCGCCATCGTCGTGAAGTCGTGACGCGTCGTACCATTTTCGAACTGCGTAAAGCCCGTGACCGTGCGCATATTCTGGAAGGTCTGGCGATTGCGCTGGCGAATATCGATCCGATTATTGAGCTTATTCGTCGTGCACCTAACCCGGCAGAAGCGAAAGCGGGTCTGATTGCGCAGGCGTGGGATCTGGGTAATGTGTCAGCGATGCTGGAACGTGCGGGCGACGATGCCGCTCGTCCGGAGTGGCTGGATCCGCAGTACGGCATCCGTGACGGTCAGTACTATCTGACCGAGCAGCAGGCTCAGGCGATTCTGGATCTGCGTCTGCAGAAACTGACCGGTCTTGAGCACGAGAAGCTGCTGGATGAGTATAAAGGTCTGCTGGAGCAGATCGCAGAGCTGTTGCGCATTCTGTCTGACGCCGATCGTCTGATGGAAGTGATTCGCGAAGAGCTGGAGCTGATGCGTGATCAGTTCGGCGATGAGCGTCGCACAGAGATTACTGCCAATACCGCTGATATTAATATCGAAGACCTGATCAATCAGGAAGATGTTGTGGTGACATTGTCGCATCAGGGCTACGTGAAGTATCAGCCGCTGACCGATTATGAAGCGCAGCGTCGTGGTGGTAAAGGCAAGTCAGCCGCACGTATTAAAGAAGAGGACTTCATTGATCGTCTGCTGGTGGCCAATACCCATGACACGATTCTCTGCTTCTCAAGCCGTGGTCGTCTCTACTGGATGAAGGTTTATCAGTTGCCGGAAGCGAGTCGTGGTGCGCGGGGACGTCCGATCGTGAACCTGCTGCCGCTGGAAGCCAACGAGCGTATTACAGCGATTCTGCCGGTACGTGAGTATACCGAAGGCTTCAATATCTTTATGGCGACCGCGCTGGGAACCGTGAAGAAGACCGCGCTGAAAGAGTTCAGCCGTCCGCGCAGCGCCGGTATTATTGCCGTGAACCTGCGTGACGATGATGAGCTGATCGGTGTGGCGCTGACCAATGGTAATGACGAAGCGATGCTGTTCTCAGCGGCCGGTAAAGTGGTGCGCTTTGCAGAAACCGCAGTCCGTGCGATGGGTCGTACTGCCTCTGGCGTTCGCGGCATCAGGCTGGCTGAAGGCGATCGTGTGGTCTCGCTGATTGTACCGCGTGAAGAGGGTGCAATTATGACCGTGACCCAGAATGGTTACGGTAAGCGTACTGCCAACAGCGAATACCCGACCAAGTCGCGTGCGACGCAGGGTGTTATTTCTATCAAAGTGACCGAACGTAATGGTCCGGTGATTGGCGCGGTTCAGGTTGTCGATGGCGATCAGATTATGATGATCACCGATGCTGGTACGCTGGTGCGTACCCGCGTGTCAGAAGTGAGCGTCGTGGGTCGTAATACCCAGGGTGTGATTCTGATTCGTACCGCAGAGGATGAGAACGTGGTCGGTCTGCAGCGTGTTGCCGAGCCGGTTGAAGAAGAAGAGCTGGATTCAATCGACGGTAGCGTAGCGGAAGGCGAGGATGATATCGCGCCAGAAGCAGAGATCGACGATGAAGAGATTGCACCGGAAGCGGATGCAGAAGACGAAGACGACGCGGCTGAAGACGAAGAATAATTTGTCTGATGTGAGCTGAGGTTCGTTGCAGAAACGGCAGGTCAGGGGAAACCCGGCCTGCCGTTTTTTTATGGGATTTGGAAGCAAGTGGCTGTCAGTCAGGAGCCGTCGAAAGGCCTGCACTGCCCGATCGCAACGGTATCTGCAAGTCGGGAGCCGCCGAAAGACCCGCACTGCCCGATCGCAAAGGAATCCCGCATCCCTGCGGATCGGCCACGCCATCCCTGGCGTGGACGCTTTGCTCTTCGGGCAGTGCAGGTCTTTCTTGTTCAGGCAGCGGCGTCGCTTTGTGTGGGTTGCAGGACAAAGTGGCAGAGGGGCGGGAGTCGGTTGCTGTGAGAGGGGGGCCGCCGAAAGACCCGCACTGCCCGATCGCAAAGGAATCCCGCATCCCTGCGGATCGGCCACGCCATCCCTGGCGTGGACGCTTTGCTCTTCGGGCAGTGCAGGTCTTTCTTGTTCAGGCAGCGGCGTCGCGTTAAGTGGGTTGCAGGACAGAGGTGGCAGAGGGGCGGGAGCTGGTGGCTGTGAGAGGGGAGCCGTCGAAAGGCCCGCACTGCCCGATCGCAAAGGATTCCCGCATCCCTGCGGATCGGCCACGCCATCCCTGGCGTGGACGCTTTGCTCTTCGGGCAGTGCGGGTCTTTCTTGTTTGGGCGGCGGCGTCGTTTTGTGTGGATTGCAGGACAGAGGTGACTGGGTGGGGGAGGCGGTGGCTGTCAGTCGGGTGTAGCCGAAAGGCCTGCACTGCCCGATTGCAAAGGAATCCCGCATCCCTGCGGATCGGCCACGCCATCCCTGGCGTGGACGCTTTGCTCTTCGGGCAGTGCGGGCCTTTCTTGTTTAGTCAGCGGCGTCGCTTTTCAATGTTGTGAGCGTCTGTTTGTTTGAGTGCGCAGAAGCGGCCACTGGATGCTGGAGTTAACGTGTCGCTTTCACTGTCTTAAAAGATTCCCAAACTTTCCGCTAAACCTGCGGCTGGCTGGCTTTTTTCGCCCGATAAAGCTAGTGTATGGGCATTAAAAATCGATGATGCGACTAACCTTGCCAACTGCGAGTCACCTTTGAAATATCCTGTCTCTTTCCGCACTACGCTTCGCATCTCGCGCTACCTTTTCCGCGCGCTGGCGCTGCTAATCTGGACGCTGGGCGCCGTTCTGACAGCGTTTTATATTATCAGCGTACTGCATAATAAAGAGACGCAGGTTCGGCAGGAGTTTGCCAGCAACTACGGCACGATTCAGTGGTATGTGCGCCATTCGGCGGACATGGTGCGTGAACTGAAATATATCACCGAGAACCGCTTAACCAATGCCAGCAGTGGCCTGGATGTACTGACCGGCATGATGCCAGGCAAAACAACCCAGCCGCAGTTTACGCCACTCTTTTCGGATGGCGACTGTACCTCAATGAGCAATACCTGGCGCAACTCGCTCGATTCTCTCAGCTACTACATCAATTACTGGAAAAGTAACTTCGCCTCGTCGTATGAACTGAATCGGGTGTTCTTTATCGGTGGAGAAAGTCAGTGTCTGGCCGACTTTACGATTGGCAGCAGCAACGCTGATCGGGAACGCAGCCTGAAATCGCTGCGTGAGAATGTGCTGCGTTATCGCAACAGCAGTGAAGAAGAGCGCCGAAATCCGATGTACTGGATCAACAGCAGTGCTCAGCCTGGCGTCGGCACTTTCTATATGGTGGTGCCGGTTTACGTCGCGAACAAGTTACAGGCACTGCTGGGTGTTGAGCAAAATATCCGACTGGATGAGTTTATTCAGCCGGGCAGTCTGCCGATCATTGCGTCGATTACCGATGAGAACTATCGGCCACTGCTTAACTCACGACGCGGCGGCCTGGGCTTCTCGCTCGACAATCTGCCTGATGATAAAACCTGGTTCGGTTACCTGAATGGTTATCGTCAGCTGGTGCTGAAAAAGCCACTTCCGCCCTCCGATCTGAATGTGGTGTGGTCAGTACCTACCGATGTGATGGTGGATCAGCTCAAGCTGATGATCATCAATGCGCTGCTGCTCAATATTTTCAGTGCCGTTATCCTGTTTACTCTCGCCTGGGTATTCGAGCGCCGGATGTTCCTGCCGGCAGAGGAGAATGCACACCGTCTGGAAGAGCATGAGCAGTTTAACCGTAAGATTGTCGCCTCGGCGCCGGTGGGGATCTGTATCTTACGCACCAGCGACGGCACCAATATTCTGAGTAATGAGCTGGCACATAATTATCTGACGTTGCTGACGCAGGAGGACCGGCTTCGGCTGAATGAAATCATTGGCGGGCAGCAGGTTAACTTTGTCGATGTGCTGACCGGCAGCAATACCAACCTGCAAATCAGCTTTGTGCATTCGCGCTATCGTAATGAGAACGTCGCGATTTGTGTGCTGGTTGATGTCTCGGCGCGCGTAAGGATGGAGCAGTCTCTGCAGGAGATGGCCCACGCGGCAGAGCAGGCGAGTCAGTCAAAATCGATGTTCCTTGCCACCGTCAGTCATGAACTGCGCACGCCGCTCTATGGCATTATCGGTAACCTCGATCTGTTGCAGACCAAAGAGCTACCCAGCGGTATCGACTCGCTGGTGACGGCCATGAATAACTCCTCCAGCCTGCTGCTGAAGATCATCAGTGATATTCTCGACTTCTCGAAAATCGAGTCAGAGCAGTTGAAAATTGAGCCACGTCCGTTTGCCCCTCGCGAAATTGTCACGCACATTGTCGGCAACTATCTGTCGCTGGTGGTGAAGAAGCGGCTGACGCTTTACTGCTTTATCGAACATGACGTTCCGCAGGTGCTGGACGGCGATCCGTTGCGCCTGCAGCAGGTGATCTCGAACCTGCTTAACAATGCGATTAAGTTTACGCATACCGGCTGTATTATTCTTCACGCCTACGTTGCACAGGGCTATCTGGCTTTCCGCGTTCGTGACACCGGTGTCGGCATTCCGGCGAAAGAGCTTCCGCGCCTGTTTGATCCTTTTTTCCAGGTGGGAAATGGCGTGCAGCGCAATTTCCAGGGGACCGGGCTGGGACTGGCGATCTGTGAAAAGCTGATCAATATGATGGATGGCGACATTGAGGTCGACTCAGAGCCAGGCATGGGCAGCCAGTTTATTGTGCGTATTCCGATCTACCAGGGACAGAAGCCATCACTGATGCTGCTGGAGGACTTACAGGATAAGAAAATCTGGCTGGCGATGCGCAATGAGTATCTTGCGGCGTTTATCACGCGTCAGATTCAGCAGCAGGGCATTCAGGTAGCGGAGTATAACGGTAAGCCAGGCCCGGATGATGTGGTCATGACGGATTACGAACTGGAGACTGATGCACCGCTTCGCGCACTGGTCACGTTTGACGGATCCCATGTCGATATGCCGCGTGAACGTCAGCCGGGACGCTGGATCCACTCCACCGCCACACTGCACGAGGTGCCGGCGCTGCTGGCACGCATCTACCGGATTGCACTGGGCAATGACGCCGCCGATGCGCTGCTGCTGGCCACCCCGGTAGAAGAGAAAGTTCATAACGATGACATCATGGTGCTGATCGTCGATGACCATCCTATTAACCGCATGCTGCTGTCTGAACAGCTTGGCACGCTGGGCTATCAGGTGAAAACGGCCCAGGATGGCGTTGATGCCCTGAATGTCCTGAGTCGTAATGAGATTGATATCGTGCTCACCGACGTGAATATGCCGAACATGGATGGTTATCGCCTGACGCAGCGATTACGTCAGCTGGGCCATCTGTTCCCGGTTGTGGGCGTAACGGCGAATGCGCTGGCAGAAGAGAAACAGCGTTGTATGGATGCAGGTATGGATAACTGTCTGTCGAAGCCGGTGACGTTAGACGTGCTGAAAGTGACGCTGGCAATCTATGCTGAACGGGTTCGTAAAACGCGGCGGGGATAGGGCAGGAAAGGGCAGAGGCGAAGCGGTGCAGCTGCACCGCTTCAGGAGGAACTTAGTCTCTTTCGACCTGACTCTGGCTGACAGAGGACAGGTAGTTCAGCAGTGCGATATCGTTATCCACGCCCAGTTTCATCATCGCTGATTTCTTCTGGCTACTGATGGTTTTGATACTGCGGTTCAGTTTCTTGGCGATTTCGGTTACCAGGAAACCTTCTGCAAACAGACGCAGCACTTCACTCTCTTTCGGTGACAGGCGCTTGTCGCCATAACCACCCGCGCTGATCTTCTCCAGCAGTTTCGCAACGCTTTCTGGCGTGTATTTCTTGCCTTTCTGCAGTGCAGCCAATGCTTTTGGTAAATCGGTAGGCGCGCCCTGTTTCAGGACAATCCCTTCGATATCGAGATCAAGGACTGAACTCAGAATCGCGGGGTTATTGTTCATGGTCAGAACAATAATCGAGAGATCCGGGTAGTGGCGTTTAATATATTTAATCAGCGTAATACCATCGCCATACTTCTCACCTGGCATAGAGAGGTCGGTGATCAGGACGTTGGCATCAAGCTTGGACAGATTATTGATCAGTGCTGTTGAGTCTTCGAACTCACCTACAACGTTGACCCATTCAATTTGTTCCAGAGACTTTCGGATACCGAAAAGGACAATTGGATGGTCATCGGCAATAATTACGTTTAAGTTATTCATCTTATTGGTTACCTTGCTGCAGCAGTTGATTGACGTAAGCGTCAATATCACTGGTGGTATTTGTAATGTTTGAATCGTCACACGCTTTAATGTGGTGTTCTAACTCTTCACAAAGCTGTTTGCCGGGAGTCAGATTGAGCATGGCAAACACGCCCTTTAGGCGATGCGCTGTCTGAGCAAGCGAGGCGTAGTCCTTTTCCGCCGACTCAGTATACAGTCTCTTCACATCAACCGGTACTGTCTCCGTAAACAGCTGGAAATAGCCGCCGCTCATTAATGGCGTGGCCGCGTCGTCTTCCATGTCGTTATCCATCACATCATGCGACAGTTGTTTCTCAATCAGGGCCAGCAATGCATCCAGCATCGCATTACTGAGATTGAAATTGACCCGATACTGCTGGTCGTTCAGTGCATGATGACCCAATTCATCTTCCGCCAGCAGCAGTGCCCAGCCGCTAAGCTTCGAGGGATCGTCGGTCACCATGACATCGTGATCCTGACCGGAAATGCGCTCATCAGGTGTCAGACAACGCGCTCCCCAGTTCTCCAGATGGCGGCAGACGATTTTATGTACGTCCTCCACGGTGATCTCCACCAGCGCGGTCACGCCATCCAGAATTTTTTCCTCTTCTTCCTCACGCTTCTCTTCCAGCACCAGCGGCAGTTGCATGTTATAGCGCGTGCCGATATCCGCTTTTGCCACGATATCGAGACTGCCACCCATCTGCTTGCAGAGCTGCTTACACAGGAAGAACGCCATGCCGGAGGCCTGTCCGTAACGATCCTGGCTGGTATCCCCCAGGAACGGGAAGTCGACATTCGCCAGTTCATCCACCGTCAGGCCCGCACCGGTATCCACCAGTTCGATGATCACTCTGTCGGCCTGCTTCTCCGCAGCCTTAACTTCCAGGGTAATTTTCCCCCAGCGGGTCGTGGTCAGGGCGTAGTGCATCAACGTGGTCAGGACTTTGCGCAGGGCGCGACGGTCGCCAAAGCGCGTCTCGTCATTCGCCAGATGATTATTCACCACCAGCGACAGCCCTTTGCGGCGCATCAACGGCAGGCTTTCCAGCGCAATCTCATCCAGCAGTTCCTGCAGGTTGAAGACGGTCGCATCCGGTGACCAGTCGTGTGCTTCAAGCCGGTTCAGCAGCACGATATCATCTACCAGTCGCGCCAGGCCCTGGCTCTCGTCGAGCAGGTCCAGTACGGTTTCATCGGCATCACGCTGGCTGAGCTGCACCAGCTGCGCCACCATTTTTTCCAGTGGCTGATTCAGCGCATGGCCCAGATTATGCAGCAGCTGCTGGCGCATCTGATGATTGCGATCCAGCACCTGCTGCGCTTTCTGCAATTTCTTGTTAACCAGCAGTTCGCGATCCTGATCACGCATCATAAACAGCTGCGTATGCGGCGACAGCACGCTGCGGGCGTGTCGGATCTCATACACTTCGTTGTTGATGGTGGCCTGCAGCACGCCCTGATGCTGGTCGGACATATTAATGATCTTCTGCAGATTGAGGTGAGGCAAAAGATGTTCAGCAATCTTATTGCTCAGCAGAGTGCGGTTGCTGGCAAAGTCATAAACCAGCAGACCGACCGGAAGGCTGGCCACAATCTCTTCATTCAGCACCCGCAGTGAATCGAGTTCAGCGCTCTGGTTTTCGCTGGGACGCAGTGACTGCTGACGCAGCAGCACGATCCCCGCCAGCGAGAGCAGGAACAGCAGCAGATTGATCAGGAGCGGCCAGAGCAGATTATGCAGGCTGTCGATAATCAGGCGAGTAATCGGCACCTGATAAACCAGCTGCAACGGCGTACTTGGCAGGGTGGCCGCAATCTCAATATTGGGATTAACCAGTGAGACACGGGTATTTTCCACATCCTGCTGTTCACTGCTGCTGGCAGGCATTGAGGTGTCCTGACGCAGCTGGAAGTTTTCCAGCGGCATGTTCTGCGGAACAATATCGTTAACCGGCAGATCAAAGGCGACAACAGTGGCCAGATGGCCCGGCTGGTTAAAGGTGGTGCGCAGCGTGAAATAGTGATCGTTCTGGAAGGCGAGGTGGCGCAGTGGCGAGAAGCTCTCGCGTTCATCCAGCGCATTGGCCTGCTGCAGCATCTCAGCGCGACGGCTATCCACCATTGAACTGATGGCGCTCTCTTTATAGCGCGTTGCCATATCTTTCAGTGGCAGGGTCGAAATCATAATCAGGCTGTTGTCCTGACCATTTAAAAAGTACATCGACCACGTGGGATTTTCCGCGCCCCACAGCGTGTCGAGATAGTTCGACATCCGCATGGTCATATCCAGCGTACTGCTGTCATGTGAGCCGAAAATCAGTGCTTCCGTTTTACGCCGGGTTTTTTCCAGATAATAGACATCAGGACGCAGCCGCGTCTCCTGCAGGTTACTGCCAGGTGGCGCACCGGCTGCGCTGGTTGAGAGGTTTTCATATATCTGCCAGGTGGCAAAGCGATAGGCATCAATACGTTTCTGTACGTCACGCGCCAGATCGTCCATGGCATAGCGTTTCCCGGTCAGCCAGGCATTGACCGAGTTATGCACCATAAAGCCCAGCGCCAGCAGGAGCACCAGATTGAAAACCACAAAAAAGCGGGTGACATTGCCGGAGGTCAGTGGAAACTTATACAACATAGCGTGTCAGGTACCTGAATTATCGCGCAACTTTTCGCGCACTGGCGGCTACCGCTAACAGCAACAGGGCGATCAGTAAAAATGCGCCGCTGAGGCTGATCCATTGCGAAATGAATCCGATTAAAGCCGGACCTGAGAGAATACCCGCATATCCCAGCGTTGTCATGGCAGAAATCGCCAGGTTCGCAGGCATATCCTGTTGATTCCCGGCAGCATTGAACAACATCGGCACCGTATTGGATAAACCAAAGCCGACCAGCAGGAAAGCCAGCAGAGCGATCTCCGGCCACGGCAGCCAGACGGCCAGACACATACCCGCTGCGGCGGTCAGGGCGCCGGAGAGCATCACAGGATAGCGGCCAAAACGCTGGATGATCTTGTCGCCACTAAAACGGCCCAGCGTCATCGCGACGGAAAAGACGGCATAGCCGAGTCCGGCATAGGCGGGTAACATCGCCGGGTTCTGCAGCAGCAGCAGCGCGCCCCAGTCCAGTACGGCCCCTTCCGCCAGGAAAAGGATAAAGCAGAGCAGGCCAAGGAACGCAACCCAGCCACGTGGGATCACCAGCCAGGGCTGATCGGGCTGATGCAGTCGCGCATTCATCAGGACCGGCAATCGCCACAGCAGCAGCAAGAGCATTATTGCCATTACCACCAGCGTAGCGGTCAGTGGAGTGAAATCCCGGCTCAGCAACAGGCTGACGGTTCCTGCGCCCAGAATACCACCAAGACTGAAGAAACCATGAAAGCCCGACATCATCGGTTTATCTGCAGCCTGCTCAACCTGAACCGCCTGATAATTCATCGCCACATCCAGCATGCCCAGCCCGGCACCAAAAAGCATTAGCGCAGCCGCCATCACCAGATGAGAGTCTGCTGTCGCCAGCAGCGGCATCATCATCAGTACTAACAGGGTGGAGACGCACATCACGCGACGGCAGCCAAAACGCGCCACCAGCGTGCCGGTCACCGGCATCGCCGCCAGCGAACCAATACCCAGACAGAGCAGCAAGGCGCCCAGGGACGCGCCACTGAGCTGCAGACGATCCCGGGCAAACGGCACCAGCGGAGCCCAGGCTGACATCCCTAAGCCATTAATTAAAAAGATAGTGCGTGTACCCCAGTTAAGGCGGCTTTGATGTTTATGTTGTTGTGAAGCGTCCAGTGCGGTCATAGGTCGGATTCATCAATGTTAAAGCGGAAAAGTGTAGCACTGGCCGCGAGTCAGTGGCCGTTGCGCCTCTTGTCAAAAGTGGTGCAGTCACATCGCATAAATGGCAAAACCGGCAGTTTACCGACTTTTGTTGCATCGCAAATTTTTTCCAGAACTTTCCTGGTATGACCACCGCTCATCCGGGAGTACTTAACTCAAATTTCCCTGCCTTTTTTCAAGGGCTTGCTGTTAAAAACGCAGAACAGCACCACCTGTAAATGCTGACTGAATCACACAATTAAAAAAATTCCTGTCATTGCCCTCACGTTAATGACGCAGTGGTTTTAAGCCTCATCGCATCATTTATGGAAACAGTCAGCAATAAATTGACATGAAAAAACAAAGACAAAGCGCATTACCTGAAAACGAATTTTCGGTTATGGCTAATGTAATAATGTTTTAATCATAACCAAATCTGTACATTGAAATTGATTTTTAACATGGTTACGCTAAAAGTTAATCAGTCACAACCTTTACCTTGTGTGAAAGTCTGTACAGCTAAAAACACTCAAAAACTAATAATAATACCGCTGCGCGCCTATTTTATGTGCGTTAGTGACGCGGCTTAGTTTCGCCATTTTTACCTGCGCCAGGTTAAGACACCTTCTTCATCTCAGGAGGTGAAATGATGCGTGAAGACTTTAAGCATAAAATAAATTTATGTTTAAGGATTCAGTATATTAGCTAATCTGGTGTAACAGAGGTTATAAATGGCAGAACTCACACAGAGCCGTGTAGATATCATCTCGCGCGAAAACGGTACACTCCTCTCACAGACCACTGGCGGTTCATCACAGTCCATTAACCTCACCGAACCCAGCGTTGTACGTATCAGCGGCACGCGAGACATGGTGACGCAGTTTGAGCGCCAGGGTAACGATCTGGTGCTGAAAATGCGTGACGGCAGCACAGTACGCTACCAAAAATTCTTTCTTGATGACGCCGATGGTCAGCACAGCGAACTGGTGTTCGATGATGGCGTCAATCCACCGGAACATGCACTTTTCCCGCAGACCGCAGAAGGGGCTGAACTCGCTTCCCGTTCGATCACACCGACCTATGAATCACTCGACAGCGTAGAGCCGCTGCTGCTGGCGGATAACGCCAATACGTCAATGGGCGTCATCACCGCAGGCGGTCTGGGTGTGCTCGGTTTAGCCGGACTGGCAGTGGGCATCGGCGGCGGTGGCGGAGGGGGTGGAGGTAACGGCGGCGGCAACGCCGGTGGCACCGATCCGGGAACACCGGTCACACCCGGGACACCTGCCATCACCCTGAATGCCTTCGCTGGCGATAATGTGCTGGATAATGCGGAAAAAACGACCGATCAGGCGCTGAGCGGCACGACCAGCAATGTCGAAGCCGGTCAGATTGTCACGGTTACGCTGGGCGGACAGACCTACAACACCACAGTCGGCACGGATGGCAGCTGGAGCGTTACGATCCCTGCCGCCGCGCTGGCGGGACTTCCCGCAGGCACCACCACCATCGACGTCAGCGTCAGTAACGCGGTGGGCACAGGCGCTACGGGCAGCCTGCCGGTTACCGTCGCTGCCGCCGATCCCGGTACACCCGCGACACCGGTTATCAGTCTGAATCCCTTTGCCGGCGACAACCTGCTGGATAACAGCGAAAAAACAACGCCACAAACGCTCTCCGGCAGCACCAGTAACGTTGAAGCCGGGCAGGTGGTCACCGTGACACTGGGCGGCCAGAGCTACAGCAGTAGCGTAGCCGCGGACGGAAGCTGGAGTATTACTGTGCCTGTGGATGCGCTGAGCGCGCTGGCCACCGGCAACGCCACCCTCACAGCAACCGTCACTAACCAGGCAGGCACCGCCGCCAGTGGCAGCCTGACCTTTAACGTCGAGCCGCCCCTGACCGAGCCGGGAACGCCGGTTATCACCATCAATCAGTTTGCCGGTGATGATGTCCTCAGCAACAGCGAGAAAGCCACCGATCAGCTGCTGAGCGGCTCCACCAGCAATGTGGAAGCGGGTCAGGTTGTCACCATCACGCTGGGCAATCAGACCTTCAGCGCAGTCGTGGATGCGCAGGGCAACTGGAGCGTCACGCTCTCACCTGCGGCGCTGAATGCGCTCAATGCCGGTTCACTTGCGATTTCTGCGGTCGTCACTAATCAGGCTGGCATTGAAGCCAGTGAAAACCGCGCAATCAGCGTCGATACGCCTGTCGTTACTGGTCCGCCTGCGGTCACGGTGGATGAATTTACCGGTGACAACCAGCTGAGCAACGCAGAGAAAACCACCGATCAGACGGTGACCGGCAGCACCAGCAATATCGAACCGGGTCAGGTTGTGACGGTCACGCTGGGCGGTCAGACGTACAGCGGCAGCGTAGATGCGCAGGGCAACTGGAGCATCACGCTACCCTCAGCGGCCCTGAGCGCACTGGCGGCAGGTGAAACGACACTGACGGTTTCGGTCAGCAATGCGGCCGGTAACACCGTGACCAGCAGCCTGCCCATCAGCGTGGAAGCGCCGGTGACGCAACCGGGCGAACCGACCGTTACCATCAATGAATTTGCCGGGGATGACATCCTCAGCAACGACGAAAAAGGGACCGCCCAGACGCTTTCTGGCACCACCACCAACGTCGAAGCGGGCCAGACGGTCACGATCACCTTTGGTGGCCAGACTTACGCTGGCATCGTGGATGGCAGTGGTAACTGGAGCGTGACTGTTCCGGCTGGTGCGCTGGGCAACCTGCCTGCGGGATCCAATGTCATCAGCGCCACCGTCAGCAACGTCGATGGTGTGAGCGCAGGCGAAACCCGCGATATCTCGGTTGAGGCACCTGTGACTGAGCCTGGCGTGCCGGCGCTGACCCTGAATGAATTTGCTGGCGATAACGACCTGAGCAACGCCGAGAAAGCGTCCGATCAGCCTGTCAGCGGCACGGTCACCAACGTTGAAGCCGGACAGATCGTCACCGTGACCCTCGGTGGTCAGACCTACAGCGCCAGCGTGCAGGGTGACGGCAGCTGGAGCGTCACCGTGCCATCCGCCGCGCTGAACGCACTGGCAGCAGGCACCACTACCCTGACCGCCTCGGTCAGCAATGCGGCGGGCGACACCGCGACAACTTCGGAGTCGATCACCGTCGAAGCCCCGGCGACGCAGCCGGGTGAAGCCACCGTAACCATCAACGCCTTTGCCGGTGACGATATCCTCAGCAACAGCGAGAAAGCCACCGATCAGCTGCTGAGCGGCACCACCACCAATATTGCTGAGGGCCAGCAGGTCACTATCACCCTGAATGGTGAGACCTTTACCGCCACGGTTGGCGCGGATGGCAACTGGAGCGTCTCGATCCCAGCCAGTTCGCTGGCGGCGCTGGCCGCCGGTAGCACGACCCTGAACGCTACAGTCACCGATACGCTCGGCGCAGCCGTCAGTGAAACCCGTGACTTCCTGGTGGCGTCAGCGGGCACTTCACCGAATGCCCCAACGTTAACCGTCAATGCCTTCGCTGAAGACAACATCCTGAGCAACGATGAGAAGCTGGAGGCTCAGGCGGTCTCAGGCAGCACCACCAACATCGAAGCGGGCCAGATTGTGACCGTAACCCTGGGCGGAGAGCGCTACAGCGGCACGGTCAATCCTGACGGCAGCTGGAATATCGCGATTCCAGCCGATGCACTCGGTGCGCTGGCCGCAGGATCTGCCTCGCTGGTGGTGACGGTCAGCAACGCAGCGGGCACCAGCGTTGGCGACACGCTGCCGATCACCGTCGAGCCACCGGTGACTGAGCCGGGCCAGCCCACCCTCATCATCAATCAGTTCGCCGGTGATGACGTCCTGAGCAACGACGAGAAAACCAGCGACCAGTTGCTGAGCGGCAGCAGTACCAATGTCGAGGTGGGTCAGATCGTCACAGTCACGCTGGGCGACCAGACTTACAGCGCCACGGTCGGCGCGGATGGCAGCTGGAGCCTGAATGTCCCAGCCAGCGCACTGGCAGCACTGGCGGCGGGCAGTGCAACTATCGCGGCCACGGTTTCCAGTCAGGCGGGCATAATCGCCAGCGAAGATCGGGCGATTGTGGTGGATACCCCGGCGCAACCGGAAACGCCGACAGTGGCTATTGCCCTGTTCGCCGGTGACGATCTGGTGGATAACAGCGAAAAAGCCCTGGATCAGACGCTCTCCGGCACCACCAGCAATGTGGAGGCGGGCCAGACGGTCACCATCAGCCTGGGCGGTCAGAATTACAGTGCCACGGTCAATCCTGATGGCAGCTGGAGTACACAGATCCCGTCTGCAGCGCTCAGCGCACTGGCAGCGGGCAGCACCGCCATTGCGGTTAGCGTCACGACGGTAGCCGGTGCTGTGGCCACTGACACTCGTGACATTAACGTCGCGCCAGCAGCAGGCGAACCTGGCATCGTCTCAATCAATGAACCGGTCAGCGCGGATGGCTTCCTCAATTTGCAGGAGCTGAGCAGCGATCTGATCATCAGCGGTTCGGCGGTGGGTGTTAATCCAGGCCAGACGGTGCAGCTTAATTTTAACGGCGGTAATTACAGCGCAGTGGTGAGCAGCAATGGCGTCTGGAGCGTCACCGTTCCGGCAAGTGCACTCACCGATATCACCGACGGTGTGAAACAGATTTCAGTGACGACCGTCGATGCCAGCAATACGCTGCTGACCGCCTCCGCTCCGCTGAATGTGGTCGCATCTGCGCTGCCGCAAATCACGCTGAACGAGAGTGCGATCACCGATGGTATTCTCAACCGGACGGACGCGGATAGCGATCTGCTGATCGGCGGCAGCACCGGCAAGGCCGTCGCGGGCCAGCAGGTTGAAGTGGAACTTAACGGCAAAACTTACAGCACCACCGTCAATGCCGACGGCAGCTGGAGCCTGCCAGTGCCTGCCAGCGATCTCGCTTTACTGGCGCAGGGCGCTAACAGCCTGATCATTACCGCCATTGACGAGGCGGGCAACCGCGCGGACCAGACGGTGAATTTCAGCGTCGACACGCTGCCACCGACGCTGATTGTGGCTGAGGTCGCAGGTGGCGATGGCATTCTCAACAGCAGTGAAGTGACGGCGGGTGTGCCGGTCAGTGGTTCAGGTGCACTGCCGGGCGAGCGGGTTTCTGTTTCGCTGAACAACCAGAGTTACAGCGCCACAGTCGATGAGCAGGGCAACTGGACGGTTGATTTGCCGCCAGCAGCATTGCAGGCATTGTCTGATGGCAGCAGCTATACGCTGACCGTGACGCTGACCGACGCCAGCGGGAACATCGCCACCCAGACGCAACCGCTGTTAGTCAACACACAACTTCCGGTTGCGGCCGTGACCGCACCGGGCGGTGATGGGGTTCTGACCAGCAACGAACTGACTCAGCCGCTGCTGATCAGCGGCACCGGCACCACGGGCGACACCGTAACGGTGGGGTTAAACGGCAAGACCTATAACGCCGTTGTTGATGAAAACGGAACCTGGAGTGCTTCCGTTCCGGTTGCCGATCTGGGCCCGCTGACCAATCAGACTTATCCGGTAACGGTTACGGTGACCGATCCGGCCGGTAACAGCAGCTCGCAGGATACGTCTTTGCGGGTCGCCACGTCCGTACCGGCTCTGACGATCAACGATCTCACTAATGATGGCGCGATCAACAACAGCGATGCGCAGCAGCCATTGATCGTCAGCGGCACTGGCGACGAAGGCGACATCATTCGCGTCACGCTGAATAACGTGACTTACAGCGCCGTGGTGGCGCAGGGTGGCAACTGGAGCGTCAATATTCCTGCCTCTGATCTGGCGAATGTGCCGAATGGCACCCAGACCGTAACGGTGGTGGCGACGGACGCCGATGGCAACACCACACAAACCGGCAGTCCCTTGATTTTCGCCACCACGCCGCCGCTGCTGGAAGTCTCCACGCCGGGCAGCGATGGTTATATCAATATCGCTGAGCACACCCAGGATCTCACTCTCGACGGGCGTGGCGGTGCGCAGGGCGATACGGTCACGGTAACGTTCAATAATGAAACCTACACCGCCACCGTGGATACCAACGGCGCGTGGAGCGTAACGGTTCCCGCCGCGATTGTCAGCCAGCTGGGCGATGAGATCTATCCGATCAACGTTGCCATCAGCGATGCGTATGGCAACACCACCACACAGTTGACCAGCGTTACCGTGCTGGCGGCCACGTCACCCGCCCTGACCATTGATCCCGTCACCAGCGACAATCAGGTCGATAGCGCGGAACAGCTCAGCGACATTCTGGTCACCGGCAATGTCACCGGCGTACCGGCCGGTTCGCCGGTATTATTGACCATTAACGGGCAGTCTTACGACGGTGAGGTACTGGCGAACGGTAGCTGGAGTGTGACGCTGCCCGCCGGATCGCTGGGCGGTTTGGGCGAAAAAACCTTTACCGTAGCGATTACTGATCAGGCCGGTAACCCGGCGCTGCCTGCTGAAGGGCAATTCAGCGTGGTTATCTTACCCGAACCGTCGCTGTCGATTTCTCCGATCAGTGGTGACAATGCGCTGAATGGGCTGGAAGCACAGAGTGATCTCACTGTAAGTGGCGGCTCGGCAAACCTGCCGGCTAACAGTCCGATCAGCGTGACGCTGGAACCCAACGGCACGGTTTACACCACCACAACCGATATAAACGGCAGCTGGACCCTGACGGTGCCCGCTGCTGACCTGGCAAATCTGCCGCAGGGTAACACCACGGTTACCGTCTCTTCGGGTGATGTGCAGATCAATCAGCCGCTGCTGGTGGCGACTACGCCGCTGGCAGACCCGGAAATCAATACGCCTTTCACTGACGGCATTCTCAACACGGATGAAGCCAGCGTGGCGCAGACGCTGACCGGCTCAGTCCAGCCAGGCCAGGCCGTCAGCGTGACCCTGGGCGGCATAAGTTATCCGGCAACGGTCGCAGCAAATGGTGAATGGCGCGTCACGCTGCCGCCAGATGCGCTACAGGCACTGCCGCAGGGCAGCAATCCGGTTACCGTGACGGTAAGCGATGTGGCAGGTAACAGCACCAGCATCAGTGAACCGCTGATTGTTGATACCGGCTTACCCGCGCTGACCGTTAATCCGATTGCCATCGATGGCATTATCAATGCGACTGAAACGACCACGGATTTGAACCTGAGCGGCACTGTTGCGCCCGGCGGCAGCGTCAGCCTTGTACTGAATAACCAGACCTATGAGGCAGTAGTTGCCGCCGACGGCAGCTGGACGGCTACCGTGCCTGCTGCCAGTCTGCAACTGCTGCCAGAGGGTCGTTACGATCTTAACGTGACTGTCACGACTCTGAGCGGCAACGTCGCCACCACGCCATTCCCGGTTACCGTGGATACCACGCCACCCGACTTCAGCTTTGATACGCCTGCTGGCGATGGCGTGCTGAACATTGCAGAACAGGCCAACGGCTTCAGTTTCAGCGGTGCAGGCACTGAAGGCGACAGCGTGAGTGTCACGCTGAATGGCGTCACCTACACAGGCACCGTTGAGGCGGGCGGAAACTGGACGCTGGCTGTGCCGCCAGCGGCACTGGCCGGTCTGACTAACGGCATCAGCTATCCCGTGGTGATCACCGTCACCGACGAGGCGGGGAACAGCAACAGCCAGAACAGTGCGCTGACAGTTGCCACAACGCCGCCTCCGCTGGTGGTCGCACCGATCAGCGGCGACAATGCGCTGAACACAGGTGAACTGGCGGAGCCGCTGGTCGTCAGTGGCAGCGGTCAGAATGGCGATATTGTCACGGTCCAGCTTAATGACCAGATTTACAGCACCACGGTTGGCGTAAATGGACAGTGGACGCTGCAGATCGCCTCTGAAGCGCTAGCAGCACTGCCGTCAGGCAGTAATCTGGTAACGGTGACGGAAACCAGTGCGAACGGTAATCAGAGCAGCCAGGTGATTGATCTGAATGTGGCTACCTCGCCGGAGATACAGCCTGCGCTAACCATAGATAGCAGCACCTTTGCCGGTGATGGCATCGTGACGGCGGCAGAGCAGCTACAGCCGATTACGGTCCGCGGCAGCAGCAGCAATGTTGAAGCGGGCCAGCAGGTCATCATCTCTCTGAATGGCACCGAATACAGTGGCGTGGTCGCGGCCAGTGGCAACTGGAGTATCATTCTGCCTGCAGGTGCACTGGCTGAATTGGGGGAGGGTAATCAGACACTGAACGTCAGTGTGATTAACGTCGTGGGTAATACGGCCAGCAGCCCGCTTAACTTCAGCGTGGACAACACCCTGCCGTCGATTGCGCTGGCACCGATTAGCGACGACAACTACCTCAATGCACAGGAAGTGAATGGCGCCATCGTCGTGAGCGGCAGCACCAGTGGTCTGCCGGACGGCAGCATTGTCACCGTCGTGGCTAATGGGACGCCGGTCAGTGTCACCGTGGCGGCAGAGGGAAGCTGGAGCCTCACCTTACCGGCTGGCACCTTTACCGGCACTGCAGATGGCCCGCAAATCATCACGGTCACCGCCAGCGACGCTAACGGAACAGAGCTTGCGACCAGTGACGCCACGCTGACGGTTGTCGCCAGCGCATTGCCAGTGGCCACTCCCGGTGTGGCATTTAATGATGGCATTCTCAACGGTGAGGAAGCCTCGGCAGGTGGCGTGATCACCGGCAGCACCGGCGTAACCGGTGACGGCCAGACGGTCGTTGTGACGCTGGGCGGCAGTAACTACAGCGGTACGGTGGATGCCACGGGCAACTGGCAGGTCGCGGTTCCGGCCGATATTCTGGCTGCGCTGCCACAGGGCAATGCGCCTTACACCGTGGTTGTCAGTGATGTAGCAGGCAACACCAGCCAGGCGAATGGCAACATTGTGGTGGATACCGTGCCTCCGGTGCTGAACTTCATCACGCCATCCGATGGCATTATCAATGCTGCCGAAAGTCAGCAGCCGCTCACGCTGACCGGCAGCAGCGAAGCAAACGCGCTGATTGTGGCCAGCTTCAACGGCACCACGCTGAGCACCACCGCTGACGTTAATGGCAGCTGGTCGCTGGCATTGCCTGCCACGGTTTACACCGGGCTGGGCAACGGTAGCTATCCACTGACCGTGACCGCCAGCGATGCGGCAGGCAATGCCACCACCACCAGCCGTGACCTGGCGCTGAAAGTGGAACCCGGCACACTGCCAACCCTGACGCTGGATGCGTTTGCCGGTAACAACGTGGTTGATGGCGCGGAACGCCTCACCGATCAGCGTCTCTCGGGCACCACCACCAATGTTGAAGCGGGCCAGCTGGTCACTGTGAACATTGAGGGGACGGTTTACAGCGCCACCGTGCAGGCGAGCGGCGCGTGGAGCCTGACCGTGCCAGCCGGTGCGCTGGCGGCCATTAATGACGGTAGCGCCAGTTTCACTGTGGCGGTCAGCGATGTGGCAGGCAACACCACTAGCCGTGATCTCAACTTTGACGTGAACAGCAACGCCTCTGGCCTGGCGATGGACGCCATCAGCCAGGACAACTACCTGAATGCACAGGAGCTGGGTCAGTCGCTGATCGTGACCGGCACCTCGGTGAATGTGCCTGAGGGCAGTACGGTGACGCTGCTGTTTAACAACATCAGCTATACCGCGCAGGTCTCGGCCACTGGCCGCTGGAGTGCGATCGTGCCGGCTGAGGCACTCACGGCGCTCGCCGATGGGCCTTACACCGTGACCGTCACCGCGACAGACAGCGGCGGGTCGACCCTGAGCAGTGAGGCGACGCTTAACGTACTGGCGACCACTCTGCCGGCACCACAAATCCTCTCTGCCTTTGGCGATGGAGTGCTCAACAGCAGCGAGATCGCCACAGCACAAACCCTGGGCGGCACCACAGGTGTAACAGGTGACGGACAGCGCGTCAGCGTGCAGCTGAATGGCGTCACGTATAACGGTACGGTCGACAGCAACGGCAACTGGCAGATCAACGTGCCTGCTACGGCGCTGGCTGACCTGCCAGAAGATGTCATTAGCTATACCGTCACGGTGCAGGATGCGGCGGGTAACACCGGCAGCACACCGGGCAGCGTAACGGTGGATCTGACGCCACCGACGCTGACCCTGAACGCCGTTGCGGGCGATAACAGCGTTAATATCGCCGAAAGCCTCGCTCCGATTGTCCTCAGCGGCAGCAGCAATGCTGAAGCCGGGCAGCAGGTCACGATTACCCTGAACAATCAGCTCTGGACGACTACCGTTACCCAGGAGGGCGACTGGAGCCTGACACTGCCTGCCGGTTCGCTGGCCGGTATTCAGGCCGGCGCTTACATCCTGACTGTGACAGTCAGTGATGCGGCGGGTAACCCGGTCACGGAAACGCGTGAAATCACCGTGGCAACCGGGGCATTGTCGGTCAGCATAAACACCCCGTTTGGTGATGGTTATCTGAATCTGGCTGAGCAGGGTGTCGGCCAGACACTGACCGGCAGCACCGGTGTGCCGGGCGACGGCCAGACCGTCACCGTGACGCTAGGCGGGAATGATTACCCGGCCACGGTGGATGCGCAGGGCAACTGGATTCTGAATTTAACACCTGCGCAGGTGCAGACGCTGGACGAGGGGATCAATACCCTGGTGGTCAATGCCAGCGATGCGGCCGGTAACAGCGGTCTGCTGACCAGCGCCGTCACCGTTGATCTCACACCGCCGGTATTGAGCGTCAACCCCATCGGCGGCGATAACATCATCAATTCCCTGGAGGTACTGGAAGCGGTCGCCATTAGTGGGTCGGCAACGGTGGCGGATGCCGGGCAGACAGTGACGGTCAGTTTCCAGAATGTCGATTACACCACTCTGGTGCTCTCTGACGGCACCTGGCAGGTGACGCTGCCTGCCAGCGTCGTGCAGGGGCTGGCGGACAACACCTACCCGGTTATTGTCTCAATGACCGATGCAGCGGGCAACCCGGCGGTTGCGGTTCAGACCACACTGACGCGCGATGCTGACAGTCTGAATCTGCCGACCCTGACCCTCGGGACGCTCAGTGAGGATAACTTCCTTAACCAGGCCGAGTCGCAGCAGGATCTGAGCATCGGCGGCACCAGCACCAATCTGGCTGAGGGCCAGCTGGTGGCGGTGACGCTGAACGGCCTGCAGTACAGCGGCACGGTGACCGCGAATGGCAGCTGGGCGGTAACCGTTCCGGCCGCCGCGCTGGGTAATCTGCCGGATGGCGATCAACTGGTGCAGGTGGTGGCAACGGATGCCTCTGGTAACCCGGCCAGTGCCAGTGGCAGTCTGGTTGTGCTGGCCAGCGCGCAGGTTCAGCCGACGCTGACCATGAACGTGGTCGCCGGCGATGATGTGATCAATGCCACCGAGTCCACTGCAGAGGTTGCGGTCAGTGGCAGCAGCACGCTGCTGGCAGCGGGTACTGTCTTAACGGTGTCACTGAGCGGCACGGATTACACGACGACGACCCTGCTCGATGCAAACGGCAACTGGACGGTGAATGTACCGTCCGCGGCCTTTGCCGATGTGGTGCCAGGTAGCAGCCAGACCTTTACCGTCAGCGCAACGGATGTCGCGGGTAATCCGGCAATCGCCACGAAGGAGGTTGATTTTATTACCACACGCCCTGTGCTGACGGATATTACGGTCAGTGCGGGCGACACCCTTAACCTGTCGGAGTCGCTGCAGGATCTCACCATCAGCGGCACCACCACGGGCGCAATACCCGTGACGGTAACGCTGAATAATGTCAGCTACACCGCCACGGCAGATGCCGACGGAAACTGGACAATTACTGTTCCGACGGCCGACGTGCAACAACTGGCGGATGGCCCCAATGCGATCATCGTTTCTGTTACTGACGCGGCGGGCAATATCACCACGGACACCACCACCTCACTGGATGTGGCGTTTAACACCCTGCCAGCGCTGACCCTGAACACACCGTTTGGCGATTCGCTGCTCAGTCTGGCAGAAACCGAAGGCCCGATAACGCTGAGTGGTGACAGTACTAACCTGCCGGAAGGCAGTGTAGTAAACATCGCTCTTGGCGGGCTGACGTTCAGCACCACCACGGATGTCAGCGGCAGCTGGACGCTGAACCTGGCATCGGGTGCGCTCACAGGCCTTGACGATGGACTGACACAGGTGGTGGTCACTGCTGTTGATGCTGCCGGAAATCTGGCGCAGGCCACTGCAGGCGTTGAGATCCTGCAAACCCCACCGGTTTCCGCTGACTTTGCTGTTACGCAGTTCGGCGACAACGTCATTAATATCAGTGAAGCCGCCTCGGTTCAGCAGGTTACCGGCACCTCCACCGTCGTGGCGGGTCAGACGCTGAGCGTCACGGCAGGTGATGACGCTATCCCGCTATCCGTCACGGTCGATGCCAGTGGCAACTGGACGGCCAGCCTGACGCCAGAGGTGATCGCCAGCCTGGGGAGCGGGGAACATACCCTGACCCTCACAACCACGGATCGGGCAGGAAACACGACCGAGGCGACCAAAACATTTATCTCTGCGATTACACCGATTGCTGACCCCTCGCTGGATACACCCTTTATTGATGGGCGGATTAACGCCGCAGAGGCGGCCGCAGGGGGATCGCTTACCGGTGCGGTGAATGTTGATAACGCAGCGGGGGTCACCGTCACGCTCAATGGGACTGTTTATTCCGCAACGCTCAGTCAGGATGGTTCCCGCTGGTCACTGGACCTGCCACCTGCTGTATTGCAGCCACTGCCGGATGGCAACTGGCCGGTGACGGTGACCGTCACCGATGTGAACGGCAACACCGGAAGCTTCGGCGGTACGGTGCTGGTGGCGATTAACTCGCTGCCGGATGTCAGCCTGAATCTGCCGTTTGGTGACGGTGCGCTGAACGCTGCCGAGGCGGGAACGGAACAGATCCTGACGGGTACCACCGGCATTAGCGGTGCCGGTCAGACTGTATCGGTACTGATCTCCGGCTTTAATAATGATCAGCCGCTGGCTGCAACGGTGCAGACCGACGGCAGCTGGTCTCTGGCCCTGTCGCCAGCGCAGCTGGCCACGTTCACCAGCGGCACTCACACCATTACCGTGACCGCAACCGACATCGCGGGTAACAGCGATAACACGGCGCTGAATGTGGTCACCGAAGTGGCCGTGCCGGTACCCGGCTTTAACCCTGGTGCATTTGGCGGAGATAATCTGCTGAACATCAGTGAAGCTTCGGCAGGCGTGACCCTGACCGGCACCACCGGCAGTGTGGGGGCGAATCAGGCGGTCAGCATCACCGTCGATGTTAACGGCAGTCGCTATTCTGGCTCAGTGGATGGCGACGGTAACTGGACCGTGGATATTCCGCCGGATGCCCTGAGTTCACTGGGTAGCGGGCCGCAGACGCTGACGGTCAACGTGGTGGATGCAGCGGGCAATAGCGCATCAGCGCAACTGCCATTCACCGCTGATCTCACCGCGCCACAGCCTGCAGTCAATCCGGAATTCCTTGGCAGCTATGTAAACAGTAGCGATGTTGCCGCGGGCATTACCCTGAGCGGCACCACCGGTGAGGTGGGCGCGAATCAGACGGTGGGGCTCACGCTTGACGGCACGACCTATACCGCAACAGTGGATGCGAATGGCAACTGGACGGTGCCCCTGACTCAGGCGCAGCTTTCAGCACTGCCGGATGCCACCTATCCGGTCAGCGTGACAGCAACCGATGCAGCGGGCAACAGCACCACCATTACCAGTTCGCTGGTGCTCGACAAAACCCCGCCGGTGCTTAGCTTTACCGACTTCACTGGCGACAACGTCGTTAACTACGCCGAGAGCATTCAGCCGCAGATACTCAGCGGCACCACGACCGGCGCAGAAACCGGTGCTGTCGTCACGGTTTCGCTGAATACCAACATCCTTGGCACCGCAATTGTTGACGGTAACGGCAACTGGAGCGTGACGCTGACGCCAGAGCAGATGGCCACCTTTACGCCATCGACCACGCTGACGCTGGCAGTGACCGATCTGGCTGGCAATACCGCAACCGTGCCTGTCTCGCTGACCGTCGATCTGACGCCACCACCAGGCCCGCTGGTAACGCTGGACACAGTCTCGGGCGACAACATTATCAGCACCCAGGATGTGGCGGGTGGGGTAGCGGTAAGTGGTACTTCGGCTAACCTCGGCGCGAACGGGTCAGTGGAGGTGGTGATCAATGGTGTTCCCTACACCACCACGCTGGATGCGTCGGGCAACTGGTCGACCGGGGCCTTGCCCGTCACCGCCTTTGGCAATGCGGACGGCAGCGTCGGCATCACCGTGACGGGCACAGATGGCACAACACCGGTGACGACCAGCGGTAACGTGCTGATCGATCTGACTGCACCAACCCTGTCGATCAATACCTTTGCGGGTGATAACCAGGTTAATGGCAATGAAAGCACCCTAAGCCAGGCGATTACCGGCACCGCCGATATCGCTGAGGCTGGCCGCACGGTCGTTGTGACCTTCAATGGCCAGACCTACAACGCGGTGGTGCAGAGTAACGGCACCTGGTCTGCTACCGTTCCTGCCAGCGCAATGCAGGCACTTACCGATGGCACCACGCCAATCACCGCGCAGCTGACGGATGCCGCCGGCAACGTGGGGACGGCTACCCAGACAGTGACGGTCGATACCGCCGCGCCACTGGTACTGGTGGACGCATTCCTCGGCGACAACGTGGTCAACGCCGCAGACCTGGTGCTCGGTCAGGTGCTGACCGGTAGCGCGCAGGGAGCCGAAGGCCAGACCATCAGCCTCTATCTGGGTGATGCCTCGCCGATCGCCACCGCGACGGTGGGGGCTGACGGACGCTGGAGCATCGATCTTGCGCCGAACGTCCTGTCGAGCCTCAATGACGGCGCGCTGGTGTTTGGCGTGCGGGTCAATGACCTTGCAGGCAACCAGACCGACGCCACGCTAACGGTCAATAAAGTGGTCAACAGTGCGCTGACGCTGGTGGTTGATTCGGTGTTCGGCGACGGCACGCTCAGTGCGCTGGATACCACCGTCGCGCAGACGATCTCCGGGACCGCACTCTCCGCGGGCGTCGGTGCCACAGTTTCCGTGGTGCTGGGCGGGACCACGCTCTCTGCCTCAGTGGGTCAGGATGGTAAATGGGCTATCGTGGTGCCACCGTCGGTACTGGGTCTGCTCACCGATGGTCAGCTGGATATTGACGTCACCCTGACGGATGCCGCAGGCAACACCCGCACGGTGGGTGAAACCGCTACGGCGATTGTCGATGCGGTGCCGGTCGTTGGTCCGCTCACCGGCTTGTTTGGCGGCGATAACCTGCTGAACATTGCAGAAGCCGCAGCCGGACAGCTGGTCGGTGGCGTCATCAGCAACGCAGCTGCAGGTTCACAGGTGACTGTGACCTTTGGCAGCAAGACGTACAGTACAACGGTGCAGGCGGGCGGAAGGTGGAGCGTTAACCTGCCGGGCAGCGATCTGACCTCACTGCTGGATGGCAATCTGACGCTGGGCGTCAGTGTCAGGGATGCCGTGGGTAACGTTGCCTCTAACAGCGCCTCAATTGGTATCTTTACCCAGACACCGTCCATTTCGCTGACGTCACTGTTTGGTGATGGGGTACTTAATCTGGCCGATATCGCCACCGGACAGGTGATCAGCGGCGTGGTAAATAACGTTGCGCAGGGCAGTGTGGTCACACTCTCGGTGGGCAACAGCCAGCTCAGCGCTACCGTGGGTGCGGGCGGCGCCTTCAGCACCACGGTAACGCCGGATATTCTGGGCACGCTGGCACAGGGCAACGTGACGGTAGGGGCTTCGGTCACGGATGCAGCGGGCAATACCGCCAGCACCAGCGCCGGTGTCCGCGTCGATACGCTGCTGCCGACCATCACGGTGAATCCGCTGTTCGGCGACGGTCTGCTGAACGTGGCAGATGCGCTGTCGACGCAGATCATCAGCGGCGTCGTGGGCGGTGCGGAAACGGGTTCGCGTGTGGTGGTGTCGGTGGGCGCACAGCAGTTTGTGACGGCAACGGATGCGAATGGCAACTTTACCGTCTCGCTGACGCCTGCGCTGCTGCAGGGGATTGCCGATGGTAACCTGACGGTCGGATTCAGTGTCACCGACAGCGCCGGTAACACCACCAGCACCACTGCCGGGGCGCTGGTGGGCATTCACAATCTGCCGAAGGTCACGCTCAATCCGCTGTTTGGTGACGGCGTGCTTAACCTGGCGGAATCGCTGGTCACGCAGACTATCAGCGGCACCGTCTCCGGGCTGGCAGCGGGCAGCAGCGTCAGGCTGGCGATTGGTAATACCAACGTCACCGCGCAGGTCAACGCCGACGGCACGTTCTCTACAGCCGTCTCGCCAGCGGTGCTCTCGACGCTGCTTAACGGTAACTTTACCGTCAGTGCGTCTGTCACCGACACGGTCGGCAACGTCAGCAGCACCAGCGCGGGCGTCTCCCTGGGACTGGTCCAGCCAACCCTGACAGTGAATACGGTGTTTGGCGACGGTGTGCTGAGCGCCCTGGATCTGGCTTCCAGCCAGACCCTGAGCGGGACCTCCAGCCTTTCAGCGGGTTCTGTCGTCAGCGCCACACTGAATGGCCAGACCTATACCACCAAAGTAGTGAGTGGCGGCAACTGGAGCATCAGCGTGCCAAAAGCGGACCTTGCCTTGATCACTGACGGCATTAAAACCGTGACGGTCACTGGCACCGATGCCTACGGAAATGTGGTGAACAGCAGTGGAACGCTGAACGCCATCAGCCAGTCGACGCCAGTGGTCGCCATTACCTCACTGTTTGGAGACGGTGCGTTGAGCGCGGTGGATGTAAAAACCGCACAGACTATCTCAGGTACCGCCAGCAATGCTGAGGGATCGGTGGTGCGGGTGACGCTGGGTGGGCAGACATACAGCACTACCGTGAGCAGCAATGGCAACTGGAGTCTCTCTGTTCCGGCAGCTAACCTCGCCGCCATTGCAGATGGACTCCAGACTGTCACCGCCAGCGTCATCAACGGTGCAGGTACCAGTGGTTCCACCTCGGCGTCGCTGGGTGTGGTGAGTCACACCACGCCGACGGTCAGCGTGAACAGCTTCTTTGGTGGCGATGGCTACCTCAACATCTCAGAGGCCAATGCCCCTGAGACCATCAGAGGAACCAGCACTAACGCGGCGGGTGGCACGGTAACGGTGAACGTGGCGGGCAACATTCTCACCACCACCATCGGTGCGAACGGCGCATGGAGCATCAGCGTGCCATCAGCGACGCTGAAAGGCATTCCGGACGGCAGCCATCCGCTGACCGTGACGGTGGCGGATATTGGTGGCAACACCGCGACCAGTACCAGCAGCTTTACCGCGTTGTCGCATAATCAGCCGCTGGTGGGTGTTGATCCTGTACTCAGCATTGTGGGTTCTCTGCTCAGCGGTCTGGTGGTGCAGGGCGGATCGCTGAATGCCGCGCAGGGCTCAAAAGTCAGCGTAACGTTGCTTCTGGCCAACGGCAACAACGGTCCGACGCTGAACACCACAACCGATGCGCTGGGGCGTTATGCGGTTAACTTCTCACCGTCACTGCTGTCGGTGGGTGGCCTGCTGCTGTCGCTGAGTACGCTGGCAAAAGTTTCGATTACCGACGCAGCCGGTAACAGTTACACCACCACAAACACGCTGTTGCTGGGTGCTGTGCTGCCGGTCACGCTGGCGGCATCCGAGTCGCTTGCGCTGTTCTCAATAGCGGATGACAGCGCCACGGTCGCCAGTGCCAGCACGGAAACGCAGCACAATACGAGCACCAGCAGCGACGATAACAGCGCCCATGTCGCAGTGACCTCGACGCTGATTACCGAAGCGGATACCGTAACGCCGGTCAGCAGTGAAACCGCCACAGCGAGTGACACCGCGGTGGCAGCGGCACCGGCAGAGGAGGCGGGCTATACCATCGGCGGCGTAGTGATTACGCTGGCTGATGGCACGACGGCAGAAGGGGCGTCGGTTACCGGCAGCAGCGGCGCGGATACCGTGACGGTCAGTGACCTTAACTTTACCCATATTGATGGCGGCGCAGGCACGGATACACTTGTGCTTAACGGTGAGTACCTCAGTCTGGACCTCACCGCGCTGGGCCTGAAAGTTGAACACATTGAAGTGCTCGATTTGGGTAAAACCGGCACCAACTCCGTGAAACTCGATCTCAATGAGGCACTCAATATTACGGACAAACAGAGTGACGATTTGATGATCAAAGGCGCGGATGGCAGTCAGGTCACCCTGGCAAACAGCAACGGCGGTATCTGGGAAGTGACTGGCGAGCGCACGGTAGAGGGCAGAGTCTTTGAGATCTACCACAACTCGGCGCTGACCAGTGAGAACACCCTGGGTGATGTGCTGGTGCAGCAGAATCTGCAGGTTCATGTGGTGTAGCAATAATAACGTCGGTCAGGCTGATCGGAGAAGCGGGTGCGAAAGCACCCGCTTTTTTATTTAGTCACGTGATAATTTATTTTCCAGATAATCGCCAATATTCATTAGCAGAATGAAAGATTAGGGTAGGTGCAACAAACGGCGTCACGCCGTGAATCATTATTCTGGCTCCCTTTGTCGCTTTATCAGCGTCCTCTTTCTCCATCCCTGTTACCTGCGGGTAACCAGTTCCGACCAGCGGAAACGGGCAGCATCAGCTGACCCACCACCTGTCGACAGCCTTAACGTCCGGTTTATCCGGGCGTTTTAGTCTGCGTTTCTGTTCTGAACTGAGGTTACCTATGTCAACACGTGATACGTTTCGTTCTGTCCGGCTTGAATCCATTTTCCAGACGGCAGTCAGCGACTTTGCCGTTACCGACAGCACGCTGCCAGCCATCGTGCCACTTCCCCTGCAAAGCCTGAGCCTTCCGGTGGCTGCGCAAAGCCTGAACCTGCCAATCAGCACTTTCTCCGCGGAATCGCTGCATAGCAGCCCGGTTAATGACAACACGCTGTCCACGGTGAAGAGTTCATCTCCCCCGGCACTACGGCCTTACGAACCCATCGCCATGGACGGCGTTATCGCCAGCTGGGAAGCGCATAAGCCAGTACATCTGCGGGGGCGTGCTGAAGGTGAAGCGGGTTCAACAGTGACACTGACTTTTAACGACCAGAGCTGGCACAGTACGGTCAATAAGTGGGGCTACTGGAACGCCTCTATGCCCGCTGAGGCGCTAAAAGGGGTGCCGGATGGCAATCACAGCCTGCAATTGACCCTCACCAATAAAGCGGGCCACAGTACCACTACCGACGTCGATTTTGGTCTCTATGCTGATCGCACCATCAAACCGACACTGACCGTGGATACGGTCAGTGGTGACAACGCGGTGAGTATTGCCGAGAGCATTTATGGTGTTGAGATCAGCGGCAGCGCAACACACCTGCCGGTGGGGTCGGTGCTGAAACTAACGCTGGGCACGCAAACCACCACCGCGCACATGGAAAGTGACGGCAAATGGTACGGTTCTTTTGCTGAAAGTGATTTAACCGCGCTGCCGGATGGCGTTTACAGCCTCAACGTCACGGCGACCGATCCCAACGGAAAAACGGCAACTGACTCTCACGATTTGACGCTGATCACTCATCAGAGCAGCCTGCCACAGATAACCTTCGATAAGATTACTGCGGACGATGTGATTAACCTTGCGGAAAGCCAGCAGGATCTGCTGCTGAGCGGCATGCTGACCACCGTCATGCCGGGCCATCAGCTGGTTATCAGCGGCGCCAACGGAAAAGATTATAACGCCACCCTGGGCCAGGAAGGACACTGGCAGGTGATCATCCCGGCAGCGGAGGTGAACGCCTTTATCAGCGCCGGGGAAATCCGTGCCTGGTCCATTGATGGGGCAAAAAACTACACCGACGTCACCCATGAACTGAATATCCACACGGATTTACAGCAGGTCTACACCGAAATGGATATCGGTGGTGACATGATCCTCAACTATCAGGAAGCGCAGCACGATCTGAGCTTCTATATTGAGGGTTGCAGAACACTGGAAATCAATGGGATAACCTACCAGCCTGACGCAAAAGGCATGGTCACGATGACCTCCAGCGAGCTTATGGCGCTGCCGGATGGTCCGGTCACCGCCACTTTCCATCGCCAGGATGACTATGGCAACAGCGATACCCAAAGCTGGGACACGCTATTTACCGTTGCCGTACATCAGCGGCCAACCCTGACGCTGGACATCGCCTTTGGCGACAACAAAATCGATGCTGCCGATGTGAACAGCTGGCATCTGATTCAGGGCAGCTCCAGCAATCTGCAACCGGGGAGCCAGGTGGAATTAACGCTGGGCGATCAGCATTACAGCGCCAGTGTCAAAGCGGATGGTGGCTGGTCCCTGACCATTCTGGCCGGACAACTGGCTCCACTGGATGAGGGGGAATATCCGATGACGGTCAGCGCCAAAGACAGCGCCGGTAATATCGCGACGGCCAGCCAGACGGTGCAGGTGGCATCGCATACCGAAACGGCGAGCCTGATAGAGGGGCAGACGCTGGATCACCTGCTGGAAACCGTTAGTCAGACTCAGCAGGCAGAGACCGGGCATGTGGCACAGGCATCTGTTGCTGTCCTCCCTCAGGAGAGCCATCTCTTCTCAGATGTGCCTTATACGCTTGCCGATCACCTGTTGCAGCATCCGGCAGCACAGTCGATAGTGTGACGCTAAATCATTAGTAAAAGTACTGACTTCCGGGCAGGTCTGTTAAGCCTGTCTGGAGTGGTCAGGCGTGGCTGGGTGGTTAATTTTCATTCATTCAGGCGGAATATTAAAGATTTCATCACTATTTAACAGGAATAAGTACAGAATATGATCTAATAATGTTAATAGTTATTTAGTGTCTCTGATGTTAATCATAAATAAAATAATGCAATAACTCTGTCAGGATCTGATCGTCATCCCTTTTGCTCGCTTTGTTCACCAGGAAAAACATCATGATGATAAAACCCCCTGTTGGTATGGATAATGAACAAAGCGCAGTTAACTTTTTTATTGTGCGCCCTGAGCGGCGTGTCAGTGAATGCGGTCTTTTCCGCACCCTTACCCAAAGCAGAATTTAACTGGCGCGCAGCGCCGACCGAAGAACAGATTGCCAGCTTAACGCTGCGCGACGCCATTCTCCGGGCCTTCGCCCGTAATCCGAAAATCTCGGAAGCGGCGGCACAGATCCACGTTGGCGAGGGCGATCTTGATGCCGCCCGCAGCGCCTGGTATCCGCAGATTTCACTACAGGGTGCGGCGGGCCGCTCCCATCAGACTGACTCCGCCGGGAGCCTCAACAACAATGGCTCCGGCGGTATCACGCTTAGCCAGCTGCTCTACGACTTTGGGCGTACCGGCAGCGCCATCGATGAACAGCATGCACTGTCAGAGGCTTATCGCTTCGGCCTGTTCGACTCCATGACCACCGTGGCGGAAGATACGCTGCAGGCCTACCTCGAAGTCAAACGCTACCAGGCGCTGGCAGACATCGCGCACACTAATATCGCTTCACTGCAGCGGGTGCGGGATATCGCGAAACTGCGCGCCGATGCGGGGCTCAACTCACAGTCAGACGTGCTGCAGGCGGAAACCCGCATCGCCGCAATGCAGGCCACGCTTGAGCAGTATCGCGCCCAGCTGCGCTCCGCTACCGCCCAACTCACTGTACTGACCGGCGTGGTGCCCGCCACACTGCCAGAACTGCCCCAGGCACTCCTGAAACAGCAGATCACCCTCGACAAAATTGCCTATGAAAGCAGCGCGGCGGTGCGCAGCGCACAGTCTAAACAGGAGGCCGCCCGTGAACGGGTACGCCAGGCACAGTCCGGTCACTGGCCAACCATCAAAGTGCAGGCGGGCCGGACCCGCTATGAAAACGATCGCCAGTCTTACTGGGATGATGAAGTGCAGCTGCAGGTGGAAGCGCCGCTCTATCAGGGTGGCATGGTCAATGCCAAAACTGAATCAGCGGAGGGCGACCGTGAGGCAGCGCAGGCTGCAGTGCAGCAAGCCAAACTCGCCATTAATCAGAACGCCTCAACCGCCTATGCCGACATGATTGGCGCGCAGCAACGGCAGGCTGCCGGGGAAGTGCAGCTGGCCAGCGCCGACCATACCCGCAATGTCTATGCCGATGAATATCGCCTGAGCAAGCGCAGCCTGAACGATCTGCTGAGTGTAGAACAGGATGTGTTTCAGGCTGACAGCTCACGTATCACCGCGCTCTACGATGGCTGGGACGCCACCGTGCGCTATGCCGCCGCAGTAGACAATCTGCTCGATATCATGGGTATCGATCGCCAGCAAAGCAGCGGCGATCTCCTTCCTTCGCTGCAATAGCGATAAGGCAAAAATCATGAGTACGTTAACCCTGAATACCGATAACTGGATTGCCGCCATGCTGCGCGTCGCCGCGCGATTCGGTAAGCCTGCCGATGGCAAAACCCTGCGTCAGCAGATGCGCTGGTTTGAACATCTGCCGGTGTCACAGCAGCTGGAGCGGCTCTCCGGCCTGCTGGGACTGCATCTGACCATGGTGCCGCAGAACAAACTGCGCTGGCGTCAGGAGATCACGCCGGTGGTGCTGGTGCTGGAAAATGCCAGCGTAGCGGTGCTGGAGAATATCGATGCGGACGGCAGCGCGCGTTACTGGCTCAGTGAAGGCGGCGATGTGGTGCGTGAAAGCGCCTTATCGGAGCTGCTGACACGTGCTCAGGGCGATGTCGGCGTGATTGGGGTGGCGGCGCGTGGCCGTGATGCGCGCATCGACGAATTCATTCAGCCTTATGAGCCACACTGGTTCTGGAAAAACTTTCGCGGCATGGGGCGTCGTATCACCGAGATCTCACTGGCGTCGGTGATCGGTAATGTGCTGGCGCTGGCCGGAATTCTCTTTTCGATGCAGGTCTACGATCGGGTGATTCCGGCGCAGTCACAGTCCACGCTGTGGGTGCTGTTTGTCGGGGTACTGATTGCTGCGGCGATTGAATATCTTATCCGGCTGATGCGAACCCAGGTCTCAGATTTAATGGGTAAACGCATCGACCTGAAAGTTTCCGCCATGCTGTTTGCCCGGGCGATGAGCATCCGTAATGAGGCGCGGCCGAAATCCACCGGCTCATTTATCTCGCAGCTGCGTGAGATCGACCAGGTGCGCGAGTTGCTGACCTCGACCACGGTTGGTGCCGCGGCCGATCTGCCGTTTGTTATCCTGTTCCTGTTCATCATGTCGTTTATAGGCGGCTGGCTGGTGCTGATTCCGCTGGCGGCGATCCCGCTGATCGTCATTCCGGGTCTGCTGGTTCAGATTCCCATGGCGCGGCTGGCTAAAGAGGGGCTGCGTGAGGGCGCGCTGCGTAATGCCGTGCTGGTGGAGACCATTGAAGGCATTGAGGATATCAAGGCGCTTCAGGCCGAACCCTATTTCCAGCGTCAGTGGGAGCAGACGCATGAAGTCAGCGCCGCGATCAGCAATCAGCAGCGATTGTGGGGCGCGCGCCTTACCGGCTGGGCATCGACGGTGCAGCAGCTCACCTATGCAGGGATGCTGGTGTTTGGGGTTTACCTGGTGCTCGATTCACACATCACCACCGGTACGCTGGTCGCCTGTAGCCTGCTCTCATCCCGCACTATCGCTCCACTGATGCAGCTGACCATGGTCTTCTCACGCTGGCAGCACGCCAAAATGGCGATGAAAGGGCTGGATGAGTTGCTGAAAAAGCCGCTCGATCAACCTGAAGCCGCCACGCTGGCGCACTGTCCGACGCTCACCGGCCAGTACGATCTGCGCAATGTGCATTACAGCTATGACGAAGATAATGAAAAAAATGTGCTCAACGTGCAGCAGCTGCAGATCAAGCCCGGCGAGAAGATTGCCATTCTGGGTAAGGTCGGGGCAGGGAAGTCGACCTTGCTGAAGATTCTTGCCGGTCAGGCACAGGCCAGTCAGGGCAAGGTGATTGTTGATGGTGTCGATATTGAGCGTATCGATCCCACTGATTTACGCCGTCAGCTCGGGTGGCTGTCGCATGACTCTCGCCTCTTCTTTGGCACGCTGCGGCAGAACCTGATGCTGGGCAATCCCCATGCCAGCGAACAGGAGATGCTGCAGGCACTGCGTATCAGCGGCGCACTGTCGCTGATCCAGCAGGACGCCGCCAGCCTGGATCGTATTATCAATGAAGGCGGTCGCGGGCTCTCTGGCGGGCAACGTCAGATGGTGATGCTGAGCCGATTGATCCTGCGTCAGCCGCAGGTGGTGCTGCTGGATGAACCCACTGCGGCAATGGATGAACAGCTGGAGGAGCATGTGATTCGTCAGCTGCAGGGTTGGATCAGCGGCCGGACGCTGGTGCTGGTGACGCACCGTCCGGCACTGCTGAAAATGGTCGATCGTATTGTGGTGATGGATAACGGGCGCATTGTCGCTGATGGTCCGCGCGACGAGATCCTGCGCCGCGCGACTGCACCTGCTACGGCAGGTAAAGGAGATGTGGCATGAGTCTGGTGATTGTTGATAAAGATCTTGCCCGTCATGAGCGCCGGACATCAGCGATTATCTGGCTCTGCACCGCCGCGCTGGCGATATTTCTGATCTGGGCGCACTTTGCCATTCTGGATGAGGTCACAGTGGGCACCGGTAAAGTGACGCCCTCCAGCCGCGCGCAGGTGATCGACAGCCTGGATGGCGGCATCGTCAAACAGCTTAATGTGCATGAAGGTGACATTGTTGAGAAAGGGCAGGTGCTGGCGACCCTCGATCCAACGCGCTTTCAGTCAAATTTCGGTGAAGCGCAGGCTAAAGTGCGCACGCTGCGTGCCTCGTCCGAGCGGCTGGAAGCGGAGCTGTCGGGCACGCCGCTGAAGTTCAGTGCCGAAACGCTGAAGGAGCCGAATCTGGTTACGCGCGAGCGGCAGCTCTATGAGTCGCGACGTCGTAATCTCACTGAAACCATCAGTAACCTGCAGCAGTCGCTGAAACTGGTGCAGGATGAGCTGCGGCTCACCGAACCGCTGGTGGCGAAAGGCGCGGCAGGGCAGGTTGAGGTGATCCGTCTGCGTCGTCAGGTCAGCGATCTACGTGGCAAAATCGACGAAGCGCGCAATGACTATCTGGTGCGCGCTCACGAAGAGCAGGTGAAAAACAATGCGGAACTGGATGCGCAGTTGCAGGTTGCCGCAGGCAAAGAGGATCAGCTGACGCGCGCGACGCTCTACTCGCCGGTGCGCGGCATCGTCAAAGATATTCAGGTCACCACGGTGGGTGGTGTACTGGAACCGGGCGGTAAACTGATGGAAATTGTGCCGCTGGAGGATCAACTGCTGATTGAGACGCGTATCAATCCACGCGATATCGCCTGGATTCGGCCCGGACTGGCCGCCACCGTGAAAGTCACCGCCTATGACTCCTCTATTTATGGCGATCTGCACGGCGAAGTGGAAACGGTGTCGCCAGACACGCTGCAGGATGAGGTGAAACGTGATCAATATTATTATCGTGTCTACGTTCGTACCCAGAAAGCCGAGCTGACCAACCGCGCTGGCCGAAAATTCCCGATTGTGCCCGGAATGGTGGCCAATGTGGAGATTAAAACCGGTCAGAAATCCGTCATGGATTACCTGATTAAACCACTGAATAAAGTCAAAGAATCGCTGCGCGAGCGCTGAAATGCGGTCCAGCTGAGAGGCTTATTTGCTTAATTACGGTGATAAATTAACATGGCGGATATTCAGACTATCCGGGCACAAAGTGTGCGCAATTTAACAAACTGTGCGGAAGCAGAGTGAAGTTAATTTAACCAGATTAAAAATGTTTACGAGGATATAGTACGACGGCAAATGACAGGCAAAAAAATGCCGGACAGATTGTCCGGCGGGAAATAATAAGTTGTACATCTCATTCGGGGAGAATGAAGGTAATAATGGAATAAATGATGATAGCGGGGTCTATTCTATTACCAGATGTCGTATAAGTTTTATCATTCAGTGCTTCAGAATGCTCTGATGTAAGCTGTTGATAACAAAGATATCGGAAGGGGTGTATCAATTTGTGCGGTTTTTTTTACCGATCTGTGCTGGTTATTAGTTCCCCGCTATTTACATTATGAAATAACTGTTTCGATGGATGAAACAGTTTTGGAAATTTAGTAGCATTTTCCTGGTGGATTATTACCCGCTATAAAACAACAATGACCTGCAGGCTGAATTTTTAATCATTCAGTTAGCAGTGGCAAATTATAAAGGCATATAACAGAGGGTAATAAAATGAAACGTCGCGTTCTCTCCCTGATGATTCCTGCACTGCTGGTTGCAGCAGGATCAGCAAACGCAGCTGAAATCTATAATAAAGACGGCAACAAATTAGATCTCTTCGGTAAAGTTGACGGCCTGCACTACTTCTCTGACAACAGCAGTTCCGACGGCGACCAGTCATACGTTCGCTTCGGCTTCAAAGGCGAAACAGAAATCAGCAATCAGCTGACCGGTTACGGCCAGTGGGAATACCAGGCAGCACTAAACAACTCTGAAGACCAGGGGACAGCAGACAGCTTTACCCGTGTTGGGTTCGCCGGTGTGAAATTTGGTGATGCGGGATCCTTCGACTATGGTCGTAACTACGGCGTAGCCTATGACATCGGCGCATGGACTGACGTGCTGCCTGAGTTCGGCGGCGATACCTATGGCGCGGATAACTTCATGTATCAGCGCGGTAACGGCATGGCGACCTACCGTAACAACAATTTCTTCGGTCTGGTGGATGGCTGGAACTTCGCAGTCCAGTATCAGGGCAAGAATGGCAACAGCAGCGAGTCACCGAATGGCCGTGACGTGCTGGGCCAGAACGGCGACGGCTGGGGTCTGAGCACGACCTATGATCTGGGTTCAGGCTTCGGCATTGGTGCGGCAACCTTCCAGTCTGACCGTACCAACGACCAGAACAGCGAAACATCAGGTATCCTCGGCCATGGCGATAAAGCGGCAGTGTATACTGGCGGTCTGAAATATGACGCGAACAACGTCTATCTGGCAGCGATGTACTCACGCTCCTTCAACGCAACTCGCTTCGGCAGCACCGACTCTTCAGCGTTTGGTTATGCGGATAAAGCGGATAACTGGGAACTGGTTGCGCAGTATCAATTCGACTTTGGTCTGCGTCCATCTCTGGCGTACGTGACCTCACGCGGCACTGATGTTCAGAACTGGGGCACACAGAATCTGAAAAAATATATCGATGTTGGCGCGACGTATTACTTCAACAAAAACATGTCTACCTATGTTGATTACCAGATCAACCTGCTGGACGACAACGCCTTCACCGACGCGGCCGGTATCAATACCGACGACGTGGTGGGTGTAGGCCTGGTTTACCAGTTCTAAGTGATAAGGGAGCGCAGTTACGGCTGCGCTCCTGCGTTATCTTCCGGGCTAAACGCATCAGCCTTTGGCCACTTCGTTGCTTCCGGCGCCGTTGTTTCTGATGACATAACGCTGCCAAACCGCGCGCCTTCAAATGCCACGCCTGCCAGAGTGAAAGCAGAAAAGCTCAACCAGTGATGCCATGCTGACTGCCACTTCTGTGAATTTTTCATTCTGCACCTCTCAGAGATAAACACTGTTTCAACAGTGCAGAATTCATGCCAGCTTTACCGCTCTCACAGCCACAGGCGTTACGCCCGTTTTGATACACTTGCCGCGCACGTCAGGGAGCGATTGCCCCAATCAGGTGCAGTTAAGCCCGTTACTGGCGCGGCCGGGAAGGGGTCATGTGACGATGACGACGCTGTTCGACAACTTTATAACTGCCGTAAACAAACAGACCCAGGGCAACGACCAGAATCGCATAGATCATCTGTAGCTCCTTACTTTGATTAATGTTAATCCCCTGTCGCGAGGCGGGATCAGGATAGATGACCGGGGAATGCTCTCGTGATTCAGTGAAATATTCAACTCTATTTAAGCGAATTTACCCAAACTTTATGCTTTGTAGTGGCTATTCATAAAGTGTTACAGGCGAGGAATGATGATTTATAAGATTAATCTGCTGTTTATGTCGATTTTAATTCTGACGGCGGCGGGCTGTGATCAATCAGCACCGACAACAGCGATGGTGCTGGAAGGAAAAACCATGGGCACCGTCTGGCGGGTGAGCCTGGCGGGTGTTGAGAGTAAGCGTAAAGCGGCCTTTCAGCAGCGGATTCAGCAGCAGCTGGACGCGGATGATGCTGAGCTCTCCACCTGGAAGCCGGACTCTGCGTTATCGCGCTTTAACCAGAGCCGTGACCTGTCACCGCAGCCGGTGAGTGAAAACATGGCGGACATTGTCACGACCTCGCTGCGGATTGGCCGTAAAACCGGCGGGGCGATGGACATTACCGTCGGTCCACTGGTTAATTTATGGGGCTTTGGCCCGACGAAACAGCCCATCCATACACCGGATGTAGCCCAAATTGCCGCCGCCCGTGCGCAGACCGGATTGCAGCATCTGAGAGTGCTGCAGGGTGCGGATGGACAATGGTTGCAGAAAGATTTGCCAGAGCTCTATGTCGATCTCTCGACGGTGGGTGAGGGCTTTGCCACCGATCATCTGGCACGGCTGATGGAGCAGCTCGGTATCAACAACTATCTGGTGTCAGTCGGCGGTGCCGTGCTGAGCCGGGGTCTTAATGCGCAACAGCAGCCGTGGCGGGTGGCGATCCAGAAACCCACCGATCGGGAGAATGCGGTTCAGGCACGCGTGAGTCTGCAGGGACACGGTATCAGTACATCCGGCAGCTATCGCAACTATTATGAACTGGACGGCAAGCGCATTTCTCATGTGATCGATCCCGTTACCGGACGACCCATTGAGCATAAACTGGTTTCTGCCACGGTGATTGCCACCACGGCGCTGGAAGCCGATGGCTGGGACACCGGACTGATGGTGCTCGGCACCGAGAAAGCCAAAGCGCTGGCAATTGAACAGCATCTGGCGGTCTATCTGATCAGCAAGCAGGGCGATAAATTTGTCAGCTGGATGTCGCCGCAGTTTGCTGCTTTTCTGATTCCCGCTGAATCCGGAGAACCCTGATGTTAGATCTTTTTAGTGAAGAGCAACCCTGGCAGGAGCCGCTGGCGGAGGGGGCCGTGATCCTGCGGCGCCGCGCACGTGATGACGCAGAGGCGCTGTATCAGCAGATACTGGCGATTGCGGATCAGAACCCCTTTGCCCATCGCATTACGCCGGGTGGCCATCGCATGTCGGTGGCGATGACCAACTGCGGCGATTTTGGCTGGTCGGTGGATTCACGCGGCTACAATTATCAGCAGCAGGATAACCTCAATGGCCGCAAATGGCCGCCCATGCCACCGCTGTTTCGCGAGCTGGCGCAGCAGGCCGCGGCGGAGGCGGGCTTTCCTGGCTTTAATCCGGATGCCTGTCTGCTTAATCGCTATGAACCGGGTGCGAAGCTGACGCTGCATCAGGATAAAGATGAGAAAGACCTGCACCAGCCCATCGTTTCGGTGTCGCTGGGTCTGCCGGCCGTGTTTCAGTTCGGTGGCTTCGAACGGGGCGACAGCACCCAGCGTGTGCTGCTTGAGCATGGTGATATTGTGGTGTGGGGCGGGCCGTCGCGCCTGCGTTACCACGGCATTTTGCCGCTTAAGCCAGGCGTGCATCCGCTGGCCGGCGCCTGGCGTTATAACCTGACATTTCGTCGCGCCTTTTAACCCACTACGGCAGTCACGGCGTGGTGAGAATAACTATTGCTATCATTTGGCATCCCATTACACTGCAGGCTGTTTTTTAGCTGATGGATTGCCTGCATGACGTTGTTAAGCGTTGTTTTTCGCCAGTTTCGCTGGCCTTTTATCGGGGTCATTGCCCTGACGTTGTTAAGCGCCGTGCTGGGTATCGGCATGATCGCCTTTATCAACCGCGAAATGATTGTCGCCATCAACACCTCATTCGCGGTGCTGCCGCAGTTCCTGTTGCAGCTGGTGGTGCTGATGGCGGTGACGCTGGCTTCGCAGCTGGCACTGACGATGCTCGGGCATCAGTTTGTCTGGCGACTGCGTGGCGAGTTCATCAAGCGAATCCTTGATAGCCGGGTTGAACGCATCGAGCAACTCGGCAGTGCACAACTGCTGGCGGGACTGACCAGCGACGTGCGGGCAATTACGCTGGCTTTTGTGCGTCTGCCGGAGCTGTTTCAGGGCGTAATCATTACCCTCGGCTCAGCCATCTATCTCGCGTGGCTGTCACCAAAAATGCTGCTGGTGACCAGTCTCTGGCTGGGTGTGACGCTGGTGGGCGGCTGGATGCTGGTCTCGCGGGTTTACCAGCACATGGCAAAGTTGCGCGAAATCGAAGACAACCTCTATCGTGATTACCAGACGGTGATTGAGGGGCGTAAAGAGTTACAGCTTAACCGCTCACGTGCGCAACAGGTCTATGACACGGTTTATCAGGAAGATGCCCGCGCCTGGCGTCACCATATTGTGCGTGCCGATACTTATCATCTGAGTGCGGTCAACTGGTCAAATATCATGACCCTGGGCGCTATCGGCATGGTCTTTTTCATGGCTAACAGCCTGGGCTGGGCCAATACTGCTGTGGCCGCGACTTTCTCCCTGACACTGCTGTTCTTACGCACGCCGCTGCTTTCTGCAGTGGGCGCGTTACCCACGTTGCTTAGCGCCCAGGTCGCATTCCGTAAGCTCAACGCCTTTGACCTCGCGCCTTATCAGGCAGGGTTTCACGCGCCCTCGGCGTCGTCAGACTGGCAAACTCTGGAGCTGCGCGACGTCTCTTTTCACTATGGTGACAACGGCTTCCAGGTCGGGCCGATTAACCTGACGCTGCGCCGGGGCGAACTGGTGTTTCTGATTGGTGGCAACGGCAGCGGAAAATCGACGCTGGCGATGCTGCTGACCGGGCTGTATCAACCGCAGTCCGGCACGCTGCTGCTGGATGGTAAAGCGATCACGGCAGACGAGCTGGATGTCTGGCGCAGTCAGTTCTCCGCGGTCTTTACCGACCTGCATCTGTTTGACCGGTTAATCGGGCGGGAAGGCGTTGCCGCCAATCCGGCGCTGGTGCAGCAGTGGCTGGAAAGGCTGAAGATGCAGGACAAGCTGAAGATTGAAGGCAATAAAGTGCTCAATCTGCGGCTCTCAAAAGGACAGAGTAAGCGACTGGCGCTGTTGCTGGCGGTGGCAGAAGAACGCGATGTGCTGCTACTGGATGAGTGGGCGGCAGATCAGGACCCACATTTCCGACGCATCTTCTATCGTGAGCTGCTGCCGTGGTTGCAGCAGGCAGGTAAAACGGTGTTTGCTATCAGCCATGACGATCACTACTTCATTCATGCCGATCGGCTGCTGGAGATGCGCGAAGGCCAGTTGACGGAGCTGACCGGTAATGAACGCGACCTCGCCACGCTCGACTCGGTTAAACGCACCGATACCGGGCTTTGACGGCAGATGGCACACTCAGCAGCTAGCGCGTTAAGTTCCGTGCAGGTCGCTGAACACGGTGTTAACACTTCTGTAAGCGTCAGCAGCAGGCAGCCGTGCTGACTGAACAATCCGTTGGCAGGTGTGCCTCATACGCAGTACATCACAGATAACAGCCCTGTACGGCAGGTCATCTGCAGTGAAGTCGATCCGTTAAAGTTTGCCTCCTGCCAGCGCAGGAGGCCGCGGATTAGTGGGCGAAATGTTGATCAAGCGGTGCGCTGAACCAGCGATTGTTCAGCACGTTTTTGATAACACTATTTTTGTCTGCCGCTGACAGGGCGTTGTCCTGTTCAATGCGGGTGAGAATATCGTTATAGCTATAAGTCTTATTGCTCATGTAGATAATGGCTTTCTGCTTGTTAGCATCCATCACCAGCAGCGATTCCCCCGCTGCGGCATTTTCCGGTGTCCATTTCTTCCATTCCGGAAGGGTCTGATCGTTGGGTGACCCTGTTGCCAGGAAGTTTTTAATGTAGGAATTAAAAGATTCACCTAATGCCTGAGAGCCTTTTAGCTTCAGCGCATCCTGCGTAAATTCAGCATACTTATTTTTATCCCAAAAAGGCATAAACACGCCGTGGAAAGAACCGATGGCCGATAGTTTATCACCTGTGACAAACGCATCCGTGCCATAACGGAACTCCATCCCATACAGCGGCGCGTTATAATTTTTATACATGCGCTCAGCAGACTGGTTAACATTAAACAGGCTATATAGCAGCCCGCCATAATAATTTGCAAAGGTGTATTTATTCAGCAGCGCGGTATCATTTTTAAGCGAACCGTCTTTCACCTGTGTTGCAAACAGTGGGTCGTTACGGGCGAAGAAAGAAAACTCCTGTTGTCCTGTGGCCATGATGGCGGGGACGGCATTATAATTTTTGGTCTCAAATCCATCCTTCGGGATCACCACACCATCGCGGTAGAGATGCGGGAATTGATTCATGCGAATTCCCGCATCGCCAAAAAGCATTGCCAGATCTGCTGCCGGAAGCTGATAGAGAAAATGACGAACCTCTGGTGAGCCCGACAGGAGCCAGCTTTTCGCTGCGCCGGCATCCGGTTTAATGCCCTGTTTAACGACCAGAGGCGCTATTCTTTGCGCGAAGATGCTTTCCGCTTCATGTTTGTCAGAGGTGGTCATGCCACCACTGAAAACAATGGCTTTGTTGAACGTATTTTTAAAAAGGGGCGATATAAGCATCGCCATCACGTCTCTGCCACCCGCTGAAAATCCGGAAACGGTAATATTATTTCTGTCACCACCAAAAGCCGAAATATTGTCTTTGATCCACGCCAGCGATTGTTTGATGTCGAGTAAGCTGTAATTCCCGGAGTCATCCAGCGGGTTGCCATCGTTCAGCGCTTTCAATGGATTAAAGCCGAGTGCGCCAAGACGGTAGTTTACGGTGACAATCACGGCATTGTATTTTTCAGCGATAAACGCCGGCGCGAACTCAGTGGAACTGCCCAGCTGATTATTGCCACCATGAATATAGACCAGCACCGGAAGCGGTGTGCTGCTCTCTGTCGGGCGATAGATATTGAGATTCAGGCAATCCTCATCACCTTTGGCTCCGTCCGGGGAAACCTGGATACAGTCTGTCGCGGGCCGGGTCGCATCGAAAACGGTTTGCCATGCGTCAGGGGAAATCGGTTTTTTCCAGCGCAGTTCCCCGACCGGTGCTTTTGCATAAGGAATACCGGTCCAGGACAGCGTGTTTTGATGCTCTGCGCCTTTGACTTTGCCTGACTGCGTCGTAATTTCAGGGGAGATCGTTTGTGCAGTGGCTGATGAGGCAAGCAAAAAGAGTAAAAAGGTCGGGGACAATCTGAACAGAGAATTTTTCATGCGTACCTTGTTCCAGGGAAATATTTCTTATACCTGAAGTTCCGTAATACCCACTCATGTCTGGTTCACAAAACAGCACAAATCCAGCCATTATCGCGTGTTACTCTTTTTTGGTGGTGAAATATGCCTGTGGCTGGCGGAACGCATCGCCCCTGTTGTGCCTCTGCTTATTGTGGATTCTGATTTAGTGGTTGTCGCAAATCACAAGGTGACAGGCCAGGAAAAAACATACTGGCGTTCTGTTTAGAACGCTTTTAAAGCCGATGCATAATCAGCGTGATCACCTGATTATCGCGCCACATAAACTCCGCCTCCAGTAACGTCCCCATCGCAAAACAGCCACCGAAGTCCTGAGCCAGTTGCAGCGTCGCGCGCTGCTGCGCGAAATCTACCGACACCAGTGCAGCATCCAGAAAATCCATCGGCTGATGCAGTTGTGGCCACAGCGCTTTATAAAGGCTCTCTTTGAGAGAGAAGAGCAGCGTCGCGGCAGTGCTGAAGGAGACGGGCAGCGTCTGCAACAGTTGCTGTTCCTGCGCATTCATCAACAACTCTGCCGTTTCCTGCGCCGTCGTCTCTGACATCAACTGCTCAACATCGACGCCAACCGCACAGCGTTGCCGGGTTGCCGCTACCACGACGACACCGGCACTGTGCGACAGCGACGCCTGAACGCCAGCGGGCCAGCAGGGGGAGCGATCGGATGCGTTGGTCAGGATGAAATCAGCAATGCCCAGCTCTGTCATTACCGACCGGACCAGTAAACGGCTGGCGAGGTATTCAGCACGCCGTTTAGTGACAGCCTGCTGCAGTCGGGCGGGTAAGGGAATACCCCATTCGACAGCCAGCACGTCATGATACTTTTGCGGGTCAAAGCGACTCACCGCCAGCAAATAATCGCTGTGGTTCAGGTGGCTGGAAAGAATAAAGCCGCCTGGAACAGGCGGCAGCGGCAGGTCGGGATAGCGCATGCGAAACCATTTAAGCCAAAAAGGCATTAAATCAGGCACGATGCATCAGGGCAAGCAGCCCGCCGTAATCAGTCGTTGGGAGGAATGGCAAAACTCTTCAGAGAAACAACAAAATGGTGGTGACCCCTGCTGATGCGTGCACCCCGGTCGCACCAGTGGCTCGCCAGACGAAAGAAGTCGTCGCTACCAATGTCATACGCCAGTTCCACTTTGCTAATGCCTGAATGCAGTAAAGCCTCCGCATCTTTCAGGCTTTTCGCTTTGATCGCCATAAAAATTATCCGTCAATTTCTGGGGAGTTTAGAGTAGGCAATTTCTGTGACATTTTTGTTTCAGTTTGATGAAAAGACGCGACTGATGGCCGATTTTGTGAGGCAGATCAGTTTCGGGCGCCCGCGTTAACCTGCTGATTGTAAGAGAAATGTTAACTGCTTCAGCGGACAATTCTGAATGTTAAGCCGGAGAGTGGGCAGAGATAACAGAAACAGAAAGGCCGCGTCATACGCGGCCCTGTGGGTTACTTCTGGTCTGGCGGGGAAGGTTGCTTATCGCCGGACTCGGGTGCTTCGGATGGATCATCTTTTTCGATTAATGTCATGAACTCTCCTCTTGTTACCCACACGCTATTAAGTATAGAACGCTTTGCAGGAGATGTGATGAAAGTTATGTTTTGATGACAGAAACGAAAAAAGCAGGCTTTTGGGCTGCTTTTCAGGGAATTTGGTCGGCACGAGAGGATTTGAACCTCCGACCCCGGACACCCCATGACCGTGCGCTACCAGGCTGCGCTACGTGCCGAACACTGGAGGATTAGTCTACTGGTTATCGTCATGAATGCAAGATACCTGCCGACTATTTGCCTGATAATTAATCAGTTAGCGATAAACCGCTTCTCCTCGGTCAGGACCTGCAACAGCAACGCCAGCTCTGGCTTGTGATCTTTCAGCGCGTTGCCCTGTGCATCATAAGCGCGATAGCTGCCGTTGTTGTTGAGCACCAGCGTCACCTGCGGCGTGGTAATCACCAGCTTATTCTCTTCACTGCTCGCCACCCAGTCATGACGGCGACGTGCAGCAAACAAATCTTCACCCTGTGAATAGTTCACCGGATTGGTCCGCACATGCAGCAGTCGCTGCATCAGCGTTGCCATTACATCCTGATGATCAGAGAGCCGATCAACAGTTTGCGCCGGTGTATCAGGCCAGTGAATCACCAGTGGCACCTGCAGCGTCTGACGGTTTCCGGCGCTGTCAGGATCGCCATCCAGTGCCAGACCACGCTGCGCCGTAATCACTACGACGGTGTTCTTCAGCAAATCACGCGCCTGCAGGCTGCTTAGCACGGCGCTAATCTGTTCATCAACAGCAGGTGCCTGACGGAGATAACTGCGCTGACGCGCTTTGCTGTTGTCGCCGGTGACATCAGGCCCGTTCAGAGCAATCCATGAGAACCACGGCGCCTGCGAAGCTTTCTGTTTCTCCAGCCAGTTCTGCCATTGCGCCACGGTGCTGGCGTTGGGCTGGCTGGTTGTCGCAGGCAGTGAATAGTCGGTCAGCAGCGCCTGACGGTAGAGCGGCGGATTAAAGCCTTCCGAGGAGAACAGGCCAAACTGATAACCCTGAGTACTCAGTGCCCCCAGCAGTGCCGACGGTGTTCGTGATGCCAGAATACCGTTCATGTAACTGGAGGAGATGCCATAGAACAGGCCAAACAACCCTTTCTCAGGTGTATCACCGGCGCTGTAGTGCTGGGTAAAACGCACGTTTTCGCTGGCGAACTGATTAAGCTGCGGCAGCGCTTTGGCAAGCGTAGCATTGTTCAGACCATCAACAGTCAGCACCAGCAGGTTGTTACGGGTGCCAGCATCGCGGAAGGTGATATCGCTCAGCGGATACTCTACCGCCACCGCTTCCGGATCGCCCTGCTGAATCAACCGGCGCTGATACTCCTGCGCATCCAGCAGACCGTGACGTTCAAGGAAGCGACGGGCCGTCATCGGATAGGAGAGCGGCAGATTGGCGCGCTGCATGGTAATCGGGCGATAGAAGTTGGCATCGGCCCAGATATACATCAGGTGGCTGGCAAAGAAGGCGCTGATAAACAGAGCGGCGACAGGTTTACCAAACGAGCGGCGATTCAGGCTACGCAGCTTCTGCCAGCTCCAGGTCGCAAACAGCATCTCGACCAGGAATATCAGCGGCACGCTGATAAACATCAGTTGCCAGTCGCGCGCCATCTCGCTCTGGTCGGGGTTAATGACCAGCTCCCACACCACAGGATTAAGGTGCAGGTGGAAACGGCTGAACACTGCACTGTCGACCATTATCAGCGTCAGTCCGGCAGTGGCGACCACCGCGGATAACACCCGCATCAGCCGTTGCGACATCACCACAAAGGTCAGCGGGAAGATAATCAGCAGATAGGCAGCGAAAACGACAAAACTAAAGTGGCCAACCCAGCTGGTATAGGCGTAGATGCGCCCCGCCAGCGAAGAAGGCCAGTCGGCGACCAACAGGTAGCGACTGCCTAAAATCAGCGCGAATAAGATGTTAAACAGAGCAAACCAGTGCCCCCAACTGATCATCTGGGAGACTTTTTCGCGGTAGCGCTGCCGGTTGGTTACCATATTATGAAATCAAATCAGCCAATTAATGGGCGTTATCGTCACGCACTGATGCCTGAAGGGCATCGGCGAAAGAACGTGCCAGTGAACGACGTTGCGCCGGAGCGACATCGCTGTTAATTAAGTTGGTCACCATATTTCCCAGAACCATCAGGGAGAGATCGGTGGGGGCCTTGTCCTTGTGCAGGATTTGGGCCATTTCCGCGAGGAGTTGTTCCACGCGTTCGTCACTGTAACGGGATGATTGTGCCATATCGTCGTCTAAGCTCATTTCAAAAGGCGATATATTACCGGAATAGCGCACTTTTTACCGCAATTTTATCGAAAGCAGTACGTTCGCTTCACGCATAGAGTTGAAAGCCGATGCTGGCGGTGTTTGAATACGCGCCTGTGCTAAAAGGAGAGTCTACCATGAGTCTGGATATCGACCAGATTGCCCTGCATCAGTTAATCAAACGCGATGAAAACCAGCTTGAACTGGCGCTGCGCGATTCACTGCTGCCTGCCACCAACACGGTTAACGCGATGGTGGAGGAGTTACACCGGGTTTACAGCGCAAAAAGCAAAGCCTATGGCCTGTTCAATGCAGAAAGTGAACTGGCAGAAGCGCTGCGTAATTGTCGTAAGGGCAACGATGATTTTCTCGCTTTTAGCCGCGCTGCAACAGGTCGTCTGCGCGACGAGCTGGCCAAATATCCGTTCGCTGAAGGCGGCGTGGTGCTGTTTATTCACTATCGCTATCTGGCGGTGGAATATCTGCTGATTGCGGTGCTGAACAGCCAGTCCAGTATGCGCGTCAATGAGCAGATGGATATCAGCAGCACCCACTATCTCGACATCAATCATGCGGATATCGTGGCGCGAATTGATTTAACCGAATGGGAAACCAACCCGGAATCGACCCGTTACCTGACCTTCCTGCGCGGCCGCGTCGGACGTAAAGTGGCTGACTTCTTTATGGACTTCCTGGGTGCCGAAGTGGGATTAGACACGAAGGCGCAGAACCGCGGTCTGTTGCAGGCCGTTGATGATTACTGCAACGAATCCGAACTGGATAAGCAGGAACGGCAGAACTATCGCCAGCAGGTTTACAGCTACTGCAACGAACAGTTGCAGGCGGGCGAGGAAATTGCACTGGAAGATCTGTCGAGCGAGCTGCCACCACTGGGCGAGAAAACCTTCCAGGCCTTTACCCAGGAGCAGGGCTACGAGCTGGAAGAGAGCTTCCCGGCGGATCGCAGTACGCTGCGTCAGCTGACGAAGTTTGCCGGCAGCGGCGGGGGACTGACCCTGAATTTTGATGCGATGTTACTGGGCGAGCGCATTTTCTGGGATCCGGCCACGGATACCCTGACGATTAAGGGCACACCACCCAATCTGCGCGACCAGCTTCAGCGCCGTACCAGCAGCAAATAAAAAAAGCCGGGCTTAGCCCGGCTTCTGTTCTCTGACACGTCGATTATCTCTGTGTATCAGGGACAAAATAAAAGGGCCGGTTTCTCAACCGGCCCTTTTACATTTCAACGTAATTCGCGATTAAGCGCGAACGAAGTCGATGTGGAACAGTTTTGGCTTGAACGGGTGACGCTGAACAGCCTGAACTTTCACTTTAGTTTCTTTGCCGTCAACTGACAGGGTCAGAACTTCGTCGTAGAAACCTGGCTTAGATTGCAGGTTCATTACTGAGTCGTGATCCAGATCGATGGCAACAGCCGCTTCAGAACCACCGTAGATGATGGCCGGGAAACGGTTTGCTGTACGCAGGCGGCGGCTCGCACCCTTACCCTGCTCTTTACGTTCTACTGCATTGATAGTGAGCATTAATATATCTCTTTATTTAAATCCTGCTACAGGCGACCCAGTAACAGGCAGGTTATTCAATACCGCTGATGCACATGCAAAAGCGGGCGGCAGTATAGCCGTTATGCCGGGTGGTAGCAAACGATATACCCGCTCGCCGGGTTCAGCATCCGGTCAGCCCTCGCTGGCATCACCTGTTAACGCAGCTCATTGGCGCGGCGATAGCGGCCCTGATAATCGAACATTTTCTCGCGGATCTGCCAGAACTGGCCTTTGGCCCGTGCGACGACAAAATCGGGATGACGTAGCAGCGGCTGGAGTGCCAGGACGTCAGCGGCGGTCTGCCAGCCCAGCGGCACGCCGGGGGCGCGCTGATGGGGACGCATAAAGAGCTGTTCAAACGCCTTACGCTGGGCCGGCGTCTGCAGACGAAAGCGTTCGCTGACGCTGGTGCCTTCCTCATCAAAATAGGTCGCCTTCAGCCATTCCCCTTTGGCGTCATGGCCCTGTTCCAGCGTCATGCCACCACAGCGAAGCACCAGTGCGTCTTTCAGTTTCAGCGCCGCTTTCAGCATATCGTCCGGATCGACCAGAATTTTGTCGCACTGGTGACAACGTCGGGCGGCAATATCATTCTCTGCGCCGCAGTCGGGACAACTTTTAAACCGGAAGCGGAAATCACACTGTTCGCGCTCACCTTCGTCATCTTCCAGTACGCCCTGACAGCGCCGGCCAAAATGCTCGATCACCATGCCATCTTCGGTCGCCTTGCCCCAGAAGGTGTTGGCGAAACCGCAGGCGGGACAGAAAACCTGAACCGGCTGATTGTCGCTGGCCCCTTTGGGGGCGCCAACTTCGGGCGTAAAGAGATCGTGCGGATTACCCGCGTAATCGAGGATCAGGCAGTCGGTTTTACCCGGTGAGAGCCGCAGGCCGCGTCCGACGATCTGCTGATAGAGGCTGACCGACTCGGTCGGCCGCAGGATTGCAATCAGGTCAACGTGCGGCGCATCAAACCCGGTGGTCAGCACCGCCACATTCACCAGGAATTTCAGCTGCTGCGCCTTAAACGCCAGAATCAGGGCATCGCGCTCTCTGGCTGGCGTTTCGGCCGAGACCAGCGCGCTGTTTTCTGGCAGCAGCCGCAGGATTTCGCGTGCATGCTCCACCGTTGAGGCGAAAATCATCACGCCCAGCCGATCTTCAGCGAACTCCACGATCTGGCGGATGATATGGGGCGTCACGCGCTGCTGCTGCTTCAGTTCACGGTTCAGATCGGCTTCGCTGAACAGGCCGTTGGACTGCGCCGTGAGACGGCTGAAGTCATACTGCACCACCGGCATATCCAGTCGTTCCGGCGGCACCAGAAACTGATGCTTGATCATGTAGCGCAGGGGCAGTTCATAGATACAGTCGCGAAACAGCGATTTTTCATCGCCACGCACCATGCCGTGATAATGGAACTGATAAATCCAGCCTTTACCCAGACGGAACGGCGTAGCGGTCAGTCCCAGTAAACGCAACTGAGGATTGTGCTGACGCAGATGATTAAAGATCTGCTGATACTGACTCTCTTTATCATCGCCAATGCGGTGACACTCATCGACAATCACCAGCGAGAAGGCGCTGTCGAACTGGTCGAGGTTACGCGCCACTGACTGCACGCTGCCAAACACCACTTTGCGCTGACTCTCTTTGCGCTGAAGTCCGGCAGCAAAGATATCCGCCTCCAGCCCGTAGGCCTGATATTTACTGTGGTTCTGCGCCACCAGCTCTTTGACGTGCGCCAGCACCAGCACCCGGCCACGGGCCAGCCGGGCCAGCTCGGCAATCACCAGACTCTTGCCGGCACCGGTTGGCAGCACAATGACGGCAGGTTCCTGATGGCGACGGAAATGCGCCACGGTGGCATTCACCGCATCCTGTTGATAGGGGCGTAAGGTAAAAGACATGTTGCTCACTTTTGTCTAACTGGCGGCAATTATGCCATGAAAGTGCGGTAAACGCGCTGTCAGGCTGGCGCGGATCACGTTATACTTCCCGCACATTTTCAACGGTTAACCAGGCCGTTTCAGATTCCCTCCGCAGTAACAGGCAAAACGAATTCATGCGACTCGACAAATTCATCTCTCAGCAACTGGAAATCAGCCGCGCCATCGCTCATCGCGAGATCCGTGGCCAGCGTGTCACCGTTAACGGGGAAGTTGTCCGCGATACCGCGTTCAAACTGCTGCCCGACCACGAAGTCGTCTATGACGGCAACGTACTGCAGATGCAGACCGGTCCTCGCTACTTTATGCTGAACAAACCGCAGGGTTACGTCTGCTCAACCGACGATCCCGATCATCCCACCATCATCTATTTCATCGAAGAGCCGATGTCATTCAAACTGCATGCGGCAGGGCGTCTGGATATCGACACCACCGGACTGGTGCTGCTGACAGATGATGGCCAGTGGTCACACCGCATTACCTCGCCACGTCATCACTGCGAGAAAACCTATCGTGTCACCCTGGAATCGCCGATCAGTGACGATACGGCCGCGCAGTTTACAGCGGGCGTGCAGCTGCACAATGAGAAGAGCCTGACGAAACCGGCACAGCTGGAGGTGATTACCCCCACAGATGTGCGGCTGACACTGAGCGAAGGTCGTTACCACCAGGTGAAACGGATGTTTGCAGCCGTCGGCAATCGGGTCATTGAGCTGCATCGTGAACGCATCGGTGACATCGTGCTGGACGAGGATCTGGAACCGGGCGAATACCGTGCGCTGACAGAAGACGAGATCGCCAGTATTGGTCTGCCGAAAGAGCTGCAGACAAAATAACCGGGCGGGCCAGGCGGCCCGACCCAGACTCATTTGTGCAGGAGAAGGTGTGCGTAAGGAAAAGAACTCGCCAACAGGACTGGTCGTCATCCTCGGTCTGTTAGCCATGCTGATGCCGTTGTCGATTGACATGTATCTGCCTGCCATGCCGCAGATTGCGCGTGAGTTCGGGGTGTCAGCCGGTAGCGTGCAGATGTCGCTTAACCTCTACATCCTTGGCTTCGCGATTGGCCAGCTTATCTATGGTCCGCTGGCAGACAGCTATGGGCGTAAGCCGGTAATTGCACTCGGCACGCTGATCTTTGCCTGCGCCGCTGCGGCCTGTGCACTGTCACAGACCATCGATCAGCTGATTCTGATGCGCTTCCTGCACGGACTTTCTGCCGCCGCAGCCAGTGTGGTGATCAACGCGCTGATGCGTGACAGTTACTCGAAAGAGGACTTCTCGCGCATGATGTCCTTTGTGATGCTGATTACCACCATCGCGCCGCTGCTGGCGCCGATCATCGGTGGCTGGCTGCTGGTGCTCTGGAGCTGGCACGCAATTTTCTGGGCGCTCGCGGGTGCGGCATTAGTGACCACTGTGCTGGTAACCACACAAATCCGCGAAACCCTGAAGCCGGAGCAGCGACAGCGTTTTCATCTGCGCACCACGCTCGGCAACTTCGTGACGCTGTTTCGCCACAAACGGGCGTTCAGTTACATGCTGTCGAGCGGCTTCTCCTTTGCCGGGCTCTTTACTTTTCTCAATGCCGGCCCCTTTGTTTACATTGAGCTGAATCACGTCTCACCGCAAAACTTTGGCTACTACTTTGGTCTCAACGTGGTGTTTCTGTTTGTCCTGACGCTGATTAACAGCCGTGCCGTGCGCCGCTTTGGCCCGGTGGCGATGTTCCGGCTGGGGCTGCTGATACAGTTCTGCATGGGCATCTGGTTGCTGGTTGTCAGCGCCTTCAGCCTCGGCTTTTTGCCGCTGGTGATGGGAATCGCGATGTTTATCGGCTGCGTGTCGATGGTCTCATCGAATGCGATGGCGGTGATCCTGGATGAGTTTCCGCATATGGCCGGAACGGCATCCTCTCTGGCGGGCACGCTGCGTTTTGGCGTGGGTGCTTTTGTCGGTGCACTGCTGTCGCTGGTGAGTTTCAACAGCGCCTGGCCGATGGTCGGCACAATTGCCCTGTGCGCGACAATTTCTCTGCTGCTCTTCTTCTACGCTTCACGTCCCCGCACTGCGACCCGTTAACCGGGCGCAGTGGTTTCTTCCCCGATTGCCCGCAGTGATGCATATCCCGACGGTTTTGTTTCTTTATTGTGAAAATTTTTAGTTAAAAAAGTAATCACAATGCGTCTAAAATGATTGTTAACGGTGAGTGAACGCGGTACATATAGGCTGAAGTGCGATGTAAGTCGCAAAAATGCGCTTCTGCAATCCGCACGGATGGGCCTCCCTGTCCGGACTCTGCGGTGAATGACCCGCTGGCTGCGGGCAGGTCGGTGTTGCGACATAAACTCATCCGGGGAAAGTAAACTATGCTGCAACTTTCAATTGTGCATCGTCTGCCACAGCATTTTCGCTGGGCCAGCGATCACCACAGCGCCATTGATTCCGATGATGCAACGCTGGATGAGCAGGATTTCGTGGCGCTGCGATTGATCAGCCATGACGGCATTCCGGCGTGGGAGATTCTGCAGCAGTTAAAAGAGGTTCTGGCGGATATTCAGGTTGATTGCAAAGTTGCTGAGTGCGAAGGGCAGCCCTGCCTGTTCATTCAGCGTCGTGACGAAAGTGCCACTAACTGCTGTTTGAAAAATCAGGGCGTGGCGATAGCAGAAACCTTTATTGGAGGTTAAGCTGCGCCGACTGCAGTAGCTCGCGGGTATAATCTGCCACGGGTGAAGCAAACAGCCTTTCACACTCGCCCTGTTCCACGACCTCTCCCTGGCACAGCACGATAAGCTGGTGGCACAGCGCGCGAACCACATCCAGGTCGTGACTGATAAACAGATAACTGAGCTGCCGCTGCTGCTGCAAACGGCGTAACAGCGTCAGAATTTGCTTTTGCACCGTGCGATCCAGCGATGAAGTCGGTTCATCCAGCACCAGCAACTCCGGCTCCAGAATCAATGCCCGCGCAATAGCAATACGCTGTCGCTGACCGCCAGAAAATTCGGCCGGATAACGATGGCGACTTTCCGCTTCAAGCCCCACTTCCTCCATGACGGCGATAACCCGCTGCGTCTGCTGCACACTGTCGAGTTCAGGCTGATATACCGCCAGACCCTCAGCAATAATCTGCTGCACCGTCATGCGCGGATTGAGTGAGGAGTTAGGGTCCTGAAACACCACCTGAATACGCTGACGCAGCGGCAACAGTTGCTGACGCGACAGTTGATGCAGCGGCTGACCGTCAAACCAGATCTCGCCGCGTGAGGCAATCAGCCGCAGCAGTGCCAGCCCGGTGGTGCTTTTACCCGAGCCGGACTCACCCACCAGGCCCAGACTTTCGCCACGCCGCAGGCTAAAACTCAATCCGGAAAGCACCCGCTTTTCACTGTTCTGGCGACGGAACAGCCCGCGCCGCTGTGTAAAGCTCACCTGAAGCTGCTCGACACGAAGAAGAATGGGCGACGCTGCGGGCAGCGGAACGGCTTTTCCCTCCGGTTCCGCAGCCAGCAACTGCTGGCTGTAAGGATGCTGCGGCTGGTTCATCAGGGTCTGGCAGCGATTCTGCTCCACGATGTGACCGTTGCGCATCACGCTGACATTATCTGCCAGCTGACGCACAATATTCAGGTTATGCGTGATGAACAGCATGCCCATGTTCAGCTCACGTTGCAGTTCGCGCAGCAGCGTCAGGATCTGGGCCTGAACCGTCACATCCAGTGCCGTGGTCGGCTCATCGGCAATCAGCAGCTGCGGCTCGGTCAGCAGCGCCATGGCAATCATCACCCGCTGGCGTTCACCGCCGGAAAGCTGGTGGGGAAAATCATTGAGCCGGGTGGCGGGCTGCCGGATACCGACCCGATCGAGCACGCTGAGAATCTCACCGCGTGCGGCCGGACGACGCATCCCGCGATGCAGTGACAGCACTTCATACAGCTGCTTCTCCACGGTGTGCAACGGATTCAGTGACACCATGGGCTCCTGAAAAATCATCGCGATCTGGTTGCCGCGAATACCCCGCAGACGCTGCTCGCGGGCGCGCAGCAGATCTTCACCGTTAAACAGAATCTCGCCGCTGGGATAAATCACTGAAGCCTCATGCAGCAGTCGCATTACCGACAGCGCGGTGACGCTCTTGCCGGAACCAGACTCACCCACCAGCGCCAGCGTTTCACCTGCGTCAATGCGCAGCGACACGTCATTCACGACCTGTCGAAGCTGCTTGCCCTGACGAAAGGCGACTGAGAGATGATTGATAGCAAGCAATGGCGTCGTCATTCAGGCTCCTTTGCCCGGATCAAAGGCGTCGCGCACCGCTTCGCCGATAAAAATCAGCAGCGAAAGCAGGATCGCCAGCGTGAAAAAGCCTGCCAGACCCAACCAGGGAGCCTGCAGGTTGTTTTTGCCCTGCAGCAGTAACTCGCCCAGCGAGGGCGAACCCAGCGGCAGGCCGAAGCCCAGAAAGTCGAGTGAGGTCAGCGTGGTAATCGATCCGCACAAAATAAACGGCAGAAAGGTCAGTGTGGCTACCATCGCGTTAGGCAGCATATGGCGCAACATAATCCGGCCATCGCTGACGCCCAGCGCCTGCGCGGCACGAATGTAATCAAAATTTCGGGTACGGAGAAACTCTGCCCTGACAACACTTACCAGACTCATCCAGCCAAACGCCACGGTGACCAGCAACAGCCACCAGAAGCCAGGCTGAATCACGCTGGAGAGAAGAATCAGCAGAAACAGCGCGGGCATGCCAGACCAGACTTCAATCATCCGCTGCCCAATCAGGTCAATTCTGCCGCCGAAATAGCCCTGCACCGCGCCGACCACAATCCCGATGACGCTGGAGAGAAGCGTCAGCAGCAGACCGAACAGCAGAGAGATACGTGTGCCATAGAGCAGCCGAGCCAGTACGTCGCCGCCGTTGGCGTCCGTGCCGAGCCAGTTCTGCGCAGAAGGCGGAGAAGGGAAGGGCACCTGAGTAGCAAAATTAATGGTTCCGTCGCTGAAACGAATCGGTGCCCACAGCGCCCAGCCATTCTGCCTGATGCGCTGCCGCAGCCAGGGATCCTGATAATCCGCCGCTGTCGCCAGTACACCGCCATAGTCGGTTTCGCTGTAGTCAAACAGCAGCGGCACCGTCCAGCGCTGCTGGTAATGCACCAGCAACGGCTTGTCATTCGCGATCAGTTCAGCACCCAGCGACAGCAGAAAAATGATCAGAAAGATCCAGAGCGACCAGTAGCCGCGTCGGTTGTGACGAAAGCGCTGCCAGCGCTGCTGATTCAGCGGTGAGAGCGTCATGAGCGGCTCCCGAAGTCGATGCGGGGATCGACCAGCGTATAAGTCAGATCGCTGAGGATATTCATCAGCAGACCGATCAGCGTGAAAATATAGAGCGTGCCAAACATCACCGGGTAGTCGCGTTGCAATGTCGCGTCATAGCCGAGCAGCCCAAGCCCGTTGAGCGAGAACATCACTTCGATGAGTACCGAACTGGTAAAGAACATGCTGATAAACGTGGCCGGGAAGCTGGCGATCACCAGCAGCATCGCATTGCGAAACACATGATGATAGAGAATGCGTCGCTCTGGCACCCCTTTGGCGCGCGCGGTCACCACATAGAGTTTGCGGATCTCGTCCAGAAAGGCGTTTTTGGTCAGCATGGTCAGCGTGGCGAAGCCGCCGATCACTGTCGCCAGCACCGGCAGAGCGATATGCCAGAAGTAGTCCAGCACTTTGCCATACCAGGGCAGTGTATCGTGCTGCGCAGAGGTGAGCCCACGCAGCGGAAACCAGTCGAGATAGCTGCCACCGGCAAACAGCACAATCAGCATGATGCCGAACAGAAAGGCCGGAATGGAGTAGCCGATGATAATAAAGGCGCTGCTCCAGACATCAAAGGCGCTGCCATTGCGCACCGCTTTGCGGATCCCCAGTGGAATCGACACCAGATAAATAATCAGGGTGCTCCAGAGTCCCAGGCTGATCGAGACTGGCAGGCTCTCTTTGATCAGCCCGATCACCGAGGCGCTGCGAAACAGGCTGTCGCCAAAATCCAGACGCAGGTAATTCCACAGCATCTCGCCGTAGCGCTGCCAGAGAGGTTTATCGAAGCCGTAACGCTTTTTAATCTCAGCAATCACTTCAGGATCCAGCCCGCGTGCGCCACGATACTGATTATCGCCAGGATTAATGTGACTGAAGCTGGCGCGTGAACTGGCGCTCTCCGCCCCGCTGCCGGGCAGGCCGGTTGTCTGACCAAACTCAATATTTGCCAGCGCCTGATCGACCGGGCCGCCGGGCGCGATTTGCACGATAAAAAAATTAAGCGTGATGATCGCCCACAAGGTCGGGATAATCAGCAGCAGTCTGCGCAGAAAGTAAGCGGCCAACGGTGATCTCCTTAGCGTTTACTGGCCGGCAGGCGTCCGGCTTTGTTTGTGTCGTACCACCAGTTTTCCAGCCCTGTACTGTAGGCGGGCTTGCGTGCAGGGTGAGAAAACTTATCCCAGTATGCCAGCCGCTGTTCAGCGTTGTACCACATTGGGATCATATAGGCATTCCACAGCAGCACCCGATCCAGCGCCTGTGCCAGAGGGCGAAGTTCAGCAGGATCGTCCTGATGCGCCACAATCTGTTTCACAAAGTGATCCACTATCGGATCTTTAACCCGCGCACTGTTCCACGACGAGTTGATGTAGTCGGAGTGCCAGAGGATCTGCAGGCTGGACGTCGGGATGGGCATCGCTGAATAGGCGGTGGCAATCATATCGTAGTCACCTTCCCGTTTGCGCCGCAGATACAGCGAGCTGTCGATCTGCCGCAGATTCAGCGTAATGCCAAGCCGCGAAAGATTGTGCTGCAGCGGGAGTGCCCAGTCGATGTCAGAACCGCTGCGTAACAGCAACTCTGCGGTGAACGGCTGACCGGTTTTATCATTGACCAGGCGGCGATTTTTAATCTGCCAGCCCGCCTGTTTTAACAGGTCAAATGCGGTTAACAGACTGGCGCGGTCATAGCCGCTGCCATCCGTTTTGTGTGGCTGATAGGGCTGGCTGAACAGCTCTGGCGGCAGTTGTGCGCGCCAGGGTTCAAGCAGCGCCCGTTGCTGTGCATCCGGCACACCACTGGCAGCATACTCCGTGTTCTGGAAATAGCTGCTGGCGCGATGCCAGGCTCCGTAGTAAAGCGCTTTGTTCATCCACTCGAAATCGAACATCAGTGAGAAAGCCTGACGCACGCGTCGATCCTGAAACAGCGGTTTTTCATTGTTAAATGCCAGCCAGCGGGTATCAATAGCAGCGTCATTGGGCGTGGTCTCTTTGACGATGCTGCCATCGTCGAAATGGCGGCCGCGATACTGGGTGGCCCATTTCTTCGCCGAAGTCTCTTCACGCCAGTCGAAAGCGCCAGCCTTAAAGGCCTCAAACGCCACATTGTCATCCAGATAGTAGTCATAGCGCATGCGATCAAAATTAAAACGTCCGCGGTTTACCGGCAGATCGGCGGCCCAGTAATCTTTTACCCGACTGAACTCAATAAACTGGCCCAGCTTCCAGCGGGTAATGCGATAGGGTCCGCTCGACAACGGCGGTGCGCTTAACGGCTCGTTAAAATTTTTATCGTGCCAGAACGACTCGGCGATCACCGGCAGCGTCAGTAATCCAAGCAGCAGATCTTTATCCGGCTTCTGTGCTTCTATACGCACTGTGAGGTCGTTCAGCGCTTTTACGCTAACGCCACGGTAGGCGACGCGGAACTGGGGCACGCCCTCAGTCATGAATTTTTCAAAGGTGAACGCCACGTCGCGGGCGGTGATCGGTGTGCCATCCTGGAAGCGGGCGTGGGGATTCATCTGGATCTCGATCCACGAAAAATCGCTGGCATAGCGCGCCGACTCGGCAATCAGCGGATAATAGCTGCCGGGTTCATCGTCTGAACTGGTGTAAAGCCCGTCATAAAGCGTGCCGGTGTTAATGCCTGGATTGCCGCGTGAGGCATAGCGATTGAAGTTGTCATAGGTACCGATCACCGCCAGGGTGATGCTGCCTCCTTTGGGCGCGCTGGGGTTGGCATAGTCGTAATGGCTGAAACCGGGCGGATATTTTGCTTCACCAGCCTGGGTGAATGCATAGCTTTGCTGGACAGAGGCAGCCAGCAGCGGGGCGCTGAGCAGGCCACACAGCAGTATGAGTCCAAAGCGAAACAGCATGATTCCTCCAGTCAGATGTCCGGGGCGTTTCAGGCCAGGTCATGTCAGGCCTTATGACGACGGAAATAGTCTATCAGCGTTTCTGGCCGTAACGGACGGCTAAAGATATAACCCTGCAAATGCGTTACACCACGATTAATTAACCAGGTGGCCTGCTCACCGGTCTCAACGCCTTCGGCCACACTCTTTAAGTTGAGTTTCTTCGCCAGTTGCAACACGGAATCCAGAACCGGTGAGGTCAGGGTGTCTGTACCGATGCTCTGAACAAAACCGCGATCGATTTTGAGGTAATCAAAGTCATAACGTTCCAGATAGATTAACGCGCTATGCCCGGTACCAAAATCATCAATAGCAATATGAATCTGCTGCTGATGCAGCCAGTCAAACAGTTCTCCGACGTTTTCATCCCGCACCATGGCTCGCTCAGTAATCTCAAACACATAGTTAAAGTGTCCCGCAGGCATGGTATCAAGCCAGTGCAGCACATCCTGACGGAAACCACTGTCAGCCAGATGCAGGGGCGAAATGTTGAGACTCAGGCTGGCATGACGGCGAATGGTATGACACAGCAGATGTGCATCACGGGAAACCAGCTGAAACAGATGCCGCGTCAGCGGAATAATCAGATTCTGTGATTCTGCAAAATGAATAAAGACATCGGGCGGAACCGGGCCTTTCGTCGGGTGAGTCCAGCGTAATAATGCTTCCATACCATAAGGCTGGCCATCATGAGACGTCACCAGCGGCTGATACTCAACGTGAAACTCGCCGCGTTTCATGGCCCGAATCAGCTCTCTGCCGGGACGCTGATACACCGACAACAGTAGCCACCATCCCCCTGCAAACAGCAGCGACAGCAACAGGCCACTTAGCAGGATAGTTTGATAGTCGCTGACTGCCAGAGTGGAGCCGTACACGACAAACTGGAGCGGATATCCTGTCAGCGCCTGCTGGTGCAGGGGCGTCGGCAGGTTTTTATTCTCAATGAGGCCGGGCTGCCAGCTGGTTAAGGCGCTGCGCTGTGCCACGAGTGCCATGCCGGTGATTTCCGGTCGCCGGGACGCCAGCAGCTGATAAGGCGCGAGAGTGATATTGAGCGTCGCGAAAACGCCTGACTGCAGGCTGCCTGGATTTTTGATCCACAAGGCCAGCACCGGTTTATTCGGCTGCAACGGCGTGCCTGGCATCAGTTGCAGGTCGGTATCGCGAGAAATGTCACTGTGCGGCGCAATCACATTAAGTGGCAGACTAAAACTGCCGGTCGCTGACGAGCAAAAGGCTGTACCGTTATCAACCAGCAGAATGGCGCGAAGGTTTCCGGCAAAGGCGGCGCGTGAGGTCAGTTCACGATCTATGTTATGGCAGGCAGTGTGGGTAAACGGAAGCAGGGGAGTGAGAGTGCTGTTAATCAACGTGGAGAGCGTTTGCTGCAATGCCGTGCGACTGTTCTCCAGCAGTTGCTGATGCTGCCGTTCGCGCTTCTGCCAGGTCTGGTGAAAAGAGAGTACGGCGAACAAAAGAAAGAATAAGCCGCCAGCCATCGCGCTACTGCATGCGATACGGCGAGGAGTAGTGTCACGGCGCCGTAGTGCCCCCGACAATGGCATGAGGTGCTCCTGATAAATTATTATTATGTTATTGCGCACGACTGCTTCGGTTTAAGCGACCGAGAATATAACGAGAGAGTCTGAAATGTCTCGTTATTTATCTGAAATACAATGCTTTTATCTGATAAAAATCTGCCTGCCATCTTCAGGCACGAAAAAAAACGCTGCACAGGCAGCGTTTCTTATTCTCTGGCGAGAGAAAATCGAAGGTGATAATCAGGTCGGGTTACGACTTAATACACGACGCCCTTCACGGTAACGCTTTTTCCAGTAGTCATCATTGAGACTGGAGATCATCACGCCACTGCTGGTAGATGCATGAACAAAGTTATCGTTACCCAGGTAAATGCCCACGTGGCGGCCCGTTGAACCGGCACGGAACATCACCAGATCGCCAGGGCGTAATTTACTGCGGGTGATCTCTTTGCCTGTGTCTTGTTGCTCAGAGGTAGAACGAGGTAATTCTAAGCCAAACTGATCGCGGAAGGTGCGTTGTACAAAGGCGGAACAATCGATCCCGCGTTTGGTATCGCCACCGAGGCGATAGCGCACACCTTTCCAGACGGCGTATTGTTCCATGATGCGCGACTTAACATCGACGTTACGCACCATTTCTTCAAACTCATCCTGAGACGCCTGAAGTAAAAAACCATTGTGGTTGTTAACTTCATGATTCTCGTTATTCGCGTTTTGACTGCTATGGGTACTGCTACAAGCTGAGAGGAGTGTGGCTAGCGCCAATGCGGGCACGATCCGCATTATATATCTCAGTATTGGTTGAGACTTGACCATTATTCGGGTTTTCCTTCGATTTCCTTACGACAAAATTGTCGCCAGCCAGATGACAAAACAGGGAGATTAATAAGCGAAACAGGCTAAGACAAATCCTTAATTACTAAAATGTGTTAATGGACACACTTTAACGGTAAAAAATCTGAATTTTCTGCCGCTGTAGTCTCACTGCGACTGAGGTTAACTGATTACAGACGCCGTGGCGAGTGCTTTTAATCAATTTCATATAGGTTTTTTTGATGAGAATCAAACCGTAACACACTGACTATTTTAGAGACAATTGTGGGGAAATAATGGTGAGAACAGGGGATGAAAGGGAGGTCAATTCGGGGCATAGCCTGCTGTTTCAGTGTTTTCTTAATTGACAGCCTGGTGTGAAGACCCGTTAACGCGTAAGCCGGGTCATAACCTTTTCTTTTCGTGAATTTAATTAGCAGCCTAATAGTGAGGAGCTGTTTTTTATAAGCGCGGGCGGTTATGAACCTAGCGGGTAAACCGACCGCGCTTAACATTTACGTCACGGGCTTATATTTACCCGGTAATTTGCGATAAAACCAGTTAACCAATACGTCACTCGCTGGTGTTAATAGCCACCAGCTCAGTCCGACTAAAACGACCGACAGTGAACCGACGGCAATATCGGTAAACCAGTGCGCGCCCGCCATGACGCGCGGCAGTGAAAATATCACCACAATAGCGGCGGCAACGATAAAACGGCTGAAACCAAAATAACGCCAGATAAAGCAGGCGAAGATGATCAGCATCATACCGTGGTCCCCAGGGAAACTGTCTTTTGAGGCATCTTTAGCGGGAATACCGGTTAATTCACTGACGCGATAAACGTGATCAAAGAATCGCGTCGGACTCGAGTGTTTCACGGGCAATAAATGGCCCAGCTGATTAAGCACCACGGCGGTTAACAACATGGTGATACCAATGGCCAGCATCCGACGCCTGGCCTCTGGCGTTTCCTGCCGCCAGATCGACAGATAAAGCAGACCCATCGCCAGCAGGGATACCGCATCAAAACCACGAAAATTGGTGATAGCGACGATCAGCGCGAAGAGCGGATGAGTGCCCATCTGATTATTGAAGCCAAAGAAAACAGATTTATCGATGCCAAACCAGAAACCGTGTTCAGGCGGCAAATACCAGGAAAGAAACAGCACTATGCCCAGTGCATTGAGCAGCAGGATAGTAATAAGGCGGGTTACGCGCATAATTAAAACTCATTAAAAAAATAACCGCCGACAATACCTGTCTTAGCGTAAACGGCACTTCAACAATGCCGATTGTAGCTGATTCCAGTCGACCTGCTGAGAATGGATGATCTCAATACGGCTATCGGGCGGCAGTGAGGTGAATGTCTCACTTTGCAACTCTTTTGCCTGGCAGTTAATACGCATTGTGCCTTCTGGCGTGCGCATTACCCCTTTAATGCGATCGACCGCTGCCAGCCGGACCCACTCCAGCAGCGCATCGCGGCTAAACAGCGTGTCAGCATCAAACAGCCAGCCGCAGGCGCTATAGCCCTGGCCGTGGTTCAGCGCCCGACGCCATCGCGCCTCGCCATCCAGTCGTAATGCCGCCAGACCGCTGGTCGGGGGCGACGAATGATGATGATGCGGCGCAGGGAGGTCGCGCGGCAGATAAGGGGCATCAAGCAGGGAAAGGGGGATTTGACCGAATTCGGTCTGTATCAGAGGACGAGCAGGCTGCATCTGCTGCTGCCAGTCAGCCAGGCGCTGACGGTCCTCTTCGCTCCAGCAGTCGCGCTTATTAGCAATAATAATGTCGGCGGCAGCGAGTTGATCGCGAAAGTTTTCATTGGCAACAATACGCGGCTCAGCCAGTTGACGAGCATCCAGCAGCGTCAGAGTGGCGTTCAGTTGCAGCCACGCCTGATACACCGGCGCACTTAACATCTGCAACACCTGACGCGGATGGCCCAGACCCGTTGGCTCAATCAGCAGTCGGTCGGGCTTGCTCTTCAGCAGCATATTCAGCCCAACCTGCATCGGCAGACCGTTAACGCAGCACAGGCAGCCGCCGGGAATCTCCTTCAGCGTGGCACCGCGATCGGCCAGCAGGGCACCGTCGATCCCAATCTCGCCAAATTCATTGACCAGCACCGCCCACTTTTCTCCTGCGGGCCGCGCTGCCAGCAGATGGCAGAGCAGCGTGGTTTTGCCGCTGCCCAAAAAACCGGTAATCAGATTAACGCGTGTCATGGGACGCCTCCGCCAGAAAATAACGCAATAGTGTAATACTATAACACTATCGCGATCAGCAGCAGGCTGGCGGTTAGTCAGCGCGGCCCATGTAACGGCGTTCAGCGATATGGATGCGGATGCGGTCACCGTTGCTCAAATATTCCGGAACCTGAATAGATAGGCCTGTGCTCATTCCGGCTGGTTTGGTTCGGGCGCTGGCGGAAGCTCCTTTAATGCCTGGTGAAGTATCCACGATCTCCATATCCACAGTTTGTGGCAGTTCCAGCGCCAGTACCTGACCTTCCATCGTCAGCACGTGAATGCCAGGGATGCCGCCTTCAGGGATAAACAGCAGCTCTTCTTCGATCTGCTCCTGCTTAAAGGAGTAAGGGGTGTAATCCTCGTCATCCATGAAAATATATTCGTCACCATCTATATAAGAGAAGGTGACGCTGCGACGGCTGAGCGAAATCGCATCAATAATCTCGTCGCCTTTGAACCGCTCTTCAACTTTTAAACCGGTGCGGACATCGGTAAAGCGCATTTTATACAGGGTGGCAGCACCGCGTGCGCTGGGGCTCTGCACATCAATGTCTTTAACCAGCAGCAGTTTACCGTTGTGCGTGACGGCCATCCCTTTTTTGATTTCATTGGCTTTTGGCATTGCTGTTCTCGCTATCTTGAGAGTGAAGTGCGCGCAACGTTACGCGTGCCGGTGAAAACTGGCAATATGGTGGAGGCGAAATTTTGTGTCAGGCCGCGGCTTTCATGGCAATTTCTGCCCCGGACTGCTATTGTCGCCGCGACTTTCTCTGCCGGAGCACAGCATGCAATGCCGTAGCCAGTGCGGTGCCTGTTGTACAGCGCCCTCGATCTCTTCACCCATTCCTGGCATGCCTGACGGCAAGCCCGCGAACACGCCCTGCGTTCAGCTCGATGACTTACTGCGCTGCAAACTGTTTGGTTCGCCATTGCGTCCTGCCGTCTGCGCAGGCCTGCAGCCTGCATACAGCATGTGTGGCAACTCACGCCAGGAGGCGATGACATACTTACTTCAGCTCGAAGCCGATACTGCCCCCTGAAGCGCTGACGCTGCTGACATTTTCGGTCCACAGATCTCTGCATTACAGCAACCGCGTCAGCCTGTTCACTTTTTATTCCCCATAATCCCCCTGAAATGTGCGTAACGTCAAAAATCTGTTACGCCGTTTGCGCATTCTCTTGCCTCCGGAAAATTGCTGTACCACAATCCCTGAAACGTTTCAGCGGTGACTACGCCACCTGTTTTCAACAGCATGGCGTAAAAAAATCCCCACTGGCTGAAACGATTCAATCTCAGCAAGCGAGGAGAATTATGTTCCAGCTCGAATTGCAGGCCATCCATACCGGAGCCAGCGCCCAGAATAAAGAAGAGGCCATTCGTCAGGTTGCTGCCGCGTTAACCGCTGCGGGTAATGTGACGGAAGGCTACGTCAATGGCATGCTGGCCCGCGAACAGCAAACCTCAACGTTCCTCGGCAACGGCATCGCAATTCCCCATGGCACCACCGATACCCGCGACATGGTCCTGAAAACCGGTGTTCAGGTGTTTCAGTTCCCGCAGGGCATTGCCTGGGGTGACGATCAGACTGCTTATGTCGCCATCGGGATTGCCGCTAAGTCGGATGAGCATCTGGCGCTACTGCGTCAGCTGACCCATGTTCTGAGCGATGACACCATTGCTGAACAGCTCAAAACCGCCTCTGCTGAAGATCTTCGTGCGTTGCTGATGGGCGAAAAACAGGCCGCCGAGTTCAGCTTCGACACCTCATTAATTACGCTCAACGTCGCTGCCAGCGATCTGATGACTCTGCAGGCAATGAATGCTGGCCGGCTGCAGTCCGCGGGTGTGGTGGATGCGAGCTACGTCGCAGACGTGGTCTCGACGGCTCCGCTGAATCTGGGTCAGGGCATCTGGCTCAGCGACAGCAGCCTCGGCAACCTGCGCAGCGGTGTTGCCATCAGCCGCGCTGAACATGCATTCGACCATCAGGGCGAATCCGCGGCGATGTTAATCAGCGTTTCAGCGACCGATGAACGTCCACTGGAAGTGCTGGGTTACCTCAGCGCATTACTGCAGCAGAACAAAGCAGATCGCCTGCTTAAAGCGGATGCAGCAGGCGTTTACGCACTGCTGACCAGCGAAGTTGATGAGCAGGCTGAGGTGCTGACCGCAGAATTCACTATTCGCAACGAGCATGGTCTCCATGCCCGTCCAGGCACCGCGCTGGTTAGCGTAATCAAGCAGTTCAACTGCGACATCACTGTGACCAATCTCGACGGCAGCGGTAAACCTGCTAACGGCCGTAGCCTGATGAAAGTGGTTGCGCTGGGCGTGAAGAAAGGCCATCGCCTGCGCTTCACCGCCAGCGGTGACGATGCACAGCAGGCGCTGACCGCCATTGAAGAGGCGATCAACAGCGGTCTGGGCGAGGGGGCAGCATGAGCAGACGCGTCGCCACCATCACGCTGAATCCGGCGTATGACCTGGTGGGATATACCCCTGAAATTGAACGCGGCGAAGTCAACCTGGTGAAAACCACCGGGCTGCACGCGGCGGGCAAGGGCATCAACGTTGCTAAAGTCCTGAAAGACCTGGGTATCGATGTCACCGTGGGTGGATTTCTGGGTAAAGAGAATCAGGACGGCTTCCAGCAGCTGTTCAGCGAGCTGGGCATTGCCAACCGTTTCCAGGTGGTGCCGGGCCGTACCCGTATTAACGTTAAACTCACTGAACAGACCGGCGACGTTACCGATCTCAACTTCTCCGGTTTCCAGGTCACGGGTCAGGACTGGGATCGTTTTACGGCTGATTCTCTGACCTGGCTGGGCCAGTTCGACATGGTCTGCGTCAGCGGCAGCCTGCCAGAAGGCGTTGATCACGATGCCTTTACCCGCTGGATGACCGAACTGCGTACTCACTGCCCCTGCATCATTTTTGACAGCAGCCGCGAGGCGCTGGTTGCAGGACTGAAAGCCGCACCATGGCTGGTGAAACCTAACCGCCGTGAGCTGGAGATCTGGGCCGGTCGCAAACTGCCTGGTCTGCAGGATGTGATTGGCGCTGCGCACGAACTGCGCGAGCAGGGCATCGCCCATGTGGTGATTTCATTGGGCGCGGAAGGCGCACTGTGGGTCAACGCGTCAGGCGAATGGATTGCTAAACCGCCGGTGTGTGAAGTCGTCAGCACCGTGGGTGCCGGTGATTCGATGGTGGGCGGCCTGATTTATGGCCTGCTGATGCGTGAATCCAGCGAACACACGCTGCGTCTTGCGACTGCCGTGGCGGCGATGGCCGTCAGCCAGAGCAACGTTGGCGTTTCCGATCGTACGCAGTTGGCCGCAATGATGGCGCGTGTCGACTTACAACCCGTTAACTGACAGCAGGAGAGCGATAATGAAAACGCTGCTGATTAAAGACCCTACACTGGGACTGGCTTCCGCATATATGGCGCAACAACGTCTGGCTGCCGCCGCAGCTGCTGCGGGCCTGACCCTGACTGAGAACCCTGCCGACGCTGAACTGGCGATTGTGCTGGGTAAAAACGTGCCGGATGATGCGGCGCTGAACGGCAAAGCGGTCTGGCTGGGTGATATCCAGCTGGCGGTCCGCGAGCCGGAAACCTTCCTTAACCGCGCCAAAGCTGAAGCTAAAACCTGGCAGGCTCCTGCGGCTGTGGCAACACCTGCAGGTGCATCAGTTGCAGCACCGGCTCAGGCTGGCGCGCAGAAACGCGTTGTGGCCGTTACCGCCTGTCCGACCGGCGTGGCACACACCTTTATGGCTGCCGAAGCTATTCAGGCTGAAGCGACCCGTCGCGGCTGGTGGGTGAAAGTTGAAACTCGCGGTTCAGTGGGTGCGGGTAACGCCATCACCCCGGAAGAAGTTGCTGCCGCCGATCTGGTGATCGTCGCAGCTGATATCGAAGTGGATCTGGCGAAATTTGCCGGGAAGCCGATGTACCGCACCTCAACCGGTCTGGCGCTGAAGAAAACCGCGCAGGAACTGGATAAAGCGGTTGCAGAAGCGAAGCCATATAAAGAGGTGGCTGGCGGACAGAGCAATAGCAGTGAAGAAGAGAAAAAAGGCGGGGCAGGGGCTTATCGTCACCTGCTGACCGGTGTTTCTTACATGCTGCCGATGGTGGTCGCGGGTGGTCTGAGCATCGCCCTGTCGTTTGCTTTTGGTATCACAGCGTTTAAAGAACAGGGCACTCTGGCCGCTGCGCTGATGCAAATCGGTGGGGGCAGCGCTTTTGCTCTGATGGTACCAGTGCTGGCGGGCTTTATCGCCTTCTCCATCGCTGACCGTCCGGGTCTGACGCCAGGTCTGATTGGCGGTATGATCGCCACCAGCATCAATGCAGGCTTCTTAGGCGGTATTATCGCGGGCTTTATTGCCGGTTATGCAGCGAAGCTGATCAGCGGCAAAGTCAAACTGCCGCAGAGTATGGAAGCGCTGAAACCGATATTGATTATCCCGCTGTTCGCGAGTCTGATCACCGGCCTGCTGATGATCTACGTGGTGGGCAAACCGGTTGCGGGCATCATGAGTGGCCTGACACACTGGCTGGCTAACATGGGCACGGCGAATGCGGTCCTGCTGGGCGCAATCCTGGGCGGCATGATGTGTACCGATATGGGCGGTCCGGTGAACAAAGTGGCTTACGCATTTGGCGTCGGCTTACTGAGTTCGCAGACGTATGCACCGATGGCCGCCATCATGGCAGCCGGTATGGTGCCACCTCTGGCGATGGGTCTGGCTACGCTGGTTGCCCGTCGTAAATTCAACAAAGGTCAGCAGGAAGGTGGTAAAGCGGCACTGGTTCTGGGTCTCTGCTTTATCTCTGAAGGTGCGATTCCATTCGCAGCCCGTGACCCGATGCGTGTTCTGCCTTGCTGTATCGTGGGCGGCGCAATCACCGGCGCGATCTCCATGGCGATTGGCGCGAAACTGATGGCACCGCACGGTGGACTGTTTGTACTGCTGATCCCTGGCGCCATTACCCCGGTTGTCGGTTATCTGATGTCGATTGTCATCGGTACTGCGGTTGCGGGTCTGGGCTATGCGATACTGAAACGTCCGGAAGAGCAGCTGGCGAAAGCCTGATGTGCAGAAATGCATAATCTGCTGAAGTGATAATAACAGGGAGCCGATGGCTCCCTGTTTGCTTTTACGTCTTTCCGATCTGACCTTGTTCCCTGTGCAGGCTCAGTCTTACAGCAACCAGGCCTGACTTTGTCAAAAATCTCGGAGCCAGCTGGCTCCCTTTTTCTATCCCTGCTGTTCGGCTTTCAGCCAGGCAATCTCATCTTTCCAGATGTCGGGATTAATAGTCTCAAGAATTAACGGAATACCATCAAACCGCGGATCTTTCATCAGCCAGCTAAACGCCGTTTTGCCGATATTCCCTTCACCCAGGCTGTGATGGCGGTCAACGCGACTGTCGAAGGCGCTTTTGGCATCGTTAAGGTGCATACCGCGCAGATAATCAAAGCCGACAATGCGCTCAAACTCAGCAAAGGTTGCCTCGCAGTCCGCTTCGGTACGCAGGTCATACCCGCCAGCAAACGCATGACAGGTATCAATGCAGACGCCGACGCGCGACTTATCTTCGACATGTTCAATAATGGTGGCGAGGTGCTCGAAGCGGAATCCGAGGTTACTGCCCTGACCGGCGGTATTCTCAATGACGGCGGTCACATTCTGGCTCTGGTCGAGGGCGATGTTGATCGACTCCGCAATCCGCTTCAGGCAGGCCTCTTCTTCAATCTGATGCAGATGGCTGCCGGGATGGAAGTTCAGCAGCGTCAGGCCGAGCTGGTCACAACGTTTTAATTCATCAATAAAGGCCGCGCGGGATTTCTCCAGCGCCTCTTCAACCGGATGACCGAGGTTAATCAGAAAACTGTCGTGCGGCAGAATTTGCTGCGGACTGAATTTGTACGTCTCGCAGGCGGCGCGAAAAGCATCAATCACCTCAGTGGAGAGCGGGGCGGCCTTCCACTGACGCTGATTTTTAGTAAAGAGGGCAAAGGCGGTGGCTTCTATTTCATGGGCGCGAATCACTGCCTGATCCACACCACCTGCCGCACTCACGTGTGCGCCGATATATTTCATGCCTTTCTCCTGGGGCTATGCACGGATGAAACGGCATGATACCCGATGCTGTTAGCCCATGAAATGTTGCACCAGCAGATTGATGGTGCCGCCACCCGCGATTAACCAGCCAAATACCAGTGCGCCCAGCAGCAGCGGTTTAACGCCCGCCTCACGTAATGCGCTAAAACGGGTGGTTAATCCCAGAGCCGCCATCGCCATCGCCAGCAGCAGACCCGCCAGCTCGTTCAGCGTGGCCACTACCGTGGCAGGCAGCAGCTGCAGCGAGTTAAACAGCGCGACTGCGATAAACAGCAGGGCGAACCAGGGAAACGTCACCGGCTGACGCGCGTTGCGCGCTTTGCGTTTGCCGCGTAGCACTGCACTCAGGCAGAGCAGGAACGGGGCCAGCATCATCACCCGCAGCATTTTGGCAATCACCGCGCTGTTCTCGGCATCGGGACTGATGCTGTGTCCGGCAGCCACGACCTGTGCCACTTCATGGATGGTCGAACCGGTAAATACCCCAAACTGCGATGCACTCAGGCCTGGAAAAAGATGGTGCGCCAGCGGCCACAGCATTGGATAGATAAAGATTGCCAGCGTGCCGAACAGCACCACGGTTGCAATAGCCACCGCCACTTTCGAGGAGGCGGCTTTTACCACTGGCTCGGTCGCCAGTACGGCCGCTGCCCCACAGATGCTGCTGCCCGCGCCAATCAGCCAGACGGTATCGCGATCCAGTTTCAGCAGCCGGATGCCCAGCAGGCAGGTAATAAAGAAGGTGCTGCTCAGCGTCAGCGCATCAATCAGGATGCCGCTAAAACCAACGTCGGCAATCTGTTGTAAGGTGATGCGAAATCCAAACAGGATGATCCCCAGCCGCAGCAGCTTCTGCTTAGCCAGTATCACGCCGCTGTCGCAGCGCGACGCCAGAGGCGTATAGACGCTATTGCCGACCAGGATGCCCAGCATGATTGCCAGGGTCAGTGAACCCAGCCCCGCTGCTGCCACCACCGGTTGCTGTGCGAGCCAGCTGGCAGCCGCGGCAATCGCGGCAGTCAGCAGCAGACCGGGGAACCAGAGCGTAACAGGATGATGGGGTTTAGCGATGCTCAGTTCGGTCATGGTGGTCACTCCTCATGGTTGAGTCATGATCATGACGGCGACTGGCTTAAAAGTGAAATTGATAATATATTTATAATTGACCAGAATAAACGATAAGGCCGCAATCATGATAGTTTCGCGTCTGCGCCGCTGGGCGACGCTGATCAAAAGAGATGCCCGGGTGCTGTGGTTTGCCTTTCGCGATCCGCGCACGCCCTGGTGGAACAAAGTGGCGATGCTGGGGCTGGTCGCGTATGGCGTCAGCCCGATCGATCTCATCCCGGATGTGATCCCGTTTGTTGGTCTGCTGGATGACGCGGTGATTATCCCGACGGGCGTCATGGTGCTGATGCGGTTGCTGCCGAAAGACGTGCGTATCAGCAGCATCGCGAAAGCGCAGTCTCAGCGTGCGCGCGGTAAAAAAATGGCAGGCTGGCTGGGCATCGCCGGGCTGCTCTGGCTGGCATTAATGATTTATCTTGTCAGGCATTCATTGAGTTAAGAGGCAACAATGCACATTACGCTGCGGCAAATCGAAGTGTTCACCGAAGTGCTCAAAAGCGGTTCAACGACGCAGGCTTCGCAGTTGCTGGCGCTGTCGCAGTCCGCAGTCAGCGCGGCGCTGGCCGATCTGGAGAGTCAACTTGGGGTGCAGCTGTTTGATCGGGTCGGCAAACGGCTGGTGCTAAATGAGCACGGGCGGCTGCTCTATCCGCGTGCGGTAGGACTGCTGGAGCAGGCAGGTGAAATTGAGCAATTGTTCAAAGAGGATAACGGCGCAATTCGCATCTTCGCCAGCAGCACCATCGGTAACTATCTGCTGCCGGGCATGATGGCCGCTTATCGCCGTGATTTTCCGGGGTTGCCGCTGGAGCTGAGCGTCGGAAACAGTCAGGATGTGATTCAGGCGGTTTCCGATTTTCGCGTAGACGTCGGGTTGATTGAAGGGCCGTGTCACATGACCGAGCTGGTCAGTGAACCCTGGCTGGAAGATGAACTGGTGGTGTTTGCCGCACCTGACGCCGCGATTCTGCAACAGCCGGTGACGCTGAAAACGCTGGCCGAAGCGCCCTGGATCCTGCGCGAGCGCGGCTCGGGCACCCGTGAAATCGTCGACTATCTGCTGTTGTCACACCTGCCAAGTTTTCAGCTGGGCATGGAGCTGGGCAACTCCGAAGCGATCAAGCATGCAGTGCGGCATGGCATGGGGATCAGCTGTCTTTCACGCCGGGTGATTGCCGATCTGCTGGAGGCGGGCACGCTGACAGAACTGACGATTCCGTTGCCGCGTCTGACCCGAACGCTCTACCGCATTCATCACCGGCAGAAGCATATTTCAAAAGCTCTGACGCGCTTTTTGTCCTATTGCCGTGAGTGACCGCTAATAATTCGGGCGCGATCATGAACATAACTTATAACAGCATGGCATCAGCTATACAGAGGCGGTCTGGCTGCTACAATCGCGCCTCATTTTTACCCAGCGTAGCGTTAACACATGCATAATGACCCAAATACAACACAACAACCTGCATTACGACGTGCGTTAAAAGCCCGTCATCTGACGATGATCGCCATCGGCGGCTCAATCGGTACTGGCCTGTTTGTCGCCTCTGGCGCAACCATCGCACAGGCTGGCCCCGGTGGAGCACTTCTCTCCTATATGCTCATCGGCCTGATGGTCTACTTCCTGATGACCAGTCTCGGTGAGCTGGCCGCCTTTATGCCCGTATCGGGTTCTTTCGCCACCTACGGCGCGAAATATGTTGAAGAGGGCTTTGGCTTCGCCCTCGGCTGGAACTACTGGTACAACTGGGCGGTGACCATCGCGGTTGACCTGGTGGCGTCCCAGCTGGTGATGACCTACTGGTTCCCTGACACGCCAGGCTGGATCTGGAGCGCGCTGTTCCTGGGTCTGATATTCCTGCTTAACTACATCTCGGTGAAAGGCTTTGGCGAGGCGGAATACTGGTTCTCGCTGATTAAAGTGGCCACCGTGATTATCTTTATCATTGTTGGCGTGCTGATGATTACCGGCATTATGCGCGGTGCGGAGCATGCGGGCTGGCATAACTGGCAGGTTGGCGATGCGCCGTTTGCGGGTGGCTTTGCGGCAATGATTGGCGTGGCGATGATTGTGGGATTCTCCTTCCAGGGCACCGAGCTGATCGGTATCGCGGCGGGCGAATCTGAAGATCCGGCGAAAAATATCCCGCGCGCGGTGCGGCAGATTTTCTGGCGTATCCTGCTGTTCTATGTGTTCGCCATCCTGATTATCAGTCTGATCCTGCCGTACACCGATCCGCAGTTGCTGCATAACGACATTGACGATATCAGCGTCAGCCCGTTCACCCTGGTGTTCCAGAACGCCGGTCTGCTCTCTGCGGCAGCGGTGATGAATGCGGTGATCCTGACGGCGGTGCTGTCAGCCGGTAACTCCGGTATGTACGCCTCAACGCGTATGCTTTACAACCTGGCGAGTGAAGGCAAAGCGCCGCGCATTTTCGCGAAACTCTCTAAAGGCGGCGTTCCGCGCAATGCCTTATGGGCGACGACCGTCGTGGCCGGGCTGTGCTTCCTGACCTCTAAGTTTGGCAATCAGGAAGTCTATCTGTGGCTGCTAAATACCTCAGGCATGACCGGTTTTATCGCCTGGCTGGGTATTGCCATCAGTCACTATCGCTTCCGCCGCGGCTATGTTGCCCAGGGTCATGATCTTAACGATCTGCCTTACCGTTCCGGCTTCTTCCCGCTGGGGCCGATCTTCGCCTTTGTGCTTTGCCTGATCATTACGCTGGGTCAGAACTATCAGGCATTCCTTAACGACAGCATTGACTGGTACAGCGTAGCGGCCACCTACATTGGCCTTCCGCTGTTCCTGATTATCTGGTTCGGCTACAGGCTGACGCGCGGCAGCCGTTTCGTGAAGTACAGCGAGATGGAGTTCCCGGTTCATAAAGATTAGAACTGTGCGCTGGCGCTGTTAAGTCAGGTACCTGACACAGCGCCTTGAGGCAGCTCCCGGCCTTAAAGCGATAGGCGCATACGTCTTTGCGAAAGACGTATGCGCCCTGAGCATCTTCCCCATCTTTAACGTCAAGGCGCTATATCTGCCATTATCGTTCCCCTAACAACACCATTTTTTACTGCTTTTTCTCGCCTCGCTTATGCGAACGAATTGATAATTATTATCACCTGCACTATTGTGACTGCGTTTTCTGACGTGATAGCCACACAGGGTTCAAAAATGACTACCGAAACTTCGCTGCTGGCGGGGGAAGAGACGCTTCACCACACCATGCAAAACTATCATCAGGTGCTGCGCCGCCGCCTGATCTGGATTGGCGTATTACTGGTGGCGATTGTTGCCTCGTTAATCCTCGACTTTACGCTCGGTCCGGCCGGGCTCTCACTGGACACGCTGTGGAATACGCTGCTCAGCCCCGACAGTGTCGATGCCGGTACCCGTGTTATCGTCTGGGATATTCGTCTGCCTTATGCACTGATGGCGCTGGTGGTCGGGCTGTCGCTGGGCCTGGCCGGCGCAGAAATGCAGACTATCCTGAATAACCCGCTGGCCAGCCCGTTTACGCTCGGTGTCTCATCGGCGGCGGCATTTGGTGCCGCGCTGGCGATCATTCTCGGCGTCGGTATTCCTGGCATTCCTGATCAGTGGTTAATCTCAGCCAACGCCTTTGTCTTTGCACTGTTTGCCGCGCTGATGCTGGATGCCGTGACCCGCTGGACGCAGGTCTCCTCTGCGGGCGTCGTTTTGTTCGGTATCGCACTGGTCTTTACCTTTAACGCACTGGTCTCGATGATGCAGTTCATTGCCAGCGAAGATACGCTGCAGGGTCTGGTGTTCTGGACCATGGGCAGCCTGGCGCGCGCCTCATGGGAGAAGCTGGGCGTGCTGACCGTGGCGCTGGCCATCCTGGTGCCGTTCTCAATGATGAGCAGCTGGAAGCTGACGGCGCTGCGTCTGGGTGAAGATCGCGCCGTGAGCTTTGGTATCGACGTGCGCCGGCTGCGCCTGACCACCTTGCTGCGCATCAGTATCCTTTCGGCGCTGGCGGTGGCGTTTGTGGGCCCCATCGGCTTCATCGGCCTGGTCGCACCCCACATTGCCCGCATGATGTTTGGTGAAGATCACCGTTTCTATCTGCCTGCCAGTGCGCTGGTTGGCGCGCTGGTGCTCTCCCTGGCGTCAGTCGCGTCGAAAAACCTGCTGCCGGGTGTCATTATTCCCGTGGGTATTGTGACGTCACTGATTGGTGTGCCGTTCTTCCTGAGTATTATTCTGCGTCATCGGGGGACGGTATAATGGAAACGGGTCTGACATTACGCGGCTTCAGTGCCGGTTATCCCAAACATAAAGTGATTGAAAACCTCAACGTGGCTCCGTTGCCACGCGGTGAGATTACCGTTCTGCTGGGACCGAATGGTTGCGGTAAATCGACGCTGTTGCGTGCACTGGCTGGTCTGAATAAAGGTCAGGGCGAGATGTGGCTTAACGGTGAAGATCTCATGACTCAGCCGTTTGCCCGCCGTGCGAAAAACGTAGTCTATCTGCCACAGTCGCTGCCTGCGGGCGTGCATCTGCATGTGCTGGAATCGATTATCGTGGCACAGCGTGCCTCCGGTGGCCTGCACAGTGCCAGCAGTGAAGCGGAAATCATGCATCTGCTGGAACAACTGGGCATTGCCCATCTGGCGATGCGCTACCTTGATCAGCTTTCGGGCGGACAGAAGCAGCTGGTCGGGCTGGCGCAATCTTTAATCCGTCGCCCTAAACTGCTGCTGCTGGATGAACCGCTGAGCGCGCTGGATCTCAATTACCAGTTCCACGTCATGGACCTGGTGCGCCGCGAAACGGCCCAGCGCAACATCGTGACGGTGGTGGTGGTGCATGACATCAACATCGCGCTGCGTCATGCGCAACATGCCCTGATGCTTAAGCAGGGCGCGCTGGTCGCAGAAGGGCAGCCGGATAAAGTGATTACGCCGGCTACGCTGGCAAAAGTGTATGGCGTCAACGGGCGTATCGAACACTGCTCACGCGGCATTCCGCAGGTGATGATCGATGGGCTGACCGGTCCGGCCTTAGTCTGAGCGTCAGGTTAAGGTTGCGGCGGCTGAAGTATCCGCCTCTTTCGGAAAGGAGAGTGCAGGGCTGGCAGGGCGCTGACGTTGCAACCATGTTCCCGCCTCTACAGCATGCAAAAAAAGAGGGCCGCAATAGCGGCCCTGATTATTTACGCCAGCAGATGCTGGGCATGGAAGCGAAGATGATCTTCCACAAAACTGGCAATAAAGAAGTAGCTATGGTCATAACCCGGCTGAATACGCAGCGTCAGCGGGAAACCCACCTCGCGGGCGATCTCCTCTAACCGCTCTGGTTGCAGCTGATCGGCCAGGAACTGATCGCTGTCACCCTGATCGATCAGCATTGGCAACCGATGGGAGACTTCCGCCATCAGCTGGCAGCTGTCATATTCCCGCCACGCCGCACGATCGTCGCCCAGATAGGCCTGAAACGCTTTCTGGCCCCAAGGCACCTGCATTGGATTCACAATCGGTGCAAAGGCTGAAGCCGAGGCAAAGCGGTTACCCAGACGCAGCGCCAGCATCAGCGCGCCGTGTCCGCCCATAGAATGACCCATGATTGACTGGCGTTCACTGACCTTGAAGTTATCCGCAATCAGGGCAGGTAACTCGCTGCTCAGATAGTCGAACATGCGGAAATGACTCGCCCAGGGTTGCTGGGTGGCATTGAGATAAAATCCCGCACCCTGACCCAGATCGTATCCCTCATCGTTCGCCACGCCGTCACCGCGCGGGCTGGTGTCCGGCATAATCAGCACCAGACCCAGTTCCGCCGCAACGCGCTGCGCGCCCGCTTTGGTGGTGAAATTCTCGTCGTTACAGGTCAGGCCGGCTAAAAACCAGACCACCGGCGGCGGTGCATCACCGTGCGGGGTGGGCAGATAGATGCTAAAGGTCATCGGGCAGTTCAGCACGGCTGACTGATGACGCCAGCGCTGCTGCCAGCCGCCAAAAATACGGTGTTCTTCCAGTAGCTCCAGAGTGGATGCCATAACGCCTCCTGATTACTTGTTAAAGTGCACGACCGAGCGAATCGATTTTCCTTCGTGCATCAAATCAAAGGCGTCGTTGATCTCTTCCAGCGGCATGGTGTGAGTGATGAAGTCGTTAAGGGCAAATTTACCGTCGAGGTAATCCTGCACAATGCCTGGCAGCTGTGAACGGCCTTTTACGCCACCAAACGCGGAACCGCGCCAGACGCGACCAGTAACCAGCTGGAACGGACGGGTAGAGATCTCTTCACCGGCACCGGCAACACCGATAATCACAGACTCGCCCCAGCCTTTGTGGCAGCACTCCAGTGCGGAACGCATTACGTTGACGTTACCGATACACTCAAACGAGAAGTCCACGCCGCCGTCGGTCAGCTCGACAATCACATCCTGAATCGGTTTGTCGTAATCTTTCGGGTTAATCAGATCGGTGGCACCCAGTTTACGTGCCAGATCGAATTTGCTGGTGTTGAGGTCGATGGCAATGATACGGCCTGCTTTCGCCATTTTCGCGCCAATCACCGCAGAAAGACCGATGCCGCCGAGACCGAAGATCGCCACGGTGTCGCCTTCTTTCACTTTGGCGGTGTTCATTACCGCGCCCATGCCGGTCGTGACGCCACAGCCCAGCAGACAAACCTCTTCCAGCGGTGCTTCTTTACTGATTTTTGCCAGTGAGATCTCCGGGATGACGGTGTATTCAGAGAAGGTCGAGGTGCCCATGTAATGGAAAATCGGTTTGCCATCTTTGAAGAAGCGGGTGGTGCCGTCCGGCATCAGGCCCTTACCCTGGGTGGCGCGAATCGCCTGGCAGAGGTTAGTTTTGCCCGACAGACAGTACTTACATTTGCCGCACTCCGGGGTGTAAAGCGGGATGACATGGTCTCCCACTTCCACGCTGGTTACTCCTTCGCCCACCGCTTCCACGATGCCGCCGCCTTCATGGCCAAGGATCGCCGGGAAAACACCTTCCGGGTCAGTGCCGGAGAGCGTGTAGGCGTCGGTATGACAGACACCGGTCGCGACAATACGCACCAGCACTTCACCTTTTTGCGGTGGCATTAAATCCACTTCTTCGATTTTCAGTGGTTCGCCAGCAGCCCAGGCAACCGCGGCACGGGTTTTGATCATGTTCATGCAATCCCTCTTCCAGTCAGATTGTGACGCGTAATAGCGCCTTTTTTCGTGAGTTAAACATAGCGTGGAACGCTTATTCCGTCGCCTGCAATGGGTGGATCAGCTCATCGTTGAGCGGACGATCGTCAAACTGTTCAATAATCAGGTATTTCAGCGCTTCGACATTCGGGGTAAAGGCGTCACGCCGCCACATCAGCCAGGTGGCGGTGTCGCGATAAGCTGCGGGCAGGGTATGCGCCTGCACCCGCGACCGATCCGCCATCTGCTTCAGCACCGAAGCCGGAATCATCGCGACCCCTGCACCGCCCGCTACGCAGGCCAGCATGGCGTGATAGGACTGAATCTCCATCACACTGTTGGGTGCGGTCTGGCTGTCGCGATACCAGCTCTCCAGCTTCACCCGGTAAGAGCAGCTGTTGCGGAACGCAAACAGAGTATCGTCCTGCACGTCGCGCGCCGTGGTGATTGGCCCATGATCCAGCCCGGTGATCAGCACCATCTCCTCGCGAAAAGCGATGCAGCCATTCAGGTCATCATGAGAAACCGGGCCATCCACCAGCGCAGCGGCCAGGGTGCCTTCACGGACCCGATCAATAATTTCGCCTGAGGTGCCGGTAATCAGCGACAGCGCCACTTTAGGAAAGCGCTGATGATAGGCGGCGAGCAGGCCAGGCAGACGGGTCGCTGCGGTGCTCTCCATGGAGCCCAGTGCAAAGTTTCCCGCCGGTTCGCCGGTTCGGGTCATGCTCATCGCTTCTTCACTTAACGCCAGAATGCGTTGCGCATAATTCAGGAAATTATGGCCCATCGGCGACAGGCGAATGCGCTGCTTCTCACGAATAAAGAGATCAACACCTAATTCCTCTTCCAGCTGACGCAGCCGCGTGGTGAGATTAGAGGGGACGCGATGCAGATGTTCTGCTGCGCGCGCCAGTGAACCCGTTTCGGCGACGGAACAGAACATACGCAGCTGAACTAAATCCATATCTTCTCTTCCTGTAAGCAAGTTGGTTAATATTATTCACTTTCCGTGAGTTTAGTCATCCTGCATGCTATTAGCAAGTCAGAAGAGATCTCAGGGCAGAACAACAGGAGTTCAGCAATGGCGTTACGCGTCGCGCTCAGTGCATTTTTAACTTTATTTGTGGCGATGGGCATAGGGCGATTTGCCTTTACGCCGCAGGTGCCACTGATGATTCAGGCTCACCAGCTGACGCTTACCAGTGCCAGCCTGGTCGCAGCCCTCAACTATTTAGGCTACCTGTGTGGCTCCTTTGATGCGATGCGGGCGCATCAAAGGGTCGAACTGCGGCTGCAGGCGGGTGTATGGGGAGCGGTAATCCTGACGCTGCTCTCGGCACTGGCAACCGGCCCGTGGCTGCATGGCGCTATTCGTTTTCTGATTGGCTGGGCCAGCGGCTGGGCGATGGTGCTGGTGGCGGCCTGGAGCAACGAACAGCTGCATCGGCATGGGCGGGCAGGGTTGTCGGCGGCGGTGTTCGCCGGGCCGGGTTGCGGCATTTTTGTCAGTGGTTTACTGGGGGTAGCGCTGCACACATTCCAGGTCTCCGCCGGTCTTGCCTGGGCTGCTTACGGGGCGCTGGCGCTGCTGCTGATTGCGTTAATCACCCGTAATTTACCGCGTCGCGGCGAACTGCATCGTCCGGATCAGGCACCCGAGCCGCTGGTGCTGAACCGCAATCTTAAACGGCTGGTGCTGAGTTACAGTCTGGCAGGGTTTGGCTACATCCTGCCCGCGACTTTTCTGTCGCAGATGGCCGCCACACGTTTTCCTGACGGCATCTTCGCGCAGTTTGTCTGGCCGATATTTGGCGGGGCGGCAATGATCGGCATCCTGCTGGGTATTCTGACGCGGCGCTGGGGGCACAGCCATGTCCGCCTGGCGCTGGTGCTCTGGGCACAGGCGCTGGGTGTGTTTGCTGCGGCGCTGCTGCCCGGCTTTAGTGGCCTGCTGGCCGGTGCGTTGCTGGTCGGAGGCGGCTTCCTGAGTGTGGTGCAGTTGTCTATGCTCTGCGCCCGCGAACTGGCGCCCAACCATCTGCGATTCATGGCTGGCCTGCTGACGACCGGCTATGCGATTGGACAACTTGTCGGCCCGCTGCTCTCTTTTCTCTCAACGGCCTTGTTACATCGGCTTGAGCCTGCGCTCTGGGTGGCAGGGGTGAGTCTGGTCTGGGCAGGCCTGCTGGTCTGGCGAAGAATTGAGTGAAAAGCTTTCATCACCAATCTGATTGATTGCTGGATTCCCCGCAAAGAAAGTTTCACAATACGCGCCTGATTACAGGGCCCGCAGGCAAAGGCTTGCGGGCGCAACACCAGCCGGAGAAGAGTAGATGAGCACCTTAAGTCAGGAAGCTGCCCTGGTTCACGAAGCGCTGCTGGCGCGTGGACTGGAAACGCCGTTACGTGCACCGACGCGCGACATTGATGACGAAACGCGTAAGAGCCTGATTGCCGGGCACATGACCGAGATTATGCAGCTGCTGAATCTGGATCTTGAAGATGACAGCCTGATGGAAACGCCACATCGCATCGCCAAAATGTATGTGGATGAAATCTTTTCCGGCCTCGACTACGCAAACTTCCCGAAAATCACCGTCATTGAGAACAAAATGAAGGTCGATGAGATGGTGACCGTGCGTGATATCACCCTGACCAGCACCTGTGAACACCACTTTGTGATCATCGATGGCAAGGCTACCGTCGCCTATATTCCCAAAGAAAAGGTGATTGGCCTGTCGAAAATTAACCGCATCGTGCAGTTCTTTGCTCAGCGTCCGCAGGTGCAGGAGCGGCTGACGCAGCAGGTTCTGGTTGCATTGCAGACGCTGTTGGGCACTAACAATGTGGCTGTTTCTATTGATGCGGTGCACTACTGTGTCAAAGCGCGTGGCGTAAAAGATGCCACCAGCGCCACTACCACGACGTCGCTGGGTGGCCTGTTCAAGTCAAGTCAGAACACCCGTCAGGAATTTTTGCGCGCGGTGCGCCATAGTTGAGTTTATGGCGGGCGCATAACGTTGCCCGCCTCAATGTGCAGGTGCCGCATGCAACGCTATCACGCGCTGGATTTCATTCGTGGATGTGCCATTCTCGGCATTCTGCTGCTCAATATTGTCGGCTTCGGTCTGCCTTCAGCCGCCTACCTTAATCCAGCCTGGCAGGGTAGCGTCACGCTTTCCGATGCCTGGACATGGGCACTCTCTGACGTTTTTGCTCAGCTCAAATTCCTCACGCTGTTTGCGCTGCTGTTTGGCGCGGGTCTGCAAATGCAGCTGCCGCGCGGCAGTCGCTGGCTCACAGCCCGGCTTTCCCTTCTGGTCCTGATCGGTTTTGTACACGGGGTTTTTCTCTGGGAAGGTGACATCCTGCTGGACTACGGCATTATCGGGCTGGTGGTGTGGCGGGTGCTGCGTGATGTTCCCTCCACCCGCAGCCTGATGAATACCGGCATTCTGCTCTACCTGGTCGGCTGCGGGGTGCTGCTGGTGTTTGGGTCGATCTCCTCTCCTGAGCCGACTAATTCCTGGCTGCCGGGTGCAGCAGAACTGCAATATGAACAGTTCTGGAAACTTGCTGGCGGCTGGGACGCGATACAGAACCGGCTGGACCATCTTTCGTCAGGGCTGATGGCGCTTGCAGCGCAGTATGGCTGGCAGCTGGCAGGTCTGATGATGATCGGTGGCGCACTGCTGCGCAGCGGCTGGCTGATTGGCGAATTCCCTGCACGGCATTATCGTCAGGCGGCGGCGCTGCTGTTAATCATTGGGTTCTCCATTGCGGTGGCCGGTGTGGCAGCGCAATGGCTGTTACATTGGGAGTTTCGCTGGACCGCATTTTACCTGCAAGCGCCGCGCGACCTTGCCAGCCCGCTAATTAGTCTGGGCTACACCGCACTCTGCCTGGCTTACTGGCCGCAGATCGCGCGCTGGCGCATCAGCTATGCCATCCAGTGCGTGGGCCGGATGGCGCTGACCAACTACCTGCTTCAGACCGTGATCTGCACTACATTGTTCTATCGCTTTGGCTTCTATATGCACTTCACCCGGCTGGAGCTGGTGCTGATGGTGCCTGCGGTGTGGCTCATCAATATTCTGTTTTCTCTCATCTGGTTACATTTCTTCGCACAGGGTCCGCTGGAATGGCTGTGGCGGCGGTTTACGCTGCTCTCAGCCGGTAAATCACGCATCACTGACAACGCAGGATAATGACCGCCATCACAAAGGTTGCAGAATTGTATGTAACCGTTTTCATTGATGTGACGCAATTCACGCTGCTCGCCTCCCGCCCCTGACAAAATAGCGCCGGTGTTCAACCCGGCGTGATGCCTAATTTTCCTTTCTGGAACTGCTGCATGATAACTATTCGTGATGTTGCCCGTCAGGCTGGCGTGTCAGTGGCGACCGTGTCGCGCGTCCTTAATCAGAGCAACGCCGTGACCTCAGATACCCGTGACACCGTGTTACAGGCGGTTGAAGCGCTGGGCTATCGCCCTAACGCCAACGCCCAGGCGCTAGCGACGCAGGTCAGCGACACGATTGGGGTGGTGGTGATGGATGTCTCCGATCCCTTCTTCGGGGCGCTGGTTAAAGCAGTCGATACCGTAGCGCAGCGCGTGCACAAACATGTGTTAATCAGCAACTCCTGGCATCAGGAAGAGAAAGAGCGTCATGCCATTGAAGTGCTGATCCGTCAGCGCTGCAGCGCGCTGGTGGTGCATGCAAAAACACTGCCGGATGCGGAACTGGCGGACTTTATGCAGCACGTACCCGGCATGGTAGTCATTAACCGTATCGTTCCCGGTTTTGAACACCGCAGCGTCAGTCTGGATAACGTCACTGGCGCATTGATGGCTTCAAGAACCCTGTTACAACAGGGACATAGCCGCATCGGCTATCTCTGCTCCAGTCATCCGATCGAAGATGTGGCCCAGCGTCGTGAAGGATGGATGCAGGCAATGGCAGAGCAGGGCATTCGGCCCCAGGAGAGCTGGATAGCCAGTGCAGAGCCCGACATGCAGGGCGGTGAAGCAGCGATGGTGGAGTTGCTGGGGCGCAATCTCAACCTTACGGCGGTGTTTGCCTATAACGACGGCATGGCTGCTGGCGCGCTCACTGCGTTGAAAGACAACGGCATTCAGGTTCCACAGCATTTTTCTGTCATTGGCTTCGATGATATTCCCATTTCCCGTTACACCGACCCACAGTTAACGACTGTTCGCTATCCCATTGTATCTATGGCGAAAATCGCCACAGAACTGGCATTGCAGGGCGCAGCAGGCCTGCTTGATGACACCGCAACACATATCTTTATGCCGACGCTGGTGCGGCGTCATTCGGTGGCGCAGCGGCAAAATGTGGAGTCCGTCACTAATTCAGGCGATTCAGGCATGTAACCGTTTTCAATCTGTGATTACATTCACAGTTAATTAACATTGCTCTCACTATGATGGCAGCGTCTTACCGGACTGAAACATTATGTAACGCCAGTGTAACGGCATCAGTTGTGGTCTCAGTAGCCGGTTATAGGGTTCACCCCCTCTTCATGGAAGCATTCAGGCACAAGGATGTCAGGTTTTAGACGGTATTCAACGGCTCACCATCCCCATTACGTTAGCCGACGTGCCGATCTGTTTTACCGATTGCTCTCCCGCATGTTGCGCGGTAGCGCTAAAAAGACCCTGCATAATAAAACCGGAGATACCATGAATAAGAAGGTTTTCACGCTTACAGCACTGGTTGCCAGCATGATGTTTGGTGCAACCGCTCACGCAGCTGACACCCGTATCGGCGTGACCATTTACAAATACGATGACAACTTCATGTCAATGGTGCGTAAAGACATCGAGAAAGAAGCGAAAGCGATCGGTGGCGTACAGTTGCTGATGAATGACTCACAGAACGACCAGTCCAAACAGAACGATCAGGTTGACGTGCTGATGGCAAAAGGCGTGAAAGCGCTGGCGATTAACCTGGTTGACCCGGCTGCCGCTGCGGTGATCGTAGACAAAGCGCGTGCTAACGATGTGCCGGTTGTCTTCTTCAACAAAGAACCGAACGCCAAAGTGCTGGCGGGTTATGACAAAGCCTACTACGTCGGTACCGACTCTAAAGAGTCCGGCATCATTCAGGGTCAGCTGATCGAGAAACACTGGAAAGCGACACCAGCCTGGGATTTGAACAAAGATGGCACCATTCAGTTCGTGCTGCTGAAAGGCGAGCCGGGTCATCCTGATGCAGAAGCCCGTACCAAATATGTGATCGACACCCTGAACAAAGATGGTCTGAAAACCCAGCAGTTAGCAATGGATACGGCCATGTGGGATACCGCTCAGGCTAAAGATAAGATGGATGCATGGTTGTCAGGCCCGAACGCCAAAAAAATCGAAGTGGTGATTGCCAACAACGATGCGATGGCAATGGGTGCGGTTGAAGCGCTGAAAGCGCACAACATGACGTCAATCCCTGTGTTCGGCGTCGATGCCCTGCCAGAAGCGCTGGCGCTGGTTAAATCCGGTGCGCTGGCCGGTACCGTGCTGAACGATGCGGAAAACCAGGCGAAAGCGACGCTGGATATTGCCAATAACCTGGCGAACGGCAAAGCGGCAACTGACGGCACTAACTTCAAGATGGTTGATAAGATCGTCCGCGTTCCTTACGTGCCGGTTGATAAAGAAAATCTGTCTCAGTTCGTGAAATAAGATCGATTACGGGCGCGACCGCGGTCGCGCCTTTTTTATGTCACCACCGTTTTTTAGCCAGGTAAAATATGGCCAGTGATAACACGACCGCGCAGCGAGAATATTTGCTGGAAATGACGAATGTTTCAAAATCATTTCCCGGCGTTAAAGCGTTAGATAATGTTAATTTGAAAGTGCGGCCTCACTCTGTTCATGCATTAATGGGCGAGAACGGTGCCGGGAAATCCACATTATTAAAATGCCTGTTTGGTATCTATAAAAAAGATACCGGCAGTATCCTGTTTCAGGGTAACGAGATCGATTATAAAAGCTCCAAAGAGGCGCTGGAAAATGGCGTGTCGATGGTGCATCAGGAATTAAACCTGGTACTGCAACGTACCGTGATGGACAACATGTGGCTTGGGCGCTATCCGCGCAAAGGCTTTTTTGTCGATCAGGATAAAATGTATCAGGATACAAAAGCGATTTTTGACGAGCTGGATATCGATATCGATCCGCGCGACAAAGTTGCCAATCTTTCTGTATCTCAGATGCAGATGATTGAAATTGCCAAAGCGTTCTCTTACGACGCGAAAATTGTGATTATGGATGAACCGACTTCCTCGCTGACTGAGAAAGAGGTTAATCACCTGTTCACGATTATTCGCAAACTGAAAGATCGCGGCTGCGGCATTGTTTATATTTCGCACAAGATGGAAGAGATTTTCCAGCTGTGCGATGAGATCACCATTCTGCGTGATGGTCAGTGGATTACCTCTCAGCCGCTGGAAGGGCTGGATATGGATAAGATCATCGCTATGATGGTCGGCCGTTCACTGAACCAGCGTTTCCCTGACCGTACCAACGTGCCAGGCGAGACCATTCTTGAGGTGCGCAATCTGACGTCGCTGCGTCAGCCATCGATTCGTGACATCTCATTTGATCTGCGTAAAGGGGAGATACTCGGCATTGCCGGGCTGGTTGGCGCCAAACGTACCGATATCGTCGAAACGCTGTTTGGCATTCGCGAAAAATCGGGTGGCACCATTAAACTGCATGGTAAACCGATTAATAATCACAGTGCCAACGAAGCCATTAACCACGGTTTCGCGCTGGTGACGGAAGAGCGTCGCTCAACCGGTATTTATGCTTATCTGGATATTGGTTTTAACTCGCTTATTTCCAATATTAAAAAATATAAAAACAGTATGGGGCTGCTGGATAATAAACGCATGAAGAGTGATACCCAGTGGGTGATCGATTCTATGCGCGTTAAGACACCAGGCCATCATACTCAAATTGGTTCGCTTTCGGGCGGTAACCAGCAAAAAGTGATTATTGGCCGCTGGTTATTGACCCAGCCTGAAATCCTGATGCTTGATGAACCAACTCGCGGTATTGATGTTGGTGCAAAATTCGAAATTTACCAGTTGATTGCTGAGCTGGCGAAGAAAGAAAAGGGCATCATTATTATCTCTTCTGAAATGCCGGAGCTGTTAGGCATTACCGATCGTATTCTGGTAATGAGTAATGGACTGGTAGCAGGCATAGTTGATACCAAAACGACCACGCAGAACGAAATATTGCGTTTAGCGTCATTACACCTTTAATGAAGCAAGGGCTGTTAACATGAAAGCGACCACAAAAAAGAATGCGCTAACCTGGTTAAAAGAGGGCGGCATTTACGTCGTTCTGCTGGTATTGCTGGCTATTATTATCTTCCAGGATCCATCGTTCTTAAGTTTAATGAACCTGAGTAATATTCTGACCCAATCTTCAGTGCGCATTATTATTGCACTGGGTGTGGCGGGTCTGATTGTGACCCAGGGTACTGACCTGTCAGCCGGACGTCAGGTTGGTCTGGCTGCGGTTGTCGCCGCGACGTTGCTGCAGGCGATGGATAACGCGAACAAAGTCTTCCCGACGCTGGATACCGTGCCGATTCCACTGGTTATTCTGACCGTGTGCATCATCGGCGGTGTGATTGGTCTGGTCAACGGTGTGATTATTGCTTACCTGAAGGTAACGCCATTTATCACCACGCTGGGCACCATGATTATCGTTTACGGTATCAACTCACTCTATTATGACTTTGTTGGCGCATCACCGATTGCCGGTTTTGACGCAGGCTTCTCGAAATTCACCCAGGGCTTCTTGCGCTTTGGTGATTTCAAACTGTCGTTCATCACGTTCTACGCTGTGATTGCCATTATTTTCGTCTGGGTGCTGTGGAACAAAACCCGCTTCGGCAAAAACATTTTTGCTATCGGCGGTAACCCGGAAGCGGCGAAAGTGTCAGGCGTGAACGTCCCGATGAACCTGATCATGATCTATGCCCTGTCAGGTGTATTCTACGCCTTCGGCGGGATGCTGGAAGCGGGTCGTATCGGTTCTGCCACCAACAACCTCGGCTTTATGTATGAGCTGGATGCGATTGCGGCCTGTGTGGTCGGCGGCGTCTCCTTCGCCGGTGGTGTGGGTAGCGTAGCGGGCGTCGTGACCGGTGTACTGATCTTCACCGTTATCAACTACGGTCTGACCTATATCGGCGTCAACCCTTACTGGCAGTACATCATTAAAGGCGGCATCATTATCTTCGCCGTTGCGCTGGATTCACTGAAATACTCTCGTAAGAAGTAAGTCTGATTCAACGCTAAGAAAGCGACCTTCGGGTCGCTTTTTTTATGGGCAGATGTTGTGAGGAATTGCTATGAGATCGAGTCAGCGAAGGGAACAGGGTCAGATCGGAAAGACGCAAAACCTGTCATCCATGACACGCTCGGCTCGTGTTATTCCTCTGCAGAACGCTTTTTATGAGGGAGAGTGTTGGAGGCATTGCTGTGAGATCGAGTCAGCGAAGGGAACAGGGTCAGATCGGAAAGTCGCAAAGGCCGTCATCCATGACACGCTCGGCCCGCGCCATTCATGGCGCGGGACGCTTTCCTCTTCTGACCCTGTTCCCTGCGCGTTGAGCTTAGTCGTTGCTGTCAGAATTCCCTGAACCTTGTACCTTGCTGCCAGACCGCAGCAAACTGCTAACAATGCGATTTCAGCAAAGCTAAAAGAAGCCGCTGAGCGCCAGCTATTTCCGCAGTTTTTGTTCCAGCTCCAGCAACTGCTCCGGCGTCACCGCAGGGTAACTCTGCGCATCTTCAGGGACATCGCGTACGGCGGGAATAGGTACCAGCGGACCTAAGAAGCGAGGTTCACGCTTGAGCAGAAAGAGGTCCGCCAGCGCGCCCAGTCGGGCACCGACTTCACGGAAGCGCACGCTGAGCATGTTTTTCGGTGAGGGCACCGCATAGCACTGCGCCTGAATACCCAGCTGTAAGGCGATAAACAGCGCACGCTCACAGTGAAAACGCTGCGTGATAATAATGAAATCGTTGGTATCAAACACTTTACGTGTGCGAACGATGGAGTCCAGCGTACGGAACCCGGCATAATCGAGCACGATATCAGCCGGATCGACACCAGCTTTGATGAGGTCGCGTCGCATGGTCATCGGCTCATTATAACTTTGCAGCGCGTTATCACCACTCAGCAGCAGGTAATTGACCTTGCCGCTGTTGTAGGCGTTCAGCGCGCCCTGAATGCGATAGAGGTAATACTGATTGATGACGCCGGTACGATAATATTTAGCCGTACCCAGCACCACGCCAACCTGACGATGGGGTAAAGAGGCGACATTTTCGTAGATAAAAGGCGCAGTTTTCCAGCTGATCCAACGATCAAGGCAGAGCGCCGTTGCCATCATCAGTAAGATGATGAAAAGCAGACCAATGGAAACGCGTTTCAGCATGCGCCTGGAGACTCGATGTCAGAATGTTGAGATGGGACAAGGCTACTTGAGCTGTCGCAGTGAAGCAAGTTACTGCCGGCTGGCTGTGCTATTTTTGAACACTGCCGGATCGCCTGCGATCCGGCAGTCTGAAGGTTAAATCGAGGTACGACGATAATGACGATACTGCGGCAGCCAGAAGTTGTTGGCGATAGCCTGTGACAACACATCCTCTGAGGTCACTACGGCGACACCCGCCAGCTGAGCCGCTTTACCCACTTCCATCGCAATGATTTTCGACACACCCTGAATATCTTTAATCTCAGGCAGCACCGGGCCTTCGCCTTCATTCACCAGCGGTGAACAGTCGGCGAGCGCACGGCTGGCGGTCATCAGCATGGTATCGGTAACGCGGCTGGCGCCTGACGCAATCACACCCAGCCCAATACCGGGGAAGATATAGGAGTTGTTGCACTGCGCAATCGGATAGGTTTTACCATTCCAGCTCACCGGTGAGAACGGGCTGCCCGTGGCGACCAGCGCGGCACCGTCAGTCCAGGCAATGATATCCGCAGGTGTGGCTTCCACGCGTGATGTCGGGTTCGACAACGGCATCACGATAGGGCGCTTACAGTGCTTGTGCATCTCGCGAATGATCTCTTCGGTGAACAGACCCGGCTGGCCGGAGACACCAATCAGAATATCGGGTTTCGCATTGCGTACGACATCCAGCAGCGAAATGGAATCATTGGTGATATCCCAGGTCTGCAGGTTTTCGCTTTTCTGCACCAGCTTGCTCTGGAAGTCGAGCAGGTTGGGGAGCTTATCAGTCAACAGACCAAAGCGATCCACCATCATTACCCGGCCACGCGCTTCATCATCACTCAGACCTTCTGATTTCATCTGCGCAATGATCTGTTCAGCGATTCCGCAACCCGCAGAACCGGCACCCAGGAACACCACTTTCTGCTCGCACAGGCGGCTACCGGCTGCGCGGCTGGCCGCAATCAGCGTGCCAACGGTCACGGCGGCGGTGCCCTGAATATCGTCGTTAAAGCAGCAGACTTCATCGCGATAGCGGTTCAGCAGTGGCATGGCATTCTTCTGGGCGAAATCTTCAAACTGCAACAGCACTTTCGGCCAGCGGCGCTTAACGGCCTGAATAAACTCATTCACGAACGTATCATACTCTTCGCCAGTGATACGCGGATGACGCCAGCCCATGTAGAGCGGATCGTTCAGCAACTGCTGATTGTTGGTGCCGACATCCAGCACAACCGGCAGCGTGTACGCCGGGCTGATGCCGCCACAGGCGGTATAGAGCGAAAGCTTACCAATCGGGATACCCATGCCACCGATGCCCTGATCGCCGAGGCCCAGAATACGTTCGCCATCAGTCACCACAATCACCTTCACATTCTGCTTGGTGGCGTTTTGCAGCATATCTTCGATGCGATCGCGGTTTGGGTAGGAGATGAACACGCCACGCGCACGGCGGTAGATTTCAGAGAAGTGTTCACACGCTGCGCCAACGGTCGGGGTGTAGATAATCGGCATCATCTCTTCGAGATGGTTATCCAGCAGGCGGTAAAACAGCGTTTCGTTGGTGTCCTGGATGTTGCGCAGGTAGACATGCTTATCGTTATTGTTTTTGAAGTCCTGGAACTGACGCCAGGCACGCTGCGCCTGCTCTTCAATCGATTCTACGGCTTCTGGCAGCAGACCATTGAGGTTGAATTCGTTACGTTCTTCGATACTGAAGGCGCTGCCTTTGTTTAACAGGGGAAATTCCAGCAAAATCGGGCCAGCATAAGGGATATACAGCGGGCGTTTACTTTCGTAGTCGAGTTCCATGCAGTGATGCTCCGGTTGCAGTGTTGTCTGGCGTCACGCCGGAAAGGTAGCGCCAGTTTTCTTACCCGTTATAGCTCAGACTGCAGGCCCGGCAGCGGCAGGGTAACCGCTCCAGAAAGATTCACGACCGCGGTGCCATCCTGCAACCTGAATTATTCAGAGTAATTTGTGATCACGTGAATTCTGGCGCCAGATCCTATGAAATTTCCCGCAGAAGTACAGCGTTTGTTCATAAAAGCTCACAAAACTGTGGCCTCTCTGACAGCGGGTTATGCTTTGTACAGCGTCACCTGCAGCAGCTCACCGCAACCAAATGTCTCAAGTGTTGCCTGTGTGGCGGCGAACTGGCTTAACGTGGCATTTTCTACTTCAGCTAAAACCGCTTTTTTTATCTGATGAACATCGCCGCCCTGCATGTTCAGCAAGACCAGCGCCGCCTGAAGTGGCGGGAAGCTTGGGTTGAACGCGGCATTTTCCGCATAGCGACCCGCGACAATCGCGCCATCCTGGGTCAGCAGGGCAACACCAGCGTGTGACTGACTGTAAGGCGCATGGCTGGCATTGGCGGCGGCCACGGCGGCCTGTACCAGTTCATCGCCCACGGCCACGTAACCATGATCAACCTCGTCCATCAGGAAGGTTGTGATGTCGAGATCGCGTGGGCCAAAGGCATCGGGCAGATAGTCGGCCAGGGTGCTGATCGCGCGCTTTGGCAGGCTGATACGAATGCTGGTGCCGCTGTTCAGCTCGTTCATAAACTGACGGCAGTGCCCGCACGGCGTGTAGTTAACGGTTATCGTCTCAAGCTGGCGCTCGCCACGCAGCCACGCATGGGTAATGGCGCTCTGCTCGGCGTGAACCGTCTGCTGCATCGCCGTGCCGACAAATTCCATGTTGGCCCCGAAGTACCAGTTGCCGCTGACGCCACGGGCAATCGCCCCGACGTTAAAATGCGACACGGTAGCCACGGCGCAGGACGCCGCCAGAGGCAGCAGCGCCAGCGCCAGTGCATCGGCATCCATCTGGGTCTGTTGTTGCAGCGAGGCGACCTGGTCGGCGCTGAGCACGGCGTTGAAGTCAGCCTCGTTCAGCAGGGGAGCCAGTGCAGTTTGCAGCGTTGACGGCAATGCCTCAAAAGCGGAGAGGAAACGGGATTGCATGTGAGCCTCATTAAATTCAGCAGGGCGATGTGCCAGTCACCGGTTTATATGTGATCCACATCGCTCTGACAATGTAACCTGTGTTGCATGTTTCAACTTTGCGAGATCTATCGCAAAGTTTCAGCCAAACCAGTGCAGCAGGAGCGGAAAAATAAAGGGCGCCAGCAGTGAGGTGATGATGCCGCAGATCACCAGCGCCAGTGAACTGAAGGCGCCCTCCTGATAGTCGAGCTCGGCCGCGCGTGCTGTGCCCAGGGCATGTGACGCATTGCCAATTGCCAGTCCGCGCGCGGCTTTAGACTTCACGCCCAGCAGATTCAGTACCGTGTGCCCGAACACCGCACCCAGCACCCCGGCAATAAGTACACAAATAGCGCTGATAGCGGGGATACCATGCAGCGAGCCGGAGACAGCCATCGCGATGGGTGTGGTCACGGATTTGGGCATGATCGTGGCGGCAATTTCGGGCGTGGCACCCATCCACAGAGCAATAGCAGTACCTGAACTCATGGCGGTCACACTGCCAATAAAGCAGACGCCGATAATGGACTTCCAGCGGGCACGAATCTGGTGCATCTGCTCATACAGCGGCAATGCCAGCGCAACCACGGCCGGTTGCAACAGCTGATTGAGAATCTCACTGCCTGCGAAATAGCGCGAGTAGGGCAGCTGTAACAGCAGCAGTATCGGGATAATGATCGCCATCGCCACCAGCAGCGGATTGAGCAGCGAAATCTTCAGTTTTATCGCCAGCTTGCGTGCCAGAAAAAAGGCAGCCAGCGTCAATGGCAGCGACCACCATATCTCACTCATCAGCAGACTCCCCGGCCGGACGGCGGCTGTGAAGCTTGTGGGCACTTACGCCAACAATGGAGAGGACCAGCAGGGTGCTGACGACGCAGGAGACAACGATAGGGCCGAACTGCGCGGTAAGAATATCGGTGTAGCTCATTACCCCGACGCTAATCGGCACAAACAGCAGCGCCATATAGCGAATCAGCAGATGGCATCCCGGCTTCACCCAGCTCACTGGCAGAATCTGTGACGCAAGCAGGGCAAACAGAATTAACATCCCCAGAATGCTGCCGGGCATTTTGATAGGCAGCAGCGAGGCGATACCGATACCGGCGTATAAGCAGAGATAAATGATGATAAAAGCGCGAAGATAACGTCCGCAGACAGACAGCACGGTGAGCATGGCAGGCTCCTGTTTTCACTGAGCTTCATCATACGCATTAACCGCTTAGCGTGCTAGCGATCACACTTATGGGTACAGGGCAGTGCCGGGTGAAGCGTGCCGGGAAAGAAAAGGAGAGGTTGGGTAGTCGTGGGAACAGAGAAGAGAAAACCCTTCGCGCCAGAGCTAAGGCACGAAGGGTTTCAGAACGGCAGTGTGCTTTGCAGCTTAAACCGCAGAGGGCAGACCTTTACTTAACCGGCATGCCCGGTACAGCACCGCTATCAACGGACAACACGAACAGATCTTTCCCGCCCGGACCCGCTGACAGCACCATACCTTCGGAGATGCCGAAGCGCATTTTACGCGGCGCCAGGTTGGCCACGATGATGGTCATTTTACCGACCAGCACAGAGGGATCAGGATAAGCGGCGCGGATGCCCGAGAAAATCTGACGCTTTTCACCGCCCAGGTCGAGTTGCAGACGCAGCAGCTTGTCTGAACCTTCAACCCGTTCCGCCTGCTCGATTAGCGCAACGCGCATATCCACTTTGGCGAAATCGTCGATGGTGATGGTGTCACCAATCGGCGCATCTGCCAGCGGACCGGTTGCGGCTGGTGCACTTGCTGCGGCAGCATCCTCTTTTGAGGCGTCAATCAGTCCCTCAACCTTCGCCATTTCAATGCGGCTGTAGAGTGCTTTGAATGGCGCAACCTGATGATCCAGCAGCGGCTGCGCAATGGCATCCCAGCTCAATTCACAGTTCAGGAAGCCCTCTGCACGGGCGCTCAGTGACGGCAGCACCGGCTTCAGCCAGGTCATAAGAATGCGGAACAGGTTAATGCCCATTGAGCAGATGGCCTGCAGATCGGCATCACGGCCTTCCTGCTTCGCGACCACCCACGGAGCCTGCTCATCGACATAACGGTTCGCCAGGTCGGCCAGCGCCATAATTTCACGGATAGCACGGCTGTATTCGCGCGCAGCCCAGGCATCACCAATCTTCTCTGACGCATCAACGAAGGTCTGATAGAGCGCCGGATCGGCCAGTTCTGCCGCCAGTTTGCCGTCAAAGCGTTTGGTAATGAAGCCTGCGTTACGTGACGCCAGGTTAACCACTTTGTTGACGATGTCGGCATTTACGCGCTGGACGAAATCTTCCAGATTCAGGTCGATGTCGTCGATACGTGAAGAGAGTTTCGCCGCGTAGTAGTAACGCAGGCTGTCGGCATCCAGATGTTGCAGCCAGGTGCTGGCTTTGATAAAGGTGCCGCGCGACTTCGACATCTTGGCACCGTTAACGGTGACATAGCCGTGTACAAACAGATTGTTCGGCTTGCGGAAGTTGCTGCCTTCCAGCATCGCTGGCCAGAACAGGCTATGGAAATAGACGATATCTTTACCGATGAAATGATACAGCTCGGTGGTGGAGTCTTTACGCCAGAATTCGTCGAAGTCGATGTCGCCGCGCTTGTCGCACAGGTTCTTGAACGAGCCCATGTAGCCGATAGGCGCATCCAGCCAGACGTAGAAGTATTTGCCTGGCGCATCCGGAATTTCAAAGCCGAAGTAAGGCGCATCGCGTGAGATATCCCACTGCTGCAGGCCTGACTCAAACCACTCCTGCATTTTGTTCGCCACCTGATCCTGCAGCGCACCGGAGCGGGTCCACGCCTGCAGCATGGCGCTGAAGGACGGCAGATCAAAGAAGAAGTGCTCAGAGTCGCGCAGAACTGGCGTCGCACCAGAAACCACAGACTTCGGATCGATCAGCTCGGTCGGGCTGTAGGTCGCGCTGCAGACTTCACAGTTGTCGCCGTATTGATCAGGTGACTTACATTTCGGGCAGGTGCCTTTCACAAAACGGTCCGGCAGGAACATCCCTTTTTCCGGATCGTAAAGCTGGGAAATGGTGCGGTTTTTAATAAAACCGTTCTCTTTCAGGCGGCCGTAAATCAGCGCAGACAGCTCGCGGTTTTCATCGCCGTGAGTGGAGTGATAATTGTCATAGCTGACGTTGAAACCGGCAAAGTCGGCTTCATGCTCGCTTTTCATTTCTGCAATCATCTGCTCCGGCGCAATGCCCAGCTGCTGAGCTTTCAGCATGATAGGCGTGCCGTGCGCATCATCGGCGCAAATGAAATAAACCTGATTGCCACGCATTCGTTGGTAACGCACCCAAATATCTGCCTGGATATGCTCGAGCATGTGGCCGAGATGGATTGATCCGTTCGCGTAAGGCAGTGCGCACGTTACCAGAATTTTTTTAGCGACTTGAGTCATAGTTTGCGTAGCTTTCTGTTGATTGAAAAAACGGGCTTAGATGGTAACTGATGGCTTCTCCTGCGTAAACATAAGGGATTCACCCCGCCAGTCGCCGCAGATCCACGAGCATCTGATATCATTGACAATACATCGCTGAAACACAGCGTAAGCACAGCAGAAATAAGGAGCAGGGGATGACAGTACAATCCCGGGAACCGCATACGCCAGAGGGCCTGCGCGCCATCGTAGCGGGCGTATTGAGAAGCTTTGAGCATCCGACCCTTAAACAGAATCTCACCTCGCTGAAAGCGCTGCACCACGTGGCGCAGCTGGATGGAACGCTGCATGTTGAACTGCTGATGCCGTTTGCGTGGGCCAGCGGGTTCGATGCCCTGAAAGAGCAGGTCAGCGCCGACCTGCTGCGTCAGACCGGCGCACGCGCCATCGACTGGCGGCTCAGCCACGATATCGCCACCCTGAAGCGGGTGAAAAACCAGCCGGGCGTTAACGGGGTTAAAAACATTATTGCGGTCAGCTCCGGCAAAGGCGGCGTGGGTAAATCCAGCACCGCCGTAAATATGGCACTGGCGCTGGCAGCTGAGGGCGCGCGCGTCGGCATTCTTGACGCGGATATCTACGGCCCGTCTGTGCCGAGCATGCTTGGGACTCAGGACCAGCGGCCAACCTCGCCGGATGGGACCCATATGGCGCCGATCATGGCACATGGGCTGGCCACCAACTCCATTGGTTATCTGGTCACGGATGACAATGCGATGGTGTGGCGCGGACCCATGGCCAGTAAAGCGCTTATGCAGTTGCTGAATGAGACTCTGTGGCCTGAGCTGGATTATCTGGTGCTGGATATGCCGCCCGGCACGGGCGACATTCAGCTGACGCTGGCGCAGAACGTGCCGGTAACCGGTGCGCTGGTGGTCACGACGCCGCAGGATATCGCCCTGATTGATGCCCGCAAAGGACTGGTCATGTTTGAAAAGGTCAATGTGCCGGTGCTGGGCGTGGTAGAGAATATGAGCCTGCATGTCTGCAGCCAGTGTGGCTTCCACGAGCCGATTTTCGGCACCGGCGGCGCGCAGAAACTGGTGGAAGATTACCAGACGCAACTGCTGGCCCAGTTGCCACTGCACATTGATCTGCGCGAGGATCTTGATGAAGGTGAACCGACAGTGATTCGCCGGCCCGATAGCGAGTTTACCACGCTGTATCGCCAGTTGGCCGGACGCGTCGCGGCCCAGCTTTACTGGCAGGGCGAGGTCATCCCTGGCGATATCGCCTTCCGCGCGCTTTAAGCCCGGCCCGACCCGCTGGCGTATTGTGAGGCCAGCGGGTAGTGCATCAGCACATAACCGCCGTGCTCGCCTTCGCCCTGTGAAATCATCTTCCAGCCATGCTTCAGATAAAATGCCTGCGCCGCTTTGTTCTTCTGCAGGCACTTAAGCGCGCCGGTTGAGGTAAAACGCGCCTCTACCGCCTCCAGCAACGCGCTGCCCACGCCGCGCCCCTGCCAGTCTGGATCGACATAGAGACTGTGCAGGAAGTTGTCGTTCTCCAGCAGACCTGCAAAGCCGACCCGATGGCCATCAGCCTCCGCAACCAGGACGGTCTCCCCCAGAATAACGCCATCAAAATCTTCCAGTTGCCACTCGCTGCCCTCCAGCCAGCGCCAGTTATGTCGTCGCGCTGCCAGAAACAGCGTACGCAGGAAAGGACGGTCGGCTTCAGTAAACGGACGAATCTCCACGGGTCAGCTCCTTATCATCTGGTCTTACAAAACTAGCAGTGATTAGCGGAGACGTGCCTAAAAGATCGCGTAAAAGATAAAGCGGGTTAAATGTCACGTAAATCGCTGTACACTGCCTGCCGGGCCAGAGAGCATCAGGCTCTCAGCGTTTGATAGCTTTCGTTTATCAGATTGATAACGTCCGCATATTAGATGTTGGCCCGAAAATTATGTAACCTGCATCACATATTTTAACGGAGGCCACCAGATGTCTATTATCAATACCAAAATTAAGCCGTTCAAAAACGCAGCATTCAAAAACGGCGAATTCATCGACGTAACCGAGAAAGACGTTGAAGGTAAATGGAGTGTGTTCTTCTTCTATCCAGCTGACTTCACCTTCGTCTGCCCGACCGAACTGGGCGACGTAGCTGACCATTACGAAGAGTTCCAGAAACTGGGCGTAGACATCTACTCCGTTTCTACCGACACCCACTTTACCCACAAAGCCTGGCACGGTTCTTCAGACACCATCGCGAAGATCAAATACACAATGATCGGTGACCCGACTGGCGCGCTGACCCGTAACTTCGAAATCATGCGTGAAGACGAAGGTCTGGCTGACCGTGGTACGTTCATCGTTGACCCGCAAGGCGTAATCCAGGCAATCGAAATCACCGCTGAAGGCATTGGCCGTGACGCCTCTGACCTGCTGCGTAAAGTGAAAGCGGCTCAGTACGTGGCTTCTCACCCAGGTGAAGTGTGCCCGGCTAAATGGAAAGAAGGTGATGCAACACTGGCTCCGTCTCTGGACCTGGTTGGCAAAATCTAATCCCGCTTTGCTCTTTCGATCATTCTCCAATCGGGTGCTGCGGCACCCGATTTTTTGACCAGGATATCACTATGCTCGACACAAATTTGAAAACCCAGCTCAAGGCCTACCTTGAGAAATTAACCAGACCTGTTGAGTTGATTGCCACCCTGGATGAGGGTGCAAAATCAACCGAGATCCGTGAACTGTTGGTTGATATCGCCGGCTTGTCTGACAAAGTCAGCTTCCGCGAAGAGAACGATCGTCAGGTGCGTAAGCCCTCATTTCTGATCACCAACCCAGGTTCGAACAGCGGCCCGCGTTTTGCCGGTTCACCTCTGGGTCACGAATTTACCTCACTGGTGCTGGCACTGTTACAGACCGGTGGGCATCCGTCTAAAGAAGCACAGAGCCTGCTGGACCAGATCGCCGCGCTGGACAGTGACTTCCATTTCGAAACCTATTATTCACTCTCATGCCATAACTGCCCGGACGTCGTCCAGGCGCTGAACCTGATGGCGGTGATTAACCCACGCATCAGCCATACCGCTATCGACGGTGGCCTGTTCCAGAACGAGATTCAGGAACGCAACGTGATGGGCGTGCCAGCGGTTTACCTGAATGGTAAGGAGTTTGGTCAGGGCCGCATGAGCCTGGCGGAAATCGTCAGCAAAGTAGATACCAACGCGGATAAACGTGCAGCGGAAGAGCTGAACAAGCGTGACGCCTATGAAGTCCTGATTATCGGCAGTGGCCCGGCGGGTGCAGCGGCAGCCATCTACTCAGCGCGTAAGGGTATCCGTACTGGCCTGATGGGCGAACGTTTTGGCGGCCAGGTACTGGATACGGTGGATATCGAAAACTACATCTCCGTACCGAAAACCGAAGGCGCGAAACTGGCAGGTTCACTGCGCGCACACGTTGATGATTACAATGTGGATGTCATTGAAAGCCAGAGCGCCATTAAATTGATCCCGGCGGCGAAAGAGGGCGGACTGCATGCCATCGAAACCGCCTCCGGCGCAGTATTGAAGTCACGCAGTATCATTCTGGCGACCGGCGCACGCTGGCGCAACATGGGTGTGCCGGGTGAAGAAGAGTATCGCACCAAAGGCGTCACCTACTGCCCACACTGCGATGGCCCGCTGTTTAAAGGCAAGCGTACGGCAGTGATCGGCGGCGGTAACTCCGGCGTTGAAGCAGCCATTGACCTGGCGGGTATCGTTGAACATGTTACGCTGCTGGAGTTTGCCGGTGAGATGCGTGCCGACCAGGTATTGCAGGATAAGCTGCGTAGCCTGAAGAACGTTGATGTCATCCTGAACGCGCAGACCACCGAAGTGAAAGGCGACGGCACTAAAGTGACCGGCCTGCACTATCTTGACCGTACGACGCAGACCACCCATGAGCTGCCGCTCTCTGGTATCTTCGTTCAGATCGGTCTGCTGCCAAATACCCCGTGGCTGGAAGGCGCGGTTGAGCGCAATAAAATGGGTGAGATCATCATTGATGGTAAATGCGAAACCAGCCTGAAAGGCGTGTTCGCGGCGGGCGACTGCACCACCGTGCCGTACAAGCAGATTATTATTGCCAGCGGCGAAGGCGCAAAAGCTTCACTGAGCGCTTTTGACTATCTGATTCGCACTAAATCAGCTTAATAACGTTTAGCCAGACAGACAATAGCCCTTCAGCATTCGTGCTGAGGGGCTTTTTTTAGTCTGTTAATAGCCCGCCAGCGTCATCAGCATCATCCATATCGGCGTCGTTACCGCGGCAAACACCGTAGAAAAGAGCATGCTGGCCGCCGCCGGGCCGGTAATGACATTAAACTTCTGCGACATCAGATAAACGTTTACTCCCACCGCCATTGATCCCAGCAGGACTACCACTTTACTCTCCAGCGGCGGCAGACCGGTCAGCCACGCGATAGCCCATACCGTCATCGGTTGCAGCACCAGCTTCAGCAGGCAAATGGTGTAGCTCTCTTTTAAGCCGTCCCGCACCCGATAGTGCGCCAGGCTCATGCCCAGCGTGACCAGCGACAGCGGCGCGGCCAGCGAGGCCAGCATCTTTAATGGTTCAGCGGCCAGCAGTGGCAACGGGCGTTGCAGAAAACTCCAGGCTGTGCCGCTGAGAATGCCAATGATGAGCGGATTCTTCAGCACACCGATCAATGTGCGCCAAAGGCCATTCAGCGAGAAGCTGCCCTGTTTCGCCCACTCGACTGAGACGGTCAGTAAAGTCCACAGGATCAGGCTGTTAAACACCAATACCAGTGCCACCGGTGGCAGCGCTTCTGGCCCGAGTAACACGGTGGCCACCGGGATCCCCAGCATCACGTTATTAGAGAAGATACCGCCCAGGGCAAAGACTGAAGCCGCCACGCCATCCAGATCGAACAGCCTTGTTGCCAGCAGTCGCCCCACGATAAACACCAGCAGGCAACTGCCGAAGAAGGCCAGTAACAGGCGCGCATCCACCGGCGGGCTTTGTGAGAAGGTACTCATTACCCGAAACAGCATGCAGGGCAGTGCAACGTTAAACACAAAGCGGTTCATCCCTTCGCTGATGCTGGCAGGCCATTTTCCGAGGCGTGTCAGGCAGTATCCCAGTAAGATCAGGATAAATAGCGGGGCAGAAAGATAAATTTGATGGCTTAAGCTTTCAAACAGCAGTGGCATAGAGGGCGTCTGATCAGGCGATGATTAGTTACCAGACTAACAAATTGCTAACTAACTGTTAACTGGAACGGTGTCTGAACCCTCCGCCGTGAGGGCGACTAATCTAACCAGCGACGCGCCTGTTCATCGGTGATATCACGATAATAGACGCGATGGATTATTTCGTTACAGCCTGAGCAGCGTGCGGAAATATAGGTTGAAAAATAATATCTGCCACTGGGTGCGACGGCACCCTGACGTTCAATAATAATATCCTGCCATCGATGACGGTGTGGAATAAGCGCTAAAAATCGCATCATACATCCTGCATAGTATGAAGTTCCGCTTCAGGAGGTAACTAACCTCATGAAATAAAATATTTTTTACGATGATGCTGCAAGCAGGTTAATTATTATTATGCAGTCAGAGACACTGCAGGAAATATTTCCTGTCAGGGGATAAATAAAGCTAACTATAAAGAGGTGTTTCGTTAACCCGCAGCATTAAGCCTTTTTTTGTGACCTCAGGCGTTGATCGGGATCATATGAATTGTTTCAGCACGGATTATTTCCCCGACAGGTGTCGCTTGCTTTCACCGTATAGCTCTCCTATGCTGCAAGCCGTAACACGACTCGGGGTGCCGCTTTCCACACGGAAAGGGCTGAGAAAAACCCGCTGACCTGAACTGGATAATGCCAGCGTAGGGAAGTCTGATGCCTGACCGCATTCGCCTTCTTGTTCGCCGGTTGGGAGCTACGATGACACATCAATCTCAACACCTTTCTGCCGCGCACTTCGCGCCCATCCTGCACACTTTCCGCCGTCAGTCACCGCTGGTGCACTGCATGACCAATGACGTGGTTCAGAACTTCACCGCCAATGTACTGCTGGCACTTAATGCCTCACCGGCGATGGTGATCGATCCGGAAGAAGCCGCAGAGTTCAGTGAATTGGCCGATGCGCTGCTGATTAATGTGGGCACGTTAACCCGCGAACGGCAGCAGGCGATGCAGGCTGCCATCACTGCCGCTAATCTGGCGGGCACACCCTGGACACTCGATCCGGTTGCGGTCGGCGCGCTGACGCTGCGCAGTGACTTCTGTCAGCAGTTATTGAGTCAGCAACCGGCGGTGATCCGCGGCAATGCATCAGAGATTCTGGCGCTGGCACAGCAGGCCAGTGGCGGGCGGGGCGTTGATACACTGCATCAGGCGGATGCGGCAATTGATGCAGCACAGCAACTCGCTGAGACCTGGAAAACGCTGGTGATCGTCACCGGTGAAGTGGACTACGCCACGGATGGTCAGCGGATCCTCGCCATAAGCGGTGGCAGCCCGTTAATGACACGGGTGGTGGGCACCGGCTGTGCACTCTCCGCCGTGGTAGCGGGCTTCAGCAGTCTGCCTGGTGATCGTCTAATGAATGTCGCGGCCGCCTGTCAGTTCATGGCCCTGGCGGGGGAAAAGGCAGCGGCGCAGGCTGCCGGGCCGGGCAGTTTTGCCACCGCGTTTATTGATGCCCTCTGGACGCTGGAGGTCGGCAATGAAGCGCATTAATGCCCTGACGATTGCCGGTACCGATCCCAGCGGCGGGGCAGGCATTCAGGCCGATCTGAAAACTTTCTCGGCTCTGGGCGCCTATGGCACCAGCGTCATAACCGCGCTGGTGGCACAAAACACGCAAGGCGTGCAGTCTGTTTACCGGATTGCACCTGACTTTGTTGCCGCCCAGCTCGATTCGGTGCTGAGTGATGTGCGCATCGACAGCGCAAAAATTGGCATGCTGTCAGAAACGGCTATCGTAGAGCAGGTTGCTGCCCGGCTGAGAAAGGCTGATATCCCGTTTGTGGTACTGGATACCGTGATGGTCGCAAAAAGTGGCGATGCGCTGCTCTCGCCAGACGCCGTGGCCAGCGTACGTGAGCTGTTATTGCCGCAGGTCTCGTTGATCACACCGAATCTGCCGGAAGCGGCGGCGTTGCTCAACTGTGCTGTCGCCAGCGATGAGGCGGAGATGCGCGAGCAGGGACGGGCATTGCTGGCGCTGGGCTGTCAGGCTGTGCTGATGAAAGGCGGACATCTTACGGCGGCAGAGAGCCCGGACTGGCTGATCACGCATTCCACTGAGCAGCGATTCAGCACGTCTCGCGTCAACACCCGTCACACCCATGGCACCGGCTGCACGCTGTCGGCCGCCTTAGCCGCGTTGCGTCCGCGTCATGCTGACTGGGCAGAGACGATTGGGGAAGCCAAAAACTGGTTACAACAGGCGTTGTTAATGGCAGATACGCTGGAGGTCGGGAAGGGCATCGGGCCGGTTCACCATTTTCATCAATGGTGGTGACGGCGAAGACCCGCACCGGCCTGACATTCAGGCGGTGCGGGTGATGAGCGATTAGGGTGCTTCAAACCAGGCGCTGTTACGCTCGGCAATGGGGGTGATTGAGAAGATCATCTCCTGCAGGTGGCGACGCATCGCCGCTTCGGCGGCATTGTCGTCATGGCCCTTGAGCGCGGCAAAAATCTCTTCATGCTGCTCAATCAGCTTTTCTGGCGGCGAGACTTCACTCAGCGTCAGAAAGCGCACGCGGTCCATTGCCGCTTTGATGTTCTCCACCGTCTCCCAGGCCAGCTTGCAGTCGATACTTTCAGCGATCAGGCGATGAAACTCATCGTCCAGCGTAAGAAAAGCCTGGCTGTCATGGCGCTCAGCAGCCATGCGCTGCAGCTGCAGGTTATGTTCCAGCGCCATCAGCGACGAATCGTCTATCTCCAGCGCCGCACGACGAACCACCGACACTTCCACCGCTTCACGGATAAAGCGGCCATCCGCTACCCGCTTAGCGGAGATTTTGCGCACAAAGGTGCCGCGCTGCGGCAATACCTGTACCAGTCCGGCTTCAGCCAGCTTGATGAACGCTTCGCGCACCGGCTGGCGTGAGACGTTGAAGCGCGCGGACACTTCCTTTTCAGAAAGCAGCGAGCCTGGCTGAATTGCGCAGGTGACAATATCTTTGCGCAGATACCGGTAAATCTGCTGATTTACCGGTTCGCTGGTCGTAATGGTATAGGCGATCGACATGCAGCAATATCCATATTACGGCTGGCAAAAGCCAGCGCGATGGGAAAGTGCCAGTCTAATCAGCGCGCTGCGTCTGCGCCAGCCCTTTTAGCTGCGGTTGAGAGACTGATGCACCGTCGTGCGCGCGCCCTGAGCGGTCAGTTTGTTATACCAGGCGGTCAGTCGGCCGACCACATCGGCATTCTGCGCCAGATCGTCGCCAAACACTTCGCGCATGGAGAGTAACGCCCGAACACGCGCTTCACCCTCTTCGCTGCTGGCGACGCATTCTGCCAGTTGCGCTTTCATCGGATCACGAATCTCAATCGGCTGACCCTTCTCATCAATGCCGCCGACATAGCGCATCCAGCCCGCCACGCCCAGCAGCAGCAGGTCGCAGTCGCTGCCGCGCTGCAGGTGCCAGCGCAGGCTATCAAGCATACGTTGTGGCAGCTTCTGGGTGCCGTCAGTGGCAATCTGTCCGGTGCGATGTTTAATCGCACGGTTTTCATAACGGGCAATCAGCGAATCGGCGTATGCATTGAGATCCACGCCCTGAGTGCGCAGCGTCGGGGCTTGCTCATCCACCATCAGTGAACGGGCGGCGGCGCGGAAATGAGGATCGGCCATGCAGTCGCTGATGTACTCATAACCGGCCAGGAAGCCAAGATAGGCCAGGAAAGAGTGGCTGCCATTCAACATCCGCAGTTTCATCTCTTCATAGGGCAGGACATCGCTGACCAGCTCTGCGCCTGCTTTTTCCCACGCCGGACGACCATTAACGAAGTTATCTTCGATCACCCACTGGAAGAAGGGTTCCGCTTCAACCGCAACGGGATCGCTGCAACCCAGGCGCGCGTTCAGCGCGGCAAATGCCGCATCGGTCATGGCCGGAACGATGCGATCCACCATGGTGGAGGGGAAGGTGATGTGCTGCTGAATGTAGTCTGCCAGCGCCGGATCCTGATACTGTGCCAGCTGCACAATCACATTACGGATGACGTGACCATTTTCCGGCATGTTGTCGCAGGACATGACGCTGAACGCAGGCAGATCCTGCTTCCGCCGGCGGCGAATCGCGGCCAGAATCAGACCCGGCAGCGAGCGAGGCGAGTCTGGATTCTGCAGATCGTGCACGATGTCAGGATGATCGGGGTTTAAATTTCCACTGGCGGGCTGATGGCAATAGCCTTTCTCGGTGACGGTCATAGAGACAATGGCCACCTCTGGCTGACTCATTGCGTTGATCACCGCCTCAATCCCATCACTTTTGCCGTGCAGCGCCTGAGTAATCACGCCAATGACCCGGGTTTGCAGTGAGTCATCGGCCATCTCTGTCAGGGTATAGAGCAGATTTTGCTCACGCAGAGCCTGAATCAGATTGCCGCTGTTGAGGTTAACTTCGCAGTAGCCCCAGTCACTGCCCTGTTCAGCCAGCTTATCGCTGCAGAGTGCCTGATGCGCGCGGTGAAACGCACCAAAACCAATATGTACCATGCGAGTCTTTAAATTGCTGCGGTCGTAAGTGGGGCGCTGGACCTCAGCGGGCAGGCGATCAATCTGTAACATACTCCGTCCTTATGGCAAACGGGGCGCATGGCGCCCCGAAATCATCGTTCTGTTAGCGGAACAACACTCAGACCGAAACCGGTTTATCCTGGGATTTCGGACTGCGAATCACGAACAGCACCAGGAAAGCCCCCAGCGCGGCGACACAACCCGCCAGTACAAAGGCGCTATCGAATTTACCGGTGTGCTGGACAATAAAGCCGGTGACGATCGGCCCGATGATGCCGGAGAGGCTACCCACCAGATGGATAAAGCCGCTGATGCTGCCGATACGACTCTTGTGTACCACATCCTGAATAATCGCCCAGTAGATCGCGCCGGTGATATAGAGAAAGAAAATCGACACCGACATCATCATAACGGCGGGAACCACTTCTTTTATCGTACCCGCCAGTGCCACACAAATTGCGGCTGCCAGCAGTGAGACAACCAGCACAATTTTACGGGACAACAACAGTTTGCCGGTGATATTGAAGATTTTATCGGAGATCCAGCCACCCAGCGCCAGACCAACGAATCCGACTATCCACGGGATCATGGTGGTGATGCTCATGGATTTGATATCCAGGCCGTGCGCCTGCACCAGATAGGCCGGGAACCAGCTCAGGAAGAAGAACAGGATGTAGTTGTAGCAGAAGAAGGCAAACGCCGTGACCAGGATAATCGGCTGGCGCAGGTAGTAGCCAAACGGATGCGGCGTTTCAGCCAGGTCAACCTCATCATTCGGATTGGTGGCTTTCAGGCGATCAATCAGCAGACGCTCTTTTTCGGTGACAATTTTGCTTTTTGCCGGGTTATCAGCGGCAAAGAAGAGCCAGAACGCCATCCAGACCAGACCGATACAGCAGACGATCACAAACGCCGGACGCCAGCCATAGGCCAGAGCAAGATAGCCAATGATCGGGCCGGCGACGGCGCCACCCAAAGGTGAGCCGGCACTCAGTAAGCCCATCGCTGTTGCGGCCTGTTTTTTCGGGAACCAGCCGTTAATGGCTTTGTTGGCTGAGGAGCAGATTGGGCCTTCCGCCATGCCGAATAGCACACGCAGAATCAGCAGCGACCAGAAGCCGGTCGCCAGTGCGGTCATGCCGCAGAAAATGGACCAGGCACCCACCGCCACGGCCAGCACGATTTTCGGGCCAAAGCGGTCAGTGGCGAGGCCGCCGACAAAGTTAAACAGGGCATAGCCGAAAAAGAAGCTGCCGAATATCATGCCGAACTGCTCAGCATTGATCGCCAGATCTTTCTCCACCAGCGGCACCGTCAGTGACAGGGCAACACGATCGAGGTAGTTGATCATGTAAACCAGGAAGAGCAGCAAAACGAGGGTCCAGCGCAGATTCTTGAACATACAAACTCCGTGATCTGTTTTCTTTTTTAATCAGGCCGGCGGGTACGCACCGGCGAAGGAGACCTGGTGTTCAGCGGGAGTTAACCCATTTGCAGGATCACTTTGCAGCAGGTGCGCGGATCTTTTTCGAACAGGCTCATCGCGCGTTCAATCTCCTGCAGCGGGAAGTAGTGCGTCACGAGTTTCTCTGGCTGGATCAAGCCTTTTTCCATCCACGCGATCACCTGTGGAAAGCGGTTGCTGTTGAGACGCGAGGTAAACAGCGACAGCTCTTTGCTGGTCAGGCTCTGCTGAGTAATGCTGCACGGTTCGCCGGAGAAGCCCAGCAGACCGATACGCGCGGCCGGTGAGGCGAGCGCGGCGGCTTCTGCCAGAATAGCGGGATGGCAGGCGGCGTCGATAATCAGCGTGGGCTGGACGCCCTCAAGCTGTGCTGCCAGTGGGATTTCGCTGTTATCGAACAGCTGATCGGCACCACTCTCTTCAGCCAGCGCCAGGCGTTCCGGCAGACGATCCACCACCATCACTTTTTTCACTTTATAGACGTTTTTCAGTACCTGAATCGCGGTAAGCCCCATTGGTCCGGCGCCATAAATCAGGGCGACATCGTCTGGCTGCGGCTTAAGAAACGCCGTGATGTTGGCTGCGATGGTAAAGGGCTCAACCAGGCTGGCAAGCTTGTCGGGGATGGCGTCCGGCAACTCCCAGGCATTTTTTGCCGGGGCCAGCGCATAGTCGCTGAAGCCGCCGTCGCGATGCACGCCAATCACCTGCAGTGTGGTACAGACATTGGGGCGGCCTACCGAGCAGGGATAGCAGCTGCCGCAGCTCACCACCGGATCGACCGCCACGCGCTGACCCAGTCGGGCCGCATCGACTCCCGTACCTACCGCATCGATCACACCAAAAAATTCGTGACCAATAACCCGAGGATATTTCGCGAACGGGTTATGGCCGTGCCAGATATGCACATCCGAACCGCAGATACTGGCATAGGCCACTTTGACCCGGACTTCACCTGCCGCCGGTTGTGGCAGTGGACGTTCAGCTATCACCAGTTCGCCTGGCTGTTCAATAACAACACTTTTCATGAGCTTCTCCTTACCAGTTCCACAGGGTGCCATCTTCAAGACGGGCGACCGGCAGATAGGCAGGTTCATAGGGATATTTCGCAGCCAGTTTCTCGTTGAACTCTATGCCAAGGCCCGGTTTGTCGCCGGGATGCATATAGCCCTGATCAAAGGTCCAGTTTGCGTCAAATAGCTCCATCATCTGTTCAGAGAAGCCCATGTACTCCTGCACGCCGAAGTTCGGCACCCAGAGGTCAAAGTGCAGTGCCGCCGCCATGCAAATCGGGGAGAGATCTGAAGGACCGTGGGAGCCGGTGCGCACCTGATAGAGCGAGGCAAAATCAGCGATACGTCGCATACCGGTAATGCCGCCCGCATGTGTGATGGTGGTGCGGATGTAGTCGATCAACTGCTCTTCAATCAGCTGCTTACAATCCCAGATGCTGTTAAACACTTCGCCCACCGCAATCGGCGTGACGGTGTGCTGGCGGATCAGACGGAAACACGCCTGATTCTCAGCAGGCGTCGGATCTTCCATCCAGAACAGGCGATAATCTTCCACACTTTTACCAAAACGCGCGGCTTCAATCGGTGTCAGGCGATGGTGCATGTCATGCAGCAGATGCTCATCGAAACCAAATTTGTCGCGGATAGCCGCAAAGAGTTTCGGCGTGAAATCGAGGTATTTCTCGGTTGACCAGAACTGCTCTTCCGGCCAGTGACCTTTGGTTGCCGGCTCGTAAGCCAGGCCTTTGCCTTTCGCCATCCCATAGGTGGTTTTCATGCCCGGCACGCCGCACTGGGCGCGAATCGCTTTGAAGCCCAGCTCTTTGTGTTTCGCGTAGTCATCCATCACTTCATCAATGGAATGGCCGGTGGTGTGGCAATAGACCATAACGCCAGTGCGTGAGGCACCACCCAGCAACTGGTAAAGCGGCATATTGGCGGCTTTACCTTTGATATCCCACAGTGCCATATCGACCGCAGAGATAGCGGACATGGTCACCGGACCGCGACGCCAGTAAGCGCCTTTGTAGAAATATTGCCAGATATCTTCGATCTGATGGGCATCGCGGCCAATCAGCTGCGGACAGATGTGATCTTTCAGGTAGGAGGCGACCGGTAATTCACGGCCATTCAGCGTGGCGTCGCCAATGCCGGTCAGCCCCTGATCGGTGGTGATTTTTAGGGTGACAAAGTTTCTGCCTGCGCAGGTTACAAATACTTCCGCCTTAACAATTTTCATCCTGGTGCCTTTCAGTCAGCGTTCAATGATGAAAAAGTACGCACTTTAATACTACCATACAAGTTGGTCTGGCAGAGTTGTGAACCCAGTCACAGAGTGTTTCAGGGGTAGCCAGGCGCGGCATAAAGGGGAATGAAAGAGGCGCTTTTTACAAACAGAGATTCAGACCGGCATTAAAAGGGGGCTTTCGCCCCCTTACTCAGCCTCAGGAAAGGAGTTCACACTGTGGTGGCAGGCGACAGCTTAATGCGCCTGCCATCACCTCAATCACGAATTCCCGTCCTGAAAGCGGCTCGCCATCAAGGTTAAAGGTCATTTCATGCGGAGAACGGATGGTCAGTGACTCCAGCTGTGCGGTGACGATGCCCGGATTGTCATCGTCGCCCGTCAGTGAGTGCAACAGGGTCGGCAGCAGCTCCTGTGCGGTGACAATGCTGACGTCCAGCCGGCCATCGTTAATCAGGGCCGAAGGGCAGAGTCGCTGACCACCGCCCGCCTGACGTCCATTACCAATACCAATGACCAGCGCATCACCCTGCCAGTTGAAATCGGGACCGCTGATCTCGCAGGTATCAGGTTTCAGCGTATCCATGCGCATCAGGCCGTGAATAAAATAGGAAACACCGCCCAGTGCCGACTTTAGCTTTTCCGGGGTTTCCGTGGTGATGCGGGTGCCAAATCCACCCGTCGCCATGTTAATGAAGTAGTGATCCTGGTTCACTCTGGCCAGGTCGATGGTGCTGGCTTTGCCCTGGATCGCCAAGCGTAATGCCGGTTCCATCTCTTCCGGGATGCCCACGCTGGTGGCAAAATCATTGGCCGTTCCCAGCGGCAGGATGCCCAGCACCGGGCGATGATCGGCATTCGATGCCGCCAGCGCCGTCGCGATTTCGTTGATGGTGCCATCGCCACCACCTGCTACCACCGTCTCCGCCTGCAGCGCAATCGCCTCTTTGACGTACCTGTCGCCATCACCTTTTTCAAAAGTGACACGCACCGCAATATCGAAGCCTTCTTCACGAAGGGCAGTAATGGCTTCGCGCAGATCATCATTGCCCGCGCCTTTCCCATTCAGAATGAGTAGCGTTAGCGGTTTATTATCCATTTTGCGTTCCTTGAAGATCTACAGAGTAAGAAGGGGAATTTATAACATAGCTGCCAGCAGTAAATAATTGGCGAAAGAGAGAAAAAAGAAAACCCGCACGGGGGAGCCGGGCGGGTAAATGAGGTGGTTCCAGGTAAATCTGCCGTTTGTTGTTACTCATTAGCAGCAGGCAGGACTATAAAGCAGCGCTGAACAGGGGTCTGTGATCCTGTTCTGATTTCCTCAAAATGTTTCCGTTGGTAAACGATTATGTGGATCCCGGGTATCTTCACCATGATCGAAGTTGCGCAGCAGCAGTGCAAAACGCAGATCGACTTCCTGCGGCACCTGCAACCAGACACGATGGCCATCACCCGGCGCAACCTCTGTGGGTTCGCCGCGCGCGTTCTGCAGCGCATCAAGCTGGCAATTCAGGTTTCCTTCGGGCGTCATGATCTCCACGCTGTCGTGCAGCATAAACTTGTTCTTCACCGCCACTTCAGCCCACTCACCCCGACGCTCGCCGGTAAATTCGCCGACGAATTGCTGGCGATCGGACACGGAAAAACCCTGCTGATAATTCTGATAACTGTCATGCGTGTGGCGGCGCAGGAAGCCTTCGGTATAGCCGCGATGGGCCAGACCTTCCAGCGTTAACAGCAGTGACGGATCAAACGGCTTCCCGGCAGCGGCATCATCAATCGCCCGGCGATACACCTGGGCGGTGCGGGCGCAGTAGTAATAGGACTTGGTACGCCCCTCGATTTTCAGCGAATGAACGCCCATCTCGCTGAGCCGTTCAACATGCGCGACCGCGCGCAGATCCCGCGAGTTCATGATATAGGTGCCATGCTCATCTTCGAACGCGCTCATCACGTCGCCAGGTTTCATCTTCTCTTCCAGCAGAAACACCTTGTCGGTAGGCTGACCGATGCCCAGCACAGGCGTGACATCCTGCACTGCGACAGGCGTGTGAATACCGACGATATTCCCCACCTCATCCTGCTGGCCTTCCTGCACTTTATATTCCCAGCGGCAGGCATTGGTGCAGGTGCCCTGATTCGGGTCGCGCTTGTTCATATAGCCTGACAGCAGGCAGCGACCGGAATAGGCCATACAGAGCGCGCCATGAACGAAGACTTCCAGCTCCATCTCCGGCACCTGCTGGCGGATCTCGCCAATCTCCTCCAGCGATAACTCGCGTGACAGGATTACCCGGCTCAGCCCCATCTGCTGCCAGAATTTTACCGTGGCCCAGTTGACCGCATTGGCCTGCACCGACAGGTGAATCGGCATCGTCGGAAAAGCCTCGCGCACCAGCATGATAAGACCGGGATCGGACATGATCAGCGCGTCAGGCTGCATCTCCACCACCGGCGCCAGGTCGCGAATAAAGGTTTTTAGCTTGGCGTTATGCGGCGCAATGTTCACCACCACATAGAATTTTTTTCCCAGCGCGTGCGCTTCATTGATGCCCAGCGCAAGATTTTCGTGGGTAAATTCATTATTGCGCACCCGCAGGCTATAGCGCGGCTGGCCGGCATAGACGGCATCGGCCCCATAAGCAAAGGCGTAACGCATGTTTTTTAGCGTGCCAGCAGGGGAAAGCAGTTCGGGTTTCATGATCTTCTCACTGATGTCAGGTCAGTATGTCGCTTCAGGCGACAGGTGCAGGACCATTAAGCCCTGCAAAGGGTGCGGAATTGTAGGCAGTGAGAAAAGGGAAGTAAATTGATCGGGATCAAACTAGATCAAATGACAGGCATCGGCTTCCCAGCGATAGCCCATCCCGTAAACAGCGCGGATAAAAGGTTGCTCACTGTCGAGGTTCTCCAGCTTCCGCCGCAGATTCTTGATATGGCTGTCGATGGTGCGATCCGTGACCACGCGGTAGTCATCATAAAGATGGTTGAGCAGCTGTTCACGTGAAAAGACCTTGCCCGGTTCCAGCGACAACGTTTTCAGCAGGCGGAATTCCGCCGGAGTTAGATCCAGTGGCTTTTCGCGCCAGCTGGCGAAGAAGCGGCTTTCGTCGACCCGCAGCAACGAGGCGCTTTGCGGCTCTTCCGCTGAACGCCTGACCCGGCGCAGAATCGTTTTGACCCGTGCGACCACTTCACGCGGACTGAAGGGTTTGCAGATGTAGTCATCCGCGCCCAGCTCTAATCCCAGCAGCCGATCGATCTCCTCGGTACGCGCGGTGACCATAATAATCGGCAGCTCGGAATGACGACGGATTTCACGGCAAAGCGTTAAGCCATCGGTGCCGGGCAGCATTAAATCCAGCAGCATCAGGTCGGGTGGCGTCTGACGCACATACTCCAGCACCGCGTTGCCGTCGGCGATGTGATGGGTACGGTAGTTTGAGGCGTGCAGATAATCGATCATCAGCTGCGCCAGTTTCGGCTCATCTTCGACCACCAGAATCAGCGGGTCGTGGTTTTCCTGGCTCATAAGCGTTTACACAAGGGGAACATAGCGCAAGTGTAGCGCGATTTTCAGTCCACCTAAATCAGAGTGCGACGCATGAATATCGCCACCATGTGCATCAGCGATATTTTTACAGATGGCCAGTCCCAGACCCGAGCCGCCGCTGGCGCGGTTGCGCGAGCCTTCGGTGCGGAAGAAACGCTCAAAAATCTGCACCTGATGTTCTTTATCCACGCCAGGTGCGCTGTCATCAAAATCGATGCACCAGTGGGGCGCTTCATACTTCAGTGTCACTTCAACGCGGCCACCGCTGTCGGTGTAGCGCAGGCTGTTCTCAAGAAGGTTGGTGAATAACTGCATCAGCCGGTCGGGATCGCCAAAGAACGGGGCGTTTTCGGGCAGATTCAGTTTCAGCGTCAGGCCGTGTGCGCGATAGCGTTCGGCAAAGCTGCCCGCCGTCACCTCCAGCAACTGAACCAGATCGGTGGCCTGTTTGCGGTAGGCAAGGGCACCCTCATCCGACAGCGACAGCTGGTGCAGATCGTCCACCAGCTTGGTCAGCACCACCACCTCGCTCTGCAGCGAGGCGATCGCTTCCGGCGTCAGTTTGCGCACCCCATCCTGCATCGCTTCCAGTTCACCGCGCAGGATCGCCAGCGGCGTGCGCAGCTCATGGGAGATGTCGGCCATAAAAGCGCGCCGCATGCTCTCGTTTTTCTCCAGCGAGCTGGCAAGCAGGTTAAAGTCACCGGCCAGCTGGCCCAGCTCATCCCGGCTGCTGACCTCCACGCGGGTAGCAAAATTACCGGCCGCCAGATGATGGGTGCCGTCGACCAGTCGCTTGACCGGCGCCAGCAGACCGCGCGCCATCAGCCACGTCGCCAGTGCCGCCAGCAGCGTTGAAAGCCCCACGATAATCCAGCTGGTGCGCCGCTGCTGTTGATCAAAGTTAATATCGGTGCTGCGCGTCAGCCGCTCCGGCGGCGAGCCGATCACCCAGCCGACCACTTTATTGTTGCTGGTGGTGATGTTGCGTCGTGTGCCTTCGGGTGGCACCGGCGATTTTGGTCCGGCCAGCACTTTATACTGCTGGTCAAGAATCCAGAACTGGGTCCGCCAGCCGTGCGGCGGTAGCTGGCTGTTGCTGTCGGGATTCTGCTCCAGCGAGCGCAGCATGGTAAAGACCAGCCGATCGTTATGGCGCAAGAAATCCCAGTTGCCGTGCTGCTCATACTGATCGGCGAGGGCATCGCTGAGCAGGTTTAACCGCTGCTCGTTGCCGCGTTTAATGTAGTCGACAAAGCCGTGCTCGAAACTCATCCGAACGCCCCAGTGCATGGTGATCAGGACCAGCATGCAGGTAGCGAAAATCGCCATAAACAGTTTGGCACCGATGCCCAGTCGCAGGTTAACTCTCATTTTTCTCTCCGGCGTCGCAAATCAACGTTGGCATTCGTCTGTGGCGGAACGCGCCAGAACACCAGCGCGGGCAGAAGAATAATCAGCGACATGCAAAGGTAGGTATAAATAAACATTGAGTGATTCGCGGTGCTGTTCGCCATGTTTTCATGAGCAAATGCGCCCAGCAACAGCCCGGCGACGGTGACGCCAACACTCATCGACAGCTGCATAATCATCGACAACAGGCTGTTGCCGCTGGATGCCAGCTCATCAGGCAGCTCCTTCAGCGTCAGGGTATTCATTGAAGAGAAGCGAATGGCATTGACCATGCCCTGCAGAAACAGCACCAGCGGCAGTAGCCAGACCCAACCCATGAGCGCCACCAGGGGGAACAGCAGGACCACCAGCGCCAGCGCCACCGTCGACATCACCAGCACGTTGCGGTAGCCGTAAAGATTGACGATGCGCACCACTAAGCGCTTCATCCCCATATTCCCCAGCACCATTGAAATCATCATCAGACCGGCGTGAAACGGGCTGTAGCCCATGCCAATCTGCAGAAAAATAGGGGTCATAAAGGGCAGCATGCCGCTGCCGATGCGGCCGGTAAAACTGCCCAGCAGACCAATGGCATAAACGCGGTTATCAAACAGTTTCAGGCTGAACAGCGCATTATCATTGCCGCGTGCATGTATCAGGTAGAAGAGCAGAGAGAACAGGCCAACGAGAATCATGGCACCCAGTAACAGCGGTGAGCCACCACTGCTGCGCTGGCCATCCAGCGCCAGTGTCAGGGTTGCCATGCCAGCGGCCAGCAGGATAAACCCGGCGAAATCAAAGCGCCGCGTCTGCATGCTGTAGTTGGGCATCAGCATCAGAGTGGCGATAGCGCCGGCGATGCCGACCGGAATATTGATGAGAAAGATCCAGTGCCAGCTGGCGTACTCTACTAACACACCGCCCAGTGCCGGACCCAGCAGCGGGCCAATCTGGCCGGGCAGGGTGACAAAGGTCATGGCGGACATATATTGCTCACGCGGCACGATTTTCATCACCGTCAGGCGACCCACGGGGACCATCATGGCGCCGCCAATCCCCTGAACCACGCGCGACAGCACCAGCTGATCCAGCGTGCCGGACATGGCGCACAGCAGCGAGCCGATACTGAACAGCAGAATCGCGCAGAAGAAAACGTTGCGCACGCCAAAACGATCCGCCAGCCAGCCACTGACCGGCAGCATTACCGCCACTGTCAGCACGTAATAGACGATCACCGAGTGCATGTGCAGCGGACTGACTCCCAGATCGTGCGCCATCGATGGGATCGCGGTATTGACGATGGTGGTATCCAGCGTCTGCATAAAGAAGCCGATGGCAACGATCCACAGTTGCCAGCGGACGTTAGTGCTTTGCGTAGTCATCGATCCCCCCGATAAAAGCATCACGCGCCGTGCCTGCCGACACACTCATTACGGCTATTGCGCGGCGGCGGTCAGCGGACGCTTTTTGCGCCGCAATTTATCCATCATCAGATAGACCACCGGCGTGGTGTAGAGTGTCAGCAGCTGGCTCATCACCAGCCCGCCTGCAATGGTAATTCCCAGCGGTTGACGTAGTTCGGCACCGTCGCCGCTGCTCAGCACCAGTGGCAGCGCGCCAAACAATGCCGCCAGCGTGGTCATCATAATTGGCCGGAAGCGCAGCAGGCATGCCTGGAAAATCGCCTCTCGCGCACTCAGCTGGCCGTTACGCTCGGCCTCCAGCGCAAAATCGACCATCATGATGGCGTTCTTTTTCACGATGCCAATCAGCAGCAGAATACCGATCAGCGCAATCAGGCTAAAGGGCGTATCGAACAGTTCCAGCGCCAGCAACGCCCCGACACCCGCCGAGGGCAAGGTAGAGAGAATCGTCAGCGGATGCACATAGCTTTCGTAGAGGATGCCCAGCACGATATAGACCGCCGCAATGGCTGCCAGCATCAGCCAGAGCTGGCTGCTTTGCGACTGCTGAAACACCTGCGCCGTACCGGCAAAACTGCCGCGCACGCTGGAGGGCACACCAATCGCGGTCATGGTCCGTTCAATTGCTTCCGATGCCTGTGACAGCGACACACCCTCTGGCAGGTTAAAAGAGATCGTCGAGGCGGCTGACAGCCCTTCATGGTTCACCGACAGCGGCGCATTCGCCGGCTGCCAGTGGGCGAACCACGACAGCGGGATGGCTTTACCGTCGCTATTTATCACAAACATCTGTGAAAGGGCGCTGATATCCTGGGTGTAGCGCGGATCGACCTCCATCACCACTTTGTACTGATTAAGCGGCTGATAGATAGTGGAAATCTGACGCTGACCAAAAGCGTTATTCAGCAGGGCATTGGCCTGAGAGACATCAATGCCAAGCCGGGCCATGCTTTCACGATCGTAGGTCAGCGCCATTTCGCTGCCTTTATCCTGCTGATCGGAGTTCACGTCCGCCAGCTGCGGCAGCGCGGAGAACGCCTCGCGGATTTTCGGCTCCCACGTCCGCAGTGCGCCGAGATCGTCCGACAGCAATGAATATTGATAAGCAGCATTCGATTCCCGCCCCCCTGCGCGCAGATCCTGCACCGCATTCAGATAGAGATTGGCCCCCGGCTCTTTCGCCAGCTTAGTGCGCAGCCGGGCGATTATTTCAAGGGCACTCTCTTTACGCTCCGACAGTGGCTTCAGCGAGATAAACATCGAGCCGCTGTTGGTCCGCATCCCACCGGTAAAGCCCACCACGCTGTCCACCGCCGGATCGGCCCCGACAATCTCCATAAAATCCTGCAGCTTGCTGCGCATCGCCTGAAAGGAAATGCTCTGGTCGGCAGAGATAAAGCCGGAGAGTCGCCCGGTATCCTGTTCCGGCATAAAGGTTTTCGGGATATGAACGAATAGCCAGCCTGTCAGGGCGATGGTGGCGAAAAACAGCAGCAGCACCCAGCGTGCATGGTTCAGCACCACGTTAAGCGACCGACCGTAGCCTTGCTGAATCGCCATCAGTAGCCGGCCCACCCCGCGCTGACGTGGCTGGCTGCGCGGCGCGTGCGGCTTCAGCAGATAAGCGCACATCACCGGCGTCAGCGTGACCGAGATAAACAGCGAGATAAGAATCGACACCGACAACGTAATGGAAAACTCAGAGAAGAAGCGGCCAATCAGCCCGCCAATCATCAGGAGCGGCAGGAACACCGCAATCAGCGACAGGCTCATCGACAGCACGGTAAAGCCGACTTCCCGCACCCCTTTTAGCGCGGCAGCCAGCGGCTTCATGCCGGCTTCCACGTGACGGGCAATGTTCTCCAGCACCACAATCGCATCGTCCACCACAAAACCGGTAGCAATGGTCAGCGCCATCAGTGACAGATTATTCAGGCTGAAGCCGCACAGGTACATCGCGGCAAACGTGCCGATTAGCGAAACCGGCACGGCAACGGCCGGGATCAGCGTGGCGCGGCCCGAGCGCAGGAAAACAAACACCACCAGAATCACCAGCGCCACGGCGATAATCAGCGACTGCTCCACTTCATGCAGCGAGGCGCGAATAGTGGGCGAGCGATCCTGAGCAATCTCAAGATCGATGGCAGCAGGGATCACTTCATGCAGCAGCGGCATTTCAGCGCGAATCCGATCGACCGTATCAATGACGTTCGCTTCAGGCGTTTTGCGGATCAGCAGCAGAACCGCAGGTTTACCCCGTGACATTCCGGCGTTGCGCACGTCCTGAACCGAATCCTCTACCGTCGCCACATCCGACAGCCTGACCGCCGCGCCGTTGTTGTAATGCACCACCAGCGGCTGATACTCCCGGGCAGTCTGCAGCGCGTCATTGGTTCGCAGTTGCCAGCGCTGCTGACCGTCATCCAGTGCGCCCTGCGGTCGTCGCTGATTGGCATTGGAGATAGCGGTGCGCACCGCATCCAGCGATACGCCCTGGTTAAACAGTGCCTGGGGATTCAGCGCCACGCGCACCGCAGGCAGCGAACTGCCGCCCACGGTGACATCGCCCACGCCTTCAATCTGTGACAGCTTCTGCGCCAGCTGGGTAGAGGCGTAGTCATAAAGCTGACCCGGATTGTAGGTATCTGAGGTCAGCGTCATGATCATGATCGGCGCATCAGAAGGGTTAACTTTCCGGTAGGTTGGACGCGACGGCATGCCGGTGGGCAGCAGGCTTTGCGCGGCGTTAATGGCGGCCTGCACGTCGCGCGCCGCGCCGTTAATGTCGCGATCAAAATCAAACACCAGAATGATGCGGGTGCTACCCAGCGAACTGGTGGAGGTCATTTCACTGACCCCCGCGATGCGTCCCAGCGAGCGTTCCAGCGGTGTCGCCACCGACGATGCCATGATTTCCGGTGAGGCGCCCGGCAGCGAGGCCGAGATGACGATGACCGGAAAATCGACCTGCGGCAGCGGTGCCACCGGTAGCAGACGGAAGCCCAGCATCCCGGCCAGGGCGATGGCCAGTGTCAGCAGGGTCGTGGCGACGGGCCGATGGATGAAGAGGGCAAAAAACTTCACTCTGCGGCCTCCGTACGGCCAAAGCGTCGGCGGGTAGCATGCGCCAGGCGGTCAAACAGCAGATAGATCACCGGTGTGGTGAACAGCGTCAGTACCTGACTCAGAATCAGGCCACCGACCATGGCGATTCCCAGCGGATGACGCAATTCGGCACCGACGCCGGTGCTGAGCATCAGCGGCAGCGCACCGAGAAGGGCTGCCAGTGTGGTCATCAGAATCGGACGGAAGCGCAACAGACAGGCCTGATAGATGGCATCTACCGGCTTCATGCCCTGTTCACGTTCGGCTGCCAGCGCAAAGTCGATCATCATGATGGCGTTCTTTTTCACGATGCCGATCAACAGGATGATGCCGATAATTGCCACGATATCCAGCTCATTGCCGCTGAGCATCAGCGCCAGCAGCGCGCCGACACCGGCAGTGGGCAGTGTTGAGAGAATCGTAATCGGGTGAATAAAGCTTTCATAGAGCACGCCCAGCACGATGTACATCGCCACGATGGCTGCCACAATCAGCCAGACGGTGCTGCTGAGCGCCGCCTCAAACGCCAGCGTACTGCCCAGGAACTGGGTCATCAGCTCCGCGGGCATGCCCAGCTGCGCTTCCGCCTGCGACACCGCCTTCACCGCATCTTCCAGCGAATAGCCATCAGCCACGTTGAAGGAGAAGGTCGCCGACGGGAACTGGTCCAGATGGTTAATGCTGAGCGGCGTGTGACGCTGTTCAATACGGGCGATGGCGCTCAGCGGAACGCTGCCGCCATCACTGCTGTTAAGGCGAATTGCCTCCAGGCTCTCCAGCCCCGGTGTGGCGTTATTATCCTGCTCCAGCACCACACGATACTGATTTGCCTGGGTATAGATGGTGGAGATGAGTCGCTGCCCAAACGCGTTGTACAGCGCGTTATCGACATCGGCCATGCTGATACCGAGGCGGCTGGCGCTGTCGCGGTCAACGTTGACATAAGCTTCCAGCCCCTGATCCTGCCAGTCACTGCTGACGTCACGCAGCTGTGGCAGGGTACTGAGCCGGGTCAGCAGGGCCGGCACCCAGGTGCTGAGCGACGACAGGGAGCCGGACTGCAGCGTGAACTGGTACGGCGTGCGGCTCGCCTGGGTATCGATGGTGAGATCCTGCACCGCCTGCAGCCAGAGCTGCACGCCCGGCAGCTGACTGACCTGTTGTTGCAGGCGTTGCTGAATAGCCGGAATGCGGTCGTCGCGTTGATCCAGAGGTTTAAGGTTAATCTGCAGTCGCGCGCTGTTCAGTGAGGCATTGGTGCCATCGACGCCGACGAACGAGGTCATGCTCTCAACCGCCGGATCTTTCATGATGATGGAGGCAACGTCGCGGGTGCGCTCTGCCATGCTGGCGTAGGAGACCGACTGCGGTGCCTGCAGCGTACCCTGAATAATGCTGTTGTCCTGCTGCGGGAAAAAGCCTTTCGGGATCACCATCCACAGCAGCAGCGTCAGCACAAGGGTGCCAAGCGCGACCGACAATGTCAGCCAGGGGTGATTCAGCACCCGTTTCAGGCCACGGCCATAGGCGGCCACGATACGATCAAACATCGCCTCGCTGGCCCGTGAAAAGCGGTTCTGTTTACGCAGCGACTCTGCGCTCAGCATCCGGGCGCACATCATCGGCGTCAGGGTGAGTGACACTACTGCGGAAATCAGAATCGCTACGGCCAGTGTTACGGCAAATTCGCGGAACAGACGGCCAATTACGTCGCCCATAAACAGCAGTGGAATCAGTACCGCAATCAGCGAGAAGGTCAGGGAGATAATGGTAAAGCCGATCTCACCGGCACCTTTCAGCGCGGCGGTAAGCGGCTTTTCCCCTTTTTCGATATAGCGCGAGATGTTCTCAATCACCACAATGGCATCATCGACCACAAAACCCGTGGCAATGGTCAGCGCCATCAGCGTCAGGTTATTAATGGAAAAACCGAGGAAGTACATCGCCGCAAAGGTGCCGATCAGCGACAGCGGCACCGCCACCGCCGGAATCAGCGTGGCGGGCACGTTACGCAGGAACAGATAGATAATCATCACCACCAGCGCCATCGCCAGTATCAGCTCAAACTGCGTGTCGTTTACCGACGCGCGAATATTGGTGGTGCGGTCGGTGAGCAGTTTCACCTCTACCGATTTGGGCAGCGTTTCGGTCAGGGCGGGCAACATGGCACGGATATTATCTGCAGTGGCGATAATATTAGCGCCAGGCTGACGCTGGACATTAAGCACAATCGCCGCATCGCGATTGGCCCAGGCGCCAAGCCAGCTGTTTTCTGCTCCCTGTTCAATGGTCGCCACGTCACCAAGACGCACCGGCGCGCCATTTTTGTAGCTGATAATCAGCTGGCGATAATCTTCCGCGGATTTCATCTGGTCATTGGCTGACAGGGTAATAGAACGCGTCGGACCATCCAGGCTGCCTTTGGCGGAGTTAACGTTGGCATTGCTGATGGCGGTTCGCACCGTTTCACTGGTCAGACCCAGCGCCGCCAGCGCCTGCGCATTCATTTTTACCCGCACTGCCGGGCGCTGACCGCCTGACAGTGTGACCAGGCCGACACCGCTGACCTGCGAAATTTTCTGCGCGACCCGCGTTTCCACCATGTCCTGCACCTGCGTCAGCGGCATGCTGCGCGTCGTGACGGCCAGCGTCATGATGGGCGGATCGGCAGGGTTTACTTTGCTGTAGACCGGTGGATTGGGCAGGTCGTTGGGCAACAGATTAGTGGCGGAGTTAATGGCCGCCTGCACCTCCTGCTCGGCCACATCCAGCGGCAGCGTCAGCTGAAACTGCAGTGTTACCACCGAGGCACCGCCGGAGCTTTGCGATGCCATCTGTTTCAGCCCCGACATCTGACCAAACTGACGCTCTAGTGGGGCGGTAATGGAGGAGGTGACCACATCCGGGCTGGCACCAGGATAAAGCGTAACCACCTGGATGGTCGGATAATCGACTTCCGGCAGTGCCGAGACCGGCAGGAACCGGTAGCCCAGCACTCCGGCCAGCAAAATCGCAATCATCAACAGCGTGGTGGCGACCGGACGCAGAATAAACTGGCGTGACGGCCCGCCACTGTGATCGGGAGGCATGACCTGCATTACTCACGCTCTCCTTTTGACGGCAGGGCGGCGCGGGTGGCGCGCGGTGCGTTGCTCTGCGGCGCGACCACCTCGACTTTCGCGCCTTCGGTCAGACGATCCAGACCATCGGTCACGACCCGTTCACCGGCTTCCAGACCGGCGCTGACCACCACTTTCTGGCTATCCTGCAGGCCGGCAATCACGCTTTTCTTGCTCACCTTGTTGTCACTGTTGACCACCCAGACAAAGTGGCCTTCGTTGCCCATCTGTAATGCGGCAGGCGGAATCACAACGGCATTCTGCAAGGTGTTGACCTTGAGCCGAACATTGACGAACTGATTAGGGAAGAGGGCGTCGTCCTGATTATCAAACCGCGCTTTGATTTTTATGGTGCCGGTCGTCACATCAATCTGGTTATCAAGGCTCAGCAGTTTGCCGCTGGCGATTAAATTCTCATTACTGCGATCCCAGGCCTCCACCAGCAGCGGCTGGCCGCTTTTCTGTGCCTTGAGAATGGAACTGATGCTGTTCTCCGCCAGGGTAAAGACCACATCAATCGGGTGCGTCTGGGTGATCACGACGATACCGGTGGTGTCGCCACTGGTGACGTAGTTGCCGACATCCACCTGTTTCAGGCCGACACGGCCGGCAATCGGTGCAGTGATTTTGCTGTAGGTCAGATTGAGCTGCGCACTGGCGACGCCACCCTCATCCGCTTTCAGGGTGCCCAGCGTTTCATTCACCAGTGAGCGCTGGGTATCCAGCTCCTGCTGCGATACCAGCGACGTTTTTGCCAGCTTCTCGAAGCGCGCCAGGTCGCGACGGGCATTGGCCAGCGTCGCCTGATCTTTCGCCAGCTGGCCCTGAGCCTGGGTTAACGCCACCTGGTAAGGACGTGGGTCGACTTCTGCCAGCAGATCGCCCGCGTTGACCTGCTGGCCTTCGGTAAAGTGGATCGCCAGCAGATCGCCATTGACCCGGCTGCGCACCGTGGCCGTGTTAGCCGCCGTGACGGTACCCAATCCGCTAAGGTATTGCGGCACGCTCTGGCTGGTAGCCGTCGCTGCCTGAACAGGGGCGAGTGGCCGACGAGCGCCGTCACCGCTGCCCTTGCCACCTCGAGGCCCGGGCGAGTCCGTCTGGCTGTTGCTCTGTGGCTGGGAAGTGCGCTGCCAGGCATAGTAGCCGCCAGCGGCCACAGCAATCAGGGCCAGTGCGATCAGTGTTTTCTTCATAACAGGGTGTCGGGTGCTCATGATTGTTGATGCTCTCCAGCAGTGACGTAGTCCCAGGCGCAGGCATCAAATGGGTAGCCTGCAAACGACAGAGTGTAGTCGCCTCTGACAGGCAAAATTTGAAGGAAATAAGGATATCTGTCAGGGCCGGGTAATTATGCCTGTTATTACATTAATCGCAGCACAATCGTCATAAAGGCGTGAAAACACTTTGCTATGCTGAGAAACAGGCAGTTTGTCAGGCAAATTAAGGAGCAGATAATGAGTCAGAATCAAACCCGGCAGTTGGGTGACAGTGGGATTACGGTGCCGTTACTGACGTTTGGCGGCAATGTGTTTGGCTGGACGGTGGATCAACCCACCTCGTTTTCTCTGCTGGATGGGCTGGTTGAACGAGGGCTGTGGTTCATCGATACCGCCGATGTCTACTCCCGCTGGGCGCCAGGCAATAAAGGCGGTGAATCCGAAACCATTATTGGAGAGTGGCTGAAAAAAAGCGGAAAACGTGACCAGATCGTGCTGGCAACCAAAGTTGGCATGGAAATGTCGCCTGAGAAGACCGGGCTGAAGCCGCAATATATCCGTCAGGCAGTCGAAGATTCACTTCGCCGCTTACAGACTGACTATATCGATCTCTATCAGGCACACCGCGACGATCAGGATACGCCGCTGACGGAAACGCTGAGCACCTTTGACAGCCTGATCCGTGAAGGTCAAGTGCGCGCCATTGGTGCCTCCAATTACAGCGCAGCGCGTCTGCAGGAGGCGTTGAAGGTGAGTGAATCGCAAGGGCTGGCGCGTTATGAAACGCTGCAACCGCAATATAACCTGTTTGACCGCCAGCCTTATGAGTCGGAACTGGAGCCCGTTGTCATGGCGCAGGGTTTAGGCGTGATCAACTACTACTCGCTTGCCAGCGGTTTTCTCAGTGGCAAATATCGTGATGCAGCAGATGCCGGTAAAAGCGCACGCGGGCAGGGCGTGGTGGAGAAATACCTTAACCCGCGCGGTCTGCGGATCCTGGATGCGCTGGATGCCATCAGTGAAGCCCATCAGGCGACGCCAGCTCAGGTGGCACTGGCATGGCTGATTGCCCGTCCTGGCATCACCGCCCCGATTGTCAGTGCGACGTCGATTAAACAACTCGACGATCTGGCTGGTGCGATGCAACTGACGCTGACCCCCGCGCAGATCGCGCAACTGAACCAGGCGAGCCGTTAACTTCAGGGGCGCCAGCGCCCCTTTTTACGGTATGGCTGTGCAGGAAGTAAGCCCGCCCAAAGAATAATCAATCAGAGATCCCGATCACACTTGCATTAATAAACGGATGTTACGGGAAATTATGCGCACGTATTTATAAAAAACAGCGTTTACCCAGCACTATCCTCTGCGCGTCACTTCCCGTAACTCACATAAGAATAAACAAGATGAAAAACAGAAAAGCACCCACCTTTTCCGCTGCCAGTATGGCAACGGGCACCCTGATCCTGGCCATTTTTTCTTCACAAGCCATGGCTGCTGACGCGCTGAGTCCGGACTCCGAATGGATGTTTGGTGACTGGGGCGGCTACCGAACGCAATTGCAGGATGACGGCATCAAGTTTGACGTCAACTACACCATGGAGAGCGCCGCAAATTTAGGGGGTGGCGCAAATACCAACACCACCATGCGCTACAGCGACCAGTGGACGTTCGGTACCAATTTCGACCTGCAAAAGCTGCTGGACTGGCAGGATGCCGAATTTCAGATGACCGTGACGAATCGTAACGGACAGAATGTTTCTGAGCAGGTCGCGGATCAACGCACCGGGATGCTCTCCTCCGTGCAGGAGGTGTATGGTCGCGGCCAGACCTGGCGTCTGACACAGTTCTGGTTACGCAAAGGATTGTTTAACGATGTGGTCGATCTGAAAGCCGGACGCGTGACGGTGGGTGAAGACTTCGATAATTTCGATGGCAACCTGTTCCAGAACCTGGCACTGGGCAGCGGACAGGCAGGTAACTGGCGCGGCGACCGCTGGTTCAACTGGCCGGTATCGCAGTGGGGCGGTCGGATTAAGTTCAATATCACCCCGGAGGTCTTCTTCCAGGTTGGTTTCTACAATCAGAACCGAGCTAACTATGATCGTGGAGATGGCTTCCGTCTGGATACCAGCAATTCCGAGGGCAATCTGGTGCCGGTGGAACTGGGCTGGAAACCGACGTTCGGGCCGGAGAAATTACCGGGTAACTACCGCATCGGTTATTACTATTCGTCGGTGGATGGCGATGTTTATGGCAGCTGGCGCAATGGCGGCTATCAGGATCAGGCGCATGCCTATGGCGGCTATCTGCTGTTACAGCAACAGCTGACCGCGCAGGATGGCGATGTGAATCGTGGTCTGGGCGTGCGGGTTCAGGCGGTGATGAACGATCACAAGACCTCGAAGACGGATAACTACCAGTCTATCGCGTTTACCTGGACAGGACCGTTTGATGCCCGTCCTCAGGATGAGATCGGCGTGGGCGCGTCGCGTATTCATGTGAACAGCGACTACACCCGCGCTCTGCGTCAGCAGAATCAGGCGAATGGCGAGAGCCGCTTTGACAGCCCGACCTATCTGCCGCTTCAGGAAGGTTCAGAGTACAACTATGAGGTTTATTACAACGCCAAAGTGACGAACTGGATGTCACTGCGACCAAACCTGCAGTATGTGGTGGCGCCAGGCGCGGTAAGCGAAGTGAAAGATGCGTTTATCGGCGGTATCAGCGCCAATATTGCCTTCTGATTTACAGCCCAAAAGGGCTCAGATGTATCAGGCAGACTGCTCCCAAACGTAAAGCGGTGGGAGCGTGCTCATCGTTGTCTGCAAACAAAAACGATAAGCAGTTGCCGTTTGAGATTGATGACGAAGTTTGGCTCGGTTAGCTGTGAGATCGAGCCAGTGCAGTAAACACGGTCAGATCGGAAAGTCGCTTACACCAATCCCTGGCACGCTCGGCCCCCGCCGTCCATGGCGCGGGACGCTTTCCTCCTCTGACCGTGTTCCCTGCTTGTTGAGTTATTCCGTCGCTGCCAGTTGCACCCTGATTTGAATTTGTCAGCAGTCTGAAAGGGCACTTAAAGGTGCCATTTTTTTACATAGCAGGGCTGCCAAAGATCAACGGAACATCACTTCTGCCCAGCGGGCCAGCCCTGCGGTGACGGAGGCGAAATCATCGCCGCCCGCAATCGGCGTATCCGGCAGCGTCTGCTGCAGTGCCGCGCGCAGTAACGGTGAACGCGCACTGCCGCCGGTCAGGTAGATGACATCCGGTTTAATCTGGCTGGTGGCTAAGGCCAGCTGCACCTGCTCCAGAATTTTCTCCAGCGGCTGACTGATGGCGTCCTGCAGCTGCTCCACACCAATTTCTGTCTCTAATGCCGCGGCAATAAAGTCGAGCGAGGCGGTATGTGCCGGATTAGCTGACAGCGCAATCTTGCTCTCTTCCGCCGCACGCACCAGGCGATAACTGAGTTTTTGCTGCCAGACTTTCAGCAGTCGAGCCACCACATCACCCTGTTCAGCATCCCGCACTAAATCCCGCAGCCACTTTCCGCAGGCCGGGCTGTAGAAGTCGCTCTGTGCCGGCACATCATTTATCGCGATGGCGTTCCACCACGGCAGGGCTGGCAAGGCGGTGCCTTTCTGGGTATTACCACCCAGGCCAAGTAGCGGCATCAGGGTCTTAAACGTCAGCATGATATCCAGGTCGTTACCGCCAACGCGGCAACCGCTATGGCCCAACAGGCTTTCGCGGCGGTCGGCCTTATCACGCCACTTTGGCCCCATCAGCAACATCGAGCAGTCGGTGGTTCCGCCGCCGATATCCACAACCAGCACGGTTGTTTCCTGTTTGAGTGTGGCTTCGAAATCGAGTCCGGCTGCCACCGGTTCAAACTGAAACTCCACGTCGCGGAAACCGGCACGGTGTGCTGCGCGAAGCAGAATGCCTTCAGCCTGCTGGTTAGACTCTTCACTGCCCAATCCCTGGAAGTTGACCGGACGCCCGATCACAGCCTGATCGATAGCGTGATCAAGCTGGCTTTCGCCCTTTTGGCGGATGTGCAGCATCATGGCGCAGACCAGATCTTCAAACAGAGCAATCTGCTGCGGCTTCAGGCCAGTGGCACCGAGAAAGGATTTGGGGGATTTAACGAACCAGACATCTTCGGGATCGACCATATAGTGCTGCAGCGCGGTAAGGCCAAACTGCACACTGTTGGGCTGAACCTCAATATCTTCTTCGCGGTTATAACGCAGGGCGCGCTGCAACAACGCGGTGGTTTCGCTATCAGGTGTTGCCACCTGATGATGGCGATAGAGCCATTCGCTGATCGACTCGCGGGTAGGCGCACAGATCATCGACGGCAGCAGGCGCTGATCATTTTCCAGCGTTAACAGACGTGGCGTGCCATTTTCGCTGACTGCAATTGAGCAGTTAGCCGTACCGTAATCGAATCCTATGAACATTTTCGCCCCCATGCCGGAAAAAAGGGGGCGACTTTAGCGCAGCTTCATCAGGGTAGCAAGCAGGTCGCGCTGGAATTAACGGATAGCGAAGATTCGATCTTCGGCCAGTGCGCGTAATGACTGCCGCTCGGCCACGGCACTGCCCCAGACGCCATCCACATCAAGGGTAGCCAGCGTGCTGAGCACAGCAGGGACCGAAACCGGACCGGCCAGCACCGCGATGTTACGCTGCGTTGCCTGGCCCTGAATAATGGTCAGCAGCATCTCATCCATCAGATTATTGTGAACGTTAGCAACCAGTTCAGGTGCCAGTACCAGGTAATCGACCACCTCGTTACTCAGCAGAGTAAACGCGTCCAGATTTCGGCCAAAATGTTGCAATACGATACGGCAGCCACACTGCCGCAGTTGCAGCAGTGCGGAATAGAGCTGATCGCCTTTGCTCAACACGCTGGCCGCAGGGAAAGCGAAACCACAGTGGCTTTCAGAGAGACCGGCCGCGACAAAGCGCTGACAGAGTTGCTCCACAAAGGCGGCATCACTGAGTATCCCGGCATCAAGCGGCAAAATCACCGGAATGCCTTTCTGATTGAGCTTTTCCACGTCGTGGCGGAAAAAAACCGCAAGAATATTGTTATCGAGACGACGTCGCAGCGTCTCATCGTGCAGGTTATTGCGCAGCAACGTCTCATCCAGCAGTAATCCATCTGCGGTTAACAGCTGTACATCAAGCAGCCAGATAAAGGCGGCCTGCGGGGTTTTAGGTGGCGCAACAGACCAGGCGGGCAGTTCAATCTGCAGCGCATCAATCATCGCGGCATCCATTCCCTGATGGTTACCCGGCAGCGGTAAGCTATGCTGCTCATAAATCATCAGTCGTCCACGCCCACTGCGTTTGGCGTTGTAACAGGCGATATCCGCCTGAGAAAGGACGTCGCTGCTCTGACAGTTTTCTGCTGAAATTTGTGTCACTCCCGCACTGGCGCCCACATGATAGAGGCGACCCAGCCACTGGAAGCGGTAATCGTTGACTGCAGCGACGATGCGCTGCACCACGTCATGTGCCTGACCCACATCGCAATCAGGCATCAGAAGCGCAAACTCATCGCCGCCCAGTCGGGCCAGGAAGTCGCTGCTGCGCAGATGGTGCTGCATCAGATCGGAGAGCTCGCGCAGCAATGCATCGCCTGCAGCATGCCCTGCGGTGTCATTGACCGCTTTAAACTTATCCAGGTCGATAAACACCAGCACATGCTGATGCTGATGTTCAGCGGCATCAAACAGCAGACGTTTAAGCTGAAGCTCAAAGCTGGCGCGGTTAGGCAGGCGGGTCAGGGTGTCGTGGAGGGCGCTGTAACTCAGGCGCTTCATCAGTTTACGTGATTCACTCACATCCTGAATAACCATGACGGCACCCTGTTCCACGCCCGCTTCTGAACGCAGTGGCGTGATGCTGTAATGAATATCGATGTGGCCGCCATCCGGGGTGTGGAGCACCAGATCTTCAGCCAGACTGGGGGTGATTTTTTCCGGTGGCAACTGGCACAACAGCAGATTCTCCACTTTCGGGCCGTTACGTCCCTGAGTTATGTGCAGCAGCTCACTGAGCGGCTGCCCGGCAGCCTGCTCCTGTGACAAGCCACTCATCTTCTCCGCCACCGGATTCATAAAGGCGACACGCATCTCTTTGTCCGTGCTGATAACCGCTTCACCGATTGAGTCCAGGGTTATCGCCATGCGCTCTTTCTCCTGAAACAGCGCTTCGTTCAGATTACGAAGCGGGGTGATGTCCTGGCAGATCCCCAGCATGCGCTCAATGCGGCCCTCTTTACTCAGTAAACGGTTTGCCTGGGTGCGCACCCAGCGCTGGCCCTCGGCATTAACCACGCGATACTCCATGTGAAAAGCACTGCGCAGCTCAATCGCCTGTTGCACCGTCAGCGCAGCATACTCCCGATCTGCGGTATGCAGCAGATGGATCCAGAGGTCATAGCTGGGCGACTCATGAGAGGCGAGACCAAACAGGGCATACATGCGCTTGTCCCATAACATTTCACCGGTCAGCAGGTTCCACTCCCACACGCCAATGCCACCGGCTTCGTTGGCCAGCGTGATGCGCTCCATCAGCCGGCGATTCACCTGCTCACTCTGCTTCAGCTCAGAGATATCAATAATTTGCGCGATAAAATAGAGCGGTTCCTGGCTGCCATCGCGCACCAGCGATACCGTGAGGCGTGCCCAGACAATCTCACCATCTTTACGAAAATAGCGCTTCTCAAACGTGTACGTATCAATCTCACCTTCCAGCAATCGGCTGGCATGTTGCAGATCAAGGCTCAGATCATCGGGATGCGTAATTTGCTGGAATGTCAGGCGTTTGAGCTCTTCGGCCGGATAGCCAAGGATATCGCACAGCGAGCGGTTAACCTGCAGCCATTTACCCTGAGGCGCCACCAGCGCCATACCGATTGCAGAGTATTCCATGGCGTGACGGAAGCGGGTTTCGCTGTCGGTGATGTGGAGTTTTTCACGCCGGAACGCATCCATCACCAGCGACATAATGTGGCTGGGGATCAACACCAGAAGGAAAGGTAACCAGCTGGAGACCGGGCCCAGCGCGCTGTTGTTGTTTACTACGCTGACCGCATCCAAAGCCAGCAGCATCGAGATAAAACTGGCGTTGATGAAGAACAGCACAAACGCCTGCAGCTTGGGCAGGCGCACCGCGCACCAGAACAGGATTACGACAATAAAGGTAAAGGGCCAGGGCAGAAAACGCAGCGACAGATAACTGGCACCCAGGGTCAGGAGCAGCGTCATCAACGTTTCTGGCAACTGCCTGCCCAGCTCGCTGAACTGGGCCCGTCGCAGCGGCCAGGGCAGCAGCAGCAGCATCGGGCCTAACACCAGCATGCCGATGATTTCTGAGATCACCCATGTATAGAAGAAGGGAAACGAAGCATGGCCGCTGACCTGCAGCGTCCATAGCGCCAGCAGTCCGCCCAGAACCGGTGTCACGATACCCACCGATAACACCATCCGGGCCCAGTCATGCAGAGAGTTCAGTGGCGCGCGCCGATCCAGCAGCGCGCGCAGCAGCATGCCACCGACACCGGCCTGAATAAGGTTTAACAGGGCGAATTTAATGTTTGAAAAGGCGGGCCCGATGATGATGGCGTTGGCCGCGGCGGTGCCCAGCACACAGGCAGTCAGCAGCAGGGGTAGCTGTCGTGACGGACAGCGGAAAACCACCACAGTCATTAATGTCGTCGGGAACCAGAGCGGGGAGATTTTCCCGCTGACCACGATCAGTTCAAGACAGAACAGTGTCAGGACAAACACTATACAGCCAAGGAACAGCGCCGAAAGCCAGCAGTTTGGCGTGCTCTTTTGCGGGGACAGGATCTCTATCGTCATGCGGACTTCCGTCAGGGTGCAACGCTCCGCTACGGCGAATCAGGCACCAGTCATTCTCTGACTGCATGCTAGCACATTCGGCAAAGAAAAAAGGGGTGAAATCAATATTGCCCGTTATTCGGTGAATTGACGGGCACAGAGAAATTGATGATCAGCGTATTGATTACTGGCGGAAAAGATCGGCGCGGGTATAGGGCTTCTCCAGCCCCGCGAGGCTGGCTGAGAAGCGTTCCAGAAACTGTTGCGTCGTGGCGACACGGCCATGACCCATTAATAGAAACGGCACTAACAGTGCAGCACCGATCTGTGGCCAGCTAAAGCCTTTGAGCGCGGTGCGGCGCTGAGAGATCAGAAACGCGGTACTCAACGTGAAGCCCAGCAGCAAACCGGTGGCAACCTCACTTTTCGAGTGAGCGTGGATGATCAGACGCGAGAACCCAACCATCAGAGGAATCAGGTAACCCACGCCAATCGCGGCAATGCGCCATTTTGCTGACCAGCGTCCGGAAATCAGCCACAGCATCACTGGCCACAGGGTAGCGGACATCGCGCTGTGACCGCTGAAGCCGGTAAAATTAAAGCGGGCACTGCCGATGCCAAACCCGAGAAACAGAATCTTTGAGATGCTGACTGTCAGGCCAGCCAGGCCAAAGGCCACAATCCAGTAAAAGACCGTAAGGCGGTTATCACTTTTCCACGGCAAAATCAGCGCAATAATCACCGCTGTCGGAATCAACAGCATGCTGTCGCCAAAATAGGTCAAAGTCTTCCAGTGCATACCACTCCTGATGCATCATTTGGTCGTCATGTTAACGACACGCGTTCAGACAACAGCGTGCCGCACAGGCCATTTTTTTATAATATGGTGTGCTGCTAGTTTATCGGTGAAATGAGTGGCGTCCAAAGGAGAAAGTCTGAAAAGACGCCGGTGCCATTTTTCTGGCATCAAAAGGCCGAAATCCCTATACTTAGCGCGAACACACCCTCTCCATTTCGGCCCGTCCGCTGCCCGCGTAATGTGTGACCAGTGGCAGGCTCCAGTTATCAGGTCTTAAAAAAGTATGACTGACAAGTCTCATCAGTGCGTGATTGTAGGCATTGCCGGCGCTTCCGCATCCGGTAAAAGTTTAATTGCCAGCACGCTCTATCGTGAAATCCGTGATCAGGTAGGTGACGAGCATATCGGGGTTATCCCGGAAGATGCTTATTACAAAGATCAAAGTCACCTCACCATGGAAGAGAGGGTTAAAACCAATTATGACCATCCGAGTGCGATGGATCATGATTTGCTGTTGCAGCATCTGCAGGCGGTAAAAGCCGGGCAGGACATTGAGCTGCCGGTCTACAGCTACGTTGAGCACACCCGCACTCAGCAAACGCAGCACCTGAAAGCGAAAAAGGTCATTATTCTTGAAGGCATTCTGCTGTTAACCGATGCCCGTCTGCGCCAGGAACTTAACTTTTCTATCTTCGTGGATACGCCGCTTGATATCTGTCTGATGCGCCGTATGAAACGTGACGTCAATGAGCGCGGCCGCTCAATGGATTCGGTAATGAGTCAGTATCAGAAGACCGTGCGTCCGATGTTTCTGCAGTTTATCGAGCCATCAAAACAGTACGCCGATATCATTGTGCCGCGCGGCGGAAAAAACCGTATCGCCATTGATATCCTGAAGGCGAAAATCAACCAGTTTTTTGAATAACCCACGTCCATCCGGACGGGGTGCAGACCGGTGGCAGGCACGCTGTCACTGGTTCGCTACACTTATGCCATGGAGTTTCCGCAATGAGATTATGCGATCGCGATATTGAAGCCTGGCTGGACAATGGCAAACTGGCCATTGAGCCACGCCCGCCTGTCGAGCGCATTAATGGGGCAACCGTCGATGTGCGCCTGGGTAATCAGTTCCGCACCTTCAGCGGCCATACCGCGGCCTTTATCGACCTGAGTGGCCCGAAACAGGAAGTGAGCGCGGCACTGGATCGGGTCATGAGCGATGAGATTGTGCTGCCTGATGGTGAAGCCTTTTTCCTCCATCCTGGTGAGCTGGCGCTGGCGGTAACGCTGGAGTCCGTGACGCTGCCTGACGACCTGGTCGGCTGGCTGGATGGCCGTTCATCGCTGGCGCGCCTCGGGCTGATGGTGCATGTTACAGCGCACCGCATTGATCCAGGCTGGCAGGGTCGTATCGTGCTGGAATTCTACAATTCAGGTAAATTGCCGCTGGCTCTGCGTCCGGGTATGTTAATCGGCGCGCTGAGTTTTGAACCGCTTTCAGGCCCGGCTGCGCGACCTTATAACCGGCGTGAAGATGCAAAATATCGGGGTCAGCAGGGTGCTGATGCCAGCCGTATTGATAAAGACTGATCTGAGGATGTAATGAAAAGAGTGATAACCACGCTGGCCATCCTGTTGGTGGTGGTCGTAACGGGATTGAGCGCGCTGGTGCTGCTGGTCAATCCCAACGACTTCCGTGCCTATATGGTGCAACAGGTTGAACAACGCAGTGGTTATCGCCTTGAGGTCAGTAACGATTTGCGCTGGCACGTCTGGCCTCAGCTCAGCATCCTGGCTGGGCGGATGAGCCTCACCGCGCCGGGGGCGACTCAGCCGCTGGTCTCAGCGGAGAACATGCGTCTCGATGTTGATCTCTGGCCTCTATTATCCCATCAGCTCAGCGTCAGCCAGGTGCTGCTGAAAAATGCGATAGTGCGGGTAACGCCCGACAGTAGCGCGCAGCCTGCCAGAAATGCCCCTCAGGGTCCCCGTGATGCGGAGCCTGCCTCGCCATCCACCGGCTGGTCATTTGATATCGCTAAACTGCGGGTAGCCGACAGTCTGCTGATCTGGCAACAGCCAGGCGGCGACGAATATAATTTCCGCGACCTCAACATTACGATGGATCAGGACGCGAACAAGCTGGCGACACTGTCTCTGAGCACGACGCTGATGCGCAACCAGCGCAACGCCACGCTGAATCTCAAAGGCCAGCTGGATGCTGCGCAATATCCGCACCGTCTTACCGGCCAGCTGCAGCAGCTCGATTACAGCTTATCGGGCGCCGACATTCCGTCTCAGGGGATTAAAGGGTCGTTAAGCCTGCAGGGCGAATGGAATGGTGACCGGCAGCAGTTCTCCTTTAGTGGTCTGCAGCTCACCGCGAATGACAGTACCCTGACCGGGCAGGGCAGTGGTCATGTGTTGCCGCCACAGCAGCTGGCGCTGGATCTGAAAGCCAGCAACCTGAATCTCGATAATTTACTCACCAGTGCGCCCGTCTCTGAAGCGCCTGGCGCGCAGCACGCCACCGTGGCCCGTTCGCCGGTGATTGCCGCGCCGCGCGAACGTACCAATGCGGACTCTCCTCTCAACGACATGGATCTGGCGCTCAAACTTCAGGCGAACAATGCGGTATGGCGCGGCCTCTCGCTGACTGATCTTTCGGTGAATGCCAGTAATCAGCAGGGACTCATGACGCTGAATACTCTTAGCGGCAAGCTGGGTAATGGCAGCTTCTCGATTCCCGGCAGCATCGATATTCGTCAGCCAGAGACACGGGTCAGCCTGAAACCGCAACTCCGGTTTATTCAAATCCAGCCATTGCTGAAAGCATTTGCACTACCGGAAAGTCTGCAGGGTAACCTGAGCCTTGACGGGGAACTGTCCGGCGATACGCTGACAGTCGAGGGGGCGAAGCGAAGCTGGCAGGGCAGGGCGACGATCAGCGCCAGCAACCTGAAGCTGGCACAGCTTAATCTCCAGCAAATGGTGCAGCGTGCTGTGGCTCGGGTCAGCGATAAGGTCAGCAGCGAGGATGCCGCAGATGAGGGTATTGAGTCGATAAGCGGTCAGGTGGCGCTGAATAAAGGTGTACTCAGCTTCAGTGATCTCAATGGTAACGGTCAGAATCTGGGATTACAGGGCGCGGGCAAAGTCGACATGGTGCAGCAACAGCTGGATGTGACGCTGGGCCTGAAAATCAGCGGCTGGCGTGGCGATGATGCGCTGGTGAAGGCACTTTCCAGTCAGCCTATCCCACTGCGTATGTATGGCGGCTGGAACAGCCTGCAATATTCCCTGCCAGTGGATGACGTTCTTCGTAACCGTCTGCAGAGTGAGGCCAGGTCACGTCTGAATCAGTGGATTGATCGTCAGAAAGAGGGCGAGAACAAAGAGAATCTGAAGAAAATCATGCGCCCCTAGCGGGCGCATTCCCTGCGCCCCGAGCAGTGGCTATACCTCGTAATCTGCGTCAGGCTGCCGCAGGATTTCAACCTTCTGAATCCGATGATTTTCAACCTGCAGCGTTCGCAGCAGATAGTCACCCAGTTGCAACACTTCGCCTTCCTGAGGAATGTGTTGCAGCTTATCCATCAGTAAGCCTGCCAGCGTATGGTAGTCACGCTGTTCATCCAGCGGCAATTTCACATAGAGCGCCAGATCGTCCAGTGGCATATGGCCGTTGGCAATCCAGTGACCTTCACCCTGAATCTGTATATCGTAACGGGCGTCAATTTCACCCGCCTCATTCGGCAGATTGCCGGCGATGGTCTCCATCACATCGCTCAGCGTCACCACGCCTTCCATTGAACCGAACTCATCCACCACAAAGGCAAAATGTGTATGAGCCTGACGAAACTGTTCCAGCGCCTGCAGCAGGGTCAGTCGCTCAGGAAACACCAACGGTTGTCGGATAAGGGCGCGTAAATCGAGAGAGTTATTGTGCAGCGACTGGTGCAGCAGATCGATAACATGCACCACACCCAGTGGTTCACTGGAGTGGTCCGTTATCAGAATGCGCGTGTGCTGATTGCGGTCGAGACGCGACATGATCTCAGCCGGATCATCACTGAGATCAATATGGTCGACGTCGTGGCGAGAGGTCATGATGCTATTAACGTGACGCTGGCCCATGCCCAGCACGCGGGCAATCATTGCCCGTTCCTGCCGATTGAAAAGCATGCTGGCATCGCTGTCAGCAATCAGTGATGAGGTTTTTGCATCCAGCTCCGCCGGTTCTGCCGCGCCGCGCAACAGCCTTAATACCGCTTCCGCCGTGCGCTGGCGCAGAGGGCGGCCAGCCGACAGCACACGGCGGCGATTAAAGTGAGCCAGCTGGTTTAGCGCTTCAATGACAACTGAGAAGCCGATGGCCGCGTAGAGATACCCTTTAGGAATGACAAAGCCAAAGCCTTCCGCCACCAGGCTGAAACCGATCATCAGCAGAAAGCTTAAACAGAGGATCACAATTGTCGGGTGCTTGTTCACAAAGCGGGTTAACGGCTTGCTGGCGAGCAGCATCAGCAGAATAGCGATGGTGACGGCAACCATCATGACGGGCAGATCATTCACCATGCCCACAGCGGTAATGACCGCATCCAGTGAGAAGATAGCATCCAGCACCACAATTTGCGCCACCACTGGCCAGAATTTAGCGCCGCCTTTTTGTTGACCGGACGCCTCATCGTGTCCTTCCAGACGCGTATTCAACTCTGTAGTGGCTTTAAATAGCAGGAAAATCCCGCCCGACAGCAGCAACAGATCACGCGCACTAAAGGGGTGTCCGCCCAGCGTTATCCAGGGTTCTTTCAGGGTAACCAGCCAGGAAAGCGATGCCAGCAACAATAATCGGCACAATAACGCCAGCAGCAGTCCTATCACGCGTGCGCGGTCGCGAAGCGGTCCAGGCAGCTTCTCAACCAGAATGGCAATAAAGATAAGATTGTCGATGCCTAAAACCAGTTCCAGAACGATTAGCGTTACTAATCCCGCCCATAGCGAGGGATCTGCAATTACCTCCAGCATGTCATGTTCACCTGAATATTTTAAATTGAATTTCTCTGATGATAGTGGAGTGCGAAGCCACGTACAAATGGCAGGGCAGGGGGGCGATGACCCAATCAAGGCGATATATCGTGCAAAATATGGACATATGAGTGTGACGTTTTGATTAAATTCACAGAGTGCAGCAGAGAGTATTCTGACTCATTTTTAACCCTGGATGAGATATTCACCTGTCGGGCTTATGCGATTTATCTCATCACGAGTATGGCATTAATCCTAATTTTGAAGAAAGCATTGCACTGCCTGTCAGGCCTCAATACTAATCGCTGGTAGTCTTTTTCCTAAAATAGTCCAGGGATAGCGGGACCTGCTTGTAAACAAGCCAGTAATAACTAGTATAGCAACAAGTTTGCAAACTCTGCCCCAGAGTCGTAATTCGCGAGCCTATTCGACATTAATCGCAATGTGACGAATGAGTCATTCGCCGGTGAACGTCTGCACGATGCAATGCGGTAACGTTACTGCATTACGGGGATCAATATGAATGATGACAGCGATATTGGCAGCGACAGCCAAGGGCGGTAGCGTGCCCGAATCGTGTTTTTGTTGATAAAGTGAGCAGCGCTGGCGGTGGTTAAGTCAGAGTAATCTGTTGGTATTCATCACAATAATACTGGTTTATGGTTAAGATCATTGGCGTAAACGCCGCAGGAGCTCCCCTTAGAAACGGCTCAGTCTGGAGAAGTTTCGTCGCTTAATGATTTAACAGGCGATAGCCGTTGCGGGTTTAAGGAAATAAAATAAAGAGTTAAATATGCGCGATACAGAATTTACGTTTAAAAGTCTTATTACCAAATTAATGCTGGCATGTTCAGACTTAATTTGTTTCAACGCAGCATTATTTGTGGCGATGATGCTAATTAATCTTCACTCAGGTTCGCCGCTGGCAGATATTTCTGAAAAAGAAATGAATTTAAAAATTGCCACACACATTTGTCTGTCGGTAATTTGTATTGGCTGGTTCTGGGTAAGGCTTCGGCACTATACCTACCGGAAACCTTTCTGGTTCGAATTAAAAGAAGTTTTTCGTACCATTCTTATATTTTCTGTCATCGATCTGTCGATCACCGCACTGTCGCAGTGGCAGATGTCGCGTTTCGTCTGGTTACTGACCTGGGTTCTGGCGCTGATTTTAATTCCAACCTGTCGTGCGCTCTCTAAACGTCTGCTGAATAAAAAAGGCTTGTGGAAGAAACAAACCATTATTATCGGCAGCAGCAAAAATGCGCACGAAGCCTGGCAGGCACTGCAAAGCGAAGAGGTCATGGGTTTCGACGTTATCGCTTTCTACGACGTTGATGGAACCTGTCCGCAGGAGATCATGAATGGCGTGCCGGTGCTGCGTGATGAGCAGGAGCTCTGGAGCCTGACTAACAGCGAAACCCAGTTTATCGTGGCAGTCGAGTATGAGCAGAGTCAGTATCGTGATATCTGGCTTAAATCGCTGGCGATGCATAACTGCCGTTCAGTATCAGTGATCCCGACCCTGCGTGGTGTTCCGCTTTACGGTACAGACATGGCGTATATCTTTAGCCATGAGGTGATGATTCTGCGTGTTCAGAATAACCTGGCTAAACGCACCTCGCGTTTCCTTAAGCGGGCATTTGATATCGTAGGTGCTCTCTCAATTATCCTGATGCTGATGCCAGCGCTGCTGGTGCTGGGCTTCCTGGTGGGCCGTGATGGTGGACCGCCGATTTATGGTCACGAACGTGTGGGCATGAATGGCCGTAAATTTAAATGCCTGAAATTCCGTTCAATGGTCATCAATTCCAAAGAAGTGCTGGAAGAGGTGTTGCGCACCGATCCCGTTGCACGTGCGGAATGGGATAAAGATTTCAAACTCAAAAATGATCCACGTATTACCAAAGTGGGCCACTTCATCCGTAAAACAAGCCTCGATGAGCTGCCTCAGCTCTGGAACGTGGTGCGCGGTGATATGAGTCTGGTTGGACCTCGTCCGGTCATTGAAGATGAACTCTGTCGTTATGCTGGTGATGTTGATTATTACCTGATGGCTAAGCCGGGCATGACGGGATTGTGGCAGGTCAGCGGTCGTAATGACGTTGACTATGAAACCCGCGTCTATTTCGATTCGTGGTACGTAAAAAACTGGTCACTGTGGAATGACATTGCGATTCTGTTCAAAACAGTGGGTGTGGTGTTAAAACGCGACGGTGCCTATTAACCGTGAGTCGAAATGAGCGTGCTAACGCGCGCTCAGAGGTGTTGTGCCGTTGTCAGGCGTGTCGTTAATAGCGGCCATCACCAGGGATATCGCAGTGCATCTATAGTCCGCTATGATGCAAGGCGTTTCAGGTACACCCTGGTAGATGGCCACTACGTATAACAAGTGGAGCAAGGATAATGAACGACAGGTTCAGTGCTTAAGGCTTTAGTCAGCCAGGATTTACTTTTTGTTGGACGCTTACACAGCGGCGGTTTCGCCTCTATCAATAAATAACTGATAGCGAAGATCTAAATGATTACAATCAAAATGAAATTGATACCCTTGCTGGTATCCGCCACATTCCTTGTCGGGTGTACGATCGAACCCGGTTCTCGTCTTTCTACATCAGGAAAAGATGTTATCGAGCAGCAGGATAGCAACTTTGACATCGATAAATACGTCAACGTCTTCCCGTTAACGCCTTCACTGGTTGAAAAGATGCGTCCTAAGCCTCTGGTGGCTCAGACGAACCCAGCACTGCAGAACGAAATTCAGAACTATGAATATCGTATCGGTGTGGGTGATGTTCTGACCGTGACGGTCTGGGATCACCCGGAATTGACCACGCCAGCAGGCCAGTACCGCAGCGCCAGCGACACCGGTAACTGGGTGCATTCTGATGGCACTATCTTCTATCCCTACATCGGTCGCGTTCGTGTAGCGGGCCGTACCGTCGGCGAAGTCCGTGACGAAGTTTCACGTCGTCTGGCTCAGTACATTGAAAGCCCACAGGTTGATGTCAGCATCGCCTCGTTCAAATCGCAGAAAACCTATGTTACCGGTTCAGTAACGACGTCAGGTCAGCAACCCATCACCAACGTACCGTTGACGGTTCTGGATGCGATCAACGCCGCTGGCGGCCTGGCCGCGGATGCAGACTGGCGTAACGTCGTGCTGACGCACAACGGTCGTGAACAGCGCGTTTCTCTGCAGGCACTGATGCAGAACGGCGATCTGAGCCAGAACCACCTCCTCTACCCGGGCGATATTCTCTACGTTCCGCGTAACGATGATCTGAAAATCTTCGTAATGGGTGAAGTGAAGCAGCAGACAACCCTGAAAATGGACCGCAGTGGCATGACGCTGGCGGAAGCGCTGGGCAATGCGGCGGGGATGGATCAAACCACCTCTGACGCTACCGGTGTCTTCGTTATCCGTCCACTGCACGGCACCGATCGCAGCAAGATTGCCAACATCTATCAGTTGAACACCAAAGATGCGGCATCCATGGTGATGGGAACCGATTTCCAGCTCCAGCCTTATGACATCGTCTATGTCACCTCTACACCGCTGACGCGCTGGAACCGTGTGATTTCGCAACTGATACCAACCATTGCTGGTATCAACGATGCGACTCAGGCCGCACAGCGTATCCGCAACTGGTCGAACTAAGGTCTGACCATGATTACGTCCGTGTTAGTCGTTTGCATTGGCAACATCTGCCGCTCTCCTACCGGAGAGCGCCTGTTTAAACGTGCGTTGCCCGATTTGGATGTTCGCTCCGCTGGCCTGGGGGCGCTGGTGGGCCACGCGGCCGACCGGATGGCATCCGAGGTCGCGGCAGCACAGGGTCTGTCACTGGAAGGACATCAGGCACAGCAACTGACGGCCGAAATGTGCCGTCAGGCTGACCTGATTCTGGTCATGGAAAAGCGACATATTGAACAGGTCAATCGCATCGACCCGGCTGCACGTGGCAAAACCATGTTGCTTGGGCACTGGCTCAATCAGAAAGAAATTGCGGATCCGTACAGAAAAAGCCGTGAGGCCTTTGAAGAGATTTACGGGTTACTGGAAAACGCTACCCAGAAATGGGTCAACGTATTAAGCCGATAGTTGGGATTATCCATGAATATAAAAAATAAGGTCAGAACTGCGCCGGGAGAGGATTCGAATGGATGGGATCTGGCGCATCTTGTGGGACAGCTAATTGATCATCGCTGGATCATTGTTGCCGTTACCGCATTTTTCATGCTGGCGGGAACACTCTACACACTGTTTGCAACACCGATTTATAGCGCAGATGCGTTAGTTCAGGTTGAGCAGAAGAATGCCAGTACCGTGCTGAACGAAATTGACAGCATTCTGCCACCAACGCCAGCCTCCGATACGGAGATCGAGATTCTGGAATCCCGTATGGTCATCGGTAAAACCGTTGACGATCTGGGTCTGGATACTGTGGTTGAGCAGAACTACTTCCCGGTTATCGGCAAGGGCCTGTCGCGCCTGATGGGCAACAAACCTGCTGATATCGCGATTTCGCGTCTGGAAATCCCACGCACTGTCGAAAAACGTAAGGTCGAGCTGGAAGTCACCGGTCCGGATAGCTACACCGTCTCTAAAGATGGCGATGAGCTGTTTAAAGGTAAAGTCGGCCAGCTGGAGTCGCACGGCGACATCAGCATGCTGGTGAGCGAGATTCATGCCGATGAAGGCACCAGCTTCACCGTGACCAAGCTGAATGACCTGCAGGCGATTAATTCTGTTCTCTCAAACCTGACTGTGGCAGACAAAGGTAAAGATACCGGCGTTCTGGGTCTGGAGTATCTGGGTGAAGATCCTGAGCAGATCAGCAAAGTCCTGAATCAGATTGTGAACAACTATCTGTTACAGAACGTTGAGCGCAAGTCAGAGCAGGCCGAGAAAAGCCTGGAGTTCTTACGCACTCAGTTGCCTGCCGTTCGCGCCAAGCTGGATGACGCGGAAAACAAACTGAATACGTTCCGTCGTCAGAACGAATCGGTTGACCTGTCACTGGAAGCGAAATCAGCCCTGGACTCTTCTGTTAGCGTGCAGAGCCAGTTGAACGAACTGACCTTCCGTGAAGCTGAAGTGTCTCAGCTGTTTACCAAAGATCACCCGACATACCGCGCGCTGCTTGAAAAACGCAAAACGCTTGAAGGTGAACAGGCTCAGCTGAACAAGAAAATTTCTGGCATGCCACAGACTCAGCAGGAAATTCTGCGTCTGACCCGTGACGTTCAGTCAGGTCAGGAGATCTACATGCAGTTGCTGAACCGTCAGCAGGAGCTGAGCATCAGCAAAGCCAGCACCGTGGGTGATGTCCGCATCATCGACACCGCGCAGACAGCGAATTCACCGGTTGCACCGAAGAAGCTGCTGATTATCGCCGCAAGCCTGATTTTAGGTCTGTTCGTATCAGTGGGTCTGGTTCTGCTGAAAGCCCTGCTGCATCACGGCATCGAGAACCCGGAACAGCTGGAAGAGCTGGGCATGAATGTCTATGCCAGCGTTCCACTGTCTGACTGGCAGCGTAAGAAGGATACCGAAGCGCTGGCGCGTCGTGGCAGCAAGGTGAAAACCGATCCGCACGAAACACTGCTGGCACTGGGTAACCCGACTGATCTCTCCATCGAAGCGATTCGTAGCCTGCGTACCAGCCTGCACTTCGCCATGATGGAAGCGAAAAACAACATCCTGATGATCACCGGCGCCAGCCCGGGTATTGGTAAAACCTTTATCTGTGCCAACCTGGCGACACTGGTCGCGAAAGCGGGTCAGCGTGTTCTGTTTATCGATGGCGACATGCGTCGTGGTTACACCCACGAGTTGCTGGGCGCGGATAACAAATCAGGCCTGTCAAACGTGCTCTCCGGTAAAACGGAATTCAGCCCGGCGCTGATTCAGCAGGGCGTCTACGGTTTCGACTTCCTGCCACGTGGTCAGGTTCCACCGAACCCATCTGAGCTTCTGATGCATCGTCGTATGGGTGAGCTGCTGGATTGGGCGAGCAAGAACTACGACCTGGTGTTAATCGATACGCCGCCAATCCTGGCCGTCACCGATGCGTCAATTATCGGTAAAATGGCCGGTACTTCACTGATGGTGGCGCGTTTTGAAGCCAATACCACTAAAGAAGTGGATGTCAGCTTCAAACGCTTTGCCCAGAACGGTATTGAGATTAAAGGTGTGATCCTCAACGCCGTGGTGCGTAAAGCTGCCAATGCTTATGGACATGGCTATGACTACTACGCCTATGACTACAGCAAGCCCACCAAAAGCTGATCATTGAGTAATAACCAGGGGGCGGTCTGACCGCCCCTTTTTATCGTCCTTTTGAATGACGACACGCATCAATTTACACAGGTTATTCTGTCCAAACCCACAAAAGCGATACCTCTATAAATCGCATGGCGAGCGTCAATCAACAGAATTCATCACCAGCATGGCATTGCCTGCACGCAATGTGTGACCGTCCTGTCAGGTTTACTGAAAAAGGCCGTCGGGAAGGCGACGCGTGATTATTGCTGGCATGAGAACTTGTGGAATTAAGGAATCACACCATGGCTCCATATTGGTATGTATCAGGGTTTTTACTGCTGCTTTCGCTATTTGAACTAGCCCTGAAAAAAGACGAACGCACCTCCCATATTTTGACGTATTTGCTCTGCATCGCGACTGTGATGCTGATTGTGTTCGGCGGTATCCGCGGACTTGGCACCGGCATGGACGATTATCAATATCGCAGCTTCTTTGAAGATTTTATCCGGCGTATTGAGGTCAACGGCTTTTTAAATACCGTGGCTTTTTTCCGTTATGAGCCGCTTATCTTTGCTATTGCCTGGATTACCAGCCTGTTTTCACATAATGCCAGCGCCTTTCTGTTTGTATTCTCGATCCTGGCGGTAGGGACAAATGCTATCTTCTTTAAAAAGATGTCACCCTATCCAATTCTGGCTCTGGTACTCTATTCAGCACATATCTTCATCAACAAAGATGTAAACCAGATCCGCTTTGGTCTGAGCTCCGCATTTTTCCTGGGGGTTGTCTGGACGCTTTATCTGAAGCGTTACTGGCTGGCATTTGGCTTCTTTATTCTTTCATTTATCAGTCACAACACCGCGGTCATGGTTGTCACGCTGATACCTTTCCTGTTCATACGTGAACGACGCTGGTTCCCGATTGCCATTATTGTACTGAGTATTCCTGCGTCAAAAGTTGGTGGTATGGGCTTTGTTACCGCTATTGCCGGACACTTAGGTGGATTAGGGGAAAGGGCAGCGGGCTACAACAATGACAATGCTGCTGGCGAAACAGGCAGCGTTTTCTCGATTTCGAACCTGAAAAACGTGATGCTGGTGTTCATCTTTGTCTACTTCATGCTGACAAATCAGATGAAGCGTGACAATTACCCTGCCTGGCGGCTGAACTATCTGTTGGTCCTGACCTTTGCTATTGGGGGAGCGATCAGGATTTTCTTCTATAACTATCCCTCAGGTGCTCGTCTCTCAAACTATCTGTTACAGGTAGAACCCATTGTTCTGACTTTGTTGATCTACCAGTCTAAAAGAGTCTGGAAGCCAGCGATGTTTGCGATGTTTATCTTTTTCCAGGTTTATTACCTCTACTACAACACCATTTCGCTTAAACAGGCGGTGATGGGCTATGAAGTGGCGCGTGAATTTAAGTTAATTCACTAAGACGAGAGCTGAAAATGATTCGATTATTTCCCCTGTTGTTGGTTACTGCACCATTACTGGCCCAGGCGACAGACGCCCCAGCCCCGGTTGTGATCGCAGCCTATGGTGACTCGACAACTGCCGGTGTGACATCCTCCGGCGGGCGCAATGTCATCATAAAAGAAAATGAAATGAACTACCTGCAGCAGATGCTGCAGGAAAAGTATGGTCCGGGCATACGTATCGAAAATCATGGTTCGCCGGGCGCCCAAGTCTCAGAACTGGTTAATTCAAAGGAAAGCTGGGATCAGCGTATGGCGCAATCGGATGCCAGCATCATTTTGATTAATTATGCCATCAATGATGCACGCGTCTTTTCGGGTAAGAACCGCTCCCATGGCGCGGAAAGTCCTGAGGAGTTTAACCACATTCTGACGGAACTGGTGAAAACAGCGAAAGCGCACGGCAAGCAGGTGGTATTGCAGCAGCCAAATCCACTGTGTGGCCGTGCTGAGCAATGGAATGTCTGGCCTTATGTTTATCAGATCAATGCGGTAGCGCAGCAGCAGCATGTACCTGTCGTGAAGCAGTATGAGCTGATTAAGCAGAAAAAAGAGTGGAGCAGCCAGATGTCTCCTGACTGTATTCATCCGACAAAAGATCTTTACCAGTTTAAAGCGCAGCAGACATTCGCGTTGTTAAATCGGGATTTTGACGCTGTTTTTAAATCGACTCACTAAGCAGGTTTTATAAAACCCGAGGAGCAGGGCGATATGTACGTATTAATGATGGTGCTGTCATTAGTAATAGCACTGATGGTATTACGGTTGTTTTCATTCCATCGCGGTGTTTATAACGGCAATGGTATTAAAAGTATCTCTGGATTGCGTGCACTGCTGGCCAGCATTGTCGCCTTTTCGCACTTTGCACACTACGTCTACTCTCTCGACCATGAGTGGATTTTCGATAAAGACTATTTTGCATGGGTGTCTCAGGGAAACTTCTTTGCCAACTCCGGTAAATTTGGTGTCGCCCTGTTTTTCATGATCTCTGCTTTTCTGTTCTATCGCTGGCTCGACAATGACAAGCTGACCACCGCTGAACTCACACGCAAACTGCTGAAGTCCCGCGTGCGACGCATTGTGCCGATGTTCTGGTTCTCTGCATTGCTGATCGTAGTGATTGGCTGGTTCAGTGGTGATGTCGTGGCGAGTGGCGCCATGCTGGTTGACGGTCTGCGCTGGTTCCTGTTTGTCGGCAACTACCATATCGGGTCAATTCCGACGGCCAATATCAATGCGGGTGTCGAGTGGACACTGCGTCTGGAATGGCTGCTCTATCTGTCGATTCCGCTGATTTATCTGCTGAATCGTGCCACCAACGGCCGCTTTAAAATGCTGTTCATCATGGGATCGATCGGGGGGATTTTAGCCGTCGCCATTGCACTGCGTCTCTGGGGGACCGCTTATACCGATCCTCGTCCGGTGCTGGGTTTTGCTACCGGGTATCTGGCATGGCACTACCGCGACCGTTTTATGGCTTTACGTACTTCTGGTCTGGCGGCTGTGGTGGCCATTACGCTGGCCGTTATCGCGCTGTTCTTTACCAGCAGTACGTTCTACTACCTGATTTTTCTCTGTCTGCTGGCCGTGGTGTTTTTCGTTATCAGCAGCGGCAATTCGCTGTTTGGCCTGCTGGAAAGTAAAACATTGATGTCAGTCGGTGAGGTCAGCTACAGCCTTTATCTGATCCACGGCATCGTGCTCTACTTCATCAAGAAGATTCCGGAATCACTGATTCAACATAACTTTTTCTTCTATACCCTGCTTTCCACGCTGTTTTTTGTGGCCTCATTCTATGTTGCCAGACTGACTTATCTCTATGTTGAGAAACCATTTATTACCAGCAGTCAGAAGAAAAAAGAGGCGGCCAACGCCTCGTCAGCAATTTAGGACATCACCGGTTACCCTGCCACGTCCAAACGTTATATCTTTGAAATGGAAATGTTTTTAATGAGGTGCTGGCAATGAAGGACATTCGCTTCTCTATCGTAATCCCCGCTTACAACGCGTCAGAATCGATTGTAACCACGCTGGATTGCGTTAAAGCGCAGACGTATCGCAATTTCGAAGTCATCATCGTGGATGATAAGTCTGCAGATGCCGCCGCGCTGGCAGAGGTGGTTCGCAGCGAACGCTATCAGGATCTCGACATCAATCTGGTGCTTTCTGAGGTCAAACTCAACGGGGCCGGTGCGCGTAACAAAGGCATTGAGCTGGCGACCGGTGATTATGTCAGTTTTCTTGACGCCGATGATGAGTGGGCGGCGGACAAACTGCAGCAGGTGAGTGAAAAAATTGCTCAACTGGACGCCCAGGGCAAAAAGAATGTCGTTATTTTCAGCCAGGTAAATATCTATCAGGACGGCACATTCCTGAAAGTGATGCCAATGCAGCCACCAGGCAAAAATGAAACCGTCGCTGAGTATCTGTTTGGCTGTTATGGCTTTATCCAGACCAGCACGATTGTGCTGAAACGGGAAGATGCGGCGAAAATTCAGTTCGATACCCGCTACATCCGTCATCAGGATTATGATTTCTGCATTCGTGCCGACCGCATGGGCTATGAATTTGTGATGATCGCCGCACCGCTGGCGAACTACCACCTGGTCACAAAATTTGGCTCAAAACATAAAGGCGAATCGGTGAACTACTCGATGTTCTGGCTTGATAGCATGAAGCCGCATCTTACCCCGCGTGATATCCACACCTACAAAGCTTTTAAGCTGCCGCTGCGCTACAAAATGGACGGTAAGTCGCTGATGGCGAGCCTGAGCTTTGCTCGTTACTTCTTCCTCACCAATAAAGACAACCGTGCTTATTTTATGAACCGGGTTAAAGACAAGGTCAAAGCACGTTTTGGCGGTGAGAAAGCGATCTCCTGACGCGCACTGCGCCTCGCTCTGCTCCTGATACCAGGAGCACCTCTCTTTTCGTTTACATTCAGGGTTGAAGATGAATACTTCTGTTGGAACCGTTGGCATTGTTATGCCTATGTACAATGCCCGTCAGACCGTGTTACGCGCTGTGCAGTCGGTTATCAATCAGCACTATACCGACTGGCACCTCTATCTGGTCAACGATAAATCCACTGATGACTCGCTGGCATTTGTGCGGGAGCATTGTCAGGATCCGCGCATTACCATTCTGGATAACGCGGTCAACATGGGCGCAGCTGAGACCCGCAACGTCGGATTGCGCGCGGCCACTGAAGAGATTATTGCCTTTCTTGACAGCGATGATGAGTGGCATGCGGATAAGCTGACCCAGCAGGTAGCTGCTATCGCCGCCGGTGATGATTTTGTGATTACCGAATATCACTATAAAACCCGCAAGGCTGAGCACGACATTACCTACGGAAAGCCTTATCTGCAGCAGGAAAACTTTGTGAAAAAGCAGTATCGCGTCTGCTTCTCCTCTGTCTGTTTCCGCCGTCCGCCACAGGGACTTTTCTTCCAGCGCAAAGGCCATGAAGATTTCCTGTTCTTGTATGAATTATTCACCCGCTATAAGCAGGCTCGCGTAATTCAGACGATTCTTGTCAACTATTACGAATTAGGCGATTCCCTTTCGCGCAACAAGAACAAAGCGGCCCAGTGGCACCTTGAATTATTAAGAATTATCTATAAAAACAATCCGTTAAAAATCTATTACTATTACGCCTGGTATATGGTGAATGGTGTGCTGTTTACCCTTAAGCATCGTTGAGCCTGTCGGCAGGATTGTCTTTATTATTTGAGGTGGATAGCGTTTCATGAAAAAAATTGTCCTGGTGATCAAAGATGCTTATTCGTATGCGGGCACTGAGAACATCTGTAACTTCATGTCAGAGTGTCTTGGCGAAACACATGACGTCACCATCTACTCGCTGGAAGGCAGTGGTAAGACCTTTTATCCGTTTGAACATGTCAGACAGATTGTCAGCTTCGAAGGACAGAGCAACCCCATTAAAAGCGCGGTAGCCCGGATCCACGAAGAGGGTTTCGATACCGTCTTCCTGATCAGCATGGGGCGTCTGAGCGTCATGTTTGCCTTCTGGAATCTGCTGGCAATGAAGAAGAAGCGTGGCAAAGCCTACGCCTGCGAGCACATTGCCATTAACTCTTTCAGCAAACCGATCAAGTTCCTCAAGTTTCTGCTGCTGCGCTACTACGACCGCGTGATTGTTCTGACCGACAAAGATCATCAGGTGTTCAGCCGCTGGCACATTCCCAGCAAGCAAATTCCTAACCCCGTCGTCTACAAAGGTTTTCAGCGTCAGACCCGTCATCGTCAGGCGCTGGCGGTGGGCCGTCTGGATAACCAGAAGGGGTTTGATCTGATGCTGGATATCTGGCGCGACTTCGCACGCAGCCATCCGGACTGGACGCTGGTGATTGCCGGTGATGGTGAACTGCGTCAGCAGCTGCACGATCAGGCCGCCGTACTGGGCATCACTGACAGCGTGAAGTTTGTCGGTAAGGTTAGCAATATCAATGACTACTACCGTGACAGCGATATGGCGCTGATGACCTCGCGTTATGAAGGATTGCCACTGGTGCTGCTGGAAGCTAAATCCTGGTCACTGCCCGTTGTAGCGTATGACTGCCCGACCGGACCGCAGGAGATCATCAATCACGGTGAAGACGGTTTCCTGGTTCCGATGAATGATAAAGCCACGTTTCTGGCGCGAATGGAGCAGCTCGCCACCGATGACGCGCTGCTCTTTGCCATGAGCGATAAAACCAAACAAACCGCGCTGAAATTCGACGGTAAACAAATTAAGCAAAGCTGGCTGTCATTAGTTTAAACGAAGCTGGAAAAGCTCACTTGCGACGTGCCTCAGGGACACCGCTATGGCCAATGGCCTTATTGACTACGGGAATTGATGCATGAAAAGAAGAGACGTTTTACAGACCGCCGCCTCCGCTCTGGTGGGGGCTCTCTCCGTGAGCACCTTTTCCAGCTACGCTGCAAAAAGTAACGGTATTGCCCTGAAGCCGGTTGATGCCACCGCTATTCCAAAAGGTGACGTGCCGATCCTCACGCCAGAAAATATCTACGCGATGCCACCGCAATTCTGGCAGAGCTTTGAAGGAAAACTCTGGATTGGTAAAGCGGGTGTGGATGCCAGTAAGCCTGGCAACCAGATCCCGGTCTTTCTCCGTGACGCTAATGGCAAAGTATCCGAGATTGCGCAGCCTATCGCGTTGAACAAAGGCAATTTTACCCAGTTTATTCAGGACAATGCCGCACTGATTGCTGATCCGTCGCATTCGATGACAGTGGAAGACAGTAACGGTCAGACGCTGTTCAACATTGCGGATGTCAGTCGTCCGGGCGCGGCAGATTTCAGTCAGCGTCTGGCGCAGCCAGCGGGTTATCAGCTGATTGGTGAGATTGCGTCTGTGGCCGAGCTTCGCAAGACCCGTCCCCTGTTTGAAGGGGCCAAGGTTAAGCTGAAAAGCTGGCATGAAGGCCGTGAAGTCGGTGGCGGCGAATTTGTCGGCAGCTTCCAGCCCGTGCAGAATGATGGCGGCGTAAACTTCTCCGGTGAAGGCTTTTCCTGGCGTCGCGTGGTAGACGATTTTAATCGCCTGACGCTGTTTGATTTCGGTGCGATTGCTGATGGCAAAACTGATACGGCGCCTGCCATTATGGCGATGTTTCACTGGTCGCAACAGGCTAACCAGCAGATCTGCATCCAGTTCCCGGCTGGGACCTTTATGGTCTCATCCTGTAACCCTGGTGATAAGAATCTCAATCTCTTCCGCGTCTCTGGGGCAATGGTCAATTTCGGCTATTTCCCGGCGACCACGATCGTTTCTGACGGTAAGTCAGCGTTCGTCTTTGAGGTGAATGCCCGTCGGGTCGAGCTTTCTAACCTGATTTTTGACGGTAACAGCGATAAAAATCCGAACCAGCAGGGCTTTTTTAATAATACCTGTCCTGGCGGACAATTTTTCCGGGGTGCCTGCCTCCGCTTTAACGACGTTGGCGGCACCGCCATCAGCCTGCAGGATACCCTCGATTGTAAAATCGACCAGTGGTACGCCTCACGCTGCAGTGGCGATGTGATTAAATCGGGCTGGTCAGGTCAGAAGCAGGGCAACTGGGATCATAGCACCGCAATTGAGCTGTCAAACTTCAATGCACAGCATTGCCGCGGCGGAAAAGTTCTCAATCTGGCACGCTGCGCCCAGTCAATTATTCATAATGGCTGGATTGAGCACTGCGATAACCCGGGCGATATATCCAATGGCCAGTGGATTGTCGATGCGCTGAGCATTGAAGATTGTAAGAATCCGCTTATCGCCCATAACAGCCGCTTGAATATGCGCCAGACCAGTCTCCAGTCGGGTAGCTGGATTGATAACTCCATGCAGGGCGATCGGCTGCTCAGCATCTGGGAGATGGGGTCGACCCGCGTCGAGTCCTATGGCGTCGCACTGGATGGCAGCCTGAAGTACAACTACATCACCTCACGCTGGCGCTTAGAGAACAACACGAATCAGGAAACCTGGTTTGATCTCGGCAGCCTCTACTCACCAACAGTAGGGGATTCATGGGAGATCGAGATTTTCGGTCAGTCACAATTCAGTAACGGCAGTGGTGATAAGCCGCTGATGAACCTGATCGGCGACAAAACGACCGGCGGTCGTGCGGTGATTCACGTGCAGCGTAAGAAAGACCGCTCGGAAGCGAGCTGGTCAGCCGAAGGCAGCAGCCCGATTGTGGATGTGCGCTATGTGGCTGAGCATGACACCGATGTGCATCTCTACGTCAAACTGGCGGGCTGGACGCCGTCGGCTGCCGTGCTGGTGAAAACCACCGGCAAAGATCGCTTTGTGACCGGACGCTGTGCACGTGTTAACGCGAAGATGGAGAAGGGCAATCCACCGTCAGGTGACGCGACGAAAAGCGCGCCTCAGCGCTTCAGCCTGCACAACGGCAAAGCGGGTATCGGTGCCAACGAGCAGGGCGATCTGCTGATGGCTTCACGTCCAATCTCTGCCGATCAGGTTGATACCAGTAAGCCAGAAGGGTTTGTTTCCGTGGTGATCAACGGGAAACAGGTTGCACTGCCTTACTTCGCGATTAAGTCGTAACAGCGTCTATAACGGCCGCCAGAATGGAGGCGGCCGGTTTTAACAGGAGCACTACCTTTGGGTGCGTTATCCCGTAAAGCATTACTTTTAATCAGAGTTCATTTTGCCCATTGCGGATCTGGGCGGCTTTCAGAATTAAAAAAAATTCATTCGGAGTTTTTATGAAAATTTTATTGGTGGGTAACCACACGTGTGGGAACCGCGGGGATGGCGCGATTCTTCGTGGACTGATTGATTCAATGCGGTCTGCACGGAGTGATTTAGAGATTGACGTTATAAGCCGTTATCCAACCAGCTCCGGTTATCTGCTCCAGCAGGATATACAGCAGGATGCGCTGTATCTGCACAACAGCAAGTCTGGTAAAGGTCTGGTCGGTTCGTTTAAGCGTAAAGTCGCGAACCGCCTGATGCCCGATATCATGATGGCGCATCTGGGCAAGGGCGGGATCTTTAAGTCCTTCTCAGTACCACCGCACCTGAAAGCGTTTACGGAAAGTCTGGAAAAATATGATGCGATTATTCAGGTGGGCGGATCGTTCTTCGTTGACCTCTATGGCGTAACTCAGTTCGACCATGCGCTCTGTGCACTGATGGCCAAAAAGCCGATCTACCTGATTGGCCACTCGGTGGGGCCTTTCCAGAACCCGCGCGTTAATGCGCTGGCGAATTTTGTCTTTGATCGGGTCGACAGCCTGGTGCTGCGCGAATCGGTCAGCCTTGATCTGATGAAGCGCGATGGCGTGACCAGCTCTAAAGTGGCGTCTGGTGTGGATACTGCTTTCCTGGTACGTGCGCGTGAAGTCGAAAACCCAAGCCATAACCTGCTCTACTGGCAGGGCATTATCGATGGTCGTAAAACCATCGCGATCACCGTACGTGAACTGGCGCCGTTTGATAAGCGTCTGGGGGTCACACAGAAAGAGTATGAAGCAGCATTTGGCCGGGTCATCAACGCCATGATTGCGGAAGGCTATCAGGTTGTGGCGTTCTCAACCTGTACCGGCATCGACAGCTATGCCAAAGATGATCGCATGGTCGCACTGACACTGCGTGACCATGTGACGCAGCCTGAACATTACCATGTCATCATGGATGAGTTTAATGACCTGGAGCTGGGCATCCTGCTGAGTCATTGTCATCTGACCATTGGTACCCGCCTGCACTCGGCAATTATCTCCATGAACTTTGGCACCCCGGCTGTGGCAATCAACTACGAGCACAAGTCGATGGGTGTGATGAACCAGCTTGGTCTGCCGCAGATGGCAACCGACGTAAAAAGCCTGATGGATGGCTCGCTGATCGATAAGGTAAAAACGGTCCTTGCCGATTACGACAACATCAAGCTGAAGGTCAACACGGCCGTTGCGAATGAAAGGGAAATTGGCAACCGGATCACTGAAGAGATTCTCAAAGTATTAGGGTAATGTGATGAAACTGACTTTTTTCACCATGCGTTTCCCGGTTGCCTCTGAGACATTCGTACTAAATCAGGTAACCCATTTTATTGATGCCGGTTACGAGGTGGAGATCATTTCAGTCTTTCCCGGCGATTTAGTGAACCGGCATGCCGCGTTTGATGAGTATGGTCTGGCGGCGAAGACGCACTATCTGCTGCCGGAAGAGAAAATCTCAATTGTCGATAAGCTGAACCAGCGTATCAAACTGGTGCTGCCAAAAGTGACCAAACCGTCGCTGCTGCGTTCGCTGAATGTGCGCCGTTATGGCGCGCAGTCCAGCAAGCTGCTGCTGCCGTCGATTGTGGCGAATGCAAAGCAGACCTTTACTGCAGATGTGTTCCTGGTGCATTTCGGCTATGCCGGTGCGCTGGCGAACAAGCTGCGTGAACTGGGCGTGCTCAAGGGTAAACAGGCGACCGTGTTTCATGGCGCCGATATTTCCCGTCGTCACATTCTGGAAGAGCACAAACTCGATTACGTCAATCTGTTCCGCCAGAGTGAGCTGATGCTGCCTATCAGCCATCTGTGGGAAAACAAGCTGATCGAGATGGGCTGTCCGCCGGAAAAAATTCACGTGACGCGTATGGGCATTGAACCGGAGAAGTTTAACTTCCAGCCGCGCCAGGCGTTCCAGACGCCGTTGCGTATCGTTTCGGTGGCGCGTCTGACCGAGAAGAAAGGGCTGGATGTGGCGGTCAAAGCGAGCGCCATCCTGAAGCAGCGTGGCGGTCAGTTTCAGTACACCATCATCGGCAATGGCGATCAGGATGAGATGATGCGTGATTTCATCGCCCGCGAGGGGATGGAAGATTGCGTCAGCATGCCGGGCTTCAAACCGCAGGAGGAGATTCGTCGTGCGCTGAGCGAAGCCGATATCTTCCTGCTGCCGTCTAAAACCGCCGCAGATGGTGATATGGAAGGTATTCCGGTTGCACTGATGGAGGCGATGGCGGTGGGCCTGCCGGTCGTCTCAACCTTCCACAGTGGTATTCCGGAACTGATAGAGAACAACGTGTCTGGCTGGCTGGTGGAAGAGGACGATCCTGAGGCGCTGGCGGAAACGCTGCTGAAGCTCTCTCAGGGCGAAGTGGATGTGGCGCCAGTCGTCGCAGCTGCACGTCACAAAGTTGAGACTGAATTTAATCAGCATATCGCCTATGGCGAACTGGCACAGATTCTGGAGCGACTGGTGTGAGTGGATTTAAGTCACAGGCGATTTGGCTGTTCGGCAGCACCTGCTTTTCCGCAGTGTTGCAGGTTGCACAGCTGAGCTTTCTCGCCCGCAAACTGGAAACCCACGAGCTGGGCCTGTTAGCCATCATCAACGCCATCCTGGCGGTGGCGGGTGTGCTGCAGGATATGGGGATGAGCAGTTATCTGGTGCATCGCCAGAATATTACTCGTCGTGAGCAGAGCACTATCTACTGGGTGAACGTCTCACTCAGCTTGTGCACCGGTCTGATCATGTTACTGATCGCCTTCCCGGTTTCCTGGTTCTATCATCTGCCAGAGCTGACCGGGCTGATCATGCTGACCAGCCTGAACTTCCTGGTGCTGGGGCATCTGTCCCAATATCAGGCGCACTACATCAAAACCAAGCGGATGGTCTCGCTGGCGAAGATTGAGATGGGCACCAAGCTGTTTGCCTTCCTCTGTGTCGTGGCGATGCTGGAGTTCACCTCGCTCACGGTGGCAGCCGCGATTCTGGGTCTGTTTATCAACGCCTTTACCCGCATTCTTTGCATGATTGCGCTGGGCGAAAAGTCATGGCGTCCGACGTGGGAGTTCGACAAAGCGACCTTTATCGGCGCCATTCGCTACGGCAGCTATCAGCTCGGCTCGCAGACTATTAATCAGCTGCGTACTCAGGCGGATGCGCTGGTGGTGGGTAAAGTGATGGGCGCCGAGATGCTGGGTGTCTACTCGCTGGCGAAAGAGCTGGTACTGCAACCGCTGAAGCTGGTCACGCCGGTGATCAACCGTCTGGCACTGCCACGTTTTGCTGAGAAGCAGCACGATCCCGAGCAGCTGAAAAAGCTGTTCCTGAAGGGCACGCTGGGGATCATGTTGTTCAGCAGCGCGATGTACCTGGTGATTGGTATCTTCTCGCCGGTCATCGTCCGTGTGCTTTATGGTGCGTCGCATGAGCAGGTTTATCATCTGATTCCGCTAATGCTGCTGTTTGGCATGCTGCGACCGATGGGCGGCCTGACCGGGGCGATTTCACAGGCTAACGGGCGGACCAACGTAGAGTTTTACTGGAACATTGTGGCGAGTATTGTGGTGCTGGCCGTACTGGCGACCACCTTTATCTGGCCTAACGTGCTCTACGTGGCGCTGACGCTCTCTATCTCGCAGATCCTGATCTCTGCACTGGCGCATCCGTTCTTTATAAAGCCGGTGATTGGCATTCGGTTTATTCCTTATGCCCGTCAGTGGGTGGCGGTGTCGGTGGTATTTGTCGGTGTGATGTTGCTGGTAAATCACTTTAATCTGTTTGTGATGCCAGAGTGGTTTGAAGGCTGGCTCTGATTACTGCACAGATATATCAACGGGCGACCTTAGGGTCGCCCGTTTTCATTTATGGCTGGTCTCAGGCATCCAACGGATAGTGCTGCAGATCACAGTCGTCATATTCGATTACTGATTGTCTTTATTCAGTTTATGCCGTATCTGGCAATGGGCAAAATGCCGAATTTCCAAGATATGACAGAGAGTTACTGTCCGCTTTTCAGATAAAGATTATACTTGGACTTCCGGCCGATCCTGCATAATCGACCCACATCTTCATTTTATTAAACGGAATAAATATGACCAAGCTTAAAGCAGTAATCCCCGTTGCGGGCCTCGGTATGCATATGCTCCCTGCGACTAAAGCCATTCCGAAAGAGATGCTGCCTGTCGTCGACAAACCGATGATCCAGTACATCATTGACGAGTGTGTTGCCGCGGGTATTAAAGAGATTGTGCTGGTCACGCATGCATCTAAAAATGCAGTAGAAAACCACTTCGACACCACTTACGAGCTGGAAGCACTGCTCGAAGCACGCGTTAAGCGTCAGCTACTGAGCGAAGTGCAGTCTATCTGCCCGCCAGGCGTAACGATCATGAACGTGCGTCAGGCACAGCCACTGGGCCTGGGTCACTCCATTCTCTGTGCCCGTCCAATGATCGGTGATAACCCGTTCGTGGTGGTGCTGCCAGACGTCCTGCTGGATGATTCTACCGCGGACCACATGCGTTATAACCTGGCTGCAATGGTTGCCCGTTTCGAAGAGACCGGCCACAGCCAGGTCCTGGCGCAGCATATGCCAGCGTCCGATCTGACTGAGTACTCGGTGATCACCACTGCAGAGCCGATTGAACACCCAGGTGACATCAGCACCATCACCGATTTCGTTGAGAAGCCAGAAGATACTGCAGGACTGAGCTCTGACCTGGCTGCGGTTGGTCGCTATGTTCTTTCTGCTGATATCTGGGCGGAACTGGAGCGCACTGAGCCAGGCGCATGGGGTCGTATTCAGCTGACCGATGCGATTGCGAGCCTGAGCAAAAACAAAACCGTTGATGTTTCGCTGCTGACCGGTCACAGTTTCGACTGCGGTCGTAAACTTGGATACATGCAGGCGTTTGTCTCTTACGGACTGCGCAGTAACGCGCAGGGTCGTGAGTTCCGCGAAGCTATCCAGACCATCCTCGCAAAACAAAAGTAATAAATTCGCCGCGTTCTGCGCGGCAGATTGAAAGGAGCTCACATGGCAATTTTAGTAACGGGCGGAGCAGGGTATATCGGCTCCCATACCGTACTGGCGCTGTTGCAGCGCGGTGATGATGTTGTGGTTCTGGATAACCTCTGCAATGCCTCTCGCGAAGCGATTAACCGCGTTGAGAAACTGGCGGGTAAAAAAGCGACCTTCGTTGAAGGCGATATCCGTGACCGTGCCTGCTTGCGTGATCTGTTCGCGTCAAACAGCATTTCAGCCGTCATCCACTTCGCAGCCCTTAAAGCAGTGGGTGAATCAACCCGCATGCCGCTGGAATACTACGAGAACAACGTAGCAGGCACCGTGGTGCTGCTGGAAGAGATGCGCAACGCCGGCGTCTGGAACTTCATCTTCAGCTCATCAGCGACCGTCTATGGCGCAGATGCACCGGTTCCATACGTTGAGACCACCCCGATTGGCGGCACCACCAGTCCTTACGGCACCTCTAAGCTGATGACAGAGTTCGTGATGCGCGACTTTGCTAAAGCAGAGCCGAAGTTCAAGGCCATTGCCCTGCGTTACTTCAACCCGGTTGGCGCGCATGAGTCTGGCGAAATCGGTGAAGACCCGACGGGTATCCCGAACAATCTGCTGCCATACATCGCGCAGGTTGCCATTGGCCGTCTGGAGAAGCTGGGCGTGTTTGGCGGTGATTACGATACGCCAGACGGTACCTGTCTGCGTGACTATATCCACGTGGTAGACCTGGCAGAAGGGCACCTGAAAGCGCTGGACCACCTCAACAAAGTGGAAGGCTACACCGCCTTTAACCTGGGCGGTGGCAAAGGCTTCTCTGTACTTGAGATGATCAAGGCGTTTGAGAAGGCGTCTGGTAAAGCGATTCCGTTTGAGATCAAACCACGCCGTGACGGCGATTTGCCTGCATTCTGGGCCGATGCTTCACTGGCGAACAGTACGCTCGACTGGCGCGTAACGCGCGGCATCGATGAGATGATGCGCGATACGTGGAACTGGCAGAGTAAGAACCCGGATGGGTTTGAATAATCTCTTATTGAACAAAAGTAAAAGCCTGTCAAGTGACAGGCTTTTTGCATTTTTGAAACGGGAAGATTATGAATAATTTATCGCTTTAACCTACTTATGGTCGATGTTAGGATTTGTCAAAAATAGTAATGTTATCACAAGTCTCCAAGTAACCGGTCTACAAGAGGATTTTTGGCTAAAATTTAAACGCTGGGTTGAATGATAGCGATTTGGTAGCTTAAGCCAGGGGCGGTAGCGTGTTCCAAAGCATTGATGAACTGAGGCTTTAATGAGAATTATGTATTTTGTAAACACGGACTGGTATTTTGAGCTTCACTGGTTGGACCGTGTAAGCAAACTTGTAAATGATGGTTATGATGTCCATCTTATAACCTGTTTTAATGACGAATTAGTAAAAAAGAGACTGCAGTATATTGGCATTCATTGCTGGCACATCGAAATAGATAGATTTTCGATTAATCCTTTCAGTAATGTAATAAATCTCATCTCTTTTTTTAAGCTTTTTAATAAAATAAAGCCAGATTTGATTCATACCATAACAATAAAGCCCAACATAATTGGGGGTATGGTTGCAAGATTTAAATCTATTCCACAAATAATAAGCGTGGTTGGGTTGGGAAGAGTATTTTTAAGGGAGAATTTATTAAAAAAGGTTGCAACCTTATTATACAGAATAGTTATTTACAAAAATAAAAGAGTGCAATTGATCTTTGAACATGAGTCGGATAAGCGTGTTTTAGAAAACATGGTTGTTATTGATTCCTGTAATTTACATGTAATTGATGGTGCAGGTATAGATGTTGAAAAGTTCCCATATACTCCAGAAATACAAACCGAGAGTATTAAAGTCCTTTTTGCCAGTAGATTACTAAAATCTAAAGGGTTGGAAATTCTAGTTGAAAGTATTAGAAAGTTAAAAGCAGAGGGTTTAGATATAATTTTATATGTTGCAGGCATTGTTGACGAAAAAGACCCTGATCGTATCTCCATGCAACAAATAAAAGAATGGCAAAATGAAGGTCTCATAGAGTGGTTGGGTACGAGGAATGATGTAGATGCTCTTCTAAAAGAGTGTAACATTATGGTGCTTCCAACTAAATATGCTGAAGGCATACCACGTATTATATTAGAAGCATGTGCAATTGGAAGAGCCTGTATTGTTGGTAATATGCCAGGTTGTCGAAGTATTATTGAGAATAGAGTTAATGGCATGATTCTCGCAGAGCATTCTGTTAATGAATTAAGCAATAGTTTATCACTTTTATCCAGTAATCCAGACTTACGTAAAGCATATGGTATTATTTCTTCTGAAAAAATAAAGAATAAATTTTCAAAAGAAGTAATTATTAGTAAAACGGTTGAAGTTTATAACTTTGCAATAAGTAATAATTTACACGATTGACAGGAACGAAAATGTTATCTGCTACTAAAAACATGTTTAAAAGCTTTCAGAAAAATAGAGGGCTTATTTGGCAAATGTCTAAAAGAGAGGTAATGGGTAGATACAAAGGTTCATTTTTTGGATTAGCATGGTCTTTGTTTAATCCTTTAATGATGCTCGTTGTGTACACATTTGTATTTTCCGTTGTATTTAAAACGAGGTGGGGCAGTGACCCGAATGCAGGTAAAACAGACTTTGCCATTGTTTTATTTATTGGATTGATTATTTTTAATTTATTTTCTGAATGTATTGGACGAGCCCCGAGCTTAATTACATCTAATGTAAATTATGTCAAAAAGGTAGTCTTCCCTCTTGAGGTTCTGGCTTTTATAAATTTTTTTGCAGCTATGTTTCATGCGCTAGTGAGCTTTTTTGTGCTTTTATTAGCTATCTTAGTTTTCAAACAACATATTCATCTGACTTTGCTTTTGCTTCCTATTATCGTTTTACCATTGATGCTTGCCATATTAGGGCTGAGTTGGATCCTATCTGCACTGGGTGTGTTTGTGCGTGATATAGCACAAACAATTGGAATTATTATTAGTGTGTTAATGTTCATGTCACCCGTTTTCTATCCGATTTCGGCGTTGCCAGTTACATTTCAAAAAGTGATCATGTTAAATCCACTTGCATTCATGATTGAAGAAGCGCGAAAAGTAGTTTTTTGGGGAGTTAGTCCTGACTGGTTAATGCTGGTAATAAATTTAGTTATTGGTGGCCTTATTTGTGTAGTTGGATATTCATTCTTCCAGAAAGTAAGAAAAGGGTTTGCAGATGTCCTTTAATGAAAGTGCAATAATTGTTGATAATGTAAGTAAATGCTATCAAATATATGACAATCCACGTGACCGCTTAAAGCAGTTTATTTACCCAAAGTTTAGAAGTATTTTTGGGCATGCAAGCGAGAACTTTTACAATGAATTCTGGGCTCTTAAAGATATAAACTTTGAAATAAAAAAAGGTGAGTCGGCTGGTATTATTGGTCGTAATGGTTCAGGTAAAAGTACGCTATTACAGATAATAACCGGAACTTTAACACCAACAAGTGGGACTGTTTCAACTCAAGGACGTATAGCTGCATTACTGGAGTTGGGATCTGGTTTTAACCCTGAATTTACAGGAAGGGAGAACATATATCTCAATGGAGCAGTACTTGGTCTTACAAAAAGTGATATTGATAATAAATTTGATGCTATTGCAGGTTTTGCTGATATTGGCACACATCTGGAGCAACCTGTTAAAACATATTCAAGTGGCATGATGGTAAGGCTTGCTTTTGCAGTCCAAGTTCAACTCGAACCTGACATACTCATCGTTGATGAGGCACTGGCTGTTGGAGATGCATTATTTCAAAAACGTTGTTTTCGACAGATAGAAAAACTTACTAGTAATGGTGTCACACTGCTTTTTGTATCACATGACCAAGAATCTGTTAGAACACTTACAAACAAATCAGTTCTATTAGATCGTGGAAATCAAATCATGACGGGATTGTCTTCCGAAGTACTGTTGGAGTACAGAAGATTGCTTCATGATGAAGAAAATAAATTTTACTCGAATCTTGCTAATGATATTGCAGAAAGAACGAAGTCTGATGCTGAATCTACCACAATCGTTACTGGTAATACGGAATTACAAAATACTGACACAGGAAATGCGTCAGTAACGTCTGATCTATTACGATCTGATAAACTTTCTTTTGGTGAAGGCGAAGCTGTTGTAGATGGAGTGGAATTATTTAATACACAAAATGAAGTAAGCAATGTCTTTAATCCGGGGGAAAAAATAACGATAAGAGTTCATTTCTCCGTTTATCAACCTACCGATAAACTTAACATTGGTATACGAATTAGAAATAAGGAAGGGGTAAAAATATATTCCTGGGGTACCCTAAACCAAGATATGTATAAAATTAGCTCAGGTGTTAAAGATGAATTATTCTGGCAGAAAAAATTCGAGAATGGTTACAAAGGTTTCGTCGACCTTGAGTTTGAGTGCACGCTGGGTAGCAACTTATATGAAATTCAGGCGTCTGTAAGTTATGAAGAAACACCAGATTATTTTTCACAACGCATATTGCATTGGCGAGATGAAGCCGCCTTTTTCCATGTTCACGTGTTAAGAGATATCTACTTCTTTGGCGGCATAGCTGATTTGAAAATGATTGCTAAGTGGTGATGAAATGTTGAACCCTGAATTCATTGATAAAATATATGGTGTTGGTAGTTACGTATTAATTAATTGCAGCAGTGAATTCTCGAGTTATTTTTTGTCAGCTGGTTACACTGTATTTGATATCCAGGATTGTAAAAAAGCTGTAGCTTTTGATGCAGACAATAACTATGATTACCTGATAATTAACTTTAGAACCTCAAATGATAACATAGGATTCAATGATTTCATTGAAAATCATTTTCGATGTTACAATCATTATAAGAAGATTTTAGTCAACATAGATGAAGGAACGCAGAAGCTATCACAATCAGTTGAGTTTCAATCAATAATAAAAAATTATGGATTTAAACATGACATTATTACTACTGATTTGCTTGCAATATATCCTGCTGCTCAGTCATGCATTCCATTAATATCTGTAACTCTGGCACCCTATCATGATGGTGCAATAAAAAAAGAAAACTCTCTTCGCGAGCTTACCCAGTATGTCAGACCAAATGAAACTGTAGGAGTAATATACGAGAATTGCGATTATTTTTCTGATTTAATATCGCAAACTTCTATAATTAGGGATATAAAAAAATTTAAAAACGACCAGTCATTTTTTAAGGGGGTTCGTTTTATTAATGATGTTAATGAACGGATTGGAAGAGGGAAAAAGAAATATTTTGATTGTATTTTTATACTAAGTGGCACAAGTGAAATAACAAATCTGGACGCGTTAATTAAATATTCTGAAAATTTAAGTCCTGGCGGTCGTATTATATTTAGCTCAGACAGTTTTCAAGATTTAAGACCTGGTAACCGCTTTGAAGTTGAAGTTGCATATACCAATAATGAACGCCTGATTTCAAATAATTTTTGCGGTTGCGATATCATTCAAAATGATCTTGATGGCTATTTCGTTGTAATGAAAGATCCACTAAATGATATTGATAAATTTGAATATATAGAAAAAACATACTTATATAGTTCACCCCCAATGAACTTAATTATGTTTCAAAGAGATTATCATAATCCTTGGCTCCTTAAAGCAATGGTAGAATTTCCAACACGAAATAAAAATAAATTTGCACTTAAAAGATATGCTGAGAAAATCCTCAAAGAATATGACGATACGCTACCTGATTTTGCTGCGGCTATAGCGATTCTCGGTTATCAATCTTTTTCAGACGAACAAAATATACCTTTTATTATTGATAAAGTTATTCATTATGTACATGATGTTGATAAGATAAAAAAGAAATCTGCTCATCAAATGAGATGGCTGATATCTCTCTCAGTGTTAGGTGCAGAACTTTTAAAGTTAAACAATAAAAAAAATGAAGCTTTGAAGTTATATCTTAAGGCGATTAGCTATCCTTTTAATAAATTTAGTCCAACTATAGGAACTAAAGTTCTTCAGGCGTATTACAATATTGCTATGATACTTTATATGTCTGGGGATAAAATAAGTAGCATTAACTACCTTTCAGAGGGGCTTGAAAAAGGCATAGATATTTTGAATGTATCGTATGAAGAGCTTTTAGGGAAGAAAGAAAAACCCCTTGTATTCACTCTGTTCATATACCATGACATAATTGACTGGATGATAAAGATCATTTATTTGAAAAATCATTTAGGCTTTCATGATAATCTAATACCATCTTTAAACAGTAATGTCTGGTCAATCTTACTTAAAGAACGCATGGATGCTATTAAAAACATGAATAGTATGATTAAAGAAAGAGATAACACTATATCAACACAGGGAGGTATGCTTGAAGAGCGCATGAACGGTATTAATGAACTTGAATTAGTAATACATGCACAGCAAAGGCTCATTGAAGAACGATGGGAGGCTATGCAAGAAATGGAAAAGATGATTATTGAAAGAGATAACACAATTTCTGAGCTTAAAAATTTAATTTAAATGACGACGAAGGGCATCCGTTTGCTTTTCTTATTTTACATCATTATTAGGTCTTTAATTGATTATGTCGACCATCTCTTGGTTTATACCTAGCTTGATAAAAGGCTCGGGCGGGCATCGTACTATTCTGCAGCATGCACATTACCTTGAAAGTAAGGGTCATAAATGCACCATATATCTAGAAGATGAACATGGTATAGGAAACCCTGCAGATAAAATACTTTCTCTTTTTAATATGAAGTTTAGCCACGTTGTCTATGGATGGAAAAATGCTCTTGTATCCGATGTGGCGATAGCGACAGTCTGGTACTCGGCCGCTTTTGTGGCATCTCTTCCATTTGAATGCAAGAAAGCTTATTTGGTTCAAGATTATGAAGCCTGGTTTAATCCAATGGGTGATGCATATCTTATGGCTGAAAATTCTTATCAGTATGGTCTTACACCTATAACGATTGGCCGCTGGCTGAAACATACTCTTTGGGAGCGTTTCAATGTAGCAGGCTACCATTTTGAGTTTGGTGCAAATCATGACATCTATAAAAAAGATGCACTCATAGTGAAAGAAAAGGCTATATGTTTTATTTATCAGCCTGATAAGCCTCGCCGTTGTTCAAGAATAGGGCTTGAAGCACTTGGGATAGTTAAACATAGAATTCCAGATGTAAAAATATATCTTTATGGTTCCGAAGCTAAAGAGAATGTTTGGTTTGAACATGAGAATCTTGGATTAATCAATCTCAATGAATGTAATGAATTATATAATAAATGCACGGTAGGTCTGTGCCTTAGTTCCTCCAATCCTTCTCGAATACCGTTTGAAATGATGGCATCAGGCTTACCTGTGGTTGAATTATGGCGAGAAAATAATTTCTACGACTTGCCAGACTCAGCCACATTATTAGCTAAGCAGACGCCTGAGAGTCTTGCAGAAGCCCTTATTCAGTTATTGAATGACCCTGCTCGTTGTAATGACATGTCACAAGCCGGTATAGATTTCATGGAATCGCGAAACCTGTCTGTTGAGACAGAGCAATTTTCCTGTGCTCTTGAGAAATTTTTAAAAGGGGGAGTACCTGACTCCAGGCCCCCAGAGAAGATGTACCAAGGACAGTTGATTGAGGCTGCCATTACGAGGCAAGCTACGCTTGCAGCGTTGCATATAGTATCACCTTCCAGATTGCGAAAATTGGCAATGCTGCTGCCTTTAGGACTGCAAGGCCCATTAAAAAAAATATACCGAATTGTTAAAAGGTAATTTCATAATGAAATTTAAACTAAAAACAGTGGATGTCTGGGATACTCTTTTAAGAAGAAAATGCCATCCTGATACTATCAAATATGCTACTGCAAAATATTTTTATTTTAAGTTTTTCAAATTTCATGGTATTAAAAATATAAAAACTCTTTTTGATAAACGAGTTGAAATTGAAAGAGATATCGGGCGTGAAACCACTGCTAGTGGATATGATGATGAATATTTGTTTGAAAGTGTAATTTATACGTGGTGTGAGTTTTTCATAAAAGGATATACGGAAGAAGATTTAAAGGTTGCTGCCGATGAACTTTGCAAATATGAATTCGGTCTGGAAATGGCCCTCACATCTGCTGATGCGAAAATTGTTGAACTATTAAATAATAACCCATCACAACAGACTTTATTCCTTTCTGATTTTTATATGTCAAAAGACCGCTTAAGAAAGTTGATAGCTAAAAATGGTCTTGATGCTTATGTTCCAGATGGCATTTCTTCTGCTGATATCAAGCTTAATAAAAGGTCTGGCAGGCTCTTTGACTATGTTAAAGATAAACTAGACATAAAGCCATCCGAATGGTTACATATTGGCGATAATGAGTGGTCTGATGTAAGCCAGCCAGGTAAAAGAGGGATTAACTGCATTCATTATGTTCCAAAGGAAGCGCATAATGAGAGAATGGAACTTGAGTTACTTTTCCATGATAAAGGTAAGCTTTTTCAAAATGAAATTAATAGTGTTCTGAATTCGATTCCTGAAGAATATAAATCTCATGTAAAAGATAATGAAAACTTTCGACATGGGGTCAATGTATCTCCCTTTATAGTTGGCTATTCGTTATTTATACTTGAAAAAGCAATTGAGTTTGACTGTAAAAAAATTTACTTCTTTACTCGTGAAGGTGAGTTTTTCATTAAGGCTTTTAATTTACTTTTATCAAGTCTGAAAAGTAACCTTCCAGACATAAAATTTCCAGAATTCAATATTCTTGAAGTGAGTCGACTTGCTACTTTTGCTGCATCAATTAATGAAGTTTCTACCCTAGAAATGATGAGGATATGGAATCTTTATTCTTCGCAGTCAATGGATGCATTTTTCAAAACGCTGGACATTGACAAGGGAAAACTAAATTCATTACTTTATAAGTATCAAATCCCGGCTGAAGAAGTCATAAGGTATCCATGGCAAGACTCCAGAGTTCAGGCATTGTTTTCTGATGTGAATTTTATTAAAATTCTTACAGCCCATCGCGATGAAAAAAGAGAGTTGCTGACCTCTTATTTAAAAATAAAAGGGCTTGATAATGCCTCTGAAAATGTCTGCGTTGTCGATGTCGGCTGGCGAGGGACAATTCAGGATAATATAGCACTATGTCTGCCCGAAGTTAATTTTCATGGTATCTATTTAGGACTGGCAAAATTCCTGAATCCACAACCTGATAATAGCAGAAAATATGCCTATGGGCCTGATTTAAATATCTCTCAAGATCTGCCTCATTATTTAGATTCTGTTGCGCCTATTGAAATGATCACTAACTCTCCTTCAGGTAGCGTAGTAGGCTACGAGAGAATCGGGGAGAGCATCAAAGCTGTCAGGAAAATCGATGAAGGGGAAAATAAAGCCTGGATTTCTTTTACTCAAGATTTTCAGAATGGTATTCTGTTTGCACTTAAAAAGTGGGTCAGTGGTACTTCTCTCTATCTCATAACTAGTGATGATTTAAAGCCTGTCTCCTTAAAAATATGGGGCGATTTAATTACTGGGGTTAATGAATCCCTAAATAATGCATTTAGTAATCTCAACCATAATGAAACATTTGGTTTAGGAGGTTATGTATCAAAAAATCACACTCCTACCTTAAAGGATATTTTCAGATCCGTTTTCGACTGGAATAAGCGTCGAGAATTGATAGATTTTATTATAGCCAATCAATGGAGTGATGGAATTAGAAGGAGAAGAGATTTAACCTTTATTCATCGCCATGTGCTGGCATCCATAATCGATCTCGCGGTTTTTTATAAGAGAAAGGTTAAGCGGCGTTAGTTATTTTAGTTTAATTAAATATTTACAAGTTGCCCATTGAGATTTAATTGACTAAATGTTAAAGATATATGTATGATTCATTAGACAGGAGTAAATAATGTCCAAGCAACAGATCGGCGTTGTAGGTATGGCAGTGATGGGCCGCAACCTAGCTCTTAACATTGAGAGCCGCGGTTACACTGTTTCTATCTTCAACCGTTCACGCGAAAAGACTGATGAAGTCATCGCTGAGAACCAGGGCAAGAAGCTTGCTCCTTTTTACACCGTTGAAGAGTTTGTCGAATCGCTGGAAAAACCTCGTCGTATCCTGCTGATGGTTCAGGCAGGTGAAGCGACCGATAAGACTATCGCCTCACTGACTCCACACCTGGATAAAGGCGACATCCTGATCGATGGCGGTAACACCTTCTATAAAGACACCATTCGTCGTAACAAAGAGCTTTCTGATCAGGGCTTCAACTTCATCGGCACTGGCGTTTCCGGCGGTGAAGAGGGCGCACTGAAAGGCCCATCCATCATGCCTGGCGGTCAGAAAGAAGCATACGAGCTGGTTGCACCGATTCTGGATAAGATTGCGGCACGTGCTGAAGATGGCGAAGCCTGTGTGGCTTACATCGGTCCGGACGGCGCGGGTCACTATGTGAAGATGGTTCACAACGGCATAGAGTATGGCGACATGCAGCTGATCGCAGAAGCTTATGCTCTGCTGAAAGGCGCTCTGGGCCTGAACAACGAAGAGCTGGCTGAAACCTTCACCGAGTGGAACAACGGCGAGCTGAGCAGCTACCTGATCGACATCACCAAAGATATCTTCACTAAGAAAGACGAAGAAGGTAAATACCTGGTTGATGTGATTCTGGATGAAGCAGCGAACAAAGGCACCGGTAAATGGACCAGCCAGAGCTCACTGGATCTTGGCGAACCTCTGTCACTGATCACCGAGTCTGTCTTTGCCCGTTACCTTTCGTCACTGAAAACGCAGCGTGTTGCGGCCTCTAAAGTACTGAGCGGTCCACAAGCTAAAGCTTTCACGGGTGACAAAGCAGAGTTCATCAAGAAAGTTCGTCGTGCATTGTACCTGGGTAAAATTGTCTCTTATGCGCAGGGCTTCTCACAGCTGCGTGCTGCGTCAGAAGAGAACAACTGGGACCTGCACTACGGTGAAATCGCTAAGATCTTCCGCGCGGGTTGCATCATCCGTGCTCAGTTCCTGCAGAAAATCACTGATGCTTATGAAGCAGATGCAGGCATCGCTAACCTGTTGCTGGCGCCATACTTCAAAGATATCGCGGATCAGTATCAGCAGGCGCTGCGTGATGTAGTTTCTTACGCGATTCAGAACGGCATCCCGACGCCAACCTTCTCTGCGGCGATTGCTTACTACGATAGCTACCGTTCAGAAGTGCTGCCTGCCAACCTGATTCAGGCGCAGCGTGACTACTTTGGTGCGCATACCTATAAGCGCATTGATAAAGATGGCGTGTTCCACACCGAGTGGTTAGATTAACCTAATAATTAGTCTTTGGTTCTAGCAAACCCGTGTACTCTTACGCGGGTTTTTTATTCCATTAGTTGCTTTACATAACTATTAATATAATTTATATTTTTAAAACGTATCCTATTTCTGTATCACTTATGAAAAATACTAAGCATAGAATAGAGGCTTTAGATGGTTTAAGATTTATAGCTTTCCTTATGGTAATGTTTTATCACTATTTATTCATTGCTCCATTGCAGGGATACATACCCAGAATTTATATGGTAGAGGCTTTTTCTTTTGGAGAATATGGAGTTGACCTCTTTTTCTTGATTAGTGGTTTTGTAATAACACTTTCTTCAGAAAATCGGACTGCCAAGGATTTTCTGATAGCGCGATTTAACAGAATTGTCCCGCTATTTATTGCTTGTGCATTTATTTTATTTTTCTTTAGTATAAGTCTGCCGATGATTGATGCTAAAGAGAGACTCGTTTCACTATTATATAGTTTGTCTTTTTTTCCGAGACTATTTGGAAAAGAGTATTTTAGTGCGGTTTACTGGACCATAGCCATCGAAGTAACATTTTATATTTTAGTGGCAATATTAATGAGCTTGAAATTATGGGATGAGAAAAGAATATCGATTTGTTTTTTTTGGCTTTTTATTTCCTTTCTAAATTGCTTTATTTTAAAAAACACAATAATTTCAAATATTTTAATTACTCAATATGCCGGTCATTTTATTTTAGGGGTTATGCTTTTTGAAGTTAGAACATCAAACATTAATCCTGTTCATATGTTAATTATGTTGCTTTCAAGTGTTCTTATTTATAATAACATGCTTAAGAATCAACTATGGATTGACAGTTTTGGCGTGCATTTTGATCATGCCTCAATTCTTTTTACATGTTTCTTCTTGATCGTTATGGTATGGATAGGCTCAAACATTAGTTCTTTAGGTACATATTATCCTGCTGTAAAGTTTTTGGGTGCAATGACTTATCCTTTATATTTGCTCCACGCAGATTTAGGTTTTTGGTCACACGCTATCTTTGAACGAAGGTGGTGGGGTAAATATCCTTTATCTAAAGAATATATTGGTTATTATTCCATGGCTTTAATTTCTGTTGTTCTGGTTTTTTTAATTGCATATGTTTTTGTTAAGTATCTTGATCCACTTGTACAAAAACAGTTGAAAAGGTTTTGGATTACAATTGGCGCTTATAAAACCGTAAACGTCAAAACTTAGCAACTGATCTGTTCTTCTAGGATAAAAAGGGCTATGGCCCTTTTTTATATTTGCTAATTTTAATTTTATTTGGATGCTTAATTATTACCCCACCAGTAAATCCCCGCTACGAATCTCCTTCTCACCCGCCAGCCGCACCACCAGCATGCCTGCCGTCGCAAACCTTACCCAGTGCCTCGCATAGAGGATACCGCCATGCTCTGCCACCAGTGGCGTGATATGGTCAGTAATCGGATCGACAATCTCCGCGACCACTTCTCCTGGCCGAATCTGTGCGCCCAGCGGTTTACGATGCAGAATCAGACCTGACACAGGCGAATGAATATATTCGCAACCTGCTAACGGCGTAGGAAGATTTTTCAGGGCAGGGGAGGCCGCCGCCGATCCTTCGCTGTGACGTTCTTTGATCACGCCAGTCTCTCTCGGCGCTTCAGCAACGTCAGGCACGTTTAAACCAATCGGTCCGTCATTGATTGCCACGATATCGTCACCGCCCGCGCTTGCCGGAACCAGTTCATCGCCACCGATTACAGGTGCAGCCACTTCCACGGAAATTGATGGCTCGCTGTAGCCGATATAACCGCCTTCCTGCAGTGCCGAAATAATCGCATCTGCATCTTTCTCCGCCTGTTCAGGCGACACATCACGCACGCCACGCAACTCCAGCGTCACCGGCAGTAATCCACGCGGCATCGGGTAATCTTTGCCAAAGCGTTCTGCCAGCGTCAGCCAGGGTTCGCAGCAGGCTTCATCAAACGGTTCACCGCCAGAGATCTGCGCCAGCAGCTGCACTTCACTGCCTAACCAGCGCGCCAGCGGCTCAATGTCCGGCCAGGCATGCGGCGTGGTGTAGAGATGCGGCACGGCTTCCCAGTCACAGTGCAGGTCAATCATCAGGTCTGTCTGGCTGGCCATTCGCATCAGCGTATAACGCTGCGCATCCAGCTCCGTTTTTGGCACGGTATCGCGATAGTGACGATCGATCGCGTCGCGAATCAGGCTTCGGTTCTGCGATTCACTCTGCGTCAGACTATCCGCCAGTCCGGCCGCCAGCGTGGTACCCAGTGACGGGAAACGGCGATTAAAGTCCTGACCAGAGAGCGTATGGAAACGACCCAGATGGGTGCCGTGCCAGTGCTGTCCCAGCGCCAGGGGATTAGCAACCGGCACCAGGGTAAACGCGGCTTTGAGCTGTCCGGCGGACTCCAGCGACTGCAGTCTTTGTTTCAGAAACCATGCCACCGCCATACCGGGCAGTTCGTCACCATGCAGTGCAGCCTGGATATAGACCTGACGCTCGTGGTCCGGAGCAAAATGAAAACTGATGATTTCACGCTGGGTGCCTAAAGAGGCGCTTAACAGTGGATGATGTTGTTGATGCATACCGTGTTAATGTCCTTTAATCGGCAAAGGACGACAGCGCGCCGTCCTGAAAAAGTTAAAGTATAGTGCCGGATCGCGGTGAGGACGAAAAAGGGCGACCGCGAGGTTACTGCTGGATAGAGATATCCGTAGCGAAATAGCGCTTCTGAATCTGGTCAAACGTGCCGTTCTTTTTGATTTCTGCAAAGGCATTATCCAGTGCCGTTTTCAGCTCCTCATCGCCTTTGCGCAGGCCGATTGCTGTGCCAGGGCCGATAATGGGATCCTGAATAATCGGGCCAGCCAGCTCAAAGTCTTTACCCTGCGGATGCTTCAGGAAGCCAATTGCCGCCTGTGCCGCATCAGTGAATACCGCATCCAGCCGTCCTGAAACCAGATCGCTTTCAACCTGTGCCTGATCGCCATAAGGCACCACGGTCACACCATGGGGCTGCCATTTCGCCAGCGCATAGCGCTCCTGTACCGTTCCCTGTTCCACGCCGACTGTTTTGCCTTTCAGGGATTCAACCGTTGGCAGTATGCCAGAACCCTTACGGGCGATTAGCTGGGTGTGGGTGTCATAGAGCGGCACGGTGAAATTGATCTGTTTAAGGCGCTCTTCGGTAATGCCCATGTCAGAGAGAATGGCATCGAATTTACGCGCTTTCAGCGCCGGGATCATGCCGTCAAACTGGCTCTCAACCCAGACGCATTTCGCCTGCATCTGGGTACAGAGCGCATTGCCCAGATCGATATCAAAGCCGACCAGCTTGCCCTGTGGTGTTTTCGATTCAAACGGTGGATAGGTCGGGTCGACTGCGAAACGCACCTGTTCGATTTTCGCCTGCGCGCCAAACGCGCAGCCAGCCATAACCGCCACTGCCAGCGTCTGGCGCAGGCGTTGAGTGAAAATGTTCATGATTTTGCTCTTATTCTGTCGTGATGAATGTTTATGCAGAGTATCGCCGGGCTGACGGGATGGCAATTACTGCGTTATCTTCACGACGTCAGCCGCGCACAGCGACCGGTAATCTTCGGTGTTCAGGATCACTGAGCGCTCCAGCAGACCGGCGTTAAACGCGATCTCCGGAAAACGTTCAAACAGCGTGGGGTCAACGACCAGTCTGAGGTCAGGATGAAAGCTGAACGGCGGAATAGCTCCGAATACGCAACCGGTCAGCAGTTCGGTCTCTGCCGGGCTGGCGAGTGAGGCGCGCCGTCCACCGACCGCCGCTGCGACTTTACTCAGGTCGGCCTGCTGATCGGCCGGTAACACCGCCAGCACATGCTGTTTCACGCCATTGCCTTTTACATGACAGACCAGCGCTTTCGCGCCCTGGCCGATTTCGGTGCCGCGTATCGCCGCAACGGCTTCACATTTGCCTGTTGCCTCATGCTCCATCAGACGATAGCGAGCCTGGTGCTGGTCGAGCAGGGCGATTAATTTTTCATGGGTCGTCACGGTTCTCTCCCCGAGGTTTGAGTCGCCATTATTGTGTGGGATGGGGGTGAGGATTGAGAAGGATTCTGCTCAGAATCCGCATAAAAACGAAATTCTGAGCAGTATATTGCACAATTACTTATGGCGGGCGCGCAGGTTGTTAATCACGGCACTGAAGTCCAGATCCTGATCCTGTAACAACACCATCAGGTGATAGACCAGGTCAGACGCTTCATTGGTCAGCTCATCCCGATCGTTGACGGTCGCCGCCAGCGCGGTCTCAACCCCTTCTTCGCCCACTTTCTGCGCAATGCGCTTGGTGCCGCTGGCGTAAAGTCGGGCAGTGTAGGAGCTTTCAGGATCGGCCGTTTTGCGTGATGCCAGCAGTTCTTCCAGCTGATAGAGGAAAGTCCACTCAGGCACAGCCGGCGAGAAGCAGCTGGTGGTGCCCAGATGGCAGGTCGGGCCAATCGGGTTTGCCAGCACCAGCAGCGTGTCATTGTCGCAGTCAGGCGTAATGCTTACGACCTGCAGAAAATGGCCGGAGGTCTCGCCTTTGGTCCACAACCGGTTTTTGGTGCGGGAGAAAAAGGTGACATTACCTTCTGCCAGCGTTTTTTCCAGCGCCTCTGGGTTCATGTAGCCGTGCATCAGCACTTCGCCTGAGACGTTATGCTGAACGATGACCGGCATCATGCCCTGAGTTTTGTCCCAGTCGAGCTGGGACAGTTGTTGTTCGGTTAGCACGCGCGAATCTCCACTCCGTTGTCGATCAGGAAGCTTTTCAGCTCACCAATATTAATAATCTGCTTATGGAATACTGAGGCCGCTAAAGCACCATCCACATTCGCCTCAGTAAACGCGTCGAGGAAGTGCTGCATCGTGCCTGCACCGCCAGAGGCAATCAGGGGCACGTTGCAGACTTCACGCATTTTCTTCAGCTGCACCAGGTCATAGCCGTTACGCACGCCATCCTGGTTCATCATGTTCAGCACGATTTCGCCTGCGCCCAGTTTCTGGACTTCCTGCACCCACTCCAGTGTTTCCCACTGTGTCACGCGGGTACGCGCCTCGTCACCGGTGTACTGATTCACCTGATACTTACCGCTGGCTTCATCAAACCAGGTATCAATGCCGACCACAATACACTGAACACCGAAACGGTCAGCGAGGCGGGTGATCAGCGAGGGATCGGCCAGCGCTGGTGAGTTAATCGAAATCTTATCCGCACCAAACTCCAGAATGCGCGCCGCGTCTTCCGGGGTTTTAATCCCGCCTGCTACGCAGAACGGAATATCAATCACCTCAGCCACGCGCGACACCCAGCTTTTGTCGACGACGCGGCCATCAGATGAGGCGGTGATGTCATAGAACACCAGTTCATCGGCACCTTCAGCGGCGTAGCGCTGCGCCAGCGGCACGATGTCGCCGATGATCTCGTGATTGCGAAACTGTACGCCTTTGACCACCTGGCCGTCACGTACGTCCAGGCAGGGAATTATCCGTTTTGCCAGCATGCAATCGCCTCCGAAACAGTGAATTTATCTTCCAGCAGCGCACGTCCGACAATTACGCCCTGAACACCGCTACCGCGCAGGGCGGCGATATCATTGAGGTCGCCAATGCCACCCGAGGACTGGAAAGCAATCGTCGGGAAGCGCGCTGTGATTTCCTGATAGAGCGCAACGTTGGAGCCGCTCAGGGTGCCATCGCGAGAGATATCGGTGCACAGCACGTGCTTCAGACCCACCTGCTGAAAATCGGTAATCACCTCTTCCAGCGTCACGCCCGCCGCTTCCTGCCAGCCACTGATCGCCACTTCTTTGCGGTTACTGGCATCAATGCGGACATCTAACGCGAGCACAATCGCCTCGGCGCCAAACTCCGCAAACCAGCGCTTTACCTCTTCAGGCTGCTTCACGGCGGTGGAACCGACCACCACACGACTGGCTCCGGCTTCCAGCAGCGCGTGCACATCGTCACGACTGCGAATGCCGCCACCGACCTGCACCGTCACATCAACGCCGTCCAGCAGGGTTTTCAGCAGCGCAATCTGGCGTTTCGCCGGATCTTTCGCGCCGGTTAAATCCACCAGATGCAGTATGGTCGCGCCCTGGCTTACGTAATCCTGCAGACGTGGCAGCGGATCGCTGCCGTAATCGCGCTGCTGACCATAATCGCCCTGATGCAGACGAACCACTTTGCCGTCAATTAAATCTAACGCGGGGATAATCATTACATCTCCAGGAAGTTTTTCAGCAGCTGCGCGCCGGCTTTGCCCGAGCGTTCCGGGTGGAACTGGACGCCGAAGAAGTTATCTTTCTGTACCGCTGCGGTGAAAGCTTCACCGTAGTGACACTGGGCGATGGTGCTGGCATTGACCGGCATGGCATAGCTGTGGACGAAGTAGAAGTAGCAGCCTTCGTCGATGCCGCGGAACAGATGATTGCCCGCCTGCGCGGTAATCTGGTTCCAGCCCATGTGCGGCAGCGGCAGGCCGTGCGTGTCCATTAACGACACCGGCTCATCGATAATGCCCAGCGTCGGCACGCCACCGTTTTCATCGCTGCCGCGTCCCAGTAGCTGCATACCCAGACAGATCCCCAGCACCGGCTGGGTACAGGCTTTCACCAGATCGATCAGATCACGCTCTTCCAGCTGATTCATTGCCGCCTGTGCGGTGCCTACGCCCGGCAGAAACAGTTTGTCGGCGCGCAGCACCACATCGGGATCGCGGCTCACTTCCGGGGTATAGCCCAGACGTTCAATTGCCCACTTCACCGATGAAAGGTTGGCGCAACCGGTATCCATGATCACCACGTTCATCACAGCACTCCCTTCGAGCTCGGCAGGGTATTACCCTCAACGCGGATCGCCTGGCGCAGCGTACGACCAAAGGCTTTAAACAGGCTTTCGACGCGGTGATGGTCGTTCTTGCCTTTGGTTTTCAGATGAAGAGTGCTCATCATGGCGTAGGAGAGCGAGCTGAAGAAGTGCTCGACCATCTCGGTGCTGAGGTCGCCCACGCGCTGATAGTTGAACTCCGCTTTAAACTCGATGTGCGGACGGCCGGAGATATCCAGCGCGCAGCGCGCCAGGCATTCGTCCATTGGCAGCACAAAGCCAAAACGGCCAATGCCGCGTTTGTCGCCCAGCGCTTTCAGCAGTGCTTCGCCCAGCGCCAGACCGGTATCTTCCACCGTGTGGTGATCGTCAATATAGAGATCGCCTTTCACTTCGATGTTCATGCGGAAGCCGCCGTGCACCGCAATCTGGTCCAGCATGTGGTCGAAGAAACCCACGCCGGTGTTAATCTTGCTGCCGCCTTCGCGGTCCAGCCACAGTTCAACCCGCACCTGGGTTTCTTTGGTGTTACGTTGCACCAGCGCATGGCGATCGCGCTGGGTCAGACGCTGCTGGATGGTCTGCCAGCTCTGGCCATCAGCGCCGTAGCGGATAGCCTGAATGCCCATGTTCTCTGCCAGCTGCACATCGGTCAGACGATCGCCAATCACATAGCTGCTGGCAGTATCCAGCGCACCTTCAGCCAGCCAGGCTTCAACCATTTTGGTTTTTGGCTTGCGGCAGTCGCAGTGATCATCCGGCATGTGCGGGCAGATCAGCACATCATCAAACGCGATGCCCTGCGAGGTCAGAACCTGCATCATCAGATTGTGCGGACCGTCGAAATCGGCCTGCGGAAAACGGGCGGTGCCAAGACCATCCTGGTTGGTAATCATCACCAGGCGATAACCGGCGGCCTGCAGCGCCAGCAGCGCCGGGATAACGTCTGGCTCAAATGCCAGCTTATCCAGACGATCCACCTGAAAATCTTCAGGCGGCTCAGAGATCAATGTACCGTCGCGGTCAATAAAAAGGGTCTTCTGGCTCATGCTTGCTCCACAGAAAAGGCTTGCAGCGCGGCGATCACTCGTGCGCACTCTTCACGCGTGCCGATGGAGATGCGCAGACATCCCGACAGGCCCGGATTTTTGTTCTGATCACGCAGGATAATGCCCTGATCCCATAAGGTTTTGAAGACTTTTGGTGAATCGGTAAAGCGCGCCAGAACATAGTTAGTCTCGCTGGGGAAAACCTGCTCAACGCAGGCCAGCTGAGGCAGTTCGGCCAGAAGCCAGCTGCGGTTTGCATTCAGCTCCGCAACATGTTCACGCATCAGCGCAATACCCTGTTCACTCAATGCCTGACCGGCCACATCGGCCACCGGTGTGGCCAGCGGGTAGGGCGCAATCACTTTCATCAGCAGGTCGATAACGGGCTTATTGGCCAGCGCAAAGCCGCAACGCAGGCCAGCCAGCGCAAAGGCTTTCGAGAGTGTACGCAGGATCACCAGATGCGGATAATCTTTCAGCCAGCCAGTCAGCGTCGCCTGAGGACAAAATTCAATATAGGCCTCATCGGCCACTACCAGCGCTTTACCGGCAGTCATCGTGAGCAATTGACGGATATCATCCTGATTAATCAGGTTGCCGGTCGGGTTGTTCGGGCTGCAAAGATAAACGACTTTCACGCCGTCCAGCTGTTCCGCGATAGCAGGAAGATTCAGCTGCCAGTCGCTGAGCGCCGGGACGGTACGGTATTCAATGCCGATGGTTTCGGCGCTGACGCTGTACATGCCATAAGTCGGTGGACAGAACAGAATCGCATCCTGCCCCGGCTCACAAAAAGCGCGCATGATCAGTTCAATCGCTTCATCCGCCCCACGGCTCACCAGCACCTGCTCTGGCGTTAAACCTGCGTAGGCTGCATAGCGCTCAATCACGATTTTCGGCTGACACTCGGGATAGCGGTTCAGCGTCTGCTGTGACAGTTCAAACGGCACCGGCAACGGAAACTCGTTGGCGTTAAGCCAGACATCGCCATTGCCACCCAGACGACGCGCCGACATATAAGGCGTCAGAGCGCGTACATTGGCGCGCGCCAGCTGCTCAATATCCTGACTCATGCTTGCTCCTTTAGTGCGGCAACGCGCAGGGTGACGGCATTTTTGTGGGCATCCAGCTGCTCGGCGGCGGCCAGGGTTTCAATGGTCGCGGCCAGATTCAGGAAGCCCTGAGGCGTCAGCTCCTGCACCGTCATGCGTTTCTGAAAATCAGCCAGGCCCAGGCTGGAACAGGTCGAAGTATAACCGTAGGTCGGTAACACGTGATTGGTGCCTGAGGCGTAATCGCCTGCGGACTCCGGTGACCAGTCGCCTAAAAATACCGAACCGGCGCTGGTGATGGACTCCACCAGATCGCGCGGCTGGCGGGTCTGCAGAATCAGGTGCTCCGGGCCGTAAACATTGGAAATCTCAACGCATTGCTCAAGGTCGCGCGCCACGATCAGGCGGCTGCTCTCCAGCGCCTGACGCGCCGTGGCCGCACGCGGCAACTGCGCCAGCTGCTGCTCAACCGCTTCCGCGACCGCTTCGGCCAGATTACGTGACGGCGTCAGCAGAATCACCTGCGAGTCAGGGCCATGTTCGGCCTGTGAGAGCAGATCAGACGCAACAAACGCGGGGGTGGCACCTTCATCAGCAATCACCAGCACTTCTGAAGGCCCGGCTGGCATATCAATCGCTGCGCCATCAAGACGCTGACTCACCTGACGTTTCGCTTCTGTGACCCAGGCATTGCCAGGACCAAAAATCTTGTCGACGCGCGGCACGGTTTCCGTACCGAAGGCCAGCGCGGCGATAGCCTGCGCGCCACCCACCTGGAACACCTCTTCTACGCCACACAGTTGCGCGGCATAAAGAATCTCATCGGCAATCGGCGGCGGCGAACAGAGCACTACTCGGCCACAACCGGCGATACGGGCAGGTGTCGCCAGCATCAGCACGGTAGAGAAGAGCGGGGCGGAACCACCAGGAATATAGAGTCCGACCGATTTCACCGGGCGAGTGATCTGCTGGCAGCGCACGCCAGGCTGTGTTTCAACATCCACCGGCGGCAGAATCTGCGCGTTGTGGAAGGTTTCGATATTCCCCACCGCGACGGCCATCGCCTGCTTCAGTTTGTCACTTAAACGGGCGCTGGCTTCTGCTATCTGCTGCGGCGTCACGCGCAGGTTTTCCACCTGCGCTTTATCAAAGCGGGTGCTGAACTCACGCAGAGCGTCATCGCCGTTCAGCTTTACCTGCTCCAGCACGTTGCGCACCGTCAGCGTGACGTTTTCAGAGGCGGCGATGGCGGGACGTAACAGCAGCGCCTGCTGCTGTTCGGGGGTGCACTGCTGCCACTCAATCGGGGTAGAAAAGGCCATGGCTTACTCCATCATCTTCTCAATAGGCAGCACCAGAATGGAACTGGCACCCAGTGCTTTCAGTTTTTCCATCGTTTCCCAGAACAGGGTTTCGCTGCTGACCATGTGCATCGCTACGCGGCTGACATCACCTGCCAGTGGCAGAACGGTCGGACGCTCTGCGCCAGGCAGCAGGCTAATCACTTCTTCCAGACGCTCACTCGGCGCGTGCAGCATGATGTACTTCGATTCACGCGCTTTAATCACGCCCTGAATACGGGTCATCATCTTATCGATCAGCTCCTGCTTGGCGGCAGGCATCTCGCCGTCACGCTGAATCAATACGGCTTTGGAACGATAGATGACTTCAACTTCGCGCAGGCCGTTGGCTTCCAGGGTTGCACCAGTGGAGACCAGATCGCAGATGGCATCCGCCAGACCCGCACGGGTCGCCACTTCCACGGAACCGTTCAGTAAACAGGTTTTGAAGCTGACACCTTTTTTGTCGAGGTATTGTTTGAGCAGGTGAGGATAAGAGGTGGCGATGCGGGACTTATCGAGGCATTCCGGGCCGGTGTACTCGGCGTCAGTCGCCATCGCCAGTGACAAGCGGCAGCCGCCGAAATCCAGGCGGCGCAGCGTGAAATAGCGCGGATCTTCACCCTGAGCACGACGTGAGAGCAGTTCTTCTTCCAGCACGTTCTCACCGATGATGCCTAAATCGACCACGCCATCCATCACCAGGCCAGGGATATCGTCATCGCGCACACGCAGGATGTCGATCGGCATGTTCTCCGCAAACGCAATCAGGCGCTGTTGCTGAAGGTTGATTTTAACGCCGCAGCGCGCCAGCAGTTCGCGTGAATCATCACTTAAACGGCCAGATTTCTGCATAGCTATGCGTAAACGGGTGTTATCTAACATGGTTCCTGTCCTTTTCCTGTCCTGAATGTGTGGTTACGTCAGCCCATAAAAAAACCCCCGGAAGACGATCTTCCGGGGGTTCTCTTGCGTTCACACCACTGGAAGATCTTGAAAGTCTTCCAGCACCAATCGCCTGAAAGACTAGTCAGGATGATGGTGGTGATGATGGTTGAACTGAACGCGTGTCATAATAATCTCGTCGATGAATGAGTATTCATTTGTGGGGTTTAACCTAACTAAGATGGCTGCGCTTGGCAACACTTTTTTAAACAGGTAATTCGGAAAGCACTGAAACAGGTTGTTCTGGTTTGCAATCCGGGCGCAAACTACGGTGAAGTCAGGGTTGATGTTTCACGCCAGGAGTCAAAATGAAGAAGGTCGCGATTGTGGGACTGGGCTGGTTAGGTATGCCGCTGGCCACGGCGTTAACCGCGCGAGGCTGGCAGGTTACCGGCAGCAAAACCACGCCAGACGGTGTTGAAGCCGCTCGTCGCTGCGGCATTGAGGCGTTCCAGCTGGAACTGACGCCGGAATTGCTCTGTGATGCCGCCGATATCGAGCCGCTGTTCAACGTAGATGCACTGATCGTCACGCTACCCGCCAGCCGTACCGCAGAAGGTGGCGAGGCCTATCTTCAGGCGGTGCAGAATGTGGTCGATACCGCGCTGGTGTACAAAGTGCCGCGCATCATCTTTACCAGCTCAACATCGGTTTATGGCGGCAGCTCCGGTGTTAAGCGGGAAAACAGCCCGCTGGCTGCAGAAACGGTAGCCGGAAAGACGCTGGTGAAACTGGAAAGCTGGCTGCACGATCTGCCTGGGACCAGCGTGGATATTCTGCGGCTTTCCGGTCTGGTCGGGCCAAAACGCCATCCAGGCCGCTTCCTGGCGGGTAAGCAGGATGTGGCGAATGGTTCGCAGGGCGTGAATCTGGTGCATCTGGATGATGTGGTCGAGGCGATTACGCTGCTGCTGCAGTTGCCCAAAGGCGGCCGTATTTATAACCTGAGTGCGCCAAAACACCCGACGCGTGACACCTTTTATCCTGCCGTCACGCGCCAGCTTGGCCTGCAGCCGCCGCAGTTCGCGCCAGAGGCCGTAAAAGACAGCGGCAAGCTGATTGATGGATCGCGCATCTGTAGCGAACTCGGTTTTGAGTACCGCTATGACGATCCTGTGAAGATGCCACTGGAGTGATACGTTGATGACGATATTGTGGGGGCAGGATGCCCCCGCTGAATGGCATGAGTGCCCGTGCTATATAGTTACAACATACTTAAGGGGTTCAAGAACAGGGCAGATTGTGCTCGCAGGCAGGCCGGTAATAAGCAGGCCAGACAGCAAAGTCTGGCCCTTAACCTCATACTCCCAGCCGGTCCCTCAGCGCGTACCACACTGCGCCCATCGCCGTCAGCGGCACTTTAAACCGCCGTCCGCCGGGGAAGGGCAGGTGAGGCAGGCGGGCAAAAGCATCGAACCGTTCGGCGTCGCCGCGTAACACTTCGCTGATTAGCTTGCCGGAGAGATGCGTGCTGGTCACACCATGGCCGCTGTCACCCTGCATGAAATAGACATTGTTCTCCAGCCGGCCAAACTGCGGCATGCGCGACAGCGTCAGCAGGAAATTGCCGCTCCAGCTGAAGTCCAGCTTCACATTCTGCAACTGCGGGAACGTGCGCGCCAGTTTGGGTCGTATTAACGCTTCGATATCCGCCGGTTCACGTGCGCCATAGACCACACCGCCGCCATAAAGTAGCCGGTTATCTGCGGTCAGTCGGAAGTAATCCAGCAGGTAGTTACAATCTTCCACACAGTAGTTGTTCGGCATCAGCGATAACGCCTTGTCGGGTGTCAGCGGCTCGGTCGCGACAATCTGCGATCCACACGGCATGCTTTTCCTGCTCAGGCGCGGCTCCAGTTGCGGTGACAGATAGGCGTTACCGGCGAAGATCACAAACGTTGCGCTCACCTCGCCGTGAGCCGTTTTCACCCGATTAGGTGTGCCGTAAACCACATTGGTTGCCGCAGATTGTTCATAGATGCGCCCGCCATGTCGCCGGATGGCTTCTGCTTCACCCAGTGCCAGGTTCAGCGGATGCAGATGACCGCCACGCCGATCCAGCAGTCCGCCGACGTAGCGTTCGGTGGCGACTTCGCGGCGAATGGTGCGTTCGTCCAGCAGCTCCAGATCGTAATTGCCATACTGCTGCCATAACGCTTTCTGTTTCTGCAGATGCGCCATCTGGCGCGTATTCAGGGCCGCAAAGATGCCGCCAGGACGGTAGTCACACTCAATTGCATACCGCTTGATGCGGTCGCGGATAATCTCAGCGCCTTCAAACATCATGCCGCCCAGCATGCGGGCGCTCTCTTTGCCGTAGCGCTGTTCAATCACATCTACGTCGCGGCTGTAGGAGTTCACCACCTGACCGCCATTACGACCGCTGGCACCAAAGCCGACGCGTGCTGCTTCCAGCACGACCACGTCGTAACCCACCTCGGTCAGATGCAGTGCCGCCGAAAGACCGGTGAAACCACCGCCAATAATGCAGACGTCACACTGAATGCTCTCCTGCAGCGTCGGCCAGGGCGCATGCGTATTGGCGGTCGCAACGTAATAACTCTCCACATAATTCATAACAACCTCCGGAATGCGCCTAGAAATTTGCTGGCGTGTGGGCACTGACAATGCGGCACGGGAAGTCTGCACTGTTGGTAAAGCTGTGCGGTAAGCCGGTATCAATCACGTAGCTCTCTCCGGCGGAGAGATGAAACGCTTGTCCGTTAATCACCAGCGTAATTTCGCCTTCCAGCAGCGTGCCGGTTTCCTCGCCCGGATGACGCAGCTTCTCGCCGGTACTGGCGCCGGGTTGATACGTTTCCAGCAGCATGCCCAGCGAGCGCTGCGCACCACCGTTGTCGATCAGCTTCAGCGAAACACCCTGGCTGCCAATCTCCACCAGGTCGCCGGGACGGACAATCACTTTGGGTTCTGCGTCCGGTTTGGGTTCCGAAAAGAATTCTGACAGCGATAGCCCATAAACCTTCAGCAGCTTCTGCAGCGTGCTGACTGCCGGGCTGACTTTATCCTGCTCAATGGTACTGATGGCGCTGTGAGTCAGCCCGGCCTGTTCGGCAACCCGACGTTGCGACAGCCCCAGCGTCTGGCGAATCTGCGCCAGTCGTCGTCCCGGTGCCAGCGTGGCATCACTCATCTGCTTTTCCCCTGTGATAGCGAATGGCGGCCTGAATAAAGCCGCTGAACAGCGCCTGTGATCCCGCCGTGCTTTCTGGCTGCCACTCGGGATGCCACTGTACCGCCAGGGCGAAGGGATGATGACGCAGACTGACGGCCTCAATCAGGCCATCCGGCGCGCGCGCTTCAACGCGCAGTTGCGGGCCCGGTTCGCGTACGCCCTGATGATGCAGTGAATTGACCCTCAGTGGGCTATCACTGTCGAGTAATGTTGCCAGCACGCCATCCGGTTCGATAGTGACCTGATGTGCCGGTGCATACTGTTGATCCAGTGGCAGCGTCTCATCTTCATGATGACGCTGAAACGGCGGCTGCCCGCTCACTTCTCTCCACAGCGCGCCGCCATTCGCCACCACCAGCTCCTGCATGCCACGGCAGATGCCGAATATCGGCATTTTATGGCTGGTTGCCCAGGTGATTAGCTGAAAGGCAAGATGGTCCCGACCTGGATCGGCATGGGGCTCTTCGCCCGGCTCGCCATAATGCCAGGGTTCGATATTACTCGGGCTGCCGGTTAGCAGCAGGCCATCCAGAACAGCCATAGCGTTTTCTAATAGATGAGGGGCATTCATCAGACTGTGGGGAAGTGCCAGCGGCACACCGCCCGCAAGAACAATCGCGTCGATATATTTGTTGTGAACCGTCTGGGTCAGATGGCCGCCCAAATCTTTCTGACACATCACTACGCCAATCAACGGCTTGTCAAAAATAATGCCCATCTCCCGTCCTCGCATCGCTGTTCGAAATATCTACCGAAAAGGCACGTCTGGTGACTAAGTGTGCAATATTTTTTCAATCTAACAACCTGCTGTTTGTTCTTCAAACAGAATTGTTACATTTGCACACTTTTTATGTTGGCGCTATGTTAGTGGTGTGGCTGTTATTTTGAGCATTACGCAAACCTAATAGGGGCGGGTGAGATCATGACTAACCTGGTAGAAGTGGAAGACTTCATGCTTCACAGTGAAGAGAAACGAACCAGCGCGTTCCAGCTTGAGGTGAGAACCTGGCTGGAGCGCCATCCTGAAACGCAGTATGTCGACATCCTGTTAAATGATCTAAATGGTGTGTTCCGCGGCAAGCGCATTCCGGTCTCTGCGCTGTCTAAACTGGAAAAAGGGTGTTATTTCCCCGCCTCGGTGTTTGCCATGGATATCCTCGGCAACACGGTGGAAGAAGCGGGACTCGGGCAGTCACTGGGCGAACCTGATAACCTCTGTCTGCCCGTCACCGGTACGTTAGTTCCCTCCGCGTCTGACCCTCAACACATTGCGCAGCTGTTGTTAACCATGTGCAACCAAGATGGCACTCCCTTTGACGTTGAACCCCGAAATGTCCTTAACCGGCTGTGGCAACAGCTGCGTAACCGAGGGCTGTTTCCGGTGGTAGCGGTAGAGCTGGAGTTCTATCTGGTGGACAAAAAGCGTGATGCAGAAGGCTTTATCCAGCCGCCGTGTTCGCCTGGTAGTGATGAACGCAATATGCAGAGCCAGGTCTACTCGGTAGATAACCTCGATCACTTCGCCGATGTGCTGCGCGACATTGACGATCTGGCGCGTCAGCAGGGCATACCGGCCGATGGCGCGCTGGCGGAGGCCTCGCCCGGACAGTTTGAAATTAACCTTCACCACACGCGCGACGTGCTGCGCGCCTGCGACCATGCGGTGCAGCTCAAGCGTCTGATTCGTCAGGTGGCGGAAAATCACGGTATGACCGCAACATTTATGGCCAAGCCGTATGAGGAATATGCGGGCAGCGGCATGCATGTGCATATCAGCATGCTGGATGCGGCCGATCACAATGCTTTCGCCTGCGATGACGGCAGTGATTCGCCACTGATGAAACGCGCGCTGGCCGGCATGATCGACCTGATGCCCGCGTCAATGGCGCTGCTGGCACCTAACGTGAATGCCTATCGCCGCTTTGTTCCGGATGCCTATGTGCCGTTACAGGCCTCATGGGGCCATAACAACCGGACGGTTGCGCTGCGCGTTCCCTGTGGCGATATTGATAACCATCGTATCGAGTATCGCGTGGCCGGTGCCGATGCTAACCCTTATCTGGTGGTGTCGGCTATCCTGGCCGGGATGCTCCATGGACTCGATACTCAGTTGCCGTTGCCGCATCCGGTCACTGGCAACGGTCATCATGCCGAGGGGCTGGCACTGCCGATTCGTCAGAGCGATGCACTGTATGAATTTGACAACAGTTATCCGTTGCAGAAGTTACTGGGCGAACGTTTTGCCAGTGTCTGGCACAGCTGCAAAAATTATGAACTGATGCAGTTTGAACGGCTGATTACCTCTACGGAAATTGACTGGATGCTGAAAAACGCCTGAAACGCCGGTTTACCCGCACTTCCGTGCGTTATTTTTGCATATGATGCCCCGATGGCTTGTATTTCTGCCACGGGTTGGGGCAGAATACGCGGCCTGCAAAATCAGATGATAACCGACGCTTCACGCGCCGGTTATTTTTTTTGCATCAGGTTTTAATAGAGCGTTTTTGCTGACTTAACCGAGGCCGGGCACGCACCCGGATAGATAAACACTGAAAACACGCGTAAGCGTGAGATTGAGGATTACAAAGATGGGGATGTTTTACACTCTGCCAGCTAACGCTGGTACGCGTTTTCGTGATGACTACGGCGCCGCGTCAACCGCTAACCTTTCTCCCTGTCGCTTAATGCGCAGTTGCCCTGTGACCCAGCCCAGCCAGGTTGTTGCACATGGGGGACTGAAGCATGTCGCTTAATACCTCCGCCGCACCGCAGCGTGCGCAACTCAAAAAAACACTCACGTTACTTCCGGTCGTCATGATGGGCTTAGCCTACATGCAGCCTATGACCCTGTTCGATACCTTTGGCATCGTTTCCGGGCTGACCGACGGTCACGTCGCCACCGCTTATGCTTTCGCGCTGGTTGCGATTCTGTTTACTGCTGTGAGTTACGGTAAGCTGGTACGCCGCTTCCCCTCTGCGGGCTCCGCTTATACCTATGCTCAGAAGGCAATCAGTCCGCACGTCGGCTTTATGGTCGGCTGGTCATCTCTGCTGGACTACCTGTTCATGCCGATGATCAACATCCTGCTGGCTAAAAACTATTTCGAATCGCTGGTGCCGGGCATTCCGTCGTGGATTTTTGTTGTGCTGCTGGTTGGGTTTATGACGCTCTCTAACCTCAAGGGCATCAAAACTGTTGCGAACTTCAACAGCGTGATTGTGGTGCTGCAGGTGGTTGTCATGGTCGGGATCACTGCGATGGTGATCTACGGTGTGGCCAGCGGCGTCGGTTCCGGTACGCTGGTAAGCAGCCGTCCGTTCTGGTCTGAGAATGCCCATGTGGTGCCGATGATTACCGGTGCGACCATACTCTGCTTCTCGTTCCTCGGCTTTGATGGCATCAGTTCGCTGTCGGAAGAGACCAAAGATGCAGAACGCACAATTCCTCGCGCCATTTTCCTGACTGCGCTGATTGGTGGTGTGATCTTTATCGCTGCGTCTTACTTCCTGCAGCTTTATTTCCCGGACATCACCCGCTTCCAGCACCCGGACTCCTCACAGCCTGAAATCATGCTGTTTGTCGCCGGTAAAGCGTTGCAGGTTGGCATCCTGATCTTCTCGGTGGTCACGGTGCTGGCATCCGGTATGGCAGCGCACGCAGGCGTGTCGCGTCTGATGTATGTAATGGGCCGCGATGGCGTGTTCCCGGAGCGTTTCTTCGGTTACATCCATCCAAAATGGCGTACCCCGTCGCTCAACGTGCTGCTGGTCGGTGCGATTGCGCTGATGGCGATTAACTTTGATCTGGTTACGGCTACCGCGCTGATTAACTTTGGTGCGCTGGTGGCGTTTACCTTCGTTAACCTGTCGGTGATCGCGCAGTTCTGGGTCCGTGAGAAGCGTAACCGCACGCTGAAAGATCACGTTCAGTATCTGCTGCTGCCGCTGCTGGGTGCACTGACGGTCGGTGCGCTGTGGGTAAACCTGGAAGAGAGTTCTATGGAGCTGGGCCTGATCTGGGCCGCCATCGGGATTATCTACCTGGCCTTTGTGACCCGCAGCTTCCGTAATCCGGTGCCGCAGTTCAGCGAAGAAGTCTAATCGCGCTAACGTTGCCGCCTTTCCGATCTTGCGGGAAGGCGGCAACGGTTTAACTGGCCAGCACCAGCTCCCAGTTACCCATACTTAACAACTCCCGTCCTGCATTACTCAGTTTTTTATCGGTTATAACCACATCAAACCTCTCCAGCGGTAACGCCAGAAACGTCGCAATCCTGTTGTACTTCGAACTGTCACTCAGCAGCACCCGCTTACTGCTCACCTCACTCACCGCCTGTTTCACCATCACTTTATCTTCATCCGGCGTAAACAAGCCGCGCGGCCCCCAGCAGGAGGCGGAAATAAAGGCAATATCGATAGCCAGATGACGGAGGCTTCGTGCCGCCGACTCGCCGACACAGGAGCGGTTCTCCCGGCATACGGTGCCGCCAGTGTGAATAACCCGGCACTGACTCGCTTCCATCAGCAGATTCGCCACCATAAAATCATTGGTCACCACCAGCACATCATCCCGATCCACCAGCTCTCGTGCCAGCGCTAATGTCGTGGTGCCGGCATCCAGATAGATGCAGCTGTTACGCGGAATGTGCCCGGCCGCGGTGTGGCCGATAGCGCACTTTTCTTCGTTGTAGAGGGCGCTTTTCGTCAGATGTGAGGGTTCAGCCGCCAGCCGATCGGCCGAGCGTACGCCGCCGGAAACGGACAACACCGCACCTTGTTCTTCCAGTTTCTGCACATCACGACGTATGGTCATGTGTGACACACCCAGCCGCTCAGTGAGTTCTGCAATGCTGACCACGCCACGATCGGCGACCAGCGCCAGAATCTGTTGATGACGTTCAACCGGAATCATATCTGCTCCCTGATAATTATCATTTTTTCACACTATAAAGTATCTGCCGCTTATCCAGAACAAAAAATAGCAGCATGCACCCCATGATAGCGTGCTTTAACGCCCTTTAAGAGCCAGATTGCGGATAAATATGCCATGTTAAAAATTGTTCCTGTTCACAAGTGTGATGTTTTTTTGTGAGGGATAACACATTTTTACCGGGAGTAAGCTGGCAGGATTAACAGTAACAAACAAATAATCACTTAATTTAACAGTGGAGGCGTAACGTGCCAGCTGAAAATATCTGTGTTATCGGGTTAGGTTCTATGGGCATGGGTGCCGCGAAATCCTGTCTGCGTGCCGGTTTAAACACCTGGGGTGTCGATTTAAACCCCGCTGCGCTGGAGAGCTTACGTCAGGCCGGCGCACGTGATGCGCAGCCATCCGCCTCTGCCTTTGCAGACCAACTTGATGCCGTATTGCTGCTGGTGGTGAACGCGCAGCAGGTAAACGCCATTCTGTTCGGTGAAGCGGGCCTGGCTGCAAAACTGCGTCCCGGCACCGCAGTCATGGTTTCATCCACGCTTTCCGCGCACGATGCGCAGCAGATTGAACAGCGGCTGGCCGAACACCAGTTGCTGATGCTGGATGCCCCGGTTTCCGGCGGTGCCGCCAAAGCGGCCAGCGGTGAAATGACCGTGATGGCCTCAGGCAGCGACGCAGCCTTTGCGTACCTGCAGCCGGTGCTGGATGCGGTCGCGGCCAAAGTGTACCGCGTGGGCAGTGAAATCGGCCTTGGGTCTACCGTCAAAATTATCCATCAGCTGCTGGCGGGTGTTCATATCGCAGTGGGTGCAGAAGCGATGGCGCTGGCGGCGCGGGCCGGTATCCCGCTGGACACCATGTATGAAGTCGTCACCAATGCGGCGGGCAATTCGTGGATGTTCGGGGACCGTATGAAGCATGTAGTAGACGGGGATTACAGCCCGAAATCAGCCGTCGATATCTTTGTGAAAGATCTTAACCTGGTCGCCGATACTGCCAAATCGCTGCACTTCCCGCTGCCGCTGGCCTCAACCGCCCTCAACATGTTCACCGAAGCCAGCAACGCGGGATATGGCCGCGAAGATGACAGCGCGGTAATTAAAATCTTCAGCGGCATCACGCTGCCACAGGCCGGGGAGAAAAACTGATGCGTCTTGGGGTCATAGCGGACGATTTCACTGGTGCAACGGACATCGCCAGTTTTCTGGTGCAGAACGGCCTGAGCACTATTCAGTTCAACGGCATTCCCGCCAGCGAAGAAATCACCGGGGCGCAGGCGATAGTGGTCAGCCTGAAAAGCCGCTCTTGTCCGGCAGAGCAGGCGGTTGCCCAGTCGCTGGCGGCGCTGGCCTGGCTGCAGCAACAGGGCTGCGAGCGCTTCTACTTCAAATATTGCTCTACTTTCGACAGCACAGCGCAGGGCAATATCGGTCCGGTGACCGATGCGCTGCTGAACGCACTGGGTGAAACGCAGACGGTCATCTGTCCGGCGCTGCCTGTCAATGGCCGCACTGTCTACCAGGGCTATCTGTTTGTCGGTGATCAGCTGCTGTCAGATTCCGGGATGCGTCATCATCCGGTCACACCGATGCACGACAGCAACCTGCTGCGTCTGATGACGTCGCAGGCGTCGGGAAAAGCCGGGCTGATCGCAGCGGCGAAGGTCGAACAGGGCGCAGAGTCAGTGCGTCAGGCGCTGGGCCAGCTGGCGGCGCAGGGGATCAACTACGTCGTGACCGATGCTCTGCATCAGGATCATCTTGTGACGCTGGGCGCGGCACTAAGCGATATGCGGCTGGTCACCGGCGGTTCGGGGCTGGCTATCGGTCTGGCACGGCAGTGGGCGACGGCTGAGACCGACGCTGAGGCGGAGCAGGCTGGTCGTCCGCAGGGCGATCGCGCCGTGGTACTTTCCGGCTCCTGCTCGCAGATGACCATCCGGCAGGTTGCCGCGTATCGCCAGCTGGCACCGGCCTGCGAAGTTGAGATTGAACACTGCCTGGAAGATGCTGAAGGGTATGCCCGACAGCTGTGCGACTGGGTAGAAGCACATCGCCATCAGGCGCTGGCACCGCTGCTGTTTGCCACTGCGGACGCGCAACAGTTGCAGGTCATTCAGCAGCGCTATGGTGCGCAGCGCAGCAGTGAAGCCGTTGAGCAGCTGTTCGCCGCCGTCACCCGTGAGCTGAAGCAGCGCGGCTGGCAGCGCTTTATCGTAGCGGGCGGTGAAACCTCCGGTGTGGTTGCGCAGAGCCTGGGCGTAACGGCCTTTCACATCGGCCCGACCATTTCACCTGGCGTACCCTGGGTTCGCGATATCCATCAGCCGCTCTCACTGGCCCTGAAATCAGGCAATTTTGGCGATGAAGACTTTTTCCGCCGCGCGCAAACGGAGTTTACTTATGTCTGAATCTTTCTCTTTCGCGGAGCAGCAGGCGCGTGACGAGATGGTGCGTCTTGGCGCGTCGTTCTTTCAGCGTGGCTATGCCACCGGCTCCGCAGGTAACCTCTCTATGTTGCTGGCCGATGGCAATCTGCTGGCGACACCCACCGGTTCCTGCCTCGGGGAATTACAGGGTGATCGGCTGTCAAAAGTCACGCCTGAGGGGGAATGGCTCTCCGGTGATAAACCCTCCAAGGAAATCGCGTTTCATCGCGCGCTCTACCTGAATAATCCCGACTGCAGGGCAGTGGTGCATCTGCATAGCCACTACCTCACAGCGCTGTCGTGTTTACAGGGTCTGGACAAGAAAAACTGCATTCGCCCGTTTACGCCTTATGTCGTGATGCGCGTGGGTGATGTGCCGGTCGTGCCTTACTACAAGCCGGGCGATGAACGACTGGCCGAGGATCTGGCAACGCTGGCTCCGCGCTACCGTGCCTTTCTGCTGGCGAATCACGGTCCGGTGGTGGTGGGCAAGTCACTACAGGAAGCGGCAGACAACACCGAAGAGCTGGAAGAGACTGCCCGGCTGATCTTTACCCTGGGCGATCGCCCGATTCGTTATCTCAATGATGCCGAAGTGGCGGAATTAAGGAGCCGATGATGCCGAAGTTTGCTGCTAACCTTTCGACGCAGTTTACAGAATACCCCTTTGCTGAACGCTTTGCGGCAGCGGCAGAAGCCGGTTTCACGGCGGTCGAGTTTCTGTTTCCTTATGACTATCCCGCCACGCAGATAAAACAGTGGCTTGATGATAATCATCTGGAGCTTGTGCTGTTCAATACGGCTCCCGGCAACATTGCGGCGGGTGAGTGGGGCGTCTCTGCCATTCCCGGACGGGAAGCGGAAGCTAAGGCGGATATCGATCGCGCCCTGCGTTATGCGATTGCGCTGAACTGCCCGCAGGTTCATATCATGGCCGCGACGGTGCCGCCTGGTGCCGACCGCCAGCGCTACGTCGAGACCTTTATCAGCAATATGCGTTATGCGGCTGAGTGCTTTGCGCCGCACGGCATCACCCTGCTGATAGAAGCGCTCAACCCGACAACTAAACCCAACTATCTCTACGCCAGTCAGTATCAAACGCTGGAGATGGCTGAACAGATCGACCGGCCCAATGTGTTTACTCAGCTCGACCTGTTCCATGCACAACGGGTGGACGGCAACCTCAGCCATCTGATTCGCCACTATGCCGGACGCTATCGTCACGTACAGATTGCGTCGGCACCGGATCGCCATGAGCCGGATGAGGGTGAAATTAATTATCCGTACCTCTTCGCGCTGCTGGATGAGGTTGGCTATGCCGGCTGGATCGGCTGCGAGTACATCCCGCGCGGAAAAACGACCGAAGGGCTTGGCTGGTTTAAACCCTGGAAGATAAGAACCTGATTTAACGTGCTTTAAAACCGGTGTTTCGGCACCGGTAGGAAGAGGCTTGCCTTTTTTCTGGCCCTGCACCTGCTATTTCTGTACGCCGATAACCCAAAAAATATAACAATTTCTGAGGTTTACTATGTCCACCGCACTGCTGTTAGCCATAGCGACCGCCAGCATCGTGATCCTGCTGCTGCTGGTCATCAAAGCCAAAGTTCATCCGTTTGTCGCCCTGTTAATTGTCAGTCTGCTGGTGGCTATCGCGACCGGCATTCCGGCTGAAAAAATCATGGAGACGATTATCACCGGGATGGGTGGGCTGCTCGGTCATATCACCATCATTATCGTTTTGGGTGCCATGCTTGGGGCGATTATTGAAGCCTCGGGCGGTGCTGAATCGCTGGCGCAACGCTTCAGTAAAACGCTGGGGCTAAAGCGAACCGTCGCGGCCCTGACCATGGCGGCCTTTATCCTGGGCATTCCGGTGTTTTTCGAAGTGGGCTTTATTATCGTCATCCCGCTGATTTATGGCTTCACTAAGGTGGCACGCGTCTCACCTTTGAAATTTGGTCTGCCGATGGCGGGTGTGATGCTGACAGTGCACGTGGCGCTGCCGACCCATCCGGGCGCAGCCGCTGCGGCGGGCATCCTGCACACCGATATGGGTTGGCTGATGATGCTGGGTATTGCGATTTCAGTGCCGGTCGGCATCATCGGCTACTACGTGGCGAAGGTCATGAACCGTCGCCATTACCCTCTGTCGGTGGAGGTGCTGGAACAGTTGCAGATGGCGAAGCCGGAGGGACAGGAAAAGAAAAATGAGCCAGCACCGCCCGGCGCGCTGACCATCTGCGGTCTGATTGTGGTTCCGATTGTGTTAATTGTGCTGGGAACGCTGTCCCACACACTCCTGACAGAAGGGAGCCTGCTGCGAAATGTGATGACCGTGATTGGCACGCCGCCGATTGCTCTGCTGATTGCCTTAGGTCTGGCGGCGTGGCTGCTGGGCGTGCGACGGGGCTGGAGCAAAGACAAGCTGGAAGATCTGACTGGTCGCGCCATTCCCACCTCAGCCAGCGTGATTCTGGTGGCCGGTGCGGGTGGGGCATTCGGTAAAGTGCTGGTGGAGTCGGGCGTGGGTAAAGCGCTGGCGGTCACGCTTGAAACGCTGAATCTGCCGCTGGTCCCGGCTGCGTTTATCCTGTCGCTGGCACTGCGTGCATCACAGGGTTCAGCAACAGTTGCCATCCTGACCACCAGTGGTTTGCTGACGCAGGCGGTAACTGGCGTGACGGATATGCAGCGGGTACTGGTCACCCTCGCAGCCTGTTTTGGCGGCCTGGGACTGTCGCATGTCAACGATGCGGGATTCTGGGTGGTGACCCGTTATCTTGGATTATCCGTCGCCGATGGTTTACGCACCTGGACCGTGCTGACGACAATAATGGGATTAAGCGGTTTTGCGCTGACCTGGCTGGCGTGGACCGTACTCTGATTCAACAATATCAGACACTCAGACCCGGCAGGTGATGCCGGGTCTGAGTGTCTCAGTACGTCAGGAAACCAGTTCCTGCGCATAAAGATAGAGCGCTTTCAGCTGCCCTACCTTTTCTGCATCCGCTTCATGCAGATTGGCCAGTCCCTCCAGCTCCTGCATAAACGCCTGTACCCGCTCAGCATTCAGCACTTCACGGCGATGCTGCAACCAGCGTTGCTGCTCGGCATCATCCAGCGTGCCGGGGAAGTTACGCGCCCGGTAGCGGAACAGCAGTTTTGCCACCCGTGCACTTTCAAAGCTCAGGTCGAGCGCGGGCAGATTCGCGGGCGCGGTCTGACGAATGATATTCATCCCGGCGCGGTCGGCATCACTGAAGAAGCCATCATAAAGTTGCGTGTCTACATCATCTGACGGCGTAAACGGCTCCGCTTCCGCAAACAGCGTGACCAGTTTTTCCCGCACGTCGGGCTGCTGACGCAGCAGCGCCAGATTCGCCAGACAGTGCTGACGGTCAATGCCCAGACGGGCCGCATCTTCCGGACGCAGTGTACTGGCAGGAGCCAGCACCGGACACTTGTTAATGTGCACCAGTTTTACCGGCACCGGTGGCAGATCGCCGAGGTCGTTTTTCGGCGTATAAAGACGCTCACGAAGCGTGTCGGCATCCAGTTGCAACAGTGGCGACATGTCACCCGCCAGATCCACGACGATCAGGGCATTGCGGTTATCGGGATGCCAGGCCAGCGGCACGATCCAGCTGGTGTTACCGCGCGCGGCACCGAACATGCCGGAGACATGAACCAGCGGCTTCATCTGGGGGATGTCGATCAGGTTCATCAGCTTGTTTTTGTTTCGATGAGTAAACAAAAACTCAAACAGTTTTGGCTGCTTCTCTTTTACCAGCTTCGCCATCGCCAGCGTGGCGTACACATCAGACATCGCATCGTGGGCATTTTCATGGGCCACGCCATTGGCTTTGGTCAGATGCTCCAGCCGGAAGCTGGGAAAGCCTTCTTCATTCTCCGGCCAGATAATCCCGTCAGGGCGTAATGCATAGCAGGCACGCATCACGTCCAGGAGGTCCCAGCGTGAGTTGCCGTTTTGCCAGGCCCAGCCATAAGGGTCATAAAAGTTACGATAGAAGATATTGCGTGTCACTTCATCATCGAAACGCACGTTGTTGTAGCCCACCACACAGGTTTGTTCGGTGGTGAACAGCGTATGAATGCGTTCGGCAAACTCGGCTTCGATCATGCCGCGACTCATCGCAATCTGTGGGGTAATGCCGGTAATCATCACGGCTTCAGGTTGTGGCAGGTAGTCGTCAGGCGGACGGCAGTAGAACACGTCAGGTTCGCCAACCGGATTAAACTCGCTGTCGGTGCGCAGGCCGGCAAACTGGGCGGGCCGGTCGCGAGAGGGGCTGGTGCCGAAGGTTTCATAATCGTGGAAGAGGAAAGTAGGCTGTACGCGGTCGTTATTCAAATTTCATATCCGTTCATTGCGTTCACTGACTTTATAAACAGAAAGCGAGAAAACGGCTCTCTGTTCGCTCTGAATTTGTCTGCGCACAGCAGGCTGAATTATGTTCGTTGTGTCTGGTGTGCTGATTGTGGTTCAGCCGTGTCGTGCCATTATAGTGGCCCAATACAGCCGATGGGGCTTTACCTGTATGGTAAACCATAATCCGGCATGCCAGAAGTTAAGGGTTTAACCCGCTTCACATTGTTTTTTAGCTGCACCGCAGCAAGAACCGCAGCACCAGACCAATAAGACCCTGTTGGTGTCGTTGGCCACGCTCCCAGACCGGACGCTGTTTCGCCTGTTCTTACTGCGTCATGCCCGGCGCTCGCGGTGCAGGTCGCCCTATGAAATCTGCACTTTACCTGTGGGATGACGCGGATCACGGGCAGAAATCCGACACCTGACAGGTCAAACCCCGTCATCAGTTCATACTTTTTTTCAATTTATTCAAACCTTCACAACGCTTTTGCCGTAAAACGTGCGGCTGTTTCCGTTTCGTTTTAGAAATTTTCTCTCCCGTGTAATTAAGGATGAAGTGTTGAAAAGGCGTCTGCTGTTCACCGTTACCGCTACTCTATTTTGGGCCTCGCTGGCACAGGCTGATGCGATCCCCTTTCCTGTGACGCCTCCGGCGATTGATGCCGCTTCCTGGGTGCTGATGGATGCCACAACCGGGCAGGTCCTGACGGCGGGTAATCCCGATGAACGCCGCAATCCCGCCAGCCTGACCAAGCTGATGACCGGTTACGTGGTGGATCGCGCCATCGACCAGAAAAAAATCAGCCGCGACGATATGGTCACGGTGGGTAAAGATGCCTGGGGAGCGGGTAATCCGGTGTTTAAAGGCTCATCGCTGATGTTCCTGAAGCCAGGCGATAAACTGAGCGTCCGGGACTTAAGCCGTGGCGTCATCATCGATTCCGGTAACGACGCCTGCGTTGCGCTGGCGGATTACGTGGCGGGCAGCGAAGCAAACTTTGTCGGCATGATGAACCACTATGTCGAAAAACTGGGTCTGCAGAATACCCATTTTGAAACAGTGCATGGACTGGATGCACCCGGTCAGTTCTCCAGTGCGCTTGATATGGCAAAACTGTCACGCGCCATTATTGATGGTGAGCCGGACTTTTATGCCATGTACAGTGAGAAAACCCTGACCTGGAACGGCATTACTCAAAACAACCGTAATGGCCTGCTGTGGGACAATAATCTTCACGTTGATGGACTGAAAACCGGTCACACTGAGACGGCAGGCTTTAACATTATTGCCTCGAATGTGGTGGGCAAGCATCGCCTCATCGCCGTTGTGATGGGGGGTAAAAGTTCAAAAGGCCGTGAAGAGCAGGCGCGTAAATTGCTGGTCTGGGGCCAGAACACCTTTGATACTGTTCAGCTGTTCCACGCCGGTAAGAAGATTGGCACTGAAAATGTCTGGTACGGTAATCCTCATCAGGTCGATGTCGGAACCGCAGAAGATGTGTATCTGTCGCTGCCGCGCAGTGAAGTGCAGAACGTGAAGGCGAAGTACGTCATTAATCGCAAAGATCTGGAAGCCCCGCTGAAAGCCAATGAAGTGGTGGGTGAAATTCAGGTGATCGATAAAGATCAGCAGATTGCCCACTATCCGCTGGTGGCGCTCAGTGCGGTTGAACCGGCCGGAGTCATTACCCGCGTGACGGATTATCTGAAGCAGAAGTTCTGATTAGCCGATTGTCAGCACTAAAACGGGTAGCCTGCGGGCTGCCCGTTTTCACATTGATGCCCTGTGACTGTGTGTCGATAAAAGTTACAAAGCCGTAGCCAGTTGTTTTTAACTTCCGGGCAGGTATGTGAGACGGATGTTGATAATTGTAAGCGAACGTCAAAACTGTTTGAAATATCCCGCCCGCGCTAAGCCTGAGCCGCGTTCAGAGTTAAGATAGCCACATTATGTTCCCGCAACCGGAAAGCCACCTTGCGTCCTGATAAGCCCATATCAAAACTGGAGTTCTGGTTTTATCGCCATTACCGCTCCGTTCACGGCGTGCGCATTGCCATCGCCTTTTTGCTCTGCTTCATCTTTGTCCGGGCAACCGGGATACCTGAAGGCACCTGGCCGCTGATTACGCTGGTGGTGGTGATGGGACCGATCTCCACCTGGGGAAATGTCTTTCCGCGCGCGCTGCAGCGCATCAGCGGCACGGTGGCGGGCTCCATCTCCGGTCTGATTGCCCTGAAGCTGGAGCTGATCTCAATGCCGGTGATGCTGGCCTGGTGTGGCATCATCATGGTGATCAGCGGCTACCTGACGCTGGGCAAACATCCCTACATGGCGCTGTTGATCGGGATTACGCTGAGTGTGGTGGTGGGTGCGCCAACCGGCGATTTCACCATGGCACTGTGGCGCGGCGGTGATGTGATTCTGGGATCGCTGATGGCGCTGCTGTTTACCGCAATCTGGGCGCAGCGTGCGTATACCCACTGGCGCATTCAGCTCTCTGACGCGCTGGCGGAAATGGCGAAGATCTATCACGCCGGTTTCTCGCCCAACCTGGTTGAAAAGCCGCGTCTCAACAAGCCGCTGAGCAAATTGCTGAGCAGCGTTATTAAGATGCGTGCGCTGCTGGAGCCGTCGAGTAAAGAGACGCGTATCCCGAAGTCGGTGCTTGAAGCCATTCAGACCATTAACCGTAATATGGTTAACACCATTGAGATGCAGATTAATGCCTGGTGGGCATCGCGTGAAAGCCATCTGATTATGCTTAACGCACCCGCACTTCGCCGCACCCAGCAGATGACCGAGAACACGCTGCGGGCGCTGTCGGTAATGGCGATTGAGGGAGAAACGGAAGAGGTGATTGCCAACAGCCATGAGCTGACCGAAATCAGCGGCGAACTGCGGCGGCTGATCGCCGACGCGGGCAGCGATGGTCTGGAAGAGACGCCCATCTACGGCTACGTCTGGCTGACGCTGGAACTGGCGAAACAGCTGGAGCGGATGACCGATCTGATGCGAATGGCGCTGCGCAAATAATCACCTCAGACAATGACTTAATGTGAAACCGGGTTTCTTTGCGCTAAGATAAGAGCCAGTCTGAATTTAGCTGTGAAAATTGCTTACCTGGCGGGCTAGCCGCTAAGCTGATCGTTTTGACTCTCTCCCTGCGTCAGCAGGCTCAAAGAAAGGTGCCATCATGGAAAATGCCAAGCAGTCATTTCAGGACGTACTGGAGTTCGTGCGTATGTTCCGCCGCAAAAACAAACTGCAGCGTGAAATCGTCGACAACGAGAAGAAAATTCGCGACAACCAGAAGCGCGTTCTGCTGCTCGACAACCTGAGCGAATATATCAAACCGGGCATGAGCGTTGAGGCTATTCAGGAAATCATCGCCAGCATGCGTGTGGATTACGAAGATCGCGTCGATGAGTACATCATCAAAAACGCTGACCTGTCGAAAGAGCGTCGCGAGCTGTCTAAAAAGATCAAAGCGATGGGCGTGGGCGAACACCCGAAAGCATAAGGGCATATAGCTGAGCGCTAATGCGACTTAGCTCCCATGCGAACCCGCTTCCACTCTGGTGGAGCGGGTTTTTTATTGCCCGCATAACCGCAGATTTATTTACCCGCCAGTCTTCGCGCAATCCCCTGTAGCTGCTGTGACAGCGCCACTAAATCGACCTGCTTATCAGCGGGCGGGGCGGTGGTCTCGCGGATCACCAGCGTGGTTTCCAGCGCGATGTGTGAAGCTTCTTCACCCTGAAGCCGGGCCAGCATCCGCTCGACGCTCTGTGCGCCAAGAAAGTGTAAATCCTGTCGCACCGTGGTCAGCGGCGGCTGATACCATGCGCTCTCGGCAGTATCGTCATAACCAATCACCGATATCTCACCAGGAATCGCCACGCCATACTGATGCAGCGCCCGCATCGCACCCAGCGCCATCTGATCGTTCGCGACCAGCAGCGCCTGTGGCAGATCGTCGGGCAACTGCGCCAGCAGCGCCTGGTAGCCGGACTGTGCGCTCCAGTCGCCCCGCAGTGAACAGTGCGGCGTTAACTGATGATCGGCCAGCGCCTGACGCCATGCGTTTTCACGCTGACGGGCTGACACCGAGCGCTGCGGTCCATTTAGCAGGCCAATCTGGCGATGACCCAGCGCCACGAGATGTTCAACGGCAGCACGCGCGCCGGACTCATTCGGGTACTGACACTGCGCCACCGCGGCCCTGGGTTCAACATCCAGAAAGATTACCGGTTTACTGCCACACAGCAACTGGATCTGCTGCGCCTCATCCGCCTCCAGCGGCAGATTGATCAGCAGCCCATCGACCCGCTGTGCCAGCAGTTCATTCACGGTGGCGGCCGCATCGTTACCGCTGTCCATCGCGATCACCAGATGATATCCCGCCCTCGCAGCACGCTGCTGAATCGCCGAGGCGATCTGCGCCGGTGCCATCAGGGCCAGATCGCTGGTAGCCAGGCCGAGCGTGCGCGTCGCCTTGCCCGCGAGCTGCTGCGCCACGCGATTAGGCACATAATTGAGCTGCTGCATTGCCACCTCAACCCTTTCCCGCGTGCGGGCTGACACCTGTTCAGAACGATTTAAAACACGTGAAACGGTTTGATATGAGACGCCGGCCAGTTGAGCGACATCATCGAGGGTCACGGAGCGGGAAGTCATTGAACTCTCCAAAATATGAAGCGACGAGTGTAGCAAATTTTCCTGCTGCGCTGCTGCTGCTGCTGACCACACTTTCACCGCCACACTGCCGGAGGCCATTGCCGTACCCGGTCAGTGCACTCGGCCCTGGTTAACGCTGCTGCAGATAGACCTGCAGATTCACATCCACTGCGTTCAACAGCGGCGTCGCGAGGCCATTTCGTTTCGCCCGTAGCAGCAGATCGCCTATCACCTGATCCGCTTCGATATCAAAGCCCTGGGTGAGATCGCGATACATAGAGGAGGTCATGGGCGTCGCCGGATTGTTCAGCAGCTCAAAAATGCGGGCGGTGACCGCCGGGCGCGGCTGATAGCCTTCGGCAGAGATGACGGACAGAATCTCGGTGAAAATTCCCTGTAACAGCGCTTCACCGCCGCGCGAGGTGAGAATTTGCTGGGTATTGCCGCGTGCCAGGCAGCAGACCGCGCCCAGCGTGCTCAGTAGCAGCCACTTTTCCCACAGTTCATCCATGATGTTGTCACTGAACAGGGTATCAACCTGACAGTCGCGCAGTGCGGCATCAACCCGCTGCAGCCGCGCGTCGTTTTTACCGTCCAGCGCACCGTATAAGAGCTGATGCAGCGGCGTCATCTGGATCACTTCACCCTTGTCACCCAGCGTGGCATTGATTTTACACAGGCCGCCAATCACCTTATCTTCGCCGAAACGCTGTTGTAGTGTTGCGATGTGCCGCATTCCGTTGAGAATCGGCATGATCAGGGTTTCCGGGCCGACCGCAGGCGCAATGTCATCCATGACCTGCTCAAGGGCAAAGCTCTTCACCGTCACGATAATCAGGTCATAGTGGCTTTTCAGCGTGCTGGCCTGTGTCAGCTGCGTCTGAAACTTTTCAGTGCCCTGCGGCGTCTGTAATACCAGACCGTGGGTCTGAAGCTGCTGATAACGCCGTTCACGTACCAGAAACGTGACATCCTGACCTGCCTGAATCAGTCGTGCGCCAAAATATCCACCGGTCGCCCCGGCACCTGCCATCAGAATACGCATCCCACTCTCCCTTTACTGAAAACCTCTACCTTAGAACGCCGCAGCCGGGCTTACCAGTCTTAGCAAGGTCAGAGCGCATTGTGGAGCATAAAATGCCAGGTCGGGAAAGCGGCGGCAGGGAGGCGGCAACGCAGAGTCTCCCTCTGTTCCGGTTAAACGATTAAGCCAGCATGATACGTTACAGCCGGGTGACGCCCAGTGCGGCGGCCTGCTGCTCCCATGCCACCACGACCTGATAATTGTCCCGATGCACCGGGCTGAATCCGCCGATCAGATTATCGTCGCAGACGGCGCGAAACGCAGGGTCGCTCACCAGCTGAAGCAGTATTGTACGTAACGTCTCCAGCTGGGCCGCTGACGTTGAGGCTGCTGTGATCAGCGGTAATCCGGGTGCGGCTGGCGACTCTCCGATGATATGCAGGCCGCGCAATTCCTCAGGCGCATGACGTGCCAGCAGCGCCCAGCTGACGCAGTCGATCGCCGCGATATCCGCCTGTGAATCACGCAGTGCCGCCAGCGACTGACGGTGCCCGCCGCTCAGCAGCAGCTGCGAAAACGTCACGCCCTGAAGCGCTGCGACAAACCGCAGTGTGTTATAGCCGGAGTGCGAGTACAGGCTGTTTGCCACGGCCCGCTGACCGTAAAAATCGGCGAGCGTTGCCTCTTTGTCCCGCGCCACCAGCCAGCTACGATATGCGTAACCGTTGCAGCCCGGTGCCCGATAGTGAAATGCACCGACCAGTTGCACTGCAGGCAACTGACTGACCAGCGGATAGCCGCAGGTCTGGCTCAGCAGCAACCGATCATTCTGCCAGTGTGTCAGCAAATCCTCAGGCCAGACCGGTTGCGCGGCCATACCCTGCTGCGCCAGCAGGGTAACCATCGCCTGCATCAGCGCCTGTGTAGCAGGCGGATGAATCGCATACATCGGCAAAGCGAGCAGGGTATTCATGTGTGTTCTCCGCTGTGTTTTCCGGTGGCGCGTAATGCACTCAAGGGTAGTTCAGATTCAGCAGCAACCGGCGCCCCGGCAATCTATTGGGTGCGCCAGTGCCTGACAGCAGAAACCCGCAGAAACCCGCAGAAACCCGAAGAGTGAAAGCCAGGTTGGTCAAAAGTAACGTGGATACGCTGCAGGCTATGTCGAAAATCCTGAATATAGCGCTGAAAGATATTGACTATCAGTGGCGGCGCGGAGGGCGTAACCTTTCCCTATCGAATATCGCCTTATGCTCACAGGCGTTTAACGCCTGTCAGGAGAACTACAGATGAAAAATATTGGCTTCTTATCTTTTGGTCACTGGACGCCGTCGTCGCAGTCTGCCACCCGCACCGCGCAGGATGTCTTATTGCAGTCGATCGACCTGGCGGTCGCCGCCGAAGAACTGGGCGCAGATGGCGCTTACTTCCGCGTGCACCATTTTGCCCGCCAGCTGAGCTCGCCGTTTCCGCTGCTGGCTGCCGTGGCCGCGCGCACCAAAAAGATTGAGATTGGCACCGGCGTCATCGACATGCGCTATGAAAACCCACTCTACATGGTGGAAGACGCCAGTTCAGCAGACCTGATCTCCAATGGTCGTCTGCAACTGGGTCTGAGCCGCGGTTCACCGGAGCAGGTCATTGATGGCTGGCGCTACTTTGGCTTTGAACCCAAAGCGGGTGAAAGCGATGCGGATATGGGACGTCGTCATACCGAAGAGTTCCTGGAGGTGCTGCGCGGCGAAGGCTTTGCGAAGCCGAATCCGCAGCCGATGTTCCCGAATCCGCCAGGCCTGCTGCGCCCTGAGCCGCTTTCTGAAGGGTTGCGCGACCGTATCTGGTGGGGCTCCGGTTCCAATGCCACCGCAGAGTGGGCAGCAAAAATGGGCATGAACCTGCAAAGCTCAACCCTGAAAGATGATGAAACGGGCGAGCCGTTCCACATTCAGCAGGCAAAACAGATTCGCGCCTATCGTGAGGCCTGGAAAGCAGCCGGGCATCAGCATGCGCCACGCGTCTCTGTCAGCCGCAGTATCTTTGCGCTGGTGAATGATATGGACCGCGCCTATTTCGGCCGCAGTGGTAACGACCAGGATTCGGTCGGTTTTCTGGATGAGAAAACCCGAGCCATCTTTGGCCGCAGCTACGCCGCAGAGCCTGAAGTGCTCATTAAGCAGCTGGCACAGGATGAAGCCATTGCCGAAGCGGATACGCTGCTGCTCACCGTGCCTAACCAGCTCGGTGTCGCCTACAACGCCCATGTGATTGAGGCGATTCTGAAGTATGTCGCCCCGGAACTCGGCTGGCGTTAAGTGACCCAGCGCCCTGGATAAGCAGGGCGCTATCTGGTTTACCTTGCCCACAAATGATGCGCGTTCGTTGTAATATCTCTGCAGCCTGTGCGTGTCATCACTTTCTGATTCTTTAGCTTTTTCCCTCTGCGTTTATCGCTGGCAGGTCTCCCGACCTGACAGGGCACTTCTCACTCACTCACCCTTTCTTAGTTAATACCTGCGATTTCTGGAGTGGTGACTTTTCCCTATTTTAGTCACGCCTGCGCCGGAAGGGAGCCGCATCCACTTAGTCAGCGTTTCAGCAAATCTTCTGCTTAAGCCTTTGCTGCTCATTGCTCTTTAAAGGTCGGCGCAACGGATAATGCCTTTCCGTAATTAGTGACCATTGACAACATTGGTCACATGATTACAAAATGGCGGCACTCTCCTGCTTACTGTTGAAGGTCATCTATGCTCAGGTTCATTCCCGCCACCCTGGTTGTTTGTCTGCTGCCACTGGCGCTGGTGGGCTGCCGGGACAACGCGTCCAAAGAGGATCCGCGCACCCAGCCGCCGCTGGTCAGGGTCACGAAAGTTCTCAGCGCTGCTGATGACAGTCGCGCATTCAGCGGCATCGTGGTTGCCCGGGTTCAGAGCGACCTCGGTTTTCGGATATCGGGCAAAATCCTCGAAAGGCTGGTGGACAGCGGCCAGCGTGTGAAGCGTGGTCAGCCGCTGATGCGACTTGACCCGGTCGATCTGCGACTGCAGGCCCAGGCCGCACAGCAGAGTGTTGCCGCTGCGCAGGCACGCGTCAGACAGACCCGTGCCGATGAAGCGCGTTACCGCACACTGGTGGCAACCGGCGCGGTTTCCGTGTCGGCCTATGACCAGATTCGGGCCGCTGCGGCCACCGCGCTGGCCGATCTGAAAGCCGCGCAGGCGCAGGCCAGCGTGGCGACTAATGCCAGTGGATATGCGCTGTTACTGGCGGATGACGACGGTGTGGTGATGGCAACACTGGCGGAGCCGGGCCAGGTGGTGAGCGCCGGTGAGGCGGTTGTCAGACTGGCCAGAGCCGGGCAGCGTGAGGCGAGCGTACAGTTGCCAGAGACGCTTCGTCCCGCAGTGGGCAGCGAGGCGCAGGCAACGCTCTATGGTGCGGGTAGTGCGCCCGTGTCAGCCCGGCTTCGGCAACTGGCGGATGCAGCCGATCCGATGACGCGCACCTATGAGGCGAGATATGTGCTGGAGGGCGCACTGGCCAGCGCGCCACTGGGTGCTACCGTCACAATTTCGTTAACCAATAAACCCGTGCAACCGCAGCTGAAGGTGCCGCTGGCTGCGATCTATGATGCCGGTAAAGGTCCAGGCGTCTGGGATATTACGGGTCTGCCTGCCACTGTTACCTGGCGGCCGGTAACAGTGATCGCGATCAGTGACGAGGCGGCGACTGTGACGGGGCAGCTCAATGCAGGCGATCGGATCGTGGCTCTTGGGGCACATCTGTTGCAGCAGGGCGAGCGCGTGCGATCTGATGACGCAGCAATGACAGGGAGCCAGCCATGAGCCACGGACGCTTTAATCTGTCAGCACTGGCCGTGCGCGAACGCGCCATCACGCTGTTTCTGATCATCCTGATTACCGTGGCGGGCATCCTGTCATTTTTCGAACTGGGCCGGGCAGAAGATCCGCCGTTCACCGTAAAACAGATGACGATTATCTCCGCGTGGCCAGGTGCGACGGCGCAGGAGATGCAGGATCAGGTGGCCGAACCGCTGGAGAAGCGGCTGCAGGAGCTGCGGTGGTATGACCGCAGCGAAACCTATACGCGGCCTGGCCTGGCGTTCACCATGCTCTCCCTGCAGGACAAAACGCCGCCCTCCCAGGTTCAGGAGGAGTTTTACCAGGCTCGTAAGAAGCTGGGCGATGAGAGCAGAAATCTGCCCGCCGGAGTCATCGGGCCGATGATCAACGACGAGTTCTCTGACGTGACCTTTGCGCTGCTGGCGCTGAAGGCAAAAGGGGAACCGCAGCGCCTGCTGGTGCGTGAGGCGGAATCACTGCGTCAGCAACTGCTGCATCTGCCGGGTGTGAAAAAGGTCAATATCATCGGCGAGCAGAGTGAGCGCATCTATGTTTCGTTTTCACACGATCGGCTGGCGACGCTCGGTATTACCCCACAGGAAATTTTTGCGGCACTGAACGACCAGAATGTCCTGACGCCTGCGGGCTCGATCGATACTCAGGGACCCCAGGTGTTTATCCGGCTTGAGGGCGCTTTTGATAAGCTGGAAAAAATTCGTGAGACACCGATTGTGGCGCAGGGGAGAAGCCTCAAGCTGGCAGACGTGGCTACCGTGACGCGGGGATATGAAGATCCCGCCACGTTTAAGGTTCGTCATCAGGGTGAACCCGCATTGCTGCTCGGTATTGTGATGCGTGATGGCTGGAACGGTCTGGCGTTGGGCAAGGCTCTGGCTGCTGAAACCGTCAGCATTAATCAGGCGATGCCGTTAGGGATGTCACTGACTCAGGTCACCGATCAGTCCGTGAATATCCGCTCAGCGGTCGATGAATTTATGATTAAGTTCGTCGTGGCATTACTGGTGGTGATGGTGGTCTGCTTCGTCAGCATGGGCTGGCGTGTCGGAGTAGTGGTGGCGGCGGCCGTTCCGCTCACCCTGGCGGTAGTATTTGTGGTGATGGAAGCCTCCGGCAAAAACTTTGACCGCATCACGCTGGGATCGTTGATTCTGGCGCTGGGCTTGCTGGTGGATGATGCCATTATTGCCATTGAGATGATGGTCGTGAAGATGGAGGAGGGCTACGACCGCATCAAGGCGTCTGCGTATGCCTGGAGTCATACGGCGGCACCGATGCTGGCCGGAACCCTGGTCACCGCCGTGGGCTTTATGCCCAATGGTTTTGCACAGTCCACGGCGGGTGAATACACCAGCAATATGTTCTGGATAGTGGGCATCGCCCTGATCGCCTCCTGGATTGTGGCCGTGGTATTTACGCCTTACCTCGGGGTAAAGCTGCTGCCTGACATCAAAACGGTGGAAGGCGGTCACGCAGCCATCTACAACACCCGTAACTACAATCGCTTTCGCCAGCTACTGACCAGCGTGATTGCTCGTAAAGGCTGGGTAGCAGGCGTGGTCATTGCCCTGTTTATCACCGCTGTGCTCGGAATGACGCTGGTGAAAAAGCAGTTTTTCCCGACCTCAGATCGGCCTGAAGTGCTGGTTGAAGTTCAGCTTCCCTACGGCAGCGCCATTGAACAGACAGCGGCTGCGGCTAAAAAGATTGAGACCTGGCTTAAACAGCAGCGTGAGGCAAAAATCGTCACCACCTACATTGGTCAGGGACCGCCGCGTTTTTACCTGGCGATGGCGCCCGAACTGCCCGATCCTGCCTTTGCCAAGCTGGTCATACTGACCGACAGTCAGGATGCACGCGAGACGTTAAAAACGCAGCTTCGCACCGCAATCGCCCGCGGCCTGGTGCCTGAAGCGCAGGTTCGCGTGACGCAACTGGTATTTGGCCCTTATTCACCTTATCCAGTGGCGTGGCGCGTGATGGGGCCGGACCCGGTACGCCTGCATGTTATCGCTAATCAGGTGGAAGCCGTACTGCGTGCCAGCCCGATGATGAGGACGGTGAACACCGACTGGGGCGCACCCGTGCCGACACTGCATTTCTCGCTGGATCAAAACCGACTGCAGGCCGTGGGCCTGACCTCCAGTGAAGTCGCCCGACAGTTGCAGTTTCTGTTGACGGGCGTGCCGGTCACCACCGTGCGGGAAGATATCCGCGCGGTCCAGGTCGTGGGCCGTGCTGCCGGAGATATCCGGCTCGATCCGGCTAAGATTGCTGACTTCACGCTGGCAGGTGCGGCGGGGCAACGTATCCCCTTGTCGCAGATTGGTGAGGTGCAGGTGAAAATGGAAGATCCCCTGCTGAGGCGGCGCGACCGTACGCCCACTATTACCGTCCGGGGTGATATCGCCGATTCCCTGCAGCCGCCGGATGTCTCCACGGCGCTGAATAAAACCCTGCAACCGATCATCGCAACGCTGCCTGCGGGCTACCGCATTGAACTGGCCGGTGCGATAGAGGAGTCCGGTAAAGCGACACAGGCGATGGCACCGCTGTTCCCGATCATGATTGCGATCACACTTTTAATCATCATTTTGCAGGTGCGTTCTCTGTCGGCGATGGTGATGGTATTTCTCACCGCACCTCTCGGGCTGATAGGTGTTGTGCCGACGCTGCTGCTGTTCGGTCAGCCGTTTGGTATCAATGCGCTGGTCGGGCTGATTGCCCTGTCAGGCATCCTGATGCGTAACACGCTGATCCTGATAGGGCAGATCCACCACAACGAACAGCAGGGGCTGGCACCTTTTGCTGCGGTGGTAGAAGCGACCGTACAGCGTGCGCGTCCCGTGTTACTGACGGCGATGGCAGCGGTGCTGGCGTTTATTCCACTCACCCACTCGGTGTTCTGGGGAACGCTGGCCTACACGCTGATTGGCGGCACGCTGGGCGGTACCTTAATCACGCTGGTTTTCCTGCCCGCGATGTATGCGATCTGGTTCCGTATTCGTCTGCCAGACAGTAAAACGGCAGTTGTGAAACCGGCGCTGTCGGAATAGTCTCAGGGTGGCGGTTGCCGCTTCGCTGCTTTTTTTAAGCACAGCGGCGGCCGTCGGTTCATTGTCTTAAGCTTTTGAAGAAGGTGCATAAAAAGGTAAAAGCTATCAAACATATAGGATGAGACAGGTGTGCGATCCTGAAAATCCTCTATAGAGTAGCGATGAAAATACAAAAAAGAGGTGTGACCATGAGCAATTCCGTTGATGAAGATGCAAAAGATGCAAAGCCTATTGTCGAAGCCGATCGCGAAGCGCCTGAGGGCAAATGTCCTTTTCACGCGGGCAAACCACCTCAGTCAAATCAGGCGCCGGGTGGCGGAACAACTAACCGTGACTGGTGGCCGAATCAACTCCGGGTTGACCTGCTGAACCAGCACTCATCCCGTTCGAACCCGCTTGATCAATCCTTCGATTACCGTAAAGAATTTGCCAAATTAGATTACTCTGCACTGAAAGCTGACATCAAAGGGTTGCTCACCGAATCACAATCCTGGTGGCCCGCTGACTGGGGCAGCTATATCGGTCTGTTTATTCGCATGGCCTGGCACAGCGCCGGAACCTATCGCTCCGTGGACGGACGCGGTGGTTCGGGCCGTGGTCAGCAACGTTTCGCCCCGTTAAACTCCTGGCCTGATAACGTCAGCCTGGATAAAGCGCGCCGTTTACTGTGGCCAATCAAACAGAAATATGGTCAGAAAATCTCCTGGGCCGACCTCTATATTCTGGCGGGTAACGTTGCGCTGGAAAACTCCGGGTTCCGCACCTTTGGCTTTGGTGCCGGCCGTGACGATGTCTGGGAACCGGATATGGATGTGAACTGGGGCGAAGAAGCGGCCTGGCTGGAACACCGTCATCCGGAATCTCTGGCGCAGTCACCACTGGGCGCCACTGAAATGGGTCTGATCTACGTGAACCCGGAAGGTCCGGAACACAGCGGTGATCCTGCTTCTGCGGCCCCGGCTATTCGTGCCACCTTCGGCAACATGGGCATGAACGACGAAGAGATCGTCGCGCTGATTGCAGGTGGTCATACGCTGGGTAAAACCCACGGTGCCGCACCCGCCAGCCACGTCGGTGTCGATCCCGAAACCGCGCCCATTGAAGCGCAGGGCCTGGGCTGGGTTAACAGCCACGGCACGGGTGTCGGTGCAGATGCGATTACCTCTGGCCTGGAAGTCATCTGGTCTCAGACGCCTACCCAGTGGAGCAACTACTTCTTCGAGAACCTGTTCAAATATGAGTGGGTCCAGACGCGCAGTCCGGCGGGCGCTATTCAGTTTGAAGCGGCTGATGCACCGGAAATCATCCCGGATGCGTTTGATTCCACGAAGAAACACAAACCGACCATGCTGGTCACTGACCTGACGCTGCGCTTTGACCCGGAATTTGAAAAAATTTCGCGTCGATTCCACAACGATCCGCAGGCGTTCAATGAAGCCTTTGCCCGTGCCTGGTTTAAGCTGACGCACCGTGATATGGGGCCAAAAGCGCGTTACATCGGTCCGGAAGTGCCACAGGAAGATCTGATCTGGCAGGATCCGCTGCCTGCACCGGTTTATCATCCAACCGTGGCAGATATCGCCCAGCTGAAAGAGAAGATTGCAGCATCCGGTCTCAGCGTCAGCGAGCTGGTGTCAGTTGCGTGGGCCTCGGCATCCACCTTCCGTGGTGGCGACAAGCGTGGTGGTGCCAACGGTGCCCGACTGGCGCTGCTGCCGCAACGTGAATGGCAGGTCAATGCCATCGCGGCACGCGTGTTGCCGACGCTGGAAGCGATCCAGCGCGAAGCACACAAGGCTTCACTGGCAGATGTGATCGTGCTGGCGGGTGTTGTGGGCGTTGAGCAGGCGGCGAAAGCGGCTGGCGTCGCGATTGAGGTTCCGTTCACGCCGGGCCGCGTTGATGCGCGTCAGGATCAGACCGACATCGAGTCGTTCGATCTGCTGAAAGCGCGTGCTGATGGTTTCCGCAACTACGGCACGGGCTTTGGTAAAACCACGACTGAAAGTCTGCTGATCGATAAAGCGCAACAGCTGACGCTGACTGTACCGGAGTTAACGGTGCTGGTGGGCGGGATGCGTGCACTGGGTGCTAACTTTGATGGCAGCCAGCACGGTATCTTCACGCACCATGTGGGATCGCTGAACACAGATTTCTTCGTCAATCTGCTGGATATGCGTACCGAATGGAAAGCGACTGATAGCAGCAACGAGCACTTTACCGGACGTGATCGTGTTAATGGGGAAACCCGTTTCACCGCCACCCGCGCCGACCTGGTATTCGGTTCTAACGCGGTGTTACGTGCCTCGGCGGAAGTCTATGCCAGCAGTGATGCCCGTGAAAAATTCGTCAAAGACTTTGTGGCCGCCTGGACCAAAGTGATGAATCTGGATCGGTTTGATATCTGACTGGTGTTAACGCGGTAAAACGCTGACAAGTGACTGCACCCCAAAAGTTGGTAATCCAACTGAGTAGGGTGCAGTTTTTTTTGCGCGCTATGCTTCTGATGGCAGCTCTGAGGCGATCCTTTTTACTCAGACCTGGTGTGGCAGATAATTACTCGTCCAGTTTCAGCGGCGGCAACTGCGCAAAAATGCTCAGCAGGCCTTCGCCCCAGCCTTTGCGGATCATGTCGAAATAGGGGTGCGTTTCGGTAATCCGGTGCTGCTGCGCGGCACTAAAGCTGTCTTTGGGGTAGGTCATCACATCCAGCGGCAGGCCCACGGAAAGATTACTGCGCAGTGTGGAGTCCATCGAAATCAGTGCACATTGCATCGCCTGATCCAGTGCGGTGTCGTAGTTCAGTACGCGATCGATAATCGGCTTACCATACTTACTCTCACCAATCTGGAAATAGGGCGTGTCGTGTGTGGCTTCGATGAAGTTCCCCTGCGGATAGATGTGGAACAGCCGCAGACCTTCCCCGTTAATCTGTCCGCCGAGCAACAGGTTGCAGCTGAAATCTGTATTGCCGCCCTGATTTGCGCCGCTGTCCCGGGCGATCACTTCTCGCACCGTTTCACCCAGCAAACTGGCGGCATCATACAGGGACGTCACGTTCAGCAGGTTTTCCCGCTCATCGTCTGCGCAGCGACGATGCAGCAGACTGATAATGCTCTGTGTGGTCGCCAGATTTCCGGCACTCTGAATCACCAGCACCCGTTCATCGCTTTGATGAAACACATGCAGTTTACGGAAGGTGGAAATATGGTCCACTCCGGCATTGGTGCGTGAATCTGAAACAAACACCAGGCCAGAGGACAAGCGCATGGCCACACAGTAAGTCATAAAATGGCTTCCTCAGGTATTCAGGATCATTGCGGAACGTCGAGCATGGCAACGGCGGCAACAGTGCGCATGTCTTCGCTTCCTCCACCTAACCGGATACCGCGGACCGGGCATGCATCAAGATAATCTATGCCGATAGCCAGTTTCAAATGCTGATTCGGTTGGCAGGTGTTATTGGTGACATCAAAGCTCTGCCACCGGTCATCCAGCCAGGCTTCCGCCCAGGCATGCATGGCCACATGTGCGGAGTCTTCCGAGTATAGATAACCGCTGACATAACGCGCCGGGATACCCAGGCTTCGGCAGCAGGCCAGGAAAACATGCGTGTGGTCCTGACATACGCCGGTTTGGGCGGAAAAGGCCTGGGAAGCGCTGTCTTTTACCGTGGTGCTGCCGGGGTTATAGGGCATTTTCAGCAGCAGTTCGCCCATCAGATTGCACAGACTCTCATGCTGTGCCTGCGGCCGGTAGTAACGACTGGCGAAATCGCGGATCGCGCCATCGGCCAGCGTCAGCGGGCTGGTGCGCAGAAACACCAGTGGTGAGAGATGCCCGCAATTATCGTCTTCCGTATTATCTTCAATCTCCACCACGCCGTTGGCGACAATGGTAATGGCCTGATGGGGCTGGTCGAGTGTCAGAACATGCAGGATATTGCCATAAGCATCCAGCGTGCGGGTGGCGTATTCCGGCAAGGTCAGATCCCACGACAATATCTTCTGATGACTGGAATCCTGTGGCGTAAGGCGAAGATATTGCGTGCTGTGTTTAACCTGTTGCGCATAGCTGTAGTGCGTCTGATGCGTGACATTCAGTTTCATTATTGAGCCTCCAGATAGGTTTGATGAATGCACTCAGCGATGGCATTGGTCTGATCCAGAAACTGCATCAGCCAGGGACTGAGACCCATCTCAACAATTTCGTCCATTTCAGTGAAGCGCAGCTGAGCGTAAAGGGTATGAACGCGACGACGGGGCTGATTACCCGCGCTGCCACCGATCTCATCCAGCTCCTGGGCCATAAGTTCGATGCAGGAAAGCAGAGAACGCGGTAGCTCGCGGCGCAGTATCAACAGCTCGGCGATACCTCTCTGGCTGATTTGTTGCTTATAAAGCGTGTGGAACGCTTCGCGGGCGCTGACTGCACGCAATAGCGTGTCCATCCGGTAGTATTCACGCACCGGATCCTCATCGGCGTTCAACAGCTGATTTTTAGCATCCAGCAGGCGCGCGGTGCTGTCTGAGCGTTCCAGCAGGGTACCGAGGCGGATGAAGTTTTGTGCATCACTGCGCAGCAAGGTGCCAAACATCGCCCCACGGAACAGATGTGAACGCTCTTTGACCCAGTCAAAGAACGCGTCTGCACCGGCAGAACCGACGCCCTGGCGGCGAATCAGTTTCATCTCTATCCACGTGGCATTGATGCTTTCCCAGACTTCAGAGGAAAGACTGCCGCGCACCGCATGCGCATTGTTCCAGGCCATTTGCAGACAACTGAAAATGCTGCTGTGGTTGAAACTGTCCAGTGCGAAGAAATTAAGCAGATTCCCCATCGACGCCTGCGGATAGTGCTCGTCGAACAGCTCCCGCGTGCCGGTCATGGTCAGCGGGACCAGCAAATCATTGTTTTCATCGCGTGCGTGGACATCACGGATCGACATCATCGACAGCTTATTGGTCACGTCCAGCAGGCGTGCAATTGTCTCGGCGCGTTCCAGATAACGTGCCATCCAGTACAGTTCGCTGGCTGTTCTGCTTAGCATGCGTCATCCTCCGTCGCATTTTCTTCCAGTACCCAGGTATCTTTAGTTCCGCCGCCCTGAGAGGAATTCACCACCAGTGAGCCTTCTTCCAGTGCTACACGGGTTAATCCACCCGGTACCAGACGAATTTCGGCGCCGGTCAGCGCAAAGGGCCGCAGGTCGATGTGACGCGGTGCGAGCCCGTTATCGACAAAGGTCGGGCAGGTGGAAAGCGCCAGCGTTTCCTGCGCGATGTAATTTTCCGGGCGGGTGCGCAACAATTCGCGGAAGCGTTCGATTTCCGCCTTGCTGGCCTTGGGTCCAATCAGCATGCCGTAACCGCCTGCACCATGAACCTCTTTCACCACCATTTTTTCCAGGTTTGCCAGTACGAAAGAGAGATCGCTCTCTTTGCGGCATTGCCACGTCGGCACGTTATTGAGAATGGGATCCTCAGCAAGGTAGTAACGGATCATCTCCGGGACGTACGGATAGATCGATTTATCATCTGCCACGCCGGTGCCTATCGCATTCGCCAGCACCACACCACCGGATCGGTAGACCGACAGCAGGCCGGGAACGCCGAGCATGGAATCGGCGCGAAACGCCAGCGGGTCGAGGAAGGCGTCGTCGATACGCCGATAGATCACGTCAATTCTGCAGGGACCTGCAGTAGTGCGCATGAACACCGCGCCGTCTTTCACGAACAGATCGACACTTTCAACCAATTCAACACCCATTTGTTGTGCGAGGAAGCTGTGCTCGAAATAGGCGCTGTTAAAGCGGCCAGGTGTCAGTACCACAACGGTCGGATCGTTGACGGTGGTGCTTTCGCGCAGGGTTTGCAGTAAGTGAGAAGGGTAGCGGGAAACCGGCGCGATACGCTGCCCGGCAAACAGTTCGGGATATAACCGCATCATCATTTTGCGGTTTTCCAGCATGTAAGAGACACCAGAGGGCGTGCGAAGATTATCTTCCAGCACGTAATATTCGCCATCGCCTCCCCGCACCATGTCGGTTCCGGCAATGTGGGCGTAAGTATCACGGTGAAGGTCGATACCCTGCATGCAGGGCTGATACTGCTCGTTGGCCAGCACCTGTTCAGCGGGGACGATCCCTGCTTTAAGGATCTTCTGGTCGTGATAAATATCATGCAGAAACGCATTGAGTGCCTGAACCCGCTGACGAATCCCGCGATCAAGCATCTGCCATTCGCTGGCCGGAATAATACGTGGCACGCTGTCGAACGGGATCAGCCGTTCCGCGCCATCGTCTTCACCATAAACATTAAAGGTAATCCCCACCCGGTGAAACAACAGCGCAGCTTCCTCTTTTTTGCGCTGGACGGCCTGCTGATCGGCTTTCTGTAACCACTGCCAGTAGTCCTGATAATGGCTGCGGTGTTTACCTTCAGCCATCAACATTTCATCAAAAAAGGGTGAATCGGAAAGGTCAATCTTGATCATCATCACCTCACAAACAGGACAGGCTGCAATTGAATCGTTCAATAACACTGACGATCAGGCATAAAGTGTGCCAGGGTGCAAATGGGCTGAAAATCAGGGAAAAAGGGGATGAACTGCCCTGTTTGGGTGCGGCTCGCTTTCAGGTTGTGTGAAAAGAGGGCAAAAACAGGGTACTTACCTTAAATATGGTCGCTGATGAGGCAATTACCAGTGATGTTTGCAGAACTGCAACGGTAACAGAGCCTGTTTTTGGTGTTATGATAAGTGTATTTCCCCGTGTAATGCGCACGTGTTTCATTTAGGAGAGAAACCATGACCGCGAAACAACGCAACACGCAGAGCGTGACCATGACAGTAGAGCGTGCCTTACTGGTAAGAGCGCGTGAAGCGGGCATTAATCTGAGTGCTACCCTGACAGCTGCCCTGGATGCAGAGCTTCGCTCTCATGAAGCGAAAAAATGGCAGGAAGAAAACAGAGAGGCTCTCGCAGCATTAAATCGTTTTCATGATGAGCAGGGGTGTTTCAGCGATGAATACAGGACGTTTTAATTATGCAATTCACTGTATACGGTAATACCGGGAAAAGCGTCGTTTACCCGCTGTTGCTGGATGTCACGAGCGATATTATTGGGCAATTAAATCGTCGGATAGTGATCCCATTGCTCCCTATTGAAAAGTATCCGGCAGGCCGCCGACCGGATCGCCTTGTCCCCGTCGTCAGGCTGACGGATGGCAAAGAATACGCTGTAATGACCCACGAGCTGGCAAGTATCCCTGTCCATGCCTTAGGTGCGGTGTTTTGTGATGCTTCGCAGTACCGCACTCAGGTAAAGGCGGCAATAGATTTCCTGATTGACGGAGTTTAATGTTTCTTACTTAAGCTGGTGGCCTGTCCAGGCAATGGCACAATCTCAGGCATGCTCATTTTTATTCCACGTGATGAATAGCGGATACCGCTGATGGCTCTAACGTCAGGGGAAATGGGGCTGGTTTTATTGCTGAAATTAATCTCTGTTTGTTGGGCAATACGCCATTCGCCGCAGCGATAAACAGATGGAGCAAGCTATGTCGGCATATGGGTTAATTGCAGGGCCAGTTGATGAATAACAAAAAGCCCGCTTAGTTTCCTAAGCAGGCTTTTCTAATTTGGCTCCTCTGACTGGACTCGAACCAGTGACATACGGATTAACAGTCCGCCGTTCTACCGACTGAACTACAGAGGAATCGTTTGAACGGGGCGCATAGTAACGGCCACGCCGGAGCATGTCAAAGCTCTTTTTCATAAATTCGCGCAACTGCTGAAATAGTCGCCACTATCGCGTGTTATGCCGTGACAGTACGTGCTGCAAGGAGCATTCATGCGGAAAAAGAGGCACGCAAAACTGAGGTGTTTATGAGGTGTTCTGATGGTGCAAAGCGCTTGTCAGACTGCTGTGCGCGTGATTTAAGCGGATAGTTTTTTACGGCCGTCACAAAGTCTCTATTCACGCTTTGTCAGCAACAGAAACGAAACGTAGATTTCATTTCAATCCTGAACAGAATATACGGAGTTGACATGAACAAAGTCAGAATCGGCATGATCGGCAGCGGCTATATCGGGCGTTGCCACGCCATTGCCTACGCCCAGGCACCCACCGTCTTCGCGCTCAAAGGCGAAATTGTGCGGGAGATGCTGGCCGAAGTGAATCCTGAACTGGCGGCCCGACAGGCAGCAACCTTTGGTTTTGCGCGTTCAACCGGCGACTGGCGCGCGCTGGTCAGCGATCCGGCGATTGATGTGGTGGATATCTGCGCGCCTAACTTCCTGCATAAAGAGATGGCGCTGGAGGCGATACGCCACGGCAAACATGTCTATTCAGAAAAGCCGCTGTCGCTGAGCGTGGCGGACGCGCAGGAGATGGTCGCGGCGGCTGAAGCCGCAGGGGTAAAAACGCTGGTCGGCTTCAACTATATGAAAAACCCCACCAGCCAGCTGGCAAAAGAGATCATTGCCAATGGCGAAATTGGTGACGTGGTGCATTTCTACGGCACCCACAACGAAGATTACCTCGCCAGACCGGAAACCCCGCTCGACTGGCACTGCCAGAAAGCGCTGGCCGGTCTGGGTGCGCTCGGCGATCTGGCGGCGCACATCGTCAATATGGCGCACTACCTGGTCGGTGACATTGCAGAGGTCAGCGGTGACATGATGACAGTGATCACCTCACGTCCCGATCCCAAAGACTCTGCCCGGCAGTTACCGGTTGAAAACGAAGATCAGGCCAGCGCGCTGCTGCGCTTCTCTAATGGCGCACACGGCGTGATTGAAACCTCACGCATCGCCTGTGGCGCAAAAATGGGGCTGACCTACGTCGTCACCGGCACCAAAGGCACACTGCGGTATACCCAGGAGCGCATGGCGGAGCTTGAGCTTTATCTGCATGACGATCCCGCCGGACGGCAGGGTTTCAAAACACTTCTCACCGGGCCAGCTCATCCTGATTACGCGAACTTCTGTGTTTCAGCCGGGCACGGCATCGGATTTAACGATCAAAAAACGGTGGAGATCCGCGATCTGATCAACGGTATCGCAGCGGGTGATCGCATGTGGCCCGATTTCGCAGAGGGATTGCAGGTGCAGAAAGTCCTGGAAGCGATTGCGCACTCCGCAGAGCAGCGCCGCTGGATCGAGGTGTAATGTAGCGTCACAGGTGAGAGGAAATTGCCGCTGCGGCAATGAATGCCGTCGGGCAGGGCGGGAACCTGGGTTCACCGCCCTGACGTAATCAGATCAAGCCGCTTTTTTCCCACCACAGCTTGTCCAGCGCATAGAACCGGTCACGCTGGCTCTCAGGCTGATTGAGATCGCGTTTCCACGGCTTCGCCAGAATATAGTGCAGGTTCTTCACCTCATCATCCTGCCAGAGGCCACGGTGCTGGAAGGGCAGCGTTTTTAACGCATTGTAGATATAAGAGAGCGGTTTCCAGCGTTCCGCGAACACTTCATTCAGCAGATCCTGTTCAGAGAAAGGATAAGAGCTGAGATCATCAATGGCGGCAATACGTTTTTCCAGCGCGTCGAACATTGCGTTGTCAGGCTTTAGCACCAGAAAACCGCCGTTCAGATAATAGTCGACGCTCTCCGGGGCCTGCTCACCGCGCGCCTGCCAGGTGTAATGACACTGCTCTGGCTGCCATTCTGGCGGATAAGAGGCAATCTGGTTGGGATTACAGCGGCAGGCGTGACAGGCAGCCAGCGGGTTTTCACCCAGATCCAGCGTAAACAGCTCATCCATGTTTTTAAGGACCAGCATATCCGCATCCAGGAACACCACGCGCTGATAATCGGTGAGCTGCCAGGCGCGCAGCTTGGTCCAGACTTCACCGAACTGAGCCGAGGCGTAATGCTGATCGAGATCGTCACGCGGATAGAGCGGATCGACTGGTTTAATCACACAGCCTTCATTTTGCAGAATCTGACAGTCAGCGTCTGAAATCGCCGATGTAGTCATCACCACCAGCGGCCACTGGCTCTGGCTCTCTTTCAGCGAACGGTGCAGCGCTTTCACGCCCACCAGATAATCGGGTTGTGTTAACAGCGTTACCCAGGCAAACATAGCTTTCCTCAATCAGTCAAAAAGTGGCGTGATGTAGTCGTTACCCAGTCGGCCCTGCGGGTCGAGCTGGCTGCGCAGGGCGCGGAAGGCGTCCCACTTCGGATAGATCTCACGCCAGTTGTAGCGTTCTTCGTCGTAATACTTGCCCCAGTGCGGGCGTCCACCCTCCTCGGCGAGCAATTTTTCCACTTCAGTCAGGAAGTGCAGCCCTTCCTGAGACAGCGAGCCATCATCGGCGTAATAGACGACAAAGCCGAAAAAGCAGGTGGGCTGGTCAGTTGCCGGGCTGAGCCAGGCTGACGATGCGCCAGTGCAGCGCAGGATAATCGGGTAGTGCATATGCGGACGGTTTTCGGCATACCATTGCTTGATCCGGCGAATAATGGCCGGCGTTTTTGCCAGCGGTACGCCGATTTCCACATTGATCTGGGGAACTGCAATGCCTCGGCAGAAGAGCTGGTAGATGTCACCGGTAACATCAGTGAAATCACGAAAACGGGTAACGGTGCGGAACTGTTTTCCCCCTTTGCCCTCAATCTGAGTATCGCGGTGCATATGCGCCAGCGTCTGGTCGATAGTGTCATTAAGACTCTCATCAACCTCACCCTCATGTTCCACCACCTGACGACCCTGTGCTTCATAGCGATCACGCTCTTCGGCACTCGCTTCATGGGCGTTCCAGACATGCATCACGTTGTCGTCAACAAACCACCACGCTTTACTCAGTGGATAGTCGTTGTTCCAGCGCAACAGATCCTCTTCAAGCGTATCGGCGGACACGGCATTCTTGTGGCAGGTGAAAATGCGAAACGGCTGCGTACGAAGTTTTACCGCAGTAACAATGCCCAGCGCCCCAAGAGAAACCTGCGCGGCCGGGAAGTCAGCTTCACCACGAACAAATTCGCGCACGCTGCCATCGGCCAGCACCATCCGGATTGCCAGCGCCTCATCGGCGATCGAACTCTGCTGCAAACCCTGGCCGTGCGTGCCGGTCGCCATCGCACCGGCCAGCGTCTGAATCGCAATAACACCTGGTGAAGACGCCAGCATGCGGTTCATTTCGGTCAGGCTGCGATAAACCTGCTCAAGCGGGGTCGCGCCACCAAAGGTCACGCTCTCTTCATCGCTGGCGAGCTGGCCACTCAGTGCACTGAGATCAAGCAGCACATCATCATCAGCGACGTGCAGCATGCGGCCTGGCGACAACTTGCTGCCAATCACCCGAATCTGACCGCGTGACTCCCGAAGAAGTGTCTGTAATTCCGCTTCACTGGCGGGACGCTGAACCTGCTGACGACGACCGATCTGCGCGTTCTGCGCCCAGTTCCACAGTGCATCATCATCGGGTTTAATATGGGTCTGACGAAGCGGATAGAGGCGTGCGTCTCTGGTCACAACAGCATTCCTTATTATTGCATTTAAAAGACAAGTATCACTAAGCGTAGACTATTGCCAAATGCAGTCAGGAATGCCGGTAATTATTTACGGATGTAACGTAACGTTGCGGTGACAGCCAGCTGACGATTGCGGCGAATACTCTCCGCCTCGCTGTTATCAGGGCTAAACAGGGCGTTGAAAGTATAACGGTTCGAAACGTGGTGAACGCAGATGCTGCTGATCAGGCGATGAACATCAATGGTCTGCACGCCGGATGTAAACACGCCCTGTTGCTGACCACGTGCCAGGATATCATCCAGCAGATCCAGCGCGCTGCGGTTCAGTGCTTTTATCTGCGCCGACTGGGAAATATAGCGACCGCGCAGCAGGTTTTCACTGCAGACCAGACGGATAAAATCGGGATGTTCGACATGGTAATCGAAACTGGCTTCCACCAGCCGGGTCATGGCCAGCTCTGGCTCCATCGCCGCCAGGTTAAGGCCCGTTTCATGCTGACGTATCTGCTGATAAACCTGTTCCAGCACGTCGATATAAAGCTGTTCTTTACTGCCAAAGTGATAGACCACCATGCGTTTCGTGGTCTGCGCATGCTCAGCAATCTGCTCCAGCCGCGCACCCTGCATACCAAATTCTGCAAACGTCTTTAGTGCGCCGGCAATGATGCGTTTTTTCAGCCCTTCAGGGTCATTTTTACGTTTTGTTAGTTCTGACATGGTGCTCAATAAAGTGATTCTGACCGGGGAATGTTAGCACAGTGTTGAGTGGCTGCCTGCAACCGCAGGCGCAGCAGATGCGGCAACCTGGCACACGCCGGACGATTGCAGGTATAATCCCGGATAGAATTTCACAGCTTCAGAGACGACTCAGAGACCACAATGACAAAACTCACCTTGCAAGAGCAGATGCTGAAAGCGGGATTGGTATCCAGCAAAAAAATGGACAAGGTTCAGCGCACAGCTAAAAAATCCCGTGTTCAGGCGCGCGAAGCCAGAGCCGCGGTGGAAGACAACAAAAAGGCGCAGCTTGAGCGGGATAAGCAGCTGAACGAACAGCAGAAGCTGGCTGTGCTGTCGAAAGAGTACAAAGCCCAGGTCAAGCAGTTGATTGAGATGAACAAAATTGATGTGGCAAAAGGCAACATCACCTTCAACTTTACCGACAATAACCTGATTAAAAAGATCATGGTGGACAAGCCGACGCAGACGCAGCTGATTAATGGTCGTCTCGCCATTGCTCGCCTGGCTGCTGACGCCAGTGGTGAGAGCCGGTACGCTATCATCCCGGCCAGCGTAGCGGATAAAATTGCGCAGCGTGATGCCAGCGCCATCGTTTTAAACAGCGCATTAAGCGAAGAAGCACAGGACGAAGATGATCCTTATGCTGATTTCAAAGTGCCTGATGATTTGATGTGGTAATTGTGTTCTGACCCATTTAGAACGGGCTGGCGGCAGAGAGTTGCATTACCTCGCCGCTCACAGGATGAATAAACGTCAGCCCACTGGCGTGCAGCATCAGTCTCTCTGCCTTTTCGGCGCCCGGCATCAACAGACCACCGTAAAGATCACAGCCCAGAATCGGGTGCCCCAGCTGCTGACAGTGAATACGCAGCTGGTGGGTGCGTCCGGTTTCGGGCGTCAGTTCAACCCGTGTGACCGGCAACGCGTCTCCTTCACTTCCCTGATAATAACCGCGTTCAGTGACCCGGTAGCGTGAGCGTGCGGGTTTGCCCCTGATGGTGCATATCGTCATTCGGGGAAACAACGCCGGATCTTTCGCGATGGCAGCATCAATGACTCCCTCATCATCGGACAGATGGCCGCACAGCAGGGCCTGGTAGGTTTTGTTCACGCTACGCTGGCTGAACTGCTGGCACAGAGCAGCGTTAATCGCCTTGTTTCGTGCAACAACCATCAGGCCGGATGTGCCGAAGTCGAGCCGATGCACCAGCGTGCAGCCAGGGAAAAGGCCGACCAGCCGGTGATGCACCGAATCAAGATTTTGAGGATTTTTACCTGACAGGCTCAGCAATCCGCCGGGTTTATTGATCACCAGCAGATGTGCATCCTGAAAGAGAAATGTGATCTCATCAAAGCAGGGTGGGGCGATAAACGTATCGATAATGGCAGACATGGTGCAACCGGCAGACAAAGGGCTGGAGATCATAACCTATTGCCCGGTCACTGACGACGACGACAGACTTCGCCGGGCCTTTATTCTCCCGTGATGGTTTCACCGCTTTGTGTGGCGAGCGACTGGCTGGCCTGATGCGTTCCGAACCCCGCCTGAGCAACAAATACTGAGCATACCGTCGCGGCTAACAACGTGAGAAGAACAGAAAGTTTCATGGCTGCATCCAGTGCTGATAAGGGCAGTCAGTCTGGCAGGAACGGTGACAGAGACAAACAGAACAATCCGGAAAAAAACTTTTAGTACATTTGAACAGCAACTTGCACGATTTTTAGTGATTTATTCGGGCAAGTCTCGCCTTAACGACTATAGTCTCTGGTGAGGTTGTCATCAATTCGTACCAAATGGAGGATTTTCTGTGTTAATTCAAAACGACGAGAAAGGCCACGTAATTATTGGCGAAGCGGCACTAAGCCTTGCCCTGGGTGAGAAAGAAATCAGTATCGCATCACTCTTTACTCAGCTGGGTTTGATGGCGAAATCTGAGAGCAACGCTGATCGACTGGAGAAAATCGACAAAGCCAGAAGCTGGCTGAGTAGTTTTACGTCACCAGCGGTTGCCCAGCAGCAGGTGCCGTACCTGCGAACGCTTGCAGGCCTGAACGAAGAGCTGAACTAGCCCCGATAGAACTGACGCCAGTGGACGTAGTCCGGCTCCGGCCGGAAAACGACGAAGCGGACAACCTCAACGGTTGCGCGAGAGCGTATACCGGCCGGAGATAATGTCATGGACGACACTTCTCCTGCCCTCGAAAACTGCACCTTTGTTCGCGACATCATCCCTTTCTACTACAACCTGCCAGATCCCTTTCTGCCTGCAAACTGCCAGTCTGATACAAATCAGGCGAGAGCCACATCGCTCCGGCCATCCAGCCAGATTGTATCGCTGTCTTCATATTCAAGATCTCGCGTCGTGCCTGCGGCAGCCGTTGCGGTAGCCTTTCTGTATATCGACTGTCTGGTTGTCTGAAGATAATGACTATTTCAGCCAGCCTCGTTGTGACAAGGCTGGCTGAATTAACGTGCAGGTCAGATTGACGCGTTGCTACGGGTTAAAAACTCTCCCAGCTGGCGTCTGAGGATGCCGCCACAGGCACAGCAGGCACTAAACGTGGCGTCAGGACCGGAGTCCGGGTTTGCACGGCAGAGAGACGGAACACAGCCACTGTTTTTTCCAGTTCATCTGCCTGCGACTCCAGAGAGCTGGCTGCAGCGGAAGACTCTTCAACCAGCGCGGCGTTCTGTTGCGTGGTGGTATCCATTTCGGCCATGGCCGTGGCAATCTGAGAAATACCGCGGTTTTGCTCGTCAGATGCGGCAGCAATCTCACCCATAATGTCTTTAACCTGACTGACTGAGCGGACGATGTCATTCATCGTGGTACCGGCGCGTTCAACAAACGCAGAGCCATCCTGCACCCGGTCAAGTGACTCGCGAATCAGCGTTTCAATCTCTTTAGCGGCCAGTGAGCTGCGCTGGGCCAGATTTCTCACTTCACCCGCAACCACCGCAAACCCGCGACCCTGTTCACCTGCGCGTGCTGCTTCCACGGCAGCGTTGAGTGCCAGGATGTTAGTCTGGAAAGAGATGCTATTGATGACGTGAATGATTTCGCCAATTTTCCCTGAACTCTGGCTGATGCTGTCCATGGTGACGATAACATCCCGGATAATTTCACCACCGCGTCCGGCATTCACCGAGGCATCGGTCGCCAGCTGACTTGCATGGTGGGCGTTCTCCGCATTCTGTTTCACCGTCGAGGAGAGCTCTTCCATACTGGCAGCCGTCTGAACCACAGCGGCAGACTGCTGTTCAGTGCGCGATGACAGGTCGGTGTTGCCTGCGGCAATTTCTGCCGAAGCGCGCGCCACGCTGCTGACACCATCACGCACGTTGGTGATGATGTTCTGCAGGCTGATGTTCATCGCATCCACGGCCTGCATCAACTGACCTAACTCATCGCCACGCGTGGTTTTCAGCGAGGTTGTTAAATCACCGCTGGCGATACGCTGCGCGGCATTCAGCGTCTCTTTCAGAGGCAGCGTTATGCTGCGGGTAATTCGCCAGGCAATCAGGAGGCTCAGAAAAACACAAATCAGCGCGGCAAACGCAATACGCCACTCCGCCTGTTTAATGAACTCTGCAGAAAGCTGAGACTGGAAAGCAAAGGTATCAGAGACTGCCGCATTGAGCCGTTCAGCATCAGCAGTAAGGTCCGCAGATTCGCCTTTTTCTTTCTCTGAAGCATCAATATAGCGCGTTAAAGCCTGGCGCTGCTGCGCAAGCGAGTTTAGTAAATTTCGTGTGGCATCACTGATGGTGGGCTGAGCAAAAATATCCAGCTGCTCACTCAGCGTATTAATCGCAGTGTATTCTTCCAGGACCGCATCTCTGCTGGCCTCTGTGGGTTTATCCAGAAATGCTTTTTCAACATTGGCGGCATCAAACAGGGCGGCAGCCAGATGCATGACGGGCAGGGCCGCATCCGGTGACTGAGCCATATCGAGCGATTCAAACTGATGTGCAAAACCGATCAGGGCACCGGGTTTAATCGCATTGAGAGCGGCGGAGGTCGTTTCCGCAGATGCCACAAATTTCTCACGCTGGTTCTTATAGTCGTTGAGCAGCTGTCCCATCAGGGTGACTTTCTGCTGACCAGTCTCATCCCATTTGAATCCATCCAGCCGTTTATAAAGTGCTTCTAAATCCTTCAGGGCCTGAACGTTCTGTGACGCAAATTTAGGATCTTTGGTGTACTGGTAAAGCGTACGGTTAAGACGTGCTTTGCTTAAGGTGTTAACCATTTCTACTGTGATTGTGCGCCGGGCTGAGTTGTCTTTGATACTGCGAAAACAATCAAAAGCCATAAAGGTAATGGCAAGGGAGGCGGCTATGACGACGATAAAACCGGCGCCCAGTTTTTTCCCGATTTTAATATCGGAGATGCGTTGAGTAAGACCCATGAGGTTCACCTTTAATGAGATTCAGAAGCAGAGGAAAACGTAAAAAAGTTAAATAATGCTAAAGATGATCTTTATATCGTCAGGAGGAAGTGAACCTTTAATCTTATTTATGATTTGATGAGCAGCTAATTAATTTATTTATTATGGTTTATTCTGAAATCATTAGTCATCTAATCTTTTTATTTAAATGTAATGCACTGATTTGTAGTTAATTTAATTGAATGTCTGACATATATTGATCTTGATCAAAATTATTACTATGAAAGTGTGAGTTAAAAAAGCTGACTGTTTTCAAATGAAGGAGTTACAGGTTTTACTAATGTTTTTAATTGCACATCTCTATCAGCGATGAGTCAATTCAGCAGGCGGGGTGAAATCTGCGTATTCAGGAACACGCACGATTGAAATTAACGCGCGCGCTAAACCTAAAAAATCTTACACAACAATAACGCTACCGCTCCCGCCACGCATCCGATAGAGTAAAAATCCCACTCTCAATAGTGAGCACAACTGATGCCAGATTACTGTTTCTACACGCAGGGAAAACAGACCATTGCCCTGGCAAGGTCAGATATGAACCGCGCCAGCGAGTTGCTTGCTCAGGGGTTTATAAAAGAGGCTGAAGAAGTGCGTGCTCCTGATGAAAAGCAGGCCGCTGCGCGCTTTGCAGATATCAGAAAAGAGAATGCCATTGATCGGCATAACTTTCTGGCCGGCGCGGGAACAATGCCATTGATTGGCGTGCTCACAGCATTGGCTGCCTTTCTTTTCTGGCGAAAAAAATAATCCTGAATTCCCACAGTTCTTCAGAAAACAGTCGGTAGACTCTCTGACGCTATCGGGCACCGCATCATCACAAAAAGCGGTGCCCGGCGTTAACCCGCCAGCGTCTCTTAATATGATGGGATTATCTCGCTGGAACAAAGAATGAACACCCACGTCCGGCAAGAATATTTATTATCTGTCAGACGATCATCTTCATTCTGAATGACTTCGTATTTACGCAGTTTCCCCTTTCAAAACCACTCAACTAAACATTCTTAGGGATATTGTTCATGCCCTCCGCTTGATGTGACAGCGATTAGTTTTTTTAAAATTCAAATCACATTGAGGTTAGCCAGGCGTCACCGAAAAATCACGCTGATTTTTATATCAGACCGTATTAAGTTAACGACTAATAAAATTAGTGATTTCACTAAAAATTCAGTATGGTCTGAACGTTATCCCACATTCCCCCTCACTTCTTTAGTTTTATTCCTTATCAGCTCAGGCATGCAGAAATATAATTTTCAGTATTTAATTTTATATAACAGTATTTTAATGGAATAAAAAGCTATAAACGCAATTTATATGGCTGAATATTGCGAGTCGCCGCCTGTCTGATAATAATTACCGTCATTGAGGTACGGCACAAATCAATCTGAGTGTCAGTGCAAAACGCGCTATTCAGTTCTTAGGTAAGGGCTGAGTCTGAGTGCGTATTGATGTACAGGTTGATGCTGATTAGTGAATGGTAATTTTTATTCTGCGGGTATTTCGCTCTTTACCATTTCACGAATAAATCTGCTGTCAGGTCATGCAGATTTATTCGTGAGATTTGAGAATGGAAAGTATCACAGTTGTGACGTTTTCTATTTCATGATGGAAGTGTAATTATCAACTAATAGGATAGATAAGATGAAAAAAGTTATTCTGGCTTCTTTATTACCGGTATTAATGGCCGGATCATTCGCCTCTTATGCGGCAGAAAGCGCGCCTGCGGCAATCAGTATTGATGGCGGTAAAATTAACTTCACCGGCGCTGTTGTTGCCGCACCTTGTGCTGTGGATAACTCAACGAATGGTCAGAACGTTCCGTTGGGACAGATTGCGACGAACCAGTTACCTAAAAAAGGATCAACCGGTTCTGCCGTGCCTTTCAGCATCAAGCTGATTGGCTGTGATTTATCCCCTCAGGCAGGCGCACCTGCGGAGACGAAAAACTACACCAAAGCATCCATCACCTTCACGGGTCCAACAGTAGACGCCACCACGTTGCAGGTGACAGCAAATGGTGCGGGTCAGCAGCCAGCCAAAAACGTCGGTATTCAGATTATGCAGGCGAATAAGGCTGTGCATGTTGATGGCACTGCCAGCACTGAAGCCAGCAACATCCTGATGGGTGAAAACGAAATTCCATTCACGGCAACGTATGTAGCAACCGCTGAAACGGGTGTCACTGCGGGTGCGGCAAACAGTTCTGTCAACTTCACGGTGAACTATCAGTAACCGTAACGTCACAGCGTCCGCGACACCCTTGTCGCGGACATACGCATTACTGTTATCAGAGGAACGAACGATGCCGGGTCATATGTTACGAAACACCTTATTTACCCTCTTTATCTCCACTGCGTGTCTGCTGCCTTCTCTGGCAAGTGCAGGCGGAATAATGCTGGGAGGCACTCGCATTATTTATCCGGCAGACCAGAAGCAGGTCAGTATGTCTGTGCGCAATACGTCTGATGACAGCAGTTTTCTTGTGCAGTCCTGGGTTGAACAGTCGGATGACCAAAAAAGTCAGGATTTTGTTGTTACCCCGCCGCTGTATGTCAGTGGGCCGGGTAATGAGAACACCCTTCGTCTGATGTATGTTGGCGCGCCAGCTGCGCCCGACCGTGAAACACTTTATTACTTCAATACCAAAGCCATTCCTTCCGTGGATAAAAAGAAAATGGAAGGGAAAAACATGCTCATGCTGGCAGCCGTCACACGGATCAAATTATTTCTCCGCCCGGCAGGACTCACACCCGCGGTCGATAAAGCACCTGCTGAATTGAAATTTCACCGCGCTGGTGGACAGGTTCGAATTGAAAATCCGACACCTTACTATCTCACGCTGGTTGAGATGAAAGCAGGCGGCAACAGCCTCTCTGACACCATGGTTTCTCCACGCAGCAGCATCACTGTGCCTCTGCCATCAACCTCTGCCGGATCGATAACCTACCGGACAATAAATGATTATGGTGCGGCGACCCCGGAACTGCGTGCAAAAATAATATAACCATCTGTTTTTATTTGAATATTTTGGTGTCTGATGTATGCGTACTCTAAATAAATATAAGCAATATCAGGGAAAGTTAATTATCCAGCCCCGGCTGGCCTGCATCCTCTCACCTGTGGCGTTCTGCGTTGCTGTGGGGCTGATGTTACCCGGCTATGCGCACGCTGACCTTTATTTTCCGACGGAGCTTTTCGCGGCGGATGGGCAGGCAGTCGCAGACCTTTCACGCTTTGGGAAGGTGGGGGCGCAATTACCCGGGAATTATCAGGTTGATATTTATGTTAATAACAGGCAGGTCACCAGCCGCAACCTGCGTTTTATTGATGCCGGTACGCAGGCAGAAGCGCCAGCGGCGGATGCGCGTGCTACATCAGATATACGTGACAATACCGGGTTAATGGCCTGCCTCACCCGCCGGGATCTCTCTGAGCTTGGGGTTAACCTGACGGCGTTTCCTGACCTGAAATCAACATCAGAAGAGGCGTGTGTTTCTCCGGGGAAATTCATTCCTGATGCGTTCACCTCATTTGACTTTCAGAAAATGAGACTCGATATCAGCATTCCACAGGCTGCGATGCAAAACCGCGCACGGGGTTATATCCCGCCGGAGCGGTGGGATGAGGGGATAAATGCAGCCCTTCTGAATTACAGCTACAGCGGAAATACCAGTCATGGTCGTTACGGTAACAGCAGCAGCCACTATCTCAACCTGAACAGTGGACTGAATGTAGGGCCCTGGCGCCTGCGGGATTACCGGACGTGGAATGAATATGAAAGCCGTTATTACCGCTATCGTAAATGGCAGCACGTAAAAACCTATGCAGAACGGGCGATTGTTCCGTTGCGCAGCGAACTGGTCATGGGTGATAGCACAACCAGTGGGGACGTATTTGATTCACTGGGGTTCAGGGGAGTGCAGCTGGAGACGGACGACAGTATGTTGCCCGACAGCCATCGGGGATTTGCGCCTGTTATCAGAGGGGTTGCCACCACGAATGCGAGAGTCAGCATAAAACAGAATGGCTACACCGTTTATCAGGCATTTGTTTCCCCTGGTGCGTTTGCGATTAATGACCTCTATCCGGTTTACTCCAGCGGAGATCTTGAGGTAACGGTTACCGAAGCGGATGGCAGCACACATAACTTCACCGTGCCATATTCATCCGTACCCGTACTTCAGCGTGAGGGGAATGTTAAGTACTCACTGACAGCTGGCCGTTTTCAGGCGGGTGGTGACAGTTATAACAACCCGGAATTCGCTCAGGGCACGCTGGTATGGGGATTACCACACAACGTCACCCTGTATGGCGGGATGCAATATTCAGAGAATTATCTCTCCGGGCTGATTGGCGGCGGGCTGAATCTGGGGCTGCTCGGTGCACTTTCCGCGGACATCACGCAGGCCGACAGTACGCTTGCCGATGGCACACGTCATAAGGGGCAGTCCCTGAGGTTTTTATACGCACGCTCCCTTAACGCTCTGGGAACAACGTTTCAGTTAACGGGATATCGTTACTCCACGCAGGGTTTTCATACGCTTGATGAGACGGCTCTCAAGGGAATGAAGGGCTGGCGGTATGACACAGACACGGTTGATGCAGAAGGAAAGCCGGTAAAGCAGCCTTATACCGATTATTACAACTTATATAACAATCGCCGCGCGAAAATTCAGGCAAGTGTCTCCCAGCGAGTGGGAGATATCGGGTCACTCTATCTTACCGGCGTCAGGCAGACCTACTGGAACAGTGCTGACGCCACGGACTCGCTGCAGGCCGGGTTTAACAGCGCTGTCGGGCCGGTGAATTATAGTCTGTCATGGAGTTACAACCGCGATGCCGGACGTGGAGGTGCGGATAAATCACTCTATTTCTCTCTGTCCGTTCCACTCAATGCACTACTGTCAGGCGAGGGAGAAAGCAGTCGTCATCCTGTGTATGCCACCTACAGTGCAGGACGAGATGGGAACGGTCATATCTCGCATCAGGCCGGCGTGAGTGGCTCCGCCCTTGAGGGAAATAACCTCGGCTGGAACCTGTCCCAGGGATATACACGCAGCAGTGGCAACAGTGGCAGTCTGAGTACGAACTACAGAGGTGGATACGGAAGTGGTAATGCGGGCTACAGCTACAGCAGTAACTATAAACAGCTGAGCTACGGTGTCAGGGGAGGTGTGCTGTTGCATGCAGACGGCGTAACCCTGGGTCAGCCGATAGGCGAAACCGGTGTTCTGATTGCTGCGCCAGGCGTATCCGGGGCGGCGATTGAGAATGAAACCGGTGTTCGTACAGACTGGCGCGGCTATGCAATCAAACCTTATGCCTCCGTCTACCGCGAAAACCGTGTGGCTCTGGACACCGCCTCATTTGATGATCACACCGATATTGATGATGCCGTCAGCCGTGTTGTGCCAACACGGGGCGCCATTGTACGAGCTTCGTTTAAGGGACATACAGGCAGTCGGGTACTGATGACGCTGACACACAACGGTAAACCGCTGCCCTTTGGGACCATCGTCACCGCCGGAGAGAAGACCGGCATTGTAGGAGATGAGGGGCTGGTTTATCTGTCGGGAATGCCAGCAAAAGGAATGGTCAGTGCAGTGTGGGGCGAGGGCAAAAGTCAGCAATGTTCTGCGCCCTGGACGCTACCAGACGCAAAAGATCAGGCAGTCATCAGAATCAACAGCGTGTGTCGATGAACGGGCCTTTAAACAACAAACTCTGCGAACAGAAATTATGAACAAATTTGATCATCAGGGGAAAAAAGTAATGAAAAAGCATCTTAAGCATGGATTCGGGTTCAGGCCAGCAGCGGCAGTCATGCTCACTACCGCGATGTTGTCAGGCGGAGTAGTGGGCAGTGCGGTTGCAGCATCAGACCCCGTTGCCATCAAGGTGACGGGATCCATTGTTGACAATACCTGCACGATTAATAAAGCACAGGCCGTCGAACTGAGTCCGGTTTCACTCAGGGATTTCGAGGGAAATAACTCAACCCTGGGATTTAAGGTGGTTGATGTGGAATTAAAAGAGTGCGGTACGGGGATTACCCGGGGAGTGAAAATCACCACAGCCGGAAACGAAGATCCAGCAGATCCTAATCGTTATGCGTTTAAAAATGCTGACACAGGCGCAACGGCAGCAAAAGGTATCGGGCTTCGGTTTTACAAGGCTGCTGATGGCGCACAGCCATTTAAGGTGAATGACACGGATGGCGTAACGAATACTTCTCTGACAGCAGGAGATAACACCCTCAGCTTTGGTGCAGCTTATGTCGTGACCAACGAGGACACGCTGGCAGCAGGGAGTTTCAGCACCACGGTAAATCTGACACTGGCATATCAGTAGAAAAGGAGGAGAACATGAAAATGAAAATGAAAAAACAGAATTTATTAACCGTGATGGTATTAATGGCGGCTGTTACGGCGGGGAATAATCTGGCAGTCGCTGCAGATACCACCACAGTGACGATTTCGGGGACAGTCAGGGCGAATACCTGCACAGTAGGCAATAAAGCAAATGGCGATCTTGCACCCATATCTGTGAGTGATTTCAGGCAGGCATCCGGCACTGTTGTGGGTTCTGCGGTCATTCCCGTTGTGTTTACAGGCTGTGGTAACGGGACGACCGGAGTCAGGGTTACGGTAAGTGGAAAGGCGGCTGGAAGCGGAGGCGCGTTCAAAAATGACCATGACGGGCAGACCGGCGGAGCTAAAAACGTTGGGATTTATTTATACGATACGGACGGAACAACGCTCATCAAGGCGGGAACGGACGTTGCTGCAAAGCAGCAATCATTTACCACAAACACCACGCTGAATTACAAGGCGAGCTATGTATCACTGACAGATAAGGTGGAAGCGGGTTCAGTTCTGACGACAATCACGATGAATTTCACTTATTTGTAGTGATAATGAGTGTAATGCAACAGTTATAAAAGGCTTACGTGAGCACGTGGGATACGATGGTCGCCAGGGAATGAAATAGTGTCTGAAACACTTAATGCGCCAATAAAACTTAAACTTACCTATAAATGAAAAGACTACTATTGCTTTTACTGCTTAGTACGAATTGCTTAGCTATCCAGGTTACAACCACCCAGTTAAGTTCAAAAGGGAATAAACATTTTGTTTCTACTGTCTGGACTGTTGATACCGATATAGATGAGGAAATTAACGTCAGATGGGGGAGCAGCAGAGAATATAATGGCGGTATTTTTACAATAATACACAATGGCGTAGCTGTATTTTCAGGGCTGCCATCTTTTGTTCCCGCCAACGCAAGTCATGAAGTTAAGACCAGGGTACACATTAAAAAAGGGGATACGCTTCAGGGTCTGATAGACAATAATGCGTCTTCAGACGCTATTTATACATCTACTCGAGTAGGGATGATTGTTGGTGATGGGCGTTATGGCATATGGAATCAAACCGAATTCTATACATATTACACTTATCCCTGTAATGCAACAGTTCCTGTAGCTATAGATCTTGGTGTGCTTAATCCGGGTGACATTACGCCAGTATACATACCTCTTGAGGTTAGCTCTCCGGGAAGACTCAAATTTAATGTTGGAAATAATAAAGGTGTTATTCCATTAAAGCGTGATGCGGAAACTATTTTATCTCTGGATCTGAGTTCTTATTATAATGCCACTTACGATTCAATTTTCTGGACGAGTGCCTCAGGAACAACTATAAATGGAACAGTAATTGTGCCGCAGGATTCGGTGGGAGGGGTGGGGAGTGTCGCCGGTAGCATCACTCTTGATTGCATATAGCATTGGTGTCGATATAAAAAATTCCTAAAAATTATGGTGCCATTATTTAAAAATGACTCAATTGGGTCGGTCAGGCTGTTTCGTGCTGTTTTGTGATATTCAACACATAGAGCTAAGGGTTCCTGTTCCACAGAATGCCAGCATCACATATCCGAGGTTAGTCGTTAGGAAGAGAAGTGTGTCCTGTATAAACGGCTTGTAGTGTCAACGTAGTACGGGTTTTTTCGTGAAGAAATTTCAGGGAAGGAAATAATGAAAAAAAGAGCAAGCCTCATCCTTTTTATTCTTGCCTGTCAGGCGAGTTGGGGCGTGACATTGAATGCGCAAACCGGCCTATGGAAAAGCGAGCCAGCGGCACTATTAAGCGACTTTGAAAAAGGACACTACCTGCGAGCCGAACAAACCTATATTAGTCACACCGGAATTTATGTCTGCACGGGTGGGGGATATATGATATCGCTCCGTGATACTGATTACACGGAACTAAGCGTGACTATTCCAAAGGGCACAATCATGACATGCCAGACAACAAGCATGCGTGTAGATAATGGGATTAACATGTTCATAGGAATGCGAACGGCTCCAGACGGACGCAATGAAGGATGGCACTATCAGAGTACCTGGAAATATACTATTCCCGAAACGACCTGCAAAGCAGAAGTGCCGCCTGCAATCAACCTGGGCGACCTCCGGTCAGTCGGTACAATGACCATCGTCATTCCCGTCGACCTCCCATCCGGCGCAATACGTTTCGAAAGCAGTGACATTACAGGAGGTGTTCTGATGCTGGGAGGAAATCCTTCGGTCTCTCTCACTCCCGGAGAGGGAATGGTTGCGGGTGATCTTGCCTGGTCTATAACGGATTCTAATCCATCCATAGCCGTCACCACGACAGACGCAATGCCCGGTTCCTATTCCTCGTATGCGACGCTGACATTAAGCTGCCAGTAAAGGGGAGATTGAGAAAATGATCTGGCTTACCGATTCGCTACAAATGCAGAAAAGTAATATTTTTTTATTTTATCAAAATAATGATGAATAAATCAGCCAGAAACATGTGACACATTTTATTCCGGGACTATAAACTCATTTAAATTTATAGCGGAGCATATTAGGTAGAATAACAAATGGTGATTATTCTAATGCTTAAAAACATCAAATTGCAGTCAATGAGCGTGTTTTTCGCGCTCACTGTTCTGGGACTCTCTTTCACCACCTCTGCGCAGGAAATGAGTGCATTGAGTCCTTCTGTAGTAAATACAGGTTACATATCGGGATATCGTGCTCCAAGCCATAAGTTAAGCAAGCCCCATTTCCAGGTACAAATATTGTTGTGGAAAAGTCAACCCCAATGGGATCACTCAAACTGGTTTGTTGCCGACGAAGCGTTACCTGTTGTGGTTCCAGATATAGAAGTGAATTGCGGAAATGGTACGGTAACCGTGTCAACACGCATGTCAATATGGCGGATGGATTGGGACACAGGAATTTCTTCAACAAACAGCACATTGACTTGCTGGATTACGCGCGGTTCTATCACAAACCCCTCAATAAACGAATATAATGGGTATTACGTGGGATTTGTGATTGGAGTTGATGGAAACTATGAGGCGGGGGGCGCTGGGCCAATTAATATCCCCGCACGTAAAGAGTGTTCAGCAGGCATCAATGATTTACCCTTGGGCACGTTATTAAGCGGAGATTCCAAAAGCATACAGTGGCCTTACACAACAAAGAATGGAAGCATTGAACTCTCAGGATCACATATCAGGTCAGAAGGGACATTAGAGCTAGGAGGAAAATCCAGTGTGTTAGTGCGTCCGACCAGTAACAAGAATATAAAAGAAGGAAACCACTGGGTGACACCTGAAATTTCGCAAGGAGGTGAGATTCCGCTTTCGGTAAATGTCAGTCCGGGTGCTACGGGTGGCGTTTACCAGTCTGTTCTGACGGCCAGGCTGAGCTGCCAGTAAAAAAGACCACAATTACGCAACACGGAATGAGAAATTTTCCCGATTCGCCCTTGTTCATAACTCAGGGTGCGAGCAGTGGGGACCTGAGGTTGATTATTTAAATAATGGGTTAGAGATCGGGATATGAAAAACAACGTTTCAGAATGCTTCCGGTTTCAAAAATATTCAGGGGATAAAACATAATTATCAAGAGCATAATATTCATGCTCGGATAAAAATCTCATTCAACGAGTAAATTATCATGTTGTCGGTAACACAACAAACGGTGGTAATAGTAATGCTAAAAAAAATCATATTGCAGTCAGTGAGCGTGTTTTTCGCGCTCACTGTTATGGGGCTCCCTTTAACCGCTTCTGCGCAGGAAATGAGTGCAGTAAGTCCTTCTGTAGTGGATGTCTCAGGGGCAGCAACCGCGTGGCGTGATGGCAGGACTGATTTAAATGACAATTATCAAGTACAGATACTTCTGTGGAAAAGTCAACCACAGTGGGATCACTCGAACTGGTTTGTTGCCGACGAAGCGCTGCCCATTGTAGTGCCTAATATCGAAATAATTTGTAGCGATCAATCGGGCATGCGGGTGTCACGATGGCTAACAACCTGGCGGACAGACTGGGACACTGGAATTCCTACCGGTATGTTTTTCAAGAATATAATTACTTGCTGGCTTACAAATGGGATAGTCACAAACCCTTCAGGTAACGAGTACAGGGGGTACTATGTGGGGTTCGTGATTGGCGTAAAAGGTAACTACGAGGGCGGCGGCGGTGCCGGAGAAATTACTATCCCGGCGAGTAAAACATGTTCTGCGAGTATGAATGACCTGCCGCTCGGAACGTTATTAGCCGGAGATTCCAGAACTGTGCGGTGGCCTTTCACAACCAGGAATGGAAGCATTGAACTTTCAGGATCTCATATCCAGTCTGATGGAACATTACAGCTCGGAGGAAAATCCAGTGTGATAGTGCGCCCGACCAGCAGCCTGAATGTAAAAGATGGCAATAAGTGGGTGGCACCTGAGATTTGGGAAGGGGGTGATATTCCGCTGTCGGTAAATGTCAGTCCGGGTGCTACGGGTGGCGTTTACCAGTCTGTTCTGACGGCCAGGCTGAGCTGCCAGTAAAAAAGGCCACGAAAACGCACCATGGAGAGAGAAAACTTTGCGGGTCTTTTTTGGCACTCAGTAATTCCGCCGCAGAGCAGCATAAGAGGTGAATAATATTGCCTGTTGAGGTAAATGAATATATATATCTTATTTGCGAATGCCTTACTGTATCGGTCTTAACTTTTTTGTCTTCTCCGCCGCTTTCAGAGAGCAATCGCGAAATTTATGATGTTATTAATGTTAAATAAATTACATGTAACTATTGTGTTTTTTATCAGTAAAAACAAAAAAGGAGGATGATGTGGATAGAGCCATTTCACGTAATGTTTTAATCAGGGTTTTCGAAAAGTATAGTTTCAGTGAAACCAATGAATTAATTGTGTTTATAAAGTCAGTTTGCCCTCCCATTCCCGATCGGGCCGCATCGGTGTTCCTGAAAGTAAAACTGGAAGAGTGTCTGGAAAATCACGATAATGGCAGCAGCTATTTAGACGAAATTAAATGCATTATAAAAAAACTGGAAGTGCATATTAAATCCTTTGATTACTATCAATGAAAAATCTTTGTTTGTATGAACGCTCTGTTGAATTTACGGGTTGTAAACATATTCTGTTTTTAAAAAAACAGAATAATAAAGTCACCCGCAGTAATGGCTGTTTTCGGTTCTCAGATTTCCAGGCGAGAAAGCAGCAGGTTTTACTGTACTGAATTTAATCGAATAGTGTTATGAGATCGTTTTTAAAAAATATCTCATGCGCTTTTAATCGCGTGGCATACAGGTTAATGGCAGGTTATAAACATTTAACAAGTGCGTCAGATGTTTTGAGAGTTTTAACGCATGTCCCGGTTAAGTCGGGAAGGTATAGAGAGGTTATTGTCACTGCGCGTCCCACCACAAGGCGACAATTATTATAATTATGAAATATATTATCAATGCCTGTATCGGGTTCAGTCCCGCAGATGGCGTATTATATCGTATTGAAAGTGAAGATTCGGTTACGCTTCCGTTGCCAGCACAGAGATTATTGCTCATTATTCTTGAATCGGAAGGCGAAATAGTAACTCGTGATAGCCTTCTCACAGGCGTCTGGGACCAGTTTGGACTTGTTGGCTCAAACAGTAGTCTTAATCAATATCTCAGCCTTCTGCGGCGTAGCATTTCAGCATTTGGGTGTGAAAACTTTATCGAGACGTTGCCTAAGGTAGGGATTCGACTTTGCGAATTTGTTCATATTCAGAAAATAGATGAAGAGAATAATAGCGATACTACTGAAGTTATCTCAAAACGAAGGCCATCTGGACCCCTGTCAAAGATGTCAACAATCCCCAAAGACATGAACGCATGGATTTTGATTATTGCTTTCCTGGCCTGCAGCTTTATTTTTTTCGGTATATCTAAAGGCGGAGGTTCCAGCCCAACCCCTGTTTATCATTCTCTTGAAGATGGATGCAAACTGATTACTTTCGCTGACCTGAATGACGAAGCGTTATCCAGAGTCAAAGCAACCCTGACTGTTTTCATGAAAGCGAAAGGCATGCAGTGTAAACCTGGCAACCGATTCTACTTTGATGACTTATCATCGCAAGGACGGGATCACACCAAACGCACGCTTATTACATACTGCGAAGAAGATAGAAAAGGCAAAAGCATTATGTGCAATAATTTTTATTATTTTAACGAGGTTTTCAGTGAAAAATAAGAAAATGATATTTTTCATTGCGCTCTCTTTCTTTTGTCTGACTTTATTTGTATACGGGTATCATCGTAGTGCTGTTTCTCTCCCCTTTAAATGCCTTTATACGACGCAATATCATTATATGCGTGAGGGCGAATCCTTAAATGTCCATTTAATTCATGATGTGCGAATCTATTCAAAGGATTCAGCTTACATTTTGCTTGATGGACACCTGAGAAGTTCAACAAACACCTACAAGATCAATCGTGTGATTTTATTAGGTGATGGCGAAATATCACAAGGTTCAACCTTTCGGTTCAATAAAACAGAAGTTAAACCTTCTCATGACGATAATGTCCCGGCTGAATTAGTGCATCGGGTGCTTAATGAATATTCCCTTACACCCGATACCATGCAGATTGATATTTTCCCTCTGGCTGACAAATCGTTCCTCATCGGCGGGCCATCGTCTTTTCTGAGTATATGCCTGCGCTACTGATAAGCTACAGGCAAGCCGAGGGTTATCTAGAAATCATATTCCAGCGCCAGGCGGTTCTGCCAGAAGTCTTTGTCGGATGTTGAGGTGGTCTGCACACCGGCAAAGTCGGTGATGCTCAGGCCTTTAAGCATGCCGCCAAATTTCCAGGTGCCGTACACAATATATTCGGATTGATTACTGCTCGCGACGCCTTTGGCTGGCGTTAAATCCATAAACGAGTAACGGCTGCCCAGAGAGAGGCTTTCGGTTGCGCTCCAGTTCAGATCGGTGGACCAGGCGTTGCCGCTGCCCAGATCCTGCGTGCTGGTGAAGAAGGGCTGGGCAAAATAGGGGCCGGAGGAGGTATTGTGCGCGTAAGGCGTCACCAGCGCACCGTTGCCGTATGCATCGTGGCTGGCGGTGATATGGTTGTAATTTAACGACCACTTCAATGCCTCTGCGAGGTTCATCGCAAACTGCGCGCCGTAACTGGTGCTGTTCACGTTGCCAGCCAGCGCTTTGCCATCACTTACGCCGCGAATAAACTGAATACCGATCTTTGGCTGGGAAGGAGTATCTGTCCACGACAGGAAACTGTCGGCGTATACCAGCCTGGTATAATTGTCGTAATCCTCGTACCACAACTGGCTATTCAATTTTTTATTATTCAGCCTGATGGCCCGTCCGGCTCCGGCACCCCACATGCCGTTTGTCGTGCCATCGGCGTCAGTATAGGCCGTGGTGTTGAGGAACTGGTCATCTCCCCATGGCTTGTAACGGGTGATTCTGGTGGCATGCAGGAAATTATCGCCGTCGCCATAGTTTGCGTCGATACCACGAAACAGAATGGGCGTAATACGCCAGTCGTAATCGCCAATAAACGGAATATTGATGCGCTGATCGCCGGCCGTAATGCGGAAGTCCTGATAATGCCAGCTTGCATAGGCTTCGCCCACGCCGGTCTGGTTCGGGCCGAGTTCGGTAATCAGGTGGTCGTCGTTGTGTGATATACCGCGCTGGAGAATACCGCTTACGCCTCAGGCTGAGGCCGTAATACTCTGCCGTGGCATATTTTACGCTACCGCCATAGCTGACCGTGTCCTGAGAATAGCCCGGTACAAAATAGGCATTATGGGTGGAGTAATACAGAGTGCGCAGGCTGCCGCTGACTGACCCGCAGGAGAACATGTCGCTGAGGGAATCTGCCTCCTCAGCGGAACAACCGCTTGCCCCCGGCATGGCCGCCAGCGCAGAGTTTATTAAAAGTGCCTGTGAAACGACAATAGCGCTCAACTTCAGCGTAACGCTGAATAGGTTATTTCTCATTAGTGCCATCCTGTCAAAAAGTAATAGAGCTGCCCGGCAGAAAAACTGCCGGTAATTTTTATTTAAGGGCACACACAGGCAATCGCCGCCCCGCCGCTGTTTCTGTCACCTGAAGTGGGGAGGATTATTATTATTTACTTATTAATAACAGAGGGTCTTTATCTAATACGAGGTTGTCGCGTTCCGCCCAGCCTCTGAGCTTGCCGGGGTTAAGTAATCCTTCAGGATCAAGACACTTCTTAACAGAAACGACGTCCGGTTTAATTTCTCCCTGTTTACCATCCTCAATATGATAAACATGTGGGTTATTTATTTTCACGTCATTGTCACGGAAGGTTGTCATTATTTCATTCAGTCTTTCTTCGGTTGAATAACGCACAAGTTGCAAACCGCTTGCGGTAATGTTGCCGTCATTGTCACGCAGGAATTCAATATGCGAAATAACCTCATCACCGAACAATGCTGCCATATCGATAATCTGCTGACGATAACAGGTGTGATTAAACGCTGTCTGTAAATACGTCAGAGAGCTGTCAACTTTAAGTGCGTGCAGCGTGGTGTGGTTCCAGCAATATTCCATCAGCGACGCGTTAGCCTCACGCGCTTCGTCGGCCGGCTGGCGCAGGGCGCTCTGACCGCGGTATTTTTCCAGCAGATGCGCACAAAATCCTTCGCTTTCCTGTGCGATCACACTGATTACCGCATGCTGGCTGGCCTGATAGCCTCCGTTCAGGTGACTGAAATAAGAGGGGATTGGCGCGGCGAACAGCGCGAGCTGGCGTTTTACCAGCCCGGGCGAACGGGCAAAGGCATTGGCATAATCCAGCGCGTCGGTGAAATCATCAAACACGTCCAGCCTCTCAATCCACTGATGGACCGGTGCCAGCGCCAGCGCCACCTCAAGCACAATACCGTTGCTGCCATAGGCATGATGCAGCAGCAATGCCTGTGGCGCGGGCACCTGCAGAATGCGCGGTTCGGCTTCCATCGTCATGACTTTTACGCTGAGCACATTGCCGGGCGCGCCGAGTGGGCCGTAGTTAATGGAGCCAATACCGCCAAATCCGCCGCCGTAAAGGCCGCCCAGACTGGCCAGCCGGTAGGTGGAAGGCATGCAGCGCAGTTCCCATCCTGTTGGCCGGGTCAGGGTTTCAATCTCCGCCAGCCGGATCCCTGCCTGCGCCCGTACCACGCCGTTGCCCAGTTCACATACCTGATTGAATGCGGTCATATCGACCAGAATGCCGCCCTCCAGTGGCACCAGCTGGCCGTAGTTGCCGGTCGCGCCGCCGCGCAGGATCAGCGGCAACTGATGCTGAACACAGGCTTTCACCAGTAATCTCAGCTCTTCTTCGCTGCGCGGCCTGACCACCGCATCGGCCTGTTTGTCTTCCAGTTGCCGCTTAAGCACCGGGCTGAACCAGTGAAAATCACGGGAAAGGCGTTTGACCTTCGGCGCCTGTAAAGTCCAGTCCAGCTCAGGCAGCGCCTGCTGTATCAGGGCGAGCGCCTGTTGACGTTGTTCACTGTCCATAATCTTCCTGCCTAAAGATGAATGAGGTTAATGAGATTGCACGGCTTCGCTTTCATGCCAGGCACTCAGCACGCGTCGGGAAATCCAGGACATCGCGCCAAAGAGTGCAATGCCGGTGAGTGAAATAAGCAGCAGAGCGGCAAACATCAGCGGGATGTCCAGCTGATAGCCCGCCTGCAATATCTGGTAGGCCAGGCCGGTATTATTGCCGCCGGTGCCGGCCACAAACTCAGCCACCACCGCACCGATCAGTGACAGACCGCTGGAAATGCGCAGTGCGCCGAAGAAATAGGGCAGAGCGGAGGGAATGCGCAGGCGAATGAGGATTTGCAGGCGGCTGGCGTGATTCAGCTGAAAATAGCTCAGCAGCCCCGGCGATACGCTGCGAAGCCCCTGTGTGGTATTGGAAATAATCGGGAACACCGCCATCAGCGTTGAACACACCACCAGCGACAATGTGGTGTCTTTGACCCAGATGATGATCAACGGCGCAATGGCGACGATCGGCGTCACCTGCAGAAACACGATGTAGGGAAACAGCGCGGTTTCAATAAAGCGGTTCTGTACCAGCACGAACGCCACGACTGCACCGATGACAATCGACAGTAAAAATGAAATCAGGGTGATTTTCAGGGTGAACAGCAGCGACGTCATCAGCGAACCGCAATGTGTCCACAGGCTTTGCAGCATCACCACGGGTGACGGCACCAGAAACTGAGGGATGTTGAAATAGCTCACCCAGCCTTGCCATAGCAAAATGACCACCACGGCGACTACCGCCGGATAGAGCACTTTGCGGAACGTGGGGTTGTTGATCCACGGAGAAGCATTTTGCGTTTTCATACCGTTACTCCATACCCGATTGGCTGGCTTGCAGCAGGCTGTCCTGCAACTGCTTCGCATAGCGTGAAAATGCCGGACTGACGCGGAAATCTTCGCTGCGGGGAAAAGGTTCGTTGATGGCGATATCTTCCACCACGCGCCCCGGACGCGCGGCCATCATGATCACCCGCTGCGACAGGAACACCGCTTCGTGGATCGAGTGAGTGACGAACACGACCGTCAGTCCCTGTTCCCGCCACAGGCGCAGCAGGTCGCTGTCGAGTTTGTTGCGGGTGATTTCGTCGAGCGCGCCGAACGGTTCATCCATCAGCAGCAGCTTCGGGCGCGTGACCAGCCCGCGGGCAATTGATACGCGCATCTGCATGCCGCCTGACAGTTCGCGAGGCAGGACGTTGGCAAATTTGCCAAGCCCCACCAGTTCCAGCGCTTCACTGACGCGGGTATTGGCTTCAGCGCGGGGTACGCCTGCCAGATCCAGCGGCAAACGCACGTTGTTCTGCACATTACTCCACGGCATCAGCGTGGCTTCCTGAAACACGAAAGAGAGCGGAACCTGTGCTTTTTCACGACTTTCGCGGCGCCACAGCATCAGCTTGCCGTCGCTGGGTTCCACCAGACCGGCAACCATTTTTAACAGCGTACTTTTGCCGCAGCCCGACGGGCCGAGCAGCGTGACAAATTCGCCCTGATTAATGGTCAGATTGACCGGCAGAAGCGCGCGGGTGCCGTTGCTGTAAATTTTCTCCGCCGACAACACCTCGATAGCCGGAACGGTCGGAGGAATAACTGAGCGGACATCGCTCATCACGGTGAGTTTCGGGGCTGAATTCATGGCATAACCTTCGCGTCTTTAATCATCTCGAGGGTATAGGTCTGCTCAAACGGCACTTTATCCGCGTCGATGAGTTTATTTTTGACCAGCATCTCCCAGGTCTTTTTCAGACGAGGTTCAGTGATGATGCCGATACCGCCGGTTTGCGCGTCGCCACCCGTCACCAGCGCATACTTCTTCATCTGCGCAATGCCAAAGGCAATCTGGTCGGCGCCCATACGCGGGTTAGCCTGGGTAATGAGCGCGTTGCCCGCGGCGGGGTCCTGCAGGTATTCCTTCCAGCCCTGCATGGAGGCTTTCACGAACGCCGCCACGGCTGCCGGGCGTTTTTTGACGGTGTCGGCCATGCAGATAATGGAGTTGCCGTACGGCGGGTATCCCCAGTCGCTAAGCATGTAGACATAGAACGGTTTGCCACCTTTCTCGATTGAGAACGGCTCGGAAGTCACATAACCCTGCTGTACCAGATTATTGTCCGCAAGAAACGGCTGCACGCTGAAGGTGTAGGGCCGGACTTTGGCGTTACCCAGTCCCAGTTCACTTTTCGCCCACGGCCAGAATGAGGTATAAGCCTCGGTCGCCAGCAAAAAGGTTTTGTCTTTCAGTTGTTCGCCGGCCCCGACTTTATCGTGGCTGATAAACACCGTCGGCGAATGCTGGAACACCGTTGCCACGGTCACCGCATGAACGCCAGCCTGCCAGGTTTCCAGTGCCTGGCCATTGTCGCCGAGCGTACAGTCCGCCTGACCGGCGGCCATCAGTTGCATCACATTAACCTGCGGGCCGCCCATTTTAATGCTGACATCCAGACCGGCTATTTTGTACAACCCTTTAGCCTGCGCCTCGTAAAATCCGCCATGCTCCGCCTGCGCGTACCAGTTGGTCAGGAACGTGAATTTCTCTTCCGCCATTGAACTGGCCGAAACGCCGCCCAGCAGCAGAGCCAGCAGGGTGTAAGTGGGTGAACGCCGTAGTTTCATCTTGAGAATTCCTTTATTCAGAGGCCAGAGAAGACGAAGGAGGAGTGAAGCGGGTTTGCACAAAACCGTTCCAGTGGTGTTTACCCCAGGTAGGTTCGCTGCGGACTGTCCATTCCATCAGGTGGATCTCCGTGATCGCCTGCGCCCAGCTTGCCGCCAGCGAATCGAGGATCGCGTGCCCCTGTTCGGCGGTTGCGCCAATCGGATCGCCGATTACGCCGCTCGGACCAAAATCATAAGAAGCCCAGGCGGCGACAGGGCGGCCAGATGACAGCGTCGGACAGGGAAACGCTGGCGGATAATTGGCGACCGCGTGCTCCATGTGAACGCACTCCGGTGCCAGAGCCAGCATCACTGCCGTTTCGCTGTGACCGGCATGCATCGCCATTTTCTGCTCCTGCGCGCTCAGGAACTGATTTTCCACGTTAGGCACGCGGAACACGTCGTGCGGGATCATGATCATATCGCCGTGACGCAGGCGCATTTCCCGCGAGGCCATTTGCAGCACCTGCGGTTGTCCGCCGTGCCCATTAATCATCAGCAGTTTGCGGAACCCGGCGCGGTAGAGCGATTCGGCAATTTCCAGCACCGTCTGCAACAGCGTGTCGCCGGTCAGGGTCAGCGTGCCGGGGAAATTCAGATGCTCGTCAGACTTGCCGTAAGTAATGGGCGGAATCGCGAAGGCCGGAATCTCTTCCGGAAGCCGCGCCAGTGCGTGACCCGCCACGCCGGAAGAAATCACGCTGTCCACCGAACACGGCAGATGCGGACCATGCTGTTCGATGGCGCCGGTCGGTAAGACAATCACGGTGTTAGCCTTGTCGGGCAGAGCAGCGATAGCTGTCCAGCTCAGAAAAGGGAGAAAACGTTCTGCGGGAATATAGCCGTTAATCATGCTCTGCCTCGTGTTCGGACTTGTCAGGGTTAGCGGGACTGGGGTAACCAGGCGGTGGCTTCCACTTCAATCAGCACGTCGGCGCAGGGCAGCATTTCGCTGACCTGAACCACGGTAGAAACCGGCGGTTGACCGGGATAAAAAAGCTTTCTGACCCGGCTGTAATAGGGGAAGTGGTCAAGATTGCGAAAGTACTGCACCAGCTTGATCACATCACTCATCTGCCCGCCAGCGTCTTCAATGATGTGGCGGATACTTTCGAGCACATACCAGCTCTGGGCGAGGATCGGCCCCTGTTTGATATCAGTCGAGAATTCGCCGGTTTCGCCCAACAACAGGCGTGCTTCGGCTGGGATATCCTGAAAGCCGCGCACGATGGTCCCGCTCTGCGGATTAACCGGAATCACGCCCGAGAGAAAAACAAAATCGCCCGCGCGGCGCCACGCGGCATAGTTGGCGAGCGGTTTACCCGCACCCGCTTCAAGACTCATGGGATAACTCCCGATTCCAGGTACGCTGGTGGGCGAGCCTGCCATGGTGGAAAATCAGCCGGGCTGCGCTGTTTAAAGGCCAGGTCAGGCTGTCGCTGCCTGGAAAGAGAATCAGCGTGGCATCGCTGCCAGGTGCGAGTGGCAGGCCGGGCGGTGCATCACCGCTCAGCGCGGCGACATCGCAGATCAGTCGCGACTGCCAGTCAAAAACCATATCCAGCTGCAGTGCGAACAGGGCACAGGCCAGCGTATCCAGCGGGTCATAGCTACCAGCCGAACAAAAAGCGTCCTGCACGTTATCGCAACCGAGCAGCACCGGAACGCCTGCCGCCTGCGCCTCTTTCAGCAGCGTTATGCCGCGCTGTCGTGGCGTGTGGCCGGTGACGGCATCCTGCAACAGCAGGTTGGTCATCGGCAGTGCAATCAGCGTGACGCGCTGCTCCGCCAGCAAACGCAGCACCTCCACTGCCTGTTGTTCACTGCCGGAAGCCAGTGCGCAGCCGTGGCTGCAACAGATATGGCCGCTGAATCTATTTTCTGACAGGTAATGCGCCAGCCAGCTCAGGCCGTGTGCCACCGGCGAAAGCTCTTCATCGATATGCAAATCCAGATTCAGTTGCCAGCGCGAGGCACTGCGCATCAGGTTGGTCATGGCGGCCGGATCCCAGTTGGATGAGTGGATAAATCCACCCAGCAGGCAGTGGTTCCCGCTTTGCGCCACCGCAGCGGCGATGCGGTCAGCGGCCTCGCTGTCGGCAAAAAGAGTCAGCGGGACCAGCGCCACCCGTTCCAGCATGACGCCGGGTTGTGTGATAGTGGCCAGTGCCGTCCAGGCCAGCGGCGGCGTGGCATCGAACCAGTCAATATGGGTGCGCAGGCGGGTTACGCCGTTGGCGGCGGCCCATGCCATTCCCTGTCGGGCACGCTGATGAAGATCTGCCGTGGTCCAGTGCCGTCGATCCTCATGCAGGGTTTCAATCGCGGCCAGCAGACCGGGTTTTGAGGGACGGCTGCGACCAATGGTGAAGGTTTTATCAAGATGCGCATGAGGTTCGAGCAGACCTGGCAGCGCCAGCATGCCCTGTGCGTCCCACAAATCATTCTGGTCGCGCTGAAAAGGCGTCACGGAAGTTATTTTGCCTGCCTCAACGCGCAGATCTGCCGTTACCGGTTCACCTGCCTCCTCAGGCCACCCGACAGGAAGCAGCCAGGCGGGAAGGCGAACGTTGGCAATGCCGTTTAACGGTGAGGCAAAAGAAGGAAAGTTCATATTGAGGCTCCGCATTGGCATTACAGGTCCAGGACCAGAACAGGACTCTTAGCGCGCGAACAGCACAGCGTAATCTGCGTGTTCTCCGCTTTCTCTTCTTCTGTCAGCACGCAGTCGCGGTGATCGGGAATACCGTCGATAACTTCCGTAATGCATGAGCCGCAAATGCCCTGTTCGCACGACAGCATAATATCGACTCTGGCACTCAATAAGACTTCTGCAATGCTTTGGTCTGAACCAACTAAATAACGTTTTCCGCTGGATTTCAGCTCAATGTGAAATTCAGAGTTGGCGTTATTTTTGTTTATATTTTTATTGCTGAATCGCTCAAAAGATAATTGATTCTTATGCCAGTGGTGCGTCTGCATAATCTCTTCAAGGCGCTTAATAAACCCATCCGGGCCACAGGCCATCACCTGCGTATTGGCATCCGGCTGACACAGGCTCAGCGGCGTCGTGTGCCGCAGGGAATCGTTTGCGCTGCTGTCATGTAAAAAGACATTTTTTGCCAGTGAAGGTGCTGTGAGACGCGGTATATACGCCGCTTTATCCAGACCTGAAATGTAGTAGTGCAGTTCAAATTCAATGCCTTGCCGAGAAATCTGTTCCGCCATCGCCAGCAGTGGCGTAATGCCAATTCCTCCGGCAAATAACAGATAGCGCCCGGCGGCTGGCAGAGGAAAATGGTTACGTGGCATCGAGATATTGAGTGTGTCGCCAGCACTGAAATGATGATGAATAAAGTGCGATCCGCCGGTCGCGTTGTCTGCCAGTTTTACGCAGATTTCATAATATTCCCCGCCGTGATTTTCGTTGCAGAGAGAATACTGGCGCGGGCCAATCTCAGGAATGAAAACGTCGATGTGCGCACCGGGTAACCAGGCCGGTAATAATCCTCCGTCCTGTGCAATAAGTTGCAGTGAAATATTTCCTTTACCGTTTTCGCCGATCGCCTTGATCGTGACAGGAATTAATCCGGCATCATTCATCGTCATTTACCGTATTCATTTTGATGAGTCATTCATAAACCAGGGTAACCTGTTCACCGCATAACCTGCTGCCATCCGGCCTGAAAGAGCCCGCGGCGGGATGTAATGTCGATGAAACGATTGTTCCCATTGCGATGAAAGCTACGTTATTGTTGTAAAGCTGTTGCGTCCAGCGCTTTGATTCGCACATCCCGTTGCAAAAAAGAGAGCACACAATCATGTTCGCATTCTCACGGTTTCTGCTTTACTTCACTGAAGTTGCCCGCCAGGGCTCGTTTCGTAAGGCGTCGGAAACCTTACATGTCGCCGCATCGTCGATTGACCGGCAGATCCTGCGGGTGGAAAAAGAACTGGCAATGCCGCTGTTTGAACGGCACCCGACCGGATTGCGGCTGACGGCAGCCGGCGAGCTGCTATTGTACGCCGCCAACAACTGGAAAAAGGATTTCACCCGGGTCTGCGAGCAACTCGATGACCTGCGCGGTCTGCGGCGGGGACACGTGCGAATTGCCACCATTGACGCCATCAACCGGCAGTTTTTCTCGGCGATGCTCAGGAAGGTGCATGCTGATTATCCGAATATCTCCTTCACGCTGACCACCATGAACAACGTGGACATTCAGCAGGCGCTGATGTCTGGCGATGCCGACTTTGGTCTGATGCTTAATCCGCAAAGTTCACGAGAGTTGCAGGTGCGCGCTTTTGCAGAAATCGAGCTGGGGATTGTGGTGCCGAAAGGGCATCCGCTTGGCGACAGAAGCCACGTGCGTTTTAGCCAGTGCATGGAATATCCGTTTATCCTGCCGGCTGCGCCGCTGATGCTGGCCGAACCCGTCCAGGCACTGATGAATATCAACGGCGACATGATTAACGAAGTCGCGGTATCCAATAACATCCACATGATCCGCTCGCTGATCAAAGAGAAAATGGGCATCGGTATTCTCTGCTGGCTCGACATCATTGATGAGGTGGAAAGCGATGAACTGCAATTTATTCCGCTGACCGATCCGCAATTAAAAACGTTCACCCTTTCGTTGTGCGTCGCCCCGACAAGACAGCTTTCGCTGGCCGCCTCGATGATGCTCAAACAGCTGGAGATGTTGTTCAGCGAGATCCAGATGCCGCGAGGTGATCGGAATTGATTTGCACTGTTCTGGTGCTGGTTGCTTTGTAATGAATCAAAGGTTGCAGAGCCAGCGCCGATAAATTCCCTGTTAACGCGCAGAGAAAGCGCATTCGTGATGTTGGCACCTTTCTTGTATAACCCACAGTGAGTAGAAGCGGTCAGTGCGGGCAACTGCGCGGGACATTGCTCAGCAACCATTTCGCGGTTCATTTTGAGCCGGTCAGGGGAGCTGAGCCGCATTCGCTCAATGCCCCTCCGGTGATGATTAGGAGAGGAGCAATGAAGTCAGTTTCCCGCATTCCCCTGTCTTGCTGCGTGCTGAGCGCGCTGATCCCTGCCGCATTTTCACTGTCGGCACACGCCGATGAGAAAATAGCGCTACTGACATCCTGGTACGCGCAGGCGGAGCAGGGCGGCTATTATCAGGCGCAGGCCACAGGCATTTACAAGCGTTACGGACTGGATGTCAGCATTCAGTCCGGCGGCCCGCAGGTCAACGGCATGCAGTTGCTGCTGGCAAAGCGCGCTGATGTGATCATCGGTTATGATCTCCAGCTACTCGAATCCGTGCAGCGCGGTTTTCAGGCCAAAGCCATCGCCGCCCCTTTCCAGTTTGATCCTCAGGGGCTGCTGACACATGCTTCAGTCACTTCCCTCGACGGTCTGAAAGACAAAACCATTTTAGTCTCCAGCTCCGGGCAATCGACCTGGTGGCCATGGCTGAAAGCACGCTATCAGCTTAGCGATTCACAGGTTCGTCCTTACACCTTCAATATCCAGCCCTTTGTGGCTGACGAAAATGTCGCGCAGCAAGCCTATGTCAGTTCTGAAGTTTTTCAGGCACAAAAGGCGGGTGTGAAATCGAATTTCTTCCTCTTCTCGGAGCACGGCTATCCCCCTTACGGCGGCATTCTGATCACCCGTCCTGAACTGATCAGCAGCCGGAAAGAGGCGATGGCTAAGTTTGTAAAGGCGTCGATGGAAGGATGGGTAAGCTATCTGCAAAATCCGGCGGCGGGCAACGCGCTGATCAAAAAGGATAACCCGAAGATGACGGACGACCTGCTGGCCTGGGGCGTTCAGCAAATCAAAGCGCACCATCTGATTGACGGCGGTGATGCGGCAACACAGGGGTGGGGCACCATGACGGAGGCCCGCTGGCAGAAAACCCGTGATTTCATGGTGAACGCCAGACTGCTGAATGCGAATACCGACTGGAAGCAGGCGTATACCACTGAAATTGTCGACCAGATGCAGGTTAAGCCCTGAGGAGTGTTGCAATGTCATCTGACGTTTTACTGATTAAAAATGCGCACGCAATCCTCACCGGCTTGCCGGGAGAAGCAGCGCGTCACGCCGGGCCGGATATTCGCGTGCGTCATGGGGTGATCGAGGCGATAGGTTCCCTGACGGCAATGCCCGACGAGCAGCTGATCGACGCGCGCGATTGCGTGGTTTATCCCGCCTGGGTGAATACACACCATCACCTGTTTCAGTCACTGTTAAAAGGGGAACCGCAGGGGCTGAACCAAAGCCTGACCGCATGGCTGAGTGCCACGCCTTATCGTTTTCGTGCCACCTTCGATGAATCCACCTTTCGTCTTGCGGTGCGTATCGGCCTGACCGAACTGTTGTGTTCCGGCTGCGCGACGGTGGCGGACCATAACTACCTTTACTGGCCAGATATGCCGTTCGATACCTCGGAAATCCTGTTCAGTGAAGGTGAGGCGCTGGGAATGCGCATTGTGCTTTGTCGGGGTGGCGCAACGCAGGCGCGCGCGATCGAGAAAGATTTGCCGCAGGCGCTGCGCCCGGAAAACTTCGGGGATTACATGGCGGATATTGAACGGCTGGTGGGCCATTATCACGATCCGAAACCGACGTCACTGCGCCGTGTGGTAATGGCACCTACAACCTTGCTGCATTCTGCACCCGGTGCGGAGTTGCGCGAAATGGCGAAACTGGCCCGCAGTCTGGGGATTCGGCTGCACAGCCACCTGTCGGAAACCGTGGATTATCTTGATGCGGCGCGTGCCAGATTCGACATGACGCCGGTGCAGTTTTGTGCGGAACACGACTGGCTGGGTGAGGACGTCTGGTTTGCGCACCTGGTAAAACTGCTGCCGCAGGAAATCACGATGCTGGGTCAGACCCGCACTGGCATTGCACACTGCCCGCAAAGCAACGGGCGTCTGGGCAGCGGCATCGCTGATTTGCTGGCGCTGGAACAGGCCGGTGTGCCTGTTTCATTAGGCGTAGACGGTGCGGCATCGAACGAAGCCGCCGATATGCAAAGTGAAGCGCATGCGGCCTGGCTTTTGCAGCGCGCCCGAAAAGGCATGCTGGCGACACCGCGTTATGACGGCGGCACGTTTGAAGGCGGCGGCGACGCAGCATCTGTTGAAGACGTGGTGCGGTGGGGCAGCGCAGGCGGGGCGCAGATCCTTGGCCTGCAACAAAGCGGCACCGTGCAGGTGGGCAGGCTGGCGGATATCGCCATTTATCGGCTGGATGACCCGCGCTACTTCGGCCTGCACGACATGGCCATTGGTCCGGTGGCCTGTGGCGGACGCGCTTCGCTTAAGGCACTGATGATAAATGGCCGGGTGATCGTCGAAAACGATGTCATCCCCGGACTCGATTTGGAGGCCATGCGCCATGAGGCAATGTCTGCCGTCCGTACTTTACAACAGCGCGCTGCGCGCTAACCCTATTGATTAAGAAGGATAAGAACAATGACGCAATCAAATCAAACAGCATATGCATTACAGGAACTGGAAAAAGAAGCAGGAATGGGCGCGATGGGTGAAGAAACTTTTGCCCGTGAAGTGCGTTGTATCGATTTATCAGATTTCGAAAACCGTAAAAGTGAGATCGCCGACGAACTCTGGAGCGCAGCCGTAGAAATTGGCTTCTTCCAGGTCAGCAATCACGGCATTGCACTCGGCGATATCCGTCAGGCGTTCAGCATGACAGAGGATTTCTTCTTACTGCCCGAAGAGATAAAAGCGCAATATCCGCTGGCGCGTAACGCAGGCTGGGAGAATAAATCTCAGGTGCGACCATCAACCCGAACGCCAGACCAGAAAGAGTCTTACCAGATTACCCGTCCGTTGATGGCACCGCTATGGCCGACCGAACAGGAACTGCCGGCTTTCAAAGAGACCATGCTGAATTTTGAATCGCAATGCTGGCAACTGGGCATGAAACTGCTTTCCTGTTTTGCCCTCAAACTGGGCTTTCCTGAGCACTTTTTCGAGCAGGCACATAATCCGGACCTGCAAACTTACCAGAGTACGCTGCGCATGCTGCACTACTATGCCACTGAGCAGTCAGAGCAGGGGATGTGGCGCGCGGGTGCGCATACAGATTTTGACTGTCTGACGCTGCTGTTCCAGCGTCCCGGTCAGGGCGGGTTGCAGGTATGTCCTGGCAAAGACCGCGAAAGTCAGCAGTGGACCAGCATCGAGCCGCGCGAAGAGGTGATCACCTGCAACATCGGCGACATGCTGATGCGCTGGAGCGACGATCAGCTGCCGTCAAATTTCCACCGTGTGAGAAGCCCACTGCCCGGCGAATACCAGGGTGCGCGCTACAGCCTGGCCTTTTTCTGTCAGGCTAATAAAGATGTGGAGATTCTGGGGCCGCAGGCGAAATATCCGGCCATCACCGCCGAAGATTATCTGCAACAGCGCATTCAGGCGAACTTTGCGAAAGGATAATTTGCCAGAAAGATAAAGAGAGCTGAAAAGCAAAAAGCCCGCTCAGGGAAAACTGAGCGGGCTTTTTTAATTCTGGCTTTTCTGGCTGAGATCGCCTTTGTCAGTAACTCGCTAATATAGCCTTCGCCTTCATGTACTTACGGGCATAAAAAATACAACCCTCGCATAGAAGGAATTTAATGCGATCTCATTATTTGATTTGAACATGATAACAACATTCTTTGTTGCGTAAATCTCTGTTACTGCCGAACAGGCAGAACAATGTAACCAGAAGGATTTGTGTCGATTACTGTTAATGAATGTTGAAATATGAAGCTATTCTCTGAACTGGCTTACCTGAGATTGAAAATTTGAAGCTGTAAGCATAGGCGGGATTCCTCGCCTATGCTTCTGATTAACGTCAATGCGACAGAGTCAGTCAAATCCCTGAACATTACAGGGTGTTCGCCTGATGTTTTTATTTCTGTCAGTCTCCATACGCGTAAGCGGTGGTCTGGACGGTATAGGTATCAGGTTTCACGTCCTGCGTCCCGCTTAATGTAACATTGTAAGTTGATACGCCGTTGGTGGCAGTGCTGTATAAAATGTAATCGGTGTTACATGTCAAATTTAACTCTGAGCAATGAGCAGAGCCAACAGAGTCAGGAGTATTAGCAGGCCTGATTATTGATACAAGAATGCCGTTATTGCTGTCGTTTTTGCCTTTAATCCTTAATGTGGCCTGGGTCTTGCCGTTATCAGACCCTGTTAATGACCCGGGCATACCAAAAGCTATGTAATGACGAGAGGCGCCGCCTGTCGAAGTGATGGTACCATTTGCCAGCACTATTCCACTATTAGTCCCGTCCGACAGACCCGACACCGGTGTCAAAACGTTAGAAACAGTGAGCGGAGTAGTAAAAGTAATGTCGGCCGACGTAGCACTGGCTTCGGACAGCGCTGCGATTGCTGCGTGGGATGAAATACCCGCGATGATTATCGCTGCTGCCGCTGAGGTTTTGATGTTTAAAAATTTCATATCTCTATCCTTTGTTGTGTTGAATTAACGACTGCAGTCGTCCCTAAAAGTCGTAGACAGTGCGTCTACCCGACCATCGAGGCATATGTGCCACCGATGGCTCCCCGTCACCAAAAATGTCAGTGACGGGGTATTCGTGAAATCTCTATATAGCGCCCGGCTGTTGCACGTTACTGAGTGACCACCTGACCAGCGATGTTTAAAGAGTAGGTATCCGCTTTCACCCTCTGGTCGCCATCCGCCAGAATGTCAAAAACCATTCTGTCTTCGCCGGTATGCACGGTTATCACCTGCATGTCCGCCATTTCCGTTACCACCTGTTGCTGTGGCACCAGACGCACCCGCAACTGATGCGCCGGATTCTGCTGGCCTGTCAGCACATAACGTCCTCCCTGCTGGCCGGATACAGCCTGCTCGCTCCGGAGCTGAAAGCCCGTATGGATGTCGTAGCTGACCAGCGTGCCCCTGCCGAGCTTTGTGCCGTCTCTGACAGCACCCGCCTGCAGGCCATGGTTCATCTGCAACACCAGTTGCGGGCTACCCGTCGCGACAGCCGGAGCGCTGCTGGCCATGACTGTCAAAAGCGCTGCCGCTATCAGATACAATCTTTTTCTGTTCATCATTCCCCTTCTCCGGGTGATGTTTCTGTTCAGTTTTTTCGGGAGCCGGTAACTGCTTTCAGCGACAAACTGCCTCTGACAGATACAGCCCTGCTGGCCCTGGTTTTTCCGGCAGACGGTAATCAGCCCGGCACTGTTGCTTCTCTCCCCATCTCGCCATCAGGGCACCTTTTCCGTTCAGTCCGGACAGATACACCTGTCCGGCTTCACCGGTAATGCCACTGCCTGATGACGCCTGGTTTTCCGGGGTAACCAGTGCCCCAAAAGGAACCGGTTTACCGTCCGGACGTATCAGTGTCACCAGCGCCCGCCGGCCAATATGCGTGATAAAGGTGGCCGGGATAACCGCGCCCTGCGTCGGCACTACCGTCACGTCCGTCTGTTTTATTTCTGCATCAGCCGAAAGACGAGCAGGGTCCAGGCTGACAATATTCTTCCGGTAAGGCTGCAGGCCTGACTGTGTGGTGTAGCCACGAAAATCGGTTTTCACTCCCGGCCAGCCGCCAACAGCCACTCCGGAGGCACCCGGCGCTTCCACCAGTGCCACGGTATCGTTCAGCGTCTGCCCTGCGGTGACACTACTGCGGGTAATCACGATGCCGCCTGACGCATCCAGTCCTGTCTGCCGGTAAGACGGACTGTAGCCGTAACGGCCATTCAGCTGGCCGTAGCCCCCGCTCCAGCCAAGGTTCAGGTCGCTGTCGTTGCGGTCTCCGCTCACCGCCCCCGAACGTTGACGCTGGTTCACATTCCACTGCAACTGGCGGTCATACGCCTGACCACTGAACCCCACCTGCTGTGTATTGCCGCCGGATGAAGGCGACGTCATCTGATAGGTCGCCCGGGTTGCCCCACCAGGCCAGCGGTCCAGTGGAATACTGACCATCATGTTAATCAGCCGGTTATCCTGCCATTTACTGCCGCTGTTCCGGTTACGGTTCTGCGTCGCATTCAGCGACAGGGAAACGCCGCGTATACTGACGCCATAGCCGGCACTGAACGACTCTGTACTCCCTTGCCCGTTGCCGTAACTGTTGCGAGAACCGCTCAGGCTGAGACTCCCCAATCCGCCCAATGACTGACTGAGCGTCAGGGTTGTCTCAGACCGGCGTTGTGCGTCACTGCCGGCTGGGTTTTCCTGCCGATAGCTGTCCATTACCTCAGACAGCGTGCTGAAACCGGATGCGTCATAGCGGGTATGGGACAGATCAAGCGAGGTATTGGTTACCTCAACGCGCTTGCTGTAGCGCAGCCGTCCGTATCCCCCCGTTTCACTTTCACGCTCTTTCTTCTGCCCACGGCCGTGGGTCCCATCCAGAGATACCGCGCCCCACGACCCGAGCAACATACCCAGCCCCGCAGTCGTCGCCTGATAGCGCTCCGCGCCCTGCAAACCGCCGTATAGGGTCAGGCTCCACGGCAGGCCATACATAACAGTGGCCTGTGCAACCAGAGGCGAATCAACCGTGTTATCTGATGCCCGATACTGCCCGGCCATCAGGTTGTACACGCTGTGGCCTTCCTGCAGCGCAATCGCCGGCGTCTGATAAGGGACGCTGAATTCCTGAGTAGTGCCGTCGGCTTCCCATACGGTAACCTGCAAATCCCCACCCGAGCCGCCAGCGGCAAAGTCACTCAGGGCAAACGGGCCGGGCGCTACCGTGGCGTTGTAAACCGTGTAGCCATTCTGCTTCACTTCTACCCTGGCCTGAGTGCGGGCAATACCGCGCACCACGGGTGAAAAAGTCCGCTGCGAAGAGGGCAGCATATTTTCATCCGAACCCAGCATCACGCCGCGAAAAGGTACGCTGTCAAAAATTTCCGACGGCGTGAAACGCTCTCCCAGCGTCAGCCTGCTTTGCATGTCATACAGGCCCCGATCAAGATAGGTATAAGGAGTCTGCCAGCGGCCGGTCTGTCCGCGGCTCTTCTGCCACGTCGTCGAATTACGTAATCGCCATGGTCCCCAGTTAGCGCCGGGCTCCAGCTGCAGGTACTGCGATTCATTGACATTTCTACTCCCGACCCGGGATTCCACATGGCTGGTACCGGTCCGGTAATTCATCAGGATCGCCGGAACTCCCTCATCCCACAGCTCTCGGGGAGAAATGCCCTTTACTTCAGGGCGCAATGCTATCTGCGGAACGCTCAGCACCAGCTGCTGTGCCCCGAAATTAAAATCAGCTCTGGCATGCGGAATAACGCGGATGTCAGCACAATCTTTGTTTGCGTCCAGGCCTTTGCCGGACAATGCCGGATAGTCTTCCGTCTTTATGCCGTAACGTAAAAGCTGCTTCCTGCTCAGGCAGGGCTGCAAAACAGGCATGCCCCGGGAATCTTCCTGCTGAACAAAAACCACTTCACGGGAATCCACCTGCTCACCATTGAGCAACACGTCAACCAGATAGGTTCCTGGAAGCTGCCCGCCCTGGTTAAATAGAGCGATATCCGCATCACTGACACCACCACCCAACTGTGAAGCATCAAATTCCCAGGTCCGGGCCATCACCGGCATTGAAAACAGCCCGGCAGATACCACGATGGCCACCACAGAAAACCGAAAATATTGCATTATCCAGGCGCCTTATTAGTGCAACGGTGACTGAAACGTGCGGCTCTCTCCACCTTCATCAGTGATAACCGTCCACTTCACCTGACCGGCAGCGCCTTTTGGCAGGATAAAGCTGCGGGAAGAGTGCGGAGCGACATATTCCCTATCCGGAATATTCATCTCCCCCACGCTGAGTGAGGACAAATTCATATAAAATGCGGAAGGGTTAGTTACCGTCAGCTTATCGCCCTGGCGTTGCCACTTAAGCGCGGATACGGCATCCATCATCGTTCCTCTCACGCCGGACGGGCGCACCAGCAGCTTAATACAGCTGTTTGCGCTGACTTCCAGGTTCAGCGTGACTGCTGTGGGCTTTAACGGTGTCCCTTTCGCATCCTGAGCCCAGACATCACTATCTTTAGGCGGAATACCGGTCACGCAAAGCCAGTGCAGCGTTTCACGGTCACCGGCCATTTGACCGCCGGTACGAATAATTCGCAGGCGGTTCTGCTGCTGTGCATCCAGACGGAAAACTGGCGGGGTGACAATAAAAGGCGCAGGTGTTTTTTTATCTTCCGCAAGCACCTTTCCCTGCACCAGTATGGGGTAAGCCTGCGCATTGGTGATGGATAAAGACGCTCCGCTGGAGTCCGGGTTATATATCACTCGTGAGGCACCCAGTTTGACCTCGAATACTTTGGTATTGGTGACCGTCTTCAGCTCCTGCGCAAAAGCCGGAGTAGCGCCATTACTGATTAATATCGCGGCGGCCAGTACAGCCCCGGCTGCCCTATAAGTTTTTTTATTACAAAGTAAATACATAACACATCCCTATCAGAGAATAATTATTCCTGACTAAACGTAATCGTAAAATACCCTTGTTAATTTTTAGGTAAACGTAAAATTAACAAAGAAATTCATTTTAAAAATACACGGCCAGATTTTTAAGAAGAGAAAAGCTTCAGATAAAAAGCGGCACAGGTAGTTAGCGAGCCCGATGAGCTACAGGTGGAAAGGGCAGTCGTGCAATAATGTTTAAATTTAAGTTTCATATTCAGTAATCCTCTGGTGTGTTTTCGGGTTATTTATAATGCCCATAAAGCATGTTGAAGAAATTACCAGGTCATTGCTTTTCACATTCATATAGATGGCGCGGATTCAGGTACATCTATAATCACCGAGCTGAAGCAGGATGCGTACCCACCTTAACCCCCACACTGGCCGGGGCTTGCCACCTCAGGATGGAAACAGTGTTATACAGGAAAACCAATAACGGAATGTAATTCGAATTTATCTGTATTTTTAGTTTAATGATCTATTTTTGTTATTTTTTTAGCTTAAACAGTCGCCGATTGTTGCAGGCTGCCCACTACCTGACATCCGGAGGAGAGTTTAAAAGAGCATCTCCTGCCGTGAATCTGGTTGAATCGTCGTAGTTCCCTTCTGACAGCGGAAGGTTCAGCTGTGCGAATATACTCATACTTTCGTTAGCAACGGCGTTCCGACATCAGGACAATAATTTCCCTGAAACAGAGTCAGTGGGTATCAACGCGTTCCCGTGCTTTTTATTCGCTTGGTTTAAAAATGCTACGTGCAAAAGGGGTTTAACTGTATTATGTTGTAAGATAAATCTGAGATTGAATTTATTTAATCGGGGGGATGTGAAGGTGTTGTATACCATTAATGGTTCAATAGTGTTTAATACGGATGACAGTACTCTCCGACATATACCGACGAAAGATACCGTTCAGATTAACCTGCCTTCGGCGCGATTACTGGCACTCATTCTTGATTCCAATGGCGATATTCTGACAAGAGAATATTTGATTGTTGAAGTCTGGGATAAACATAACCTCAGAGGGTCAAATGCAAATTTAACGCAATACCTGAGTATAATGAGACGTGCATTATCCGCATTTGGATGTGATGAAATTGTCATTACCATTCCTAAAATTGGTATTAAGTTAAATACTAATCATTCTGTCGTTAAATCCCCCTCCTTTGACGGAATAGAGTCATCGCCACCGGCTCATTTACCTAAGGCATTATTAAATAAACCTGGATCTTTTCTTTCATGGAAAGTCATTGTTCTTTGCCTGTATATCATTTCACCCGTTTTTATTGCAACTGCGGTGTTAGTCTTTAAAAACAATACGTCTTCATTGGATAATATCAACATTTATCTGAAATCAGATTTTCTTGCAGAGGGGTGCGAGGTGGTTTTTGTTAAGGATCTCAATGAAAATAAGATGAAAGAAGTAAAAAGTAAAATAACTGCTCTTTTAGCAGAAAATAATTTAGTCTGTGATAAAAATAAAAAAATCTATTTTGATAACTATACGTCTTTTTCGCCAAAAGATGATGGCCGAACATTAATTTCGTATTGCAAGCTTGGAAAAGAGAGGAATGTAACCAGTTGCAATAATTTCTTCCATATTAACGAGAATTAATATGATGTTTCCAAACGTGAGAGTTCTGATAGCTATTTCAACTGTCTGTACGGCAATTCTTCTGGGTTTTATATTTTTTGGGTCTGAAAATAATTTAATATTGCCACTGAGATGTTACTCTTTTACCCAATACGATCTGGGTGGTGAGGGACAGACGCTTAAATTTAATGTCGCCCAGGATCTCAGACTATACAAGGACGGAACCGGATATTTTTTACTGAATGGACGGGTGTTAATCAATAATGAGGAAAAAAATTTAGGAAGAACCCTCATACTGAATAGGGGGGAAGTAAGGGGCAGTAATACAGCGCATTACTCTATAAGCCGCATCATTATCTCTCCCACTGACAATACAGATAATCCAACCTTTGAGAAGCTGTTGGCTGAATTTACCGGCGACCCGGAAACCTTACAACTTGATGTGATTAATGTCGGACATCATACTTTTATGATGGGAAGCCCACTTTCGTTTGTCTTTACCTGCGTGGCTTTTTAACTGATTGCATGAAAGCTCGCAGAACCTTTGCACTAAAGAAAGAACCAGGCACTGGCGCCATTTTCTCTGGCAGGCAGCAAAGGAAAAGGATGGCGGAAAGGCACAGCACAAATGCTAAACCGCTTCCTGGCTAACATCAGTGGGGGTCGATAGACGCTCTATCTACAGGCTGCCTGAGTAGCAACCAAAGCACATCGTTATTTGATGGTTCACATCTGAACCTGTAAGTGATTCGCCGACCTGTAACATAAAAGCAAAAAGCCCGCTCAGGTTTCCCTGAGCGGGCTTTTCTAATTCTGGCTCCTCTGACTGGACTCGAACTTCATCTGTATCTCCTACTATTAGTGGTATTGAAATGACGGGGTGATTTTTTACCATCATATTTACCAACATTTTTAATCCTGTATCGCTAAAATGTCAATTATATTCAATTGATTACGGTAGTAATCTTTGGCGAACGTGACTGAACAACAGGAGTAAAGATACGGTCTGACTGCACTTTTTCCCTGTTTTTTCTCAATGGATTAGCCTCAATGAATACGGTAAGGTTACTGATAACACACCTGCCAGAGAAGTAAAGCCATCAGGAATATCATGACTAAAGCTGAAATTGAAAAAGCGGTGCAGGCTTGGTTCTGCATGGACAACTACAGCGTGCTTCATGACCTGACGGTTGAACAGCTTTTTACCCAGATGGACAACCGGATCGTGGCCTGGCGGATGATGACACTCTGGGATGAAATAGCCTCTGAGAACCGGACCGTGCTCAGTGATTATCTTGATGAGGTTATGACGGGCAGGGTGGTGTTCGGGGATGTCTTTGGCAGGCCGGAACGCACGCTGCTGTCAAGTTATGCTGTTAAGCCTCTGACACGGGAAGATTTGCGGGAAGTTGGCACATTCATGACTGTGGCTGAGGTTCATGCTAGTCTGCGGGAAAGTCCGGCGTGTTCGCCAGAGGTGTCGCAGTATCTCAAAGAAGCAGGTCTCAACAGTAAAGGTGCAATGCTTCTTGAAATCAACTTTTCTGCTGCTTCCTCCGATGAAATCATTGAGCACCTGAAGGTTATGCTACCTTCCTGGAAAAAACAGCTCGCACCACCTGAACCGCCAGTCAGAGATTTTCGTTTTGGCGTCAGCACGATAAGAAAAATACTTGATTACCATCTCATACCCATGATGGATCTTCTGCTCTGGGGAACATATGAACAGATCAGGATTGGCATACCCCAGCTTACCGGGTTTCTCTGGCCTGACGAATTTCTGGCTGGTGTAAGGGGAGTGGAGAATGTGAAAGCAACGGATTATCCACTGGCCGTCAGCTTCCTGAAAGATCCGACCCTTTTCCGCTCCTTCATCGACTTTATGTATAAATATGATGATAAAAAGCACTGGAAGGTGAGGGATCTCATCGATACAGAACTTGATTAGTCCGCGTTTCCCCGAAGAAAGATTGTGATCACCTGGATTCACCCAGGCTGAAGTTACCCTTTTCTCTCCCTCTCAGAAAATCGTGTAAAAAACGATTTTCTGAATGTCTCTGCCAAATCATCGCCTGAAACCTTACGATTATCTCATCAAACAACAGAGGAGATAAATATGGTTAACCGCACAGAAAAGAATAATGAAAGATTTATCCGCTTACCGGAAGTCATCAAAAGGACTGGGTTCGGTAAAACATGGATATACGAGCTTATTAAAACAGGTCGTTTCCCTGCACAGATAAAAACGGGTGTCAGAGCGATTGCGTTTATTGAGAGCGAAGTGGATGAATGGATTGAAAAGACTATTATGGTCTCACGTAAAGTTTCAGCGTAAAACATTAACAATAAGGTGATTATTATGATTCTAGAAATAAAAACAACAAGGCAGTTTAATGCAGTGGCAGAAAGATTATTTAATGAGAACATTAGCAAGCTTAGAAAGGATATGCCTGCATTTTATATATCACTGATGAAAGACAAGAAAGAGATGGGCAGGTTTATTGAAGTTGTCATCGATCTCGCGAAAAATTATTTTTATGAAGGACATGATGAACGAAGTGGGTATTGTATGTTCAGAAAGGTAAATCAGAAAAAATCTAGAGCATTTTTGCGCTCACTGGCATTCACTCACCAGTATGTTTATAAAAATGTCTTTGCGCTTTGAATAGATAAGTGCTGACGGCTAAATAATTACGATAAGTTCCAGTCATCATTTAAGGATGAGGTTTGGTTATGCCTGGTGCTAATAGTTTAATATAAAAGAAAATGTTGAAAACAACCCTTAATAAAAGAGAGGCAGTGATATGTTAAGTTTTAAAAATGAATCAACCGGCATATTCTTTGGTATGTCATCACAAATCTATTCAGATATTTTTAAACTGGCAGATGATGAGACGCAACGTATAATATATACCAACATAATGGACCCGAACCTTATTGACGGTTTAACCGGGCTGGCAATCATGATGGCTGAAAAGTGTTTTCAGGATTTTGTCCGGGAAGAAAATACACAAGAAAAACTGGAAGAAGTCGATTTCAGAGAAGTAAAGCAGGCGTTATTCAAAACGCACTATCAAGTGCTGGCCGAATCGTTATGATGTCTTTGACTGTATCGGCCCCCGCTGCGGGGCTGATAAGCGTGTTTTTTAAGGTGAAATTTTACCGAGTGGTATTGGCTGACGCTCACGGGCAGAGGTCAGTTCTGCAAGTTGTTAAAGACTTAGATTAACAGATCGCTGAAAATCCAGTGCGAACTCTGTGCGTTGCTTTATAAGCATAGAGACGATTTCATCATCACTATTCTCACGGATAATCGCTCTGGCTAATATGTGGCGTTCTGCGCTCTCTAAAGTATGTTCCTTTTTCACCGGATTGAGTTCAGAAATAAATGAATCTAACAGGTTGTTTTTCTTTTTATCCAGACGGCGCAGGGTGGTATGAACGGAATAAAATTGCTTTGTCACTGCGGTCGGGGTGTTATCTCGTCGTAACTCACCATATTGCTGTCTGTATTGAGCTATCGATGGATATTTCCTTAATTCTTCCAGAGTATTTGAATAGTCAATAATGTCGCTGTTATCTAGTTTTTCTTTTCTCATATATACCTCGTAAATAAAATAGGGGGTAACTTTATATTACGAGGTATAGCGTAAGTGTCAAATTACAGCGAAGTGTTTGATTGGATATCTTTTGATGGTTGAACAGGTTATTCTGCCTCTTCAAACAGACATGCGGGTATCTCAGGAGCCTCGAGGGATAAAGTTTCATCATTTGCAGACGTTTCACTCTTATTACCCGTGTCAGAATTATCATCAGAGTCTGGTCGGAAAGTATAAACGCTTTCAAACGTTTCTTTTCCATCAACAGTAAAACTCTGCGCCTTTTTGACATTAGGTCGTTGTTTTGCATTGATAGAATGCGCCTGTCCTTTAAGAAAAATATTTGAGTTCATAAAGAGATCACCCTCTCTGTCGATAATAATCCCTTTATTTTTAAGCTTTTTAAAGACAAGAGACATATTTGACTTTTTAATGTCTAAGTCGCGGCACAGTTTTGCCTGTGAGATATGAAAACAGTTTCCAAACTCCATGATATTTAAGATCCTTGCGATAACTTTAAGTTCATTCTTAGAAATATCAAGTTCTGCGAGTTGCTGAAAGTTTTTTGTGAACATGTGGACATAATCAACATCCTTCCTGATAGACTTAATGTTTTCTTTTCTTGAGTAGATATTGGTAACATCTTTATGGGTGCTGTGATAATGTTCGAATATCTGCACCTTCTGTTCATTAGTGAAATGATGGTCATCAATATACTGTGTTAGCTGAAAAGGCGATAAACTGCTAAGGGATTGGAAATCTATTTTTCTCATTGTATTTTTCCTCTTATTGTTGTTTTTATCAATACATAATAGATTAAACACTATGATCAATAACAAAGTCAAAAATAAGTGGAAAAAGTTTTGATAGAGTGGAAAACTATCATCAGAACAGGATAAAAAGAATCTTTTTTTGGTTCATGACTGGAATAAGTTTACTGAGAGTGGAATACTCGCCAGTTTTAAACAGTAGTTTCTATGCGAAACTATGGTTATAGTTTTTGCTAACTACGGTTATAGCTTCCCATAACTCGGGTTATAGATATCGATAACCCGAGTTATAGAAACCTATAACCTTTTTTCTGTAAGGTGCTGTTTTATATGATAAATAAAGTTCGTAATATAGTAATAAGTATAATATAGTAAAAGGGAGAGCGTGCCGTCTAAATGGCACCTGTTGCTTTCAGTATAATTACCTGATTTTCTGCGTGAATAAAATCTGGTTCTGATCAACTCACGGTGAAAAACTTTCATCAGCAATATTGTTTTACTTCCTCTTACAGCGAACAGCAGCAGTGATTGTCCCAAACAATCACACCGTGTGCTGCCTGAGATTCAGCATCAATCGTTATTCTTCAGGCTTCATGGCGGCTGTTGCCGCAATTTTTATGGATAAATCCATTATTAACAGGGGCAGGCCCTGTTCAGCGATATGATTGTTCGAACAATCACCCTAGCGCTGCTGTTCAGGAAAGCGGTTTTCTACATACAAAGGAGGAACTCCATAAACCTTTTTACATCATCAGGGCAAAGCCGTGCACCAGCACATGAGCGAAAGCTCATCAGATAAGAATCTTTTCAAAAAAATATTCAGATTTTTATGGGGAAAATGGTTTTATTCTTCCTGCGCAATGTTTCTGAAGCTTTGTTATAAAAGTCAAATTAACAGTCGGTTCGTATAGCACTGAAACCACTCTTTTAAATGGCAAGTAAAAAAAATGGACGTCATTATACCAATGAACTCACTCCGTAACTGCTGGCTAGAATCAATGATAATGCGCATGCGCTCATTGCCGTGAGAAGGCGTATTACTGCCAGCATTTTGTTAATGCCATATACAGCATTGCAACTGAAAGAAGTCTTACCCAGAAGGGAGGAACTGTTCATGTTGCCTGGAACGGTTATGAGATCGAAATTTCAGATGGCAGTCAGGTTAATGTTGCGCTGGAGAGTGATGAGGTTATCTATCCAGACGGCAGCACGGCGAGAATTGTTAGCAGCGCAGGTGAAGTCAGTAAAGTTCGTGGTCGAGGGTTGGCGCTGGTAGATAAGTGCCTCGATAACAGCGATAAGGTTACCACCACGCTGAGCAACGACGCGATCATTATTGGGCGTGAAGGAGAAACGATACCAGAGGATTTCCTGCCATCCCATGAGGTGGCGTAATGGGAAATCGTTCTGATTGTTATGGGCGATGAACAGCACTGGAGGGTGATAAACATCCAACACAAGTAGCACATCCTCATTATGTGCTGCTTCATTCCTGATCCCAGCTCCCTTAGAACATCCAGCCGAAGCAAGCCAACTATGATAAATCATTGCTCATAATCAATTGATATAAAAGATCGATAAATACATATTGATAGTTTTTGACGATTAAATGAGATAGATCGATCGGTCTTTTAATTACTTTAGCCGATCAATTTATAATTTACGATAGTCGAAAACTATCAATTTTTTTTTATCGATCGATTTAAACGATATGACGAACAATAAAAATAATTCAATTCTATCAATTGATTAGACGATAGGTCCTGAGCTGTGAGCAAGGGCGCTCGGATCGTGGGATATAAATCTGGCTAAATCTTTGAGGAATAAATGAAAGGACATAACTTTTTACCACTGGCGGTATCGCTGATGGTTCTTTCTGGCTGCCAACAGCTAAATGAAGGTGTGAGTAAGGTCAATGGGGCAATCAGTTCTTCATTGTCATCACTGAACAAAACGCTGGGTGTTTCAACTTCCGATCAGGACAGCGGCCCGGCTTCCCCGGTCGCTGGTCTTGGAGCTGTATGCAAAGACTATGAAGAAAACGCGATGGCGGCTGAAAAAAAATGGACAGGCAAAAGGATCGCTATCACAAATACCTCTGTTCTGGAGGTTACCAAGGGCAGAAGTGCCAGCGATATAATGACGGGAATGCCTAAAGCCGCTCACGCGAACTATTACCTGTTATTTAAAACATCTGATACCAACTACTGCGGTGGCATGGTCTGGATCAATTACTACTCAGGGCTTGATGATGCTGTTCTTACCTATAAGAGAGGCGAGAAAGTCAGCGTCGCCGGAACGGTTAACAAATTCGAGGTTCGCGGCTTCGCTACGGTCAACAACGCCGATATGCCAGTTCGTCTGCTTGTGTTGAGCAACGGTCTTATCAATAAATAATTCTTGGATAATACTATGTATAAATATTTAACTATTGCAGCTCTTGGTCTTTTATTATCAGGATGCGGTGAAAAAAGCGATTTTGAGAATGCGATAAACGCGAAAATTTCAAAATCGAAGTTGTGCTACTCACTTCAGGACAATGACTTTGCGTTCAATAAAGGTTTTCCGATTAAGGTCGACCATGGCTACCGTTCAGCAGGATATAGTGTCAGTGATGAAATCTTAAAAGGTCTGGCTAAGCAGGGGCTGTTGGATGTTTCACAGCAGTCTCAAGGCTTTAGTAGCGTTGACGTTTTGGAAGTCACAGACAAAGGCCAACAGGTTGAGTTCTGGGATCGCAAGGATGGTGCCTGTGTGGGACATCGTGCCGTTGATAAGATTACAGAATGGACTGAGTCGGGAAACGGTAATCAGAAAGTTGTTCGCGTCTCCTACACATGGAAATTAACTGATATTCCATCATGGGTGGACAAAAGCGCGTTCTCTGATGTGAAAGGAATGAGCGGATCTGCTGATGGTGCCATGAATCTTGTTAAAACCAGCAATGGCTGGAAAGCGATCTAAGGGGGCTATCATGGAAAACAAAACTATCCAGTGTCCGTATTGCCTGAAAGAAAGTCAGAGAGGCGTCCATGTCTGCACTGGCTGCATGGCAACTGTTTTATATGGAACCTACCCCGGCTGGTATGCTTTCGTGATTATATTATTGACCTTCGCCCTGTCGGTACTGATAGGAATGTCTACAGGAATAGCTGGAGCTACCATCAGCTTACCAATCATTGCGGCTGTTGGGTTTATAGCTGGTAAGGCATTATTCTCTGATAATGTTGTGTTCAGGCGAAGGATGTAATTTTTTCGATAACAAATAGGCCACGTCTTAGGATAAAAGACGTGGTTTAATTTTTTAAGGCGTGGGAATCCCAATGTTCTTTATCTCATGCTTTCTAGGTCTAAGATGTTTATCGATAGCATCCGCAATAGGTGTTAGTTGGAATGTGTATTTTGTTTTATAATCTCCACGCCATTCTTTATATATGGCACTCCTGATTCGACCGATAATTTCATAAAACTGATTGTCTTTTGAAAGGGTTAAATAGATTTCCTTTTCAATTCCATATAATTCATTTTTACTTGGTTCCTGATGTAAATTATATAATGATATACATAATGTTAGTTTTTTAATATAATTGGCATAGAATGCAGCGCCAACATCGTTGGTGCAAAAAAATACATTGTCCCCTTCATCAATAAATCTATTCACTTCTTCTATTATAAAAAGGTCGAAGAGTATGTTTTTAACTAATTCAACGCTATACCTTTCTTGTGGGTAGTGAAGTAGTTTTTTAAAGCGATCTTTGGGGTCACAATTTATACTTATGTTTAACATGCATAACAATAAATGAAAGTTTATTGATGATTTACTATTATGGTCTTGATAATGATTGATTAGACAAATTACTTTTTCTAACTTACTTTTATTTTTCAGGCTGGGAATGCTATTAATGTAATTGAAATGTTTCATAATCAACTGCTCATTGAACAATCGTTTATATTCGCTCAAAAGGGTTGATTTTAGGCAGTTGATTTCATTATCATTTGATAATATTTCGAACTTTGAGTCTTGTATGGATGAATTGTTGTTTACTGCCTGTTCAATTTCGGCAAAAACAGTTATTTTATCACCCGGTAGACAATTTACTATTTTTGAATATAAAGAGTATCTGCCAGAAACGTTCGAATCTAATAAAATCTTAGGGGACGGACCAGAATAGGTTGAAATGAATTTTTCTGTGGTTCCAAAAAAATCACGACCGTAAATCCATAGCTTGTTTTTCATTCCTTAGCCTCATGGTTATTGTTTCACTAAATGTATATCATTAGTATTCCTAATTTTCAACCGTATATGATTAATCCTTTTGGAATCTTCCAGTATAAAAATTTGTAATAGAATATCTATAATTATCGCCTAATGTCTAAAAAATCACCAAAGAACCGTCCTAAATAGCTATTAGGAAGATAAGTCAGTACTGCGGCGATGACCTAGCGGTTTCAGTTTTGGGGAGCTGTTTTTCCTTGTTTTTCCTTGTTTGTTCTGGCGACATGGGTGGAGATGGAGCCATGTTTAGATTGGTTTCCGGTTGTTTATTCATTGAACGACTTGGGAGACGGCTGATCTGATCAGCTGCTGGCTTATAGTCATCTTGATTAAACTTAGCTTGTTTTTCATAGTCAGTGCGTAGAACATGATGACCTAATACGTCATCAAAGATATAGTTTTCAGCAATACGTTTATCATGTTCTTCACTAATAATATCAATTTTAGTTTTGCTTGTTTTAACCCATATAAGTTTATCCCTGATAAAATTAATCAAAAGGGCTGTAAAGCGTTTAAAGATATTATCCTGACGCGAAATAACCTGTTTCCTTTTCACACGTTCAGGGCCGCTTCTGGTTGCCCTGTTTGGGTTTTGAGAGGAGGATTTTTTCAGAATAGTATTTGTACCAGAATCAGAAACACTGATTGATGGCTGAAAACCAGCAACAACTTTACTGCCTTTTGTTTTATCACGGTAAGATTTAAAACCACGCTGGCGAGTATGAGGTGCAGGAGCAACCAATACAGGTTTTTGCTCATCAGCATTGGAACTATTTGAACGTGTTTCAGGTATTATGATCTCTTCTGGTTCAGCAAGAGCAGCCACAGTGAAGCTTCTGACATCAACAACAATTTCAAGGTCAAGTTCACTGAATGTCTTACAGACTTCAACAGCTTCGTGTTTAGCAGCATCACGAACAGTCTGTTCTGCTGCTCTTTGTTCCTGAGCCGCCTTACTACTCCATTTGGAACTGTGGATACGTTTCATTGCAGGGCGGTTCGTTTCAGCGGCTTTAGCAAGCCATAGCGCTTTTTCTTCATTATCTAAAGCTACTGCTGCGTTTTCTAACGCTTCCTCGTGTTGGGCCAGAAGGGAACGATGATCAATACGTTCTGATGAACCTGCGGCAGCAAGATAGCTGTTAGCCATAGCTGACCATGATTCACGCCATAAAACAGACATTTTTCTGTCGTTCCAGCTTCTTTCCTTTTTACCAAAACCTTCTGGTCCTATAGTTTTTAATGTCAACATAACGTGAGCATGTGGGTTGTCGCTATCGAGATCATGGAAAGCGATATCGGCAATCATGCCTTTATCAACGAAATTTTTCTGGCAGTATTCAAGGACAAGCTTTTTCTTGTCATCATTGTTTAACTCGGCAGGAATGGCGACATCGAAATAACGGGATGTTTGACCGTTATTCTGACGCTCAACTCGTTCTACTTCTTTCCACAATGTTGTAGAGTCTTTTACTATGTGTGCAGGAGCATTAGCAGGTGCTAATATGAAATGCCCGTATAAATCATTACGGCGGCTATAATCATACGTATCACCTGTTCTTTCATCTGTGATTCTGCAACGAGCATGATAGGCAGCCTTAGCAACGGAAGATCTGCCCTCACTTCGTTTTACAATTTTAAAATCCAGATGAAAAATCGCCATAAAATGAAAATCCTCAATATAAACCTAAATATCAAACCAGAAGATAAATCGGAAATATAACTATGCTGGTTTTAGTTTTTCGTAAGAAAAACTTTGACGTTGACCTTGTTTCCGAAGGAAACGGTGTTAGCCTGCGGCAGGCAACCGTCGGTAGACCCCACACGCTCACGAAGTGAGTGTATAGGTGGGCATTGCGTTATTTTATAACGACAATGTAAAAAGTTTTTCTATACTTAAATAATAACTCTAGTTTTACGGAATGTGAAATTTACAGGGCTAGAACCGGATGAACGGCTGAGGTATTACACGAATCTTAATAATTATGGTTTTAGAGAGTGCCCGTAAGGGCGAAAGTAGTATTTTCTCTCCCGCCGTAAGGCGGGAAAGTGAAATTTAGATAAAAAAGTGAAAATAACAGATATTTTTCCGTGTTGCACAATTCACAGGTTAAGATCATGAGTCAGAGTTTAAAAACAACGGGTAAAATATTTTTCATTGTTCTGATAAAATAAGTAACGGGGAGAGTATCAGGTATTTAACTTTAGTAGTTGCTCTCGCCTGTGTTGCATAATTTTATTTTGAGCTTACTGATATCTCATTTTTTAAACCAAAACATCATTTTTCCGGGATAAATCCTATCATTAACAGAGATGAACCCTATTCCAGCAATATGGTTTTTTGGAACAATCATCTCGCGCTGCGTTATTTAATCTGGAATACAAAGCATTCAACCTTTTGCCTAAAGTTTGACCTTTTACTTTTTTAATTGTATTTCATGTTTTTAACAACTAAAAGGTGAAGTAATTATGAGTGATAATGATAAAAACAGAAAGCCAAGAACAGAAAAAACAATTAAGCAAAAAATAGCATCAGCGCAGATGCGTTTGAATCGTCTCAAGACCAAAGAGAAATATTTATCCAAGAGTGCTGAGACACGTTTGAAGATCATCCTTGGTGCTGAGGTAGCTAAAGCTATGGACTGTAAAGTAGATGAGGTGGACAAAGAGTTAATATTAGGACTTATACTACAATTATCGAATATTAGCATTGAAGATAAAGCAAGATTAAAATTACGAGGAAAAAGGTTTCTTGAGGATATGATTGGGAGGCAGGAGTGAAGTGTCTATAGGCGTGATAAACTTCTATATAACTTGATACTTTATCTTGACATGCATAACCTTATGATTTATTTAAATGGTATGTGTTTTATCTTATGTTGATGTTCCGAACGCCCCAACAAGCTGTGATCCGATCGATTCAGAGTGAATAGGATAGAAAATAAAAATGCTATTATCTATCTCTGACAGATAAGGCATCAGAAACTTGGTTTGTCCCTCTAATTATTTATGGAGGATTAAACTTATTTGTGATTGATGGTTGTGGATATATTTTTAATAAATATTCAAATATATTTGACAATCTACATTTAACATTATATTTAATAAGAGTTCCTTGAGAACACTCACTTCATTAAGTGTCTGATTGCCCCATATATGGGGAGTGGTTTACAGCCCAATGGGCTGATTGATTTGCCCCAAGTGTGGGGATATGTATTCTCTCTAATGGAGAGTTCCCTTTAAGGGAAAAGGAAAGGGCCGTAAGGCCCTTTTCCATTTATAAAATGTTATCATCCAACTTTTTTAATCAGTTCAGCTATTCTGTCTGCAGAAAATTGTGTTCTAAACTCGACTTTGACAGATTGACTTATTTGACTGAATAATGCCTGTGCATGTTTTATCTTACGTTCTTCTTCAAGTCTTAAACTATCCTTCCCATCTACATTTTTAGTTTCGATAATGAAGTTTAAATAATCACCTTTTGTTGTTTTGACAACATATGCAAAGTCAGGGGAGTACGTGTATCCACCTGCTACCGGGATCTTAATGGAGTTCTTCGGTATCTTTGTAAAAACAGCTACAGACTGAATCTCTCCATCTGTTATGTTGAGCCTTTCAAGCTCTGAGTCATAAAAGACTTCTTCAAAAAGATAAGAATTCAACGGTGGTTTTTTGTTGTCATTCAATATACCAAGATCACTTGATAATACCTCACTCACAGGCTCACCGTCTGCATTAGTGAACTTTGTAGGATGAATTGAACCTGAAATCACATTATATCCAAGGCTGAATTTGTTAAATGAATTGTTCAACAAATACTTGCTAAAACCAGACTTAATCTTTCTGATTGTTTGAATGTTCAGGTATTCAGTGATGTTGATAGTGTCTTTTATATCACAAAAAACCTTATGTAAGGTATCGTGTTTGGCAAAAATAGTTTGTGATAAGTTATCAAGAAATTCCCGATAGCTCATTGTGTTTAGTTTAGCAAAGTTATCATCGTCACCGACGATACTTTTCGACATTGCCGTATCATTATGAATATAAATTCTATCAATGCGAGTATGAACGCCTGATTTAGTAAATCTATCTGTTTCTTCAAGCATGAATGATTTGAAAATAGATAAAAATTCATGTTCACTGTTTATTTTATACTCAATCACTGCTTTTTGATTGATCAAATGCCATAGTTCTTTTAGCTCACTGAACTTACCAACACGCATTTTAGTGCGTCTTTTTCCATCAGTGGATTTTTTGATTTTGCTTGGTTTCACTCCTGTAGGGAATGCTGCCGGATATTTGGCTTTTAAGCGGCTATAGGCATCTGAATCTTTGAAGTTGTCATTATCATCAATGATCTCATCATCAAAAATATCATTCATGAGTGTTCTGGATGAAAGCTCAGGATACTGAGATAGGATTTTATCCTTAAGTTCTTGAGTAAACTTACTTGGAACTGTTTCTTTGAAAGAACTATCGTTAACCTCTTTGACAAGAGAATCGACAAAATCTTTTTCTGTAAAATCAACATAATAGTTGAGAGTAAAATTGCGGTCTTTCACACGACACATGTATTCATTCACCGGAAGACGTAATCCACGACCTACCTCTTGAAGTTTAGATGTGGTGCTACCGCTCGAACGGAGCTTACAAATCTGAAAGACATTTGGGTTATCCCACCCCTCACGCAACGTCCATTTAGAGAAAATGAAACGGCGAGGATTTTCTAAAGATAATAGAAGCTCTTTGTCATGAAGGATTTCGTTGATTTCCTGCTCAATTTTATCATCTTTATCACTGTTATCTTTTGAAAAATAACCACCATGAACAGAAGATATATCCTTAACAGTTTTTTCAAGGTAGTTTCTATAAAACTCATCTTTCTCTGTTTTTAACAGTTCATTAGCTTCTGCCAAAACGTATTCTTCGAACTTAGTTTTCAGGCTTCCGGCAATATGATTACCATCACGATAGCCTTCAATGTCATCAATGAAGAAAAGAGTAAGAGGCTTTATGCGTGGCCTTTGTGTCAGATACTCTTTTTCTAACTTAAAGTGTTCTTTGACAGCTTTACGCATCATGTTATCAGCAAGTGTCTGATCGTAAGAATAGGGGTTTATCGAGCTACCAATTTTTAGCTCAATACCATTACTCAACACTGCTGTATTCTTGTTTAAAGCATCAAGAGTTAAATCATGAATAGCATTATGCGTCTTAGATAGCGATTCACCTTTGGCTAACTTAAACGTTTTTTTATTGCTATTTTCATTCAGTTCAAATGTCGCTTCTTTTCCGTCAGATTTGACGAACTTGAGGTTGGCATTACCATCACCAACAATATCCTCAATGTATGCATCAATACCTTTAACAAGATCTTCATTGAATGCATCCACGGCTGTAAGACGATAAACTAAATTCTTATAGCCCTCACTAAAGGTTGCACCATAACGAACAATATATTGAGCGTTAAATTTTTCAATATTTTCCCATGTTTTTTTACCTGTAGGGAACTTATGAGGTTCATCAATGATAATGAATGGTTTAACCGCACTAAGAGCGGCAAATGGCGTATCAAACTGATTATCAAGCAAACCAACATCATAAGTGTCAGTTAAAGACTTTGAGTTAATCATCCCTGAGTTGATCACAAGAACGTGTATATATTTCTTATTGAAATTACTTGCTTCAACAAAATCATGGATAGCTTGAGGCATGTATGATTTTGTATTTTTACCAGAACTTTTCTGACTTTCAACAACGTAAGTCTTTAGTTCACGCTCGTAATCATCTCGAAAGTGTTCTTTTAAAGCATCACTTTTTAAAAAGTTAACGGTTCCGGCTTTGATCGATAGAGTCGGAACAATGATGATAAACTTGTTAATGCCAAATGATTTGTTCAGGTCAAAAATTGTTTTGGTGTAAGTATAAGTTTTACCTGTACCTGTCTCCATAGAAACATCAATTACGTTGCTTTTAGCATCGTAATTATCTTTTGAGTGCTCAATACCATTGAACTCCTGAACATTTTTTATGTTGTTGTAATATTGTTGTTCAGATAGATTCAGTTCTGGATTAGCTAACAAGCGAATAGCAACATGATCCGTCTGATGAGGTATGGCGGATACAAATACATTCATCACCGCATCAACGCCAGCCTTTTGATGAGGTAAATTCTTTTCGAATGTGAACCCTTTAGACATGATTAGTTCCTTACCACCAAATCTAAATCAATAGATTTTTTATTAGCATAACTTTTTAGTGCTTCATTGAGTTCCATCTGTTTCGCACTTTCGAAGTTGCTGCCAAAAAATACAACTTTGTTAGGGGCAAAGTCTTTGTCTGAATCCAGCTTTTGAAGTAAAGCTTTCAGTGCTTTGCTAGTGAAATTAGGCGCAATCAGATACAGACGACCATCGCACAAGTGCGCTTTGTAGCCATTAAGATCAATATCTTCAATTGGCGTTGTTAACAAGCTACCATCATATACACACCATGTAGTCAATAGGGTGTCATACTGTTCAGGTGTCAATACAGCATCGTCAAAGAAGCTAAGATTAGACAGCGTAAGTTCAGACTCATCTTTTGCTCGAAAATCAGTCATTAGTCGATATACTTTAAAACCTTGATTTCCGTTATTTTTAGAAGCTCTAATTAGCCGTTCTTTTGTTAAGTCAAAAATTGTTTTATAGCCATGCTTCAAAGCATCAGATTTGTCTTTTGTTGGCTCATCTAGTTGAACTGTAATAAACTTATACGATGTTTTATTTTTATGATTTAAATTAAATACTGTATGTGCTGTAGTTCCTGATCCAGCAAAGAAATCTAAAACAACACCTTCTCCATCACATGCAAAAGAGATTAAATCTTCTACTAGTTTTATTGTTTTAGCATTTGTAAATGGTTGAGTCATTTCAGGAAATAACTCTTTGAGTTCATTCGTTGCTGTACGCCCATCAAGATTAATAACAGAGCTTAATTTTTGTTTATAATCTTTAGCATAAACCTTTAACTCTATAATTTTGTTTTCATCATCACCAAAGATAATCTTTTCTTCTGATAGAAGTCGATCCATTGTCTCTGATGGAAAACGATATCCCATAAGAGGTTGTTTACATGGTTTTTTAGTTACTGGATGTAAAACATCATACCTGTACCCCTCTTTTCCGGGGTTGTGTACACTCTGGCTACCAGTATAGATACCATCTCTATCTATATATTTGTATCGGTCAAGAGGCCATAATTCAGATTTATGTTCACGATACCATTGGGTATATTTTTCCTTAAGTTCATTACCCGTATATCTTGATGTGAATTCTTCACCTATGTTGACAAGTAAATTCTTAACATCTGAAATGTTAGACTTCCACTCACTTTCAAGCTGCTCTTTGTTTTTTGTGTAAACAATAATATATTCATGCTCTACGGCTATGTTTGACGGATTATTATCAGTTGCATTTTTCCACACAATATCTCCAACATAATTTTGCTCACCAAAAATCTCATCACAAACAAGTTTTAATTGACTGAACTCATTATGATCGATAGAGATAAAAATAGTCCCATCTTCTTTCATTAGTTCACGAGCAATATAAAGACGAGGATAAATGAATGTCAGCCATGCACTGTGGCTACTTGAACCTTTGACAGTAAAATTGAGAATACGTGCTGCTTCATCAAGATCGACACCTGCCAGTTCAGAAAGCTGTTCTGGTGTAAACTTGCGATCATCATTATAGGCGAATCCATCCTTACCTGTATTGTATGGAGGATCAATGTAAATCATCTTCACCTTTTCAGCATAAGCATTAACCATATGCTTCAATACTTCGAGGTTATCCCCTTTGATTAACAGATTCTGACTGTTCTTGTTCTCTTCACGTTGGTTATGGTCTTTATCTTCGGCGAGCAACGTCTTCGGTGGTAAGTTAGCCAACAAACGGGCATAGGATTTGCCCAGCCAGTTTAAGCTGTACGATTCTTTGGAGAGTTCAACATCTGATGATTTGACGATCTCAAGCAGCTTTTCTTGAATGAACGCCCCGTTTTTATCAAAACACTGTGGGAAGTTAGCTTTTAAAACAGCAATCTGCTTACTGTTAGCAGTTTCAATTTCTGAAAAAATCGTTTCTTTTTGCATATCCATTTTAAACCTGGTTATTTATTGTTCGATTTAGTGGTGTTTTTGATTGAAGCTTCACTTAGACCTATGCGTAGTAGCTCTGCCGCTGCACCATCAATGCTTTTGAAGACTCGTGCTTCGTAAGGCTGTCTGGAGCTACTTAAGACTAATGGCTTACCTTCCCACTCTGAACCATCAAAAATCACGGTATACTCCCCTTTAGAGCCTTCTATTGTTGCTCTATCAAGTAGACCTGATTTGACTCTTTCCTTAGCCATCGAGCTAAGGATAAAATTTCCACCATTAAGACCTGATATCATGGTTATTCCTCGGTATTTAATACTGCTACGATATCAAATATTGCTGAAGAATCATAATAGAATGGTGTAGTAGCCATCAAGCAATGATGGCTATTCAAATATATTCAAAACAAAGAGTTACATGCTGCTATGTGATGAGTTATCAAGCGTTTAGCCTTGGATTTCAAACTCAAAACGATCACCTGTGGGCAAACTCAAATGGCCTGACCATATCATTGCTGTTAGCATCAAGGAAATCTGCCCACCACTGAAGCATCAGGCGTCGCTGGTCAAGGTGCTTGGCTTTATGGGTGTAAGCGGCACGAACGCTGTTGCTTTCCTTATGGCTCATTTGAAGCTCCACAGCGTCTTCTGACCATAGACCGGACTCAATTAAGGCACTACAGGCCAGCGTGCGAAAACCGTGTCCACAGATGTCCTGCTTCGTGTCATAGCCCATATTGCGAAGGGCTTTGTTGATGGTGTTTTCGCTCATGGGCTTAAACGAGTCATAACAGCCAGTAAAGATTAATCCATCATCATGACCTTCTTCATAAGTCAGTTGTCGGATCTCTTTCAGTATCCTCATGGCTTGCTTACAAAGGGGAACGAAGTGTTTACGCTTCATTTTTGCCCCACGAGTCGAATGTTTGACGTTTTCAATTGCTTCACGCTCTTCGGGTATCACCCATAACTTACTTTTGAAATCGATTTCAGACCAGCGAGCAAAGCGTAGTTCACTGGAACGAATGAAAATCATCAGATTGAGCTGAATAGCCAGTATGGTTAACCTGCGGCCTTTGTATCCGGCAATTTTTTTCAGTAGTTGAGGAATTTCTTCCAGCTCCAGTGCAGGGCGGTGTTCAGTCTGTGGTTTCTGAACAGCACCTTCCATATCATAGGCAGGGTTATGGCGTATGAGTTTCTGCTGAACAGCATGGCGGAGGATCGCCGTAATGTATTGTTGAATGCGCATGGCAACTTCAAGATAACCAAGTGCCTCAACTTTTTTCACCGGAACCAGCAGATCACCTGTATCCAGTTCGGCAACATCTTTGTCACCAATTGTCGGGAAGACATAGGTTTCAAGGCGCTTCCATACGGAGTCACCATAATCTTTTGACCATTTTGTTTTCGTGGAGAACCAAGCTTTAGCCACTACATCAAAGGTGCGTGTCTTATCACGCTTAGCCTTCAGTTCTTTAACCTCGGCCTGTTTCTTTGCATTAGGGTCAATGCCCTGAGCAAGAAGCCTTCTGGCCTCATCACGGCGTTGTCTTGCATCAGAAAGAGAGACAGCAGGGTAAACACCAATAGAGAAGAGTTTTTGCTTCCCTTCGAAGCGGTAAGCCATTTGCCAGTATTTGGAACCCTTCGGGGTAACGCGAAGGAACATACCAAAGCCATCAGTAAGCTTGTATTCCTTCTCAAGGGGTTTGGCATTTTTTGCTTTAATATCAGTCAGTGACATGAAAACACCCCCTCGATTGTTGGTAAAAGGGAAATCGAACCAGCATTACCAGCATTTTTACCATCAAAATGATATGGCTTCGAGTGGTTTTTAGTGAACGAGGGTGAACGACTGAAGGGGGATAACCAATTGATAGGAATGCAGAAAGCAGACGTCAGTGAACGTCTGCTTCCCTTAAATTGGCTCCTCTGACTGGACTCGAACCAGTGACATACGGATTAACAGTCCGCCGTTCTACCGACTGAACTACAGAGGAATCGCTTGAACGGGGCGAATATTAGCGGCGTAGATCCTGCTTGTCAAAGCCCTGTTTACTGATTTGCGTTCAGATGCTCGTAAAAGCAGCGGATTGGCGGTTTTTAGTCACTTGTGATGGATTTTCAAACTGCCAACAGGATCTCACTTTGCTGGCATTTCTCAGTAGATGTTAGATGCATGTCAAATTTTTGTTATTTGCCGATGTTAAAACAAGCGTTTCAGTGCTTTTATGATAAAAATTTCAAAACGAGATCATATGGAACAAATGAACTGCTTATCATCACGGTCGTTATCATCGGTCAGAAGTGAAACGGCATTTTGAAACTAACTGTTTGCAGATCAAGTGATTGTGAAAAGGAGTGGTCGATCACAAAAATAGCCAGAACCTGAAGTCTTACCTCAAATTTTCCGAAACAGACGCCAGACAGGCTGGGTGAATGTAAAAGATATTTTTCATTCGTGGTCCGCAGCCACTGAGCAAGTTAACAAATAAGAAGGGTCCCTATGAACATTAAAAAAACGATTGTCGCCTCACTGTTAGCCTGCATGTTACCTGCCGCCGCTATGGCAAAAGATATTTCGGTTGGCGTCTCAATGGCGCTGTTTGATGACAACTTCCTCACCATTCTGCGTACCTCAATGCAGAAAGAGATGCAGAAAGATGGCGTCAAAGGGCAGGTTGAGGATGCAAAAGGCGACGTTTCACAGCAGCTGCAGCAGGTACAAAACTTTATCGGACAGGGTGTTGATGCGCTGATCGTCAACCCGGTCGATACCAATGCGGTGAAACCGATTATGGATCAGGCGAGCAAAGCGGGTATTCCGCTGATCTTCGTAAACCGTCGCCCTGGGGCTGAACTGACCGGAAAAATGGCTTATGTCGGATCCGACTCAGAACTGGCCGGACGCTTACAGATGGAAGCGCTGGCGAAGGCGATGAACGGCAAAGGCAACGTTGCCATCCTGATGGGTGACCTGGCAAACGAAGCGACCCGCGACCGTACTAAAGGCGTGGAAGAAGTCGCAGCTAAATTCCCTGGCATCAAAATCGTTCAGAAACAGACCGCCAAATTTACCCGTAACGATGCGGTGGATGTGGTCAGTAACTGGATGACTGCCGGTGATCAGATCAATGCCATCGCCTCGAACAACGATGAAATGGCGATTGGTGCGCTGCAGGCGCTGGGTAAAAACCCGGACAAAATCCTGATCGCGGGTGTCGATGGCACACCGGATGCGCTGCAGATGCTGAAGCAGGGCAAGATGGTCGCCACAGTATTCCAGGATGCGCAGGGCCAGGGTGAAGGTGCGGTGCAGACGGCAATCAAACTGGTGAAAGGTGAGAAAGTCCAGAAAATCATCAACATTCCTTACCAGCTGATTACCAAAGAAAACATGGAACAGTTTACCAACCGTAACCTGAAATAATCGTTCCCGACCCAGCTGTACGGAGGTGATGTATGAACGCGTTTGCGCTTGAAGCCGAAGGCATCAGCAAGTTCTTCCCCGGCGTTAAAGCCCTCGACAACGTCTCGTTGCGGGTGCGTCCGGGAACGGTACATGCCTTGATGGGCGAAAATGGCGCGGGCAAATCCACTTTAATGAAGTGCCTTATCGGGATGTACCGTCCCGATAAGGGCACCATCAAAATTAAAGGGGAGCCGGTGCAGTTTCAGGACACCATGGACGCGTTGCGTTCCGGCATTTCGATGATTCACCAGGAACTCAATCTGGTGCCCTACATGACCGTCGCTGAGAATATCTGGCTGGGTCGTGAGCCAATGAAGTTTGGTTTTGTTGATCACGCCCGGCTGAATCAGAAGACGCAGGAGCTGCTCAACCGGCTGAATATCCGCCTGAAAGCGGAGAGCATGGTGGGCGAGCTGAGCATTGCGTCACAGCAGATGGTCGAGATTGCCAAAGCGGTCTCCTGGGATTCAGATATCGTCATCATGGATGAGCCCACCTCCGCGCTCACCGAAACTGAAGTGGCGCACCTGTTTACCATCATTCGTGATCTGCGGGAGCAAGGCAAAGCAATCATCTACATCAGTCACAAGATGGATGAAATTTTTAACATCACTGATGAAGTCAGTATTTTCCGCGACGGCGCCTGGATTGCCAGTGATGAGACGGCGAAATATACCCGTCAGTCGCTGATTACGCAGATGGTGGGACGTGAACTGACCCAGCTGTTCCCGAAATTCAACAGCGCCATCGGAGAAGATGTCCTGACGGTTCGCAATCTCACCTGCAAAGATCGTTTTACTGATGTCAGTTTCAACGTCCGCAGGGGTGAAATTCTCGGCGTCGCCGGACTGGTGGGTGCCGGTCGCAGCGAAGTGATGGAGAGCCTGTTCGGCATGGAGAGCTTCGACAGCGGCGAGATCTTAATTGATGGCGTGCCGGTGACGATCGACTCACCTTCCACGGCGATTGAAAAGGGCATGGCGTTTCTGACCGAAGATCGCAAAAAGTCCGGGCTGTTTCTGGTGCTGTCGGTGATGGAGAACATGAGCATCGTGAACATGCCGGAGTACAGCGGTAAAAGCGGGTTTGTCAGCCATGTGAAGATGGCGCAGGACTGCATGGACCAGATCCGTCGCCTGAATATCAAAACACCGACCATGGATCAGATCATCAACAACCTCAGCGGCGGTAATCAGCAGAAAGTCCTGATTGCCCGCTGGCTGCTGGCGCAACCGAAGATTCTGATTCTGGACGAACCGACGCGCGGCATTGATGTCGGCGCTAAAGCGGAGATTTACCGCTTAATCAGTGAACTTGCCAACCGTGGCGTGGCTATCATCATGGTCTCCTCTGAACTGCCGGAAATCCTTGGCATGAGCGACCGGGTGATGGTGATGCACGGCGGGCGTATAACCGGCATCCTCGATAAAGAAGAAGCCGATCAGGAAACCATTCTGTCGTTGGCATCCGAGTGAGGCGCGAGACCACTATGAGCAATATGAAAGCTACTGCTACCCCGGCAGCCCCGCAGCAACCCTCTTTTTTCGCCAGCCTGCGTCATAAATTGCCGAAAGATACCGGCATTTTCGTGGTGATGGTGGGGATTGCGTTAATTTTTGAAATGTTTGGCTGGTACGTGCGTGACCAGTCTTTCCTGCTCAACACCAACCGTCTGATCCTGATTGTCCTGCAGGTGGCGATTATCGGGATTATCGCCGTTGGCGTGACCCAGGTCATCATTACCACCGGTATCGATCTCTCCTCCGGGTCGGTGATTGCCCTGGCGGCGGTGGTTGCCGCGAGCCTGGCGCAAACGTCTGACAGTCTGTCACCGATGTATCCCTCGCTGGTGAATATGCCTGCGGTGATCCCTATCGCGGCCGGTATTGGCGTCGGTTTACTGGCGGGCGTCGTCAACGGCGTACTGATTACCCGCACCGGGATTCCACCGTTCATTGCCACACTGGGCATGATGGTATCGGCACGCGGTCTGGCGCAGTATTACACCCAGGGTAACCCAATCAGCTTCCTGTCCGACGGTTTTACCTCAATCGGGCAGGGTGCAATGCCGGTGGTGATTTTCCTGGTGGTGGCGCTGCTGTTCCACATCGCCCTGAAACATACCCGCTACGGTAAATATGTTTACGCCATCGGCGGCAACATGACCTCGGCGAAAGTCTCCGGTATTAACGTTAATAAGTATCTGATCATCGTCTACACCATTGCTGGTGCACTCTCTGGCCTGGCGGGTGTGGTCCTGGCGGCGCGTGTCAGCAGCGGTCAGTCAAGCATGGGGATGTCATACGAGCTGGATGCGATTGCCGCAGCTGTGATCGGCGGCAGCAGCCTGATGGGCGGCGTGGGCCGTATCACCGGCACGTTAATCGGCGCGGTCATTCTCGGCCTGATTAAAAGTGGATTCACTTTCGTTGGTGTCGATGCCTACATTCAGGACATCATCAAAGGGATCATCATCGTGGCGGCGGTCTCAATCGATATGCACCGTAACCGCAAAAAACGTTAATCAGCAGGCGTTGCCCTCTTCTGCATGCGGGAGAGGGCACTGTTTACTTTCCTCCCTCCCTTCGTCAGCGATAAGAAATCCTGCTGATAGCGTTTACATTTTTATCCTGCGCTTTACCGCTACGCTTCAGGCCCTGCAAGCCTTCATCAGGTGCAATACGTTTCCACTGCACTAAAACTGTACAGTCTGTCATCACTTTTATGCACGTCTGACTCGCAGCGTCTGCACTGTCACAGTGCGCCCGGGATCCTTACTCACACTGATTACGCATTCCTGATCCTTATTAACCCTTAAGAGGTAATCAGAAACGCTTATTTTCCGGGCCGTTAGGAAAAATCTGGCTGGACACTGACTGCTGCTCTTTAAACCTGGCCTGCATCTTGCAAAATCTCAGTTATCAGGGCGATTGGATCAGACCCATTTCGCTATTCGGGGTGAGTGACGGAGGCAAGATGAATTTAAGACGACTAAAGTACTTTGTCAAAATCGTCGATATCGGCAGTCTGACGCAGGCAGCAGAAGTGCTGCACATCGCACAGCCTGCACTCAGTCAGCAGGTCGCGACACTGGAGAATGAACTGGATCAGCAATTACTGATTCGCACCAAGCGCGGCGTTACGCCAACGGAAGCCGGTAAGATTCTCTATGGCCATGCGCGTACTATTCTGCGCCAGTGCGAGCAGGCCCAGACCGCGGTCATCAACGCCGGTCAGGTGCTGAGCGGTCAGGTGTCGATTGGACTGGCACCCGGCACGGCGGCATCCTCGCTGACCATGCCGCTGCTGCAAACCGTACGCGATCAGTTTCCGGAAGTGCTGGTCTACCTGCATGAAAACAGTGGCAGCGTGCTGAACGAGAAGGTGATGAGCGGTCAGCTGGATATGGCGGTGCTGTACGATCGCGCACCCACTGCCGGAATTAACAGTATGCCGCTGATGAAAGAGGATCTCTTCCTGGTAGGCGCCACTGATTATCCCGGTGTCAGCGTCGATCTGGCCGATGTGGCACAGATGAGCCTGTTTTTACCACGCGACTACAGCGCCGTGCGCAAGCGGGTTGATGAGGCATTTTCACTGCGTCGCCTGAGCGCGCGCATCATCGGAGAGATCGAATCAATTTCTACTCTGACCGCAGCGATTTCCAGTGGGATGGGTGTGACGGTATTACCTGAATCCGCTGCCCGTGCGCTGGTGGGATCAACGGATGCCTGGATGTCGCGCATTAACAGTCCATCGTTGAGCCTGCCGCTGTCGCTGAACATTTCCGCCCGTTTGCCGCTGTCGCCTTCCGCACAGGCGGTGAAGAATATCCTGCTGTCGCTGCTGAACAAGCCGCTGACTGAGGAGCGGGAGTTGATGTTAGTGGGGTAGGGGCGCTTGCAGCGGGCGGGTTCTGAATCGTTCTCGCTTAGCAGCGGGCCAGGTATTGAGCTGATTACGCTTAGCAGCGGGGGCGGGTCTCGCTTTGCTGCACCTTCACACTGAGAAGATTACGTTGCGCGGTGCCTGCCCACTGAGCGGGTAACGCCCGCCAGGCGGTGGCGAATTTCAGGTCTCCCGTGCAGGCGGACGCATTAAGGGGCGAACGCCCGCCCCTTAACAATCCCGGCGTCCGGCAGCCTGCGCGCCCCGCTGTGCGGGGTGCCTTCGTCACGCCCTGCGGCTCGCGGACCGTCCGGACGCGCCATCCCTGGCGCGAGCCGTCCTTTCGCCGGCGTCCTGTCGGCTCCTCCTTGCCTGCGGTTGTTCCTCAGCGCTTCGGATGCCTCTGGTAAACCCCTGCCTTTAATATCCTGGTTTTTATCGGACATGGCGTTGTCTGGTGGTTTGAAAGCCAAAGCTAATTTTGAAAACTATCAGCGGCAATGCACCAGCATTAAAAAGAAGAGGCAACATTTGATAGGGTGAAGAGCCATTCTTCCTGCCAGGCAGAGAGCCGCAGATAATCCTTCAGACTTACAGCGATGACGTACCCGACACAAAAATAAGAGATATCAGCGAGGGTAGAAGGCCATTCTTCCTGCCAGGCGGAGAGCCGCAGATAATCCTTCAGACTTACAGCGATGACGTAACCAACACAAACAGAAGAGATAAAAGCGGGGAAGGGAGGCCGTCAGAACCGCTGAGCGGATGAGGGATTTCAGGACGAGCGGCAGGGATGCCGCGAAGAGGCGGGTTCGCGCCAGGGATGGCGCGTCCCGCCGGTCCGTAAGAAATCCGGAAGAAGCGAAGGGACCGCGAAGCGGCGGTGAAGCAGGCCGGAGCCCGGGGTCAAGGGGGCGCGGCGACTGGCGCCCCCTTGTTGGTCGCCTGCAGAGGCGTAACTGAAACTCCCCAACCCGCCAGGCTAACGAAACCTTCTCAGCGCCGGTTCGCGCAGCGAACACCCCCCAGCACCCAGGTGCACCCCAGCCCGTTCGCGCAGCGAACACCCCCCAGCACCTGCGTGCACCTCAGCCCATTCGCGCAGCGAACACTCCCACCCTTTATTCCCTAAAGTCATAAAGCCAAATTTTTAAGTATTTCCAGTTATCAATAATTGTTCTTACCATCAACGAATCAGATTATGTAAAGGGAGGTAAATATCGTGAATTTCCAGCAGCTTAAAATCATCCGCGAGGCGGCCCGCTGTGAGTTTAATTTGACGGAAGTCGCTAATACGCTGTTTACCTCCCAGTCGGGTGTGAGCCGCCATATTCGCGATTTGGAAGACGAGCTGGGCGTGGAGATCTTTATCCGTCGCGGTAAGCGCCTGCTGGGCATGACCGAACCGGGCAAAGCACTGCTGACAATTGCCGAACGCATTCTGGATGAAGCAGGAAAGGTAAGAAGACTGGCTGATGTCTTTACCAATGAAACCAGCGGCATCCTGACTATCGCCACCACCCATACTCAGGCGCGCTACAGCCTGCCGAAAGTGATTAAAGCGTTCCGTCAGCTTTATCCCAACGTCCGTCTTGAGTTGAATCAGGGATCGCCACAGGAAATCGTCACCATGCTGCTGGCGGGTGAAGCAGATATCGGTATCGCCAGTGAAATGCTGGTGAATAACAGCAGTCTGGCGGCATTCCCCTGGTTCAGCTGGCATCACGCTTTGCTGGTGCCGAAAGGACATGAGCTGGTACAGAACCAGCCGGTCTCACTGAGTACGCTCAGCCGCTATCCTCTCATCACGTATCGACAGGGCATTACCGGACGTTCACGGGTTGACCGCGCTTTCCAGGCGGCGGGCCTGAAACCGGATATCGTGCTCAGCGCCCAGGACTCAGACGTAGTCAAAACCTACGTAAAACTCGGTCTGGGTGTCGGGATCCTGGCCGACCAGGCGTGTGAAACCGAAGAGAATGAAGAGCTGGAACGCCTGGATGCCACGCATCTGTTCGATGCCAGCACCGTATGGCTCGGCCTCAAACGCGGTCAGCTGCAGCGTAACTACGTCTGGCAGTTCCTGGAACTCTGCAACGCCAACCTGTCACTGGAAGAGATCAAACGTCAGGCGCTCTCCTACAGCAACGACGATGAACCGGTTATCGACTTCCAGATTTAAAGTGCGCGCATCCAGCCGGATGCGCGGCTGTTTATGCACGGCATAAAATTTCAAAACACCGCGAAAAACTATTTCACTCACCTTTCTCACCCCGCACAACAACATCCTGCGCTGACCCGGCACGATAAAGTGGAATTAACTGACCACGAGGGGATGTTATGTCGCGATTAAAACTTACCGATAGCGATCTGCTGCGCCAGCAGGCGCTTTTTGCCGGACGCTGGCAGGATGCGCATCAGGGCGCCACGCTGCCGGTTATCGATCCCGCTACGGGCGAAACGCTGGCCACCATTCCGGCGCTGGGCCGGGCGGAGACGGAGCAGGCGATAGCCTATGCAGAAACGGTGCGCATCAGCTGGGGCAAAACCACCAATGCCAGCCGTGCCGCGCTGCTGGAAAAATGGCATCAGCTGATTGTCGAACATGCTGATGACCTGGCGATCATCATGACCGCCGAGCAGGGCAAACCGCTGGCGGAAGCCCGGGGCGAGGTGCTCTACGGCGCCAGCTTTGTGAAATGGTTCGCAGAAGAGGCGCGTCGAATCTACGGCGACACCATTCCTGCACCCAGCGAGGACCGCCGCATCCTGGTGCTGAAACAGCCTGTCGGGGTGACTGCGGCTATAACGCCGTGGAACTTCCCGATTGCAATGATCACCCGCAAGGTTGCTCCGGCGTTAGCCGCCGGCTGCCCGATTATCGTTAAACCTTCGGAGCTGACACCGCTCTCGGCGCTGGCCCTGGCCGTGCTGGCAGAGCGCGCCGGATTCCCGTCGGGCGTGTTGCAGGTACTGACCGGGCTGCCCACGGAGATTGGTGCGGCGCTGACTGAAAGTCGCACGGTGCGCAAAATTTCGTTTACCGGCTCCACCCGAATCGGCCAGTTGCTGATGCAGCAGAGCGCCAACAGCATAAAGCGCCTGAGTCTGGAGCTGGGCGGCAACGCGCCGCTCATCGTGTTTGATGATGCAGATATTGAAATTGCGGTTGCCGGCGTCATGCTCAGTAAGTTCCGCAACGCCGGTCAGACCTGCGTTTGTGCTAACCGTATTCTGGTGCAGCGAAGTATCTATCCGCGCTTTACCGCACGACTGCTGGAGGCCGTTGCCACCCTGAAAGTGGGCGATGGCTTTGCGCCAGACAGCACCATAGGCCCGCTAATCAACAGCCGCGCTGTCGAGAAAGTGAACGGCCATATCGACGATGCGCTCAGTCACGGGGCAACGCTGCTGACCGGCGGCATCAGCCAGGGCAACGGCACGTTTGTGCAGCCCACGGTGCTCGGTGAGGTCACGTCCAGTATGCGTATCGCCCATGAAGAGACGTTCGGCCCGGTCGCGCCGTTGTTTATCTTTGATGATGAAGAGGAGGCGATTGCGATGGCGAATGACACGCCTTACGGCCTGGGCGCCTATTTCTTTACCGAGAATATCCGGCGAGCCTGGCGGGTGGCGGAAGCGCTGGAGTTTGGCATGGTCGGCTTTAATACCGGCGCTATTTCCCTGGAGGTCGCGCCATTTGGCGGCGTCAAACTCTCCGGTATAGGGCGTGAAGGGTCCCGCTACGGAATTGATGAATATCTGGAACAGAAAACATTTCACATTGGCAGTTTGTAATTAAATATTAAGAGAACGCCAGCCGGATCATCCGGCTGGCGTTTTTTTTTGCCTGATGCGCAACCTGAATTCTTCGGCGTCAAATAATAGTCTTTAAAAATTTAAAGAATTTATCCGGGATGTGAGGCACGTCGGTAAACGGTGAGTCAGGAATCGAAGAATGAGCGGCCTGGTCACAAATATCCGCTTTGGTGCAATTTCCGTGCAGGTTGCACCAGCAGGGCGCATAAATTTTGTGAAGTAAATCATCTGTTTAATTGTTCGGCAATTCCGCAAAAAATCCCCCGGCAATACGGCAGAAAATTTTTTTGCGCTGTTTTAAACGCATTTTTATTTTTTGCCCGGCTGGCATACTTTCTGCATTAGCTTATTAACGCCACAGAAATCGGCCAGTGAAAACGCTAATAAAACAGCAACTGATGGGTGTAACAAATAAGGATTTTTCCATGTTAAGTTTCGACCCTGAAAAAGTTTCTCTTCCGGCTGGCCATTATATTGGCGGCCAGCACTGCCAGAGCCAGGGCGCATCATTTGAGGTAAAACGTCCCTCGGATGGCAGGGTCTATGCCACGCTGCAGGACGCGACGCCGCAGGATGTTGATCGCGCTGTCACTGTTGCGCATCAGGCGCTGAAAACCAGCGGCTGGTCCGGCTGTCCGCCGCGCGAACGCGGTCGCGTGTTACGCCGCTGGGCCGATCTGATTGAGCAGGACACGCTGCTGGCTCAGCTGGAAGCACTGGGTTCGACCCGTCCAATCAGCGACGTTGTGCTGCATGAAATTCCGTTCACCGCCGAAGCGATTCGCTTCTATGCCGAATGCGCCGACAAATACAGCGGTGACCTCTTTCCAACCCGTGACAGCAGTCTCGGCATGCTGATTGCTGAACCTTATGGTGTCATCGCCGCGATTACCCCGTGGAATTTTCCGCTGTCGATGGCGTCGTGGAAATGCGGACCGGCGCTGGCGGCGGGTAACGCCGTGGTGCTCAAACCCTCTGAACTGACCCCGTTTTCAACCGTGCGTATGGCTGAACTGGCGATCCAGGCGGGCTTACCGGCGGGCGTGCTGAATATTGTTCAGGGCAGTGGCGCGGTGACCGGCAGCGCGCTGGTGACCCATCCGCTGGTGCGCAAAGTCTCCTTTACCGGCTCGACCGTGACCGGAAAACGCATCATGAGCGATGCCGCGCAGCACGGTATGAAACCCGTGACACTGGAGCTGGGCGGCAAGAGTCCGCAACTGGTATTCGATGACGCGGGTGACCTTGAGGTGCTGGCTCAGCGCATTCTGCGCGGCTTTACCGCCAACGGCGGGCAGGCTTGCGTGGCGGGCACCCGTCTTATCGTACAACGCAATATCGCCGATCCGCTGGTTGAGCGGCTGGCCCAGCTCTGCCGCGAACTTAAACCGGGCGTCACGTGGCAGGAAGAGAGCCGTTATGCGCCGCTGATCGACGAACGCCAGGGCAACAAAGTCTGCTCGGTCATTGAGGCAGCAAAAGCACAGGGCGCAGAAGTGCTGGTGGGCGGAGAGCGTTTTGCCGACACCGACAACGGCTGGTTCTGGCAGCCCACACTGCTGAGCCACGTGGCGCAGGATAACCCGGCGGTGCAGCAGGAGATTTTTGGTCCGGTGCTGACAGTACAGACGTTTGACGACGAAGAGCAGGGGCTGGCGATGGCCGCCCATGACACCTATGGCCTTTGTGCCGGCGTGCACACGCTGAGCCTGCCTCGTGCCATGCGGGCGATGCGTGCCATAGAGGCGGGCACCGTCTGGATTAACCGCTATGGACGCTCCGGCGACTTCATTATTCCAACCGGTGGCTTTCTGGGTTCTGGCATTGGTAAAGATTTAGGGCGTCAGGCGTTTCAGGCCTGCCAGCGCCAGAAAAGTGTACTCATCGATTTCTAAGCGCAACTGACAATGACGAGGGTGTTACATGGCACTGTTTAAACCGAAATTCATCACGTTTGACTGTTACGGCACACTGATTCGCTTCGATATGGCTGGCGCGGCGGAGCGTTGTTTCAGCGACCGCGTCGACCCGGATGCAATGCATGCCTTTACTACCGACTTTTCCAGCTACCGGCTGGATGAGGTGCTCGGCGCATGGAAACCCTATTACGACGTGGTCAGTAATGCGATTCAGCGCACCTGCAAAAAGTGGGGCGTGACGTGGAGCAAAGCCGACAGCGACTTTATTTACACTGACTGCGCCAGCTGGGGACCGCATCCTGATGTGCCCGCCGGGCTGGCAAAAGTGGCTAAGGAGTTTCCGCTGGTGCTGCTGACCAATTCGATGAAAGACCTGATCCCACACCATGAACCGCGTCTGGGTGCACCCATCTACCTGACCATCACGGCTGAAGAAGCGGGCGCATATAAACCCCAGATGAAAGGTTTCGAATACATGCTGGATAAGCTCGGCTGCGGCCCGGAGGAGATTCTCCATGTCTCCTCCAGCTTCCGCTATGACCTGATGACCGCCTACGATCTCGGCATCAAAAACAAGGTCTGGGTCAATCGCGGCCATGAACCGGCGAATCCGTACTACCAGTACACCGAAATCAAAGATATCGGCGGCCTGCCTGGCGTCGTCGGACTCTGAGGAACACCCCATGAAACTGGAATCGTTCTGGCAGGCCACCGCTCCCGCCTTTACCGGCGCCGCCCGCGAACCGCTGCCCGCACAGGCGGACGTGGTAGTGATTGGTGGCGGTTTCACCGGCGTCTCGGCGGCGCTTAACCTGGCGCGCCGCGGCATCAGTGTGGTGCTGCTGGAGAGTGGTGACGTGATGAGCCAGGCCTCGGCGCGCAACGGCGGCCACTGCAACACCGGTGTAGCGCAGAACTTCGCCTCGCTGGTGGCAAGTCAGGGTCTGGAACAGGCCAGCCGCTTCTATCGGGCGTTCGACGATGCGGTGAGCTATGTCCAGCAACTGATCCAGGATGAAGCCATCGACTGTGACTTCCGGTTGTGCGGCAAGCTTAAGCTCGCCAGCAAAGCGTCGCACGTGGCCGGACTGCGGGAGGCGTATGAACTGATGCGTCGCACCGTAGACCCGGAGATCGAACTGCTCGACAAAACGGCGGTGCGCGACGAGATCGCCAGCGACGATTTCCACGGCGGCCTGCTGCAGAAACGGGGCGGTCAAATGCACATGGGTAAGTTTGGCGTCGGGCTGGCTGAAGCCGCTGCACGAAGCGGAGCGAAGATTTTTCCGCATCACGCGGTAACGAAGTTAGAGCGACTCAAAGGCTATCAGCACCGGATACACACGGCGCAGGGCACCATTGTGGCGGATAAAGTCCTGATGGCGACCGGCTGCTCCAACGTCGGTCCTTTCCCCTGGTTTCAGCGCCGCATTGTGCCGGTCGGCAGCTTTATTGTGGTGACCGAAGCGCTGGACCCGGTGCTGCTGCGCCAGGTGCTGCCCAACAATCGGACTTACGTCACCTCGCTGAATATCGGCAACTACTTTCGCACGACTGCTGACAGCCGTCTGGTGTTTGGCGGCCGTGCCCGGTTTGCCGTCAGCAACCCGACATCCGATTCGCGCAGCGGCGAGATCCTGCGCCGCGCCATGACGCAGATGCTGCCGCAGTTAGGCCAGGCAGCGGTGGATTACTGCTGGGGCGGCATGGTTGACATGACCGCCGACCGTCTGCCGCACGCGGGCGAACAGGATGGCCTGTTCTATTCGCTGGGCTACAGCGGTCACGGCACGCAGATGTCGGTGTGGATGGGGCGGGTGATGGCCGATCTGCTGACCGAAAAGCGCACTGAAAATCCCTGGCAGCGCGACACATGGCCCGCGCTACCCGGTTATCACGGCAAGCCATGGTTTTTACCGCTCGCAGGACTCTATTACAAAGCAAAGGATCGCCTTTCATAACGTCCCGTCGGGTGCTGGCCGCCAGGTCACCAGCACCGCCAGAACATCATTCCCGGTTCGCCTGACTATTGAGGGTAGAGAGATGAGTAAATTTGATAATAACGATGCTGATGCGATAAATCCGGCACTGACGCGCATGATCACTGAAGGCTCACTGTCACGTCGCAGCCTGATGAAAATCCTCTCCGCGGGCGCGGCGATGAGCAGCGGCCTGATCGGTTTTTCAGGGAAAGCACTGGCGGATGACAAGCCGGTTAAAGGCGGAAAACTGCGGGCAGCGATGTCGAATGCGTCAGCCACCGACACGCTCGATCCTGCCAAAAGTAACAACAGTGCGGATTACACCCGTCAGTTTATGTTCTACAGCGGCCTGACCGAACTGGATAAAAACCTGATGGCGAAACCGGCGCTGGCCGAATCGATTGAATCCAGCGACGGCATCACCTGGCATATCAAACTGCGTAAAGGGGTGACCTTTCACGATGGCAAACCGCTGACCGCGAAAGATGTGATCTTCTCGCTCAGCCGCCACAAAGATCCTGCCATCGCCTCTATCGCTTTTAAGCTGGCCGATCAGTTTAAATCGTTCAGTGCGGTGAATGACAATGAGGTGCAGCTGGAGCTCAACAGTGCCAACTTCGATGTCCCTTACATGCTGGCAACGCCACCGTTTTTAATTGTGAAGGATGGCACCACCGATTTCAGCAAAGGCATCGGCACTGGTCCCTTTGTCTGCAAAACGTTTATGCCGGGGACGCGCACCATCGGCACGAAAAATCCCAACTACTACAAGCCCGGACTGCCCCATCTGGATGAGGTGGAATTGATTGGTGTCACCGACGGTGCGGCACGCGTCAATGCCCTGATGTCGGGCGATCTGCAGATAGTGTCGACACTGACCGCCGCTGACTGCAAGCGCCTTAAAGGCAGCAATGAATTTGGTGTGCTGGAGAGTAAATCGGGCATGTATACCAACCTGATCATCCGCACCGATGTTAAGCCAGGTAACAACGAAGATTTCGTGCTGGCAATGAAATACCTGCAGCCGCGCGAAATGCTGGTGAAAACGGTACTGCAGGGATACGGCGACGTCAGTAATGACACCCCGGTTCCGCCGTGGCATCCGCTTTACAACGCCGACCTCAAGCCGCGCCCGCTCGACGTTGAAAAAGCGAAATTTCATATCAAAAAGGCAGGCATGACAGGCTCCACAGTAGAGATCATCACTACGCCGAATATCGAAGGCGCCAACGAAGGCGGACAGCTGATTCAGCAGATGGCGCGTGGGGCGGGTCTCAACGTGAAAGTACGCCGCGTGCCCTATGACGGTTACTGGTCTTCGCACTGGATGAAAGATCCGATCGGATATGGCTCGATAAACCCGCGTCCAACGCTCGATATGCTCTTTTCTCAGTTCTACCTCTCTACGGCCCCGAACAACGAATCGGGCTGGAAAAATCCCCAGTTTGATCAGCTGGTGGTCGCCGCACGCGGTGAGCGCGATCAGGCAAAACGCAAGCAGATGTATGGCGACATGCAGGCCCTGATCTATGACCACTGCGGCACGATTATCCCCACCTTTATCAGCTCCACCGATGGTTATAACAGGAAGGTTAAAGGGGTAGAGGCCTGGCCGTCGGGCATGATGATGGGTTATCGCTTCCATGAGTTTGCGTGGCTGTCAGCCTGATCCCCGCCTGGCCCAACAGGCTCTTTTAAGGAGTACGCCGATGAACCGATACATGATGTTCCTGATTGCCCGGCGGATTGGCGCCGGCATCCTGACTTTGCTTATCGTCTCGGCGGTGGTGTTTTTCATCACCAGCCTGCTGCCGGGTGACGCGGCACAGATGATCCTCGGCCAGAACGCCACGCCGGAAACGGTGGCGGCGTTACGGCAGCAGCTGGGTCTCGATCAGCCTTTGCTGATGCGCTATATCCACTGGCTGACCGGCATGGTGCAGGGCGATTTCGGCACCTCGTTTGCCAGCCATCTGCCGGTCTCGCAGCTGGTGGCGCAGCGTATCCCCGCCACCTTTGAACTGGCGGGTATCACCACGCTGATCTGCGTGCCGATGGCGCTGATCATCGGCATCATCGCGGCGATGAATCGCGGTTCCCGGCTCGATCGGGCACTGGTTATCGGCACGATGGCGACGGTTGCGGTACCGGAATTTCTGGTGGCCACCGTGGCGGTGCTGATTTTCGCCGTCAAACTGCACTGGGTGTCGGCGATGTCGTTCGGCAGTCCGGACAGCGACCTGCTGAGCTACCTCAAAGCATACGCGCTGCCGGTGCTGACACTCTGCTGCGTGCTGGTGGCGCAGATGGCACGCATGACGCGAGCCGCCATTATCAATCAGCTCGACAGCCCCTATCTGGAGATGGCGCTGCTGAAAGGGGTGTCGCCGCTCCGCGCCGTGCTGCGCCACGCGCTGCCCAATGCGGTCGGCCCTATCGCCAACGCGATTTCACTCAGTCTCTCCTATCTGTTTGGCGGAGTGATCATCATCGAAACCATCTTCAGCTATCCCGGTCTGGCCAGCCAGCTGGTGGATGCGGTCAGTAACCGCGACCTGCCGGTGGTGCAGCTCTGCGTGATGCTGTTCGCCGCCTGCTATCTGGTGCTGCTGCTGGCGGCCGACATTCTGACTATCGCCTTTAACCCGAAATGGAGAAGCGCATGAATACTCTCTTGTTGCCCTGGCGTTTCTTTCAGTCTCTTTCCTGGTCAGGTCGGCTGGGTCTGATGATGTCGCTGTTCTGGCTTCTGATGGCGGTATTCGGCACATCGCTGGCGCCACACAGCATTGATGACATCGGCGGCGGCCCGCTGATGGGTGGCCTGACGGCGGATAACCTGCTGGGCACCGACTATCTGGGACGCGACATGCTGAGCCGTATTCTCTACGGCGCGAAATTCTCTATCGGCCTGGCACTGAGTGCGGCGCTGCTGGCCAGTCTGATCGGCACGCTGCTGGCTCTGCTGGCCGCGGTCACGGGACGCTGGCTGGAGGAGTTACTGGGCCGTGTCAATGACGCGCTGCTGGTGCTGCCAGGCAAAGTGCTGTCGCTGATGATCGTCGCGGTATTTGGCTCCTCGCTGCCGATGCTGATCCTGACGGCGGTTTTCACCTACTGGCCGGGTGCATTTCGTATCGCTTTTGCCATGGCCAGCTCGCTGCGTAGCATGGATTACGTCCGGGCTTCACGGCTGCGGGGCGAAAGCCGCTGGTATATCGCCATTCACGACATCCTGCCTAACATGGTGCACCCGATGCTGACGGACTTTGGCCTGCGCTTTGTCTATATCGTCCTGCTGCTGAGCGGGCTGAGTTTCCTCGGTCTGGGCGTTCAGCCGCCGTATGCCGACTGGGGCACGCTGGTGCGTGAAAATATGCAGGGGCTATTTGACGGTTCGCCTGCCGTCCTGATGCCCGCGCTGGCGATTGCCAGCCTGACCATTGGCGCCAACCTGTTTATTGACAGCCTTCAGGCGATGCGTCCGATGACGCTGGCGAAGGAGGGAGCATGAACGTGACACCACATACCGCCATGCCAGTGATATCGGTGGATAAACTGCGCGTCACCGCGCAGACCGATCGCGGCGAAGAGATTGACCTGGTTTCCGACATTCATTTTACCGTGCAGAAGGGTGAGGTGCTGGCGCTGATAGGCGAATCCGGCTCAGGTAAAACCACCATCGCCATGGCGCTGATGGGCTATGCCCGCAGCGGTTGCCGCATTGCCGACGGTAACATTCACGTTGCTGGCACCGATGTTAACAGCCTGACGCCGGGCCAGTTACGCGCCTTTCGCGGCAACAAAGTCGCCTATATCGCCCAGAGCGCGGCGGCATCGTTTAATCCGGGCATGAAGATTCTCGACCAGGTCATTGAGCCCGTAGTTATTCACGGCACCCTGACGCGCAAAGCGGCGAAAGAGAAGGCCATAGGCCTGTTCCGCGAACTGGCGCTGCCCAATCCTGAGACGATAGGCGACCGTTTTCCGCACCAGGTATCGGGCGGACAGCTACAGCGTCTGATGACGGCGATGGCGCTGATTGGCGATCCGGATGTGGTGATCCTCGATGAACCGACCACCGCACTGGATGTGACCACCCAGGTGGAAGTGCTGAAAGCGTTTCGCCGCGTAGTGGTGCAGCGTGGCGTCACCGCGATTTACGTCAGTCACGATCTGGCCGTGGTGGCACAGATGGCTGACCGGATTCTGGTGCTGTTGCGCGGCAAAATGGCGGAGTATGGCAGCACGGCGCATCTGATTGGCGCGCCAAAGGCGGAGTACACCCGCTTACTGATGGACGCCGCGCGGCAGAAAGAGCGGCCCAGCAACTGGTGCCCGGCTGCTGCCGATATTCAGCCGCTGCTGGAGGTGCGCGACCTCAACGCAGGTTATGGCCCGCGCGGCAGCGACGGCCATTCGAAAGTGCGCATTCTGGAGGAGATCAACCTCAAACTGTGGAAAGGACAGGCGATTGGCATTATCGGTGAATCAGGCTCGGGCAAAACCACCCTGGCGCACGCCATTGCCGGACTTAATGCCCCCAGTCACGGCCACATCCTGTTTAACGGCCACTACATTGCGGGCGATATGCAAAAACGCCCTGACAACGAGCTGCGGCGCATTCAGTATGTGTTCCAGATGGCGGATACCGCATTGAATCCGGCCCACAGCGTCGAACGTATCCTGTCGCGACCGCTGACGCTGTTTCACGGCCTGAGTGGTTCGGCCCGCCAGCAGCGACTTTATCAGCTACTGGATCTGGTACAGCTGCCACGCAACGTGTTGTGGCGGCGTCCCTGGGCACTTTCTGGCGGGCAAAAGCAGCGCGTCAACCTTGCGCGTGCGCTGGCGGCTGAACCGGATTTGATCCTGTGTGATGAAGTGACCTCGGCGCTGGACACCGTGGTTGCCGCCGCCGTACTCGACTTAATCAGCGAGCTGCGCCGTGAGCTGGGGCTCTCGGTGATCTTTATCAGCCACGACATGCATGCCGTTCGCGCGGTGTGCGACGAAATTGTGGTAATGAAGAGCGGTCGCATCGTCACCCAGCTGGCGCGCAACGACTACGACAAGCCGACCAGTGAACTCTATTTCGAGCGGCTGAAGCGCGCGGTGCCGGAGCTGCGTCAGGGCTGGCTGGATGAGCATGAAGAGATTTTAAAAGCAGAGTGAGTTAGCGTGCTCTGATTTACCCGCCTGCAGAGCAGTGATGCATTGCGCAGGCGACGTACTTACGCACAGCGGCAATATTGCCCTGCGCCAGACCCGATACTGACAACAGAGGTTATTGTGTTATGCCTGCACCCATTCGTTATGTACAGGACAGTGCGAATTTCCCTGATTCCGCCGATGTGGTGGTGATTGGCGCCGGTATTGCCGGTGCCGCAGCCACCTGGGAGCTGGCAAAGCAGGGAGTGAAGGTTGTGCTGATTGAGAAAGGCCTGGTAGGGGCAGAGCAGTCGAGCCGCAACTGGGGCTGGTGTCGTCAGCAGAACCGCGATGAGCGCGAACTGCCGCTGATTATTTATGCGCTGCAACGCTGGGGTGAGCTAAATGATGAAACCGGCGAAGAGCTGGGGTTCCGCCGCAGCGGGCTGGTTTACGCCACGCAGGAAGAGTCGGACATTGCGGCCTGGGATAAGTGGATCCAGATGGCTAAAGGCTATGGCGTAAACAGTTCAATTCTCACGGCGGAGCAGGCCAAAGCAATGACGCCGGGCAGCACCACTCCGTGGCGGGGCGGTCTCTCAGCGCCGACCGACGGTCACGCCGAACCGCGCCTCGCTGCGCCTGGGCTGGTGGCGGGCGCGCTGAAAAAAGGCGCAATGCTGTTTCAGCAGTGTGCGGTGCGCGGGCTGGATATCGCTGGCGGCCGTGTCAGCGGCGTCTGGACCGAACGCGGTCTGATCAAAACCAGCCGGGTTATCTGTGCCGGCGGAGCGTGGACCTCGATGTTCTGCCGTCGTCATGGCATTGATCTGCCGCTGGGCAACGTTATTGGCACCGCTTTCCGTACTCAGCCTATCGAGCAGGCGATCGCCATGCCGCTCTACACGCCGGGCTTTGCCTGCCGGCCGCAGATGGATGGCAGTTACACCGTCTCCGTCTCGGGTCGCGGGCGTCTGGAGCCAGGCGCTCAGGGGCTGCGTTACGCTCGTCAGTTCTATCCCACATTTAAAAGTCGCCGCAAGAATCTCACCCTGAACCTTGGGCTGTCGCCGTTCTTCAACGGCCCGGAGGCGATGGGTGGCTGGGCATTTGACCGCGAGTCACCGTTTGAGCGCATGCGCATTCTCGATCCGGCCGCCGATGCAAAAATCGTGGAAGAGGGGCTGGCGGCGATGCGGCGTGAATACCCGGCGCTGGCGAACCTCCGGCTGGCGCAGTCGTGGGGCGGCATGATCGACAGTACCCCGGACGCAATTCCGGTGATCTCTACCGTGGCGAAACTGCCGGGGCTGGTGCTGTCTGCAGGGTACAGCGCCCACGGCTTCGGTATCGGACCGGGAGCCGGTCGACTGGCGGCGGATCTTGCCACCGAAGCCACCCCTATCGTTGATCCAACGCCGTACCGCTACAGCCGTCTGGTGGACGGCAGCGGACTTGAAACACCAGGCATGATGTAAGGAGAGTTTTAATGAGCCTGACAATACGCGCAATGACGCCAGACGATCTTGACCCGTGCTTCAGCATGACGCAGGCACTGAAATGGCCCCACCGACGCGAAGACTGGGCGCTGGCGCTGCAGCTGGGCGAGGGCACAGTGATTGAAGAGCAGGGCAGGCTGATCGGCAGTGCCGTGCTCTGGCGCTGGGGCGACAGTGCCGCCACGCTGGGTCTGGTGATTGTCGATAACCAGCAGCAGGGGCGTGGCCTCGGCAAACAGCTGATGCTGGCGCAACTGGAAAAAGTACCGGATTACAACGTGCGTCTGCACGCCACTGAAATGGGCAAAGGCTTGTATGAAAAGCTCGGGTTTGTCAGCTGTGGTGAGATTCGTCAGCACCAGACCCGTGAAGTCACCACGCTGCCAGACGTTGTGATCCCGGCGGGATGCCAGCTGCGCCCGGCGACACTGGCCGATCACAGCACGCTGGTGACGCTGGATCAGCAGGCACACGGTATGCATCGCCCGGCGCTTATTGCGCATTTACTGCGCGACTGTCAGACGGTGATTTTAGAGGACGCATCACAGCAGATTCAGGGCTTCGCCAGCCTGCGCCGCTTTGGGCACGGCTGGGCAATTGGCCCGGTAATCGCCGCTGACTTTGCGATCGCGCAGGCGCTGGTCGCCTCGCTGATGCAGTCGTTACAGGGTGAATTCCTGCGAATCGACACCGACGCCGCGCTGCCGATGGCTGCCTGGCTAACCTCTCTCGGTATTCCTCAGGTCGATGCGCCCACCACAATGGTGCGCGGCACGCCCTGGACACCGCAGGGTATGCAGGCGTTTGGATTGATGACGCAGGCGATGGCCTGATGCATATCGTCTATAAATCGGAGCCTGAACGTGGGCGGATCTGGCAGCGCTGGCTGGCAGAACATGCACCTGACATTCACCTGCATATCTGGCCAGAGACCGGTGATCCAGACCAGGTTGAGGCGCTGGTTGCCTGGCAGCCTCCGGCAGACATTCCGGCGCGGTTTCCACACCTGAAACTGCTCTTCTCGGTGGGTGCCGGCGCCGATCAGTTTGACTTCAGTGCGCTGCCGCCCGACCTGCCAGTAATCAGGATGATCGAACCGGGTCTGACGCAGGGCATGGTGGAATATGTCACCTTTGCGGTGCTCGGGCTGCATCGTGATATGCCGCGCTATTTTCATCAGCAGCGCCAGCAGCAGTGGCTGGCACACGCGGCATTACCCGCCTCGCAGCGGCGGGTCGGCGTGATGGGGCTGGGCGAACTGGGTCAGGCCGCGTTAGCGCAACTGGTGGCGCTGGGTTTTGACTGCGCAGGCTGGAGCCGCACACCACGCCACTTTCCTGGCGTACGCTGCTGGCACGGCGCTGATCAGCTCGCTGATTTCCTGGCGCACAGCGAGATTCTGATCTGCCTGCTGCCGCTGACTGACACGACGCGGGGTTTGCTGAACCACACCCTGTTTAATCAGTTACCCCAGGGCGCGGCGCTGGTGCAGGCCGGTCGCGGCCCGCAACTGAACCATGACGATCTGCTCGACGCGCTGGAGAGCGGTCAGCTCCTTGCTGCCGTGATTGATGTCACCGATCCGGAGCCGTTACCTCAGGGCCATCCGTTCTGGCACCATCCCGCCATCTGGCTCACCCCACACATCGCCAGCCAGACGCAGAATGAGAGCGCCATTGCGGCACTGCTGGAAAACCTGCGGCGCTACCAGCGTGGCGAACCGCTGCACGGTGAAATTGACCGTTCGCGAGGATATTAAGATGGAACATTTAGTGGCACTGCGCCGCGATCTGCATGCGCACCCGGAGCTGGGCTTTCAGGAGCAGCGCACCAGCGAGATGGTGGCGAATTTCCTGCAACAGCTGGGCATGGAGGTGCATCGCGGCATCGGTAAAACCGGCGTGGTCGGGATACTGAAAAAGGGCAGCAGTGACCGCATGATCGGCCTGCGCGCCGATATGGATGCGTTGCCGATGCAGGATCAGAGCGGCACAGACTGGCAAAGCCAGGCAGAGCAGGTGAGTCACGCCTGCGGCCATGACGGTCATACTGTGATGCTGCTGGGGGCCGCCGAAAAACTGGCGCGCGACGTCAGCTTTGACGGCAGCGTCTGCTTTATCTTTCAGCCTGCCGAAGAGGGGCAGGCGGGCGCAAAGGCGATGATCGAGGATGGCCTTTTCAGCCGCTTTCCCTGTGAGGCGGTCTACGCCATTCATAACTGGCCTGAACTGCCCCTCGGTCAGGTGCAGACCCGGCCCGGCGCCATCATGGCGGCAGCCGACCGCTTTGATATTCGGGTGCTGGGTGGCGGCGGTCACGCTGCGCAGCCTCATCTCACATGCGATACGCTTCTTGCGACCAGTGAGCTGGTGGTGCAGCTGAATACCCTGGTTTCACGCGCACTCGACCCATGCGAAACCGCGCTGCTCACCGTTACCCGAATGCAGGGTGGCTTTTCACACAACATGATCCCGGCAGAGGCGAACATCACCGGCACGGTGCGCACCTTCAGCCCGACTGCACAGGATACGATTGAAGCGCGTTTGCGCCAGATGGCGGCGCACATCACCGCCGCACACGGCCTGCAGGCAGAGGTCAGCTATCGGCGCTACTACCCGGCGACGATCAACAGCGCAACGGAAGCGCAGTTTTCCCTTGAGGCGCTAAAGCAGGCGGGCATCCCGGCTGACCTCGCACCACAGCCCGCGCTGACCTCAGAAGATTTTGCTTTTATGCTGCAGGCGCGCCCCGGTGCCTATCTGTGGCTGGGATCGGCACCCTGCAAGCCGCTGCACCATGCCGCTTACGACTTCAATGATGCGCTGATCCCCCATGGCATTAACGTTTTTGTCGCCCTGATTCGTCAGGCGCTGGCAGAGAAATTTCCCTGCTGAATGCAGCGGGATTTTGACAGGAAATGCCGCTGCCTGGGGAATTACGGCAGCGTAAGAAACCAGCAGGTTGCGATACTTGAGCCAACCGAACGTTACGTGGATGAGGGTTTAAAATGCAGAATGTCATGGCAGAGCAGCAAGCATATTCCGATAACAGCCTGTTACTGGATGCACGTGAGCAGAATGTGCCGCGCGGTGTAGTGACCGCCCATCCGCTGGTGATCGAACGCGCCAGAGGCAGTGAAGTATGGGATGTGGAGGGCAATCGCTATCTCGACTTTGTTGGCGGCATCGGCGTGCTGAACGTCGGCCACAATCACCCTGCGGTGGTCAATGCGGTCACCAGGCAGTTGGGTCTGGTTTCTCACGCCTGTTTTCAGGTGGTGGCCTATCCGGGCTACATTGAACTGGCACAGCGGCTGAACAAACTGGTCGGCGGCGATGAGGCATTCAAAAGCGTCTTCTTCACCAGCGGCGCCGAAGCCGTGGAAAATGCGGTGAAGATTGCCCGCTCGCACACCCAGCGGCCCGGCATCATTGCGTTTGATGGTGCGTTTCATGGGCGTACCCTGCTGGGCGTCACCCTGACCGGTATGTCCGCGCCTTACAAACAGAACTTTGGTCCGTTCCCTGGCGACATCTATCGTCTGCCATTCCCGAACCCGCTGCACGGTATCACCGAAGCGGACTGCCTGAAAGCGATGGATCAGCTCTTCGCTGTGCAGATCCTGCCTGAGCGTGTGGCCGCGATTATCATCGAGCCGGTACAGGGCGATGGCGGCTTCCTGCCAGCCGGACCGGCCTTTATGCAGGCGCTGCGTCGTATCACCAGCCAGCACGGCATTCTGCTGATTTGCGATGAAGTGCAATCCGGCTTTGGGCGTACCGGCACCATGTTTGCCTTCCAGCAGTTGGGGATCAAACCGGATTTAATTACCCTGGCGAAAAGCCTTGGCGGCGGTCTGCCGATTTCCGGTGTGGTTGGCCGTGCAGAGATCATGGATGCGCCAACGCCAGGCGGGTTAGGCGGCACCTACGGCGGCAACGCACTGGGCTGTGCGGCGGCGCTGGCGGTACTGGATCTGTTTGAACATGAGAACCTGTTACAGCGTTCCTGTCAGCTCGGCGAACAGCTCAACGCCCGTCTGCGACAACTGGCGGACAAATATGCCTGCATTGGTGATGTGCGCGGCGTGGGCTTTATGCAGGCGGTGGAAATTCTCGACTTCGAAACGGGGCGTCCCGATGCGGCGCTTACCCAGAAGATCCTCGACAGCGCCTGCCAGGAAGGATTGCTGCTGATCAAATGCGGCCTGCATCGCAACACCATCCGTTTCCTGGCGCCGCTGGTCACGACCGACTCACAACTGGAAGAGGCATTGCATATCTTTGATATTGCGCTGGCCCGCGCCACGGGCCGGTTGGGTTAAATCTGCATTCCTCATTGATTTTATTAGAATAATTTGAAAGCCTCCCGCTGGTATAACCACTGCGAAGCGCTGGCGCGTTTACGGTAAAGCGTGTTATATCTTCGGGAGGTTCTGAACATTTGATTAAGCGCCTGGCCCAACAGGCTCTGACAATGAGGGGGGTGCTATGAACGGCTTAATGAAACTTGACCGCATCGACATCAACATCCTGGTGCAACTCCAGAAAGATGGCCGTATCAGCAACGTTAACCTCGCCGACGCCGTCGGTCTCTCGCCCAGTCCCTGTCTGCAACGGGTCAAACGTCTGGAACAGGCTGGCTTTATCACCGGTTATGAAGCGCACATTAATCTCACCCGCATTACCGATTCGGTGACCGTCTTTACCGAAGTCACCCTGTCAGGCCATCGCCGCGAAGATTTTATGAAGTTCGAAAGTGCGATGCGCGACGTCGATGAGCTGATGGAGTGCCATCTGATCACCGGCGGCTATGACTATTTGCTGCGCTTTATTACCCGCAGCATTGAACATTATCAGGAAGTGATTGAGAAGATGCTGGATGCGCAGATCGGCATTGATAAGTACTTCAGCTATATCGTGATTAAATCCCCGATCATGAAAAGCAGCGTGCCGTTACGATCGCTCATCGGGAAGCACACTGTGGAGTTCGGCGTATAAATGTCTGCCCGGCGTTGCCTCTCTCCTGCGTCCACCGGAGAGAGGGCCGTCACACCCATCCCGCTTTTTGGCTGCCTGCCTGACCCGTTATCCCGTTACCTCTATACCGCTTTAATCTGCCCAATCTTCCCTCAGCATAAAATTTTTTTCCGTTACAAAATTCAGTGGCTGCACCCGGTTTCAGGGCGCGCTACAGCCTCAACCGTCGTGCGAACCCTTTTAAAATGATTTCAACCGATACAAGGAGTTGCCATGGACTCATTACAGATTGCTGATCAGCAGTGGCAGCGCGATATGTTCACCATTTCTACCGATCGCCAGCGGCTGGACCTTGCCTGGATCCATATTCAGCTGGCGGAGAAGTCCTACTGGGCCAAAGGTCAGCCGCAGGCCAAAACCACGCGGGCGATTGCCGGTTCGCTGCCGTTTGGTCTTTATCACCAGCAGACTCAGATAGGTTTTGCCCGACTGATCACTGACTACACCCGTTTTGGCTGGCTGTGCGACGTGATCATTGATGAAAACTGGCGCGGTCACGGGCTGGGCAGCTGGCTGGCGACCTGCGTCCGTGAACATCCGGAGCTGCAAACGGTACACCGCTGGATGCTTTCAACCCAGGATGCCCATCAGGTCTACCAGCGACTCGGCTGGCGTGTTGTGCAGCATCCCGAGACGCTGATGGAATTTCCGCTCTCATAACTCTGGAGTTAACCCGATATGCGATACCGCGTTGGCGTGGATATTGGTGGATCCTTTACTGATTTCGCCGTGCTGGACCAGCAAACGAACCAGATCCATACCCTCAAAGTCCTGTCACGCCCGGACAAACCTGGCAGCGAAATCGAGACCGGGCTGACGCAATTTCAGCAGCATCAGGGCATTGATCCCGCTGAGATTGGCTACTTTACCCACGGCACGACGGTAGGGATTAACGCGGTGATCCAGCGGCGCGGTGTGCGGCTGGCACTGTTTGCTACCGAGGGCTTCTGCGATGTTCTGGAGCTGGCGCGGCTGAAAATTCCGCATATCCATGATCTTTTCTCCCGGCGTGCCGCACCGCTGATTACCCGCGACCGGGTATTTGCCATCCGCGAACGCATTGACGCCCACGGCAATGTGCTGCACGCGCCTGATCGTCAGAGCGTGCTGGACGCCATTGAGCAGGCACGCGCCGCAGGTTGTCAGGGTATTGTCGTGTCGCTGCTGCACAGCTATCGCAACCGGCATAATGAAGCAGCAGTAAAAGCGATTATTGAGGAAGTCGCGCCTGAGCTGCTGACCTCCTGTTCCGCTGACATCTGGCCGATTATTCGTGAATATGAACGCACCATCACCGCCACCATTAATGCCTACGTGCAGCCGATGGTCATTCACTACCTGGAATCCTTTGAGCAGGCGCTGAAACGGCTTGGCGTAAAGCCGCCGCCGCGTATCACCAAATCCAACGGTGGGGTAATGGGCGTCGGGCAGGCGAAACGCGAATGCGTCCAGATGGTGCTCTCGGGCACCGCCTCCGGGGTGATCGGGGCCAGCTATCTGGCCAGCGCCTGCGGTTTTGACAAAATCCTCAGCCTGGATATTGGCGGCACCAGCGCCGACGTAGCGGTGATCATTGACGGCAAAGTGGCGCAGGGCAACGGCGAAATCATCGGCGACTTCCCGATCTTTATTCCTTCTGTCGCCGTCACCTCAGTGGGGCAAGGCGGCGGCTCGCTGGCGTGGATTGACGGGCAGGGCGTATTGCAGATGGGACCAGACAGTGCCGGATCGCTGCCGGGTCCGGTCTGCTTCCAGCGCGGCGGCACACAGCCGACGGCCACCGATGCCTTTGCCGCCTGCGGCATGATGGGCCACGGTGCGTTGGGTTATAACGCCGTGACGGTGGATGTTGCCGCCGCCCGGGCGGCCTGGCAGCCCCTGGCCGATGCCCTCACTATTTCGGTCGAGGAAACCGCGGAAACCGCTATTCAACTGGCGATCTCCAGCATGTACAGCGACACCAGTGGCCTGCTGTCCCGCTTTGGCCTCGACCCACGTGAATTCTGGTTCCTCGCCTTTGGCGGAGCGGGCCCGATGATGGGCTGTTTTCTTGCCCGCGAACTGAACATGAAAGGGGTGATTGTTCCGCCTACGCCAGGCGTGCTCTCCGCATTAGGCGGACTGGTAGCGGACATCCGCAACGATTTTATCCGCACACTCTACGGCGACCTGACGCCTGCGCTGGCTGACACATTAGCCAGTGAAGCCGAAGCCTTGCAGCAGCGCGCCTGCAACTGGCTGACGCAGGAGCACGGCAGCGACATGCCCTATAGCCTGCAGTTCAGCGCGGATATGCGCTATCACGGACAGTCGTTTGAAATCGACGTGCCGCTGGAGGCGAGCTGGCTGACGCAGGCAGATTTCACTGCGCTGCATGACGCCTTTGATCGCCAGCATCAGCAGCTGTTTGGTCACAGTGACCCGCAGGCACCGGTGCAGTTGATTAACCTGCGGCTGGTGATCGCCTCACCCACGCCAAAACCGGTGATTAACCGGCTCGCAACGGCGACAGAACCGGTGCCAGTGCTGAAACAGACCGATGCATGGATCGACGGCGCATGGCATCAGGTGGATGTGGTGCTGCGAACCGTATTGCTTGCCGGCCATCAGTTACGGGGTCCGGTCATCATTGCGCAGAACGATTGCACCACCTGCGTGCCGCCCGGTATGGGCGTGACGGTCGATTCCTTTGGTAACCTGCTGATCACGGCGAACGAGGCATAACATGGCGATTGATGGACGTAACTTACAAATCCTGGCGAACTACTGCGCCGCTGCTGCTGATGCGATGGCCTTTACCCTGATGCGTACCGCGCACTCCACCTTTGTTAAAGAGACGGAGGATTTCTCCTGCCAGATTGTCAGCCGCACCGGACTGGCGTTTGCCTCGCCGCGCAGTTTTGGCGCACCCTGGTACAGCGGCATCGACTATGCGCCAGTACTGGCACTGATTGACGATTACGCCGACGGCGATATCTGCATTACTAATGACGCCTACGCCGGCAATGTGGCGACGCACTCGCCCGATATCCACATCTGGAAGCCGGTGTTTTACAAGGGCGAAATTGTCTGCTTCGTGGTGGGGCACATTCATAACACCGACGTCGGCGGCGCGGTGCCCGCCTCACTGTCGCGCTCGCTGACCGATATCGTGCAGGAGGGGATCCGCATCCCGCCACTGAAAATCATGCGGCAGGGGCAGCTCAATGAAGAGGTCGCCAGCATCATGCGGCTCAACGTGCGGGTGCCGGACCAGAACTGGGGTGATTTCAAAGCACAGCTGGCTTCAGTTAACGTCGGTGAGCGTAAAATCCACGACATTATCGCCCGTTTTGGTATCGACGATTTTTTACAGGGCATAGAAGAGATTCTCGATTACGCCGAAGCACAGGCCCGCAGCATTATCAGCACCATTCCCGATGGGGAGTATTTTTATGCCGACTACGCCGATGAAGATGGCGAGGGCGGTTATCCCTGCCGTATCGCCATTACACTGCGGGTGCAGCGCGATCAGCTGGAGCTGGACTACACCGGCAGCGACCCGCAGCTGGCCTCGTCACTGAACATGCCGACCGGCGGCCGTGAACGGCATCCGCTGGCGCTGGTGGGCGTCACTTATGTGCTCTCCACACTGGATCGTTCGCTGCTGCTGAACGCGGGAACACTGCGACCGACCCGGGCGATCCTGCCGCCGGGTACGGTGATGAATTGTGAAGCACCGGCGGCGGTGGGGATGCGCTCGCTGACCTGTGCACTGTCGCAGATTGCGACAATCGGCGTCTTCTCGCTGGCGATGCCGGACCGTCTTCCCGCCAATTCACCGGGCGGTAATTCAATCATGAACATCCGCACGCAGACGCATAACCGCAGCGTGGTTGCTTCTCTGGGTCCAGTGGGTGGTGGCGCGGGCGGTACGCCGCGTCATGACGGGCCTGACGGCTCTGGCGGGCTGTCTGCCTTCCTGAAAAACACGCCCATTGAGATCAACGAAGCGGAAGTCCCGATCCGTTTTCATCGTTACGGGCTGGCTCAGGACAGCGCCGGCCCAGGTCGCTATCGCGGCGGCTTAGCGACCGAAATGGCATTTGAGATTTTCTCGCCCAACACCACGATTACCGCGCGCAACCGTAACCGGTCGGTGTTTGCCTCGGCGGGCTTGGTGGGCGGGCAGAACGGGGCGCTCTCTTACTTCTGCACCCGGCGCAATGGCGAGGTTATCAATCACGGCAACACAGACGTAATCCACTGCCAGCCGGGTGACGTGGTCGAAGTGCGGGGCCCTGGCGCGGGCGGTTATGGCCTGCCGTCACAGCGCGAGACTGAGGCGGTCATGCAGGATGTGCGCTGTGGTTATCTCAGCGTCGCAGCAGCCCGGGCGCAGTATGGCGTAGTGATCGTTGATGACGGTGTGGATGAGTCAGCCACAGCGCGCCTTCGCGCCGCGATGCCGCAACGCGCTGCGCAGCATTTTGAGCACGGCGAGGCACGGAATCGCTTTGAAACGCTCTGGACCCCTCAGCGTTACCAGTTGCTGACCGCTTTTCTGGCAGGCGCACCGGTCAGCTGGCGTCATTTCCTGAAAACCCAGGTATTCCGGGCGGTAGCGGAGATAGGCGAAACGGCGGATATGAATCAAATATTCAGTGATTTGCATCAGCGATACCCGGCCATGGCGAACAATTAACGGAGAGTGCGCATCGTCGACTACGCTTTAAGTCTGCATGGACTATGAAGGCAACGCGACGATGAGCATGAAAACCAGTGATTTTTTTGTCCAGCGCCTGAAAGAGTGGGGCGTCACACGCATCTACGGCTATCCAGGTGACGGGATTAACGGCGTGCTGGGAGCTATCCAGCGCGCTAACGCTAAAGGTGACGGCATCGAATTTATTCAGGTGCGGCACGAGGAGATGGCGGCCTTTATGGCGGCCGGGCACGCGAAGTTTACTGGGGAGCTGGGCGTCTGTCTCTCAACTGGCGGGCCGGGCGCAACCCATCTGCTGACCGGGCTTTATGACGCCAAAATGGACCATGCGCCGGTGCTGGCGATTGCCGGACAGGCAGAAGCGACTGCGCGTGGAGCCAGTTATCAGCAGGAGATGAACCTGGACCGCATCTTCTCGGACGTCGCTAACTTCGTTCAGGAAGCTTCGACCCCGACACAGGTGCGCCATCTGCTGGATCGTGGCGTGCGCATTGCCAAAGCGCAAAACGGCGTGGCGGTGATCATCATCCCTAAAGATATTCAGGATGAAGAGTGGCAGCCGCCGCAGCATCTGCATGGCTTCACCCATTCCGGCAGCGGCTATCAGCGTCCCAAAGTTATCCCCTACGAAGCGGACCTGCAACGCGCTGCCGACGTGCTTAACGCCGGTAAAAAAGTGGCGATTCTCATCGGTGCGGGCGCACGCAACGCCGCCGTTGAGGTGGTGCAGGTTGCCAATGTGCTGGGTGCCGGAGTAGCAAAAGCGCTGCTGGGCAAAGATGTGCTGCCGGACGACGCGCCGTTTGTTACCGGCTCGATTGGCCTGCTCGGCACGAAACCTTCATCCGATTTAATGCAAAACTGCGACACCCTGCTGATGATTGGCAGCGGCTTCCCGTGGACGGAATTTCTGCCGGAAGAGGGCAAGGCGCGTGCGGTGCAGATAGACATCGATCCCGCCATGCTGGGCCTGCGCTATCCCAGCGAAGTGAACCTGCATGGCGATGCGGCAGAAACGCTGCGCGCGCTGCTGCCGCTGCTGGAGCATAAAGCGGATCGCAGCTGGCAGGAGGATATTGCGGTTCAGGTACGTGACTGGTGGACGCTGATGGAAGAGCGTGCCATGGCACCGGCTAATCCGGTCAATCCGCAGCGGGTAGTGTGGGAGATGTCACCTCAGTTACCGGACAACGCCATTGTCACCTCGGATTCCGGCTCCTGCGCCAACTGGTTTGCCCGCGACTATCGGGTGAAGCAGGGACAGCGCGCGTCACTCTCCGGCGGTTTGGCCTGTATGGGCGCGGCGGTGCCTTACGCGATTGCCGCGAAATTTGCTCACCCGGAAAAACCGGTGGTGGCGCTGGTGGGAGACGGTGCGATGCAGATGAACAACATGGCCGAGCTGATCACTATTCAGAAATACTGGCAGCAGTGGGCCGATCCGCGCCTGATTGTCTGCGTGTTCAACAATCAGGATCTGAATCAGGTCACCTGGGAGCAGCGCGTGATGGAGGGTAACCCTCGCTTCGACGCGTCACAACAGCTGCCGGATGTGAAGTACGCTGAGTTTGCGCAGTCGCTGGGAATGGTCGGTATTTTTGTCGACAACCCTGACGATCTGGCAGGTGCCTGGCAGCGTGCGCTCAGCGCCGATCGCCCGGTATTACTGGAGGTGAAAACCGATCCGGAAGTCGCGCCATTACCGCCACACATCACCTTCAAGCAGGCGAAAGCCTTTATGGCGTCGATGGTGAAGGGCGATCGCGGCGCAGCGCAAATCATCAGCGACACCGCCAGTCAGCTGTTTCATAAAAAGCATTAAGGGCTAAGTGGGGCGGTCGCGTCTCACTAACCTTTATTCCCGGATGCCCTCGCGTCCGGGTCTTAAACCCCTTCATCATTCTCAACGGGAGTCTTGTTATGACTGCTCATTCCAGCCCTGTCTGGTTAATCTCGGGATGTTCGACCGGTTTTGGTCGTGAACTGGCGCAGCAGACGATTGCGCGTGGCTTTAAGGTGGTTGTGACGGCGCGTGATACCGCGTCCATTGCCGATCTGGTTGAGGGACACGACAACGCACTGGCGGTAGCGCTGGATGTGACGCAGCAGTTGAGTATTGACCAGGCCGTGAGTGCGGCCCTGGACACGTTCGGCACCATTGATGTGCTGGTAAACAACGCCGGTTACGGTTATCAGAGCTCAGTGGAAGAGGGTGTGGAAAGCGAAATCCGCGCGCAGTTTGATGCCAACGTCTTCGGTCTGTTTGCCCTGACCCGCGCCGTGCTGCCCGCAATGAGAAAGGCGCGTAGCGGCCACGTGATCAACATTACCTCAGTGGCAGGCTTAATCGGTTTTGCCAGCTCAGGCTACTACTCTGCCAGCAAACATGCGGTGGAAGGCTGGTCCGATTCGCTGGCGCTTGAAGCCGGTCCGCTGGGCATTCACGTGACCTGTGTTGAGCCAGGTCCGTTCCGCACCGACTGGGCCGGACGCTCACTGCATCAGACGCCGAGCACGCTGCCAGACTATGCGGAGACCGCCGCCGCGCGGATGAAAGCGACCTCCGAATACAGCGGCACTCAGAAGGGCGATCCGGCGCGGGCCGCCGCGGCGATGATTGCTATTACCGAGCATGAAAACCCGCCACGTCATCTGGTGATGGGTGCCTGGGGCCATGACGCCGTGACAGGTAAGCTCAAAGAGCGTCTGGCTGAGATAGACGCGTGGAAACAGACGTCGGTGGAGACGGATTTTCCGGAATAGAGGTGAATTGTGGGTGGCGGGAAGCCGCCTGCGGGTGAACCAGAAGCTATTAAAATACGAAAGGCCCGTTTATCGGGCCTTTGAGTGCTAATCGGGAATCTTTGCTTCCTGCATGTCGCGCGCATTCAGTTCTTTCAGCTTGCGGCGCAACAGGGCAGATGACGAACGTTTTCTCGCCTGAGCTAACTGAGCTTTAATGGCGGGCAGATCGGGCCGGGCCAGCCACTCTGCAATCAAAAGTGCCCTTAACTCTTTATATCGGGTTTCAACCGGAGCTAAAGGGGTTGTTTCATCGTGTGTATCATAAAACGACATAGCAAGCTCTCCCTGTAGTCACTACTTTATAAGCCTGGAAACAGTCCGGGATTAAAGGTTGCGGCGCTTTCTTCGGCAACCCTGTTCGGCGATTGTAGCGTAGTTCATTTTTTAACCCAAGCATGGCGTCGTAGATCTCTTCCAGAGGAGTCGGACGATTGCGTTCAACGATCTCGCCAGACGCAGGCTGGAAAACAAAACCGCCGATAGAGAAGCTTTCATGGTGTGCCATTAACGCAAGTACTACACTTTTTAAAACGACTGCACTACCTAATCCGGGAATGCTGATGTGGCGAAAATCGCTCATGCACTCCAGACCATCGCACACGTCAAAACAGACCTCAGCCAGCCCGTTAACAGGAAAGGAGATACCGGGTGGCATCCGATATCCGATGCGGGTAAAGGTCTGTTCATCTATCCGGTCGCCAACGATGACAGTGTAAGTTTCGCTGCCGCCAACAAAAACGTAGCTGTGATAAATCTGGCGGTCATAAATAAATCTTTTTCGTCTGATTTCGTAGTTTTCGAGATAAATATCTTCTTCAATACGCACTTCTCATCCCTGCCGTAACATATGAATCCCTGAAACTCGATTTTTCAGTTCCTGCTCAGCACCGTCAAACATCCATGGTAAAAGTGAGGTTATTCATTCCAGCATTTCAGCCGCTGTTGCGCATTAACAACACCGTTCTGTAAGCCAGCCCACAAACCATTCACCTGGCACGCACCCTTATTGCGCAGCCCTGCGCCATCACTGTGCTGAAAAAATAAACAGCGACCCGCTTCTGACACCATAAGAATTCGATCTTGTATCCCAGCCCGTATTCCACCTCGCATCCCTGACCCAGCCCCTTGAGTTCGCGGCTATCTGGCACGCTTCATGCACTAGCTCATGGGTACACTTTTGGCGAGGTAACCCATGTTTGACTCCTTTTTAGACGACGATGCCACCACGATGGCCGCTCTGATCCGCAACGGGGAAGTATCAGCCTGCGAACTGACCGCTGCGGCGCTGGCGAGGATGGAACAGCGTGAACCGACGGTGCAGGCCTTTTGCACCCCGACACCCGAGCTTGCGATGGCACAGGCTAAAGCCATAGATGACCGACGTGCGCGGGGAGAAACACTGGGCGCGCTGGCAGGCGTGCCGCTGGCGGTAAAAGATCTCATCTGCACCGCAAACGTCCGCACTACCTCCGGTTCAGCAGCATACAAAGAGTTCGTACCGGAAGATGACGACATCACGGTGGAACGGCTACTGGCCGCCGACGCCATTCTGCTGGGTAAAACCACCGCGCCGGAGTTCGGCTACAGCGGCGTCGGGCACAATCCGCTTTTTCCGTCGCCACGTAATCCCTGGAATCTGGCGATGACGCCGGGCGGTTCCAGCGCGGGTTCCGGGGCGGCGGTGGCGGCACGCCTTTGCCCGATTGCACTGGGCAGCGATGGCGGCGGGTCAGTGCGTATTCCGGCGGCGCACTGCGGCATTTTTGGCTTCAAGGCGTCGATGGGGCGGGTGCCGTTATGGCCCGGCTGTCGTGATGAACGCTATCCCGGCGTGTCGAGTTGGGAGTCGCTGGAGCATATCGGGCCGATGACGCGCAGCGTGCGCGATGCCGCCCTGATGATGTCACTGATGGCAGGACCGGATATGCGGGACCGCCACTCGATCCCCTGCAGCGACGTTGACTGGCTGGGTGCACCAGAACATCTGCCTGGCAAGTTGCGTATCGCATTCAGCGCAGATTTTGGCTATGTGGCCGTTGACCCGGAAGTCCGCGCTGTTGTCAGCGCGGCGGTAAGGCGATTTGCTGCTGAAATCGGTGCGGAACTGGAGCTGGCCGATCCTGGCTTCCCGGATCCGTCAGCCGCTTTTGGCGCACTGGTGGCGATGGAAAGTGATCTCACCGGCATGCGCCAGATGATGGCGGAGCAGGGCAGCACAATGTCACCGCATCTGGTCGCTATGTTACAGCGCGACTGGCGGGCAGAGAACTTTACCGATGCCATCGCCACCCGCAAAGCGGTCAGCAATAGCCTGTGGCGCTTTATGCAGCGCTTTGATCTGTTGATCACGCCGACGCTGGCCGTGCCGCCGTTTCCGCTGAGAATGCAGGGACCGGAGATCATTGATAGTCGCATGGTTCGCAACGATCACTGGCTCTCATTCTGCTTCCCGTTCAATTTCACCGGCCAGCCCGCCGCGTCAGTGCCTGCAGGTTTCACCGCCAGCGGCCTGCCGGTCGGTATGCAGATTGTTGGTCGTCATCTTGATGATGCTTTAGTGCTGGCTGCCAGTGCCGCTTTCGAGCGCATTCAGCCGTGGAATCACCTTCAACCCGGAATCGCCCAATGAAAACGTCTGACACACCTGCGCTGGAGCAGGAATTTGAACATGAGCCGGTGCCGCTGACGCATCGTCATTCAACCCGCTCTGTTTCAGCGGTCTGGTTTGGATTCCCGATGATCCTCACCAATGCGCTGTTTGGCGGCATCATTACCTGGCATCTGGGCTTCTGGCCCGCGCTGATCGCCATTCTGCTGGGCAACCTGGTGCTGTTCGCCTATGTCGGCGCGCTGAGCTGGTACGCCGGTAACAGCGGGATGAACTTTGCTTTACAGGCCAGACGCACCTTTGGCAGCAAAGGCTACATCCTGGTCTCGGGTTTTCTCTCGACGGTGGTGATCGGCTGGTATGCCTTCCAGACCGGCCTTACCGGCACGGTGATTAATCAGACCTTCGGCTGGAATGCGCTGGCGGTGACGGCCTTTGCCATGATCCTCTACACCGGCATCACGTTCCTGGGCGTGCGGGCGCTGTCCGTGCTGGGGATGATCGCCGCGCCGCTGTTTGTGGTGCTCGGGATGGTGGCACTGTGGCTGATCAGCAAACAGCACGACTTCTCCGTGGTGACGCAGTGGAAAGGCAGCGCCAGCGCCGCCGGCGCAATGAGCATGGGCACCGCCGTCACCATGGTGGTGGCCGGTTTTGCCGACTCCGGCACCATGACCGCTGACTTTACCCGCTGGTCGAAGAATGGACGCTCGGCGGTCATCGCTGCCTTCTCCGCTTTTCCGGTTGCGAACGTCATCTCGTATCTGTTCGGCGTGGTAATTGTAGCCGTGGGCGCGGCGGTGGATCCGCTGACCAATGGCGGTAACTTCCTGCCGATGCTGATGGGGCACAGTGCCATCCTGTCGGTGGTGGCCTGCCTGTTTGTCTTTATCAATCTGGGATCGGTCTGCACACACTGCCTCTACAACGGCGCAGTGGGTTTCAGTCATCTGTTCAGCAGCAAAATGCGTCTGTGGACGCTGATCCTCGGCGCCATTGGTGGCGCGCTGGCACTGGCGGGCGTCTGGTCTTACTTCCTGGAGTGGCTCAGCCTGCTCGGGATCGTGGTGCCACCATTTGGTGCTGTGATGATTGTGGATTTGATCTTTATGGCGCGCATCAGTGAGCAGCGTCCGGCTCAGCGATTCCGTGGTACAGCGTTTGCCGCCTGGGCAATAGGTAGCCTGTGTGCGGTGATCGCTCATGTGGCTTTCCCGCAGTTCGGTGAAGCAGTGATTGGTCTGGTGACCGCCGCCATCAGCTACAGCGTGATCAGCAAAATGCGCATGCCGCGCCCGGTAATGGAGAACAGCAATGCCCGATTACAGCGTTAATTCAACCCCTTACGCCTGGCCTTTTGACGGCAGTTTCACCCCGGCTGACACGGCGTTAATTGTGATTGATATGCAGACCGACTTCTGTGGCGTCGGCGGCTATGTCGATAGCATGGGCTATGACGTCAGCCTGACCCGCGCACCCATCGCCCCGTTGCAGCAGGTGCTGGCCGCGATGCGCGCCCGGCAGTTTCCGATTATTCATACCCGTGAAGGGCATCGGCCCGACCTCAGCGATTTGCCCGCCAATAAACGGTGGCGTTCGAGACGGATGAATGCCGGCATTGGCGATGTCGGACCGTGCGGCCGCATTCTGGTGCGCGGCGAGCCAGGCTGGGAGATTATTCCGGAGCTGGCCCCGTTGCCGGATGAGGTCGTGATTGATAAGCCAGGTAAGGGGTCATTTTACGCCACCGATCTGGAGCTGATACTGCGCAGTCGTGGCATACGTAATCTGATTCTCACCGGTATAACCACCGATGTCTGCGTTCATACCACGCTACGTGAAGCCAACGATCGCGGTTTCGAGTGTCTGGTGTTATCTGATTGCTGTGCCGCAACGGAGCGGCGTCATCATGAGGCGGCGCTGAGTATGATCCATATGCAGGGCGGCATCTTTGGCGCGGTTGCCACCTCTGCCGCACTGCTGGATAGCCTGGGCAGTTAGTCTTTCTGGCGGATAACCTGAGCGTACAAATTGCTCAGGCTATCCCGTCAGGCGATGATACCGACTGTCTGGCGCAGCTCTCTTCATCAGCGTCTCAGGTCGGGCACCGCCTGACTGAACAGATAGCCCTGGAGCTGATTACAGCCTGCATCCGCCAGTGCAGACATCTGCCCCTGTGTTTCCACGCCTTCTGCTGTGACCACCAGGCCCATGGGCTGACCCAGCTTCATCATCGATTCAATACTTGCTACTGAATTTTCCGCTACGCCGGGCGGGATAGTCCGACCGCTCGCTTGGGCCATTGAGGTAAATCTGCCGTATCATCGCGCATTTCCTGCCAACTTCGCTGCGATGGTTCATACTCATGGGCGCTAAATGTGTTACGAACGGATAGCCGTGCAGACAACGGTTACTGAGTTTGTCACTTCGCTGACAGCCTGAGGTTGCCAGCTGACTATAAGGGAAAATAATGCCATTGTTATTCGGTGAGTTATCTGGTTTCCCGTCATGGGTGCCTGTTGTATTACTCGTCTCGCTTTCGTTTATCGTGGGCTTCCTGGCCCGGCTTATCCTGCTGGCCTTTATCCGCTACTGGCAGAGTCGCGACAGAAAGCTGTTCAAATCCCTTGAGAAGCACCTTAGCGGGTCCATGTTCTTTTTCGTACCGCTATTAATGATCAATGTCGGGATTAACTACATTAACTTTCACCCTGAGTCGCTTGAGTTAATCACTAACATCATCAACGTCTTTATTATTATGTCATTCTGTTCGGTCCTGATACGGCTGACCAATGTGGCGCAGGATATGCTCTATATCCGCTATGACATTAATATTTCGAATAATCTTCGTGCACGAAAAATTCGTACGCAGATTATCTATGTCAAAAAAGTGGTTATTGTCATCCTGGTACTGTTCTGCATTTCACTGATACTGCTGAGCTTTCCTGGCGTCCGTAAATTCGGCACCACTATTCTGGCCGGTGCAGGTGTTGCCGGTATCATTATTGGTTTCGCCTTACAGAAGTCGCTGGTTAATCTGTTTGCCGGTATTCAGATCGCCTTTACCCAGCCTATCAAAATTGATGACGCGGTGGTGGTGGAAAAAGAGTGGGGCTGGATTGAGGAGATCAACCTGACCTATGTGGTGGTGCGCATCTGGGATTTGCGCCGTCTGGTGCTGCCAATTACTTACTTCACTGAGAATCCGTTTCAGAACTGGACGCGTAATAATGCCCAGATTTTAGGATCGGTATTTCTCTACGTGGATTACTCCATGCCGCTGGAGCCGCTGCGCAGGCAGTTTGAAAAAGTCCTGAGTGAAACCAAACTCTGGGATGGGGAAACGTCTGTACTTCAGGTGACGGATACCACCGAAAAAACCATGACCATCAGGATGCTGATGACTGCCCAGAACTCGCCAATCGCTTTTGATCTGCGCTGTTACGTCAGGGAAAAGATGATTGAGTTTATTCAGCAGAATTACCCGGAAAGCCTGCCACAGGTGAGGGCGTCACTGACGGATAGCGGGGGTGAAAAGTCAGCAAGGGAAATAGCTGAATAGCGGGTTTTGAGGTGCGGAACGGCGTTTACTGTTGCAAACAGGCGTCAACGCGTAAAGCCTTAAACAGGCCATACCGACAGGGGGGCTTGTCGGTGCCGCCCGATGCCAGCGTATCGACCACACTGGCGCCTGAGTCCGCAGAGGTGACAAAGAGCACGGCCACCATCGCCATGGCAATAAAGGAGAGCAGCGAGCTGAAGGGGAAGTGCTCAGGGAAGTTGAACAGTGCCAGCGTCTGATCGCTCACGATCGTCTGCGGCAGGTCAGTGGCACCCTGCTGCACAATCAGCCAGATTGCGCTGTTGCCGAAAAAAGTCATCCAGCGCAGCGTAGCGACCGTTGCCGTGGTGGTGGCCACCCAAAATCTGGCGTTTGGGTACTGGCCGGCGTGCTGATTGCGTCGCTGAACTTTGCCACCAAAGTGGCCTGCTTTATGGCGGTCTCCTCGGTGCTGAAGGGCGAGACACGCACCTATACCGTAACCGGGCAGGTCTTCTTTGCCTCGGCTGAACGGTTTATCCATCACTTCGACTTCCACGAGGCGCTGGATCGCGTGGTCATCGACGTGTCGCTCACCCATTTCTGGGACATCACGTCGGTCAGCGTGCTGGACCGCATCGTAATTAAGTTCCGCCGTCAAAGGTGCCGAAGTGGACGTCAGAGGCATGAACGGGGCGATCCGCACTCTCGTTGACCGCTTTGGTGTGCATGACAAACCCGAAGAAGTTGAAAAGCTGATGGGCAGCCGCTAGCCCTGATGCACGTGCTGGAAAAAAGATCCTCCCGCAGGTTCCGGACTGAATGTTAAAGCAGGCCTGTTAATGATTTTTCATTTGCATAATCGGCTGCTTACAAAATTAAGTAACGCGTTGACCTCGTATTCTTATTCTGGAAAACAAGAAGGCTGAAATGCCCTTTGTCCCTGTCCTTCCGGTAATACCTTTCCAGGTAAAAACACAAAGCTTAATAAAACCTTAAGATCTGACGGCTATTTCTCTCTATTTATTCATTTAACATGCTATTCCGTCTCATGCCTTTTAATTTGTATTACAAAATCAGAAGCCTGCGGAATAGTTTATCGCTTTTTTTTCACCAGAGCCTTTCAGGTTAGAGTCTGAATGATAACCCGGTAAATTATCAGGGTCTTAATTTACACGGCCAGATACGAATATTAAGAGAGGTGATCTGCATCAATAAATATCATTATTTAAAGGCGGGTGATGAAAGTGGCTCTAATAAATATCGTCGCTATGCCGATATGTAACGTAACCCTGAGGAAATGTCAGTCTCAGGTACTTTTCAACACCAGGATTATTAAAATGAATATTATAAAAAAAGTGTCAAAACTCAATATAGGCAGGAAACTTACTCTGGGTTTTTTGCTGGTTATACTGGCGTCACTGGCTATATCAGTCCTTGCTGCCCTCTGTTTTTTAAAAATCCAGGATAACTCGGAAAAGCGCGACGTCACGGTACAAATGGTTGATGCACTGGCGAAAGCGAGGCTGAACCGCACGCTATTTCAGTACACCCGCGACACTAAATTCATCGAACTCAACGGTGAGGCGATGAATCAGTTGTCTGCTTTGTACAAAAATCTTGAGAAATATTCCTGGTCAACAGGCGGTCGTGAAAAGCTTTCTGCGCTCAATACTGCTCTGGCTCAGTATCAGGAAAAGCGTCAGCACTTTCTCGCAAGCAACCACAGTGCAGCCCTTTCTCTGAATGATATTCAGGCTCTCGGACTGACGTCAGTGGCGGAAAAACTGGCTGCCCGACAGGCTTATGTCCCGGCAGACCTTACTGCACCCCTGCTGGCTCTCAGCCTCAAAACTGAACAGGCTGCATTTTATGTTCAGGCGTTCATGCATGGGCCAGATGCTTCCACACTGAATAAGTTTAACGAAATCAAAGATGGTTTTTCACCACTCGTCAGTCAGCTTAGTGGTCTCGCTGACACCTCACTCGGTGCGCTTCTGGCCGATGTGGCGCAAAAAACCACCTCAGGCACCACGCTGTTAAATAATTATCTCCAGTCAGTGCAGGTCGAAAAACGCGCCTCAGATGAAATGACCGCAGCTGCGGGAAAACTGAATCAGTCAATCACTGACCTCGCGTTCTTTCAGTCTGAACAGGCTCAGAAATACATGCATACCGCACTGTGGCAGATTGGTTTTGCCACCCTTGTCTGTATCACTCTCAGTCTCCTGATTGCCTGGAGAATGACCCGCAGCATCACCGTTCCGCTGAGAGAGACGCTTTCTTCGGCACAGCGTATCGCTGAAGGTGACCTGACCGCCGAAATAACCAGTTCCCGTACTGATGAGCTTGGCGAACTGATGACTGCCATGGGTGCCATGAACCAGAGCCTGCGTAACATCATCTCCCGGGTCCGGGATGGGGTGAATAACGTCGCCCGCGCCTCGTCTGAGATTGCAGCAGGAAATACCGACCTCTCATCGCGCACAGAACAGCAGTCGGCTGCCGTGGTTGAGACGGCTGCCAGCATGGAGGAATTAACCTCCACCGTTAAGTTGAATGCGGAGAACGCCCATCACGCCAGTCAGCTGGCCACGGATGCGTCGCATAATGCCAGCTGCGGCGGGGAAATCATCAGTGAGGTGATAACCACAATGGGCGGAATAAGTCAGAGCTCAGGCAAAATCGGCGAAATCATCACCGTTATTAACGGTATCGCTTTCCAGACGAATATTCTGGCGTTGAATGCGGCAGTAGAGGCCGCGCGCGCAGGTGAGCAGGGCCGGGGCTTTGCCGTTGTGGCAGGCGAAGTGCGCAATCTTGCACAGCGCAGTTCACTGGCCGCAAAAGAGATAGAAGTGCTGATTCGGGAATCACTGGACAGAGTGAGTAACGGTACTGAGCTGGTAAACCGCGCCGGCGTGACAATGGAGGGTATCGTCAGGTCCGTGACGCAGGTAAGGGACATCATGGGTGAAATTGCCGCTGCATCAGACGAACAGAATCGCGGCATTACCCAGATTGCACAGGCCATGACGGAAATGGATAGTACAACCCAGCAAAACGCTGCGCTGGTTGAGGAGTCTTCTGCTGCGGCCAGCAGTCTCGAAGAGCAGGCGCTTGAGCTTGAAAAAACCGTTTCCGTTTTCCGTGTGCCGTCTTCTGGGGCGTTTACACCTAGGGCGCAGACCACCAGGCGCAACGTACAACCCTCAGTATCCCTGATGGCGTCGAAAGCAAACTGGGAAACCTTCTGATCATCGTTGTCCTGCATTCTGAGGGGCCGCCCGACGTCGTTTCTGGCATCCGGTGGTCTCCTTTCGGGTTTATGTCATCGGAGGTGGTAAATGTGTGACGATAACGCCGTTAATGCACTGCATGTTCACATTGGTAAGGCGGTGGAGGCTCTTTTTTATGATGGCGAGCCAGTCACCCGTGCAAAAGTCATTGCCCAACTATGTCTGTTGTTAGATGAAGAACCTGACTGCATCCTGCAAAACGAAATAGCAGGCGCAGTCAGCCTGCTCACTTACCCGTTCGCCACAAAATGAGAGTGAACGGGTTGCTACAATCCCTGGCGACAGAATTTTGCGTGCGATGAGAGGTTGATCTGAAGAGGACGTGGTTAACCTCCGCACTGCATTAATGATCGGGCGCACCCGATTTACTGTAGCAACAAACATTCAGATTTATTCCTGTGATCCTCAATCTTCCTGGCAACGAGGCTCGTTCAGACGAGCATAGGGAAAGGGTACGGCTGACCCGGTGGCTGAACGCATTACCGGCTGTAAGCTGTATCAGTCCGGATAAGCAAGCCTGTGAAATCGCTGACAGATATCAGTAAGTATTTTGATGTATTCAGCGGGTCCGAGGCTGATGCGGCCCATTTTTCACAGTAATTTTATTAATTCAAACAGCCGCTTAAGGGACAGGTTATAACCTGCACGTGATTTTTAGCTTTTTTCCACTCTATGGTGTCCGGCAGTGATATGCCAGCGTTTCTCGCTTTTTCCTCTCATGGTGTCGCGTCATGTACGGGCGTCGCCGGTCGTGCCGCGTCGCCGGATTATCCGGAAAAGGTCAATTATCGTAATGAGTGCAAACTTCGATATCTCTCAAAAAACATAACAATAACTGCTTAGTTTCACCGTCTGACCATAAAGTGTGTTTTAGGATAGCCGATAAAAGAAAGGTATCTTGACATCTCCCTCGGGTAACCTCTCATGACAATTTTAAAGAAACTTACGCTGGTCTTTACCTTTACACTTCTGGCGCTGCTTTTTTTGGGCATTATCAGTATCCGCTCTCTGGGCGGCGCACAGGATCGGTTCGAGTATGTGGCGACCAACTCTCTGCCCAGCATTAACAAAATCAGTGAAATCTCTCAGCTTCGTGAAGAAGCAAGACGGCAGATACTGATGGGTCTTCTGGTTACCGATAAAGCGATATTTGAAAAGCATATGGTCACCGCAAAGGAATATCTGACCAAAACGCGCGAGGCAATGGATTATTATAAATCTCACCTGATTACAGACGATAACGACGGCCAGTTGATAAGCCAGACTATTCAGGATTTCGGCGTCTATCTCGAGAAAGTGAATAAGATGGTGGGCGTTTATCAGACCGGCGGCATTGATGCGGCCAGGGCTATGGTTTCCGATCAGGGAGAGACAGCGGCGGCATCGGTTGTGGTAAGCCAGAATCTGAAGGACATCCTGGCTTATAACTATCAGGTTGCCAACAAATTTGCAGCGGAAAATCATGCCGAGTATCTGCATACGTTATGGCTTCTGAGCAGCATTATTGCAGCTGCGGTGTTAATGACAGCCCTTTCTTCGTACTCTGTCCTGAGCTATATCAGAAAAGGCCTGCAGAATTTACAGAGCACCATGAAAACCATCGAGGAAACCCTGGACCTGACTCTTCGGGTAAATCTCAATAAAAAAGATGAACTGGGCGCAACGGCTGGCAGTTTTAATGCCCTTGTGACTAAGTTTCGGGAGGTTCTGTCAGGCGTCCGGGATGCCAGCAAAGAGGTGGATACGGCGTCAGAGGAAATCGCTCACAGCAATGATGATCTGTCATCACGCTCAGAGTCTCAGGCTTCTTCACTTGAGCAAACCGCAGCCAGTATGAACGAGCTGTCGGCCACCGTGAAACACAATATGGATAACGCGACAGAGGCGAATAACTTCATCGGTAAAGTGCAATCCATCGTCAACCATAGCAACCGTGAGCTGAATGATTTAACAAGTGCCATCAACGATATCTCTGTCTCTTCAAATAAGGTTTCAGAAATTATCTCCATTATTGATGGCATTGCGTTTCAGACCAACATTCTGGCGCTTAACGCTGCAGTGGAAGCCGCCCGTGCCGGGGAGCAGGGCAAGGGGTTTGCCGTGGTCGCCGGCGAGGTCCGCTCATTGTCACAGCGTTCTTCTGTAGCAGCCCAGGATATCCGGGGTCTGATTGAAGAAGCAATCCAGAATGTGGATAAAGGCGTGGTATACGCAGCGAATGTGACGTCGCGAATGAATGAAGCTCTGAGTGTTGTTGATGAAACGACGCAATTGATTAATCAGGTCAATACTTCCTCTAAAGAGCAGAGTTATGGGATCGACCAGGTGAACATTGCGGTCACGCAGATGGAAAGCAATCTGCAGCAGAATGCCGCAATGGTAGAGCAGATGTCTGCCGCTGCGGGCTCACTGAGTCAGCAGGCGGGCAGGCTGCTGACAGAGGTCAGCTCATTTAAGCTCTGAGCCAATCCGGCTTCAGCCAGCGTTTATTAACGCACAGGCTGAGAAGATAGCGTGGCTGGCCCTGTTTTACCGGTTTCAATCCCGTGTAGGGCAGGGTGCAGCCTGAGGGTCAAAAAAAATTTATTGCCGTCAAGGATGCGGGCTAAATGCGCTCAAAACGGAAGGCTCGCTTTGAGAATTTTATCGACGCACGCAGCAGGCGATAATTTTGCGGTATCCAGCTGCAGATGATCCCTTCTCCAGGGTTCATAATCACGATCCATGACGGCCTGCCATTCAGGCACTTTTAAGCCAGGAATTTCTGAGATTCTGTTCTCTACACGAGCCCGATGCTGTTCCGGATCCGAACAAAGGATTTCGATTTCCAGAAAGGGAACACCTGATGATAGTGCGATATCACGAAAACTATCTCGCACCAGATTAAGATCATTTACTGAGTCAGTGACAACAGGTAGTCCCAGTCTGAGATTCTCCCGCGCAAGCGCATAGAGGATGAAATAGCCTTCAGGGCCCATCTCTCTGAACGCTGCTGATTCATTACGCAGTACCTGTTCGATCGTATCGACGCGTAAATACACCGCTTTTAATTTTTCAGATAACATTTTAGCGACCGTGCTTTTTCCACAACCGGGAAGGCCACTGAATATGTACAGCATAACGACTCCTGTTTAAATCCGCGCTCCAGCGTTAAATGCTGACATGTTTGCAGAGCATGCTGCGCGCAATTATCCATACACATTACGAATGCGCATCACCCTTTGCCCGCAGCGAACGTGGGTAATTCTGCACAGCTATTTATCTGGCAAGGCTTCAACATTAGCAGAGCGGATTGCCGGGAGGTTTTGGGTAATCTTTTCCACAGGCCAGTCCCACAAGGCCAGCTTCTCGAGTATCGATATGGTCTCATCGTTAAAACGCTGCCTGATAACCCTGGCTGGATTACCCCCCATAATCGAATATGCCGGGACATCCGACGTGACGACAGAACGTGACGAAATGATCGCGCCGTTACCGATTTTAATGCCTGGCATAATCAGCGCCTGATAACCAATCCATACGTCATTGCCAATCACTGTATCGCCTTTATCAGGCAGGTCACTGGCGTGAGGCTGGCTTGCTTCCCATCCGTTTCCGAAGATGTAGAACGGATAAGTGGAGAACCCTGCCATGCTGTGGTTAGCCCCATTCATAATGAACTGAACGCCTTTCGCTATAGCGCAAAATTTTCCAATAATGAGTTTGTCGCCAATAAACGGGAAGTGATAAAGGACATTGCGCTCGAAGTTTTCTGCGCCTTCAGGGTCATCATAATACGTAAAATCACCGATAATGATGTTGGGGTTTTTCACCCTGTTTTTAATAAAACAAACCTGTGGGAAGCCTTCCATTGGATGGGGATTGGCCGGATCCGGTCCGTACATATTCTCTCCTTTACGTGCGGCTTTAGGTCGTTCCAGTGTACACCCTAATGCCCGTTGTCCTTTTCACAGACAGAATGTAATCATGATTAGGGATAGATTCTGACTGTGAAAAACTTCCGTTTCCTGATGTGCTGCTTATTAGAGCCTGAATAAATAATACGCAAAATTTTCATTCTCTGTTCATCCCTTTATTATCAATCATAGAGAATCAGAAACGATTTTATTAATGCCGTTTCGCCAATGTGAAGCGTCACACGACGCCGTTTTCATAACGGCTGGTTTCAGATTTACCACTCAAAAATAAAATTTTTGCATTTTTGTCAGTTTATGCAGGGGCAAAGAGTTCTGATTTTCAGAATATTATATTTCAATTAAATCAAAGAGTTATGCGTGTAAGAATCCTGGCTATATGGAAGGTTTGGTAGGAAAGCGAAACGCTGAGAAACATAACTTTACATTGGTTTTTTTATGTGACGCTCAGAAGGCCAGTAAAAGACGTTAATTTAATCAGATTGCTTAAAATTAACAGTGTAAATTTCGCTCGCCGGGCAAATTATCTATATCGCCATATACTGACAGCATATTCGTTGAACGAATATAACCGTCTTTTATTAACGCTAATTCATAGCGGCAGGGCTGGCACCATACCGGCGTTTTAGCACAGGAGAGAGTAAAATGGATCAAACCGCATTTATGATTGGGTTTTCGGTCATGGCCATTGCGTCACTGATTATTTACGTGACCGGTGATAAGAAATATCCCTTTGGTCACCATACACTCGTGCACGCGTCAGTGCCGTTTATTGCCGCCACAGCCTATCTGGCCATGGCGTTTGGGTTTGGCAATCTCACGCTGGACAGTGGCACGATAGTGTACCTGGCGCGTTACGCTGACTGGTCCATCACCACGCCTCTCTTACTGGCCGGGTTGGTCATGCTGGCTTTCCATGAACAGGGTAAACCAGGAGAAATGGGCGGCTTTCTGACTGCCATCATTGTGCTGGATGTGATGATGATTATCACCGGCCTGGTCTCTTCCCTGGCGGAAAATCCTGTCGCGAAATGGGTGTGGTATTCATGGTCGTGTGCGGCATTTCTGGGCGTTGTTTATCTGCTCTGGGGGCCACTGCGCGCACTGGCCGCGACGCGAGGCAACGCGCTGGCAGGTGCCTACAACAAGAATGTAGCCTTGCTGACCCTCGTGTGGTTTATCTATCCGATCGTTTTTCTGGTCGGTCCGGAAGGTCTCAGTGTCATCACTGATGCGACATCTGTTCAGGCATTCCTGATTCTGGATATTATCGCTAAAGTTTTCTACGCCTTCTACGCTGCGGCTAATATGAAAAAAGCGCTCTCTCATACTACGCCTGTTGGTGCTGTGAGGAGATGACAGCCCAGGTGCGGTTCGGCTGGGCAGGACTCTGGGGGGCAGCGCTCGCTGCCTCTTTCAGCCCCCCTGCGGGGCAAGTGCTGTTTGCGACCCTGGCCATTGGCGTTATCGGCATGGCACACGGTGCCAGCGATCTTGACGTCGTTAAACGCGAGCGTCAGTTCCCGTTTCTTGCCGCCTATGGACTGGTCATCTTGATCTGTCTGTTCTGGTGGCACGGTGCTCCGGCGCTGGCGTTGCCCGTTTTTCTTCTGGCATCTGCCCTGCATTTTGCGCTTGAAGACGCCCCTGATGGACGCAGCCCCGAACGTCTGGCGCGGGGGATAAGTATGATAGCGGCCCCAGCGACACTGCATCTGCAGGCATTTAGCGCAATTCTGCATGAGGCGGCACCAGGATTTTCAATGCCGGACGCTCTTGCTGTGGGCATTGCCATTACAGGGGGACTCTGTGCGTCAGGGCTTATTTTTGCGGGTTTCGTTCGTCAGGACAGGCGTCTTCTGACGGGTACACTGGCGTTGTTACTGCTTCCACCTTTCGTCGGTTTTTCAATGGGATTCTTAATTTTACATGCGCTGCCGCAAACCCGACAGCGGCGCGATCAGCTGAAGTGCACCAGCTATCTCCGCTACCTGCAAGCCACCTGGCCGGTACTGACGGCGGCTCTTCTGCTGGCTGCGGGAACCATTGTGGTGATGCATCCTGTGGACAACGCGGGAATTCAGCCATTGTTTGCTGTACTGGCCGCACTGGCAATCCCGCATATGCTCATTACGCCCTGGTTTGAATCACGGCATCCGGCGTGAAACCGTCCCGCTAATAGGGTAGACGCCCCTACATTCACCACTCCTTCACTCCCCCGTCACCGTTCTGTCATCTGATCCCTTCAGGCTAACACCATCCCGCAGCGTCTTATCACTGCGTTCCCACTCTGTAACCCGTGAGGATTTCATCGTGATGGAGTTATCCAGACATCCGACCACTGTCTATCAGGCTGTTGCCGCACAACTGGAGCAGGCGCTGAAAGAGCGCTACCGCTGCGGCGACTATCTTCCTTCCGAGCAGCAGCTGGCCGATCACTACGAGGTCAACCGCCACACGCTGCGCCGGGCTGTCGATGAGCTGGTGCACAAAGGGCTGCTGCAGCGCCGTCACGGTGTTGGCATCCTGGTATTGATGCGTCCTTATGACTATCCGCTGCATGCCCAGGCGCGCTTCAGTCAGAACCTGATGGAGCAGGGGAGTCACCCGACCAGCGAACGGCTGCTGGCGGTACTGCGTCCGGCCAGCAACGACGTCGCCAATGCGCTGGGCGTGAAAGAGGGCGACAACGTCATTCATCTGCGCACCCTGCGCCGCGCCAATGGCGTGCCGCTCTGCCTGATTAATCATTTCCTCGCCGACCTCAGCTGGTGGCCGCAGCTTCAGCAATTTAACAGCGGCTCGCTGCACGACTTCTTAGTGGAACACACCGGCAAACAGCTGGTGCGCACTCAGACGCGTATCAGCACCCGCCGGGCGCAGGCCAAAGAGTGCCGGCAGCTCGACATCGCCCTGCATGCGCCGCTGCTCTGCGTGCGGACGCTCAACAAAACCAGTGATGGCGCGGTGGCGGAATACTCCGTCAGCCTGACGCGCGGCGACATGATCGAACTGACTCTGGAGCACTAATGGAACAGCAAACAGATCGCCAGCGCTGGCTGTCGGTACTGGCGCACAGCAGCGCCGCCTTGCTTGAAGCGCACTGGCAGGCGCTTAGCCTCCAGCCCGAATTCACCCTGGTCCGTCCGGCAGAGATTGGGCTGACGCGACTCCAGGCGCGGATGGGCGCTACCGGCAAACGCTTTGTCATGGGCGATGCCACGGTGACACGTGCGGTGGTGCAACTGAGCGACGGTACCCTGGGTTACAGCTATCTGCTGGGGCGCGACAAAGCCCATGCCGAACGCTGCGCCCTGCTGGATGCGCTGTTGCAGCAGCCGGAAACCCGGCAGTTGCTGGAAGAGAAGATTATTACCCCGCTGGCGGCGTGGCGCGAGGAGCAGCGACAGCTGCGCGCCCGTGAAATCGCCAGCAGCAAAGTAGATTTCTTTACGCTGGTTCGCGGAGATAACTGATGACTTTACTGGCAAGTTTTAACCATCCGGTCGCGGATGCGCAGCGTGCGTTTCGCCGTATTTTGAAAGCGATGAGCGAGCCGGGCGTGATGGTCTCGCTGCCGCTGCAGCAGGGCTGGGGCGCACTGTCACCGGCGGCCACAGCATTGCTGCTGACGCTGGTCGATCAGGAAAGTCCGGTCTGGCTGGATGCGCAAATTGACAATGAACAGCTGCGTAACAATCTGCGCTTCCATACCGGTGCACCCATCACTACGCAGCAGGACGCACCGTTCGCCCTGAGCCATGCAACAGCACAGCCCGATCCGACGCAGTTCGCGGCGGGTGACAATATGTCGCCGGAGAAAAGCACCACGCTGATTATCGAAGTGCCGTCGCTGAATGGCGGATTAACGCTGCGCCTCTCCGGCCCTGGCCTGCGGGAAACCCGTGCTATTGCACCACAGCTGCCGGAAAGCGTGCTGGAATATCTGCGCACCCGTCCGCATCCGTTCCCGCAGGGCGTGGATCTGATCTTCACCTGTGGCGAAGCGATCATGGCCGTGCCGCGCACCACCGTTGTGGAGGTGTGCTGATGTATGTCGCGGTGAAAGGGGGCGAAAAAGCCATCTCTAATGCCCATCAGTTACAGGCCGATCTGCGACGGGGCGATCGGGCAGTAGCGGAACTCGGCTGCGATCAGGTGGCGCAGCAGCTGGGGCTGGCGGTGGATCGGGTAATGACCGAAGGCGGAATATACGATCCTGAACTGGCGGCGCTGGCGATTAAGCAGGCCAGTGGCGATCTGGTCGAGGCGATTTTTCTGCTGCGTGCCTATCGCACCACGCTGCCACGTCTGGCAGAGAGCACGCCGCTGGCGACCGGTTCGATGCGCATCGAACGCCGCATCTCGGCGGTCTATAAAGATCTGCCGGGCGGCCAGGTGCTGGGGCCAACCTATGACTACAGCCACCGTCTGCTCGACTTCACCCTGCTGGCAAACGGTGAAACGCCTGCCGCGCCGCGTGACGACCGTTCGGTGCCGGATCAGTGTCCGCACATGTTCAGCATGATGACTGAAGAAGGACTGGCCACCGCCGAGAGTGATGACGGCAGCGAGCCGGTTGATATCACCCGCGAGCCAATGCGCTTTCCTGCTTCGCGCGCTGCACGGCTGCAACAGCTGGTGCGCGGCGATGAAGGTTTTCTGCTGGCGCTGGGCTATTCGACCCAGCGCGGCTATGGCCGCACCCATCCCTTTGCCGGCGAGATCCGCACCGGCTATCTCAGCGTCAGCATCTGTCCCGAAGAGCTGGGCTTTGAGCTGGAGATTGGGGAAGTGTTGCTGACCGAATGTGAAATGGTCAACGGCGTTGCTCACCGTGACGATGCCGCACCGCAGTTTACCCGGGGCTACGGGCTGGTGTTTGGCCGTGCCGAACGCAAGGCGATGGCGATGGCGCTGGTGGATCGGGCGCTGCAAAGCCGCGAGCAGAATGAGCGCGTGACCAGCCCGGCGCAGGACGAAGAGTTTGTGCTGTCGCACGCCGACAACGTCGAAGCCGCGGGCTTTGTCTCGCATCTCAAGCTGCCGCACTACGTCGATTTCCAGGCTGAGCTGGAACTGCTGAAACAGCTGCAGCACGATTATCAGGAGCGCAACCATGGCTGAACTCACCGGCTATAACAATGGCTATCTCGATGAGCAGACCAAACGCACCATCCGTCGCGCCATCCTGAAAGCGGTGGCGATCCCCGGCTATCAGGTGCCGTTCGCCGGACGCGAGATGCCAATGCCTTACGGCTGGGGTACAGGCGGCATCCAGATTACCGCCAGCGTGATTGGCGATCAGGATGTGCTGAAGGTGATCGATCAGGGCGCTGATGACACCACCAATGCGGTGTCAATACGTCAGTTCTTTAAGCGGGTCAGCGGGGCCGCAACCACCGAACGCACCGCCGATGCCACCCTGATCCAGACCCGGCACCGCATCCCGGAAACGCCGCTGGAGGAAGACCAGATCCTGATATTCCAGGTGCCGATTCCTGAGCCGCTGCGTTTTATCGAACCGCGCGAAACCGAGACCCGCACCATGCATGCGCTGGAGGAGTACGGCATCATGCAGGTGAAGCTGTATGAAGATATCGCCCGCTACGGCCATATCGCCACGACCTACGCCTATCCGGTCCGGGTTAACGATCGCTACGTGATGGATCCGTCGCCCATTCCCAAATTCGACAACCCGAAGATGCACATGATGCCTGCGCTGCAGCTGTTTGGGGCCGGGCGTGAAAAGCGCATCTACGCCTTGCCGCCTTATACCCGCGTGGAGAGCCTGGACTTCGACGATCACCCCTTCACCGTTCAGCAGTGGGATGAACCCTGCGCGCTGTGCGGATCGCGCCACAGCTACCTCGATGAGGTGGTGATGGACGATCAGGGAACGCGGATGTTTGTCTGCTCCGACACCGACTTTTGCCATCAGCAGCAGGAACAGCAACATGCACAGTGAACAGCCGCTGCTTGCGGTGAACCAGCTCACCCATCTTTATGCGCCGGGCAAAGGGTTTGAGCAGGTCAGTTTTGATCTCTGGCCTGGCGAAGTACTGGGGATTGTCGGCGAGTCCGGCTCCGGTAAAACCACGCTGCTGCAGAGCCTGTCGGCCCGTCTGACGCCGCAGCAGGGCAGCATTCACTATCAGAACCGCGACCTCTATGAGATGAGTGAAAGCGACCGCCGTCGCCTGCTGCGCACCGAGTGGGGCGTGGTGCATCAGCATCCGATGGACGGGCTGCGTGCGCAGGTCAGCGCGGGCGGTAACATTGGCGAACGGCTGATGGCGACCGGCCAGCGGAACTATGGCGACATCCGCGCCGAGGCGAGCCGCTGGCTGCAGGCGGTGGAGATTGATGCCAGTCGCATCGACGATCTGCCGACCACTTTTTCCGGCGGGATGCAGCAGCGTCTGCAGATTGCCCGCAACCTGGTGACGCAGCCTCAGCTGATGTTTATGGATGAGCCGACCGGCGGGCTGGATGTCTCGGTGCAGGCGCGACTACTGGATCTGCTGCGCACCCTGGTGCGCGAGCTGAATCTGGCGGTGGTGATTGTCACCCACGATCTCGGGGTGGCGCGACTGCTGGCGCATCGCCTGCTGGTGATGAAACAGGGACGGGTGGTGGAGAGCGGTCTGACTGACCGTGTTCTGGACGATCCTCATCATCCTTACACTCAACTGCTGGTCTCTTCGGTGCTCAATTAAATGACAACGCTCACTCCGCGCCTGCGGGTAGAAAATCTGTGTAAAACCTTTGTGCTGCACAACCAGAACGGCGCGGCGCTGCCGGTGCTGCACAACGCCAGCCTGACGGTGGGCGAGGGCGAATGCGTGGTACTGCACGGTCATTCCGGCAGTGGCAAATCCACGCTGCTGCGCGCGCTTTACGGCAACTATCAGCCCGACAGCGGTCATATCCGGGTTGCACATCAGGGTGAATGGATCGACATGGCGCAGGCATCAGCGCGCCAGATTATCGCCCTGCGGCGCGACACGCTGGGCTGGGTCAGCCAGTTTCTGCGGGTGATCCCACGCGTGCCGACGCTGGAGATTGTGATGCAGCCGCTGCTGGAGCGCGGCGTTGATCGAGAATTCTGCGAAGCGCGGGCCGCCGAACTGCTCAGCCGGCTGAATGTGCCGCAGCGTCTCTGGTCGCTCGCCCCGTCTACCTTTTCTGGCGGTGAGCAGCAGCGCGTGAATATCGCACGCGGCTTTATCGCCGATTATCCGGTGCTGCTGCTGGATGAACCCACTGCCTCGCTCGACAACGTCAACAGTGAGGCGGTGGTGAGCTTAATTGAACAGGCGCGCGCACGTGGTGCCGCCATCGTCGGTATTTTTCACGATCGGGCGGTGCGCGAGCGGGTCGCCGACCGGCTGCACCTGATGCACCCGATCGACACAGGAGTGCAGGCATGATCATCAATAACGTCAGACTGGTGCTGGAAAACGAAGTGGTCAGCGGGTCACTGGAGTTCCGCGATGAGCGCATTAGCAGCTTCAGCGAAACCACCAGCCAGCAGCCCGGTGCGCTGGATGGTGAAGGTGCCTGGCTGCTGCCAGGTCTGGTGGAACTGCACACCGATAACCTCGACAAGTTTTTCACCCCGCGCCCGAAAGTGGACTGGCCCGCACACTCGGCGATGAGCAGCCACGATGCGCTGATGGTTTCCAGCGGTATTACCACGGTGCTGGACGCGATCGGCGTGGGCGATGTGCGCGACGGCGGGCACCGGCTGGATAACCTCAGCAAGATGATCGACGCCATCCGCGACAGCAACCGCAAGGGACTGAACCGGGCTGAGCATCTGCTGCATCTGCGCTGTGAACTGCCGCATCCTACCACTGCGCCGCTGTTTGAAGCGCTGATGGGCACGCCTGAGCTGGCGCTGGTATCGCTGATGGACCATTCGCCGGGCCAGCGTCAGTACGCGTCGCTGACCAAATATCGCGAATATTATCAGGGCAAATATCAGCTTAATGACGCCGAGATGGATCAGTTCGAGCATGACCAGCTCACCCTTGCGGCAGCGTGGTCACAGCCCAATCGTCAGGCGATTGCGGGACTGTGCCGGGAACATGGCATCGCCATTGCCAGCCATGATGACGCCACCGCCGCGCATGTGGAAGAGTCCCATGCGGCAGGCAGCCGCATTGCGGAGTTTCCGACCACGCTGGAAGCGGCACGTGCCTCACGCTATCGCAACATGCAGGTGCTGATGGGTGCGCCCAACATCGTGCGCGGCGGCTCGCACTCCGGCAACGTCGCCGCCTGGGAACTGGCGTCACACGGCCTGCTGAACATTCTGTCGTCCGATTACTACCCGGCCAGCCTGCTGGATGCCGCGTTCCGGCTGGCGGATGACGAGCGCAACAGCCTGGGCATGGCGCAGGCCATCGCGCTGGTGACCTGTAATCCGGCCCGCGCATTAGGATTGGAGGACCGCGGTGTCATCGCGGAAGGTTGCCGCGCCGACCTGGTGCTGGCGCACACTGCACACGGCTACCCGCACGTGCGGCACGTCTGGAGCAAAGGCCGGCAGGTGTACTGATGGCGCGGCTGATCTGGCTCACCGGTCCCTCCGGCTCCGGCAAGGATAGCCTGCTGGATGCGCTGCGGGAGGCACCGCCGCCAAAACTGTTGATCGCCCATCGCTACATCACCCGCGCCGCCGATGCGGGCGGTGAAAACCATGTGGCACTCACCGAGGCGGAGTTTGCCCGCCGCGCCGCGCTCGGTCTGTTTGCCGTGAGCTGGGAAGCGCACGGTTTCCGCTACGGCATTGGCTGTGAGACAGAACAGTGGCTGCTGCGTGGACAGAATGTGGTGGTGAACGGGTCGCGGCTGCATCTGGCTCAGGCGCAGGCCCGCTTTGGCTCACAGCTGCTGCCGGTCTGCCTGCAGGTGTCGCCCGCTGTGCTGGCGGCGCGGCTGCGTCAGCGTGGACGGGAAGATGAGGCGGAGATTGCCCGGCGGCTGGCGCGTGCCGCCCAGCCGCAGCCCGATGGCTGTCTGATACTCAGCAACGACGGCGCGCTGGCGGAAACCGTCTGCCAGCTTCGCCAGATACTGGAGGCGCATCAATGAGATCGACTTTTCCGGCACGGGCAGTAAGCGCCCGGCAGCGATATACGCGACCAGGAGCGCATCCATGAAACTCACTTTTCTTGGCACTGGCGGTGTGACTGCCGCGCCGCTGCCGGGCTGCGACTGTCACGCCTGTCAGCGGGCGCAGCGTAACAGCACTCATGCACGGGCGCCCTGCAGTGCGCTGATTGAGTCTGGCCACGAACGCATCCTGCTGGATGCCGGTCTGCCGCTGCTGGCATCACGCTTTCCGCCTGGCTCGCTGACCCGCATTCTGTTGACGCATTATCACATGGATCATGTTCAGGGCCTGTTTGCGCTGCGCTGGGGCGTGGGCGCGCCGATTCCGGTCTGGGGACCGCCCGATCCGCGTGGCTGTGACGATCTCTACAAACACCCTGGCCTGCTGGATTTCCGTCCCGCTTTAACCCCTTTTGTGGCGCATGCCTTTGGCGAGCTGCAGGTTACGCCGCTGCCGCTGCAGCATTCAAAGCTGACGCACGGTTATCTGTTTGACTGGCATGACACCCGGCTCGCCTGGCTGTGTGATACCTGCGGACTGCCGCCCGACACCGCCGACTTCCTGCGCGGCCAGCCGCTGGATCAACTGGTGATTGACTGCAACGATCCACCCCGTGCAGAGCCTCGAAATCACAATGATCTGACCCAGGCGCTGGCGATAGCAGAGAGGCTCAAGCCGCGTCAGACCTGGCTCACTCACCTCAGTCATGAGATGGATAACTGGTTAGCCGAAAACCCGTTGCCAGAAGGCGTGCTGCCAGCCCGCGACGGCCAGACTTTGCTGTGCGGCGCGCACTGGCCTGTCACGGTTTGATCATCTGGCTGTCATCTCGTGTTCATCGCGTCACGCCTTAATAACCGGCAGAACGCAATCAGCGATGACGGAGAACACCATGGCACAGGCACTTCTGAAAACGGTGGTCGACAACGATCTGCCACCGGCCAGCCTCAGCGGACAAAAAGTGTTGTCGGTGCAGAAACTGAGTAAAGCCTATGGCGACACGCAGGTGCTGGATCAGGTCAGTTTCGACCTGCACGCCGGTGAGCTGGTGGCGGTGATTGGCCGCTCTGGTGCGGGTAAATCGACACTGCTGCACATGCTCAACGGCACAATTAACGCGACGTCCGGTGCGATTATCAGTCTGCATCAGGGCGAAGCAGATCGTAACGTGGTCACGCTTAACAGCCGCCAGCTGCGCGAATGGCGCAGTCAGTGCGGCATGATCTTTCAGGATTTCTGTCTGGTGCCGCGCCTCGACGTGCTGACCAACGTGCTGCTGGGCCGCCTGAGCCAGACCAGCACGCTGAAATCCTTCTTCAAAATCTTTTCTGACCAGGACCGCGCGCACGCCATCGAACTGCTGCAGTGGATGAACATGCTGCCGCAGGCGCTGCAGCGGGCCGAAAATCTCTCAGGCGGACAGATGCAGCGCGTGGCGATCTGCCGCGCCCTGATGCAGAACCCCAAAATCCTGCTGGCTGATGAGCCGGTGGCCTCACTCGACCCTAAAAATACCAAACGCATTATGGATGTGCTGCGCCAGGTCAGCGAGCAGGGCATCAGCGTGATGGTCAACCTGCACTCGATTGAGCTGGTCAAAAGCTACTGCACCCGGGTTATTGGCATTCAGCGCGGTGTCGTGCTGTTTGATGGCCATCCTTCCCGACTCACCGACAGCCTGTTGCACCAGCTGTACGGCGATGAACTTAACCAAATCCATTAACGTCCACAGCAAGAGAATAATTCCGAATGAAACTGACTTCTTTAGCACTTCTGACCAGTGTCATGGCGTTTGGTGTCAGCGCAGCGGATGCGCCGAAACAGCTTAATCTGGGGATTATGGGCGGGCAGAACGCCACCCAGCAGATTGGCGATAATCAGTGTGTAAAAACCTTCTTGGATAAAGAGCTGGGTGTGGATACCCAGATGCGCAACGCCTCTGACTATTCCGGCGTGATTCAGGGCCTGCTGGGCGGCAAGATCGATATGGTGCTGAGCATGTCACCGGCTTCGTTTGCGTCGGTCTACATTCAGGACCCGAAAGCGGTGGATGTGGTGGGTATTGTCGTCGATGACAAAGATCAGTCACGTGGCTACCACTCTGTCGTCATCGTTAAAGCGGACAGCCCGTATAAAAAGCTGGAAGACCTGAAAGGCAAATCATTCGGTATGGCCGATCCCGATTCGACGTCCGGCTTCCTGATGCCAAACCAGGCGTTTAAGAAGATGTTCGGCGGCACGGTGGATGACAAATATAACAACTTCTTCTCCAGCGTCACTTTCTCTGGCGGTCATGAGCAGGACATCCTGGGCGTGCTGAATAACCAGTTTGATGGCGCAGTCACCTGGACGTCCCTGGTCGGTGACTACAACAGCGGTTACACCTCTGGCGCCTTTGGCCGATTGATCCGCATGGACCATCCGGACCTGATGAAGCAGATCCGCATCATCTGGCAGTCGCCGCTGATCCCTAACGGCCCGGTGCTGGTCAGCAACAAGCTGCCCGCTGACTTCAAAGCGAAAGTGGTGTCGGCGATTAAAAAACTGGATAAGGACGATCACGCCTGCTTCGTAAAAGCCGTGGGTGGTGAACAGCATATCGGTGAGGCGACGGTCGCTGACTATAAAAACATCATCGATATGAAACGTGACCTGATGAAAGGCAGCCGCGGCTAAGGCCGACGGTGCCCTGACTTTCCCCGTCGAGGCGGGGAGAGCGGGACGCGGCAACCCCGCCTGCGTCCCGCTGCTTTAGCGCCGGAGATCCTCCTTTGACCGAATTCGAACACTACTACCAACGCATCCGACGCCAGCAGAAACGTGACACGCTGCTCTGGTCACTGCTGCTGGTGGCACTCTATCTGGCGGCGGGCAGGGTGGCAGAATTTAATCTGCTCACCGTCTGGCAGTCGCTGCCGCACTTTTTTGACTATCTGCATGAAATCCTCCCGGTGCTGCATCTGCCGCTGCTGTTTGCCGATGGCAAAACCGAAGGTTCGCTGGCCTACTGGGGCTACCGTCTGCCGATTCAGCTGCCACTGATTTGGGAAACGCTGCAGCTGGCGCTGGCTTCGACGCTGGTCGCGGTGGCCGTGGCCGCGGTGCTGGCCTTTTTCGCCGCCGACAACACCCAGACGCCGGTCAGCGTGCGGATGACCATTCGTGCCTTTGTCGCCTTTCTGCGCACCATGCCGGAACTGGCGTGGGCGGTGATGTTTGTGATGGCCTTTGGCATCGGGGCGATCCCCGGCTTTCTGGCGCTGGCGCTGCACACCGTGGGCAGCCTGACCAAGCTGTTTTATGAGGCGATTGAGTCGGCATCCGACAAGCCGGTGCGCGGCCTGGCCGCCTGTGGCGCCAGCAAGCTGCAGCGGATGCGCTTCGCCTTCTGGCCCCAGGTGAAACCGGTCTTTCTCTCTTACAGCTTTATGCGACTGGAAATTAACTTCCGCTCTTCAACCATCCTCGGGCTGGTTGGCGCGGGCGGCATCGGCCAGGAGCTGATGACCAATATCAAACTGGACCGCTACGATCAGGTCAGTATCACGCTGCTGCTGATTCTGATTGTGGTATTGCTGCTGGATACGCTATCTGGCCAGCTTCGTCGCCGTGTGACAGGAGATCGGACATGATGAGCCACGTACCTGATGTCACGCTAATGAAGCAGCAGCATCGTGAACTCTTTGCCGCGCAGCCGCGCTATCTGCGCCGCATAGGACTGATGGCGCTGGTGGTGCTGCTCTACTATCTCTTTTTCTTTTCCGTATTTGGCCTGGAATGGTCGCGCCTGCTGATGGGCTGCCAGCAACTTGGACGCTATTTCCTGCGAATGTTTGTCTGGCATGACTTCATGAACTGGCCGTTTGGCTACTATTTTTCGCAGGTCGGGATCACTTTAGGCATTGTGTTCGCCGGGACGCTGACCGCCTCGCTGCTGGCGCTGCCGCTCTCGTTTCTGGCGGCACGCAACGTCATGCACGATGGCGCGGCAAAACCGCTGGCGTTTCTGATGCGCCGTGTGTTCGATGTGTTACGCGGCATCGACATGGCGATCTGGGGGCTGATATTCGTGCGTGCGGTCGGCATGGGGCCGCTGGCCGGGGTGCTGGCGATTATCCTGCAGGATGTCGGTCTGCTCGGCAAACTCTACGCCGAAGGGCACGAAGCGGTGGAGCGATCGCCAGGTCGCGGACTGAGTGCCGTGGGCGCCAACAGTCTGCAGAAACACCGCTTCGGCATCTTTACCCAGTCATTCCCGCAGTTTCTGGCGCTGAGCCTTTACCAGATTGAATCCAATACCCGCTCGGCAGCGGTGCTGGGCTTTGTCGGCGCGGGTGGTGTCGGTCTGGTCTACGCCGAGAACATGCGCCTGTGGAACTGGGATGTGGTGATGTTTCTGACGCTGATCCTGGTGGTGGTGGTGATGGTCATGGATGTGATCTCCAGCCGCCTGCGTAAGCGATACATCAGTGGGAAACCGGTGCCGTTGTGGCAGCCTGCTGCGCGCGGTTAAGCCGTTCGCTGCGCTGCCAGGCGCGCTGTAGCGCCTGCACCAGTTGTGCCTGCTGCCAGGGTTTCGCCAGCCGTTCACACAGCGGCAGCGTGACCGGCTGGTGGCGCAGATCCTGACCGCTGATAAGCAATGTCGCCAGCTGCGGCCAGTTCTGATGGGCCTGCCGGATCACCTCTGCGCCGTTAATCTCGCCGGGTAGCATCAGGTCGCTGATCAGCAGGTCGATATCCGGAGTCTGGCGCAACAGCGCCAGCGCCTCTTCACCGTCGCCGCACTCCAGCGTCAGATAACCCAGCTGATGCAGATGCTCGCACAGTGTCTGCCGCACCGCCGGTTCATCATCCAGCACCAGCACCAGCCGGTTACTGGCCGCTTCAACATCTGCTGCAAGGTCAGCCTCACCGGGCACAGGCGGTGGCGGGGCGATGACGGCGGCTTCCGCTGCGCGCGGCAACAAGAGACGCACCGTGGTGCCCTGGCCCGGCGCAGTTTCCAGTTCTATCTGTCCGCCTGACTGCCGCACAAAGCCGTAAACCATGGACAGTCCAAGCCCGCTGCCACTGCCGGTCGCTTTGGTGGTGAAGAAAGGCTCGAAAACCTGTTCGCGCACGTCGGCGGACATGCCGCAGCCGTGGTCGATCACCTCAATTGTGACGCGGTCACGTTTTTCTCCCCCCTCCAGTCGACGCTGATTCCAGATGCGCAGCCGGATTTCGCCGTTTTGCTGGTGCATGGCATCGCGCGCATTCACCACCAGATTCATCAGCGCATTTTCCAGCTGGCTGGCATCGATCCAGGCGGGCCAGCCGGGGCGCTGGGCATCAATAATCAGCTGCTGTCCCGGCAGCAGCGAGTGCTGAAGCAAGCCCTGCAGGTTATCCACCAGCGTCACCACCGACACTGCGCGCGGATAGAGCGCCTGTTTGCGCGAGAAGGCCAGCAGGCGCTGCGTCAGCTGGGCGGCGCGATCGGCCGCCTGCCGCGCCCGCTCAATGCGGGTGGCGAGGGGGCCGGGCATCAGCTGGCCTTCAGTCAGCGCCAGACTGCCGATAATCACCGCCAGCAGATTGTTAAAGTCGTGCGCCAGCCCGCCGGTCAGCTGACCGACCGCCTTCATCTTCTGGCTGTGCTGGAGCGCTTCTTCCAGGGTTTTACGTGAGGTGCGGTCCAGCACGGTATTGACCATGCCGCGCCGCGGAATCGGACTGAAACGCAGCTCCAGCGTACGGCCATCGGCCAGCCGGATCTCCTGCTGCTCACCGGGATCGTGCAGATCCACCGCCAGCGGGGCCAGCAGTTGCTGATAGTGGACGCCACGATGGACCTCACGCGGCGCAAGGCCGAGCAGTTCGGCATACTGCGCATTCCACACCACCAGCTGACCATTGTGATCAAACAGAGCAAAGCCGTCGCGCATCGCCAGGAAGGTGGACTCCAGCTGGTTACTCTTCTCTTTCAGCAGCCGTGAGGTGTGGGCCAGCGAGGCGGTATTTCGGGCAAAGACGTTAAAGGCCCGCGCCAGTTCACCCAGTTCGTCACGCCGTTGCAGCCCCGGCACGCTGACGTTCTGTTCGCCCTGCGCCAGACGCGTCATCGCGCCGGCAATCGCTGTCAGGCTCGATCCGAGATTGCGGTAGATGTAGATTCCGGCATAGCCGGTAATCGCCAGCGCCAGCAGCACAAACAGCGCGATAAAGCCGATGATCGAATCAAGTTCGTGGTGAGTGGCCTGGGTACGCGCCTCACTTTGCAGCGCAACCTGCTGCACTGACGCATTGATATCGTCATTCAGCATCGCCACCAGTGCTTTAATCCGGTAGGTGGCATAGGCGATCGCCAGGTCGCTCTGTTCCAGCGCCTCCGCCAGCGGCAGCAGGCGCTGCTGAGTGGCCAGCAGTCGCTGCACGTTCTCGCCCGTGACGCCCGTCAGCGGCACAGTGCGCCACTGATTCATCACCTGCTGAAGCTGTTCAATGACGGCAATGGGCGTGGGTGTGCGAATGGCGATGGTGATCAGCCGTTCGGTTTGCTCACGCAGTGCGGCATCCGGCAGTGTGAGCTGTTCCCGCTGCACCAGCTGGTTGATATGGCTGAGCAGAATCTGGGTCTGCCACAGATCACTCAGCATGTTGTTGCGCTGCAGATGCCGCTGATGGCCATTCAGCAGCAGGCTATTAATCGTCTGCTCCAGCATCAGGCTGCGGGCGCGGATCCGCGCGATGCGCTCCGGCTGACGGGCCGCCAGCGGTGCGCTGGCCAGCAGGCTCAGCGACTGCTGCAACGCCTGCTGATTCTGCTGCAGGCGCTGCGATTCGCTTTGATACTCCAGTGCCCCGACCACCTGCGACAGCCGCACGGCCGCCGTCGCCACATTGGCGGTATCGCGCGCCAGCGCCAGGCTGCCATTCATATCTGCCAGCGTCTGCGCCTGCGCCTGCTCCTGAATTGCCCCGGCATGACGAAAGCCGATGATCGCCACCACGCTTACCATCAGCGTGACTGACACCACCAGCAGATTGAACATCAACAGGCGTCCACGCGCCCCGGCCTGCCACGGATAACTGCGCTGCATCCCACGACCTCTTAATCACTGCAACGATGCGCCGAGTATAGGAGCGTGATGTCAGGCGTTTATGACAAATATGAACGGCCGCTGACATTTTCCGTTTATCTGGCGTTGTTTTACTGGCGGCTATCCACAGTCCGCAGGAGCGAGGCGATGACAGCCACACCAATACTGGAAATGCGGGGAATTACCCGACGCTTCGGCAATTTTTATGCCCTGAAGGGTGTCGATCTCACGGTCTGGCCCGGTGAGGTTCACGCACTGATGGGTGAGAACGGCGCGGGTAAAAGCACACTGATGAAGATTCTGGCCGGTGCCTATACCGCCAGCAGCGGGGAAATTTTAATTGAAGGTAAGCCCTGGGCACTGAAAGGGCCGAAAGAGGCGCTGGCTGCCGGGATTACCCTGATTTATCAGGAGATCAATCTGGCACCCAACCTGACGGTGGCAGAGAACATTTTTCTGGGTAGCGAAATTGCGCCTGGCGGGCTGGTGAAGCGGCGACAGATGGCTGAAGAGGCGCAGCGGGTCATTGATCGGCTCGGCGCACAGTTCAGCGCCTGGGATTTAGTCAGTCGTCTGAGCATCGCCGAGCAGCAGCAGGTGGAGATCGCCCGTGCGCTGCAGCGCAACAGCCGCATTCTGGTAATGGATGAGCCGACCGCCGCGCTCTCTAACCGCGAAACCGAACAGCTGTTTGCACTAATCAAACGGCTGCGCAGCGAAGGCATGGCGATTATCTACATCAGCCATCGCATGGCGGAAGTGTATGAGCTGTCTGATCGCGTCAGCGTGCTGCGTGATGGGCAATATGTGGGCAGCCTGACCCGTGACCAGCTTAACGCCAGTGAACTGGTGCGGATGATGGTCGGACGCCCGCTCAGCGACCTGTTTAACAAAGACCGTGCGATCCCTTTAGGCGACATCCGGCTGGCGGTGAATCACCTTACTGATGGCGGCAAAGTGCATCCCAGCAGTCTGGCAGTGCGGGCCGGAGAAATTGTCGGGCTGGCCGGGCTGGTAGGCGCCGGTCGCAGCGAACTGGCGCAGCTGATCTTCGGCGTACATAAGCCGAAAGAGGGCGAGATCTGGATCGACGGTGAGAAGGTCACCATTCATTCGCCGCGTGATGCGATTGCGCGCGGCATCGGCTTCCTCACCGAGAACCGCAAAGAGCAGGGACTGTTTCTGGAGATGGCCGCGCAGGAGAATATTGTGATGGCGACGCTGGAACGTGACGCCAGTTACGGGATGCTCAACCGACGCAAAGGGCAGACCATCGCCAATGAGGCGATCGCCTCACTCAATATTCGTGTTCCGCATGCTCAGGTCCGGGCGGGCGGTCTGTCCGGCGGGAACCAGCAAAAGCTGCTGATCTCGCGCTGGGTGGCGATTGGCCCGCGCATCCTGATTCTGGATGAGCCGACGCGCGGCGTCGATGTCGGCGCTAAAAGCGAGATCTACCGCATGATGCAGGAGATGGCGCGGCAGGGCGTGGCGATTTTAATGATCTCCAGCGAACTGCCGGAAGTGGTCGGGATGAGTGACCGCGTTTACGTGATGCACGAAGGCACCATCGTCGGTGAGCTGGAGGGCAGCCACATCAGTCAGGAAAATATTATGACGCTGGCAACCGGTGCGCACAGCGCGTCAACAGGCGAAATCTAAGGAGACCACCATGACACAACTGGCCCGCACCAAAGCGCCGACGCTGAAACGCGCCCTGATGGGCGATCTGCTGCAAACGGTGGGTATCCTGCCGATTCTGATCCTGATCGTGGCGGTATTTGGTTTCGTCACGCCAAACTTTTTTACTGAAGCCAACCTGCTCAACATTACCCGTCAGGCGTCGATCAACATTGTGCTGGCGGCGGGCATGACTTTCGTCATCCTCACCGGCGGTATCGATCTGTCGGTGGGGTCGATGCTGGGCACCACGGCGGTGGTGGCGCTGGTGGCGTCGCTGGACCCGATGCTCGCCTCCCTGACCATTCCGATGGCGCTGGGCGCGGGTCTGGTGATGGGGCTGTTCAACGGCATCCTGGTCGCCTGGGCCGGATTGCCCCCCTTTATTGTCACGCTGGGTACCTACACCGCATTGCGCGGAGCGGCGTATCTGCTGGCGAACGGCACCACGGTGATCAACTCCGATATTAACTTTGAATGGATTGGCAACGGCTATCTCGGGCCGGTGCCGTGGCTGATTGTGATTGCCTTTGCGGTGATTGCCATCTGCTGGTTCATCCTGCGTCGCACCACACTGGGCGTCCATATCTACGCCGTCGGTGGCAATATCCAGGCTGCACGCCTGACGGGCATCAAGGTTGGCGTCGTGCTGCTGTTTGTCTACGGCATGAGTGGCCTGCTGTCGGGGCTGGCCGGGCTGATGAGTGCCTCGCGGCTCTACAGCGCCAACGGCAACCTGGGCGTCGGTTATGAGCTGGATGCGATTGCCGCGGTGATTCTCGGCGGCACCAGCTTTGTCGGTGGTATCGGCACCATCACCGGCACACTGATTGGCGCACTGATTATCGCCACGCTGAATAACGGCATGACGCTGATGGGTGTCTCCTATTTCTGGCAGCTGGTGATCAAAGGCGCAGTGATCATCATCGCCGTTCTGATCGACAAATACCGTACCCGTCATCATGTGAGTTGAGGCTTAAAAGGGCGGATGCGTTATCTGGCCTCCGCCACCTAAAAAACGCCATTAAGTGGTTGGCACCTTGAAAACAGCAGGAGAAGGTCTATGCGTTTTAATCCGATTGTAACCGGGCTGCTGGCGGCAACGCTGTTCAGCACCGGCCTGGCTCAGGCAAAAGAACTCAAATCTATCGGCGTAACGGTCGGCGATCTGGCTAACCCCTTCTTCGTGCAGATCACTAAAGGCGCAGAGATGAAGGCGCGTCAGCTGGCGGGCGATAAAGTTAACGTCACGCTGGTCTCCAGCGGTTACGATCTTGGTCAGCAGGTCGGCCAGATTGATAACTTTATTGCAGCAAAAGTCGACATGATTATCCTCAACGCCGCCGACTCAAAAGGGATCGCCCCAGCCGTTAAACGGGCGCGTGACGCCGGTATCGTAGTGGTCGCGGTTGACGTGGCAGCCGATGGCGCGAATGCGACCATCACCTCCGATAACACCCAGGCAGGCGCAATGGCCTGTAAATATATCTCTGACCGTCTGAAGAACAAAGGCAATGTGGTGATCATCAACGGACCGCCTGTCTCTGCCGTGCAGAACCGTGTGGAAGGCTGCATGAACGAGCTGAAAACCCATCCGGACATCAAGCTGCTCTCCTCCAACCAGAACGCCAAAGGCAGTCGTGAAGGCGGACTGGAAGTGATGACCGGTCTGCTCTCGGCTAATCCAAAAATTGATGCGGTATTTGCCATCAATGATCCGACGGCTATCGGTGCGGATTTAGCGGCGAAACAGGCGCAGCGCAGCGAGTTCTTTATCGTGGGCGTCGATGGATCGCCGGACGGGGAAGAGGCATTGAAGCGTAAAAACTCACTGTTTGTCGCCACGCCAGCTCAGGACCCGCAGGTGATGGCTGCCAAAGCGGTTGAGATTGGCTATGACATTCTGCAGGGCAAACCGGCTCCGGATAAACCTGTGCTGATCCCGGTGAAGCTGATTGATCGTAATAATATCGGCAGCTATCAGGGCTGGACGGTGAAATAAGCGTTAGAGCGGCACCTTCGGGTGCCGCATTCAGGAGGCCAATATGCAACGTTCAGAGGTTAACGACTACCTGCAACATACCCGCGAATTTTTCCGGCAGCAGGATGTGCATCTTCCGTCCTGGGCCGATTACAGCATCCGTCAGTGGCGCGCGCAGGATCGTGAAGTGATACAGGAGATTCTGGCGCTGCGGCTGGGCTGGGATCTCACCAGTTTTGGTGCGGCTGATTTTTTTCAGACCGGATTGACGCTGTTTACTCTGCGTAATGGCTCCCCTGGCGGACAGCCCTGGCATAAACCCTACGCCGAAAAAATTATGCACGTACGTGAAGGGCAACTGACACCTATGCACTACCATCCGCGCAAGATGGAGGACATCATCAATCGCGGTGGTGGCAACCTGATTGTTGAACTGCATAACCGCGACGGAGACGGGCTGGCCGACTCGCCGGTGGTGGTGTCGCTGGATGGCATGCGACAGACCCATGGGGCCGGAACACAGCTGCGGCTTTCACCGGGTGAAAGTGTGACTTTGGAGGCGGGGATCTGGCACAGCTTCTGGGGCGAAAGCGGCTTTGGTGACGTGCTGGTGGGCGAAGTGTCGATGCCCAATGATGACGAGAACGACAATGTGTTTCTGACACCGCTGGCCCGTTTCAACCCGCTGGATGAGGATGAAGCGCCGCGCTGGCTGCTGTGTAATGACTATGCGCATGCCTTTCTCTGAGCCGCATTTATTGCGTTCATTCCCTGAATCTTTTCAATCAATCTCAGTGCAAAATCTCAGTGCAACATTGCCGGCCTCACGGCGTCAGGCCGCGCTGAGCGTGCGCTGTGTTCACCTCAATGATTTCGCGAGGTGTTCAGCGTTATTCAGCCTGAGTTTTCTGATACTGCGGGCGGGGGGCTCACCGAACAGGCGTGCATATTCACGGGTAAACTGCGTCAGACTTTCGTAGCCCACATCTGCCGCAACAGCGGCGACATTACCGGGGCGTAACATAAGCGTCTTGCGCGCCTCGTAAAGCCGGAGATGTTTTTGATACTGCAGCGGGGAAAGTCCGGTGCTGGCCCGGAAACCACGATGAAAGGCTGAGAGACTCATGCCCGCAATCGCCGCCATATCCTCAATACGAAGCGCGGCGGCATAGTGTGTACGCAACCAGACCAGCGCCTTTCTGATCTTCGCGAAATACCCGTTCACCTCTGCTGCCTGACGCAGTAAACCGCCCTGTGGGCTCAGCAACAGCCGATAAAGAATCTCGCGCTCTACTAACGGCGCCATCACCCTAATCTCGCCAGGCTTTGCTATCAGGCGCACCATCCGCAGCCAGGCATCCACCAGCGCCTCATCCACCCGATTGACTGACATGCCACTCTTTGTTTTGGGCGCATCGGTCATGGGCATCTGATGCAATAGTTCGCTGATAGCAGTGAAATCCAGTGTCAGGCGCACCGCCAGATAAGGTGAGATTTCACTGGCCTCTGTAATTTCGCCTGTGGCGGGCAGGTCGAACGACGCCGTGAACATCTCTCCGGCGGAATAGCGGAGAGAGCGTTCGCCCATCTGCAGCCTTTTTTCTCCCTGCAGTATCAGGCTGACGAAAGGCGAATAGATTTCCGGCGGCAGGGGCATCGGCTGACTGACGCGGTAAAAATCCACGCGCGGAATCGCCGTCGCCGTGAGTTCATCAGCCGTGCATGCCAGCATTTCATCTCTTATCGCATCAAGCCTGTTTATGGGACACCTCTCCGGCGGTTGCCGTGTGCAGAGTGAGAAAAGCAGTAACAGGCAAATTTTAGGCAGGATTACAGCCGCCGCACAATCGGCTGAGGATTATTCTCGCTCTCTGACCATTTTACTGGAGGGGATGACATGAGAATTGAGAACGCCGTGATTATGATTACCGGTGCATCGTCGGGCATCGGAGAAGCCACCGCGCGTGCGGCGCTGGAGGCGGGTGCGCAGGTTATTTTACTGGCACGACGCAAAGACCGCCTGGTTGCCCTCGTGGGAGAATCAGGCAAAGCACTGGCTGTGGCCTGCGATGTGACGCAGCCAGAGCAGATTGCAGATGCTGTCAGGCAGGGGATAGCACGCTTTGGCCGGATTGATGTGTTAATCAACAATGCCGGGCAGGGGTTGTTCGCGGCGGTTGAGGAGATTGCTGCAAGCGAGTTCAGAGCGCTGCTCGACCTGAATCTGATCGCGCCGCTGATGATGATGCAGGCGGTGATCCCGCAGATGCGGGCGCAGGGCGAGGGGTGCATTATCAACGTCAGTTCCGGTGCAACCCTGGCAACCTGGCCGGGATCGGCGGCCTATACCAGTTCCAAAGCGGGACTGAATATGCTCTCCGGCGTGGCACGGCTGGAACTGGCGGACGCCGGGATAACGGTATCTGCTGTTTATCCATTCATGACCGTCTCGGAATTTTACCAGTCGGTGAAATCGGGGCAGGACGTTGCGATTGCGCAGGCACAGCAGAGCGCCGCAATTGCGCATACGCCGCAGCGCGTGGCTGAAACGATTCTCACCGTCATTCAGAGCGGAGAGGCGCAGGTCGATCTGGTGCCGCGCGCCTATGGCGGAAGTTATGAGGGATGAGTACCGGCCAGCGGAACGCAGGCCGGGTAAAGTGATTCAGGCGATCTGGCTGGCGCGTAGCGCGGCTTCGGGTTTCATCACGTCAGCGGAAAAGACATAGCCCAGCCCGCGAATGGTGCGAATCAGGTCGGGCTGATGCGGGTTAGTTTCGATTTTGCGGCGCAGTCGCATGATCAGCACATCGATGGTACGGTCAAATACGTCCAGGCTTTCGCTGTGGGTCAGCTCCAGCAACTGATCACGGGTCAGTACTTTGCGGGCATGGCGCACCAGCGCGTGCAGCAGGCTGTATTCTCCCTGGGTCAGCGGCACCAGTTCATGCTGCGGATTAAACAGCTGGCAGCGGCCATCGTCCAGTTGCCAGCCGCCAAAACGCCAGCCCGCCTGTTCGGGGTGAGCCTGCGCAATGCGTCCGCTGCGACGCAGTGCTGCACGGGCGCGCGCCACTACCACGCGTGGATTAAAAGGTTTGGCAATATAGTCATCTGCGCCCATCTCCAGACCCACGACCATCTCCGCTTCCGAACCCATGCCCGTCAGCATAATCACCAGCACGTCCGGCCGCTGACGCTGGAGCTGCTGCAACACCAGCAATCCGTTGGTATCGGGCAACATCATATCCAGCATCACCAGCGAAATTTCCGGGTGTTCGCTGAGCATGGAGAGCGCCTCGCGTCCCTGATGACAGCTGTAGACAGTTAACAGATGTTCACTTAACGCATCCTGCAGGACGTCGCAGACAGCAGGATCATCATCCACCACCAAAATCGCTGGCTTCATGGCGCGGCCTCAATGTTACGAAGGAGTTAATTCTGGAGTCTACACAGGCCAGAAATGGTTGCTGAGGCAGCGTGCTGAAACGTGACCAGCTTCGCCTGTGAGAGTGCGGAAGCGTGCGCTGGCGCAGAGTTTTTCAGGGTGACGCATTTGCCGCAGGAAAACGATTGCGCGGAATCGGTGCATTGCACCATAATCGCGCCCTGTTTTGATTCGGAATCTTCTTAGGCGTGGCCGGCTCTGCCAGGTAATCGATTGCGTCGGCGGGTGGCATGGCAATTGCTTAGGCCAACAGGTTACACAGGGATTTCAGGCGGTTCTGGCAAGCAAGTATGCAGCGGCCAGGACAATGTCCCGGAAACAGAATAAATCAGCATGCAAACCCCTTTGGCAAGTGAGACTCCTGTCTCCTGTATCGAGAGATGATGATGTTAGAAAAACTATTCAAACTCAAAGCACATAACACGACGGTTCGTACCGAGATTATCGCCGGGATCACCACCTTCCTGGCGATGGCTTATATTCTGTTTGTGAACCCGAGCATTCTGGGCGCAACCGCCATGGACAAGGGCGCGGTATTTGTCGCGACCTGTCTGGCGGCGGCGATTGGTTGTGTGCTGATGGGGCTGATTGCCAACTATCCGATTGCGCTGGCGCCGGGTATGGGACTGAACGCTTTCTTCACCTATACCGTGGTGCTGCATATGGGCTACACGTGGCAGATTGCGCTGGGTGCGGTGTTTCTCTCAGCAGTGATTTTCTTTGCGATGTCACTGTTTAAGATTCGTGAGTGGATTATTGCCAGTATCCCGCTGCCGCTGCGTGCCGGGATTGGCGCTGGTATCGGGCTGTTTCTGGCAATTATTGCGCTGGAAGGGGCAGGCATCGTGGTTGATAACCCGGCGACGCTGGTGGGTATTGGCGATCTGACTAAACCCGGCCCGCTGCTGGCAATGCTGGGCTTTGTGGTGATCGTGGTGCTGGAAGCACGCCGCGTAACCGGTGCGGTGCTGATCGGCATTCTGCTGGTGACCTTTATCTCCATGGGCATTGGCCTGTCGCCGTTCGCGGGCGTTTTCTCAGCTCCGCCATCGATTGCACCGACCTTTTTGCAGCTTGATATTGCCGGGGCATTTAACGTTGGCCTGGTCAGCGTGATTTTTGCCTTCCTGTTTGTCGATGTGTTTGATAACACCGGCACACTGCTGGGCGTGACCAAACGTGCCGGTCTGGCTGATGAGCAGGGTAACGTGCCGAAGATGGGCCGTGCGCTGATTGCCGACAGTGCCGCTGCACTGTTTGGTTCGCTGCTCGGCACCTCGACCACCACCAGTTATGTGGAATCGGCGGCGGGTGTGAGTGCTGGAGGCCGTACCGGCCTGACGGCGATCGTAGTAGGTGTGCTGTTCCTGCTGGCGCTGTTCTTCTCGCCGCTGGCTTCCAGCGTGCCGGTCTATGCCACCGCACCTGCGCTGCTGTTTGTGGCTGTGCTGATGACATCCGGTCTGGCTGATATTGACTGGAAAGATATTACTACCGCTGCGCCAGTCACCGTGACTGCGTTGACCATGCCGCTGACTTATTCTATTGCTAACGGCATTGCGTTTGGTTTCATTACCTGGACGCTGGTGAAGTTGCTGAGCGGTCGTGTGAAAGAGATAAATGCGGCGCTGGTGATTCTGTCGATTCTGTTTGTGATTAAGCTGGGATGGCTGAGTGCTTAGCTGTTGCCTGGCGGCAGGGATGTTACGCCTTGCGGCGGGCTGGCGCTGAGCGGGTTACGCTGAGAAGGTTACGCCCGCCAGGCGGTGGGGAGTTTCAGGTTGCCCGTGCAGGCGGACGCGTCAAGGGGCGAACGCCCGCCCCTTAACAATCCCGGCGTCCGGCAGCCTGCGCGCCCCGCGTTGCGGGGTGCCTTCGTCACGCTCTGCGGCCTGCGGACCGTCCGGACGCGCCATCCCTGGCGCGTTCCGTCCTTTCGCCGACGTCCTGTCGGCTCATCCTTGCCTCCGGTTGTTCCTCAGCGCTTCGGATGCCTCGGGGAAACCCCAGCCGGTAGGTTTCCTGCCCGGTGGGGGAGTTCAGGCCGCTGAAAGCGGGGGAAGAGCTGCACTGGTTTCGCTTTGCAGCGGGTTGACACTGAGCGGGTCTCGCTTTGCGGCGTGTTCATATTGAGAAGATTACGTTGCGCGGTGCCTGCCCACTGAGCGGGTTACGCCCGCCAGGCGGTGGGGAGTTTCAGGTTGCCTGTGCAGGCGGACGCGTTAAGGGGCGTACGCCCGCCCCTTAACAATCCCGGCGTCCGGCAGCCTGCGCGCCCCGCCTTGCGGGGTGCCTTCGTCACGCCCTGCGGCCCGCGGACCGTCCGGACGCGCCTTCCCTGGCGCGTTCCGTCCTTTCGCCGACGTCCTGTCGGCTCATCCTTGCCTCCGGTTGTTCCTCAGCGCTTCGGATGCCTCAGGTAAACCCCCGCCTTTAATATCCTGGTTTTTATCGGACATAGCGTTGTCTGGTGGTTTGAAAGCCAAAGCTAATTTTGAAAACCATCAGCGGCAATGCACCAGCATTAAAAAGAAGAGGCAACATTTGATAGGGTGAAGAGCCATTCTTCCTGCCAGGCAGAGAGCCGCAGACAATCCTCCGGACTTACAGCGATGACGTAACCAACACAAACAGAAGAGATAAAAGCGGGGAAGGGAGGCCGTCAGAACCGCTGAGCGGATGAGGGATTTCAGGACGAGCGGCAGGGATGCCGCGAAGAGGCGGGTTCGCGCCAGGGAGGGCGCGTCCCGCCGGTCCGTAAGAAATCCGGAAGAAGCGAAGGAACCGCGAAGCGGCGGTGAAGCAGGCCGGAGCCCGGGGTCAAGGGGGCGCGGCGACTGGCGCCCCCTTGTTGGTCGCCTGCAGAGGCGTAACTGAAACTGGCCAGCTCACCAGGCGAACGAAACCTTCTCATAGCCCGTTCGCGCAGCGAACACCCTGGCTTTAGCGTACGCAGCCCGCCAGGCGAACGAAACCTTCTCATAGCCCGTTCGCGCAGCGAACACCCTGGCTTTAGCGTACGCAGCCCGCCAGGCGAACGAAACCCTCTCATAGCCCGTTCGCGCAGCGAACTAACACCAGCCCCAGCTCCGCAGCCCGCCCGTTCGCGCAGCGAACACTCCCCCTCGCCAGCGGCGAAAAACTTACCTGAAAGGCGGCTCATTGAACGTCCGCAACTTACGCGAATGCAACTTATCACCCTCGGCGCGCAGCAACTCAACCGCATGAATGCCAATCTGCAGATGCTCCGAAATCGCCCCTTCGTAGAAGCGGTTCGCCTGACCAGGCAGCTTAATCTCGCCGTGCAGCGGCTTATCCGAAACGCACAGCAGCGTGCCATACGGCACACGGAAGCGATAACCCTGCGCGGCAATAGTGGCGCTCTCCATATCGACTGCGACGGCGCGGCTCAGGTTAAAGCGCAGAGCCGACGCGGAGTAACGTAACTCCCAGTTGCGATCGTCAGTGGTCACCACGGTGCCAGTACGCAGACGCTGCTTCACCTCTTCGCCAGGCATATTACTCACAGCTTTTGTGGCGTCGTAGAGCGCGCGCTGCACTTCGGCAATGCTAGGCACCGGGATGTCTGGCGGAAGCACGCTGTCGAGCACGTGATCGTCACGCAGATAGGCGTGGGCCAGCACGTAATCGCCAATTCGCTGGCTCTCACGCAGACCGCCACAGTGACCAATCATCAGCCAGGCGTGAGGGCGCATTACCGCGAGATGATCGCAGATGGTTTTAGCATTCGACGGGCCGACGCCGATATTGATCAACGTAATACCACGGCGATTCGGCGAAGTCAGATGCCAGGCTGGCATCTGGTGCTTCTTCCACGCCAGATCAGAAAGCATCGACTCACTGTCGGCGGTGTCCGAGGTCAGCACTACATCGCCGGCACAGGCCAGGCTGTCGTAAGGGGTATTGGGATCACGTACCTGCTCAATCGCCCAGCGCACAAACTCGTCAACATAACGGGTGTAGTTAGTGAACAGCACAAACGGCTGGAAGTGCTCCACGCTGGTGCCGGTGTAATGACGCAGGCGGGCCAGCGAGAAGTCGGTGCGCAGTGCGTCAAAATGCGACAGCGGGAATTTGGCGTCAGCGTGGAACAGACCGTCGGTGGTCTCATCGCCAATCTGTGACAGCTCGGTGGTCGGGAAGTGGCGTGCAATACCGGCACTCATGGTGCGATCCAGTGACAGATCGGAGCCGTCGATCACGTAAGGATAGGGGATCTCCTGGCTGGACGGCACCACGTCAATCTCCAGCTGATACTCCTTCTCCAGCATTGCCAGCTGTTCCGCAATATAGTGACGCAGCAACGCCGGACGGGTGACGGTGGTGCTGTAACTGCCGGTGTGGGTAAAACGTCCCCAGGCACGTGTGCGGTTCTGCTGCGGGCCTTCGCCGTGCCAGGTGATGCGCAGCTCGGGGTAGACAAACAGTCCCGCTGCCCGATCGGCCTCATCCGGCAGCGTGCCGTTTTCGGTGAAGACTTTAATCGCCGCACGCAGCGCATCAACGGCACTGTCGTAGAGGCGTTCAAGTTCATCCAGCGCCTGCTGGCTGGTCAGGTTTTTCCGTAGTGTCGGCATGGTTTCTCCTTCCATTTTTTTCCGCAATTTGCCCCAAGCTTAGCGGGTTTGCTGCAGAGATTGGTGAAGAATCTGTGATTGCTGATTTTTCGCGCTAACGAAGCGGGAAATCTGAGCAGTACGGTTTTAAGGATGAGTCAGTCGCACTGAGGTCCGTTAAGTAAATCTTTACTATCAGACAGGATGATTAGCCGTCATTAACTGCGTTACGGATGACGAATGCGCCGTAAAGCAGCCTTATGCAAGCCGGCGGTAATCTATCATAACGTCAGGTAAATAATCAGAATTGCTACAGCGGACAGGGCGGTGAGGCAGAATCTGCCGTAACGGGATTAAAAAGTTTGTAACCATGATTAATTTGCGCCGGAAAGACTTTGCATATTTCTCAGCCCCCTATCATCATTAGATCTCCTATCCAGTCACTTCTGATTTGGTAATCCTTTGCAAAATCCCGGCGTAGCAGTGATGCAGGCGATCAGGCGCACGGCGTGGTATCCAAAACGCCGCTCTTATCGCACGCTCTACTGGCGTGAAATATCGCCACTGGCAGTGCCTATCTTCTTCGAGAACGCCTGTGTGTTGTTGATGGGCGTTCTGAGCACCTTCCTGGTCAGCTGGCTGGGTAAAGAGGCGATGGCAGGCGTGGGCCTGGCTGACAGCTTCAACATGGTGATCATCTCATTCTTTGCCGCCATCGATCTCGGCACCACGGTGGTGGTGGCGTTCAGCCTGGCAAAACGCAACGGGAAGCGCGCCCGCGCCGCCACGCGACAGTCGCTGGCTATGATGACGATACTTGCCTTTGTGCTGGTGATCGCCATTGAGTTCTGGGGTCATTTGATTGTCGATGCGATCGCCGGTGCAGCCGATCCCAAAGTGAAAGAACTGGCGCTGAGCTATCTGCAGACGTCCGCCTGGAGCTATCCGGCTGCGGCCATCACACTGATCGGCAGCGGGGCGCTGCGCGGTGCAGGCAACACCAAAATTCCGATGCTGATTAACGGCGGCATGAACATCCTGAACATCATCATCAGTAGCGTGCTGATTTATGGCTGCTTCTCGTGGGACGGTTTAGGCTTTGTCGGGGCCGGACTCGGACTTACCATCACCCGCTATATCGGGGCGATCGCGGTGATTTACGTGCTGATGATCGGCTTTAACGCCTCGCTGAAAATCACGCTATCGAGCTATTTCCGGCGCTGGAACAGCAGCATCCTGATGGAAGTTTTAGGCATAGGTGTGCCTGCCAGTATCGAGTCTGTGTTGTTCAACGGCGGCAAACTCCTGACCCAGGTCTTTGTGGCAGGGATGGGCACCAGTGAAATTGCCGGTAACTTCATCGCGTTCTCTGTTGCATCCCTGATCAACCTGCCGGGCAATGCGCTGGGCTCTGCATCCACCATTATTACCGGCACACGATTAGGCCGGAATCAGGTGTTCCAGGCGGAACGCCAGGTGCGGCATGTTTTCTGGCTGGCGACGGCATGTCTGAGTGCGATAGCGCTGTTGACCGTACCGCTGGCCGGGTTACTGGCCCGCTTCTATACCAGCGATCCGGAGGTGATAAACGTAACGAAGCACCTGCTCTGGCTTAACGCGCTCTTTATGCCGCTATGGGCCGCGTCCTGGGTGCTGCCCGCCGGACTTAAGGGCGCGCGTGATGCGCGTTACACCATGTATGTCTCAATGTTCAGCATGTGGTGCGCCCGTGTGGTGGCCGGTTATCTGCTCGGCATTGTGCTTGGGATGGGCGTCACCGGTGTCTGGCTGGGGATGTTCCTCGACTGGACGGTGCGCGGCATCTTCTTCTGGTGGCGGCTCAATAGCGGTAAGTGGCTCGATCGCTACCGGAAGATGATCGCCAAAACCGGTTAGCGTTCTGCTTACGCCTTCCCTGATTCTGGGGGAGGCGTTAAATCTCATTCCCGCCCCAAAAAATAACATCTCCGTCACATCTCCAGACTTCTGGTCCTAAATTCAGACAGTTGCACAAAGCCAGCCTCATCAGACGGGGTTAGCGTAATGCCTGCTGCGCACTGACGCAGAGACTACTTATCAAGGTGACCCTATGATCCGTCTCAAAACGGCGCTGGCACTTCTGCCGCTGCTGTGTAGCTGCCCGCTGTGGGCGACAACCTTTGTCTATGTGTCGAATGCTGAATCCGGCACCGTTTCCCGCTATCAGCTCAGTGAGGCGAACGGCAGCCTGAAATGGTGGGGCGATACGCCGGCCGGAAAAAAAATCATGCCGCTGGCGGCCAGCCCGGATGGTAAACATCTCTATGGTGCGCTGCGCAGTCCGCCTTATTCGATCATCAGCTGGCGCGTTACCGGGCCGCAGGGTGATTTGCAGAAACTGGCGGTAACGCCGGTTGCAGCCAGCTTCCCGTGGATTACCACTGATAAGAGCGGACGCTATCTGCTGGCCGCCTCCTATGACAGCGATATCGTCACCAGCAACCGGATTGATGACAAAGGGATTGTGACCGCGCAGGTCACGGGCGAAGTGAAAACCGGGCCCCATGCCCATTCCGTAATTACCGACGTCACTAACCATTCACTCTACGTTGGCAATCTTGGCGCGGATCGGGTGCTGCAATATACCTTTGCCAGTGACGGGGCCATCACGCCACTGGGCACCGGTTTTGTTCAGGGCGAGAAAAACAGCGGCGCACGACATTCCGTGATTTCACCAGATAATCGTTTTCTCTACAACCTCGCGGAGATGAGCGGCACCATCACGCAATTCCGACGTGCAGCGGATGGCTCGCTGTCAGAGCTGAAACGCTGGCCAAATGCGGTGGCGAAGAAATATAACCTGCAGCATGGCGAGCAGCGCCCGGCGGGTTACAGCGATCCGACACCGCGCATCTGGGCGGCAGACATCAAAATTACGCCGGATGGGCAATTTATCTACGTGACCGAGCGCACCTCCAGCACCGTCAGCGGCTACCGGGTGGATAAACAATCCGGTGAGTTAACGCTAATCGGCAGCTGGCCGGTTGAAAAACAGCCGCGCAGTATAGCTATCGATGCAAAGGGCAAATGGCTGATCGTCAGCGGCGAGAAGAGTGCCGTGATTGGCAGTTACGCTATCGATCCTGCCAGCGGCGAACTGAAACGGGTCGCTGAAGCACCTGCTGGTAAAGGCGCGAACTGGGTGACGCTGATTACGCAGTAACAGACCTGTTTCTGGCGCTGACTAATCAGCCGGGCAGGCTGCTTATGCCATCTCCGGCATAAGCAGCGCAGAAATTTTTGCTTCAGATTGCGCGCACAAACAGGTTTACTCAGGTTATAAACCGATGCGGAGAACCTGAGATGAAACAGAAACTGATAGCCTGGTTTGAACAGCTGCTGAGTGGCCCCGGAGTGAGTCAGCATGGGCATGATATCAATGTCGAGCTGCTGCTGCCGCTGAGCCAGCTGTATGGGCTGGAATATTATCCGGCTGTGCATCGCTATCATGAAAAATAGTGGTTGTTGTGTTTTGTGTGTTTGAAGACCCGTAATCTGAGCGGGCTTTTTTACGCAAGGGGATTGAGAGGCTGAGTCCGTTGATGAGTAGAGGTTCAATTTGGCAAAAATGCACTCAGGCAAAACAATAATGACGTCTCCTGAACGTCTCTTACGCCACGAGTATCAATCTCAGATCTAAAAAGCCCGGCGTTTTTTCTTTGAGACAAGTTTGTGCCATAACGGCATCTACCGCTTATTGGCCAATAATGAAATGGAACAACCATTGCCAAAATGCATATCTGAAAAAGGGTGTGGGATGACGTGTTTTTAATTGAAAGGGGATAAATATGAAGGAAGGGATATCCAACGGGTATAAAGCAAAAAAGCAGATATCCGAAGATATCTGCTTTCTCTAATTCTGGCTCCTCTGACTGGACTCGAACCAGTGACATACGGATTAACAGTCCGCCGTTCTACCGACTGAACTACAGAGGAATCGTTTGAACGAGGCGAATATTAACGGCGTCGCTCTAAGGTGTCAACAGCAAAAAATACATTATCATTCAACTGGCTAGGTTTAACGCAAAGCGATCGGGATTTAAGCAGTTTGCGCCGTGTCAGTAGCGATCCGGGTCAGCGGATCCTGCTGATAAAACTGTCGCAGATGCTGATACATGGCGGGAAAGCGTTCTGCCAGCAGAACCGGGGCCGTAAAGAAATATTCTGAGAGCACAGCGAAGCACTCAGCCGGATCGCTGGCGGCATAAGGATCAATAGTGGCAGCCTGTTCGCCCACCAGCTCGACCTCACTCTCAATTTCTGCCATCGCGGCACGCAAATCCTTTTCCCACTGCGCCACGTCTCGCAGCGGTATCACCGGAACACCGCTGGTGTAACCACTGCCGCGCGCATCCAGCTTATGTGCCACCTCATGAATAACCAGATTAAAGCCGGAGAGGTCAAAGGAGTCCTGAATATCCAGCCAGTTGAGGACTACCGGTCCCTGTGTCCAGCTCTGTCCTGAGTGAACGGCAGGCGCACTGTGAACCAGCCCATGCTCATCCTGCCAGTGATCGTCGACCTCGAATGGCTCGGGATAGATCAGCACATCGTGAAAACCGTCCAGCCACTCCAGACCCAGCTTCAGGACAGGCAGAGAAAAGAGCAGGGCGATGCGCACGCTGCGCAGTTCATCAAGCTGTGCACCCTCGAGAGGCACCAGTTTTTTCTGCTGCAGAAAGCGCTTTGCCAGCTCAACCAACGCCTGTTGCTCGTCATTGCTGAGCAGGCTGAATACCGGCTGTGCCAGACCCTGCTGCCACGGTAATGTAGCCAGCATGTCGTCATGCGTTTTCCAGGGCCATTTAAACATCGCAACTCCCGCACAGAATCGGACTATTTCACTATCCTGACGCGGCAGATATAAAAATGCCAGCATCGAATGCTGGCACCAGTTGCTGGCTACAGGGCTGAAGGCTGTCTATTCAACCCGTTAGCGCGACCGTTGTCTGTGATTCAACCCGCAAAGCGCAGGGCTAAAGCATTAGTTGCGTTCGATGCGCTGAAATTCAATGACCCAGACCCAGGGATTCACTTCCCAGCTGGTCGCGCCGTACTGTTTTTCCCAGGCTTTGCGATACGCCTCTTTAGGCGATTCTGAGTTGGCGTTCATGGTGAAGAAGTTATTCAGGAAGTGCGAATCGGTCTGTACGCCCTCTGCCCGGATGTCATCTTCACTGATGTCCTGAATTTTCTCCGCGCGGACGCCGGTAATTTCGAGGTTGATACGGCTGGCCCAGCGAGGCATATGGATGGCGGTCTGCCAGCCAAACTCTTCGGCCTCTGGCGTACTCAGTGCATGCTGACCCAGCTCATTACTGTCGGCCCGATACTGGCAATATTCCGGCAGGCGAAACGGCGTCGGGTCACGTTCATATTCGGCCAGATCGCTCTCTGGCACCATTGGGCCACGCCAGGTTTCACGCACCCAGAGTATGTCACCCGGTTTGCCATAGGGGCATTGATAGCTGATGTCAGCCATCGACATCATTTTGTAGCCGTGCAGATGGTTAGCACTCACATCGAAGGCGTGCACGCCCTCGTGATGATCCTGTCCCGGACCGAAAGCCTGAGTTTTCATAATGCGCCGGGTTTGCGTTTGCTGGCCAACCAACAGGGCACGAACACGCTGTTCGGAAAAAAGAATCGGCCGTTCTTTCATTGATTACCTCTTTTTTATTAGTAGAACCCGGTTACTGCTGTAAACATCCATTCACGTCACATCTCAGAGTCATCATAAAAGCTTTAAATCATTTTGCTTAATAATTTGTCGCCTGACAGTCACTTTAAAGTTGTCACGTTGGGTATTAAAAAAACGCAAAATGCAAAAAGCGCACCAACGCTTTAGATATCATGGACGCAACACGACGATTAGCCCTGATACAGTACGTTATAACGATAAAAATAGGAACCTTTTCAGACTTTTTCGCCTGCTTTTGTGCACAGTTTTACAATTAAACACGTGACAAAAAAAAGTTAAACAGGGTCTGTATTATCGGTTAAACATCGACAAAACATTACAGCTGTTAAACTAATTTTCTTAGCAGCAATTCACTGAGGAAAGGCTGAAAACCGCCGAAATTGCGGTTATTGTGTAACAGAGATGCTATACAGATGATCCAGATCTCATTTTTCTGCCCGAAAAACTGGCAGCGCCGCTCTTTTCAACAGCACTGTAAAAAAAGTGTCATTAGCCAGTCGCTATGATGGCTTGCCGTTCGTGCACTGAACACGACAGAGAATCTGCTGTCGGTCACTACAGGGAGATAGACTATGTCACTCACACTCTGGCAATCTCGCTATGAAAGCTGGTTTCAGGCGAACTGGATCCACGACGACGGCGCGCACGATATTGCCCATTTACGGCGCGTCTGGATGAGCGCGCAGCGAATCATGACGGGTACACCCGCTGATCCATTGGTAGTGCTCACCGCCTGTTATTTTCACGATGTGGTTAATCTGCCAAAAAATCATCCGGAACGTCATCTCGCCTCAACCTATGCCGCCACGGAAACCCAGCGCATTCTGCAGCAGGACTTTCTCGATTTCCCTGCTGAGAAGATTGATGCGGTGATGCATGCCGTTAAAACTCACAGTTTCAGTGCTGGCATACCGCCTCAGACACTGGAAGCTAAAATCGTCCAGGATGCTGACCGGCTGGAGTCACTGGGCGCAATCGGACTGGCGCGCGTTTTTTACACGGCGGGTGCGCTGAATCGTCCGTTATTTGACAGTCAGGACCCGCTGGGCAGAGATCGTGAGCTGAATGATGTTAAGTGGACGCTGGACCATTTCCAGAAGAAGCTGTTGCGCCTGCCGGAAACCATGCACACCGAAACCGGCCGCATGTTAGCTGAGCATAACGCCGATTTCCTGGTGCGCTACATGGCGAAACTTTATGCCGAACTGCAGGGCAATCTGGTGGGGCTGGATGAGGGCGTACTGCGTGACTTCACCCCATTGAAAACTGAATATTAAATTTTTATGACAGTATATTAATCGAAACGGGCATCCGGTAGCGTGTAGCGATAACAAAAAGGAGCTGCCCGATGACCGAAACTGTTAATTTAACAATTAAAATTGATCCTGAGTTGAAAGAAACGATTAAACAGCTGGCGCTGGAAAACCAGATTTCAATGAGTCAGGAAATTGTGCAACGTTTGCAGGCCAGTCTGGAAACGCATCCCCATCCGGCGATTGATAATCAGGACATCACCGAAGAGGGGACTGAGGGATCAGGTGCCAGTGACGTGAAATCCGATGGATTGAGCGCCAGCGAGTTGAAGCAGATTCGTCTGCTGCTCAAGAAACAGAGCAAGAAGAAGAAATAAAACAGAAACCCGTCGCAGGACGGGTTTTTTTATTTCAGAACCATTACGATTTCAGCTGACGTATATGTGGCAGCAGCAGCTGCGCGACTGCCGCAAACACCGGCACAACCACCGAGTTCCCAAACTGTTTATAAGCCTGCGTGTCCGAGACCGGAATGCGGAACGGCTCACGGCCAGGCACATCGAAGCCCATCAGACGGGCGCACTCGCGCGGGGAGAGACGACGGGGCCGTCGTGCCATATTGTCTGCATCCTGAAACGCTGCTTCGCCAACAGCGCTGTCCCAGCCGCGGTCAATCAGAATTTCTGAGCCATCTTTATAGTACCGCGCCGACAGCGTCCGCACGCAGCAATCAGGATTATGCGGATCGTTAAGACCAAAACCAAAGCCATTGCCTTTCGCTTTATGTTTTTTCGCATACTGGTAGAGGTAGCGCCATAACACCGGCGACAGAATATATTTGTCGTCTGGCGCGCGCTCCAGCAGGCTCTGCAGGCTGGGCACCTGCGCCGGATAGAAACGGCGAATGTCGCGTAGCGTAAAGTCCTGCTTCTTCAGGTCGCGGCGGATACCGACCAGCACAATGCGTTCGCGATGCTGTGGCAGAAAGTGACGCGCATCGATCACTTTGGCATCCGGGCTACCGGCTCCGGCATCGGCCACGTCATAGCCCAGCTCATCCAGCGTCTCCATGATAATGGCGAAGGTGCGGCCCTTATCGTGGCTCTTGAGATTTTTCACATTCTCCAGCACAAAGAAGGGCGGTTTCTTGGCGGCCAGAATACGGGCGACATCGAAAAACAGCGTGCCCTGCACCTGACACTCAAAACCGTGCGCGCGTCCCATCGCATTTTTCTTGCTGACGCCCGCCAGCGAAAAGGGCTGACAGGGAAAACCCGCCAGCAGTACCTGGTGATCAGGGATCGCCGCATCAATCGCGCGGTAAATCGCGTCGTCATCGGTCAGACCTTCCGGCTGGGTAACCTGACGGATATCGGTATTAAAGTGATGTTCCAGCGGATCGCTGTAGTGATTGGCTTTGTAAGTGCGAACCGCCTCTTTATTCCATTCACTGGTGAAGACGCACTTGCCGCCAATTGCCTCGAATCCTTTACGAATGCCGCCAATCCCGGCAAAAAGATCGATGAAACGAAACTCAGGATTATCATAATGGGCCGGTCGGGTCGGCAGCAGACTTTGCAGCAGCGACAGCTCCGCCTCGCACAACGGCGGCAAGGCGCTTTTACCCTGACGGATCCGGTTCAGCAGTGATGGCGTCCAGCAGGAAAACCCTGCCTGATGCAGGCGGGCCGTAAGATCACGAACTGAATAGATTGCCAGCACCTGCTGAACAAGCTCAGACGCGTCAGCAGATGAGGGTGCAGCAGAGAGTGGGGCAGCGAGAGCGGCGGAATGCATGCGTTTTTCCTTAACAGTAAGGCGCCTATGCTATCACTCCAGACGCTATGAGGAAATTGCCGGGATGTGCCCCGTGCCAGCGCCCCGGAAAGTTCTGTTTTTGCGGCATACTCTCCGAACTCATCCGGCGACAGCTTTCGCTTTTCGTGGCGCAGACTAAAGTTACAGAACCAGCAAAAAAGGAGAGGTTATGGCTGATGTTCACTCCAGCGAAACGCGCAGCAAAAATATGCGTGCTATTCGCGCTCAGGATACGGCCATTGAGCAACGTATTGCACTGTTGCTGAAAGACCGGGGATTCAGCTTTCGCGTGCAGGATAAAAACCTGCCGGGTCGGCCTGATTTCGTTCTGACAGAACAGCAGGCAATCATCTTCGTTCATGGCTGTTTCTGGCATCGCCATCACTGCTATCTGTTTAAGATGCCGGCGACGCGAACAGAGTTCTGGACCGGCAAAATCAACAGCAATGTTGAACGTGATCGGCGCTATGTGCGCCAGCTGCAGGAGGGCGGCTGGAAAGTACTGATCATCTGGGAGTGTGCGCTACGGGGCAAACTGCGCCTGACGGATCAGGATCTGCTGGAGCGGCTGGAGGAGTGGCTGATGGCGATGTCGGAGAGTGCCGAGGTCGACCATCAGGGTATTCATCATTACAACGCTGATTGCTAATCAGGAACATAATTGGTTAGATCTGCGCTTTCTCCGTGGCCAGGAGCCTAAATGAGCAGCATAAAACTGACGGTAAAACGCCTCTATCAGATTCGTGACGAGCGGATGGTTAACACCAAAGCGACTGCGCGGGTCTACTGCGGTGACAGGCTTATTGCCACGGAGGAGATTACCGGCATGACCGAAAGCCCGGTCAGCAAATATTTGCATGCTGAAGGCAAAGCAGGTGAGACGGTACGGGTGGAGTGGGATTGTGAGGGCATCGCAGAGATGACCGTTACGGAAATTGAGCGCTGCCCATGTTGTCAACATAACGAACCAGACTAAGGATAAGAATTTTGGCAGGCACCAGTTTACTGACTTTACTTGATGATATTGCAACACTTCTGGACGATATTTCCGTCATGGGGAAAGTGGCGGCAAAAAAAACCGCTGGCGTACTGGGCGACGATCTGTCGCTGAATGCACAGCAGGTCACCGGCGTAAAAGCCAATCGTGAGCTGCCTGTGGTCTGGGGCGTTGCCAAGGGCTCGTTCCTCAACAAACTGATCCTGGTGCCCATGGCGCTGGTCATCTCTGCGTTTGCGCCCTGGCTTATCACGCCGCTGCTGATGATTGGCGGGGCCTATCTCTGTTACGAAGGCGTTGAAAAGGTCATGCACACGCTACAACAGGATAAGCAGAGCAAATCACCGGAAGCGCGCAAGCAGCGACTTGACTCACTGGCTAAAGAGAATGCGGCAGAGTTCGAGAAGAAGAAGATCAAAGGGGCGGTGCGCACGGATTTCATTCTCTCTGCTGAAATTGTCGCGATTACCTTAGGGATTGTGTCGGACGCACCGCTGCTTAACCAGGTGATTATTCTGGCGGGCATCGCGATTCTGGTCACCATTGGCGTGTACGGCATCGTGGCCGCCATCGTGAAAATTGATGACCTTGGCTTCTGGCTGCGTGAAAAAACCTCGCGGCTTGCGCAGGGCATCGGCAGCGTGCTGCTGGCTGCAGCGCCCTGGTTGATGAAGATTCTTTCAGTGGTCGGCACCATCGCGATGTTCCTTGTGGGTGGTGGCATCGTGGTGCATGGCATTGCACCGCTGCATCACCTCATCGGGCAAGTCAGCAGCGGCTTTAACGGCTGGATCGCCATGCTCCTGAGTAATGGCGCAAACCTGGTGCTTGGTTTTATCATTGGGTCGATCGTGCTGTTAGTGGTTAACCTTATTGCCAGAGTGCGCGGAAAATCGGTATAAAGCGCACTGTGATTTACGGTCAGGAGAATGACGATGAACGACGACATGTTTGAATTTGATATCGACGCACAACTTGAGCAGGCTGAAGCGAAAGCGGAGAAAAAAGCCAGCGAAGTGCCGGATGATCTCGGCGACGAAGCCGATTGCGAAGGCTGTAAAATCTGACGTCAGCGTCAAGACTTCATCAAAGCGGATAAGTTTTTATCCGCTTTTTTTATTTTCCGCATATCCAGCTGATTAATTCCGAATTTGCCCTTTTTTTGCGTGCCTTAACAGGCAGGAACCTTCTTCGCCTGCTATAAAGAAAATAGTCACTCAGGTTAATAACACACAGGTAATCAAAGGAGCGCAATATGGTTTTCGCAATCAGTGAAGAAGTGCAGCACAAGGAACAGGGACAGACGATGGTGGTGACCGGCTTCGCGAGTGGCATGGTGGAATGCCGCTGGTACGACGGTTATGCTGTGCGCAGTGAAGCCTTTCGTAGTGATGAGCTGAGCGCCCTGAATCCTGAGCAACTGGCGAGCTAATAGCATACAGGCCTGTGGGTCCAGTGACCCGCCAGGCCCGCTTAAAGTTTATTGATGGCCCGGCACGTCCCTGTGCCGTCCTGTTTCAGACATTCCCGTCGTTATCCTCTTCAACTGCCTGATAGATACGCTGCAGCACGTCCGGGAAAGCAGACTGGACACGGCTCCAGCTCGGTATAAACGGCTTATCGTTAGGTCGCTCAATAAAAGCCTGGCCCGCTTCCAGAATGGACTGGGTAAACATCTCTACTGCTGCCTCTTCCACATGCTGATCAAACTTCAGCCCGTTCATCGCCGCCTCGTGGTTATAGGTCTCCATCATATCCAGCGCATTACGGTAATAGGTTGCCTTCAGCACACGAAACGAGTCGCTGGTAAGTGGCACACCCATGGTGGCGAGCTTACGCAGCAGTGACTGGACGATATCGCTGCTCATACGCTTCAGGCCGCCGGTGCCATCATCTTCCGCCAGAGGCTGATGCTTGTGATCGTAATTATCGGCGATTTCCACCTGGCACGACTGACGGGTGGTGTAGTTACGGTAAATCTCAGACAGCACACCAATCTCAAGCCCCCAGTCGCCGGGGATTTTAATGCCGTTCAGCACATGGGTTCGCATAGCGAACTCGCCGGAGAGCGGATAGCGGAAGCTCGACAGATAATCCAGATATTCAGAATGGCCATAGACTTTCTGCAGCGAGCGCAGCAGCGGCCCGACCAGTAGACGGCCTACGCGGCCATTAAGCTTGCCATCCGCAACCCGCGCATAGAAACCTTTACAGAATTCATACTGAAACGCCGGGTTTGCCAGCGGGTAAAGCAGACGGGCCAGCATCCCGCGCTCATAGGTGACAATATCGCAGTCATGCAATGCCACACAGCTGGTGCGGTCCGACGCCAGGGTATAACCGGTACAAAACCAGACATTGCGGCCTTTACCCGGATTGGTGGGTGACAGACCCTCTTTATCCAGCTCCGCATCGATCGCCTTGAGGCGTGGGCCATCGTTCCACAGAATGCGATGCCGTTGCGGCAGACGGGAGAAGAATTCCCGGGCAAACAGGAACTGGTCGCGGTCGGCGCGGTCCAGACCAATCACGATTTCATCCAGATAAGGCACTTTAGCCAGTTCATCAACGATTTTTGTCAGCGCCGGGCCTTCAAGTTCGGAAAATAGCGATGGCAGGATCAGCCCCATTTTGCGTTTGCGGGCAAAGCGTACCATCTCTTTTTCCAGCGACTCCACACTGCGGTGGGTAAGGTTGTGGAAGTTAGTGATTACGCCATTCTGGTAAAAGTCACTCATCGCATCATCCTTTTAATGCCCGTGGGCAGCTTATTAAGATTGAGTCAGAAAATAGTCCAGCCCTTCACGCCAGCCCTCAGGGCCATGATGAGCCGTGTGATAAACCTGAGCAGGGTCTGTCCGGCTGAGTGTCACCGCCGTTTTACTGTAGCCTTTAATCACCACTGCATAATCAACCGCATCCAGCATCGGGGCATCATTAGGCCCGTCGCCCAGACCGATTGTGGTGCGTGTCTCTCCGGGGAAGTGATCCAGCAGCCAGCGCAGCGCTTCGCCTTTACCGCCCCCGGCGGGAAGGACATGCCAGAAACGCCCGCCCTGGGTCAGCGCAAGACCTTCAGCGCGCAGTGTGTCATGAAAACGGTCAAAGGCTTCGTCACTGTCGCGCCAGACAATGACTTCAGAAGCGTCGCGCTGACGGGACAGCGCTGATTCTGCTTCGCTTAATCCAGTCATTGAGGCAACCTCCGGATCAGAGAAGTCATGAAAACCGGTAAAGCGAAATTCTTTTTTTAAAGCAGCCAGACGAAGACAGAGGTTGTCATAAGTCAGCGTATTATCAGGCAGGCGAATCCGCTGTTGATCCTGTGTCTGTATCACGGCGCCATTCTCAGCAATAAACGGCGAACCGCTGATGCCGAGCCTTTTTTGCAGCGGAATAATCTCGGCTGCCGTTTTGCTGGAACAGATCACCAGCGGAACCGCATGGTGATTCAGGGTGGTGAGCCACTCGGTGGCCGCATCCCAGCGATAGGTATGATGGTCTAGTAGTGAACCATCCAGATCGGTAATAACCATTAACGGCTGGTGGAGATCGGGCATTTACAGGCTCCTTTCATCACGTTCGCGACTAAAGCGGCGATTTTTCAATATTATAGTTGAATATGGCTCACACTTTTTTTCCTGTGCCATTGGCCTGAAATCCAGGATAATTCTTAAAACCAGGTCGCAATAACCAGATGGATGCATGAAGTGTGCGGGGGCGCAATGACCAGCTGGCGCGGTGTTTCCGGTAACATTTTTTCCATATCTGTCTGACATGTTGCAAAAATGTGCATATCTGATGCTTGTTTCAATTCAGGGATAGGGTAATCTGCAGAGGTGTTAAGAATTCCCTGGTGTAACGAATGAATTTTTTACCCGGCCTTCCCGCCGGGTATTTTTTTGAAATCGATTTCAGCCATCAAATTCTCAGGCGCGATAATTCGAAATGTCGATCTCAAACGCCTCTGCCAGTTCGGTGTAGGAGTGAAAAACCCGGCCTTCAACTTCCACCCGTGGCTGCTGGTCCTGATCCATATACTCCCGAATCTCTCCAGACGTTCTGGCCTGAATAGCCGTTAGTAAACCCTCGATATCAACCTGTAAATCTGACGGCTGACCCTCGCTGTGCTGCATTTCGTCTTTCATTTTCTGACTCCTGAGAGCAAACAGAATATTGAGTATAGAACCTGATGCAGAGAGGCGGGGGCGGGCAAATTTCAGGCAAAAAAAAGCCCGCGCTGCGCGGGCAAAATCCTTGTTACTTTCATGTTGGCTGCACCTATTGGGCTGATGCAGTCAGAGAAGTGTATAGGCGAGTCGCGTAAGAAATCTTGCGGTAAAACGTTAAGATACTGCAAAACTTTATCCTTACTCAGATTTACCTGACTTTTTGTCCTGACAGAGCAGATTCAGCTATAGTTGATAATAAATCTGATTTTTATCAATACCTAAAGGAATGGTTATGGACATTTTACGAATTATTATTGCGATATTGCTGCCGCCACTGGGCGTGTTTATGCAGGTTGGTTTTGGCGGCGCATTCTGGCTGAACATCCTGCTGACGATCTGTGGTTATATCCCGGGCATCATTCACGCCGTCTGGGTTATTGCCCGCCGGTAACGCGCTGCATTGGCACGGTTCTTCGTTTAGACTGTATTCAGGATATTATCTGGAGAACCGAAATGAAGGTAAATGACCGCGTCAGCGTTAAAACCGATGGCGGCCCCCGTCGCACAGGCAACATTCTGGCTATGGAGCCATTCAATGAAGGCACTATGTTTTTAGTGGCGCTGGAAGATTACCCATTGGGTATCTGGTTTTTTAATGAAACAAACCAGCCGGATGGCATTTTTGTAGAGCCTTGCCAGGATTCCTGAACCTGACGCGCAATAAAAAAGCCGCGTTTCCGTATACCGGAACGCGGCTTTTTGCTGTTGGTCATCCCTCGGCAGTCGTCGTCCGCCAGGGATGACTGGCGATGACCTTAGAAGGTTTCCCAGTTATCAGTACCGGTGGCGAGCGCAGGACGTGCTGCCAGTGCCGGTGTTTTGAGTGGTGCAGCAGCGCGTGGAGCCACACCTGCGGTAGCGGGGGAATCGTGCAGGCGGAATGCGGCCACCGCCTGTGTTAATTTACCGGCCTGATCTTCAAGCGAGGCTGCTGCGGCTGAAGCTTCTTCCACCAGCGAGGCGTTCTGCTGGGTAACGTTATCCATCTCGGTAACCGCCTGGCTCACCTGCTGAATGCCGCGGCTCTGTTCATCCGACGCTGCGGCAATCTCTGACATAATGTCTGTGACGCGACGGACTGCTTCTACAATTTCACCCATCGTGTTCCCGGCCGCGCCGACCTGATGCGAACCGTCATTGATCAGCGTAACCGACTCCGCTATTAAAGATTCTATCTCTTTAGCAGCCTGCGCACTGCGCTGGGCCAGACTTCGCACTTCGCTCGCTACCACCGCAAAACCACGTCCCTGTTCACCAGCCCGTGCCGCTTCAACCGCCGCGTTCAGCGCCAGGATATTGGTCTGGAACGCAATGCTATTAATGACATTGGTGATCTCAGCGATTTTCTTCGAGCTGCCGGAAATATTGGTCATGGTTTTCACGACATTATTGACCAGATCGCCTCCGCTGCGCGCTTTGCCTGAGGCATCCGCGGCGAGCTGACTGGCGTGATGCGCATTCTCGGCGTTCTGTTTCACTGTGGCGGTAAGTTGTTCCATGCTGGCTGCAGTCTGCTCCAGTGCCGCCGCCTGCTGCTCGGTACGGGACGAGAGATCGGTGTTACCCGCTGATATTTCGCTGGAACCCTGATAAATGGCCACTGCGCCTTCACGCACCGTACCGACGGTGGTCACCAGCGACTGCTGCATCATCTGCAGATTGTGGATCAGTGTACCAATCTCACTGCGACCAAAGGGCAGGGGAGCGGAGGTCAGATTGCCCTGCGCAATACGCTCGATACGCAGCACAGACTGACGCAGGGGGTTAATGACCACGCGGCGCAGGAACACAAAGGTCAGCAGCACCAGCACCAGTGCGGCACTGAACGCCACAGCCATTGAGATAAAGCCGATGCGCGATTGCTGATCCGCTTCAGCGGTAATGGCATTGGCGCGGTCAGTACGAATCTTGATCGCTTTGAGTAATACCGCGTTGTACTCGTCATCCAGCTTGCGGGTAACGTCCGTCTCCTGAGCGATAATGCCCTCAAAACTGCCCTGTTTACCGGAATCGATCATCGGTATCAGGCCTTTATTGATGTAATTGTTGAAGCGGGTCTGCAGTGTGGCGTCCAGTTCAACGTCTGCTGGCGTCTTCACTACACGCGCCATATAGACCGCGAACCCCTGCTTTGCCTGTTGAATACGTTTTTCAGCGGCGGTGATATTGGCACGAAAATCGTCCATTTCGCCGATACGTGCGGCGGCACCGGCCTGAATAATGGTCAGTCGCGCAGTGCGCAGGTGGTTTGAACTGTTAGAGAGGCCCATACGAACCTGAATTTCGTCCGTGGCATCATCAAGTGAGTGGTTGCTTAAAATCAGAAAGTAACTGGCGACACCAATGCAGAGTGCGAACAGCAGCAAAATGCCGCCGAAGATCAGGCTAAACAGCGGCACCAGGCGGAGATTTTGCCAGATGCCAGCGCTTTTCTGTCCATCATTATCTAATGCAGTGTTCATATCCTTGCTCTCTTGAGGCTGTTGTTATAAGGCATAACATCGGCAAAAGAGCGAAAAAGGTTAGCAGTAAGAATGAGACATGGATCGCAATTTAGTGCAAAAAAAAACCGGCCATAGCGGCCGGTTCTTCAGGATTTACGTTCAGCGAATATTAACGTAAATACCCGAGGTCACATTATCGGTCAAACGCACCACATGATAAATAACCTGCTTATTATGGGTTTTGATTTTGCGTTTAATATTACCTTTGTGTGACGATACTGTTTTAGCCTTAATTTGCATTTTATCTGAGATCTGGATGGTATCATGACCTGACATCCACATCTTCAGCATGTTTGACTCAGTCTGGCTCAACGTTAATGGATGAACATCCATGCCTGAAGAGATGCGTGCAGACTGGTTAAGCTTCTTCTGCAAATAGGTGCCGAGTAAGGAGTCCAGGGTCGATGTCTTCATCGATTTTGATGTAATAATCAGGTTCTTACGAACGTAGAGATATTCCTCAAAATGGATATTGCTAATCGCCATGAATATAAAGAACAGCGTGTCCGGATGCTGCGTAATAATACTGCGAATACGTTCACTGGAATCTGACTCATGAATGAAACAATCTTCATTAATAAAGACGACACCAGGATTTAATTGCTCACATTTCTGCTGTAGTTGCTCAATATCGGAGACAGAAGAGATATTTTTCTTCTTAACTCCTTTTAAAGACATATAGTCTGATAATCCCAGGCGTGTGTAGTTGCAGGAATCCATAATAATAGTTGGCATAATAGCGACCCTCACCAATTTGTTATCCGTTTAAATCAACGATGAATACGCGTTGCGGTACGAGAGAGATTTCTTAGATACTTTTTATTCTGCTCGTGCAGTTTGGCAACAGGCAACCGCCCATAAAAGTCTTCATCCCTGACCCGTTCTGCAAAAATTTTGTGCCGCCATGACGTCACACACTCTCCGACCATGGCGGGGGAGTGCCAGTGAAATGTCGGAAGCAGTAAAACGCATTTTTGAGAGCTGTATCACTATCCGCGAAAACAAAGCGTTTTCTGATAGGACAATTCTCAAAAGCATTTGTTTTACGAAAGTGTGATGTCTCAGCGTGCGTTGACAATGCCGGAAAAAACATTTTTTAACAAGAAAAATCACTTAAAGAATTTTTTCGTGTAAATACAGTGTTTTGCCGGTTTTGCCTGCACATTCACAGTCTGACCGCTTCTGTGAACCACCCGACTAAAATACGCGAAGCCCGGTTTAATAAGAATTATTTTCAGACTCTGCGCACGTTTATCAGAATTTCCTTAGTTGCATTCTTGAAAACATGGTTCTGAAGATGCATGGATGGTTTTGTGATACTTAAGTGTCGCTATGCAAAGATAGTTAGAAACTTAACGTTCAGGGACGGGATAGTTCTGTCAGGAACAGGGCGAGTAAATCAAAAATTTCACCGAACAAACGTTCACAGAACGGGGCTAGCAGGGGCATCAGCAAGCTGATGGTTAAAATTCCAACTGATAAGGTAATAGGGAAGCCAATTGCGAAGATTGATAACTGTGGTGAAACACGATTTAACAAACCCAGTACCAGATTTACCATGAGTAACAAAACGATTAAGGGCAGCGCTAACATCATGCCATTAAGGAAAATTAATCCGCCCGACTTCACCAGCGCCATAAACGCGTTGGCATTTATCGGCTCACCGCCAATCGGCAGCGTGTGAAAGCTGTCTACCAGCAACGAAATCAGCCACAGGTGCCCGTTAAAGCTCAGGAACAGCAGCATCGCCAGCATGTCGAGAAAACGGGCCAGCACCGGCATGTTCAGGCGGCTGCCGGGATCGAAAAAGGTGGCGAACGAGATGCCCATCTGCAAACCAATCACTTCCCCGGCAAGGCGCACAGCCGCAAACGCGAACTGCATGGTGAAGCCGAGGGCAATACCAATCAGCATCTGCTGAATCAGCAGCAGAAAGCCGGGAGGTGAAAACAGCGTCACATTAACAGCCGGTAACAGCGGCATGACCAGCCAGGTGATCATCACCGCCAGACCGATTTTGACACGCTTGCTGATAGATCGTTCATTGAGGATGGGAGCAGTGGCGAATAATGCCATGATGCGCACCAGAGGCCAGAAGAACTGGCTGACCCAATGAACCAGCTGGCTGCTATCGAGAGTAATCATCAGCCGATGATGTATGGCAGGTTAGTAAAGACGGTGCGGATATAATCCAGCAGCAGATTCAGCATCCACGGACCGGCAATGATACCGGTGGTGGCAACGGCCAGAATCTTAGGAATAAAGGATAAGGTCTGTTCGTTGACCTGCGTCGCCGCCTGGATCAGGCTGATCAGCAGGCCACTGACCAGGGCTGCCAGCAGCAGCGGGGCGGCCAGCATCAGGGCGACGCGCATCGCTTCCTGTCCCATTACCATTACTGATTCGGGTGTCATATGTTGCTCCGGTAAGAAAAGGGGGATCAGGAGTAGAAGCTTTGCGCCAGTGAACCGACCAGCAGTTGCCAGCCATCGACCAGAACAAACAGCATCAGTTTAAACGGCAGCGCGATAGACGCTGGCGGGACCATCATCATCCCCAGTGCCATCAGCACACTGGCAACCACAAGATCGATGATCAGGAACGGGATAAACACGGTAAAGCCAATCTGGAACGCCGTCTTCAACTCGCTGGTGACATAGGCGGGCAGTAGAATGCGCATCGGCACCGCTTCAGGGCCGGCAATCGGGGCGGTATTCGCCAGACGGGCAAACAGCGCTAAATCGGCTTCGCGGGTCTGACGCAGCATAAATTCGCGCAGTGGCTGGGCGCCTTTATCAATCGCCACATCCATGCTGATCTTGTCCTGACTGAATGGCAGATAAGCGTCCTGATAAATTTTGTCGAACGTCGGCGCCATAATAAAGAAGGTCAGAAACAGCGACAGTCCAAGCAGTACCTGGTTAGGCGGCGCCGAGGGCGTGCCAAGGGCGTTACGCAGTAAGCCAAACACGATGATGATGCGGGTAAAACTGGTCATCATCAGCAGCACGGCCGGAATAAAGGTCAGTGCAGTGATAAAAACCAGCGTCTGAACCGGCAGGGACCAGCTCTGACCGCCGTTCGGCAGTGAGTGGCTCACCAGGCCCGGCAGCTGGGCATGGGCAACCGGTGCCAGTAACAGCAGTGGCAGTAGAGGAAGCAGTCGACGCATCATTGTGGTTTTCCGGGACGTTTAACCAGGTTCTGTAACAGCTGACGAAAATCCTGTGGCGCACTGTTCACCGGCGTCACAGCGACCGGTTCACCCGGCGGCAGCGTGTGCAGATGGGTAACCTGCTGTGCGGTGACGCCCAGCACCAGACGGGCATCGGCGGTATCGATAATCACCACCCGCTCACGCTGGCCCACCGATACGCTGGCGGTGAGTTTAAGCTCCTGGCTGCTGACCTTTTTCGGCGCGAAGCCGACACGGCGCGCCAGCCAGGCGCAGGCCAGAATCAATAAGATAATCACGGCTAATACGCTGCTGACCTGAGCCAGCATAGAGCCGGTTGAGATCGCCTGAGCGTGCGGTGCAGCCGGTTGCAGCGTTTGATTCTGGCTATTCATAATGTGACTCTTAGCGACTCAGACGACGCATACGTTCAGATGGGGTGATGATGTCAGTGATGCGCACGCCATATTTGTCGTTCACCACCACAACTTCACCCTGAGCGATCAGGTAGCCGTTGATCAGAATATCAAGCGGTTCACCTGCCAGGCCATCCAGGGAGACCACCGAACCCTGCGTTAAACGCAGCAGCTCTTTAATGGTCATTTTGGTGCGACCCAGTTCCACGGTGAGTTTCACCGGGATATCCATAATCAGATCGATATCCTGCAGCGATCCAGCAACGTTGGCGCTGTCGAATGATTTGAAGACGTCGTCGGTCTGCGGCGCACTGCTGCTGCCGACCTGCTCATTCATCGCTTCAGCCCACAGATCGTCCGCAGAGATATCGTCAGACGGTTTATTACTGTCAGTCATGGGGCTGTTCCTCGTTCAGCGAATTCAAAATCGGGTTAATCAGGTGTTCGACACGGAGCGCGTACTGACCATTCATCGTGCCATATTGGCTGGTTAAGACCGGGACGCTATCGACATGGGCGATAATGCGTTCCGGCTTCTCAATCGGCAGCACATCACCGGGTTTCAGCTGCAAAATCCGTGACAGACGCAGTGAGGTTTCGGCAAAGTGAGCAATCAATTCCAGCTCAGAGTGCTGCACCTGTTTGACCAGGTTGTCGCGCCAGTGGTTATCTTCCTGACGAGAGTTTTCGAGCGGTGGGTTCACCAGCAGCTCGCGCAGCGGTTCAATCATTGAAAACGGGATGCAGATATTAAACTCACCCACCAGGTTACCAATCTCCACCTGGAACGGCGTGTTAACCACGATATCGTTCGGTGAAGTGGTGATGTTGGTGAACTTAACCTGCATCTCTGAACGTACATACTCAACGTCCAGTGGATAAATGGCTTTCCATGCGTCGCTGTAACCATCCAGCGCCAGCTTCAGCATGCGGCGAATAACGCGCTGCTCGGTATGGGTAAACTCACGGCCTTCAACTTTCGTCGGAAAACGTCCGTCGCCACCAAACAGGTTGTCGACAGCGATAAACACCAGGCTTGGTGAGAACACCACCAGTGCTGTACCACGCAACGGTTTCAGGTGGATCAGGTTCAGGTTGGTTGGCACCGGCAGATTGCGGGCAAACTCATGGTACGGCTGAATCTTGATCGCCCCGACGCTGATATCCGGGCTACGGCGCAGCAGGTTGAACAGCGCCATACGGAAACTACGGGCAAAACGCTCGTTAATAATCTCCAGCGCCTGCAAACGCTCGCGCACCACGCGGCGCTGGGTATTCGGATCGTAAGGACGAATATCGCCTTCCGGTCCGTTTTGTTTCTTTTCTTCTTCCGCGCTGCCACTGTCGCCGTTTAAAAGGGCGTCAATTTCAGCCTGGGAAAGAATGCTATCGCCCATTGATTCACCTCAAAATGAAGGCAGTAAACAGCACGTCGCTTACAGCCTGCGGAGGTTGACCTTTTACCAGCGGGGGTGTCAGCGCCTGTTTGATTTGTTCAACAAGCGCCTGCTTTCCTTGCTCTGTCGCCAGCGCCGCAGCGCTTTGACGCGAGAGCAGCAGCAGCAAACGGCTGCGCACCTCAGGCAGATAGTCATTCAACCGACGCCGGGTATCCTCATCGGCCAGACGCAGGGTAAAGCCTACGTAAAGCACGCGGTCGGGATCGTTGTCGGGATTGACCAGGTTAACCGTAAATGTATCAAGTGCAAAAAAGACCGGAGCGGGAGGCGGTTCAACTTTCGCCACCTCAGGCTTATCGCCCTCATGTTTATTCATCATTCGCCAGACTGCATAGCCTGCCGCGCTGCAAGCAGCCAGCGTCACAATGAGCAACACTGGTATTAAGAGTTTACGTTTGCGGCCTTTTGCTTTCGCGTTATCAGACATGGTTGCAGTTACTTCCTGTGAATTATGGGCAAGCCTCTCGGCTCACGGGACAGATTATCCGCGTCTTAAGTCAAACCAATGGGTAGAAAAGACGCGGGTTTTACGCTTACCTTCAGCGTTTGCCGCTGTCAGGCGAAAGTATCGACGGCGCTGTTGCCGCTAACACGAGCCTGAAGGGCGGCGGGAACGGCAATCGGCGTAATGTCGGTATCACTGTCCTGGGTGAGGGAGAAGCGGCCGTGCTGTCCATCGCGGCGCGCCTCCTGTTGTTGCTGGAATTGCTGGCCCTGCGCGGAACTGTCACTGCTCACCTGACTCTCGCCCAGGTTAATACCGCTTTCTGCCAGCGCACTGCGCAGCTGCGGTATTGCGGCTTCCAGTGCCGCTCTGACGTGGCTATGGCCGGAAACCAGATTAATTTGTGCCTGGTCGTTATCCAGTTTAAGGCTGATCTGGATAGCGCCAAGGTCTGCCGGATGTAATCGCAATTCCGCATTCTGCTGGCCGTTACGCGTGAACATCACAATCTGCTGACTCAGCGCCTGTTGCCACTCGCCGCTGCCCAGCTGTGAGTTCAGCGTTGGCGTTGACGGGGTGCTGATGGTCGCGGAGGCGGTCACCGCGGCGGGCAGGCTGCTGGCGGTGGCGACGGGCATCGCGTTGATCGTGCTATCGCTGGTGCTGGCTTTGATCGCATGATCATCCTGCTTAACCATATTGCTCAGTGCCTGCTGAAAACTGCTATCAAGCGTCAGGCCATTGCCTGTTGCACTCTGCGCGGCGGTGTTGCTCTGGCTGGCGGAAGTCGTGACGGCAGGTTTGCTTTGTGCGTCGCTTCTGACTTCAGCCTTCTCATCGTCACCTGCTTCGTGGCTCGGCTGTGCGCTGCTCAGCAGTTGCGTCAGCGACGTCTGACTTTTCCGGCCGGTGTCGGTCTGGGCAATCAGCTCGCCCGCCTCACTGCTGACTGGGTTCGAAGGCGTCGCTGTCGGTGTCACCGCACCGGGTAACATGGCGAACAACGCCTGCACATTTTGCATGTCAGTGGCGCTTAAGGGTGCCACGTCCGGCTTGTCTTTATCATCGGCTGATTTTGACCCAGCTTTAATATTTTCCGGTTTAAACAGGGCGGTCAGCGCAGCAGGATTATCCAGCGCCGCCATCAGTGCATTGAGGGGGGCTTTTACGCGGGTATCTTCGGCTGTTTCTGCTTTGGCGTCAGCGGATTGCGCCACTTTCCCATGCTGTTTAGCCAGGCCGAGCAGCTGGTTCCCCAGTGCAGTCAGAAAGTCCTTAGGCAGCGCGTCTTCACCCGCTGCAAGATCAGTTGAAACTGATGGTTCCGCGTCGGTTTTAACCGACGCTTTCATGGCAATATTTGGCAGCGTAATCATTCGCCTCTCCTCGATGCGGCCCGTTGGGCAAATTCGTCCATCCGTTTCTGATCGAGACGGTTTTCCTGTCGTAATGCATTTTCTGCTGCACGCGTTATCAGCGTCTGATAAGCGTTCAGCCGCTGCTGTTTGTCGCGCCAGTTGATCAGCGCCTGCTCCAGCCGCTGATTCCAGTTATTGAGCTGGTTACGATGCTGCTCAATCGCTTTTTCCAGCGTCTGAATAAACTGGTGATAGTTGGTCCAGCGGGTGCTGGCGATACCGGATGACATATCGTCGTTGAGCTTGTTGCGATATTCATCCTGATAATCGAGCAGCATTGTCAGCTGCTCGTTTGCGGCGTGCTGGCCGCGACGCATATCGCCTAAATAGATGGCGGCACGTTCGAGATCCTGCTCCGCGAGGTCGCGCAGCGTATCAATGGCATTTGCAGTTTTCATTGCCGTTACCTTGCGTTAATTATCGTGACTGGCCAAACAGCGCATGCAGATGCAGGGTGGCGTCGTCGTAATCGCTGCGCTCAAAGATGCCCTGTTGCAGGAAAGCTTCCATCTGCGGATAGAGCGTGATCGCTTTATCCAGCATCGGATCGCTGCCGGCGGCATAGGCGCCGACGCTGACCAGATCGCGGTTTCGCTGGAAGCTGGAAAGCAACTGCTTAAACTGGCGCACCTGTGCATAATGGTTCTCATCGATCAGATGCGTCATCGCACGACTGATCGAGGCTTCAATATCGATGGCCGGATAGTGACCCGCTTCGCCCAGCCGGCGCGACAGCACGATGTGGCCATCGAGAATGGCGCGCGCCGAGTCTGCAATCGGGTCCTGCTGATCGTCGCCTTCGGTCAGAACGGTATAAAAGGCAGTGATCGAGCCCCCGCCGTCGATGCCGTTACCGGCACGCTCAACCAGCGCAGGCAGTTTGGCGAACACGGACGGCGGATAGCCTTTGGTTGCGGGCGGTTCACCGATTGCCAGGGCGATCTCACGCTGCGCCATGGCGTAACGGGTCAGGGAATCCATAATCAGCAACACATGCTTGCCGCGGTCGCGAAAATCTTCCGCGATGCGCGTGGCGTAAGCGGCACCCTGCATACGCAGCAGCGGTGACACGTCGGCCGGCGCGGCGATAACCACTGAACGGGCACGGCCTTCAGCACCGAGAATGTTCTCGATAAAATCTTTTACTTCACGGCCACGTTCGCCAATCAGACCGACCACGATTACGTCGGCTTTGGTGTAGCGCGCCATCATGCCGAGCAGCACACTTTTACCCACGCCAGAACCGGCGAACAGGCCCATACGTTGTCCGCGACCGACCGTCAGCAGGGCGTTAATTGCCCGCACGCCGGTATCCAGCACGTCGGTAATCGGCGTACGCTGCAGCGGGTTAAACGGCGGGGTGTTCAGCGGTGCGCGATAGCCGGTATCCGGCGACGGCAGGCCATCCAGCGGTCGACCGCTGCCATCAAGTACGCGGCCCAGCAGTTCCGGGCCCAGCATCATCTGTTTGCCTGCCTGCGGGTTCTCACCGTTCTGGCGCGCATAGACACGCGCACCCGGTAAAATGCCGTCCACTTCTTCCAGTGGCATCATCAGCAGTTTCTGCCCGTTGAATCCCACCACTTCGCTTTCGATTTCACTGATGGTTTTGCCATCGTTGCGTTCGATCACACAGGTCGCACCCAGTGGCAGCTGTAAGCCAGTCGCTTCCAGCACCAGGCCGGTGGCGCGGGTCAGGCGGCCATAACGGCGCACCGGCTGCACCTGGGCGATCCGTTTCTCAAAGGCGTCGAGCGAGCTAAGCCAGCGATTCAGACGGGTGGTCATTAAATTTCTCCAGGTGCAGCAAGACGGCAAAGTTCCTGCCAGCGCGTCGCGACGCTGGCATCCAGGTCGCCATCTTCTGCGCTGAGTTTGCAGCCGCCAGGATGCAGGGTGCTGTCAGCGATCAGACGCCAGCCATGCAGATCCAGCGTCGGACCCAGGGTCTGCTCAATACGTTGTAAATCATCCGGGTGAACACGCAGCTGCGGTTTGCCGCTGAACATTGGTTCCTGCTGCAGTAATCCCTGAATCTGGCGTAGCAGGGCGGTACCATCTACCGTTGTCGCCTGACCAATGACCGAGCGAGCCGCTTCCAGTGCCAGCTGCATCAGACGGGCAGCAATCACGCTATCCAGTGATTCCAGCGTGTTCTGGAACTCCGTTACCAGCTGCTGCATCCGCGCCTGAAGGGGCGCCTGCTGCTGCTGGGCATCGGCCAGACCCTGCTGAAAACCGGCGTCATAGCCCGCTTTCTGACCTTCGGTCACACCCTGCTGATAACCTTCGTTGTAACCCTGACTCTGTGCCTCTTTCCGCATCTGCTGCTGCAGACGTTCAAGCTGCTGTTGCTGCTCATTAACGCCATCGCCATCTTCAGCGTCGTAAATTTCTGGCTGCAACTCCGGTTCAGGCGCATCAAAACGGCCTAAATCATTGGGTTGCCACAGCTGCCATGGGCGGGCAGAAAATGCATCAGACATACGTTTCCTCGCCACCACCAATCACCATCTCGCCAGATTCGGCCAGGCGGCGAACCACCAGCAGGATTGCTTTCTGTTCGTTTTCCACTGCCGACATACGAACCGGACCACGGTTGGCCAGATCGTCGCGCAGGATATCGGCCGCACGGGCTGACATGTTTTTGAGGAATTTCTCGCGCAGTGGCTGTTCGGCACCTTTCAGTGCAACCAGCAGCTGCTCGGACTCCACTTCCTGCAACAGACGCTGGATGCTGCGGTCGTCCACTTCCACCAGGTTTTCGAACAGGAACATCTCGTCGATAATTTTCTGCGCCAGTTCGCCATCGAAGTCGCGTACGGCTTCGATAACCGCTTCTTCCTGCTGCGTTTTCATCAGGTTGATGATCTCGGCTGCCGTTCTCACGCCGCCCATCTTCGCGCGCTTGAGGTTGGTACCATCCAGCAGGCCATTCAGCACTTCGGTCAGTTCGGCCAGCGCAGCTGGCTGGACACCGCCAAAGGTGGCAATACGCAGCATCACATCGTGACGCAGACGTTCGTCGAACAACGCCACAATATCGGCCGCCTGAGCACGCTTGAGATGGACCAGGATGGTCGCGATGATCTGTGGATGCTCGTCGCGAATAAGGTCGGCGGCAGCCTGCGGCTCCATAAAGTTGAGCGTTTCCATGCCGCTGGTGGTGTCGCGCGTTTCGAGAATGTCCTCCAGCAGGCTGGAGGCGCGCTCTTCGCCCAGCGCCCGGGTCAGCACCGAACGCAGGTATTCGTTAGAGTTAAGGCTCAGTGCCGCGAACTGCTCAGCATCCGCTTCGAACTCACGCAGCACCTCTGTCAGCTGTTTGTGCGACACCTGACGCATATTGGCCATCGCACCACTAAGATGCTGCACCTCGCGCTGATTCAGGTGTTTGAAAACTTCCGCAGCACGCTCTTCACCAATGGTCATCATGAGGATGGCGCTTTTTTCGGTTCCGGTCAGACTCATAGCTCTTTACTCATCCATTCGCGAATTACCAGCGCGACGACGCGCGGATCGTTTTCTGACATGTCGCGGATGCGTTGACTCATCACTTCTGCGCTCATGCGGTTGTTTGACTTACGTTCCTGATCCAGCTCATCTTTGCTGAGCTGCACATTAAAGGCTTCTTCCTGCGGCTGATCAGTAGCGGCGCGGGCGGCAACGGCTTCAGCAGCGGCTTTCTCTGCGGCCTGCTTGCGAACCAGATGCGGACGAACCATCTTGCGGTAGAGGACGAAGGCGACCAGAGCAACCAGCAGCCACTTACCGGCATCCATCAGCTGATCAAAGAAGGACTGCTGTTGCCAGAATGGCAAATCAGTGGTCACAGGTTCAGTGGTGTTAAATTGCGAGTTCACCACGTTAATGCTGTCGCCACGGCTCTGGGAGTAGCCCATCGCTTCGCGGGTCAGGTCTTCAATCTGCTTCAGTTGCTGTTCGTTCAGCGCAACGGCTTTGCCTTTATCATCTGCACGGAAGTTCACCACCACCGCAACCGACAGGCGCTGTACGTCGCCGACGTTAACCTTGGTGTGACGGATGGTGCGATCCAGCTCGTAGTTCACCGTGTCATCACGACGTGAATTCGTCGGGCCTGAGCTGGCCGGTGCAGTGCTGGTGGTCTGGCTGGCGTTGTTCGCCGCATTATTCTGACCATTCGCGGCCTGACCGTTGGCTGCATTGTTGTTCGGCGTCGTCACCGGCGCGGTGTTGGCTGGCGCCGGCTGGTTAGAAAGTGCGCCCGGCACGCCGCCCGGATAAGGGCTGCCTGATTGATCGCTGGTGCTAGTCTGACGCGAACGAATCGCTGAGTTCGACGGATTAGCGTTAGGCTGATATTTCTCGTCAGTCTGCTCGGCAGTGTCGAAGTTAATCTGCGCGGTAACCTGCGCATGCACATTGCCCTGGCCAAGAATCGGATTCAGGATCGCTTCAATACGTTGCTGGTAACGCGCTTCAACTTCAGAGGAGTACTTCAGCTGCGCGTCATTCAGATCGCGACCGGCAGAATCAGAACGGGTCAGCAGGCGTCCGGTCTGATCGACCACCGTCACGTTGCCCGGCGGTAAACCGGCGACGCTGCTTGAGACCATGTGGGCAATGGCCTGAATCTGGCCTTCGTCCAGCGCACGGCCAGGTTGCAACGTTAAGGTGACAGAGGCGGAGGGCGCTTTCTGCTCACGCACAAATAAGGTTGGTTTAGGCATCGCCAGATGAACACGGGCACTTTTGACCGGGCCCAGCGATTCGATGGTGCGCGCCAGTTCGCCTTCCAGCGCGCGCTGGTAGTTAACCTGCTCGCTGAACTGGCTGATACCGAACTTCTCTTTATCCAGCAGCTCGAAGCCTACCGAGCCGCCTTTCGGCAGACCCTGCTGAGCCAGACGCAGACGCAGCTCATGCACATTCGCTTCAGGCACCATTAATGCGCCGCCGTTTTCGGCGAAGCGATAGGGAATGTTCATCTGCGTCAGCTGCGTGACGATGGCACCGCCATCCTCATCAGTGAGGTTATTATAAAGGACGCTATAAGATGGCTGTTTCGCCCAGAGCACCATCGCGATCACGATTGCTATGACAGCAGCCGCGGCGATGACTAAAGGAATACGCGGATTTGCGCGCAGGCGAGCTAACAGGTCACCGAAGCCTTTCTTTTCTTGTTCTGTTGTGGCGGCTGTACTCGCATTCATGACCGTTTCCTGCCTGACGTAATTGACCGGGTAAGTTGAGATGGCAAAACAGACTCCCTGACCTGCGTAGATAAAATTTCCACTTCAATGCCAGGCATTATTAGGTGATAAGCAAAATTCGATGGCTGGATAAGGTAGGGTTTTTGATGTTATTTAGCGGCTTTGTCTCATTGACAACGTGCTAACTTTTGCTCACATCAAAAATGTCACCCTCTTTAAAAGGTATCGTTCATGTCCATTCAGGCAATTGACGGCGTACTGCAGCAGCTACAGGCGACCTCACTGCAGGCCAGTAATCGCAGCAGTGAAGCACCCAATCAGATCGATTTCGGCGCGACCATGAAAGCGGCGCTGGATAAGATCAGCGAGACGCAGACTACCGCACGCACCCAGGCGCAGGATTTTGAAATGGGGAAACCCGGCATCGCATTGAATGATGTGATGGTCGATCTGCAGAAGTCTTCAATCTCAATGCAGATGGGGATTCAGGTCAGGAACAAACTGGTGTCGGCGTACAGCGAAATTATGAATATGCAGGTTTAGGCAGGTAACTGTCTGAAGCTGTTGAGGTTTATCATATTGCCACTTTCGTGGAGCACGTATGTAGCACAAGATCGCTCATTTTCGTGTTGATGAGTGATAGCTGGTCGGTATTGTTTTCTGATATCGCCCGGCCTGTTTCCCCATGGTGACAGCGGTCTACAACCAGATGCGATCATTCAACCTGAGGGATTCTGAATGTCGTAAGCGCTTGGGTGATCAGCTGCGCATGATTTCCCGCCGCATTGAAGCTGGCGAAATCATCCCGCCGCCTCGCAAACAGAGACCTCAACTCCACATCCCGACTGGTAACGTAAAGGCACTGAACCACCTCGCCGATATTAGTCGCCGCTTGGGTCTGAAAGGTGGCCACCATGACTAAGATGAATCACATCCGCTTTGAGCTTCTGTATAGCAGGGTTCATGGTGACAAACACAGCCTGACCCCATCACGTCTTGGATATCATGATGCCATGGCAGATCGGGCATTTTCCTTCTGATTTGAGGGAATGGAGAGCGCAGCCTGACTCAGGTAACCCAACTGCTAATCACATCAACGCTATGCATCAGGCAATCATCGACCTGGCTATGAAACGCGACCTTAAGCCAGAGTAGTTCCGTACGCTTCTGGACGCTATCGACATGCTGACGCGTGAGGCGCACGACCTAATTATTGATGCTGAGTTTTAGCAGCAATTTGATCATAAAATCGGAAGGCAGCATGAGTAATTATCAGGAAAGTATAATATCTACTCATGCATGCGCCTTAATAACTCACCTTACAAAGAGCAGTAATATTTTTTGTTCAGTCTCCACAAGTAATTTCAATTTGATATTTTAGCAATCAATAACAAAAATGATGATAGGGTGAAGTTATCTTTTATTAAATCTTTTTTTATCATATTAAATATCTCTTTGCGTGAGTGGAATTTACAGCCCACGATCCCTTCATTCATTTGAAGGGATAGGTGGCTTATATCATCTATTTCACAAAGGATTGCTTGGATGTTATCTGAGATTAATCCTGAGTCGGTCAATAGCTGTCCAAGTAAACAACTGTTAGAAGATTCTAAATTCAGTTCCTCTTTCAGTTCTCTTTCGCCGCCAGTTAAATGGGTTTCACCAAACTCAAGAAATCCGCGGGGAAATTCATATAAAACCTCACCATTTCTAGAGTGTTGAATAATTGCATATTTATTTTTGAAGGAGGGGATTATTACAACACCACCATTTTTTTGATGCAGCTTAAGGTACCTCAGTTTATCAATTGAAACTAATAGCATATTGTTTTCGAAAATAACCTTATTCAAAATTGACTATCCAAGTTGGTTGGTTAGCAGAGCGGCGTATAATCTTACGTGTATTATAGAGATAGTATAAGATATACGTACAATACATCAATACCTTGACGGAAGCGGTCAAGAAATCATTATTAACCTTAAATAGTGAAAAAATCTCTTTGACAAGTATAGCAGTCGGGAATCCTGAGATTAGAATTATACAAAATATGACTCTATTTTCAATGCCTTTTAACATCCCCTCAAAATCCATATTGCTATATTTTTGGTTCTGTTTCTGAAAAAAATCTTTGATGCTTTGATTAACATCACCAAAATCAAGCTTATCCCTTGCAAGTATTTTGTTAAGTGCTAGAGCTGAGTCGGTGTATTGCATTTGCCAGGATCGCAATCCAGAGAGGGTCCTTATTGTCATTCCTCCAATCATACATATGATTAAATTTAAAAATATTGCTGAATATTGGCTAGATATCATTTTGCTGAATGATGCATATGAACCAATGTAAAACGACAAGATAACAAGATAGAAAGCGATGGTTTGATCTCTTTTAGAAGACTGCTCTTTTATGTGTTCATTACATCTTTCATAAACTGACATCAGAAAATCTTTTGACACTGACATTGGAGCTCCTGAAATGTATTTTAAAATGATTTTTGATAATGTTATTGGTTGTATAGCGCAACGCTTTAATTTCTTTTGTAACCTTAAGTTAGGCAGCTGCCGATCATACCAGTAATGCTATGGAGATACCAAAAAAGGGCATAAAGCTTCACTGATCAAATTTCAATGCCATCGGGCAACAGCGTCACCTCTGCTCGAATCCGGCGATTGTTATCGGCTTATCTTGAAGCCTTGGAAAGAAAAACGCAGTTTCAACTAGAACTCCCTTTCTCACATGTGGTAAGACTAAATCAGTGAATACCTGATTAAGTCCGGGCGCACTGAGGCCACGCTAAAGTGGTTAAAGCAGAACCTCAAGAAAATTTATCTGGGTTGTGAGCAGGTCGAATATACCCAATTTATTACAGGCGAGAAGGTCAGCACATGGGAACTCCGACACACATCCAGTCTTGATAAAGGCGAGATGCATTTCTTCCTGAATCAGGGTAAGCGGTGGTGTGCGCAGTTCGGCCTAGCGCTGACTATCCCCGCAGACTTCGAGTATTAGAAACTTAGGGATAACAGGATGTGTAAATTAACTATTGAAATTATGGACTTGCTTTCTGATGGAGAATGGCATGTACCGAAAGAAATAATCGACCGCGCGTGCGCAATGACTACCTCAAAAAGTGGCAACGCTTACGTCGCTTTTTACAATATGACCGAAGCCATCTAGATTAATCGCCAGTAGTTTGGCAGCACTGACCATGACTACCACTACCACTACCGCATGGGAATGGTCAGCGTTGGGTCTGATCGCAACTACAACATGGCGATAGTGGATAGCCTGCTCTCAAAAGTAAGGAATCGCCATGAAAACAAGATTCACTCATGACCCTGTAGACACCGAAAAACCGCCGAACTCCTTTCCCATTACGCCACCCGTAATATCAAAACTCAGCAGACCCACGCCTGTAGCAAAGAATGTCTTGCTGCCTGAGTTTCGTGAAGAGCCAAAGCCGAGTTGTCAGTATAATAACCCAATGTGGAGCTAAAGATGAATCTTAGCTAGATGGCTGATTTTGAAATTAATAAAGCGGTGGGTGAAATAATCTTGGCAGGTAAGTGGGCGTGCAAGCCTGGCTGTTCAGGAAATAAACTAGACTCGTGGCATTACGGTAGCGCAGATTAAAGTCCTGCAGCGATTGCCCACCGCTGCAGACATCAACGAGGAATGACCCATGGCTTTGTCAAACAGCTTGCGCAATAAGCTGATCGCTGTCGCGGGTGGCGGAGCTATTGCTATCGCTACAGTATTCCTTGGTCAAAAGGATGGAGTTGAGGGCAGGATATACTAGCGTTACAAAGATGTGGCTGGCGTCAGGACTGTCTGCAATGGTCACACCGGAACCGACATCATAAGGGGGAGAAGTACACCGACCACAAATGTGATCGGCTGCTATGGAATGATATGCAACTGGTTAAAAAGTCGGTAGACGGTCTGGTGAAAGTGCCGGTGGGAGTATATCAGCGTGCTGCGCTCTAAAGCTTCACTTACACCGTTGACTCCAGCGCGTTCTTCAAACCCACGCTGTTAAAGCGCTTGAACTGGATGATGTCGATGGAGCATGCGATGAGCTGCGCCGCTGGATTTATGCTGGCGGGCAGAAATGACGGGGATTAATGAACCGTCGCGTCATGGAGCGCTCAAGTTGTCTGGCGGAGAGTGCTGGTTAGCTTAAAGGCTAAAGTTTCCACTATGCTCATCTTGCTGGTTCTGCTGGTTCTGCTGGTTCTGCTGGTTCTGTTGCTCTTAGCCACGTCAGTAGCATTCGCGCTTTATTACCGCTGCAATGCCATTGACTACCAAGTTCAGCATGACACCGCAACCATTAACCTCAAACTGGCAAAAGACACCATCACCGACATGCAGACCCGGCAGTATGATGTGACCACCCTCGATGAGAAATACACCAAGGAGTTAGCAGATGCTGAAGCGATTATCGATCAGCTGCATGATGATGTTTCTATTGGCAAGCGCCGGCTGCAGCTCAACGCCAGCTGTCTGAAACAATCCGCCTCTGGCACCAGAAGTATGGGCGATGATGTCGCCGACAGACTTAACGACTCCGCTTAACGTGATTATTTCCCTCTCAGAGAGCGAATCTCCACAATCACCGTGCAATTGAACTATCTCCAGCATACATCAGAGAGTAATGGTTAAAGTAAGCAGGAAAATATACCTTGTGTATCTAATGAAAATAAAACTCTAGTTAAATCCGGTATTAATTTCCTTGCAAATCAAAATGCAAGAAAGATGGGGGGGGGGGGTTATATCTTTTTTATGATAAAACACTTTCAATGAGATGATTCTTAATTGTATGATTGCGTGATTATGTGATCGTATGGGATACAAACGTGGAAAATCGCATCCAAAAACTTGGCATCATTAGGGCCGACATTGTTTTGAAACACCAAGCCATAAAGTTGCTGATAGAAGCAGATGGCAGGCCGTTTTCAGAACTAACCTCTGAATTGCGACATTTATTGATGAGGGACGATTCTCCGCAATGTCGATTAGTCCTGATAGCGTGGTGTTATAATGAGCTTAAGCGCTTGAACTCTGTATACATGGAAGCATTAAATGGTGTGGGTAACTTTTCTTCTATAAGCACGACAACTCCTTCCCCGCTTACAACTCTAATTTAAGTCATTCTCACTAGTCACTTGCAGCGTGATCACAAGGTGCATTTGCGATTGCGCCTGATGATAGAGTGTTAACTTTTATGCCAAATAGCCTATGATATCTCTTAGGTGTTGTGAATCATTTGACATTGAGAAATTAGCTATGAACGAGTTAGTGGTAAGAACTGAAAGCGAGCTTGATGCCGTAAGGTAAAAGAAATCTTCGATGATTATCATCGATGACCTGCTCCCCGTTGATTAGTACACCCCAATGTTAATAATGTCTTCATAAGCGACATGAGGACATCCCCATGAAGAAGCCTTTTCCGACGAACAGATCATCAGTATTTTCCTCGAGGCCGAAGCCGGAGTCTCTGCCCGCGAGCTCTGCCGTAATAACGCCATTTCCGATTCCACGTTTTACACCTGGCTTAAATAAGTATGGAGGCATGGAAGAGCCCGAAGTTAAGCGGCTGAAGTCGCCTGATGAAGAGCACGCCCGGCTTAAGATGCTCCCGGCCAAAGGCATGCTGGATAAGGAGGTACTTCAGGTGGCTTTGGGGTGAAAGTACTGACGACAAAGCAGAAGCAGGAAGCCGTTAAGTATATGTGTGATGCGACCGATCTGTCGCAACGTCGTGCCTGCATGCTTACAAGTTTGTCCCTATCGACCTGCCGCAACGAGCCCCGTAGTCCGGCGGCTGATGCACATTTATCATGGCGTATCACAGAACTGGCACTCGAACGAAGGTGTTTTGGTTAGCGACGCATCTGGCATTTATTACGTCGGGAGGGCCTTCACGTCAATCACAAGCGGGTATACCGCATTTACCACCTTAACAACCTGAGTGTGAAACGCAGACGACGTCGTAAAGGTCTGGTGACTGAGCGGCTTCTGCTTCTTCGCCCGGATGCGCCGGACCTGACATGGTCGATGAGTTTTGTCATGAATGCACTTGCCTGCAGCCATCGTAATAAGTGCCTGATCTGTGCGAATCATTACACAAAGGAGTGTCTGACAATCACCGCTGCATTCGGTATTTCATGCGTTAAGGTCACGCGTATTCTGGACAGCATCGCGCTGTCTCAAAGCTATCTGGCGACGATAGGAACCGATCAGGGCCCGGAATTTACCTGCAGCGCGCTCGATCAATGGGCCTTTGAACATGGTGTGGAGTTGCGACTTACCTACCCATGTAAGCCAACACAGAACGGATTTATTGAGAGTCTCAACAGTCGCTTTCGGGATGAATGCCTGAATGAATACTGACTCAGCGATATTCTTCATCCCCGGAAATCATTAATGATTGGCGGCAGGACTATAACGAGTGCCGAGTGCCGCCCACATTTATCGTTGGATTACTAGACGCCAGCTGAATGTGCAGCGGACTGGCGAAACGGGAAATATGAAGAAAAACCAATCGACATTACTAACTGAAGGTTTTATCTAATTCTGGGTCAGGTCAATTTGACAGGTGTTTTTATGCCTTGCTAACATAAAATAGACGCTGCATTTAACAAGCCATTTACTCAAAGCTAGCGGGATTATAACAATCAGCTTAACAGCCTGATTTGTCCTATATACCTAACATTGCTTGCTTTCTCAAACCCTAACGTTAGTTCTTTTTGGCGAACCTCTAATAAATTTCCTGAAGGGAACTTCGATAAAGTGATATGTAAGGATTGATATTGAAATTGTTATTATCAATGCAATGTAATTAAAATCGATAAAAGGTAATTTGTTGTGGAACCATGCTGGAATAAAGCTTAACCTGCGGCAAAGCGGGTAGTGGATAAGGTAAATTGAGTAAGATATCTCACCAAGATAAACTATCGGGGATAAAGACATAAGTTTATATATTATGCCTTGAGATGCTGACAGAAGAGGGATCATTATAGTGAAGAATACAACAACGAGAAGATCGTAACCTCTGAAATTCAAAGTGGTAAATGCTAACGCAATTGAAAAGATAAGGGCAATCTCTAAAGTGATCCATTTAAACTTCTCCTTTACCATTTGAAATACAAAGAGGCTGACTATCCCTAGTACATAATCGCTAAGGCAACGTACGATAGCAAATTTCCCACCGACAACATCCAGTGGACCCCAATAGCCTTTTAATGATGCCAAGTAAAGGCCAGTGAATGCTGATGCAGTTATCACTACAAGAGAGATAATTCCATGTTTTTTTGATAGTAAGAATATGGCAAAAGGGAATGTAAGGTAAGCAATAAACTCAACCGAGATGGACCAAGCGTGGGGGATTAAATTGTTAGTCACATCCATTATAGACTGAAGGAATGAAAAAAGAATAATATATTCAGTGGTGTTTGGGAGTGGTATTTTATTTTTAAAATAAAAGAAGGTTGTCAAAATTATCATAAATGCGTAAAGAGGATAAACTCTTGCAAATCTACCATTAAGATATGTTAGGTATGTTTTAATATTAATTGTGGATGAGAATTTAACTTTGTAAACATAGCTCATTATAAAGCCACTCAATACAAAAAATAAATCTACAGATAGATACCCATTACTTAAGAATGCATTTGTTCTTGGGAAGATATGATAGATTGCAACGTATAGTGCAAATAATCCCCTGATTGAAGTTAACGGCTTAATCTCGTTCATCAATTATTCCATACGTAAAGATTTAGATTCACTATACGGCTTTTTTAGCCCATAAAAAAGCCCCAGCGATGGGGAAAAGGTATGCCACGTCGATCTGAGCAGATTACGGGATATAGTGGCTAACGCTTAACCACTCACCCTTTGCTTATCCAGACTTAACTCTGTGCCAGAGTCAACTTTACAAAAATCCCAACCACAGTGGCTTGCCAAAACATGACTAAAGGCTCCTGTTTTTAAATACAGTGGTTTTCAGAGCAACCCTATGCTAGGCGATTATGAAATAACAGCGGCTTTCAAATATGAGTTCAGACTGGACGCCTAAAGCCGGCGGATAGTGACAACTGATGACTTTCGATTAGCGCTCGAAAAGTACAATTATCACTGGCCTGTTGAGGAGTGCAACAGCTGAATTAAGTGCTATAAGCTTTTCTTCTTTTGACTCGTTGCTGATGGTGGCGAGAAAAAAATGTGGGAGCTGAGAAGCATGAGGTACGTAAAGTGAACGCTGAATATGCAGAAGAGAGTTTCGGACCTCATTCGTCAAGCGCGTTCCGACGCCTGGTGGGTTTGTCATTGTCGACCGCAGCGTGAAAATGAAGCCCGGCGACGAGGTTATGTTCCAGTTTTATAGCTATCCCATGATTGGCAAGCTATTCGATTCTGGTTTATTACGAGGGATGTTTAAACTCTCTACAGGGAGGGGCTTGAATGTATCATCGTGTTGGATAAAGTAACAGCGACAATTCTGGACGATGACGATGACGATTAGTACCGGCCGACGATCTAATTAAGCAGAAATGTCGCTACCGTAGCTCGCAGCATACATGAAGCACAAAAAATACCGCAAAACATGTTGTATTTAACCAATGAGAAAAATCTGCCTTGCAGTATGCTTCTGATAAACCTTTAATCAGCCTGAATCAATGAGCCCCTGCAAAACTGCAAAGTGAAATTATGAATATGCAGGCGTAGTTGAATTTTTATCGTTTGGAAATCTACTACTTGTAAGAAGATAAGCGCACTGAAAAGTCACTATTAATGCCGCTCTCTTCACTGAGCATGTGATCCTGTACTGACGATAATGCAGGCGTCATTGACTATGCTGCTCATTACTGAGAGTCGTGCAATGAGGAAATCATATTTCGGTGCTGCCGACTTATTACCTATCAGCAGGACGCCACCTCATAATTAAAAACTCATCTGCGTAACGTCATTAATGAGCTTATGAGTGCCAACCTTAGCCACCACGCAATGTGGGTCGCTCTAAATTAAACCAGACAAAAGTGGCTGGTTTTAAGTCAATGGGTAACGTGCTGAAACACAGAAGTGACTCTTGCAAAAAAAAGGGGAATTACGACAACGCCACGGTCAAACTGCGGGTGAGAAACAGCAAAGCGCTGAGGATGGAGCAGACGACGTGCCATTGTAAAGGATTATTGAGAGCGGAAATCTTCCGCACCAGCCAGAGTCAGACTCGTATTCGGGGCAAATATGACTGCGAGGTGGCTAAATAAGTTGAGTTATCACTGCAAAAAATGAGGTTATCGCTGTCCTGAAGTAATGCTGATAATTGCCGTTTAATAAGGAATAAAGCAGGTTGTCTCGCTAAAGCTTGTGCGCCTTCTGACCTGTTAACTACATTTTATTCATCTGAGCATCTGATTTTACCCCAAGCATTCAGGCGATGAAGTTAACGAGACATTTTGCACCTGGCGATCATTGCTGAAACAGATTCGCATATATCAGGTACTTTTGAATCATACTAAAATGTAGCACTGGTCTGATGATGACTGACCATGCAATGTCAACCCAGACCACCGTTTCATTATCATGCACTAAATAAAATCGTTTCATGCGATTCGACAGGTAATCATACTGTTCTAAGAAGCGATTTCGATTCTGTGCCACTTCGCGTAGGCAAGACTCAACCTGAGAAGGATGGGCCTTTAAACAGGCGCACTAGGTTCCGGATACAACCAGCCCGTCACTTTTGCACGCATTCGATCAGCAAAGTGATGCTCAGGGCAATAGTTATCATTTTCATCAGCTAAACCATCATGATTTTGTAGACCAATAACATCCGGATATCCGCTGTATCGCTCTTTTCTACTCAAAAAAGGGGCTTAATATTGCCAGCCTGGCTAAGTAAATGTAACATTCTGCCGTATAAACAAGCATTGGATATTCCTGAATTTTAACATTTTTTTATTGCGCGGTTATATTGTTAGCCCGCTTACTATAAACACGGAAATTTCACTCAGTAAATTGCAGCCTCTATCAGGTATAACCAAGCCGCCTTTACAAACAGGTGGTTCAACTCTGTTATGCCTTCCAGACAGAGGTTTCCTGATGAAAATTTTCTACTTAAGTGCCTCTGATGACTATGATTTATGACTGTTTTTTATACTACGATGAAGATGTTTTGCTTGAAATGCGTCTGAACACGCTTGAGCATGTTGTTGACCGGTTTGTCATTGTTGAATCGCTTTATACCTTTACGGGTAAACGCCGATGCAAGCTTAATTTTGACATTGAGAAATTCGACCGTTTTCGCGATAAAATTATTTATGTCGTCAACGATATTGCGCCAGTATTTTATCAGCACGCCTTTCAGTCGAATAGCTCTCTGGTTAAGGCGGGCGAGACCGATCCCTGGGAGAATGAATCCACTGCACGGAATCAGATTATGCCAGGTCTGGCTGGCGCGCAGGATGATGATATTATTATTGTGTCAGACGTCGATGAAATTCCCCGACCTGAAGCGATTAAAGCCTTTAGCCATCGTCACCTCTGTACAACATTGCACCAGCAATATTTCAATTTTAAATATAATGTACGTGTATTGAACAATGACGGTACACCGCGTTGTGTTACACTGGCAAAAATGGTGACGTTTAAAACATTACGAACCTTTTTCATGGGACAACCGGAATTACTGCGCAACGTTAAGCGCCGTGGAACACCCATACGCGACAGCTGGTGGCGCTGGAAATGGCTCGGCTGGCGAACGAAAGTCATTAAGGATGGAGGATGGCATTTTTCATGGGTGATGAGCGATGAACGCATAAGTGAAAAAATGGCGTCGATTTCACATACCGAACATAACTGTCCTGAATTCAATAACCCGGATCATATCCGGCGCTGCGTTGAGAACAACATTGATATCTGGAATTGCCCAAGAAGGATGGAAATAGTGCCGATTACCGCTGAACATTTTCCTGAGTGGCTGGTTACACATCAGCATCAGCTGACTGATTTTATTAAATCCTGATGCTGACCAGCGCGCCCACCGGGCGCGCCTCTCGTCCTTCAGGTTGCTTTGTAGGGATCTTTTTTATCATCCTGACTGTCATCATTTTTCCGCGGCACTTCACCATGGTCTTTTGGTGCATCGGTGGCGGGATGATCATCTTCCTCATACGCATTACCGGCGTTAGGTGCTGCTTCGGGCAGGCCTTTGCTGACATCACCTTCTTTCTTACGTTCTTCATTCGTATTGTGCTTAAACATAATTCACTCCTGTTGTCCCAGTCGTTTAAGTTTAGACCAGCCCTGAGATCCCGCATTAGCATTGAATTAAAGGCAAAAAAAAGCCCGCCAGAAGCGGGCTAATCGGAGTTTCTCTGATACTGAACATGTTATCTTTCGAAGTTTTGGTGTACAGCAGCTCCATGCTAACGGGAAATTCCTGATGCAGAAATGGACAAACTTGCCATATCGCTTGCGACAGGTCACATTCCAGGTCGATAAAAACATCGATAAATAAATTCGATTGAACTGATTAATGAAAAGCATATAGTGGCCTCCGTTACCAGGAGATAGAAAATATGTTACGAGACCATTTAAAGATTGAAGCAGAAGATCAGTTAATTGAACAACGCTCCCTAAGCCTGAGAAATAGTGGTCAGGAAGAGGTGACCGAGTGGATTATCGTTAACCGTCAGGGCGTTAAAAAAGGCGGTGTCACACTGTTCGATAAACTCAGTACCCGCCGCTCATGGCCAGTGAACTACCGCATTATGCAGACCGATCTGCAGGGCAATGTGGTCGTGGATCAACTCACCGACGCCCTGTAGTTACCAGACCCGGACGCTGTGCACTGTTGTACGATAAAAAATTAACCCGCATTGGCGGGTTTTTTATGACTGCCGGTAGCGGCGCAGTTCCACCACCGTACCAATTAGCTTCAGGTTCTCCCGACTGGAATGCAATTCAGGAAAGTTGATGTTAATGGGGGCCAGCTCAAACTGCGTAACGCCACCTTCACTACTACGTTGCCGCCAGGTACGGATCAGAGCAATCTGCTGCTGTAATGCCAGCACGCTATCGCCAGGCTGGGGTGAAACTTGCGGATCGATGATCACCACATCATCCCGCACAATCGCGGGCATCATTGCCTGTTCTTCTACACGAAAGGCAAAGCTCTGTTGTGAAAGCGCCATATCGTTGTGCATCAGCAATTCGTGTCGGACTGAACTGTCATCCGTCAGCCATCGTGTCACATCACGCTGATTAAGCAGCGGAATCTGGTGAAGACCGCCATAAGCACTTTCGCTGAAAACAGGGCCATCCCCATCTATCAGAAAAGCCGGGGCACAACCCAGCGCTTCGGCGAGCCGTAGCAGATTCTCACCGCGCGGAAGCGTCTCCTCTTTTTCCCATTGCGAAATCGCTACATGGGACACTTTTACCTGTTGTGCCAATTGCTTCTGCGTTAATTGCAGTGATTTCCGTCGGAGGCGGATTCGGTCACCCAGCGTTTCGTTTTTCATAAGCTTGACATATTGGTTGAAAGTGATTTAAGTATACTTAAGCATGGTATTTAAGTAAACTTAAATTTCAAGCGGAGGACGTGGCTTTTCAGCACGCAATATGTTCCAGCGACCTAACCGGAAAAAGGGGTATGGCATGGAAAGTAGTCTGATTACCAGTATGGGAGCGTTAGTTCTGGGTGGAGGCGCAGCAGCACTGTTCTGGAAACCGTTATTGGCGGGTATCGCGTCAATCGTAACCAGTAACCGAGCGGGCGGCGAAATTATTACCAGCTACAAAGAGCAGGTGGTGTTGCTGAAAGAGAGCAACCTGCTGATACGGGAGGAAAACGATGAATTACGCGAACGGCACGACAGGAATTTGCGGCGAATCTCGACACTCGAAACCGATCTTCGGTTAATCAAGAATGCGGTAGGGATTTTGCTAGCAATGACCGAAACCGATCAAAACGACAAATTTCGTAATGAAGTTGATCGGCTTATCTCAACTCTGGAGGATCGCAGCAATGGCAATGATTGATAATACCAGGGCTCCAATATCATACAGGCGTAAAGTTATCCTCGGCTGCATTCTTCTCAGTTGTTCGATGATTTGCATCCTGATGACGATTATTTTTCTTTTTGTCAGTAATACCGCAAACAAACGAGTCGAGGAGATTAGGGCGGATTACCGGGCAATAGCGGCACGACGTGATGAAAGGGTCGAGGTGCTGACGGATAAGGTCACAGCATTACAACATAAGCTTGATGTGATACCGGATCGTACCGCTGATAAAACACTGAGTAGAGTGAAAGAGGTCGTTTCTGAAGACAACCAGACGTCCGCAAAACCGGGCCAGACACCGTAACTTCCGATTATTCTTAGTGCGGCTTCGCTATTATCGACTAGTTTTAAATCTCCGGGCAACATTTTGTACCTGAATGCAGGCCCGATGATTGGCCGGTCGATGAACCGCTAAGCCTAACCACTTTGGATAACTGACCAGAAGGAAATTTAGCATGAGCGATTCAACAGAAACCAAGACCAAAACTGACTATCTGCGTGATGTGACGTCTCAGCTAAAAGAGATGCGTCACTATGCCCAGACTAACACCGAAACGCTTTCCAGTCATTGGTTAGCGTTTGATGCCGGTGAGTATAAAGATAAGACTAACGCCGACCGTATCGATGCATTGCTTAATAAGCAGGGTAAACTGCTGGAAGATCTGGATGCGGCTATCCAGGACATTGAGATTGAAATTAATCACAGCGAGCAGGAGAGCTAAGTCATCTCCCGCTAACTGATGCGGTGGCCGGTAAAGGATTAATCGGCCACCAGCCACATCTCCGCTTCGTCGAACATCTCTTCAACAATCCGCGCAACCGTCGCTTTATCGTTCTTACTCAAATCAGTATCAATCGCGTTACGTTCCATCGGCTTGACCTTAACTTCAATGTCAGGAAACACCCGATGCACCCGCTTTTCCAGCTCCTCACGAATCATCTCGCGGGCACCCGGTAAACCGGCAACGTTGCGCTTGTCATAAATCAACTCAACAAACATGATGGCAATCCATTCAGGGCAAAATCGCTGACATATAATACTGTAAATAAAAACAGTAGCAAGGCGTGACGCGTGATTTCGCGTAAATTTTTATGTCGCGTTAAACACGATCTTCAACTGGAAAAATGCGCACGCATCACGACATAATGACGGCTTACTTTTCAGGAGGTCCGCGATGCGACAACTGGTAATAGATATTCTGCTAAAACTGGCAAAGATGGATGTCGATGCAAAAGAGTTGACGGCGCAGCTTGAAGCGCAGTCCCTGCTGGTTGCAGCGCTGCTGGTGCAGGCGAAACAGGACAACTCGCTGACCATTTCAGAAACGGTGCAGGATGCCATCATTACGGCTTCACAATCGTCGACCGGGTTTCTGCAATCGGATGTTGATCTGCTGCTGACGCACATTAATCGTCTGCTGGCTGTGGCAAGTTATGTCGAAGTGAAGGGTAAAGCAACGGAAGAGAGAGAGTAGGGCAGGAAAAATTCGCCTCTGGAGATGGATATCCATCAACATCTTCAGAGGCAGTGCAGGCGCAGGGGTCGTTCAGGAAAAGTGACGACCTGAATCCCGCAGAGAAGTCACTACTCTTTTAACCGGGTATACATTATTCCGCTACTTTATGCTGGCAGGCGTTGTGCTTTGCAGGCCTCTTCTCAGCAGCGCGTATTACAATTCGTTTTTAATGCAAAATTCTTCCCAGCTCATACCCAATGATTCAGCGTGAGATTTGAGATAAGTCTCGATCGCTTCAGCCGCCACCGCTTTATCTGGCTCAGCGAGCTGAATGGAGAAGATCATTCCATCCAGATTCTTCTGGCGCAAAAAGGCCGCATAGATACGTTCGGCATGCCATTCGCGCAGCTGGCGCAATGACAGGTTGGCGGCGCGGGCATCGCTTTCAGTTAATTCGTCAAGTGCGGATTGAAAGTCTGGATGCGCGGTAAAAAACATCTCGCGAGCCTGGGCATAGTAAGCTTCTGGCGTTTTCATATTCATATTCCTGAAAGTCTGTTGCAGCGCGTCAGTGTAGCGGGTTGTCTCCTGCTTGTCAGGCGTGGCAAAGATAAGAGATGAACCTGCTTCGCCAACAATTTTCCGGTTAAAATGCTTTATGCAGACCTCACTACGGGTTTCGTTCTGCCGCAATCATCGTCTGTGTGGCGTCTTAACATCCAGATATCTTGCGTAACGCGGTGGAAAAATTATAACGTAGCCGCCATTGACGTGATCTTAGGGATTTAATATGAAAAAGTGGATGCTGATTGCCGCGCTGGCATTGAGTGGTTGTGCGCAAATCAACGATTATGAAAATGCGGTGCAGACACCGGCACCTGCTGATCTGCAGGGGACCTGGCAAACCGTCGGCCCACAGAGCAGCCTGATCAGCGACAAGGCGATAGCCAGTCTGATCATTAATGCCGATGGCAGCACGCTGGATTGCCGTCAGTGGATGCGGGTGATCGCGAAGCCGGGCAAACTGACCCGATTAAATGGCGATTATGTGAATGTAACACGTAAAATGCGGGTGATGCCGCTGGTGGTCGATAATGGCGAGCTGAGCTACGACAGGATGACTCTGCGCAAAGTGGCGCGTCCGACAGTAGAGTGTCAGCAGGCACTGGAAGAAGTCGCAAAGCAGCCAAAAGCCGCCGTGATTCAGAACATCGAACCGCAACTGTTGCGCACGGCGATTACCGAGAATAACGCGAAGTCATAACAGTCGATCCATAGCAAAACCGCCCCAACAGGTAGAGTGCCGTTCACGCACTTGTCTGCCGGGGCGGTTTTCGTTTTTACTGCATCCCTAATTTTGCTGCTAACTTATTCTGCGATGACCCAGACGCTGACGCTGCCACCGTTACAGGCAAAGACCGCTGTGCCATGCTCGTCGGCGGTAATCGTCTCTTCACGGTTACCCAGATAATCCCGCCAGACCTTACCGGCAAAACCTTCACCCATCGGCACGCTTTTCTCACCTGCATCGCCATTTGACATGATCACCACACAGCCTGGCTGCGTTTCGGTGCCGCTGCGGCTGAATGCCACGCAGTTAGGATGATCAAAATAGTCGGTCTGTACGCCCCAGCCATATTGCTGACGCGCCCGGATTAACCCTTCCAGTTCAGGGATCACCGGCATCTCTATTTTGTGCGTTTCACCGTCGCCGCCTTCATCTTCGTAGGTTGCCCCGAACAGATCAGGATAAAAAATGGTGGGCACACCTTGTTCACGCAGCAGGATTAGCGCATAAGCCAGAGGCTTAAACCAGGCTTCAACCGGCGCTTCCAGAGACTGCAACGGCTGGGTGTCGTGGTTGGCGACGATCGTCACGGCATGCCAGGGATCAGCCACGACCAGCGAATTAGCAAAAATCTGGCTCATGTCATAGGCACTGCCCGCGGTGGAAGCCTGATGGAAGTTCATATGCAGTGGGGCATCAAACAGCATGGTTTTGCCTTCAACCTGATGCACATACTCCTGCAGTTTCTCGGTTTCAAATGACCAGTATTCCGCGACGATAAACATCGGCTCTTCAGCAACCTCCTGAATATGCTCGATCCACTCTTTGTAGAACCAGGCCGGAATATGTTTGACCGCGTCCAGACGAAAGCCAGTGCAGGGGACCTGTTCCATCACCCAGCGCGCCCAGTATTTCAGCTCTTCCCGGACCGCATTGTTACGGAAATCGATGTTGGCACCCATCAGATAGTCGAAGTTACCCAGTTCGTTATCGACCTGATCGTTCCAGCCTTCGGCGGTATAGTCATTGATGATTTTAAACACGCCGTTTTCGTCCGGATTCTCAATGTGGTCTACACCGCTAAAGCACTTGTGATCCCAGACAAACTTAGAATATTCCCCGGCACGGGCCGGAAAGGTGAATTTCGTCCAGGCTTCGCACTCGACAACCTCTTCGTAGATTTCATCACGGTTATCCGGGTTGACGCGGTTAACACTGATCGCCTCTTTCTCATCAGCACCCATTTTGTGGTTCAGCACCACATCCAGCAGTACCCCAACGTTGTGGCTGCGCAGGGCTTCTGCTGCCGCCAGTAATTGCGTTTTGTCGCCATATTTGGTGGCAACACCGCCTTTTTGATCAAATTCCCCCAGGTCGAACAAATCGTAACTGTCGTAACCGACTGAATAGCCGCCTGAACCCCCTTTGTAGCAGGGTGGTAACCACACCATACTGATTCCAATTTCGCTGAGCCAGGCTGCACGCTCGGCGACCTCAGGCCACAGTTTGCTGCCATCCGGGTAATACCAATGGAAAAACTGTAATAACGTTGGGTTTTGCATGTACCACACTCCAGGGGATGATGAGAATCAAGTATGGAGTAAGCGGCAGAAAAGAGACGCCGCGCAGAGAAATAAATCTGGCGGCGTGGCAGAGAAGGGGATCAGGAGAGCGTTTCGCGCGGCACCATGACTAGGCCGCCCTGACTACTGTAGGCAGACATGACCGATTTCTGACGGGTGTTCTGACCGACCAGCGAGGCCAGCTCATCCATTCGCGCCTGCAGCAGGCGTTTCACTTCATTTTCGTTATCCAGAATATGGCGCAGCACCGGGCGTAACTGCTCCTGCGTCTGCGATGAAGGCGACACCGCTTCTGTCGATTGGGCTAAGTTCTCCACCGCACTGACATACTCCATCTCCCTGCTGATCAATTCATCCCATTCGCCCTGTGCTGCATGACGCAGCATTCCGTGGCTGAGATCGAGTAACTGTTGGTAAACGGCAAGCAGATGCGGTGCAGTTGTCATTAAACGGCGTCCTGAACAGGGTTAGGTTGAACCACTTCTTTCCACGCGTCAGCGATATTGCGCAGCAGGCCTTCGACCTCTTCGACCGCTGCAACATCATTATGCATGTTGGCATGCACCAGGCGACGGGTCATATAGTCGTAGAGATTCCGAAGGTTATCTGCCAGTTCATCACCACGGCTTTCAGCCAGGCTCTCTTTCAGGCCCGCTTCGATAATATTGATCGCTTTGGAGATCGAGCTTCCTTTGCCTGCAATATTGCCATCCTGCATAAACAGACGTGCGCGGATTATTGCGCTCAGTGCGCCGTCGAACAGCATCGCGACCAGCTGCTGCTGGCTGGCGCTCATCACGGCGCTTTCGACGCCAATTTTTGCATAGGCTTTGGTGCCTGTAGCGGTGTACATGGTCACTCCTGTTATTTTTTAGACGAATCGGATGTGTCAAACTGCTGCGTCAGATACGTACTGGTCGAATTAAGTTTGCTGATGGCCAGATCCAGCTGGGTAAACTGCGTTTTATAACGGGCTATATCTGCATCAATACGATCGCTGGTGGCGTTATAAAGGGCCGTTAAGTTGTTCAGTGTCTTACTGACGCCATCGGTGGCGGACTGAACGATACCTTTTGAAGATAACCAATTCGTGAGGTTGGTCCCAATTTTGGTGGTAATACCTGTGGTCTTACCGTCGCCCACGATCATCTCTTTCACGCCTGCAGCATCTTTATCCAGCGCAGCGCTAACCTTTGTGGCATCCAGTTTCAGTGAACCCGTCGAAGGATCGGTGGTGATGCCAATCTGTCCCAGCGATTTATAGGCAGACGAACTTTGTGCGTTGGTCAGCATGCTTTTCAGCTGAGTTTCAATTGTGCGCAGTGTACTGTCACCCAGCAGGGCGCCATTACTGGTGTCCTGAGAACCGCTGTTAGTCTCGACCTTGGTATATTTGGTTAGGGTATTAAACTTATCCAGCAACGTGTTATAGGCATTAACCCAATTGGTGATGGCACTGGAAGCTTTTGAGTTATCTTTCGTGATCGTCAGCGTCTGATCGCCGACAGTTGTCGTGGCAAGATTTAAAGTAATCCCTTCCAGCGCATCGCTGATCTGGTTGCTGCTGTTCTCAATCGCCACATTGTTGACTGTGAGCTGCGCATTCTGTGCTTTAACGCTTTCTGTCATCACGTTGCTGCTGGCAGTTGAATCAAAACCTACAATTCCCTGCAGCTTGCTATCGCCAGTGACGGTGATGTTTGCTACCGCATTGTTGCTGCCCGTTTTATTGGCACTCATGGAGAGGCGGAAGCTCCCATCCGACACTTTGATAATAGTGGCGGTAATGCCAGCATTCGCGCCATTGATAGCGTCCCGCATTCCGGTCAACGAGGTCTGATCGCTGGAAAGCGTCACACTTTTGCTGGTGCCATCTTTTAAAGTAATCGCAATACTGCGGCTGGCTACCGAACTGTCACCCAGCGCGTCGCTGTTGCTGCTCTGAACCCCTGACGTCAGGACCTGCGCCTGCGCCAGTTGCGTGACATTAATCGCATATTTACCGGCCACGGTGCTGCCAGACGTGGTGGCAGTAAACGCCGAGGAGCTGCTTGACGCTGTCGTGGCGGTAAACAGGTCTGCACTGCTCAGACTGGTGTTGGCAGTCTGAAACATCGTCAGTGAGCTTTTCAGCGAGGCATAAGCGCTGAGTTTGGCGGTGTAAGCCGACTGCTGCGTTGAAATGGGTGTGAGTGCAGATTTTTCAGCAGATTGTAAGCTGTCAAGCATGGTAGCGAGTGGCAGGCCGGAGCCCACACCGAGATTACTGATACTGGCCATGTTACTTCCTTTATAAGGTCGACAGGGAAATTGATTACCTGAGTTATCGGCCTTGAATAAAGAAAGTTTAAGGTTATTTGCCTTAGTGTAATGAGGTAAATAAGCACTATAGAGAAGGGTAATTCTGCGACTAGAAAATTAATGCATTAAGTCTAAAGAAGTCGGGATGGGTGGCGATAACTTAAAACGTGACAGGCTGAAGCAGAAAAATTCGCCTGGTACTAAAAAAATTCTAAAGGTTGTTTAACGGCAGACGATAACAACTTTGACGGCGCTGAAGCCGGCGGGTTGAAGCCCACACCTAAACCGAAAGACTTGATTAACAGGAAAATTTATCATGGCCCAAGTCATTAATACCAACAGCCTCTCGCTGATCACTCAGAACAATATCAACAAAAACCAGTCTGCTCTCTCTTCTTCAATGGAGCGTCTGTCATCAGGTCTGCGTATTAACAGCGCGAAAGATGACGCTGCAGGCCAGGCTATCGCTAACCGTTTTCAGTCAAACATCAAAGGTCTGACTCAGGCTGCTCGTAACGCCAACGACGGTATCTCTGCTGCGCAGACCACTGAAGGCGCGCTGTCAGAAATCAACAACAACTTGCAGCGTGTTCGTGAGCTGACCGTACAGTCTCAGAACGGCACCAACAGCCAGTCTGACCAGGACTCCATCCAGGACGAAATCAAATCCCGCCTGGATGAGATTGACCGCGTATCAGGTCAGACCACCTTTAACGGCGTGAACGTGCTGGCTAAAGATGGCACCATGAAAATCCAGGTCGGTGCAAACGATGGCGAAACCATCTCTATCGACCTGAAGCAGATTGACAGCAAGACCCTGGGTCTGACTGGCTTCAACGTAAATGGCAGTGGTTCAGTTGCTAACACTGCAGCGACCAAAGCTAATTTAGTTGCTGCTCAAATTGGTGCTCAGCCTACTCCAGATGCAAACGGTGTTTCTACCTATACTGTAAGTGCTGGTCTGAAAGCCTCTTCTTCAGCTGATGTACTTGCAAGCCTGGCTGATGGTACTAACGTTAGGGCTACCATTAACAACGGATTTGGTACCCCTACTGCGACAAACTATACTTATCAGAAAGCGACCGGCGATTTTACATTCGGTGCAAGCATTGCTGCTACTACGGCAGCATCTGGTAACAGTAACGCGGCTCAGGTCCAGTCTTTCCTGACACCAAAAGCAGGTGACACTGCAAACCTCAATGTTAGTATTGGCGGTACTTCTGTCGATGTCGTCTTATCAAGCGATGGCAAAATTGCTGCTAAAGATGGCTCAGCAATGTTTATCGATAGTACTGGTAACCTGACACAAAACAGTGCCGGTACTGTAAAACCAGCAACGCTTGATGCTTTAACTAAAAACTTTGCTACCGCTGCAGTCCCGGTAACAATTACAACTGCTAATAATACAACCATCGCCTTAGCTGGTGGTGTTGATGCAACTTCATCTGGTGCGATCACAATCACTAACGCCCGTATCAGTGCTGATGCCCTTAAGTCAGCGACCAAAACAACTGGCTTTGATATTGGTACTGGTAATGCTGCTTCACATATCAGTGTCGATACCAGTGGAAATGTAACGCAGGGCAATGGTACTGCCATGGTCGCTGCTTTCACTAAAGACGATGGAAGTTTAACAACAAATAATACGACCAACCTGTTCCTGCAAACCGACGGTTCTGTGACCAATGGCTCAGGTAAAGCAGTTTACGTAACCGCTGATGCTAAATTTACCACTGATGCAGCAACTAAATCAGCAACCACTGCTGACCCACTGAAAGCGCTGGATGCCGCTATCAGCAGCATCGACAAGTTCCGTTCTTCACTGGGTGCGATTCAGAACCGTCTGAACTCAGCGGTAACTAACCTGAACAACACCACGACTAACCTGACTGCTGCACAGTCTCGTATTCAGGATGCTGACTACGCGACCGAAGTGTCAAACATGTCTAAAGCGCAGATCGTACAGCAGGCGGGTAACTCCGTGCTGGCGAAAGCGAACCAGGTTCCACAGCAGGTTCTGTCTCTGCTGCAGGGCTAATCGCTCTAAGCCCGATACAAAACCCCGCTTCGGCGGGGTTTTTTTTGCCTGGCATTTACGCGCTGCGGCCACATCATTTTGATGTCTCATCAGGCAGTGCTCTTGATTTAATAAACCTTTTCAAATCCGGCAGGCTGATCACACTCAATAGATGGTTTTTATTTATACAAACAATGCCTGATTAATGCTTTATGCTTCCAACCCGCATCCTGGAAACGCTATGATTAGGCCTTTGAAATAAATGGTTACCTAAGTCAGGCTTGCCCTCAAATGAAAGCTTTTATTATCAATCTCGATTCTTCAACCAAACGCCGTGCCACTATCGCTGCCCAGTGTCAAAATGCGGGCATCAGCTACGAATTTATTCAGGCTGTAAATGGCAAACAACTGAGCAATGAAGAGATAGCGCTACATACACAACCCGTAAACTATGCGTTTAAAGCCGGTGAAATTGGGTGCGCATTAAGCCATATTAATATTTATAGAAAAATGGTAGATGAGAAAATTCCACAGGCGCTAATTCTGGAAGATGATGCGTTATTAACTGAGGCGTTGCCACCGGTACTAGCCAGTCCGGCACTGCAGCTGAGTGCTGCTAAACCCACTCTGGTGCTGTTATCAAGCGTTAATAAATATGTAAATAAACCAATCGCAACTGTGACCGAAAGTGCCCGAATCTATCCCGTTTACAGTGCTACGACCTCACATGCTTATGTCGTTAATTTTGAAGCGGCAAAGCGGTTGCTGACTCTGCTTTATCCGGTCTGGATAGCCGCGGATAAATGGTGCGTGTTTGAAGAATATGGGGCATTCCGGTTACTGGCTGTGCATCCTGCGCCAGTACTGTTGCACGAAGTAGCACAACAGACGACCATTCAGCAGATTGATGATTTTGAAAATCATAACCGGCTAAAACGTGAACTCTGGTCCAAACTTATGGCGAAGCGTCCACTTCGTGCAAAACTCCGCCATCGCTACCGTCGCGCCATGCTACCGCTATTACATGAAATCGTTGATGTTAAAGCCGCTGTTAAGCGGTCATAAAACCAGCGGCGAATTTTGTGCACGGTGGAATAACCAGAAAAAAGTTGTCTCCATCAGTGCGCTGATAGCCTGACGTGGCTGTATTCAGAATAGGAATCTAAAAAAAGCGATGCTGAGCATATTCAAAGCCGACGCATCCTACCCAACCCCGTTACAGTTCCCCCCGCGCCTGCCGATAACTCTCTACAGAACAACATCATTAATGATTTTCACTTTGTGGAGTGTCTATGCGCTTCAATTATGACCTTTTACCGGGTGAGCGGCTGACGTTTGAAGAGATCGCCCGGCGTTATGCTTTGCAATACCCGGATGATAAAGAGCTGACAGCCCGCGCTTTGCTCAGTCCGTCTACTGGCCTGCGCACGCTGAAAATCCGTGCGGTGTTCGCGCAGGAAGAGAGTAACAGTCCGCTGGAGGACTTGTTGTTCATTTCCCATGACAACGAACGCAAAAACTATCTGCGCCGTTTTGAGCACTACCTGAAGCAGAATCTCTCTTTCCTCTATTTCCGTCGCAGCGATAACGAGAAGCGCGACAACCTATGGAAGGTGATGGGCAGTAGCCAGGTTTTCGCGATGATCGATCCGCAATCCGCCACAGCACAAAATCTGCTGAACAGCCGCGGCTACAAACTGGTGCTGATGCATCAGGATGATGATGACGCTTACTGGCAGCTCTTCAGTCCACAGGCCGATCCCTGTTTTCCGCAGTCGCAGCGTATTCAGTTCATCGTGGTGCTGAGTACGCCGCAGCACAAAGTCCCTGCCGCGGTCATGCCGGGCACAGAAGTTGGGCGTCGCGTCAAAGCACGGGTGCTGCAGCGCACCAGTCAGGCGGAATTCAGCGCGGGTGTCAAAGCCCGCTACGGCGCCTGTGTGATGACCGGAACCGAGCTGACCGAACGGCATAAGTGGCCGTGGGTGGAGGCCTGCCATATCGACACACAGGAAGGGGATGACGGTATTCTTGCCGATAACAGCATCGATAACGGCCTGTTTTTACGCAGTGATTTGCAGCGGTTGTTTATTAACCGACTGATTAGCATTGATGGTGAATCGGGGGAGATTCAGGTGCATCCGGGAGAGGAGGCGCGACAGCACATCGCGCCCTGGTATCAGGAGCTGAATGGCCGCGTCTGCAGCCTGTGGGCCGTCGTGCCGCCCGCCACACGGCAACGGCTGCGCGACCGTCGTTAATTTTCACTGATGGGTGCAGAACGATCTGCACCCTGACTTAACAAAAATCAAATAGCCTCGTTTTACCCCGCCTATTCAGTCAATCGAAAACGCTACAGAATTGCATAATCATGCCGATAACTTCATTAACGCAGGGTAGTCAACGTGAACGATTTCTATACCGCCGAAGGCGTGATGGACAAGCATTCGCTCTGGCAGCGCTACGTGCCGCTGGTGCGTCATGAAGCGTTGCGTCTGCAGGTTCGCCTGCCGGCAAGTGTTGAGCTTGACGACTTGCTGCAGGCAGGTGGGATAGGGCTGTTAAATGCCGTAGAGCGCTACGACGCGCTTCAGGGTACAGCCTTTACCACCTACGCCGTGCAGCGTATTCGTGGCGCAATGCTCGATGAGCTTCGCAGTCGGGACTGGGCACCACGCAGCGTGCGTCGTAACGCACGTGAGGTGGCTGGCGCAATGCACAGAGTTGAACAGTCGCTGGGGCGTTCTGCTTCCGAGCAGGAAGTCGCGCAGCAGCTGAACGTTTCAATGGAGGAGTACCGGCAGATCCTGCTGGACACCAACAACAGTCAACTTTTCTCCTACGACGAGTATCGGGAAGAGCACGGCGACAGCGCGGAGCTGGTGACGGAAGGCCATGAAGAAGCCAATCCACTTCACCAGTTGCTTGAAGGGAGTCTGCGTGAGCGCGTCATTGAAGCGATCGAAGCGTTACCCGATCGTGAAAAGATGGTGCTGACACTGTACTACCAGGAAGAACTGAACCTGAAAGAGATTGGTGCGGTGCTTGATGTGGGTGAATCCCGTGTCAGCCAGCTGCACAGTCAGGCGATTAAACGCCTGCGGGCCCGACTTGCGGGAGCGCGCTAGCAGTATCAGTTCCTGGCGATTCAAAATTATAAGAAACCGGGGACTCAGTAATGGGAGCCAAGACCAAAGCCAGACCGTTAAGTCGTTATCTTAAAGACTATAAACACAGCCAGAGCAATTGTTCACACTGTGGCAAGGTATTAGATCGAATGGCGCTCGTTTTTCGTGGCCAGATCATCAATAAAGAGGCCATCGCTCGGATGGACCAGATGATTGATGAACAGCTGTGGCTGAAACTTCAGCCCGAGCTGACCGCGCTTTGTCGTTTTTGTAGTGATATTTTTTGCAATACCCATCCTAATTACTTCGACATTATGGCGTTTAAACAGTATCTGTTTGAACAGACAGAGATGAGCCCGAGCACGATTCGTGAGTATGTGGTGCGTCTCCGTCGACTGGATGAGATGCTGAAAGCCAAAAATTTCCCGGCCGAAAAGCTTAAAGGAAATAGCTGGCATCAGTGTCTGGAAAGCGATTTGCCCGATGCCGGTAATAACAATTACCGCATTGCGCTGCGCAAGTACGATCAGTTCTTAGGCTGGCAGCAGGCGTAAGCCTGATCTGCACCGATTGTTCCCCCGCGTGCCTGTGGCACAATCCTCTTTTCCCGCCAGTCGGGAAAAAGGGGCGGGGGAGCACGGCGCTTCTTCCTCCTGGTTTTTTCCCTGCACTTCCGTCACACCGCATCTGCTGACACCTGAATCAGGGTGATCCTTTTCGCATCTTCTGCAACACTGTAAGGATAATTCCCGTGCCCAAACGGAGGCCGCATTGTCTTTGCATTTGTTACACCAATTTCCTCGTCTTGAACTGCTGGGCGCACCGACGCCGTTAGAACATCTGCCACGGCTTTCTGATTATCTGGGGCGCGATATTTTCATCAAACGCGATGACTTCACGCCTGTCGCGATGGGTGGCAACAAGCTGCGCAAGCTGGAATTTCTGGCGGCCGATGCCCTGCGTGAAGGTGCCGATGTGTTACTGACTGCGGGCGCTATTCAGTCCAACCATGTGCGTCAGACGGCGGCAGTCGCTGCCCGGCTTGGCCTGAAGTGCGTAGCGCTGCTGGAAAACCCGATCGGTACACACGCTGAAAACTACCTGAGCAACGGCAACCGTCTGTTACTGGATCTGATGGATGCTGAAGTGATCATGGTGGATGCGCTGCACAATCCCACCGAACAGCTGGCTGAAGAGGCAACCCGGCTGGAAGCGCAGGGCTTTCGTCCTTACATCGTGCCGGTCGGCGGCTCAAATGCGCTGGGTGCACTAGGCTATGTGGAGTGTGCACAGGAGATCGCGCATCAGAGCGAAGGCGTGGTTGATTTCGCCGCCGTGATCGTTGCTTCCGGTAGTGCTGGCACCCATGCCGGACTGGCGGTAGGACTGGAGCATCTGCTGCCGGAAACCGAGCTGGTGGGCGTCACCGTTTCACGTCAGGTTGACGCGCAGCTGCCGCTGGTTGAGCGGCTGCGTCAGTCGCTGGCAGAGAAGCTGGAAGTACAGGTTAAGGCATCTATCACCCTGTGGGATGACTATTTTGCGCCACGCTACGGCGAGCCGAATGATGAAGGTATGGCGGCGGTAAAACTGCTGGCGCAGCTGGAAGGGATCCTGCTGGATCCGGTTTATACCGGCAAGGCGATGGCCGGACTGCTGGATGGCATCAGCCAGAATCGTTTCCGCCGTGAAGGTCCGTTGCTGTTTATTCATACGGGCGGGGCACCGGCGTTATTTGCTTATCATCCTTCAGTCTGAGACAAGCGAATAAAACAGTTTATACTCCGTGCGTTATCATTTTGAACAGGCAGCGATACGCGGTGCTGCCCTTATAAGAACACACACACAATACTGTCAATAATGGGGTGAATATGTCCTTTTCTCGTGCAGGTCGTCAGATGGTGATGGGCGTTATGGCTGTGGCGCTGATTGCAGGCGTCAACGTTAAAACCTTTGCAGCGGAAAACCTGCTGAACAAAATTAAAGAGCGCGGCACGCTGCTGGTGGGACTGGAAGGCACTTATCCGCCATTCAGCTTTCAGGATGAAAAGGGCAAGCTGACTGGCTTTGAAGTGGAATTCGCGGAACAGCTGGCGCAGCACATGGGCGTCAAAGCGAGCCTTAAACCCACCAAGTGGGATGGCATGCTGGCGTCACTCGACGCGAAGCGCATAGATGTGGTGATCAATCAGGTCACTATCTCTGATGAGCGCAAGAAGAAGTATGACTTCTCTACGCCATACACAGTCTCCGGTATTCAGGCACTGACCATGAAAGCCAACGCCAGCACCATCACCAAACCGGCTGATCTGGCCGGTAAGAAAGTGGGCGTAGGTCTGGGCACTAACTACGAGCAGTGGCTGCGCGAGAATGTGAAGGGCGTGGACATCCGTACCTATGATGATGACCCGACCAAATATCAGGATCTGCGTTCTGGCCGTCTGAATGCGATTCTGGTTGACCGTCTGGCCGCGCTGGATCTGGTGAAGAAAACCGGTGACACCATGGCCGTCGCGGGCGATGCGTTCTCCCGTCAGGAATCGGGCGTGGCGATGCGTAAAGGTAACGACGATCTGCTGAAAGCGGTCAACCAGGCTATTGCTGATATGCAGAAAGATGGCTCGCTGAGCAAGCTGTCTCAGAAATGGTTTGGCGCGGATGTGACGAAATAATGCAGGAAAGTCTTCAACTGGTGCTGGATTCAGCACCTTTTTTATTAAAGGGCGCGCTGTTTACGCTGCAGCTCAGCATCGGCGGGATGTTCTTTGGTCTGCTGCTGGGCTTTATTCTGGCGCTGATGCGTCTGTCACGCTTCTGGCCGGTTCGCTGGCTGGCGCGGATCTATGTCTCGATTTTCCGTGGCACGCCGTTAATCGCCCAGCTTTTTATGATCTATTACGGCCTGCCGCAGTTTGGCATTGAACTGGATCCGATCCCCTCTGCGATGATTGGTCTTTCCCTGAATACCGCCGCTTACGCCTCAGAGTCACTGCGCGGCGCGATTTCATCGATTGAACGCGGTCAGTGGGAAGCGGCGGCCAGTATCGGCATGACGCGCTGGCAAACGCTGCGCCGGGTCATTCTGCCGCAGGCAGCGCGCACCGCGTTGCCACCGCTGGGCAACAGCTTTATCAGTCTGGTGAAAGATACCTCGCTGGCAGCGACCATTCAGGTGCCGGAACTGTTCCGTCAGGCGCAGTTGATCACCTCACGCACACTGGAAGTCTTCACCATGTATCTGGCGGCCTCGCTAATCTACTGGGTGATGGCAACGGTGTTGTCTGCGTTGCAGAACCGGCTGGAACAGCATGTTAATCGTCAGGATTCGGAGTCGAAATGAGCGCCATTGAAGTCAGAAAGCTGGTGAAATCGTTTAACGGCCAGACGGTGCTCCACGACATCGACCTTGATGTTGCCGCTGGTGAAGTGGTGGCGATTATCGGTCCCAGCGGCTCAGGTAAAACCACGCTGCTGCGCAGTATTAATCTGCTGGAAGTGCCGGATAGCGGCACGATTCGTGTTGGGGAGATTACTGTGGATGCCGCGCTGGCGCAGAGCAAGCAGAAAGAGCAGGTGCGTCGTTTGCGTCAGCAGGTCGGCTTTGTCTTCCAGAATTTCAATCTGTTTCCGCACCGTTCGGTGATGGAGAACATTATTGAAGGGCCGGTCATCGTTAAAGGCGAGCCGAAAGCGGATGCAATAGCCCGTGCCCGCACTCTGCTGGAGAAGGTCGGGCTGAATGGTAAGGAGGAGAGCTATCCGCGCCGTCTGTCAGGAGGACAGCAGCAGCGCGTGGCAATTGCGCGTGCACTGGCGATGCGGCCGGAAGTCATTCTGTTCGACGAGCCGACCTCCGCGCTGGACCCGGAGCTGGTAGGCGAAGTGCTCAGCACCATTCGTGCCCTGGCCGAGGAGAAACGTACCATGGTTATCGTCACGCATGAGATGAGTTTTGCCCGCGACGTTGCGGACCGCGCCATTTTTATGGACCAGGGACGTATTGTCGAGCAGGGCGACGCGAAAGCGTTGTTCAGTAACCCTCAGCAGCCGCGAACCCGTCAGTTCCTCGATAAATTCCTTAATCAGTAATTCCACTGCCTTCTCCGGAAGGCAGTTTTATCCCTCCCGTACGCCTGTTTTAACGCAGCAATGGACTGCTTTTTCCTGAGTGTGCGGCGCAATATCATAACTATTTATTTAGCCGTTAAACCTTTTGGCACATCTGACAAATCTTTTCTTTTCATCGGATATTAAATGGCTTTTACTGATGCCACTTTCTCTTATTTGTATTTTAGCGATCATCAGGGAATATTATCGTTTTCTTTGAGTGAGGTGGCGGTAATAAGCGTATCGCTTCGCCAATTAATAAGTGTAAGGAAACGTTCAGTCAGGTAAATAACTGTAGCAGCAGGGCCACTCTGCGGCTTTTAAGAGTTTCGCTACATTCAACTTCAGCTCATTGGCGAATAATCGCTGGATAACCATAAAAGCAAAGCTGCTTTCCTCGCTTTTACATTCCAGCATTCTGACCTACACAGCAGGAGTTATTAATGAGCCAGACGAAGTCAGATCAGATATTATGGGTAGATACCCTTAAGGGCGCCTGCATATTGCTGGTGGTCCTGTACCACACGGTTTTACCCGGCTTTGAAGGAACCATGAAATATCTCACTGCCGGATGGATTCCTGCCGAAATATGGATACAGTTTAATACGGTATTGTCGCCGCTGCGTATGCCTGCCTTTTTCTTTGTTTCAGGATTGCTGGCGACGAATGGCATTATTAACCGGCCCTGGAAACAGGTGTTTACCAGTTGTATCACCAATCTCTTTTATCTCTATATTCTATGGGGCTTTATTCAGTGGTGGTCCATCATAGGCATCTCTACTGAAATTACCGGCCAGCGCATTTCCCAGAATCTCAATGCTGCCTATGCGGGTTCACTATTCGAGTTCCTGAAACTGACCTTTATGGCCATGAGTACATCATGGTATTTGTATGGGCTGGGGCTCTATTTCCTCTGTGCCAAAGTTTTTCGTCAATATAAGCTGGCCCTGGTATTGGTGGCGATCCTGCTGAATTATCTGGCGGTGGAAAAAGTGATTCCGTTCTGGGGTCCCCAGAGTCTGGCCCAATATTTCCTGTTCTTCCTGTTAGGTGCGTTCTGGAGTCAGACCATGCTGCGCCTGAGTGAGTGGCGGCGCGAGAATCTGATGCCCTGGGCGCTACTGGCAGCGGTCGCGGGGATTCATGTGATTTTCGGTCTGGATAAGAGTCTGTTCCTGTGCGTACTGGCTGTGTTGTTCAGTATTGCCGCGTGCCGCTGGCTGAATCAGCATTTCAGCATGCGCTATCTCAACTGGGTTGGCCGCAATACACTGCAGATTTACGTTATCCATCGTATCTTCATCGAGTTCTTTGGTATGTCTGCGATTCTGTTCGCGCAGCGTCATCATCTGTTTGAGCAGGCGTGGTTTTCGTTTCTCTGGGCTTGCTTCTATCCGGTGGCGATAGTCGGTCTGTGTTCGCTCTGCTCGGTGGCAATCTGGTCGCTGACCAACCGCGGCGTGGGGCAGTCGCTGTTTGTATTTCCGACACTGGTTAAGCGGGCGCATGGGAGGGGGTGAGGTTTGCGCCTTGCAGCGGGCTGCGCGGTAGCTTCCACCCGGAAGCGGGCAGGGTACGCTTTGCAGCGGGCTGACACTGAGCGGGTTACGCCCGCCAGGCGGTGGGGAGTTTCAGGTTGCCCGTGCAGGCGGACGCGTTAAGGGGCGAACGCCCGCCCCTTAACAATCCCGGCGTCCGGCAGCCTTCGCGCCCCGCGTTGCGGGGTGCCATCGTCACGCCCTTCGGCCTGCGGACCGTACGGACGCGCCATCCGTGGCGCGTTCCGTCCTTTCGCCGACGTCCTGTCGGCTCCTCCTTGCCTCCGGTTATTCCTCAGCGCTTCGGATGCCTCTGGTAAACCCCTGCCGGTGGGATTTTTGCCCGGTTCGGGGATTAAGGCCGCTGAAAGTGGGGGGGAAGGGGCTGGCTGGTTTCGCTTTGCAGCGGGCTGACACTGAGCGGGTTACGCCCGCCAGGCGGTGGGGAGTTTCAGGTTGCCCGTGCAGGCGGACGCGTTAAGGGGCGAACGCCCGCCCCTTAACAATCCCGGCGTCCGGCAGCCTTCGCGCCCCGCGTTGCGGGGTGCCTTCGTCACGCCCTTCGGCCTGCGGACCGTCCGGACGCGCCATCCCTGGTGCGTTCCGTCCTTTCGCCGACGTCCTGTCGGCTCATCCTTGCCTCCGGTTGTTCCTCAGCGCTTCGGATGCCTCTGGTAAACCCCTGCCGGTGGGATTTTTGCCCGGTTCGGGGATTAAGGCCGCTGAAAGTGGGGGGAAGGGGCTGGCTGGTTTCGCTTTGCAGCGGGCTGACACTGAGCGGGTTACGCCCGCCAGGCGGTGGGGTGTTTCAGTTTGTCCGTGCAGGCGGACGCGTTAAGGGGCGTACGCCCGCCCCTTAACAATCCCGGCGTCCGGCAGCCTGCGCGCCCCGCGTTGCGGGGTACCTTCGTCACGCCCTGCGGCCCGCGGACCGTCCGGACGCGCCCTCCCTGGCGCGTTCCGTCCTTTCGCCGACGTCCTGTCGGCTCATCCTTGCCTCCGGTTGCTCCTCAGCGCTTCGGATGCCTCAGGTAAACCCCCGCCTTTAATATCCTGGTTTTTATCGGACGTAGCGTTGTCTGGTAATTTGAAAGCCAAAGCTAATTTTGAAAGCTATCAGCGGCAATGCATCAACATTAAAAAGAAGAGCCAACAGAGGATGGTGTGAAAGGCCACTCTTCCTGCCCGCCAGAGAGCCGCAGATAACCCTCCGGACTTACAGGGACGACGTACCCAACACAAAAAGAAGAGATAAAAAGTAGATAGGGTGGAAGGCCATTCTTCCTGCCCGGCAGAGAGACACAGATAATCCTCCGGACTTACAGCGACGACGTACCCAACACAAAAAGAAGAGATAAAAGCGGGGAAGGGAGGCCGTCAGAGCCGCTGAGCGGATGAGGGATTTCAGGACGAGCGGCAGGGATGCCGCGAAGAGGCGGGTTCGCGCCAGGGATGGCGCGTCCCGCCGGTCCGTAAGAAATCCGGAAGAAGCGAAGGGACCGCGAAGCGGCGGTGAAGCAGGCCGGAGCCCGGGGTCAAGGGGGCGCGGCGACTGGCGCCCCCTTGTTGGTCGCCTGCAGAGGCGTAACTGAAACTGGCCAGCTCACCAGGCGAACGAAACCTTCTCATAGCTCGTTCGCGCAGCGAACCCCCCAGCACCTGTGTGCACCCAAGCCCCTTCGCGCAGCGAACCCCCCAGCACCTGTGTGCACCCAAGCCCCTTCGCGCAGCGAACCCCCCTTAAGCTTCAGCGCTACCCAATCGTCATCAGACTCGCATTACCGCCCGCCGCGGCAGTATTCACACTCAGCGAACGCTCAATTAACAGACGTTCCAGCAGCAGATTGGTCTCGCCGCGGGCAAAGCCCTGTACCGAGACAATCGCGCCGTCACGCGCCGCAATCTGTTCGCACAGGGTGCGCAGCTGATCGGCATCGCCGTGATAGATCACCGCATCAAACTCCGACGCTAATGGGTCACGCGCCAGCGTGATACGCGCTTTCACGGCGTCAGGCAGTGCCGCCCGCAGGGTGCGATGCAGCTCATCATCTGCCCACAGCGCTTTACTGCCCACGCTGGTGACCGCAGCCAGCTGGACTAACGCATCCTGCTCGTTGTCAGCCAGACAGATCACCTGGTCACGCGGCAACAGCGAGAAAGTGTTACGTTCGCCGGTCGGGCCAGGCAACAGGCGGACCACGCCCGCCTGGGCCAGCTCGCCATAGTGCTGGCAGAGTTTAGCCAGCTCAGGCTTATCTTTAGCCCAGTTGCTGAGTGCCTGATGCGGTGCCAGCAAAGAGTGACGGAGCGTGCTGTCCGCCGGGCGCTCGGCATCCTGACGATCAAAGGTCAGACGCAGTGCGCTATCCGGGCGATGGGCCAGCAAGCGATAAAGATAGAGTGGGCCACCCGCTTTCGGACCGGTTCCGGATAAGCCTTCACCGCCAAACGGCTGAACGCCGACCACGGCGCCGACCATGTTGCGGTTAACGTAAAGGTTCCCGACCCGGGCGTTCGCCGTCACCTGCGCGATGGTTTCGTCGATGCGCGTATGCACGCCCAGCGTCAGGCCATAGCCGGAGGCGTTGATCTGATTAACCAGCTGCGGCAGGTTGTTGCGGGTAAAGCGCACGACGTGCAGCACCGGCCCAAAAATCTCTTTATCCAGATCGCTAACCTGATTCAGCTCAATCAGCGTCGGTTTCACAAAGGTGCCGCTATTCCACTCTTTGCTGTCCTGCGGGTTATCCTGCACCGCCTGATACACCGTGAAGCCCTTGTTACGCATCGCCTGAATATGACGGTCGATATTGGCTTTGGCTTCGGCATCAATCACCGGACCGATATCGGTTGAGAAGCGTTCCGGGTTGCCCATGCGGCACTCCGCCATCGCGCCACGCAGCATCTTCAGCGTATGGTCGGCGACATCTTCCTGAATACAGAGCAGACGCAGGGCAGAGCAGCGCTGTCCGGCACTGTCGAAGGCCGAGGCGACGATATCGATCACCACCTGCTCAGTCAGCGCGGAAGAGTCGACGATCATCGCATTCATCCCGCCGGTTTCCGCAATGAGCGGCACCGGACGACCATGTTGATCAAGGCGACCGGCAAGATTGCGCTGCAGCAGGGTTGCCACGGCAGTCGAGCCGGTAAACATCACGCCGCGAATCCGATCGTCTCCGGTCAACTGTGCACCGACCGTTTCGCCCTGGCCTGGCAGCAGTTGCAGCACGCCTGGCGGCACACCCGCATCCAGCAGGATCTGAACTGCCTGCGCGGCAATCAGTGGGGTTTGCTCAGCCGGTTTTGCCAGCACGCTGTTGCCAGCTGCCAGTGCAGCTGCAATCTGACCCGTGAAAATCGCCAGCGGGAAGTTCCACGGACTGATACAGACCACCGGGCCAAGTGGACGATGCGTTTCGTTGTCGAAATCGTCCCGCACCATACCGGCGTAGTAATAGAGGAAATCAACGGCTTCACGGACTTCCGCGATAGCGTTGTTATAAGTCTTGCCCGCTTCACGCACCAGGATACCAATCAGCTGTTGCATCTGGCCTTCCATCTGCTGTGCAGCGCGTTCCAGAATCGCAGCACGCTCCTGCGGTGGCGTGGCAAACCAGATCGGTCCGCTGTTCACGGCGGCATCCAGTGCCACAGAGACCTCCTGCTCAGTAGCTTCGCGAACCTGACCAACACGGTCGCCCGGTGCGGCCGGGTTAAGGATATCGCGCAACTCGCCAGCACCCGCTTCACCCTCAATAATCGGCTCGGCCAGACAGGGCTGTGCGGCGCTGCTCAGCAGGGCGCTGGACAGTGAGGCAAGACGATGTTCGTTGGCCATATCCAGACCCGTAGAGTTAACGCGGTTATCGCCATACAGTTCGCGCGGCAGAGGGATCTTCGGATGTGGCAGGCCAATGGCGCCTTCGCTGGCACCCAGTTTCTCGACGGCAGTCACCGGATCGGCTACCAGCTCATCGATCGGCAGCGAAGTATCAGCAATACGGTTAACAAAGGAGGTGTTGGCCCCGTTTTCTAACAGGCGACGAACCAGATAGGCCAGCAGGGTTTCATGGGTGCCCACCGGCGCATAGATACGGCAGGGACGATTAAGCTTGCCGTCCGCCACTTTGCCGACCACCTGCTCATACAGTGGTTCGCCCATGCCGTGCAGGCACTGGAACTCATACTGGCCCGGATAGTAGTTATTGCCCGCCAGTTGATAAATTGCCGCCAGAGTGTGCGCGTTGTGCGTCGCGAACTGCGGATAGATCAGGCTTGGCACCGCCAGCAGTTTGCGGGCACAGGCCATGTAAGAGATATCGGTGTAAACCTTGCGGGTATAAACCGGGTAGCCCTCCAGGCCTTCCATCTGGGCGCGCTTGATTTCGCTGTCCCAGTACGCGCCTTTCACCAGACGGATCATCAGGCGACGGCGGCTGCGCTGTGCCAGATCAATCAGCTCATCAATGACAAACGGACAGCGTTTCATGTAGGCCTGAATCACAAACCCGATGCCGTTCCAGCCTTCCAGCTCTGGCTCGAAACAGAGTTTTTCCAGCATATCGAGTGACAGTTCCAGCCGATCGGCTTCTTCTGCGTCGATATTGATGCCGATGTCATAAGAGCGGGCCAGCAGCGTCAGTGATTTCAGAATAGGGTAGAGCTCTTCCATCACACGCTCATACTGCGCGCGGCTGTAGCGGGGATGCAATGCGGAGAGCTTGATGGAGATGCCGGGTCCTTCATAAATGCCACGTCCATTCGACGCTTTACCAATGGCATGGATCGCCTGCTGATAAGAGAGCAGATAGGCTTTGGCATCGCCTGCAGTAAGTGCCGCTTCGCCCAGCATATCGTAAGAGTAGCGGAAACCTTTCTCTTCCAGCTTGCGGGCGTTAGCCAGCGCTTCGGCAATGGTTTCACCGGTAACGAACTGCTCACCCATCAGACGCATCGCCATATCCACGCCTTTGCGGATCAGTGGCTCGCCACCCTTACCAATAATGCGGTTAAGCGAGCTGGAGAGGTTCGACTCATTGTGGGTCGAAACCAGGCGGCCGGTAAACAGCAGGCCCCAGGTCGCTGCATTGACAAACATTGAGGAGCTGCGTCCCAGATGTGACTGCCAGTTGCCATTGCTGATTTTGTCGCGAATCAGCGCATCGCGCGTGGGCTTGTCAGGAATACGCAGCAGCGCTTCAGCCAGGCACATCAGCGCTACGCCTTCATGTGAGGAGAGAGAGAACTCCTGCAGCAGACTTTGCACCATGCCAGCGCGTCCGGTTGCCCCTTTCTGGTGCCGCAGCTTGTCGGCGAGCTGATAAGCCAACTGATGGGTTTTCTCTGCCAGCGCTGCCGGCAAGCGGGCCTGCTCCAGCATCATGGGTACTGCATCAGTCTCCGGACGACGCCAGGCGGCGGTCACCGCTGAACGGGTCACTGACTGAGGTAAAATCTGCTCTGCGAAGTCAAGGAACGGCTGGTGCGACTCCTCTGGCTGGGTGTCATCGGACTCCGCGACCGCCAGGGCAGAAAGCGGGATCTCCGGCACGGCGTCGCCGCTTTCAAGCTGGCCCAGGTAGTTAAAGATCGCCTGTTTAATCAGCCAGTGTGGCGTGCGATCAATCCGCTGTGCAGCCAGTTTGATGCGCTCACGTGTTGCGTCATCCAGTTTTACACCCATGGTGGTTGTAGCCATGACTCCAGAGCTCCTTGTAGTGGTTCGGTACGGCGTTGGCTGCACTATCACTTAAGTTGCAACTTTGTGCAACCGTGTTAAATGTGAGCCAGTTAACACCCTTTAAATGAGGCCGATTGTTAAATTTCTCAAAGCGGCATGGATATTGCTGCAAGATCCTGGCCAGGTTGGCAACCCTGATAAAAAGCGGTTTTATGGCGGGTAATTCCGTGGTGCAACCGGATAACTGTGAGCGAGTGCAACCTATCAGCACGTTTTCACAAACGGTTAGTGAAATCACTGTAACGCCTGTGTTAAATCCATTGTGCGCGCCACGCCTTTCCGGCAGGATACCGCGCCGCTGGGAAATGACTGACGCCCTGACGAAAAAATCGGCCCGCTTTGCCCCGTTCCGGCTGGCGGGTAGCTGGCGATTTCTCTGGGATATCAAATAATAAGTGGAGAGACAGATGAGTGTAAGTACACCAATGCTGGTGACCTTTGTGATTTATATTCTTGGGATGGTGTTGATTGGTTTTATAGCCTGGCGCTCAACCAAAAACTTCGATGATTACATCCTCGGTGGCCGCAGCCTGGGTAGCGTGGTCACGGCACTCTCTGCCGGTGCCTCCGATATGAGCGGCTGGCTGCTGATGGGATTACCCGGTGCCATTTTCATCTCCGGTATCTCTGAAAGCTGGATTGCAATTGGCCTGACCATCGGTGCCTGGCTGAACTGGAAAATCGTGGCAGGTCGCCTGCGGGTCCAGACCGAGCATCATGACAACGCGCTGACGTTGCCGGACTTCTTCACCAGCCGCTTTGAAGACCACAGTAAAATCCTGCGTGTCATTTCTGCTCTTGTGATCCTGGTGTTCTTTACTATCTATTGCGCCTCGGGCGTGGTGGCCGGTGCGCGTCTGTTTGAAAGCACCTTTGGTATGGGCTACGAGACTGCCCTGTGGGCGGGTGCAGCAGCGACGATCCTCTATACGCTGGTGGGTGGGTTCCTGGCGGTAAGCTGGACCGATACCGTTCAGGCGAGCCTGATGATTTTTGCGCTCATCCTGACGCCGGTGTTTGTGATTATCGCGGTCGGCGGCTGGTCTGATTCCATGGCAGTGATTGAAGCGAAAAGCCTGGAAAACCTCGACATGCTCAAGGGGCTGAACTTCGTGGCGGTCATCTCGCTGCTTGGCTGGGGTCTGGGCTACTTCGGGCAGCCTCATATCCTGGCGCGTTTTATGGCGGCAGATTCTCATCGCTCAATCCGTACCGCACGTCGCATCGGTATGACGTGGATGGTGCTCTGTCTGGCGGGCGCTGTGGCGGTGGGCTTCTTTGGTATCGCCTACTTCCAGAACAACCCGACGCTGGCAACGGGCGTTAATGATAATGCTGAGCGCGTCTTTATTGAGCTGGCGCGTATTCTGTTCAACCCATGGATTGCGGGAATTCTGCTGTCAGCGATTCTGGCCGCCGTGATGTCAACGCTGAGCTGTCAGCTGCTGGTCTGCTCCAGTGCCCTGACTGAAGATCTCTACAAAGGTTTTCTGCGTAAAAATGCCAGCCAGAAAGAGCTGGTGTGGGTAGGGCGTCTGATGGTGCTGCTGGTGGCACTGATTGCCATTGCACTGGCGTCTAATCCGGAAAACCGCGTGCTGGGCCTGGTGAGCTACGCCTGGGCGGGCTTCGGTGCTGCGTTTGGTCCGGTCGTGCTGTTTGGCGTCTGCTGGAAGCGCATGAACCGCAACGGTGCGCTGGCGGGTATGATTATCGGTGCGCTGACCGTGCTGGTGTGGAAACAGTATGGCTGGCTGGGACTGTATGAAATCATCCCTGGCTTCATCTTTGCCAGCATTGCGATCGTGGTCTTCAGCCTGATGGGACGTGAACCTTCAGCAGAAGCGCAACAGCGCTTTGTCGCTGCAGAAGCAGAATTCCAGACCAAATAAGCGAAGCGTTAATCCTCAAGGCCCGTCCCGAAAGGGGCGGGCTTTTTTGTTACAAAGATAAATCACCTAAAGATGAAATTATCTCCGCCAGTAACTTGTTTTTTTCGCAGCGATAATGATAATCGGTATCGTTTAGACTTTACCTGATTTTACTCTTTATTGACGCTGCTTAACATTCAAGAGGTTGGCGATGTTTGTTCCTTTTCTCATCATGCTGCGTGAAGGGCTTGAAGCCGCGCTGATAGTCAGCCTGATAGCCAGCTATCTCAAACGCACCCAGCGCACCCAATGGTTCCCGGCGATGTGGGCGGGCGTGTTTATCGCCGCTGCACTCTGTCTGGGCCTGGGTCTGTTCATCAATGCCACCACCGGTGAATTCCCGCAAAAAGAGCAGGAGCTGTTTGAAGGTATTGTGGCGCTGATTGCGGTCGTCATCCTCACCTCAATGGTTTTCTGGATGCGCAAAGTGGCACGCAATATCCGGGTCGAGCTTGAGCAGGCGGTCGATCAGGCGCTGCACCGCTCCGGCCGTGGCGGTCTGGCGCTGGTGCTGATGGTATTTCTGGCCGTGGCACGTGAAGGGCTGGAGTCTGTCTTCTTCCTGCTGGCCGCCTTTACTCAGGATGTCGGTTATGCGCCGCCGATTGGCGCGGTGCTGGGGCTGGCAACGGCGGTGGTGCTGGGCATGCTGCTCTACTGGGGCGGTATCCGCCTGAATATGGCGCACTTTTTCCGCTGGACCAGCGTGTTCATTTTATTTGTTGCGGCGGGCCTGGCGGCGGGGGCAATTCGTGCGTTCCACGAAGCGGGCCTCTGGAATCGCTTTCAGGATGTGGCGTTCGACCTCAGTAGTACTTTATCGACCCATTCGCTGTTCGGCACCCTGCTGGAAGGGATTCTGGGATATCAGGAGGCCCCAAGCGTGAGTGAAGTGACCGTTTACTTCGTCTACCTGATCCCCGCGCTAATTTTGTTCTTTATGCCTGCGCGTCCTGCTGCGTCGGCCACGGTGTAATCAGACATTTAACAGGCGCGCCCGCCGCGCCGGCAACTTAACAGGGAATATCGAGATGACAATGCGTTTCCGCCGCAAGGCACTGCTGCTTCCTCTGCTGGCGATCTCCGCTTCGGCCGCGGCCGCGGTTCCTCAGGTTACCGTTAGCGTCAACGACAAGCAGTGTGAGCCGATGAGCTTAACGGTCAAGGCCGGCAAGACTCAGTTCCTGATCAAAAACAACAGCCAGAAAGCGCTGGAGTGGGAAATCCTCAAAGGCGTGCTGGTGGTTGAAGAGCGTGAGAACATCGCGCCAGGCTTCAGTCAGAAGCTGACCGCCAATCTGGAAGCAGGCGAATATGAGATGACCTGTGGTCTGCTGAGCAATCCTAAAGGCAAGCTGATTGTTGAGGCGGGCGAGGGCACGGCGAAAAGCACCACGTCCGCGCGTATGCAGTTAGAAGGCCCGATCACCGCCTATAAAGCGTATGTGACGGATCAGGTGAATCAGCTGGTCAGTAACACCCAGGCGTTTACTGACGCTGTTAAAGCGGGTGATGTGGAAAAAGCCAAAACGCTGTTTGCGCCGACCCGTCAGTATTATGAGCGCATTGAGCCGATTGCTGAGCTTTTCTCCGATCTCGACGGCAGCATTGATGCCCGTGAAGATGACTACGAGAAGAAGGCAGCCGATCCTAAGTTCACCGGTTTCCACCGTCTGGAAAAAGCCCTGTTTGCGGATAACAGCACCAAAGGCATGGCGGACTACGCGGATAAGCTGAATAAAGATGTGAAAGATTTGCAGGTGCGCATCAGCGAACTGGCCTTCCCGCCAGCTAAAGTGGTTGGCGGCGCGGCCGGTCTGATTGAAGAAGTGGCCTCCAGCAAAATCTCCGGTGAGGAAGATCGCTACAGTCGTACCGACCTGTGGGACTTCCAGGCCAACATTGATGGCGCGCAGAAAATTGTTGAGCTGCTACGCCCGATGGTGAGCAAAGCGAACCCGCAGTTGCAGGCTAAGGTTGACGCTAACTTCAAAAAAGTCGATGCAATCCTGAGCAAGTACCGCACCAAAACCGGTTTTGAATCCTATGAGAAACTGACCAGCGCCGACCGTAACGCGCTGAAAGGACCGATCACCGCGCTGGCGGAAGATCTTTCGTTACTTCGTGGCACTTTGGGTCTGGATTAATCATGAGTCGTAAGGAAGATGACGCGCAGCCTGCGCGTCGTCGTTTACTGAAAGGTTTGGGTCTGCTGGGCGGCGCGGCGGCGATCGGCGGCGGTTGTCCGTTCCACGCCGCTGCTGCGGACAGCTTTTCGCCGGGTACGGTAACGCCGCAGGCGCGACAGCAGAGGCAGCCGTTTTACGGTCCACATCAGGCGGGCATCACGACGCCCCAGCAGGCATCGATGATGCTGGTGGCATTTGATCTGCTCAGTAGTGATAAAGCGGAGCTGAAGCGTCTGTTCCAGCTACTGACCCAGCGTATCGCCTTTCTCACCACGGGAGGGCCGGCACCTGCGGTGACTAATCCGCAACTGCCGCCAATGGATTCCGGCATTCTTGGGGCGACTATCGCGCCTGATAATCTGACAATTACTGTGTCGGTCGGCCATTCGCTGTTTGATGAACGCTTCGGTTTAGCGCCTCACAAGCCGAAAAAATTGCAGCCGATGACGCGCTTCCCCAATGATTCGCTTGATGCCAGTCAGTGTCATGGCGATCTGCTGCTGCAGATTTGTGCTAACACGCAGGATACGGTGATTCATGCTCTGCGTGACATCATCAAGCATACGCCTGACCTGCTGGGTGTACGCTGGCGACGCGAAGGTTTTATCTCGGACCACGCGGCACGCAGTCAGGGGCAGGAGACGCCGATCAATCTGCTGGGTTTTAAAGATGGCACCGCCAACCCGGATACGCACAATCCTGCTCTTATGAACCAGTTGCTGTGGGTGACCGCCGATCAGGATGAGCCTGTCTGGGCGCGCAATGGCAGCTATCAGGCAGTACGACTTATTCGCTTTCACGTTGAAATGTGGGACCGCACCCCACTGGGTGAGCAGCAGACTATCTTTGGTCGCGAGAAGCTGAGCGGCGCGCCACTGGGCATGCAGCATGAACATGACGTGCCGGATTACGCGCGTGATCCGGATGGTGAGGTCATTGCACTGGATGCGCACATTCGTCTTGCGAACCCCCGCACACCTGAGACCGCCAGTAGCCTGATGCTGCGACGTGGCTACAGCTACTCTGCGGGTATCTCTGCATCCGGGCAGCTTGAGATGGGATTATTGTTCGTCTGCTACCAGCACGATCTGGAGCGTGGTTTTCTCACGGTGCAGCAGCGTCTCAACGGTGAAGCGCTGGAAGAATATATCCGTCCTTTTGGCGGTGGTTACTTTTTCGCTTTACCCGGAGTTGCCGACGCCAGCCATTATTTAGGACAGTCGCTACTGGAGACTTGATTAATTTTTGAACAACGCGGGCGGGCCTGTCTCATGCCGCCCGCGGTTTACCACTTTCAGGTATTATTGGCTAAGTTTTTACTGAGATTTACCGGGTGCCGGGTGTTTATAAAATATGGTAATTGACTGAAATGTAGAGATTTTACATTTTGCCTTAAAAGAAATACTTACCCGCGATTAGCAATTCCTTTGCCAGCAGGTAAAATTACTGTTGCAAAGGCCCAACAAAATGGTGCAATTTATTAAACAGGCGTAATCGTATGTGTTGATGTATCACACTGGAGTTCGCGAATGGGTCGAGTCTTTAATGGAAAGTCACTGTCACTAAATAAATTGCGCCTGACCGCGAGGGCAATTCTGCCTCGTTATTTCTCCCTTCCTTCAACCATTTCTTTTGTCTTATCGCATCCTGTTTTATCCGGTGTTCAGCCACGTCATTGTGTTGCTGCATACCCATTATCCTGTCCTGTCATGGCTCTAAAGGAAGCCAACTGAAACCTCTAAAGCGTTCACGTAATCGCAACGGGTCAACGACCTCGCGCGGGAAATGAAACCAACTGAAAGGTGCCACTATGGGAAGACAGAAAGCAGTGATCAAAGCGCGTCGTGAAGCAAGAAGAGTGCTTCGCAGTGACTCTCGAAGTCATCGTCAGCGCGAAGAAGAGTCGGTCACTTCGCTGGTGCATATGAGCGGACTGGATGCAATTGGCATGGCGCGTGATACGCGTGACCGGTTACCGATTGAGGCCCGTAATGAAGCTCAGGCGCACTATCTTAATGCCATAGGAACGAAACAGCTGATCTTCGCAACCGGTGAAGCCGGATGCGGTAAAACCTGGATCAGTGCTGCGAAAGCAGCTGAGGCCCTGATTAATAAGGATATCGACAGGATTATCGTTACGCGCCCGGTACTACAGGCTGATGAGGATCTGGGTTTCCTGCCCGGTGATATTTCTGAGAAATTCGCCCCTTATTTCCGCCCGGTTTATGACATTCTGGTTAAACGTCTTGGCGCATCATTTATGCAATATTGTCTGCGTCCGGAAATTGCCAAGGTAGAGATTGCGCCTTTCGCCTACATGCGAGGCCGCACCTTTGAAAATGCTGTGGTGATTCTGGATGAGGCGCAGAACGTGACCGCCGCGCAGATGAAAATGTTCCTGACCCGACTGGGCGAAAACGTCACAGTCATTGTTAACGGCGATATTACCCAGTGCGACTTGCCCGCTGGGGTGCCTTCCGGTCTCGCGGACGCGCTGGCGCGTTTTGAAGAGGACGAGATGGTTGGCATTGTGCGCTTTGGCAAAGAGGATTGTGTGCGTTCTGCGCTGTGTCAGCGCACCCTGCACGCGTATAGCTAGCGTTTGATTGAGTAGAAGTGTAGCGCCCAAACCCGGCTTCGGCCGGGTTTTCTTTTCAGGCAATCCCTCAACAGAATTCATTCTCATCTAATAAGTGATTTCACTCTCATTTTCCCATGAAACCGGTTGCATGAAATATCTCGCAGGATACCGTGAAACCGGTTGCATGGCAGGTTTCCAGATTGCCATGCAAATATTTTCACTTTTTCAGACGGTGTAGTCAGTGACAATGAAAGGGAAAAAATATGACAGGCATCAGGGATTACAATAAGTTAGCAAGCGATATTCTTCATGAAGTTGGTGGGCAAGAGAATATCCAAAGTTTTACCCGCTGCGCCACGCGTTTAAGGCTGGTGCTTGTTAAAACGCCCGCTGAGGCGAAGCGTAACGTGCAACGTCTGTCAGGTGTCATTGCCGTAGTTGAGAGTGGCGGGCAGTTTCAGGTTGTGATCGGTACCCATGTCGCCGATGTGTTTAATGCAATGTCCGGCCTGGTTAAAGAGACAGGAACACCGAAACAGCTGGGAAAAACACGCAAACTGGATGCGGTCATTGCCACGATGTCGGCGGTATTTGCGCCTATTGTTTATATTCTTGCAGCGGCAGGTATCCTTCAGGGACTGCTGATTGTTCTGGGTTTGATTAATGTTGATATTAAAACAACCGGTACATTTGCTGTACTCAACTTCATGTCCTGGACGCCGTTTGCTTTTTTGCCCGTATTTATCGCGATTACGGCCGCACGGCATTTTAAATGTAACCCGTTTATTGCTGTCCTGTGTTGTTGTGCGTTAATTAGTCCGGACTGGACTTCGCTGGCAGCGCGCATTGCCGGGGGAGAAAGCATCAATTTCCTTTTCTTCCCGCTTTCTGAAACAGTTTATACCTCTTCAGTTTTACCTCCCTTGTTTCTGGTTTGGGCACTCTCCTGGCTTGAACATCGTGTAGTCAGGTGGTTACCAGAGGTCATCAGTCCGCTTTTTACCCCATTAATCTGCTTTGTGGTGATTGTGCCGCTGACTCTGATCGTTATTGGTCCGATTACCACATGGGCGGCTTTGGCGGTAGCAAATGGCTATAACGCATTGTTCCATGCTGCGCCCATGCTGGCCGCCGCGGTAATTGGAGGCATCTGGCAGATAATCGTTATTTTTGGCGTTCATTGGGGTATTACGCCCGTCATTATGGCGAACTTCGATACGCAGGGTCATGACTCCTTCCAGGCTTATCAGACTATCGCGGTTATCGGTCAGATGGCGGCAGTGTTAGGTGTCTTTCTGAAAACCCGCAACGCGCAGTTAAAAGCAACTTCGCTCTCTGCCGGCGTCACCGCTATTTTTGGCATCACTGAGCCGGCGATTTATGGCGTGACATTGCGCTTTAAAAAACCCTTTATCTGTGGCTGTATTGGCGGGGCAATTGGTGCCGTTGTTGCCAGCCTGTTCGGTAGCCTTTACTACGCGTATGCTGCACTGCCGGGTCTGTTTACGCTGGTTAATGCCATCAGTCCTGATGCGCCGATGTCGTTTATTGGTGAGCTTGCAGGTGCGGGTACGACAATAGTGCTGACTATTTTGATGGTGCAGTTTGTAGGCTTCGACGATCCCATCGATGAAGAAGAGTCTGCGCCTCTGGCATCCACCCCGCAGGCAACATCCACAGCGGCGAGTGGTCAGGCGATTGATATTCTTAGCCCGTTAAAAGGAGAGGTCCTCGCGCTGGAAAGTGTTACTGATGAGGTCTTTGCCGGTAAGGTGATGGGTGACGGTATCGCCATTAAGCCGGCCGCGGGAAAAGTGGTGGCACCCTGTAATGCGAGGGTGGAATCCTTGATCGCTTCCCATCATGCCATCGGGTTATTGTGTGATAATGGCGCCGAATTGCTGATCCATGTTGGATTAAATACGGTCGAGTTGCAGGGGCAATATTTCCGACCGTTGGTAAAAGAGGGGGATGTGGTTAAAGCAGGTACGCCACTTCTTGAATTCGACAAAGACTGCATTGAACGTGAAGGCTATGACCTGACAACACCCGTCCTGGTGGTGAATAGCGAAGACTTTATTTTAACAGAATATCAGTCTCAGGGTCCCATCGGGCCAGGGATGCCGCTGATGTCTATGACACAAAGAGAGGGGGCTGGGCGCGCACAGGTTAAATGACCCAGGTTTTAGTCGATACGATTAATGTGTATCTCACTTTACAGCCTGGTTCAGCCTGGGTGGTTTAAGCCATCCAATGATTGAGGTTCCTTAATGGTCACAATACAGGACATCGCCAGGGTGGCTGGTGTATCAAAAGCCACCGTATCGCGTGCGTTAAGTGGCAAGGTTTTTGTGCGCGAAGAGGTGAAAGCCAGAATTATGCAGGCTGTAGCTGATACGGGTTATCGACCTAATCTGCTGGCACGAAACCTTTCTACTAATAAAACGCATTCGATTGGGCTGGTTATCACTAACGGATTGTACAACGGGCCGTTTTTTTCAAGCCTGGTTTATCAGGCGGCAACGCTCAGCGAGAAACAAAACCGTCAGCTGGTGCTCGCGGACGGTAAACACAGTGCTCAGGACGAGCGCAATGCGATTGACTTACTTATTGAGCTCCGTTGCGAAGCGATTATGCTTTACCCCAAGTATCTTTCAGTCAGTGAGCTGGATGATATTGTCGATAAAATTCAGACGCCGATAGTGGTCATTAATCGTGAACTCATCAGAAATCGACGCCACTGTGTGTTCACCGACCATCAGCGCAGTAGTGAAGAGATGATGGCGCATCTGTTGGCGCATGGGCATACCCGGATTGCGTTTATATCGGGATGCAATGATTCACCGACAGGTGAGCGTCGTTTACAGGGCTATCGTAATGCACTACTGAACGCGGGGATCGAGCCGGATCCGCAATTAGTGGTGCAGGGTAGCTGGAGCACGGAGAGTGGATACGACGCCGGACTCCAGCTATTAGCGCGCAATATTCCGTTCACCTGCGTGCTGGCGGCCAATGACGACATGGCCATTGGTGTGGCAAAAGCGTTTCAGGACGCGGGTAAAACTATACCTGGCGATATTTCACTTGCCGGGTTTGATGACTCAGTGATTGGAAAGTATTACACACCCTCTCTAACGACTGTTCGTGTGCCTATTGATGAAATGATACAGGATGCGATTAAGATTTTATTGCATCCCGATGAGAGCGTCCCGTCTTCTCATCAGGGAACGCTGGTAAGCCGGGATTCAGTGGCGCCGCAGGCTGTGGCGGTGTGATGCTGGTGGCAGGCGCCAGGACTTGTGTCTGCCATGCGTTAATTTAAGGCTGTGACTGTGCATTTAAAGGTGTGCGGCTCTCACAATAACCGTCATTCAGGCTCTTCTTCAGAATGTGGCGGTGAGAGGAGGATTGATTCGCTGCGCTCACCCTTCGGGCAGCGTCGCAGGCTCCGCTGTCCAGCGGGCATGGCCCGTTGTCGAACCCCGGCGGGGGTTCTCATACCCCTCTCTCAGTGCAATATGCAAAAAAAAGCCTGAACAAACGTTCAGGCTCTTCTTCAGAATGTGGCGGTGAGAGGGGGATTGATTCGCTGCGCTCACACTTCGGGCAGCGTCGCAGGCTCCGCTGTCCAGCGGGCATGGCCCGTTGTCGAACCCCGGCGGGGGTTCTCATACCCCTCTCTCAGTGCAATATGCAAAAAAAAAGCCTGAACAAACGTTCAGGCTCTTCTTCAGAATGTGGCGGTGAGAGGGGGATTCGAACCCCCGATACGTTGCCGTATACACACTTTCCAGGCGTGCTCCTTCAGCCACTCGGACACCTCACCACATTTACTTCGCCGACCGCGCTGGGTCAACGGGGCGGTACTATAGGGAGTCGGCTGAAAAGGGTCAAGCACTATTTTTCTCTTTTGATCTATTCGCTTAAGCTCTGAACGAATCGATTTACTGCGACATAAAACCGGGGATTTATGTCGCATATTTTGCTTCGTTAAAGGCTAAATCAGCTCTTCACCCGATTCGCGAAACTTTTGCGCAGTTTCTGCAGCTTCGGTGGGATTACCGCCATGCAGTAGCCGTTGCGCTGGCCCGCGCCTTCCCAGTAATCCTGATGATAGGCCTCGGCAGGGTACCACTCTTTCAGCGGCTCAATGGTGGTTACCACCGGCACATCATGGTCAGCCTGAGCACGGGCAATGGCGGCGCGCGCTTCTGCTTCCTGTTCTGCGTTGGCCGGGAAGATCGCCGAGCGATACTGGGTGCCGATATCATTGCCCTGACGGTTAAGCTGGGTCGGATCATGCGTCACAAAGCTGATATCCAGAAGATCGCCGTAGGTCACTTTCTCCGGGTCAAAGCCAATGCGGATGGCTTCTGCATGACCGGTTGCACCACTGCAGACCTGCTCATAAGTCGGATTAGGACGGGCACCACCGGTATAGCCACTTTCAACCGACTCTACGCCGATCACATCTTTAAACACCGCTTCGGTACACCAGAAACAGCCGCCGGCGATAACTGCATATTCGATAGCCATAATAATTTACTCCTGTCAGGTCGAAAGAAGTGAATGGGGGCGCGACAGACCGCTTTCAACTAGATCAGCATCTCCGGTTTAAAATCTCTGCTCCTGTCCACTATTTTCTCGCTCATCACGCTGAACCGGCCCTCGCCGGTATAGTGCAGAGTCGTGGGATATTCCGGCTGCTCAGCAACATGGGCTTTCACGATCTCAAAAATAAACAGGTTGTAGTTAGCGACCATCGAATCGTCATAGAGCTGACACTCAAAGCTGGCAAAGCATTCGGCAATCATCGGCGCGCCCACGACCTGAGCCGGTTCAGGCGTGAGGCCAAAAGCCTCGAACTTATCCAGCTGGTCTCCGTGGCTGTTGCCAATCCCTACAACTTCATCAATCAGTGAGGCCGAAGGGATATTCAGCACGCATTGACCGCTATTCCGAATCAGCTCATGGCTGTGATTCATGCCGACAATCACGCAGCCGACCAGGGAGGGCGAGAACTCCATCACCGTGTGCCAGCCAAGTGTCATGATGTCATGGTGATCTTTGTACTGTGAACTGAGCAGCAGCACCGGCCCGGGTTCAAGATATTTACGGGCTTTACTGACCGGGAAAGCATATTTGTGCATGCGTTGGCTCATGACATAACTCCTTTAGCGTAAGGGTGCCATTAAGTGTAGAGCACCCGGCGCATAGAGCAGGAGCCTCAATGGTCAGAAATGCGAGGTTGATAGCGGAGGGAAGAGCGGTGACATTTTACTGCAGTATCGCGACCTTAAGGTTTCCTTAATATGCAGTCGCGATACTGCCCGCTCTAAGTGAGGATAATATTATGAAAACTGTACCTGTCTCTCTTCCTGTTACTGCTTCACATCCGATGAGTGAATATGCTGCATTGCTGATTGCCGCAGCCACCGTTGTTCTTTTCCTGTCAGCCTGGTTTACTGCTTAAAATTTAACGACGGCCCGACACCCGCTTCGGTCGCGACGATTCCCCAGGAAAAACTGAAACCGGTGTAGCTGGACGATACGGCTGACAATGCTCAGCCCAAGTCCGATACCGCCGTAACGACTGTCCATGCGGATAAATGCCTTACTCAGCTCGCCACTTTTACTCTCATCGATACCGGGTCCCTCATCTTCCACCACCAACATCAGGTCGGGAGCAGAGAGCAGCTGCACACTGATCGTGCTGTTATCAGGGCTGTAGCGATGAGCATTCTCTACCAGATTACGCAACAACATCTTCAGCAGCGTGGCATCACCGCGCACAAACTGCTCCTGCGGCAAATCAAGCAACAGCGTCTGCTGATGCGCCTCCAGCATGATACTCAGCTCCGCCTCCATCGGCAGGATCACATCTTCGATCAGCCCGACGTTCTGATAGGTACCAGAGGTAAACGACTGCCCGGCACGCGCCAGATTCAGCAACTGCGACACGCTGTGTGTCATTTGATCCAGGCGCTGCACCAGCGGCTGAACTTTGACATCGCTATTACGCTCAATTAATTCCAGATGCAGACGTAATCCCGCCAGCGGCGTACGCAACTCATGCGCCACATCAGCAGTGAACAGCCGCTCGCGCTCGAGGCTGCTGTTCAGACGCGCGACCAGCTGATTGATCGCCTGGGTCACGGCATCGATCTCATGGACCTGACTGTAACAGGCGACAGGCTCGAGATTTTCTTCGCTGCGACTCTCCAGTTCACGCTGTAACTGATAAAGCGGCCGGGTAATCCATTTTACCGCCTGATAGCAAAGCAACAGCGTCAGAGTAATCATGACCAGACTAGGCACCGCCAGGCTGGCTACCGCTTCATGAATTTCACGTTTAACGTGACTGTCCATGTTACGTTTCTGCAACTGCGCTTCCACCAGAAACTGAATCTGCTCTTTACTCTCATGCCATAACCAGATCACGCTGATGATCTGAAAGACCAGCAGAATCAGGCCGATAGCCAGAATGAGGCGAAAGCGCATACTACGGTGATCGAAACCTCTTATCATGTTGCCTCACGAACGCCATCCTGCGTTACCAGCGCATAACCGAAGCCACGCACGGTGCGAATCGCGCTTTTACCAATTTTGTCACGCAGATTATGGATATGTACTTCCAGCGTATTAGTAGAAGGCTCGGTCTCCCAGTTGTAAATATCCTGGTAGAGAATTTCACGGTGCACCGGATTTCCAGCCTTGAGCATCAGCCGTGACAGAATCGCAAACTCTTTAGGTGTCAGATCCAGCAGCACGTCATTAAGCATAATCTGGCGATGGGTCATATCCAGTGCCAGCGCACCCACTCTGACATGACTGTCGCCCTGATTAACATGGCGGCGGATCAATGCGCGGATACGCGCCAGCAGCTCATCCAGCGAAAACGGTTTAATCAGATAGTCGTCAGCACCCGCGTCGAGTCCGGCAATCCGCTCGTTGATGGTGTCGCGCGCGGTCAGAATCAGCACGGGTGTCATCTTCTTCTGGCGACGCAGTCGTATCAGAAAATGCAGGCCATCTTCGTCCGGCAGGCCAAGGTCCAGCACCACCAGACTATAGAGGCCGCTGGCGAAGTGCGCTTCAGCGTCCCGCACGCGCGTCACGCCATCACAGACATAGCCTTCACCTTCCAGCGCCAGTATCAGACCCTGCAACAGCAGAGCATCATCTTCAACAATCAGTATCTTCATTAAGGTTGGCTCCGACACGACGTCAAAATATCATCCGCTGGCACATATTCGTGAGTCGCGGTGCCGGTTAATCCCAGCATGGTTGAAAACAGATTATCCTGTGAAAATTCGTCTGTCGCCGCCAGTTTATTCAGGCAACCGCGATTAACGGCATAGCGTTTCTGATAATCATCGGAAAGCCAGATCAGAAGCGGCACATGTTTCTGGGTGTCCGGTGCAATAGCATAGGGCAGGCCATGCAGGTAAGCCCCATTTTCACCCAGCGATTCGCCATGGTCTGACAGATAGACCAGGCTGGTGGTGAAGCGATCCTGATGCGCACGCAGTACATTAATGGCTTTATCGACAATATGATCCACATTGACCAGCGTATTGTCATAAGTATTGATCAGCTGTTGCTGCGAACAGTCCTGTATCTGATTGGTATCACAGGTCGGTTCAAACTGACGGAACTGCGGCGGATAGCGATGGCTGTAAGTCGGACCATGACTGCCAATGGTGTGCAGCACGATCACCGCATTGCCTTTTAACTGACTGATGTATTCATCCAGACCGTGGAACAGCACGTCGTCATAACACTCACCCTCAATGCACATGCCAGGCAGGTTCAGGCTGGTCATATCCTGATGTGGAACACGATCGCAGGCACCTTTACAGCCGCCATCGTTCTCATTCCACAACACGCTGATCCCGGCACGCTGAATGACATCGAGCAATCCTTCCTGGTGCGCGGCCAGCACATCATCATAATGTGCGCGCGGCATATTAGAGAACATGCAGGGCACGGAAACCGCCGTAGCGGTGCCGCACGAGGTGGTGTGCGGGAAATAGATCACATCATCTTTCGCCAGTAAGGGATTGGTCAGACGGCCATAACCGCCCAGCGAGAAGTTTTGCGCGCGTGAGGTTTCACCCAGCACCAGAATCGTCAGATTCGGCTTGCCGCTGCTGCGGCTGGGCTGCAGGTGGGCATCTTCACCGATACGAATCAGCGGCGCGTTCTGCAGCTGCTCGTGTTTATACCAGGAGAGCGTCGCCGCAATGCTGTTAGAAGGACTAAGCGCTTTAACCAGCTCGCGGTTGTTGCGAAATAGCGAGGCGTAATCTTTATAGAAGAGCAGGGCGACCAGCACGATCAGTGCGGCTGAGAGCAGCACGCTGAGCAGTCGCGCCAGCACGCCGCGCCACCGCTGCTTTTTGATTCGCGGCCAGAACACCAGCAACGCCATCAGCACCCCTGAGCTAAGCAGGGTCACGAGCAGCTTTGGCGTGATCAGCGCAAAAGATTCCGAAGCCGTGGTGTCCATCATGTTGGTGATCATCGAGCGATCGACCACGATGTTATAGGTCTGAATAAAATATTGTGCCGACGCGGAGAGCAGAATAAACAGCACGGCCAGCAGGCGATCCAGCCAGATAAACGAGGCCAGTGTAATCACGATATTAATGACGCTAAAGGCGACCAGCGGCATTGATAAAAACACCAGCGTGGTATGCAGGTCGTTCAGCGGCATTATCGTCAGCACCTGACGGTAATAGGCAATATTAAGGAAAATCGCGATGTAAACCGCAGCCAGAATCAACAACGTAAGGCGGCTGATTAGCGGCCTTTTAAGGGTTAACGCCATGTGAGCAGGAACCAAAGTAATAAAAGTGTCACGAGAATGCACTTTCAATATTAGGAATACCTTAAGAAACTTAAGGTTTGAATCTGGCTGGCTGGTGAGGCAGCGATACAACAACGGCCGCAGCGAACAGTGGATCGGCGAAGGCCCGTAAAGCTAAAAAAAACAGATGTGCAGTGCGCTGTTATGCTGTCTTAACCGCAGCGGCTGGCATGAAAACTGCATATTTCTGGCATAACCCCTGTTAATGACTACACTTAATGTGAAGATGTTCTCAGTTAGCCAGTATTGTCAGCAATGCGCTTGCAAGTTTGAGGAGTGTGACCTATTCAATCACCGCGTTTTATCCCTCAATCACCGTTTTATCAGAATTTCCCGCTTGCTGACCTGACTGCGTCAGGACATTCTTGTTTTAACTCAATGTTTTATTAAAATTCGATTTTCAGGAGAAGTAACGTGACTCAAGCGGCAGATACCCATGCCAGGTACCCGACATTAAGCAGCGGGCAATACGCCTTCTTTTTTGATGTCGACGGCACGCTGGCAGCGATACAGTCCCGTCCCGAAGCGGTATTTATTCCTGAGCAGGTCATTGCGCAACTGCAGCGACTGTCTGCACTCTCACAGGGTGCACTTGCGCTGGTTTCTGGCAGACCCATAGAACAACTTGATGCGCTGGCCGCGCCTCTGCACGGCCCGGCCGCGGGTGTGCATGGTGCTGAACGCCGTGATGCCGAGGGTAATCTGCATCGCATCAGCCTGCCCGCTGAGGTTGAGCAACCGCTCAGAACCGAACTGCAGGCGGCCATGGCCGCGTGGCCAGGCACTCAACTGGAGATCAAAGGCATGGCCTTTGCGCTTCATTATCGTCAGGCGATGCAGCATGAGCAGGATGTCATGCGACTGGCCGAACAGTCAGTAAAGCGTTTCCCGGGACTGGCGCTTCAGCCGGGAAAATGTGTGGTAGAAATCAAACCAGCAGGTATCGATAAAGGCGCCGCAATAGGCGACTTTATGCAGCAGTCCCCTTTTGCCGGACGTACGCCGGTCTTTATTGGCGACGATCTCACTGATGAGAAGGGCTTTCTGGCCGTCAACGAACGACAGGGCGTTTCTGTCAAAGTCGGCGAAGGGTTCAGCCAGGCCGATTATCGGCTAAGTGATGTCGATGCGGTTTACGGCTGGCTGGAAAAAACATTATTACTATTAGAGCAAGACAACGTCGGTAAGGAGTTTAGGTTATGAGTCGTTTAGTGGTTGTTTCTAACCGTGTCGCCATGCCAGATGGGTCTAAAACCAGTGCTGGCGGCCTGGCCGTAGGCATTCTCGATGCTCTGAAAAGCACCGGTGGAATGTGGTTTGGCTGGAACGGTGAAATCAGCGAGTTCACTGGCGAGGAGGTAGAGGACGTCAAGGTTCAGGAACATGAAGGTATCGAATATGCCTCGTTCCCGCTGAGCCAAAACGATTACGATCTCTATTATTGTCAGTTCTCCAATACAGTGATCTGGCCTGCCTTCCATTATCGCCTCGACCTGGTGCAGTTCCAGCGTGAAGCGTGGGAAGGGTATTGCGACGTCAATGATTCGGTGGCGCAGCGTTTAAAACCGCTGATCAAGCCTGATGATATTGTCTGGATCCACGATTATCACTTTTTACCGTTTGCCGCCGCACTGCGTCGCGCAGGCATCAATAACCGCATCGGTTTCTTCCTGCATATTCCGTTCCCGACGCCTGAAATCTTTAACGCGCTGCCACCACACAAAGAGCTGCTGGAAATGCTGTGTGAGTATGACCTGCTGGGCTTCCAGACCGAATCCGATCGGGTGGCATTCCTTGACAGCGTCAGCCAGCTCACGCAGTTACAGAATAAGGGCGACAAAAAGCATCGTGCCTTTGGCAACACCTTTATGACGGAGGTGTATCCGATCGGGATTGAGCCAGACAGCATTAAAGAGATGGCCGAAGGACCGCTGCCGCCGAAAATGGCTGCCATGAAGAAAGAGCTTGGCGATGCGCGCAACATCATTGCCTGCGAACGTCTCGACTATTCCAAAGGTCTTCCGGAGCGTTTCCTGGCTTATGAAGCGCTGCTGGAAAACTTCCCGGAGCATCGCGGCAAGATCCGCTATTCGCAGATCGCCCCAACTTCGCGTGGCGATGTGCAGGCGTACCAGGATATCCGTCATCAGCTGGAGACCGAAGCAGGGCGCATCAACGGTAAGTACGGAACGCTGGGCTGGACCCCGCTCTACTATCTTAACCAGCATTTCGACCGTCGCCTGCTGATGAAGATCTTCCGCCTCACCGATGTCGGTCTGGTGACGCCGCTGCGTGATGGGATGAACCTGGTGGCCAAAGAGTATGTTGCTGCGCAGGACCCGGACGATCCAGGCGTACTGGTGCTGTCGCGCTTTGCCGGGGCAGCAAATGAGCTGACCTCAGCGCTGATAGTCAATCCTTATGACCGTGATGAAGTGGCCGCCGCACTGGACAAGGCGATTACCATGCCGCGTACCGAAAGGATTTCACGCTACAACGACATGATGGCGGTATTGCGTAAGAATGATATTACCGCATGGCGTGAAAGCTTCCTGAAAGACCTGGAACGCATCGACCCACGTAGCGTTGACCATAACACGGCCAACAAGGTTGCAACCTTCCCAAAACTGGCTTGATCTGAGTCCAGGTTAAGATGATAAAAGCAGTGATACCTGAGTCAGGGTTTCGCTGCTTTTTTTTGGTACCGCTCACAGAAAAGCCGCTCCGCATCTGTTATGGACCCTATGTGGTAAGCATGCGATAGTGCCTGCCGAGAGTACGCAGAGTGGCGCGATTCCTGCAATCTCCGCAATTCCTGCAACGCCCACCATGTCCCAAACCCCTTCAGCACGGCCCCTGCCGCTTTATTTACCTTCTTTACTCAAGTTTTCCGGCAGGCTGCCGATAGTGTTAGTGCCAACCTATAACTCCTCGTTAATTCATTCGACATTCTTATGTAACCCCTTGTTACATCGGATATCTCAGCCCGGACACATCTCTGCAACTGTTAACACCCGTTGTCAGAAAATTCGCGTACTGCCGTATAAACCTTAACGGTTTCATTACTTACCTGCTGCGATACTCCCGTTAAGTAACTAATTTAACAGCAATTACGCGCATCGCCTGCCAGCACAATCTTCTGATAACGCGTGTTTGGCTGGTTCTAAATAGGGTGTTAAAACGATTAACACCCCATATTCATTCCTGACTGCTCAAAGCGTCGAATAGCGATGATTTTACCCCCTATTAAACCTTTCTCAGGACCAATTGGACTTAAAATTGCTCTTTTTTGAGCGAAAAATGACCAGTCGGTAAGAGATCGTAAAGGGTTGCTGAAGAAATTTGCCTTAAAAGTGTGACCTGCGTCACACTTTATCTAAAATTACGCGTCACTGTCGTTGTATGTCGAAATCAGACGATATAGATTTGCCTTGTTTTCGGATTAGTCCTAAAAAACGTAAGAAGATGTCACGGAAGATGTCCAGAACTCGAAAATAGAATGGCATGGATTTTCGACCTTCGGTGGGTCTGAAACCCACAAAAAACAGAAGGCGAAAACGGTGACATTAATTATATGTGAAGTTTTTTTTGCCATCTTTTGATTTAACAAACAGCAGCTCGAACCGCAGAGTTTTCTCTGCGATACAGTTACGTCGCATCTCTCAGGATGGAAAAATAATGGGCACCTCTGAAGTACTGAAACATATTTACGATCTCAACTTGTCTTATTTACTGCTGGCACAGCGCTTAATTAACCAGGATAAAGCCTCAGCGATGTTTCGCCTCGGCATTGACGAAAAAATGGCGAACGCATTATCTGAATTAACATTGCCTGAAATGGTAAAAATGGCAGAAACCAATCAACTGGTTTGTCAGTTTCGTTTTACCGACAGCAGCAGCATTAGTCGGCTGACGCAGGAATCTCGCGTGGATGATTTACAACAAATCCATACAGGAATTTTATTATCCAGCCGTTTACTGCGTAATGCGTCTAAAGATGATGCGCCAGCTAAAAAGAGAGCAATGTCATGAGTGAGAAAAGTATTGTTCAGGAAGCACGTGATATTCAGCTCGCAATGGAGTTGATCACACTGGGTGCACGCTTACAGATGTTAGAGAGTGAAACCCAGCTCAGTCGTGGTCGTCTGATCAAGCTCTATAAAGAATTACGTGGCAGTCCGCCACCGAAAGGCATGCTGCCGTTCTCCACGGACTGGTTTATGACGTGGGAGCAGAACATCCATGCTTCGATGTTCTGTAATGCCTGGAAGTTTTTACTGAAAACTGGCCTGTGCAGCGGCGTAGATGCCGTGATTAAAGCTTACCGCCTGTATCTTGAACAGTGTCCTCAATCGGACGAGGGCCCTCTGTTGGCGCTGACTCGTGCCTGGACCCTGGTCCGATTTGTTGATAGCGGTATGCTGGAACTGGCGGATTGTAAGAGCTGCAGCGGCAGCTTTATTAACCATGCGCATCAGCCGGTTGGCAGCTTTACCTGCAGCCTGTGCCAGCCGCCATCACGTGCCGTAAAAAGACGTAAACTTTCTGCAGAACCTGCCGATATGTTTCCACAACTGCTGGATGAACAGGTTAAACACGCCGTTTAAATTTGTTCGCATTGTGGAAGCCATCCAGCAGCGGTTAATACCGCTGCTTTTTTTTTGCTTGCGGTTCAGGAATAGCACCTGCAGCTCTCTGGCTTAACTTCCACCAACACGTTACGGACGTAAGGATTTTTTGTGCTGATAATTATAGGTTACCTGATTGTTTTAGGCTCCGTGTTGGGCGGATATGCGCTGGTAGGTGGCCATCTGGGCGCGCTTTATCAGCCTGCTGAATTATTAATGATCGGCGGTGCCGGTGCGGGTGCTTTTTTAGTCGGCAACAATGGCAAGTCGATTAAAAAAACGCTGAAAGCGCTGCCTAAATTATTTCGCGGCTCCAAATACAATAAAGCCGTTTACATGGATTTAATGGCGCTGCTTTATCGCCTGATGGCGAAGTCGCGCCAGCAGGGGATGCTGTCGCTGGAACGGGATATTGAAGATCCGAGCCAGAGTGAAATTTTTGCTAATTATCCTCGTATTCTTGCCGATAAACAGTTAGTCGATTTTATCACTGACTATTTACGTCTGATGGTGAGCGGCAACATGAACGCCTTTGAAATCGAAGCGTTGATGGATGAAGAGATAGAGACCTACGAACATGAGTGTGACGTACCAGCGCAAAGTATTGCTGCAGTAGGTGATGGTCTTCCTGCATTCGGTATCGTCGCAGCAGTAATGGGCGTGGTTCACGCACTGGCTTCTGCTGACCGTCCGGCCGCTGAGCTGGGTGCGCTGGTAGCGCATGCGATGGTGGGGACTTTCCTTGGCATTTTGCTGGCGTACGGGTTTGTCTCCCCGCTGTCGTCAGTATTGCGCCAGAAGTGTGCGGAAACCACCAAGATGATGCAGTGCATTAAAGTGACATTGCTGTCGAGCCTGAATGGTTATGCGCCGCAAATCGCGGTGGAGTTTGGTCGCAAGACGCTTTATTCCGCCGAGCGCCCATCGTTCAGCGAACTGGAAGAGCACGTGCGTAACGCCAAGAACCCGGCTAAACAGACGTCAGACGAGGCTTCATGAAACACGGCAATCGCCCAATTGTGCTGATCAAAAAGCGCAAACATAAAGGCCATGAAGGCAGCCACGGATCGTGGAAGATTGCCTACGCCGACTTTATGACGGCGATGATGGCCTTTTTTATGGTGATGTGGCTGCTCTCTATCGCCAACCCGCAGGAGCTGGTGCAGATTGCAGACTACTTTAAAACACCCCTTAAAATTGCGATTACCGGTGGTCAACGCAGCAGCGACAGTACCAGTCCAATCCCTGGCGGCGGTGACGATCCGACCAAAAAGATTGGCGAAGTTAATAAAGTTGTCGATATGGATGCCCAGAAACGCAAGCTGGATGAGATTCGTCTCAACCGTTTACGTGAAAAGCTCGACCAGCTGATCGAAGCGGATCCGCGCCTTAAAACGCTGCGCCCGCATCTGATCATCAACATGGTGGAAGAGGGGCTGCGTATTCAGATTATCGACAGTCAGAATCGCCCGATGTTTAAAACCGGTCGGGCCGAGGTGGAGCCTTATATGCGCGATATCCTGCGTGCAATAGCGCCCATCCTTAATGACATTCCGAACCGCATCAGCCTGGCCGGACATACCGACGATTTTCAGTATGCCAGCGGTGATAAAGGCTACAGCAACTGGGAACTGTCGGCTGACCGTGCGAACGCCTCACGCCGTGAACTGGTTATTGGCGGTCTGGACAGTGGCAAGATTTTACGGGTGTTAGGCATGGCCGACACCATGAGCCTGAAAAATCGTGGCGGGAATGATGCAGTGAACCGCCGCATTAGCCTGCTGGTGTTGAACCACGACACCGAAGCGGCAATTGAAAAAGAGAACGCAGAAAGTGATGCCGTCCAGATCAGCGATCCGGCGGCGATTGAACAGATTACCGCACCTGCAACACCAGGCAGCGCGGTGAATACAGCAGCCCCCTCACAGCCGAGGTGATTCCCGTGAGTATGGACATCAGCGATTTTTACCAGACGTTTTTTGATGAAGCCGATGAGCTATTAGCGGATATGGAACAACACCTGTTGGGTCTGGACCCACAGGAGCCAGATTCGGAACAGCTTAACGCCATCTTCCGTGCCGCTCACTCCATAAAGGGTGGGGCCGGAACCTTTGGTTTTACGGTATTGCAGGAAACGACTCATATCCTGGAAAACATTCTGGATGGTGCTCGTCGCGGCGAGATGCAGCTCAGCACCGACATCATCAACCTGTTTTTGGAAACCAAAGATATTATGCAGGAACAGCTCGATGCTTATAAAACCGCGCAGGAGCCTAACGCGGAGAGCTTCAAATATATCTGTGAAGCGCTGCGCCAGCTGGCGTTAGAGGCCAAAGGTCTGCCGGTTGAAGCACCGGCCAGTGTTGCCACTGTCAGCGCAGAGCCCGCCAGCACCAGCGGCCTGCGTGTACAGCTGATCGATCTCAAAGAGAAAGAGGTCGATTTGATGCTGGAAGAGATGAGTAATCTGGGCACGCTGACCAATGTGCAGAAGGGCAGCAACATGCTGGACGTCTGCATTGATGGCGTCGGTAAAGATGACATCGTGGCGGTGCTCTGTTTCGTCATTGACGAAGCGCAAATTCGCTTCCCGGCCGCTGATGACGCGGTTGCTGCACCGGTTGCCGTCGCGGCCCCCGCCGCACCTGTGGTGGAAGAGGTTCACACCGCGACCGTCACCGAACTGCCTGTGGCAGCGGCGAAGCGTGAAACTAAGCGCGCTGCGGCGCCGGCTAAATCAAGCGAATCCACCAGCATCCGCGTAGCCGTGGAGAAAGTCGATCAGCTGATCAACCTGGTGGGCGAACTGGTGATTACCCAGTCAATGCTCGCCCAGCGTTCCGGCGAACTCGATCCGGTGGCGCACGGCGACCTGCTGAACAGCATGGGTCAGCTGGAGCGTAACGCCCGTGATCTGCAGGAATCGGTGATGTCGATTCGTATGATGCCAATGGAATATGTCTTCAGCCGCTTCCCGCGTCTGGTGCGTGACCTGGCAAGCAAACTTGGCAAAGAGGTCGAACTGACATTGCTGGGCAGTTCAACCGAACTCGATAAGAGCCTGATTGAACGCATCATTGATCCATTAACACACCTGGTGCGTAACAGTCTTGACCACGGTATCGAAACGCCAGAGAAACGCCTTGTCGCCGGTAAAGTGGCAACCGGTAACCTGACGCTTTCAGCGGAACATCAGGGTGGCAATATCTGCATCGAAGTCTCTGATGATGGTGCCGGTCTGAACCGTGAACGTATTCTTGCAAAAGCGCTGTCATCAGGCCTGCCCGTTCATGAGAACATGAGCGACGAAGAGGTCGGCATGCTGATTTTCGCACCAGGCTTCTCTACAGCGGAGCAGGTGACGGATGTTTCAGGACGCGGCGTCGGTATGGACGTGGTGAAACGAAATATTCAGGAGATGGGCGGTCACGTTGAAATCGCCTCGAAGCAGGGCAAAGGCACGACCATTCGTATTCTGCTGCCGCTGACGCTGGCCATCCTTGATGGCATGTCCGTTCGCGTCGCCAATGAAGTCTTTATTCTGCCGCTGAATGCGGTGATGGAGTCGCTGCAACCGCGTGCCGAAGATCTCAAACCGATGGCCGGTGGCGAGTGCGTACTGGAAGTCCGTGGTGAATATCTGCCACTGGTTGAGTTGTGGAGCGTCTTTGATGTGCAGGATGCTAAAACCGAAGCCACTCAGGGCATCGTGGTGATCCTGCAAAGCGCGGGCAAACGCTATGCGCTGCTGGTCGATCAGCTGATTGGTCAACATCAGGTGGTGGTGAAGAACCTGGAAAGTAACTATCGCAAAGTGCCGGGCATCTCCGCTGCCACCATTCTTGGCGATGGTAGCGTAGCGCTGATTGTCGATGTTTCAGCACTGCAATCACTTAACCGTGAAAAACGTGTGGCTGGCGCTGCCGCCTGATTGATAACGAAAGGGTAAATAACATGAATGGAATGGCAACCGTGACAAAAATTGCTGGCGAAACTGTGGGTCAGGAGTTTCTGGTCTTCACGCTGGGCGACGAAGAATACGGCATCGATATCCTCAAAGTTCAGGAAATTCGCGGTTACGATCAGGTAACACGTATTGCGAATACCCCTGATTTTATCCGCGGAGTGACTAACCTGCGCGGTGTCATCGTGCCCATTATCGATCTGCGCGTGAAGTTTGCGCAGCCCGATGTTGAGTACAATGAAAACACTGTGGTTATCGTGCTGAATCTGGAAAATCGTGTGGTTGGTATTGTGGTTGACGGCGTTTCTGACGTGCTGTCGCTGACTCAGGACCAGATCCGACCTTCACCGGAGTTTGCGGTGACCATGTCGACCGAGTACATGACCGGTCTGGGTGCGCTGGGCGATCGCATGCTGATTCTGGTCGACATCGAAAAGCTGCTGAGCAGCGACGAGATGGCGCTGGTTGATAATCTGCGTAGCGCGTAATCGGGTTATCACGGGCTGGTTAACACTGGCCCGTGATAGTTGCATCGTGAACAAGCCTTTTAAAATCAAAGAATAAAGCGACTCCCCCTAATTTCCCGCCATCACCTGCCGATAATCCCTGCGTCACTTTTTTGATTACCTCCTTTTTTCAGGGTTACGCATGTTAACGAAAATCCGTGTTGTCACCAGTCTGTTGCTGGTATTACTGGTGTTTGGGCTGTTACAGGCCTTCTCCGGTTCCGTCTTTTACTCCGCATTAAGTCACGATAAGCAAAGTTTCGCTGTTTCTCAGCTGGCGATGCAAAATACGCAGGCGCTAAATGATGCCTATATGAGCCTTAACCAGAGCCGTGTATTACTGACACGCATTCAGCTCCGTCTCGCCACCAGTAAACTGGAAGGCAAAACAGCAGATGTTGCCACGCTGTTTACAGACAGTCAGCGCTTCCAGCAGGAGGCAGAGGGCTTCTATAAGACGTTCAAAGAAACGCCAGATACGCCAGGACAGGATCAACAACTTAACGACCAGCTTGATCAGCGATACGGCGACTATGCGGCCGCGCTTAACAGCCTGCAGAGCGCGCTGCAGGTCAATGATATGGTCGCGGCGGGCAAAGCCCCGGTTGCACCGAGCCAGAGTGCCTTTCTGACGTTGTACCGCGAGTGGCGAGCCGACCAGAGTCGGCTGACTACACTGGGCGTGGCAGAGAACAGCAGTGCTTATAGCCATATGATGTGGATCCTCGCTACCATTATGGCTGCCGTGGTGGCGGTGATCGTGCTGTGCTGGTTTGGCCTGCGCAAAATCGTGATGGCGCCACTGAACAGCAGCATTCATCACATTCAGCATATTGCCCGGGGCGATTTAACCCAGCCTATCGTGGTGGAAGGGCGCAATGAAATGACCCAGCTCGCGGCCAGCCTGCATGATATGCAGCAGTCGCTGGTGCGCACCGTAACCAATGTACGTGAAGGATCGGATGCGATTTTCACCGGCGCCAGCGAGATCTCTGCCGGGAATAATGATCTCTCCGCCCGCACGGAACAACAGGCGGCCTCACTTGAGCAGACGGCAGCCAGCATGGAGCAGCTCACCGCCACGGTAAAACAGAATGCTGAAAACGCCCGCCAGGCGTCACAGCTGGCACTCAGCGCCTCCGAAACCGCAGAGAAAGGCGGGAATGTTGTGGCTGGCGTGGTGAAAACCATGAGCGAAATCGCCGGCAGTTCGAAGAAAATTGCCGATATCACCAGCGTGATTGACGGGATTGCGTTCCAGACCAATATTCTGGCGCTTAATGCGGCCGTTGAAGCGGCGCGTGCCGGAGAACAGGGTCGCGGTTTTGCTGTGGTGGCGGGTGAAGTGCGCAGTCTGGCGCAGCGCAGCGCCCAGGCGGCAAAAGAGATCAAAGGATTGATCGATGACTCCGTGAGCCGGGTCAACGTCGGTTCGCAGCTGGTTGGCACCGCGGGCGAAACCATGAGCGATATTGTCAGTGCAGTCACACGTGTCACCGACATCATGGGGGAAATTGCCTCGGCGTCGGACGAGCAGAGTCGCGGCATCGATCAGGTCGGTCAGGCGGTTACCGAGATGGATCGCGTGACCCAGCAGAACGCCTCGCTGGTGGAGGAATCCGCTGCGGCGGCAGCCTCGCTGGAAGACCAGGCCAGCCGGTTAAGCCAGGCCGTGTCTGTGTTCAACATTACACGCGGCACCGTGCAGCAGACACTGACAAAGCATCTGCCGATTGCCGCGCCAGCCACGGTTGCGCAGATCCCCCGCAAAGCCCTGACGGCCCCCGTCAGTGATACCCACTGGGAAACCTTCTGATGTCCCGTTGCGCATCCTGAGGGATGCGCAACCCTCCCCGTTATTCCTCTGCTTAAAGCCAAACTCAGCAGCTCATGCTGATAAAAATAATTACAAAAGCCACTTCTCTCCTGAAAGCACCAAAAAGCGTTAATTAATCCTGAAGGGTCGCCGATATAGCCGCTGCACCTTAATCAACCTGCAGGGGAACAAGATGTTAAAAAAAATAAAAGTGGTAACCAGTTTAATCGCAGTACTGGTTATCTTTGGCGCGCTCCAGTTAGTCTCTGGCAGCCTTTTTTGGTCAGCACTTAATAAAGACAAAGCTTCCTTCGCGCTGTCTCAGGTCTCTAATCGTAATGTTACTGAGATGACAGATGCTTATATTTCTTTAAACAACAGCCGTACCACGCTGAACCGCGGCATGCTTCGGTTACAGACCAGCATGGCATCGCAGATGAACGGCGGTCAGCTTGATGAACTTATTTCCAAAGCCAATAACCAGTTAGCAGAGGCCGATCGTCACTTCAAAATCTATTACCATCTGCCTACCACAGCCGGTCTTGACGAGACGCTGGGGGACAAGCTTGAAGCTGATTACGCCAGTTATGAAAACGGCCTGAAAGCGATGGTAAAAAGTCTGCAGGCACGTGACCTGGAAGGGATGTTCAAACAGAACATCGAACAGAAGCAGGTGGCGATGCAGGAGAGTTACAATAAATGGCGTGCGCTGCAGACTGCACTTTCCGACAAGGGCATGGAGCAGAACCACAACGCGTACACCCAGATGATGTGGCTGCTGGCCATCATTGGCGTTGCGGTACTGGCGGTGATTATTATCTGCTGGTTTGGCCTGCGTCAGGTGCTGATTCAGCCCCTGCAACAGCTTCTGGCACAGATTCGTGCTATCGCCTCCGGTGATTTGACTCAGCCTATTGTGGTTGAGGGACGCAATGAGATGAGCCAGCTGGCCGCAGGCATCCATGAGATGCAACAGTCTCTGGTGATGACCGTGGGTAATGTCCGTGATGGCTCAGATGCCATCTTTACCGGTGCCAGCGAAATCGCCGCCGGTAACAACGACCTGTCGTCACGAACCGAAGAGCAGGCCGCCTCACTGGAACAAACTGCCGCCAGCATGGAGCAGTTGACCGCCACGGTGAAGCAGAATGCGGACAACGCCCGTCAGGCGTCGCAACTGGCGCTGACCGCCTCCGAAACCGCACAGCAGGGCGGAAAAGTGGTTAATGGCGTGGTCACCACGATGAAAGAGATTGCGGACAGCTCGAAGAAAATTGCTGACATCATCAGTGTGATTGACGGTATCGCCTTCCAGACTAATATCCTGGCGCTGAATGCCGCCGTTGAAGCCGCGCGGGCCGGTGAGCAGGGGCGTGGTTTTGCAGTGGTGGCGGGTGAAGTGCGCAGCCTGGCACAGCGCAGCGCCCAGGCCGCAAAAGAGATCAAAGGCCTGATTGAAGACTCCGTCTCTCGCGTTAACGATGGGTCACTGCAGGTTGAGAGCGCCGGCAGTACCATGAATGAGATTGTGGGTGCCGTGACCCGCGTTACCGACATCATGGGCGAAATCGCCTCAGCGTCTGATGAACAGAGCCGCGGTATTGAACAGGTCGGCGTGGCCGTCACTGAAATGGATCGCGTGACGCAGCAGAATGCTTCTCTGGTGGAAGAGTCTGCCGCCGCCGCCGCCGCTTTGGAGCAGCAAGCCAGCGTTCTGACCCAGGCAGTCTCCGTATTCAAAATTTCCCGCGCCTGATTTCCTGCTTTTCACCATGGCAGCGGCTTTAAGCTGCTGCCATGCATAAAGTTCCCCCTGACTCCGCCGATAAATAAACACGAATCGCCAACCAATGAGGTGTGTATGTTTAGTCGTGTACGAGTCGTTTCCGGCCTGCTGTGTGTGCTGGCGCTGTTTGCGCTGCTGCAGATTTTTTCCGGCGGAATGTTTTTCAAAACTGTCAGCTCAGATAAAGAGAATTTTGCTTATAACCAGCGTCTGAATACGTTGCAACAGGCGATGGGCACCTCATGGGTTTCGCTTGTTCAGGCGCGCAACACCCTTAACCGCGCCGGTATCCGTTTTTTGCAGGATGCACAGATGTCGGGGTCGGGAGCCAGCGTGAAAGATCTGGTCGCCCTGGCGGGCGAGGAACTGAAACAGGCCGAAGCCAGCTATCAGATTTTCAACGATAACCTGTCAGAAAAGGGCAAAACAGCTGAAAACGTCCTGACGTTACAGGCGAACTATAAGGCCTATCACGATGCCCTGGCAGAACTGATGGTCTTCTTCACGACCGGTAACTTCAAAGGTTTTGTCGATCAGCCTACGCAGAGTTTCCAGGACAAATTCCAGAAAGATTACACCGCCTGGCTTGAGCACAACAAAGAGCTGGCACAGGAGGGTGTAAAAACAAACCAGCAGGCTTACAGCCGCTCTATCACCATTGTTATTGCCACGCTGGCCGTGACATTGCTGATGATTGTTCTGGTGTGGAACGTGATGCGTTCAGCGCTGATCCGTCCATTGCGTCAGAGCATTGAGCACATCCAGCACATTGCACGTGGTGACCTGACCCAGCCGGTGGAGATTAACGTACGAAATGAAATCGGCGAATTGCTGACTTCACTGCAGCACATGCAGCAGGAGCTGGTGCGTACCGTTCGCACTGTCCGTGATGGCTCCGACGCCATCTATACCGGTGCCAGCGAAATTTCTATCGGCAATAACGATCTCTCTTCGCGAACGGAACAGCAGGCCGCCTCGCTGGAGCAGACTGCCGCCAGCATGGAGCAGCTGACCGCAACCGTGAAACAGAATGCTGAAAACGCCCGTCAGGCGTCGAAGCTGGCGCTGACTGCCTCAGAAACCGCGCAGCAGGGCGGCAAAGTGGTGGATGGTGTGGTCACCACGATGAAAGAGATTGCGGGCAGCTCTAAGAAGATTGCCGATATCACCAGCGTGATTGATGGCATCGCTTTCCAGACCAACATCCTGGCGCTGAATGCCGCGGTTGAAGCCGCGCGTGCCGGAGAACAGGGTCGCGGTTTTGCGGTAGTGGCGGGTGAAGTCCGCAGCCTGGCACAGCGTAGCGCCCAGGCCGCCAAAGAGATTAAAGGGCTGATTGAAGATTCCGTTAGCCGCGTTAATACCGGCTCAGTGCTGGTAGAGAGTGCCGGTGACACCATGAGCAACATCGTCAGCGCGGTTACCCGCGTCACTGACATCATGGGTGAGATCGCCTCCGCGTCAGACGAGCAGAGCCGTGGCATTGACCAGGTGGGCCTTGCGGTGACCGAGATGGATCGCGTTACACAGCAGAACGCCTCACTGGTTGAAGAGTCAGCCGCCGCCGCTGCAGCGCTCGAAGATCAGGCAAGTCACTTAAAACAAGCGGTGTCAGTGTTCAATATTGGTAAAGAATTTGTCGCTCAGGCCGTTAACAAGACAACGGCGATGAAAACTCTCCAGTTAGATGCACCGTTAGCCGTTGGTCGTTCGTCTGCGTCACGCAGCGACGACAACTGGGAAACCTTTTAAACGCCCGTGGTCCGGTCGCTGTTACAGCGCCGGGCATCGCAGCAGACAGTTAATGTATTAAGTTCGGGCCAGGTGCAGAGATGAAAAAATCGACGATTTTAGATCAAAATGAGACGACAACGCTGCTGTCGCAAATGGTGCAGCGTTTGCCGCTCTCCGATACGCATTTTCGCCGTATCAGCCAGCTGATCTATCAGCGTGCCGGCATCGTATTGGCCGACCACAAGCGTGAGATGGTTTACAACCGTCTGGTTCGTCGTCTGCGTACGCTGAATATCGACGATTTTGGTCGCTACCTGGCGCTGCTGGAGTCCGATCCAAACAGTGCCGAGTGGCAGGCTTTTATCAATGCGCTGACGACCAACCTGACCGCGTTCTTCCGCGAAGCGCATCACTTCCCGATTCTGGCGGAGCATGCACGTAAGCGACAGGGCAACTTCAGCGTCTGGAGTACCGCAGCGTCAACGGGTGAAGAGCCTTATTCGATCGCCATGACGCTGGCGGAAACGCTGGGCACAGGACCTGGCAAGTTCCAGGTTCATGCCAGCGATATCGATACTCAGGTACTGGAAAAGGCGGTGGCAGGGGTTTACCGCCAGGAAGAGCTGCGCACGCTGTCACCGGCGCAAATGCAGCGTTTCTTCCTGCGCGGAACCGGTCCGCATGCCGGTATGGTGCGGGCGCGTCCCGAGCTGACCAATATGGTCACTTACGCGCAGCTTAACCTGCTGGCGAATGACTGGGCGCTGCCGGGTCAGTTCGACGCTATTTTCTGTCGCAATGTGATGATCTATTTCGATAAAGAGACGCAGGAGAAGATTCTGCGTCGGTTTGTCCCACTGCTAAAACCGGGCGGCATCCTGTTCGCCGGACACTCAGAAAACTTCAGTCAGATCAGTAAAGAGTTCTGGCTGCGTGGGCAAACCGTCTATGGACTGACGAAGGAAAGATGATGAGCAAAATCACCGTGATGTGCGTAGATGACTCTGCGCTGATGCGGCAGTTGATGACAGAGATCATCAACAGCCATCCGGATATGGAGATGGTCGCTACGGCGCCCGATCCGCTGGTCGCCCGCGATTTGATCAAGCAGTTCAATCCGCAGGTGCTGACACTGGATGTGGAAATGCCGCGCATGGATGGCCTCGATTTCCTTGAAAAACTGATGCGGTTACGGCCAATGCCGGTGGTGATGGTTTCATCGCTGACCGGAAAAGGCTCCGAAATTACGCTGAGGGCGCTGGAGCTGGGCGCGGTGGATTTCGTGACCAAGCCGCAGCTCGGCATCCGTGAAGGGATGCTGGCGTACAGCCAGATGATTGGCGACAAAATTCGTGCGGCTTCCCGTGCGCGCCTGCATAACCGCACAGCGATGCCGGTGCCGGCGACACTGAAAGCGGGTCCGCTGCTGAGTAGTGAGAAGCTGATTGCGATTGGCTCCTCAACCGGCGGAACGGAGGCGATTCGCCATGTGCTGCAGCCCTTACCGGCAACCAGCCCGGCACTGCTGATTACCCAGCATATGCCGCCAGGGTTTACCCGCTCCTTTGCCGAGCGTCTGAACAAGCTGTGTCAGATCACGGTAAAAGAAGCCGAAGATGGTGAACGTATTTTGCCAGGCCACGCCTATATCGCCCCAGGCGCAATGCACATGGAGCTGGGCCGAAGTGGTGCCAACTATGTGGTGAAACTGAATGAAGGACCCCCGGTAAACCGGCACAAACCCTCTGTGGATGTGCTGTTCAAATCGGTGGCGATTAACGCCGGACGAAATGCGGTGGGGGTCATCCTCACCGGAATGGGCAACGATGGTGCGGCCGGGATGCTGGAAATGCACCGGGCAGGCGCCTGGACCATCGCCCAGAACGAAGCCAGCTGTGTGGTATTTGGCATGCCGCGTGAGGCTATTGCCACGGGCGGCGTGAGCGAAGTCGTAGATTTAAGCAACATCAGCCAGCACATGCTGGCGAAAATTAGCGCCGGACAGGCATTGCGTATTTAACAGGCCCGTCCCGCCGGGCGAGACAACTCAGGAGTAGATATGGCAGATAAAAACATGCGCTTTTTGGTAGTAGACGACTTCAATACGATGCGTCGTATTGTGCGTAACCTGCTGAAAGAGCTTGGCTTCAATAACGTAGAAGAAGCGGAAGATGGTGTGGATGCCCTCGGCAAACTGAAAGCGGGTGGTTTCGACTTCGTGATTTCCGACTGGAACATGCCAAACATGGATGGCCTGCAGCTGCTGCAGACCATTCGTGCTGACGCGGCAATGAGTACGCTGCCGGTGTTGATGGTCACTGCGGAAGCCAAGAAAGAGAACATTATCGCCGCCGCCCAGGCGGGTGCCAGCGGATATGTAGTGAAACCTTTCACTGCGGCAACCCTGGAAGAAAAGCTGGGTAAAATTTTCGAAAAACTGGGCATGTAAGGGGATGTGATGAGCGACTTTCCGAAACCAACTGAGGATGCCGCGGCACACGACATCATTTCACGTATTGGCTCTCTGACGCGCATGCTGCGCGACAGTCTGCGCGAGCTGGGGCTGGATAAAGCCATTGCCGATGCGGCTGAAGCCATTCCTGATGCCCGCGATCGTCTGGATTATGTTGTGCAGATGACGGCGCAGGCCGCTGACCGTGCGTTGAACTGTGTTGAAGCAGCACAACCTCATCAGGATAAAATGGAAGCCGGGGCAACCCAGCTGAAAGGACGTTGGGATGAGTGGTTTGAGAACCCAGTTGAACTGGGTGATGCGCGGGAGTTGGTGACGGATACGCGCGCATTCCTCACCGCCGTGCCAGAGCATACCGCCTTTACCAACAAGCAGTTGCTTGAAATCATGATGGCGCAGGATTTCCAGGACCTTACCGGTCAGGTGATCAAGCGTATGATGGATGTGATTCAGGAAATTGAGCGCCAGCTGTTAATGGTGCTGCTGGAAAACATGCCAGAAGTCAGTGCTGAAAAGCGTCAGGAAGGCACCAGCCTGCTGAACGGACCGCAGATTCACGCTGATGCACCAGGCGTGGTGGCGAACCAGGATCAGGTTGATGACCTGCTGGACAGCTTAGGGTTTTAAGCGTCGTTCGCCCGCGTGCGGGCGAAACAGCTGAATATTATAATAAACAGGGTCACCGTCCGGTGGCCCCGTTCTGCATTGTCAGATCCATCCCCGAAAGAACGCCTGTTTTTCCCATCTTATCTCCGCTTTGACTTAAGCCAGATTTGGCATCCTATGCTCAGAATTCCTGCCAACCGAGGTTTGTCGTGTCTGATAGCGACGAGGACAAAACAGAATCGCCCACGGCCCACCGGCTTGAGAAAGCGCGTGAAGAGGGCCAGATTCCGCGTTCGCGCGAACTGACATCCGTACTGATGCTGCTGGCCGGCATCATGATCCTGTGGATGGGCGGCAACATGATGGCGCACCGGCTGGCGGCGATGGTCGCCACCGGACTTCGTTTTGACCACGGCATGGTCAGAGATGACAAAATTATCGTCAGCCACATTGGCAGCCTAATCACGCAGGCACTGATGGCGCTGCTGCCGTTAATGGGCGGTCTGGTGCTGGTGGCGATTGCCGCCCCTATGCTGCTGGGCGGTATCGTTTTCAGCGGTAAATCGATCAAGTTTGATCCGAAAAAGATGAACCCGATTGCCGGCTTTAAGCGAATGTTCGCCGCTCAGGCCTGGACCGAACTGTTTAAAGGTATCCTCAAGACTATCCTGGTTGGCGCAGTGGGCTGGTGGTACATCTGGAGTCACTGGCCCGAGATGCTGCGACTGATCAGTGAAGCACCGGTGACCGCGCTCATCCACGGCATGGAGATGATTGCGGTCTGCTGCTCGCTGGTGATGCTGGGGCTGATACCGATGGTGGGCTATGACGTTTTCTGGCAGCTCTACAGCCACTTTAAAAAGCTGAAGATGTCGATGCAGGAGATTCGCGACGAGCATAAGCAGCAGGAAGGCGACCCACATGTTAAAGGACGCATCCGTCAGCAGATGCGCGCCGCTGCGCGACGCAGAATGATGGCAGATGTGCCGAAAGCCGATGTCATCGTTACCAACCCGACGCACTACTCCGTCGCCCTGCAGTACAACGAGAAAAAGATGAGTGCGCCAAAAGTTGTGGCGAAAGGGGCCGGCGAGATCGCGCTGAGAATTCGTGAACTGGCTGCTGAACACCGCATCCCGGTTCTGGAAGCACCGCCGCTGGCGCGTGCGTTATATCGTCATACCGAAATTGGTCAGCACATCCCTGGCGCGCTCTATGCTGCCGTGGCCGAGGTGCTGGCGTGGGTCTGGCAGTCGCGTCGCTGGAAGCGCGAAGGCGGCCTGATTCCAACCAAACCAAAAGACCTGCCGGTTCCGGCAGAGATGGACTTTGCAGGAGAGAGCAAAAACGATGGCTAATAACCTGGCCGTAAAGCTACGTTTACCGGGCTTTAAAGATATGCAGTGGCAGGTACTGGCCGGGCCGGTACTGATCCTGATGATCCTGTCGATGATGGTTCTGCCATTGCCGCCGTTTATCCTCGATCTGCTGTTCACCTTTAACATTGCGCTGTCGATCATGATCCTGCTGGTGGCGATGTTCACCCAGCGGACCCTGGAATTTGCGGCGTTCCCGACCATTCTGCTCTTCTCAACATTGCTGCGTCTGGCGCTGAACGTTGCGTCAACCCGTATCATCCTGATGGAAGGGCACACTGGTGCCGCTGCCGCCGGACAGGTGGTTGAAGCGTTCGGTCACTTCCTGGTGGGCGGTAACTTCGCCATCGGTATCGTGGTGTTTATCATCCTCGTGATCATCAACTTTATGGTTATCACCAAGGGTGCCGGTCGTATCGCGGAAGTGGGTGCGCGCTTTGTGCTGGACGGAATGCCCGGTAAGCAGATGGCAATCGATGCCGACCTCAACGCCGGTCTGATCGGTGAAGATGATGCCAAACGCCGCCGTGCAGAAGTGACCCAGGAAGCCGACTTCTACGGTTCGATGGACGGTGCGAGTAAGTTCGTTCGTGGTGATGCCATCGCCGGTATCATGATCATGGTCATCAACGTCATCGGCGGCCTGCTGGTGGGCGTGGTGCAGCACGGTATGGATGCGGGTCATGCCGCAGAAACCTATACGCTGCTGACCATTGGTGATGGACTGGTTGCGCAGATCCCGGCGCTGGTTATCTCCACTGCTGCGGGTGTTATCGTGACGCGCGTTGCCACCGATCAGGATGTCGGTGAGCAGATGGTCACTCAGCTGTTCAAAGATCCCCGCGTACTGATGCTCAGCGCCGGGGTGATTGGCTTACTGGGTCTGGTGCCTGGCATGCCTAATTTCGTATTCCTGCTGTTCACCGCCGCCTTACTGGGTCTGGCCTGGTGGTTGCGTGGTCGCGAAGCACAGCCGAAGAAGAAAGTGGACGTTGCAGGCAGCATCAGCAACAAACCGGCAGACACGCCTGCCGCCACCGAAGCGTCCTGGACCGATGTGCAGCTGGAAGATACCCTGGGCATGGAAGTGGGCTACCGCCTGATTCCGATGGTCGATCATCAGCAAAACGGTGAGCTGCTGGGACGTATCCGCAGTATTCGTAAGAAGGTTGCTCAGGATGTCGGTTTCCTGCCGCCGGTGGTGCATATCCGTGACAACATGGAGCTGCCGCCTGCGCGCTATCGCATCCTGATGAAAGGGGTAGAGATTGGGAGCGGTGATGCCTATCCTGGCCGCTGGATGGCGATAAACCCTGGCACGGCTGCCGGAAGTCTGCCTGGTGAAGCGACCGTCGATCCCGCCTTTGGTCTGGCAGCGGTCTGGATTGATAGCGCACTCAAAGAGCAGGCGCAGATTCAGGGCTTTACAGTCGTCGAGGCCAGTACCGTCGTGGCAACCCATCTCAACCATCTGATCGGCCAGTTCGCCAGCGAACTGTTTGGCCGTCAGGAAGCGCAGCAGCTACTGGATCGCGTAACCCAGGAGATGCCGAAGCTGACTGAAGATCTGGTGCCAGGCGTGATTTCACTCACCACGCTGCACAAGGTGCTGCAGAACCTGCTGGTGGAGCGGGTGTCGATTCGCGATATGCGCACCATCATCGAAACGCTGGCGGAACACGCGCCGGTGCAGAGCGATCCCCAGGAGCTGACCAGCGTGGTCCGTGTGGCGCTGGGCCGTGCGATTACGCAACAGTGGTTCCCGGGTAATGACGAAGTGCAGGTTATCGGGCTGGATTCAACGCTGGAACGTCTGCTGTTGCAGGCGTTGCAGGGTGGTGGCGGACTGGAGCCGGGTCTGGCCGACCGGCTGTTGAGTCAGGCACAGGCCGCATTGCAGCGCCAGGAGATGCTGGGGGCACCGCCGGTGCTGCTGGTCAATCATCCGCTGCGTGCGCTGCTGGCGCGATTCCTGCGCCGCAATCTGCCACAGCTGGTGGTGCTCTCAAACCTGGAGCTGAGTGATAACCGTCAGATCCGTATGACTGCCACCATTGGAGGCAAATAATGCGCAGACTGATCATGGCATTGCTAATGATGCCGCTGATGGCTCAGGCGGCTGGAGGGGCCTGGAGTGCCACGGCTAACGGACCGCTACTAGCGAACCGTGGCAGCTGGCAACGGGCGCAGCCGCTGACGCCACCCGCTGACGTCGGTGGGGAAGTCAGCATCATTAACTGGCGCTATGAGCTGAGCAGGCCGGCGCCCTCTGGCCTGGAAGTGCGGCTGTGCGGTGAACAGCGTTGCACGTCGCTTGAAGGTGCCAGCGGCACCACGCGCGGTCTGGCGCATCTGAATGCCGGTGAGACATTGCACATGGTGTTTGGTTTTGCTGGCAGCGGGGCGCTTCCACCCGGATTACGGGTGGTCAGCAGTGAAGTGATGGTCAATTACGAATAATGAATCAGCAACGTTGATTCCTGCGCGGGACACGCCGATGCACACCAGATATGTGCATCGGCTGTTGCGTCGTTTACAGAGCAACAATTAACGCACTGACTATCAATCGATACATCAGGCACCGACGCAAAGGTCAGAATTCAGGCATTAACGCCTTTCATTCCCTCTTCCGAGTAACGCCCCCCTTTAACTTCTATTTGCCGGTGAAGTGCATTCAGCAACAGGATATCGTTCTCTTCCAGCTGAATATCCGCGGCCTGCGCATTTTCATTAAGATAAGCGATCTGCCTGGTGCCCGGTATCGGCACAATTCTTTCGTACTGGGCCAGGAGCCAGGCCAGCGCAATCTGCCCGGTGGTGGCGTGATATTTCTCCGCCAGTGGCGTAATCGCGTTTACAAGCTGCAGGTTGTGATCGATATTCTCCTGCTGGAAACGCGCGTTATTTTTGCGGAAATCATCCCCGGCAAAATCACTGTTCTGGCGGTATTTACCGGTCAGAAAACCTCTGCCCAGCGGGGAATAGGGCACCAGACCGATACCGAGCTGTTTCACCGCTGGCAGGATTTCTTCTTCAATGTCACGCGTCCACAGAGAATATTCCGTCTGCAGCGCGGCCAGCGGATGGATGGCGTGCGCCCGATTCAGAGTGGCAGCCGACGCTTCACACAATCCAATCCGGGCAATTTTCCCCTCTTTCACCAGACGGCTCAGACACTGCATGCTCTCCTCAATCGGTGTTGCCGGGCTGATACGATGCAGATAAAAGAGATCGATACGCTCGACGCCCAATCGTTTCAGGGAGGCATGGCAGCTGTGGGTAATGTAGTCCGGCTGATTGTTAATGGTACGGGCATAAGCCTCATCTGCCGGACGCTCAATACCACATTTGGTGGCGACGGTGAACATCAGGCGTTCAGCCTTGCTCATCCCGGCAAGAAACTCACCGATCAGCTGCTCATTGTGGCCACGTCCGTAAAGATCGGCGGTATCAATGAAGGTGATATCCAGGTCGCGCAGCTGGATAAGCAGCTGGAGAGACTGGCGGTCGTCGGAGTGACCGTAAAATTCGCTCAGCCCCATCGCGCCATAGCCTATGGCGCTGACATCCAGGCCCTGACTTAAGGTTCTCTTTTTCATTGTTTCTCCTCGTGAGTGAAAGGCGATTGTTTCACCCCGGGTGAAAGCAATGAATTGCTCTTTTCGTCATGCAAAAAAGGTATCAGGAAAGGTAAGGCCGGGGACAACACAGGAGCGGGCGGAACCGCGCATCATCAGCCACAGGCAGCGCAGCGTAAGAGGGCGGCGACTCAGTCTGATGAATGCGGGTGAGCGTCGTGATAGGCTGACTGTGAAAGCACGCTCAGCGCATTCAGCACTGCCGCATTTTTTTCATTGGCGCGAATGGCCGCATAAACATCAATCGTCAATTGCCGCGCCGCGCTTTCAGTCAGCGGGCGATAACAGAGTCCTGCCTGGTTAAAGGTACATTTTGACTGCGGCATCAGGGCGAATCCTTTGCCTCTGGCGATGTGCGACAGCATCAGCAGGGAATCATCCGGCTCTCTTATTCGTTTTAGCGTGACGCTGAGCGTCGCAAAGTAGCGTTCGCATTTATCGTAAAACTGCGGATTGGCACTGCGCGCAAACCAGAACAGCGGCAGGTCAGACAGCGCGTCCAGTGAGACCTTTTCTCCTGCCAGACTGGCAGGGTGCGTTGACGGCATAGCGAGCAGCAGCGGTTCACGGTAAACCCAGGTGTACTTAACCAGAGTTTCCGCTTCAGGACCTTTTTCGCCAGTGAGAATTAAATCCAGGCTGTTTTTGGCCAGGCTTTGCAGCAGTTGAGCGGAGGTCAGGCTGGGCATCTCCATTTCATCGCTGGCATGGAAACTGGCGAGCTGCCGGTTAAGCGGTGCCATTAATTCAAAGTTGAGCGTGCGGGTCAGTCCGATACGTGGTCGCACGGCAGCAGGCTGCTTTAGGCTATTCAGCGCGGTAAGAATCGATTCTGCTTTTGCAACCAGCGCACGGCCAGCATCGGTGAGCATCACCTCATGAGTCGTACGGCTGAACAGCGGCTGACCGAGCAGATCTTCCAGGCTTTGAACCTGACGGGTGAGCGGCGGCTGCGTCATGCTGAGGCGTTCTGCGGCCCGGCGAAAATTAAGCTCGTGCGCAACAGCCAGAAAGCACTGCAATTGCTTTATGGTGGGAAGATGACTGCTGATAAGGTGCGCGGCGACAGACATAACACCATCCTGCTGCGGAAATTTGGGGGGCGTTCAGAGCGGATAACTGAGAACAGCAACGGAGAGGGAAATCCCTCTCCGTTTTACAGGTTACATGCGCTCGACGGTGTCGATACCCAGAGTATCCAGACCCTGCTTCAGCGTCTTCGCCGTCAGCGCGGCCAGCTGCAGACGGCTCAGGCGCGTTGCGTCTGATTCTGCGCTGAGAATCGGGCAGTGCTCGTAGAAGCCGGAGAACAGACCGGCCAGATCGTAGAGATAGGCACACATCACATGTGGCGTGCCGTCGCGAGCGACCTGAGTAATGACCTCTTCGAACTGTAGCAAACGCGTGGCCAGCTGTGCTTCGCGCTCTTCACTGATCACAATCTCTGCATCCAGCGAATCGGCATTAATGCCCGCTTTACGGAACACGGAAAGCACACGGGTATAGGCATACTGCATGTAAGGCGCGGTATTGCCTTCAAACGCCAGCATGTTATCCCAGTCGAAGATGTAGTCGGTGGTGCGGCTTTTTGACAGATCAGCATATTTGACAGCACTGATCCCCACCACTTCCGCCAGGGTTTTCACTTCCGCTTCGCTCATCTCCGGGTTCTTCTCACGCACCAGCGAGTAGGCACGCTGATAGGCTTCATCCAGCAGATCAGAGAGTTTAATAGTACCGCCGCTACGTGTTTTAAATGGTCGTCCATCTTTGCCCAGCATCATGCCGAATGCATGGTGCTCCAGCGGCACAGACTCCGGCACATAACCCGCTTTACGGACAATCGTCCATGCCTGCACCAGATGCTGATGCTGACGTGAATCGATGTAATAGAGTACGCGATTGGCTTTCAGCGTTTCATAACGATATTTCGCACAGGCGATGTCCGTGGTGGTGTAGAGGTAGCCACCATCCTTTTTCTGGATGATGACGCCCATCGGCTCACCCTCTTTGTTCTGGAATTCATCCAGGAACACCACGGTTGCGCCTTCGCTCTCGACCGCTAAGCCTTTCTGTTTCAGGTCGGAAACAATGCCGGGCAGCATGTCGTTATAAAGACTTTCACCCATGACATCGTTGCGCGTCAGCGTCACGTTCATGCGGTCGTAGATTTTCTGGTTCTGACTCATGGTGATGTCGACCAGCTTCTTCCACATCTGGCGGCAATATTCATCGCCACCCTGAAGTTTCACGACATAGCTGCGTGCACGCTCGGCAAACTCAGGATCTTCATCATAAGTGCGTTTTGCTTCACGGTAGAAGCCTTCGAGGTCGGCCAGCGCCATCTCTGCGTGATCTTCATTCTGCTGCTTTTCAAGGAACGCGATCAACATGCCGAACTGCGTACCCCAGTCGCCAACGTGGTTAGCGCGGATAACGTTATGGCCGAGAAACTCCAGCGTACGCACCGCCGCATCACCAATGATGGTGGAGCGGACGTGACCGACGTGCATCTCTTTTGCAACATTAGGGGCGGAATAGTCGACCACGATGGTCTGCGGCTCAGCCAGCTGCACGCCAAGACGCGGCAGGCTAAGTGCCTGACGGGCGTGTGTTGCCAGCCAGTTGTGGTCAAGGAAAATATTAATGAAACCCGGCCCGGCAATTTCAACCTTGCTGGCGATGCCGGTCAGGTCGAGGTGCTGAATCACCGCTTCCGCTAATTGTCGCGGTGCCTGTCCCAGCTTTTTCGCCACGGCCATAATGCCGTTGGCCTGATAGTCTCCAAACTGAACCCGTGCAGACTGACGAACCTGTGGTTCGCAATCGGCGGGTGCGCCGGCTAAAACCATTGCCTGACTGACTTTTGCGGAAAGAAGTGCCTGAATATTCACCGAGTTACCTTCATAAGCTGAACAACGCCCTGGACTGCTAAACCGGGCTGTCATCATCTTGCCTGAGCACATCGCGTTACGGCGGGGCAGAAACGGATGGGGCAGACAAAATGGAAAAAAATGAGGGGAAAAGTATACGTGAAATGTGGATGGGCGTCAGCAGTTGGATGAAGCGGGGAAACAGAGCTGAAGAAGATGTTTCCCGGAGGCGTTAACGACGTCGCAGATGACGACGTGGGTTCTTTACGCTTTTATCTTCAAGCACCTTCCAGTGGCGCGCAATTGCGAATCCCATCAGTGCGATCAGTACAGCGACAACGATGAGCATAGACATATAGCCATTCCTTTTGTTTGTGTTAGGTCAAATTTATAGGAAGGCAGAGAATGCTGCAATTGTTTATCAGTCAATTGAGACTTATCTTATTGTATTAAAGAAGTTGATTATAATCATATATTTAACTCACTTTCATCAAGGAACTTATGGCCCTAAACAGGAGATAAATCCGAAATGAAAGATGTTATTATGAGGTTTTGCGTTAAATTTCAGTCCAAATAAGATGAATCTTATCATTATGTGACGTCAGGCACGCGGCGCTCCATAAACCAGACTGTTTATAAATGCTAAACAAATTGAGAGGATTTACGGTGTCAGAGCGATCTTTTCCGGCAGAATTGGACGATTTAAAGACAGATTTAAGGCGTTTTGAAAAATCGTTGCAAAGTTTTGCGCAGCAACTTGGTTTGCGCCTTAACGATCTTGAAGTGGACCATATTTCGGTGCGTTGTCATCAGGACACGACGGCGATCCGCTGGCAGCAAGGCCTGCAGCAGATGGGTACGCAGTTTTCCGCGACGATGATTAACGGACGGCAGATTTGCCTGTTTAAACTACATGATCCACTGGTTGTGGCGGGCAGAGAGATCGATGTGGTTGAGCTGCCGTGGCCGGGTGAGAAGCGTTATCGCCATGAAGGCTGGGAGCACATTGAAGTGGTGTTACGTGGCGATCATCGAACGCTGGGCATGCGCGCGATGGCATTATTGTCTGATGAGGCACTGACGCAGCCCGGCATTTCCTTTAAAACCAGCTCACCGCAGGGCGAGAATGAGCGTCTGCCTAATCCGACCCTGGCGGTGACGGACGGGCAGACAACCATCAAGTTTCATCCGTGGCGACTGGAGGAAATTGTCGCCAGTGAGCAGCACTAAATGCGGGCAGCCACGGCGCGTTTCAGTCGGGCAACCGCCTCGTCCAGTAGCGCTCGGGTACAGCCGAAATTGAGCCGGACAAACTGGTCGTTGCCGAACTCACGTCCGGCGGTTAAGCCCAGTCCGTGCTTCTCAAAATAGAGGGCAGGACTGGCCACACCCAGCGCGCTGGCATCAATCCAGGCCAGGTAGGTTGCTTCCGGCGTGGCAACTGACAGACCCGGCATTTTATTGACCTGTGATACCAGCCAGTCCCGGTTACTGCGCAGGTAAGCATTCTGTGCCTTCAGCCAGGGCTCACCTTCGCGCCAGGCTGCTGCTGCTGCGGTGATGGCCAGAATATCTACATCCGGCACAATGCCGCGTCGCACCCGGTTAAAGCGCGCGCGCAGTTCAGCATTCGGTATGATGGCGATGGACGCACCCAGACCGGCGATATTGAAACTCTTGGAGGGCGACATCAGCGTGACACTTCGCTGGGCCGCATCCTCACTTAGCGAAGCAAACGGAATGTGCTGCACGCCCGGTTCCAGTAGCAAATCGCTGTGGATCTCGTCGGAACAGACAATCAGATTGTGTTTCCGGGCGAATTCCAGCTGCGCCTGCAGTTCGTCCTGGCGATAGACCGTGCCGCCCGGGTTCTGCGGGTTACACAGCATTAACAGCCGTTCTTTACCCCCAGTCTGTTCTTCGGCTGCATCCAGATCCAGCAGCCAGCGCCCCTGTTGCAACGTGACAGGCACATTGATCTGACCTCGCTCTGCCAGTTTTGCCGCCCCGCGAAACGGTGGGTAGATCGGCGTGGGAGAAATCGTCAGCTCGTCCGACGCAGTGAAGGCACGCACGGCGAGATTCAGTCCACTCACCACGCCGGGTAAAACCACAATCCATTCCGGATTGACGTGCCACTGATAGCGTGAGGCGAGCCACGCAACTGCGCTGTCGAGAAACGCTACCGGCGTATCGCCATAGCCGAAAATGCCATGCCCGGCGCGGGTTTTGATCGCATCGATGACGCAGTCAGGCGATCGGAAATCGGTATCTGCCACCCACAACGGCAGAATGTCCTGGTCCGCATATTTGTTCCATTTAAGGCTATCGCTGTGACGACGGTCTATCCGTTGGTCGAAATTGAATGCCATAGTTAACTTTCCCGGTAAACTCATATCAGCAGCCAGACTAACTGATGAATCTGCCTTGAACCAGAGTCATGTAAAGGAGAAGAGAATGACCACACTGGAAATTTGCTGCTATGGCGTGGATTGCGCCGTGACCGCACAACAGGCGGGCGCCGATCGGGTTGAACTTTGTGCCGCACCGCGTGAGGGTGGTCTGACCCCATCGGCAGGGATGCTGAATGCCGCCCGGCGCGAGGTTTCAATCCCGGTTCATCCTATTGTCCGGCCACGGGGTGGTGACTTTTGTTATACCGCGCGCGAGTTTGAAGCGATGAAATCGGATGTGGCGTTGATACGCGAACTGGGTTTTCCGGGGCTGGTCATTGGGATGCTTGATGAGGACGCGCATATCCATCATGGTCAGATGCGGCAGATTATGGCGCTGTGTGACGGCCTGTCAGTGACGTTCCATCGCGCCTTCGATCTGTGCCACAGCCCTAAGCGAGCGCTGGAAGAATTAACAGATTTGGGGGTGGCGCGCATTCTGACATCCGGTCAGCAACACAGTGCTGAAAACGGAATTGCACTCCTCAGGGAACTAAATGAGGCCAGCACCGGTCCTATTATTATGGCGGGTGCCGGGGTTCGTCTCAGCAACCTGCAAAAGTTTCTCGACATGGGGATTGATGAAGTTCACAGCTCGGCCAGTCGCCTGATGGTGTCGCCGATGCGCTACCGCAAAGCGGGGGTCTCCATGTGTTCTGAAGCCGAAAGCGATGAGTTCAGCCGCTACTGTGTAGACGGCGATGTCGTTGAGGCGATGAAAAGTGTGATGCAGATGAGCACCGTTCGGGTCGCCTGAATCACAACAGATTTTGCCGCGCAGCACGCCGATTATTGACGTGGTGTTTGCAAGTACCAAACCCCAGTATTCTTGCTGGGGTTCTTTTTGTCTGAAGCCCTCTCAAGTGCAGTGACCTTATTCCGGGGTTCTCTGGCATTGTCATGATGTGAGGGGGAGATGATATCTGACGTTTGTGCCTTTTCACCTCTCTCATCTTTTAAAGCACTGCAGGCCGGAATCGTCAAAGATTGGCGCTGTTTATCACCACAGCGTTTACACTGAAAGCAACGTCGCCTGGAAATTACCCTATGAAACGCAATCAGATTCTTGTTTTAAGCCTGATGCTGACTGCCTGGACTGAAAGCGCAGCGGCCAGCGCCTGCAGCCCGAATAATGCGGCCGTTGCAAACAGCAATAACCTTATTCTGCTGGGGGGAAACGCGAAAGGCGCTGTGAAGCAGGTGATTGCGGGCGAGTTTGGCAAAGATGTGAACTCGCAAAAGCGGGTGCTGGGGCAGTTTGACGCCTGCGGCGATCTGACCGTCGCCGACGTCAGCTACGATAAAAGCGAACGTAATGTGATTCTCAGCATGGAGCAACATATCGCCAGAGTGCAGGGCGGCTGGGTGGCGGAATACGCCTATCTGGTCAAAGTGCTGAAAGAAGGTAAGGAAGTCGTCGTGGATAATCGACAGGGAACGATTAACTGGCAGAAAGGCCGGCATGGCACGATTACCAGCGCCTCTGATAGATTTACCAGCATGGGGAAAAGCGGCTTTACCGACATCACCTATCGCTATGATACCCAGCTACGGCTGGAGAAGAGCGTGGCGCGCGGCAGCGATCCGCTGACCAACGGTGAATTTCACTATCACTGGAACCCAAAAGGTCTGGTCACGCGCACCACATCTGCAAGAGGCACCGACGAATACACCTATGATCCTCAATGGCGTGAAGTACGACTTAACGTCACCGAAACCACACCGCTCAGCACCATCCGGTCGGTTGATGAGTGCCAGTCATGGGATGAGGTCGGCAACTGTACACTCAGCTATCTGCATGAGACCGAGATCTTTACGCGTGGCACTATCGAGCGCCACCTCAGTTCGGCCTACAAATATGAGTACTGGAACCAGCCTGCGGCAGAAGAGTAACAGGCGATCGGGTGATCGCCCGCTCCTGACCTATTTTACTGTCTGACTAAAGGCATCCAGTGCCAGCAGAGCATTTGCGATATCTTCGGGTGACAGGTGTGGGTTGAGGTTTTTCAGCGTATCTCCCTCACTGTTTGCCAGCGCCCCCACTTTCACCAGATTCTCCCAGCTTTCATTTTCCAGATGCAGCTCCCGGAGTGTGGTTGGCATATTGATTGAGCGATAAAAGCGTATATAGCGCGCAATATCCTCATCCGTACGCTTCTCAAGCACCATCTGCGTCAGCGTGCCATAGGCAACTTTCTCGCCATGAGTCAGATGGTGGATATCGCCATCGATGGCGGTAAAACCATTATGAATCGCGTGAGCGGCTGCCAGACCACCGTTCTCAAACCCCAGTCCCGAGAGCAGCGTATTGGCCTCAACGACCGCTTCCACCGCTGGCGTTACCCGTTTTTCGGAAACGGCAACATAGGCGCTGTAACCCCATGTAAGAAGCGTTTCTTCACAGGCTCGGGCAATGGCCAGTCCGGCAAGTGTCGGATCACCGTTAACCATTGATTTCGCATGCGAACGTGCCACGGCCTGCGCTTCAACCCAGGTCGCCAGTCCATCTGCAATGCCTGATGCAAATAGCCGTGCTGGCGCACTGGCGCAGACTGCCGTGTCCACGAGCACCAAATCTGGATTTTTGCTGTAAAAGCGATAGCTCTCGAATACACCGCTGTCAGAATAGATGACCGACAGGGCGCTACAGGGCGCATCGGTGGACGCAATGGTTGGCACGATAGCCACCGGCAGTTTAAGTTCATCCGCCACCGCTTTAACCGTATCCAGCGTTTTGCCCCCGCCCAGGCCGACAATCACATTACAGCCCTGACTTTTTGCGAGCGCACTGAGTCGGGAAATCTCATTACTGGAGGCTTCGCCATTAAATTGCTGCCAGCTGAATGTCACGCCAGCGGAATGCAGGGCGTGTTGCGTCCGTTCGCCAATCAACGTCCAGACCGTGTTGTCAGCCACCAGAAAAGCCTGATCGCCCAGTTCAGTCAGATACGTTCCCAGCTCGTCCAGCACTCCTGCGCCCTGTACATATTTACGGGGTGAGGAAAAAATAAATTTACTCATAATCAAAACTCCCTGATATGAATGAATCAACCTGATCCAGTCTGGCACAATTCGGGAAGAGTGGCAGTTGATAAAGGATTGTGGTCACCGGAGCTGTTAAGCTGCGTGAACACTCATGGAGATAACGGAGAAATCATGATGAGCGCGATGCTCTTTTCATTTCTGCTTGCGATAACCATTCTGACGCTCACACCCGGATTTGACACCGCACTGGTGCTGCGAACCGCTATCGCGCAGGGCTGGCAGCGCGCCTGCGCCACCGCGCTCGGCGTGACGCTGGGCTGTCTGAATCTGGGGAGTGGCGGTAGGCCTGGGGCTGGGTGCGCTATTGCTGGCGTCTGAAATTGCATACAATCTGCTGAAGTGGATGGGGGCGGCCTGGCTGCTCTGGCTCGGTATCAGGCTACTGCTTAAACCGCGTCAGCAACCGCTCATCGTGGACGAACAGCCTGCCAGGTCGCAGGGTTATCTGGCCTGCTTCAGTCGGGGGTTGATGGGGAATCTGCTGAATCCAAAAGTGGGCGTGTTTTACGTCACCTTTCTGCCACAGTTTATTCCGGCCGGGGCGTCAGTGGCGCTCTGGTGCACACTGATGGCGCTGGCACATATGCTGCTGGGGCTGATATGGAATGCCGTGTTAATCGGCGGCAGTCACTATTTTGCGGGTCATCTGCAAAAACCGCGGGTATTAAAGGTGATGGATCGCCTGACCGGCTGCGTGTTTATTGGATTTGCGGCGAAACTGGCGTTGTCTCGCCGCTGAGATTTAAGGTTTGGTGGCGACCAGCACGGCGCGCAGCGGAGCCGGATAGCCCTCAACCGTTTTGCTCGGATCATCGGGATCGAGGAATTCCGCCAGCGACTCGCTGGTCATCCAGTCTGTCCGACGTTGTTCTTCGGTGGTGGTCAGGGCGAAATCGACAATCCGTACATCGACAAAGCCGCTTTTCTCCAGCCAGCTTTTCAGCGCCTCGGCGGAGGGGATAAAGAAGACGTTGCGCATCTGCGCATAGCGCTCACCGGGCACCAGCACCTGATTCAGATCGCCCTCAATGACCAGCGTCTCCAGCACCAGTTCACCGCCGCTCACCAGCTGATTTTTCAGCTGTAACAGGTGATCCAGCGGGGAACGGCGATGGTAGAGCACACCCATCGAAAACACGGTATCAAACGCCTGTAACGCCGGTAACTGTTCAATACCCAGCGGCAGCATGTGCGCCCGGCGATCATCGTTCAGCAGCTTACGCACGGCTTCAAACTGCACCAGGAAGAGCTGCATCGGATCAATGCCGACCACCAGATGCGCACCCGCACCAATCATCCGCCACATGTGATAACCGCTGCCACAGCCAACATCCAGCACCGTCCGGCCCGCCAGCGAGGATATATGCGGCAGGACACGCTCCCATTTCCAGTCAGAACGCCACTCAGTGTTGATATGGGTGCCATAGAGGAAATAGGGCCCTTTGCGCCATGGCATCAGGTTACGCAGTAATTTCTCAATGCCCTGACGATGACGATCGCTGATGTCATCGCGGTCGGCGGTGACGCTATGCAGCAGGTCGAGCTTTTGCGGCTCCAGCAGCGGCAGATACTCCAGCGATTTGTACCAGTCACGGAAGTGGCCATGCAGGTTTTCACGCTGCCACTCGCTAATTTGCGCCGGTAAAACTTCCAGCCACTTCGCCAGTGGACCTACGGCAATTTGCTGATAAAAACGGCCAAAGTCGATCATTTCAACGCCACCAGAGATCCAAAATTAAAGCACTGGAACCAGAGTTCGGCGTGCGAGAAACCGGCCTGTTTCAGGCGGGCTTTATGGGCTTCGACGCTGTCAGTCAGCATCACATTTTCCAGCATGCTACGTTTCTGGCTGATTTCCAGTTCGCTGTAGCCGTTGGCGCGCTTGAAGTCATGGTGCATGTTGAACAACAGTTCACCGACTTCGGCATCTTCAAAACTGAATTTCTCCGACAGCACCAGCGCGCCACCGGGTTTAAGTCCCTGCCAGATTTTTTCCAGCAGAGCCAGACGTGCGGGTGGCTCCAGAAACTGCAGCGTAAAGTTAAGCACCACCAGCGAGGCGTTTTCTATGTCAATATCACGGATATCCGCTTCCAGCACCGTCACCGGCGTATCAGCGCGAAACGCATCCAGATGACGACGGCAACGCTCCACCATCGCCGGGGAGTTATCCACTGCGATGATCTGGCAACCCGGGACATGAATATTGCGGCGCACCGAGAGGGTGGCGGCGCCCAGCGAGCAGCCCAGGTCATAAACCGTGCTGTCGGGCGTAACAAAACGTTCTGCCAGCATGCCAATCATCGAAATGATGTTGGAGTAGCCCGGCACCGAGCGCTGAATCATGTCTGGAAAGACTTCAGCTACGCGCTCGTCAAAAGTCCAGTCGCCCAGTTTTGCAATGGGCGCTGAGAAGAGTTGATCGCGGTCAGACATATCGAAAATCCGAAGAGACGACGGAAAGGGCGCTATTCTCGCAGAAAGTGGGGCGGCCTGCACCCCTTAACCCAGGGCGACTTAATGGAGTGTCAGCACCAGTTCCCACGGCAGATAAATAAGATTAAAAATGACCATGCCGCACAGGGAAAACAGCGTCAGCAGCATGCCATATTTACGGCCAGCCATGGCGCTGCTGCGTAAACCCCAGGCATGGAGTAACCGGCTGATGAAAAAGAGCAGGCCAGTGAGATGCACCATCCAGATATCGGCGCCATTCATCTCCATCATCACCAGCAGCAACAGCGCCAGCGGGATAGTTTCGATGGCATTGCCGTGAATGCGAATCGCCATTTTCAGGTCGTGATAGCCGCCATCGCCATACGCCACGCGATAGAAACGGCGGTAACGCACCACGTCCATTGTAAATTTCATTACCAGCAATGCACCCAGTACGACGTATAACGCGCTAATCATTGTCACTCCGGTATCCATCCGTAAAGTAGCTATTCTATCCAGCGTACAGCACGCTGTCCTGTGCAGTGATCAAAACAGTGATGTCTGTTGCGGCCAGTCGGGTCCATTGCCAATAGCCGGATCGATCTGCTGCAGCTGCGGCCATAGCGCCTGCACCAGCGGAAACACCTGACCCATATCGGGCGTATGCAGAAACAACATGGCGTCGCCCTGTTGCTGCCATTGCGAGAGCTTGTCACGCCAGATCTGAAACAGCGGCACGGTCTCTTCCACACTGTCGCTGCCGATAAAACGGACCATTGGCTGCGAGCCGGTTCGTAAGGCATGAGGCGGCACTTTAGGCTTCTGAGCACGGGCCACCAGCGCTGCCGGGCTTTGCGAGGTGGAGGCGTGAACCGGGCGGCTGTCCAGCATGACGCGATTGATGCCGCGCTCAAGCAATCCGCGATTCAGCGCCCGCTCTGCGTCACCTTTGGCAAAGAAAGCGGGATGGCGGACTTCGACGCCGTAGTGAAAACGACGCGGCAAACTATCCAGAAAGCGCCACAGATCGGCGATCTGCGCCGGAGAGAAGCTGGCAGGCAGCTGCAGCCAGTACTGACCGATGCGATCGGCCAGCGGCTCCATCAGGCGCAGGAAATCGGTCAGCAGGTCGTCACTGTGCTGTAGCGCCGCCTGATGGCTGATGGTGTTGGGAAACTTAAAGCAGAAGCGAAACGCATCATGCGTCATATCGCGCCAGCGCATCACCGTTTCGGTATCAGGCAGCGCATAAAGCGTGGTGTTTCCCTCTACACAATGGAAGTATCGGGCATAGTCCGCCAGGCTCGTGATACCCCAGCGTTTCCAGTGTGAATGCCCCCACTGGGGCAGGCCAATACGAAGTGTCACGCGCGCTCCTGGCGATGGGTTAAGATGCCCCATTATCTTCTATGTTCGGTCAGGTGGGCAAATGCACACAGGAAATCGGTGCTTTGGCGTGGATCTGCTTATCCTGCCTGGCTTTTTCCATTATAATGACCGCCATTTTTGCGACAGCATCGCAACAGGTAACGCGGCCGGATGCTGTCAGCTGCAGCGGCGAAGTTAAAAGGATAGTGTTATGCGTACAGAATATTGCGGACAGCTCAATCTGTCTCATGTAGGTCAGCAAGTCACGCTTTGCGGCTGGGTAAATCGCCGTCGCGATCTGGGCAGTTTGATTTTTATCGACATGCGCGACCGTGAAGGCATCGTGCAGGTGTTTTTCGATCCCGATCGTCAGGACGCATTTAAGCTGGCTTCTGAACTGCGTAACGAATTCTGCATCCAGATCACCGGCACCGTGCGTGCGCGTGATGAGAAGAATAAAAACAGCGACATGGCGACCGGCGAAGTCGAAGTGTTTGCCCAGGCGCTGACCATCATCAACCGCTCTGAGCCACTGCCGCTGGACTCTAATCAGACCAACAGCGAAGAAGCTCGCCTGAAATACCGCTATCTGGATCTGCGTCGTCCTGAGATGGTGACGCGTCTGAAAACCCGCGCAAAAATCACCAGCTTTGTCCGCCGCTTTATGGATGACGAAGGGTTCCTGGATATCGAAACCCCGATGCTGACCAAAGCGACGCCAGAAGGCGCGCGTGACTATCTGGTGCCAAGCCGGGTTCATAAAGGCAAGTTCTACGCGCTGCCGCAGTCACCGCAGCTGTTCAAACAGCTGCTGATGATGTCAGGTTTTGACCGCTACTATCAGATCGTTAAATGCTTCCGCGATGAAGATTTACGTGCCGATCGTCAGCCCGAATTTACCCAGATCGACGTTGAAACCTCCTTTATGACCGCGCCGCAGGTGCGTGAAATTATGGAGCGTTTAATCCGCAATCTGTGGCAGGACGTGCAGGGCGTTGATCTCGGCGAGTTCCCGCAGATGACCTTTGCGGAAGCGATGCATCGTTACGGTTCTGATAAGCCGGATCTGCGTAACCCGATGGAGCTGGTGGACGTGGGTGACCTGCTGAAAAATGTGGAGTTCCAGGTCTTCTCTGGCCCGGCTAACGACGAAAAAGGCCGTGTTGCGGCACTGCGTGTGCCAACCGGTGCGCAGCTGAGCCGTAAGCAGATTGATGAATATGGCAAGTTCGTAGAAATTTACGGCGCGAAAGGCCTGGCGTGGATGAAAGTCAACGTCCGCGCGGACGGCCTGGAGGGCGTGCAGAGTCCGGTTGCCAAGTTCCTGAATGCAGAAATCGTTGAAGGCATTCTGAGCCGCACCGGCGCACAGGATGGCGACATCATCTTCTTTGGCGCCGATCGCGCCAAAGTGGTTGCGGATGCACTGGGTGCGCTGCGCCTGAAAGTGGGTCGCGAGCTGAACATCACCGATGAAAAAGCCTGGGCACCGCTGTGGGTGATCGACTTCCCGATGTTCGAAGAGGACGAGGAAGGCGGTCTGGCTGCGATGCACCACCCGTTCACTGCGCCGAAAGAGATGAGCGCAGAAGAGCTGGCTGCGGATCCAACCCGTGCCGTGGCGAATGCCTACGACATGGTGATCAACGGTTATGAAGTGGGTGGCGGTTCAGTGCGTATCCACAACGGCAAAATGCAGCAGACGGTGTTCAGCATTCTGGGTATTGAAGAGCACGAGCAGCGCGAGAAGTTTGGCTTCCTGCTGGATGCGCTTAAATTCGGTACACCACCGCATGCGGGCCTGGCGTTTGGTCTGGATCGCCTGACCATGCTGCTGACCGGCACCGACAACATTCGTGACGTTATTGCGTTCCCGAAAACCACGGCGGCAGCCTGCATGATGACCGAAGCGCCAAGCGAAGCGAACCCGGCTTCTCTGCTGGAACTGGGCATTCAGGTCATTAAAAAAGAAAAGCCTGAGATTAAATAATGGGCTATAAACACCCGGTTTCAGTGCTGGTGGTTATTTCGGCGCGCGATACTGGCCGGGTGTTGATGCTGCAGCGGCGTGACGATCCCTCATTCTGGCAGTCGGTTACCGGCAGCCTGGAAACGGGGGAGTCACCGCTGGCGACCGCGTGTCGTGAAGTGAATGAGGAGGTCGGCATTGACGTGCTGACTGAGCAGCTGGAGGTGGAGGATTGTCATCGTCAAATCGACTTTGAAATCTTTCCCCATTTCCGCCATCGCTATGCGCCTGATGTCACCCATAATCACGAGCACTGGTTTCGCCTGCAACTGCCGGAAGAGCGCGATGTGACGCTCACGGAGCATCTGGCGTTTCGCTGGCTGGCACCTGCTGACGCTGCAGCATTAACCCGATCATGGAGTAACCGCCAGGCAATTGAAGAATTTATCTGAATGCTCGCCATCGCCCGGTATTCCGGCGGCGGATAGATTAAATTTTATGAATCTGGTGAGTTTTAACAGGACTTCACCAATATATTGAACAGCCAGGCATCATCTACGCTGCGACGTTGTTTACCACCCGCGTGAAGTCATCAGCATACTGTTGTACGTGATGATCATGCGCGATGCTCGCCCAAAGCGGGTACACGGGTTTTTAAAAACGGTGTAAGCACCGACGGTAAACAGGCTCGCAGCCAGGATAGCCTGCACCCTGTAAAAGATCGGAGAAACGTTAAAATGGCAGGACACAGTAAGTGGGCAAACACCAAACACCGTAAGGCGGCGCAGGATGCTAAGCGCGGCAAAATCTTCACCAAAATCATTCGTGAACTGGTGACAGCGGCCAAGCTGGGCGGTGGTGATCCGGGCTCAAACCCGCGTCTGCGTGCCGCGATGGATAAAGCGCTGGCGAACAACATGACCCGCGACACCATGGATCGCGCTATCGCGCGCGGTGTGGGCGGCGATGACAACGCCAACATGGAAACCATCATTTATGAAGGTTATGGTCCAGGCGGTTCAGCCATCATGATTGAATGCCTCAGTGACAATCGTAACCGTACCGTGGGTGAAGTGCGTCACGCCTTTACCAAAACCGGTGGCAACCTGGGTACTGACGGATCCGTGGCTTACCTGTTCAACAAGAAAGGCGTGATCTCTTTTGCGCCAGGTCAGGATGAAGATGCGGTAATGGAAGCGGCCCTGGAAGCGGGCGGCGAAGACGTTGTCACCTATGACGACGGCGCGATTGATGTTTTCACCGCATGGGAAGAGATGGGCACGGTGCGTGATGCACTGGAAGCACTTGGTCTGAAAGCGGATACCGCAGAAGTGGCGATGATCCCGACGACCAAAGCCGAAATGGATGCGGAAACCGCACCAAAACTGCTGCGTCTGATCGACATGCTGGAAGATTGCGACGATGTGCAGGAGGTTTATCACAACGGTGAGATCTCCGACGAGGTGGCGGAAACGCTGTAATGGCGTCTGCCGCCCTGTTAACCGGAGAGGCGTAATGTCGATTATCCTGGGAATTGATCCCGGCTCACGCATCACCGGTTATGGTGTTATTCGTCAGACTGGCCGCCAGCTCACCTATCTGGGCAGCGGCTGTATCCGCACCAATACCACCGAGTTGCCCGCCCGTCTGAAGCTTATTTATGCGGGCGTCTGCGAAATCATCACGCAGTTTTCACCCGATTTCTTCGCCATTGAACAGGTGTTTATGGCGAAGAATGCCGACTCGGCGCTGAAGCTCGGCCAGGCGCGCGGTGCCGCCATTGTTGCCGCGGTTAACCACGATCTGCCGGTGTTTGAGTATGCCGCCCGTCAGGTGAAACAGACCGTGGTTGGCATCGGCAGCGCCGAGAAAAGTCAGGTGCAGCACATGGTGCGAACCCTGCTGAAGCTGCCCGCAAACCCGCAGGCGGATGCCGCCGATGCCCTGGCGATAGCCATCACTCATTGTCACGTGGCCCAAAACGCGGCGCGCATGAGTGACAGCAAGCTGGTGCTGACGCGCGGACGATTGCGCTCAGGTTAGCGCTTATCGCTCAGGTCTCACTCTCAGGCTGGATATTCATCCAGCCTTTTTTATGTTATAAAATCCGCCACATTCTTTAGTTAAGGAAGCATTCAGGTGATAGGTCGTTTACGGGGCAATATTCTGGAAAAGCAGCCGCCACTGGTGCTGCTTGAGGCACACGGCGTCGGCTATGAAATTTACATGCCCATGACCTGTTTTTATGAGTTGCCTGAACTTCAGCACGAAGCGGTGATTTTTACCCATTTTGTGGTGCGTGAAGATGCGCAGTTGCTGTTTGGTTTTAACAGCAAGCAGGAGCGCGCGCTGTTTCGCGAACTGATTAAAGTGAATGGCGTCGGGCCCAAGCTGGCGCTGGCGATCCTCTCCGGCATGTCGGCGCAGCAGTTTGTGACTGCCGTCGAGAAAGAAGAGATCGCATCACTCGTTAAACTGCCCGGTGTGGGCAAGAAGACGGCTGAGCGACTGGTGGTCGAGATGAAGGACCGCTTCAAAGGGATGCACGGCGACCTGTTTGGCGGCGATTCTGCGTTTACGCTCACCACGCCGAGCGCCGAGCCGGAAACCAATGATGCGGAATCCGAAGCGGTTGCAGCGCTGGTTTCACTGGGTTATAAACCGCAGGAAGCGAGCCGTATGATCAGTAAAGTCGGTCGACCGGATGCGGATTGCGAAACCCTGATCCGCGAAGCGCTACGCGCCGCCATTTGAGGTAAGTCATGATAGAAGCCGACCGCCTGATCTCCGCTGCCAGTATCAGCGAAGAAGAGGTTATTGACCGCGCGATTCGCCCGAAGATGCTGACCGAATATGTCGGTCAGCCGCAGGTGCGTGAGCAGATGGAAATATTCATCAAGGCAGCGCAACTGCGCGGCGATGCGCTCGATCATCTGTTGATCTTCGGTCCACCAGGGCTGGGTAAAACCACTCTGGCCAACATCGTGGCCAATGAGATGGGCGTCAATCTGCGCACCACATCCGGTCCGGTGCTGGAGAAGGCGGGCGATCTGGCGGCGATGCTGACCAACCTTGAGCCCCATGACGTCCTGTTTATCGATGAAATCCATCGCCTCTCACCAGTAGTGGAAGAGATACTCTACCCGGCGATGGAAGATTATCAGCTGGATATCATGATTGGTGAAGGCCCGGCTGCGCGTTCAATCAAACTCGATCTGCCGCCGTTTACGCTGATTGGTGCCACCACGCGTGCTGGCTCGCTGACCTCGCCGCTGCGCGACCGTTTTGGCATTGTGCAGCGTCTGGAGTTCTATCAGGTTAAAGATCTGCAGCATATCGTGGGTCGCAGTGCCGCCTGTCTGGGCCTGGCGCTGAGTGATGAAGGGGCATTAGAGATCGCCCGTCGCGCACGCGGCACACCGCGTATCGCCAACCGCCTGCTGCGTCGCGTTCGTGACTTCGCAGAAGTGCGGGCAAACGGTGATCTCAGCGGTGAAGTCTCCTGCAGCGCGCTGGATATGCTTAACGTTGACAGCGAAGGGTTCGATTATATGGACCGTAAACTGCTGCTGGCGATCATCGACAAATTTATGGGTGGGCCGGTGGGGCTGGACAACCTGGCTGCTGCCATTGGTGAAGAGCGGGAAACCATTGAAGATGTGATTGAACCCTTCCTGATTCAGCAGGGCTTCATTCAGCGCACACCACGTGGCCGGATGGCCACGCAGCATGCTTATCGTCACTTCGGTATGACGCGCGAAGAGTAACTACATGGCCGGTTTGCGTACCATGCTGAAGATAAACAGGATGGCAGCGCAGAGCACAACCGACGGCCCGGCAGGCGTGTCGTAGAACGCGGAGAAGGTCAGACCGCCGGTGACGGCAATCACACCGATGACCACCGCGACGCCCGCCATGCCTTCCGGTGAGCGCACGAAACGGCGTGCGGTCGCCGCCGGGATAATCAGCAGTGAGGTGATGATCAGCGCACCGACAAACTTCATCGCTACCCCAATTGTCAGCGCCGTGACCAGCATCAGAACCAACCGGGTACGCTGGATATTGACGCCATCGACCTGCGCCAGCTCCGGGCTGATGGTCATCGACAGCAACGACCGCCACTGCCACGCCATCACCAGCAGCACGATCACCACGCCGCCACCCATCATCCAGAGATCGTCGGGTGTGACCGCCAGCAGGTCGCCAAACAGATACGCCATCAGATCGACGCGCACGTTCTTCATCAGGCTGACCACCACCAGACCCAGCGACAGCGCACTGTGCGCCATAATGCCCAGCAGGGTATCAATAGCCAGATGCGGACGACGCTCCAGCCAGACCAGGCCTAGCGCCAGGCAGACAGTGACCAGAATCACCGCATAGTAAGGATTCACATTTAACAGCAGGCCAAATGCCACCCCGAGCAGAGAGGCGTGCGCCAGGGTATCGCCGAAATAGGACATCTTGCGCCAGACCACAAACGAACCCAGCGGACCGGCAGCCAGCGCTAACATCACACCGCCTATCCAGCCCGGTAATAGCAACTCAATCATGATGAACCCTGTCCTTTGCGTAAAACGATACGTCCCTGAAGGTCGTGACGGTGATTATGATGATGACGGTAAATCGCCAGCTCTTCTGCGCCACGCGGGCCAAACATCGCGATGAATTCCGGATGTTGCGAGACCGCTTCCGGGGTACCGGAACAGCAGATGTGGTGGTTAAGGCACAGCACTTCGTCAGTTTTTGCCATGACCAGATGCAGATCGTGGGAGACCATCATCACGGCGCAGTTCAGTTCCACGCGTAACTGATTAATAAGGTCATACAGCGCAACCTGACCGTTCACATCCACACCCTGCGTTGGCTCATCAAGCACCAGCAGCTGAGGCTGATTCAGCAGCGCGCGGGCCAGCAGCACACGCTGAGTTTCCCCACCCGACAGTTTTTGCAGCGGCGAATGAAGCAGGTGGCCCGCCTGCACCCGTTTCAGGGCCGGCAGAATCTCCGCGTTTTTACTGCCACGCGTCAGGCGCATAAAACGCTCTACTGTTACCGGCAGAGTAGGATCGATGTGCAGCTTCTGAGGGACATAACCAATACGCAGGCCGGGATCACGCTGAACGGAACCGGACGTCGGGGCAAGCAGGCCAAGCACCACACGCACCAGTGTTGATTTACCGGCACCGTTGGGACCCAGCAGAGTGAGGATGCGACCAGGCTGCAGGGTCAGGCTGACGCCAGACAGCACATTGCGCTGGTTAAACTTTATCGAAACGTTATCGAGTGTGACAAGTGGGGTCATAGTATTTACAGGTTGCACAGAATTTCGAATGTTATAATATCACATTCCACCTCATGGTCACGATGGAATGACGCAATATGTTACACAATAAAAAGGGCGCAATTTTCGCCTTAGGGGCTTTAACTGTTTCAGCTTTATTAACCCTTCCTGCCCAGGCAAATGTCGTGGCTTCACTCAAACCGGTAGGTTTTATCGCTGCGGCCATCGCCGATGGCGTCACGCCGGTAGAAGTGCTGCTGCCAGACGGGGCATCTGAACACGATTACTCCCTGCGACCTTCTGATGCAAAACGCTTAAAAAACGCGGACTTAGTTGTCTGGGTCGGGCCTGAAATGGAAGCCTTTATGGCGAAATCTGCAGCCGAACTTCCAGCCCAAAAAAACCTCGCCATGGTGAACATCGACGGGGTAAAACCGTTATTGATTAGCGGTGGTGAAGATGAAGAGGAACATGCAGCGGAAAAATCCGAAGATCAGGACGCAGATGCTCATCACCATCATCACGGCGAGTTTAATATGCACCTGTGGTTGTCGCCAGAGATTGCGCGCAAAACCGCGGTTGCAATCCATGGAAAATTATTGGAACTTATGCCGCAAGATAAAGCCAAACTTGACGCCAACCTCCAGCAGTTTGAGGTAGCTTTGGCGGACACGGACAAACGCGTTAGCGCACAACTTGCTCCGGTTAAAAATAAAGGATATTTCGTTTTTCACGACGCTTACACGTACTTTGAAAAGCACTACGGTCTTTCGCCCACCGGGCACTTTACCGTCAATCCTGAAATTCAACCGGGCGCTCAGCGTTTACACCAGATACGAACACAGTTGGTTGAGCAAAAGGCGGTCTGCGTCTTTGCTGAGCCACAATTCAGGCCAGCAGTCATCGATGCTGTCTCCCGTGGAACGCAGGTGCGTAAAGGCACACTCGATCCTCTGGGCACAGACATCAGCTTAGCCAAAGACAGCTATGTGAAATTCCTCTCACAACTGTCGAGCCAGTATGAAAGCTGCCTGAATGGAGCATGAGGAATAGGTAAAAGTGCAGCAGATAGCCCGCTCTGTCGCCCTCGCATTTAATAATTTGCCGCGCCCCCACCGCGTAATGCTGGGATCGTTAACTGTCGTCACTCTGGCCGTCGCTGTCTGGCGGCCTTACGTTTATCATCCCACGGATGATGTGACGCCCATCGTTAAAAACATTGAGCTGGATAAGAACACCCTCCGCACGCTGTTGCCGGAAGCCAGTGAGCCGATCGATCAAAGCACACCGGAACCGGACGAAGAGCTGCCAGCGGACGATGTGGACACCGACGCGCCGGAAATGGCTGGGGTTCACGACTACACCGTCTCATCCGGCGATACCCTGAGCAGCGCACTGAATCAGTATGGCATCGACATCAGCGACATTAACGCGCTGGTGGTAAGCGACCGGGATCTGCGTAATCTGCAGGTGGGTCAGCAACTGAGCTGGACGCTGGATGATGATGGCGGCCTGAAAACCCTGAGCTGGGAAATTTCCCGCCGCGAAACCCGCACCTATGAGCGCACCCCATCGGGTGGCTTTAAGATGGAAGCGGAGATGCAGAAGGGTGAATGGCGCAACAGCGTAATGCAGGGTGAAGTGCGCGGCAGTTTTGCCGCCAGCGCCATGCGGGCGGGATTGAGCAGTGCCGAAGCCAGCGCCGTCATTAAAGCGATGCAGTGGCAGATGGACTTCCGCAAACTGCGTGCGGGAGACCAGTTCAGCGTTCTGATGTCACGCGAAATGCTGGAGGGTAAGAGTGCACAGAGCCAGTTGCTGGGTGTGCGCCTGCGTAGCGGCGGGAAAGACTATTACGCCTTCCGCGCTGAAGATGGCAAGTTCTACGATCGCAACGGCTCCGGTCTGGCGCGCGGCTTTATGCGTTTCCCGACGGTTAAGCAGTATCGTGTCTCATCGAACTTTAATCCGCGTCGTCTTAATCCGGTGACCGGTCGCATTGCGCCGCATAAAGGCGTCGACTTTGCGCTGCCAATCGGTACGCCCGTGCTGGCAGTCGGGGATGGTGAGGTTGTCGTGGCGAAGAACGGCGGCGCTGCGGGTAACTATGTAGCTATCCGTCATGGCCGTCAGTATATGACCCGCTATATGCACATGAAGAAAGTGCTGGTGAAACCCGGTGAGAAAGTGAAGCGTGGCGACCGTATCGGGCTGTCAGGTAATACCGGACGCTCTACCGGCCCGCATCTGCATTTCGAAATCTGGATCAACAATCAGGCGGTTAACCCATTAACGGCGAAACTGCCGCGCATGGAAGGTCTGACTGGCAAAGATCGCAGTGATTATATGGCGCAGGTGAAAGCCTGGTTGCCTCAGCTGGGTCTGAAGTAAGCGAATTTCGTCAAATCGCACAAAAACCGACGGCATCTCCGTCGGTTTTTTGCTATCTGGCGCAGGATGATTGCAAATTTTCAGGTCGTCACTATCATAAGCCGGTCATTGCTTGAGGCGAGTGCATGGAAACCCGTAAAAAAAATAACACTGAATTTATTCCCGTTTTTGAACGTTCTTTTCTCAAACCTAAGTACTGGGGCAGCTGGCTGGCAATTGGTGCGCTGGCGGGTCTGGCTTATTTACCGCCGAAAGTGCGCGATCCGCTGCTGGGCCGTTTAGGCCGTTTTGCCGGTAAGCTGGCAAAGGGTGCACGTCGCCGTGCACTGATTAACCTCTATTATTGTCTGCCGGAACTGAGTGAAGCGCAGCGGGCAACGCTGGTCGATGAGATGTTTGCGACCGCACCGCAGGCAATGGCAATGATGACCGAGCTGGTGCTGCGCGATCCGGCGAGTATCCGTGAGCGTGTTGAGTGGCACGGCCGTGACATTATCGATCAGATGATGGCTGACCAGCAGAATGTGATTTTCCTGGTGCCACACGGCTGGGCGGTGGATATCCCCGCGATGTTGCTGGCGTCAGAAGGGCAGAAGATGGCGGCGATGTTCCATAATCAGAGCGACCCGCTGATGGATTATGCCTGGAATACGGCACGTCGCCGTTATGGAGGCCGGTTGCATGCCCGCAATGACGGGATTAAGCCGTTTATCAGTTCGATTCGGCAGGGGTACTGGGGCTACTATCTGCCCGATCAGGATCATGGCCCGGAGCACAGCGAGTTCGTCGATTTCTTTGCCACGTACAAAGCAACATTGCCTGCAGTCGGTCGACTGATGAAGGTGTGTCGTGCCCGCGTGGTGCCACTGTTCCCGGTTTATAACAGCGACACGCACAAGCTTGAGATTTATGTGCGTCCACCGATGGATGACCTGCTGGAAGCAGATGATCGTCAGCTGGCGCGCCGGATGAATGAAGAGGTGGAAGTGTTTGTCCGTCCGCATCCCGAGCAGTACACCTGGATCCTCAAGCTGCTGAAAACCCGCAAAGAGGGTGACATCGAACCTTATTCGCGCAAAGAGCTTTATCCGCGCAAATAGAAAAAGGCCGCTCTCGCGGCCTTTTTTGATCATGAAGTTTGCGCTACGGAGCATGCTTTGCACTAGGCCTATGCTCCATCGCTTTGGCCAGGGTCGCCGTCTGAGAAAAACGACAGCGCAGCTTGTTATAACGCCTCGAGCCGGCTGCGGCGTTTACGCTCACGCATAAACAGAATAACCAGCCCAAACCACAGCACGCCGCTGATAAAGTTAATCAGACAGAACCACAGCGTGCCGCCACTGAAATAGCCACTTTTCGCCAGTTCAATTCCCACCGCCAGCGTCAGAATACTGATCATACCCAGCATCGCGGCTACGCTACCTTTACCTTCATTACTGGCGTAAAGCGTCAGGCGATACAGCCCGGCATTTACCATTCCGGCACCAAAAGCGTAGAGACTCAGGCCGGCGGTAATCAGCAGATAACTATGACTGTTGAGCAGGCTTGCGGCCAGCGCAAGACTCAGGCCAATCAGAATGGGCCAGGCGGCGAACTTCACCGGCTGTTCAATCGGCACCCGTCCCGCCAGCTTACTCAGCGTCAGGTTACCGGCGATCATCGCCAGAAACACCGGCAGCTGCAGCAGGGCGTACTGCATGCGTGACAGACCTTCATCATGCATCAGGATCACCGGCGAAAGGGCAACCCAGGTGAGGATTGGAATAAACACCAGCCCGATCGCAAAAGAGCCAGACACCACCAGACGGTCTTTCATTAACCGGCCATAGTTGCGCGCCAGATTGGGCAGGGCGATAGAATGACTGCGGTCGCCTGCAGTTTCGGGCATCACACGCCACAGCACCACAAAAGCGACCAGGCTGCAGGCGGCAAACAGCCAGAACATGCTGCGCCAGCTGCCAACAGTGAGCCAGGCGGCACCAGCCAGTGGGCCTGCCAGCGGAGCCAGTAACGCTACGTTAGCCATCAGCGCCATCATCCGCACCGCCAGCGCCTCATCAAAGGCTTCCTGGATCGCGGCATAGCCAACTGCACCGATAAAGCAGAGGCTGATGCCCTGAATGAAGCGCAGGCTGACAAATTCCTCAATCGAGCTGACCCAGTGCGTCAGCATGCAGGCGACAGCAAAAAACAGGATGCCAGACAGCATCACCGGTCGCCGGCCAAACTTATCAGAGAGCGGACCCAGCAGCCATTGCAGCACTACACCACCAATCAGGTAGGCGGTTAGCGAAGTAGAGACCCACTCAGGGCCAACAGAGAACTCACTGGTGACGATCAGCATACCAGGCTGGATCATGTCGTGAGCAATATAGGTAGCAAACTCGAATAGCACTAACGCCAGAGGAAAAAGTAAAATTCGGCCGGTAAGCTGGCTGATAGGCTGGAAACGGGGCATCTTGCCTCCTTGTCAGAAAAGAAAACGCGACTGCCTGGCAGTCGCGTCATTGATTCTACACCGACAATGTCAACCCAGACTCAATTAATCCACGCGAAGCACACGGGTGGTGTTGGTGGTGCCGGTGGCGCCCATCACATCACCCTGCGTCACGATGACCAGATCGCCGGAGACCAGGAAGCCTTTATCACGCAGCAGGTTAACCGCGTCGTGTGCAGCAGCGACGCCGTCGTTGTTGCTGTCGAAGAACACCGGCGTGACACCGCGATAGAGTGCGGTAAGGTTCAGGGTGCGTTCATGGCGCGACATCGCAAAAATCGGCAGGCCTGAAGTGATACGCGAGGTCATCAGCGGCGTACGGCCAGACTCGGTCATGGTGATGATGGCGGTCACGCCCTGCAGATGGTTCGCAGCATACATAGAAGACATAGCGATCGCTTCTTCGACGTTGTCGAACTGCACATCCAGACGGTGTTTGGAGACGTTAACGCTTGGAATCTTCTCTGCACCCAGGCAGACCTTCGCCATCGCTGAAACGGTTTCAGCCGGATACTGACCTGCGGCGGTTTCCGCAGACAGCATCACGGCATCGGTACCATCCAGGACGGCGTTTGCCACGTCCATAACTTCTGCACGGGTCGGCATCGGGTTAGTGATCATCGACTCCATCATCTGGGTCGCGGTAATGATAGTGCGGTTAAGCTGGCGGGCACGGCGAATTAACGCTTTCTGAATGCCGACCAGTTCCGGATCGCCAATCTCAACGCCCAGGTCGCCACGCGCAACCATCACCACGTCAGAGGCCAGAATGATGTCATCCATCGCTTCCTGGCTGGCAACCGCTTCGGCACGTTCCACTTTAGCCACCAGTTTGGCGTCACAACCGGCTTCACGCGCCAGGCGACGTGCCAGGTTCATATCTTCACCACAGCGGGGGAAGGAGACAGCCAGGTAATCAACACGGATTTTAGCGGCGGTGATGATATCCGCTTTATCTTTTTCGGTCAGCGCTTCAGCCGACAGGCCGCCGCCCAGCTTGTTAATGCCTTTGTTGTTCGACAGTGGGCCACCGACAGTAACTTCGGTGAACACTTTCATCTCCTGAACTTCCAGCACTTTCAGCTGCACGCGACCATCATCCAGCAGCAGAATATCGCCTGGCACCACATCTGCAGGCAGGCCTTTGTAGTCGATTCCGACACGCTCTTTATCGCCTTCGCCTTTACCCAGATTGGCATCCAGCAGGAAACGGTCGCCGATATTCAGGAAAACTTTGCCTTCTTTGAAGGTTGAAACGCGAATTTTTGGGCCCTGAAGGTCACCGAGGATAGCCACATGGCGACCCAGTTTTGCCGCGATTTCGCGCACTTTATCAGCACGCAGCTGGTGGTCTTCTGGCGTGCCGTGAGAGAAGTTGAGTCGTACAACGTTCGCGCCGGCAGCGATGATTTTTTCCAGGTTATTATCACGATCGGTAGCCGGGCCGAGGGTTGTAACGATTTTGGTTCTTCTGAGACGTCTTGACATCGAGGACTCCGTAAACATTTAAGCGTGTCATGGACAGTGGACACAGCAAGGTTATCTATTCTATATGATCGATGGGTTGTGATACGACTCACATTGTAAATGTGATGTTAATTTTTTTGCTGATCATCCTTTTCCCGAAGGGTGTTCTTTTCGTAACGCGACGCTTTCAACGCCTCTTTCACGCGTTTCAGGTTTTCCCGGAAGGGCGCACCCCGTTCCAGAGTAAAACCAGTCGCCAGCACATCAATCACGGTCAACTGCGCCAGGCGCGACACCATCGGCAAATAGACATCAGTATCTTCCGGTACATCAAGCACTAAAGCTATCGCTGCTTCATGAGCAAGGGGTGAATCGGGAGAGGTGATGGCAATAACGGTGGAACCGTTTACACGGGCCAGGCGAGCCAGTTCTACCATATTTTTTGTGCGTCCAGTATGCGAAATAAGAACAAATACGTCACCGGCTCGACTATTTATGCAACTCATGCGCTGGATCACAATATCGTCCGACCAGATGACCGGCAGATTAAAACGCAGAAATTTGGTGAAAGCGTCATGCGCCACTACAGCGGACGCACCGAGCCCGAAAAAGGCGAGTTTATCGGCCTGCGCGAGCAGGGTTACCGCCTGTTGCAGATGCGCGCTGTTCAGCTGATCGCGCACCCGCTGCAGTCCTGCAAGCGCTGAGTCGAAGATTTTGTGGCTGTAGTTCTCTGCTGTGTCGTCGTCTTCAACGCCCCGGCTGACCCAGTTGCTGCCCTTCACCAGGCTCTGCGCCAAATGCAGTTTAAAGTCGGGAAAGCCCCGTGTACCCAGTCGGTGGCAAAAGCGGTTCACGGTGGGTTCACTGACGCCGGCAATGCCGGCGAGTGTTGCGATGCTGGAGTGCATCGCCGCCTGCGGTTCAGCCAGAATCTGCCGGGCGACTTTCATTTCCGCTTTGCTCAGCGCTGCATACTGCGCCTCAATTTTTTCCAGCATATTCATAAGCTGATGACCATAATCACTTTTATCATTTCAATTATCACTGTCGCAGGAGCCGATTAACAGAGACTATATCGCGCCAGCACCTGGCAAGCGCAACGGCTGACAAGTTGATTGCTCTTTTTTTTGGGATACTTTGACCGGTGCCAGATTTTCCTGACACCAACAGAAACAGAAAAAAACGGCAATCCGCACGTGTCATCACACGTGCTTAGCACATCCGGTACAGAGTTAATGCGGTTGACCCGGCGAGTCGGTTTACCTGGCGCAGGGAAAAAAGTACATTGTGCTGAAAGAAAATAATAACCTGGACCCGGTGGCAGAAGATGCATCACCACCGGATTATCCTGCAACGAGGAGAGGAAAATGGCGGTAACACAAATAGCCCAGGCATGCGATCTGGTGATTTTCGGTGCCAAAGGCGATCTTGCACGCCGTAAACTGTTGCCTTCACTGTACCAGTTAGAGAAAGCGGGTCAGATCCATGAAGAAACCCGCATTATTGGTGTCGGCCGTGCTGAGTGGGATAAAGCGGAATACACCAAAGTGGTACGTGAAGCGCTGGAAACCTTCATGAAGGAGAAGATTGACGAAGCGCTGTGGGATAAACTCAGCAACCGTCTCGACTTCTGCAACCTCGATGTTAATGACACCACGCACTTCCCGAAACTGGGCAAGATGCTGGATCAGAAAAACCGCACCACCATCAACTATTTTGCGATGCCACCCAGCACCTTTGGCGCGATCTGTCAGGGCCTGGGCACGGCGAAGCTGAATGCCAAACCGGCGCGCGTGGTAATGGAGAAGCCACTGGGCACCTCACTGGAAACCTCTCAGGAGATCAACGACAGCGTTGGCGAATACTTTGAAGAGAGCCAGGTGTTCCGTATTGACCACTATCTCGGCAAAGAGACCGTGCTTAACCTGCTGGCGTTGCGCTTTGCTAACTCCATCTTCGTGAACAACTGGGATAACCGCACCATCGACCATGTGCAGATCACCGTGGCCGAAGAAGTGGGCATTGAAGGCCGCTGGGGTTACTTCGATAAAGCGGGCCAGATGCGCGACATGATCCAGAACCATTTGTTGCAGATTCTGACCATGATTGCGATGTCGCCGCCGTCCGATCTCAGCGCCGACAGCATCCGTGACGAAAAAGTGAAAGTGCTGCGCTCGCTGCGCCGCATCGATCAGACCAACGTACGTGAGAAAACCGTGCGCGGTCAGTACACCGCTGGCTTTGTGCAGGGCAAAAAAGTGCCGGGCTACCTGGAAGAAGAGGGCGCCAATAAAACGAGCGCAACAGAGACGTTCGTGGCGATTCGTGTCGATATCGATAACTGGCGCTGGGCAGGCGTGCCGTTCTACCTGCGTACCGGTAAGCGCTTACCGACCAAGTGCTCTGAAGTTGTGGTTTACTTCAAAAACCCTGAGATGAACCTGTTTAAGGATTCCTACTCAGAACTGCCACAGAACAAGCTGACGATTCGTCTGCAGCCAGACGAAGGCGTGGATATTGAGATCCTGAATAAAGTGCCAGGCCTCGATCACAAGCACAAACTGCAGACCACCAAGCTCGATCTGAGTTACTCCGAGACATTTAACCAGTCGCACCTTGCTGATGCTTATGAGCGTCTTCTGCTGGAGAGCATGCGCGGTATCCAGGCGCTGTTTGTGCGCCGTGATGAAGTGGAAGCCGCATGGACCTATGTCGATTCTATTATCGAAGCATGGGCTGCGGATGGCGATTCCTCCAAACCGTATCAGGCGGGCACCTGGGGTCCGGTGGCTTCGGTCGCGATGATCACCCGCGATGGCCGGTCGTGGAACGAATTTGAATAACTAAAGTGATGATAAAGCCCGCAACGCGGGCTTTTTTTTCGCCGTTAAACCGGGCCAGAGCATGCAGATAAAATTGAACTGCTGTTTCAAAATGGTCGCAGGGTGATAGACGCTCAGGAAGCGAATCATGTATGGTAGTGACGCAATTTACAGGGCAGGAGCCGATGCTCCATGACCGGGTCATAATCCCGGTGTTATCAAGCAAGGGGAACTGATGAAAAACTGGAAAACGAGTGCTGAACAGATTCTGACCACCGGACCTGTGGTGCCGGTCATCGTGGTGAACAAACTCGAACACGCGGTGCCGATGGCGAAAGCACTGGTGGCGGGCGGTGTCAGAGTGCTGGAAGTGACGCTGCGCACACCGGTGGCGATGGATGCCTTACGGGCGATGATCAAAGAAGTGCCGGATGCGATCGTTGGTGCGGGAACCGTAATTAACCCGCAGCAGTTACAGGAAGTGACCGATGCCGGTGCGCAGTTTGTTATCAGCCCCGGCGTCACCGAATCGCTGTTGAAAGCGGCGGTTGACGGGCCGGTTCCGTTGATTCCGGGTATCAGCACCGTTTCTGAGTTAATGACGGGTATGGACTACGGTCTGCGCGAGTTTAAGTTCTTCCCGGCAGAAGCGAATGGTGGCGTTAAAGCGCTGCAGGCGATTGGCGGACCTTTCCCGCAGGTGCGTTTCTGTCCGACCGGCGGTATCTCTCCGGCCAACTATCGTGACTATCTGGCGCTGAAAAGCGTGCTCTGCATCGGGGGTTCATGGCTTGTGCCTAACGATGCGCTGGAAGCGGGCGACTGGGATCGCATTACCCGCCTGGCACGCGAAGCTGTGGAAGGCGCGAAGTAAGTAATGGCGGTGAGCATTTGCTCACCGCATAACGTCAACCCTGAACCGTGACCGCGGCTGCGCTGGCAACCGCACGCGCAATCGCCTGTTCGGTGCTATCACCGCTGGCGAGCGCCACACCAAGACGACGCTGACCGCTGATCTCCGGCTTGCCGAACAGTCGCAGTTGCAGCCCTGCCCCCAGTGCTGCTTCGACATTCACAAACTGTACGTTCTGGCTGGTCAGTTGCGGCAGGATAACGGCGGAAGCAGAGGGACCATACTGACGAATCCCGCCAACAGGCAGACCCAGAAACGCCCGCACGTGCAGCGCAAACTCAGACAGATCCTGCGAGATCAGCGTCACCATGCCGGTGTCGTGTGGGCGCGGTGATACTTCACTGAACACCACCTCATCTCCGCAGACAAACAGCTCAACGCCAAACAGACCATAGCCGCCAAGCGCCTTAACGACCTCTGCGGCAACATCCTGTGCCCGCTGCAGCGCCAGCTCACTCATCTGCTGCGGCTGCCATGATTCACGGTAATCGCCATCTTCCTGACGATGACCAATCGGTGCACAGAAGTGAATGCCATCGACGGCACTGATAGTGAGCAGGGTGATCTCAAAATCGAAGTTGACGACGCCTTCAACAATGACGCGACCGGCTCCGGCGCGACCGCCCTGTTGTGCGTAGTCCCAGGCTTTATCAAGCTGGCTGGCGTCGCGGATAAAGCTCTGGCCTTTACCCGATGAACTCATCACCGGCTTCACAATGCAGGGAAAGCCAATCTCTGCAGCGGCTTCGTCGAAGCGCGCCTTGCTGTCGGCAAAGCGATAACGGGAAGTTGGCAGTGACAACTCTTCAGCCGCCAGGCGACGAATGCCTTCGCGATTCATCGTGAGGCGTGCGGCACGGGCAGTCGGAACCACGCGCTGGCCTTGCTGCTCCAGTTCAACCAGGGTATCCGTGGCGATGGCTTCAATTTCCGGTACCACAAAATCCGGCTGCTCTTCCGCTATCAGCGCAGCCAGGGCTGCGCCATCCAGCATGTTAATCACATGGCTGCGATGGGCGACATGCATCGCCGGGGCATCGGCGTAACGATCAACCGCGATCACTTCCACCCCCAGACGCTGACACTCCAGCGCCACCTCTTTACCCAGTTCACCTGAACCCAATAGCATTACACGCGTCGCCGCCGGACGCAGCGCTGTTCCGAGAGTCGTCATACATTCACCTAAGCAGTCAAATTCGCGCGCAAGTATAAACGAAAACGTTTGCGTTCTCATCTTCCGTGCCGCCGGCATCGCTTTTTGCCGTACTTTTCCCGCTCTGACGTTTCCTGACATCCTTTTGGTCAGGATAACGGCTGACATCCTGAAAGGAGTGAACGATGAATAACTGGTTGCAACAGATTCAGTCGGTGCTGACAAAGAAGAACGGTGAGAGCAAACAGGGCGGTGGCTTAAGTGACATGCTGGCACCCGGCGCGCTGGGCGGTCTGGCTGCGATGCTGATCTCCAGTAAGTCGTCGCGCAAACTGCTGACCAAATATGGCGGCAAAGCCCTGATTGTGGGAGGGGGTGCGGCAGCAGGCGCGGTACTGTGGAACAAATACAAGCAGCGGGTTAGCGAAGCGCATCAGAATGAGCCTGACTTTGGTGTGGCACAGACGCCCGTGGACCTGCGCGCTGAGCGTCTGGTCACTGCGCTGGTGTTTGCTGCTAAAAGTGACGGGCATATCGACGATCAGGAGCGAGCCGCGATTGAGCAGAACATTCATCAATCCGGTTATGGTCAGGATGCAGAGCAACTGATTCAGAAAGCGATGAATCGCCCACTGGATCCGCAGTGGCTGTCGGCTGATGTGAAAAATGAAGAGGAGGCGCTGGAGCTTTATTTCCTGAGTTGTGCCGCTATCGACGTCGACCACTTTATGGAGCGCAGCTATCTCTCCGCCCTGGGCGACGCCCTGAAAATTCCTCAGGATGTTCGTGATGGCATTCAACAGGACCTCGAGGCCGAAAAAGCCCGTCTGCCTGCCAGTTAAACCTTCGATTCTCCGCCAGCGGGTCACTGAAGATGTTCCGCTGGCGGCAGCTTCTCACCCTATGTCTGGCTTCCCGCTGCTGAAGTGTTACGCTTACAGATCATTACGTTGATGGAGACGGATGGATGAAAGCACCCATCGCAAAAAAAATACCCCACGAGATGACGCTGCATGGCGAGACCCGCGTTGATAATTATTACTGGCTGCGCGACGACAAACGCGAAAACAGCGAGGTTCTTGATTACCTCCGAGCCGAAAATAATTACGGCAAAAAAATCATGTCGTCGCAGCAACCGCTGCAGGACCGGGTGTTAAAAGAGATTATCGATCGGCTGCCGCCGGAAGATCACTCCGTGCCTTATGTCAAAAACGGCTACCGCTATCAGAGTCGTTATCAGAGCGGTAACGAATACCCGGCCTACTACCGTCAGCCCGCAGCAAGCGATGAATCGGGCGAGTGGAGCCTGCTGCTGGATGCCAATCAGCGCGCCTCGCACAGCGATTTCTACACCATGGGCGCGCTGCATATCAGCCCGGATAACCGGGTCATGGCGCTGGCGGAAGATTTCCTGTCGCGGCGGCAATATGGCATCCGGTTCCGTAACCTGGAAAGTGGCAGCTGGTATCCCGAAGTACTGAGCAACGCCTCATCCAGCTTCGCCTGGGGCAATGACTCACGCACCCTTTACTATGTGCGCAAGCACCCGCAGACGCTGCTCTCTTATCAGGTCTGGCGACACGAACTCGGTTCGCCGCAGTCCGATGATAAGCTGGTCTATGAAGAACGCGATGACACCTATCATCTCAGCGTGCACAAGAGCACCTCCAAGCAGTTCATCATGATTGCGCTCTACAGCACTAACACCAGCGAAATCCAGTTAATCGATGCGAACTTCCCTGATGCGCAGCCGCATGTGTTTTTGCCCCGCCGTCGCGATCACGAATACAGCATCGATCATTACGATCATCAGTTTTTCATTCGATCAAACCGTGACGGGAAAAACTTCGGGCTCTACCGCAGTCGCTATCTGGATGAGTCACGCTGGGAAACGCTGATTCCTGCGCGGGAACAGGTGGTGATGGAAGATTTTCAGCTGTTCCGCGACTGGCTGGTAGTGGAAGAGCGTCAGCGCGGCTTAACCAGTCTGCGTCAGATCAACTGGGCCAGCGGCGAGACCAGCGGCATCGCCTTTGACGATCCGACCTATGTGACGTGGCTTGCTTATAATCCCACGCCCCGCACTAGCAAACTGCGTTATGGCTACTCGTCCATGACCACGCCGACCACGCTGTTTGAACTGGATATGGATACGGGTGAACGTCGCATTCTGAAACAGAGCGCGGTGAAAGGCTTTAACGCGGAAGATTACAAAAGCGAGCACCACTGGATCAAAGTCAGCGATGGCACCGAAGTGCCGGTCTCGCTGGTTTATCACCGCAAGCATTATCAGCCCGGTCAGAACCCGATGCTGGTCTATGGCTACGGCGCTTATGGCAGCAGCATGGATGCCGATTTCAGCGTCAGCCGTCTGAGCCTGCTGGATCGCGGCTTTGTCTATGCCCTGATTCAGGTACGCGGTGGCGGTGAGCTGGGACAGCAATGGTATGACGGTGGTCGTCTGCTGAACAAAATGAACAGCTTTACTGATTTTATTGAGGTGACGGATGCGCTGGTGGCACGCGGCATCGGCCACCCGGAGCGGCTTTATGCCATGGGCGGTAGCGCAGGCGGGCTGTTGATGGGCGGGGTGATTAACCTGGCACCAGAACGGTTCCACGGCGTGGTGGCTCAGGTGCCATTTGTGGATGTGGTTACCACGATGCTGGATGAATCGATCCCGCTGACTACCGGTGAGTATGACGAGTGGGGCAACCCCAATGATCCTGAATATTACCGTTATATCCGCCAGTACAGCCCCTATGACAATATCGAGGCGAAGGATTATCCCCATCTGCTGGTCACGACTGGCCTGCACGACTCACAGGTGCAGTACTGGGAACCGGCCAAGTGGGTGGCGAAGCTAAGGTCGATGAAAACCGACAATAATCTTCTGCTGCTCTGCACCGACATGGATGCCGGTCACGGCGGCAAGTCCGGACGCTACAAAGCCTACGAAGGGATCGCGATGGAGTACACTTTCCTGCTCGGACTGGCGCAGGGTACCTTGCCGCCAGCCCAGGATTACTGAGATTCAGAGAGGTATTTATTCAGCGCCTGCCGCAATGGCGGGCGCAAATCACTGACATTATTGAGTACCCACTTCAGGTAGCCAGGATCTTTTCTGGCAATTACGGCAATCGCCTGGCCGCGATATTTGCCGAATGGCAGAATGTCGTCGCGCTGGGCCGCCGGTTGCGAACGCACAATCATTTCGGAGGCACTCCAGCCGGAGGTCTCCATGATACGGATCAGCAGCGCCGCCGTGACATAGCAGTCATACAGTGCGCGGTGCGCATGAAGTTCAGCGGGTGGCGTGACATCCAGCTTCAGCGAATGACGTAACGCCTGGTTGCCATATTTAATGCCCGGCCAGAGCTGGCGCGCCAGCTGCATGGTGCAGATCCATTCGCCGTACATTTCAGGCAGCATCCGCCGATCAAAACTGGCGTTGTGCGCGACATAAAAAGCGCTGCCGTAATAGCGTGGAATCGCTTCTTCAATCGTGGGTTTACCGGCGACCATTGCTTCGGTGATGCGATGTACAGCCATCGCCTGACGGCTGATCGGGCGGTCCGGTAGGGTCAAATCGCTCATTGGATTCACAATTCTACCGTCGACCACATCCACGGACGCAACTTCAACTACGCCGCCCTGCAGGCCGCAGGTTTCGGTATCAATAACGCGGAACATCATTGCTTCATCTTCGGTTCATAAGGAAGGCGCGACAGGCTGAGTGATGCCTGACGGTATTGCATCAGACGCTGACGAAACCAGTCACGCAGCGCTTCAGGCTGCTCCTGCGCCACCATCTCGGCGACGACCGGCATGTTATAGCGCTCTTTAAACGCCACGCCTGCGGCCGCCAAATCGACATTTATCTTGTCTTTCTCTTCCTGGGACAGCAATGCAAGGTTACGGCTCATAATTATCTCCTGACGATAGCCGGCAAAAGTAATGTTTTCGTCGGTCTGAATCAAGGATAAAGGATCGCATCGCTGGCCTCGACAGTGTAAAACCAGCAGCGTATCCTTTTGCCACGTTTATCGCCCTGGCGGCGGTTAAAAGGATGATCTTATGCAGAAAAAAACTATTTCCCGCATGATTATAGCAGTGACGGCAGCGGGCATGATGGCCTTCAGCTCGCTGGCGGGGGCGCATGCACACCTCCAGTCTTCTCTCCCGGCGGCTAAAGCGCAGGTCACGACATCCCCCGATGCGCTGACGCTGAACTTCAGTGAAGATATTGAAGCGGCGTTCAGTGGCGTGACGCTGCTGGACAGTGCACAGAAGCCCGTCGAGACCGCCAAAGCCCGTGTTGAGTCTGACCAGAAAAAACGCCTGATTGTCGGCCTGCCGCAGCCGCTAAAAGCGGGTAATTATCAGGTCAACTGGCATGTGCTGTCGGTGGATGGCCATAAAACCGCTGGAAGCTATCGCTTTAGTGTGAACTAACCCGGTGACAACCCTCTGGATCCTGCTGCGCGCGCTGCATTTTACTGCCGTGATGTTGCTGACCGGCAGCGCCTGTTACAGTGCGCTGCTGGCGCCCAAACGCTATCGATCCCTGCTGGCGCTACGGTTGAACCCGCTGGTGAAGGGGAGTGCCTGGCTGGTGCTGCTCAGTGCGGTGGCGATGCTGGCCTGCCAGAATGTGTTAATGAGCGGCACCAGCACTAACCTGACCGACATTGATATCTGGCTGGCGGTGCTGAGCACGCACTTCGGTGCGGTGTGGCTATGGGAAATCATTTTCGGCGTGCTGGCCGTTGGCGCGCTATTAATGACCGGACGCCTGCGTCAGCAGGTGTTACTGCTGGCTGGCGTTATGCAACTGGCCTGCATGGCGATGATAGGCCATGCTGCGATGCGCGATAGCTGGCCCGGCGTTCTTCAGCAAATTAACCATGCACTGCATCTTATTGCGGCGACGTTCTGGGCAGGTGGATTACTTCCACTGTTGCTGTTGATGCGCGAGGCACGGCAGATTGATCGCCGCACCGATGCGATTCGCACTATGATGCGTTTCTCACGCTATGGTCATCTGGCGGTGGCGTTAACGCTGCTCAGCGGGGTGATAAACAGCGTAATGATCGCGGGCTGGCCGCTGATGTGGCACGATTCACGCTACGTTATATTGCTGCTGTGCAAAGTGCTGCTGGTTGCTCTGATGGTTCTGGTGGCGCTGATTAATCGATACTGGCTGGTGCCGCGATTCCGCCTGGCGGGCAGCGGGGCGCAGCAAAAATTTATTCGCATGACGCAGCTTGAACTACTGCTGGCATGCGGCGTGGTTGGGCTGGTCAGCGTATTTGCCACGCTGTCGCCAGCCTGAATGTAGTTTAAGAGAGAAAAGGGTAGTTATGTTGCTGAAGAAAGTGATTCCCGCAATCCTGTTGTTATCCGTATGCGGCCAGGCGCTGGCGGCGCAAATCATTACCGTCAGCCGCTTTGAGATCGGTAAAGATAAGTGGCCCTTTAATCGTGAAGAGGTGATGCTGACCTGCGAGAAAGATGGTGCGATGTTTGCCATCAATCCGAGTACGCTGATGACATACCCGCTGAACGACATCGCTGACACACTGTTTAAAAACAAGCAGGTGAAAGCCCAGCCGATCAGCGTGATTCAGGCCGAAGACAAAGCCCATCCGGGCCAGATGATGAGCCTGCAGCCGATTATCGAACGCACTCAGGCGCTGTGCGGAAAATAGGCCTTTCGGGTGCAGCCTCGCGCTGCGCCCACTCTCCGAAATTTTGCCGTTGCGATCACAATCTGATCCAGTTTATGGCCCTGATTCCCGCGTTTGCTGGCATTTCCACCGCGCTGTTCTAATCTTAAATGGCAAGGCGACACCGCCTTCATAAATGCCAACTTTTAGCGCACGGCTCCTTGAGAGCCATTTCCCTGGACCGAATATAGGAATCGTATTCGGTCTTTTTTTGGTTGGCACTTCGTATCAATGACTTAACGTGAAATCAATCAGTTAAGCCCGCTCCTGTTACTTCCTGTTCTACTCTGCTGGACTCTGTGCCGCCACTTTGTCGCTATTTTTCTTCGCCATCAACGCCAGTGGATTGAGTTTACTGAACCTGCCGTTTCTATCCTTTAGTAAATAACTACGCAGCCTGCTTATACCCTGTCGCAATAAGTACGCTTATGTTGCATTTTCAGCATCAATATCCTGAACGATTTAGAACATTTTACGATTGTGGTAGAAATTGTGCGCCTGGCATCGTTTATTCAGACGATGCGGACACCATAAAGATAATCAGACATTTGATGCATGCTGTTTTGAGGGAGTGCTCATGGTCTGACATCAGGGAAAGGGGCACACGCAGTTGCCGTCTGTTAACAGGATCATGGGCATCTATCAGAAAATGATTGTTTTATCTTCTTGTGGCACTATAAAACAGCCATTGTCATGAACGAGGGATTGAGAATGATTTCAGGAACAGCAGCAAAACAGGAATTCGGACGTTACTACACATTTGAGTCGAGACTGCCTCAGGGCGTTTTTTTGAGATTCGGCCCAGCCATTTGCCCCGAAATGCAAAGCCCGTAACAGATGAAGCCAGCGGAATGTGTATCGGTTACACGGTGGTACAGGCTCCGGGCTTATGGCAGATTTATGATGTGCAGGGACATTTTGTCAGGCTGGAAGAAGCGCCGCTTGAAACACCCCTGATTGATCCCACTGATATTGCCCTGTTTGGCTTGGGTATTTTTCGTATCCTTGGTACAGGGCGGGTGCTGTTTGAATCAGGGGCACGTGCCGCTGTTTATGCGAAGCTCAGTCACTCCACTATATCCTTTCTGCGCAGCAGACTTAAACTCGGGCTGCATGCACGTAACCTTAAAATGACCGAGACTGCTGCAAAACATATGTATGAACCGAGTCGCTATGTCCCTCTGCAAATTCAGGAAAGAGCGATTCGCTATGGCAGGCGGATGGCAGATCCCCGCAAAGATGAAGGTATGTTCAGATATGAGACCAGATTGTTTAAACTACGCTTTAATCAGCAAACAATGGAATATGAGTATAAAGAATACACACTTGAAGTCGTCGTGCGTGAGTCAGACTGGACGATAACGCATTTTAAATACATGGATTGACAGACTGGAAAACTTGTATGTTTGATTTGCGCAATGAAGATTTCACATTTGTAATTTCTCCCTTTGAAAGAATCTCAGACGATGAGGCCGACCCGGTTGATCATCTATGGGACTGGATCCAGTCCTGGATTGAGTTCTCTGTTAGCGGCCTTAAAATGCAGTTTCAAACTGAATTTACCATCGGCGAGCTAAAGATTTTAAAGGATGAGTTTTTCGCACATTACCAGGCACTTATCACGCAGCGTGAATTAAAACCTTTTAATTTTCGCAGCGAACGTGGCCAGCTCAATATGGTTATCAGAAAAGTTACGGGTAAAGAAGGTGTTATAGTGGAGTTTGATATCCGCCCTGAACCACACGCCGACAGCGTTCAGGTTAAAGGTGACTTCAGCCTTAATGAAAGCTATTTTCCTGACATTCTGAAGCGGCTTGATGAAATGATTCAATGGCAGAATTAAACATTTTGCCATTGAGAATTTTTAACTGAAAACTTCGGGCGTAAAATGAATTTTTTATTCAGGCTTATCTGGCCAGCTGATATCTGGCGCGGTCGTGATATCCGTCCGACTCAGCATAACGCGGTATCTTTTCCATGCAGCCAGTCGCGTTAGTTCCTCGTCAGTTGCAATGCTGATATCAACCGCATCCTGCAAAGGGGTTATAGTACGATTAGCTTCGTCCATTTCTGCCGACAAACGGCTGCTGGCCAGAAAGCCAGCATCTTTGGCATCCACAAATGGCGCTGTAAATACGCCGTCACTGTAGAGATAATTACAGCCGGGCTGTTCAGACAATGCGGTAATATCTACCCACTCCAGTGACGGATGATAGAGTTTCTCTGGCTTGACACTCATAGAGACAATTTCCGCAACTCGCTTATCTTCAATCCGGGCGTAGGTTTTCATCAGCTGAACTCCTCAATATAAATAATACCGTCAGATCCATAACTTCCGATAAAGGGATCGGTACGCGTTGTACCTCCGCCGCCTGCACCATAGGTATTTTTTTTGCCTGATGATGAGCTTTCCCCGCTACGGCTACCGCCGCCCCAGTAACTGACGCCGCCGTCACCAGAGCCGCCCCGGTAAGGGTTGCTTGAGGCCGTAATCAGTCCGGGCGCGTCGCTGCCATCACCCCCCTGTATATTTAACAATCCGCCTATGGCCGAGCCGCCAACGCCACCGGCATCACCGGAAGTCGTATTATAGCCATTGCCCGCTGTCAGCTGACCGTTAAAGGTACTGCTAGTCGCGCCGTCGGTTTCGTTACTGCCTCTACCGACTACGCCAGGATAATTTTTTGTCTCATCCACGTTCAGCCAAGCGATTACCGTTCCGCCTGCTCCCCCGCCCGCACCACGGGAAACATAACTCGATCCCCAGGCAAGATAACCATAACCCCGGCCACCACCTCCGGTCAGGATAATCTTGATTCGTTTCGTTCCCGGCGTGGGTTTGTAGTTAACTGCTCCGGGCGTGGTGAAAATCTGGTACCCGATAAAACGGCCGGAAAACTTATCGCTGATGCCAAGATTTTTCAGAACGTCAGGCAACAGCCCGGCATCGGCCATTTCCTTTAATGCGTTTTCAATTAACGGGTACTGACCATGCGGATTAGCGCTTTTGAGATGCTTTGCCATCATCTCGTCAGCGTAGGCTTTCACCTCGATCACAGCGTCATCAACATACTTACGCGTTGCCAGCACCACTGACGGATCAATTTTCAGCGTGACGGCGGTTGTGCTGTTCACGATTAAAATCATGCGCACGGTCTGCGTCCGGCCGCTTCCTTCGGCCAGCTGAGGCTTGTAAGTCTCCGGGCAGTTAGCAACGGCAATCAGCACGCCGTCAGCGTCATACAGGCCGATTTCACGGATCCAGAAACCGCCCTCGCTTTCCGGGATAATCTGCTCTGCGATAATCTGGCTGCTGTTTGCCGCGTCAACGGTCAGCGAATTAAGCTGCGCGCGTCGCTTCTCGCCAATGAGCTTTGTCTGTGCCGCATCAGGGGTCGGCAGTGTGCCGCCACCGTCGCCGACGCCCATCGAGGCGATGTTTACTTTCGTGCCGAGTGCGGCGGCGTTCGCCAGCTTAGCCGCGCCCTGATTGGTCAGCAGGGCAAAATATTTTGTCGTCATGCGCTCACTTCCGTCAGGTCAATAAGATGCACCGCCACGCCGGAATAACCCGGCCCGCCGACGCTGATAAGTTCAGGGGTATAGGGATAAACGGTCAGCTCGTCGCCGCTGTAGCTGGCAACGGCAACCGGCAGCGCGCCGTTCACGTCAAGATTGATAGACAGGCCGATAAGGTGACGGCTGCAGGGCTTCGCATCGGCTATCAGGCGCTCAAGCTCGTTATACATTTCCTCAGTAATGCCGGTATCGAGTACGCCCACATCCAGCCGGAACGTGCCAGGCGCTTCGCCGGTTTTCCACCACTCAATGATTCTGATGAGATAGCCCAGAGGCTCAACGACGCGGCGTATAGCGCCAATCGTTCCCTTGTGCCGATGCACGTACTGCGAGGCGGCAACCACGGCGCGCTTTGTTGATTCCGGCCAGGCTGAATCCCAGCGATCAACTGACCACGCCCACGCCAGATAGGGCAGAAGCTCAACCGGGCAGGCTTGCGGATTCCATAACTGGCGCAGCGGCACGCTCATCGTACCGGGGCTTGCAAGAGCCTCGGCGGCAGCAACCTCAAGCGCTGACGAGCCGGTCGGCAGCAGGCGATCACTCATCCGAGCCTCCCACGGTCAGCGCGTATCCTGTGCAGTAAGCGGCCTGGGTTTTGTCTAGCACCACGTCAGCGGAAGGCTTGATAAGGTTGACGCGCTGCACGCCCTCAACGTGCATGGCGGCATACAGCGCAGACAGGCGAATGTCACGGCCGAGACGCTTTTGTGCGCTGACAAAGGCGGCGAGTTTTGCCTCTGAAGCGGCACGGATTGGCTCCGCTTCCGGCCCCGGATAGAGGTAAAGCTCGGCCTCGATTTCGTAACTAACAATCTTCGCTGACTGCACGCTCACCCGGTCAGCAACCGGGCGCACGTCTTCGTCATTGAGCGCAGCGTTAACCACGGCCAGCAAATCATCACCGGCCACGCCGTTGCCCTCACGCGCGAGCACAGTCACGGTAACAACGGCGGGCGACGGGCTGATGGCTGATGCATCGGTAACGGGCGCTGGTTTGAGCCGCCGGTCAGCTTTAACGGCCTGGCGAAAAGCCTGCGTGCGGCCGTACATCACAGCTCGCCGATTTATGTAAAGCGCAACATTCTGGCATCAACATTCATCCCGCACCCAATGATGAGTCAGCAGGAGTTCAGCAAGTTTGCGCTGGATTATCTGGTCTTCGGTAACGCCTTTGCCGAGCTGCGTCGTAATGGCTTGGGTAAGCCGCTGCGCCTTGAAACCACCCCGGCCAAATTCACCCGCAGAGGCGTGAAGGATGGCGTTTACTGGTTTGTGAATGACTGGAAGGAGCCGCATGAATTTTCGGCCGGCAGCGTGTTTCATCTGCTGGAGCCGGATATCAATCAGGAGCTGTACGGCCTGCCGGAATACCTCAGCGCGCTTAACTCCGCCTGGCTGAATGAGGCGGCAACGCTGTTCCGCCGCAAGTATTATCAGAACGGCGCGCACGCCGGTTACATCCTGTATATGACCGACGCGGCGCAGAGCAGCAGCGACGTTGACCGGATGCGCCAGGCTATGCGCGACACGAAAGGGATCGGCAACTTCCGCAACCTGTTTATGTACGCGCCGAACGGTAAGCCGGACGGGATCAAGATTCTGCCGCTCAGCGAGGTAGCGACGAAGGACGATTTCTTTAACATCAAGAAGGCCAGCCGCGACGACCTGCTAAGCGCACACCGCGTGCCGCCGCAGATGATGGGGATTATCCCGGACAACTCCGGCGGATTCGGTGATGCGGTGAAAGCGGCATAGGTGTTTGTGCGTAACAAACTGACACCGCTGCAGGAACGTCTGAAGGAAATCAATAACTGGCTGGGCGAAGAGGTGATCGCCTTCCGCCCTTATTTGCTGGAAGCGGCAACAAACTGAAGATGTAACGCCTGCCTGTGCAGGCGTTAGTTATTTACCCAACCAGCGCCCGGCCTGTGCAGACTCAACCAACAAACGGAGAGTAAGCGGATCATGCGGTGCGGTGAAATCTTCCGGGAAATAGTCGTTAAAAGAGATGGTGCCGGGGTCAATGCCAAAACTGTCAGCATACCGCTCAAGTAATTCATAAGCGTCGATGGGATCCATGCGAAAGTCGTTGTTCAGATCAGTGTCCAGCTCAAGCTTGTAACGTTTTAATGTAAACAAGCTTCTGCCGTTATAATCTTCAACCAGCGCAAATACTGCCTTCTCTATATCCTCACTTACCATATTCTGTCGTCCTTATGGGCAATAAGGTTGTATTTTACCGTAGTTTTCCAGCCTATCTCCGCCACATCAGCGGCCATAATTACCCATCCTAAAACCGGTATTGTGCGACCGACGAAAGTACCCAATTTATGGGTCATCAACATTTTAATTTGGAATGGTTTTTTAGGGTTTTGTATCCACGTAGGCAACCTGAACGGGAGACGGGAATCGCGCAACAGCTTGCGAGAATACACCGAGGCATAAGAGGTACCTTTTTAGGCACCCTTTAACTTTCCTGACACGTCAATCGTATTCTGTCCCGAGTAAATTGCAGCTATGGCTATGATATCCTTTGCACCGCTAAAATGCTCAGCGGTCACATCAATCATAATCCAGAAATAAAGCTCTGCCGGGGAAAGGTTGGTAAGCCCGCCATAGAAGTAAGTCCCGTTTAACTGCTCAGTTGTATCCATATTATTCCCTTACATGGTTAACCGTATTGGTCAAAACTTTATCATATTAATTCCGATCAGTGCCATACCTCATCTGCCGCTCTCAGGCCCGATTTGCGAGGCTCAAATCCTCTTCACCAGTTCAACCTCATCAAACCATTGCGTGCGCCTCCGTGCCCCTGGCGCAGCCTCCGCATGCATGTTTGTACCCCTCGCGCGCAATGCTATCCCCGCCACGCCTGCCCGCTTTATGTATCGCTTTTCATGCATTTGCATGTACAACCTCTGAGCGCGCCAGCTCTGGTCTTACAGACGCTCAGCGATCCACTTTGGATCATGCGGATTAATGCAAGCATATGCACTTTGATGCAGAAGCAAAAAGCCACCTTAAAGGTGGCTAGTGAACGGTAGGGAAGGGGCAATTAATCATTCTGCCTGGCAGTAAATAGCGGCTTCGAAAATAGCTGTGTCGATTGTCCCTGCCATGTCGCTAATCATCGACAGTGCCATTTTTAATTCATCTTCTTTGCAATGTGCGATCAGCGATACGTCAGCAATGAACTGAATGCGTGCAACCGTTTCACTTAGATTATCTATTTTCATCAAATGATTAACTCCTTTTAGTCAAAATGCACTGTATGTATAAACAGTATCATGATGAACTAAAATCATAAACAATCGTGCGGCTCAGATTAGTCCGACTGCCGTTTTATTAATCAGGCAACTGTATGCCTCTTTTTCTCGCTAGTGCATTGAAGCGCTTTAATGGGGCGGCATTTATGCGACGTCTATGGAACAGATAGCCGCTTGTTCCGCTCCAGTAAGAAAGCTCTCCAATCTTGATTGTGTGGCCTTTCATCATGCGCACAGCTTCACCGTCGGACAGTGTTAACCTGGAGATCTCAAAGAAACTCTTTTTCAACGCCTCACGTTCTGCGCAATGACTCCGTTCAGAGTGATATTTGTCCGGCTCAGGTTGCTCCTGCGCTGGCTTTTCTCTTAATCGCTTAAGAATCCTTCTACGCTCGGCGCGAGTAGTAGGTTTTGTGAAATCGATAGCGGCTTCAGAGCCTGTCGGCTCCGTACAGTTATTGACAGAACTCCGAGAGGACGCAGGCGCGTCCTTAAATTCAAAATCCAAATCAACGGCACGTTTCGGGACAATCCTCCATTGCATCAGACGGGTTAAAATTGGCGTATCGTTGCCAACTTCAGTTGCGTAAACACCCTTGATACGCACAGTTTCCTCTCCGTACTCATTCATGTCTTCGCTTGCCTGATACCAGGTGCGCACAGCCAGCTCGTCGCGGCGCACAAATGGGCCACCCTGCACGTTAACGTATCCGGCCCAGTCTCCTGCGTCGGCGGCGTCATGCGCGGCCGCAAACTCAACGCTCAGGCCGTGCGCGGTTTCGCTGTCTGCCGTGCGGCGCAGTTCGCGGTAAACCGTGACCGGCGCACCGCCCACAAACTGAAATTGCCGGATGTGCCAGCGTGCCGCCCAGGCAGAAACGGCCGAGGCAGTTTCCTTAAGGTCTTTGCCGCTTTCGGCGTCCGTCTCGCCGTCTAGCGCGTAGCCGTCGATATTCTTGGAAATGTATTTAGCAACGTAACCCGTCGCGCTGCCTTTCTCCGGGTCGATAGCCTCGGTGTGAAAGCGGGCCTTACGGGCTTTGTCGGTTGTCAGCTCGCTGCCGTCTTGCTGCCAGGCGTAGTCGCGCATAATCTCGCGCACGCGTTCAGCCTGCTCCGGACGCATAAACATGAGCATGTGCCAGTGCGGAGTCGCATCATGATGAGGCTCAGCAACGCGGATCCCGAAGATGCGGATTTCTTCGCGGTGCAGCTTGGCGCGGATTTTCTGCCAGACGCTGCAGAGATAACGTTGCGTGTCTGCCGGGCTGGCACCGTTCCATTTGCGGTTACGATGCCCGGTTTTGATTGTGGCGTGATAGCGCGCCGGGGCGGTGAGGGTGTAAAACTCGCCGATAAAGCCCATCTCGTTGCAGATGTTTTCGAAGCCGCGAATGCGGGTCATCAGCTCGCAGCGGCGAATCGCCGGATTGGCCACACTGCCGTCGTATTTCTCGATCAGGCTGATACGGTTGCCTTCTTCGTCTTCCAGCTCCATTCCCTTCAGAAACTCACGGGTGCGGCGCTTCTGCTCGCGCCACTCTGAAACGGTCATGCTGCTGGCGTAGGGGGTATGCTTTTTGCTGACGTTAGCCAGGGCGATCTGAAGGTGTTCACGCCATGATGCAGCCACGCGGCGCAGTCGGCCTTTCCACCATTTTTCCGTCTGCATACGCATGATTGCCGGGGTAACTTCCTCCGGGTCAAACAGCCGGGACGTGACTTTATCCCATAATGGCGGCGTCTGGCTCAGCTCGCGGGTGATGGCGGCGGCGGTCATGTAAACGCGGTGCGTGTATTTATAATCTGACTCGTCGCTGGCCTGCGCGTGTGCCTGTACCAGCTCGGCGAGAATGAAATTAGCTACATCCCCAGCAAGCAAATCGACGTCGGCGCGAGCCATATCCGGCAGGCGGTTAAAGCGGCGCATTAGATTGAAAAGCTGACCACCTGCTATAGCCGCATTGTCGCGCTCAGTTGCGTTACCGCCGAGTAAACTTAATGTGCTCCCCTTCATCATGCCGAGACGATATTGAGCATTAACGGTTTCAACGCGTGGCAATGTGCGCTCAACAAATGTCTTTGTTAAGTACGCATTGGCGCGGGCTGTTCCCTGTGTCTTTTCAAGATCACTAACGCGGCGTTTAACGTCGAGCTGTATCACAGTCGGCTGCTTTTCAAGTAGCTCCTGCGCACGCACTAAAGCCGCAATCATCTGAGTGCGGCTGTGCATTTCCTCATAGGTGGGATAAGGGCTGGCGATGGCTTCCCGTGGAGCATTCCACGGGTAAGCAAATTCCTCATGCATCAGACATTGCCCTGCCGGTGTTTATTGCGATGTTCCTCAATTTCCTGGCAGGAAACGCAGCGAATTACACTCAGATATGCGCGGCGGCGCGTTTCAGGAATTGGGGTATCACAGTCTTCACAAAATGAGGCGCTTATAGCAGGCGCGCGCGCGGCTGTTACAGCCAGAATCAGTCAAGGGACCATATCTCTTTTGCGAGGGCGGCTTAAAATCGGGCTGCATGCGCGCAATTTGAAAATGACCGAAACAGCAGCAAAACATATGCTTGAACCCAGTCGGTATGTACCTTTGCAGATTCAGGAAAGAGCTATTCGTTTTGGTAAGCGAATGCCAGACCCTCGTGAAGGAAAAGGAATGTTCCGATACGAAACGGATATTTATAAACTGCGCTACGATAAGCAGCGAAGGGAATATGTTCATCAGAAATACAAATTTGAAGTAATAGTCAGGGAATCAGACTGGACAATATCTCATTTTAAATATTTTTATTAGCTGACAAGGAAATTTCAATGTTTGATATCAGGAATGAAGAGTTTACATTCGCAATCGCTCCCTTTGAACGCGTAGTGGATAACGAAGCCGATCCTGTTAACCATCACTGGGACTGGATACAGTCCTGGGTGGAGTTTTCGGTAAGCGGCCTGAAAGTGGCATTTAAAACGGAGTTCACCGTTGGAGAATTGAAAATGCTGAAAAAAGAATTCTCAGCTTTTCATCAGGCGCTTATTAATCAGCAAAAGATCAGGTCGTTTAACTATCAGAGCGATATTCATCAACTGGACATGATACTGACCAATGAAAAAAGTATTGATGGCGTAACTGTTGATTTCATTCTTCGCCCGGAACCACATGCCGACAGCGTCCAGGTTAAAGGCAGCTTTGGCCTTGATGAAAGCTATTTCCCCGACATTCTGAATCGACTTGATGAAATGATTCAATGGCAGAATTAAACATTCTGCCATTGAAAATTTTAATAGAAAGCTACGGGCGTAAAACGAATTTTCTATTCAGGCGTTTTCGGCCAGCTGATAGCTGGCGCATTTGTGATATCTGCAGCCTGTACCGCCTGCACGTACTTCATCCAGGTGGTCAGCGTGGCTTTATCCGCATCAGTAATGATGCCGGGCAGCAGCTGCGTCTGCCATGCCTGAGTAATTCCGTTGACCTCACTCACGCCCGCTGACTTTTCGCTGGCCGCTGCGTCAAGCAGTGACTGCTGCTGCGCATCGCCGTCGGTTACCCACTTTTCGCCGTCCCACTTATCAAACGCGGTTGCCGGAGAATGCGTTATGGTGTCCGCCGGATTGTCGCCCAGTACCGTGATTTTCACCGGCGCGCCGCCTGAAATCGGGTAAGCCGTTTCACCGCGATGGTCCGGCACGCTAATGTTGGCTTTCATCGTGCCGCCCTTTTTGACTTCCAGCTGCGCAGTTTTGAGCAGCGTTGCGCATTCCACTTCTGGCGAGTCGAACAGGATTTTACCGTCGCTTTGATGGTTGCCGTCTGTATGCCGGTTGCGGTCAGTGCGCCGGTTTACGGCTCGTATTCGATCACCGCATCGTCAGGAAATGACCAGCGCATCGGCCCAGGCAGACGGAGCCGGATTGTCATAAGAGAAAATTCCCGGCAGCACAAAGCCGGTATCAAGTTCACCACCGAGGCACAGTTCAAGCACCTGCTCACCCACTGACGGCGCATTCCAGGAGCGGGTTTTACCCGCGCGGGCGCTGACTGTCTTCGGGTTGTTCATTCATGATTTAGATTTTATTTTCCCCACAAGCTAAAGCTAACATCAGTTACGCATAGCCAGCCCGTTGCGGCAGGAAAATGGCTACGCCATGCGCGTTATAACATCTCGTCCAGTCTGATTGGATGTTTCTTCTGACATTCTATATGCTTATTGGATATTAAAATGATCATGACACTATTTCACGTAGATGCAGTGTTTACAACGAATAAAAATCAGATGCTATAAATGAGAGGTTGAATAAGTGAAGCGTGTATTTTTATGGCTCATGCAATCATTTATCTATTTAATTTCTGCTGTTTTGATTGTTGCAGGAGTTTATATTTTCATTCGATTTATTTCTGAACATGCGGCGATTATTAGCATAATATGGGTGATGGTTGTTTCTTATGTGTATATTAAATACAATCGATGGTATTAGGTTTGTTAAGAGATCTTCGTGATCCTGATTTAATCGATAGCGTTAAAGTGTGAAGTGTGACGAAAAAAATGATCTCCTTAGTGAGGTTGGCTGCCATTTAGCGATTATACAATCTGGTTTCTCTGGTTAAGTCCTGTCTGAGATATGATTGAATCAGGCTCGCGCTATTTCTTATTTTCTGATATGTAAATCATCTTAATAACTGCTCTGTTATTCTTACTTTGGGTCCCCTTAATACTCATGATACCCCCCATTTTACTGCCAGCAGAACAGAGGCTTTCCGGACGCTTCTCCTCAAAATTGATCTCAATCAATATATCTAAACATCTTCCCCGAACGGTCCTCCACGTTTATTTAACGTATAAAAACCACGTCGTAACCTGCCCCGGTGATTTTTAACCAGAGTTTATTATGTTCTTAAAAAAAGTTATTCCTTGTGCGCTCGTAGCGTTAGCGAGTGCATCCATGTCTGGTTGTGTGATGGCAGAGGGAGGATACCATCGCGGCCCATCATCTGAATGGCATCATCACCATGCGTCTTATCAGGACCAGCAAAATGATAATGGCTGGAGCCATCATGCCGGACCAGCCGCATCAGAAAATAACGCTTCTCAGCATCTGGGGCCACCGCCAGCGACGTATAGTGCAGCCCAGCATCTGGGGCCACCGCCAGCCTCGGATGATTCTACTGAACACAGGGGACCGGCAACTGACAGTGGCATTCACCGCTGGCAACCGAGCGACTCCGCTGAGTAATTGATACGAAGCATTTAGATGAACAGGGGCGCTATCGCCCCTTTTAACCGGTAATCGCCGTCTGAAAAGGTTCTTCACGATAAACGTGCTTCACGCATCCAGTAAGTCACTCATGATTTCCAAAGCTTTAACACGCAAAATCCCTTTAGTAACGCACCTCAAAACTGACTTCACTCACAAAGGCAGCAACAACTCTTTCTGTCCCGCACCCAAAGCTAATCTGTAATCTTGCCATCATTCCCGTATGGCATATTCTTGAGATTCAATCAAAAGGAGTAACGTTTATGAAAGCGGCAATTGCTAATAGTGAACACAAGGTTGAAGTTGTTGAGAAGACGCTGCGTCCTCTCAAAACCGGTGAAGCCCGGCTCAGGATGGAATGCTGTGGTGTATGCCATACCGATTTGCATGTGAAGAACGGTGATTTCGGCGATAAAACGGGTGTGACCCTGGGTCATGAAGGGATCGGTATCGTTGAGGAAGTCGCACCGGATGTGACGTCACTCAAGCCTGGCGATCGGGCCAGCGTCGCCTGGTTTTTCAAGGGCTGCGGTCACTGCGAATACTGTAACTCCGGTAACGAAACCCTCTGCAGATCGGTCATCAATGCCGGTTTCACAGCCGATGGCGGCATGGCTGAAGAGTGCATTGTCGTTGCAGATTACTCGGTCAAAGTCCCTGATGGACTTGATCCTTATGCTGCCAGTAGCGTCACCTGTGCCGGTGTCACCACCTATAAAGCGGTTAAGGTGTCAGAAGTTAAACCGGGACAATGGCTGGCCATTTATGGTCTTGGCGGGCTGGGAAATCTCGCGCTGCAATATGCAAAAAATGTCTTCAACGCTAAAGTGATTGCGGTTGATGTCAGTGATGGTCAGCTGGCACTGGCGAAGGAGATGGGAGCCGATCTGGTGGTCAATTCGGCCAGCGAAGATGCAGCGCGCATTATTCAGGAGAAAACCGGCGGAGCACATGCTGCTGTGGTCACGGCGGTAGCTAAAGCGGCCTTTAACTCGGCGGTGGATGCGGTGAGAGCAGGAGGGCGCGTCGTGGCTGTCGGACTGCCGCCGGAAGCGATGAGTCTTAATATTCCCCGTCTGGTACTTGATGGCATTCAGGTGGTGGGATCACTGGTCGGAACGCGAAACGATTTGGCAGAAGCCTTCCAGTTTGCGGCAGAAGGGAAAGTCGTGCCTAAAGTGACCAAAAGGAAGATTGGTGAGGTCAATGACATCTTTGATGAGATGGTGCAGGGCAAAATCCGTGGCAGGATGGTAATCGACTTCACCGGTCACTCTGCTGATTAAAGTTCATCTGACTCCTGCAAAGGCCCGCATCCTGCGGGCTTTTTAATATCGTTAAGATCTCTCTGAGCCCTTCAGAGCACAATCCTTCTAACCATTAATAAGCCAGTCTTTATGTTTCATGATGTGATTTTGACTTGAACTTTACCGGTAACATTATAGTTTATGGGGTGAAAGGTTATTACACACACGTGAAGGAGGGTTATTTATGGCGAAGCATCACTTACTTAAATCGATTGAAATAACAGCGATTGTGCTCTTTGTTCTGATACTGGCATATCTGATTTTGACAGGGTTACTGTCATCAACAGGCGTGGATCATGCCTGGCCTTATCCCAATCAGTAACTGAGTGCCACACCAGGGAAAGCATTAATAAAATGACCCTCTCACAGGGCAAACAACCCCGCGATGGCGAGGTTGAATTGACGTTATACCAGACTCACTGACAGCAGTATCAGCTCTTCGGTTTCCAGCGACAGACTTTTTTTGGTTTCGAACATAAAGGTTTCCAGCGCCTCCTCGACATCGTCACCCTCAATAAAGGCGTGAGTCGTGACATGATTTTCACCTTCTGGTTTGATCACGTAAGAAACAAACCACTTCTTCTTTTCCATAATGCTTATCCTCGTTTTAAATCCTGATACCGCGTTTTGGCAATGGTATGTTTTTCTGCCAGACATTTAGCGGGTGGTGTGGAGTTCGACCAGCAAAGTCTAGTTCACCTCAGCAGGCGTGCTGGCGACGGCATGTGATAAACACCTGTTCAGAGCAGATAGATTGTGTAAGCGGCAATAAAAAAGCCCCATCCGGGGCTTTTAAAAAAAGAACGGCCGGTGTTAAAAACTCAACTGGTCTGATCGGCCAGCTTCGGCTTCAGCACGCGTTTACCCATCTGAATGCCGGGCTTCTCAACATACTTATAGAGTAAAGAGGCCAGGGCATAGGTTAGCGGGATGGTTGAGACACAGACGATCAGGAAGCGCATCATGTCGCTCTTAAACTCAATGTCGGTGTGCGTGAGCAGCAGCGCAATCATCGGGATCACAATCAGCAGGTGCAGCAGGTAGACCGAGAACGAGACGTCACCCAGCCAGGTGCTGAGACGGTTGTTCAGCAGCTTACGTGGCAGAGCAATCAGCGTTGCCATCAGGCTGCCCTGAGGGTATTGCCACAGAATTGCTGCCATCCCGACAATCATCAGCGCTTCCATTATCACCTGCAGCTTGATCGCGCCCATTCCCATTGCCACGCTGACGACCGGGCCGAGCAGCGCGAAGGCGACATAGAGCAGGGATTTACGGCGAATTGCTTCCGCCAGCAGCATGCCCGCCAGGAACATATTTAGCTTTATCAGAATCATGGAAGGCATTTCAAACGCCTCATAATAATCTGCCAGCACATACCGTCCGGCGCAGCAGAGCGCCATAATGCCTATCAGTGAGGCCGCATAACCAAAGCGCAGCGTCACCAGCATAATGAACGGAAACAGCACATAGAACTGCATCTCCAGCCCGATGCTCCAGTCAGGCAGCACGGTATTGAAACCATATTCGGGCAGCAGGCCGAACAGGAAGCTGAAGTGAGTGAGGATGTTTGCCAGCGACTGATCGGTGTAACGCGACGATTCAGTGGCGGTGCCGGAATAAAAATGGGCGATAGTGTCACGCATCTCGCCAAACCACGGGCCATAAATCAGCGCGATGATTAAAAGCAGATAGTAGAGCGGGGCGATACGGAAGAAGCGACGGATCCAGAACTTTTTAATGGTCTCCATGCTCTGCCACGGCTCTTTCTGCTGACGTTCAACATAGTTTTTCGCCATCAGATAACCCGATAACAGAATAAACAGATCGACCCCGATGCCAGGCGATGAAATCAGTGTGATGTGGCAATGTATCAGTAAGCTGATATGGCCAACCAGTACCCAGAGAGAGGCGATGCCGCGTAACCCCTCCAGCTCCGTGGACCAACCTCGTGTTGCAGACATAACTCTTCCTCGTTTTTATCCGACTTTTGGCGCTCACTAAGCCTTAAGACAACAGATATGTAAACGGGTCTTTACAAAAGTGAGAAGATTCCGACGCGGTCGGGAAGGGGAAATCAACTGAAACTGGAGAAGAGAGCACGGAAAGTTAAGGGTGTACGAAGGCACACCCATAACAAAAATAACTGAATCAAAATGCCTGTTATGCCAGCTTTGACAGGATCATGCCGGCCAGCAGCAGGGTCAGGCCAGCCCAGCCTTTACGATTCAGCCGTTGATCGAACAATACCCAGCCGGTCGTGACAGTCGCGATAATTCCAAAACCACCCCAGACCGCATAGGCAATCGACAGATCGATACCTTTTACCGCCTGAGCCAGTGCGCTGAACGCAAGCAGGACACAGCAGAGTGAAAGCAGACCGTGCAGCGGTCTTTTAAACCCATCAGAATATTTAAGGAATATATTGGCGGCAATCTCCAGCACGATAGCCAGCGCCAGCCAGGCTGCGTGGACGAAATCAGCGATGACCATGATTAACCTCCGCTGATGAGTGCATGCCGGTTTTGATCAACACAATTCCAGCGACCAGCGTCATCAGTCCGCAGACTTTCATCGCAGACAACACTTCATCAAACAGCTATACGCTGAATAATGTAATCAGCAGGATGCCAGCGCCTTCCCACAGGGCGTAAGCCACGCCCAGAGCAATACGTTTTATGGCGAAGCTCAGCAGGATATAAGAACAGGCAATCATGCCCAGCATCATCAGGTAGCCTGAGTGGCTGCCGTTTAGGCTGGACCATTTCATAAAAAGGGTGCCAATAATTTCAGTGATAATCGCGAGTGACAATAAAACCCAGGCGCGCATGGGAACTCTCCAGCAACGAAAAATGACGACCTGCCATAACGCACAGTGTGCAGGCAGACTCAAAACAGTATCGATGTGGTGAGGAAACTACAGGGCGTTACGCCAGTGCTGATCGGCGGCATTCCAGCAAGAGGGGAAAGCGGGGAAGAGGCAGGACATGAACATTCTGCTCATAAAATTTACAACGCATCCACATTGTTGCTTCTCATCAGTGGACGAATAGTGTCTCCGGTAAAACAGATGCTGGGTTTACAGCATTCTGCAAATCATTAAATCAACAGCAGATACTGCCTGGTTTGATTGCGGTTAAGGTTCAGGGGTTTACCGGGGCGAGTTTAGAAAATGATGGCGTGTAATAATAAGTGCGATAAATCGGGCAAAAAAAGTGCCGGACAACAGTCTGCCCGGCACCTTATAAGTGACACTGTAACTAACTATTCAGCACGCTGGGGGACTGTACGAACCGGGGCGTCACCAGCAACATAGTATGAAGCGGTGCTGCGTGGCAGTGGGTCGCGTCCACGGATCTTATCGGCAATCTTCTCGCCAATCATGATGGTGGTCGCATTCAGGTTACCGGTGATGATCAACGGCATAATCGACGCATCCACCACGCGTAATCCTTCCAGCCCATGCACGCGACCTTCGCCATCAACGACAGACATTGGATCGTTACCCATCTTACAGGTACCGCACGGGTGATAAGCGGTTTCGCCGTGATTACGGACGAATTCGTCCAGCTGTTCATCCGTCTGGCAATCCAGGCCCGGACTGATTTCACGTCCACGATACTTATCCAGCGCTGGCTGATTGATGATCTGGCGCGTGATGCGGATAGCATCGCGGAACTCATGCCAGTCCTGCTCATGCGACATGTAGTTAAACAGAATGGCCGGATGACGACGCGGATCGCGTGACTTCAGGCGCACATGACCGCGGCTTGGCGAACGCATCGAGCCGACGTGACACTGGAAGCCATGCGCATCAACGGCGTTAGAACCGTTGTAATTAATCGCTACCGGCAGGAAGTGATACTGAATGTTCGGCCAGCTGAACTCTTCGCGGCTACGGATAAAACCACCCGCTTCAAACTGGTTACTGGCGCCGATACCGGTGCCATTAAACATCCACTCTGCACCGATTTTCGGCTGGTTCCACCACTTAAGGGCCGGATAGATTGAAACCGGCTCTTTACACTCATACTGAAGATACATCTCCAGATGGTCCTGCAGGTTTTCACCCACGCCCGGCAGATCGTGAACCAGTGGAATATCGAACTGCTTCAGCAGCTCCGGTGAGCCCACGCCAGAACGCTGCAGGATCTGCGGCGAGGCAATAGCACCGGCACATAGCAGCACTTCACGGCGAGCGGTCACTTTATTAATGGTGTTGCTGTCGCCCTGCAGATATTCCACGCCGACTGCGCGTTTGCCATCGAACACAATGCGATCGGTGGTGGCATGAGTAATGATCTTCAGGTTTGCACGGCCTTTGGCCATGTCGAGATAGCCACGTGCGGTGCTGGAACGGCGACCGTTTGGTGTTACGGTACGATCCATCGGACCAAAACCTTCCTGCTGATAGCCGTTGAGGTCATCAGTGCGCGGATAACCCGCCTGCACGCCTGCCTCAATCATGGCTTCAAACAGCACGTTATTGCCGGCTTTAGGCGTGGCGACGCATACCGGGCCATCTCCACCGTGGAAATCGTTCGGGCCGATATCACGGGTTTCCGCTTTACGGTAATAAGGCAGGCAGTCCAGATAGCTCCAGTTCTCCAGCCCTGGTTCACTGGCCCAGTTATCGAGGTCCATTGCGTTACCACGGATGTAACACATACCGTTAATCAGTGATGAACCGCCCAGGCCTTTTCCGCGACCACATTCCATGCGGCGATTGTTCATGTACGGCTCTGGCTCAGTCTCATACGCCCAGTTATAGCGTTTTCCCTGCAGCGGGAAGGCGAGGGCAGCAGGCATCTGAGTGCGAAAATCAAAACGGTAATCCGGGCCGCCCGCTTCGAGCAACAGAACGCTGACGTTGCTCTCTTCGGTCAGGCGGGTAGCCAGAACGTTTCCTGCGGATCCGGCGCCAATAACAATGTAATCATATTCCATTCGTCGTTCCTCAGGTTAAGTGATTAAAAGACTGACTGAAAACGCGTCAGCTCAACCTGCACGGACTTCACCTGGGTGTAGCTCTGCAGTGTCATCAGGCCATTCTCACGGCCAATGCCGGAGTGCTTATAGCCACCCACTGGCATCTCTGCGGCTGATTCGCCCCAGGTATTAATCCAGCAGATTCCTGCTTCGATCTGATGAATCACGCGGTGCGCTTTATTAAGATCCTGCGTCACCAGTCCGGCGGCCAGACCAAATTCGGTGTCGTTGGCACGGCGAATCACTTCTTCTTCGGTTTCATAGCTCAGGATCGACATGACCGGTCCGAAGATCTCTTCACGGACGATCTTCATCTCATCACGGCAGTCGGTAAACACAGTAGGTGCAACCCAGGCACCCTGGTCGAAATCACCACCGGTCAGACGTTTACCGCCGCACAGCAGGCGTGCGCCTTCAGCAATGCCCGATTCGATGTAGCGCATCACGTTATCGCGATGGCTGAAGCTGACCAGCGGGCCAAAGTTGGTGGCGGGATCACGCAGATCGCCGGCCTGAATACGGGCAACGCGTTCGCTGATTTTGGCTTCGAATGCCGCTTTCAGTTTTGCAGGAATAAAGACGCGGGTGCCGTTGGTGCAGACCTGTCCGGAGCTGTAGAAGTTCGCCATCATGGCGATGTCGGCGGCCAGATCGAGATCGGCATCATCAAAGATAATCAGCGGGGATTTACCGCCCAGTTCCATGGTGACTTCTTTCAGCGTTGAACCCGCTGCATTCGCCATTACTTTTTTGCCGCTGACAACGCCGCCGGTGAAGGAGACTTTGTCGATGCCAGGATGCTCAGTGAGCAACTGGCCGGTGACCGAACCGATGCCCGGCAGTACGTTAAACACGCCATCCGGCACACCTGCTTCGGTGTAGATTTCAGCCAGCTTCAGGGCAGTAAGCGGCGTCACTTCGCTGGGTTTGAAAATCATTGCGTTACCCGCAGCCAGCGCTGGGGCTGATTTCCACAGGGCGATCTGAATCGGGTAGTTCCAGGCACCGATACCGGCGACTACGCCCAGCGGTTCGCGGCGTGTATAGACGAAAGAGGTTTCACGCAGGGGGATCTGCTGACCTTCCAGCGCCGGAACGAGCCCTGCGTAATACTCCAGCACGTCTGCACCGGTGACGATATCGACCGCTGAGGTTTCGCTGTAAGGCTTACCGGTGTCGAGCATTTCCAGCTCAGCCAGCGCATCATTCCGCTCACGCAGAATATCAACAGCGCGACGCAGGATGCGCGAACGCTCCATGGCGGTCATCGCGGCCCAGACTTTCTGGCCTTTTCTGGCGGCAGCAACGGCGCGATTGACATCTTCCTGGCCGGCGGCATGAACCTCTGCCAGCACTTCGCCGTTGACCGGGTTAATCGTCTGGAACGTTTCGCCAGACGCTGCGGCAACATAAGCGCCATCAATGTAGAGTTTCTGCTCGGTAAATCGGGACATGTTTTCTCCTTCCGTTATTCGTGCTCGCCAGCCAGTTGCTGACGGATGAATTGGGTGGTCAGTGTACGGGCGATGACCGGGCTGAAAGGCTTTCCACTCAGCGCGGCGCGGAGCCAGAGACCATCTATCAGGGCGGCCAGACCATGTGCGGCCAGTCGTGCCTTTTCCAGTGGCAGTTCACGCCGGAACTCGACCACCAGCGTAGAGTAGAGTCGCCTGCTGCTGACCCGCTCCAGGCGGTTGAGCTGGGGTTGATGCATGCTGCTCGACCAGAAGTCGAGCCAGGCTTTCATCACTGCCGTATGCACCTGAGTTTCATCAAAATTCCCGTCAACGATGGCACGCAGGCGCTCTTCTGCCGGTGCATCGCGAAGCGGTTGTAACCGCGACAGTACTGCCTCACGGAGCTGGCGCGTGACATCACGCATTGTTGCTTCCAGCAAACCGTTCTTATCTTTGAAATAGTGACTGATGATGCCGGTGGACACACCCGCCCGACGGGCGATCTGGGCGATAGTGGCATCATTAATCCCTACTTCATTAATCGTGCTCAGGGTCGCATCAATCAGTTGCCGACGTCGTATCGGCTGCATCCCTACCTTTGGCATTGCTCCAGCTCCACCCTCAAATCGAGCCCCTATTTAAACTTTTTTTGATTGCACGTTCAATATAAAAAGAAACTTTGTTAGGATGCTGTTCTCAAAATGTAGCAAAAGCGAAACGGCAATGAGTGCTAAAATAGGCTGGCTTGCCTGAGCGATTAACAGGAAATGACAGAAAGAAACAGGGCCGCACGGCCGAAAACCGTGGACGGCAAGACTTATCCATTGCGTATTTTCAGGACATTAACCAGAGGTAATCGATGAATAATCCACCTGCCGGTGAAAAAGACAGACTCAATCCCGTTGTATTTTATACCTCTGCCGGATTGATTCTGACGTTTTCACTCGTGACGATTCTCTACAGTGAACTGGCCGCGAGCTGGATCCTCAAGACGGTAAACTGGGTTTCCGCCACCTTTGGCTGGTACTACATGTTGGCTGCCACCCTTTATATCGTCTTTGTGCTTTACATGGCATGCTCACGCTTTGGTTCAATCAAGCTGGGACCCGAGCACTCCAAACCCGAGTTCAGCGTGCTCAGCTGGTCTGCCATGCTGTTTGCTGCCGGGATCGGAATCGACCTGATGTTCTTCTCGGTCGCTGAACCGGTGACGCAGTACATGCAGCCACCGGAGGGCGCAGGGCAGACCCTTGAAGCGGCCCGTCAGGCGATGGTCTGGACGCTGTTCCACTACGGACTGACCGGCTGGTCGATGTATGCACTGATGGGCATCGCACTGGGCTACTTCAGCTATCGTTATAATCTGCCACTGACTATCCGTTCGGCGCTCTATCCTATTTTTGGTAAACGCATCTATGGCCCGATTGGTCACACGGTGGATATCGCAGCCGTGGTCGGCACCATTTTTGGTATCGCCACCACATTAGGGATAGGGGTCGTACAGCTGAACTACGGCCTGAAAGTGCTGTTTGATATTCCGGAAGGCCTGACCGCACAGGCTGCGCTGATAGTCCTTTCCGTCGTGATCGCTACAATCTCTGTCACATCAGGCGTCGATAAAGGAATTCGTTTTCTCTCTGAGCTCAACGTGATCATGGCTCTGGGGCTGATTCTGTTTGTGTTGTTCTTTGGCAACACCGAGTTCCTGCTGAATGCGCTGGTACTGAACGTCGGCGATTACATCAACCGCTTTATGGGCATGACGCTTAATACCTTTGCCTTTGATCGCCCGACCCAATGGATGAACAGCTGGACGCTCTTCTTCTGGGCGTGGTGGGTGGCCTGGTCGCCATTTGTCGGCCTGTTCCTGGCACGTATCTCACGCGGTCGTACCATCCGTGAATTCGTACTGGGCACGCTGATTATTCCGTTCACCTTTACGCTGCTGTGGCTCTCTGTGTTCGGTAATGCCGCGCTGTATCAGATCATTCATGGCAATACCGAGTTTGCGCAGGAAGTGATGAATCATGCAGAACGCGGCTTCTATAGCCTGCTGGCGCAATATCCGGCGTTTAAACTCAGCGCATCGATCGCCACCATCACCGGTATGCTGTTCTATGTGACCTCGGCGGATTCCGGTTCGCTGGTACTGGGTAACTTCACCTCACGCCTGAAAGACATCAATAGCGATGCACCGAACTGGCTGCGCATCTTCTGGTCTGTGGCGATTGGGGTACTGACCCTGAGCATGCTGATGACCAACGGTATCACTGCCTTGCAGAACACCACGGTGATCATGGGGCTGCCGTTCAGCTTTGTTATCTTCTTTGTGATGGCCGGGCTGTTTAAATCTCTGAAGATTGAAGACCACCGTCGGGCCAGCGCCACGCGCGACACTGCGCCTTATCTGGCGCATGCCACCGATCGTCTGACCTGGAAGAAACGCCTGTCGCGTCTGATGAACTATCCTGGCTCGCGCTACACCCAGCAGATGATGGAAAAGACCATTTATCCGGCGATGCAGGAGGTGGCGAAGGAGCTGGAGTTGCGTGATGGCCGCGTCACGCTGGAAAGCGTTGAGGCTGATGAGGCTAACCCGATTGGCTATCTGGATCTGCGCGTTCATCTGGGCGAAGAGCAGGACTTTGTCTATCAGGTCTGGCCGCAGCAATATTCGATCCCGGGCTTTACCTATCGCGCCCGGAGCGGTAAGTCGACCTACTACCGCCTGGAAACCTTCCTGATGGAGGGCAGTCAGGGCAACGACTTGATGGATTACAGCAAAGAGCAGGTGATCATCGACATACTGGATCAGTATGAGCGACACCTGAACTTCATCCATCTCAACCGTGAAGCACCGGGCAGCAACATCAGCTTCCCGAGCGTCTGAATCAGGGCCCGTCAGTGAGCAATTGCTGGCGGGCTTTTTTTTCGCTACCGTCGTCCTGAACTAACCGTGTTCACCTGACGAAATCGACTATCTTTAGGGCTTTCTGGCCTGATGCCAGAAAAGCACAGACAGGGAGTCATGATGGGAAAAATATTCAGTACGTTTCTGCCGCTTTACACGACCACGTTGCTGATGCTGCTCGGTTCCGGTTTGCTGACCACCTATGTCTCATTACGGCTGGCCAGCGAGCATGTCAACGGCGCGCTGATTGGCTCAATCATTGCGGCCAACTACATCGGACTGGTGATCGGCGGCAAAGTGGGGCACAACCTGATAGCCCGCGTCGGCCATATACGCGCCTACGTGGCCTGTGCCGGGATCATTACCGCGTCTGTGGTTGGTCACGGGCTCACCGACTTTATTCCGCTGTGGGTCTTTCTGCGTCTGATTATCGGGCTCTGCATGATGTGTCAGTACATGGTGCTGGAGAGCTGGCTTAACGATCAGGCGGAATCATCCCAGCGCGGCATGATTTTCGGCTTATACATGGTCGCCACCTATCTTGGACTCAGTGGCGGACAGGTGATACTGAGCCTGCAAACGGGCTTTGGCGTCAGCACCCTGCTGATTGTGGCACTCTGTTTCGCACTCTGTCTGGTACCAATTGCCCTGACGACCCGCACTCACGTCAGGCCGATGACACCTGCGCCAATGGAACTGGGCTACTTTATACGTGCGATCCCCAAACTTCTCGGCACCACACTGGTGACCGGTATGGCCATTGGCGCGTTCTACGGTCTGGCTCCGGTTTATGGCAGCAGTAAAGGCTTCACTACCAGCCAGACTGGCTATTTTATGAGTCTCACGATTTTTGCCGGGCTGGTGTCGCAGTTTCCGCTAAGCTGGCTTTCTGACCGCTACGATCGCCAGCGGCTGTTATTCATCATCGCCATGCTGTTTGCCGTAGCCTGCGTGCCACTGGTGGTGCTGCCGCATCTGACTTTCCACTGGATGATCGGCATCGCCTTTGCTGCCAGCATGATGCAGTTTGCGCTCTATCCGTTGCAGGTGGCGCTGGCCAACGATCAGGTTGCCCCCGAGCGTCGTGTCTCGTTAACCGCCTGTCTGCTGATGGCATTTGGTATTGGCGCCAGTATCGGGCCGCTGGTGGTGGGCGCGCTGATGGAGCCGCTCGGCAGCAATATGCTCTATCTCTTCTTTATGCTCTGCGCGCTGGTGATCGGCGGACTGAGCTTTGTCCGAGCGCCTGGCCCGCTTCCGACGACCGAAGTGCCGCTGCCGCACGTGGTGATGCCTGACAGTCTGGCGACCTCGCCATTGGGTGCTGCGCTGATCCCAACGCTGGAAGAGGAGGTGATTCATGCGTCAATGGGCGGTCAGGAGCCGGAAGATGAACGCGAAAGTGACGAAGACACGAGGGTCGAAGAAAATTTGACGGATGATATCCCTGAGAATCAGCAACATAAATAGCGCCCGCATGGCATTGCGACGCTCGCCGCTGTCTGTACGGTTTAAGCAGGATGTCCGGATCTGGCGCACACCTGTCCGTTTACTGGCTCGACATCCGGGCCAGTAAACGCGATGCTGACGGATACACTTCTTCAGGAGTCACTCTATGCTGGAACTTCGCCCCAACTGTGAACGCTGCGATGTTGATCTTCCGCCATCCTCTCTGGCGGCTCGCATCTGCTCGTTTGAATGCACATTCTGCGCTGACTGCGATGAGCATCTCGCGCATATTTGTCCCAACTGCAGCGGCGAACTGGTGCGCCGTCCGGTGCGTCCGGCAGAGAAGTTGCAAAAATACCCGGCTAAACTGCGCAGTTGATCTCAAATGACAACGAAAATGTTTCGGACAGAATAGCCTGTCGTCTCTGATGTCGTTATCATAAATTACGTCCCTTACAGAGCTACCACCTTAACTGAGTGCCGGAGATAAGCGCCGGAAGGGACGCACTTCTTGACCACCATTATTTCTCTTCCCCCGACAGCCTTGCACGCTCTGCCTGCTTCCTTTGCACTCAGCTTTCCTTTTCCCCATGCCGGTTCAGGTTGAGCTCTGACTATACTTTGGGGATATTTTCAGCAGAGAGGCGGGGGCAGCGATGTGTTACCACGTCCTGAATGGCGCGAAGTGGCGGCGGATCTGGGTCGTTGGCGATCTGCATGGTTGCCGTCGCGAACTGGATCTATTGCTGGAGCAGCATAAGTTTGATCCGCAGCAGGACTTACTGATTTCGGTTGGCGACATTATCGATCGCGGGCCGGACAGTCTGGGTTGTCTGGCGCTGCTGCAGGAACCCTGGTTTCGCTGCGTACGGGGAAATCATGAGGAAATGGCGCTGTCGGCGTTGCAGGGCCAGGAGATGGCGCTCTGGCAGATGAATGGGGGAGACTGGTTTTTTCGTCTGCGTGGCGCGGCGCTGATCGCGGCACGTCACGCGCTGCGCCGCTGCCGCGAGCTGCCGCTGATCCTTCATCTGCAACTCGGCGAGCGCATTATTGTCATTGCTCATGCGGATTATCCTGCTCAGGAATACGCGCTCAATAAGCCACTCGACTGGCAACAGGTGGTCTGGAGCCGTCAGCGGCTGGAGGGTATTGAGTCAGGTGAACAGGCAGGCATCCGTGGCGCGGACGCCTTTTACTTTGGTCACACGCCACTAAAACAATCGCTGACGATTGCCAATCTGCACTATATCGATACCGGTGCAGTGTTTGGCAATCATCTGACCCTGCTGCGACTAAAATGAGTTACCGGAACAGGCGTCCGTCGCGAACCAGTTCACGTGGGTAGCTGTTCTTGATGCGGGTACCGACTTTCTTTGCCAGCCCCAGCGGCTGGTGCTGATACGTCACAATCATCTCGTTGTTTGCGGGTGCGGTTTCCGGATAGATATCCCGGCCGCGATACCACTCTTCCGCCTCTGCCGCCGTTAGCTCAAAGGTCTGCGTCGTATCGGGCTGCGCCAGTGCAATCACCGCTTCATGTTGCCAGCGATAGCCTTTGGCAAACGTTTCTGCCAGCTTCAGGCCAATGCGTGAAAACCGCACTTTGCCAAGCAGCGGGGTGACGGCTTTAGGGAATAGCCAGATCTCTTTATCACGCTGCCACAGCTCCAGTGAGTCATCCCATCTTATAGAGACGGCCGCGGCGGCCTGCGCGATCTCACTTTCCAGTTTGCGGCTAAGGTGAGAGAAGGGCAGCTTACCGACTTTATAACCTGGCACTGGAAGGGGCTCGACCGATGCGGTTTTACGCAGACGGGCCACGAAGAAACCTTCGCTGTCGAACATCTGCGGGAAGACATGCAGATAACCTTCTGGCGTCGCGGCCTTTTCGGCACCGCTAAACAGCCCCTCCAGCGGCACGACCTCAACTGCATCCGGGTAGCGCTGCAACAGCCAGTCAATCACCTGCTGATTCTCAATCTGGTTCAGGGTACAGGTCGAGTAAACCAGCGTGCCGCCCGCTTTGAGTGCGTGAAAGGCGCTGTCGAGCAGATCGCGCTGAGTATCGGCGATCGCTTCTGTGCTGGCCAGCGACCAGTTTTTCAGCGCGTCAGCATCTTTGCGAATCACCCCTTCGCCGGAGCAGGGCGCGTCGAGCAGGATGGCGTCGAACTGTTCCGGCAATGCTGGGCCAAATACCCGCGCGTCAAAGTGCGTTAAGGCACTGTTGCTGACGCCGCAGCGGCTGATGTTGGCGTGCAGCACTTTTACCCGGCTGGAGGAGAATTCGTTTGCCAGGATAACGCCCTGATTGCCCATCCGCGCAGCGATCTGGGTGGTTTTAGAACCCGGCGCCGCCGCCATATCCATCACCGCGCTGACCTCTGGCTGAGTGTCAAACAGGGCGGTTACCGGCAGCATGGAGCTGGCTTCCTGAATGTAGAACAGGCCGCTGAGGTGCTCAGCGACGCTGCCCAGCGGCAGGCTCTCATCTTCCCGGCTGATCCAGAATCCCTCTTCGCACCACGGCACGGGCGTCAGCTGCCAGCCATAACCTGCAGTCTGGCTCAGGAAATCGGCCACGCTTATCTTCAGGGTATTGACGCGAATACTGCGGCGCAGGGGTTGCTGACTGTACGCAATAAATTGCGCGAAGCTCCCCTCATCGGGCAGGCTCTGACGCATTAACGAGAGAAAATCGGCGGGGAAAAACGAAGAAGCTTCGGACACGGGCACATTCCAGTTAAGGCAAAGGCGGCAGTGTATCATGCGGAAAGGAAACGGGTAGCCTTGCTGCCCGTTTGAGGCTGCTGACAAACCCAAATCAGGGTGAATCTGGCCGCAACGGATAAACTCAACGCGCAGGGAACACGGGCAGAAGAGGAAAGCGTCCCGCGCCAGGGACGGCGAGGGCCGGGCATCCCTGGCATGCTCAGCGCGGCCCATCCCTGGGCCGCGATGCTTTGCTACAGGCGTATACTCCCATCGCTTTACGTTTCGAGCCGTCTGAAAGAAGCGGCCCGTTCAGACTCAATTAGCGCGGAGACGGAATCGCCGTTCCCCAGTTACGCCACTCTTTCGGCGCTTCATCCTGCAGCAGGAAGTGTTTATCCGGATTCGCCTGCGGTGCCAGCGGCACCGTCGGCGGCGTCGCAAACTGAATGCCACCCCGAATAAACTGCTGGAAGGTACCGGTTTTCACCACGCCGCCCACCAGGCCGAAGTCGAGGTTGTAACCGGACGCCTGCCAGAACACCGAGTTATTACGCACCAGATGCTGGTACTTCTTACTGATGCGCAGGGCGATCTGCACGCGATCTGCCATCGTACCCAGCGAGGTGCCGGTCACCGTACCCACTTCGACACCGCGGAACAGCACCGGCGTGCCCAGCGACAGCGAGCCTGCCTCCGTGGCATCAACATAAATGTTCAGGCCATTCAGGTAACGTGAATCGGTTATCGTGCTCTCCTGCAGCTCGAAGGTGCGCACCGCACCGCCTTTGCCTGGATCCACGTTAACGTAAGGCTGCAACAGGGTTTCCAGATGATTCACTCCGGTGGCGGAAATCTCTGGTGAAACCACGGAGAAACGGCTGCCGAGACGGGCGAAATCATTCACATACTCCGGATAGAGCACCGCTTTCGCTACGACCTGGTTGTTATCTTTGCTCAGCGACAGTGACTCCACCTGGCCGACATTAATTCCCAGATAACGAATCGGCATACCGGCCGAGAGCTTACTGGCGTCGTAGGTGTGCAGCGTAATCTGACTGCCCACCGCGCGTGCCGCCGTCTCAGACGGATAGAGCACGCGTTTTGCCCCTTTGGCCGACTGCGCACCACTCATATTGTCGAAGCTGATTGCGCCTTTCAGCGCACGGTTAAGCGGCGATGCCTGCACCGTCAGGCCGCTGCCGTTAAGGCTCACACGTGCGCCGCCCTCAGCCCAGAACACGCTCTCGCTGGTCAGTAGCTTGCGATATTCCGGCTGGATATGGACCGCAATATCAAAGGCATCCGCGCGCGGTGTGACTTTGACAATTTCACCCACCTGATACTTGCGATAAAGCACGACAGAACCGGCCTGCACGTCGGGCAGACTGTTGGCGGTCAGCGTCAGCGTTGTAGAAGGGCCATCACCCGTGATGCCTTCTTCCGCTTTTTCAGCATCAGCGAACAGCGGATAGGCACTTTTCGGCTCACCTTTTTTGCCCGGATCCAGCCGGATACCGCCATCCACCCACTCACGGGCGCTGGCGCCTAACACCTGCATGCCATCAAGGCCAAACTTCACATCAAGCCGGCTGTTAACGATAAATTTGCTGTCGCCATGCACCAGATCGCGATTTTCAGGATTAACCGCCACCACGAAATTAACGCCATTTTCATCCAGCGAACGTGATATCACCTGGCCAATCTGCATACCGTGCAGCATCAGCGGCTGGCCCTGGTCGATACCATAACTCTCCGGTGCACTGAGTTTGACCGTCAGCACGTTAGGTTTCTGCAGCAGGGTCTCGCTGGATGGCAGCACGGTGAAGTGCTGTTGCGGCTCGCCTTCGCCAGGCACCAGTTCCAGCGTGTTGCCGGTCAGCAGGGAGCTGAGGCTGGTATCCGTCAGGCTGATTTTCGGGCTGTGCATCTCAATGCGGGTGCCGCTGCGCATCAGACCCACCACGGAAGGATCGATGGTCAGCTCGCCGGTGACTTTGCCGCCATCCAGCAGGTTCAGTTTGGTCAGTGTGCCGACCTCCAGGCCCTGATACATCAGCGGAGTGCTGTCTGCCTTAAGATTTTTTCCGTCAGGCAGGTCCAGTGTGATCTGAACGCCACGCTGACTGTGTGCCAGATCGGGATAGAGCCGGTAATTCTGCTCCGCTTTGGCGGTTTCCGAACCCTGAGGGGAGTCAAACGCAATTGCACCATTCACCAGCGCTGCCAGGCTCTCCAGCTGGACTTTAGCGCCGCTCAGGCTGACGTCAGCATTGACGCCCGACACGTTCCAGAAGCGGCTGTTGGTCTTCACCAGATTGATAAAGCGACGGTCAATCAGTACATCAATTGCCACACCATCAGCCTTATTATCAATGCTGTAGTCATAAACACGGCCAACCGGAATTTTGCGGTAATAGACCAGCGAGCCGGTATTGAGCGAGCCAAGATCCGGCGCATGCAGATGAATCATCAGTTCGCCGGTATTCACGCGATATTTAGGCTGAGTATCCAGCGCGGTAAACGCCTCGCTGGGTTTACCTTTGCCTGGCATCATCCCGATATAGTTACCGCCGACCAGCGCATCCAGCCCCGACACACCTGCCAGTGAGGCTTTAGGCGTCACCAGCCAGAACTGCGTGTCTTCACGCAGCGCGTCGCGCATATCGCTTTTGATGCTGGCTTTAATCTGAATGCGGCGATAATCGTCGCTGAGATTAATGCCCTGCACGGTGCCCACTTCCACACCCTGATACCGGATCGGTGTGCGGCCCGGCACGATACCATCCGCCGTCTGGAAATTGATGGTGATGGTGGTGCCGCGCTCCTGATAGTTAGCCCAGAGCAGCCAGCCTGCGATGAGCATCGCAATGATAGGCAGCAGCCAGAAAGGCGAAATTTTACGCTTATTGCGCAGCGTGGCGTTAGTCGGTGTAGTCGGCGTTTCCTGTTGCATGTGCATCCCAGAGCAGGCGGCTGTCCAGCCACTCAACAGACATAATGGTCAGGATGACGGCCGCGCCAAAAAACAGCGCCGCCGGTCCCATGGTAAAAGCCAGCAGCTGATCACGGTTGACCAGCGACATGGTTAACGAAATGACAAACAGATCGAGCATTGACCAGCGGCCAACCCAGGTGACAAAGCGTAGCAACCGGATGCGGGTTCTCAGCCCCTGTTCACAGCGAAAATGAATACTGAGCAACAGCGTCAGCATCACCAGCACCTTGATAAAGGGCACTAAAATACTGGCGATAAAAACAATTGCTGCCACCGGAATGTTGCCTTCAGCCAGCCCCAGGATGCCGGAAAAGATCGTGTCTTCACGCCGTGAACCATTCAGATAAACCACGGAAATGGGCATCAGGTTCGCAGGAATCAGCAGCACAATCGAGGCGATCAGTGCGGCCCAGGATTTCTGAAGGCTGTGACGGCGCCGGAAGTCGAGCGGCGTATGGCAGCGCGGGCAGCGGCCCCGTTCATCGGCTACGCCCGTGTTGTGACAGTTCAGACAGACCTGCATCTCGTTGCGGGCCATATTGCCGGGACTTTGCGGGTAGAAATGCTCCCACAGCTGCTCAATATTCAGGTGGATCATCGTGAGCACGCTCAGTACCGTCAGGGCAATGTAAGCTGCCAGCCCGTAACCGATCTCCAGCGACGCATAGTCCTGCACTTTAATCGACGCCACGGCGATGCCGATCAGATAGATATCGAGCATGACCCACTCTTTCAGCTTCTCCAGCATCAGCAGCACCGGTCGCAGGTTCATACCAAGCTGATGACCAATGCCGAGATAACAGATGCCAGCCACCAGCGTCACCGGTGCGCCGATGGTGCAGAACGCCACCATTGAGGCGGTCAGTACATCACCCTGCTGGGTCATCTGGATCACGCCTTCCAGCACGCTGGCATTGATGCGCATGCCAAGCAGCCGGATATCCACCAGCGGCAATGAGAATGCAAAGGGCATCAATACCATCATGGTGGCGGCCATCGCCATAAGGCGAGTCATTGACCAGTCCCGACCACTGAGAATCTCGGCGTTACAGCGCGGGCAATAAGCCGACTGATGCGATTTCACATCCGGTAAGGAAAAAAGGGTATCGCATTGCGGGCAACGCTGATAACGTGCGTGAGGCAATGTCTGGCTGATAGCGTGAATTTTCATAGGGTGATGCAATCTTCGCTCTTCAGAAGTAACAGATATCGGTCATTAAGACATTGTCTGTGTGCCTGTCTCGGGCATCACGCTTCGATCCACAGAATGCTAAGGGTATAGCAACTAACGCTATGATTCACCTTGTGGCTCTGGATATTTAAAACTTATTTTTAACGAACGGTCTGTATCTCCTGTACAGATGTCATTGGTAACGGTTGGATAATGAACAAAACTGCCTTTTACGCCGATTTGAATCGCGATATGCGCGCCTTACTGGCGGGAGAAACGGCGTTCCTCGCCGCGATGGGAAACTTCAGCGCGCTGCTGTATGAACGTCTCGATGGCGTGAACTGGGCGGGTTTCTACCTGCTGACGGAAGCCGATACGCTGGTGCTGGGTCCTTTCCAGGGCAAAATTGCCTGTGTGCGGATTCCGGTCGGTAAAGGTGTGTGTGGCACGGCGCTGGCAGAAGAAAAAGTGCAACGCGTTGACGATGTGCATGCCTTCCCGGGCCACATTGCCTGTGACGCTGCCAGCAATGCTGAGATTGTGATTCCTCTGAAAGTGAATGGCACGGTGGTTGGCGTGCTGGACATCGACAGCGTGACATACAATCGCTTTGACAGCGAAGACGAATCGGGGCTGGTCACACTGACTGATGGGCTTTGTGAAGTGCTTGCGAACAGCGACTTAGAAAAATATCTGCAGCTGACGCGCAGCTAATCGACTGGATCACATGGCATTTAGCGATGTTGTCATTATAATGTCGCCTGTTCATGCCTGCGCTGGTCGGCAAACCCGTTGTAATCAGGAAATTTCATGGAAAATCAACCTAAGTTGAATAGCAGTAAAGAAGTCATCACTTTTCTGGCGGAGCGCTTTCCGCACTGCTTTAGCGCTGAAGGTGAAGCGCGTCCGCTCAAAATCGGTATCTTTCAGGATCTGGTCGAGCGTGTTCAGGGCGAAATGGGTCTGAGCAAAACACAGCTGCGTTCCGCGCTGCGTCTTTATACGTCAAGCTGGCGTTATCTGTACGGCATTAAAGCCGGTGCTATCCGTGTCGATCTCGACGGCAACGCCTGTGGCGTGCTGGATGAGCAACACGTAGAGCATGCACGCAAGCAGCTGGAAGAAGCGAAAGCCCGCGTCCAGGCGCAGCGTGACCAGCAGCGCGCTGCACGTCGTGAAGCCGGTGAAAGCGAAGAGGGCGCAGCACCGCGTCGTCCACGCAAGCCCGCGGCTCGTAAGCCTGCAGAAGGTGACGCTGCGCGTAAACCGCGTCCGCAGACCACTGCAGCACCGCGTGCGACTGCTTCACAGCATCGCAAGCCAGCCCCACGTCCGGAGCAGGAAGCCCGACCCATCACTGATACCTCAACTTTGCAACCCGGCCAGAGTATTAAAGTTAAAGCAGGCAAAAGTGCGATGGACGCTACCGTTCTTGAAGTATCAAAAGACGGCGTTCGGGTCCAGCTCGCTTCCGGCATGGCAATGATTGTGCGCGCAGAACACTTGCAGTTCTGAAACGGAGGCTAACCCCGGCATGAACACCCTTTTTAAAGTTGGACTTATTGCGGGCCTGCTATTAGCAGGCCCATCCTTCGGCGCAGAGAACATTACGCGCGCCGACCAGATTCCCCAGCTTCACGAAGACCCGCAGGATCCCACTGTCAGTGAGCGCGTCACGTCGCGCTTTACCCGTTCCCACTATCGCCAGTTCGATCTGGATCAGAACTTTTCAGCGAAAATTTTTGATCGCTATCTGAACATGCTCGACTACAGCCACAATGTGCTGCTGGCATCGGATGTGGCGCAGTTTGCCAGCAAAAAAACCACCGTGGGCGATGAGCTCCGCAGTGGCAAGCTGGATCTTTTTTACGATATTTATAATCTGGCGCAGAAGCGCCGTTTTGAGCGCTATCAGTATGCGCTGACGGTGCTGGCGCGTCCGATGAATTTCAGCGGCAATGACACTATCGACATTGACCGCGCCAAAGCGCCATGGCCGAAAAATGAGGCTGAACTAAACGCGCTCTGGGATGCCAAGGTTAAATATGACCAGCTGAGCCTGAAGCTGGCCGGTAAAGACGACAATGAGATTCGCGACGTTCTGACTAAGCGTTACAACTTCGCGATCCGCCGTCTGGCCCAGAGCAACGGTGAAGATGTTTTCCAGCTGGTGATGAACGCTTTCGCCCGCGAAATCGATCCCCACACCAGCTATCTGTCGCCGCGTAACACCGAGCAGTTCAACACGGAGATGAGCCTCTCTCTGGAAGGCATCGGTGCGGTTCTGCAGATGGATGACGACTACACCGTGATCAACTCAATGGTGGCAGGCGGTCCGGCAGCGAAAAGCAAAGCCATAACCGTTGGCGATCGCATTGTGGGTGTCGGGCAGCCAGGCAAGCCAATGGAAGATGTTATCGGCTGGCGTCTTGATGATGTTGTTGCAAAAATCAAAGGGCCTAAAGGCAGCAAAGTGCGCCTGGAAGTTCTGCCAGCCGGTAAGGGCACGAAAACCCGTACTGTCACGCTGACGCGTGAGAAAATCCGTCTGGAAGACCGTGCGGTGAAGTTGACCATTAAAAATGTCGGCAAGCAGAAAGTCGGCGTGCTCGATATTCCTGGCTTCTATGTCGGTCTGACCGACGACGTGAAGGTCCAGCTGCAGAAATTGCAGAAACAGAACGTCGACAGCGTGGTCATCGACCTGCGTACCAACGGCGGCGGCGCGCTGACCGAAGCGGTATCCCTTTCCGGCCTGTTTATTCCGAGTGGTCCGGTGGTGCAGGTTCGCGACAACAATGGTCGGGTGCGCGAAGACAGCGATAACGACGGCGTTGTTTACTATAAAGGTCCGCTGGTGGTGCTGGTCGATCGCTTCAGCGCCTCAGCCTCTGAGATCTTCGCTGCCGCGATGCAGGATTATGGTCGTGCAGTGATTGTTGGCGAGCCAACCTTTGGTAAAGGCACCGTTCAGCAGTATCGCTCTCTGAACCGCATCTATGATCAGATGCTGCGTCCGGAGTGGCCAGCGTTAGGCTCCGTTTCTTATACCATCCAGAAGTTCTATCGCATTAACGGCGGCAGTACACAGCGCAAAGGCGTCACGCCGGATCTGCTGATGCCAACCGGCGTAGAAGCGGCTGAAACCGGTGAGAAATTTGAGGATAACGCACTGCCGTGGGACAGCATCAAAGCGGCAACCTACACCAAAACCGGTGATGTTAAACCGCTGGTTGCGCAGCTGACGAAGCAGCATGCTGATCGCATCGCACAGGATCGCGAGTTCCAGTACATCATGAAGGACATTGCCCGTTACAATGCCCTGAAAGATAAGCGCAATATCGTGTCACTTAATCTTGCTCAGCGCGAGAAAGAGAACCACGAAGATGATGCCTCACGACTGGAGCGCATCAACGCGCGCTATCAGGCAGAAGGCAAAAAACCGCTGAAAAACCTGGATGAGCTGCCGAAAGATTATAAAGAGCCGGATCCGTATCTCGACGAGACGGTGAAGATCGCAAATGATCTTGCCCAGCTTGAGAAATCCCAGCCAGACGCACCCGCGGCGAAATAAGCCGCTGTTGCCAGAAAAAGCACCGCTAAGCGGTGCTTTTTTTTTGCGTCCGTAAAAGTTTCCATTAACCAATGATTAGCGCGCGAGAAGCCGCCTGCAGGCTGGGTTGCTCATCAGGCGTGTCAGAATGTAAAGTTATGTCTTTTTAGGCACTTAAACGTTAAGGTTGCTTGAAAAGCAGCCCAATGCCCATAGGATATGGATCCGCGTATAGGCGCGTGAACTACTGAGGAAGATTAACAAAAATGATGCGTATTGCTCTTTTCCTGATGACCAACCTGGCTGTGATGTTGGTATTCGGGCTGATTCTCAGCCTGACAGGGATCCAGTCAAGCAGTGTTCAGGGCCTGATGATCATGGCAGGCCTGTTTGGCTTCGGCGGTGCGTTTGTTTCACTGCTGATGTCGAAGTGGATGGCGCTGCGATCGGTTGGCGGTGAAGTGATTGAACAGCCACGCAACGAAACCGAGCACTGGCTGGTGGATACTATTGGCCGTCAGGCCCAGCAGGCGGGCATTGCGATGCCACAGGTCGCAATCTATCACGCACCTGACATCAACGCCTTTGCGACCGGCGCACGACGTAACGCCTCACTGGTTGCTGTCTCAACCGGTCTGCTGCAAAACATGAGCCGTGATGAAGCGGAAGCGGTACTGGCACACGAAGTGTCGCACATCGCTAATGGCGACATGATCACCATGACGCTAATCCAGGGCGTGGTGAACACCTTTGTGATTTTCGTTTCACGCATTCTGGCGCAGATCGCGGCAGGCTTTATGTCCGGCAACCGTGATGGTGAGGAGAGCAGCAACGGCAATCCGCTGGTCTACTTTGCGGTGTCGATGGTGCTGGAACTGGTGTTTGGTATTCTCGCCAGCATCATTACCATGTGGTTCTCCCGTCACCGTGAGTTCCATGCCGATGCCGGTTCAGCGAAGCTGGTTGGTCGTGAGAAGATGATTGCGGCGTTACAGCGTCTGAAAACCAGCTATGAACCGCAGGAGCCGAGCAGCATGATGGCGTTCTGCATCAACGGCAAAGGCAAATCATTCAGTGAGCTGTTTATGTCGCATCCGCCGTTAGATAAGCGTATTGAAGCACTGCGCAGCGGTCAGTATCTGAAGTAGCACTAAGCAGAGCAAATAAGGCGACCCGCGGGTCGCCTTTTCTGTTTTAGAAATCAGCATCAGATTGAATCTGACAGCAATATCTTAGCTCCAGTATCTTAGCTCAAAGAGCAGGGAACCCAGAGAGAGGAGGATAACGTCCCGACGCCTGTACAAAAACGCCGGGAGCGTTTTTAAACAACGCAAAGCGTTGGCCCGTTTATGGGCGCACATCAGGGATGAGGTGCGTAATCGTGCAGGACGACCGTCTTGGATGACAGTCGTCTTTTTGATTTGTCAGGGTTCCCTGTGCAGACCCGGCCTTGCAGCGAATCGGTTCACATGCTGTAAGGCGTTCGCTTTTTCGCTGCCATCAGGCGCGGGTCTGCGTCATGCGCGACACGCTCACCAGCGCCGCCACGGCGGCAAAGCTGCCCGCCAGCAGCAGCGAAACGTGCGTGCCACGCTCATCAAACAGATTAAACATCAGCGCAACCAGCGCAGCACCCATACTCTGACCCAGCAGGCGCGCGGTACCCAGCATGCCGCTGGCAGCGCCGCTGCGGTTACGTGGAGCAGAGGTGACAATTGTGTGGTTGTTAGGTGACTGGAACAGCCCAAAACCGGCACCGCACAGCATCATGCGCCAGATAATATCACCATCGCCAGGGTTTGCTGGCAGCCAGGCGAGCAGGAACAGCCCCAGGGCGAACATCGCCAGCCCGATTCCTCCCAGCAGCCCGGCATGCACCCGCTCAATCAGCCGGCCGGCTATTGGCGCAAACACCATGGTCGCCAGCGGCCAGGGCGTCAGAAGTAAACCGGTTGCCACCTCATCACGCTGCAGGACGTTTTGCAGGAAGAAGGGCAGTGAGACCATCGCCAGCATCTGCGCGCAGAAGGAGCAGACCGACGTGCCCATCGACAGGCTGAAAATGGGGATACGCAACAGATCAACCGGCAGCAGCGGCACCGCCATGTTTAACTGACGACGAATAAAGAACCAGCCTGTCACCAACAGAACAACGACCTCCGACAGCACCAGCAGATGACTCTGACCCTGCGCAAAACCGCTCAATGCGGAGATGATCAGACCAAAGAACAGGGCATTCATGATCGCGCTGGGCACATCAAATTTCTGTGCGGTGGCTTTTTGCGGATTATCGGGCAGTGTGCGCAGCGCCAGCCACAGTGCAATAGCACCCAGCGGGACGTTAATCAGAAACAGCCATTTCCAGCTCGCCACTGACAGAATCGCAGCCGCTACTGTCGGGCCTGCCGCGGTCGACACCGCCACCACCAGCGAGTTAATTGCCATGCCGCGTCCCAGATAGCGCTGGGGATAAATAATGCGTATCAACGCAGTGTTCACACTCATCAGCGCGGCGCCACCTAACCCCTGCAGCACGCGGGCAAAGGTCAGCATGGTTAGCGTGGTCGAGAAGGCGCAGAACAGCGAGGTGGCAATAAACAGCGCCAGGCCGGCCTGGTAGACGCGCCGATAGCCCAGCATATCGCCCAGAAACGAGAGCGACAGCAGCGAGACGATAATCGCAATCTGATAGGCATTCACTATCCAGATTGACTGCGCCGGGCTTGCATTGAGTTCACGCGAAATGGTCGGCAGGGCGACGTTGGCAATCGCGCCATCCAGCACCGCCATGGTCAGCCCGATAGCGATTGTGGCAATAGCCATATAGCGCTGACGGCCTGGTAATCCATCCTGCGGAGGAGAAAGAGTCATAAGTTAATTACTAAAGAGGGTGAATATCATCATGCTAATGAAATTAACGCTGAAATGCAGCGATCGAACGGATAAAAAACTGTCTTAAAATATGACGCATGGGTTAAAGCATTGCTGCCATGCTGCGCCTCACTCTATACTGACTATCCGTTCCATTTTTTTTGAAACAGGTTTAATAAGGTGCGCGATGTCCATTGGTGAAAATGATAAACAGCCTGATTCGGTCTCTTCTGTTCTTAAAGTGTTTGGCATTTTGCAGGCGCTGGGCGAAGAGCGCGATCATGGTATTACTGAGCTCGCGCAGCGCGTCATGATGTCAAAAAGCACCGTCTACCGTTTTCTGCAGACCATGAAGTCGCTGGGCTATGTCACGCAGGAAGGCGAGAGCGAGAAGTACTCACTGACGCTGAAGCTGTTTGAGCTGGGTGCAAAAGCATTACAGAACGTTGATTTAATCCGCAGCGCGGATGTGCAGATGCGTGAGTTGTCGCGTCTGACCAAAGAGACGATTCATCTGGGCGCGCTGGAAGAGGACAGTATTGTCTACATCCACAAAATCGACTCGCTCTATAACCTGCGTATGTATTCACGCATTGGTCGTCGTAATCCGCTGCATACCACTGCGATCGGTAAAGTGCTGCTGGCCTGGCGCGACCGAAGCGAAGTGGAGGAGATTCTACGGGATGTGGAGTTTAAACGTAGCACGGCCAATACGCTGTTAAGCGCGGAGGCGTTGATTACGACGCTGGATCAGGTCAGAGCGCAGGGTTATGGTGAGGATAATGAAGAACAGGAAGAGGGATTGCGCTGCCTCGCCGTGCCGGTATTCGACCGATTTGGCGTGGTGATTGCGGGACTCAGTATCTCTTTTCCCACCATTCGTTTTTCAGAAGATGCCCGTCAGGATTACGTGGCCATGCTGCATCGTGCGGCGCGCACGCTTTCATCAGAGATGGGCTATCACGACTACCCGTTCTGAAAACAGCGGGCCATCCGGCCCGCCATACTACTAGTTATCGATCACTTCTCCGCTTTTCTTCAGCAACGGGCAATCCGTTACGCCCACTACACCACTGTCAGTGTGCAGATACTGCGCGCTGATCACGCCGCGAGCGGTCAGATAACTGCATTGCAGGCCAAGTCCGGCTGCATTTTTAGTGCTGCCGGTTAATACGCCATAGCCGGTAAACAGCATCGCCAGCCAGATCACCGCTAGCAAGCCTATCGTGCGAATCAACAGTTTCATTATGTCTCCTTGTGAAAGATAACTCAGCGCACAACCTGGTGCTGCCGGTTATGATGATATCAGCATGCCTCGGTTTTCAGGCAGGATCGATCAGAGATAACTGAAACGGCAAAATCTGCATTGACGTGATCCCCATTATCTTTTGTGATGGCTAAAGGTAGAATAGGGGGTTGGCGTTTTCACTTTGTTTTATGAGGCAGTTATGAATGAGTTAGCCGCAAATCCGGGACCGCTGGTCAGTTATGGCCTGATGGTCATTATTTTAATTGTGGCGTTTATTGCCTGGTTCTTTGTTAACCGGGCCAGCGTTCGCGCCGGAGAGCAAATTCACTTACTGGCGTCGTTGCTGGAAGAGCAGAAGAAACAGAACCAGTTGCTGCGCCGTCTGATTGAGATGCAGCCCGTCTCCGAGGTCAAAAAAACCGATGAAGATGCGGAGAAACGGGACTTTATCCGGTTAATTCCGGAACGTTAATCACAGCAGAGAGGCAGGATGGCCTGGAAAAATCCGTGGTATGACAGCAGTAAAGCGCACCATACGCCCGAGGGGTTCTGTAGTCCAGAACCGGAGCAGCGCCAGCCAGGCGATCTGCAGCGCTGGCGCAGAGAGCGTAAGGCTCAGGGGCTGCCGCATCCTCCACAGCAGGGCTATGCGGCGTTCACCGATCAATGGTGGCAGCCAGCCGACATCCGCGGCAGTGACGATCGCATCTGGTGGCTGGGGCATGCTGCCGTGCTGTTGCGGCTGAACGAGCAATATATCCTGATCGATCCTGCACTCGGCTCACGCGCTTCGCCGTTCTCATTTGCCGGACCACAGCGAAAAACACCTGCGCCGCTCAGTATCGCTGATCTGCCGCGTCTGGATGTGGTGCTGATTTCTCATAACCATTACGATCATCTTGATCGGACGACCGTTAAAGCTATTGTCCGGCGTTTCCCTCAGGCAACCTTTATTGTGCCGCTGGGTCTGGCTAAGTGGTGCAGGGCGCGGGGCGTGAAACAGGTGCATCAGCTCGACTGGTGGCAGCAGACTGCGGTCAATGGCCTCTGTTTTGATGCCGTTCCGGCACGTCACTGGAGCATGAGAACGCTACGCGATCGAAACCGTTCGCTCTGGTGCGGCTGGGTTGTGCGGTCTGCCTCCGTACGTTTCTGGTTTTCGGGCGACAGCGGTTATAGCGACAGCCTGCTGGACATTCCGGGCAGACTGGGGCCGTTCAACCTGGCCGCTTTGCCGATTGGCGCCTATGCACCTGAATGGTTCATGGCAAGCCAGCATATGAATCCCGATCAGGCGGTGGCGCTGTGGCAGGCAGCCGGCAGGCCGTTAACGCTGCCGATCCACTGGGGTGTGTACGAACTGGCCGATGAGTCACTGGATGCGCCACCAAAAGAACTGGCAGATGCGCTGCTGCGGGCAAACGAGCGAAACGACGGCTTCACGCCCTGGCGAATAGGTGAAAGCCGAAGGCTGAATAATGACGCCCAGGAATTATCCTAAACCCTGATGGATAAATAAAAGCCAGTACTTTTTTATCTGATATCAATTTTTCAAATCGAAAGTTAAATTATTAATAAGAAAAATTGTCTTCGATGCTTTTATTTGACGCAAGGCTAATGTGTTACTCATGGTTTTGGTGCAAAAAAATGTTGTTTGTACAAAAATAAACAGCGGTGTACAGGATTGACGTCAGATTTCTGATATCTTCAACCGTTACCGCTTCGCTTTATCATTCTGCAATTGCCATATTTGTGAAATATTAATTTCTTATGGTATCCATCGAATTCATACTGGCAGCCGCAACGTGGCACCGCGCTGGCCGGGCAGGGGCCTTATTCGTGCAGACATGCGTAAACCCACCTGACAGGCAATGTGAGCCTTTTGGCAATTATGTGCACAGGCTCTCTGAGCCCCTAAAAATGGCTTGCCATTATTTTTAGGATATGTGATAACAATTCCTGAGTTAAACGAGGTACAGTTCTGTTTATGCATGGCATCTTCAGTAAAGAAGTACGAGTAAAGACGTTGACGTTGAATACCGCTTCCTTGCCGAACCTTAATTAGTGCCTCATGCAGTAATGTCTCTGGTTTTTCTGTATGACAGCCTTCGGGCTAAATAAACATCTAAAGGAATTTGCAAAATGGCAAAGATTAAAGGTCAGGTTAAGTGGTTCAACGAGTCTAAAGGTTTTGGTTTTATCACCCCTGCTGACGGCAGCAAAGATGTGTTCGTACACTTCTCTGCTATCCAGGGCAATGGTTTCAAAACCCTGGCTGAAGGCCAGAGCGTTGAGTTCGAAATTCAGGACGGCCAGAAAGGCCCGGCAGCAGTTAACGTAACTGCTATCTGATTCGACTCCGCCTCGGTGCGTCGCACCCTGACACGGAATCTCAAAGCCCTGGCTTCTCAGCCGGGGCTTTCTTTATGCTTCCGATGCGTAAACGATAAGGTTACACTGCGCCGCGTTATCTGATGCCGGAGCACCTTATGTCCCTGATTTGCCCTCTTTGCCACTCACCTCTGACCTTCACAAACCGCAGCTGGTGCTGTGAAAATCGCCATCAGTTTGATCAGGCGAAAGAAGGCTACGTCAATTTGCTGCCCGTTCAGCACAAACGCTCACGGGAGCCAGGTGACAGTGCAGAGATGATGCAGGCACGGCGGACGTTTCTTGAGGCAGGCTACTACCAACCGCTTCGTGATCAGGTGGTCAGCCTGCTCAGCCCGGCACTGACCCAGCCGGCGTGCAAAATTCTTGATATAGGCTGTGGCGAAGGCTACTACACCGCCGCACTGGCTGAGGCGGCAGGCGGAGAGGCACAGATTTATGGGCTGGATGTTGCCCGAATGGCAATCCGTCTGGCGGCAAAGCGCTATCCTGCGGTGCGCTTCTGCGTCGCCTCCAGCCAGCGCTTACCCTTTGCCGATCAGGCCCTGGATGCGGTGGTACGCATCTACGCCCCCTGCAATGAAGCAGAACTGGCACGCGTGCTGAAGCCGGGTGGCCTGGTATTGACGGTCACACCTGGCCCGCATCATCTGCAACAGTTTAAAGCGCTGATTTACCGCGAAGTGCAGTTGCATGTGCCGGAGCAGAAAGCGTACCCCGGATTCACGCAGGTGACACAGCAGGCGCTGCGTTACCCGATGGCATTAACCAGTGCAGCCGCGACAACCCTGTTGCAGATGACGCCATTCGCCTGGCGGGCGCGGGAGGAGGTCTGGCAAACGCTGAAGCAGAGCGAGCAGTTCAGCTGCGATGCCGACTTTAGCCTGACGATGTGGCAGCGCGACTAACGCGCTTCTACCAGGGTGTTATAGATGCGCTCCAGATCGTCGAGTTGCTGCACCGCTATCAGCAGTCGACGCTGTTCAAGCTGAATCACCAGAATGCCATCCTCAGAGAGATTCATCACCTGAATCCGCCGGTAATCGATCCAGACACCGGCGTAAAACAATCCATCATTCTTCATCAGTAGCGTAGGTTTTCGCAGCCAGAAGAGCCAGAACGCCAGAAAACTCAGCATCATCAGCAGAGAGGTGGTGAGCTGCGGGCCGTGATGACTGACGTTGTTCCACAGCAAAATCAGCAGCAGACCGATAAAAATCAGGCTGTCGAGTTTATGCTGCCTGCGCAGCGTGACCCTTAAGCGGGTGGGGCCATGCCGACGCGGCAGAATCGCCTCATGGTAAACGGCAAACCCCATCAGGGCGGCGATACAACACGCAATCAACGCGTCAGTTAAAGACATCACATCTACCTCAAACAGGGTGAGCTCAGCCGGTTGTGGCTCAGCTCACCACGCTTAAAAGCCGGGAGCGCAGGCTCCCGGCCGGGTGAAATTACAGACCGAGCAGGCCGATCCAGTAACCAAAGATACCGATGGCGAAGAAGCCGACGATAATCCACAGCGCGTTCACTTTACGACGCAACAGCCACATACAGCCAAAGGTCAGCAGCAGCGGCACCACGCCCGGCATCAGTTGATCAAGGATCGACTGAACCGTGGTGACGGTGGTTTTACCGGTGGAGTCGGTGATGCGCGAGACGACCAGCGGGATGTTAACGTGCGTCCACTTGTTGACCAGCGCCCCCATGACAAACAGGCCCAGAATCGAGGCGCCCTCCGTGAGCTTCTGCAGAAAACCGCCGCCCATGTCGCTGACAATGTCGATTCCTTTACGATAGCCATACGCCACGCCGTAGTAGCGGGTTAGCAGACGCGCCAGGTTAAACAGCACAAAGAACAGCAACGGCCCCAGCAGACTGCCGCTCATTGCGATACCGGCACCCAGCGCGGCAAACACCGGACGTACCGTGCCCCAGAAGATCGGGTCGCCGACACCGGCCAGCGGTCCCATCAGGCCGACTTTCAGGCCGTTAATCGCCGCATCGTCGATGGGTGCGCCGTTGGCACGCTGCTCTTCCATCGCCATGGTGACGCCCAGTACCGGCGCGGCCACATAAGGATGGGTGTTAAAGAACTCCAGATGACGCTTTATTGCCTGCTTACGCTCATCGTTGTTCTCCGGATAGAGACGGCGGATCACCGGCACCATAGAGAAGCAGAAGCCCAGCGCCTGCATACGTTCAAAGTTCCATGAGCCCTGGAACAGGTTCGAGCGCATAAAGACGGCGCGAACATCTCCGGCTGTCAGTTTCTTTTCGACTTTCGTAATATCAACCATGTGCTCACCTGTTCCTTAATCGAGTTCGTTATCAAGATCGTTTGCGGTTGCTGCACCATTGGGTGCGCCTGCTACACGGTTGTATTTCGGGCTGAGCTGGATGTAGAGCACGGCCATGACCACGCCAATTACGCCCAGCGCCACCAGGTTAAAGTTGGTAAACGCCGCGGTGACGAAGCCGAGATAGAAGAACGGCATCAGGTAGCCTGCGCGCATCATGTTGATGACCATCGCGTAACCGACGACCACAATCATGCCACCCGCGATATTCAGACCGTTGGTGACGACTTCAGGGATAGAACTGAGCAGGGCGTGAACCGCACTGGTGCCGACCGAAATCGCCACAATCAGCGCCGGAATAGCGATACGCATCGCCTGCAACAACAGGGCAGAGACATGGATCCAGGAGATGGCCGTGAGGTTACCTTTTTCGGCGGCTTTATCAGCTGCGTGCTGGAAGGCCACAGTCAGGGTACGCACGATAATGGTCAGCACCTGTCCGGCCGCCGCCAGCGGAATGGCCAGCGCGATACCGGCACCCACACTCTGACCGCCGGCGATCACCAGGATGGTCGAGATAATGGAGGCGAGGGCGGCATCAGGGGCCACGGCGGCACCGATGTTCATCCAGCCCAGTGCAATCATCTCCAGCGTACCCCCGATGATAATGCCGGTTTTCATATCACCCAGCACGATACCAATCAGAGTACAGGCCACCAGCGGTCGGTGAAACTGAAACTCATCCAGAATCGACCCCATACCGGCAATGCAGGCGACAATAAAAATTAAAATAATTTGTAGCGAGGTTATTTCCATCATACTTCTTGTCCTCAGCAGGATAACGACGAGCCCGGAAACGCAGGCGCAGAAGTGCTTCTGTTACGCGTTAACTTTCGCAATCAGATCCATCATTTTCAGTTTCTGGTCACTGGAAACTTTACGCACTTCCAGTTCAATATTGCGTTCGTTGAGTTTTCGGAAGGCGGCAATATCTTTTTCATCAACCGAGATTGCATTATTCACCTGGGTTTTTCCCTGGCGGAATGCCATCCCGCCGATGTTCACCGTTTTAATATCCACACCCTGTTCCACCACGCGCAGAACATCGGTGGGATTGGTAAACAGCAGCATCACGCGATCCTGACCATACTTCGGGTTATTCCACACCCGCACCATTTTATCGACATCCACCACATGGGCTGTCACGCCGGGCGGGGCGACCTGCGTCAGCAGGGTTTTACGCACGTGGTCGTTGGCCACTTCATCACTGACCACGATAATGCGCTGAACGTTGGTCTCTTTCGTCCAGCGTGTCGCGACCTGTCCATGAATCAGACGGTCATCTATGCGCGTCAGTCCGATTTTCATGTGATCGCCAGGTGCCATCGGTTTAGCCGGTTGCGCTGCAGCGGCCGGTTTTACCGCAGCCGGTGCCGGTGCTTCTTCTTTGGCTTTCAGGGCTTTAACCCCTTCACGGCCAGTTTCGACCGCGACGGCGACCAGTTCGTCAAATCCGGGATCGTCATCGCGCGCCATCAGGGTTTCGACCAGCATCGGGATATTGACCCCGGCGATGACCTCATACTGGGGCTTATCGACGACGATACGGCTGGCCGCATTAAACGGGCTGCCACCCCAGGTATCGACTAAAAACAGGACCCCTTTGCTGGTATCCAGTTCTGCCAGTCGTGCATTATATTTTTCAATCAGCGTTTCTGCATTTTCACCAGGGACAAAATCTATCCAGCCGACATTGTCCTGCTCGCCCAACAGCATTTCTGCTGTTTTCAGCAGTTGTTCCGCTGCCCAGCCGTGTGTACCAATTACAATCGCAATGGTCACGTGCTACCTCCGTTCGCTAGAGATGCTCATCTGAGTCAATGAACTGTATTGAGTCATGCTTTGGTTATTGTTTTAACCGGGTGATTCGATTAATCGGTTTAGCGTCGAAAAAACATGGGTTAATGACGTTAAGGCGATAAAGTCGCGATTTATTTTAGTGATCGAAAAAATAAATTATGTGATGTCTGTCAGCTATTCACCCTGTGAAGAGGCGAGTCACCCTTTTTATGCGCCCGATCATCCGCTCTGCAGATTGTAAAAATAAGAAAATTTTTTGACGCAAATCACCGACCTGATACATTAACGTTCTGTTTAATACTCAGGAGTAACGGGCTTCAGCCCACCTTTATGGATCGTCACCGACGTCGCTTAACCTGTTCTTTGCGCCTGCTGGCGCGTCACCCTTCGCCTCGCGGCGTTTTCACCGCTTTACCGACCATCCGGATGTCACGTTTCACTGCGCTGATACGCACCGGCTCAATCTGTTCCCTGTTCTGGAGTCATAAATAATGGAATTTTTATTCGACCCCTCAATCTGGGCGGGTTTACTGACGCTCATCGTGCTGGAAATCGTACTCGGCATCGATAACCTGGTGTTTATTGCCATTCTGGCCGACAAACTGCCGCCAAAGCAGCGTGACAAGGCCCGTTTGATTGGCCTGTCGCTGGCACTGATTATGCGTCTGGGCCTGCTGTCACTGATTTCCTGGATGGTGACGCTGACAACACCTCTTTTCAGCGTAGGCGGTTTCAGCTTTGCGGGTCGTGATTTAATTCTGCTGGCGGGTGGTCTGTTCCTGTTATTTAAGGCGACGATGGAGTTGCACGAGAGGCTGGAGAACCGGCAGCTCGACGGATCAGGTAATCGGGGATATGCCAGTTTCTGGGCAGTCGTGACGCAGATTGTGGTGCTGGATGCGGTCTTCTCGCTGGATGCTGTGATTACGGCTGTAGGTATGGTCAACCACCTGCCGGTGATGATGACGGCTGTGGTGATTGCGATGGGTGTGATGCTGCTGGCGTCTAAGCCGTTAACTAACTTCGTTAACGCGCATCCGACCGTGGTGGTGCTCTGTCTGAGCTTCCTGTTAATGATCGGTCTGTCACTGGTAGCAGAAGGCTTCGGCTTCCATATTCCTAAAGGTTATCTCTATGCGGCAATCGGCTTCTCAATTCTGATTGAGATGTTTAACCAGATTGCGCGTCGAAACTTTATCCGCCATCAGTCCAACCGTCCGATGCGTGAACGTACCGCAGAGGCGATTCTGCGCCTGATGGGAGGCCGCAATCGTGCCCAGATGGCCAGTAACAGCAACACCAGCAGCAGCGAAGAGGCTGCGCTGGCGGAAGCGATGCCGCAGGAAGCGTTTAAAGATGAAGAACGTTACATGATTAATGGCGTACTGACCCTGGCGTCACGTTCAATTCGCAGCATCATGACGCCGCGCGGTGAAATCTCCTGGGTTGATGCGAATCGTCCGGTGGATGAGATTCGCGGTCAGCTGCTTGATACCCCCCACAGTCTGTTTCCGGTCTGCCGGGGTGAGCTGGACGAAATTGTCGGCGTAGTGCGCGCTAAAGAGCTGCTGGTGGCGCTGGAGCATGGCGTGGATGTGGCAACCTTTGCGGCCAATAGCCCGACCATTGTGGTGCCGGAGACGCTGGATCCGATTAACCTGCTTGGCGTGCTGCGCCGTGCCAAAGGTAGCTTCGTTATCGTCACCAACGAGTTTGGTGTGGTCCAGGGTTTGATCACGCCACTGGACGTGCTGGAAGCGATCGCGGGTGAATTCCCGGATGAAGATGAAACGCCTGATATTGTGGCGGACGGTGATGGCTGGTTAGTTAAGGGCGGGACCGATCTGCATTCGCTGCAGCAACTGCTCGATTTCCATGAGCTGGTCGATCCGACAGAGGACCACGCCTCGCTGGCCGGTCTGCTGATTGAGCAGAAAGGGCAGTTACCGCTGCCTGGCGATGTAATTGATATCACTCCGCTGCATTTCCAGATCATCGAAGCGACCGACTACCGCATCGATCTGGTGCGTGTCACCAAAGATAAACCGCATGACGAAGATGAAGAGGGTTAATTCTTCACGTTGTTGCTAAGGCGCGGCTGGCATAACCGGCCGCGGTAAATCTTCCCGACAGCCGCTGCTTCAACGTCGCGGCTGTTTTTTTATCTGTGGGTATCGGCCTGGTGCAGTAACAGCCACGCCGGAAAATCCTGCAGCGGCATCGGACGGGCAAAATAGTAACCCTGCAGATGATCCACGCCGCGTTCGCGCAGATAAGCCGCCTGCACAGCCGTTTCCACGCCCTCAGCAACCAGACTGATGTTCAGGCGCTGGGCCAGCGAAATCACCATATCCGTTACCGTCGCGTTGATGGCGTCAGTGCCGATAGCTGCTGTGAAAATTTTGTCTATTTTCAGCACGTCGGGCTGCAGGTCTTTCAGATAGGAGAGTGAACTATGACCGGTGCCGAAGTCATCAATCGCCAGCTGAACGCCGATATCGTGCAGCTGCGTAATGACCGATTGATCCACCACCGGGAGTGCATCCCGCTCGGTGAGCTCCACCATCAGTGTCGGCACTGGCGAGGCGGGCCACCACAGCTTTTGCAGATCTTCAATAATTGCGCCGTCCCGGAAATGACTGGCAGCCACGTTGATAGCGATATGGAAGCCGGGATCCGTGGGCAAGAGCGGTAGCTGACTCACCACTTCATTCAGCACAAAGCGCGTCAGCGGCTTGATCAGATTCTGGCGCTCAGCCAGCGGAATAAAAACATCCGGCGCAATCCAGCCCTGACGGGCATTATGCCAGCGCATCAGTATCTCAATACCGTCGCACTGACCACTTTTGCTATTGATCAGTGGCTGGCAATAAACCATAAACTCGCGGGCGGTAATGCCATAACTGATTTGCCAGCTCAGGCTCATGCGATTTGCGGTTGCCAGCCAGACGATATAGCCCATAAGCAGGCTCAGCAGCACTGCCAGCGGCAGCTGTGAGGGAAGCGTTGCCAGCGCCGATCGGGTAGGAGAGGGGCCATAGAGTGTAAGCGTGAATGGATAGCGCAGCGAGCCTTGTTCATAGCTCACCTCATCGTCTGCAGCGACTGTCGACTCGATCAACGGATTACCATACTCCAGGCTCTGTCCGTTAACGTTAAACACGGCGCGTTCAACCCAGGGTAACTGCGGCTCCAGCAGATAATTGCTCATCATTTCGATGTTAATTACCTGCAAAATGCCTGAGCGGTTATCCGGGCTTTTTGGCGTCCACAACATTAAAATCGGTGAGCCTTTGAGAAGATAATCATCGGTTGAGAGGGTCATACGCTCGCCATTATAGGCAAGGTCGGGCCAGGTCTGGCTAAAAGGAATCGCGCGGGGTCCATAAACACTGGAGCAGTAAAGTACATCGTTATCCACCAGCAGAATCGCCCGGAGCGTCTGCAGAGAAGAGATTTTTTCGATGAGTGGAAAACGAACATTGTTGCAGGGTACACCCACGAGGCCCAGCGTATTATTCGCGGAAACTTCCAGCGGCGAAAACATCCGGTCAAACCGCATAATCGCTTTATTGGCGAAATCCATTGCCTGACGTTCAATACGTGACTTTTCTTCAAAATAGCGAAAGGCCAGCGTCAATATCATGACCACGATGGCGATTGAGAATGCTATGAGCAAACGCTTGCGTCTGAATTGTCCAACAAATTGCTGGGCCATAAACATCAGTATCCACCTTCCCAAAAAGCCAGAATAAAGCAAAAAATTACGGGGTTAGTATCGGCACGGCCAGATCAATATTGAGGCCGAAATGCAGAAAAGCGGGTCTGGAAAGCGACGAAAGCCGGACGGTTGCGCGGAAAACACTCTACCGTTAAAACCTGCGCTGAGATAGCGCAGGATGCGGATTTTATTACAGTTGAACGTTATTTAAACATTTAAACGTTTCGTTCAATCACACTGCACTTTAATTGCCAGACCGCCGCGTGAGGTTTCGCGGTATTTAGCGTTCATATCTTTGCCCGTTTCATACATCGTCTCAATAACCTTATCCAGCGAGACGCGAGGTTCGCTGGTACGACGCAGTGCCATTCGCGCCGCGTTAATGGCTTTAACTGAGGCGATAGCATTGCGCTCAATGCAGGGCACCTGAACCTGACCGGCAACCGGGTCACAGGTTAGTCCCAGGTTGTGCTCCATGCCAATTTCAGCGGCCACGCAGACTTGCTCAGGACTGCCGCCCAGCAACTCGGCCAGACCGGCCGCCGCCATGGAGCAGGCCACACCCACTTCACCCTGGCAACCCACTTCAGCACCGGAAATAGATGCGTTCATTTTGTACAGTACGCCAATGGCGCCGGAGGCAAGGAAATAGCGCAGAAAAATATCGGGGGTTACCGGCTCGATAAAGTGATCGTAATAAGCCAGCACCGCCGGCACGATGCCACAGGCACCGTTTGTTGGTGCGGTGACGACACGACCTCCTGCGGCGTTCTCTTCGTTGACGGCCAGTGCATACATATTAATCCAGTCGATAACAATCATCGGGTCACTGGAGTGCTTAGTGGAGGAGGTCAGGAGGCGACGCAGTGAGGCAGCACGACGTGGCACGCGCAGCGGTCCGGGCAACACACCTTCGGTATTCAGACCGCGATCGATACAGGCCTGCATCGTCTGCCAGATATCGGTGAAATAGGCATAGATCTCATCGCGGCTGTGCAGCGCCAGCTCATTTTTCATCACCAGGCCAGAGAGGGAGAGGCCGGTCTCATGGCAGTGCGCCAGCAGATCTTTAGCGGAATGAAACGGCCATGGCACTGACACTTCATCCAGTGCCGACTGCCCAAAGTGCTCTTCATCAACGATGAAACCGCCGCCAACGGAGTAATAGGTCTTCGACAGAATCAGCAGGTCACCTGCAAACGCCAGCAGACGCAGACCATTTTCATGCAGCGAGAGGTTCTCGCTGCGGAACACCATGCCGCCTTCGCGCGGAAAATCGACTTCATGCGCGCCTTTCGCCAGCAGCAGCCGCTCACGCTGTTCGACATCTTTAATAAACGCGGGTATCGCATCAATATCCACGGTATCGGGCGATTCACCCGCCAGACCCATGATGATCGCGATATCCGTATGATGGCCTTTGCCGGTCAGAGACAGAGAACCATAGACATCTACGGCGATTCGGGTCACCTCCTGAAGCTTTTCCTGTTCGCACAGCAAATCCACAAACTGCTTACCCGCTTTCATCGGGCCGACAGTATGCGAACTCGATGGGCCGATGCCCACTTTGAACATGTCGAAAACACTAATCACAGGTGACACTCCTCACAATTATTCTCAGTCTGCCGGGGCAGTTTATGGCGCCCATAGTAATAGTCATGCACCGGAAAAGAGCGCTTTTTCGCATGAAATAAACTTATCTAAAACGATAGAAAAAATTATAGCGCAGCCCGGCAGGTCGCTGGCGAGCATCTGTGAAAAAACAGGCAAAAAGGTTTCAGAAGGCGATCTGGGTGCTCAATGAACGGATGATTCCGGCGGTCATGCCCCACACCAGATAATCCTGGTAGCGCGAGAGCCAGACCGGATGGCGTACACCGGCCTGATGCACCTCCAGCGCGCTGTAGCGGCTTAGCTGCAGAGCTTCGGCCAGCGGCATCTCAAAAGCACTGCTGACCTCATCCGGGTTAAGAGTAAGTCGTAAATCGGCCGGAATAATGCCCAGCACGGGCGTGACCTGGAAGCCGGTGCTGCTGGTGACGGCAGGCAGCGCACCCAGTATCTCGACCTGCTGCGGATCGATGCCGACCTCTTCCTGCGCTTCACGGAGTGCTGTGTTGATCAGTGAGGCGTCGGTGTCATCCTGCATCCCGCCGGGAAAGGCGACCTGTCCGGCGTGCTTGCGCAGGGCCTGCGAACGCTGCGTCAGCAACAAACCCGGCTCAGGACGGGCCACAATAGGCACCAGCACCGCAGCATGACGTCCTGAGAGACGCTGGGTGCTGCGGGCGGGTTGCTGCAATAAAAAACGGCTGCGAAAAACATCAATCGTCAGTGCCAACTGAACCTCCTGCCTGCTCAAGTGTCGGTAAGATCCGGCTGACTTTATCGAGCGTTTCCTGATACTCCGCTTCCGGATCGCTGTCAGCCACCAATCCGCCACCGGCAGAGCAGTAGAGTTGCTGGCCTTCGGCGATTAGCGTGCGAATCGTGATGCTGGTATCCATCCGGCCACACAGGCTGATATAGCCGATGCTGCCGCACCAGGCATTGCGGCGCTGCGGTTCCAGCTCATCAATAATATCCATTGCCCGAATCTTAGGTGCACCGGTTATCGAGCCGCCAGGAAAACAGGCGCGCAGTAAATCAGTGGCCTGCAGGCTGTCAGGTAGCTGCGCCCGCACCGTGCTCACCAGGTGATGCACGGCGGGGAAGGGTTCAACCACAAACAGCTCTGGCACCGTAACCGAACCGGGTCGCGCCACACGGCCAATATCGTTGCGCAGCAAATCAACAATCATCAGATTTTCAGCCCGATCTTTCTCCGCATGGCGCAACGACTCCGCCTGTTGTGCGTCGGCAATCGGGTCGTCACAGCGTGGTCGGGTCCCTTTAATGGGGCGAGTTTCAATCTGCTTGTTATTCAGCGACAGGAAGCGTTCCGGCGACAGGCTGAGAATTGCACTGTCAGGCAGCCGCAGAAACGCGCTGAAGGGTGCGCGGTTAGCCGCATTGAGGAGAGTGAATGCCTGCCACTCATCACCCTGATAACCCGCCTGAAAACGCTGTGCCAGGTTTACCTGATAACAGTCACCGGCCTGAATATAAGCCTGAACGGCGGCAAAGCGCGCGGCGTATTCGGCATAGCTCATATTAGAGCGCCAGCGGCTTGTCAGCGAAAAGGGTACAGTTTCGCGTACAGGCCACTGTGCCAGCCAGGCGGCACGTTCTTCAACATTGCTCAACGCCACGAGCGTCAGGGTTTGCTGATGATGGTCGGCAATCAATGCCCAGTCATAGATTCCTGCGGCCATGTCAGGCGTAGTGAGATCGGCTGCAGCCCGCTGCGGCAGGGACTCAAACCGGCGGCCCAGGTCATAACCAAACAGCCCCAGCGCACCGCCCTGAAACGGCAGCGTCTCGCTGGATGCAGGTGTGACGCCCAGCGCATCACACTGTTGCTGCACCAGCAACAGGGGATCGGCGGTTGATTCGGTTGTACCGGTTGGGTCGCTGAGCGTCGTGATTGCGCCGCGGGTCACCAGGGTGGCGCGGGGATCGGCGGTCAGAAGATCAAAACGGTTGTCACTGTGGCTGGCCTGCGCGGAGGAGAGCAGCATCGCCCAGGGCAGATGGGCAAGGGTGGCGAAACGCTGAGTCAGCGCATCGGGGGTATAATCAAGCGTGAGGGTTTCAACAATCATCGGGCAGACAAATCAGAAAGCTAAGAGGCGGTCAGACTGACATATTTTTTCCTCACTGGCACCTGTTAGTTCCACGTGGGATACTGTCTGACCCAACGCAGGAGTAAAAAATGTTTATTGGATTACCGGCTCTCTCTCATGAGCAACAACAACAGGCCGTCGAACGTATTCAGGCGCTGATGGCAGGCGGACTATCGAGCGGTGAAGCAATCGCCCAGGTGGCGCAGGAAATCCGCGAAAATCACAAGGGCGAACGTATTCGGGCGTTATTCGAAGACGAAGATGACGAAAACGAAGAGGAATAACGCCCGGCAGGTTTAACGTGCAGCGATGATTTTAATTTCGATCTTGTATTTTGGATTTAGCAGACCGGCCTGAACCGTACAGCGCACCGGCGCATTGCCCGGCGAAACCCAGGCATCCCAGGCGCGGTTCATGGCGGGGAAGTCGGCTTTATCTACCAGGAACAGCGTCGCATCCAGAATTTTGCTTTTATCGCTACCGAGCCGGGTCAGAATGGCGTCAATCACCGCCAGCGCATTGGCGGTCTGTGCTTCTGCGTCGGCATCCAGATTTTCGGGCACACTGGTGTAATAGATTGTGTCGTTATGAATGACGGCTTCGGACATACGATGTTCCGGGTCAATGCGGGTAATACTCATCGGTTTCTCCCTGGTTAATTGCGCATTAGCCTGGCACACTCCTGATATCGCTGTCACCTCTTACGCTTTACAGGCAGCGCTCAACAATCGCCTGTCTGTCTGCCATCACTTCCGGGGACATCCGGAAGGTGGTGAAATATTTCACATCAGCACCTTTTCGGCGGGGCGAAACATCCGCAAAAATAGAATCTTCCCAGGTAAAGACGCTGATCTCACTGCCGTTCGGCTGGGTGTGGGTGGTGTTATCCCGTGCAATGACGCTGGTGGTGGACCAGCCGCGATAAATACAGTCGCTGAGCTGAGGGACGGTGCGGGCGCTTTGGCCCTGGAAAACGGGTTGCTGCAGACGAGCCTGATCAGGGGTAGGTGCCTGGCAGCCGCAGAGCAGCAGTACGCCAGCCAGAGATCCGATGCGGACATAATTCATGATGTACCTCCGCCTGAAACAGGCAGTCGGGTTTAGCCATCTGCGAAACATCACCTGAAGGGCAATGTTAAGCCAGTCTCAGCACATCAGCCTACGGGTGCCACATCCCAACAGTAAGCTGATTTAATCATTATAATCCTGCCTTTTGATTACCTGATGTGTTCATTTGCATTTGATAACTGCATCACACTGTGGCGCTAACTGCGCTGACAATGAAGTGTCCTTAATCGCGCCTGCTGTTAGCGCTGACAGGGGATAAGAAACACGGAATTAGGGGAACTGGCGGCTTAAAAATGTTATAAATCAGTCATGAGATTGCGCCACAGGTTGAGGATTAAAGCATGGCGAATACGCAGTATCTTTTTTGGGTAATGGCTGGCGCTCTGACGCTGCTGTTTATTGTTATCGCGGCATTTGTGGGGTTATCCAAAGGCAGTAAGCAGGGATTTGTTACCTTTGCCGTGCTGTTCATCATCATGCTGGCGGGTGCACTGTACCTGCATCATTAGCAAGGTGCGGTTGGGCTGTTTTCAGTCCATTACAGTGAATTCACGTTTGGTTCACATTTCAGGTGGAAAGTGTGCGGCCTCCAGTGAGTGTTAACTATGATCAGTTGAAATAGCAGCCTTGCTATTTATCACCGGAGGTAATTATGTCTGAACGTCCTGATTACGATGAACCGCTGCCAGATGATGCTGAGATCTATCCGGAAGATGAAGAAGAGGATGAGGAAAACGATCCCTTAGAAAAGGATGTTTAGGCGTTTGAAACGGTTGTCTGACGACCTCTATTTCTTCTGAATTCTGACTCACGCCGCAAAACCGTCAGTCGCGCAGTTTTGCGGTTTCTACACCGGTCTCATTGACTCACTTCTCTCCGCGCCTTTTCAGCTTTACCCGGGTTGCTGGAATCTGGCTAAACAACACCCTGGTGATGACCTCTGACCGCTCGGGTTGTTCAGATAAACTGCCCGGATAAAATCCTTCAGTCATTAGTCTCACTGACATTCGCATCGATGAAAACCTTTAGCGATTCCTGCGCGGATGCACGGCGGTTTATCGCCTTACAGATTAAAAAGCGAATGGAATAATGTCCCTGTTATTAATTAGCTTATTCAGCAGGGTATTTAATGAAGCGGTAAAATTTCAGGTTTTCTTATCGTACTTTCGGGTCACGTACCGCCGCACCTGAAACGGCTAAAACCTCAACCTGTTGATATTTATCGATTTTGATTTGTTTATCCAATACTGACATAATTACAGTGTTTTTGCCGTTCTTAGAGAGGGTATGTGGCAGACGATTTTGCAGTGGATGGCGCACTGGCGTTGGCGATCGCAGGTTTTAAACCGCGTGAAGCACAACGTGAGATGGCGCAGGCGGTATCTGAAGCCGTAAAACAGCAGGGTGAACTGGTGGTTGAAGCCGGCACCGGCACCGGCAAAACCTATGCTTACCTGGCACCCGCCTTGCGGGCCGGAAAAAAAGTCATTGTCTCCACCGGCTCAAAAGCGCTGCAGGATCAGCTTTATGGCCGCGATCTGCCCACCATGATTAAGGCACTGAAGTTCAAAGGGAAAACGGCCTTGCTGAAAGGGCGATCTAACTATCTCTGCCTGGAACGCATGGAACAGCAGTCGATGGCCGGTGGTGAGCTCACCGTGCAGGCGCTAACCGATCTGGTGACGCTGCGCAGTTGGTCATCACAGACAAAAGATGGCGACATCAGCAGCTGTGCGGGTGTGACCGAAGATAGCCCGATCTGGCCGCTGGTGACCAGCACCAACGACAACTGCCTGGGCACGGATTGTCCGCGCTATAAAGAGTGTTTTGTGGTCATGGCACGTAAGCGCGCCATGGACGCTGATGTGGTGGTCGTTAACCACCATTTGTTTCTTGCCGACCTGGTGGTAAAAGAGGGGGGCTTTGGCGAATTGATTCCCGAGGCTGATGTGATGATCTTCGATGAAGCCCATCAGTTGCCCGATATCGCCAGCCAGTATTTTGGTCAGCAACTCTCCAGCCGCCAGTTACTCGATCTGGCTAAAGATATTATTACCGCCTACCGCACGGAAGTGCGTGATGCCCAGCAACTGCAGAAATCAGCTGATCGACTGGCGCAATGCGCACAGGATTTCCGCCTGTCATTAGGCGATCCGGGTTATCGCGGTAATTTGCGCGAACTGCTGAGCGATAACCAGATACTGCGCATGTTCACCCTGCTGGACGATGCGCTGGAGCTCTGTTACGACGTTATCAAACTCTCGCTGGGTCGTTCAGCTCTGCTGGATGCCGCCTTTGAGCGCGCCGCGCTTTACCGTACCCGCTTAAAACGGTTACGGGCGATTAACGAGCCGGGCTACAGCTACTGGTATGAATGTACGTCGCGTCATTTTATTCTGGCGCTGACGCCGCTCTCGGTCGCTGAACGCTTCCGGGAGGTGATGGACAACCGTAAAGCGGCGTGGATCTTCACCTCGGCCACCCTGGCGGTGGATGAAAAAATGGCCCATTTCGCCGAACGACTGGGTGTGAATGCGGCAAAGAGCCTGATTCTGAATAGCCCGTTTGACTTTGCGAAGCAGGCACTGCTCTGCGTGCCGCGCAATCTGCCTGAGCCTAACCGTCCCGGCGGCGCCCGCCAGCTGGCCGCGATGATGAAACCGCTGATCGATGCCAACAAAGGCCGCTGTTTCTTCCTCTGCACATCGCACCTGATGATGCGTGAACTGGCGGCAGAATTTCGCGCCTCAATGACCCTGCCTGTGCTGGTACAGGGTGAAACCAGCAAAGGTCAGTTACTGAAACAGTTCATCGACAAAGGCAACGCCCTGCTGGTGGCGACCAGCAGTTTCTGGGAAGGGGTTGATGTGAGGGGTGATGCGCTGTCGCTGGTCATTATTGATAAACTGCCGTTCACCTCGCCGGAAGATCCCCTGTTAAAAGCCAGAATGGAAGATTGCCGGATTCGTGGCGGCGATCCCTTCACGGATGTGCAGCTACCGGATGCCGTGATCACGCTGAAGCAGGGGGTGGGGCGGTTGATCCGTGATACGGATGATCGGGGTGTGCTGGTGATTTGCGATCAGCGGCTGGTATCGCGTCCTTATGGCGCGTTATTTCTCAACAGCCTGCCACCTACGCCGCGCACCCGGGACATTGACCGCGCCATCGCCTTTATCCGTCAGCAACCCGAACCAGACGCATAATTTTATGCTAATATGCGCGCCGTTTTCTTTCTTCTGAGGTGGTCATGTCAGCCCGAATTTTAGCGCTGGATACGGCGACAGAAGCCTGTTCAGCTGCCTTGCTGAATCAGCAACAGATTGATGCCCGATTCGAGATCGCCCCGCGTGATCATACCCAGCGTATTTTACCGCTGGTCGAAGAGCTCCTGCTGGCACAGCAGCTGGAACTGACCGAACTGGACGCGCTCGCCTTTGGTCGCGGCCCGGGCAGTTTTACTGGCGTACGCATTGGCATTGGCATTGCGCAGGGCCTTGCACTGGGCGCAGCACTGCCGATGATCGCGGTTTCTACCCTCGCGACGCTGGCGGAAGGCGCATGGCGCCTTCACGGGGCAACCCGGGTATTAACGGCGATTGACGCGCGGATGGGCGAAGTCTATTGGGCCGAATATCAGCGTGATGAGCACGGTGCCTGGCAGGGCGAAGCCAGCGAAAGTGTGTTGTCGCCGGAAGCGGCACTGGCACGCATGCAGTCGCTCTCTGGTGAATGGATGACCGCTGGCACCGGCTGGCAGGCTTATCCTGGCCTGCAGCAGGGACATGAACTGACGCTGATTGCCAGTGAGGTCACGCTGCCTGCCGCTCAGGATATGCTGCCGCTGGCGATACTTGCTCTGGCGCAGGGGAATACGCTGCTGCCGGAGACGGCGGAGCCCACTTATCTGCGTAATGAAGTCGCCTGGAAAAAATTACCTGGCCGGTAAAATGCACGCAACTTATTGTTATGCGTCCAGTCTAAGTCTTTACCTAACGGGAGAACGTCTATGTCGTCAATGTGTGGTAAAGGGCTTTCAGGTCTGCTGCTGACCTGTGTGCTGGCGTTAACCGGTTGTGTCTCGATTCCCGACACACTGCAGGGCAGCTCGCCTCAGCCGCAGCAGGATTTGTTGCGGGTCATGAGCGATCCTTCGATCTTCGTCGGGCAGGAATCTCGCTTTGGCGGCAAGGTCGTGAATGTCACTAATCTGAACGGCAAAACCCGGCTTGAGATTGCTGCACAGCCGCTGGACGATAGCGCCAGACCGCGTCTGGGGGCGGCGTCGGTGGGGCGGATTTATGCCGATATCCACGGCTTCGTTGATCCAGTGGATGTCAGAAACCAGTATGTCACTGTGCTGGGTACCCTGAAGGGAACGGAGCAGGGCAAAATTGGTGAGGCAGATTATAAATTTGCCGTTATCGATGTACGAGGTTACCAGCGCTGGCGTCTCGCGCAACAGGTAACAGCACCGCCTCAGCCAATGGATCCCTGGATCTGGTATGGTCCGACTCGTCATCGCGGCGGCTACTGGGGCCCAAATCCTTACTGGGGTATGGTTAACAGTGGGCCGACTGAGGTGCAAACCATACTGACCGAGTAACGGTGAAAAAGGTGATATCCAGCCCGGTTGCGGTGCTCGCTGCCGGGCTTTTTATTTGCCTGTTTTCGCTGCACGAAATTTAGTGATGCACTTCGCAACCTCAACATGCCAAACCAGGCAAACTGGTACAATCAGTTAAAATATTGTTAAAAAAACAGATTGGCTGAGGCAGCGATGGAAATACAACATAATTATCGGGGTGAATCCTTGAATAAGGTTTGGCTGAAACGCTACCCGGCAGATGTGCCTGCCGAAATAAGTGCAGATCGTTACACCTCGCTGGTGGATCTGTTTGAGCAGGCCGTAAAACGCTACGCTGATCAACCCGCGTTTATAAACATGGGTCAGAAGATGAGTTACCGTCAGCTGGAGGAGAAGAGCCGCGCGTTTGCCGCCTATCTCCAGCAGCAACTGGGCCTGAAAGCGGGTGACCGCGTGGCCCTGATGATGCCTAACTTATTGCAGTATCCGGTGGCCCTGATTGGTGTGCTGCGCGCTGGCATGGTGGTGGTCAACGTTAACCCGCTCTATACGCCACGTGAACTCAGGCATCAGCTCAATGACAGCGGTGCCAGCGCCATCGTCATCGTCTCGAATTTTGCCCACACGCTGGAAAAAGTGGTGGCGGAAACCGCGGTGCGTCATGTCATTCTGACGCGGATGGGCGATCAGCTGGCACCCATAAAAGCGACGCTGGTTAACTTTATCGTCAAGTATGTGAAGAAGCTGGTGCCTAAATATCATCTGCCTGGCGCCATCTCCTTTCGTCATGTTCTGGACGTGGGTGCCACACTCAATTATCAGCGTCCGACCGTCTCAAATGACGATCTCGCTTTCCTGCAGTACACCGGCGGCACGACCGGCGTAGCCAAAGGGGCAATGCTGACCCATCGCAACATGCAGGCGAACCTGGAGCAGACCCGCGCGACTTACGGTAAAGTGCTGCGCGACGGTAAAGAGTTTGTCGTCACTGCGCTGCCGCTTTATCACATTTTCGCTTTAACAGTGAATGGCCTGCTTTTCCTGGAGCTGGGCGGTCAGAATCTGCTGATCACGAATCCGCGTGATATTTCTGGCTTCGTTAAGGAGCTGGGTAAATTTCCGTTTACCGCGATCACTGGCGTGAACACGCTGTTCAATGCGCTGCTCAACGATGAGCAGTTCAATAAGCTCGATTTCTCAACGCTGCGTCTTTCGGCCGGTGGCGGGATGGCTGTGCAGAAAGTGGTGGCGGAACGCTGGGAAAAGCTAACCGGACACTATCTGCTGGAAGGCTATGGCCTGACCGAATGTTCGCCGCTGGTGTCAGTCAATCCGTATGACATCAGCTGTCATACCGGCAGTATCGGCCTGCCGGTGCCCTCGACAGACGTGCGGATTCTGGATGACGATGGCAACGAAGTGCCGCCAGGTGAGCCGGGTGAGCTCTGCATCAAAGGTCCCCAGGTGATGCTGGGCTACTGGCAGCATCCGGAAGCGACAGCGGAAGTGCTGAAAAATGGCTGGCTCCACAGCGGTGATATTGTTACCGTTGATCAGGAAGGCTTTATCCGCATCGTTGACCGCAAAAAAGATATGATTCTGGTCTCCGGTTTTAATGTCTATCCGAATGAAATCGAAGATGTGCTGATGCAGCATCCTAAAGTGCGTGAAGCGGCGGCAATTGGTGTGCCGAGCGATCTTTCTGGCGAAGCCGTAAAAGTCTGTATCGTGAAAAAAGACGCGTCACTGACTAAAGAAGACGTGCTCGATCACTGCCGCCGTCAGTTGACCGGCTACAAGGTGCCGAAGATCATTGAGTTTCGTGATGATTTGCCCAAAACCAACGTCGGCAAGATTCTGCGGCGCGAGTTGCGTGACGAGGTAAAACCCGGCGCGAGCTGAATCCGGGCAAAATTGAGGTTGAACGCCGGCATGTCCGGCGTTTTTATTGTTTTTAACATGGAGCGCCGCGCGTTGTTAGCTGCGGTGGAAATCAGACGTGAACTATTCCCTTATCGACCAGGATGATCAACTGGCAGACGTGTGTCAGAAAGCGCGCCAGCAGGCGGCGGTGGCACTGGATACCGAATTTGTCCGTACCCGTACTTACTATCCTCAGCTTGGCCTGATCCAGCTGTTCGACGATCACCAATTGGTGCTGATTGACCCACTGAATATCCGTGACTGGTCACCCTTTATTGCGTTGCTTACCGACACCCGTGTCACCAAATTCCTCCATGCCGGAGGTGAAGATCTGGAAGTCTTCCTGCACCGTTTCGGCGTGCTGCCGACACCGATGATCGATACACAGATTCTGGCGGCCTTCTCCGGCCAGCCGCTCTCCTGGGGCTTTGCCTCAATGGTGGCGCATTTCACGCAGGTCGAACTCGATAAAAGTGAATCACGCACCGACTGGCTGGCACGCCCTCTGACCCAGCGTCAGTGCGAATATGCGGCGGCAGACGTTCACTATCTGCTGCCGATTGCGCGCCAGCTGATGATCAACACTGAAGAGGCCGGCAACATGGCGGCGGCGCTCAGTGAGTGCGACAATCTTTGTCAGCGTCGTCTGGATAGCCTTTCGCCGGATGAAGCCTGGCGGGATATCACCAATGCCTGGCAATTGCGTCCGCGTCAACTGGCCGCGTTGCAGCGACTGGCGGCCTGGCGTCTGAAACTGGCGCGTGAAAAGGATATGGCGGTTAACTTTGTTGTGCGCGAAGAGCACCTGTGGAAAGTCGCGCGCTTTATGCCAGGTTCACTGGGTGAGCTGGATCATCTGGGGCTGTCAGGTCATGAAATCCGTTTCCACGGTAAAACGCTGGTGGCGCTGGTGGCCGAAGCAGAGGCGCTGGATGAAAGTGAACTGCCGGCTCCGCTGGGCAATCTGATCGACCATCCTGATTACAAGCAGGTGTTTAAGGCGATGAAAGCCCTGGTGCAGCAGGTCAGCGAGCAGAGTGGGTTCAGTCAGGAATTACTGGCGTCACGACGTCAGATTAATCAGGTATTAAGCCAGCACTGGGGTCTTAAGCCACAGGGGCGTAAACCGGAGTTACTGACCGGATGGCGGGGCGAACTGCTGAAACCCGGCATTGAGGAGATTCTGGCGGGTTGTTAACGGTAAAAATTTCCCCTGCCAGAGCGCAGGGGAAATTCAGGAAACCGTCAGCGTCATTTAGTCACTTCATCCGTTTCCGGCAACGTTACGTTCAGCTCCAGAATCGAGATATCGTCACCTTTCTGATCGAGCTGCACAGTCACCATTTCTGGATCGATCTTCACATATCTGCAAATCACTTCCAGAATGTCGCGCTTAAGTTGCGGAAGATAATGGGGCTCACTGTCGCCCCTTCTCCGTTCTGCCACGATAATCTGCAGCCTTTCCTTGGCTATGTTGGCAGTGTTCTTCTTCCGGGATAAAAAGAAATCAAGTAATGCCATGGTTTATCCCCCGAACAGGCGTTTCAGGAAACCCTTCTTCTCTTCTTCGATAAAGCGGAAGGGGCGTACTTCACCGAGCAACCGTTCAACGGTATCGGCATAGGCTTTGCCAGCATCAGATTCGCCGTCAAGAATCACCGGTTCACCCTGGTTAGAGGCACGTAACACCGATTGATCTTCAGGAATCACGCCAACCAGAGGAATGCGCAGAATCTCCAGCACATCTTCCATGCTCAGCATATCGCCACGGTTAACCCGGCCAGGGTTATAGCGGGTCAGCAGCAGATGCTCCTTCACCGGATCCTGACTGTTTTCCGCACGACGCGATTTAGACGAAATAATACCGAGGATACGGTCGGAGTCACGCACAGATGAGACTTCCGGGTTCGTAGTGATAATGGCTTCATCAGCAAAATAGAGCGCCATCAGTGCACCGGTTTCAATCCCTGCCGGTGAATCGCAGACGATGAAATCGAATTCCATAGCGGCTAAGTCGTTCAGAACTTTTTCAACACCTTCGCGAGTCAGCGCATCTTTATCACGGGTCTGCGAGGCGGGCAGAATGTAGAGTTGCTCAGTGCGTTTGTCGCGAATCAGCGCCTGGTTCAGCGTGGCATCGCCCTGGATAACGTTGACGAAGTCATAAACCACGCGGCGTTCACAACCCATGATCAAATCCAGATTACGCAGACCGATATCAAAGTCGATAACGACCGTCTTTTTGCCTTTCTGCGCTAAACCGGTGGCGATGGCCGCGCTTGACGTGGTCTTACCAACGCCCCCTTTACCGGATGTAACTACAATAATGCGTGCCATAAATGTTGATTTCCTTAACAAAAGAAAAGGGGCCTAATTAAGTGTCTGGATAGTCAGCGCGCCATCCTGCAGGCACAGACGCGCGGCTTTACCAAAAAATTCTTGCGGGATCTGATCCATGATCCAGTACTCTCCGGCAATCGAGACCAGCTCGGCGGCCAGGTTGGTACAAAAAATCTGGCAATTGCGATCACCACTGGCACCCGCCAGTGCGCGACCGCGCATCATGCCGTAAATATGAATGTTGCCATCGGCGACCAGTTCGGCGCCGGCGCTGACGCTGCTGGTGATAATCAAATCAGCGTCACGCGCATAAATCTGCTGGCCTGAACGCACCGGCGTGTTCACGATGCGTGTTTTCGTTGCCACCGTTTCGGTGACCACCGGCAGCGGTTCAGGAACTGGCACGGGTGGTGGCGCTTCTGCACGCGGTCTGGACTCTTTGCCTTCTGCCAGAACTGGCAGGCCTGCCCGGGATATCATGCGTTTCAGTGCGTCATTTTTGCAGCCGCTTACGCCGACAATACGTAAACCGGTGGCGAGAATCGCCTGCTGCAACTGTTTCCAGTTAACCTCGGCACTCAATGTGGCGACGTTAAGTACAACCGGTGCGTTTTTCAGGAAATCCGGAGCCTGATCAATCTTGTCCTGAAGTGCCTTACGAATCACCGCAGGGTCATGGTGGTGCAAATGGACGACAGATAGGGTGAAACTGCTACCTTTGAATTCGATTGGCGTTTGCGACATCTGTCCCGACTCAGTCCTGTTTTCACTACCGTTAGCAAGCCGATGATAAAATCATCACTGAAGCGCTAACGGTGAATATTCGAAGTTCTGCAAGCATGTTATAGTTACAGCTATATTCAGACAAGCCTCAACGCCGGTTAATTCGAGTAAAAAATATGTTTTGTGTGATCTACAGAAGCCCGTTACGTGACCAGACTTATCTCTATGTAGAAAAAAAGGACGATTTCTCGCGCGTTCCTGAAGAATTGCTGAAAGGGTTTGGCAAGCCGCAGTTGGCGATGGTGCTAAAGCTGGCGGGCCGCGACAGGCTGGCAAATGCAGATATCAATAAAGTTAAGCAGGGGTTGAGTGAGCAGGGCTATTATTTGCAACTTCCTCCGCCGATTGAAAGTCTGCTAAAAATTCATTTAGAGGCTGATAAAAAAGTTTAACTCAGATTCTTCTGTAAATATAAATCCTGTCGGCGTCATCCTGGCAGGATAATATTGCCCGACGCTGCGTAAAATTAACGGCGCAGCTTATCTGTTTCACCCGTTTCTGAATTTCCTGCCCATTTTTTTCGCCTGATTTGTACGATTATTCAGCACCTCAGCGCCGCCATTTACGCTTTTTGACAAATTCCATCCCCCGGACCGTTAAAAGGATCTTATTATCACGCCATGAGGTTGGCATTTCGATCAACACAAAAGCAAACATCAACCCGCCAGCAGCGCTGGCATCACACCTAACCTGAACAGGGGATGAGCATGTATCAGCATCGTAACTGGCAAGGCGCTCTGTTAGATTTTCCGGTCAGTAAAGTGGTTTGCGTGGGCAGTAATTACGCAAAACACATTAAAGAAATGGGCAGCGCAACCCCGACTGAGCCGGTGATCTTTATCAAGCCGGAAACAGCGCTGTGTGATTTACGCCAGCCGCTCTCTATTCCCGACGCATTTGGCGAAGTTCATCACGAGGTCGAACTGGCCGTGCTGATTGGCGGGACGCTGAAGCAGGCGACGGAGGCACATGTGGCTAAAGCGATTGCAGGTTATGGCGTGGCGCTGGACCTGACATTGCGTGATCTGCAGTCCGGGCTGAAAAAAGCAGGCCAGCCCTGGGAAAAATCCAAAGGTTTCGATAACGCCTGTCCGGTTTCCGGTTTTATCCCGGTGTCAGACTTCAGTGGCGATCCGCAGAATGTTGAACTGAAACTGGTGGTGAATGGTGAAGTGCGGCAGCACGGTAACACCGAAGATATGATTCATAAAATCCTGCCGCTGATTGCCCACATGAGCCACTACTTTACCCTGCGCGCCGGCGACGTGATTCTGACCGGTACGCCAGAAGGGGTGGGCCCGATGCGCTCGGGTGATCAGCTGGAAGTCTCCCTGGCGGGTCACGGCATCAGCACGCGCGTACTCTAAAAACTTGCATCACCGCAGCATAGGCTTTATAAGGTGCGGTTTAGGCACAACCCGGACAAATCATCATGACAGACACCCCTTTCTGGCAACAAAAACGCCTGGCACAAATGAGCGATGAGGAATGGGAATCCTTGTGTGATGGTTGTGGACAGTGTTGCCTGAACAAGTTACAGGACGCAGACACCGATGAGATCTACTTCACCAATGTCGCCTGTAATCAGCTCAATATTAAAACCTGCCAGTGCCGCAACTATGAGCGCCGCTTCGAACTTGAAGAGGATTGCATCAAGTTAACGCGCGAAAATCTGACCACGTTTAACTGGTTACCGCGTACCTGTGCATACCGGTTGCTGGGTGAAGGTAAAGATCTCCCCGCCTGGCATCCGCTGCGAGCCGGTTCTAAAACCGCCATGCACGCGAAGCGTATTTCTGTAAGGTATATTGCCGTGCGCGAGAGTGAAGTGCGGGATTGGGAAGATCACATTATCGATCGCCCCGATCGCAACGGCTAAACGCGTCGCGTGAGTCGGGATATGAAAAAAAGGCTGCCATTGGCAGCCTTTCCTGATCTCAGCGACTAAAGAGATCGCGACGTTTTGGTTTTAGTGGCTGGGTAATCAGTACCAGCGCCGCAACCAGCAGATAACCGGCGAATACCACAATCATCCACTGTGGCATGCTGAGCGTCAGGAACGTCCAGCTGCGATCAGCGCAATCACCGGTAGCCTGAAACACGGATGGCATCCACTTATCCAGCGGTAATCCGCTGGGGAAGCGTGCGGCGAAATCACAGGTGGTGAAGGGGTTAGGGTGCAACTGAATCATCGTATGTTCATAGGAGAGACGCAGTCCTTCCCAGGCACTGTAGATCCACAAGGCCAGCGCGCCCAGACGCAACGGCGATTTAGGCGCAATTGCGCCCACCAGACCCGCACCCAGCACACCAAACAGGGCATTACGCTCATAGATACACATTACGCAGGGCTTCAGGCCCATCACATGCTGAAAAAAGAGTGCCGTCAATTCCAGTGCAAGCGCCGTCAGTGCCAGTAATAACCAGGCTCCACGCCCCCGTGAACATTGATTCAGATATCGCAACATATTGCATTCCCTGTAAACGTTAATGCCACGCAGTGTAAACCAAAAGCGTTTGCAAACCAGCCAGTCGCAAGGAAAAATCGTGTGCAAACATGACCTGATTCTGATCCAGAACAGGTTAAATGAGGATCTGCAGAGGCTATCGCCGCGGAGGTCGCATCAGCACGGCGATTGAAATCAGTCAGGCGGAGAGAGTGGGTCGCATAAGGCAGTCAGTGAAACGGCTGGCAGCAACTATCCTGCGCGAACAGTCCACGCATTCAGAACGCCATTATGCTGTTCGGGGACACAGGTTGTTTCAGCCCATAAAACTGTTCTGATGACGGTTGTCTCTGCGCAGCAGATTAGATTGTCAGCCATTCTGAAATATGCGACTACGCCCGGTTTAATGAGTACGCAGGCTATATCCGCTATAGGGCGTCTGGTATGATGAGTCCCCATCATGATGAGAAAAGCAACGAGAACACATTGCTATGGTTATAAAGGCTCAGAGTCCAGCGGGATTTGCTGAAGAGTATATTATTGAAAGCATCTGGAACAGTCGCTTTCCGCCCGGATCGATTCTTCCTGCTGAGCGTGAGCTTTCTGAATTGATTGGGGTAACGCGCACTACCTTGCGTGAGGTGCTGCAGCGACTGGCACGCGATGGCTGGCTGACGATTCAGCATGGCAAACCGACACGGGTAAACGATTTCTGGGAGACCTCCGGCCTCAATATTCTGGAAACCCTGGCCCGTCTCGATCACGACAGCGTTCCCGTGTTAATCGACAACCTGCTGTCTGTCCGCAGCAACATTTCATCGATTTTTATCAGCCGTGCGCTGCGCCATCATCCTGATAAAGCCCGTGAAGTGCTGGAGACAGTCAGTGCCGCAGCCGATCAGGCTGATGCCTATACCGAACTTGATTATCGGGTGTTCCGTGGCCTGGCATTTGCGTCAGGTAACCCGATTTATGGTTTGATTCTGAATGGCCTGAAAGGCCTCTATACTCGCGTTGGTCGTCACTACTTCTCTAACCCGGAAGCTCGCCAGGTCGCGCGCGATTTCTATCTTAAGCTTCTGGCGCTGTGCGATAAAGAACCAGGACAGGATGAGATTGTGGATGTGGTGCGCAACTATGGTCGCCGCAGCGGTGAAATCTGGCACAGCATGCAGAAAAACTTGCCTGACGATCTCGGCAACAAACGTTAAAAAAACCGGACATCGCGTCCGGTTTTTTGTTTCTAAGCCGTCACCTTCAACTGAACCCTCAAAGTGAAGAACCGCGTGGCGGATTGCGGTCCAGCAGCTCCACACTGCCATCCTCGTTCTGCTGTTCCAGAATCACATCGAACCCCCACAGGCGATGCACATGCTTCAGCACCTCGCGACGGCTCTTATCCAGCGGCGTGCGGCTCTGCGGCACATAGCGCAGTGTCAGCGAACGGTCACCGCGCACATCAACGTTGTAAACCTGAATGTTAGGCTCAAGATTACTCAGGTTGTACTGTGCGGAAAGTTGCTGACGAATCGCCCGGTAACCCGCTTCATCGTGGATCGCGGCGATTTCGAGATAGTTATTGCGGTCATCATCCAGCACAGTGAACAGCCGGAAATCGCGCATCACTTTCGGCGACAGGAACTGGCTGATAAAACTCTCATCCTTGAACTCACGCATCGCAAAATGCAGTGTTTCCAGCCAGTCGGAACCGGCGATATCCGGGAACCAGTAGCGGTCCTCTTCCGTTGGCGACTGACAGATGCGCTTGATGTCCTGCATCATCGCAAACCCTAAGGCGTAAGGGTTGATACCGTTGTACCACTGACTGTTATAGGGCGGCTGAAACACCACATTGGTGTGACTGTGCAGGAACTCCATCATAAAGCGTTCCGACACTTTGCCTTCGTCATACAGGTGATTCAGGATGGTGTAGTGCCAGAAGGTTGCCCAGCCCTCATTCATCACCTGGGTCTGTTTCTGTGGATAGAAATACTGGCTTACCTTGCGCACGATGCGCAGGATCTCACGCTGCCAGGACTCCAGCAGCGGGGCGTTTTTTTCCATAAAATAGAGCAGGTTTTCCTGCGGCTCAGAAGGGTAGCGTGCGGCTTCAAAAGCCACCGCCTCGGTCTCACGTCGTGGCAGCGTGCGCCACAAGGTGTTTACCTGACTTTGCAGATACTCTTCACGACTTTTCTGGCGCGCCTTCTCCTCCTGCAGGGAGATCTTCTGCGGGCGTTTATAGCGATCGACGCCATAATTCATTAAGGCATGGCAGGAATCGAGTAGTCGCTCGACCTCTTCGACGCCATAGCGCTCTTCGCAGTCACTGATATAGTTTTTGGCAAACAGCAGATAATCGACAATTGAGCCGGCATCGGTCCAGCTGCGGAACAGATAATTATTTTTGAAGAATGAGTTGTGACCATAGCAGGCATGCGCCATCACCAGCGCCTGCATGGTCATGGTGTTCTCTTCCATCAGGTAGGCGATGCAGGGGTTCGAGTTGATGACAATCTCATAGGCCAGCCCCTGCTGACCGTGCTTATAACGCTGCTCGGTCTCGATAAACTTTTTACCGAATGACCAGTGTGAATAGTTGATGGGCATGCCGACGCTGGAATAGGCATCCATCATTTGTTCAGAGGTGATCACTTCGATTTGGTGCGGGTAGGTATCAAGCCGGTAGAGTTTAGCCACCCGGTCGATCTCTGCTAAATAGACATCAAGCAGTTCGAATGTCCAGTCTGGTCCGTCATTGAGTCGTTTGCTGTCTCTGATGGCTTCGTCAAAGATTGTCGTCATAGCGCACCTCTTTTTTGCAAACCGGCTGACCCGAAAGACAACCCGTTCTGGTTATTTAAGGCTTCGTCCTGAAAAAGGGAACCCGAAAAAAACTGAGCGAACACAACAATGATAGCCCACTGTCGCTTATCCGAAATGCGAACTCAAATGAATTCTTTGGCACAAAATCATTAAGAGTGTTGCAGCAGAGAATTTAACAGCCTTTGATGCGACTATTAATTTAAAATGCGGAATATCATCCTGTTTATAAGCGGAATGTATGGGGTTGAAGGATTCTCCTGCAATGCGCAGATTTAACTGCCACTGTTGTCATTTATTTCTGTCTTTCGTGATTAAGGCGCATAAAGCGCTGAAATTAGCCGGGCAGCAAGATTTTAGTTACCTGAAAAGTGAAAAAGATGTGAAATGGATGCTGAATTTATGGGGTGATGTCCGCTGTGTAAATCCGCTGACTATCATCTTCTTAACAGTGAATTATGCTTTTACATGCCGGGTGGGGGAGCTATGCACGTTGTAATTCTTGGAAGTGGTGTGGTGGGAGTGGCAAGCGCCTGGTATCTGGCGCGCGCCGGACATCAGGTGACCGTCATCGATCGTCAACCCGCGGCGGCGATGGAGACCAGCGCGGGTAATGCCGGTCAGATCTCACCCGGTTATGCCGCACCCTGGGCCGCGCCAGGCGTGCCATTGAAAGCCGTGAAGTGGATGTTTCAGCGCCACGCGCCGCTGGCTATCCGGCTGGATGGCAGCAGTTTTCAGCTGGAGTGGATGTGGCGCATGCTGCGTAACTGCGACATCACCCACTATCAGCAGAACAAAAGCCGCATGGTACGGATTGCCGAGTACAGTCGCGACTGCATGAAAGCGCTGCGTTCTGAGACCGGCATCGCCTATGAAGGTCGTCAGGGTGGAACATTACAATTGTTCCGCACTCAACAGCAGTTTGACAGCGCCAGCAAAGATATTGCCGTGCTGCGCGACGCGGGCGTGCCCTATGAGCTGTTAGAGGCGCATGAACTGTCACGCGTTGAGCCAGCTCTGGCGGCAACGCAGCATAAACTCACTGGCGGATTACGGCTGCCCAACGATGAAACCGGTGACTGTCAGCTTTTCACTCAGCGTCTGGCAAAAATGGCCGAAGAGGCGGGCGTCGTTTTCCGCTTTAACACCCCGGTTGACCACCTGCTGCGCGATGGCAATCGTATTTATGGTGTGAAGTGTGGTGAGGAGATCATCAAGGCGGATAGTTATGTGGTGGCCTTTGGTTCTTACTCCACCGCGCTGTTAAAAAATGTCATTGATATCCCGGTCTATCCGCTAAAAGGCTACTCTCTGACCATTCCGATTAAAAACCCTGACGCTGCGCCGGTTTCGACCATTCTGGATGAGACTTACAAAGTGGCGGTGACCCGTTTTGACGATCGTATTCGTGTGGGTGGCATGGCAGAGATTGTTGGTTTTAACACCAGACTCACTGAAGCACGTCGGGAAACGCTGGAGATGGTCGTCAGTGATCTCTATCCTGAAGGCGGTCATGTCGCGCAGGCGAGTTTCTGGACCGGGCTGCGTCCGATGACGCCAGACGGTACGCCGATTGTGGGTGCCACGCCAATTTCTAATCTCTGGCTCAATACCGGTCACGGTACGCTGGGCTGGACGATGGCGTGTGGTTCTGGTCAGCTGCTGGCCGATCTCATCTCCGGTAAAAAGCCTGCCATTGCGGCGGATGACTTAGCGGTGTTCCGCTACTTACCCGGTTTCGCGGCGACGTCATCGCCGCTGCGTAACGCCAACGCAACTCGTTAAGTCTTCAGGGAGAGAGAGGATGTCACGTCCGATTATCGCTACCATCAATCAGCAGGCGTTACGTCAGAACCTGGCGGTCGTTCGCCAGGCGGCACCTGCATCCCGCGTCTGGTCAGTGGTGAAAGCGAATGCTTACGGCCATGGTATTGAACGCGTCCGCGAGGCGTTATCTGCCACTGACGGCTTCGCACTGCTTAATATGGAGGAGGCGATTCAGCTGCGTGAGCAGGGCTGGAAAAAACCGATTCTGTTACTGGAGGGATTTTTCCAGCCAGAAGATTTGCAGTTAATCGATCGCTATCGTCTGACTACCAGTGTGCACAGCAACTGGCAAATCAAAGCACTGGCCAGTGCCCAACTCTCTGCCCCGGTTGATATTTATCTCAAAATGAACAGCGGGATGAACCGTCTGGGCTTTCGCCCGGAGCAGGTCAACGGCGCGTGGCAGAAACTGCGGGCGCTGAGCAATGTCGGTGAGATGACGCTGATGGCGCATTTCGCCGATGCTGAAAATTCGCAGGGTTTAGTTGCACCGCTGCAGCGCATTGAGCAGGCGGCAGAAGGGTTGAGCTGCCCGCGATCGCTCTCTAACTCCGCCTGCACCTTATGGCATCCTGAAGCGCATTTTGACTGGGTTCGTCCTGGCATCATTCTGTATGGCGCATCGCCCAGCGGTAACTGGCAGGACATTGCAGGCAGTGGCCTGCAGCCGGTGATGACCTTAAGCAGTGAGATTATCGCGGTTCAGCAATTACAGGCTGGCGATGGCGTGGGTTACGGCTATCGCTATCATGCCAGCACGGCGCAGCGGATTGGCGTGGTGGCCTGCGGTTACGCTGATGGCTATCCGCGTCATGCCCCAACCGGCACGCCGGTCTGCGTCGATGGTGTAATGACGCAGGTGGTGGGAGCCGTCTCCATGGATATGATTACCGTGGACTTAACGCCTTGCCCTCAGGCTGGCATTGGCTCAGCCGTTGAACTGTGGGGTGAGCAGGTGAAAATCGATCAGGTCGCAAAAGCAGCCGGAACGGTAGGGTATGAGCTGATGTGCGCCCTGGCACCCCGCGTTCCGGTCACCGTTATTTAAGCGCGGTCAGGCTGCCGCGCATCTTTCTGCTGCAGCGCCAGGCGATAAACGCCAGCGCTGCACCCAGCAGCATCATCAGGCTCAGCGAGAGCTTCTCCGCCACCGGCAGCGCAACGATTACCAGGCTGCCTGCTGCACCACCAGCCATCTGAATAAATCCCTGCAGGGCGGACGCCACGCCTGCCTGTTGCTGATACGGCTCCAGCGCATAGCTGGTGGCGGGTCCTACCGTAAAGGCCAGTCCGGCAACCGATACCGCCACCGGGAACATGTAGAGCGCCCAGTGTGTTTGCATTTCCGCCGGAAATATCTGCGTTCCCGCCATCAGTAGCACCGCGCCCAGCAGCATCGTTAAAAAACCCATTGCCAGACAGAAAGGGCGACCCGCTTTGCGAATCGCTTTATTCACAAACATGCTGACAAACATAATCCAGAAACCGTTGGCCCCGAAAGCAAACGAGAACTGGATCGGCGTCAGGCCGCCTTCGGTCATTAATACCTGTGGTGCCAGTGACACGTAGGTCAGCACCATGCCCAGCGCACCGGCATTGGCAAAAGCGAACGCCAGAAAACGCGGCTGACGCAGGATTTCAGCGTACTGCTTAACCGGTAATCCTTTCACCCGCAGGGTATCTGCCGGGCGCGTCTCGGGCAGCCAGATAATCACCAGCAGCGTAATCAGCAGACCATAGGCGCAGAGGAACCAGAAGGGCGCGCGCCAGTCAAAGGCGCTGGCCAGCAGGCCACCCAGTAACGGAGCGAGTGCCGGAACGATATTCAGTGCGCCGTTCAGGAATCCATAGGCGCGTGCGGCATCATCGCCACTCAGGCGGTCGCGCACGCCGCTAAAGGCGACAACGGCGCTACAACAGACGCCACAGCCCTGCACCAGACGAGCAACGACGAACAGCGGGAATGACGTCGCCGTGGCAGCGATAGCACTGCCGGCGATGTAAAGCGCAAGTCCCAGCAGGGCAATCGGCTTGCGGCCATAGTTGTCCACCAGCGGACCCGTGACCAGTTGTCCCAGCCCCATGACCAGCAGAAACAGCGGAATCGTGGTCTGAACCAGATTAACCGGCGTATCCAGCCCTTCTGCGATTTGTGGCAGCGTGGGCAAATAGAGATCAATGCCTAAGGGTGCCAGCAGCACCAGGCTTAATAACAGCAGCGTAAATTTTTGCATAACAACCAGAGGGTAACGTTCTGTTGAAAAACGATCGAAGAGGGTAATGATTCAGAGGCAAAAAAGATAGAGGAAGTCGTGCGGAAAGTGCGATGCCTGCTGTAAACAGGCATCGCATTAAAGGCCTAGTAGGCGCCGTCGCGGCGTAATACCACCCCTGCGGTTTTAAACAGGATCGCGATATCGGTCCAGAGCGCCCAGTTTTTGACATACCAGGAGTCAAAGTAGACGCGAGTGTCATAGTCGATATCGTTACGTCCGCTGACCTGCCAAAGACCTGTCATGCCGGGTTTGGCCATCAGGTAATAGTCCACATCACCCGCATAACGCTCCAGCTCCGCTTCGATAACCGGACGCGGACCCACCAGGCTCATCTCGCCGCGGATCACGTTCCATAACTGCGGTAACTCATCCAGACTGGTTTTTCGCAGGAAGCTACCAATACGGGTCACGCGCGGGTCGTTTTTCAGTTTGAAATCTTTGTCCCACTCAATCCGCGCCTCTTCACTGGTTGCCAGTAATTTCTCCAGCACCTCTTTTGAATTGGTCACCATGGAACGGAATTTCAGGCATTTGAATTTTTTGCCATTCTGGCCCACACGTTCGTGACCATAAATTGCATTGCCGCCATCGCGTTTCACCATGTAGCAGAGCAGGGCGAAGATCGGGCCAAGGAACAGCAGCAGCATTGACGCCACCACGATATCAAAGGCACGCTTCATGAAACGGGAGGAGTGTTTCGCCAGGTTGTTGCTGACGCGCAGGATCATCACTTCATGGCTAAAGATAAAGGACATGTCCGTACCATAAAGCGGTACACCGCGCAGCGTAGGGATCACCGAGACTGAACGGCAGTTCATCTTTGACAGGAATTTCAGCCAGCGATCGCGCATTGGCTGCTGCTCATACTCCATGGCAACAATAAACTGCACGTTATCGCGGTCAATGGTCTGCCAGTTAATGTCTTTCCAGGTGATAACGGGCACGCCATTCACGCTCTGCTGGGCAGGAACATCATCAACCGAGATAAAGGCCTGCACGTTGTAGCCCAGGATCTCTTCACTCTGCAGCGCCGCATAAGCTTCGGTGGCATTGCGGCCGGAACCGATAATGATGGTCTCTTTCTGCCACTGGCCCGCCTTGTTGATGGCGCGTTTCACCAGAGCACGCATCAGTGGGAGCAGCAGCAGGGCATATGTCCAGCTGAAGACCCACACCATGCGGGAGAAGTCCCATTTAGAAAAAGCGATCAGTGCGAGGTCGAGCAGTGAAAAAACAAATAATGTTTTAACGATCTCTTTAAGCTCAAACCAGAACGGTTTGCGATAAGTATAGTGACGCAGACGTACCCAGAACCAGCCGGTACACATTACTGACATAATAAACTGTGCCACGAAACGATATTCGATCTGGTGCGGTGGAATAAAGGTATCCAGCTCGCCCCAAATACCTTGTATCGTCGCGGCAGATAAAAACAGTGCCAGGTTAAGTGCAATCAGATCGGAAAAGCTCAGGGCGAATTTCACGATGATATTTTTACGCGTGCCGCTCCATGAGCGGCTCGGGCTATTCATTATCAATGTACTTGCCATAAAACCTGCTCTCTTTCTCAAGTAAAAGATGGCCTGACCAGAATCAGGTGCGCGCTCAGGAGTGGGCCTCTGAAAAATTAAAAAATAATTTTCAGTCTGTTGCAGTCAGTAAAGCCAGTTCAGCTGCAAAAAAGATAACGATTAAAGCGTGATGATAATCACGGAATGTTGCAGCATCGAGAATGAGTATGCAGGAGTTATTTGACAGAGTTAATACGGAAAAAATCTGAAAACATCAAAACTGATTAAAGTTTTAAATAGCTAACTTGTGGATTTAATTAGATAAAATAAGGAAGGGGTCAGTTATAACTAAACTGTTTAAGACGCTTTTTAGGAATTACCGCCGAATCTGACGACTGGCGGTAATGATCGCGCATCAGGCAGGTTTCTTTAAAATCCAGCGGTCCTGCTGTTTATCGTAATGGCCGATTTGCAGATTCACCGGTTCACCGTCAATCCAGGCCGGGACGCTGGTATCACGATCCCAGCCATCAAGTTGCGTAATTAAACCGGGATTAGTGTGACAGGGGATACTGACAGTGTCCGGATTCTCACCGCCAAGATCGGCATCAACAATCTCATAACGACCAATTTTAACCACGTGTCCCATTCATTTCTCCCGTTTTTACTGGCGTAGAACGTTAAGCTTAGCGTATTGAGAGAAAATAACGTGGCTGAATCATTAGGATTATTCCTTCTCTTCCGCTGGCCGGACACCAATTTTCACAATACGGTTATCCTCTTTCTCAGCAACAGTCCATGTCAGTTGATTCCACTCCACCTGATCGCCGACCACCGGTGAACCGCCGAGCATAGCCAGAACCAGCTGTCCCAGTGACTGCTGATCATTCGTGCTCTCATCCAGTTCCAGTCCGTAAATCTGCGCAACATCGCGCAGGCGAGCTTCTGCATCCAGAATAAAGTCGCCGAAGAAGCGCTGGTCGAGCGAAACCGGCGGTGACTGACTGAACATCTTGCCCAGCGCGGGAAGATCGCGCTCGCGGCCAATGACGCAGATAACGTCGTTCTCTTTCAGACGCGTCCCGCCATTGGGATGCATCAGCACATTGTCACGGAAAAGGGCGGCGATACGCGTCTCTCGTGGCATCTGCAGGTCACGCAGTGCGGCACCGACACACCACTTGTCGGCGCTGAGCTGGTAGACGAACTGCTCCCAGGGATTTTCCGGATGAATATCCAGACCCACACGGCTGATAGGTGAAGCGGTTGGCGGCACCACCACTTTGGCTTTTTTGGCAGCAAAGCCCAGTGATGTACCCTGCAGCATCAGGGAGACCAGCACCACGAAGAAAGCGATATTAAAATAGAGCGAAGCGTTCTCTAAGCCTGCCATCATCGGGAAGACCGCAAGAATAATCGGTACCGCACCACGTAAGCCGACCCAGCTGATAAAGACCCGTTCACGGGTCGTGAAGTTGCGAAATGGCAGCAGGCCAATAAAGACCGACAGCGGACGTGCCACCAGAATGAGCCACAGCGAAAGAAGCATGGCTGGCACCGCGATGTGCCACAAATCAGAGGGTGTGACCAGCAGGCCCAGCACAATGAACATGCCAATCTGACTGAGCCAGGCCATACCGTCAAAGGTCTGCAGAATGCCGTGGCGGTTACGAATCGGGCGGTTGCCCAGTAAGAAGCCACAGAGATAGACCGCCAGAATACCGCTGCCCTCTAATACCGTGGTCAGCGCGAACACCAGAATGCCGCCACTCAACGCCAGCAACGGGTAAAGGCCAGGAGCCAGACTGATACGGTTTATCAGTTGCTGCAGCGCCCAGCCGCCGCCCAGGCCTAATACGATACCCAGACCGAACTGCTGTACCAGATGCACCAGGAACATCCAGTCAAGGCCGCTGCGGCCCTGTTCAATCATTTCAATCAGGGTAATGGTGAGAAACACGGCCATCGGGTCGTTGCTGCCCGATTCAATCTCCAGCGTGGAGCTGACGCGCTCATTCAGGCCTTTGTCACCCAGCAGTGAGAAGACCGCAGCAGCATCCGTAGAGCCAATAATGGCGCCAATCAGGAAGCCCTGCATCATGTCGAGGTTAAAGAGCCATGCGGCCACGACGCCCGTTAAACCTGCGGTGATCATCACGCCGACGGTGGCCAGCGACAGCGCAGGCCCGAGCGCGACTTTAAACGAGCTGGCTTTGGTTCGCATACCGCCATCCAGCAGGATGATCGCCAGCGCCAGGTTAGAAATTAAGTAAGCCGCGGGATAGTTATCGAAAGCGATGCCGCCGATACCATCAACACCGGTGAGCATACCCAGTGCGAGGAAGATAACCAGAATAGGAATGCCCAGTCGGGATGAGAAAGAGCTGAGCAGAATGCTCGATGCTACCAGCACGGAACCGATGATAAAAAGACTGTAGACAATAGTGTGGTTCAAACCCGGTCTCCTGAGATATGACAGTGCGCTGCAGCAACTGCTGACAAATATCCATGCTATCTCTGAAAGATAATGTTTTATCAAGGAGTTGTCATTGTGAAAATGATCATTATACCAATTGCTGAAGAGGGTATGGAATCAGATTAATGTGAAGAATGAGGGGGTTGGCAGGCAAGCGGGAGAAAACAGACTGTTTTAGCAGGTTATTCGGCAGATAAAAAAAGCCGGTGATTAACCGGCCTGGTGGGTCAGGCTTCCGTTGCCTGTTTATGAAACAGCGATCGGAACACCGGATAGATATCTTCCGGTTCGCGAATATGTTCAATGGCAAAGTTATCGAATGTTGCCTGCAGATGCTCATATTCACGCCACAGCGTCTGATGCGCACGGCGGGTGATTTCGATATAACTGTAATAACGCACGACCGGCAGAATATGCTTCGCCAGAATCTCATGACAGAGCGGTGAATCGTCAGCCCAGTTGTCACCGTCCGATGCCTGCGCCGCGTAGATATTCCACTGCGCCGGGTCATAGCGTTCTTTTACGACTTCATCCATCAGTTTCAGTGCACTGGACACGATGGTGCCGCCCGTCTCCTGAGAGTAGAAGAACTCCTGTTCGTCCACCTCTTTGGCCTGCGTGTGATGACGGATATAAACCACATCAACGTTCTTGTAGGTGCGGCTCAGGAACAGGTAAAGCAGGATATAGAAGCGTTTCGCCATATCCTTGGTGGCCTGATCCATCGAACCTGAGACATCCATCAGACAGAACATGACCGCCTGGCTGGAAGGCTCCGGGCGTTTCTCAAAGTTTTTGTAGCGCAGATCGAAGGTGTCGATAAAGGGCACCCGTTCGATGCGCGCCCGCAATTCAGCGATCTCTTTGCGTAGCCGCTCCTCCTCCAGCAACTGAGCAGGTTCAGTTTTCTCAATCTCCTGCAGCGTCTCTTCCAGTTCATGCAGCATACGGCGTTTCCCTGCCGTCATTGCGGTACGACGCGCCAGTGAGTTCTGTAGCGAACGCACGACGCTGATATTGGCTGGTACGCCGTTAGAGGTGAAACCGGCACGGTGAGTCTTATATTCATTAAGCTGACGATGCTGGTTGCGGCGCAGATTAGGCAGGGCAAGATCTTCAAACAGCAGGTCAAGGTACTCATCCTTCGAGATCTGAAAGACAAACTCATCCTGTCCTTCACCATCCTGACTGGCATTACCCTGTCCGCTGCCACCGCCGCCGCCGCCCTGTGGACGCTCAACACGGTCATTCTGCACAAAATGGTCGTTACCCGGATGGACCCGATGACGATTTCCGCCGCGTCCCTGATGGAAAATCGGCTCATTGATGTCGTCAATAGGTATAGAGACGGACTCGCCGCTGCTGACGTCGGTCACCGAGCGTTTATTGATGGCCTCGGAGATCGACTGCTTAATTTGCGACTTATAACGGCGAAGAAAGCGCTGGCGGTTAACCGCGCTCTTGTTCTTACCGTTAAGCCGGCGATCGATGAAATAGGCCATGGTATTCCCCCAAACTACATTGTAAGCAGGTCGGGCGCACCCGACCCTGTCAGACCGGTATCACTTACCGGCAAGCTTACCTCTATCAGGACGATTTACGCACACGCAGATACCATTCACACAGCAGGCGAACCTGTTTGCGGGTATAGCCTTTTTCCATCATGCGATCGACAAAATCATCATGTTTTTTCTGCTCATCGGTAGAGGTCTTGGTATTGAACGAAATCACCGGCAGTAACTCCTCGGTATTCGAGAACATTTTCTTCTCAATTACCGTGCGTAACTTCTCGTAACTGGTCCAGTTTGGATTGCGACCATTATTATGTGCTCTGGCGCGCAGCACAAAATTGACGATCTCATTACGGAAGTCTTTCGGGTTACTGATGCCAGCGGGTTTCTCAATTTTCTCCAGTTCCGCATTGAGCGATTCACGATCAAACAGCTGTCCGGTATCGGGATCGCGATACTCCTGATCCTGAATCCAGAAGTCAGCATAAGTGACATAGCGGTCAAAGATGTTCTGACCATACTCAGAGTAGGACTCCAGATAAGCAGTCTGAATCTCTTTGCCGATAAACTCAGCGTATTTAGGAATCAGATAGCCTTTAAGATGTTCAAGGTATTTCTCTGCCTGATCCTGTGGAAACTGCTCACGTTCAATCTGCTGCTCCAGCACATAGAACAGATGAACCGGGTTGGCGGCCACTTCAGCGTGGTCGAAGTTAAACACCCGTGACAGGATTTTAAAGGCAAAGCGGGTCGAGAGACCGTTCATCCCCTCATCCACACCGGCGTAGTCGTGATACTCCTGCCAGGACTTCGCTTTAGGGTCGGTATCTTTGAGGCTTTCACCATCGTACACCCGCATTTTGGAATAGATACTGGAGTTCTCAGGATCTTTCAGGCGCGACAGGATAGAGAAGCGTGCCAGCGTTTCCAGCGTGCCAGGTGCGCAGGGCGAGGTCGCCAGCTCACTGTGGTTTAGCAACTTGTCGTAGATTTTGATCTCTTCAGAGACCCGCAGGCAATAGGGCACCTTGACGATATAGACACGGTCAAGGAACGCCTCATTATTCTTGTTGTTACGGAACGTCACCCATTCAGATTCGTTGGAGTGCGCCAGAATAATGCCGTTGAACGGCAGGGCCGAAATGCCTTCGGTACCGTTATAGTTTCCTTCCTGCGTCGCCGTCAGTAACGGATGCAGCACTTTAATCGGCGCTTTAAACATCTCGACGAACTCCATGATGCCCTGGTTCGCGCGGCAGAGGGCACCGGAGTAGCCGTAGGCATCGGGATCGTTTTGCGCATGGTTTTCCAGTTTACGGATATCCACTTTACCCACCAGCGCAGAGATATCCTGGTTGTTCTCATCGCCGGGTTCAGTTTTAGCAATCGCCAGCTGTTCCAGAATCGACGGCCAGACTTTAACGACTTTGAAGCGTGAAATATCACCACCAAAATCGTGCAGACGTTTAGCGGCCCATGGCGACATAATCGTGCCGAGGTAGCGGCGCGGTACGCCATACTCTTTTTCAAGAATGTGCGCATCTTCCTGCGGATTGAACAGGCAAAGAGGGTGGTCATTTACCGGGCTGCGTTCGCCGTCAGCACTGAGCACATAAATAGGCACCCGCTGCATCAGCGACTTAAGCCGTTCCGCCAGTGAGGATTTACCGCCACCGACCGGCCCCAGCAAATAGAGGATCTGTTTTTTCTCTTCCAGTCCCTGAGCGGCATGTTTCAGGTAGGAGACGATCTGTTCAATCGCTTCCTCCATGCCGTAAAACTCCTCGAACGCTGGATAGCGTCCCATCACACGGTTGGAGAATATTCTGGAAAGGCGTGGCTCCTGAGCAGTGTCGACCATTACCGGCTCTCCGATAGCCATTAACAGTCGCTCTGCAGCGTTGGCGTATGCACTGCGATCCTGCTTACAGATAGCAAGAAATTCCTGCAGTGTGAACTCTTCGTCCTTGGCAGCTTCATAACGCTGACGATAGTGATCGAATATATTCATAGCGATGCCCGTCCTTTCGTTTTTAGCACAGGTAAGGAGCACAATTAATGACTTGTAGCAGCTCCCGGAAGATATTCTCTGTTGAGTACAGCAACCCTTATGCCAACCTGATCTTTTTTATCGGGATACACAACGTTTGTGGTTACTCTGCTCGGTCAAATTCTATGCTGTTACTTCTAACTGTAGATGGCTTCTAGGAAATTTCCTCCACGGGTTTAGGTGAATGAGGGGGAGATCAAGAGTAATTCAGGTTTGTCGTGAGATGAGTTCATATGGGTGATGCTTTAACTTAACGTGTTTTTAACCTTAAATGCCACTTTGATTGGTGAGTAACTTAAAGGAATTCGATATAAGTTAATGCAGCCGTAAAAAAACGTTAGACTTCCTGTTTGATTGTTATATTTATGGAATGAATAAATTGTGAACCAATTCAAATTTAAGACGCTTGTTGCACTTCTGCCATGTTATTTACTGAGCTCGCAGGCCTTTGCCGCACCGCTTTCTCTTGGTGCGTCGGTACTCTATGCCCAGTCACCTTATCGCGGCGGTCAGGATCGCTATCTCCCCCTTCCGGTGATCAACTATGAGGGTGAAGACTTCTGGTTCCGCAGCCTGCAGGGTGGCTACTATCTGTGGAAAGATCCCCAGAACCAGCTGTCGCTGACGCTGCTGGGTTCACCGCAGGAGTACAAACCCAGTGAGAATGACTTGGGCGACATGAAAGGGCTGGATAAACGCCGTATGACGCTGATGGGTGGCGCAACGTATCGTCACGTTGCTGACTGGGGTATCGTCCGTACTTCATTACTGGGCGATGTGCTGAACAACAGCAACGGGATGATGTGGGATTTAACCTACCTATATCGCTTTGAGATGGGCGACTTCAGTCTTACTCCGGGCATTGGTGCTATCTGGAACAGCGCCAATCAAAACCGTTACTACTACGGTGTATCCGGCCATGAAAGCGCCCGGACCGGTATCAGTCGCTATACCCCTGATGACAGCTGGTCCCCTTACGTTGAGCTGAATGCCAGCTATCAGATTTCTCCGCAGTGGAATGCCAGCCTCACAGGACGCTACACGCGCTTTGACAGCGAAATCAAAGACAGCCCAATGATTGATAAAAGCGGGCAGGCGTTAATCTGGACGGGTATCAGCTACACCTTCTGATAACGCTTCATTCGCACCAAAAGAGGGCATCTATTGCCCTCTGTTCTTTTACAGGGCCCCGAAAGGGGGCGGGAGAGCAGAATGCGCAACACGATTAACTTTGCTGACTTCAACAATCTGCCGGTCATTGGCCAGGGCACCTGGTACATGGGCGAGAATCCGGCGCAGCGTTCCGCTGAAATCGCTGCACTGCAGGCAGGTCTTGAATGTGGTTTGCAATTGATTGATACCGCCGAAATGTACGCCGACGGCGGAGCCGAAGAGGTGGTCGGGCAGGCCATGCTGGGGCGTCGCGACAAGGCGCTGCTGGTATCAAAAGTCTATCCGTGGAATGCAGGCGAAGTGGATGCTATTGAAGCCTGTGAGCGCAGCCTGCGCCGTCTGCAGACCGATTATCTTGACCTTTACCTGTTGCACTGGCGCGGTAATGTTCCACTGGAAGAGACCCTGCGGGCCATGGAACGCCTGCAGCAGCAGGGCAAGATCCGTCACTGGGGCGTCTCGAATTTTGACACAGACGATATGGCAGAACTGTGGGATGAACCGGAAGGAAGTCAGTGTACGACCAATCAGGTGCTCTATCATCTGGCGTCACGCGGTATTGAATTTGATCTTTTGCCGGCATGTCAGCAGCGTGAGATGCCGATAATGGCCTACTGTCCGCTGGCACAGGCAGGAAGGCTGCGTGACTCACTCTTTACCGACCCGGTACTGACGCAGATTGCACAGCAGAAGGGCATCAGCGTCGCGCAGCTTCTGCTGGCCTGGGTCATTCGTCAGCCTGGGGTGATTGCCATTCCCAAAGCCAGCTCAGTCGTTCACGTTCAGGAAAATGCTGCGGCACTGGAGGTCGTCCTGACCGATGAAGAGTTGCAGCTCATCGATCGTGCCTGGCCAGCACCACAGCATAAGTTACCGCTGGATATCGTTTAGCCGCTGACCTTGTCGCCCGCTGCGGCTTTCTTCTTCAGGCGGAAAGTCGTGGCCAGGCGTGCTGGCTTCTCACCTGCGCTGCGTAACGGTTTACTGATGCGCGCCGTCTCCACGCAGACCATGGTTTTATAACCCTCATTCGCCATGTCCGACATGCTGCAGGAGAGTTCCACACCTGGATTCCACGTGACAACGTCACTGTGGTGATGGTGATAAACCTCAATCTGCCGTTGATCCGCCGTATCATTGATCACCGAGCAATCTTCTGCGGCGGTAAAGATACGGTCAATGCGTCCCGGATAACGTTGCTTGCCGTCGCTGCTGCCAGCCTCGCCGTTATTCACCTTGTCGATAAAACTATTGCCCAGACCGGAAACCTCAACGCCGTTGATGTCGCTGACGGTGAAGTAGCTGTGCAGCGCTGCTGTCGCTTCGAAGTCACCGTAGGCTTCAAGTTCGATCTCACAATGCTGGCCCAGGCGGAAGCGGGCAATCAGGGTAAACTCATGCGGCCAGAGCTTCAGCGTCTGTGCATTGCTCTCCAGCACCAGCGTCAGCATCACGCCATCTTCATTCTCATCATGCGCAGTCAGCTTCCACGGCTGAATCCGGGCAAAACCGTGTGCCGGTTCGCCTGCCGGACCAAACCACGGCCAGCAGATGGGGACACCGCCACGAATTGCTTTGCCCGGTGAGAAGAGACTCTTATCGCTCAGCCAGAGCACCGGCTTCTCACCGCTTGGCTGCCAGGCGATCAGGTGCGCGCCCTGCAGGGTGATCGCAGCCCGAACCTTAGGGTGACTGATGACAATCGCCGGGAGTTCACCTACCTGACGCTGGGTGAGGTAAGGGGAAATCTGATTAACCACCGGCAGAGTAAACAGCTTATCTTGCATGTTCGCTTCCTTCCTGTACGGATAAAAAAAGGGCGACCGAAGTCGCCCTTATTCTCAATGCTGTCTGGCTGCCTTATTTAGCAGAAACCAGTGCAATCAGGTCGAGAACTTTGTTTGAGTAGCCAGTTTCGTTGTCATACCAGGAAACCAGTTTCACAAAGTTGTCGTTCAGCGCGATACCGGCTTTAGCGTCAAACACTGAAGTCAGGATTTCGCCGTTGAAGTCGGTAGAAACCACGTCATCTTCAACATAGCCCAGAACGTCTTTCATTTCGCCTTCTGCAGCTGCTTTGATTGCAGCACAGATTTCTTTGTAAGACGCCGCTTTTTCCAGACGCACGGTCAGGTCAACAACGGAAACGTTAGGGGTAGGTACGCGGAATGCCATACCGGTCAGTTTGCCGTTCAGCTCTGGCAGAACTTTACCAACGGCTTTCGCTGCGCCAGTTGATGAAGGGATGATGTTCTGCGATGCGCCGCGGCCGCCGCGCCAGTCTTTGTGAGATGGACCATCAACGGTTTTCTGGGTTGCAGTGGTCGCGTGAACAGTGGTCATCAGACCTTCAACGATGCCGAACTTGTCGTTGATCACTTTGGCCAGTGGTGCCAGGCAGTTGGTGGTACAGGAAGCGTTAGAAACGATATCCTGGCCATCATATTTGTCGAAGTTTGCACCGCGAACAAACATTGGGGTGTCATCTTTAGATGGACCGGTCAGAACGACTTTCTTAGCACCCGCGGTGATGTGTTTACGTGCGGTTTCGTCGGTCAGGAAGATACCGGTTGCTTCAGCAACAACGTCAACGCCCACTTCATCCCACTTCAGGTTCGCTGGATCACGTTCAGCAGTAACACGGATTTTTTTACCGTTAACCACCAGTGCGCCATCCTGAACTTCTACGGTGCCGTCGAAACGACCGTGAGTAGAGTCATACTTCAGCATGTACGCCATGTAATCCGCGTCCAGCAGGTCGTTGATAGCAACGATTTCGATGTCAGAACGCTTTTGAGCAGCACGGAAAACGATGCGACCGATACGGCCGAAACCATTGATACCTACTTTGATAGTCATATATTCCACCAGCTATTGGTTAGTGAATAAAAGTTGCCTGTAAAATTACAAAAACCTTACCAGGCGTCAAGCGGAATCGTGTCAATTGTTGCGACAGGTCAATTCGCCTGAAAGGAATTATTCGATGCGCAACCGCTTGCGCGCCGCTCATCATATAGCGCTTCGTCGATTCAATCGCCGAATATATAGGGATGCCCGAAACAAAAGGTGATCGAAGTCACAAATCCGCTTAGCAGCAGACGGGCTGAAAGGGTGAGCACAAAAAAAGACCCGGGTTATGTTGATCATTTGTTAGAATAATAGTCGAATTTTTCAGAATGGCACTTCCCCGGAATCCTAAAATGGCTAAAGACACCGCAACCGACGCAAAAATCGCCGAGCTGACAGAGATGCAGCGTTATGTGACACAGCAGCGCGGAACGGAACCGCCTTACAGCGGCGCACTGCTCCACAACAAGCAGGAAGGGATCTACCACTGCCTGGTCTGTGAGGCGCCACTCTTTCTCTCTGAGACCAAGTATGATTCTGGCTGTGGCTGGCCCAGTTTTTATCAGCCAGTAAGTGATGATGCGATTCGTTACATCGAAGATAATTCACATGGCATGCAGCGTGTTGAGATCCGCTGTGGCAGTTGTGATGCGCATCTGGGGCACGTCTTCCCCGATGGCCCGCAACCGACTGGCGAACGCTACTGTGTTAACTCCGCCTCATTGAATTTTACCGACGAGCAGGGCGAACAGACCAAAGGGTAACGGCAATGAAGGAACAACTTGAAGCAATGCTTGCGTCAATGACACCTGAAGTTTATCAGCGGCTGGCGACGGCGGTTGAGATTGGTAAGTGGCCGGATGGTGTGGCGCTGACTCAGGAGCAGCGTGACAACTGCCTGCAACTGGTAATGATGTGGCAGGCAAGGCACAACGACGCGCCACAGCATATGACCATCGGTAAAGGTGGCGAGATGGTGATGAAGTCGAAAAAAGAACTGAAAGAAGAGTTCGGCATCGACCCGGATGTAACACGGATTCATCTGCACTAATCTGCACGAAATAGAGCTGGCGTCGAGCCAGCTCTATCTTTAAATCAAAATAGCGCCCTGAGCGGTCATCTGTGCAAAGGCGATCTCGCTGTCCTCTGGATTCAGATTGACTCCGCGGCAACCCTCTTTAACCACCTCAACGTGATACCCCAGCTCCAGCGCATCCAGTACGCTATATTTCACGCAGTAGTCCGTCGCCAGCCCCAGCATCACCAGATGGGTAATGCCACGCTCACGCAGCCAGCTGTCCAGTTCGGTTTTACGGCGATGACCGTTGTCAAAAAAGGCGCTGTAGCTGTCGACATCATGATCTTCGCCTTTGTGGAATGTCGCATCAAACAGCGAGCGATCCAGACCGGGATGAAAATCGGCGCCCGCTGAGCCCTGAATACCGTGATCGGGCCACCAGATCTGCGCCAGACCATTTAATTCGCCCAGGGTGTAAACCGGTTCGCCTGAGATCGAGGCAAAACTGCCGTGATCGGCCGGGTGCCAGTCCTGCAGGGCCAGAACGCACTCACCGTTTTCACGGAACATGCGCGCGTAACGATTTGCCACCTCGACAGTGTGGTCACCCTCATGAACGGCCATTGGGCCGCCTGGGCAAAAATCGTTCTGGATATCAATAATGATGAGTGCCCGCTTCATTATTTGTCGCTCCGTTTCAGTCTTCAGTCAGTTCGCCGCGCAGATTCTGCTGCATTCTTGCACGGATTTGATCGGCCGACAGATCCTGGCTGAGTAAAAAGTGTAATTTGGTCAATGCTGCTTCCACAGTAAGATCGAATCCGCTGATTACGCCAGCATGTTCCAGTGCATTGCCGGTAGCGTATCCGCCCATATTCACTTTGCCAGAAATACACTGAGTGAGGTTCACCACCACGATGCCGCGCTCGCTGGCCTGCTGCAGTTCGGCAAGGAATTCTTTGTTCTGCGGTGCGTTACCCACGCCGTAAGAACGCAGGATCAACGCTTTCACCGGCTGACGCAGGAAGTTACGCACGACGTCTGCTGAAATCCCAGGATAGATTGTGACCACACCAATAGGCTGAGGCGTAATCGTGTGGACCCTGAGCTCGCCCTGACCGGACGGGGCGGGTGGTGTATTCAGTCGGCGAATATGAATGCCCGCTTCCAGCAGCGCAGAAAGGTTTGGCGAAGCAAAGGCATTAAAGCCGTCAGCGTGGGCCTTGGTCGTACGGTTGCCGCGATAAAGAGTGTTATTAAAAAACAGTGATACTTCGCTGATCGGATAGTTAGCCGCGACATAAAGCGAATTTAACAGATTTTGCTGGCCATCTGAGCGCAGCTCAGCCAGTGGAATCTGTGACCCGGTGACAATCACCGGCTTAGCCAGATTCTCCAGCATAAAAGAGAGGGCTGACGCGGTAAACGCCATGGTGTCCGTGCCATGCAAAATCACAAAACCATCGTATCGATCGTAGTTTTGGCGAATATCTTCGGCAATAGACTGCCAGTCTTCCGGTGTCATGTCGGAAGAGTCGATAAGCGGCTGATATTCGTGAATAGTGAAATCAGGCATCTCAGGGCGGTGGAACTCAGGCATGTTTGCCAGCTGCTGCTGCAGGTGTCCGGAGACCGGAATATAGCCCTGCGCCGAGCGTTGCATACCGATTGTCCCGCCAGTGTAGGCTACATAGATATTTTTCTTTTGCATCAGAGAACTCAGACTCGCCATAAAACGCGCAGTATAAGGGGAATAGCGGGGAAAAGCAGCCCGACCAGCGGCCGGGCTGAGAGGTTTATCGCACTTCGCCGCAGTTCAGGCAGAAGGCGTAACGGTTCTGAGGATCGTTTTGTTTGTCAAACAGACCCGGCTGGGCTTTCATGGCACTCATCACATCCAGCATCGGCGCTGGCAGCCAGGCTTTCAGCGTATCCGGCAATACTGCCTGCACAGACGCGTTCATCTGGCTCAGCATCATATCCAGGAAGCTCGGGTCATCCTGATACCAGCTCAGCATAGGTTTATCGACTTTCGCCAGCTCGCCTGCTTTCTTCACGGCATCATCAAAGTCACCCAGCGCATCAACCAGACCATTGGCTTTTGCATCGCTGCCGGTCCAGACGTGGCCCTGGGCAATGGCATCAATCTGCTCTGGTGTTTTGTGACGCGACTTCGCCACCAGACCCACAAAGTTGCGGTAGCCATTTTCGATGGTCAGCTGCATCATCTGCTGAACTTCGGCTGGCAACGCTTTGGTGGTAGAGATATCCGCCAGCGGGGAGGTCGCGACACCATCTGTGTGCACGCCAATGCTGTCCAGACTGTTCTCCAGCGTATTGATCACGCCAAAGATACCAATCGAGCCGGTTAGCGTGCTCGGGTTCGCCACGATGTAGCTGGCGGGTGTTGAGATCCAGTAACCACCGGATGCCGCCATACCGCCCATTGAAACCACAATCGGCTTGCCCGCGGCCTGAGCCGCTGCCAGCTCTTCACGAATGGCTTCAGAAGCCGTGACGCTGCCGCCCGGGCTGTTTACCCGCAGAATGATCGCTTTGATTTTCGGATCAAGACGCGCATCGCGAATCTGAGCTGCCGTAGTGTCGCCACCGACGTTGCCCGGCGTCTCTTCGCCATCCATGATGGCTCCGCTGGCCATGACGACGGCGATGTTGCCATCCTGCTGAGAGCCAGCCGGTTTCACGCTGTAGTCATAAATGCTGACGCTGCGATAATCATTGCTCTGCTTATCCAGACCAAAGGTCTTTATCAGTTCTTCATCCGCTGCTGCACGGGAACCCAGCGTATCAACCAGCTTATTGTCCAGTGCATATTGCGCGGTATCGCCTTTCACCGCGTTCAATCCGGCAATGATTGCCGCTGCGCCCGGGAAGAGTTGCTCAGACGTAATCTGACGATTGGCCGCCACGGTATTCAGGTAATTCTGCCACAGCTGACCGACCCAGCGGCTGTCAGCATCCCGTGCAGCAGGGGACATATCGTCACGCAGGAACGGTTCTACCGCGGATTTATAAGTCCCGACACGGAAAACGTGTGAGGTGACTTTCAGCTTATCCAGCAGCGTTTTGTAGTAAAGCCCGTTGGTGGCGAAACCATGCAGATCCACGCCGCCCTGCGGCGACAGATAGATTTTAGTGGCGTAGCTGGCAAGGTAGTACTGCGCCTGGCTGTAGCTGTCGCCCAGTGCATAAATCGGCTTACCGCTGTCACGGAATTCCCGTAGTGCTTTTCCGACATATTGCAGCGAAGGCTGATCACCGCCGGCAAATTCGCGTAAATCCAGCACGATGCCTTTAATGTTGCTGTCGCCTTTTGCCTGGCGAATCGCGTCGACCACATCAAACAGCGAATTTTCCTGTAAACGGTCACTGCTGGCACCCAGCAGCTGGCGGCCGATTTTACTCAGACGATTGCTCACTGAGGGTTTATCCACCAGTACGCCGCTGAGATCGACTTTCAGTGCGCCTTGCTGAACCGGCGCTGAACTGCCGCCTGATCCGCTGACCTGCAGCCAGATCCCTGCACACACCACAATCAACAAAATCAGGAAAATATTCAGAATAAATTCCCTGATAAAATTCAATACCCGCCAGCTCCAGCGGAACAGACCTGCAATTATTCGCCACAATGTGCGCATCAGACTCTCCATAAATATGTAGCAGGAAGTGGCCGCCGCGCGGACCAGACTTCCACGACGAGCTCATCCTAAAGAGCGGCGTGTTAAAAGTCAGCAGGAAATCACTGTGCACTGTTACAAAAAATCTGCCTGTGCCAGGATAACGGCCACATTACAGAGATCGGGAGAGAAACATGGACGCACTTGAATTACTGGTCAACCGACGTTCGGCCTCACGCCTGACCGAGCCGGCACCGGCAGGTGACGCGCTGGAAAACATTCTGCGGGCTGGCATGCGCGCACCGGATCATGGGACGCTGCAGCCCTGGCGTTTTATCATTGTAGAAAATGAGGGCCGCGACCGGATGAGCCAGCTGCTGGAGAAAGCAGCACGCGATAATCAGCTGGATGAAAAGGCGATTAACAAAGCGAGCCAGGCACCGTTTCGCGCGCCGATGATCATCACGGTAGTGGCGCATTGCGAAGAGCACCATAAAGTGCCGCGCTGGGAACAGATCGCCTCAGCAAGCTGTGCCGTGATGGCGATGCAGATGGCGGCCGTGGCCCAGGGCTTCAACGGTATCTGGCGCAGTGGTGCCTGGACCGATGACGAGCAGGTACGCCAGGCCTTTGGCTGCCGCGAGCAGGATGCTATCGTCGGCTTCCTCTATCTGGGCACGCCGCAACTGAAATCCAGCACTACTGTGCTCCCGCCAGACACTGCGCCTTTCGTCCGTTACTTCTGATTGTCTGCGGGTTCGGGCAGGGTGCTCTTCAGCCCTGCCTTTTGCACGGTTCCTGTGCGAACGATCGCTAACACCGCGTATCATGCTTACGCCAGAAGAGCAGCCAGGCTAACATAGCCCGCGAGATGCAAACCGACAGCGAATAACCGGTTATCAACGTGTTCCCCTGATGTTAAGGATTACCTGATTCAATGCGTTTGTTTATTGCGGAAAAACCGAGCCTTGGGCGTGCTATCGCGGATGTGCTACCGAAACCGCATCGACGCGGTGATGGATTCATTGCCTGCGGCAACGATCAGATCGTCACCTGGTGCGTAGGCCATCTTCTGGAGCAGGCACAACCTGACAGTTATGACAGCCGTTATGCGCGCTGGTCGCTGGCCGATCTGCCGATCATTCCGGAAAAGTGGCAGCTTAAACCTCGTCCCTCGGTCGCGAAGCAGCTGAAAGTGGTTGAGGGATTGCTGGCGCAGGCGAGCGAAGTGGTGCATGCCGGTGACCCGGATCGGGAAGGGCAGTTGCTGGTGGATGAGGTACTCGATTACCTGAATCTGTCACCAGAAAAACGTAAAAACGTGCAGCGCTGCCTGATCAACGATCTCAATCCTCAGGCGGTGGACCGGGCGGTAAACCGCCTGCGTGAGAATCGCGAGTTTATCCCGTTATGCGTTTCCGCGCTGGCCCGCGCGCGTGCTGACTGGCTCTACGGCATTAACATGACCCGTGCCTGGACACTTCTCGGGCGTAATGCGGGCTATGACGGTGTGCTGTCGGTTGGCCGCGTACAGACGCCGGTGCTGGGGCTGGTCGTCCGGCGCGATGAAGAGATCGAAAACTTCGTGCCGAAAGATTACTTCGAAGTGAAGGCCCATATTATAACGCCTGATGGCACTCAGTTTATCGCCAGCTGGATCCCCAGCGAAGCCTGTGAGCCGTGGCAGGATGAAGAGGGCCGTCTGCTCAAGCGTGCGCTGGCCGATCATGTGGTGGCGCGCATTACCGGCCAGCCTGCAACGGTCACCGCTTACAGTGATAAGCGTGAAAATGAAGTGGCTCCGCTGCCATTCTCCCTCTCCAGCCTGCAAATCGAGGCGGCTAAACGCTACGGGCTGAGTGCGCAGACGGTGCTGGATACCTGCCAGCGGCTCTATGAAACGCATAAACTGATTACCTATCCCCGTTCAGACAGCCGCTACCTGCCGGAAGAGCATTTTGCCGGTCGACATGCGGTATTAAAGGCGATACAAGCCCATCAGTCGCAGCTGATCCCGCCCGGAGACTTCGATGCCGATCGCAGAAACCGCTGCTGGGACGATAAAAAAGTGGATGCCCACCACGCCATTATCCCCACGGCGCGTTCCAGCGCGGTTAAGCTCAGTGAAAACGAGCAGAATATTTATGAGCTGGTGGCGCGCCAGTATCTGATGCAGTTCTGCCCCGATTCCGTGTTCCGCAAATGCGTCATCGACCTTGATATTGCGGGCGGAAAATTCGTGGCGAAAGCGCGTTTTCTTGCAGAAGCAGGCTGGCGCGCGATGCTGGGCAGTAAGGAGCGGGATGAAGAGAATGATGGTATGCCGCTGCCGGTGGTGGCAAAAGGGGATGAGCTTCTGTGCGAGCGGGGCGAGGTGCTGGCGAAGCAGACACAACCGCCGCGCCCGTTTACCGATGCCACCATTCTTTCCGCCATGACCGGTATTGCCCGTTTTGTCCAGGATAAAGAATTAAAGAAAGTGCTGCGTGCGACCGATGGTTTAGGAACGGAAGCCACACGCGCCGGCATTATCGAATTACTGTTTCGTCGTGGCTTCCTGGTGAAGAAGGGCCGTTACATCAATTCGACTGATGCCGGACGTGCCCTGATTCACTCGTTGCCCGATCTGGCTGCCCGCCCGGATATGACCGCGCAGTGGGAATCGACACTGACGCGTATCAGTGAAAAGGCCTGCCGCTATGATGAGTTCATGCAGCCGCTGGTGCAGACCTTAACGACGCTTATCCAGCAGGCGCGACAGCAGCCTGCGGCGCATGCATTTCGGGGATTACCGTCCACCGGACAGAAACGTCCGGTGCGCAAAACCAGGCGTAAAGTGAAGGAGACGGAATGAGGCGTTATTCAGTATTACTGGTCATCGCCCTGACGCTGGCGACCAGCGCAGCGCAGGCGAACAGTCGTTATCAGTCGATGCCACCACAGGGTAACAGCGGTGGGAATACTGACGTGGTAGTAGATATCCCCCCCGAAGCCTGGACGCAGGCTGAGCGACGTCAGCCAGACTGTCTTCGCTGCTGTATCTTTGAGAACCGTAATTATACGGAAGGTGCGGTGGTGAAATCAGAGGGTGTGTTACTGCAATGCACCCGTGATGAACACTCCATTGGCACCAACAACCTGCTCTGGAAGATTGTGAAATAGCCGTCGCGTGGCGCTCTGCCACGCGACCGTCAGTTAAAAGCGGAAGGTTGACCAGATGGGTGCATGGTCAGAAGGTTTCTCCATGCTCCGGATAGCATAATCAATGCCGGTCTCGACGCAGTGTGACGCCAGGTTTTTACTTACCAGCACCAGATCAATACGTAACCCGCGATTATCATCAAACCCTTTCGAACGGTAATCGAACCATGAGAAACGGTCCGCCACTTCCGGATTGTGCACACGCCAGGTATCAACCAGTCCCCAGCTCAGCAGGCGATCCATCCATTCGCGCTCTTCCGGCAGGAATGAGCATTTGCCGGTGCGCAGCCAGCGCTTACGGTTATCCTCACCAATACCAATATCCAAATCGGTGCTGCTGATATTCATGTCGCCCATAATCAGAACCGGCTTATCAGCAGGCAGATCGTCGGTCAGCAGACGTTGCAGATCGCGGTAGAATTTCTCTTTAGCCGGAAATTTTGTGGGATGGTCACGACTTTCTCCCTGTGGGAAATAGCCGTTAATTACGGTGATATCGCCAATCGGGCTGGGGATTTCCGCGACGATCAGACGGCGCTGGGATTCATCATCATCATCCGGAAATCCCCGACTGACCGACACGGGCTGAGCTTTGGTGAGCAATGCCACGCCATAATGGCCTTTCTGTCCATGATAGAAGACGTGATAACCGAGCTTTGACACCTCTTCCAGCGGGAACATGTCATCATGAACTTTGGTTTCCTGCAGACCGATCACATCCGGCTGATGCTGTTCGACAAGCGCCTGAAGCTGGTGCGGGCGGGCGCGCAACCCATTGATGTTAAATGAAACAAATTTCATGAGATCGACCATTGTTCAGCAAGTGATAGCCGGAGATGGTAACGATTTTTATGCAAAAAGTCATGGCAGAACAGGGGAAGATTGGTCGAAAGCGGGTAAGGAATTATCGGGTAGCGCAGAAGCGCGATGCTGCACACGAACCTTAATCGAAGGTTCTCATCCCTCTCCCCGCAGAACAGGAAGCTTGGGTAGTTTTTTGGGATTCATGTGCGATATGCAGAATGGTGGTGGGAGAAGGATTATTCGGCGCGTTGCGCCTCACCCTGCGGGCCGCGCTGAAGCGCGTTGTCTCGCAATGCTCGACACGAACCTTGATCGAAGGTTCTCATCCCTCTCCCCGCAGAACAGGAAGCTTGGGTAGTTTTTTGGGATTCGTGTGCGATATGCAGGATGGTGGTGGGAGAAGGATTCGAACCTTCGAAGTCTGTGACGGCAGATTTACAGTCTGCTCCCTTTGGCCGCTCGGGAATCCCACCAGGGATATATTGACGTGGCTTAAGATGTTTCAGATTCAGATGGTGGTGGGAGAAGGATTCGAACCTTCGAAGTCTGTGACGGCAGATTTACAGTCTGCTCCCTTTGGCCGCTCGGGAATCCCACCATGGCCTGAATCTTTCTCTCTTAAAGCGGGGCGCATCATACCAAATGCGATAAAGGTGTAAAGCGCCCACTGGCAAAACAACATCTGTTTGCCCACTTTTTACGCGTAGCGCTGAATCTGCAGACAATTCAGCACGCTGGCTGATTAAAGAATAATCGTGCGATTGCCATAAACGAAGACGCGCTGCCCCAGAACTTTGTAGAGTGCGTTGCTCAGAACATTCTTTTCTACGTCGCGACCGGCGCGCATCATCTCATCAGCGGTGTAGCTGTGATCGACGTTGATCACATCCTGCATGATGATGGGGCCTTCATCGAGATTGTCATTCACATAGTGCGCGGTGGCACCGATGATCTTCACGCCACGCTCATAAGCCTGGTGATAAGGGCGGGCACCGATAAAGGCGGGCAGGAACGAGTGGTGAATATTGATGATCTGGTTCGGATAACGCTGCACAAAAGCAGGCGTCAGGACACGCATATATTTTGCCAGCACCACGTAGTCGGGCTGATAGCGATCAATCTCTTCCACCATGCGGTTATCGTGCTCTTCCCGCGTCAGACCCTCATGACTCACCAGCACAAAGGGAATATCGAAACGCTCAACCAGCGAACGCAGCGTATCGTGATTACCGACGACTGCCGCGATCTCCATATCCAGGCCGCCAAAGGCGCTCTTCATTAACAGGTCGCCCAGGCAGTGCGCTTCTTTGGTGACCAGAATCACTACGCGACGACGACCGGCGCTGTGCAGTTCACGCACTGAACCCTGTGGCAGAGCGCTGTCGAGATCGGCGAGCAGGGTGTTGTCGTTGAAAATCCCTTCCAGCTCGGTGCGCATGAAAAAACGCCCGGTGCGATGATCAACAAACTCATTGTTCTGCACGATATTGAGTTCGTGCTTGTAACAAATATTGGTGATTTTGGCGATCAGACCTTTTGCATCGGGACAAATGGTTCGTAAAACTTTTCTTTGCATGGTTTGCGCTTGCATCTCAATCAGAGTCCTGTCAAAGCATTAGGGGTAAACCGCTGGGGCAGCCATCAGCTTAACCACAACATTTTTTGTATTTTTTGCCACTGCCACATGGGCAGGGATCGTTACGCCCCATGGGCGGTGCTGTACCGTCAACATAGTACCAGCGTTGATCCTCGCGAAGAAAGCGTGAACACTCATGAATGGCATGAATGTTGTCGTTCTCGCGGTATCGCGCAAAAAAGGTGACGAAAGCTTCGTTCTCATGGCTTCCATGATTACAACGGGTTACATTCAGGCTAAGCCAAACGGTACCCGGGAAACTTTCAGATAAAAGCCCTGACAGGCCGGGATGGCGTTTATCAGGATGCCAGGTCGCAACCAGATACTCCGCATTATGCTGAACATAAGCGCAATAACGGGATCGCATAAGTTGTTCAGCTGTAAAAGGAATTTGGTTGCCCTGCAGAAAGGGCTCGCAACATACGCTATACTGCTCTCCGCTACAACATGGGCAGGTTTCTGACACATTATCTCCAGAGAATGATGAGTCGATTTCACAGGCGCGCTATGTTAGCTGACCCCACGTTGTGACGCTACGTATTGACGGCAGGACCAGATACAAATGAGAAAAGTAAAAATTGGATTGGCTCTGGGGTCTGGAGCGGCCAAAGGATGGGCACACATTGGTGTGATCAACGCCCTGGAGCGCGCTGGCATTGAGATTGACGTTGTTGCAGGTTGCTCAGTCGGCGCACTGGTTGGGTCTGCCTATGTGAATAATCGTTTGCCGTTGATGCAGAAATGGGTCAGTGCATTCCGCTACTGGGATGTTATTCGTCTGATGGATGTCTCGTGGCAGCGTGGCGGACTTTTACGCGGCGAGCGGGTTTTCAACCATGTTCGTCAGCTTATCCCTAACGATGCGATTGAGCAGTGCCATAAACCTTTTGGCGTGGTGGCGACCAACCTCAGTACCGGTCGTGAACTCTGGCTCACTGAGGGCGATTTACATCAGGCCGTGCGTGCATCCTGTAGTATGCCAGGTTTATTACCACCAGTGGGCTACAATGGGTATTGGCTGGTAGATGGTGCCGTGGTCAATCCGGTGCCAGTCTCACTGACGCGTGCCCTGGGCGCAGACATTGTTATTGCCGTTGATTTACAGCATGACGCGCATTTAATGCAACAGGATCTCTTTTCCGTTACGCCTCAGAACAGCGAAGAAGAAGCCGCAGCAGCGGCATTGAGTTGGGGTGGGAAACTGCGACAGCGCCTGGTGAATTTCACCCAGCGCCGTGCATCTCAGTCGCCTGGCGCGATGGAGATTATGTCCACCTCAATCCAGGTGCTGGAGAATCGCCTGAAGATGAACCGTATGGCAGGCGATCCACCCGACGTTTTAATACAGCCGGTCTGTCCGCAAATTTCGACGCTGGACTTTCATCGTGCTGAAGAGGCTATCGAGGCAGGCAGGGCGGCCGTAGAGAAGAAAATGGATGAACTATTACCACTGGTCCGTGGCAGATAATGAAGTTGTTCATTCAAAGCGGTGACTTCGGGCAATTCTGAAAGGCGCAACTGCGTTTTATGAACCACTATTGAAATATCTGGTACGCAGGGGGAAAGAATGGAAAAACCACTACTCGGCAAAAAGATACTCATTGTCGAAGATGAGGCTGTTTTCCGTTCGTTGCTGGACCAATTTTTGTTATCGATGGGTGCTGTGACGTTACAAGCGGAAGACGGTCTGGACGCAATTACACAACTACAACAGCATACTGTCGACCTGATTATCTGCGATCTGGAAATGCCTCGCATGAGCGGCATCCAGTTTGTTGAGCATATTCGCACCCGTGGCAATGTGGTGCCGATTTTAATCATTTCGGCCACTGAAAACATGTCTGATATCGCTCACGTACTGCGTCTTGGGGTGCAGGATGTGCTGCTGAAACCGCTGAAAAACTTTGAACGCTTCCGTGAAGCGGTCTATGAGTGTCTCTATCCCTCTATGTTCACCTCGAAAGTGGAAGAGGATGAGCAACTGTTCCAGGACTGGGATGCGCTGGTTCGCGATCCCAAAGCGGCTGCCAAGCTGCTTAAGCAACTCCAGCCTCCGGTACAACAGACGATTGCCAACTGTCGGGTTAACTACCGCCAGCTGACAATGGCTGAGCAGCCCGGACTGGTGCTTGATATCGCGGCGCTCTCCGATAAAGATCTGGCATTTTACTGTCTGGACGTCACGCGCGCCGGTGACAATGGCGTGCTGGCGGCGTTGCTGTTGCGGGCTCTGTTCAATGGTCTGTTACAGGAGCAGCTGACCGGACAAAAACAGCGCCTGCCAGAGCTTAATGGATTGCTCAGACAGGTTAATCTGTTACTCCGTCAGGCAAATCTCAGCGGTCAGTTCCCGTTGCTGGTTGGTTACTATCACCGCGGTTTAAAAAACTTGATCCTGGTTTCCGCCGGATTAAACGCCACACTTCATGTTCATACCCATCAGATTCAGCTCAGCAATGGCGTCCCTCTTGGCACTATGGGCAGCACCCATCTGAACCAAATCAGTCAGCGTGCTGATAACTGGCAATGCCATGTGTGGGGCGCGGGCGGGCGCATCCGGCTGATGCTGTCGACCGAAGAATAAGGGCTAAAAAACGAAAGATTCTGGTGCTGAGGACAGGGCCAGAGTTTAGCTTTACAGTTGGGTAATAGTCTTAATTTCGACGGTTTCATGCCTTCCAGGATAAATCCGTTCGATACTAGCTGATATACTCATTTCCGAATTTAAACCGACATATCAAGTATTAACTTGAACGGCCTATGAGAGAGGTATCTTAATGTCTGCCAATAATACCAAAGTAAAAAAAGCGGTAATCCCGGTAGCGGGTTTGGGCACGCGTATGCTCCCGGCTACCAAAGCGATTCCAAAAGAGATGTTACCGCTGGTTGATAAGCCGTTAATCCAGTATGTCGTTAACGAGTGTATCGCTGCTGGCATCAATGAAATTGTGCTGGTAACGCATTCATCAAAAAATGCCATCGAAAACCACTTTGATACCAGCTTCGAACTGGAATCCATGCTGGAAAAACGTGTTAAGCGTCAGCTGCTGGACGAAATCCAGTCAATCTGCCCGCCACACGTTACCATCATGCAGGTTCGTCAGGGCATTGCCAAAGGTCTGGGTCACGCAGTGATGTGTGCACACCCACTGATCGGTGATGAGCCATTTGCCGTTATCCTGCCAGACGTCATCATCGACGAATACGAATCCAACCCAACCAAAGATAACCTGGCAGAAATGCTGAGCCGTTATGAAGAGTCTGGCCGCAGCCAGATCATGGTTGAGCCGGTTGCCGATGTGACCGCTTATGGTGTTGTTGATTGCCAGGGCGCAGAACTGAACCCAGGCGACAGCGCGCCGATGGTCGGTGTGGTTGAGAAGCCTAAAGCGTCAGAATCACCTTCTAACCTGGCTGTAGTCGGTCGTTATGTTCTCTCTTCAGAGATCTGGCCACTGCTGGCGAAAACCCCTCCAGGTGCAGGCGGTGAAGTTCAGCTCACTGACTCCATTGCCATGCTGATGGAAAAAGAGACTGTCGAAGCTTACCACCTGAAAGGCGTGAGCCATGACTGCGGTAACAAGCTGGGCTACATGCAGGCTTTCGTTGAGTACGGTGTTCGTCATCCGGTATTGGGCAAAGATTTTTCTGAATGGCTCGATGGCGCAGTTGGCAACAAAAAGTAATTCATAAACACAGGATAACTCGATGAAAGTCACTGTATTTGGTATCGGCTATGTCGGTCTGGTTCAGGCTGCGGTGTTAGCCGAAGTCGGACATGACGTTCTCTGCATTGATGTCGACGAAAACAAAGTCGAAAATCTGAAAAAAGGCATCATTCCTATTTTCGAACCAGGTTTAACGCCGCTGGTAATGTCCAATTACGAAGCGGGTCGTCTGAAGTTCAGCACTGATGCTGAGCTGGGCGTAAACCATGGTGTTATGCAGTTTATTGCAGTCGGTACTCCACCGGATGAAGACGGCTCTGCCGATCTGAAATATGTGACCGCCGTAGCGCGCACCATTGCGCAGCATATGAACGATCACAAAGTGGTTATCGACAAATCAACCGTTCCGGTTGGCACAGCAGACAAAGTTCGTGCGGTAATGACGGAAGCGCTGAAAGCGCGTGATGCCAACATCACATTTGATGTGGTTTCAAACCCTGAATTCCTGAAAGAGGGTGCTGCAGTTAATGACTGCATGCGTCCGGAGCGTATCGTTGTCGGTACTGACAACGACGACGTGGTAGAGCTGTTACGTGAGCTTTATGAGCCGTTTAACCGTAACCACGATCGCATGATCATGATGGATATCCGCAGCGCAGAGCTGACTAAGTATGCCGCTAACTGCATGCTGGCAACCAAAATCAGCTTTATGAACGAGATGTCTAACCTGGCTGAACGTTTAGGTGCGGATATTGAAAAAGTACGCCAGGGCATCGGTTCAGATCCCCGCATTGGCTACCACTTTATCTACCCTGGCTGTGGCTACGGCGGCTCCTGCTTCCCGAAAGATGTGCAGGCGTTGATCCGTACCGCGGAGTCTATTGGCTATCAGCCACGTCTGTTACAGGCCGTGGAAGATGTGAATGACAACCAGAAAAATAAACTGCCTACCTTCATTAAGCGTCATTTTGGCGACGATCTGAAAGGTAAAACGTTTGCACTCTGGGGTCTGTCATTCAAGCCTAATACGGACGACATGCGTGAAGCCTCAAGCCGTGTGCTGATGGAAACGCTGTGGGAAGCGGGCGCTTCTGTTCAGGCGTTTGACCCTGAAGCAATGGACGAAGCGCAGCGTATCTATGGTCACCGCAGCGATCTGAAGCTGATGGGGACCAAAGAAGCAGCCCTGCAGGGTGCAGACGGTCTGGTCATCTGTACGGAGTGGCAAAACTTCCGTGCGCCTGACTTCGACATTATCAAAAATGCGCTGAAAGAAGCCGTGATTTTTGATGGTCGTAACCTGTATGATCCAGAGCGTATCAGCAAACGCGGTTTCGTTTATTATGCAATCGGCCGCGGAGCGTCTATTCAAACTGCATAATTAACGAGGGATTTATGAACTTTCTGGTCACCGGCGCCGCAGGCTTTATTGGTTTTCATGTTAGTCAGCGTCTGCTGGCCGCCGGTCACCAGGTTGTCGGTATCGACAACCTGAATGATTATTATGACGTAAATCTCAAGCATGCCCGTCTCAATTTAATTAAAGCCAACCCAGGTTTTACCTTTATTGAGATGGATCTGGCGGACCGTGATGCAATGGCATCACTGTTCGGCCAGAACAGGTTCCAGCGCGTTATTCACCTTGGCGCTCAGGCTGGTGTCAGGTATTCCATCGAAAACCCTCATGCCTACGCAGACGCTAATCTGATCGGTCACCTCAATATCCTTGAAGGCTGCCGTCATCATAAAATTGAACATCTGCTCTATGCTTCATCCAGTTCAGTTTATGGTCTGAACCGCAAGATGCCGTTCTCAACGGAAGACAGCGTTGATCATCCGGTATCATTATATGCGGCGACCAAAAAAGCCAATGAGCTCATGTCGCATACTTACTCGCATCTTTATCAGTTGCCGACAACCGGATTGCGCTTCTTTACCGTCTATGGGCCGTGGGGCCGCCCGGATATGGCATTATTCAAATTCACGCGCGCAATGATTGCCGGTGAAGCGATAGATGTTTATAACCAGGGCCAGATGAAACGCGACTTTACCTATATTGACGATATTGCTGAAGCGATTGTTCGTCTGCAGGATGTTATACCTCAGAAGGATGATCACTGGACCGTTGAAACCGGTTCACCCGCAACCAGTTCAGCCCCATATCGTGTTTATAACATTGGTAATAGTCAGCCTGTTACGTTGATTAGCTATATCGAAGCGATTGAGAAAGCACTGGGTATTACTGCGAATAAAAATCTGATGCCGATGCAACCCGGTGATGTACTGGAAACCAGTGCGGATACAAGCGCGTTGTTTGAGGCCATTGGTTTTAAACCGCAGACCGGTGTTGAAGAGGGCGTTAAAAAATTCGTTGACTGGTATCGGGATTTTTACAGCGTCTGATTTAAAGAAAAAAGGAAGCGTCTGCTTCCTTTTTTTTGCGCATCAGGCTGATACTAATGTCGCGGCACTGTTTACTGTTTCAGTAAAAAATCGTCCAGCGTTTTACCCTGTTCTTCCAGTGCTATTTTGATCACCGCAGGTGTACGTCCCTGACCGGTCCATGTTCTGGACTCACCTTTTTCATCGGTATAAGCATATTTAGCCGGGCGCACTGAGCGTTTAGCTTTTGCCGCAGTTCGGGGAGTCGCGGCCTGGGCGTTAATCAGTTCATTCGGGTCGATTCCATCGGCCAGCAACATTTCACGATACTGATTAAGTTTACGCGTGCGTTCTTCATTTTCTGCCTGAAAATGCGACTCTTCTTCGCGGCGTTCTTTTACCACCACGTCCAGTTTTTCCAGCATCTCTTCCAGTGTTTCTACGGAATACTCTCTGGCCTGGGCGCGCAGCGTACGGATATTATTAAGAACTTTTAGTGCTTCGCTCATTGTCCTGGTCTCTGAATAAGGGGAAAGTTGTGTTGCCCGCTAATAGTAGTGGTGACGTTAAATAACTTCAATCATAAAAAAAATGATCACGGCTAATAACGCTGGAAATTAAAATAACCTGAGGGGGAATAATTCATAATTATGCCGAATGAAAAATATTTTCGCTTAGTGTGATATGAAATAAATTTAATGTATTTAAGGCAGTAACAAAAATGTCATTGCTTGCATTGCAGTTAAAATAAGCAAAACTTATTCTCTTTCCTGACGCACCTGACGGTCGTCATAAACTGCCTGTTTAACGGTAAGCCGGCGGGCATTACGCTCTATTCCTCCATCGGCGTCAACGTATTCCCTGCGCTTTGTGTTAATATGCGCGCCATTCTGTTCAGTCCCGATGAAGATACGTTCCTATGGCCCAACTCTATTTCTATTACTCTGCCATGAATGCAGGGAAATCAACTGCACTGCTGCAATCTTCCTATAACTATCAGGAGCGCGGCATGCGTTCACTGGTCTACACCGCTGAGATCGATAATCGCTTTGGTGCCGGGCAGGTGAGTTCCCGCATCGGACTTTCGTCTCCCGCTATGCTCTACAATGCAGAGACTGCACTTTACAGTGAAATTGCTGCTGAACATGCTGTGCAGCCTATTCACTGCGTGTTAGTTGATGAGAGTCAGTTCCTGACCCGGGAACAGGTCAAAGCGCTCTCTGATGTCGTGGACGATCTGGACATCCCTGTGCTCTGTTATGGCTTGCGAACTGATTTCCGGGGTGAACTGTTTGTGGGCAGTCAGTATCTGCTGGCATGGGCTGATAAGCTGGTTGAGCTTAAAACTATCTGTCACTGCGGCCGCAAGGCCAGCATGGTGCTGCGACTGGATAGTGAAGGTAAACCGTTCAGTGAAGGTGAGCAGGTCGTGATTGGCGGTAACGAAAGTTATATCTCCGTCTGTCGTAAGCACTATAAACAGGCGATAGAGCAGGGCTCGTTACAGGCGATTCATGGTGCACAGACTCCGCTGCCGTAACCCTCTTTTCAGGTAATAAAAAACCCGCCGTGGCGGGTTTTCTTATCACAGTGTCAGCGGGTCATTATCAGACCTTTTTCGCCTTCTTATCAGCCTTGATTCCTTTAACCGGCTGCTCAGCAACCGCCTGAGCGACGCTTGAGAACGGTTCAACAAATTCACGACCGTAGAAAGTGTCGAGCATAATCTGTTTCAGCTCAGCAATCAGCGGATAACGTGGGTTAGCACCGGTACACTGGTCATCAAAGGCATCATCGGCCAGTTTGTCGACTTTTGCCAGGAAGTCCGCTTCCTGCACACCCGCTTCACGGATGGAGGTCGGGATACCCAGTTCAGTTTTAATCTCATCCAGCCATGCCAGTAACTTCTCGATTTTTTGCGCAGTGCGGTCGCCCGGCGCGCTCAAACCTAAATGGTCCGCAATTTCAGCGTAGCGACGACGGGCCTGCGGACGATCATACTGGCTGAAAGCGGTCTGTTTAGTCGGGTTGTCATTGGCGTTGTAGCGAATAACGTTCGAGATTAACAGCGCATTAGCCAGGCCGTGAGGGATATGGAATTCTGAACCCAGTTTGTGCGCCATTGAGTGACAGACCCCAAGGAAGGCGTTGGCGAACGCAATGCCGGCGATAGTAGCAGCGTTGTGGACACGTTCACGCGCAACCGGATTTTTCGCGCCTTCAGCATAACTGGCTGGCAGATTCTCTTTTAACAGTTTCAGTGCCTGCAGTGCCTGCCCATCAGAGTACTCATTTGCCAGCACAGAAACGTAGGCTTCCAGCGCGTGGGTCACTGCATCCAGACCACCAAAGGCGCAGAGTGAACGCGGCATATCCATCACCAGGTTAGCATCGACAATCGCCATATCCGGGGTCAATGCATAGTCAGCGAGTGGATATTTCTGACCTGTCGCGTCATCGGTCACCACGGCGAACGGTGTGACTTCTGAACCGGTCCCGGAGGTCGTGGTGATGGCCACCATCCGTGCTTTTACGCCCATTTTCGGGAATTTGTAGATACGTTTACGGATATCCATGAAACGTAACGCCAGCTCTTCGAAGTGGGTTTCCGGATGTTCGTACATCACCCACATGATTTTCGCGGCATCCATCGGGGAACCACCACCCAGTGCGATGATGACATCAGGCTTGAAGCTGTTCATCTGCTCGGCACCTTTACGCACGATGCTCAGCGTCGGGTCAGCTTCAACTTCGAAGAAGACTTCGGTTTCGATGCCGTGTGATTTCAGCACGCGGGTGACCTGGTCGGCATAGCCGTTGTTGAACAGGAAACGGTCAGTGACAATAAAGGCACGTTTCGCGCCATCCGTTGCCACTTCTTCCAGCGCAATAGGCAGTGAACCCCGACGGAAGTAGATGGATTTAGGAAGTTTATGCCACAACATATTCTCAGCTCGCTTGGCGACAGTTTTGGTATTAATCAGGTGTTTTGGACCGACGTTTTCTGAAATAGAGTTACCGCCCCATGAACCACAACCCAGCGTCAGAGAGGGGGCCAGTTTAAAGTTGTAGAGGTCACCGATACCGCCCTGTGAAGCCGGCGTGTTGATCAGAATACGCGCAGTTTTCATTTTGTCGCCGAAGTAGTGCACGCGCTCAGTCTGGTTGTCCTGGTCGGTATAAAGGCAGGAGGTGTGACCGATACCGCCCATCGCGACCAGTTTCTCCGCTTTATTAACCGCATCCTGGAAATCTTTCGCCCGATACATCGCCAGCGTTGGGGAGAGTTTTTCATGGGCAAAAGGTTCAGATTCATCCACGAGTTTCACTTCACCAATCAAAATTTTCGTGTCTGCTGGTACGGTTAGCCCGGCCATCTCCGCAATTTTAAATGCCGGTTGACCCACGATGGCCGCATTGAGGCCGCCGTTTTTAAGGATGATATTCTGAACTGCACTCAGCTCGGCGCCCTGCAGCATGTAACCACCATGGCTGGCAAAACGTTCACGCACTGCGTCATAGACCGAATCAACCACGATTACCGATTGTTCTGAGGCGCAGATCACGCCGTTATCAAACGTTTTCGACATCAGAATTGACGCAACGGCACGTTTCACATCGGCGGTTTCATCAATCACCACCGGCGTATTACCGGCACCCACACCAATTGCCGGTTTGCCGGAGCTGTAAGCCGCTTTCACCATTCCCGGTCCACCAGTGGCGAGAATCAGGTTGATATCGGGGTGATGCATCAGCTGGTTTGACAGCTCAACAGATGGGGCGTCGATCCAGCCGATAATGTCTTTAGGCGCACCGGCGGCAATCGCGGCCTGCAGGACGATATCTGCCGCTTTATTCGTCGCGTCTTTGGCACGTGGATGTGGCGAGAAAATGATACCGTTACGGGTTTTGAGGCTGATTAAGGCTTTGAAAATGGCGGTTGAAGTTGGATTAGTAGTCGGGACGATACCGCAAATCAGGCCAATCGGCTCGGCGATGGTGATGGTGCCGAAAGTATCGTCGGTGGCTAACACACCGCAGGTCTTTTCATCTTTATAGGCGTTGTAGATATATTCTGAAGCAAAATGGTTTTTAATGACTTTGTCTTCGACGATGCCCATACCGGATTCGGCAACAGCCATCTTAGCAAGGGGGATGCGGGCATCTGCGGCAGCGAGGGCGGCGGCACGAAATATGGCGTCGACCTGTTCCTGAGAAAAATTGGCATATTCACGCTGGGCTTTTTTTACACGTTCAACCAGTGCATTGAGTTCAGCGACATTGGTTACGGCCATGGTGTTCTCCTGAAGGAAGTTAAACTTTTTTAGTAAACAATCCTGCGCCCTGAGTATAGCTATGCTCAAAAAATGCGCTATATCAGGATGTAATGACAGGATTTTCAACTGCTTACTGAATAAGTCTTGCGTTGTCTGTGAAGACGTTTTCATTGATGCCGCTAATACTTCCGTTGTGAAAATATTACCTGGTTTGGGGTAGGTCAATTTTGATGCAGATCAATTTAACCGCAGGCTGACACCTTTCAGCACGGCGCTGATCCTTTATCAGCTCAAATGGACTTTCACATGCTGGCAGTCAGCCTGGTAGCGTCTAAATCCAGTCACTTTTTAATCTCTGGTGTAAAGCGCTAAAGGAGCGTTCATTCATCTATATAAATAGCTGGCTCAGCATCTGGTGTACGGGTCTGTTTTCACATACATTAGGCGCGTTTCCCCCCTGTGGTACGGAGTTAAAGTCGTGAACCCTGCGCTGTTAGATTTATCAGGCTATATAAAATTTTTTGTCGGGCTCTTTGCGCTGGTCAATCCAGTGGGCATTATTCCGGTGTTCATCAGCATGACCCGATATCAGGGCGTGGCTGAGCGTAATAAAACTAACCTTACCGCTAATCTTGCGGTGGCCATCATTCTCTGGACGTCACTTTTTCTGGGCGATGCGATTCTGCATGTGTTCGGTATTTCGATTGACTCTTTCCGCATTGCGGGTGGGATTCTGGTCGTCACCATTGCGATGTCGATGATCAGCGGCAAGCTGGGTGAGGATAAGCAGAACAAGCAGGAAAAGTCAGAAACGGCGATCCGTGAAAGCGTGGGCGTTGTGCCTCTGGCGCTGCCACTGATGGCGGGGCCAGGTGCTATCAGCTCGACAATCGTCTGGAGTACCCGTTATCACAGCTGGCTGAACCTGATGGGGTTTACCCTGGCAATTGCTATCTTTGCCTTCTGTTGCTGGTTACTGTTCAGGGCTGCACCATTAATGGTGCGTATTCTCGGCCAGACCGGCATCAACGTCATTACCCGTATCATGGGTTTGTTACTGATGGCACTGGGCATTGAATTTGTTGTAACCGGTATGAAGTCTATTTTTCCCGGTCTGCTGAATTAAACCCTCACTTATTTCAGGCAATGAAATGAAGTAATGATCCGTAATGGTGCAAAATGGCCTTTCATTGCACTATTACGATGCAATTATTCGCGATACTTAAAATAGAGGCACGATTATAAATTTCATTACTGCGTGTTTGCTCACAGACTTTTTCGTGGGAAATAATGTCACTATTTTCACACGATATTCTCCTCTGCACTTTTAACTCTGCCTCATAATCCGCCACAATATTACGGTAAGCCTGAATTTCATCATGCTGAAGCCAGATTTATCAGTATGAATGCCAAAACAGGCACAATTTGTCACCTGATCCTGCTTCGCAAAGAGCTTTCCGGCTAAAACGCCTATTTTTCATATTGATATGAAATTTTCAGAACGAAAATTAACACTTCCGCTTCGTGACATCTCATGATAAAAGAGAATTAGTTAACATTTTCGTTATTTTGCTTTGGCGCCCCTTAACGCCTTCTGATAATTTTTGGCTTAACGTGAATTTTTTCTCTGAAAGCCCAAAGTGAGAACGCTTTTTGCTTAAGCCTATCGGGATACTTAAATAAGGTTGGCGTTTCGGATGATTGGGATAAAGAACTTGCAGCAAAAGCGGTCCTCACTCGCAGGTGTTCTGTTACTGGCGTTTTCACCGGCCTATGCCGCCACCGTTCCGCCGGAAACGGCACTGGCTGCGCAACAGCAGATGGTGATTAATAACGGAAGCGAAGTCTCTTCACTGGATCCGCATAAAACTGAAGGCGTGCCGGAGTCCAATATTATTCAAAATCTGCTGGACGGACTGGTCAATACTGACAACAGCGGTCAGGTCGTGCCAGGCGTCGCCAAAAGCTGGGAGAATCCGCAACCTACCGTCTGGATTTTTAATCTGCGGGATGATGCAAAGTGGAGCAATGGTGAGCCGGTGACCGCGAATGATTTCGTCTACAGCTGGCGTCGCCTGGTGGACCCGAAAACGGCGTCGCCTTATTCAAGCTATCCGCAGGCAGCCCATTTTGCCAATATCGATGCCATCCTTGCCGGTAAAGCGTCACCTGATCAACTGGGTGTGAAAGCGCTGGATGCCCATCGTCTGCAGATTACCCTGAGTGAACCAGTGCCTTACCTGGTCGCGATGCTGGCGCATACCGCGATGAAGCCGGTTTATGAACCGGCCATTAAGCAGTGGGGTGAAGCCTGGACGCGTCCGGGTCATTACATTGGTAACGGCGCTTATACGCTGGACGACTGGATCGTCAATGAAAAAATCGTCCTGAAACGCAATCCACAATACTGGGACAATGCCCATACGGTCATTGAGCAGGGGACATTTCTGCCTATCGCCTCTGAAAACAGTGATATCAATCGCTACCGCAGCGGCGGCACGGATATGACCAACAGTGCGGTGCCGCCGGAGATGTTTGGCAAACTACGCAAAGAGCTGGGCGACGAAGTGAAAGTCAGTCCATTGCTCTGTACGTTCTACTACGAAATTAACAATAAAAAGGCGCCGTTCACCGATGCACGGGTTCGTGCCGCGCTGAAAATGACCCTCGATCGCGAAGTGATTGCCAATAAGATCATGGCCCAGGGACAAATTCCCGCCTATAGCCTGACACCGCCTTTCACCGCCGGTATCAAACTCACGCCGCCTGCCTGGTTCACCTGGACGCAGGCGCAGCGTAATGACGCCGCGAAGAAGCTGCTGGCCGAGGCAGGCTTCGATGCTGCCCATCCGCTGACCTTTACGCTGCTCTATAACACCTCAGATCAGAACAAACGGCAGGCGATTGCAGCTGCCTCGATGTGGCAGAAAAACCTTGGCGCGAAAGTGACACTGCAGAATCAGGAATGGAAAACCATGCTGGAGACCCGCCATCAGGCGCAATATGACGTGGTCCGTGCTACCTGGTGTGCCGATTACAACGAACCCTCAACCTTCCTGAATATGCTAATCAGCAACGCCTCGATCAACACCGCGTTTTACAGCAGCGCGACCTTCGATCGTCTGATGAAGGAAACGCTGACGGCGGGCAGTGAGGCGCAGCGTGCCGACCTGTATCAGCAGGCTGAAACACAACTCGACAAAGACTCACCAATTGTGCCAGTTTACTACCGCGTAAGTGTGCGCCTGGTAAAGCCCTGGGTTGGGGGCTTTACGGGCAAAGACCCGCAGGACATGACAGACCTGAAGTACTATTTCATCAAACAACACTGATCTGATCGCCCGTACGGCGAGACAGTCGGGAACGCATCAACGTACAGACCATTTTGGGGTCAATCTCCCTGGTAACAGGCCAGGGAGCCCGGAGACGGGGGACGCCGGGGCAGCGCATCGCCACGGTGACGATAATAAAACTGGAGTGTAATAATGAACAACATCACGAAAAAAAGCCTGATAGCAGCGGGTGTTTTCGCCGCAGTGAGTGCTTTGGCAGGGAATGCGGCTTTCGCAGCAAATGTGCCCGCAGGCGTTGAGCTGGCCGCTAAACAGGAGCTGATTCGCGGCAATGGCGATGAAGTGCAGTCGCTCGATCCGCACAAAATCGAAGGCGTGCCGGAAGACAACGTGGCGCGCGATCTTTACGAAGGTCTGCTGGTCAATGACAGCAACGGTAAACCGATTCCGGCTGTAGCGGAAAGTTACGAAAATAAAGACTTCAAAGTGTGGACGTTCCACCTGCGTAAAAATGCTAAATGGTCCAACGGCGAGCCGGTGACCGCGCAGGACTTCGTTTACAGCTGGGAGCGTCTGGTCGATCCTAAAACCGCTTCACCGTACGCCAGTTATCCGCAATATGGTCATATCCTGAACGTCGATGACATCATTGCCGGTAAAAAACCGATTACCGATCTGGGCGTGAAAGCCCTGGACGATCACACGCTGGAAGTCACGCTGAGTGAGCCGGTTCCCTATTTTGATAAACTGCTGATCAACTCCGTAATGTCACCGGTTTATAAACCGGCGATTGAGAAGTTTGGCGATCAGTGGACTCAGCCACAGAACTGGGTCGGCAACGGTGCCTTTAAACTCGACGCGCACGTGATCAACGAGCGTATCACCCTGGTGCGTAACCCGAATTACTGGGACAACGAACACACCGTGCTGAACAAAGTCACCTTCCTGCCAATCAGTTCCGAAGTCAGCGACGTTAACCGTTACTTCTCCGAGAACGGCAGCGACATGACTTACAACAATCTGCCGATTGAGCTGTTTAAGAAACTGCAGCGTGACAACGGCAAAGAGCTGCACGTCGATCCTTATCTCTGCACCTATTACTACGAAATCAACAACCAGAAAGCGCCATTCACCGATCCACGCGTTCGCGCCGCCCTGAAGCTGGGTCTGGATCGTGACATCATGGTTAACAAAGTGCTGGCGCAGGGCCAGAAGCCGGCCTACAGCTACACGCCGCCATCAACCGACGGCATGGATATCCTGCCGCCAGACTGGTTCAAATGGTCACAGGACAAACGTAATGCCGAAGCGAAAAAGCTGCTGGCTGAAGCCGGCTATACCGCCGACAAACCGCTGACCTTTAACCTGCTGTATAACACCTCCGATCTGCATAAGAAGCTGGCGATTGCCGCCTCGTCGATCTGGAAGAAAAACATCGGTGTGAACATCAAGCTGGAAAACCAGGAGTGGAAAACCTTCCTGGATACCCGTCATCAGGGTAACTTCGATGTATCGCGTGCGGCCTGGTGTGCGGACTATAACGAACCCACTTCATTCCTGAACACCATGCTGTCTAACAGCAGCAGTAACACCTCGCACTATAAGAGCGAGGCGTTTGACAAAGTGATCCGTGACGCGATTAAGGCACCGGATGCGAAAGCCCGCGCAGTGGATTATCAGAAAGCGGAGCAGATCCTGGATAAAGACAGCACCATCGTACCGGTTTACTACTACGTAAATACGCGTCTGGTGAAGCCTTATGTCGGCGGTTATACCGGTAAAGATCCACTGGATAAAACCCTGGATAAAGACTTCTACATTATCAAACACTAATAGCATTCAGGCTATCAGCAGTGGCGGCGCGTCTGGCGCCGCCTTTTTTACTTATTTATATGTTGTGATGCAACAGCCTGGTAGGTACGGCAATGTTAAAATTCATCCTGCGTCGCTTGCTTGAAGCGCTTCCGACGCTGTTCGTCCTGATCACCATCTCCTTCTTTATGATGCGACTGGCACCCGGCAGCCCGTTTACCGGCGAGCGCACCCTGGCCCCGGAAGTGATGGCCAATATTGAGGCGAAATATCACCTCAACGATCCCATCGGTAAGCAGTATGTTGATTACCTGCTGCAGCTGGCGCACGGCGATTTCGGCCCTTCGTTTAAATACAAAGATTATTCGGTCAACTATCTGGTCGCGCACGCGTTCCCGGTCTCAGCCAAACTCGGCCTGGCCGCGTTCCTGCTGGCGGTGATACTGGGCGTCACGGCGGGTGTGATCGCCGCGCTTAAACAGAACAGTATATGGGACTTCGTGGTGATGGGGGTGGCAATGACCGGCGTGGTGATACCGAGTTTCGTGGTCGCGCCGCTGCTGGTTCTGCTCTTCGCCATCACCCTGAAATGGCTGCCCGGCGGTGGCTGGAACGGTGGTCAGTGGAACTACATGCTGTTGCCGATGGTGGCGCTGTCGCTGGCGTATATCGCCAGTATTGCGCGTATCACTCGTGGTTCAATGATTGAAGTGATGCACTCCAATTTTATCCGCACCGCGCGCGCCAAAGGCTTGCCGCTGCGCCGCATTGTGCTGCGTCATGCGCTCAAGCCCGCATTGCTGCCCGTGATTTCCTACATGGGACCGGCGTTTGTCGGCATCATCACCGGTTCGATGGTGATTGAGTCGATCTACGGTCTGCCGGGTATCGGTCAGCTGTTTGTGAACGGCGCGCTGAACCGTGACTACTCTCTGGTGATGAGCCTGACCATCCTGGTCGGTTTGCTGACCATTCTGTTTAACGCGATTGTTGACGTGCTCTATGCCGTTATCGATCCCAAAATTCGTTACTGATTGCGGAGTTCGCCATGATGTTAAGTAAGAAAAACAGCGAAGCTCTTGATGCGTTCAGTGAAAAGCTGGAAGTAGAAGGGCGCAGTCTCTGGCAGGACGCGCGTCGTCGTTTTATCCATAACCGGGCAGCCTTAATCAGTCTGCTGGTGTTGTTAGTAATCACGCTGTTCGTGATTTTTGCGCCGATGCTGGCGCATTTCACCTACGACGATACCGACTGGTCCATGATGTCCTCACCGCCCGATACGACATCTGGTCACTGGTTTGGCACCGATTCATCGGGACGTGACATACTGGTCCGTGTGGCCATCGGTGGTCGTATCTCACTGATGGTGGGCGTAGCGTCTGCGCTGATTGCGGTGATCGTCGGCACGCTGTATGGCTCAATAGCCGGTTACCTGGGCGGCAAAACCGACTCGGTGATGATGCGTATTCTGGAAATTCTCAACTCCTTCCCGTTTATGTTCTTCGTGATCCTGCTGGTGACCTTCTTTGGTCGTAATATCCTGCTGATTTTTGCCGCTATCGGCATGGTTTCATGGCTGGATATGGCGCGTATTGTGCGCGGCCAGACGCTGAGCCTGAAGCGCAAAGAGTTCATCGAAGCGGCGCATGTCGGTGGGGTATCAACCTGGAAAATCGTGGTACGTCACATCGTGCCAAACGTACTGGGCGTGGTGGTGGTTTACGCCTCGCTGCTGGTACCGAGCATGATCCTGTTTGAATCCTTCCTGAGCTTCCTGGGTCTGGGGACACAGGAGCCGCTGAGTAGCTGGGGCGCGCTGCTCAGCGACGGGGCTAACTCAATGGAGGTGTCGCCGTGGCTGTTGCTCTATCCGGCGGGCTTCCTGGTGGTCACGCTGTTCTGTTTCAACTTTATTGGCGATGGCCTGCGTGATGCCCTCGACCCGAAAGATCGTTAAGGAGTTTCCCGATGACTATTCATGAATTCCAGCCAGCGATGGCGGCCCGCGCGGGAAGCGAACAGCTACTTACGGTCAAAGATTTACGCGTGACCTTTGGCACGCACGATGGGGATGTTACCGCCGTCAACGACCTGAACTTCTCGCTGCGCGCCGGTGAAACGCTGGGCATTGTTGGCGAGTCTGGTTCTGGCAAGTCACAAACCGCCTTTGCCCTGATGGGGCTACTGGCAAAAAATGGCCGCATTGGCGGCTCAGCAATGTTCAACGGTAAAGAGATCCTGAATCTGCCTGAGAACCAGCTCAATAAACTCCGCGCCGAACAGATTGCGATGATCTTCCAGGATCCGATGACCTCACTGAACCCCTATATGCGGGTAGGCGAGCAGCTGATGGAAGTGCTTAAGCTGCACAAAGGGATGAACAGCGCCCAGGCATTCGAAGAGTCCGTAAGGATGCTGGATGCGGTGAAAATGCCAGAAGCACGCAAACGCATGAAAATGTACCCGCATGAATTCTCCGGCGGAATGCGTCAGCGTGTGATGATCGCCATGGCGCTGCTGTGCCGCCCAAAATTGCTGATTGCCGATGAGCCAACTACCGCGCTGGATGTGACGGTGCAGGCGCAGATTATGACGCTGCTCAACGACCTGAAACGCGAGTTCAACACCGCCATTATCATGATCACCCATGATCTCGGCGTGGTGGCAGGCATCTGCGACAAAGTGCTGGTGATGTATGCCGGACGCACTATGGAGTATGGCAGCGCCCGTGATGTCTTCTACCAGCCAGCCCATCCTTACTCAATTGGCCTGCTTAATGCGGTGCCACGTCTGGATGCGATTGAAGGCGAAACCCTGGCCACCATTCCGGGCAATCCACCGAACCTGCTGCGTCTGCCGCAGGGCTGCCCGTTCCAGCCGCGTTGTCCGCACGCGATGGATATCTGCACCCAGGCACCGCCGCTGGAACCGTTTGGCAATGGCCGTCTGCGTGCCTGCTTTAAGCCGGTGGAGGAGTTAGTATGAGCACCGTAGCTGAAAAAAGAGTGTTACTGGAAATCGCCGATCTCAAGGTGCATTTCGACATTAAAGATGGCAAACAGTGGTTCTGGCAGCCATCAAAAACCCTGAAAGCGGTGGATGGTGTCAGCCTGCGTCTGTATGAAGGTGAAACCCTGGGCGTGGTGGGCGAGTCGGGTTGCGGTAAATCGACGCTGGCGCGCGCCATTATCGGCCTGGTTAAGGCCACCGAAGGTCGTGTCGCCTGGTTAGGCCGCGATCTGCTGGGTCAGAGCGAAGAGGAGTGGCGCAAAGCCCGCAGCGATATCCAGATGATATTCCAGGATCCCCTGGCGTCCCTGAACCCGCGCATGACCATCGGCGATATCATCGCAGAGCCGCTTCGTACTTATCATCCAAAAATGGCGCGTCAGGAAGTCAAAGACCGTGTCAAAAATATGATGATGAAAGTCGGGCTTCTGCCAAACCTGATTAACCGCTACCCGCATGAGTTCTCGGGTGGGCAGTGTCAGCGTATCGGTATCGCACGTGCGCTGATTCTGGAGCCGAAGCTGATTATCTGTGACGAGCCGGTGTCTGCACTGGATGTCTCGATTCAGGCGCAGGTGGTGAACCTGCTGCAGCAGTTGCAGCGGGAAATGGGCTTGTCGCTGATTTTCATTGCGCACGATCTGGCGGTGGTGAAACACATCTCTGACCGGGTGCTGGTGATGTATCTGGGGCATGCGGTGGAGCTGGGGACTTACAAAGAGGTCTACACCAATCCGCAGCATCCATACACCCGTGCGCTGATGTCTGCTGTACCGATTCCCGATCCGGATAAAGAGAAGAACAAGGAGATTCAGCTGCTGGAAGGGGAGCTGCCGTCGCCGATTAATCCGCCATCCGGCTGCGTATTCCGCACCCGTTGTCCGATTGCCGGTCCGGAATGTGCGAAAACCCGTCCGCTTCTGGAAGGCAGTTTCCACCATGCGGTATCCTGTCTGAAAGTCGACCCGCTATAATGCAAAACGCCGGGCACTTGCCCGGCGTTTTCTTATCTGCTTTGACGCTTATTCACGCCACAGGATATGACAGAGCTTGTGATCTTTTTCGCGACACAACAACACGCGAGCAAAGACGTCGGTAATCGGTTCACCGTCCGCTTCACCCAACCCAATCACCACCTCGGCGAAAAAGTCAGGGTTCAGATCGAAATCGACATGATCTTTCCAGTCTTCAGACGGATCAAACAGCTCTGCGCCACCGCGCTCTTCGAACTGCAGATTGAAGAGAATGACGTCTGCCGGGTCAAGATTGTCGACAGCCAGCTCAAGAAAGATATCGTAGGCTTGTTCCAGCGTTTCATCTTCGGTAAGGCGATTATTTAAATCCATAGTCTGTCCTGTCGGCCTGCGGCCATTTACACAATCTGGCTCGTTTTACAGTAAAGGGCTGAAGAAGTAAAACAGTCGTTCGACGATGCGCTGCCACCACGCACGTTTTGCCCAGCGCTTGCCATCCAGTAGGCGGGAACGGGCGATATAATCATCCTGCACACAGGCGAGATCGCTGCCAAAACCGGCGTCATCGACCACCAGCGTCACTTCAAAATTGAGCCATAAACTGCGCATATCCAGGTTCACGGTGCCCACCAGGCTCAGCTGTCCATCGACCAGCACGCTTTTAGTGTGCAGCAGACCATCTTCAAACTGATAGATTTTCACGCCCGCTTCCAGCATCTCGCTGAAGAAGGAGCGGCTGGCCCAGCCGACCAGCAGCGAGTCGTTGTGACGCGGCACAATCACGCTGACATTAACGCCACGCTGTGCGGCCGTACAGATAGCATGCAGCAGGTCGTCGCTCGGCACTAAGTAAGGAGTCGTCATGATCAGCTGCTCACGCGCTGAATAGACCGCGGTCAGCAGCGCCTGATGAATCATATCTTCCGGGAAGCCAGGACCGGAGGCGATGACCTGCACCGTGTGGCCGCTCTCCTGTTCAAACGGCATGATGTTGCGATCGGGCGGCGGCGGCAGAATGCGCTTACCGGTCTCAATCTCCCAGTCGCAGCTGAAAACAATGCCCATCGCGGTCGCTACCGGACCTTCCATACGCGCCATCAGGTCAATCCACTGGCCTACGCCCGCGCTTTGTTTAAAGAAGCGCGGATCGACCAGGTTCATGCTGCCGGTATAGGCGATGTAATTATCAATCAGAACGATTTTACGATGCTGGCGGAGATCCATTCGTCGCAGGAAGACGCGCAGCAGGCTAACCTGCAACGCCTCTACGACATCGATCCCGGCATTGCGCATCATGCCCACCCAGGGACTGCGGAAAAAGTCGACGCTGCCCGCTGAGTCGAGCAGCAGTCGGCAGTGAACGCCACGGCGCGAGGCCGCCATCAGCGATTCTGCGACTTCATCTGCCAGCCCACCGGGATGCCAGATATAAAAAACCATCTCTATGTTGTGGCGTGCCAGTTGAATATCACGAATCAGCGCCTGCATAACATCGTCAGAGCTGGTAAGCAGCTGAAGCTGGTTTCCCTTGACCCCGGCAATGCCCTGGCGATGGTAACAAAGCTCGAAGAGCGAGCGAGCAACGTCACTGTGTTCAGTGGCAAAAATTTCACGGCACTGTTTCAGGTCACTGAGCCAGCGGGCGGTAGACGGCCACATGGTGCGCGCACGCTCCGCACGACGTTTACCCAGATGCAGTTCGCCAAACGAAAGATAAGCGATTATGCCTACCAGTGGCAGAATATAGATAACCAGAAGCCATGCCATGGCGGATGTTACCGCACGTCTTTTCATTAATACGCGCAGCGTCACCCCGGCGATGAGCAGCCAGTAACCAAATACCAGTAACCAGCTGATCAGGGTGTAAAAAGTGGTCATAAAGTGGACGTCCCGTTCGCGCTTTCGTCCGGCAAGTTTACGTGCAGAAGCCGGTTAACGAAACCCTTAATCCAAGACATCATCGATGAAGGATCCGATTTGGCATTGCCGCAAAGATCTCTATAATGCCCCGGCATAGATGACGTCAGTGAGGAAGTGATGAAACGAAGCAGAAATGAAGTGGCGCGCTGGAGAATGTTACGTCAGGTGCATCGCCGTCGTTCACGCTGGCTGGAAGGGCAGTCGCGACGCTATAAACGCATCCACTGCATCCGCCATCAACTGGCCCAGCAGCAGCGTCGCTCGATTCTGTTTATTACGCAGATAATATAATCAGGCTTCCAGAAACCCTAATTCATCCATCACTCGTCGCGCCATGGAATGTTCCTGTCGTGACGCTCCCCGATCGGTGACTTCACGCATCAGACAATCCACTACGCTGCCCAGCGATGTGGGTCTGCGATAACCCACACGGTCATACCATTCAAAAGACCATTTATCAGACTTACGCTGATAATAAACGGTCAGCCACGCTGAGCAGTTGGCCGGATAACCACTCAGAACTTCAATTTTTGGATCGGCAATAGCCTGAATCCGTGATAACAGCGGATCAAACAGCGTAATAGTCTGGCGAGTGTAGGTTTTATTCATAATGAGCCCGCGACGATACTGCGCATCCCTTCGAGGTCAGAGGTGTAATCAATCAGTAATAAATGTAGACAGCCCTTCTGAATAATTCCTCTTTAAAGCTAAAAAAATGATGTTCAGATCATAATTAGCCGAACAACAGCGCGTAGCGGTCAGGATACCAGAACAGGAGGTGATGAATGACAGGAAACCTGTACAACTTTACATTTAGTCAAGCTACTGAAATTTATGATTTTATTTTTTTAAATGTACAAATCAGCGATTTTTTAACCTAAATACCTGTACAACTAAGGCCTGGTTGTATAGCTTTACCGCATCGGTTAGTAACTTTTAATGAATCCTATGAGGGCCAACCATGCAGACTAACGTTCGTATTCCCGCTTCAGTATCTGATATCTCAGCTTATTTGCACAGTGCTGCGCAGCCTTCCCAGCAGGCCATTCTTGGATCTGTTGTGACAGAAATTATCAGTTCTGGCCGTAGCCTGAATCGTAAAGCTATCTGCTCAAAACTTATCAGCCGTTTACAACATGTCGACAACCCGGAAGAAGAGCAGCACTACCATGCATTAATTGGCCTGATCCTGGACCGGAGTTAATCGCGCGCCGATATTGTGTCAGCAAGAGATGTGTAAAGCAGAGTGCAGGCGAATCTCACTACGCGATCGAATTCAGTCAGTCAGGGGCAACGCCTTTATTAATTGTGGTCCTGCATAAACGCCACGGTATTAAATTGGGTTGCCTTATGATTATCTCGCAACACAGTTACGGTTAAAGCGTTAATCAATTATTCTGTGAACCAGATGCATTGCTAAGTGAACATTATCCCGGAAGACGCTGCGCCGTCATCATCAGCGTAACGTTGACCAGTTGCAGGGCGGCCGCCAGCACAATCAGCATGACAATCCACTGTTTTTTATTACGCCACCCCTGGGTGCGCCAGAGATAAACTGCACCGCCAATCAGCAGCGTGATAATTGCCAGCAGTCCCATAATGATTATCTGCATCTTTCCTCCTTCAATGATAAAAACAAAAATGGCTTCTGTGCCAGGCACAGAAGCCATTTTGACTGCATGTTCTCTATCAGAAGACGCGTTTGAATGGTTTAACCGAGACCTGTTTGTAGACGCCTGCGGCAAAATAAGGGTCATCCTGCGCCCAGGATTGTGCGGCTTCTAATGATGGAAACTCAGCAATCACCGTTGAGCCGGTAAAGCCCGCCACGCCCGGATCGTTACTGTCAACTGCAGGCATCGGCCCTGCAATGATCAGGCGTCCCTCTTCCTGCAGCAGTTTAAGCCGCGCCAGATGGGCGGGGCGAACGGCGTTACGTTTTTCCAGTGACTCTGCAGTATCTTCTGCATAAATGACGTAAAGCACTAAGGAACTCCTGATTATCCGAATTTTGCAACACGTTAAGGGATTGACGATTAGAGTGCAAACGAAACCTGTAGAGGGTGAATCGCTCAGCATAAAGGGCTAAAAAGCGCTTTTCTTCAGAGAGGATGGCGGGAGTTATTGAAACTGATTGCTATTTGCATTTAAAATCGCTGCTTCATTCAATCGCCGCGACTGTTATGACCACGCTGACTATGCCATTACCTAAACGCACGCCTGTCTCCATGTTGTTGTCTGTAGCTTTGCATGGCGCTGTGATTGCCGGAATTCTGTATATGTCATTCCAGCAGGTGAGTGAGGTGCCTAAGGCGTCGCAGCCTATCAGCGTGACGATGGTCGCGCCGGAGGTCCAGCCCGAGCCTGCACCGGCCATCGTGCAGCCGCCTGCGCCGCAGCCAGAACCCCAGCCAGAACCCGAACCGCAGCCTGTACCGGAGCCGCCGAAAGCAGAGCCGGTGCCGATCCCTAAACCTGAACCAAAGCCCAAACCTAAACCCAAACCGGAGCACAAGCGGGAGCAGCCCAAACGCGAGGTGAAGCCGCGTCGGGAGACCAAACCGCAGGCTGACCCCTTTAAGCAGGATGTTCCGGCGACCCAGAACAAACCTGCTGCAGCGCCAAAAGCAACGCCGTCACCCACGGCATCGGCCTCAACCGGTCCCAAAGCCCTGGCCGTTACCAAGCCAGGTTATCCGCCGCGTGCTCTGGCACTGCGGATAGAAGGGCGCGTTCGGGTAAAATTCGATGTGGACAGCGACGGACGGGTGGATAATATCCAGATCCTCTCTGCACAGCCGAGCAATATGTTTGAGCGGACCGTCAAACAGGCGATGAAAAACTGGCGCTACGAGAAAGAGAAGCCAGGACAGGGGCTGACGATGAATATCGTTTTCAAAATCAATGGCGGTGCCAGTATTGAGTAAGGCGCCGGGTCAGGCTCAGATTGCCTGACCCGTCAGTTATCCTGCAGGCTGCTGATTGGCGCGGCCGGCTGGCAGAGGACGTGAATTCCCCTCATTGTCGACTGCCACATAGATAAATACCGCTTCCGTTGCACAGTAGGTTTGACCAATCGGCTCAGATGACACTTTTTTGATCCACACTTCCACGTTAATCGTCATGGAACTGTTACCGGTACGGAGACAGCTCGCATGGCAACTCACCACATCGCCCACCGCGACAGGCTTCATGAATGACATACCGTCAACGCGCACGGTAACCACACGTCCTTCAGCGATCTCTTTTGCCAGGATAGCGCCGCCCATATCCATCTGTGACATCAGCCAGCCACCAAAAATATCGCCGTTGGCGTTGGTGTCTGCCGGCATGGCGAGCGTTCGCAGCACCATTTCGCCTTGCGGTAATTTATGTTTTTCGCCCATTGCTTCCACTTTTTATGCAGGTAAATGCTAAAAAAATGCCCGGCGAGCCGGGCAGATGATTATTTTTGTTCCTGCTGCGGCATCTGTCGCCAGATGTAAAGCCCGCTAAGCAGGGTAAACAGTAAGGTCAGACCCGAGAGACCGAACACTTTAAAGTTAACCCAAAACGCCTGAGATAACCAAAAGGCAACATAGATGTTGACCAGGCCGCAGATCAGGAAGAACAGCGCCCAGGCGACATTGAGCCTGCGCCAGACCGCATCAGGCAGTTGCAGCTCTTTACCCAGCATGCGCTGAATCAGCGTCTGCTCCATAAACCACTGACTGTAGAGCAGGGCGGCGGCAAACAGGCTGTAGATCACCGTGACTTTCCACTTAATGAACTCATCGTTGTGGAACACCAGCGTCAGGGTGCCAAAAACGGCCACCAGCACAAAGGTGAAAATCGTCATCTTTTCCAGCTTGCGATAAAGCACCCAGCTGACCACCAGGGCCAGACCGGTTGCCACAATCAGGGCGCCCGAGGCGACAAAAATGTCATAAAGCTTATAAAAGATGAAAAAGACCACCAGGGGGAGAAAGTCGAGTAGCTGCTTCATAGTTTTTCCATTCAGAGTTGGCTTCAAATGCGCCCGAAGGCACACCGTCAATCAACGTAACAGCATATAGAGCCGATAGAGGTAGATAATCAACATTGCTGAAACCACATTGCCTGCCGCAGTGAAAATTACCGAGGAAACATTCAGCGGGAGTACCGTCAGCGAAGAGAAAAACAGCATCACTATTACTTTGGCCAGCAGCCAGAGCAGTATTGCGGGGGCAATCAGCTTCACATTCTTCCAGGCCATCCGCATACTGGCGCGCATCGCGGCAAAGACACCCATCTTCTCACTGGCGACCATCACGGGCGCCAGCGACAGCAGAATCGTCAGCAGAATGCCTGGCACCACCAGCACCATAAAGCCCAGTTGCGCCACCAGCGTCATCAGGAAGGTCAGGAGCAGCAGCTTTGGCAACAGCGGCGCTGACGCACCAATCGCCCGCAGCGCACTGACACGCTGGCCTGAGGAGACCATCGGGATCAGATAGAGCATGCCGCCAAGCAGCAGCGTATTCCCCATCAGCGCCGCAAAGGTGCTGGCCGCCGAGGCACGCAGCAGCACCTGCTGCTGTTCCGGTGACATATTCTGCACCATCTCAAACAACGAACTGGCACTGTCATCGCCCTGTTGCAGGATGGCCATCTGATCGGCACCTGGTGTCAGCACATGCACCAGCATGACAGTGACAAAAGCGGCCAGCAGCGACATCAACAACACTGTAGAGAGTTGATGCCGCGCAAAATTTCCTGTGTCACGGTATAACGAGCTTGCCGTGATAGACATGTACACTCCTTGAAGGAACCGGGTTAATTAACCCGGCGATTGTACATGTTCTGGCAGCTCCGGGGCACCCGGCAGGGCATAACTTTCTGTCATAACAGGTAAAGATGGCGAAAAAAGGGGAGAAAGACCATAACGGGCGCGGGCACGATCGCAGGCTTCATTATGAATACCTCCTTCACCGGACAAAGTGAATTCCCGACAGGGCGCAGGACGCTGTTCATAGATGCCGCAAGAGACACAGCCGCCAATTTCGCCCTGTAAAGCAACGCAGCGGGGTGCTGCACGGTTAGTGCCACGCATATTACGCATGAACAGGTTAAGCGGTTCGGTTAATTCGGTCGGCACCAGGCCGCCCGCATCATCGGCTTCAGCCCAGTAAAATGAGACACGGAAATGGGCGCAGCAGGCGCCACAGCTGACACAAGGGTTGGAAAGCTCACTCATTTGATCATCCGCCCCTCCCAGGGCATCGAACCAAAATCAACAATGAAGATAAGCAACATAGAGCGGGCAAAATTATTCAGCAAGGGGAATTTGGCTGTGGCCGCCGCAGTTGAAATTGATCTAAATCAACCCATTGTTTTTTAAACACTTTATCTGAATGTTACAGAGTGCAATTTTCTCTGAATCACGTTAAATAATTGCCAGCTAAAAAGCGATGACAGTCGCTACATTCACATTAAGCAAAGGAGTGATGATGAAACTGGCAAAATGCGCGATGCTGCTGGCGCTGGCTCTTCCCCAGCTGGCAATGGCACACGAAGCGGGCGACTTCTTTATGCGGGCCGGCAGTGCCACCGTCCGTCCTACCGAAGGTTCCGATAATGTGTTGGGGATGGGGTCTTTCAGCGCTTCCAACGACACGCAACTGGGTCTGACCTTTACCTATATGGCAACGGATAACATTGGCGTCGAGCTACTGGCGGCCACGCCATTCCGCCATAAAGTGGGTCTTGGTCCGACCGGCACGCTGGCTACCGTGCGCCAGTTACCCCCCACGCTGATGGCGCAGTACTACTTTTTTGACAGCAAAAGTAAAGTGCGTCCTTATATCGGCGTAGGTATCAACTACACCACCTTCTACGATGCCGATTTCAATCAGACGGGCCGCGATGCGGGACTGACCGATCTCAGCGTAAAAGATTCCTGGGGTATGGCAGGTCAGGTTGGTCTGGATTATCAGATTAACCGTGACTGGATGCTGAACGCGTCGTTGTGGTACATGGATATTGACACGGAAGTGAAGTTTAAAGCCGGTGGCGAACAGCAGAACATCAATATGCGCATCGATCCCTGGGTCTTCTTCTTCGGAGCGGGTTACCGTTTCTGATGAGAAAAAGGCCGCTGAATCAGCGGCCTTTTTGTGTCTGTTAAGACGTTATTTTATCTGCATGTTGTTGACGACTGACTTCACGCCCGGCACGCTGCGCGTGACCTGTACGGCACGATTAGCCATCTGTGGTGATGAAACAAAGCCGCTCAGCTGAACTTTACCTTTAAAGGTTTCTACGTTGATTTCAGTTGATTTCAGCGACTCATCTTTCAGCAGCTCACCTTTAACTTTCGTGGTCACTACGGTGTCATCAATATAGCCACCGGTTCCCTCTTTGGTTGCGGTTGGCGCACAGGCGCTCAGTGTCAGCGCAACCACGCCCGCCAGTACAGCACCTGTCAGCAGTTTAACGAATTTCATTGCCTTCTCTCCCTGTCACAAAATGGATGCGACGTTACCGTAACGGCGCATTGTCATTGTGGTGCAGATTTTGCAAAAAGGGCAAATAGCGAAATGAAAAAAAAGGAAACAAATCATGCCTTATCGTGGGATAAGGCATGCTGGCAGGATTAACGGCTGGCGGCTTTGAGGCGGCTGACGAAATTTTTCAGTTCGCTCAGCATCACTTCAGGTTCTGCATGATGCTTTTCAATGATTTTGACAATCGCAGAACCGGAGATCGCACCTGCGGCGCCGGAAGCAATCGCTTCTTTCACCTGTTCAGGCTCTGAAATCCCAAAGCCCTGCAGCGGTGGTGCCGCGTGGTATCCGCGCAGCTTGTCGATCAGATGCTTCAGCGGCAGGCTGGCGCGATTTTCGGCCCCCGTGACACCGGCGCGTGACAGCAGGTAGGTATAACCCCGGCCGTGCGACGCAATCTCGCGCAGCAGGTCATCGCTGGCGTTAGGCGGACAAATAAAGATAGGGGCAACGCCGTGACGCAGAGCCGCCTGGCGGAAAGGCGCTGACTCTTCAACCGGGACATCCGCCACCAGAACCGAATCGACACCCGCTTCGGCACAACGGGCATAAAACGCATCCACGCCGTTAGTGAAGACCAGATTGGCGTACATGAGTAATCCAATCGGCAAATCCGGGTATTTCCGGCGGATAGTCGCCAGCATTTCAAAACACTGGCTGGTGTTGGTGCCCGCCGCAAAGGCGCGCAATGTTGCGTTCTGAATGGTCGGCCCATCCGCCAGCGGATCGGAGAAGGGAATGCCCAGCTCCAGCGCATCCGCGCCACCTTCAACGAGGGCGTCAATCACGCGCAGTGAAAGCTCGGGAGAAGGGTCGCCCAGCGTCACAAAAGGAACGAAAGCCCCTTCGTTGTTCGCTGACAGACGGGTAAAAAGTTGATTGTAACGTTCCATCAGATTTCTCCCTGCGCTGTCAAAATATCATGAACGGTGAAAATATCTTTGTCGCCACGGCCAGAGAGGTTAACGACAATCAACTGCTCTTTTTCCGGTTCGGCGTGAATCATCTTCATAGCGTGCGCCAGGGCGTGAGAGGATTCCAGCGCCGGAATGATACCTTCCGCACGACACAGCTGTTTAAACGCGTCCATTGCTTCGTTATCGGTAATGGAGACATATTCTGCACGACCGATGCTGTTCAGGTGCGCATGCTGCGGACCAACTGAAGGGAAGTCGAGACCGGCAGAAATCGAGTAAGACTCTTCAATCTGGCCATCATGCGTTTGCATCATCGGTGATTTCATTCCGAAGTAGATACCGACGCGGCCGTGCTTAAGCGGTGCGCCATGCTCGCCGGTCTCAATGCCGTGGCCGGCAGGCTCAACGCCAATCAGCTTCACGCCGGGTTCGTCGATAAAGTCGGCAAACATCCCGATAGCGTTGGAGCCGCCACCCACACAGGCGAGGATGGCGTCTGGCAGACGGCCCTCTCTTTCCCGAATCTGCTTTTTAGTCTCTTCGCCGATCATGCGCTGGAACTCACGCACAATGGTCGGGAAGGGATGCGGACCCGCCGCGGTGCCGAGCATGTAGTGAGAGGTCTCGTAGCTGCCAGACCAGTCGCGCAGCGCTTCGTTACAGGCATCTTTGAGCGTGGCGGAGCCGCTGTGAACCGGGATTACTTCTGCGCCCATCAGACGCATACGGAACACGTTAGGTGACTGACGCTCGACATCTTTCGCACCCATATAGATGCGGCATTTCATGCCCAGCAGCGCACAGGCTAGCGCGGAAGCCACACCGTGCTGACCGGCCCCGGTTTCGGCAATGATTTCGTTTTTGCCCATGCGTTTGGCTAACAGCGCCTGACCCAGCACCTGGTTGGTTTTGTGCGCGCCACCATGCAGCAGATCTTCACGCTTCAGGTAGAGGCGGGTTTTCGTGCCTTTTGTCAGGTTTTTGCACAGCGTCAGGGCAGTAGGACGACCCGCATAGTTCTTTAGCAGGTCGGTAAATTCGGCCTGAAACTCAGGATCTTTCTGGGCGTCGACAAACGCCTGTTCCAGCTGCTGAAGAGCGGGCATCAGGATCTGCGGAACATACATTCCGCCAAACTCGCCAAAATAGGGATTCAGTAACGTCATTTTTATCTTCCTTTCTCGGGCCCGCTGTGGAGCAGGCCAGGCAAATCAGTAGGCACGCAGTGTCTGAAACACAGCGGCAATTTTACGGGCATCTTTGATGCCAGGCGCACTTTCCACGCCAGAGTTGAAGTCCAGTCCGGCACAGCCCAGCTGCGCGGCTTCAACACAGTTATCTGCGCTCAGGCCACCGGCCAGCAGCACATCGTTCAGCGTCTGACCCTGCAACAGCGACCAGTCGAAACGCTGTCCGGTGCCGCCATCGCCATTATCAAAGACATAGCGGTCAACATGGGGCCAGTCGCGCGCCGGTAACGTGCCTTCAATGCGCAGCGCCTTCCAGATCTGAATCTCTGCGGGCAGCACCGCACGCAGTTCGGCCACAAATTCCGGTGTCTCATTGCCATGTAACTGCACTGCGGACAGTGAAAGTTCGGTGGCATGCGTGACAATGTCACTAACTGAGTTGTTGCGGAATACGCCGACATAGCGCAGCGGCGCGGCAGCAATCACGGTATGTGCAGTGGCGGTGTCGATCTGGCGCGGTGAACCTTCAGCGAAAATCAGACCACCGTAGATCGCGCCAGCTTCATACGCAGCACGTGCATCTTCGTCACGGGTTAAGCCGCACACTTTATTGCTGCCCAGCGTGACGCGACGCACCGCGCCCGTCAGGTCAGCTTCTTCCATCAGGGCTGAGCCAATCAGGAAGCCATTCGCAAAGTGGCTCAGCTCGCGAATATCAGCGTAGCTGTTAATACCCGATTCACTGATGACCGTCACGCCGTGCGACAGGCGTGGCGCCAGTTGGCGGGTACGGTTGAGATCAATAGAGAGGTCACGCAGATCGCGGTTATTAATTCCCACGACTTTAGCCTGCAGCGCGATAGCCCGCTCAAGCTCCTCTTCATTACTCACTTCCGTCAGAATGCCCATCTTCAGGCTGTGCGCCACGGCGGCCAGTTGACGATACTGCTCATCGTCAAGTACCGACAGCATCAGCAGGATCGCATCCGCCTGGTAGTAGCGGGCAAGATAGATCTGATAAGGGTCGATGATAAAATCTTTGCACAGCACAGGCTGGGTGATGGCAGCGCTGACAATCGGCAGAAAGGCGAAGTCGCCCTGAAAATATTTCTCATCAGTCAGCACGGACACCGCGGAAGCGTAATGGCGGTAAACCCCGGCAATGGCGGCCGGATCGAAATCCTCGCGAATCACGCCTTTTGAGGGTGACGCTTTTTTACACTCCAGGATAAACGCGGTTCTTGCGCCCTGCAGCGCGTCGTAGAAATGACGGCTGGCAGGTTCAATGCTGTTCTGAAAGGTGGAAAGAGGCTGCTGCTGCTGGCGGGCTTCAACCCAAATCGCTTTGTCCTGAACAATTTTTTCTAACACGGTGCCTTTCATGATTATCCTCTTGCTGCCAGTGCGACTACACGCTCATAAGCCTGTCCGCTGCGGATGGCGTTAAGCGCCTGCTGTGCGTTTTCACGCAGATCTTCCTGACCAAATACTTTAAGCAACATCGCCACGTTGACGGCGACCGCCTCCTCATGGGCCTGCTGGCCATTACCCTGGAGTAAAGCCGTCAGAATGTCACGATTTTCTTCCGGCGTGCCGCCCGCCAGCGCTTCTTTGGGATGGAAGCCAAAACCAAAGTCTTCTGGCGAAAGCTGATAGCGGGTGATTTCCCCTTCACGGAGTTCAGCCACGTGTGTCACATCGTGCAGCGCCACTTCATCCATGCCGCCACCGTGAACCACTGCGGCGCGCTGATAACCCAGCACTTTCAGCGTCTGGGCAATCGGCATCACCAGGTCCGGGCTATAAACACCGATTACTGCCAGTGGAGGGCGCGCCGGGTTGATCAGCGGACCTAACACATTAAATAGCGTACGGGTCTTCAGCTGCTGACGGACCGGCATCGCGTGGCGAAAGCCGGTGTGGTACTGGGGCGCAAACAGGAAGCAGACGTTCAGATCGTCCAGCGCCTGGCGCGCACGGTCAGCGGGCATATCAAGATTAATACCAAAAGCGGCCAGCAGATCCGACGAACCCGATTTACTGGAGACGCTGCGGTTGCCGTGCTTAGCGACTTTCAGACCGCAGGTCGCGGCCGCAAAGGCGCTGGCCGTCGAGATATTAATGCTGTTACTGCCATCTCCACCGGTGCCCACGATATCGGCAAACGCGTAATCCGGGCGGGGAAACGGTTTGGCATCTTCCAGCAGCGCCGTGGCGGCTCCGGCAATCTCTTCCGGCGTTTCACCGCGTACTTTCATGGCAACCAGCGCGGCAGCAAGCTGCGTGGGCTCCAGCTGTCCGGTAATAATGGCGCTGAACAGCGCATGACTTTCAGCCTGATTCAGCGTCTGCGCCTGGTAAAGTTTTTCCAGTGTCTGTTGCATCGTTATTCTCCCTGTTACTTCGCCAGCGCCCAGGCCAGCGTCTGTTCAAGCAGACGCGCGCCCTGAGAAGTCAAAATCGATTCTGGATGGAACTGGAAACCGCAGACGCGATCGGCTTCATGGCGAACAGCCATGACCATCCCGTTGTAACTGGCGTTGACCGTCAGCTCATCTGGCGTGTTGCTGCCCACCAGCGAGTGATAGCGCGCCACCGGCAGTGGATTACTCAGGCCGTTAAACATGGCTTCGCCGTCATGAACGATGGAAGAGGCTTTGCCGTGCAGGATCTCGCCTGCCTGACCCACATGGCCGCCATAGGCTTCGACAATTGCCTGATGCCCCAGACAGATACCGATAATTGGCAGACGACCGCGCAGCACCCGCAGCAGCGCCGGCATACAGCCAGCATCTTTTGGTGCACCGGGGCCGGGGGAGAGCATCAGCACCGGATTTTCCATCCGCTGCAGCTGTTCAATTAACAGTTCAGCGGGAAGATTGTTGCGATAAATCACCACGTTGTGACCAAAGGTCCGCAGCTGATCAACCAGGTTATAGGTAAATGAGTCGATGTTATCGAGCAGCAGAATATCGGCCATCAGAAGATCTCCTTGCAGTGATGGGCAGTTGCAATAGCGCGCAGTACGGCGCGGGCTTTATTGCGGCTTTCATCCGCTTCAGCCTGCGGATTAGAGTCCAGCACCACACCGGCGCCCGCCTGCACGGTGGCAACGCCGTCTTCGACATAGGCCGAACGAATAACGATACAGGTATCGAGATCGCCCTGGGCAGTGAAGTAACCCACCGCGCCGCCATAGCTGCCGCGACGCGTGCGTTCAGCACCGGCAATCAGCTGCATGGCACGAACCTTCGGTGCACCACTTAGCGTGCCCATGTTCATACAGGCGCGATAGGCGTGCAGGACGTCGAGGTCGGCGCGCAGCGTGCCCACGACGCGGGAAACCAGATGCATCACAAAAGAATAGCGGTCGACTTTGGTCAGATCAGCGACATAACGGCTGCCGGGCACGCAGATACGCGCCAGATCGTTACGCGCCAGATCCACCAGCATCAGATGTTCAGCCAGCTCTTTATGGTCGGTGCGCATCTCCAGTTCAATGCGGCTGTCGAGATCGCGGTCCAGTGAACCATCTGCATGGCGGCCACGTGGACGGGTACCGGCAATCGGGTAGATCTCAATCTGACGCGAGGTGGCGTCATACTTCAGCGAGCTTTCAGGCGACGCGCCAAACAGGGAGAAATCCTGATCCTGCATGAAAAACATGTACGGGCTTGGGTTGCTGTTTTTCAGCGTGTCGTAGGCGGCCAGCGGTGACGGGCACGGCAGCGAGAAGCGGCGCGACGGCACGACCTGGAAAATCTCGCCGATGCGAATCGCCTGCTGCATGGTGCGAACCACGTCGCAGTACTCTTCATCACTCTGGCTGGTCGTCAGCGACATCTGCTCTACCGTCTGAACCGGCAGGGCCGGAGCAGGCTGCAGCATCTGACCATGGAGCTGCTCAATGCGACGTTGCAGGCGCTGGAATTCGCTGGTGGACGGGCAGAACAGGCTGGCCTGCAGACGCGCGCTGCGGGTCTGGTGATCAATCACCAGTAAGGTCTCTGCCAGGTAAAAACAGTAGTCGGGACAGCGTTGCTGATTATCCAGCTCCGGCAGGGTTTCAAACCCTGCGACCAGGTCGTAAGCAAACAAGCCTCCCAGCAGAACGGCTTCACGTTCGTCGGCAGAGGAGTTAACCAGCTGTGGAATAAGACGCAGTGCATCAAACACCGACAGGGCCTTAAGGCGGGAATCTTCATCCTGCTGATGATCGGTGCTCTGCGGGAAAGTCAGCTCGCGTCCATCGGGACGGACCTGATTGCTGACGGAGGCGGGCAGCGCCTCATCCAGCAGTGGCAGCACGGCGCGGCCATTTTCTGACAGCGCCTGAACGGTAACCGTATTACCCATGGCGCTGATACGCAGCGCGCTGTCGACAATCAGCAGGCTTTTCAAATTGCGCTTGCTGTCGATGTCAGCAGATTCGAGCAGCAGGGTTGCCGGACGTGCGCCGCACAGCTGATGAAACACTGCGGCCGGATCTTCGCGGTAGGGCGCGTTGCCGGTAATCAACTTCACTGTAGGTTTCGCATTTGGCATGATGATTTCTCTGAATTTCGCTCAAAAAAAAGCCCGCTCGGTGGCGGGCTCAGGTATTAGCACAGCGTTTACGCAAAGTGTGCACGACCCAGTCGCCCGTATTCGGGAACATCGCGCCAACCGTTTAAATGCGTGATTACAACAGCCATGATTCAATACCCGTTACGTGTGAACTTGTGTACTAGTTAACGGGTTCAGCGCGGAAAAGTCAATAGCCTTTTTCACTGAGCATTAAAATCGTTATCATGCTGGCCGGTTTAGTATTAGCAGGAGTTCTCTTGAGCGATATCGCCCGTTTCCCGGTTTACGATTTACACAGTCACACGCGTGCCTCCGATGGCTTTCTGACGCCAGCTGCGCTGGTGCAGCGAGCTGTAGAGATGCGCGTCGGCGTACTGGCGATCACCGACCACGACAGCGTTGCAGGTGTAGAAGAAGCGCAGCAAACGGCACTCGACCAGGATTTACCGATAAAGGTGCTGGCAGGTGCAGAGATCTCCACACTCTGGGAGAACCATGAGATTCACATCGTGGGCCTGAACATTGATATCCACCATCCGGCGATGGTGACCTTTCTGGCCGGACAACATGCGTGCCGTCGGATACGGGCCGAAGAGATCGGTGAACGACTGGCCAGGGCGCGTATTCCGGATGCGCTGGCGGGAGCGATGCGACTGGCAGATGGCGGCATCATTACCCGTGGTCACTTTGCCCGCTTCCTGATTGAGCAGGGTAAAGCTGAGAACATGGTGCAGGTGTTCAAAAATTATCTGGCGCGTGGCAAAACCGGCTACGTGCCGCCACAATGGTGTACAATTAAACAAGCTATTGATGCGATTCATCATTCTGGTGGTTGTGCCGTGCTGGCGCATCCTGGCCGTTACGGTTTATCGGCAAAGTGGCTTAAACGACTGGTCGCCCATTTCCGCGAAGCGGGGGGCGATGCGATGGAAGTCGCACAGTGCCAGCAGCCACCTAATGAGCGCACGACACTGGCGCAATACGCCAGAGATAATGAACTGGCCGCATCACAAGGTTCTGATTTTCATCAACCCTGCCCGTGGATTGAGTTGGGCCGCAAACTCTGGCTGCCCGCGGCGGTTGAGCCGGTCTGGGAACGCTTCCCGGATCTCGCTCCCAGCCTGGCAATCACGGAAAGGTGACACGAGGTTTTTATGAGTCAATTGTTTCACATTCATCCGGATAACCCACAGCCGCGCCTGATTAATCAGGCGGTCGACTATCTGAACAAAGGCAGCGTCATCGTCTATCCGACCGATTCCGGCTATGCGCTGGGCTGTCGGCTGGAAGAGAAGGGCGCGATGGAGCGCATTTGCCGTATCCGTCAGCTCGATGGGCACCACAACTTCACCCTGATGTGCCGTGACCTCTCAGAACTGTCGGTTTATTCGCAGGTGGGCAACTCCGCCTTTCGTCTGCTGAAAAACAACACGCCGGGTAACTACACCTTTATTCTTAAGGCGACCAAAGAAGTGCCGCGTCGCCTGATGAATGAGAAGCGTAAGACCATTGGTCTGCGCGTGCCTTCCAATCCAGTCGCACTGGCGCTGCTGGAAGCCCTGAATCAGCCGATGATGTCGACCTCATTAATCCTGCCGGGCAACGATTTCACCGAGTCCGATCCGGAAGAGATTCAGCACAGCATTGGTAAGCTGGTCGATCTGATCATTGACGGCGGCACGCTGGGACAGCAGCCGACCACGGTGGTCGATCTGACCACCGATGCACCGGAAATTGTGCGTGAAGGGGTGGGCGATACCCGCCCGTTCCTGTAATTAAGTCGGGCTTCAGACACCGCGGGTCGGTGTCTGAGCCAGATTCGACTCTAGCCAGCTCTTAAACTGGCCGTAAGGAATATAAAGTGACACATCTTTCAGGATCACTTTGTTATTACGACCATTCTTAATCGAATCAGAATAGCCAACAATAACGCCGCTTAGCGTATCATCACGGTTGTAAACGCCGCCGCCCGACATTCCCTGAACCACGCCTGCGTTAGACGCCATGGCGATACAGGGGCTTTTATTCCAGTTATTCCTGATAGCCGTGCGGGCTAAATTAACCCCTGTCGATTCAACGGGCATCGCGGAAATAAAGCTGTAGCCATACATTTTAACGGGATCGCCGATGTCACCGCTGCGGAATTTAGCCAGCGTGTTAGCATCATTCTTGTGATAAATAATCGCAAGGTCGCAATAAGGGTGATATGACTTCACGCGCTGTACGGCAGTTTTAGCAACGTGCGCAGCGGTGAGGCTATATTCAGGCGTCAGAGGTATGCTGGTGCCCAGTGTGCCGAGACCGAGGATCGTCGGAATGCCCGTCACGCTCATATCTACGTGCTGCATCGCCGTGCGACTGTACTCAGTATGGCCCACAGAGCAACCGCTCAGGACCAGTGCAGCAAGCACCGGGCACAGAAACAGGTTTCTCATAATGGTTTTCTTTATTCAGGCATGTCGGAAAATCCCTGGTGAAGATTTGTGACATGCAAGCAAGGTTCATCACTGAACCGTATTAACGCAACAACTCCGGATGCGCCGGTTTATTGGATTAATTAAAAAACGCTATTTTTATTAACGTATGGCATAACCACACGCTGATGTTGCAAAAACGCTTTATCGCGTTTTTATGTTTTTTTATTGTACTGCTGAGATTAAGTGTACCATCTTAATAGTATCGTACAATTTATTAAAGTTAATAAAAAACAAATATCACGGAAAATAAGGTTTTAAATAAATCTCCCTTAGGAATCAACTGCCTTTTTTATATCGACCGATCGCTTGTCATGGATAAAATCAAACAGGCAGTTTTTTACACTAGCACTGGCGCTTTTTGCAGAGCATCAAAAGCACGAGCCCAGCAAAAGAAGCTTAAGGTAGTGTTAAGGTTTTTATCATCAGAACATGGTTTTGCCTGGAAATGAATGCTTAAGAAATTTAATTACGCTCAGCTATAAAGTTTTTGATGTCTGCGTTTTATTAAACATATTTTCTTATGATAAAGGGTGATGTTATTTAAATGTAAATTAAAGATTATCAGATATAAAACAATCAGAAACCAAACTATTATTAAGCCATTGCTCTGCTCATAAAGCACGTTACATCAGCGTTAAATGCCTGTATAATGGGGCAAACTTACTAAGTTAACCTGTTGATTTAGAAAGGATTATCACCCAATCATGACGCCTGGGAAGGCGACAAAGAGGAAGCTCAATGAGCGAAAAGTTACAGAAAGTCTTAGCGCGTGCCGGTCATGGCTCGCGTCGTGAAATCGAATCAATGATAGCTGCTGGCCGTGTCAGCGTTGACGGCAAGATCGCCACACTGGGCGACCGCGTCGAAAGCAGCAAATCCCTGAAAATCCGTATTGATGGCCATCTGGTATCGATTGCTGAATCCGCAACCGAAGTATGCCGTGTGCTGGCTTACTACAAACCGGAAGGCGAACTCTGTACCCGCAGCGATCCTGAAGGCCGCCCAACGGTGTTTGACCGCCTGCCTCGTCTGCGTGGTTCACGCTGGATTGCCGTTGGCCGTCTGGATGTGAACACCTGTGGTCTGATGCTCTTCACCACCGACGGTGAACTGGCGAACCGCCTGATGCATCCGAGCCGTGAAGTGGAACGTGAATATGCAGTGCGCGTCTTTGGCCAGGTCGACGATGATAAAATTCGTCAGTTGAGTAAAGGTGTTCAGCTGGAAGATGGCCCGGCTGCGTTTAAAACGCTTAAGTTTGGCGGCGGGGAAGGGATCAACCAGTGGTATAACGTCACCCTCACCGAAGGACGTAATCGTGAAGTACGTCGTTTGTGGGAAGCGGTCGGCGTGCAGGTCAGTCGTCTGATGCGTGTCCGCTACGGCGATATCACCTTACCAAAAGGCCTGCCACGTGGTGGCTGGACTGAACTGGATCTGCCAGCGGTAAACTACCTGCGTAACCTGGTTGAGCTGGATGATGAAACCGTCACTAAGCTGGTGGTCGAAAAAGATCGTCGTCGTACCAAGGCGAACCAGATTCGTCGTGCCGTGAAACGGCACACTAAAGTGAGCAGCACACCTCGTGCGCCACGCCGCAATCCGGGCAGCAAACGTAACTCCGGTTAATAGCGTTGCCTGAATGCTAAAAACGCAGCCCCGTGGCTGCGTTTTCTTTTTCTGTTACCAGTCAATTCCCTGCTGAGCCTGTATACCGGCATCAAATGCGTGTTTCACTGGCCGCATCTCCGTTACCGTATCTGCCATCTCCGTCAGGCTGCGATGACAGCCTCGTCCGGTAATAATCACGCTCTGATGTGCCGGGCGCTGTTGCAGGGTGGCGATCAGATCGTCCAGCGGCAGATAATCCATGCTGACCATATAGGTGATTTCATCGAGCACCACCAGATCGATCTGCTCATCGGCCAGCATCCGCTTTGCATGCTGCCACACAGCCAGACAGGCGGCGGTATCCGTTTCGCGGTTCTGCGTGTCCCACGTAAACCCGGTTGCCATCACCTGAAACTCCACACCGTGCTGTTCCAGCAGGTTTCGCTCGCCATTCGGCCAGTCACCTTTAATAAACTGGATCGCTGCTGCTCGCTTGCCATGTCCGGTGGCGCGAAGTGCTGTGCCAAAGGCTGCCGTGGTTTTGCCTTTGCCATTGCCGGTGAACACCATCAGGATGCCACGAACCTCGGTGGCCGCTGCAATGCGCGCATCGACCTGCTCTTTTAAACGTTGCTGACGTTGTTGATGACGATCGTCAGCCATTATTCCGCGGCTCCCGGTTTTCTGCCCGGCTGTGCATCAAAGCTGATACCGGTTTTGCGTCGGCTGTCATCACCCATCAGATAAAGGTAGAGCGGCATCAGATCGGCAGGGGTTTTCAGCTTATTAGCATCTTCCTGCGGGAAAGCACTGGCGCGCATTTTGGTGCGCGTGCCGCCCGGGTTGATACAGTTTACCCGCAGCGAGTGCGTCTTATATTCATCAGCCAGTACCTGCATCATCCCTTCGGTAGCAAATTTAGAGACGGCATAAGCGCCCCAGCCCGCGCGACCCGTACGGCCAACGCTGGAGGTGGTAAAGACCAGTGAACCGGCATCCGATTTTAACAGCAGCGGTAACAGTGCCTGGGTCAGGAAGAAGGTCGCATCCAGATTGATATTCATCACCTCCTGCCAGATCTGTGGGTCCAGTTCCGCCAGCGGCACAATCTCACCCAGGATACCGGCGTTGTGCAGCACGCCGTCAAGACGCGGAAACTGCTGAGCCAGTTGCTCTCCAATCTGATGGCAACGTTCCGGCGTCGCATCGGCCAGATCGAACACCACAGTGTGAGCAGGGCATTGATTAAGTTGATTGATAGCCTGTGCGACCTGCTGAAGCTTATCAGCGTTACGGCCCATCAGGATCACTTCAGCGCCATAACGGGCGTAAGTCAGCGCCGCCTCCCGGCCAATACCATCGGAAGCACCCGTGACCAGGATAATACGGTGATTGAGCAGGTCGCTTTTCGGTTGATAGTGCACAGCGGGATCCTCCAGCGAAAACAGCATGATTCCGCTTTATGCCTGAATTTACGAATGGGCGCAATCGCCAACCTGCGCATTCTGTGCCGGCTGCTGGCATTTCAGGCGACGGAGCAGGGCAAAACGGCTAAACTGGCGAACTGTTTTTGATTCTCTGTAACTAAGGCGACCTGATGGATTTTATTTCAACGTATGGACTGTTTTTAGCGAAAGCGGTGACACTGGTGGTTGCCGTCGCCGCGATCGTCATGATTATTATGAATGCTGCGCTGCGCAAGCGGGCACAAAATGGTCAGCTTCGCCTGACGCATCTGGGTGATGACTATCAGCAGATGAAAGAGGATTTGCAGCTGGCAAAAATGAAACCCCAGGCGCAAAAAGTCTGGCTGAAAAACCATAAAAAAAGCGAAAAGCTGAAAGCGAAAGCGGAAAAACAGGCGGCGAAGCAGGGGCAGACTGACAGCGTCAAACCCACCCTTTATGTGCTCGATTTTAAAGGCAGCATGGATGCCGGTGAGGTGACCTCACTGCGTGAAGAGATATCAGCAGTACTGGCCGTAAAACAGCCCGGCGATGAAGTGCTGTTGCGTCTTGAAAGTCCGGGCGGCGTGGTACATGGCTATGGCCTGGCGGCCTCGCAGCTGCAGCGTCTGCGCGATCAGGGACTGCGTATTACGGCAGCCGTGGATAAAGTGGCGGCCTCCGGCGGATACATGATGGCCTGCGTAGCTGACCGCATCGTGGCAGCACCGTTCTCAATCATTGGCTCAATTGGTGTGGTTGCGCAAATTCCTAACTTCAACCGCCTGCTGAAACGTAACGATATCGATGTTGAGCTGCATACCGCCGGACAATATAAGCGTACGCTGACGCTCTTCGGTGAAAACACCGAAGAAGGGCGTGAGAAGTTCCAGGAAGATCTTGACGAAACACACCTGTTATTTAAACAGTTCGTTCACCAGATGCGCCCGTCACTCGATATCAATAAGGTTGCAACCGGTGAACACTGGTATGGCCGTCAGGCGCTGAATCTGGGGCTGATTGACGAAATTGGCACCAGCGATGATTTGATCATTCGTCAGATGGATCAGTTCAACGTTCTTGGCGTGCATTATGCCCGTCGCCGTAAAATGATGGACCGCTTTACCCAGAGTGCCGGTTCGGTGGCCGAGCGGCTGTTGCTGAAACTCTGGCAGCGTGGTGAAAAGCCATTGCTCTGATGCGAAACCCGGCCTGTGCCGGGTTTTTTATTTCAGGTGCGGGTGTTTTATTCCAGGTGATAGCGCGGCGACAGCACCACTGCAAGGTGTTTAAAGACGTTAAACACGGCGGTGGTTTTCGCGGTCGGCAGTCCGTCCGCGTCAAGAAAAAACGGTCCGCGAAAGACCAGTACATCGGCCTGCTGAGTCACCTCGTCCGCCTGCATGCCTGCTAAATAATCGTCATGCTCTTTGATCAGCGTATTGGCCTTTTCCAGCAACGCCTGGCGGGAAATAGCCTGTGTCGTTCTCTCCATTTATTCGTTCCTTTTTGACAGCACCCAAATCCTTTCTATATTACTGGCGTGCCAGACGGTATGACAAATCGGTCTGAACGATGAAATCTGGCGTAAGTTCAGGCTGAGTGCTAATTAGGTTGCGTAACAGATTTTATCAGGTAGAGTGTGGGCGATTCCGATTTCAGGGATTTTGCACCGGGATGTGTGAAGAGTTCAGATGGAAAAAGTATTCCTTATCATGCAGTTGCATTACACCGCATCATCTGTTCTGAGATTGACCCCTCCGCCTTGAAATGTTAAACAGGCGCAGCAATATTGAACCCGATGGGTTTTTGGGCATCCAATACTCTCCCGTTAAGCAGGATGTTTTCATTAGGTAAAGGTAAATATGGGTAAAGCACTCGTTATTGTTGAGTCCCCGGCAAAGGCTAAAACAATCAATAAATATCTGGGCAATGACTACGTGGTTAAATCCAGCGTCGGTCATATCCGGGATCTGCCGACCAGTGGTTCAACCGCAAAGAAGAGTGCTGACGCCTCGACTGAAAAGAAAGCCAAAGACGCTGCGACTGACAAGAAAGTCAAAAAAGTAAAAAAAGATGAGAAAGCCGCACTCGTCAGCCGCATGGGTGTTGACCCCTATCACGGCTGGGAAGCGGATTATCAGATTCTGCCCGGCAAAGAGAAAGTGGTTGCGGAACTGAAGGCATTAGCCGCCAATGCTGACCACATCTATCTCGCAACCGACCTTGACCGCGAAGGGGAAGCTATTGCCTGGCACCTGCGGGAAGTGATCGGGGGTGATGACTCACGCTTTAGCCGCGTGGTATTTAACGAAATTACGAAGAATGCGATTCGTCAGGCGTTTGAAAAGCCGGGCGAACTGAATATTGACAGGGTTAATGCTCAACAGGCGCGTCGTTTCATGGACCGCGTGGTGGGTTATATGGTCTCACCACTGCTGTGGAAAAAGATCGCCCGTGGTCTTTCTGCCGGACGTGTTCAATCCGTTGCCGTGCGTCTGGTCGTGGAGCGTGAGCGAGAAATTAAAGCCTTTGTGCCTGAAGAGTACTGGGAAGTTAATGCCGCGCTAAGCACGCCGAAAGGTGATGAGCTGTCGATGGATGTGACGCACAAAGGCGATAAAGCCTTCCGTCCGGTCAATCGCGATGAAACCTACGCCGCCGTCGCGCTGCTCGAAAAAGCGCGTTATGAGATCGTCGATCGTGAAGATAAGCCGACCAGCAGTAAGCCGGGCGCGCCCTATATCACCTCAACGCTGCAGCAGGCTGCCAGTACCCGTCTTGGCTTTGGTGTTAAGAAAACCATGATGATGGCCCAGCGCCTGTACGAAGCGGGTCACATTACTTACATGCGTACCGATTCAACCAACCTGAGTCAGGATGCGGTCGCCATGGCACGGGGTTATATCGAAAGCAATTTCGGTAAAAAATATCTGCCTGACAATCCTGTGACTTACGCCAGCAAAGAAAACTCCCAGGAAGCGCATGAAGCGATTCGTCCTTCTGATGTGGACGTGGTGGCGGAACAGCTGAAAGATATGGAAGCGGATGCACAGAAACTCTATCAGCTTATCTGGCGTCAGTTTGTTGCCTGTCAGATGACACCGGCAAAATATGATTCCAGCACCATCACCGCCGCCGCGGGTGAGTTCAGACTCAAAGCAAAAGGGCGTATTCTGCGTTTCGACGGCTGGACCAAAGTGATGCCAGCGCTGCGCAAGAATGATGAAGATCGTACGTTGCCTGCGGTCAGTGTGGGGGATGTTCTGGACCTTAAAGCACTGCAGCCGGGTCAACACTTCACCAAGCCACCGGCGCGCTTCAGCGAAGCATCCCTGGTGCGCGAGCTTGAGAAACGCGGAATTGGCCGTCCATCAACCTACGCAGCCATTACCTCGACCATTCAGGATCGTGGCTATGTGAGGGTGGAAAATCGCCGTTTCTATGCGGAAAAAATGGGTGAAATCGTTACCGATCGTCTGGAAGAGAACTTCCGCGAACTGATGAATTACGATTTCACCGCCCGCATGGAGAGCAACCTTGACCAGGTTGCCAATAACGAGGCGCAATGGAAAGCGGTGCTCGACCACTTCTTCAGCGACTTTACTCAGCAGCTTGAACTGGCTGAGAAAGATCCTGAAGAGGGTGGCATGCAGCCAAACCAGATGGTGCTGACCTCAATCGAGTGTCCGACCTGTAGCCGTCAGATGGGAATTCGCACCGCCAGTACCGGCGTCTTCCTGGGCTGTTCTGGCTACGCGCTGCCGCCTAAAGAACGCTGCAAACAGACCATCAACCTGATTCCGGAAAATGAAGTTCTCAATATTCTGGAAGGGGATGATGCTGAAACCAACGCACTGCGTGCCCGTCGCCGCTGCCAGAAGTGTGGCACAGCCATGGACAGCTATCTGATCGATAACGAACGTAAACTGCATGTCTGTGGTAATAACCCGGAGTGTGATGGTTACGAAATCGAGAAGGGTGAGTTCCGCATCAAAGGCTATGACGGCCCGATAGTGGAGTGTGAGAAGTGTGGTTCTGAGATGCACCTGAAGATGGGACGCTTTGGGAAGTACATGGCGTGTACCAATGAAGAGTGCAAAAACACCCGTAAGATTTTGCGTAGTGGTGAGGTTGCTCCACCGAAAGAAGATCCGGTTCCACTGCCAGAGCTGGCGTGTGAGAAGTCCGATGCTTACTTCGTGTTGCGAGACGGCGCAGCGGGCGTTTTCCTTGCAGCCAACACCTTCCCGAAATCACGCGAAACGCGTGCGCCGCTGGTGGAAGAGCTTCAGCGCTTTAAAGATCGTCTGCCTGAAAAGCTGAAATATCTGGCCGACGCGCCAGCAGCCGATCCGGAAGGTAACAAAGCGATGGTGCGCTTTAGCCGTAAAACCAAACAGCAGTATGTTTCCTCTGAAAAAGAGGGCAAAGCAACAGGCTGGTCCGCCTTCTATATAGACGGTAAATGGCAGGTCGCGAAGAAGTAATCCACTCAGGCCAGCGCTCGCTGGCCTTTTTCTGAGCCTTATATCAATCCGTTCTACTCTTTAACGTAAACTGATATAGTTGTTATAGCATTTCCGACCTTTCCTGATGCATAGCATTTTCTACCCTAGCGACTATACGTCAACCGGGGATGCGACTCTGTAACTTACCGGATGGAACAGATATGAAATTACAGCAGTTGCGCTATATCGTCGAAGTGGTAAACCATAATCTCAATGTCTCTTCGACAGCGGAAGGCCTCTACACCTCTCAGCCTGGCATCAGCAAACAGGTTCGCATGCTGGAAGATGAACTGGGCGTGCAAATCTTTGCCCGCAGCGGGAAACATCTCACCCAGGTCACGCCGGCAGGTGAAGAGATCATTCGTATAGCGCGTGAAGTGCTCTCAAAAGTGGATGCGATCAAATCGGTGGCGGGTGAGCATACCTGGCCGGATAAAGGCTCGCTCTATGTGGCGACCACGCACACTCAGGCTCGCTATGCGCTGCCTGGCGTGATCAAAGGCTTTATTGAGCGTTATCCGCGTGTCTCACTCCACATGCATCAGGGTTCCCCGACTCAGATTGCCGAAGCGGTCTCCAAGGGCAATGCGGATTTTGCGATTGCCACCGAGGCACTGCATCTCTATGACGACTTAATCATGCTGCCTTGCTACCACTGGAACCGGGCGATTGTCGTCACCGCTGACCATCCGCTGGCGGGGAAAGGCCAGGTGACCATTGAGGAGCTGGCTGAGTATCCTCTGGTCACTTACACCTTCGGCTTTACCGGGCGTTCTGAACTGGATACGGCCTTTAATCGCGCAGGATTAACGCCACGCATTGTTTTCACCGCCACTGACGCAGACGTCATCAAAACTTATGTTCGCCTGGGCCTGGGCGTAGGGGTTATTGCCAGTATGGCGGTGGACCCGGTGGCGGATCCTGACCTTATTCGTATTGAAGCCGCTGACATCTTTACCAACAGCACCACAAAAATTGGCTTCCGCCGAAGTACCTTCCTGCGTAGTTATATGTATGATTTTATACAACGTTTTGCGCCACATTTGACGCGCGACGTGGTGGACACAGCGGTAGCCTTACGCTCAAACGAGGATATTGAGGCGATGTTTAAAGATATCAAACTGCCGTTTAAATAGAGTTTACGCGCTTCACTTAAACTTAAGGCTGCCTGGTGCAGCCTTTTTTGTTTCCAGGCTTTAGCGCCAAATGAGAATCAAAATTTTTATGATTTTTTTGTAAATGAAACATTGATCACATGTTTTCCCATTGGGCTTTCTTAAATGCGAATTACCACACATTTTTAACTATGTTACTTTGCGACTTGCCAGGATTATTCCCATACTCCAGTTAAGAGTTAATGCAGAAAGCCAGTAAACATAAGGGTCTTTAGCGATCTCTTTAGTTTTAAATGGACCTGTTTTTAAATTAACTCAAATTTATTAGCTCTCTGTTTAATTAAATATTTGTTCCGAAGTTAATGGTTTCTTACGTTACTGGCACCTATTGATTAATACTGTTAATCGTTTTACTCAATAAAAATAACTGGATTTTTGGCCTTAACGCGTTTAGGATTCCTCCTAAATCTTAATCGATGTTATCAATCATTTTGTTGAGAGTGATTATCAAAAACTATGAATACACGACTGACTGTACAACCGGGTTTCCCGGCAAAAAGCACCAAGGTTGAGCGTACCGGCAACACCCGTCGCAATGCCTGGTTAACCGTATTCGCTGCCTCTGCGCTGTTCTGGGTGGTAGTAGCGTTAATGATTTGGCGTATCTGGGGCTAAAGCCATGTGGGCAAACACACTCAGCCATAAACGTTCCCTGACTTCACGTCAGCACAAGCCGGTTGCCTGCAAAGGAAAAGAACCACTTGCAAAGGACGAGAAAGTGTCTATCCCCGAATCGTGGGATTTGAGTGATAACCAGAGACTTTTTATTGAGTCATTCCTGGACCCTAAGAGTAAATAACCTTTTCAGACCATTTATTAGTCGCAGTTTTTATTACCGGAGTTTCCGGCGGGCTTGTTAATTGCCCTTTACCACATTGCGTACGACCAAAGGGTGTCGCCTTGATGAGGTGACCGCAAAAACTTTTACGCCAGATTCCGGCGAAGGAGTGAACCAAATGAATATGATTAAAATGTCCTGGCTCAGCGCGTATGCCTTCTCCTTTGCGTTCTGGTCTGCGGCGGTGTGGATAACGCTGTAATTTGAATTAAATCACCTTTTTTATGATGCCTCGTGATCTCACGGGGCATTTTCGTTTGTGAGCGATTGTGGCAATTTGTGTTGTAATCAAATCGTTAACGAATTTTGGTCTATCTTTAACATAAACCTTTGTCTCTCTAAGGTTTAAGACCATGAATGAAAAAGGAGGAGCTATGTCGTCTACCCTACGCGAGCAGAGTCAGGAAATACTGCAGGTCGACACCAAAAAATATCACATCTTCAGTCTTCCCCGCGCTGCTCAACATCTCGGCAATATAGACAGTCTGCCCAAATCTCTGAAGGTCCTGCTGGAAAATTTACTGCGCTGGCAGGATGGTGATTCTGTTACGGCAGAAGATATTCAGGCGCTGGTTGACTGGCAAAAAGATGCCCACGCCGATCGTGAAATCGCCTATCGTCCCGCCCGTGTATTAATGCAGGACTTTACCGGCGTACCTGCCGTAGTTGACCTGGCGGCGATGCGCGAAGCGGTAAATCGCCTGGGTGGCGATGTGGCGAAAGTGAATCCGTTATCGCCAGTGGATCTGGTCATTGACCACTCAGTTACCGTTGATCACTTTGGCGATGATGACGCTTTCGAGGAGAACGTCCGGCTGGAGATGGAGCGCAACCATGAGCGTTATGTCTTCCTGCGCTGGGGACAGAAAGCTTTTGATAAGTTCCGGGTTGTACCGCCGGGCACCGGTATCTGCCATCAGGTGAACCTGGAGTATCTGGGTAAGGCGATCTGGCATGAAACGCTCAACGGCGAAGAGTATGCCTGGCCCGATACACTGGTCGGCACTGACTCCCACACCACCATGATCAACGCGCTGGGCGTGCTGGGATGGGGAGTAGGGGGAATCGAGGCAGAAGCTGCCATGCTTGGCCAGCCCGTCTCCATGCTGATTCCGGATGTAGTGGGTTTCAAACTCACCGGCAAACTCAAGCCTGGCATCACCGCGACTGACCTGGTGCTTACCGTTACCCAGATGCTTCGTAAGCATGGCGTCGTGGGCAAATTTGTCGAGTTTTACGGTGATGGTCTGGCCGATCTGCCGCTGGCTGATCGCGCCACTATTGCCAACATGGCCCCGGAATATGGCGCGACCTGCGGTTTCTTCCCGGTCGATGATGTCACGCTCAGTTACATGACGCTCACCGGACGCGATGCCGACCAGGTCGCCCTGGTGGAAGCTTATGCCAAAGCGCAGGGCCTGTGGCGTAACGCCGGCGATGAGCCGCGCTTTACCAGCACCCTGTCACTGGACATGAACGAAGTGGAATCGAGCCTTGCCGGACCAAAACGTCCGCAGGATCGGGTTTCGCTGGGTGATGTGCCTGCCGCGTTTGACGCCAGCAACGAGCTGGAAGTGAATCAGGCGCAGAAACCGCATAAAAATGTCGAATACACCGACAGTGACACCGGCCTGACGCATACACTGACCGACGGTGCCGTTGTAATCAGTGCGATTACCTCCTGTACTAACACCTCTAATCCCAGCGTGCTGATGGCGGCTGGCTTACTGGCGAAGAAAGCGGTCGAGCGTGGCCTGAAACGTCAGCCCTGGGTTAAAGCTTCACTGGCGCCCGGTTCTAAAGTGGTTTCAGACTATCTCGCCGTCGCGCAACTCACCCCTTATCTTGATGAGCTGGGCTTTAATCTGGTCGGTTATGGCTGCACCACCTGTATCGGTAACTCTGGTCCGCTAAAAGATGAGATTGAGTCTGCCATCAAAACGGGCGATCTGACTGTCGGTGCAGTGCTGTCCGGCAACCGCAATTTTGAAGGTCGTATTCATCCGCTGATTAAAACCAACTGGCTCGCGTCGCCACCGCTGGTGGTAGCCTATGCGCTGGCGGGTAATATGAAAATCAACCTGCAGACTGAGCCACTGGGCCACGATCGTCAGGGCCAGCCGGTCTATCTGAAAGATATCTGGCCAACGCCGAAAGAGATCGCCACAGCCGTGCAGCAGGTTACCAGCGACATGTTCCATAAAGAGTACGCTGAAGTCTTCGACGGCACGCCCGAGTGGCAGGAGATCAAGGTCAGTGAAGCGGCGACGTATGACTGGGATGAAGGCTCGACCTATATTCGTCTGTCGCCGTTCTTTGATGATATGGAGAAAGAGCCTAAGCCGGTGCAGGATATTCGCGGTGCGCGGGTCCTTGCTATGCTGGGCGATTCCGTCACCACGGACCATATCTCACCGGCGGGCAGCATCAAAGCTGAAAGTCCCGCTGGACGTTATCTGCTGTCACACGGCGTTGAGCGAACCGACTTTAACTCCTACGGTTCCCGTCGCGGTAACCATGAAGTGATGATGCGCGGCACGTTCGCCAACATCCGAATCCGCAATGAGATGGTGCCAGGCGTGGAGGGCGGTTATACCCGTCATTATCCGAGTGGCGAGCAGCTGGCTATCTATGACGCGGCGATGAAATATCAGGCGGAAGGTATACCGCTGGCCGTGATTGCCGGCCTTGAGTATGGCTCCGGTTCAAGCCGCGACTGGGCGGCGAAAGGCCCACGTTTGCAGGGTGTGAGAGTTGTCATTGCTGAATCTTTTGAGCGTATTCACCGCTCAAACCTGATCGGCATGGGCATTCTGCCGCTGGAATTCCCGCAGGGCGTGACCCGCAAAACCCTGGGCCTGACCGGTGAAGAGCGTATTGACGTGGAGAATCTTCAGGCACTGACGCCAGGCTGCAGCGTGAAAGTGACGTTGACCCGTGCTGACGGCAGTAAAGAGGCGCTGGACACCCGCTGTCGCATTGATACCGGTAATGAGCTGACCTATTACCGTAACGACGGCATCCTGCACTACGTTATCCGCAATATGCTGGACTGACAAAAAAAGCCGGGGCGACCCGGCTTTTTCATTCAGGATTTCGGCAGCAGATGCCCCATCTTCGCCGCTTTGGTATCCAGATAGTGCGCATTCTTCGGGTTACGTCCCACGACCAGCGGCACACGCTCAACGATGTTGATCCCGGCTTCGCTGAGGATCTCAACTTTACGCGGGTTATTGGTCAGCAGGCGCACTTCATTTACGCCCAGCAGTTTGAACATATCGGCGCACAGGGTGAAGTCGCGTTCATCAGCGGCAAAGCCTAGCTGATGGTTTGCTTCCACGGTGTCATAGCCTTTGTCCTGCAACGCATAGGCGCGGATCTTATTCAGCAGACCGATATTACGGCCTTCCTGGCGGTGATACAGCAGCACACCGCGACCTTCTTCTGCGATGGCATTAAGGGCGGCTTCAAGCTGAAAGCCGCAGTCGCAACGCAGGCTGAAGAGCGCATCGCCGGTCAGGCATTCGGAGTGAACGCGCGCCAGTACCGGCTCGTTATCATTAATATCGCCAAAGACCAGTGCAACGTGGTCATGTCCGGTTGCCAGTTCTTCAAAACCAACCATCAGGAAATCTCCCCATGGCGTGGGCAGTTTGGCTTCTGCCACCCGTTTAAGCTGCATGTGACTCTCCAGAACCTTCAGAGGATGCACTATCATCATGATAGTGCACAGGCCAGTGTGGCCCGACAAACGTGCAATATTGTGCCACAACCCGCAAGCGGGCTGGTAATCTCTGATACCAATTGCAGTGATAAAGCACAATTATCCAATCGGCAACGGTTATGTTATTCTTTTTTAAGCTAAAGTTATGCAATTGTTGTCTTTTAACACCGGGATAAGGGAAGAGGATGTTTAAGATTTCGCGTCGAACCACCTTCGGTATGCTGCTGCTGTTGATCATGCCGGTTGCCGTCTGGCTTACCGGCTGGCGCTGGCAGCCAGGCGAAAGCAATGCGGTGCTGAAAGGTCTGTTCTGGATGACCGAAACCGTTACCAATCCGTGGGGCATTGTCACCAGCGTGCTGCTGAGTGCATGGATGCTTTGGTGCCTGCGCTTTCGCCTGAAGCCCGCCATTCTGCTTCTGCTGATCATGAACGCGACGATTCTGGCCGGGCAATACACCAAATCCTTTATTAAAGAGCAGATACAGGAGCCGCGCCCCTATGTGATCTGGCTGGAACAGCATCATGGACTGGATGAAAAGACCTTTTACGAACTCAAACGTAAACAGCGTGGGGAGATGGTGACCTCGCTGATAGCCGATGAAACGCAGATCCCTGGCTGGCTGAAACGTCACTGGGCGTTTGAAACCGGTTTCGCTTTTCCCTCTGGTCACACCATGTTTGCCGCCAGCTGGGCGCTACTGGCATTGGGCCTGCTCTGGCCGCGTCGTCACTATAAAACCGTGGTGGTGATCTTCCTGTGGGCCACGGGCGTGATGGCGAGCCGTCTGTTGCTGGGCATGCACTGGCCGCGCGATCTGGCAATGGCAACGGTACTTTCCTGGATACTGGTCACCGTCGCTACCTGGCTGGCACAGCGATTCTGTGGACCACTGACGCTGCCGCCGGAAGAGCAAAAAGAGGTGGCGCAGCGGGAGCCCTGATTGTAATTCACCCTTAAGACCCCATATTATTAGTCAGGCCTGCGCAAAAGTGACCTGGCCGATGCTGCTGGGAGCAGCATTTTTGCTGGAGTTTTGGCATAATTCTACCCGACAACCTCACAACAGGATGCACTGTGAAATATTTGCTGATTTTTTTAGTGGTACTGGTCATTTTTATTATTTCCGTCACTTTGGGTGCGCATAACGATCAGGTCATTACTTTTAACTATCTGCTGGCGCAGGGTGAGTTCAGCATCTCGACCTTACTGGCATCGCTGTTTGGGGCAGGTTTCGTGCTTGGCTGGATTATCTGTGGGCTGTTCTGGTTACGGACCCGCGTCGCACTGGCAAATGCCAACCGGAAAATCAAGCGTATGCAGACGCAAATCGAGCAGAGTACTGCTCTGGCGACCACGCCAGCTTCGCCGGCTGGCCGGGAATAATCCCCGATGCATGAATTGCTGTTTCTGTTACTGCCGGTGGCGGCTGCGTATGGCTGGTATATGGGCCGCCGCAGTGCACATCAGGACAAGCAACAGGAAGCCAACCGACTGTCGCGTGAATATGTCGCTGGCGTAAACTTCCTGCTCTCAAATCAGCAGGACAAAGCGGTCGATCTGTTCCTTGATATGCTCAAAGAGGACAGCGGCACGGTAGAAGCCCACCTGACGCTGGGTAATCTCTTCCGATCGCGTGGCGAAGTTGATCGCGCTATCCGTATTCATCAGGCTCTCATGGAAAGTGCTTCCCTGAGCTACGAGCAGCGTCTGCTCGCCGTTCAGCAACTGGGGCGTGATTATATGGCGGCGGGCTTTTATGACCGCGCTGAAGATATGTTTAAGCAGCTCACCGATGAAACGGACTTCCGGGTGGGCGCGCTGCAGCAGCTGCTGCTGATCCATCAGGCAACCAGCGACTGGCAGCAGGCGATTGAGGTGGCAGAACGTCTGGTTAAGCTCGGTAAAGATAAGCAGAAGGGCGAAATTGCCCACTTCTACTGTGAACTGGCGTTACAGGCCATGAGCAGCGACGACCTGGATCGCGCAATGAGCCTGCTGAAGAAAGGGGAGGCGGCCGATCGCAACAGCGCGCGCATCTCTATCATGATGGGCCGTATTTTCATGGAGAAAGAGGATTTCACCAAAGCGGTGGGCCATCTGCAGCGGGTGCTGGATCAGGATAAAGAGCTGGTCAGTGAAACGCTGGGGATGCTGGAGACCTGTTTCCAGCGGCTTAATCAGCCCGAAGCCTGGGCTGATTTCCTGCAGCGTTGTGTGGAAGAGAATACGGGAGCCGCAGCGGAACTCTATCTCTCGGATATCCTGGAGCAGCAGCAGGGTGCTGAAGCGGCGCAAAACTACATCAGTCGACAGCTGCAACGCCATCCAACGATGCGTGTGTTCCATCGCCTGATGGATTTGAACCTGCATGAGGCGGAAGATGGCCGTGCCAAAGAAAGCCTGATGGTGCTGCGTGACATGGTGGGCGAACAGATTCGCACCAAGCCGCGCTATCGCTGCCAGAAGTGTGGTTTCACCGCGCATGCACTTTACTGGCACTGCCCATCCTGCCGTACCTGGTCTTCCGTTAAACCTATTCGTGGGCTAGACGGCCAGTAAAACTGGCCGCCGTGAACAGAACACGCCTTATTATAGTTACAACATACTATTGAGTTGTCACCTCCCTGACCTCCGCCATCGTGCATAAAACGCCGGGCAGAGGGGCAAAGGCGATTGTGATGGTCAGATACCGCAGGTAGAATGCTTGCCGTTTGTCTAATGCGCCTGCGGGCGCCTGTTGCAGAGGAAATGCCATGCCTTCACCCCACAATGTGACCGCTTCGCCGATTCTGGTCGCGCTGGATTACCATGACCTCGACAGCGCGCTGCGTTTCGTAGACCAGATTGATCCCCGCAGTTGCCGACTGAAAGTGGGCAAAGAGATGTTTACGCTGTTCGGACCCTCGCTGGTTAACACCCTGCAGCAGCGCGGTTTTGAGCTCTTTCTCGATCTGAAATTCCACGATATTCCTAACACCACTGCCCATGCCGTGGCTGCTGCTGCCGATCTCGGCGTCTGGATGGTCAACGTCCATGCCAGCGGTGGCGCGCGGATGATGAACGCAGCGCGCGAGGCGCTGCTTCCTTTTGGCAAAGATGCGCCTCTGCTAATTGCGGTGACCGTACTGACCAGTATGGATGCAGACGATCTCAAAGAGCTGGGCATTACACTTTCGCCTGCCGAACAGGCAGAACGACTGGCGAAGCTGACGCAATCATGCGGGCTGGATGGCGTGGTCTGTTCTGCACATGAAGCGGTTCGCTTCAAACAGGTTCTGGGTCAGGATTTTGCGCTGATCACGCCGGGAATTCGCCCGGCAGGCAGCGATGCAGGCGATCAGCGTCGCATCATGACACCCCAGCAGGCGAAGCAGGCGGGCGTAGACTACATGGTGATAGGGCGTCCGATCACCCAATCCGCCGATCCCGCCGCCACCCTGCAGGCGATCCTGCACAGTCTGGAGACACCATAATGGCAGAGGATAATCGACTGGTTTACTCCACCGACAGCGGGCGCATTACCCAGCCTGAGACTAAAGCAGAGCGGCCAAAAGGGGATGGCATTGTACGCATCCAGCGCCAGACCAGCGGACGCAAAGGCAAAGGCGTCTGTCTGATCACCGGCATTGATCTGGATGATGCAGCACTGACGCTGCTGGCCGCTGAACTGAAAAAGAAGTGTGGCTGTGGTGGATCGGTAAAAGAGGGTGTTATCGAGATTCAGGGTGACAAACGCGATTTACTGAAAAGCCTGCTGGAAGCTAAAGGGATGAAAGTCAAACTGGCGGGCGGCTGAATTAAAAAAATCGGGCTACCGAAGTAGCCCGATGGTCATGTAGATGCTTAGCGTAGCCGTTTATTCTTTTAATAAGGTCCTTAGTGGACCTGATGACCGATAATACCACCAACTGCGGCGCCACCGACTGTGCCGAGCGCGCTACCATTGGTCAATACTGAACCCCCAATCGCACCCGCGCCCGCGCCAATGGCGGTGTTGCGGTCACGCTTAGACCAGTTAGAACAGCCGCTCAGGGCAACAGCTAACGTGGTAGCCAGTACAACGGCAGTGATTCGTTTCATTGTTGTAGTCATACACTTCTCCTTTGATGTGCTCACAGAGGCAACACTCTTAGTATAGCTCCGATATTTCCTCAGCCCGCTTGTGCCGCATTATTGCCTCATCCCTGACGGCATAGAAATGTGATCACCATGGACAAACCGTTTGTAGCGGGTGAGTCACAATGCGCCAGGCCAACAGGTCCACGCATTGTCTGAGAGGATTCTAAGCGTTCTGCAATAATTCCGAAGATGGAAAATTCTGAAATCACGGCACATTTTTTCATTCACAGCCATTCCTTCTGCGTTTATAGCCATTTGCTCCATAACCCTTTCGCGTCCGACTCCGCAAAATTCAGGGACGATTGTCAGCAGGAGAAAAGAGATGCTGGAACACCTTAAACAACAGGTTCTGGAAGCGAATCTGGATTTACCCAAATACAACCTGGTGACCTTTACCTGGGGGAATGTCAGCGCGATTGATCGCGAGCAGGGTTTGCTGGTGATTAAACCTTCCGGCGTGCGCTATGAAGTGATGAAGCGCGACGACATGGTTGTGGTCGATCTGGTGAGTGGCAATGTAGTAGAAGGGGATAAACGCCCTTCATCGGACACGGCGACGCATCGTGCGCTCTATCTCGCCTGGCCGGAAGTCGGTGGCATTGTCCATACGCATTCGCGTCATGCGACCATCTGGGCGCAGGCAGGACGACCCATTCCGGCCTGGGGAACGACGCACGCCGACGATTTCTATGGCGAGATCCCCTGCACCCGCGCGATGCGTAACGAAGAGATTCAGCACGAGTACGAGTGGAACACGGGCGAAGTGATTATTGAGACGTTCGCGCAGCGCGGATTATCGCCTTCGGCGATCCCGGGGGTACTGGTCAACTCCCACGGCCCGTTTGCCTGGGGTAAAGACGCCCATGCCGCTGTACACAGCGCGGTTGTCCTGGAGGAGGTGGCCTATATGGGGCTCTTTAGCCAGCAGCTTACCGCTAACCTGCCGCCCATTAATCAGACGCTGCTCGATTTACACTACCTGCGAAAGCACGGTGAGAATGCCTGGTACGGGCAAAAATAACGAACGGGACGCGATGGCGTCCCTTTTTTTGTCGCCATTGCCGCTGGTATGGCGATCCCCGTCATAGTTATCAAAACATCAATCCTGAAAAAATAAAACAGTGTTTCATTTATATCGAGGCGATCACTGTTTTAATAACCTCAAATCACTACTTTGCTTTCATCGCCTTCGGGCACTTCCTGCTCCAACACTGGCAAAGCAAAGGTGAAACCTGTATGCACATCAAACGGGCAATAGACAAAATTCCGGGCGGCATGATGCTTATTCCGTTGTTTATCGGCGCACTCTGCCATACATTCTCTCCCGGCGCCGGGAAATACTTCGGCTCTTTCACCAACGGTCTGATGACGGGGACGGTGCCGATTCTGGCCGTCTGGTTCTTCTGTATGGGAGCATCGATAAAGCTCAGCGCTACCGGCACGGTACTGCGTAAATCAGGCACGCTGGTGTTAACGAAAATTGCCGTTGCCTGGGTTGTGGCGGCTATCGCCTCACGCGTGATGCCGGAGAATGGGGTAGAAGTGGGGATGTTCGCGGGCTTATCCACGCTGGCGCTGGTAGCTGCAATGGACATGACGAATGGCGGCTTGTATGCCTCGATCATGCAGCAATACGGTTCCAAAGAGGAGGCTGGCGCGTTTGTGCTGATGTCACTGGAGTCCGGGCCATTAATGACCATGGTTATTCTGGGTACTGCGGGTATCGCCTCATTCGAGCCACACGTGTTTGTGGGCGCTGTCCTGCCGTTTGTGGTCGGATTTGCATTAGGGAATCTTGATCCGGAATTGCGTGACTTCTTCGGAAAAGCGGTACATACGCTGATTCCTTTTTTCGCTTTTGCGCTGGGTAACACCATTAACCTGGGCGTGATTGCGGAAACCGGACTGCTGGGCATCATGCTGGGCATCGCCGTGATCATCATTACAGGTATCCCGCTTATTCTGGCCGACCGGCTGATTGGCGGCGGGGATGGCACGGCCGGTATAGCCGCATCCAGTACGGCAGGCGCCGCAGTGGCGACACCCGTACTGATTGCCGAGATGTTGCCGCAGTTTAAACCGGTTGCGCCTGCCGCAACGGCGCTGGTTGCCACATCTGTCATTGTGACCTCAGTGCTGGTGCCCATTATCACCGCTATCTATTCAAAACGCCTTAAGCGTCTCCATGTTGCCGTCGGGCAGCGTGCCGCTATTAAGTAACCTGCCTAATCAATCCCCGGCGCGCCAGTCGGGGATCACTCTGGATTTTGTGTTGTAAATCAATCTCTCATTTGGTCTGGCCTCACTCTGCATTACGCTGATGTGGCGTATTTAACGCATCAAAATATAAACAGAGGATGAGACAATGACAGTTATTAACCAAGCAACGTGCAGATTATTTACCGAAGTCGGCAATACCACGCAGTTAGTCGCCTATTACGAAGAAGGGCGTCGTACCATGTGGATGATGTTGCGTGCACAGCCCCGTCCGAGTTTCAACCATGAACTGATTGAGGAGATCATGAACCTGAGCTATGCCGCTCAGCGTTCGGGCCTGCCAATCGACTTCTGGGTCACCGGGTCACTGGTTCCGCAAATGTTCAACGCCGGTGGCGATCTGCGCTTCTTTGTTGAGTGCATTCGCAACAACCGCCGCGAGGCGCTCCGGGCTTATGCGCGTGCCTGCGTGGACTGCATCCATTCTGCAGCACGCGGTTTTGATACAGGCGCGGTGACGCTGGCGATGATCGAGGGCAGTGCGTTAGGCGGCGGATTCGAAGCGGCGCTGGCGCATCACTTCATTCTGGCGCAAAACAATGCACGGATGGGCTTCCCGGAAATTGCTTTTAACCTGTTCCCTGGTATGGGCGGCTACTCACTGGTGGCACGTCGTTCCGGCATGAAACTGGCCGAAGAGCTGATTTGTGAAGGGGAGTCTCACAGCGCTGAGTGGTATGAGACGCGTGGACTGGTCGATAAGGTCTTCCAGCCAGGCGACAGCTATCGTGCCACCCGAACCTTTATCGACACGTTACGGCCTAAACTCAATGGCGTGCGGGCGATGCTGAAAGCGCGCCAGCGCGTGCTGCAATTGTCACGCGCTGAGCTCATGGATATCACAGAAGATTGGGTCGATTACGCGTTTACTATCGAACCTAAAGATATTGCTTACATGGAACGCCTGGTACAGTTACAAAACCGCCACAGCGCATCACTGCGTAAAGCGGGTTAATCCGGACCAGCATTAAACGCGGGCAGGATGCTTAGCCAGCCAATGCCCAAATTGTTCCGCGGGCATTGGTTTTGCGTAATAGTAACCCTGACGCCCATCAACACCACTTTTAAGCACGAACTTCTCTTCATCCGGCGTCTCAATACCTTCTGCAATCACCTGCAAATCAAGCGCCTTCGCGACGGCGACGATTGCACGCACCAGCGATTGTGATACCGGCTGTTTATTGATGTCGCGGATAAAGCTTTGATCGAGCTTAATCGCATTGATCGGCACACGTGCGAGCTGAGAAAGCGAAGAGTAACCGGTGCCAAAATCATCCAGATGAACCTGTGCGCCCAGCTCCTGAAACTGTTTCATCAGCTTCAGCGCTTCAGTTTCATTCTCAATCAGACAACTTTCTGTGAGCTCAATATCAATCGGACAATCAGTGATATTCGCCTCATGCAGTGCCTGTTTCAGATCGGTGTAGATACTTTGGTCGAGCAGCTGACGGGCAGACACATTGACAGCGATGCGCAGGAAAATACCCTGCTGACGCCAGACGATAATCTGCTGAAGCACGTTGAGCATTACCCAGCGTCCCAGCGGCACAATCAGCCCTGACTCTTCGGCATAGGGAATAAAATCTGCGGGCGAAACCATACCACGCTCTGGTGAGTTCCAGCGTACTAATGCCTCGGCGCTGCGAACCTGTCCATCGCTATCAATCTTAGGCTGGTAATGTACCAGCAGATGATCGAGTTCAAGCGCCTTGCGCAGGTTGGTGTCCAGCCACAGATACTCAAAGACCCGCTGGTTCATCTCGGCGGCAAAGACACAGAACTTGCCGCGACCATTCTCTTTAGCGTGATACATCGCGGTGTCCGCGTTACGAATCAGGCTCTCTCTATCTTCGCCATGCAGCGGTGCGAAAGCGATACCGATGGAACAGCCACTGTAAACTTCAATCAGTCCGATACGGAAAGGCTGTCGCAGGCGCTCAAGAATGCGGGAGGACATCGCCTCCAGCGCAGCCTGGCTGGTGTGTTCAGCCAGCACCACAAACTCATCGCCACCCAGACGACCCAGCGTCTGGTCCTTACCCAGACAGCTAAGAATCGCGAGAGAGACTGCCTGCAGTAATTGATCGCCGAACATATGACCGTAGGCGTCGTTCACTTTTTTGAAATTATCGAGATCGAGATAGACGACACCGGTCTCATCATGCCCGGCGCGCTCCAGCGCCAGGCTAATCTGCTGATGAATGGCGTTGCGATTAGGTAAACCGGTGACCGTATCGGTGTTTGCCAGCACCCGGAGGCGTTCCTGGGCACGTCGCTCCTCGGTAATGTCTGTACCAGAACAGATGAGGAAAATTTCATTTTTGCCGCTGCCGCTGTGAACAAACTTATTACGAAACAGAAACAGTCGCTGGCCCTTTTTGGTTTTGACCCAGCGCTCCACCTCGTACGAGTTACCGTCACGGAAGAAGCCTGCAATGTTGCGCCGCGACTGTGAGGCTTCCTGCCGGGTCATAAACAACTGAAAGACATTTCGACCTATAACTTCATGTTCATTCAGACCGGTATATTCTTCACTCAGGCGGTTAAAACGCTGAATATTGCCCCGCTGATCGAGGATAACAATCACTGAATTAGCTTCAGAAACCACTTGTTCGGCGAATGAAAGGCCCAGGGTCAGGTCACGGGCGACCGCAGACGTATCTCCCCAGGCAGAAGCGGTTCCGGCCCAGGAGGCCTGGTTCACTTTACGTCCGACAAAATGCATTGGCACATCAATGCCTTGCAGGGACATGGTCAGATTGATACTTGAAGTAATGACGGGCATTGCGCGGATCATTGCAGCCTGGCCGGGTGTCAGCGGCAGGGCGATATTAGTTTGTGACGACTCATCTTCGGCAAAATGCAATGCATCGCTGTCCGCGGTCAGACGCCAATGAGGGCTGGTTGTACCAAAAAGGGTGTACAACAACGTTTGCCCTTGTTCATCGGTCATGGAAACTTCCTCCGGGAAGTGCTCTGCAGGCGTTATCTCATTATTTTAGCAACAGTATTCATCATCTGAGGCAAGCACAAGGTGCAAACCAAATATATTTTCCCATCCAGATAAGAATGGCACAAAAAAGCCCCGACGGTGCGGGGCTATTCAGTGCATTCAGCAGGGACATTTGCCCAGTTTACCGGCCTGGCTGGGGAAGCGGGCATCCAGGCAATAACGGTGAAAATCGCGCTCGCTCATCGGCGCCTGTCCGGGGTGATGCCGTCGCATATGCTGCAGATATTTTTGATAATCCTGCACCCCGACCATTAAGCGAAAACATTGTTGCAGGCCGCGCCAGAATCCCCGCCAGCTAAACCTCTGCGGCGGAGAAGCAGCAATCACATTACAGTGCAGAATCTGCCAGTCACCGTGTGGACGGTGGACCTGATGAATAGCATCAGACATGGCGCACCTCCTTGTTGCGCATTGCTACCGGCGTCTCGCGGGTGGTCGGCACCGAGCTGTTCAGTGCACGACGAATGACAAAGAATGCCGAGATCAGCATGGTGACCGCCACCAGCATAAAGAAAGCACATAGCGCGGCGTTAATCTGATTGCTGAACACGATGGTCTGCATATCCGCCACGCTTTTTGCTGGCGCGATGATCACGCCTTCATCCAGCCCTTTGCGGAATTTATTCGCCTGCGCCAGGAAACCGATAGAAGGTTTCTCATGGAAGATTTTCTGCCAGCCCGCGGTCATTGAGGTGATAAACAACCAGACGGTCGGCAGAATCGTCACCCAGGCGTAACGCTGCTTTTTCATTTTGAAGAGCACCACAGTACCGAGAATCAGCGCCATCGAGGCCAGCATCTGATTGCCGATACCAAAAAGTGGCCACAGGGTATTAATGCCGCCCAGCGGGTCGACCACGCCCTGATAAACAAAGAAACCCCAGCCTGCAACGGCGACTGTCGTGCCCGCCATATTACCCAGCCAGGAACGGTTGTTCGCCATAGAAGGCACCACTGTTCCCACCAGATCCTGCACCATAAAGCGGCAGGCGCGGGTACCGGCATCGACCGCGGTCAGGATAAATAGCGCTTCAAACAGAATGGCGAAGTGATACCAGAATGCCATCATCGCCCGACTGTTGAAGATCTCGGTAATAATATGGGCCATTCCCACTGCGAAGGTAGGTGCGCCGCCTGCGCGAGAGAGAATGGAACCTTCACCGACATCGCGGGCGATGCCACTCAGCATTTCTGGCGTGACCACAAAGCCCCAGCCATTAATGACCTGAGAGGCGCTCTCAACGGTGGTACCAATCAGCGCGGCAGGGGAGTTCATGGCAAAATAGACGCCGGGATCCAGCACCGAGGCACAAATCAGCGCCATGATCGCCACAAAAGACTCCATCAGCATCGCGCCATAGCCAATAAAGCGGATATGACTCTCCCTCTCCACCAGTTTTGGTGTAGTGCCGCTGGAGACCAGCGCATGGAAGCCTGAGATTGCTCCGCAGGCAATGGTAATGAACAGGAACGGGAACATCGCGCCGGAGAATACCGGACCGGTACCGTCGATAAATTTGGTCACTGCTGGCATTTTCATCTCTGGCATGGCAAAGACAATGCCCACCGCCAGGCCGACAATCACGCCAATTTTAAGAAAAGTGGAGAGGTAGTCGCGCGGTGCCAGCAGTAGCCAGACCGGCAGCACAGAAGCAATAAAGCCATAGATGACGAGAACCCAGGTCAGCGAGGTGCCTTTCAGGGTAAAGAAGGGGCCCCAGTACGGATGTTGTGCCACGTCGCCGCCATAAATAATCGCCGCCATCATCAGCACAAAGCCAATCAATGACACTTCGGCGATTTTACCGGGGCGGATAAAGCGCATGTAGACGCCCATAAACAGCGCAATCGGAATGGTGGCCGCGATAGTGAACAACCCCCACGGGCTGTTCGCCAGTGCCTTCACGACGACCAGCGCCAGCGCCGACAGGATGATGATCATCACGCCCAGCGCGCCGAGCATTGTCACGACACCGGCGAATGCGCCCAGCTCCTGCCGCGCCATTTCACCCAGCGAACGGCCATCACGGCGGGTCGAGATAAACAGGATCAGGAAATCCTGAACCGCGCCTGCCAGCATCACCCCGACCAGAATCCAGATAGTGCCCGGCAGAAACCCCATCTGCGCGGCCAGAATCGGACCGACCAGAGGACCGGCGCCCGCAATGGCCGCGAAATGGTGGCCAAACAGCACCCATTTATTGGTGGGAACATAATCAAGCCCGTCGCTCAGCCGCTCGGCAGGCGTCATCCGGCGGTCGTCCAGTTCAAAAATATTGCGGGCGATAAACAGGCTGTAGAAGCGGTAAGCGATGCTGTAACAGGCGACAGCGGCGATCACCAGCCAGACTGCATTGACGTGTTCGCCGCGGCTGAGGGCCAGCATGGCGAAAGCGCCCGCGCCGATTAACGCCACCACTAACCAGATCACACTGGTTTTGACGTTCTTCATGACTAACTCCTTGTGAGGACCGAGAGGAAAGCGATCGAAAACAACGAGTTAAACTTAATGTAATGGAATGTAAGTGAAAGTTAATCAGTGGAGAAGTGTGAAGCGGGGTACAAATTTAACTTTTTTGCAATCAGAACGGGGCGGGAAAGGGCGGGATAACCAGCGTTATCCCGCTTGTGTCAGCGCTTAAATACGCGACATTCAGACGGCGGGCCGGGCCACGACGCTGCGAGTTTCCATGCGGACTTCGGCGATGGTGACATCAATCACGTCGGTCACACGGTAAACCACGTCACCTTTGATCTGTACGCTGCCATTCTCCTGACTTAAGACCAGCTCATCACGCACCGCGTGAATGAACGGTGCCGGGATAAAGGCAACCGCACCAAACTCGACCAGGCGAACACGCATGCCGCCACGCGACACGTCGATAATCTCGGCGCTGAAACGACGATCGGTAGCCGCAAAGGGTGCCAGATAACGGGCGTAGAGCCAGTCACCAACGTCACGTTCCGCCATCCGGTTCAGGCGACGGCGTTCACTCATCGTTACCGTCACCGCATCATCCGGACGTGCGATCGACTCACCGCGAATAATTGCTTTAAGCAGACGATGGTTGATCATGTCGCCGAACTTACGAATCGGTGAGGTCCAGGTGGCGTAAGCCTCCAGACCCAGACCGAAGTGCGGGCCGGGCTCGGTGCTGATCTCAGCGAAAGTCTGGAAACGACGGATACGGCTATCAAGAAACTGGGTCGGCAGGGCGTCCAGCTCACGACGCAGCACACGGAAACCTTCCAGTGTGGTGATCGCCTGTGCATCCACGTTAATACCATGATTCGCCAGTACCGCCGCAGCCTGTTCAGCATTGGTGGCATCGAAACCGGCATGCACGTTGTAAATACCAAAGCCCAGACGATCACGCAGCACTTTTGCCGCGCAGACGTTGGCCAGAATCATGGACTCTTCAACGATACGGTTAGCGATGCGGCGAGGTTCAGCCACAATTTCCAGCACTTCGCCTTTATCACCGAGAAGGAAGCGGTAATCCGGGCGGTCCTTAAACACCAGCGCGTGGGTCTGACGCCACTCGCTGCGCGCCAGGCAAAGGCGATGCAACAAACGAATCTGTTCAGCAATCGCCTCGCTTTCTGGCTGCCAGGTGCCGCTGTTTTCCAGCCAGTCAGAGACATCGTCATAAGCCAGCTTGGCTTTAGACTCGATCCAGGCCGCAAAGAACTCGACGTCATCACCCAGGGTGCCATCGGCAGCTACCGTGACGCGGCAGGCCAGCGCCGGACGACGCACATTCGGACGCAGCGAACAGACATCATCAGAGAGTTCGCGCGGCAGCATCGGGATATTAAAGCCCGGCAGGTAGTTGGTAAACGCACGCTGTGCCGCCAGCTTATCAAGCTGACTGCCCTCCGCCACATAGGCGGTCGGATCGGCGATAGCGATAGTCAGACGCAGGGTGCCGTCGTCCTGTGCTTTTGCATAGAGCGCATCATCCATATCCTGGGTGCTGGCGCTGTCGATGGTGACGAAATCCAGCGCGGTCAGATCTTCACGCGTCAGGTTTTCATCCATCATCTCGCCAAAGCTGACATCAGGTGCTTCACGCTCAAGGTTGTGACGCGACAGCGTCACCCACCACGGAGCAAGATGATCATCAGCTTTGACAATAAAATCGGTAAGTTCGGCATAGAAGCCGCGATCGCCTTTTAACGGATGGCGACGCATTTCTGCTACTGCCCAGTCGCCATTCTCAAACTCATGGCTGACATCGCGTGCGGGGCGACACGGGATCGCATCTTTCAGCAGGGGATGGTCCGGCACAATCGACAGGCGATCGTCTTTCTTCTGCACCCGACCAACAAAGCGGGTCAGGAACGGCTCAACCAGCGTTTCCGGCTCAGCGCTTTCGCGATCTTTCTCGCTATGGATCACAGCGGTAATACGGTCGCCATGCATCACTTTCTTCATCTGCGGAGGCGGAATGAAGTAACTTTTCTGCGCATCGACTTCCAGAAAGCCGAAGCCTTTTTCGGTGCCTTTAACGACGCCTTCAGCTCGAGGCGTTTGCGAATGGAGCTTCTGTTTCAGCTGCGCGAGCAGCGGGTTATCCTGGAACATAATTTTTACGTTTCGTGGCCTGATTGCGGCTGACAGTTTTACGCGATTCGGCGGCGCGCGGCAAGGCAAAAAGCCGGACGAACCGGCTTTTCAGAGAGGAGTGAAAGGGAGGTCAGGCAATGCGCTGTTCAGGCAGTGCCGCTGACAGTTCCAGCTTCACCGGCACCGACTTAGAGGTCGGTGTGCCACTGCCATCACCAAAGCTGTTCAGCGGCACCAGCGGGTTGGTTTCCGGGTAATAAGCCGCCAGATTACCGCGCGGAATATTATAGGGAACCAGTTTGAAGCCGCTGACGCGACGGGTAATGCCATCATTCCAGAGTGTCTCGATATCGACATTCTGACCTTCGGTGAAACCAAGGTCTGTCATATCATCCGGGTTGATGAACACCACTTCGCGCTGACCAAACACGCCACGGTAACGGTCATCGAGGCCGTAAATCGTGGTGTTGTACTGGTCATGTGAACGCAGCGTCTGAAGAGTGAAAGGGACCTCTTGATCCAGATTCGGGAACAGCGAGGTCGGCAGCGCCGCGGCATTGAACTCTGCTTTCTGGCTCGGCGTATTGAAGCGCAACTCGGCAGCGGCATTACCCAGGTAGAAACCGCCGGGGATATCACATTTCGCATTGAAGTCGGCAAAGCCCGGAATCGTTGCCGCGATATGCTCACGAATCAGGTTGTAATCACCGGCCAGCTCGCGCCATTTCACTTTCTCATCACCCAGCACCGCCTGCGCGATACCGGCAACAATCCAGGTCTCAGAACGCTGTGTTTCCGCCAGCGGAATACCAATCCCTTCAGAGGCGTGCACCATGCTAAAGGAGTCTTCCACGGTAATAAACTGATTGCCGGTCGCCTGCAGATCGCGTTCGGTGCGGCCCAGCGTCGGCAGAATCAGCCCTTCATGACCCGGCACCAGATGGCTGCGATTCAGTTTGGTACTGATATGCACAGTCAGACCACAGCGTGACATCGCTTCTTCGGTGCGCGGTGAATCTGGTGCAGCCGCAGCCAGGTTGCCACCCAGCGCGATCAGCACTTTGACTTCATCACGCAGCATCGCGTTCAGCGCTTCAACGGTGTTATGGCCCGCGGCACGTGGTGGCTCGAAATTGAAATGATTACCCAGCGCGTCCAGGAACGCTTTAGCCGGTTTCTCATCAATCCCCATGGTGCGGTTACCCTGCACGTTGCTGTGACCGCGAACCGGGCAGAGGCCTGCGCCTTTTTTGCCCAGTTGACCAAACAGCAACTGCAGGTTGGTGATTTCGCGAACCGTGTCTACCGAGTGTTTGTGCTGGGTGATGCCCATTGCCCAGGTACAAATCACCCGGTCAGCGCTCTGGTAAATCGCCGCCGCTTCACGGATCTGCGCCTGCGTCAGGCCAGACTGCGCCACAATCTGCATCCAGCTGGTGTTATCCACCGCATCCAGATAGGTCTCAATGCCATTGGTTTTAGCATTGATAAAGGTCTGGTCAAACAGGCCACTTTCACCGGCTGCCAGACGCGCGCGATGGGTCTCCAGCAGGGATTTCACCATGCCGCGCACCGCCGCCATATCACCACCCAGATTGGGCTGATAATAAGACGAGCTGATGTTACCCGCTTTTGAAGTGACGACTTCCAGCGGCTTCTGCGGATCGGCAAAACGCTCCAGGCCGCGCTCACGCAGGGTATTAAAGGTGACGATCTTCGCACCATGATCGGCAGCATGACGCAGGCTGTGCAGCATACGCGGATGGTTGGTGCCGGGATTCTGACCGAAGACGAAAATCGCATCGGCGTGATCGAAATCATCCAGACGAATCGTGCCTTTACCGACGCCAATACTGCGCTTCAGGCCGGTGCCGCTGGCTTCGTGGCACATATTCGAGCAGTCAGGGAAGTTATTGGTGCCCATCAGGCGACCAAACAGCTGATAGAGCCAGGAGGCTTCGTTGCTGGCGCGACCGGAGGTGTAAAGCTCCATCTGGTTCGGATGATCCATCGCCTTGATGTGCTGCGCGATCAGCGCAAACGCATCTTCCCAGCTGATCGGCTCATAGTGGTCAGTTTCCGCGTTGTAGCGCAGCGGATGGGTCAGACGCCCCTGATACTCCAGGAAGTAATCACTCTGGGTATAGAGCGTGGTTACGCTGTGTTTAGCAAAAAAGTCGGTGTCGACCATGCGGCGCGTCGCTTCCCAGGTGACCGCTTTGGCCCCGTTTTCGCAGAAGCTGAAGGTACTTTTGTTGTCATCACCCCAGGCGCAGCCCGGACAGTCAAAACCGCGTGCTTTATTCATGCGCATCAGGTTGCGCATGTTTTTCAGGGCCGCTTTGCTGTCAAGCACGAAACGCGTGGTGGCTTCCAGAGAACCCCAGCCGCCCGCAGCCGCGCGATAGGGTTTGATTTGGCGTTTAAATTTCATAGTGAGTGCAGGCTTTTATAGTAGGCATTATTGTTTGGTGTTTGTTATCAGGTTATAGCCTGATGGTGAAAGGAAGTCTGCAGCTATCGTTATACCTTGTCTAATTGATTGACATAATGGTGCGATAGCTGGCGTTTATCGTGCACAGGCCTGAAATGTGATGGTGGTCAGATTTTACCCGCCTTAAACCGGCTGATAACGGGAGTTCTCCTCACAACAGGCTAATACTTGCTGTTCACTATCAGAGAGAGCGTGACGCCATGAAACAGCTGACCAGCCAGATCCATGCGTTTGGCAAAGCGTTGATGATGCCAATCTCGGTCATCGCGGCCGCCGGTATTTTTCTCGGTCTGGCGGCAGCGATGCAGAATCCGGCGGTAACCGGCGATGCTTTTGCGCAGATGCAGGTGCCCCAGATAATCATTGGCTTTATTCGCAAAGTGGCAGGCGCGCTCTTTGCTAATCTGCCCGTCTTCTTTGCGGTAGCAAGTGCCATCGGTCTGGCAAAAGCAGAAAAACCCACGGCCGCCTTTGCCGCAGTGATCGGCTACATCGTGATGAACGTCGGCATCAGCGCCACGCTGGCGGCGAAAGGGATTACGGCGGCGACGACCACTCCGGCAGCCCTGCAGCAGGCGGGAATGGATCAGACCACCGCCATGATGACTTCGGCGGAGTACATCAACATGCTGGGTGTCTTCACTTACAACATGAGCGTGCTGGGTGGGGTCATTGCCGGACTGATCACGGTGGCGCTGCACAATCGTTTTTACACGCAGCAACTGCCCACGGCGATCAGCTTTTTTGGCGGACGGCGTTTTGTGCCGATCATTACCGTGGTCTGTCTGCCGCTGATTGGCGTGTTACTGGCGCTGATCTGGCCGACCATTGGCAATGGCATCGCCTGGATTGGACAGATGATTGGTAAAAGCGGCCAGTATGGTGCTTTTCTGTTGGGGGCTTTTGAGCGCATCCTGATCCCCACCGGCCTGCATCATATTCTCAATGAAACCGTGCGCTTTACACCCATTGGCGGCATGGCCGTGGTCGATGGCCAGACGGTTGTCGGCGCGCTGAACATCTTCAACGCCTCACTGACCCATCCGGGGTCGATCCCCGATGAGACGTTGCGCACCGCCACGCAGTTTCTGGCGCAGGGCAAGATTCCGGTCATGATGTTTGGCCTGCCCGCGGCGGCACTGGCGATCTATCACACCGCGCGGCCTGAACATAAACAGCGGGTCAAAGCGCTGGTGATGGCGGGCGCACTGACCTCATTCACCACCGGCATCACGGAACCGCTGGAGTTCTGCTTTATCTTTGTCTCGCCAGTGCTCTACCTGCTGCATGCTTTCCTGACCGGCCTGTCGTTTATGCTGATGTCGATGCTGCATCTGATGATCGGCAACGTGCAGGGCGGCGTCATCGACCTGGTGGTGTTCGGCATGCTGGGCGGGGCGAAAACCCACTGGTGGTGGACGCTGGTGCTGGGCGTAATTTATGCGCCGATCTACTACTACGCTTTCCGGCTGGTGATTACCCGAATGAATGTGGAAACACCGGGCCGGGAGTCGGAGGATGAAAAACCGCAACAGGTGACCGCGGATGAACGCACGCAGGTGATTATTAGCGGACTGGGTGGGCAGGCCAACATTGAGGATGTCGATTGCTGCTTTACCCGTCTGCGGGTTCGGGTTAAAGAGATGAATCAGGTGGTTGATCAGACGCTGATGAGCACCGGTGCGAACGGTGTTAATCGTGTCAGCGAGCACGATATTCAGGTGATCTATGGCCCGCAGGTTGAGAAGATCGCAAATGAGGTAAAAATGGCATTGGGTGTTGCGTAACCCAGCCCATTTCAGGCGTGATCATCACGTTATCCGCCCGGTGCAGCGGGCGGTTTGCACCGTTCCTGGTGGAGACACTGACCACTGCCCACCCGCCTATTGTAACTAAAAAAATCCTTACCCTAATGGGGCACCTCTTTCTGCCGATATAGCGATTAATCCCCTCATTACTGGAACACCGCAATGTCGTTAAAAAAATCTTCCCTGATGATATTTTCCTTCCTGCTGGCCTTGTTTCTGACCAGCGTGGCAATCAGTACCTGGCTCCTGATTCAGAGCAATCACTCCCTGAATGCGGTTAACAAAGAGATCCGTGTGGTGCTCTCAGTGATTGACCCGATCAACCACAGCCGAACGCTGCGTGTCCGTCTGATGGAATATATGAAGGAGATTGAGGGCAGCGACGCAAACAATCCCGCCACGCTGGACAGTGTGCGGACCGTAGCCGGTAAAGCGGATGCCGCATTTCAGGCCTACATGAATGCGCCGCGTCTGCCAGGCGAAGAAGCCGAAGCTGACGCCTATAGTCAGGCTTATCTGGCCTATCGTCAGCAGGGACTACAACCCTTAATTGATGCCGCTGAGGCGCATGATCAGGTGCGCTTTAAAAGTCAGATCCCTAACGTGGTTCGCCTTGATCGCCAGTACGAAATCATTCTGGATCGGGTGCTGGCCCAGCATGAAACGTATGCTAAAAAGCTGAACAGCGATGCCCAGAGTCACTTCACCGCCGGCATTACGCTGCTTGGGCTGTTTGGCGTCCTGTTTTTTGCCATTATTATTGCCATTTACATCTTCATGAAGCGCTACGTACTTTCACCGCTTAATGACGCGCAGGAACACTGCAAACTGATTGCGGCGGGTGTGCTGGATACCACGGTACCGGCCAGGTCAGGTTCACGCAGCGAAATTCAGCTGCTGATGGGCTCACTGGAGCAGATGCGCAGTGCGCTGACCACCATTATTCTGCAGGTGCGTGATTCAACCCGCTCCGTTTCCACCGCCTCGCAGGAGATTGCAGCGGGTAACATCGATCTTGCCTCGCGTACCGAACAGCAGGCCGCCGCACTGACTGAAACGGCGGCCAGCATGGAGCAACTGGGCGCCACGGTGAAACAGAATACCGAGAACGTCTTTGAAGCCTGCCGTCTGACCAGTGAAGCGGTGAAGAATGCGGAGAGCGGTGAAAAAGTCTCGCAGGAAGTGGTGACATCAATGGCGTTGATTAATGCCAGCTCGAAGAAGATTGAAGAGATCACGACCGTTATCGACAGCATCGCTTTCCAGACCAATATTCTGGCGCTGAACGCAGCCGTTGAAGCCGCCCGTGCAGGTGAGCAGGGACGTGGCTTTGCGGTAGTGGCAGGGGAAGTGCGTAATCTTGCCCAGCGCAGCGCCACCGCTGCCAAAGAGATTGAAGGGCTGATTGCCGAATCGGTTTCGATCATTCATGCCGGTTCTGATCAGGTCAGCCGGACCGGTGATGCCATGAGCGCGATTATCTCCTCGGTCAGCCGCGTCAATCTGCTGATGGAGCATATCTCCACGGCCTCTGATGAACAGAGTCGCGGCATCGGTCAGATTGAGCAGGCCGTCACCGAGATGGATAGCGTTACTCAGCAGAACTCGGCGCTGGTGCAGGAGTCTGCGGCGGCCTCTGCCTCGCTGGAAGAGCAGGTGCAGTACCTGACGCAGTCGGTCTCCACCTTCCGGCTGGCAACGCATTAATCAGCCCACTCTGCGCTGAGTGTATGCAGCGCAGCGTGCTGAGCAGCGGGCTGCTAAGTAAAGCATGGCAGAGAGGGGCGAGTTTGACGCAGCGCCTTGTCGCGGGCAGAGATTCGGCGGATTATAAGGCTTTCCATTGAACACAGGGTCGTCATGCTAACCAGCACCCATGGCCGCAGCAATAGCGCCGATACCCGACTCGCCTGCACGCTTGCCGCTGCTGCAGGCGCGCTGAATACCGCAGCCTTTGAGATCGTCGGTTTTTTTTCAGCCAACATGACAGGGAATGTCTCGCTGTTGTCCGATCATCTGGCAAAAGCGAATCTGGGGCCCGGCCTGTTTTTTCTGTCGATCGTCCTGTTATTTATTGTGGGTTCCCTGTTTTCGACCCTCGTCATTAATGCCGGGCACCGCAGAAACATCCGCACTATCTATGCGTTTGTCATCCTGCTGGAGGGCACCGCGCTGATTGCGCTGGGCGTGATCGAGAATCACTTTCCGCCGCTGTCACCTGGCGTGGTGTTAATCACGAGCCTGAGCTTCCTGATGGGGTTGCAAAATGCGGTTGTTACGCGGATCTCTAATGCACGTGTTCGTACAACCCATATTTCTGGCACAGCGACCGACATCGGCATTGAAATGGCGATGCTGTTTGAGGTGCTACGGCGTAAAACCTCGCCGAAAGATGCACCGCTATATCTGGACCGGCTGCGACTACACACGCTGACATTGCTGGCTTTCCTCGCAGGAGGAATAGCCGGAATCGGGCTTTACCGGCTGTTAGGCTACGATTTTTTGCTACCGGTGGGGTTCGGCTTAATCTGTCTGGCGCTGAATGCCATATTCACTAAACCCGCGAAAACAGCGGTCGTGAAGATGTAGAGGGGCATACGCTCTGCCGCTTTTTCAGGGCACATCGGTTGCTGATTCATCGTTCCCCTTGCGCCAATGAACCGTGCGGTTAAAACCGCCATGGTTAAGCAGGGTAACATCTCACTCTTAACTCGGGTTGACTCTGACAGCGAGACAGTGACGAAAACACGCTTTAACCTGCAGATGGATAAATAACATCGACATTAAACAACTGATCTACCTATGTAATCTGGAGCGTGAACGCCATTTCGGGCGGGCCGCAGAAGCCAGTTTTGTTACACAGCCAACGCTCTCGATGCGCCTGAAAAACCTGGAGCGCGAGCTGGGCCTGCCGCTGATTAACCGCAGCAATAACTTTGCCGGATTTACGCCAGAGGGCGATCGCGTGCTGGCCTGGGCGCGTGAAATTGTTTCGGTGTATCAGGGGCTGAAGCTGGAAGTTGAATCACTGAAACATGGGGTGAACGGCACGCTGCGGGTTGGCGTGGTGCCGCAGTGCAGCATGGCGCTGCCGTTGCTGCTGAAAGCGGTGCAGGCGCGTTATCCCCAGCTCGACTACCGCATTGCGGTACTGAGTGCTGATCAGCTGCTGGAAGCGCTCAATAGCCACACCGTGGATGTCGGTATCGGTTTTTTCGAGATGGCGACGCTACGGGAACTCCATTTTCAGACCGAGATGCTGGCAGACCGGGGCGCTGAAGCTGTATTCCATCCCGACCATTTCCCCGAGCTGGTGGGGGGAACCCCGCTGACGCTGGATGAACTGGCTCAACAGCCACTTTGTCTGGCGGAGCCCACGCGCTATTTCCGCCGCTACATTGATATGGCGTTTCGCGAGGCGGCACTGGTGCCGCGAGTGATCGTTGAGAGTGCCTCTATTATGCAACTGATGCAGTGTGCACAGGTCGGGCTGGGGTTGCTGGTGTCGCCGGTTGGTCACCTGCTGCCCGCTTCACTGCAGGGACTGCAGCAGCGCGCCATTACGCTGCCGCCGATGGCACGTCAGGCGGCACTGGTGATAGCCGAACCTGGCCGTGCCACACCGCTGGCACAGCACTTTTTCGACGAAGCGCGTGGTCTGCTGCCGGTATAACGCAGTTACTTCGCCTCGCCCAGCGCGTAAAACAGGCGGCTGTTCCAGTTGCCTAGCGCAACACGCTGTATTAGCGCGAACAACGCTTCAGCCTCCCAGCCTGCCTCCATCAGCGGTTGCAGGTGGGCGGCGCTGAATCGCTCAGGTGACCGGGTCAGCTGTACCGACAGCGCAATAATCAGCTGTTCTTCACCTTTTGACGCCGTCTCCTCCACACCCTCAATCAGGATGTCGTTCCCGTCCAGCAGCCGGAACGCCCAGCGACTGCCCAGAATACGCGCAGCGGTTGCCTCGGCCAGCGTATCCTCCTGAGAAAGATGCTGACACAGCTGCGCCCAGCCATAGAGCGCCGAGGGATCATGGGCCAGCAGCCATACCGCCTCCTGCATGCCGGGCAGAGACTGACAGCGGGTAACGGCAGCGAGCTGCTCAGCACTGGCATAGCGCAACTCCAGCGGTTTCAGCACGGGCTGCCAGCGGGCAGGCTGGTCAAAACCGGTGGAATCAGCATCAGGGGGCAGGGAGCTGCCCGGCAGCCAGCGTACCGGCTGACCCTGCAGCGCCTGCAATCCGGCAACCACGCGTGCCTGGTAACTGACAAACCCGATCACCTGATTCAGCGTGACAATATCGGGTTCAGTCAGGCCGACCGCATCGAGGGCGGTGATCGCGCTCGCGTTGATAAGCTCAGGCTGCATCGCCAGCTGGCGGGCATACTGTGTGATCTGGGTCAGGCGATTATTACTCTCGCGTGAGGAGTCGGGCCCGGGCAATGGATTTAATCGGGCAGAGTAGTGATTACACAACCGCTGCACGCCCGCGACCTGCGCGACGGTTAGCGCAGTGCTGAGGCGATCGTAGAGCGTTAGTGTATGGGTGAGTGAGTTGTTGACGCGATCAGGAAAAAGCAGTTGTGCCAGATCGCGCGCGGCCAGCAGTGCCGGCTGATGCGTGCGCAGCAGTGACTGCACTACGGTGTTATCGGCGTAGCATCCCAGCAGGAAACGGTCATCAATATGGGCAGCCTCTGGCACCAGCGGTGCGGCCTGAGCAATACGTGGACTGGTCTGGCTTTCATAAAACCAGTGGTTATGGCCCGGATAGCGGCGTTGTTCCATGATCAATCCTTTTGCAAAATCGGGTTCGGCATGCAGGCGGCAAAATCTGAAAATGTGCATAAACCGAAGGTCAGGCTTATCGTCGCTGATGGGCAGGCCGGGGCAAAAGAATGATCGGTGATAATTAATAGCGTTACGGTATAACGGGAGCGAAATCAGGCAGGAAGAGCGAGGCGGGGATAAAGAGAAGGGCGAGCCAGGCTCGCCCTTGCGGAACTTATTTCAGTTCCAGCTCGTTCATTGCAGCGATGCTAAAGCCGCCATCAACGTGTACCACTTCACCGGTGATGCCGCCAGCCAGATCAGAGCAGAGGAATGCTGCTGAGTTGCCGACATCTTCAATGGTGACAGTACGGCGAATCGGGGTGACCGCTTCGCAATGCGCCAGCATCTTACGGAAATCTTTGATGCCTGAAGCTGCCAGGGTGCGGATTGGACCCGCAGAAACGGCGTTAACACGCACGCCTTCCGGCCCCATGGCGTTCGCCATATAACGCACGTTAGCTTCCAGCGACGCTTTCGCCAGACCCATCACGTTGTAGTTCGGGATTGCGCGCTCAGCACCCAGGTATGAGAGGGTCAGCAGCGCAGACTGTGGATTCAGCATCTCGCGGCACTCTTTGGCCATCGCGACGAAGCTGTAAGCACTGATATCATGCGCGATTTTAAAGCCTTCACGAGTCACGGCGTTCACGTAGTCGCCTACCAGCTGGTCGCCAGGCGCGAAACCGATAGAGTGAACGAAACCGTCAAATTTTGGCCAGGTTTTTGCCAGTTCAGTGAACAGAGATTTGATGCTCTCATCTTCAGCTACGTCACATGGCAGCACGATGTCTGAACCCAACTCTTTGGCAAACTCTTCCACACGACCTTTTAACTTGTCGTTCTGGTAGGTGAAAGCCAGTTCTGCGCCCTGTTTGTGCATCGCCTGTGCAATACCGTAGGCGATGGAAAGTTTACTGGCAACGCCAGTAATCAGAATGCGCTTACCGGAAAGAAAACCCATAGCTGTAATCCTTATGGTCATTGTAGTTGGCGGCCGCATGATTAAAAAGTAAGCGACCGACGTTAATCGACGTGCGGATTCTAGCACGTCTCTCATAAATCAGGTAAATCGCCCCGCAATTTCCGCGATATGCAGCAAAAATCAGCGCTCACGCCGCCAGGCTTCGGCACTCAGTGCTTCGCCAAAGTGGCTGCTGATCAGCCGTCGTGTCAGATCATGCAGCGGGGAGGCCAGCACGTCCGCCGTGCCGCCGCGCTCGACCACTTCGCCCTGATGCATCACCAGCACTTTATCGCTGATGTGCTTCATCATGCCCAGATGCTGCGTGACATAAATGTAGGCGATCCCGTGCTTCTCCTGCAGTTCCAGCATCAGATTCACCAGCTGAGATCGCATAGTCATATCCAGCGAGGCCAGCGCTTCGTCGGCCACAATGACTTTAGGCTGGAGGATCAATGCACGCGCCAGACCCAGACGCTGTTTCTGACCGGGCGCCAGCATGTGAGGATAGTACCCGGCATGATCGCGCAGTAAGCCAACCTGACGTAGCGTAGCAATGATGCGTTTCTCGCGCTCCTCCGCATTCAGCTCGGTATTGAGCCGCAATGGAAACTCCAGGATCTGACTGATGCGCTGTCGCGGATTCAGTGAGGTTGAGGGATCCTGAAAAATCATGCGTATGCGCTGACTGCGATAGCCATAATCGCCGAAGGTCAGCGGATGATCGTCAATCAGAATCTCACCTTCAGTGGGGGCGACCATGCCGCTGAGCATCTTCGCCAGGGTGGATTTACCCGAGCCGTTTTCGCCGATAATCGCCAGCGTCTGTTTCTCACGCAGGGTAAAGCTTACCGATTTCACTGCTTCAACGTGCTGACGGCGAAACAGGCCCGTACGGTAGCGAAAGGTTTTGCTCAGGTTGCGCACTTCCAGCAGGGTCTCCATGCTACTGGCCCTCCATATTCAGCGGGAAATGACAGGCGTAGAGATGGGTTTTGCTGCCGGTGAGCCGAGGCGTTTCAATACATTTACGCTGGGCATAGGGACAGCGAGGCCCCAGACGACAGCCAATCGGTAAACTCTCCAGCGACGGAATCGCGCCCGACAGGGTATTAAGACGGCTTTTGTGCGGCAGGGCGCGCCCAAAATCGGGCATGGCCCGAATCAGCGCCTGGGTATAAGGGTGATGCGGCGTACTCATCAAATCTTCGCTCTGGGCGGTTTCCACCGTCTGACCGCAGTACATCACGTTGATTCGATCTGCCCACTGACTCATTGTGCGCAGGTCATGGCTGATCAGCAGAATAGTGGTGTTGTTATTCTGGTTGAGGCGGCTCAGCAGGCGGAAAATCTGCGCCTGGGTGGTCGGTTCCATGGCATTTGTTGGTTCATCCGCAATCAGCAGGCGCGGCTGGTTAGCCAGCGCAATGGCGATCATCACTTTCTGGCACTCACCTTCAGTCAGCTCATAAGGGAAGCTGCGCATAATATCTTTGTGATCTTTAATGCCGACACGATGCAGCAGTTCGATAGCGCGGGTTTTGCGCCAGAACCAGAAGCGTTTCAGCCATGGCCCTTTGTACGTCCAGCGCGGGATCACCTGCATCAGCTGGCGACCAATGCTCTCTGAGGGATCCAGACAGGATTGCGGCTCCTGAAAAATCATTGAGACGTTGTGTCCGATAATGCGACGACGCTCGCGCGGCGATAAGCGCAGCAGGTCCACATCATCAAACACCATGCGGTCAGCGGTAACACGCCAGTTATCGTTGGTGACGCCGCAGATAGCTTTGGCGACCAGACTCTTGCCGGAGCCGGATTCTCCGACCAGTCCCCGGACTTCGCCTTCGCCCAGCGTCAGATTAACGCGGTCAACGGCTTTGACCGGCCCGTCAGCGGTCATAAATTCAATGGTGAGATTACGGATATCGAGTAACGGCATTTATTCCACTCCCGCTTCGACGGCGCGACGGATGCCGTCACCGAGCAGGTTAACAATTAATACGCTCACCATCAGCGCCACGCCGGGCAGCATAACGGTCCAGGGTGCGACGTAGATCAGCTCCAGTGAATCGCCGAGCATCGCGCCCCATTCCGGCGAAGGCAACTGCGCGCCAAGGTCGAGAAAGCCAAGTGCGGCAATGTCCAGAATGGCCATCGACAGCGCGCGGGTTATTTCGGTAATCAGCAGCGGCAGAATATTGGGCAATATGGCATAGCGCAGAATGTTGCGACCGCGAGCGCCATCAAGGCGAGCAGCCACCACATACTCCTTTTCCAGCTCATCATGCACGGCGCTGTATATTTCGCGGACCAGACGTGGCATCAATGCCAGCCAGACGGCCAGCAGCGCATGTTCGAGTCGTGGCCCGAGAAACGCCACCACGATAATCGCCAGCAACAGCGACGGAATCGAGAGCAGGGTGTCCAGGACATGGTTCATGACGGCCGAGCGGATACCGTGCGTCATGCCCGCCAGCACGCCCAATACCAGCGCACCGAGGGTGGCGGAGATCGTCACAAGAATCGCTGAACCCACTGTGGGGCCTGCGCCACTCAGCAGGCGGCTCAGTACATCGCGACCCAGATCGTCAGTCCCGAGAAAGAACGAGACATCACCGTAGCGTGACCAGGAGGGCGGCAGCAGCTGATAGCCCAGGAACTGCTGGTCAATACCGTAGGGTGCTATCAGCCCGCCAAACAGGCAGAGCAATAAGATTGCGCCAAAGCCATACAGTCCGACCATTGAAATCGGGTTGCCGTAGAAATGATGCCAGCTCTGACGAAATGCGCTGGGCAGGCGTTTTTCGGCGTAGATATTATCGGACGGCATACCATTCCTTATGTTTCAGCGGATTCATGGCCGCGCCAATGACGTCAGAAATCACATTCACCAGGATCACCAGTCCGCCAATAACCATGACACCGGCTGAGATCGCCGCATAATCCTGCTGGCGAATCGCGTTAATCAGCCAGCGTCCAAGACCAGGCCAGTTAAAGACCATCTCCGTAATCATCGCCAGCGTCAGCATGGTGGAAAATTGCAAGCCAAGACGTGGAATCACCGGCGGCAGCGCGTTATGCAGCACGTGGCGGCGGATGACGGTAAAGCGTGAAAGACCGCGCGTGGCGGCCGCTTTAACATAATTTTTGTCCATCACGTCGCTGGTGCTGTTGCGCAGCAGACGTATCACCTCTGTTGTCGGTGCCATCGCCAGCACCAGCACCGGCAAAATAAGGTGCGAGAGGACACTGATAATCATCTCATGTCGCCACGGCGAACGACTCAGCCAGGCGTCAATCAGCGCAAAACCAGAGACGTTCTGAACCGGATAAAGCAGATCGTGGCGACCTGACACTGGCAGCCAGCCCAGCGTCAGCGAGAAAAAGAGCGTCAGAATCAGCGCCAGCCAGAAGATCGGCGCAGAAAAGCCAATCAGCGCCAGCGCACTGATGGTTTTATCCTGCCATTTGTTGCGCATCACACCGGCACAGATTCCCAGCGGAATGCCCACCAGCAGCGCAAACAGAAACGCCAGGATACAGAGCTCCATGGTGGCCGGGAACACCTCGCGCAGCTGTAAACCAATCTCCTGACCGTTAGTGCTGGAGACGCCGAAATCAAACTGCAGCATCCCTTTAAACCAGAACCACCAGGCGTCCGAGAGTGCAGCGCCTTCCAGCGGCGCATTAGGGGTAAAATAGCTCAGGCTGAAGCTGACCAGCGACAGCAGAAACAGGGTGATGAGCAGCAGTAGCAGGCGCCGCAAAATATAGATAATCATTTACTCCCCTCATCAGCTTCACGATAAACCCCGGCAAACGAGGCGTTGCCAAACGGACTCAGCACCAGCCCCTTGATATCATGACGAAACGCCTGGAGCCGCAGAGAGGATGCCAGCGGCAGTACCGGTAACTCCTGTGCCAGAATCTGTTGCGCTTTGTCATAGCTGTCGATGCGGCCCGAAAGTTGTTGTGATAACAGGGCGTTCTGCAGTGTTTCGTCAAAGGCCGGCGAGCACCAGTGCGCGTAATTGGTCTGTGAGCGAATCGCCGCACAGCTGAGCAGAGGACGGAAGAAGCTGTCAGGATCGTTACTGTCAGTGGCCCAGCCTGACAGCGTCAGATCATGATTCATCGCCATTAGCTGCGCCTCCTGGAAACGGCCTTCTACCGGTACAATCGTCAGCCGCACACCAACCTGTGCCAGATCTGCCTGTAACAATTCGGCGGTTTTAAGCGGGCTGGGATTCCAGGACTGCGATGCCACTGGCACCACCAGTCGCAGATGCAAATCGCTGATGCCCAATGCCGCCAGCGCGGCCCGGGATTTATCCGGATCATAGCTGGTAATACGCGCATCATTGTCATAGGCCCAGGAAGCGCGCGGTAATATGGAGGCAGCCGTTTCGGCGGTGCCGTAATAAATCGACTCCATCAGCCGCTCATTGTTGATTGCCAGCGCCAGCGCGTGACGCACTTCAGGACGGTCGAGCGGCGGCTTGCGGGTATTAAAAGCCAGATAGGCGATGTTCATGCCAGGACGCAGGGTCATCCGCAGGCGCGGATCATCGCGCAGAATGCTGAGCTGGCTGGCCGCGGGATAGGCCAGTACATCGCATTCGCCGGTTAACAGTTTGGAGAGCCGCCCGGTACCGCCAGACCCCAGATCGATTACCGCCTGTTGCAGACGCGGAACACCCTTCCAGTAATGAGGATTGCGCGCCAGACGGATGTACTGGCCGGTGCGATATTCGCTGAGCTGATAAGGGCCGGTGCCAACGGGTTGCCTGTCCATCTCTTCCTGGTGTCCCTGCGCCGTCAGCTGGTCGGCATACTCCTTCGACAGCACCGGCGCATAGTGGGTCGCCATGTGCCACAGGAACGACGCATCCGGGCTGTTGAGTCTGAACTCAACCGTCCTGCTGTCGATTTTCTTCACGCTCTGCACTGAGTCGGAAAATTGCAGGCTATCAAAATAGGGATAATTACCGCCGTTGACGTTATGCCAGGGGTGATTACGGTCAAACATCCGCTCGAAGCTGAAAACAACGTCGTCTGCGTTCAGCGGCCGGGTAGGGTGGAACTGATTGGTCTGCTGAAACTGCACGCCGCCACGCAGATGAAAGCGATACGTTGCGCCGTTGTCGCGCACTTCCCAGCTGGACGCAAGATCGGGTTTGAGACGATAGGTGTAGGGATCAACATCCAGCAGGCGGTCATAAAGTTGTGCCGCCAGGGTATCGACAGTCAGCCCGCTGCTGGCCATCTGCGGGTTAAAGGTATTCAGCGTGCCGCTGACGCAATAGACAAAGCCGGTCTGGCGGATATCACCCGCAGGCGCTGACCACGCAGGGGCACTCAACACGCTGAGGCTGAGCAACAGCGAACATAGTAGTTTTGACATAGAACTCAACGATTTTGAGGCATTAGGCAGAGTGTATCTCAAAGCGGGCATTGTCCCAAAACCTGCAGCGGCTACCAGGCTGTTTTTCATCCTGCATCAGGAAAAAGAGCGCAAAGAAGGTGTGGTAATGAGAAAAATTCTCAACGGGTGCTTTACAAATGATAATAGGAATGATTATTATTCATATGCACTTCGACGGTGGCTCTGCCGAAGAAGAGCACGACATTGCTCACATTGCTTCCAGTATTGTTGCCCGCCTCATGGCGGGCTTTTTTTTGTCGGGTGCATAGCTCTGAAGAGCAGGATCACCGCTGACTGAACAGGTGCACTGATTGCGGTTTTGCATGAAAGCATGGGGATGGAAAAAGAGTAAAACAGAATGATATCTGTAATGGCCTGGCATTTACCTGAGCAAGACCGGCTTAAAACCGGACTTAACTATTACAGAAACGCCGTTACTATAAGCACAACCTCTGCCCAACCAACGCCGGACAATGACTGAATTCCAGAAAAGCGCTCAGGCTTTCCACTATCCCTCCTTTCGTTATCTGTTTTTCGGACGTTTGTTTACCGTGCTGGGCAATGGAATCGCGCCCATCGCGCTGGCCTTTGCAGTTCTGGATATGGATGGATCTGCCTCTGATTTAGGCGTCGTGGTGGCATCCCGCTCCCTGTTCAACGTGCTGTTTCTGCTGGTGGGCGGTGTGGTTGCCGACCGCTACTCACGTAGTCGGGTATTAGTTGTATCGGCGCTGATAGCTGCTGTTTCTCAGGCTTTCGTTGCGTGGACTGTGCTTGAGGGTTCAGCCACAGTAATCAGCCTCACCTTGCTGGGCGCGCTGAATGGCGCGGCATCGGGGATTGCTCTGCCAGCTTCCTCTGCGCTGGTTCCGCAGGTCGTGCCTGCACAGCACCTGCGTCAGGCCAATGCTTTCATTCAGCTCAGTGTTTATGGCGGCACGGTACTGGGAGCGTCGCTGGGAGGCGTGATGACCAGTGCTGTCGGGCCGGGCTGGGGGCTGGCGATAGATGCGTTGGGATTTGCGGTCTCCGCGCCGCTTTATTTCCTTATGCGTGTGAGCCCGAATAAGGGCGGGACGATGCAAGGCAATATCCTGCGCGATATTAAAGAAGGCTGGGCAGAATTTGCCGGGCGAAGCTGGATTTGGTCGATAGTCCTTCAGTTCGCCATTATCAACGTCGCGTTTAATGGCATTGTAGAAGTCTATGGCCCGATAATTGCTGACGCCTCTTTCGGGCGGGCGCAGTGGGGGATGATTGTGGCCGCCCAGAGTGCAGGTTTAATTGCTGGATCATTTCTGGCTATGAAATGGCATCCACGTCGTGATCTTCTGATTGGCGCTATGCTGGCAGGTCTCTGTGCACTCCCGATAATGATGCTAGGCCTGAATGCATCAGCAGCATGGCTGATTGCAGGGTTCTTTATCGCTGGCGTTTCATTAGGCCTGTTTGGCGTAACCTGGGCGCATTCATTACAGACTCATATCCCAGCCGATAAACTGGCTCGCGTGTACGCGTATGATGCGATGGGTTCCTTTATCTCCATTCCTATTGGTCAACTGGTTGCGGGGCCGCTGGCGGCACAATATGGGACAGACAATGTTTTGCTGATGTCAGCACTTGCCGTGGTCATGGTGACAGCTGCTGTCCTGCTGGTTCCGACCCTCAGGCAACCTGACAAAATGGGCACCAGGCCGCATAACACGTAATTGCTGTTTTTGTTCCTGCTAAAGCAGCCTGGACGTTACCAGACAGTTTTGACAGCGATTAACCAGAAAACATAACGCATAGACAAAGATGTCATCGTCGACCTGTCTAGTTTTCGGCTTTTATGTCGTGCTTTTTCATCATCGCGCGCAGCTGATGATAGGTAACACCTAACAACCCGGCGGCGCGGCGCTGGTTATAGCGTGCCTGTTGCAGGCTGGCTTCCACCAGATCCCGCTCCTGTCGATTCTGCCACTGGCGCAGATCCAGCGGCAGGGCAGGCAGGTCGTTACTCTCCGCGTTCTGACCGGCACGGAGGAGCACAACCGGTTCAGAACGTGAAGCAAACGGGTTAATAATGACGTTATCCAGCAACTGCTCGCTGCTGTTATGACGATAGACTGAGCGTTCCACGACGTTCTTAAGCTCACGGACGTTGCCGGGCCAGTGATAATCAAGCAGAGTCTGCTGCGCCTGAGCGGTAAAACCAGGAAAAAGTAACAGGCCGAGTTCGCGGCACATCTGGATGGCAAAATGATCGGCCATCACCAGAATATCGCTGCGGCGTTCGCGCAGGGGCGGTAACTGCACCACATCAAAGGCCAGACGATCCAGCAGGTCGGCACGGAATTTCCCCTCTGCCGCCAGCGCAGGGAGATCCTCGTTAGTGGCGCAGACCAGCCGCACATTCACCTGCAGGGAGTGATTGCCGCCGACACGCTCCAGCTGCCCATATTCAATTACCCTGAGCAGCTTTTCCTGCACCAGCATCGGCGCGGTTGCCAGCTCATCCAGAAACAGCGTGCCACCATCAGCCCGCTCAAAACGTCCGAGATGGCGCTTCTGCGCACCGGTAAAGGCACCGGCCTCATGACCAAAGAGTTCAGAATCGAGCAGGTTCTCATTCAGCGCGGCGCAGTTCAGCGAGATAAACGGTCCCTGCCAGCGGTCAGAGAGATAGTGCAGACGGCTGGCGATCAGCTCTTTACCCGTTCCGCGCTCGCCAATCACCAGAACCGGCTTTTCCAGCGGAGCCAGTCTGGAGACCTGCTCAAGAACCTCCAGAAAATTGTTCGACTCACCTAAAAGATTATCGTTAGTGCCTGTCATGATGAATTTCGCCATCCCTTAATCATTTTGACTATCTTAAAATATGCGGACGAGGCTGTAAAATATCAAATTCCTTAAAAAACAATGCGATAAAAATTGGCACGCATCTTGTATTAACTAAGCAGGGCAACACGTTTTAAAACATTAAAAGAGGAACATCATTATGGGTATTTTTTCTCGTTTCGCTGACATCGTAAATGCCAACATTAATTCCCTGCTGGAGCGTGCTGAAGATCCGCAGAAACTGGTCCGTCTGATGATTCAGGAAATGGAAGACACCTTAGTCGAAGTGCGTTCCACCTCTGCGCGGGCGCTGGCTGAGAAGAAACAGCTGTCACGCCGTATTGAGCAGGCAGAGATCCAGCAGGCCGAATGGCAGGAAAAAGCGGAACTGGCGCTACGCAAGGATAAAGATGATCTGGCGCGGTCAGCACTGATCGAAAAACAGAAACTCACTGACCTTATCGCTTCTCTGAAACAGGAAGTGGGCCAGGTGGAAGAGACGCTGGAACGTATGAAAGGCGAAATCAGTGAGCTGGAGAAAAAGCTGACTGAAACACGTGCCCGCCAGCAGGCGTTAACGCTGCGTCACCAGGCGGCCTCTTCATCACGCGATGTTCGTCGTCAGCTGGACAGCGGTAAAATCGACGAGGCGATGGCCCGGTTTGAATCTTTTGAACGACGCATTGACCACATGGAAGCGGAAGCAGAAAGCCACGGTTTCGGTAAGCCAAAAACCCTGGACCAGCAGTTTACTGACCTGAAAGCGGATGATGAAATCAGCCAGCAGCTTAATGCGCTGAAAGCCAAAATGAACCGCAGTGAGTAATCATCGACGTTGCAATAAGTGATTAAGGAGAGTCAATGAGCGCACTTTTTCTTGCCATACCCTTAACGATCTTCGTGCTGTTTGTCGCACCGATCTGGTTATGGTTGCATTACAACAACAAACGCAACGGCGGTTCGGAACTGTCGCAAAGCGAAATCCAGCGCCTGCAGCGTGTTACGCAGGATGCACAGCGGATGCGTGAACGTATTGACGCGCTGGAAGCGATTCTGGATGCCGAACACCCTAACTGGAGGCAGCCATGATGAAAGGCCGTAAGTTGTGGCGCAAGCCTGACGAAGGAAAGTTGATGGGCGTCTGTGCGGGTCTGGCGGAGTATCTCGATATTCCGGTGCGTCTGCTTCGGGTCATTGTGGTGTTATCACTATTCTTTGGTCTGTTTATGTTTACGGTGGTCGCCTATTTCGTGCTGGGTTTTGTGCTGGATGTGAAACCCGCCAATGTCACGGAGGACGAACGTCAGCCCAGCGCCAGCGAGCTGCTGGACCAGCTGGAGAGTGCGCTGCAGCGTGATGAGCGCAGCGTGCGCGACGTGGAGCGTTATGTGACGTCTGAAACTTTCAGCGTACGCAGCCGCTTCCGCCAGATTTGATTATATTATTGCCGGGCCGTTACGGGCCCGTCCGCTCTCTCAATGGAGGTGTTGATGTCTTTTTCGCGATCCACTGCTTTTCGCCACCGCGCGGCACCTGCATTGAAGTCGGCGGCTAAATTTATCATTATCAATGCTGTTACCTACGGTCCCGCCGGTGTCACTGGCTGGGCGGTGAAATCGGTAGCGCGACGCCCGTTACGTCTTCTGCTGGCTGTGGCACTTGAGCCATTGCTGAAACGCGTGATGAATCGGGTGGCATCGCGCTTCATCAGGGAGAACGATGAAAAGACTGCAAACTGAATTAATGGCATTAATGAACCGTGGCGTTGATCGCCACCTTCGGCTGGCGGTCACCGGATTAAGCCGCAGCGGTAAAACCGCCTTTATTACCTCACTGGTCAATCAGCTTTTAACGGTTCACAGCGGCGCACGTTTGCCGCTGTTTTCCGTTGTGAGGGACGAGCGACTGTTGGGCGTCAAACGGGTGCCGCAGCGGGACATGGGAACCGCGCGCTTTACCTACGACGAAGGCCTGGCACAACTCTACAGCACGCCGCCCGCCTGGCCGACGCCCACCCGTGGCGTCAGCGAAATGCGTCTGGCGCTGCGTTACCGTCCCAATGATTCGCTGCTGCGTCATTTGAAAGAGACGGCAACACTCTATCTGGAAATTGTCGACTATCCCGGAGAATGGCTACTGGATCTGCCGATGCTGGCGCAGGATTACCTCGCCTGGTCACGGCAGATGAACGGTCTGCTGCAGGGCGATCGTGCGGAGTGGGCAAAACCCTGGCGCACGCTCTGCGAAAAACTCGATCCGCTTGCTCCCGCCGATGAAACCCAGCTGGCAGAGATTGCTGCGGCCTGGACTGACTACCTTCATCGCTGTAAATCTGAAGGCCTGCATTTTATTCAGCCTGGCCGGTTCGTGCTGCCTGGCGATATGGCAGGCGCGCCTGCGCTGCAGTTTTTCCCCTGGCCAACCGCTGATGAAGCGCAACTCACTAAGCTGGCGCAGGCGGATAAGGGGAGTAACTTCAGCATGCTGCAGCAGCGCTTTAACTACTACTGCCAGCATGTGGTGAAGGGCTTTTACAAAAATCACTTCCTGCGTTTTGACCGCCAGATCGTGCTGGTTGACTGCCTCCAGCCCCTGAATAGTGGTCCTCAGGCGTTTAATGATATGCGGCTGGCGCTGACTCAGCTGATGCAGAGCTTTCATTACGGCCAGCGCACCCTGTTTCGCCGGCTTTTCTCACCGGTGATCGACAAATTACTGTTTGCGGCGACTAAAGCGGATCACATCACCAGCGATCAGCACGGCAACATGGTCTCGCTGTTGCAGCAACTGGTGCAGGATGCCTGGCAGAACGCCGCGTTTGAGGGGATTAGCATGGACTGCATCGGACTGGCATCAGTGCAGGCGACACAGAGCGGCCTGGTCGACCACCGTGGCGAGAAGATCCCGGCCCTGCGCGGTCACCGGCTGGATGATGGAGAACCGCTTACCGTCTATCCGGGTGAAGTCCCGCCGCGCCTGCCTGGCAATGCCTTCTGGCAGCAGCAGGGTTTTCAGTTTGAACAGTTCCGGCCGCAGCAGCTCGACGTCGACCGTCCACTGCCGCATATCCGCATGGATGCCGCGCTGGAATTTTTATTGGGAGATAAATTGCGATGAGTGATCCGCTGAAGCCGCGTATCGATTTTGCTCGTCCGCTGGATGAGAGCACCACCACGCCGCTGCGTCCGGCGCAGACCTTTGAAGCGGACGCGCAGGCTGCGTTTCTGGCAGTGCAGGATGAAGATGTTGCCGTAGAAGAAGAAGGTGCAGGGGAGCGCGCAGTGGAAGCGGCTCTGAAACCTAAACGCAGTCTGTGGCGCAAAATGGTGACCGCAGGCGCACTGCTGTTTGGCGTTAGCGTGATTGCGCAGGGGGTGCAGTGGACGCATGACGCCTGGCTGGCACGCGACTGGTTTTCACTGGGGAGCGGCGTAGCAGGCGGACTTATTGTGCTGGCGGGTGTCGGCGCGCTGACCACTGAGTGGCGTCGGCTCTACCAGCTGCGTCAGCGTGCCGAAGAGCGGGATGTGGGCCGGGAGCTATTGCACAGTCATGGTATCGGTAAAGGTCGGGCATTCTGCGAAAAGCTGGCCCAGCAGGCTGAACTGGATCAGGCGCATCCGGCCCTGCAGCGCTGGCATGCCTCGCTGCACGAAACCCACAATGACAGCGAAATCGTGCGCTTGTATGCGCAGCTGGTGCAGCCCGTTCTGGACAGGCAGGCGCGGCGTGAAATCAGTCGTCATGCTGCGGAAGCAACACTGATGATTGCGGTCAGTCCGCTGGCACTGGTGGATATGGCGTTTATCGCCTGGCGTAATCTGCGGCTGGTCAATCGCATCGCGGCGATATACGGCATCGAACTGGGCTACTTCAGCCGTATCCGGCTGTTCCGCCTGGTGCTGCTCAATATGGCTTTTGCCGGCGCGTCCGAACTGGTGCGGGAAGTGGGAATGGACTGGATGTCGCAGGATATCGCTGCCCGGCTTTCCACGCGCGCTGCCCAGGGCATTGGTGCAGGCCTGCTGACTGCAAGGCTGGGCATCAAAGCGATGGAGCTTTGTCGTCCACTGCCGTGGCTGGAGCAGGATAAGCCACGGCTTGGCGATTTTCGGCGCGAACTGCTGGGCCAGCTGAAAGAGGCACTGCAGAAGGGCGGTAACAAATCAGCCTGAATCTCGCGTGACACATTAAAGGCGGCATAGCCGCCTTTAATGATCAGTGAGGCTGGCGCAGCACCTGCCGTGAATCGATAATCAGACACTCACCCGGACAGGCGGATTCATCTGTAATCACCGGATTTGCAGGCAGCGTAAAGGCCATGCCATTTTTCTCCCTGATAAAATGCGCCATCCCGGCAAATGTCCAGGACATACTCAGGCCCAGCCCCCCGAAATCATCATACTTCCGCAACGTCGCAACCTTCGGCAGGTATTCACCGGTCAGGCGATAATAGAGCGCCCCTTTAAATTCCTTTGGCACCTGCCGGGTAATCGCCTGATCGAGCAGGGCAAACTCTTTACGAGCCGGCACGGAATAGCCGTTGATTAAATGACTTATCGACAGTGAGGCGGCAGCGATCACGAGCAGCGCATAAAATGCATTTTTCCATTTTAATTTTTTGCTGATTTCAAACAGGCCGAGAATAAACGCACTGGTGGTAATCAGCGCACCGGCAATCAGGGTGCGGTAAGCCGCCATGCTTTCACTGACGATCAGATTAGGCAGTGCGGCGATCAGCAATAAAACAAACATCAGATAGAATTTGTCGTTACCTGCTGCTTTAATTTTTTTCAGTCCAGACCCAATAATGATCGATGAGATGATCACCGACACCGTTTTTGCGCCGAGGTCAAAATTACATATAACGTTCTTAAGGTATTCGGTGAAAAACCATTTCAGCTTAACCGGGATGTCGTAGCTGAATGCTGAACGTGGCAACGTATGACCATAAAGCTGAACGGGCAGTACCTTTGACGCGATCAGCGCAGCGAACATACCCGCACCCAGAACCATCAGTGAGATCACTGCACGTTTCGTATCGACTTTTCTTTCTGAAAAGCAGAGGTCAAGCGCGGCAAAGAAGGTAAAGGTCATCGCTGCCGGTTGATAAAGACAGAAGGCAAGGGTCAGCAGACAGAACGCGATAAGGCGACTGGTCATGCCCGTTTTAATGGAAAAACGGTAACTTGTTCCCGCCAGCAAAATTGCAGCGATATAGGGGAAACAGGATGCCCAGGCGATATAAACCTGGAAGGAAGGCAGCAGACAAAGCAATAGCGAAAATGTGATTCGCTGAGCCTGACTCTCAAGAAGTGCCATTTTCTGACACAGGGTATAAATGTAATACCCGGTAAAAATGAGCAGAACAATCGAGACTGAACGCAGCAGTGCCAGACGTTCTACACTCCCGACCAGAAAGGAAGCGCTGTACTGGATAATGCCATAAACCGGCCTGCCGGATAATGTGTCCCAGTTTAAAATACTGAGCCTGTCAAAATTAGCCCAATAGAGATTCGTCCAGTCATCGGTATAGGCGTAATGCGTTAAATAAGCGGGGCTGTATGCAAGCAGAAATACTGTCGCAAAAAGCAAAAACACCTTATTGCGGCTTATGCCGTTATCAGTGGCGAACATCTGTCATCCTTTTTAATCTGACCATTTCTCTGAGTCTGAACGGGCCGTTTAGTCGGTGTCCTGAGAGGGGGTTATTTTTGTCGGTGCCACTTTTCGCAAAATATAGCGAGGCCGGTTTTTAGTTTCCATGTAGATGCGGCCAATATATTCGCCTAACACGCCAATGCCAATAAGCTGAACGCCACCCAGAAAGAGCACGGAGACCAGAATTGAGGGATAGCCTGGCACCGGGTTACCGAACAGCAGTTTATCCGCGATCATCCAGAGACCATATAAAAAGGCCAGTGAGGCCACCAGAAAGCCCAGGTATGACCAAATCCGCAGCGGAACGGTAGAGAATGAGGTCAGACCCTCCAGCGCAAGATTCCACAGCTTCCAGCCGCCAAATTTACTGCGGCCTGCGATCCGCTCCGTTCGCGTATATTCCACAATATCCGTCTGTCCGCCGACCCAGCTAAGAATGCCTTTCATAAAGAGATTCTTCTCAGGCAGCAATTTAATATTCTCAACGACTTCACGCGACATCAGCCGGAAATCACCGACATTCTCTTCAATCTGCGGATGGCTGATGCTGTTATGCAATTTGTAAAACCAGCGGGCTGTTTTGCGTTTGAGGTGGCCATCGGCACTGCGGTCAATCCGTTTAGCTAACACAATATCAGCCCCAGCCTGCCACTTCCGGATCATCTCGGGAATAATCGCGATCGGATCCTGCAAATCCACATCTATTGGGATAACCGCATCGCCGGTTGCGGCTTCCAGTCCGGCAAACAGCGCCGGTTCTTTGCCGAAATTTCGAATAAACGACAAGCTGTGCACCAGCGGATCGCACTGGCTGAGTTGGGTAATCAGCGCATGCGTTGCGTCTGTACTGCCATCATCAATAAATACGATCTCAATCTGCCAGGCGGCCAGTGCGTCATCTTTTCTGACCGCGTCATAAAAAAGAGGGATGACATCCTCTTCATTGAATACCGGTACCACCAGAGAGATTTTCATTATTCTCCTTTGAAAACGATAAAGCGGGAAAAAAGAAAGCCACACGCCAGACTGATAGCCGAGGAGGCGATCAGCGTAATAAGGGGATAGAAGCCAAAATGGTCAGCCAGATAACCTACGCTGAAAGCCATCGCACCCATAAAAACGACGTAAATAAGATAACGCCAGGCCGTTGCCTGCTGCTCAAAGGTCCAGCGCGCATTAACGAAAAAAGAGAAGGTAACGGCCAGGCTAAAAGCAATCAGGTTAGCGGTCGACTGGAATAATCCAAGGCTGAGGCAGATAAAAAAAGTCACCCAATGGATCAGGGTATTCACCAGGCCCACAGTCAGATATTTTGCGAAGAAAGTCAGCATATTATAATCAATTCTAATCAGTTGAGAAAAATATACAGCAATCAGTCTCTAATCAACAGTCTGGTACTGACAAAAGCTGACAACCAGCGATCGATACCGGAATTCAGCCGGTCAGTACAAAACTCCGCCATACACGCTTAAGCTGTCAACTTTTCCTGACAGATCCCTTTCTACCGGCGCATCACTTAGCGTAATATTCATTTATCTGAACCTGATTAAGGCGAACGCAATGCGTCTGGAAGTGTTCTGTCAGGACCGCATCGGTCTGACGCGTGAACTGCTCGATCTGCTGGTGGCACGCAACATTGATTTACGCGGTATTGAAATTACGGCGCTGGGCCGCATCTATCTGAATTTTTCGGCACTGGAATTTGACGCTTTCAGTAATCTGATGGCAGAAATCCGGCGTACACCGGGCGTAACAGATGTGCGCACGGTAACGTACATGCCTTCGGAGCGTGAACATCGCGCGCTGAGTGCCTTACTGGTGGCCATGCCAGATCCGGTTTTCTCCATCGATCTGAAAAGCAAGGTGGAACTGGCTAATCCGGCGGCACAAAACCTGTTTAATCTTGATGAAGAGAAAATGCGCAATTTCAGCGCCGGCAACCTGATTAATGGCTTTAACTTCATGCGCTGGCTGGAAAGCGATCGGGTTGAGGCGCAGGCGCAGCATGTCGTCATTGAAGGGCGCGATTTTCTGATGGAAGCGCGTCCTATTTATCTGCCGGGTGAAGAGGGCCAGAACGACAGGCCGGTCGGGGCGATGGTGATGCTGAAGTCAACCGCTCGCATGGGCCGTCAGTTACAGAATCTGGTGGTCACCGACGAATCCGAGTTTGACCATATCATTGCCGTCACGCCGAAGATGCGTCAGGTGGTCGATCAGGCGCGCAAACTGGCGATGCTGGATGCGCCGTTACTGATTGTCGGCGATACCGGCACCGGGAAAGATATGCTGGCACGCGCCTGCCATCTGCGCAGCGCCCGTGGGAAAAATCCTTTCCTGGCGCTGAACTGTGCCTCATTACCCGACGACGTTGCGGAAAGCGAGCTGTTTGGTCATGCCGCCGGTGCCTATCCGAATGCGCTGGAAGGCAAGAAGGGCTTTTTTGAGCAGGCCAATAGTGGCTCGGTATTGCTGGATGAGATTGGCGAGATGTCGCCGAGAATGCAGACCAAGCTGCTGCGTTTTCTCAATGATGGCACCTTCCGCCGCGTCGGTGAAGAGCATGAAGTCCATGTTAATGTGCGCGTAATCTGCGCTACGCAGAAGAACCTGATTGAACTGGTGCAACGCGGTGAGTTTCGCGAAGATCTTTTTTACCGGCTCAATGTGCTGACGCTGCAACTGCCCCCGCTGCGCGATCGACCGCAGGATATCCTGCCACTGACCGAGATGTTTGTGGCCCGCTTTGCGGATGAGCAGGGGATGGCCCGGCCGCGACTCTCGCCACAGCTCATTGCATTTCTGACGCGCTACGCCTGGCCTGGCAATGTGCGCCAGTTAAAAAATGCGTTGTATCGCGCGTTAACCCAGCTGGAAGGATATGAACTGCGACCGCAGGATATTGTGTTGCCTGAACAGACACTGGATGTATCGCTGGGCGATGAAGCACTGGAAGGAACGCTGGATCAGATTACCAGCCGTTTTGAGCGGTCAATACTGACGCGGCTTTATCTCTCCTATCCCAGCACCCGAAAACTGGCAAAACGTCTGGGTGTTTCCCATACCGCGATTGCCAACAAGCTGCGTGAATATGGTCTGGGACAGAAGCGCACCGAAAGCGAATGATCGGTAAGCAGAGAGCAGGAAGCGGATAACCAGGTTATCCGCTTTTTTTATTACTTCAGCGCGGCCAGGGCAGCGTCGTAATCAGGCTCAGTGGTGATTTCATCAACCAGCTGGCTGTAAATCACTTTATCGTTCTCATCCAGAACGATCACCGCACGTGCGGTCAGGCCTTCCAGCGCACCATCAGCAATTTCTACACCATACTCATACTTGAATTCTGAGCCGCGCAGCGTCGACAGCGTCACCACATTGCTCAGGTTTTCCGCGCCACAGAAACGCGACTGGGCAAAAGGCAGATCGGCAGAGATGCATAACACCACGGCGTTATTCAGCTCGCTTGCCGCCTGGTTGAATTTGCGCACTGATGAGGCACAGACACCGGTATCAACGCTTGGGAAAATGTTCAGAATTTTGCGTTTTCCTGCATACTCAGAGAGCGCAACGTTAACCAGGTTCTTTGCTACCAGCGTGAAAGGCTTAGCTTTATCGCCAGCCTGTGGAAACTGACCTGCAACCGGAACGGCATTACCCTGAAAATGAACAGTCTGAGACATAGTGATTCCTTTTGATGATAAAAAAGATCTGACACAAAACGGCTAAAGATAGCCGTTGTTTATGACATAAATGTTAAGGGTTTACGAGTTCAATTGTGGAATTTAACGTGGCGGTCTGCCACTGCGTCACACTTTGTGGAGTGTAAATGAGAACGGTAAAAAGTTATCCCGAAGCCTGGCCGTTGCATACGCCGTTTGTCATTGCCCGTGGAACCCGGACCGAAGTCAAAGTGGTGGTGGTTGAAATTGAGGAAGATGGCGTAAAAGGCGTCGGTGAAGCGACGCCCTATGCGCGCTATGGTGAAAGCGAAGCATCGGTGCTGGCGCAGATCGCCACGTTGCTGCCCGCGCTGCAAGAGGGCATGACGCGCGAGGCATTACAACAGGCGCTGCCTGCCGGGGCGGCGCGCAACGCCATCGACAGTGCACTGTGGGATCTCGCCGCACATCAGCAGCAGCGCAGCCTCTGGGCGCTTAGCGGTGTGACTGCGCCTGCTGATGTCGTGACCGCGCAGACCGTCAGCATTGATACCCCTGAGGCGATGGCCAGCAGTGCACTCGCACTGTGGCAGCATGGTGCAACACTGCTGAAAATTAAGCTGGATAACAATTTCATTACTGAACGGCTGATGGCCATCCGCGCCGCCGTGCCGGAGGCAACCCTGATTGTGGATGCAAATGAGTCCTGGCACGCTGAAGGCCTGGCTGCACGCTGTCAGCTGCTGGCAGACATTGATGTGGCGATGCTGGAACAGCCTTTACCTGCAGGTGAAGATGCGGCACTGGAGAACTTTATCCATCCCTTGCCAATCTGCGCCGATGAGAGCTGTCATACACGTGAAAGCCTGGCCGCGCTGCGAGGCCGTTATGAGATGGTCAACATCAAGCTGGATAAAGCGGGCGGTCTGACAGAGGCGCTGGCGCTTGCCGATGACGCGCAGCAGCAGGGCTTTGCGGTGATGCTGGGCTGCATGCTCTGCACCTCGCGGGCGATACGTGCTGCGCTGCCGCTGGTGCCGCAGACCCGTTTCGCCGATCTTGATGGGCCGACCTGGCTGGCGGTGGATGCAGAACCGGCGATCACCGTGCGCAGCGGTCGGCTGATTATTGCTGCAAGCGCAGCAAACTAACCATCATCTCAAGATAGGTTTCCGTGGCTTCATCCACGGAAATCACCGGCATCTCAGCGGTCACGCAGGGCAGACTGAGATCGTAACACCAGCTGCCGAATGAGCCAGGCGTGTCATATCCCACGCTGCTGACGCGAGGAAGGCCGGTTTGGCTGGCCAGCCAGCCACCAATCTCCACCTGATGCGGGTCGTCAATACAGCCCAGCGGCTCATGCCAGGAAACGATCCAGGCTGGCTTAAGTTGATGTATCAGGGCACAGAGCGCCAGTGTTTCCGGTTCAGAACCCGGATGCGTGCCGGTTGAGAGCGTGACATCCCGCGCATCGGCAGCGCTGTTCCAGCGATAAACGGTCTCTCCGGGCTGCCAGTTCGCTGCCGGGAAGTTGCGGTTGAGATCGACGCCATTTGCGTTAGCGCGCAGGCCAAGCTGACAGCCATCAGGATTGACTGCCAGCACCACGTGGTGCCGACGCATGCCATCGGGCAGTGTCCGTAACGCAGCAGAAAGGGTGGCGATGGCCGCATTTTCATCACCGTGTGTGCCAGCCAGAATCAGACCGCTGTCGGGGTCACCCAGTGGCGCTGGAAACCACAGCAGCGGCGCGCCGAGCACGGAGCGGCCATACTGCTGATACGAAACGTCAAGTTTGCCGCGAAGGGGACGCGGATGAAGTGGCGACATACAGATTTCCTCAAAGGGTTTTACTCAAAGTAGCGGAAAAGCCGTGTGCGGAAAATAGCTATTTATCTGTCAGCCATTTGCGATAAAGTGCCCTGCACAAGCTACATCGGCAATAGACTGATGCAGCACTTCTTTGGGGTAAAGGAGTGATAATGGTTAAGACCTTTCGTATCACGCTGGCAGCAATCAGTCTGAGCAGCATCCTCACACCCGCCATTGCGGCGAATCTACCCGCTGGCGCGCAGCTGGCCGAACAGCAGCAGATCGTTCGCCATATTAAAGATGAACCCGCTTCACTTGATCCGCTTAAAGCGGTAGGGCTGCCTGAAATTCAGGTGATTCGCGATCTGTTTGAAGGTCTGACAAATCAGGATGCTCAGGGCAAAATCGTGCCGGGCGTGGCACAGAGCTGGAGCAGCAGCGACAACAAAACCTGGGTCTTCACCCTGCGCAATAACGCGCGCTGGTCAAACGGCGAACCGGTCACGGCGCAGGATTTTGTCTACAGCTGGCAGCGGCTGGTCGATCCCAAAAACAGCTCAGGCTCTGCCGGGTTTGCGGGGTTAAGCGGTATTGAAAATGCGGCAGCGATTACCAAAGGCGAAATGACCCCCGATAAACTGGGAGTGACTGCCCAGAGCAAAACCCAGCTGAAAGTGACGCTGGATCGTCCTGTGCCGTGGTTCCCGGCGCTGGTGGCTAACGTGGCGCTCTTTCCGGTGCCGCAAAAAGTCATTGCCCAGCAACGTGACAGCTGGACGGCACCCGGCAAACTGGTCGGTAACGGTGCCTATCAGCTCAGCGAGCGGGTAGTGAACGAGAAAATCGTCCTGACCCGTAATCCTCATTACTGGGATGATGCACATTCGGTGCTGACGAAAGTGACCTTTGTGCCAATCAATGAAGAGTCGAGCGCGACTAAACGTTATCGTGCCAACGACATTGATATCACCGAATCTTTCCCTAAGAACATGTATGCGCTATTAAAGAAAACGTTGCCGGGAGAGGTCTACACACCTGACCAGTTAGGCACCTATTACTATGCGTTTAACACGCAGAAAGGACCAACTGCCGATGTGCGGGTTCGCAAAGCACTGTCCTGGTCTATCGACCGAAACGTCATTGCTGACAAAGTGCTGGGCACCGGTGAGAAACCGGCGTGGCACTTTACGCCAGATGTGACAGCAGGCTTTAAGCCACTGCCCACGTTCATGCAACAGCACGATCAGAACGCCCTGAATGCGCAGGCCAAATCGCTGCTTGCCGCCGCCGGTTACGGTCCGGGTAAACCGCTGAAGCTCAAACTGCTCTACAACACCTCTGAGAGCCATCAGAAGATTGCGATTGCCGTGGCCTCTATGTGGAAAAAGAACCTCGGTGTGGATGTCACACTGGAGAATCAGGAGTGGAAAACCTACATCGACAGTCGTAACAGCGGGAACTTCGATGTGATTCGCGCCTCGTGGGTGGGAGACTACAATGAGCCCTCCACCTTCCTGAATCTGCTGACCTCGGGCAACAGCAGCAATATCGCGCGCTTTAACAACGCGGATTATGATGCAGTTGTCGCTAAAGCCAGCCGTGAAACCAGCGAGCAGGCACGTAACAGCGATTACAACCGTGCCGAGCAGATCCTCGCTGAACAGGCCCCGATTGCGCCCATCTATCAGTACACGAATGGCCGACTGATTAAACCCTGGGTTAAAGGCTATCCCATCACCAACCCTGAAGATGTCGCCTACAGCCGTGAACTGTGGATTGAAAAGCACTAAGCCTGTGGTGGCCGGTTTCCCGGCCACCTGCTGACATCTTTCTTCACAGCCCGGAGATTGCAACTCAACGCCGTCACGTTAGACTGTATCGTATTGATATTAATGGTGAGGGAATGTTGTGGACGTCATTGAAGGAAAAGCATTACAGGTTTCAGATGCCATCATTTCATGCCAGCTGGATGGCAAGGGTGGGATGATCCCGATAGCTGAAGATGAAGTTATCGAGTGTGAGCAGCCCTGCTGGCTGCATCTGAACTATACCCACAGCAAAAGCGCAGAATGGCTGCAGTCAACGCCGCAGATTCCCGATGCCGTGCGTGACGCCTTAGCGGGTGACAGCATGCGTCCCCGCGTCAGCCGGCTGGGCGACGGATTTATGATCGTGCTGCGCAGCGTTAACCACAACACCGATGCGCGTCGCGACCAGCTGGTGGTGATGCGCGTGTTCATCAACGATAAGCTCATCGTCTCGACCCGGCGGCGTAAAGTCTCTGCCGTCGATGAAGTGCTCACCGATTTGCAAAACGGTAACGGCCCGATTGACTGCGGCAGCTGGCTGGTCGATGTCTGTGATGCCCTGACCGATCACACCAGCGAATTTATCGAAGAGTTACATGACAAAATCATTGAGCTGGAAGATGCGCTGCTTGACCAGCGGATGCCCGCGCGCGGCGAGCTGGGCCTGCTGCGCAAACAGCTGATTGTGATGCGGCGTTACATGGCACCGCAGCGCGATGTTTATGCCCGGCTGGCCAGTGAAAAACTGGGCTGGATGGATGACAGTGAACGACGCCGGATGCAGGAAATCGCCGATCGGCTGGGACGCGGACTGGATGATCTGGATGCGGGCGTAGCGCGCACTGCGATTCTGGCTGACGAGGTGGCCTCTGCGATGGCGGAGTCGATGAACCGCCGCACCTATACTATGTCACTGATGGCGATGATCTTCCTGCCCGCTACGTTCCTGACCGGTCTGTTTGGGGTTAATCTGGGTGGCATTCCGGGCGGTGGATGGGAGTACGGCTTCTCTATCTTCTGTCTGCTGCTCGTGGCACTGGCGGTGGGCGTCGCGGGTTATCTGCGTAAACGGCGCTGGCTGTAACGCGGAAAGGTCACATCGGCGGGGGCGTCTGATTTGAGGACGAAAATCCCGCCGGGTGGGATAAAAATCATAATAAGAAAGCAAAAGCTGATCGACATCAAGAACCCAATGCCGCTGCTGACGCAAACTCTCTCCCGCAGGTGAATGCAACGTCAAGCGATGGGCGTTGCGCTCCATATTGTCTTACTTCCATATTTAGAATTATTGCATAGCACAATTAATTCAAAACATGCCGGCCAGTGTGCCGGCTTTTTTTTGCCCGCCTGGCTGGAACGCCAATCCTTTTCTAAACTTAAAGTCCATTCGCAAGAAAAGGAGTACGGCATGAGCGCGATTTACAACAGCGAGCCGATCCCTACGGATCCAGTCCCGATTCCTGAACCGATTCCTCATCCGCAACCCCAGCCTGATCAGCCGACCGATCCGGAATATCCGCCGATAATGGATCCACCGCCGCACCGCAACATATAAAAAAAGGGCGTGCTGCCAGCAGCACGCCCTTAACTTATCAGGTACTTACTTAATCTGAAGCACATCCAGACGTGCGCTGAGGTCCGGTGCATCCTCTTCATCAGCTCGCCAGCCCACAGGCTGCAACGGCAGGGTTTCGCGGTCAAAAGCGAGATCGCCGCCATCAACGACCGCATCGCCATGCTTAATCCCTTTAAAATCGAACAGATTGATATCTGCCAGGTGCGACGGAACGACGTTTTGCATTGCGCTGAACATAGTTTCAATGCGGCCAGGATAGCGCTTATCCCAGTCACGCAGCATATCGGCTACCACCTGCCGCTGCAGGTTTGGCTGAGAACCGCAGAGATTGCACGGGATAATCGGGAACTGACGCGCGTCTGAGAAACGAATGATATCTTTCTCGCGGCAGTAGGCCAGCGGACGAATCACAATCTGCTTGCCATCATCACTCATCAGTTTTGGCGGCATACCTTTCAGTTTTCCGCCGTAAAACATGTTCAGGAACAGCGTCTGCAGGATGTCATCGCGATGGTGGCCGAGCGCGATTTTAGTACAACCCAGTTCAGTCGCGACGCGATAGAGAATGCCACGGCGCAGGCGCGAGCAGAGTGAGCAGGTGGTTTTACCTTCCGGCACTTTCTCTTTGACGATGGAGTAGGTGTCTTCTTCGATAATCCGGTACTCAACGCCCTGTGCCTCAAGATATTGCGGCAGGATGTGCTCCGGGAAGCCAGGCTGTTTCTGGTCGAGGTTAACGGCAATCAGGCTGAAGTTGACCGGCGCACTTTTTTGCAGGCTGCGCAAAATTTCCAGCATGGTGTAGCTGTCTTTACCGCCCGACAGACAGACCATGATGCGGTCGCCTTCTTCAATCATATTAAAATCTGCAATGGCTTCGCCGACGTTACGACGCAGACGTTTCTGCAGCTTATTGAGGTTGTACTGTTCTTTCTTGTCAACCGTTTGATTATCTTGCATTTTTACCTATCTCAAAAACCAGAGAGCGTAGCCGAAGGGCAAATTGCTGTGCGCGTCCAGCCAGACACTTCACTGCGGTGTCACGAATATGCAGCGTATGGTACGGATTGTTGTCGCGAATGCCAGCACTGGAGTGAAGTAATCAGCGGAAAATCGCTGCCGGAGGCATCCGGCAGCGTCTCTCTTTCAAAGCAGATATTGCCGAAAAGGAATGCCGCGAGGAAGATGCTGGTGAGAGCGCGCTTTTACATCCCCAGGAAGAAAGTCTGCTGTATGAGACGATGCCACGCGGGAGAATAGTGCGAGGTCAGCTGGCAGGAACATTTTTCCACTGACAATCAATTTCATCACTGTGTGTTGAGCAGGAAGGGGGGGAGGCCTGGTAAGCATCAGCACGCACATGATCTTTTTTTGCTGTACAACCGGCGATCATAAAAATGACAGAGAGAATGAATAGCGTTTTCATCGGGTCGATTTAATGAGTAAAAAAAGCAGCTTACGCAGTTATTAATCAATACTGATTAAACGGCGTGTTGTCTGTACTTGCCAGATTTGATACGCATCAAATTAAGTCGGATACGAAACCTCACCGGGTTTATTTTGTGACCCGGAATGACTTTTACAATGTCAAAATCTGAAAATCATACTTTGTTGAATATACGTTTGACCAATCAGATAGAGACTGATCCTTATATTGCCGCTGAAGCCTGTGAAACGTTAAATTCAGATTGTTTTGCTTACACACCGCGCCGTTGCTTAAGCCATTGCTGCTCAAGGTGAATATGTATCCATCAGGTTACAATGATCAGTAAATTGTCAGGATGCGGGAAAGGTATTTTGCGTTTGATTTTTTTATTGCAACGTCCTGCGTGGATGCCGTTCGTTTCGCATATTTCGGCAATACAGCATTCCGATGAAGCCGTTTAATGACCGGGTATAAAATAAAAAAATGAATCAGCATTTAACGTCTATGAAATATTCGGATAAAACAGACAAAATAAAGAAATACGGAATCAGATTTATTATGACGCTGCTACTCTTTTTACTTTGCTATGTTGCCGTCATGTATTGCGGGGTTTTGTTGCTGGTTAACCGACACGGTTTGCTGCATTTTCTGCTGCACTAAACGCATTACCGTCAGCCACAGGCTTTAAAAATCCAGCGGTAGGCATGATGCAGAAAATGCCTGAGCACTTCCATTAAATCCTCAGCCCCTTCTTCTGCCAGACATTGTCCGGTCTCCAGCGCATTATTCACTGAATCCCGATGTTCCAGGAGCATCATGATGGCTGCGGCGCCCGCTATCAGCGTAAAAATCAGCATGCTGACTGCGAACCGATATTTAGGCGAAGTACTGGAAAGGGCGTCTTCTGGATGGTCAGAGTTCTGAGGCATTAGTTTCCGGGTAAAATGATTACGTAAATTAACAATAACGGATTATGCCATTACTTCCCGGCAGGCACTACTTTTAAGGTCAGACTCTGCGCATTTTTGATTTTTCAGAAATGGCAGGAGAAGGAGGGCGGTGACTGCCGCTCACCGCCTTCTGCAAGGTTCTTATGTGTTTGTCGCCATGTGTAGTGACGGGGTTGTTCAGCAAACGTTTACATCATCTCCAGTGACTGAACGCCTTTTATCTCAATGACCTTATCGTAGAGGTGCGCATCATTTGACTTGCGGGACAACGTTACCTGTATGCTGAGTTCGCACAGGCCGCTCTCCTCATCTCGATTAATCACCGTCACATTGCCATAACGAATACCTTCCCGCTGCATAACCAGTAGCACCAGCGGCACGCTTTTAGGCTTAAGGAAAACCAGTAACGTATGGTGCTTGCCGATTAAAACATGGCTCAGGCGGCGGAACACTTCCAGCACCACCAGCGCCAGCACTGTGCCATAAATGCCGATCTCATACATGCCGCTGCCGATCACCAGACCAATCGCTGCCGTTACCCATAATCCCGCTGCCGTGGTCAGGCCTTTCACCACCTGCTTCTGAATCATGATGGTGCCTGCGCCCAGGAAGCCCATACCGCTGACGACCTGGGCTGCAATACGACTGGGGTCCAGTGCCACATGGTCGCTGGTGAGCATATCGGCGAAACCATACTTCGACACCAGCATGAACATCGCACTGCCGATACCGACCAGAATATGGGTACGCAGTCCCGCTTCTTTGGCCCGCATCTGACGCTCCAGACCAATCAGGCCGCCAAGAATACCGGCCAGGGCGATGCGAATTAACATATCCATTAACATGGCTTTACTCCGAAATAATAGGAACCGAAAAAGGGTGACAGTTCAGCGATAGCAGGTAAACAAGATAATTCTGCTTGCAAATCACGGTGGAGAATTTTGTAAAAAGCTGTTTCACCTCTCGACCCCTTGTGCTGCCTGACATATGCTGAGCCAGCCTATTATCCCCATTCCCGGAGTCCGATTGATGAAAGCAGCCACCTTTTTGCTGGCCGGTGCCGCATTATTACTCTCTGCCTGCAGTAGCAACAGTGATGATAACGAGCCACCGCAACAAGCCACCGCCGCGCACATCCAGCCTCGTGTGGTGATGTCTTCCCTGGCAGAAAGCACCTGTTCGAACGCAGGCGGAACGCTGGCGTTTTCACATCAGCTGGATGGATCACGTGTGGGCATGTGTCAGTTAGTGAATGGCCGTCGCTGCGATGAGCAGGCGTTAATTGGCGGGAACTGCGCGCGCTGATGAACAGGCCGGATAGCACCGGCCCGCATCATTAGCAGAGAATCGTCAGGCTGAGAGTCGGTTCGGGCACTCTTCACCCCGATCGAGCTGGCTAAGATTATTCAGTGTCGTCTCGGAAATGGCCGTCAGCGCTTCAGCCGTTAAATATGCCTGATGACCGGTAAACAGTACGTTATGGCACGCTGAAAGACGACGGAACACATCGTCCTGAATCACATCATTCGACTTATCTTCAAAGAACAGGCCACGTTCATTCTCATACACATCCATGCCGAGCGCGCCGATTTTCTGCTGTTTCAGCGCGTCAATCGCTGCCTGTGAATCAATCAGCCCGCCACGACTGGTGTTGATGATCATCACCCCATCGCGCATCTGACGAAACGCGTCGGCATTCAGCAGATGATGGTTCTCCGGGGTCAGCGGACAGTGCAGCGTAATGACGTGGGATTCTGTTAACAACGTCTTTAAATCAACATATTCTGCGCCCAGCTCACGCGCCTGCTCACTTGGGTAGGGATCAAACGCCAGCAGCCGCATACCAAACCCTTTCAGAATCCGCATGGTCGCAATGCCGATCTTACCCGTGCCGATAACGCCCGCCGTTTTGTTGTACATGTTAAAGCCGGTCAGTCCGTCGAGCGAAAAGTTCGCATCACGGGTACGCTGATACGCGCGATGAATACGGCGGTTAAGGGTCATCATCAGGCCGATCGTATGTTCCGCCACCGCTTCCGGTGAGTAGGCCGGCACCCGTACGACTTCCAGACCCAGCTCTTTCGCTGCAGCCAGATCGACATTATTGAAGCCAGCGCAACGCAGCGCGATATATTTCACACCCAGCCCGGCCAGCTCTTCCAGCACCGGGCGACTGCCGTCATCGTTTACAAAAATGCAGACAGCATCGCAATCCACTGCGGTTTTGGCCGTGCTCTCTGAGAGTAAAAAGTCAAAAAATACCAGTTCGAAACCAAACTGCTGGTTAACCTGCTCAAGGTATTTCTGATCGTAATGTTTAGTGCTGTAAACCGCGATTTTCATCGTTGTGCTCCTGCAGAGGTGATAAACCAAGGATAACGTTTTCTGACCGACTTTGCTGAAACTGCGTATTTGCGTCCCGTGCACACCTTCACCTCTGGCAGATTACATGCCATCATCGTTGTCAGGATACTGTAAGGAAAAGGATTATGGCTTTTATGCCACGGATGTTCCGGCGACGGCTGGCGGCCGTACTTGCGCTGATTCTCCTGCTGCTCGGCCTGATGTTGACTGTGACGCAATGGCTGCCAAGGCTGGTCGGCATCTGGCTGCCTGAGGATACCCGCATTGAACTGACGGGTGCACCGCGCTGGCGGCAGGGCGGCCTGTGGCTGCCTCAGATTCGTTACCTCGCCGGCGATTGCTCACTGGCAACCGTAAAGGCAGTGTCACTGGGCTGGCATCAGTCGCGCTGGAAGCTGGATGCGGACGAACTGGTGGTGGAGAGCACCTGCCTGCAAAAATTACCCGCCAGTGACGAGAGATCGACAGCCCCCAAAACGCTGGCCGAATGGCAGGCAATGCTACCTGATGCCGATGTTCATCTGAACAAACTTGTCGTGGCACCCTGGCAGGCCTATGCGGGCGCGCTGGACCTGACGCTGGAAAAAGATCGCCAGCAACTTAATTATCAGGGCGACAACCTGCAACTGGCGGCGACGCTGACCGGTCAGCAGCTCGCGATCAGTCGCCTGACGCTTACCCATCCTGCGCTGCCTGAACCCATTACGCTAAGTGGTCATCTTGAGTTACCTGCTTTCGCCACCGATCTGCCGGTGAATGGTGAGGTGGACGGACAACTGGCGCTGGATGCATTACCGCATCCGCTGCAGTTAACGCTCAGCTGGCAGCAGCAGCAGGGCGAGCTGCGCGTGGGGATGATGGATGAGAAAAGGCCGCTTCTCAGACTGCCGTGGCAAATCAGCCGCGATCAGATTCGGATCGAAAAGGGCGAGTATTTCTGGCCTCTGGCGGCTCAGCCCCTGTCTGGATTTATTAACCTGACGCTGGATAACTGGCAGTCAGGCCTTGAAAACAGCCAGATCACGGGGCGCGTTAACCTGCTGACTCAGGGACGTGGCGGTAAAGGTAACGTGGTACTGGGCGTCGGTCCCGGCAACCTGAGTCTGACCAGTAGCCACCTGCCGTTTCAGCTGACCGGTGAAAGCAAGCTGGCCGATCTGCAACTTTTCGGCTCCATTCCGGGCGTGCTCAACGGCTCGCTGCTCGATCCTCACTTAGTTTTGCAACCTAAATCGCTGCTGCGCCTGCGGGGGCGACTGCTCTCTACGCTGGAAGTGGACGAAGCGAGGTGGCCGCTGGCCGGCGTGCGACTCTCCTCGCAGGGTATTGATGGCCGCCTGCAGGCCATTCTCAACGCGCACGATGCCAGCTTTGGCCGCTTCCGGCTGCATCTTGATGGACGCGCCACAAATTTCTGGCCCGATAAGGGCGAGTGGGACTGGCGCTACTGGGGCGGGGGCGAGATGCTGCCGCTGCAGGCACGCTGGGATGTCAAAGGCACCGGCGGCTGGCACGACACGCTGATCCACCTGGATACGCTCTCCACCGGATTTAATCAGCTGGCTTATGGCAGCGTTAACGTCGCAAAACCGCGCCTGACACTGACCGAACCCGTTAAGTGGCAGCGCGATGTGGCGCAACCTTCCTTCAATGGCCATTTCAGACTGCAGGCGGGCCCGACCCACTTCACCTATGGCGGCCGTCTGGCTGATTCCACGCTGGACTTTGAGGCGAAAGGCCGTGATCCCGGCTATTTCGTCTGGCGGGGCGAGTTAAAAGCGGGGAAGGTTGGCCCGCTGCGGGTGAATGGCCGCTGGGACGGTAAACGGTTACGCGGTCAGGCCTGGTGGCCGGCACAGTCGCTGACTGTGTTTCAGCCGCTGCTCAGCCCCGACATGAAAATGCAGATTCAGGGCGGCAGTTTGCAGGCACAGGTCGCATTCTCCGCTGCCAGTAAACAGGGCTTCCAGGCGGGAGGCCACTGGACGGTCAAACAGGGCAGTGTCTGGACGCCGGACAGTCAGGTGAACGGTATCGACTTCTCGCTGCCGTTCAGGTTTCATGAGCAGCAATGGCAGTTTGGTCAGCATGGCCCTGTTTCACTCCGCATTGCCGAGGTGAAGAACCAGTTTGCCATGCAGAATATTCGGGCCGATCTGCAGGGTAACTGGCCGTGGTCTGAACAATCCCCCCTGACTTTACAGGATGTCAGTCTTGACCTGCTTGGCGGACAGATTACGCTGCCAGCCCTGCGTATGCCGCAACATGATCCCGCCCGGGTGTCGCTGCGTAATATCAGCCTCAGCGAGCTGGTGACGGCGCTGAAGCCTAAACAGTTTGCCATGTCGGGTAAGGTTAACGGTGAGTTGCCGCTGTGGTTGAATAATCCACGCTGGCTGGTGGAAAAAGGGTGGATTGCCAACAGCGGTCCGCTGACTTTCCGGCTGGATAAAGATATGGCGGATGCAATTACCCGCAACAACGTAGCGACCGGCGCAGCGCTTGACTGGTTACGCTATATGGAAGTCTCCCGCAGCTGGGCGACAATCAATCTGAATAACCTCGGCGACCTCACTATGGAAGCGCAGGTACAGGGCGTCAGCCAGTTCAGTAACCGTCGTCAGACGGTCAATCTTAACTATCGTCATCAGGAAAACCTCTTTCAGCTCTGGCGCAGCCTGCGCTTTGGCGATAATTTGCAATCCTGGTTAGAGCAACATGCGACTTTGCCATCGAACAAGGACACTTCACCATGAGCCTGAGGCCATTACTGGTTCTGGCAGCCGGACTGCTGAGCATCGGATGCGTGCCACGCATTGAAGTCACGGCACCCAAAGACCCCATCACCATCAATATGAATGTAAAAATCGAGCATGAGATCCACATCAAAGTTGATAAAGACGTGGAAGCGTTACTGAAAAACCAGAGCGGACTGTTCTGAGGAGAGCCATGATGAAACGCATAAGCGCGGCGCTGTTACTTGCCCTGACGATGGCGCTCCCTGCCTGGGCACTGACGCTCGACGAGGCAAGGCAATCAGGCCGTGCAGGTGAAACGCTCTCCGGCTATCTGGCGGCACGTTCGCAGGACAGTGAAACGCTGGCGCTGGTGCAGCGGATTAATGCCGGGCGTCAGCAGGAGTATCAGCGGCTGGCCGGCCAGAACAATCTCTCCACGGCCGATGTGGCCAGCATTGCCGGACAGAAACTGGTGAGCCGTGCCGCAGCGGGAGAGTATGTGCGTGGCATTAATGGTCAATGGCTGAGAAAAGAGGCAGACAGCAGCAACTAACCGGCGAAAAAAAACCGGGCACAGGCCCGGTCTTTGACAGCGTCATCCTGAGATGGCTGAGCGTTATGCGGTCACGATCTGCGTGATAGCGTCTTTCGCTTCGGCGGTCGCTTTGCTGGCCACTTCCGGACCGTAGGCGATGCCTTCAGCAAACACGAACTCAACGTCAGTGATGCCGATGAAGCCAAGGAACAGCTTGACGTAAGGGGTCAGCAGGTCAGTTGGGGTATCTTTGTGAATGCCACCACGGCTTGAGATAACCACTGCGGTTTTGCCTTTAACCAGACCTTCCGGGCCTGCTTCGGTGTAGCGGAACGTCACGCCAGCACGGGCAATCAGGTCGAAATAGTTTTTCAGCTGCGTAGGGATGTTGAAGTTGTACATTGGCGCAGCGATGACGATTTCATCATGAGCCTGCAGTTCTGCAATCAGTTCATCGGACAGATCCAGTGCTTCCTGCTGACGCGGTGAGAGTGGCGTATCAGAAGGACGCATTGCACCCACTAACTCACCATCCAGAACCGGAATCGGGTTAGCCGCCAGGTCACGTACAGTGACTTCTTTACCCTGTGCCTTTGCCTGTTCAACGTAGAAGTCAGCGAGCTGGCTTGACTGTGAGTAGCCTGCAAGGATGCTTGATTTCAGAACTAAAACTTTGCTCATGGTGGTTTCCTGTCTGTTACGCGGAAGACTTTCCGCTCAATGGTTTACACTCTACGGTTATCGATGGCGCGGTGAAAGCGCAATATTTCGAGACCCATGTTCGAATTTATTGAATAAGCGTAACCGGGAGCGGCCGCCTGAACAGTTCAGAATGTGCTATGATACGCGCAATTATTTTATTGAATCAGCTGGTTACCCCGGCTTCTGGGCGCTGCTTTATGTAGCGACACCGTCTGAGTAAGGTACGTCACAATTATGTCATCACCCGATACTTCCCCACTGGCAGCGCTCTGGTCACGGCTCGACGGTTTAATGCTGCGCGATCGCCAGCGGCTGCAGCGCCGCCTGCAGGGAGCCAGAAAAATCAAAAATCCTGAGGCGCAGCAGGGCATTGCCAGCGAGCTGGCGCTGGAGTTCGTCGCCGCCGAACAGCGCGTGGCCCAGCGCCGCGCGGCTACCCCAGCGATTACGTTCCCGGACAATCTGCCGGTGAGTCAGAAGCAGCAGGATATTGCTGAGGCGATTCGCGATCATCAGGTGGTGATTGTCGCTGGTGAAACCGGTTCAGGTAAAACCACCCAGTTGCCGAAAATTTGTCTGGCACTGGGACGCGGTGTTACCGGGCTGATTGGCCATACTCAGCCGCGCCGTCTGGCCGCGCGGACCGTGGCGAACCGCATTGCCGATGAGCTCAGCACCTCACTGGGCGGCTGTGTCGGCTACAAAGTGCGGTTCAACGACCAGGTCAGCGATCTGACGCAGATTAAACTGATGACTGACGGGATTCTGCTGGCGGAAATCCAGCAGGATCGCCTGCTGATGCAATATGACACCATCATCATTGATGAAGCCCATGAACGCAGCCTGAATATCGACTTCCTGCTCGGTTATCTGCGTGAGCTGTTGCCACGCCGCCCCGATCTGAAAGTCATCATCACTTCCGCTACCATCGATCCTCAGCGCTTCTCCCGTCATTTCAATAATGCGCCGGTGATTGAAGTTTCTGGCCGCACGTATCCCGTTGAAGTGCGCTATCGTCCGGTGGTCGAAGAGGCGGATGATGGTGATCGTGATCAGCTGCAGGCGATTTTTGATGCGGTGGATGAACTGGGACGGGAAAGCCGTGGCGATATCCTGATCTTTATGAGCGGCGAGCGCGAAATACGCGACACCGCCGACGCGCTCAACAAACGCGATCTGCCGCACACCGAAGTGTTGCCACTCTATGCCCGGCTGTCCAATGCTGAGCAGAATCGGGTGTTTCAGTCGCACAGCGGTCGTCGCATCGTGCTGGCGACCAACGTTGCGGAAACCTCGCTGACGGTGCCTGGAATTAAATATGTGATCGATCCCGGCACGGCGCGTATCAGCCGTTACAGCTTCCGCACCAAAGTGCAGCGTCTGCCGATTGAGCCCATATCCCAGGCGTCTGCCAATCAGCGTAAAGGGCGCTGCGGGCGTGTGTCAGACGGTATCTGTATTCGCCTCTACGCAGAAGATGACTTCCTGAGTCGTCCGGCCTTTACCGATCCTGAAATCCTGCGCACCAACCTGGCGTCGGTGATCCTGCAGATGACCTCGCTGGGTCTGGGCGATATTGCCGCCTTCCCGTTTGTGGAAGCACCCGATAAACGCAATATTCAGGATGGTGTCCGTCTGCTGGAAGAGCTGGGGGCGCTGACGCTGAATGAAGAGAACGGCCACTACAAGCTGACCGGATCCGGGCGTCAGCTGGCGCAGCTGCCCGTGGATCCTCGCCTGGCGCGGATGGTGCTGGAAGCGCAGAAATTTGGCTGCGTGCGCGAAGTGATGATTATCACCGCAGGCCTGTCGATTCAGGATCCCCGTGAGCGTCCGGCAGATAAAAAGCAGGCTTCGGATGAGAAGCATCGACGCTTTGCTGATAAAGACTCCGACTTTCTTGCCTACGTGAATCTCTGGAACTATCTGGCGGAGCAGCAGAAAGCGCTGTCCGGCAATGTTTTCCGTCGTCAGTGCAAAACCGACTTCCTTAACTATCTGCGCGTGCGGGAATGGCAGGATATCTATACCCAGCTGCGGCAGGTGGTGCGGGAACTGGGGATTCCGGTGAACAGCGAACCGGCTGAGCTGCAGCCCGTTCACTGCGCGCTGTTAAGCGGTCTGCTGTCGCATATCGGTCAGAAAGATGCCGATAAGCAGGAGTATACCGGGGCACGCAACACCCGCTTCGCCATCTTCCCTGGCTCCGGGCTGTTTAAGAAGCCGCCGAAGTGGGCCATGGTCGCGGAGCTGGTTGAGACCAGCCGCCTGTGGGGCCGCACGGCGGGGCGCATTGAGCCAGAGTGGATTGAGCCGCTGGCGCAGCATCTGATTAAGCGCAGCTACAGCGAACCGCACTGGGAGAAATCGCAGGGCGCGGTGATGGCCGCTGAAAAAGTCACGCTCTATGGTCTGCCGATTGTGGCCGCTCGCAAAGTGAACTATGGCAGCATCGATCCTACACTGAGCCGTGAGCTGTTTATCCGCCACGCGCTGGTGGAAGGCGACTGGCAGACGCGTCATGCTTTCTTCCGGGCTAACCAGAAGCTGCGTAGTGAAGTCGAGGATCTGGAACACAAATCCCGTCGCCGCGACATCCTGGTGGATGACGAAACGCTGTTTGCTTTTTATGACCAGCGCATTGGCAAAGAGGTGGTGTCGGCGAAGCATTTTGACAGCTGGTGGAAGCAGGCCAGCCGTGAAAACGCCGAGCTGCTGAACTTCGACAAGCATATGCTTATCAAAGAGGGCGCGGATAAAGTCAGCCAGCTCGACTACCCCAATTTCTGGCATCAGGGCAACCTCAAACTCAGGCTGAGTTATCAGTTCGAGCCAGGTGCCGATGCGGATGGCGTCACGGTGCATATTCCGCTGCCGCTGCTGAATCAGGTTGAGGATAGCGGCTTTGAATGGCAGATCCCAGGCGTGCGTCGTGAGCTGATCATCGCGCTGATTAAGTCGCTGCCCAAACCGCTGCGCCGTAACCTGGTGCCAGCTCCCAACTACGCTGAAGCGTTTCTGGGACGCGTGAAGGCGATGGAGATGCCACTGCTTGATGCGCTGTCGCGTGAGTTTCGCCGCATGACCGGTGTCACGCTGGAACGTGAAAACTGGCAGTGGGAACAGGTGCCCGATCATCTGAAAATGACGTTCCGCGTGGTAGACGAGCACAACCGTAAACTGCTGGAAGGTAAAGATCTCACCGCGCTCAAGGCGCAGCTGAAAGATAAAGTTCAGGAAACGCTATCGAAAGTGGCGGATGACGGGCTGGAGCAGAGCGGACTGCACATCTGGAGCTTCGGCGATCTGCCGCGCAGCTATGAACAGAAGCGCGGCAGCTATCAGGTCAAAGCCTGGCCTGCGCTGGTCGATGAGAAAGAGAGCGTCGCCATTCGCCTGTTTGACAGCGAGCAGGAGCAGCAAAAAATGATGTGGCGCGGTCAGCGTCGCTTGCTGCTGCTGAATGTGCCGTCTCCGGTTAAATATCTGCACGAGAAATTGCCGAACAAAGCCAAGCTCGGACTCTACTTTAACCCTTATGGCAAAGTGCTGGAGCTCATCGACGACTGTATCGCCTGTGGTATTGATAAGCTGATAGGTGAAGCGGGCGGTCCGGCCTGGGACCAGGGCGCGTTTGAGCAGTTGCGTGACAAAGTGCGCGGTGAACTCAATGAGACCGTTGTGACGATCGCACAACAGGTTGAGCAGATCCTCACGGCCGTCTTCAACATCAATAAGCGTCTGAAAGGCCGGGTTGATATGACCATGGCGCTGGCATTATCGGATATCAAGGCGCAGGTAAATGGTCTGGTCTATCGCGGCTTTGTCACCGGCAATGGCTGGCAGCGACTGGCCGATACGCTGCGTTATCTGAATGGTATTGAACGGCGGCTCGAAAAGCTGCCTGCTGACCCGCACAGCGATCGGGCGCGCATGTTAAAAGTGCAGGCAGTGGAACAGGCGTATCAGGCGTGGCGTAATAAGTTGCCGCCGCAGCGTCAGGATGATGAAGAGGTTCAGAACATCCGCTGGATGATTGAAGAGCTACGTATCAGTTACTTTGCTCAGCAGTTAGGCACACCTTATCCCATTTCAGATAAGCGCATCCTGCAGACGATGGAACAGATAGCGGCTTAAAAAGCCAGGGTGCGCGTCTTAACAGGCGCGCACCCAATGGTAAAGCGTCAGTGCGGTTACTGCGCGAGGGATTCCAGCTTGTCTTTAAACGAGGTGACCGAAATTGCGCGGTTGTCAGCCAGATAGCGATCTTTCGCTGCGGGCGCAGAGCTTTGTACCGCGATTAACTGCCAGCCCTTATCGCTTTTAAGCAGCAGCGGTGAACCGCTGTCACCCGGCAGCGTGTCACACTGATGCGACAGCACCGCACGTTGCGCCCAGCCGGTAATCAGGCAATCGCTATGGGAGTAGAGCGTATCCAGATGATCGGCCGGATAGCCTGCCTGCGTCACTTTACGTCCGGTCAGCTTCAGCGCCGCCGTGAGATCGCTGCGTGAGCCATCAAACAAGGGAATGGGCGTAATCGCTGAAGGCGGATTGCGTAATATCACAATGCCGTAATCATAGGGTGCTGCACTGCTCGGCACGATCCAGCCTTCGCCATCCGCTTTTAATTTTGACGCCAGCGAAGGTTCCACCCGCGCATCAATATCATGAAGCTCGTAGCGCCAGCCTTTATCGCTGGCCATAAATCGCAGCGCAACCGGCTTATCGAAATTCCCGGGCGGGGAAAGCAGACAGTGTCCGGCGGTCAGGGCCAGATGGGGAGAGATGAGCGTGGCAGTACAGAGGTTACCACTTTCGGTTTCCAGCTGGCCAATGGCATCCCAGGGGGCAGCAGTAATATCGGTGATTGCCTGGCGATGATCCTTGCCGAAGAACAGCATCTTAATCTCAGCAGGAGTAGGCGAGTCATCGTCATCATCGGCATGAACCGTGGTGGCAAAGCTGAAGAGTCCAACCATTAACAAGGTAGCCAGGCGCATAGAAATCTCAATGGCGAGAAAAAATTAACGTTATTGTTATTACGTAAGTACGGTAACTATAGTCGGTGAGCGTTGAAAAAGGGAGTTTTATTGGTTAATCAGTACGCTACAGCATCTAAATAAAAAAGCTGGCTGCAACAATGCCACACAGGATCATAACAAGCAGAATAATTTCGAAGCGATAGCGACGCACTATTTCATCCACTCTCGTCATTTCATCCACTCCAGTAAAGAAACACCCGGCAGAACCGGGTGTTTTTATTCATCATCTCGTGGCCGTGCGCTGAAGGCGACCTTAGTTTTTAGCTGCTGGTTTCACAACTTTTTTGTGGTGCATTTTCTTAGCAGCCTGCGCTTTCTGGGCAGCTGGTTTAGTTACTTTTTTGTGGTGCATTTTTTTAGCAGCCTGAGCTTTCTGGGCAGCTGGTTTAGTTACTTTTTTGTGATGAACTTTTTTAGCAGCCTGCGCTTTCTGAGCGGCTGGTTTAGTTACTTTTTTGTGGTGAACTTTTTTAGCGGCCTGAGCTTTCTGTGCAGCAGGTTTTACCGCTTTTTTGTGGTGAACTTTTTTAGCAGCCTGCGCTTTCTGCGCTGCATCTTTTTTCACCGCTTTTTTGTGGTGTTTCTGAGCAGCCTGGGCTTTCTGAGCAGCTTTATGGTGTTTCTTGTGCGCAGTCTTGTGAACAGTTTTAGCCGGTGCTGCAGCGGCAGGAGTAGTAGTTGTTGCGGCTGGCGCAGCAGCTGGAGCAGCTGTGGTGTCAGCAGCGAAAGCAACAGAAGACATACCCATAGCAGCGGCGACAACCAGTGCAAATAATTTTTTCATCGCAAATCCCTCGGAGACTATTTTTTCATGTGTAGCCCACTGCGGGGCCGGTGAAGAGACTATAGGGAAATCAATGAACGGTGTCCGTGGGTGTTTGGTATCGGCGTGTAACCGATTGTACAAAGGCGGGAAAGGGCGGTCAGATGACCGCCCGAAAGCTTAGCTATTAAGGTAACGTTGTTCAAGGTGCTGGCGGAAGAAAGCCGGGTTCAGCGCTTCGCCAGTGGCGTTGATCAGCAACTGGTCGGTCTGGAAACGGCTGCCGTGCTGCCAGATATTCTGTTGCAGCCAGTCGAACACCGGCTGCAGCTCACCATGCTGAATCAGCTCACTGAGCTGAGGAATAGCCTTCTGTAACGACTGGAACAGCTGCGCGGCGTACATTGCGCCCAGCGTATAGGTGGGGAAGTAGCCGAAGGCGCCGTCGGTCCAGTGAATATCCTGCATACAGCCATCGCGGTAGTTACCCCGCGTATCCAGCCCCAGCGACTGCATCATCTTCTCATCCCACAGCGCCGGGATATCTTCAACCTCAATGTCCCCTTCGATCAACGCCTGCTCAATTTCGTAGCGTAAAATGACATGCGCCGGATAGCTGAGCTCGTCAGCGTCAACCCGGATCAGGCCAGGCAAAACCCGCTGGGTCAGGCGCACGAAATTATCCGCCAGCAGGGCGGGTTGATCGCCAAAGGTGGCGATCACCTGCGGCAGAATGCGCTGCAGGAATTCACGGCTGCGACCAAGCTGCATCTCCATAAACAGGCTTTGTGATTCGTGGATAGCCGTTGATCGCGCCAGTGCTACCGGCTGACCGCGCCACTGCTTCGGCAGATTCTGTTCATAGCGAGCATGGCCGGTTTCGTGAATCACGCCCATCATGGCACTGAGAAACTCATTCTCATTGTAACGGGTGGTAATGCGCACATCTTCCGGCACACCGCCACAGAAGGGATGTGCACTGATGTCCAGACGACCGTGGTTAAAGTCGAAACCCAGCGTCTCCATAATGCTCAGACCGAGCTGCCGCTGCGCAGGCACGGCGAATGGCCCCTGCGGCGTTATGACCTTCTGCTGTGCCTGTTTTTCCACGACCTGCTGTAAGAGTTCAGGTAGCCAGGTTTTCAGTTCGCCAAAGGTTTGATCCAGTCGGGCCCGGGTCATACCTGGTTCATAGAGATCCAGCAGCGCATCGTAACGGGAACAGCCACTGGCGTCGGCGCGGCGCTGGGCCTCTTCACGGCTCAGGCGGACCACCTCTTTGAGGTTGGCGGCAAAACCCTGCCAGTCATTGGCGGGACGCTGAGTGCGCCATGCATGTTCGCAGACCGAACCGGCGATCGATTTGGCTTCAACAAAATCATCAGGCAGCAGCGTTGCCTGCTGATATGCGCGCTGCATCTCGTTGAGATTGGCCCGCTCGACATCGTTCAGCGACTGCTGCTCAGCAGCTTTAAGCCACTCACCGACCTGAGGGGCAGTCAGAATCTGGTGTTGCAGCACGCTCATTTCAGCCAGTGCTTCACCGCGTGCCTGACTGCCGCCCGGCGGCATGGTGGTCTGCATGTCGCATCCGGCAATTGCCGTGACGTGACTGAAACGGGACAGGCGCTGGAAAGTTTTGGTCAGTTGTTGATACGCTGAGGTCACGTAAGACTCCTTGTGGTTTTAACGCTGCGCAATTTCGCGCAAGGTTAGATCAACCGGCCAGCAAAAGCGAACGCTGGCGCCGCCCAGCGGGCTGGACTCAATCGTCACCTTGCCGCTGAGCGCCTGAGCAATAGAGTAGACAATTGCCAGGCCTAATCCGCAGCCGCCTGTGGCGCGGTCGCGGCTCGGGTCAAGTCGGACAAAGGGTTCGAAAACCCGTTCACGCTCTTCCGGCGGAATGCCGGGACCATCATCTTCCACCTGCAGACACCCGATCGCGCCATCAAACCATAAACTGACACGCAGCCGCTGCTGAGCATAACGCAGCGCATTGTTCACCAGGTTATCCAGCACTCGTTCCATCAGGCGGGTATCAGAAACGCCGATGTTTTCACGCTGTGGCAGATCAAGGTCGAGCCGTATGTCCGGGTTGATGGTGCGAAAATCGTCAAGCCGCTCGCTCAGCCAACTGGCGAGATCCAGTGTTTTAAGATTGAGATCGACGCGTGGCCGATCAAGTCGTGCATAGGTCAGCAGTTCCTCTATCAGGCTTTCAAGCTGGCCGATATCGCGGTTCAGCGCCACCCGTTCACCATCCGTCAGGTTGTCGCTCATCTCTAACCGGTAACGCAGGCGCACCAGCGGCGTTCGAAGCTCATGGGCGATGCCATCAATCAGCTGCTTTTTGCTGGCTACCAGCGTATTGATATTCTCGGCCATCTGGTTAAAGGCGATACCAAGCCGAAAGAGGCTGGAGGTACTGTCAAAATGGGTACGTACATCCAGCTCACCCCGGCCAAAACGCTGCGCTGCTTTTTCCAGTCGCTGCATCTCCTGCCAGTGGGGACGAAGCCAGATGAACACCGGCAGTGCCAGAGACATGCCAATAAACACCAGCAGGGCAATATCCAGCAGCCGCATCTGATGCAGGTAGAAAAGATAGGGAATCGGTCCGACTGACAGCACATAGTGGCTGCGCGGAATATGCTGCAAAAAGGTGTACTGGTCATCGAGCGCAACAATCTCTCCGGCACGCAACCGACGCATGTTGCCTTCATCAAGCTGATATTTGTTCATCGGCTCGATGTGCAGGTCGAATGAGAGACCAAGATCGAGACTCTTGATGGTCTTATTCCAGTCGCGCGGCGGGATCTCGCGCAGTTCGCTGCGGATCAGGTAGAGCGAGCTGGCCATCAGGTCATTCATCGACTGGCGGCCTGCACGCTCAGCGGTGAACTTATAAACCAGCCCCACCAGTAAGGCCATCACCAGGAAGCAGACAAACAGCAGCAGATAGAACTGAATAAAAAGCTTTCTCATAGTCCGCGGGTATCCCAGGCCTGAGGTGCAAACAGATAGCCTTTGTTGCGGATAGTTTTGATGCGGAAGGGCTCGGTGGCGCTGTCGTGCAGCTTTTTACGCAGCCGCGAGATCGCCACGTCGATGCTGCGGTCTAAACCATCATAGCTGACGCCACGCAATGTTTTCAGCAGCGCATCCCGGTTCAGTGTCTGGCCCGCATGACTGGCGAGCACCCAGAGCAGATCGAAATCTGCGGTAGAAAGGGCGATCTGCTCCTCAAACAGCGTGACCTGCCGGTTCAGGGCATCAATGGTCAGCGAGCCAAAACGCAGCATACGGTTGGCAGCAGGTGCGCTCGGTGTATCTTCCGGCTGTCCCTGATGGGACTGACGCAGGTGCAGGCGCAGGCGAGCCAGCAGCACAGCAGGCGGGGTGGTTTTCAGAATGTAATCCTGCGCACCCATCTCCAGGGCCAGAATATGATTCATGTCGCTGTCCAGTGACGTCAGTAACACAATCGGTCCCTGCCAGTTGGCCCGGAGGTCGCGGCAGATGGTCATGCCATCCTTGCCGGGTAACATGATATCCAGCATCACCAGATCCGGCTGCTGTTCCGCTATCACCGCTTCAGCACGATCACCGCGCGTCTCGACAATCACCTCAATATCATGACGACCCAGGTAAGCTGCAATCAGCGAACCCACTTCAGGTTCATCTTCAACATAAACAATTTTGTTCATAGTTCACAAAGCAGAAACAGACGTGAGAGAAATCATATCTTGTCCTGGTCCTGAGCTCTACGTTATCGCACGAAATATCCGTGGCTTGCTGGTATATAACCGTCAATATGTGCAATCATTAGCGCGGCATTTTTGCGCCAGGTTTGGGATATCGATGATTATCATGAGGAGCGTTAGTGTGTCTGATAAAGAGCTGGCATCAGCCATATACCCCGACCGCATCTGCTTCAATTACAGTGACTTTCTTTCCGCTTCCTGCAAAAAGCGCTGGAGCTTCGTTGATGCTATTTATGGTGTGATGCCGATCTTTGGCATGGTGACACGTAAATCAGCACACCGTTTACAGGGCAGTGACGACCCGTTAAAAGAATTAGCATTACAAATCATTTCTACTCAGGTCAGCGACGAAATTAACATCGCACGCCTGATTACGCTCGCAGAACAGCAGCAGATAAGCCGTTTTGATATTCAGCTCCCTTATCCGCTCTCTGCGGAGCAGCTGGACGCGATCCATCATGAATATTCAAAACCGCTGAATCTTACCCAGCAGGATGACCTGCTGTGTGTGTCGATCCCGGTGCAGTCACACTAAGCACCTCTCTCACCAGGCTAGTAAATCAGTCAGTCTGACACCGGGCAGCGCTCATTATCCTCATGTACGCCTGCGTGTCCTGCGCTACCCGTGTCCAGACTCTCTGCAACAATGACGCCCGATGGATCCGGCTCTATGTGGTCAGCTGCCACACAGCGGGCAGCGTCGCAGCAATCAGTAATCCCATTGCAATCCGCTCCAGCGAGGTCAGCGCAACATCAGCGCGGCCGCCGCGTCGGGCAAACAGAAACAACAGCAGGCCTGGGGAGTAGAGCACGACTGACGCCATCAGGTGCATTGGCCCCGACGCGTAGAGCAGCCAGATGCCATACAGACTGGCGCCGACACCCACCGCCATCGCCATGGGTTTATTCTGTCCGCGCACCACTTTGATCAGGTATAACCCCACCAGTAAATAGGGCACCAGAATCATCTCTGAGGCGATGGTCAGCAGGTTATTGTAGTTAGCACCGGTCAGGGCAATCAGGATCAGGCAGAGCTGAATGCTGCCGTTGGTCAGCCACAGCGAGGCGGCCGGCGCGTTGTGTCGGTTCTGTCGGGCGATAATGCGAGGAAACGCCCCCTGCTGCGCAGCAATCAGCGGCACTTCAGCAGCCATGATCGTCCAGCTCAGGTAGGCACCACAGACAGAGACGATCAGGCCAATCGCAATCACCGCATCGCCCCAGTTGCCCATCAGTCTTGTCATCAATCCCGCCATGGACGGATTGCGCATTTCAGCCAGTTCAGCGCGCGGAACCACGCCCAGCGACAGCAGGGTTACCAGCAAATAGACCAGTAAGGCAGCCAGAACGGCAAAAAGTGTTGCACGGCCCACATCCTTTTTCTGACGTGCACGCGCAGAAACCACCACCGCACCCTCAACCCCGATAAAGACCCAAAGAGTGATCAGCATGGTTTGCTTGATCTGCTCCCAGAGCGGTTGCCCCAGCGTGACGCCGGAAAAATCGAAGCGAAAGCGATCATAATTGAACGCCATCACCGCCAGCACAATGAACAGCAGTAAGGGCACCAGCTTGCCCAGCGTGGCCATCAGATTGATGCTGGCTGCTGTCTGCACACCGCGCAGCACCAGCCAGTGAACCAGCCACAGCAGCACGGATGCGCCCAGCATCGCCTGCCAGGTGTTGCCATCACCAAAAATAATCCGGTCCGGCGTATCGGTGAAGAAGCTCAGGGCCGAGAAGACAATTACCAGATAGGAGACATTGGCGATAACAGCACACAGCCAGTAGCCCCATGCAGAGCAGAACCCCATTAGTTCGCCGAATCCGGCGCGGGCGTAAGTAAAGATGCCGCCGTCAAGTTCGGGTTTAAGGCGGGTTAACAGCAACATCGCCAGCGAAAGAAAGATAATGCCGACACCGGTGATCAGCCAACCCAGCAGCAGAGCAGCCGGACCGGCCACTGCAGCCATGTTTTGCGGCAGACTGAACACACCTGCACCCAGCATTGAGCTGAGCACCAGTGCTGTCAGCGCACCGAGACCTAATTTTTTCTCCAAAACAACCTTCCCGCTAGCATATATGGCTGGGTAAATCGGATTATATCGCTGGGTTATGTCAGACCAATGGCACAATCCAGGGACAATATCCGGTAAAACAGGCGGGGGATTTTACGGAGTGTGGCAGGGGATGGCAATGCATAACTATGCAAAACAAAGCAGGTTTGCAAACAGCAGGGCGGCGGGTGCCGCCCTGTGAGGGATTACTTAAACAGGTCAGCCGTCACGGTCAGGTTACCGCCACTCTGGTTCTGCCACTGACGAGTCACGTGATAGAACTTGGCACCTTTATCTGAAGCACGCTTCGCCACTTCTTCTGAAACCTCAGTAGGTGAACCGAAGTGGCCCGTGAAAGTCACGGTATCAAACGGCTGCATCTGCGCGGCGGTAATCGCGTTAACTTCCTGCACCGATTTACCGTTAGGCAGATTCACCGTGTAGCGCTTACCGGTAGAGCTTTGTGTTTCGAAGAAACGGCCCACTTTGTTGCTTGGCGTTTCAGATGAGGCCACGCCAGGAATCTCTACGTTAGCGGCTGCCGCGCCACCGGTTGCCAGCGCAGCTTTACCTGCTTCTGAATCGGCTGGGATGGCGTTTGGTGTCTGCACTGTACGTTCTTTAGCATCCGCTTTGTAGACATAGGCGGTGACGTACTGGTTGCCACCGCTGTTAGCATCAATCTGGCGCACGATAAAGAATGATGCGGCACCTTTCTCTTTCGCGGCTTTTGAAATCGCGTCGTTAACATCCGGCTGGCTGGCAAAGAAGCCGCTGACCGAAACGGTATCAAACGGTTCAAGTCTGTAGGCTTCTGCTTTTGGCAGTTCATTAACGCCGTTAAAGCGACGATACGTTGTTGACGCTGAAGCTGCCGGCGCATCGGCTTTATAGAGGTCAGCCGTGACGCGCCAGTTACCGCTGTTGCCGTTACTGTCGTTGATTGCCTGGATGTAATAAGAGGCAGCGCCCATCTGATCTGCACGCTTAGAGACGGCATCGGCAGCGTCGCCGATCGCGTTGAAACGGCCGGTGATATTAATACGTTCGAATGGCTTCAACGCTGCCGCTTTTTCTGGCGTTAACTCCTGCGCAGCGAATGCGTTGGCTGCCAGCAGGGACAACAAAGTGGACGCCAGAATAGTGTTCTTCAGCTTCATAAAAATAATCCTTCGCCTTACGCAAAAATGAGTACGAAAACGTGCTGGACTCTTGATGTATAACAGATTAGCCGCTGATTATTGCATGTTATAAACAGACTGTCGCAGCGATTTTTTGTGTCAGATCGCGTTATTAAACCATCATTTTTTCATTTAATTGTCATCAAACGCAGTTATGGCCCGTTTTAGCCACGGTTATCACTAAAAGCGATAACTAATATCGGTTAAACAGTTAATGCATTGTTAATTATAGGTTTTTATTGATGCTTAATTCGCCCGCTCATAATTATCTCTGGCAGAATATTTGCCTGTCAGGCTGTTTTGCAGTGGGTTAACACCGATTTTTAAGCAGAACGCTGAATAATTGAGTGAATGTCATCACTCTGTACAGACGCTATAGATCGCTGGTCACATTTTCAGTAGGTTATAAACACTTTGAAATACATGCATTTCGTCTATAAGTAACCGAAACGGCGTTTCAGTTGCGCAGTCGTGGTGCAGATACGGGCCATCATCCTTAACCGATGAAAGGAAACACTATGTTAATTGGAATACCCAAGGAAAGGTTGCCAAACGAGTCGCGCGTGGCCGCCACGCCAAAGACCGTGGAACAACTTATCAGGCTGGGTTTTAGTGTCACCGTGGAGCGTGACGCAGGTAAACGCGCCAGCTTCGATAATGAAAGCTATATCGCCGCTGGCGCCACGCTCAGCGATAGAGATCAGGTCTGGCAGTCCGACATCGTGCTGAAAGTAAATGCACCCGATGACGAAGAGATTGCACTGACCCGCGCGGGTAGCACGCTGGTTAGCTTTATCTGGCCCGCGCAACATCCCGATCTGCTGTCAAAACTGGCCGCACGTCAGGTCACTGTCATGGCAATGGACTCGGTGCCGCGCATTTCACGGGCGCAGTCGCTGGATGCGCTGAGCTCCATGGCAAACATTGCCGGTTATCGTGCGATTGTGGAAGCTGCGCATGAATTTGGTCGCTTCTTTACCGGGCAGATCACGGCGGCGGGCAAAGTGCCACCGGCAAAAGTGATGGTGATTGGGGCAGGTGTGGCCGGGCTGGCAGCAATTGGTGCAGCGGGCAGTCTGGGCGCGATTGTCCGGGCGTTTGATACCCGTCCCGAAGTCAAAGAGCAGGTGCAGAGTATGGGCGCCGAATTCCTTGAACTCGACTTCAAAGAGGAAGCTGGCAGCGGTGATGGCTATGCCAAAGTGATGTCCGAGGCGTTCATTAAAGCGGAGATGGCCCTGTTTGCCAGTCAGGCCAGAGAAGTCGATATCATTGTCACCACGGCGCTGATCCCTGGCAAACCGGCACCGAAACTGATCACCGAAGAGATGGTTGCCAGCATGAAGCCCGGCAGTGTGATTGTGGATTTGGCCGCGCAGACTGGCGGCAACTGTGCGCTGACCGTCGCGGATCAGGTTACTGTGACACCTGACGGCGTCAAAATCATTGGCTACACCGACCTGCCGAGCCGTCTGGCAACGCAATCCTCCCAGCTTTATGGCACCAACCTGGTCAACCTGATGACGCTGCTGTGCAAAGAGAAGAATGGCGAAATCCAGGTCGACTTCGACGATGTAGTCGTACGGGGCGTGACTGTGGTGCGCGAGGGGGAAGTCACCTGGCCGGCACCGCCGATTCAGGTGTCCGCTGCACCTCAGGCTGCACCGGCAACCGCGAAACCGGCAGTGAAGATTGAGGTGAAACCTGTTTCACCGTGGCGAAAATATCTGCTTATTGCTCTGGCCATCGTGCTGTTTGGCAGCCTGGCCAACGTGGCGCCTGCCGATTTCCTCTCCCATTTTACCGTGTTCGCGCTCGCCTGTGTGGTGGGTTATTACGTGGTCTGGAACGTCAGTCATGCGCTGCATACGCCGCTGATGTCCGTGACCAATGCCATATCCGGCATCATCGTGATCGGGGCAGTCTTGCAGATGGGGCACGGTGGCTGGGTCACCTTTATCTCCTTTATTGCCGTGCTGATTGCCAGCATCAATATCTTTGGTGGCTTTACCGTCACCCAGCGCATGCTGAAAATGTTTCGTAAGGGGTAAGACATGTCTGGCGGATTAGTCACTGCAGCCTATATTGTTGCTGCAATTCTCTTCATCTGTAGCCTTGCCGGTCTCTCGCGTCACGAGACGTCTAAGCGGGGTAATAGTTTCGGTATCAGCGGCATGGCGATTGCGCTGGTCGCCACCATTTTTGGTCCGGACAGCGGTAACGTGGTCTGGATCCTGCTGGCGATGGTGATTGGCGGCGCTATTGGTATCCGCATGGCAAAGAAAGTCGAAATGACCGAAATGCCGGAACTGGTCGCGATTCTGCACAGCTTTGTCGGCCTGGCCGCGGTACTGGTCGGCATAAACAGCTATATCGACCATGCGCCTGGCCTGCCAGCAGTGATGGAAAATATCCATCTCAGTGAAGTGTTTATCGGTATTTTTATCGGTGCCGTCACCTTCACCGGCTCGCTGGTGGCGTTTGGCAAGCTGTGCGGCAAAATCTCCTCAAAACCGCTGGCGTTACCGCATCGTCACAAGCTCAATCTGCTGGCGCTGCTGGTCTCGTTCCTGCTGCTGCTGTGGTTTGTTAACACCAGCAGCAGCGCTGCGCAGGTCTTTGCGTTGCTGCTGATGACGGTGATTGCACTGGCGTTTGGCTGGCATCTGGTCGCGTCGATTGGCGGTGCCGATATGCCGGTCGTGGTGTCGATGCTGAACTCCTATTCAGGCTGGGCCGCCGCCGCCGCCGGTTTCATGCTCAGCAACGATCTGCTGATTGTGACCGGTGCACTGGTGGGTTCGTCCGGTGCGATTCTCTCCTATATCATGTGTAAAGCGATGAACCGTTCGTTCATCAGCGTGATCGCGGGTGGATTCGGTACTGAAGTCAGCAGTGGTGACGAAACGCAGGAAGCGGGCGAGCATCGTGAAATTACCGCTGAAGAGACCGCAGAGATGCTTAAAGCCTCCCGCTCGGTGATTATTACCCCAGGCTACGGCATGGCCGTGGCGCAGGCGCAGTATCCGGTAGCGGAAATCACGGCACGTCTGCGCGCGCTTGGCATCAAAGTGCGCTTCGGCATTCATCCGGTCGCGGGGCGTTTGCCGGGGCACATGAACGTGCTGCTGGCCGAGGCCAAAGTGCCTTATGACGTGGTGCTGGAGATGGATGAAATCAACGATGACTTCAGCGACACCGACACGGTGCTGGTGATTGGTGCTAACGATACCGTCAACCCGGCAGCGCAGGATGATCACCGCAGCCCGATTGCGGGAATGCCGGTGCTGGAAGTGTGGAAGGCGCACAACGTGGTGGTGTTCAAACGCTCAATGAACACAGGCTATGCCGGCGTTCAGAATCCGCTGTTCTTTAAGGAGAACAGCCAGATGCTGTTTGGCGATGCCAAAGCCAGCGTGGAAGCGATTCTCAAAGCGCTGTAATAAAAAAATGGGCAGCTAATCAGCCGCCCATTTTCTTTACGAGGAGACGTTAATCCTCCTCGTCCTCTTCATCATCCAGATCAATCGGCGACTTGAAATCGTCAGGCTTAAGCGCCAGCAGATCGCAACGCAGATGATCGATCACCTGTTCCGCCGTATTGCCCAGGAACGCCGCTGATAGTCCGGTCCTTCCGATGGTGCCCAGCACGACTACGCCGGCACCGAGATGCGCGGCCAGATCGGGGATAACCTCTTCCGGCAAGCCTTTAGCCACGTGGGTGAACTCTTCACCAATTGAGAATTTCTGGCGCAGTGCTTTCATGGCCACCAGATGCTGACCCCGGATAGCATCGTTGTAGACGCTGGGATCAAAATCGGGCAGTTCGATAGCAATATTGATTGGGGTAATCGGGTAGGCACCGACAAGGTGGACTTCGGTCTGATTCACCTTTTCCGCCAGCTTCATCGTTTCACGAATCAGCTTCTGATTCAGGCCATCGTGATGCGGCTCTTCGCTGGCAAGATTGACGGCGACAATGGCTTTACCGCCTTCCGGCCACGGCTGATCTTTGACCATCCAGACCGGGCAAGGGCATTTACGCAGCAGATGCCAGTCGGTTGGGGTGAAAATCACGGACTCCAGGCGGTCATGCTGATGCGCCATTTTCAGCACCAGATCATGCTGATGAGCGAGCACTTCCTGAATGATGGCCTCAAAGGGGCGGTTATGCCAGATCACTTTGATATCAATGTCGACACCGGCATCAAGATAAGCGCGGGCCTGCTCGCGGATCCATTCGGTACGCTGGCTGATGACACCCTGGCGCATAGACGCGCGCTCATCCGGCGAAAGCAGGGTGGTCATTTCATATGAAAAATCATAGATAGGCAGGAAGGCTTTAATTCTTCCGCCGATACGTTGATTCAGATAGACCGCACGTCGCAGCGCGGGCTGATCGTCTTGCTGGGCATCAATGGCGACCAGAATATTTTGGTACTGGGACATGAGGCGTTCTCCTTAAACCAGAGCGACTGGAGTAAAGATAGCCTATGTTGTACAGCGGAAGAAGTGAAAAAGTTATTGCCGGATCAATAAAATAAGATTTATTGATCCGGCTTTGAATCAGGCGGCCTGGTGACTCTGGCCCGCTAACTCTTCCAGCAGGGCGTGGTTTTCAATTGTGATGTATTTGCCTTTCACCGCCAGCATACCGGACTTCTGAAAACGGCCCAGCAGGCGACTGATGGTTTCAACCGTCAGGCCCAGGTAATTACCAATGTCACCGCGCGTCATGGTGAGGCGAAATTCACGCTGTGAAAAGCCGCGCTGGCCGAAACGGCGTGAGAGGTTCCAGATAAACGCCGCCAGTCGCTCCTCAGCATTTTTCTTCGACAACAGCAGAATCATATCCTGGTCGCCTTTAATCTCACCGCTCATTAAACGCATCATCTGCTGACGCAGTGCCGGCATTTTACCTGACAGGTCATCCAGCGTTTCAAAAGGAATTTCACACACCATGGCCGTTTCCAGCGCCTGCGCAAAGCTGGGATGGCTGGCATTTAAAATGGCATCAAAGCCAACTAAATCACCCGCCAGATGGAAACCGGTAATTTGCTCATCACCCTGTTCGGTAATGGTATAGCTTTTAATACTGCCGGAACGAATGGCATACAGAGACCTGAGTTCGTCTCCCGCTTTAAAAAGGGTTTGCCCTTTCTGAATCGGTTTTTTACGCTCAATGATATTGTCGAGCTGATCCAGCTCATGTTCATTTAACGTGAAGGGGATGCAGAGCTGACTGATGCTGCAATCCTGGCAGTGAATGGCACAACCGCCCGACTGAATACGACGTATGCTGCGTTTTTCAGGGATCATAATGGTTTGCTCGACGATAAGTAACTGGGGTCAATTTTAACATTTTTTGTGCTGAAGGGAACTCATCCGAGCAGTTTTACACCCACAAACATTATGGATGAGTTACACGGCGTCAAAGGCCGCTGTGACGGGCTTTTCAGTACCCGGGTAGAGACCGCTGTCACGATAACTTTCCGCTTATGTGATCTGTTGCACGATTCTCTACGGCCCGTTAGGGTGGGAAAAGGCGGGTGGTCCGGTAATTCCAGGTTTTGCTACGCTAACTGTTAAAGCCTGTCTGACACATTCGATCAATTTAACCCGGTGTGAGAAAACCATGAACCTTGATGATAACGATCTTTTTCGGGATGCCATGGGCGATGTCACGCCATTGAAAGACACCACCACGACCCTGTGGCTGAAAGCCCCTTCAACCAAAGCACCACGCAAACCGCCGGGCGAATCTGAACTAGAGAATTTCCTGACCCGGGGTGACCTGGAGATTATCCCACTTAATACGCAGCTGGAATATAAAGCCGACGGCATCCAGCAGGGTATTCTGGATAAACTCCGTCGGGGTGAATACAAGCTGGATGCCAGTCTCAACCTGTTACGGCAACCGGTGGAAACCTGCCGTCAGGCGCTGTTCAATTTTATGATGCAGGCACACAAACAGGGATTACGAAATTTGCTGATCATTCACGGCAAAGGACGTGATAACGAGTCACATGCCAATATCGTACGAAGCTATCTCGCGCGCTGGTTACAGCAGTTTGACGACGTACAGACTTTTTGCGTGGCACAGACCCGCCATGGCGGAGGCGGTGCGCTCTACGTGGGTTTACGTAAAACCGATAAAGCGCGCCTTGAAAACCGCGAGCGACATGCGAAACGCAGCCGCTAGCTGTGAAATTTACGAATGGTAGACATCAGCACTTCGGCACTCAGGCTGAGCTCTGCGCCGGTACGCGTAATGATGCCCACTGGCTCGCCCGGGCCGGATGAGTTGATCGGCAGCGCACAGACCGCGTTGTGGCTGAGATCCTCTTTAATCGCGCCGGAAGGAACGAACCAGATATAGTCGTAGCGGAGAGCCAGCTGGCGTGCCAGTGAGGTCGATGAGGTCTCGATGCAGTGAGGTGGCAACGTACATCCCTGTTCATCCAGCATCTGTTGTGCAATCCGGCGCGGTGCAGTGCCTTCGGGCGAAATCACCACCGGCCACTGCATTGCCCGTGACAGCGTGACGTTGTCACTTAAAAGCGGGTGTTCCGGCCTTACCACCAGCTTAAGCGACTCCAGAAAAAGCAGCTCATAGGTCAGACCGGTCATCATGTCGCTGTCCGCCATCCGTCCAATGCCGATATCAAACTCACCGCCGCGTAATCCCGCCAGCAGCACATTGTTGTGCAGCGTTGCCACCTGGATAGTGGTATTGGGTTGTAACTGATGAAAACGATCAAGAATGCGTGGCAGCATCCCCATTGCGGCGGTGGTCAGCGCACCCAGCCGGATAATCACCGGCGCATCGCCTGGCTGCTCATTAAAACTTTGACCGGCATGATTGAGCGCGTCGAGCACACGCACGGCATGCGTCAGAAATTGTTCCCCCATGGTGGTCAGTTGCGCGCCCAGCCGGCCACGTTCAAACAGACGAACGCCGGTCAGTTCCTCCAGCTCATTCAGGGTTTTAGACAGGGCAGGCTGACTCAGGCTAAGCGTCTCAGCCGCCCGGCCCAGCGTACCTTGCTGCGCAACCGCAACAAAGGTGTGTAAGTGGCGCAAGCGAATGCGCTGATTGAAAAGGATATTTTTTTCCATATCCTAAACTTAATGAGAATGAAGGGCGTGAGGCAACTGTTAATAATGAATTCTGTTAACTTTGCTGCAAATTTTTTTTAACAAAAGCACGGGGATGACCGCTTCGCTGTTTAAGACCATGATTTTCAAGCATTCATCTTAAAACGGTTGTAATGTGTTCATTCTCTGGTTAAAGAGAAATCAACGACTTAATTGCATGAATATGAATGATTCTCACTATCAAACAAAAATCTGACCGCTTAAGGTTAACGATCGGCTATCATAAACGCCGTTTTTTTTACTTAAACTGATGCCAGATTTCTTTACTCAGGGAGTGTTCATTGACCAGCATCGAGGCGGTAGATGTCCGCCAGCTTATCAACCAGCAGCAACTGAGCCCCTGGCAAAAGCGGCTCATTGCTCTCTGCTTTATCGTGGTAGCACTCGATGGCATGGACATTGCGATTATGGGTTTTATTGCGCCGACGCTTAAAGCCGCGTGGGGCGTAACAAATCATCAGCTCGGCGTTGTCATCAGCGCCGCCTTAATCGGTCTGGCGCTGGGTGCGATGGTAGCGGGGCCGCTGGCTGACCGTTATGGCCGTCGCATGATGATTATCTTAAGCGTTTTCTTTTTTGGTCTCTGGACGCTGGCAACCGCGCTGTCACAAAACATTGAACAGATGATGCTGTTCCGCTTCCTGACCGGGCTGGGGCTGGGTGCCGCAATGCCCAACGTCGGTACGCTGGTGGCGGAGTATGCGCCTGAACGGCGGCGGGCATTTCTTATCACCGTTGTGTTCTGCGGCTTCACCTTTGGCGCGGCCAGCGGGGGATTTGCCGCTTCATGGCTGCTCCCGCGCTATAACTGGCACTCCGTGCTGCTACTGGGCGGCATACTGCCGCTGCTGGTGCTGCCATTACTGATTCGTGGCCTGCCGGAATCCGTGCGATTCCTCATCAGTCGTGGTGCACCGGCTGCCCGCATTCACGCCATCCTTGATCGGATGATGCCGGGCAAAACCCGACCAGACTGTGCGTTTCACGCGCCGGAAGTCAGCGTGCCGGCGGGTGGCGCGATCGGCACCGTCCTGTCACGCCGCTATCTGTTTGGCAGCACGATGCTGTGGGGTGGCTATTTTATGGGACTGTTCATGGTCTACCTGATTGGCAGCTGGCTGCCATCACTGGTCAACACGCTGGGCATGTCTGTCACCGAAGCGGCGATTATCACCGCGATGTATCAGGCTGGCGGGACGCTGGGATCGTTGTTTGCAGGCTGGATGATGGATCGCTTTAATGCCAATCTGGCGCTGGCAGCGATTTACGGCTGTGGCGGGCTGTTTATCGTGGCCCTTGGCTTTTCGCCAGCCGAAGTGGGCATGATGAGCGCAATCGCTTTTTGCAGTGGCTTCTGTTTCAACGGCGCTAACACCGGCATGAATGCCTTATCCGCCAGCTACTATCCCACGCACGCACGCGCCACTGGCTCCAGCTGGATGCATGGTGTGGGCCGCATTGGTGCGATTTTAAGCGCTTTCGTCGGTGCAGAGATGATGTCACTCGGCTGGTCTTTCAGCGTTATCTTTCTGCTGCTGGCGATACCGGCTGTGATCACTACCCTGATGCTGCTGTTAAAAAACCGCTATGGCTTTAAGCCGATCACAGATTCGTGATTTTTTCCACTGGCGCCAGCGCGTTGCATTACATTAGCAGCAACGATCATGGTGTCAGGTGGATAAGATGGACAACTTTATCAGTGCGGACCTCATCCGCACCCGTTTCTCTCAGGCAATGTCAGCCATGTATCAGCAGGAAGTGCCGCAATATGGCACGCTGATGCAGTTGGTCGCTACCGTTAATGAACGCGTACTGGAAGCGGATAGTGCGCTGAAAGATCGCCTTACGGCTGCTGATGAAATCGGCCGACTTAATGTTGAACGCCATGGCGCGATCCGTGTCGGCACCGCAGACGAACTCGCCACACTGCGACAGGTGTTTGCGGTGATGGGAATGCATCCGGTTGGCTATTACGATCTCTCTCAGGCAGGGGTGCCGGTGCACTCCACCGCGTTCCGGCCAGTAACTGATGCGGCACTGCGGCGCAATCCCTTCCGGGTCTTTACCTCGCTGTTACGCCCTGAACTGATCGACGATGCGGCGCTGCGTGAAAAAGCGGCGGAGATTCTCTCTGCGCGCGACATTTTCACTCCCCGTTGCCGGGCGTTACTGCAACTGCATCAGCAGCAGGGCGGATTAACGGAGGAGCAGGCCGGTGAATTTGTGACTGAAGCGCTGGAAACCTTCCGCTGGCATGCTCACAGCAGTGTAGACAGCCAGACCTATCAGGCGCTGAACCAGCAGCACCGGCTGATTGCGGATGTAGTCTGCTTTCCCGGTTGTCACATCAACCATCTTACGCCGCGCACACTGGATATCGACCGTGTCCAGCAACTGATGCCGTCGCGCGGTATCGATCCGAAAACCCTGATCGAGGGACCGCCTCGTCGTCAGGTCCCCATCCTGTTACGTCAAACCAGCTTTAAAGCGCTGGAAGAGCCGATCATCTTTAAAGAAGGTCATCAGGGAACGCATACGGCGCGCTTCGGAGAAATTGAGCAGCGCGGGGCAGCGCTGACGCCCGCAGGACGCGCACTCTACGATCGATTACTGAGCGAGGCGGGCAGCGGTCAGGATAATCAGCAACACCAGCAACATCTGTCGACGATTTTCCGCGATTTTCCGGACGACGAAACCACGCTGCGCCAGCAGGGACTGGCGTGGTTTCATTATCGCCTGAGCGAAAAGGGTATTGCTACGCCGCCTGCCCAGGGGGAATCGCTGGAGACCCTTATCAAAGAAGGGCGTGTACTGGCTGACCCCATCACCTATGAGGATTTTCTTCCCGTGAGCGCGGCAGGCATTTTTCAGTCTAACCTTGGCGATCGGGCGCAGGTTCGTTCGGCGGGACAGGCGAGCCGGCAGGCGTTTGAAGCCGCATTGGGTACCCCTGTGCTGGATGAGATGGCGTTATATGAAGAGCGCCAGCAGCGCTCACTGGCGCAGTGCGGCCTGCGCGAGGCCTGACAGTGTCTACGGGCAACGTCTACGTTGCCCGCGTTGCTCTCTTCACCACAGCCCTGTTAAGCGGATGGTCCTGATGGAAGGTAATCGATCAGGCCTGTTCAGTTCACCTGGAAAAAAAGACGCTTCACCATCCAGCGAAAATTTAGCGGCGTGAGTATCCTGATGTGTTAGAAAACTGACTAATTATTTGCAGTAAAAACGCGTGGGATGCGTGAGAAATGTGGATATCGTCGGCGCTGACAACGCATTCACGTGCTGGCGAAACGTAAACAACGTTAATCCCTGGTCATCACTGACGCTCTGAACCTGTTGATGGGCATGCTAGCCCCTGCATCTCTCGCTTCGGCATATTCTGCAAATCCCCTCCGTACCTGGACAATACTGGCGTGCCTGCAAATAATGGAGGAACGTTTAGACAGGGAAACAGGAATGAAAAACGAAACGGGTCTGAGGATCATGACTGCTGAGGGAGAGTTACGTGGAGGCATGGATGATGACCTTTTCGTATTTAAAGGCATACCTTATGCGGCGGCACCGCAGGGCGCACTACGCTGGCGCCCGCCTCAGCCAGTGATACCGTGGCAGCATGTGCGCGATGCCACGGCGTTCGGGTCATCTGCCTGGCAAAATCGCACGTATTGCCAGGCTGTGGGCGGCGGCGATCCCGGTGAGTTTAGTGAAGATTGTCTCTACCTGAATGTCTGGACACCCGATGTCGAACCGTCAACGCCGCTGCCGGTGATGGTGTGGTTGCACGGAGGAGGCTACACCATTGGTGCGGGCGGCCTGGCACCGTACAGCGGCAAACCGCTGGCGTCCCGGGGCGCAGTGGTGGTCACCCTTAACTACCGGCTGGGTCATCTCGGCTTCTTCTCACACCCGGCCCTGGACGCTGAGTATCCTGCCGCGGGCACGGTAAACAACTTTGGTCTGCTTGACCAGATTGCCGCACTGCAGTGGGTGCAGCGCAACATTCCTGCATTCGGCGGCGACCGCCGCAATGTGACGCTTTTCGGTGAATCCTCTGGTGCGCGCAGTGTGCTGTCACTCTGCTGTTCACCACTGGCCGAAGGGCTGTTTCACAAAGGCATCGTACAGAGCGCCTATAGCCTGCCGGACACGCCGCTGAAAAAAGCGCGTCAGCAGGGCGTCGCTGTAGCCCGCCATTTTGGACTGCCAGCCGATGTCAGCGCAGAGGCGTTGCGCGCACTGCCCGCTGACGCCTTCTGGTCGCTGGACGGCCCACTGGCGATTCCGCCGGTACCCATTGCCGGTGACGCCGTATTGCCTGAGCCCATGTTGAAAACCTTTATGGCGGCAAAACAGCACCGTCTGCCGCTGATGGCCGGCAGTAACAGCGATGAAGCCAGCGTTCTGGAATATTTTGGTGTTGATGCTACTGCAGTGCTGCAGCAGTTACGCGACAAAAATCGACTCACTTACCGTACGCTTAAATGGATGTATGACATCCATGACGATCATCTACTGGGACGCGCCGTGGCACGCGATATGGCTTTCACGCTGGTGCCATGGCTGGTGATGCGGGCGCAGCACAATGCTGGCATGCCGGGCTGGCGCTACTGGTTTGATTATGTTTCAGAGCATGCGCACGATCTCTATCCACACGGCACCTGGCACGGCAATGAAGTGCCCTATGTGCTGAATACGCTGAGCCAGATGCCCGATCCCAATGAAAATCGTCCGTTCAGTGATAGCGATCGGGCCTTTGCTGAGCAGGTCAGTGACTACTGGTTTACCTTCGCCCGTGATGCCACAGAATATAAGCACCAGCTGGAAGGCGAGGTCGTCTGGCCCGCCTGGCATCCGGGGCAGGATGTGACAATGTCACTTGGTCAGGAGCATAAAAGCGGATTGGTTCTGAAGCGAAATTTTATGCGCGCCCGCATGCGTCTCTTCAGATTATTAATGACGCATCTGGTCAGGCTGTAGGTGTACCAGAAAGATTAGCCTGCTAATCATTAAATTTTGCAAATGAAATTAATCTGCTTAATTAACTGTAAGGTATTAAAATTAAAGAAGTTTACAGCGTTAAATCCTATTTGACGCTGTAAAATAATAGGTAACAAAACAGTTACATTTTCACCTTCCTGTGCCGATAAACCTCCTATGCCCGACGCTTGCGGGTCAACGTGTATAGGATTTTGGTATGGGAATGCTCAAAAATTTTACCATTCGCGCAGTGATGCTCACGATTCTGGGGCTGTTTTGCTTACTGTGGACCGGCGTCGGGCTGTATAGCATCCACTCTCTTGGCGCGCTCAGCGAAGGCAACGAGGTTGACCGTCATCTGGTTGAGCAAATGACGGTGCTGAGCAAAGGAAACGATCAATATTTTCGTGTTGTCACGCGCTTGTCCCGTGTGATGGAAAGCAAAGCGGCAGGTAAAACCCTGACCGACGAATCGTACGCGCCGGTGCAACAGGCGCTGGATGGTATGACCCAGCAACTGGCACGCTTCAAACAGCTCGCCCCCGGTCCGATGAACCCGGAAGTCGTGGATGGTGTGATTCAGAGCTGGCAGAAGCTGCTGGATGAAGGCGTAACGCCACAATTTCAGCTGGCGCGTCAGCCAACACCTGATGCTTATCGCCAGCAGGCGAACAACGTCACTCCGGCATTAAGCCGCGCGTTTGGCGTCAGCGCAGAGAAATTCAGTCAGGGTGCAGCTCAAAAGCTGGATACCACCCGCGTTGAAGTTGATCACCTCACCGCGACGACGAAAACAATAATTACCATCACGGTCATCATTGGTCTGTTTATTCTGCTGTTTACCGACCGCTATCTGGTAACGATGCTGGTTCGTCCGCTGGAAAGCATTCGCACCCATTTCGCCGTGATTGCCACGGGTGACCTCAGCCAGCCGGTCAATGAATTCGGTCGCAACTGTGTGGGTAAACTGGTTCCGCTGCTGAGCGCCATGCAGGATAGCCTGCGTGAAGCGGTTAGCGCCATTCGCAGCGGTACTGAGAATATCTCGCGTGGGGCGGCAGAAATTTCTGCAGGTAACAATGATCTCTCATCACGCACTGAAGAGCAGGCCGCTGCGCTGGAGCAGACTGCAGCCAGCATGGAGCAGTTGACTGCTACGGTGAAATTCAACGCTGATAACGCCCGTCAGGCCAGCCTGCTGGCTGAAACCGCCACCACGACGGCACAGCGAGGCGGCCAGCTGGTCAGCGAAGTGGTCAGCACCATGGATGGCATTTCAGGCAGTTCGAAGAAAATTGCTGAGATCACCAACGTGATTAACGGTATCGCTTTCCAGACCAATATTCTGGCGCTGAACGCCGCCGTTGAAGCGGCTCGTGCCGGTGAACAGGGTCGGGGTTTTGCTGTAGTGGCGTCTGAAGTACGTAACCTTGCCCAGCGCAGTGCCAATGCGGCCAAAGAGATCGCGACTCTGATTGAAGAGTCCGTTCAGCGTGTGGGTAAAGGCGCCGAGCTGGTGAGCACCACCGGCGGCACCATGAATAATATTCTGAAATCGGTACAGGATGTGGATGCGATTATGAAACAGATCGCCTCCGCCTCAGAAGAGCAGAGCAAAGGCATTTCTCAGGTGGGAACAGCAGTCACAGAAATGGACAGTGTCACGCAGCAAAACGCCTCACTGGTTGAAGAGGTTTCCGCCGCCGCAAGCGCGCTGGCGCTGCAGACAGAAGCGCTGCAGGCCTCTGTGTCGAAGTTCCGTCTTTCCAGTGAACGCCAGAGCGCACCTGTCACCGGCAATAAACCGGCTGCGCCAAAAGCCCCGGTGCTAAGTGCGCCTCAGGCCAAACCTGCTGATAATGGCGACTGGGTCACCTTCTGATCCCGGCTAAGCCACGCCACCAGTTCCGCCAGGAACGGTGGCGCATCCTGCGCAGGCCGTTGCAGTAGACTGTAAACGGCGCCCGTTTTAACCTCGCCAGCGAACGGCTTAATCAGCCTGCCGCTGGCGATATCACTCTCCACCAGATTGCTGTCGGCAATCGCCACGCCAAATCCCTGAATCGCTGCACTGATCGCTAAATCCATCGTGGCAAAATGCTGGTTTCGCTTCATGCTGAGTGTGACCTGCTGCACTTTCAGCCAGCACTGCCAGTCACGGGTGTCTGCGGTGGGATGCAAAAAGGTCATTGCAGTCAGCGCCGCCGGAGAGTCCGGGCAGGGCTGATTCGCTGCCATTACCGGTGTCAGTGACTCACAGAACAGGCAGACGCCTTCGGGATGCGGCTTGCCATAGACAATCGCGGCATCAAAATTTTCAAGCTGCGTAGCATGATCCAGCGTTGTCGTCAGGGCCACATGCAGTTCAGGGCGCTGTTGTTCCAGCGCCATCAGCCTGGGGACCAGCCAGCGCATCGCACAGGTCGGCGCTTTCAGGCGAATGCTGACCTGACTGCGGCGGACCTTTTCGCTGGCCTTAAGCATCAGTTCAAAACCCTGCTGCAATTCGGGTAGCAGCGCGGCGCCCTGTGGCGTGAGCCGCAGGCCGCGCGCGTGGCGATCAAACAGTGTGACACCCAGCCACTGCTCCAGTGCGGCGATCTTGCGACTGACGGCACCCTGAGTCAGACACAGCTCACGGGCTGCATGGGTCAGATTGAGATGACGGGCGGTCACCAGAAAGGCGTGAATGGCATTAAGCGGCAGCGATAAGCGTGACACAGTGAACCTCAGCTATGCATTTTTGTCATGGCTATTATGACGACATTTCGCTTGCCGACTCAAGTGGCAGCCCGTTGAATAGCGTTTTACCGCATCTGATCGGTTATCCCCCTGACGGAGAGACTATGTCCCTGAAAACGCCTGTCGCTATCCACTCAAAATTGCCGGACGTCGGCACCACTATTTTCAGCGTGATTGGCCAGCTCTCGGCGCAGCATCAGGCGATCAACCTGTCGCAGGGTGCGCCCAACTTCCCCTGCGATCCGGCGCTGGTCGACTCTGTCAGTCGCGCGATGCTGGAGGGACATAATCAGTATGCCGCCATGATGGGCCTGCCGGCCTTACGCGAGGCGCTCGCCAGTAAAGTGGAGGCGCTTTATGGCCAGAAATATGATCCTGCCCGTGAAGTGCTGATCACCGGCAGCGCCAGCCAGGGGCTTTATATGGCGATTACCGCGCTGGTGCATCAGGGCGATGAGGTGATCTTCTTTGAACCGGCATTTGACAGCTATGCTCCGGTGGTACGGTTGCAGGGCGGTACGCCGATAGGCCTGAAGTTGCAGGTGCCGTCATTTGCCATCGACTGGGATGCGCTGCGGGCGGCGATCACACCGCGCACCCGCATGATCATCATTAATACGCCACATAACCCCAGCGCGCAGGTACTGACGCCTGATGACCTTAATCAGCTGGCGGCATTGATTCGCAATACCGATATCGTGGTGCTCTCCGATGAAGTCTATGAGCATATTGTGTTTGATGGTCACTCTCACTGTGGCATGGCAACGTACCCGGAACTGGCGGCGCGCAGCGTCATCGTCTCCTCGTTTGGTAAAACCTTCCACGTCACCGGCTGGCGGGTGGGCTACTGCCTGGCGCCAGCAGCGCTGATGACCGAACTGGTGAAAGTGCATCAGTTCATGATGTACGCCGCCGACACGCCGATGCAGGTGGGATTCGCACACTACCTGCAGCGGCCGGAGAACTACCTGTCGCTCAGTGCCTTCTATGAGCAGAAGCGCGATCGCCTGATCACCCTGATGCAAAATTCGCCGTTCCAGCTGCTGCCGAGTGCCGGTTCGTTCTTTATGCTCGCCAGCTATGGACATTTCAGTGACGAGCCGGACAGTGAAATGGTAAAACGTCTCATCGTCGATCACGGTGTGGCCACCATACCGCTGTCGGCGTTTTATATGGATGGCACAGACAACAAACTGATTCGTCTCTCATTTGCGAAAGACGAGGCGACACTAGAGGCTGGCGCAGCGGCGCTATCTGCTTTTTCTCACTGAATCACGCCACCGCGTGAGGCAGCACCGGGAACAGGTAACCAGGACTTTTCGGGGTAAATAATGAAGAAACTGAACGCGCTTTTTCTTGCTCTGGGCATGATGACATCAGTACAGGCACTGGCACAGGATTTACGTTACGGCGTAGAATCACAATATCCGCCATTTGAAAGCCGCAATGCCAAAGGGGAGCTGGAAGGCTTTGATATTGAGCTGGGCAACGCTATCTGTAAGGCCGGCAATTTCAGCTGCCACTGGGTCGAGAGCAGCTTTGATGCGCTGATCCCGGCGCTGCAGGCGAAAAAATTTGATGCCATCAACTCGGCGATGAATATCACCGAAGCGCGCGCCAAAAGCATCGCGTTTACGCAGCCGATCTACCGTATTCCGACCATGCTTGTGGCGAAAAACGGTGAAAATCTGGCACCGACCGCCGACAGTCTCAAAGGTAAAAACATCGGCGTGTTGCAGGGCTCTATTCAGGAAACCTATGCGAAGAAGCACTGGGAGACGCAGGGCGTAACGGTCACGTCGTATCAGGATCAGAACCAGGTTTACAACGATATGGTCGCGGGCCGCCTTGATGGCACGCTGGTGATGTCTGCTGCCGGTCAGTCCGGTTTCCTTGATAAGCCCCAGGGTAAAGGCTTTGGCTTTGTCGGCAAGCCGGTCGAAGATGACGCGATTCTTGGCTCGGGCATCGGCTACGGCCTGCGCAAAGATGACGCCCAGCTGAAGCAGTCTCTTGATGCGGCGATCGCCAAAGTGCAGGGCGATGGCACCATCAAAAAGCTGGCTGAAAAATACTTCCCGGGCATTGATGTGAGCGCGAAGCCATAAACAGAATCGGGCGCACTCTGCGCCCGATTCTCTCCGATTGATTATGTCAGCCTTCATTTTTATCAAACAGTTCTTAGATTTAAGCCTTTGCAAAGTTATTCCATTCATCCCCATAGATAATGTTTCCGTCCGTATATTTCCAGGTAATAGCCTGATATCGCAATTCCAGTGTTTCCAGGTGCGTGCTGCTTAGTCCGTTAGGGGCAAGATAGGGAGAAACGGTAGTGAGCTTTATCCCTTCCAGCATAATATTGAAATATTCAACCTCGCTGCCTGACTCCACAATTCTGTACATTTTTGTTGTGCCATTTTTAAGTATTCGTCCTTCACAGATTGCGCGATAAAGAACGGACGTTGTCTGGTCGAACTCTTTGACGATAGTAATCGGGCTGTGAAAACGCGTACAGGTTAGTTTTCCCCAGGCGGGATCAACAGGAATGGTGATGTGGTGCGCGAACGACTTTAACTCTATTGAACCGAGTCGGAGTGGCATCTGGCAGCTCCCCACGATGGGTGAACCGTTTTCATCGTCAAGCCATAGATGAGCGGGTACAGACATAGTTTTATTTCCTTATTGAGGTTTCTGACATTATCTGATGTTTAGCATTGCTATTTGAATGTTCGTGGAAAAACTATTATTACAATTAAGACAAAGACTGCAATGGGCCATAAAGGACCTTCTGGAAAAATCTGCACGAAGATGACTGCGAAAGTAAGAATAAGAAATGGGGGGGCATAAACCTCAATCATTGATTTGAATATTATTTTAAAAATCCGGTATATAATATTTTTAATCATTTGGCTATCGAATCATAGTCGTGATTATTTTTGAAATTTCATTATCGGATGGGGACGTGTTTTTGAGGGCTCCCGAGTTAACAAATAACGGGTCAATCAGGAAATACATCATTTCAAGTTCTTTTTCATAGAGTGCTGCATAATATGCCGGTAAAGTGTAATTTAACCGGTTGGCGCAATCTGCTGCTTTCTGAATGACTCCATAAATTCCAGCAATTGTATGTGCACTGCCAGCCCTTCGCCAATTAGCGCGCTCATATCAAGGTTCACTTTCATGCCGACTGCAACTGCTGACGTAACGGCGGAAGAAAAACCGTGTTGGGTGAGATGACTGGCGCAATATGTACATTTACCGCCATGAGAGACTTCTTTATTTGCTCCAGTTGATTATTTGTTTTATATCTGAATAGTTCATTGAAATATATCTTGAGCATGTCATTTATAACATTGCCATGCCTTCTAAGTTGAATCACTCCCTTTGCAAATCTTACGTCCTCGACTTTTTGCTTCTGACAAATCTCCTGATATTTTTCTGTGAAGCACGAGGTGTAATAAAGCGCACGTTGCACGCCTGAACCTATGTGTTCAATCTGATGTGATAATGCATCACTAACCCCATTAAAGGCCCGATCTAACTTTTTTGCTGAAATTTCGTTCGCCTGTAAATAATTAATTATTTCATCAGTGTGTTGCATAACTGAACCCCTTAAATTATCCCCGCATTTAAATGTTCATTGAAGATAAAGAGCATTAAGATGTATGTAAATCCGCTTAAGTGCTCATTAATGCGCGCGATCAAAATAAACCGGATAAAAGGAGGGTGCTTTTGGGAGGTGAAGTTATAATAGTGACGGAATAACGCAGGTTCTGGCCTTAATAAAACGCGCGTTTAATGTGGAAAATTCGCTGATTAGGTTTCACTGGCTGTATCAAAATCAGGGCTGAACTTCCCATTTCAGCCCTGTACATATAAGCATTAATAAAACTGTTAACCCGCCGCCAGATAACAGAGTTTTTCCGCCACCTGATAGGATTTCACAAAGGACGTAATCGGCAGAAACTCGAAGCGTGAGTGGAAGTTGTGTGCGCCGGTAAAGAAGTTCGGCGTCAGCAACCCTTTGGCTGACAGCGCAGCCCCATCCGTGCCGCCACGCATCGGAATGACTTTTGGCTCAATTTCCAGCGCGGCAAACGCACTGAAGATCAAATCAATCGCCCGACGATCCTCACCCAGTGCATTGCTGATATTGCTGTAAATATCGCTGATCGTGATGCTCACGTCGCCGGTGGGATAACGTGCTGCGAGTTTTTCCGCTGCCTGCTGCAACTGCTGCTTGCGTGCGGCGAAGCTGGTGAGGTCAAAATCACGAATGGAGGCCTTTAGCGTGGCTTTGCTGGCGTTGGCCTGAATCTCATTAAACCAGATATAGCCTTCGCGACCTTCGGTGTGCTCCGGCGTCTGCTGACGATCAAACAGGCTGATATAGTCATGTGCCATCAGCAGCGGATTGACCAGCACGCCTTTGCCCGACATCGGGTGTGCGGGCACACCGGTAAACACAATCTCTGCAGCAGCACCATTGAAGTTTTCATATACCACTTCACCCAGTTCGCAGCAGTCGATGGTCCAGGCAAAATCGACATTAAACCGCGATTCCAGATCGAGTGCTTTCGCCCCGCGCAGGCCAATCTCTTCGTCCGGCACAAAGGCCACCACGATATCGCCGTGGTCGCCTTTAAGATTGGCCATCAGCGTCATCACTACAGTAACCGCCGCTTTGTTGTCAGCGCCCAGCACGCTGGTCCCGTCGCTGAAAATCACCTGCTGACCCACATAGGGCGCGATCTCAGGATGTTCATCGCGGCGCAGCCAGATATCCTGCTCTGCATTCAGACAAAGATCTTCGCCCTGCCAGGTGAGGATTTGCGGATGAATATCAGGCGACAAACCGACATCAACGGTATCGATGTGTGTAATAAACCCGATGCGCGGTGCATCAGGACGGTTACCGCGTTTTACTGCCGTCACTGTGGCATGTTCATCAATCACCACCTCATCCAGACCCAAATCGCGCAGCTCATCCGCCAGCAGTTTTGCCATGGCGTGCTGACTCGGGGTGCTGGGCAAGGAGGTTGATTTGGCATCGCTCTGACTGCTGACGGCGAGGTAACGGAAAAAACGTTCGGTGAGTTGCGACTCAAGTTTGTCTGTCATCACTATTCCTTATTAGTCAGCCACTGGTGGGGTTCGCTATGGTGCCGAATCGTGCTATCAATGAAGCATCTGAATGATTCATTTAGATATTGTGATCACCGGAAGTCAATACAAAGCGAGGATGATAATGAAAATCAAGATAGCCACCTTAGCGCTTGTTACTGCTGGGATAGCGCTGGCTGGCAGCGTAAACGCCAAAACGCTGGTCTACTGTTCTGAGGGATCGCCAGAGAATTTTAACCCTCAGCTCTATACCTCCGGAACCAGTGTTGACGCCAGTGCCGTACCGGTCTTTAACCGGCTGGTGGATTTCACGCCCGGCACCACCAATCTGGTCCCGAGCCTGGCGGAAAGTTGGGAGATCAGCCCGGATGGCACCGTATACACCTTCCATCTTCGCAAAAATGTGAAGTTCCAGAGCAATAAACAGTTCAAATCCAGCCGCGACTTCAACGCCGATGATGTGATCTTCTCGTTTATGCGTCAGATGGACCCGAAAAATCCCTTCCACAATGTTTCTGGCGGCACATATTCCAACTTCGAAAGCCTGGAACTCTCCACGCTGATTAAACATATCGACCGGGTTGATGACCACACCGTGCGCTTCACGCTTGCTCATCCGGAAGCGCCATTCCTTGCCGATCTCGCCTGGTACTTCGCCTCAATCCACTCGGCGGAATATGCAGACGCGATGCTGAAAGCAGGGACGCCGGAGAAGGTCGATATGAACCCGATTGGCACCGGCCCCTTTGAACTGGTGCAGTATCAGAAAGATTCCCGCATCCTCTATAAAGCGTTTCCGGACTACTGGCAGGGCAAGGCGAAGCTCGATCGGCTGGTATTCAGCATTACGCCTGACGCCTCCGTGCGTTATGCCAAGCTGGAGAAGAACGAGTGTCAGGTAATGCCATTCCCGAACCCCGCCGATCTGGACAAAATGCGCGCCAATCCGGACATCATTCTGGAACAGAAGGCGGGTCTGAACACCGGCTTCCTGGCGTTTAATACCACTAAAGCGCCAACCGACAACGTCAAAGTGCGCCAGGCGCTGGCGATGGCGATCAACAAACCGGCGATCATTGAGGCGATATTCAAAGGCACCGGCACGGTCGCGAAGAATATCCTGCCGCCGGGCATCTGGAGCGCGGACAAAGATCTGAAGGATTACGACTACGATCCGGAGAAGGCCAAAGCGTTGCTGCAACAGGCTGGCGTCAAACCGGGTACCGAAATTGCGCTCTGGGCGATGCCGGTTCAGCGGCCTTACAACCCGAATGCGCGCCGCATGGCGGAGATGATTCAGTCTGACTGGGCCAAAGTCGGCATCAAAGCCAATATCGTCAGCTATGAGTGGGGCGAATACCTGAAGCGCGTCCGCAGTGGCGAGCATCAGGCGGCGCTGATGGGCTGGACGACAGCGACCGGCGATCCGGATAACTTCTTCGGCCCGCTGTACAGTTGTACCTCTGCGCAGGGCGGTTCTAACTCCTCAAAATGGTGCTACCAGCCGTTCGAGAAGTTAATCACCGAAGCCCGCGCCGAGCCGGATCAGGGCAAACGCACCGCGCTCTATCTGCAGGCGCAGCAGATAATGCATGACCAGATGCCTGCCGTGATGATTGCGCACTCCACCATCTTTGAGCCGGTACGCAAATCGGTCAGCGGTTATCAGGTCGATCCGTTTGGCAAGCATATCTTCTATCAGGTGGATATTAAGCAGTAACCCGTGGCAGTTAACGTCAATGGCCCACGCATCAGTGGGCCCCTTATCCCATCCTCACCTGCTGATCCATCTCCGTCAGCCGCTGCTGCAAAAACGCCAGAAATAGCGTCAAAGCCGCGTTGCGCTGACGGCCCGACACCGTCTGAAGCTGCAACGTGCGCTGACTCAACTGATCCACCCCCATCGACCGCAACACCAGATTTTGCGCATCGCGCTCAAACAACAGCGTAAAGGCGCTACAGATGGTTACCGCCTGCGGCGTATGCAGCAAAAAGTGATAAAGCGTAGCGAAATAGTCGCAGGTCAGCACCGGCTCCACCACGCAGTCGTTCATCTGACAGGAGAGATCAAACAGCTGCCGCACCGTGGTGTGATGACCGGGCAGTGCCAGCGGCCAGCGAGGCAGATCGCCCAGCGTCACCTCACGTGACGCCAGCGGATGTGAAGCATGCATCGCCAGCAACACCGGTGCAGGCCACGAACCCAGCACCTCAACGCTGCGCTCCGGCTGCAGACTAAACTGCAGCGCCACATCGCATTCTCCCGCCCGGACGCATGCGGCCACGCCCTGCGAGTGCGTCACGTTAATCGCAAACAGCGCGCCCGGGTTTGTCAGGCGAAACGCCGCCAGCAGGCCAGGCAGCAGACTAAACGCCATACCATCTGTGCAGGCGATGCGGATCAAACTGCGGCGTATCGCTTTCAATCCCTTAATCTCTGCCAGCGCATACGCCATATCAAGCTGACTCTTACGCACGTGATGCGCAAAAATCTCACCTGCTTCATTCAGCACCATGCCGCGCGCATGACGCTCAAACAGCGGCACCCCGACCTGTGCCTCCAGCCGCTGAATCTGACGACTGATCGCCGACACCGCAACAAAAAGTTGTTCACTGGCGGCGCTCAACGAGCCGCTCTCAACAACCGCGAGGAAATAGCGGATCTCGCTGCTTATCATCTCCACTCCGTCAAAACGCATCATAAAAGGGCAGTCAGGCATTGCTTTAAAAGCAACGCTCACTCGATAAATTGATAATTGTGGCAAGGAGAGAAGTTTGTCAAAGATAAAGCACGATAAAAAAAACAGGCAGGGCAAACATGACAGAGCAACAGGCCGTTGATCAGGCGATGAACTATTTCGATAGCGGTGAGTTTCAGCAACTGCTGGCACGGCGTGTCGCCTGTGTGACCGAAAGCCAGCAGGCCAGCAGAGGGGCGGAGCTGGACCACTATTTACAACAGGAAATTGGCCCGCAACTGACGAAGATGGGATTTACGTTACATCCATTTGAAAATCCCCAGCCAGGCAGCCCGCCGTTTCTGATTGCCACCCGCATTGAAGATCCGCTGAAACCGACGCTGCTTTGCTATGGCCATGGTGATGTGGTATTCGGCGACGATGAAAACTGGCGCGAAGGCTTATCGCCGTGGCAACTCACAGCTGAAGGCGATCGCCTGTATGGACGTGGCAGTGCGGACAACAAAGGTCAGCACTGCATCAACCTCGCGGCGCTGGAACAGGTGTGGCAGACGCGCGGTGGAAAGCTGGGCTTTAACTGCAAAATCCTGTTTGAAATGGGCGAAGAGATCAGTTCGCCGGGACTGGCGGCGATCTGCCAGCAGCAGCAGGCGCTGTTAAAAGCCGATCTCTTTATCGCCTCTGATGGCCCACGGCTCAACGCAGTGCGACCAACGCTGTTTTTGGGTTCGCGTGGTGCGGCGAACTTTCGTCTGACCATTCGGGCGCGTGACAACGCCTATCACTCCGGCAACTGGGGCGGACTGCTCAGTAATCCCGGTACGCAACTGGCCAATGCGATCGCCTGCCTGGTGAGTGCGCAGGGCGTATTGCAGGTCGCTGCGCTAAAACCGGACTCGTTGACCAGGGCCGTGCGTGCAATCCTGAGTGATATTGACGTCGGCGGTATGCCGGGCGATCCGGCGCTTGCAGAAGGCTGGGGTGAGCCAGGTCTGACGTCTGCAGAGCGCCTTTATGGCTGGAACACGCTGGAAGTGCTGGCCTTTGAAACCGGCAATCCGGCGCGCCCCATGAACGCGATTCCGGGCAGCGCCACGGCGGTGTGTCAGCTGCGATTTGTGGTCGGCACTGACTGGGAAAACCTGGTGCAGCATGTCGAAAGTCACCTGCGTCAGCACGGCTTCGATAACGTCAGCGTGGAGTTTCTGCGCGGCTCACCGGCGACGCGGCTCGATCCTCAGGATCCGCTGGTGGCCTGGGCACTGGACACGCTGGCGCGTAGCAGCGGTAAAAAACCTGCGCTGTTACCCAATCTTGGCGGTTCACTGCCCAATGAAGTCTTCGCCGATATCCTGGGTCTGCCAACGTTGTGGGTGCCGCACTCCTATCCCGCCTGCGGCCAGCATGGCGTTAACGAACACATGCTCAATTCCATTGCACGTGAAGGCCTGGCGATTATGACGAGACTCTTCTGGCAACTGGGCGAAGAGGGCGAACAGTTGATGACGCGCCACCATCAGTGGCGGAGAGGTGAACAATGAGCAGCATCGCGCAGACGACCTCGCAGGTGAAACCGAGCCTGCACAAAACACTGTTCGCCACCTGCATTGGTAACGCGCTGGAGTGGTTCGACATCGCGGTGTATGGCTTTTTCGCCAGCTACATCGCGCACGTTTTCTTTCCGGTCAGCGATCCGTCAGTGTCGCTGTTGCTGACCTTTGGCAGCTTCGGTATCTCCTTTCTGATCCGTCCGCTGGGCGCCATTGTGCTGGGCAACTATGCCGACCGCCATGGGCGCAAAAAGGCGCTGCTGTTGTCGATTAACCTGATGATGCTGGGCGGGGCGATCATTACGTTTATGCCGGGCTACGCCACTATCGGTCTGGCCGCACCGCTATTGATCATTCTGGCGCGTCTGATTCAGGGTTTCTCTGCCGGGGGCGAATTTGGCAGTTCCACTGCCTTTCTGGTGGAGCACTTTCCCGAACGTAAAGCCTTTATCGCCAGCTGGCAGTTTGCCACTCAGGGGGCCAGCACACTGATGGCATCCGCATTCGGGCTGGGGCTGACGCACTGGCTAAGCGAAAGTGATATTCAGGCGTGGGGCTGGCGCATTCCGTTTGCCTTCGGCCTGCTGATTGGCCCGCTGGGTATCTACATTCGCCGTCATGTGCAGGAACCTGCCAGCTTTACCTCGCAGGAGAAGGAATCCGCGCCGCTGAAGACGCTGTTCGGGCGACAGAAAGCGCTGATCACCCTGGCGATAGGCGTGATGGTGATTTCCACTGCAGTAAACTACATGCTCAACTACATACCGACTTACGCCACCAAAACCCTGCATCTGCCGGGATCGGTTGCCTTCACCGCCACACTGATTGCGGGCATTATCCTGACGGTCGTGACGCCCATCATGGGATTGTGGGCAGAGCGGATTGGCCGGTTGCCGCTGATGTGGGGATCGCTGCTGCTATTGATGGCTACCATCTATCCTGCGTTTAAATGGATGGTCGATCACACCACGCCCACTACGTTAATCCTGCTGGTGGCCTGGATGGCGCTGCTGAAGTCGGTCTATTTCTCGACGGTGCCGTCGGTGATGGCCGATCTCTTTCCGGCGACCACCCGCGCCAGCGGTATGGCGATCAGTTACAACGTGGCGGTGACAGTATTTGGCGGGTTTGCGCCGCTGATTTGCAGCATGCTGATTGCTGCCACGGGCAGCAGTCTGGCGCCAGGTTATTATCTGATGGCGGTGGCAGTGCTAAGTGGCATCGCGCTGCTGCGCTGCAGTAAGCGGGTGGCATAGCAAAATGGGCCGGTTAGCTGGCCCATTTTGTGACTGACAACGTCAGGAACGGGAGGCGGTAAGATCGAGCCTGCGTTTAACTGAACTGCAGGTAAGCAACATGGGTCTGCAGATACTCCTCCAGGCCATGTTTCCCATCGGCACCGCCGATACCCGACCTGCGCCATCCGGCATGAAAGCCCTGCATCGCCTCAAAGTTCTCACGATTAACATAGGTCTCGCCGAACTTCAGCTTTCGCAACGCGGTCATGGTGGTATTGATATTCCGGGTATAAATCGAAGAAGTCAGCCCATACTCGCAGTCGTTAGCCAAAGCGATCGCCTCATCCAGCGTTTTGAACTTCATCACCGGCAGCACCGGGCCAAAAATTTCCTCCTGCATAATCGCCATCTCCTGACGCACATCGGTAAGCAGCGTCGGTTCAAAGAAGAAGCCCTTATCGCCGGCGCGCTTGCCGCCCAGCACCACTCTGGCGCCGGCGGCGACGGCGTCTGCTACTTTCTGCTCAACCCGATCCCTTGCCGCGCCCGTAATCAGTGGCCCCATGTCGATATCACTGCGTTCGGCGGGATCGCCAAACGTAACCTGTTGAAACGCCGTGGTCAGCGCGCTGATAAAGCGCGCGTAGATGCCTTCCTGCACATAGACCCGCTCTGCGCAGTTACAGACCTGACCGCTGTTGATCATCCGCGAACTGACAATTGCCTGAACCGCCAGATCGAGATCGGCGTCATCCATCACGATAGCCGGGGCTTTGCCGCCCAGTTCCAGCGACACTTTGGTAACATTTTTAGCAGCGGCTTCCATGGTAGCGATACCTGCGCCGACGCTACCGGTCAGGCTCACCAGCCCGACTTTGGGGTTTGCCGCCAGCTCCTGTCCCACTTCCGGACCCAGACCGTAGACAATGTTAATCACGCCCGCTGGCAGACCCAGCGTGTGAATAATGTCGGCAAAAATGGCCGCATTGTCTGGCGTCAGCTCACTGGGTTTAATCACGATGGTGTTGCCAGTAATCAGGGCAGGCGCCGCTTTGCGGGCAATCAGGAAGAAGGGGAAGTTCCACGGTAAAATCCCGGTGGTAACGCCAATCGCTTTTTTGAACAAAAAGATGTTTTCATTGGGTCGGTCGCTGTTGATGATCTCTCCTTCGTAACGTCGCGCCCACTCCGCCATGTAATCAAGGTAGTCGGCGGTGAACAGCACTTCGGTCTTCGCCAGTCCCTGGGTTTTTCCACCCTCGGCCACAATCGTTGCCGTCAGTTCAGGCTCCCGATCGCGGATGGCGCTCGCGATTTTGTGCAGCCAGGTGCCACGCTCCACTGCAGGCAGAGCCTCCCACGCTGGCTGAGCGGCTTCTGCGGCGTTGATGGCACGGCTGGCATCCTGACGAGTGCCTTCGGGAATACGTGACAGCAGCGCCTCAGTGGCCGGGTTGTTCACCTCAATCCATGCGTCACCGTGATGGGCGACGAACTCGCCATTAATGTAATGTTGATGATGTGTTGTCATTCGCTTTGCTCTCCGCTATCGATATGTTGCAGTGATGTAATCGCAGAGTGAAACAGATCGTTAAGCGTGACCTTTAGCTGAGTGCCAGGTGCCGTAATCGGCTGGCAGCCAATCACAGGTATCGGTGAGTTCTGAGGCAAAAACGTCAATCTGTTGTAGATTTAAAGAAGTGAAGTCGTGAAAAGGGGTTAAATAATGGCAAGCGGATGGGCTGCAGAAGGCGCAGTACAGGAACAGATTGATAGCACCGTGAACGACGGTATTGAGCGGGTAAGGCAGTCAATCGGGCAGGGCGAAAGCGCCACAGAATGCGAGCTCTGCGGCGAGCCGATTCCTGAAGCACGTCGTCAGGCACTTAAAGGCGTGCACTATTGCGTGGCGTGTCAGGAAAAAATCGACAAACAGCAGCAGAGCACCAGCCTGTATAATCGTCGGGGCAGTAAGGATAGTCAGCTGCGCTAACCCTCAGGAGCCTGGCATCGCCAGGCCGCTGCCAATAAACCATGCCAGAAACCCTACACCCGCCACAATGATGGCGATCGGAAACAAAATTCCAATTCTCATATTCAACCTGCTGCAAACAGCGTTTTCAGGGGCCACGATCTTATCATGAGATCTGGAGAACGGCGCGATGGGTTTTCAGCAGGGTAAAGAGCTGAAACTGCGTTGCATCACTCTCTTCGCGCAACACTTCCCCTTTTTTATAGACAATATGATGCACATGGCCGAGCTGACGCCAGACTACAATCGCTGAGGCGATGAGAGCGCAATGCTGTTCTGACTGCAGACACTCGATGGTGGCATAGTGCGTTTCATCCAGGCCATTCACAAACACCTTTATCGCATCTGCGGGTAATATTGCCCTGATGTCATCCAGCATCACCCGGCTGACTGACTGCGAAAGAAACAGTGTTAACCATTTTGATGTCATCCCAATCCCTGATCCGATCAATTTTCCCCAGTTTATACAATCCTGGCTGGGTTTATAAAAGGCTTCTTTGCAGACTTGCCACTCCATCAGCCTTTATGGCAGCCATAACAGAATTGTGCTGCGCTACACAGCAGAACAGTAAAAAACAGTGAATAATAAGTAAGTTACCTTTGCGCTGGTCCAGTTTTATAACAACTGTGAAATTGTGATCCCTGACAGGAATAACGGTCAGAAATTGCCACGCTGCTGCGGTTTCCGGCATTTATCCAAAGGCTGAGGAATTCCTGCAAAACGTAGACTGCCTGCTGAGCGGAAGCAGACAGGTTTCCGACAGGCCTCAACCAAACCGGGGAATAACAATGAACAGTGCCATTATTGCGGGTATCTTCTGGCATTTTGTCGGCGCAGCCAGCGCGGCGTGTTTCTATGCGCCGTTTAAACAGGTGAAAAGATGGTCATGGGAAACCATGTGGTCAATTGGCGGCCTGATGTCGTGGCTAATCCTGCCCTGGACGGTGAGTGCCATTTTGCTGCCGGACGTTATGGCCTATTACAGCAGTTTTACGCTGTCGCAACTCACGCCGGTATTTCTGTTTGGCGCGATGTGGGGAATAGGCAATATCAACTATGGTCTGACCATGCGCTATCTCGGGATGTCGATGGGTATTGGTATCGCGATTGGCATCACCCTGGTGGTTGGTACGCTGATGACGCCGCTGTTGCAAGGGCGCTTTGGTGAGCTGTTCGCCTCGTCGGGTGGCCGGTTAACGCTACTGGGTGTCATGGTGGCGCTGATTGGTGTGGGGATTGTGACACGCGCCGGGTTGTTAAAGGAGCGCGCGCTGGGGATCAACGCGGAGGAATTCAATCTCAAAAAGGGACTGGTGCTGGCGGTGATGTGCGGCATTTTCTCGGCAGGCATGTCGTTTGCGATGGATGCGGCGAAACCGATGCATCAGGCTGCCGCTAATCTCGGCATCGATCCGCTTTATGTGGCCTTACCCAGTTACGTGGTCATCATGGGCGGCGGGGCGTTGATCAATCTGGGCTTCTGTTTCTGGCGGCTGGCCACCCGGCCGGAGCTGTCAGTGCGTAAAGACTTTTCCGTCGGGAAGTCACTGCTGATTGCGAATACCGCGTTTGCCGTGCTTGGCGGCACCATGTGGTATCTGCAGTTCTTCTTCTACGCCTGGGGACATGCGCGAATCCCGGCACAGTATGACTATGTCAGCTGGATGCTGCACATGAGTCTTTATGTCTTATGTGGGGGGCTGGTTGGGCTGCTGCTGAAAGAGTGGAAGTCAGCGGGACGTCGCCCGGTGAGCGTATTGTCGCTCGGCTGTGTGGTGATTATCATTGCCGCCAATATAGTCGGTCTGGGCATGGCGGCCTGATTGCTCACTCCGTCGGAGTTAAGTTACAGCAACCTATTAGCAGAACGTGCAGGAGACGGGGTCAGAAGAGGAAAGCGTCCCGCCGCCCTGGACAAAAACGCCGGGAGCTTTTTTGAACAACGCAACGCGTTGGCCCGGCCACGGGCGCACCTCATCCATGAGGTGCGTAATCGCGCGGACCGGGCATGTCACGGATCACGGCTCTAGCGTCTTTCCAGTCTGATCCTGTTCCCTGTAAAAACACTGTTTCACAACAATGCAGGGCTGCTTTTGTCTGTAACCTGAAAGGGCCTGCTATGCAGGCCCTTTTTAGTCAGACTCGGCACTCTTCAGTGCCTGCCGGGGCGCGATAAATCGCTGGCGCCAGGCGCTGGGCGCTAACCCGGTATCACGGGTGAAGACGACAGAAAAATAGTTACTGTCATCAAAACCGCAGCGGGCGGCGACCTCACTAATCAGACAATCCTGGGTGCGCAGCAGATATTTTGCCTGACAGAGCTGAAGCTGACGCAGGTAATGACCGATGGTCATGCCGGTCTGCTGACGGAAAAGCTGCCTCAGCGCCCGTTCGCTGAGTCGATTCTGCTGGCAAAACGCCGCCAGATCGAAGGGGCGGGCAATCGCACCCTGTAAAGCCGACATCAGCAGATCCAGCTGTTCACCCTCCGGTAACGCCCATGGACGGTCAGCGGCGTAGCCGTGGCGACGCAGAATCAGCGCCAGCTGTAAAAACAGCGCCTCTGAGAGCTGCACGGACAGCGGATCGCTTTTGCGGCTTTCTCGTTCCAGCTGGCTGATCACGCCCCGTGCCAGCGCCATCCCTCGCGTGGTCAGCCGCCAGCCGCCCGGTTCATCCGCGCCCTGTTGCGGCAGCAACTGGTTCCAGTCAAGGGCAAGACCAAAGCGATCGCGGCAATAGAGGATGTTATCCAGCACCAAATCATTGACGCTGTCGTAGCTGTGGCAATCACTGTCGCGGATGTAAAAAACGTCGCCGCAGGTTATAAGCCAGGGACGATCGTTGAGGATATGCAGGCCGTTGCCGCGCCAGACAATCACGATTTCGCTGAACGTGTGTCGGTGCGGCGGGAAAGAGGGTTGTGGCATCCTTTCAGCCACCGCCACCGGCAAAGTAGTGGCGGGAAAATAGTCATCCCGACTGAGTATCAACGCCATGTTCGCCTCCATTACAGCATTTGCTGACGCTCCGTTCGCGGTGCGCAGCCAAATTCGCGCCTGAACAGCGTTGAGAAATGGTTGCTGTCACCAAATCCACACTGGAAGGCAATATCAGTAATGCGCATATCACTGTGACGCAGCAGATGACGGGCCTGTAATAGCCGCAGACGGTTAAGATAGCGCTGCGGCGTGCTGCCGGTCTGCTGCTTCATTTGCCGATGCAGCGTACGCAGCGACAGTGAGAAGCGATCGGCCAGCTCATCCCAGACAATCTCGTCACTGTAGTGATCACCCAGCCAGTCAAGCAGGCGATGCAACCGTGCCTCCAGATCCTGACTCTGTCCGTCAATGCATGCTTCTCGCAACAGCACCAGCAGCTGTAAAAAAAGCTGCTCCTGTCGTGCCTGCTTCTCCAGCGACCAGCTCTCATCGGGCTGCATTTGCGATGCCACACACAGCGCCTGCGTCATCACTTTGTGATTGATGCGCCAGTGAGAGCGATATTGCCCATCCTGATCGCGGGGCAGTAAGGCCTGTAGCCCGGAGAGAAAGCGAAACGCGCCGGGACTGCGATAGAGCACGTTGGTCAGGCAAAGATTATCTGTCTGCTCATAGAGATGACGATCGTGATCCCGAACAAAGCAGACGCACCCCGCGCAAAGCGTTTGTGGCTGACCATTGAATACATGAATGCCGGCGCCTTGTTCAACCAGCACAATCTCATGGAAGTCATGATGATGTTCCGGAAAGGCTGCCTGCGGGTGTCGGGGTTCTATTGCTATGGCGTAATCACCTTCGGGGAAGAAATCCGCACTGTGTAAAATGGTCATGATCTTCTCTCGCTACTTTACAAAACCGTAACGCAGTCTAATCAGCCCGCCAACACCTTACCTTGAATTTTCATCCTGACTCAGCAGGAATCACGCTGATTTTTCAAGATATCCTCAGCAGTTAATCATTTTGCGGCAGGGGTCACATCCTCCTCACTGCCGCCTCTGTGATCTCTCTCACGAAGTTCTTTGCCAGTCTGCCAGGGCCTGTCCGCCGCTGGCACTCCGGGGAAGGTGTGAAACCCCTAAGATTTTTACGCTGTGACGACGCAATCACAGGAAACCGCCGCTATGACCAGGAGAAGTTTTGTTGCTATCGATCTCGGCGCCTCCAGTGGACGGGTTATGCTCGCCAGCTGGGAGGCAGCGCAGCGCAAGCTGATGCTGCGTGAGGTCCGGCGCTTTAACAATACGCGTCAACATCGTGCCGGTTATGACTGCTGGGATCTGATGCTGCTGGAGCAGGAGATCCGCGCCGGGCTGGCTCAGTTAGATGAAGAAGGCATTGTGCCGGACAGTCTCGGCATCGACACCTGGGGCGTTGATATGGTGCTGCTGGACGCACAGGGCCAGCCGGTGGGTGAGGCGGTCAGCTACCGCGATGCGCGCACTCACGGTGTGATGGAGCAGGCGCATCAGGAACTGGGCCGCAGTGCTATCTATGCCCGCACCGGCATTCAGTTTCTGCCATTTAACACGCTCTATCAGATGCGCGCCCTGCATCTGCAACAGCCCGACTGGCAGGCCCGCGTAGTACATGCACTGATGATTCCCGATTACCTGCATTTTCGTCTGACCGGCAACCTTAACTGGGAATACACCAACGCCACTACCACGCAGATGCTCAATATTCACAGCGGCGAGTGGGATCGTGATTTGCTCGCCTGGGCGGGGGTGGATGCGCAGTGGTTCGGACAGCCGCAGGCACCGGGCAATACCGTCGGCCACTGGATTAACCGCGCAGGCATACCGGTTCCGGTCATCGCGGTCGCCACGCACGACACGGCCAGCGCAGTGCTGGCAACGCCGCTGATGCAGGATGACGCCGCCTATCTGAGCTCCGGGACCTGGTCGCTGATGGGCTTTGAAAGTCTGCAGCCCTATGCCAGCGACGCCGCGCTGCGCGCCAATATCACCAATGAGGGGGGCGCAGAGGGTTATCGCGTACTTAAAAACATTATGGGCTTGTGGCTGTTGCAGCGCATCTGTGCCGAACTGCAGATTGACGATCTTAACGCGCTGATTGAAGAAACAGCCCGCCAGCCCGCCTGTGTCTCACTGATCAATCCCAACGATGCCCGCTTTATTAATCCCGACAGCATGGTAAGCGAAATTCAGAATGCCTGTGCAGAGCAGGACATGCCGGTGCCGCAATTTGCCGCTGCGCTGGCGCGCTGCATTTTTGACAGCCTGGCACTCCTCTATCGCGACGTGATTCACGAACTTGCACAACTACGTGGCAAATCTTTCAGCCAGCTGCACGTAGTGGGTGGTGGCAGTCAGAATCGTTTTCTGAACCAGCTTTGCGCCGATGCCTGCCAGATTCCGGTGCTGGCCGGTCCGGTTGAGGCCTCCACGCTGGGCAATATTGGGTGCCAGCTGATTGCGCTGGGCGAGCTGAGGGATGTGGCGGATTTTCGCTGCAGCGTTATTAACAACTTTCCGCTCGAAAAATTCGAACCGCAAACTCACAGCGTCTTGAGTGCCAGTCAGGCACGCTTCGCGACGCTGACTCAACCCGCTAAGGAAACCATTTATGACTAAGCAGATTGAACAGGCTTTTGAACTGGCTAAACACCGCTACGCCGACATGGGGGTTGATGTTGAACAGGCTATTCGTCAGCTGGACCGCATCCCGGTTTCGATGCACTGCTGGCAGGGGGATGACGTCCGGGGATTTGAAAACCCACAGGGCCCATTGACCGGCGGTATTCAGGCGACGGGTAACTATCCAGGGCGAGCACGTAACGCCGATGAACTCCGCAGAGATATCGACAAAGCGATGTCCCTGATTCCCGGTGCAAAACGCCTGAATCTGCACGCCATCTATCTGGAAAGCGACAAACCCGTGACGCGCGATGCGATTGAACCTGCCCATTTTGCCCATTGGGTTGACTGGGCGAAAGAGCACAATTTAGGGCTGGATTTTAATCCCAGCTGCTTCTCTCATCCGATGAGCGCAGACGGTTTTACGCTGTCGCACAGTGATAAAACCGTGCGTCAGTTCTGGATCGATCACTGCAAAGCGAGTCGCCGTATTTCCGCCTATTTTGGTGAGCAACTGGGCTCGCCATCAGTGATGAATATCTGGGTGCCAGACGGCATGAAAGATATCACCGTGGATCGACTGGCTCCGCGTCAGCGTCTGATGAGCGCACTGGATGAGGTCATCTCAGAAAAACTCAACCCGCAGCACCATATCGATGCGGTAGAGAGCAAATTGTTTGGCATTGGCGCAGAGAGCTATACGGTAGGTTCCAGTGAGTTTTGTCTCGGCTACGCTGCCAGCCGCCAGACGGCGTTGTGCCTGGATGCAGGCCATTTCCATCCCACCGAAGTGATCTCCGACAAAATTTCTGCCGCGATGCTCTATGTGCCGCGTCTGCTGCTGCATGTCAGCCGTCCGGTGCGCTGGGACAGCGACCATGTGGTGCTGCTGGACGATGAAACTCAGGCGATCGCGAATGAGATCGTTCGTCACCAGTTGTTCGATAAAGTCCATATCGGGCTCGATTTCTTTGACGCCTCTATCAACCGCATTGCCGCCTGGGTTATCGGCACACGCAACACGAAAAAAGCGCTGCTGCGTGCCTTGCTGGAGCCCACCGACCGTTTGCGGCAGGCCGAAAACAGCGGTGATTACACCGCACGGTTGACCCTGCTGGAAGAGCAAAAATCGCTGCCGTGGCAGGCAGTATGGGAAGCGTGGTGCCTGCGCCATGATGTCCCGGCTGATGCCAGCTGGTTAGGTGATGTCCGTCACTATGAACAACAGATCTTGAGCCAACGTTAAGGATTTCATGATGCAAAACATTCTTTCTTCCGGGTTTGTTAAGGGAATGGTCAAAGCGACCAGTGATATGTGGCTGAAGGGCTGGGACGAACGCAACGGCGGCAACGTCAGCCTGCGTCTGCTGGAGGAGGAGGTCAAACCCTTCGTCCACGACTTCTGTAAAGCACCTCGCTGCATTGAGCTGACTCAACCGGCACCTTCGCTGGCAAACGACTGGTTTCTGGTGACCGGGTCTGGAAAATTCATGCGCAACGTTCAGCTTGATCCGGCGGATTGCCTGGCGCTGCTGCAGGTCGATGACAAAGGGCTCTCCTATACCATTCACTGGGGCCTGTCGAATGGCGGATTGCCGACCTCCGAGCTGGCGTCACACTTCCAGTCTCACGCGGTGCGTAAAGCGGTCAGCAAGGGCGCAGATCGGGTGATCATGCACTGTCACGCCACCAACTTTATGGCGTTGAGCTATGTGGTGGAGATGGATTCTGCCCGCTTTACCCGCCTGTTATGGGAAGGCAGCACTGAATGTCTGGTGGTCTTCCCGGATGGCGTGGGTGTGCTGCCATGGATGGTGCCCGGCACCGATGAAATCGGCGCGGCGACGGCCGGGCAGATGCAGTCGCACACGTTGGTAATGTGGCCGTTCCACGGCGTCTTTGGTACAGGCCCGACGCTCGATGAGACTTTTGGTCTGATAGACACAGCGGAGAAATCGTCCGAAGTGATCGTCAAAGTGCTGTCTATGGGCGGGATTCGCCAGAGCATTACCACAGAACAGCTGGTCGCATTGGGTGAGCGCTTCGGGGTGAAGCCGTGGCAACCCGCGCTGGATGTGGGGCCTGCTAATGCTGCGTAAAGCTTTTGTGATGCAGGTGAATGCCGACGCTCATGCAGAGTATGAGCGCCGCCACTCCCCGATCTGGCCGGAACTGGCTGAGACGCTGAAAGCGCATGGCGCACACAACTATGCTATCTGGCTGGACGCCGAACGGCATCTGCTCTTCGCCAGCGTTGAGATTGAATCTGAGGAGCGCTGGCACGCGGTGGCAAAGACGGAGGTGTGCCAGCGCTGGTGGGCATCAATGAAAGATTTAATGCCGTCGAATGCCGATAACAGCCCAATCAGTCAGCCGTTGAAACCGGTGTTCTTTCTGGAGTAGTGGAGGGAAAGGGCGGCATCGCCGCCCTGATGATCTACCGTTTAGTCTGACACAGGCCGGTCAGCGTTGGCCACATCGCCATCAACGTATCAATAATACTATCAAGATCGTCGCGCTCAGCGCCTTCACGCGCCCGCACCGACATGCCCTGCAGCATACAACCCAGATAACGGGACAGCGCCGGAACATTGACTGACGCGCTCAGTTCGTTACGCTGCTGACGCGCCAGCAGAAAATCGCTTAATACATGCTCCTGCGACTGATGCTGCTGTTGCAGCATAGTGGCAATCTCCTTCGACGCCGCTGACAGGGCGGTTGAGGTGCAGATAAAGAAGCAGCCGCCGGGAGAGTCACGCTCAGTAAAGCAGGCGGCGGTGGCACGGAAATAGGCTTCAATTGCGCGATCTACGGGTAACGTATCGTCGCCTAACACCGCTTCTCGCCAGGCACTGAACTTCTCTATATAGCGATCCATCGCCGCACGGAACAACCCTTCTTTATTCACAAACTCTGCGTAAAGGGTCGGTGCTTTTGCACCGGTTGCGGCGACAAGATCGGACAGGGACGTTCCCTCATAACCGTGTGTCCAGAACAGAGTGAGTGCTTTATCAAGCGCAGCGTCACGATCAAACACTTTAGGTCGGCCACGGCATTTCTTTACATCACAATCCTGAACCTGGCTCATACATCCTCACTGACAGTAAAACATCCTATTAAATTACCGATCATTATAAAAATGTGCAAGGTCCGCTATGCATGCCCTCGGCCAGGGTTGCCATTTTGTGCGCCAGCGCAGTGTTATCGCCCCTATGGTTAAGTCAGAAAAGGGGCTGAAGCCCATAATCACGCCACTTCGCGATTAAAATAACGCTCATTAAATAAATATTGACGGCGAGCCCCGGCGGGGTCTATTATTTGTTTAACGGTCGTTAATTAAATAGCGACAACCTAATTCAGACCAACCAAATTCAACTACCGAATAGAGAGAAGATGATGAAAACCATTAAAACCACCCTGGCAGCACTGGCACTTACCACTCTGACTTTTGGCGCATATGCCGCTGACCTCGTCACCAGCGAACCGTCTAATCAGCAGCCAGTCGGCACCATCTCTGTACAGGGCGGCACTAACCTGACCTCCCTTGAATCACAGTTGAGTGCTAAAGCGGATGAAGCGGGTGCGAAATCGTTCCGTATCACCTCAACCAGCGGCCAGAACAAACTGCACGGCACGGCAGTGATTTATCAGTAAATCGGGTGTCGACAGAATCAGTGAGAGGGGATTTGTTATGAAACGTATTAGCTTGATGGTGACAGCGGCTTTGCTAAGCAGCATCTCATTTGCCAGTGTCGCGGCTCAGCAGGTCAGCAGTACACCGCCTGATGCGCAAAAAATCGGTGTCATCAGCGCGACGGGCAGTACTAATCTGACCTCGCTGGAGCAGCAACTGTCAGAAAAGGCCAGCGATGTCGGGGCAAAGTCTTTCCGCATCACTTCGACCTCTGGCAACAACAACCTGCATGGCACAGCCATTCTTTATAAGTAAAAGCACGATAAATATTCATAAACAGGCTTCAGATAAACCCACTTATCTGAAGCCTTTTTTATGCGCCCGTCACAGCCTTATCCGTTGCTCCGCAACTGGGGATAACGACGGAAGATGTAAATACACCAGAGTAACGCCACCAGCCCGATCATCCCGCCGACGTTCCCGACTTCCGCCATGCTCAGATGCAGACTGACCTGATTCCCCAGCAGCGCACCTGCGCCAATCCCGATATTATAAATCCCTGACATGAGCGACATTGCCACATCCGTGGCATCGGGTGCCAGTGACAGCACCCGCACCTGCATACCCAGTCCAATCATCATCATTGCCATGCCCCAGACAACGCACAGTGTTGAAATAGCGGCAGGTCGGACGGCAGCAAAAATCAGCAGCCCCATACAAAGGGTTATCAGTGCGATGGCGGCAATAAGCAGTCCTGAAGGGAATTTATTGCCGAGGGTACTGAACAGCACGCTGCCCACAATACCCGCTGAACCAAACAGCAACAGCAGCAGGGTCGTAAAATTGCCGCTGGAGTGCGCCACATTCTGCATAAACGGCTCGATATAGCTGTAAGCGGTGTAATGCGCGGTCACCACCAGCGTCACCAGCAGATACATGCTGACCAGCGCGGGACGGCGAAACAGCATCGGCACACTGCTCAGCGAGCCGGTATGCTCACTCGGCAGGCGCGGCAGGATCCGCACCAGCATAATCATCAGCACCAGCGCCGAGAGGCCAATCGCGCCGAAGGTGGTACGCCAGCCAAGATACTGACCGACCACACGCCCAATCGGCACGCCCAGGACCATTGCCAGCGCAGTACCGGTCGCCAGCATACTCAGAGCCTGTGTTTTCTTGCCGGCGGGTGCAACGCGAATCGCCAGTGAGGCTGTAATCGACCAGAACACCGCGTGAGACAGGGCGATGCCCACACGTGACACCATCAGCGAGCGGAAATCCCAGGCGACGGTTGAAAGTATATGGCTGACGATGAAAATCAGGAATAGCACGCCCAGCAGCAGGCGTCGCTCGATATTACGGGTTAGCAGCATCAGCGGCAGTGAGAGCAGCGCGACGACCCAGGCATAGATAGTCAGCATGATCCCGACATCAGCCGTCGGCATTGAAAAGTCAGCGGCAATATCGGACAGCAGGCCAACCGGGACAAATTCGGTGGTATTGAAGACAAACGCAGCAATAGCCAGCAATACCACGCGTAGCCAGGCAGTCTTACGTGAAACAGTTGTTGATTGCATGAGGAGTCAAGCCAGTCAGAATAGCGAATGTGGATGTGGCAGACACACCCAGTGAAAGTGACCTGCGTCACAAAATTAACCGCTATTGTAGTCAATAAACCGGGAAGAGAAACCTGATAACGCGCTTTTAATACTGAATTTTTTTTATCGCCCTGGCACCGGGCGATAGCCAGAGGTTATTACCCGCGACAACGCAAGGAGATCCTGTGCAGCAGCATAATCTATAAGCAAAATGTGACGGAGCAGCACGCCGGAGAGAACACCATCACGGTTAAAAGCCCTGCGCTTAACGCGACGTTGGCGTGTGCTTCAGGGCCACACTGAGCTGAGCTGCCGGATGGGTCGAATGATTGAGCGGACAGCAATTTTCACAGCCTATTGCACCCACATAATATTTTTTCGCCTGAAGAATAGCGGCGTTCACGTGGTAAAAACTGCCCAGAAACAGTCTGTTATCCATGTCGGGAAGATGAGGGCAACCCGCAGCGTGGACAACATGATTATCGTTATATCCTGATTGTTTATTAACGTAATAGTAGAGAGCCACAGGCGTTCCTTGTTGCCGTGCTGAAAGGCAAAACTGATGAATTATGACAATAAAATGATTATAGCGGGAAACGCGCACTTTGTTTGTTGTGGATCTGAATCAAACGTTCTGGAGGCGGTTTGCCAGACCCGGCGGGGCCTGGCAAACGTGCAGGCTGTCAGAGTTTTCTACTGTGCAGACGCCAGGCAACCGCTAACGCCAGTATCAGCAGGACGCTGATAAATAGCGTAATACCGCCCCAGCCGAAGTTATGCCAGAACAGACCGCCCAGCGTACCCGCCACGCTGGAACCCACGTAATAGCTGAAAAGATAAAGCGAGGAAGCCTGTCCCCGCGCCCGACGCGCCCGGGGACCGATCCAGCCGCTGGCAACGGCATGAGCAGCAAAAAAACCGGCAGTGAACAGCATCATCCCAGGCAGGATCAGCCAGAGGGAGTTAAAGGCCGTTACCAGCAGGCCCAGTAACATGATGGCTGTCGCGCCCAGCATTACCGGCCCGCGCCCAATGCGGCTGGTCAGCGCACCCGCTTTAGGCGAACTCCATGAGCCGGTCAGGTAGACCACGGATAACAACCCGACCACGGCCTGACTGAGATGCCAGGGCGCGTCCAGTAAACGATAGCCAATGTAGTTGAACAGGGTGACGAAGGCGCCCATCAGCAGGAAGCCTTCGGCAAACAACCACGGCAGGCCTGGATCGCGCCAGTGCAGCCGGAAGTTAATTAACAGATTACGCGGGCGCAGCGTGATGGGTCTGAAATGACGCGATGCGGGCAGGATCTTCCAGAACATCAGCGCGGAGGCCAGTGAAAAACAGCCGATTAGCGCCACGGCGATCCGCCATGAGAAGAGGTCGGTCAGGACACCGCTGAGCAGACGCCCGCTCATTCCGCCTATGGAATTACCGCTGATATACAACCCCATGGAAAAGGCAACGACCTGTGCATCTATCTCTTCACTGAGATAGGTCATGCCCACCGCCGCAACGCCGCTAAGCGACAGGCCCATCAGCCCACGCATGATCAGAATGCCGTGCCAGCTGGTCATCGTGGCCGAGATCAGCGTACAGATGGCGGCGAGCATCAGGGCGGTCACCATCACCGATTTACGCCCGATGGCATCAGAGAGTGGGCCGGTCACGAGCAGGCCCAGCGCCATCAGACCGGTAGAGATGGAGAGCGACAGGCTGCTGGTCGCCGGAGAAACCCCAAACTGCTGTGACATGACTGGCAGAATGGGCTGCACACAGTAGAGCAGGGCAAAGGTGGCCAGTCCGGCCGAGAAGAGTGCCAGCGTCACGCGCATAAACGCGGGCGTTCCGCGGCGAATGTATCCTGAAGCTGCCGCAGATTCTGGCGGTGCAGACACCGCACTCTCATCCACGGCGGCCTGTATTGAGCGACTCACACATCATCCTTTCAGTCAGAAAACCAGTGGTCAGCATAGGAAAGTGGAATTATGATGTCTAATATATTAATAATCTCAAATAAGACGTTTAAAATATGAATATCGAGCTGCGTCACCTGCGTTACTTTATTGCGGTCGCCGAAGAGTTACATTTCGGGCGGGCAGCCCTGCGTCTGAATATCTCTCAGCCGCCGCTCAGCCAGCAAATAATGCAGCTCGAAACGGAAACGGGTGCCAGGCTATTTAATCGCACCAACCGCAGCGTGCAACTTACCGCAGCCGGAGAGCAATTACTGAGTGATGCCCGTGCGATTCTTTTACAGGTTGAGCAGGCGTCTGACCGCGCAGCCCGGCTGCATCGTGGCGAAGAGGGAGAGTTAAGAATTGGTTTTACCTCTTCGGCGCCGTTTACCGCGGTGGTCTCAGATGCACTGTTCCGGTTTCGTCAGCGCTGGCCACAGGTGCATATAAAGATGCAGGAGATCAACACCCGTCAGCAACTGGTCCCGTTGCACGAAGGACTGCTTGATCTTGGTGTGATGCGCAATACGCCGCTGCCGGCCGATTTGCGGCATCAGTTGCTGCTGAGTGAGCCGCTCTATGCCGTGGTGCATAAGGCCCATCCGCTGGCGGGCGCCGAAAAAATTTCGGTGACTGCGCTGGCGGCTGAACCCTTTGTCTTCTTCGATCCTCAGGGCGGCACCGCGCTTTACAGCGATATTCTGGCGCTGCTGCACCGCTATCACATCAAGCCCTATATCACGCAGGAAGTGGGTGAAGCGATGACCATCCTGGGGCTGGTCGCAACCGGTCTGGGCGTATCCATTCTGCCCGCCTCATTCCGGCGGGCGCGGCTGGCCGATCTGGTCTGGCTGCCGTTAACGGAAGAGGATGCCATTTCAGAGCTGTGGCTGGTCTGGTCTGCAGGACGTGAATTAAATGCCCAGATGCAGCACATGATGGCGTTGCTGCAGGAGAAGCAGCGCTGAACCCTGCCTGTCACCGCATCAATTTGTGCGATAAATCACATTTCTAATCAAATATTTGACGCTGTTGCCTGATCTGCCTCACCATGGCGCATGTTTATTTAGAAGCGCGAAAATAACCGGGAGCAGGGTTGTGAATCCGGACAGTCAACCTGGCCACATTGACCAGATTAAGCAGACCAATGCAGGTGTCGTATATCGATTAATTGATCGCTACGGTCCCATTTCGCGTATCGAACTTTCCCGCCGTGCCCAGCTCGCGCCGGCCAGCATCACCAAAATTGTGCGTGAAATGCTGGATGCGCATCTGGTGCAGGAGACCGAGTACCAGGACCCCGGCAGTCGTGGCCGTCCGGCGATTGGCCTGATACTGGACACCGATGCCTGGCACTATCTGGCGATTCGGTTGCATCGCGGCGCAATGACCTTCACGCTGCGCGATCTCAGCAGTCGGGCGCTGGCAGAAGACAGCCTGCCGCTGCCTGATGAATCTGCTCAGCCATTACTCTCCGCGCTAATAGAACAGGTCGATGCTTTTTTCATTCGTCATCAAAAGAAGCTGGAACGCCTGACGGCTATCGCTATCACCCTGCCAGGACTGATTAACGCCGCCTCCGGCGTGGTGCATCGTTTGCCAGGTTATGCGGTACGCGATATGCCGCTGGGCGATGCGCTGGCAGCGCGAACCGGCTTAGCGGTGTTTGTGCAGCACGACATTTCAGCCTGGACGCTGGCGGAATCGCTGTTTGGCGCCTCACGCGGTGCGCAGGACGTTATTCAGATTGTGATTGATGAAACCGTCGGTGCTGGCGTGATCAGTGGCGGTCAGCTGCTGCACAAAAGTGGCAGGGCACTGGTCGAAATCGGCCATACCCAGATAGACCCTTATGGTCAGCAGTGCTACTGCGGTAATCATGGCTGTCTGGAGACAGTAGCCAGTACCGGCAGTCTGCTCGCGCTGGCAGCGCAGCGTCTGCCAGCCCAGCCTGACAGCCTGCTCAACAACCAGCCGTTGACGCTTCAGTCACTGTGCGCGGCCGCGCAATCGGGCGACCGTCTGGCGCGCGACACCATTGCCAGCGTCGGGCACCACGTTGGCCGGATCCTGGCGATGATGGTCAACATCTTCAATCCACAACATATTCTTATAGGTTCTCCGCTCAATGCCGCCGCTGATGTGCTGTTTCCGGCGGTCAGCAATACGATTCTGCAGCAGTCACTGCCCGCTTACAGCGCGAGTATTGAGCTGGCACCCACTGAATTTAGCGAGCCAGGGACACTGGGCGGTGCCGCGCTAATCAAAGACGCCCTCTATAACGGACATCTGTTAGTGAAGTTGTTGCAAGGTTAAGCAGACCTGAACTTGCGCTAACGCAATCTGTTCCCCTCCTTCATTCCTTAAAATGCCGTTTCGCAGCAAGGTTAATCCCTGATTAATCGCAACGGTTTTAGAGGAGAAGTTGAGTGAACAGATTATTTGTTACCGGCACCGATACCGCAGTGGGCAAAACGGTGGTGTCACGCGCCCTGTTGCAAAGTTTTATACAGACCGGACACAGTGCAGTCGGCTATAAGCCTATCGCGCGATGTGCGGTTAAAACCCCGGATGGCCTGCGTAACAAAGATGCACAGGTTCTGCAAAGCGCGTCCTCCATCGACTTGCCTTATCAGGCAATCAATCCGCTGGTTTTCCAGGAAGAGGAGATCTGCACCCATCCCGCGCAGATCATCGACTATGGGTTGCTGACTCAGGGCTTAACCCGCCTGATGCAGCAGGCCAGTCGCGTGGTCGTTGAGGGCACAGGCGGCTGGCGCAGCCTGATGAACGATGGCCGTCCGCTCTCCTGCTGGGTCGTTGAGCAGCAACTGCCGGTGGTGCTGGTGGTCGGAATCCAGTCGGGCTGCATCAGTCACGCCTTGTTGACGGCAGAAGCAATTGCGCAGGATGGTCTCCCGCTGCTGGGCTGGGTAGGCAATCGTATTAACCCAGGACTGGCGCATTACAGCGACATTATCGGGATTCTGCGCGAAAAAATCGGCGCACCGCTGCTGGGCGAACTGCCTTATTTACCGCGTGCCGAACAACGCGACCTCACACCTTATATCGATATTTCCCTGCTGGAGCCGGACAGTTTGCACGCTGTGAGTGCAAAGATCGCCTGATTATGAAACAAGACGAGTCATCTGAGTCGGGAGTGAGCCTAAAGTTTCAGGCTCGTTTTCGACTCTCTGCAAAAATTTCTGTTTATATTTGAATGGCCTGACGCAGTTAACGCGAAACAACAACGTCATGGCGCAAAAAATGCATTAACTCCGCTTATCACAGTGAGCCGGAGTATCATCATGTCGCATTCGCACGAGAAAGGTTTGTTATATGGGCTTGAGGCCCGCATTGGTCCCGCCCCGGCGTTTCTGGCCGCATTGCAACATCTGCTCGCCAGCGTAGTGGGGATTATCACGCCACCGCTGATTATTGGTTCAGTTCTGGGATTAAATGCCTACATTCCTTATCTGATAAGCATGTCGCTGTTTGTTTCAGGGTTAGGCACTTTTATGCAGGCCAGACGCTTTTATGGCATTGGCGCGGGCATGATCTGCCTGCAGGGCACCAGTTTCGCGTTTCTCGGTGTGATTCTCTCCGGTGGGCTGATGGTGAAAGGGCGCGGCGGATCGCCAGAAGAGATTATGGCGATGTTGTTTGGCTGCAACCTGGTGGCAGCGCTGATTCCGATTCTGATTAGCCGCTGTGTGGGCTCACTGCGCAAAGTCCTGACGCCGGTTGTGACCGGCACAGTGATTACTCTCATCGGCATCAGCCTGATCAAGGTGAGCATCACCGACTGGGCTGGCGGTCACAACGCCACAGATTTTGGTTCGCCGGGGAATCTGGCGCTGGGAGCGCTGACGCTGCTGGTGATTGTGGCGCTTAACCGTTCGCGCAACCGCTGGGCAAGGCTGGTGGCAGTGGTGGCCGGCATCGCGGTGGGATGCGTGGCGGCAGTCTTAACCGGACATTTACAACTGCACGTCGCGCCGGAGAGCAGCTGGATGGTACTGCCAGCCTTCTTCCGGTTTGGTTTCGCCTTTGACTGGACTATCTTTCTGCCGATTGCACTCGTGTCGGTCATCGCCGTAATTGAAGCCGTTGGGGATCTCACGGCCAACTGCCTGATTTCACAGCAGCCCATCGCTGGCAAGCCTTTTCAGCAGCGGCTGCAGGGCGGTATTGTCGCTGATGGCCTGAGCTGTGTGCTGGCGGCGGTTTTCTCCGCCTTTCCTAACACCACGTTTGCGCAAAATAATGGGGTTATCCAGATGACGGGCGTTGCCAGTCGTTACGTAGGCATGCTCTTAGGCATTATGCTGGCGCTACTGGGGCTTTTTCCTTTTGTTGGCTCGCTGCTGCAGCAGATCCCGCCGCCAGTCCTTGGCGGAGCCACTATTGTGATGTTTGGCAGCGTCGTCGCTGCGGGTATCCGGGTGATGACACAGACGCCGCTGGGCCGCCGTGAGATGCTGATTGTCGCAATTTCATTCGGGATTGGTCTTGGCGTGGAAGCGGTGCCGGAGGTACTGAAGCAGTTCCCACCGCTGATTAACAGTCTGTTTGGTCATGCGGTAACGACCGGCGGTATTCTGGCGATTATGCTCAATCTGGTACTGCCAGACGAGGCATCTGCCGTGGAAGAGGTTGAGGCGGAAACACTGACTGAAAGTTAAAAGCTGAATAACGCACAACCGCTGAATAACGCACAACCGCTGAAGTTGCTCTGACAGACGGCTCAGAAATTCAAAGCGATGGGAGCATACGCCAGTAGCAAAGCATCGCGGACCAGGGATGGGCCGCGCTGAGCCCGCCAGGGATGGCGTGGTTTGCGTCTTTGTCGAGGGCGTAAGCTCCCTGAGCTGGTAATAAATTAACAGTCATAATACGTCGTGACTTAACTGGCTTTAAGATGGAGTCGGCGAGGGGAATAGGGCCAGAGCGGCCCTTTTTCTGACTTATATCACTATTACGACATTATGGATTCAGACGACGACGGGTTCGACCCGAGCTGAGGTAATCCGCGATGTAATCCTGCGAAATCTCCCCGCTGTAGCGACCCTCTTCATCGACTATTGGCATCCAGACTGTATTGTGCTCATAGAGTTTGGACAACACCACGCGCAGGTTCTCTTCCGCTTTACCGGTGACCTTAAAGGTGTGCAGCTTCTCTTCACAACGGCCACTCACGTTACGCGCCTCGCGACGCTTCACGAAGCCCAGCGGCTTACCATCCTCATCGACCACGGTAATCGACCGCATATCGTTCTCATCCATGGTGCCAAAGGCTTCATCCAGTGGCGTTGAGCGGCGCACGGTGATGGTCGGCTGCTGATCGGTCACGTCTCCCGCCTGCACCAGTAACAGACGCTTAAGCGTGCGGTCCTGACCCACAAACGAGCCAACGAAATCATTGGCCGGAGTCGCCAGCAACTCATCCGGGCTGGCGCACTGCACGATTTTACCCTGACCAAAGACGGCGATGCGGTCGCCGAGCTTGAGCGCCTCATCGATGTCGTGGCTCACCAGCATCACGGTTTTCTTCAACTGGCACTGCATGTCGAGGAACTCGTTCTGGATCACTTCGCGGTTAATCGGGTCAACGGCACCAAAAGGCTCATCCATCAGCAGCACCGGTGGATCCGCGGCCAGGGCGCGAATCACGCCGATACGTTGCTGCTGACCGCCGGACATCTCACGCGGATAGCGATGCAGGAATTTAGTCGGGTCCAGCGCGACCATGCTCATCAGCTCAGTGGCACGTTCACGACACTGCTTTTTGTCCCAGCCCAGCATGCGTGGCACTACAGTAATGTTCTCCTCAATGGTCATGTTGGGGAACAGGCCTATCTGCTGGATGACATAGCCAATGTTGCGACGCAAAGTGGTGGTGTCCTGGGTACTGGTATCTTCACCGTTGATCAGGATGCGGCCACTGGTGGCGGGGATCAGACGGTTAATCATCTTCAGCGTGGTGGTCTTACCGCAGCCCGATGGCCCCAGCAGCACACACATCTCACCGGCAGGTACGTGAAGGCTGACGTTATCGACGGCTTTGTTAGTGGTGCCGTTTTTCTGGGTAAAGGTTTTCGTCAGGTTTTCCAGCGTAATCATTATCGAATCCCCTTTGGAGTCAGCGCCTGCTGCAAACGGTGCAGCAGCCAGTCAAGAAAAATAGCCAGCAGACAAATCATCAGTGCCCCGGCAATCAACATACGAATATCACTGCCGCTGATCCCATCGAGCAGCAACTGGCCCAGACCGCCCGCGCCAATGACGGCAGCAATCGCCATCACGCCAACGTTCATCACCACGGCGGTACGGATGCCGCCAAAAATCACCGGCAGCGCCATCGGGATTTCAACCCAGCGCAGACGCTGCCAGAAGGTCATGCCGATGCCACGGCCCGCTTCACGCAGTCCATCCGGCAGATTCTCCAGTGCGGTGTGAGTGTTGCGCACAATCGGCAGCAGTGAGTAGAGGAACACCGCGGTGATCGCTGGCAGCGCGCCGATGCCCTGACCGATCAGCGAAAAGACCGGAATCATCAGACCAAACAGCGCAATGGTAGGAATGGTCAGCACCACGGTAGCGATACCGAGTATCGGCGTTGCCAGCCATCTGACACGCACGATCAGAATGCCCAGCGGCACGCCAATCACAATGGCCAGGCCGACCGCCACCAGCACCAGCCAGCTGTGCTGCCAGCTCAGGGTGAGCAGGGTGCTCCAGTTATCCATGATGTAGTGAAGGGTATCCACAGTGCCTCCTTACAGCATGTTTTTGGATTGAAGGAAATCACGCGCCACGTTTTCCGGTGACTCATGATCGATATCGACCCGCTTGTTCAGCTCTGTGATCGCCTCATCAGTGATCTGAGCAGAAAGCTGATTAAGCGCGGTATCCAGCCCCGGATGGCTCGCCAGCACATCCTGACGCACGACCGGCGTCACGTTGTAGCTCGGGAAGAAGTGTTTATCATCCTCCAGCACTTTCAGGTTGAAGCCCTTAACCCGTCCATCGGTGGTGTAGATCAGACCGGCATCGACGAATCCATCGCGAATGGCGTTGTAAACCAGACCCGGGTCCATCTGGCGGATCTGCGGCCGATCGAGCGCCAGGTTATAGGTTTTCTGCAGGGGTTTCAGGCCGTCAGAACGACCGGCGAACTCCAGATCCAGCCCCAGACGCCAGTTATGATCCGGGTCAGATTTCCGCACCTGCTCAATTTTCGCAACCAGCTGCGAGAGGGTGGTGATGCCCTCTTTTTCGGCCCGTTCACGGGTCATGGCAAAGGCATAGGTATTGTTCATCGGTGCCGGATTAAGCCACACCAGTCCCAGCTTTGCATCCAGCTTTTTGACCGTTTCATAGGCCTGCTGCGAAGACATCGGCTTGTTGATATGGTTGAAGATAATCAGTGAGGTGCCGGTATATTCCCAGGTCATATCAATCTGCTTGTTCAGCAGTGCATTACGACCAATGGTAGTGGCGATATTACGTTTAGGGACCACCTCAAAACCTTTCTTCTGCAGCCACAGCACCGTCATCGCGGACAGGATATGCTGCTCGGTAAAACTTTTGGTTGCCATCACCAGCGGGGTGGCAGCCTGCGCCGTCTGGCTCAGCAGCAGCGTCGCAGTCAGCGCGACAACGCTTTTCTTAATCCACTTCGTTAGCATTACAAAGCTCCTTGTGGTCAGGCCGCAGCATGCGGACTCAGAAAGCGGCCCAGTGCGGCCAGCAGCATATCCAGAACCAGTGCCACCAGTGCGGTGGCAACGGCGCCCAGAATCAGCGTCGGAAAGTCATTCAGATAGATGCCCGGGAAGATCAGCTCACCAAAGCTGCTGGCACCAATCAGGAAGGCCAGTGGAGCGGTACCGACGTTGATGGCGGTGGCGATGCGCACGCCTGCGAGAATGACCGGCAGGGCGTTGGGCAGCTCAACCTGACGCAGACGTTGCCATTTGGTCATGCCGATGCCGTTGGCGGCCTCAATCAGCGACGGAGGAACCGCGCTCAGGCCAGAGAAGGTGTTTCGAACGATGGGCAGCAATGACGCCAGAAACAGCGCAATCAGCGCCGGACGATCGCCAATGCCGATGATTACCATCGCCAGCGCCAGCACCGCGAGCGGTGGCAGTGTGTTTCCCACATTGAAAATCTGCATCACATATTCGGCCCAGCGACGCGCAAACGGGCGACTGAGCAGGATGCCGCTGGGAATACCGACCAGCAGAGCGAACAACATTGACCAGAAAACTAAGAAGAGGTGCTGCTGCCCGAGATAGAGCAGATCGACTTTACGTGCGACCAGTTGATCCCAGCCTAAGCCCCAGATCAGTGCTGCGATCACCGCGACCACTGCAAGCACTGCCAGACCGGCGCGTTGGGCCAGTGAAGCATTTTGCATAGGAGAATCTCCCTGATGACGATCTCATTTGTTATAACAACCATAAACAGTCCGACAGGCGCGACAAAAACTGCCACCGCACCCAAAACCGAAACTGCGATAAAATGTAGATAAAATGACTGTTTACCCACTCTTTTTCAGCGAATACCGAATAAGATGGGGTAATGCTATAGCAGGCCTTTTTTGCACAAGCCAGCTTTTAAGCCATATATCAGGCAGATAGAAACAGGTTAAAATGGTGTTAAAGCCGCATAGCCGCTGGGTTAATGCGACAATAAAAAAAATTCATCGACATTTGGTGACAACGTCACAGATGACGCAAAAGATGCGCACGCGCGGGAAACTGCACTGGCTGTTTTTGAGCTAGCCTTGCAGATAAAAAAAGGAACCCTATGACTGAAAGCGCACAACTCCAGACCGGACATCGCCACTGGATCTTAATTGCCTGCATGCTGGCGATGTTTATGGCGGCCATTGAAGTGACGATTGTGGCTACCGCAATGCCCACTATCATTGCTGACCTTGGCGGTTTTTCGCAGTTTGGCTGGGTCTTCTCCATCTATCTGCTGACTCAGGCGGTCAGCGTACCGCTCTATGGGCGGCTGGCGGATATGGTGGGGCGCAAAACGATGTTTTTTGTCGGGACCGCCATCTTCCTGGTGGGATCGGTGCTGTGTGGGTTTGCCCATACGATGACCTGGCTGATCCTGTTCCGGGCATTTCAGGGCCTGGGCGCGGGCGCGATTATGCCGCTCAGCTCGACCATCGTGGCGGATATCTATTCACCGCGCGAACGGGCCAGCGTGCAGGGCTGGCTCTCCAGCGTCTGGGGTGTGGCGGCCATCGTCGGGCCACTGACCGGGGCCTGGCTGGTGCAGCACTTTAGCTGGTCGGTGATTTTCTGGGTTAACTTGCCGATTGGCCTGATGAGCATGCTGATGCTGGCGCGCTGGCTACCGTCGCACCAGAAGGAGGAGAAATCACAGCCGCTGAATCTGGCAGGAAGCGGCTGGCTGATGCTCTGCGTGACGGCCCTGCTGGTGGCGCTATTGCAGGCAGAACAGCTGGGCATCTGGCTGGTGCCGTTTCTGATGTTCTCGCTGTTTGCGGGCTGGCAGCTTAAACGCCATGAGCAACGTTCAGCAGCACCGCTGTTTCCGCTGATCATCTGGCGCAGCCGGCTTATCGTGGCGGGTAATGCGGGCAATCTGATTATCGGGGCGGCCATGATGGGCATCAGCGCGTTTTTACCCACCTGGATTCAGGGGATCCGCGGTGGCTCACCGTTGCAGGCGGGCAGTGTGCTGGCGATGATGTCGATTGGCTGGCCGCTGGCCAGTACCCTCAGCGGCAGACTGATGCTGCACACCTCCTACCGCTTTACCGCCCAGCTTGGCGCGCTCTTGCTGGTGACGGGCAGCGCCTTGCTACTGTTCTTACAGCCCGCAAGCTCTCTCTATCAGGCGGGCTTTACGGCGTTTCTGATCGGGACTGGCATGGGGATGACCAGCACCACGTTCCTGGTTTCTGTGCAGAATCAGGCGGACTATCAGATTCGTGGCATCTGCACCGCTTCAATCATGTTCAGCCGGATGATCGGCTCGGCGGTGGGAACGGCGATTATGGGCGCAGTACTGAATCTGAATCTGCAATGGCGACTGCCACAGGTACAGGATCCGGTGCAGCAGATTATGTCAGAATCCAGTCGTCAGCATTTGCAGCCGGAAACGCTGCAACAGATGGTTGCGTCCATCGCGACGTCATTGCACTGGGTATTTGTGGTGGCACTGGTGATTGCGCTGTTTGCGGTGGGTGTGGCCTGGATGATGCCACGTCAGCGGCCGGAACAGGCGGACTAGCAGGCAGGGCGACAGGATGTCGCCCTGATTTGACGCTGACTACTGAGCAGGCGAGTCCTGTGAACTGCCGGCACTGGCGGGGACACTGGCTTCGTCGTCACGGCCTGAACGCTTATAAACAATCTTTTGTGTGTCGTTTTCACAATGTCCGACGACCTGACCGTCCGCCTGATCAACCTGATCGTTGGCGACCACGTCGAGACTAAAACCTGACTCAGGCACACCGTTCTGAATAATTTTCTGGCTGATGTCGGCTTTCACCGACTCACAGGATGCCTGTGCCATCAGCGGCAGAGCTAAAAACGCCGCGCTTAATAAAACCCTCTGTAGCTTCATCACGTCTTCCTTATGTTAGTCGTCCGTCATTACTATAGCTCAAAATTACGGCGCAACCGGGCGACCTGAACGGCGGTCCAGGCAACGCAGGGTGTTGGGTTCCCAGTAAGCGTTGAGATTAAGGCTCTGCTCGCATTTGTCGCGGGTGTCATAGGCGCGATCGGCCTTATCAAACTCTTTTTCGACGCGGGTGTTCACTTTGTTACGCAGCATGCGCGTGTCATTCCATTGCTCTTTATCCTGGCGCGCCGCTTCATTGCCCAGCGCGGTGCTGCCATCTTCAATGATCAGACGATTCGTATTCGCACTGGCAGTGAATGCCGCAGAGGAGATCAGAACCAACAGCACGGCAGGGATCATTTTTTTCATCACAATATCCTTTAGTTAACGCAAACATCGCCTTCCGGGACGTCTGTTGCAGCGGGTATGCTTTAAGCCTGGCCCACCAGCCGTCATTGTTGCTGTAAGTCCGGACAGGGAAAGCGCGAAGCAATCCGGCGTACATGCGTGGTGATGGTGAGCGCTGCCCGGGTTCAGGCTAAAAATAAAATAGCCCGATGACAGAGATTCTTATTATATCATCGCCGTTTCTTCGCTCACCAGTGGTGAGTCATTTGTTTACGTTCAGGAGAGGTTAGGGTGCTGATTAAAACCGCCTTGCTGTTTTTTATTACCGCGCTGGCGGAGATCATCGGCTGTTTTTTGCCCTGGTTATGGCTAAAAAAAGGGGGCTCAGCCTGGCTGTTACTGCCTGCAGCGGCGAGTCTTGCGCTGTTTGTCTGGCTGCTGACCCTGCATCCTGCCGCCAGTGGACGGGTCTATGCCGCTTACGGTGGCGTCTATGTGCTGACTGCGCTGCTTTGGTTGCGGGTAGTGGATGGCGTGAAGTTAAGCGCGTGGGACTGGAGCGGGGCAGTGATCGCCTTCAGCGGCATGCTGATCATCGTGATGGGCTGGGGGCGCGGGTAGCGCCAGCCGGACGGACTGGCGCTGCAGAGGCTTAAGGCTTATGGACTTTCAGGCCTGCCAGCGTCTGGCTGACCGGCATCATTTCAAGACTGTTGATGTTGACATGCTTAGGCAGCGTGGCAACCCACCAGACCGCTTCTGTGACATCTTCGGGTGTTAAAGCCTTTGCGCCTTCATAAACCTGGCCCGCTTTGTCATCATCGCCCTTAAAGCGCACATTGGAAAACTCCGTGCCGCCGACAAGGCCGGGTTCTATATCGGTGACGCGCAGTGCCGTACCGTGCAGGTCGGTTCGCAGGTTAAGGCTGAACTGACGGACAAACGCTTTGGTTGCACCATACACGTTGCCGCCGGCATAAGGCCAGCTACCGGCAATCGAGCCAATGTTGATGATGTGGCCGATATCGCGCTCTACCATGTGGGGCAGCAGGGCGCGGGTCATGTAAACCAGGCCTTTGGTGTTGGTGTCGATCATGTTTTCCCAGTCTTCAACATTCGCTTTGTGCGCAGGTTCAATCCCCAGCGCCAGACCGGCGTTGTTAACCAGTACATCAATATTGCGCCACTCTGCCGGTAAGTGCGTGACCATCTCTTCAATGGCGGCACGGTTACGCACATCCAGCTGCACCGTATAAAGATTCTCGCCCAGCTCCTCCTTCAGCGCTTTTAAACGCTCGGCGCGGCGTCCGCTGGCAATGACTTTGTGACCATTCTCAATAAAGCGGCGGGTGATGCTTTCACCAAAACCGGCGGTCGCGCCGGTGACAAAAATAATCATCTCACTGTTCCTTATGCCATTTTCAGAGTCGATGACTTCACCATAGCATTTCATTTCCGCTTCTGCGCGTTGAAAAATCGCCAGGCCTGTAAATGGATTTTACCGGTTAACTGACTGCGCCTTTTCAGGGCAGGCTGCACCTAAAAAGGGCACGTTTCCCTCCGGCAGGCCATACTCAGAATGATCAGTTTACATAAAATTGAGTCGCAACCGTTTGCCTCCGTTCCGCAAACGGTTGCTAAGCCATCTGTGGTGATTTATGTTGCGCAACAGGCGGTAAATGATTTATTTGATTGATTTATAAGGATTTTACGGCTCACCAGTTCTGGCACGCAGGTTGCAAGGCTATAACAGGAGATTTCCCTGCAACTATTCTATCGCGCTTTCAGAAAGGACAACCCATGCTATCAGCAACCGACACGGCGATTCGCGCCAGCTTCTTTGACTTTACTGGTGTCGTGGATCAGCCCGACGACCTGGCCGGTAAGGCGCGCTATCTGGACGATGCGGTGCTGTTGCTGCGTGACGGACGCGTAGCAGGGCTGGATAGCTGGGAGAACAGCGAGGCGATGCTGGCAGGCCATCCGATTACCGATCTGCGCGGCAAACTGATCGTACCTGGCTTTGTCGATACGCATATTCACTATCCACAGACAGAGATGATTGGTGCGTTTGGTGAACAGCTGCTGGAGTGGCTGAATCACTACACTTTTCCGGTTGAAGCGCAGTATCACTGTCCTGACCATGCGGCCAAAATGTCCGCCTTTTTCCTGCATCAGCTGCTCTCAAATGGCACTACCAGCGCACTGGTGTTTGGTACTGTCCATCCGCAATCGGTGGAGGCGCTGTTCAGTGCCGCAGAAGCCCTGAACATGCGACTGATTGCCGGGAAGGTGATGATGGATCGCAATGCGCCCGACAATCTTACCGAAACCCCGGAGCAGAGCTACCAGCAGACACGGGCGCTGATTGAGCGCTGGCATAATCGTGGACGGCTGAGCTACGCCCTGACGCCGCGTTTTGCGCCGACCTCCTCCCCGCAACTGCTGGAAAAAGTGCAGCAGCTGCGCCAGGCATTTCCGGATACCTGGCTGCATACCCATCTCAGTGAAAATCCACAGGAGGTGGCCTGGGTAAAAGCGCTGTTCCCGGAGCGTGAGGGCTATCTGGATGTTTATCATCATCACCAGCTAACCGGGCGTCGCAGCGTCTTCGCGCATTGTCTGCATCTGGACGATAAAGAGTGGCAGTGTCTGCACGATACCGATTCTTCTATTGCTTTCTGTCCCACCTCAAACCTCTTCCTCGGCAGCGGCCTGTTTAACATTAAACGCAGCTGGCAGCAGGGCGTGAAGGTGGGAATCGGCACGGATGTCGGCGCGGGCACCACCTTTAATATCCTGCAGACGCTGGGCGAGGCTTACAAAGTAGGCCAGTTGCAGCATTACCGGCTCAGCGCCGCTGAAGCCTTTTATCACGCCACGCTGGGCGGAGCGCGTGCGCTGGATCTCGACCACGCCATCGGAAATTTTAACATCGGCAAAGAAGCCGATTTTGTCGTGCTCGATCCGGCAGTCTCTGCGCTGCAGCAGCTGCGTATTGGCAATAGCAAAGATATCTGGGAAAAGCTGTTTGTATTAATGACGCTAGGCGACGATCGCAATATTGCCCAGACCTGGGTAAATGGTCGTCCGGTCTGGCAGCGCGACGCACAGGAGCAAGCCGCATGATTGAGTTTTTGTTAAACAACCAGCAGGTCAGGGAAGAGGCTCTCGACCCCAATCTTACGGTGCTCAACTATCTGCGCACCCGTCAGCATCGTCCTGGTACCAAAGAGGGCTGCGCCTCTGGTGACTGTGGCGCCTGCAGTGTCACCCTGGGAAAAGCCGTCAGGGGTGAGATGCAGTATGAAACGGTCAATAGCTGTCTGACGCTGGTCTCGTCATTACAGGGTAAACAGCTGATCACCGTAGAGGATCTGCGTCACGGTCGTGCACTGCACCCGGCGCAGCAGGCGATGGTCGACTGCCACGGCTCACAATGCGGATTCTGCACGCCGGGTTTTGTCATGTCGCTGTTCAGCCTGCAAAAAAACGCAGCGGGCTGGGATCGCCATCAGGCGGAAACGGCGCTGGCCGGTAATCTTTGCCGCTGCACCGGCTACCGGCCCATTATGGCTGCCGCAGAACAGCTCTGCTCCCAGCCGGTTACTGACCAGTTCGATCACAGTGCCGCCGCCACCGTGCAGCGGCTGGAGGCGCTGGCTACCCCGGAAATGCAGGAGATAGACGGTGAAGGCCGCCGTTGTTTCCTGCCCAAAACGCCGGCTCAGCTGGCAGAGATCTACCTGGCGCATCCCGATGCGAAACTGATTGCCGGTGGTACCGACCTCAGCCTGCAGATTACCCAGCAGCATAAGAGAATACCGCTGCTGATTGCGCTGGAGCAGGTGGCCGCGCTTAAGGTCTGCAGTGAATTTGACGATCATTACCTGCTGGGTGCAGGTGCCTCACTGCAGCAGGTCAGTGAGTTTCTTGCTACCCGCATTCCTGGTGTCAGCGAGATGCTGCAGCGGTTTGCCTCACTGCAAATTCGTCTGCAGGGCACACTGGGCGGTAATATCGCTAATGCGTCCCCGATAGGCGATGCGTCGCCGGTGCTGCTGGCCCTCAATGCAAGTTTGCTGCTGCAGCGCGGTGAAGAACAACGCAGCCTCCCGCTGGACCAGTTCTTTACCGGCTATCGGCAGACACAGCTGGAAAAAGGGGAGTTTATCCGCGCAATTCGCATTGATAAGGTGACGGTGTCACCTGATTTTGTCGCCTGGAAAGTCTCCAAACGGCTGGATGATGATATCTCCGCCGTCTTCGCTGCCTTTAACCTGCAAATCGAACAGGGCGTGGTGAGTGGTGCCCGCATCGCCTTTGGCGGTATGGCGGCGACGCCAAAACGCGCCCACCACTGTGAACAGGCGCTTATGGGTCAGCCACTGAATGCCGTGACGGTGTCACGTGCCGCTACCGCGCTTGCGTCTGATTTCCAGCCGCTTTCCGATTTTCGCGCCAGCAGTGACTACCGTCTGCAGGTCGCCCGTAACCTGCTTCGTCGCTACTGGCATCGCCATAACGGCGAAATCACCTGCCTTGAGGTCTCTCGCTATGTCTCATAACCGCCCGGAACTCAACGAAGAGGTCATCAAGGCCCAGTATGCCGCCGATTTACAGAGCGGCGTAGGCCGGAGTAACCGCCATGAAAGCGCGGAGAAACATGTCTCTGGCGAGGCGCATTTTATCGACGATAAACCGGAGTTGCCGGGTTTACTGCATCTCTGCCCGCGTCTGAGTGAACACGCGCATGCGCGCATCGTGAATATTGATGTGCAGCCCTGTTATGCCGTGCCGGGTGTCGTCAGCGTATTAACCTGGCAGGATGTGCCGGGCATCAATGATGTCGGGCCGCTGGAGCCGGGCGATCCGCTGCTGGCGCATGACAAAGTCGAGTACCTGGGGCAGATCGTGATTGCCGTCGCGGCGGACTCCCCTGACGCTGCACGTCTTGGCGCGGCCGCAGCGGTGATCGAATATGAGGTGCTGGAACCGCTGCTGGATGTGGAGCAGGCCCTGGCGCAGGGCAGCTTTGTACAGGAACCGCACATCCACCAGCGCGGTGATGTGGACGCGGCGCTGGCGCGTGCGCCGCATCGGGTCAGCGGGTCGTTTCATATTGGCGGCCAGGAGCATTTCTATCTGGAAACCCAGACGGCAATGGTCATCCCTGGTGAAGATCAGCAGCTGCAGGTCTTTTCTTCCACTCAAAACCCCACGGAAGTGCAGAAGCTGGTGGCGGAAGTCATGGGCATCAGCCTGAATAAGGTGACGATAGATATGCGCCGTATGGGCGGCGGCTTTGGTGGCAAAGAGACGCAGGCCGCCGGTGTCGCCTGTCTCTGCGCCATCGTAGCCCGTCAGACGGGGCGGGCGGCAAAGATGCGACTCTCACGCCGCGACGACATGCGCGTGACCGGCAAGCGCCATCCTTTCTTTGTGCGTTACGAGGCAGGCGTTGAGGAGGATGGCCGGCTGTGTGGCATCAAAATCGATCTGGCCGGTAACTGCGGTTACTCGCTGGATCTGAGCGGATCTATTGTCGATCGCGCCATGTTCCACGCCGATAATGCGTATTACCTCGGCGATGCGTTGGTCACGGGCTATCGCTGCCGCACGAATACCGCCTCCAACACCGCCTATCGCGGCTTTGGCGGACCGCAGGGTATGGTGGCGATTGAACAGATCATGGATCACATCGCCCGCCACCGTGGGCTGGATCCGCTGGCGCTGCGCAAGCGTAACTATTATGGCAAGCAGGATCGCAACATCACCCATTACCACCAGCAGGTCGAGGACAATCTGCTGGATGAGATTACCGAACAGCTGGAGCAGAGCAGCGACTATCAGGCGCGTCGCGCGGAAATCACGGCGTTTAACGCCCGCAGTTCGCTGCTGAAACGCGGTCTGGCGCTGACGCCGGTAAAATTTGGCATCTCATTTACCTCCAGCTTCCTTAATCAGGCGGGCGCGCTGATCCTGATTTACACCGATGGCACGGTGCAGCTGAATCATGGCGGCACCGAGATGGGCCAGGGCCTGAACACCAAGGTGATCCAGATTGTCGCCGAAGTACTGCAGATAGAGACCGATAAAATCCAGATTACCCCCACCGACACCGGTAAAGTGCCCAATACCTCGCCAACAGCGGCCTCCAGCGGTGCTGACCTCAACGGTAAGGCGGCGCAGAATGCGGCTGAAATCCTGCGCGATCGCATGACCGCCATGCTCTGCGAACTGCATCAGTGCGACGCTGCGGCGGTGAGCTTCCGCAATGGCGTGGTACGTGCCGGAGAAAAACATTACACCTTCGCTGAGGTGGCGAAACTGGCGTGGCTGAATCAGGTGCCGCTCTCTGCCACCGGCTACTATCGCGTACCAGGCATTCATTACGACCGCGTTGCCGGGCGCGGCACGCCATTCTATTACTACGCCTATGGCGCGGCCTGCTGCGAGGTCGTCATCGACACCTTAACCGGCGAATCCCGCCTGCTGCGCGCCGACATCCTGCATGACGTTGGTGCCTCGCTGAACCCGGCCATCGACATCGGTCAGGTCGAAGGAGGCTTTGTCCAGGGTGTCGGCTGGCTCACCTGCGAAGAGCTGGTGTGGAATGACAAAGGTCAGCTGCTGACCGACGGTCCCGCGAGCTATAAAATTCCCGCCATCAGTGACGTGCCGGCGGATCTGCGGGTCACACTGGTGGAGAACCGCAAAAACCCGAAAGACACAGTCTTCCACTCCAAGGCCGTTGGCGAACCGCCGTTTATGTTAGGGATAGCTGCCTGGTGTGCGCTGCAGGATGCGGTCGCCAGCGTGGCGGATTACCGCCAGCATCCGTTGCTGGATGCGCCCGCTACACCGGAGCGCATCTTCTGGGGCGTGCAGCGTCTGTCGGGAGCCATTGATGATCTATCATGACTGGATAGGCGTGCTTCACCAGTTGCGTGAAAAACGGCAAAGCTGCGTGCTGATTACCGTGCTTAGCGAGCACGGTTCGGTGCCCCGTGACAGCGGCAGCAAAATGGTCGTCACACAGCAGGAGAGCTTTCTCACCATCGGTGGCGGTCATCTGGAATTTGCGTGTATCGCCCAGGCCAGGGCGATGCTGCAGGATGGGGCGACCGCGCCCCATACCGATGATTTCAGCCTCGGCGCGCGGCTTGGACAATGCTGTGGTGGCAAAACGAAGATTTTGTTTGAGCCGCTGCTGCAGGCGCAGCCGGAGATATTTCTGTTTGGTGCAGGTCATGTCGGACAGGCACTGGTTAACCTGCTGGCGACGTTACCCTGTCACATAAACTGGATTGACAGCCGTCCGGCGCAATTTTCCAGCGTCCCTGCGGGCGTAGTGACCTGGCAGCCCGATGATCCGCTCGATTGCGTGGCGCAGGCGCCTGCGGGCAGCTACTTTATTATCATGACCCACCATCATCCGCTGGACTTTGAACTGTGTGAAGCGGTGCTGAAACGCGGGGATTTCCGCTATGCCGGATTAATCGGTTCGTCGACGAAAAACCAGCGTTTTCGCTACCGGCTGGCAGGCAGGGGCGTTCAGAGCGAATCACTGGCGCGCCTGCGCTGCCCGATTGGTCTGCCGGATGTTAAAGGCAAGCTACCCGCCGAGATTGCGGTGGCGATTGCCGGTGAAATTATCTGCGTTTATCAGCAACATATCACCTGAGTTGTGGCCTGCGCGGCAACCTGTCAGGATAAGACTTTGCGATGCCCCATCAGGAGCGAACCATGAACGCCCGTCAGAATCCCTTCTTTAGCGTCAGCACACTGCCTTATCATGCTCCGCCTTTTGACCAGATAGAGGAGCAGGATTTCCTGCCTGCGCTGCAGGCGGGCATCGAAGAGAAGCGTCAGGAGATCGAGGCGATCGCCCTGAATAGCGAAGCGCCCACCTTTCTTAACACCTTTGAAGCACTGGAGAAGAGCGGACAGCTGCTTAACCGGGTCAATCTGGTCTTTGGTGCCATGACCTCGGCCCATACCAGCCCGTATCTGCAGCAGGTGGATGAGGAGATAGCGCCCCAGCTTACCGCGCTCAACGATGACATCATGCTGAACCGGCCGCTGTTTTCACGGCTCGACGCGGTCTATCTGCAGCGCGCTAAACTGGATGCTGAATCAAAACGTCTGGTTGAAGTGATCTGGCAGCGCTTCCAGCTGGCGGGGGCCAATCTGCCTGAGGCGCAAAAACAGCAGCTTAAAGCGCTGAATCAGGAGGCCGCACGCCTCGGTACGCGCTTCACCAACAGACTGCTGGCTGCCACCAAAGCGGGTGGACTTGTCGTCAATGATTTGCAGCAGCTGGCGGGTCTGTCGCCGGCCGATCTGGCCGTAGCACAGGCGGAAGCGCAGGCGCGCGGGCTGGAAAAAAGCGGGTTGCTGGTGCTGCAGAACACCACGCAGCAACCGGCGCTGCAGAGTCTCGCCGATCGCGCAACCCGTGAAGCGCTGTTTAAGGCGGGCGTGACGCGCACGGAAAAAGGGGATGAAAACGACACCCGCGAGCTGGTGTTAAGGCTGGCGCAGGTCAGGGCGGAGCAGGCCCGGCTGCTGGGATTTGCCAGCTATGCGGAGTGGAAACTGCAGGATCAGATGGCCAAAACCCCCAAAGCAGCGCTGGCCTTTATGCACAACATCGTGCCCGCTGCGCGCGCCCGTGCCGAACGCGAAGCCGCGGCTATCCAGCAGACTATCGATAAGCAGCAGGGCGGCTTTACCCTGCAGGCCTGGGACTGGCGTTTTTATGCTGAACAGGTGCGGCGCGCACGCTATGACCTCGATGAGAGCCAGATTAAGCCCTACTTTGAGCTTAACTCGGTGCTGCAGAACGGGGTGTTCTGGGCGGCGACACAGCTCTATGGCATCCGTTTTACCCCGCGACAGGATCTGCCGGTTTATCATCCTGACGTGCAGGTCTATGAAATTTTCGATGCGGACGAGACGCCGCTGGCGTTGTTCTATACCGACTTCTTTAAGCGTGACAGCAAAGGCGGCGGTGCCTGGATGAGCAACTTCGTCAACCAGTCGACGCTGCTCGACACCAAACCAGTGATCTATAACGTCTGTAACTACACCAAACCGCCCGCCGGTGAACCGGCGCTGCTGAGCTGGGACGACGTCATTACGATGTTTCATGAATTCGGCCACACGCTGCACGGCCTGTTTGCCAGCCAGCGCTATCCGAGCCTGTCAGGCACGGAGACCCCGCGCGATTTTGTCGAGTTTCCTTCGCAGATCAATGAGCACTGGGCCAGCGAGCCGACGGTGTTCCGCAACTACGCTCGCCACTATCAGACGCATGAGCTGATGCCCGCTGAGCTGCATGAAAAGATTGTCCGGGCCGCAACGTTCAACAAAGGTTATGAGATGAGCGAGTTGCTGGCTGCCGCGCTGCTGGATCTGCACTGGCATAGCCTTAACCGTGATGCCGCGCCGCAAAGCGTGGAGGGATTCGAGCAGCAGGCGTTGCAGAGCGACAATATGGCGCTGACAGCGGTGCCGCCGCGCTATCGTTCCAGCTATTTCCAGCACATCTGGGGCGGCGGTTATGCCGCAGGGTATTACGCCTATATCTGGACGCAGATGCTCGCCGACGATGGCTATCAGTGGTTTGCGGAGCATGGCGGATTGACGCGTGAGAACGGCGATATCTTCCGACAGAAAATTCTGTCACGTGGGAACAGCAGCGATCTTAAAACGCTGTATGAAAGCTGGCGGGGCGCGGCCCCACAGCTTGAGCCGATGCTGAAAAATCGCGGTCTGGCGGATTCATAATGAAAAGGGCTGTCACCATGACAGCCCTTTTGTTATTGGGGCTAGCCCAGCGGGCCACCTTCAATGGTTTCGCACATTCCGGCCAGCACCCGCTCACCGGTTTCGTTTTTCAGTGACTGATACCACTCCGCCGTGACCGCCGGGTCGCGAGCATGGGTGACATCACAGCGTTTGCGCGCTTTCAGCACCAGATCTTTGACCCGCTCAACGCGGCGCGCCTGATAGCGTAGCAGCGCATCTTCGATGCCCAGCGAATGTGAGGCCAGCGTCGACGCCAGCACCACAGCATCTTCCATCGCCGCGCAGCCGCCCTGACCAATATCGGGGGTGGTGCTGTGGGCTGCATCACCCAGCAGAGCAACGCGTCCTTTCACAAAGCGACTAAAGGGTTCAATGTCGTGGATCTCAACCCGGTTGGTGGTGTCGGGATTAATCGCCGCGATCAGCTGCTGTACCGACTCCGCCCAGCCCTGGAAGTAGCCGGTTAAATCGGCTTTCACGGTGCTGCGATCCTGCGGCAGACCTTTCGGCAGCGGCACATCAAAGAAGAAGTAGAAGCGATTACCGCTGACCGGCATCAGCGAAACGCGTTTGCCGTCACCGACAAAGGTAGTCCACTGATCGGCGGGTGCAATCCGCTCGTCAATGGTGACCAGCCCATTCCAGTTAACATAACCGGCGTAACGGCGCTCCAGCTTCTCTTCCAGCACATATTCACGAATCACCGAATGGGTGCCATCGGCAGCAATCAGAAAATCGCCGGTGGCCTGACTGTTATCAGAAAAGGTGGCGATCACCCCGTCTGCGGTCTGTTCAACCTGGATCACCCGCTTACCAAACTGCACCCGTTCACGGCCAAAGGTATCAATCAGCATCGCCTGCAGCTCTGCACGCGCCACCGGATAAGGGTATTCGCCAACCTGTTGAACCAGCGGCGCCATGCTGAAGCGGGTCAGGGGGACGCCGGTCGCGCCGTCGTGATAAGCCATAAAGGCCATGTTACCGCCCAGCTCACGAAGCGCGGCTTTCATTCCCAGCGCATTCAGGCATTTAACGCCGTTGGGCCAGATGGAAATCGCCGCGCCGACAGGCTTCATTTCCTGCACCGCTTCGTAAACTTCCACGTCAATTCCGGCTTTCTCCAGCGCAATGGCGCTGCTCATTCCGCCAATACCGCCACCAATCACGATTGCTTTCATAATGCTCTCCTGTCTGCATAGACTTTTCCTGCAACTTTTGTACCAGAGGGAGGCCTACAGGGAGAGTGAGTAGAAAAAACAGGTTAATCAGTACGTTGACATATAATCTCTGAGGTGGCTGCGTCGTCTGATTGCTGACCTCATGCACTTAAATGTGGCAAAGGGTCGAATCAAAAGGGTGCAGTGATCATTTTTTCTGCATCGATTGTTTCATCATTCATCAGATGCAGTCGGTCAGTTTCAGAGCCATTTATCCTTCAGCGTGCATTGTCGGCGGCTTAGCCTTATACCCGTTTTAATTTGTTTAAAAATTATAAACTAAATCACCCGCTTCCCTGAAATCAGCCCGCCCGGGCAGCGTCATATTCTCATGACACACAGCACACCCTTTTCCGTGGCTTTGCCTCTTTATCGGACAATAATGCGCTGTGACGTTATCAGAAAGCCTTGTTCAGTACAGGCGCGCAGGCACGACGAAGGCCTTCCGGTTATGGCTTTTAATGATTAGTAAAGTTAATTATTTCGAGGCGAAACGGTCTTTTAGGATATTGCTCAAACGCATCTGGCACGATCGCGTGATATAGATCACTCTGGACATAAAGGACTCTGGAAAACGACCATGAAAGTTGGAATCACGAATAACCAGTATCCGGAGCAACGTAATATTTTAGTTAATCCGGAAAACCAGTACATCAATCTGAAAAAGAGCAATCTTTTCTATTTTATCAACCCGTTACGAACCCGATTGCTCAAGAAAAACAAAACCTTTGTCTTTCAGCCTGTGCCTTTTTCAGGGGCAGCGCGGGCTGACATCCTGCATCTGTTTAATGAGGTTGCGATTACCCGACAGAAGTGGGTCGCCTCATTTGAGACTGAGCTGCCGCGCGTGCTGCCGGTGGCTGGCGTAGCCAAGCAGGATAACCCTGAGCTGCAACGCCTGATCCCCTATCTGTTAAAAGACAATTGCCTGGGGCTGATTGCCATTTCCGACGCCACGCTGAACATTCAGATGAAGCTGTTCAAAGCGGATGTCGCCCGGCAGATTCAGCGTAAAACCGTGGTGCTGCATCCGCCACAGACGCTGTTTGTTCAGCAAAAAGCGCCACGCCAGTCAGGTACGCTCAGGCTGATTTTTGCCGGTAACGAGTTCTACCGCAAAGGCGGAGCCGAAGTGGTGCTGGCTATCAGTGAGCTGATTGAAGAGAAGCGGCTGGATGCGTCGCAGCTGGATGTGCAGCTGATTGGTGATCTCGCTAAGCGCCGCAACGTTGCTCACCGCCAGTTCCAGGATGACGAGGCTTTTTACCGCGACATTGAGAATCGCATCAAACGCCATCGCTGCTTTACGCATCATACTCAGATGGAAAACAGTGCGCTAATGCAGCTGTTCCGCCAGAGCGATGCCGGCCTGTTACCGACCTGGCAGGAAACCTACGGGTTTTCTGTACTGGAAATGCAGGCTAATGGCTGCCCGGTGATCACCAGCAACGTGCGTGCATTGCCAGAAATTAACCCGGATAGCGCGGGCTGGGTGCTGGCGAGTCCGCTGAACGCGGACCGTGAATACAGCATTACGTCAACAGAGCAGAAAACGCAGCTGCGACAGTCCCTGGTGGAAGGGCTTAAATCCACGCTGCTCGCCATCATCGAACGGCCTGAGATGCTGCAGGAGAAAGGCGAGGCGGCGATTCTGCGCATCAAAGAGCAGCATGATACCGGGCGCTACATTGCCCGGCTCAACGATATTTACCGTCGTGGCGTAGTGAATGCCACTTAACATCCTCCTGGTGTCTCAATTTGATTAGATTTCTCTGACGGCGCGCGCCAGACTAGCCATACTTAGCGCAGCGTCCCACTGGAGAACTCTTATGAAAATTATCCTCACTCTGCTGCTGTCCGGATTACTGGGCAGCAGCGCCTTCGCTCAGCCCGCACCGGTTTTTCCGGCCCGCGCGCCTCTGGTTCAGCTGACCCCTGCGGCAGCCCGCTGTGATGTCTCCGCCTGTCAGACCAACTGCTACGTCGAACAGTCACACTGCAACACCCGTGAAAACGGTGCCTGCAGTTCAGAGGCGCAGATGTGCGTACAGGCGTGTGCCAGCCAGTGTAAATAATTCATTTCAGTGAAGAAGCCTTTAATTGCCAATGAAAAAGTCTGTGTTTTATTTTGCTTTACTGTCTCTTTCTGCCAGCTGTGTTGCCGCCGATCTCTCTTCACAGCAGGTCACTTCTCTGGTTAAAGCCGCGATCGAACCGCTGATGGAGCAGCAGGCGATCCCGGGCATGTCGGTGGCGGTGCTTTACAAGGGCCGGGCGCAGTTTGTGAACCTCGGCGTGGCCGATCTCGCATCAGGCCGCCAGGTGACGGAAAATACGCTGTTTGAGCTGGGTTCGGTGAGCAAAACGTTTACCGGTACGCTGGCAGGTATCCTGATCCGCAACGGTGACATTCGCCTCAATGATCCCGTACAGAAATACTGGCCGCAGCTGACCGGTGAACAATGGCGTCCGGTGAGGATGCTGCACCTGGCGACCTATACCGCCGGTGGCTTACCTTTACAGCTGCCGGATGAGGTTACCGATCAGGCCTCACTGCTGCGCTTTTATCAGGAATGGCAGCCAAAAGCATCACCAGGCACGCTTCGTCAGTACTCTAACGCCAGTATCGGTCTGTTTGGCTCGCTGATGGTGAAGGGGGATTATGAGCAGGCGATGGCGCGCAATGTGTTTCAGCCGCTGCGGCTGACGCGCACTTATATCACCGTGCCGCCCTCAATGATGCTGGACTACGCGTGGGGCTATAAAAAGGGTCAGCCGGTTCGGGTTTCCCCCGGCATGCTGGATGCCGAAGCGTACGGCGTTAAATCCACCGCGCGTGACATGCTGACCTTTATGCAGGCCAACGTCGATCCTAATCGCCTCTCCTCGGGCAACACTGTGTTGCGTAATGCTATCCGCACCGCACAGTCGCGCTATTTCAAAATCGGCAGTTTCTGGCAGGGACTGGGCTGGGAGATCTATGATTTGCCTGCCACTGCCGACACCATCATCAGCGACAGTGACAATGGTGTTGCGTTACAACCGCGGCCAGCGACCCTGCTAAATCCGGTCGGGCCTTCACTGAACGCCAGTTGGGTGCATAAGACCGGTGCCACCAATGGATTCGGTGCTTATATCGCGTTTATCCCTGAGCAGAACAGCGGCATCGTGATGCTCGCCAACAAAAATTACCCCAATCCGCTGCGCATAAAGGCCGCCTGGCAGATTCTGCAGGCGTTACATCAGGGCACGCCTTAATACCTATCTGCTTACTCTGCGACGGGGTAAGGCTGGCACCTCCTGTTCATTTGAGCTAAAATAAAAATCAAATGAACAGGAGGGCTGCTATGTCCATCGCCATCTATACACCCGCTCAGCATCGTCGCGATACGTCGTTGCTGCATGCACTGAACCTGCCGGATACGCTGCCCGATGCGCACCAGCGAATTGCAGTGGGGTTCAGCAGCGGCGTGCTGAAACGCACGGCGTCATTGTCCACCTTTGACGAAGGCTGGCTATGCCGTCTGGCGGGCATTGACCGCACCACCTATAACCGCAAAGTGAAAGATCCCGATCAGACCTTTTCGCCCGACCAGAGCGGACGCATCTACATGCTGATTCGTGTTCTCTCTGCCGCCAGTAAACTGTTCCGCGACGACAGGCAGCGCCTGGTGCAGTGGCTGGAAACGCCGGCTAAAGCGCTGGGAGGTAAAAAACCGGCGGAAATGACCACCACGGTAGCGGGTGCAGAAGCGGTCATTAACCTGATTGGTCAGCTTGAGCATGGCGTGATTACCTGATGGCGGTGCCTTTTTACCGTCTGGTGAAGCGTGAATATGCAATGACCGCTTTTGATGGGTTTGGTGCCCGTACTTATGGCGGGCGCTGGAACTCTGTGGGCACGGTTTGTGTTTATATGGGATCGAGCCGGTCGCTGTGTGTGCTGGAGGCCTTAGTGCATCTCACCATTCAGGATCTGGCGCATGACTACGCTATGCTGGCGATTAGTGTGCCAGAGGCTCTGATCACCGAGCTCTCGCTGTCGGCATTGCCCGACGACTGGCAGACCGATCCTGCACCCGCCTCTACACGGCAGATTGGAGACGACTGGCTCGCCAGCCCGGACAACGGCCTGGTGCTCAAGGTGCCCAGCACGCTGACCGGTGAGTGGAATGCGTTGTTCAATCCCCGTCATCCGGCGGCGGCCGGCATCGTCAGCAAGGTGGTGGTGGAGCCGTTTTTCTTCGATCCGCGCTTCCGGCTGCAGTAGGGCGCTAACAGGCTTTCCCGGTCACCTCGCGCAATCTGAACAGGCACACCAATGCCATTCGGTTGCCTCCGTGGCGGCTGGGTAACGAAACGAAAGAAAGCGGGACAAAAAAATGGCCGCATAACGCGGCCATCGGGATATTGTTACAGCGTGCCGGTACCGCCATCAGAGCACCAGACCTGACCGGAAGAGTAGCTGCTTTCGGTTGAGGCCAGCGTGACATAGAGCGGGGCGATTTCAACCGGCTGGCCCGGGCGACCCATCGGTGAATCGGCGCCAAACTGTTTCACTTTCTCCATTGGCTGTCCACCGCTGGACTGCAGCGGCGTCCAGTAAGGACCTGGGGCAACAGCATTGACCCGGATACCCTCGCCACCCAGCTGTTTAGCCAGTGATTTCGTAAAGGCGACAATGCAGGCTTTGGTCTGCGCATAATCCAGCAGAATATCGCTGGGTTTAAACGCCTGAACCGAAGAAGTATTAATAATGGATGCACCGCGTGGCAGATATTCCAGCGCCGCTTTGGTGATCCAGAACATGGCATACACGTTAGTTTTAAACGTCGCATCAAAATCTTCCGTACTCAGGGTACGGATGGACTCATTAAATTGCTGACGACCGGCGTTATTCACCAGAATATCCAGACCGCCTAATTTATCGGCTGCGTCTTTAACCAATTGCTGACAAAATTCTTCAGAACGAATATCGCCCGGAATAGCGAAAACTTTACGGCCTTCCGCTTCGATTAATTTAACCACTTCATCAGCGTCGGGCTGTTCTTCAGGCAGGTAATTGATCACTACGTCTGCGCCTTCGCGGGCATAAGCGATAGCTACCGCGCGGCCAATGCCGGAGTCACCACCGGTGATAAGCGCCTTACGGCCAGTCAGTCTGCCTGTGCCGCGATAGCTGGTTTCACCGTGATCGGGAACCGGGATCATTTTGCTGGCCAGGCCTGGTGCCTGTTGTGGCTGATCCTCAAAAGGAGGTTTAGGGAATTGATCCAGATCGAGCGTCTTGTTAGTGGGTGTCGCCATTGTATGCTCCTTGAACAACGTTATCTGAGACATTAAGCCTGGCACAAATGTGATATTTGTCACATCTGACTGCTGATTCATTGAGCAGGTAAAACCAGAAGAAATTAATAATGCTGATAAAGCGTAGTCATGAAATCAGAAAACTGTGCCGGAGCCTCCGATTATTTTTCTGCGCGGGAAGGGGATATTTAAAACGAAGCGTGGCGGGTTTTGGTCATTATTACAGCGAATAAAGCGCATCGGCAGAAAATAAAAAAAGGCGGTTATCCGCCGCGTACTGAACCCCGCCAGACGACATCCACCGGGTATATTCTGCGCTCCTGCTGCTGTTCATTCTTCGGCATCAGTGTCTCCGGTTGCGCTTCCGTCTCCACCAGCCAGGCAATCGCATCGCGGGCGAACTGCTCCACCGGCTGCGCGAAGGTGGTGAGGTTGTAAGAGGACCAGCCTGATTGCGGAATATTGTCGTGCCCCATGATGCAGAGATCCTCCGGAATACGCAGCGCAAAGCGGTGACGCGCTTCATCCATAAAGCCACAGGCGAGCAGGTCGGTGGCGCAGTAAACCGCGTCAGGGCGAACTTTTCGGGTCAGCAGACGCTGAGCCAGAATCTGTCCGCTTTCATAGGAGGTGGAGCCGAACCGCTCGACCTGAACCGCGACGCCCGCTTTCTGCGCCGCGGCCAGAAAATCGGCTTCGCGCTTCAGCAGGCTGGGTGTTCCCGCCAGCGAATTCACGAAAGCGATGCGGTTGCAGCCCGCCCGCACAAATGCGTTGACCGCCATTTCCGCTGCCGGGCCGGAGTCGAGATTAATATTGAGCGTACCGGGCAAAGACTCATCGCGATTAATCAGCACCAGGTGCTGTCCATGTTTGTAGCAGAGGCGGGTAATGCCGCTGTCAGGCATACCTGAAAGAATAATGGAGGCGTCGGCGCGAAAATTAATCGCCTGTTGCAGCGCGGCGGAAACGCGCGCATCCGAGCGGTCGGTGTTAATCAGCATCGCCACTTTTCCCGCTTCCTGCAGGTACTGGGTCATCCAGCGCACCAGGCTGGCACGGTAGGGCGTATCCACTTCGGAGGCAATTAAACAGACAATGCCGCTGCGGTTGCGAACCAGACCCCGTGCCAGATGGTTGACGTGATAGCCCAGCTCTTCTGCCGCTTTCATCACCCGCTGACGGGTGGCCTCCGACACGCTGGCACCTGGCGTAAAGGTGCGGGAGACCGCTGAACGGGAAACGCCCGCCCGGTCTGCGACATCCTGTGCGCTTACCACCGCTTTAAGCTGCTGCATCTTATTTCCCCGTCCCACCGTTGTCTGCATTGAGTCTGCCTGAAATTGCAAGGCTGTGCAAAACATGGCTGCACGTAAAGTGTTTCAAATTTGTGACAGCGCCTGACAATTGCGTAACAACCGAATTGACAGTGTCAACAGCTCGCCGTACTACTTTGCGCATACGTTTGCACACATGTGCAATAGCTGGCGCACCTGCGTCATCCAGCCCCAGGAGAACATCATGCGTTATTCCTCTCTGCTCGCTGCTGTCATTGTCTGCCCTATGATGCCGTTTGCTGCCTCGGCGGCCGGCCTTAACATGATCTGCTCAGCGGATGTGGTGGTGTGTGAACAGATGACCACGCTGTTCAGCCAGAGCCATCCTGATATCAAACTCAGCATGGTGCGGCTCTCTGCCGGTGAAGCCTATGCCCGTATCCGCAGTGAAGCACGCAATCCCCGTACCGATATCTGGTGGGCCGGCACCGGGGATCCGCACATGCAGGCTGCCGAAGAGGGCTTAACCCAGGCCTATAAATCCCCTTTGCTCGATCAGCAACAACCCTGGTCACAAAAAGTGGCGGAAATCTCCGGTTATCGCACCGTGGGCGTCTACGCCGGTGCGCTGGGCTGGGGCTATAACACGAAGCTGCTGGCGGAGAAAAAGCTGAAGGTCCCGGCCTGCTGGGCTGACCTGCTCGACCCGGGTTTTAAAGGTGAGATTCAGATCGCCAATCCCAACTCCTCCGGCACGGCCTATAACACCCTGGCGACGCTGGTGCAGATTATGGGTGAAGACAAAGCCTTCGATTATCTGAAGAAGCTTAACGCCAACATCTCGCAATACACCAAGTCCGGCTCTGCGCCGGTCAAAGCCGCTGCGCGCGGTGAAACCACCCTCGGGATTGTCTTTATGCACGATGCCGTAGCGATGGAAGTGGATGGCTTCCCGATTAAGCCCGTCGCGCCCTGTGAAGGCACTGGCTATGAGATTGGTTCAATGTCGATCATCAAAGGAGCACGAAATCTGGCAAATGCCAAAGTCTGGTATGACTGGGCGCTGAGCGCTGAGGCGCAATCACACATGAAAGAGGCGAAATCGTTCCAGCTCCCTTCCAACCGTCAGGCGGAGATCTCTGAATATGCGCCGCGTTTCGAGAACATCAAACTGATCGATTATGACTTCAAAACCTATGGCGATTCGGCAAAACGTAAAGCGCTGCTGGGCCGCTGGGATAAAGAGATTGGTGCCAGCGCGCAATAACAGTGGGGTTGTCCCGGCCGCCTGAGCCGGGCCGTTGCCAGACCGCGGTGGCGTAAGCCTGATGCCCGCTTCCTGATCGAGGTAATTTATGAATGCGCACAATCGTCGCTTAACCGCGGCGCTGCTGGCGGGCGCCGTCGCGCTGACGCTGCTGCCCTGGTACAGCCTGGAGCAGGGCTTCTTCAGCGGGGAGTGGCTGTTCAGCTTATGGACCGATGAGAACAGTGCACCGGCGCTGGGGCAGCTCGCGTTACGCAGCTGGCTGAGTATTGCTGTCGCGCTGTGGCTGCTCTCTGCGGCCAGCGTCTTTCTGCCGCCGGGCCGCACGCGTAGCACGCTCCTGCTGCTGTTCAGCGTCACGGGCATCCTGTTTCTGGTGCTGGAAGGGCATGCCATTGGTTTCAGTGGCTGGAACTGGCTGTGGCTGGAACATATCGCGGGTCCGCAGGCATTGGGCCAGCCAGCAATGGGCGCGGGCGCGTTGCTGCTGCTGACCGTGTTTTTGCTGATCTTCGCATTTGCCCTGGCGGAGCGGGGTGTGCTGAAAGGTGATGCCTTTGTCGTGGCGTCGATTGTACTGCTGGTGGCGCTGGTGACCACCTTTGTGCTCTATCCGGTGCTGAGCCTGTTTGTCGCCTCGGTGCAGGATATTGATGGCAGCTTCAAACCGGATGGGCTGATTGCCAATATGCAGGACCCTGCGATCTGGAGTCTCTCCTGTTTCACCGGTGGCACCTGCGGCACGGCCTGGCGCACGCTGGGACTGGCGCTGATGACCGCCAGCGGTTCGACGCTGCTGGGGCTGGCGTTTGCGCTGGCGGCTACGCGCACGTCGCTGCCGTGCAAGAAAGCGCTGCGGATGCTGACCATTCTGCCGATTATCACGCCACCGTTTGTTATCGGACTGGCGCTTATCCTGCTGTTTGGCCGCTCCGGTGTCGTAACAGAATCACTGGCAACGCTGTTCGGCATCGAACCGGGCCGCTGGCTCTATGGCCTGACCGGCATCTGGATTGCGCAGGTGCTGTCGTTTACCCCTATCGCTTTCCTGGTGCTGATTGGCGTGGTCGAGGGTGTCAGTCCGTCACTGGAAGAGGCCTCTCAGACGCTGCGCGCCAGTCGCTGGCGCACCTTCTCCCGCATCTCGCTGCCGCTGATGGCGCCCGGTCTGGCCAACGCCTTCCTGATCAGCTTTATCGAAAGCATGGCCGATTTCGGTAACCCGATGGTGCTGGGTGGCAGTCATGGCGTGCTCTCCACCGAAATCTTCTTCTCTGTGGTCGGCGCACAGAACGACCCGAGCCGCGCGGCGGTGCTGGCGATGATCCTGCTGGGCTTTACGCTGACTGCATTTCTGGTGCAGCGCGTCTGGCTCGCCGGAAAAAGCTTTGCCACCGTCACCGGCAAAGGCGACGGTGGCCGTCACGTGATGCTGCCGCGTCCGGTGCGCTACAGCGTCTATGGCATGGTCATCCCGTGGGGACTCTTCACGCTGGTGATCTACGGCATGATCATGATTGGCGGCTTTGTACAGTCGTGGGGGCTGAATAACAACCTGACGCTGGATCACTACATTCGCGCCTTCAGCGTCAGCGTCAATCAGGGGCAGCTGGTCTGGCGCGGCGTCGCCTGGAACTCCTTCTGGACCACGCTGGAGATTGCCCTGATCGCTGCGCCGCTCACGGCCATTGTGGGGCTGCTGACGGCCTGGCTGATTGTGCGGCAGAAGTTTGCCGGCCGTCAGACCTTTGAATTCATGCTGATGCTGAGCTTTGCCATTCCCGGTACGGTCATCGGCGTGAGTTATGTCATGGCCTATAACCTGCCGCCGCTGGAGATGACCGGTACCGCGATGATCCTGATCGCCTGCTTTGTCTTCCGTAATATGCCGGTCGGCGTGCGTGGCGGGATTGCGGCGATGAGCCAGCTGGATAAAAGCCTGGATGAAGCCTCACTGACGCTGGGCGCTAACAGTTTTCGGACGCTGCGCAAAGTCGTGCTGCCGTTGCTGAAACCGGCGATCAGCGCCGCGCTGGTCTATGCCTTTGTGCGGGCGATAACCTCGATCAGCGCGGTGATTTTCCTGGTCAGCGCCCAGTACAACATGGCGACCTCTTACATCGTCGGGCTGGTGGAGAACGGTGAGTATGGCGTCGCCATTGCCTACTCGTCGGTATTGATTGTCGTGATGCTGCTAATCATAGGCCTGTTCCAGCTGCTGGTGGGCGAACGTCGCCTGCGCCGTACAACCCAACCGGCGGTGATGGTTACCGCACCTTCTGCCTCCACACTGACTCAGGAGAGAGCCCTATGACGACCATTAACGCCGGATCGGTGGTGTTTGAACATGTCGCGAAGCGTTTTGCTGGTTTTACCGCCGTGCCGGATCTGTCGCTCACCGTAGAGCCAGGCACGCTGGTGACGCTGCTCGGGCCGTCCGGCTGCGGCAAGACTACCACGCTGCGGCTACTGGCCGGGCTGGAGCATCCCACCTCGGGAAGGATTCTGATTGGCGGCAAAGAGGTAACGCATCTGCCCGCTAACGAACGGGATGTGGCGATGGTGTTTCAGTCATACGCGCTGTTTCCCCACATGAACGCTATCGACAACATTCTTTACGGGCTGCTCTCCTCGGGCATGAACAAACGCGAAGCGCAGGACAGGGCGCGTGAGGGGCTGAAGCTGGTGGGGTTAGAGAGTCAGGGAGAGCGGTTGCCGTCTGAACTTTCTGGCGGACAGCAGCAGCGTATTGCCGTAGCGCGTGCGCTGGTGCTGGAACCGCAGGTGCTGCTGCTCGATGAACCGTTGTCGAACCTTGATGAGCGTCTGCGCCGTCGGGTGCGCACCGATATCCGTGATTTGCAGCAGCGGCTCGGGTTTACGGCGGTCTATGTCACCCATGATCAGGAAGAGGCGCTGGCAGTCTCCGATAAGATTATTGTCATGAAAGAGGGGGATATTGCCCAGCAGGGCGCGCCGGAGACGCTTTATCATTCGCCCAACTCGGTCTTTATTGCGGACTTTATGGGGGAAGCCAATATTCTGCCCTGTGAAGTGGAGCAGGCGGATGCAGATGACGCACTGGTTCGTCTGGGTAACCAGCGCTTTCGGGTGCGGGGTGCGGGCGCTAAAACCGGCAGTGCCCAGCTGGCGGTGAGACCCCAGTTTATTACGTTGTCTGGCGATGGCCAGGGCGCGTTGCAGGGTGAAGTGATCCACAGCACCTGGCTGGGTGACCATATTGAATATGAAGTCGCGACCGAGCTGGGCGCGTTGTTCATTATCGATCCGCAGATGGAACAGCGTCTGCCTCTCGCCACCCTGGTAGGCGTCAACTTTAAGCCGCAGGGCCTTGCCCTGATTGCCCGTTAATCTGATTAACCCGAGGAGTTTGCATGGCATCGCATGATGAAATAATGGCGCGACTGGCTTTAGCGGAGGCTGTGGCCCGCGAAGGTGGCGCGACCGCGCTAGGCTGGTTTAACCGTCGCGACACGCTGGTGGTAGAGACCAAGTACGATTTGCAGGATGTGGTGTCAATTGCCGACCGTGAAGTAGAGCAGTTGATCGCCAGCCGCATAAAGGATGCGTTTCCCGATGATGGCTTTCTGGGTGAGGAGTCGGGGCTGCAGGCGGGACACTCTGACTACACCTGGGTGGTTGATCCGATCGATGGCACCAGCCCGTTTCTCAATGGGATGCCGAGCTGGTGCGTTTCGGTGGCAGTGCTGCGTGGCGATGTGCCGGTTATCGGTGTGATTTTCGCACCCACTTATGAGGAGTGCTATGTGGCGGCACTGGGGCAGGGCGCGACGCTGAACGGTCGTCGTCTGCAGGTTGATCCCACCCGCACACTGCAAAACCATGTTACCGGCTTTGGCGCTAACAGTTATGTCAGTCCGCAGCAGGTTGGCGAGATTGTGGCGGCGCTGCTGTCGGCGGGCGGTAACTTTATCCGCATTGGTTCGGGCGCGCTGATGCTGGCGTGGGTCGCCGCCGGTCGGGTTGTGGGATATTACGAACCCTATATGCACGCCTGGGATTGCCTGGCGGGTTACTGTCTGGTGAAAGAGGCGGGCGGCTGGTACCACCCGTTCAATACCGAAGGCGACCGCATCATCAAAGGGGCGCAGGTTCTGGCCGTTGCTCCCGGCGCCGAAGCAGACCTTCGGCGTATTGCGGGTTTGTGACCCTGTCACGCTGACTGCTTTAATGGCGGTCAGCGTGAGTCTGTTACCCTGAGCGTTTTCGTCAGATAGTGACGCTGCATACCGTTCTCTGGAAAGTCGGGCAGGGACATCTGCTGCTGATACCCCTGCTTCTGATTAAACGGCAGAGCCTGAAAGCTGAAGGTATCCACCAGCGCAAAGAGACATCCCCTCTTAGCCGCCTCCTGTTCCGCGGCTTCCATCAGCGCGCGACCCAGACCACTGCCACGCACAGTTTCGTCCACCCAGAGAAAATCAATGCAGAGCCAGTTGCCTTTGCGCGATGCGATGACTCCACCGCGCAACACGTCTTCTGCATCTTTATGATAAACCGACAGCGGGCCCCAGTTCTCGCGGCTGATAAACTGCCGGTTGTAAGCGCCTAATCCTGCCAGCAACGCGTCCCGATCATTATCGTTTTCCTGATGGGTAAGGGTAAATGTGCGCATTCTGTTCCTCTTCTATTTGCGTGTTTTTATCCCCTGCAGGGGATATACGGGCGATTATCCTCTATGGGGTATAAATGACTGATTATCCCTTTGCGGGTATAATCTCTTTTTATCCCCTGTAAAGGATAATGCATCTGCGTTATGCTGACAGCCTGTGATCCTTAAGGAGTCACCCCATGATATACAGCCCGATACAGCTGGCAAACCAGCTCAAGTTTATCCGCCAGCGCAATGGCTGGACGCAGAGTGAGCTGGCAAAAAAGGTCGGCCTGAAACAGGCTACCATTTCTCATTTTGAAAATGCGCCTGACAGCACCTCACTGGCCACGCTGTTTAAGCTGTTACAGGCGCTGGAAGTGAGTCTGGCCGTTCAGGAAAAAGAGGGGGTCACGGCGACTCATTTGCATGATGAGGATGAGTGGTAATGCAAAGGCTGATTGCGTGGATGAACGGCGAACGGGTGGGCGTACTGACACGACAGCGAAACGGCACCCATGCGTTTCAGTATGATACCGGCTGGCTGAGTAATCCGCTCTCCCGGCCGCTGTCACTCTCAATGCCATTGCAGGTTAAGGCGATCACATCACACGCTGTGATTAACTTCTTCGATAACCTGCTGCCGGACAGCCCACTGATTCGTGAGAGAATCGCAGCGCGTTACCAGACTCAATCCTGTGAGCCCTTTGATTTACTGCAGGAGGTGGGACGTGACACCGTCGGAGCAATCATGCTGTTGCCGCCCGACAGGCCATTGCCTGCCGTGCAGGCTCGTTATGAGGTGCTGGATGAAGCCCGGCTCGAAAGCGTACTGTCGGCCAGGTACGATATTCCGCTGGGAATGTTGCATGAGGAGCCCGATTTCCGCCTCTCAGTTGCGGGTGCACAGGAGAAAACCGCGCTGCTGCTGTCGCAGGAAGGCTGGAGCATTCCTGCCGGTGGCACGTCTGCCTCACACATCATTAAGCTGCCAGTCGGTGAGATTAAACAGCCGACCGCTACGCTGGATATGCGTGAAAGCGTAGAGAATGAGTATCTTTGTCTGACGCTGGCCCGCGCACTCGGTATCAATGTGCCGCAGGCGACCATTATCCGGGCCGGAAAGATGCGCGCCCTCGCCGTTGAACGCTTTGATCGCCGCTGGTCACGTGACAAAACCCGGCTGATTCGCCTGCCACAGGAGGATTTCTGTCAGGCGCTGGGACTGACCTCGTCAACCCAATATGAATCGGATGGCGGGCCGGGCATCGCAGAGATCATGCAGATACTGATGGGATCACGTCACGCCATTGAAGATCGCTATCGCTTTATGATGTTCCAGGTATTTCAGTGGCTGATTGGTGCCACCGACGGTCACGCCAGGAATTTCTCACTGTTTATTGAGCGCGGCGGCAGTTACCGTCTGACCCCTTTTTATGATGTGATCTCCGCGTACCCGGTGCAGTCGGGTTCCGGCATGAACACGCAAACGCTGACACTGGCGATGGGGCTGGGTGCCACTCAGGAGAAGAGGACGGAGATCGACAAAATTTACCCGCGCCATTTTATCGCCACGGCGAAGCAGGTGAGTTTTGATCGTGACAGCCTGCAGCAGATCTTTGACTTCTTCATTAAAGCGCTTCCCCAGGCAATCGTTTTGGTGCGTGATGCGTTGCCGCCCGACTTTCCTCAGCATATCGCCGACGCCATTTTCAGCCATGCATTGATTATGCTGGAGCGGTTACGGCATGGAGAGTGAGGGCACGGAGCTGGCACTATGCTGAAAAGCCAGTCTGCCCATGTCTCGTTAAAAGCGGGTCAGCTATGCTTATCTGACAGGCATAACAAAGGAGTATGGGTATGAAGTGTCCGGGATGTGAAGGAGAGGCGTTTGTTTACGCCACGCGTGATGTCAGTCTCAATACCGGTAATCCGGATGATGTTGTGCACGATGTGAAGGGCGATCACTGCATCCGTTGCGGGGCTGTGATCATGAATGCCGGCACGGCAGAGCAGTATCCCGAAAAGGCTGAAGCGCTGGAGAATGCCGGCGTTCCCATCAAATAATATCAGGAGCCCGCGTAAAGCGGGCTCTGCTTATCGCTTTATGTACTCTTCTGATCGGCTCACTCTTATTGGGTCCTGCGTCGCTGACCATTTTGTCGCCGGTCCCGGCGAACAATGTTTCCTGCGACGAATCACCCATAAAAAAGCCTGCACAAGGCAGGCAAATCGTTATAAGGGAATGTCCATCTTTTGATAACTCGCAACGAGTAAGTTGTGTGATGGTGGCACCCTACAGGAGAAACATTAGGTTTACCCTGGGAACGGGAACCTGACTCTGTCAATGCGGACACTGGAGTGCGTTATGGATGCCAATCGCTATGCCCTGGAAGTCATTGCTTCACCGCCGGTGTTTCCCGGTGTCGCCAGTCCTGTGTTGTCTGATGAAACGCTGCATCGTCGTCTGGCCGCTATTATTCAGCGCATGCAGGAGCAGAAGATTGCACAGCTGATTATCTATGCCGACAAAGAGCACGGCAGCAATTTTGAGTATCTGGCGGGATTCATTCCTCGCTTCGAGGAGGCGCTGCTGGTGGTGAATCAGCAGGGCGCTCTCACTTATATCATGGGTAATGAGAATCTAAAGCTGGTGCCTTTTGCCCGCAATCCGGGGCGCTGTCTGCATGCGCCGCTCTTTTCGTTGCCTAATCAGCCGATGCGCGGTGAGCAGCCACTGGATCAGCTGTTAAATGAGGCCGGGATTGTCGCGGGAGAACGCACCGGGCTGGTGGGCTGGAAGTTGTTTACCGGCAGGCAACAAGGAATGTGTGATTTGCCGCAGTTCGTTTACGCTGCAGCGGCGCAGGCGACGGGCAGTGATGCGCTGCTGGTTAACGCGACCGGGCTGTTTATTTCGCCGGATAACGGTGCGCGCTGCGTAAATTGCGCCGATGAAGTGGCGTTTTATGAGGCTGGGGCAAATCTTGCGTCAACCGCCATGCTGGCTGCGCTGGATAGCGTAGAGCCAGGCAACACGGAGAAGGCGTTAGGCGCACAGCTTAACGCAGAAGGTCAGCCTAATACGGTGATGACGATTGCGGCAACCGGCGATCGTTTTGCGCATGCCCGGCTTTATCCATCGGATAAACAGCTCGTCACTGGCGATAAGCTTTCTCTTACTACCGGCTATAAAGGCGGGCTGACAAGTCGTTCCGCTTATGTGGTCAGCGGGTCTTCTGAGTTACAGTGTAACGTTTCGGACTGGTTAACCCGTCTGGCGATCCCCTATTATCATGCGGTGGTCAGCTGGCTGGAACATCTGCACATCGGTATGACCGGCGGCGAACTCTATTCACTTATTGAGAGCGTGTTGCCCAAAGCAGAGTATGGCTGGCATCTGAATCCGGGGCATCTGGTGGCTGACGAGGAGTGGTTAAGCTCACCTGTCTATCCCGACTCTGCCGTGACACTAAAGAGCGGTATGCTGCTGCAGATTGATATCATCCCGTCGGTGCCGGGTTACGGAGGCTGCAGTATTGAGGATACGGTCGGGCTGGCAGATGCGGCATTGCGTGATGAGCTGGCGCGCGCTTATCCGGATGTCTGGCAGCGTATGACGCAGCGCAAAACCTACCTGGCGGAGGTGCTGAGGATCCGGTTGCCGGAGGAGGTGATGTTGCTCTCAAATACGGTAGGGTATTTACGCCCTTTTTTACTGGATAAGCGCCGCGCGCTGGTGCGTCAGTAGACGATTACCCGGCCTGAGGAGGCCGGTAATAATTTGTAAAATTTAACTGAGAGTAAAACAGAGGCGCATCTGTCAGGATACGCGCCTCAGAAAGTTCCTGGTTGCTCTCATTCGATGAAATGGTTTACCAAAAACGCGGTTTTGTTTGCCTGCAAAACCTCTCTGGCCGCGTTTATCGCACTCTCTGTCGCGCTCTTTCTTAACTTCGAAAAACCCGCCTGGGCGCTGACCACCGTTTTTGTCACGTCACAGCTTTATGCGGCATCGACCGTCTCGAAATCACTGTTTCGTCTGATGGGCACGCTGCTTGGCGGCATCTTCATTCTGCTGATCTATCCTGAAACCGTGCAGTCACCCGTATTGTTCAGTCTTTGTGTGTCGCTGTGGGTAACGGTTTGCCTTTATCTTTCTCTGCATGACCGCACGCCGAAGAGTTATGTCTTTATGCTGGCGGGTTACAGTGCGGCGATAATGGGCTTTCCTGATGTGGATACGCCGTCGGCGATTATTAATACCGTCATTTCACGTATTGAGGAGATTACGCTGGGTATCCTCTGCAGTACGCTGGTTCACCGGCTGGTATTTCCGGTTTCGATGCACCATCTGCTGGGGCAGAGCGTTAATCACTGGTTTCTCAACGCGCGCAAACTCTGTGATGAACTGATCAGCGGGATGGCGAAGAACAAATCGCTGGAGCGGGAAGATATCCTGATTCAGATGGCGGGCTATCCGCTGAATGTTGAAACATTGCTGACACACTGTGTTTATGAGGGCGAAGCGGCGCGTAATGTCATCCGTCTGGTCAGCGTGCAGTATCAGCATCTGAGCTATCTGCTGCCGACGCTGACCGCGATTGAGTCACGGCTGGGCGTACTGGCCGAACTGAACATTCGTTTTCCGCCGTGCGTCACCGACGTGTTTCAGGAATTTCTGTTGTGGCTGCATCATGACCGTATTAACGATATTGCCGGACTGCGTGAGGCGATTGCCTCCAGTCAGGCGACGCTGGAAGAGGAATGGCGGGCAGGGCGTCTGCTAACTGAAGAGAGTCTGCTGCTGATTGGTCTGCTGGAGCGGCTGGCTAACTTTGTACGTATTGCCGATGCCTATGAAAATGTCAGCGCGCGAGCCGGGGATCTCTACAGCCACGGGGATGGGGCGGCGATCCGCAATATCCGGGAACATCGTCATATTGATAAAGGCCTGCTGCGGTTGTCCGCGCTGACCGCTTTTCTGGCCACCTTTCTCTCCAGCCTGTTCTGGATTGGCAGCGGCTGGGCTGATGGGGCGAATGCGCCTTTGATGGCGGCGATTATCAGTTCTTTTTTCGCGGGTGTTGATTCCCCGGTGACGCCGATGAAGCTCTTCGTGAAAGGGGTGGTGATTGCACTGGTGGTCAGCCTGTTTTATATCGCGTTCCTGATTCCACAGGCCAATACCTTACAGGCGTTGATGATCTGTCTGCTGCCTGGCCTGATGCTGCTAAGTCTGGTGATCGCTAATCCGGCAACCAATATGGTGGGGCTGAGTGTCGCTATTCAGATCCCCGGCTTTATCGGCTTAAGCCATCACTATGTGCCAAACCTGATCGTCACGCTGAACGCGGCCATCTCCTCAATGGTGGGGATTATGTTTGCTGTGGTGCTGACGGCGTTGATCCGCAATAAGCGGCCCTCCTGGATTGCCAGAAGAGCGGTGCAACGGGGACTGCGCGACCTGTTAGGATTTATCAAAATGGTGGAACGTAATTCCGCCACGCTGCTGTCACGGCAACAATTTATTGCCCGAATGCTCGACAGGGTGAACATTATTTTGCCGCGTAAGCGTCTCGATCCTGTGCCGGATATCGTGGTGGGTGGGTATCTGATTACCGAAACCTGGCTGGGTGCTAACTGTTATGACTTTTACGCACGATACAGGGAAGTACTGGAGAGCCATCGGATTGATAGCGGTCAGATGTTTCACGAGCTGGCGCTTTATCTGAAACGCAAAATGAAGTCACTGCAATTATCACCGCATCAGGATCTGCTGGATGAACTGGATCTGTTACTGTTGCGGATAGAGAAAATTGCCCGCGAGGAGAGTGCAGCTGTCGCGCCATTAATCCATCTTTTTAATATTCGGGTATCACTTTTTCCCCATCAGCGCTGGCCGGAGTAACAGGGGCTGGCTGGTGGTGTTTCGAACCGGGATTGAAGTGTAGTAAAGAGAATACCTTTTAGTTACATCATACATTAGATCTTAATTTAAAAAAGATGTCAGACAGGGTGCCTGTTTGTCATGTCTTACAGTAAAACGAGCCGGGATGATGGGAAAACGCTGGGGTGTATTGCTGAGTAAAGCGGACATTATACCCATTTAAAATCAGCGTGTTGCATACTTTTTCATGCCCGCCTGACACTGTTGCCGTCATTTGAGGATTCGTCAAATTCGCATCACGCAGCGGCTGAAACTCGCAATAAGAGCAGGGTGCGCCTGGCGCATTACAGGCTGAGAGAATTAGCTGTTTACCTGTGGCTGTAACTGATAAATCCACGCAGTGTAATACTGGTTATCCCCGGCAGTTACGCGAACTTCGACGCGATCATAGCCATCTTCAAACGCATCCAGCATTGGCCAGTGCGCATCCAGCTGCTCAGAGATAAACAAGTATCCTGGTACAGCGGGGCCATGTTCATCCAGAACAATGCCAGGAAAATCAGCCGCTGCACCCCAGCCACGCTCATAGAAGGTGCCGTTTACCGAGCCGGCCAGCCATTCGCCGCCAATGTTTTCAAGAATATGGGCATTCTCCCGGCCCGGACAGAGCGTGCCATAGACAAATAAGCGTTCCATTTTTCCTCGTTTTCCAGACTCAAAGCCGGTTACTTTAACGCGTTGTGATAAATTCTGCAGCCCTGACGTCACGCCAGTTATTCAGAATTGACGTAGCAGCGCCTGCGGAGCACAAAAATTCTACAGTTAGCGCACGCATCCCGGCCCTGGAGCACACATTTAAAACAGGAAAGCCGACGTTAACAGCCTGAAGGCTGTATTAGCAAATTACAGCTTTTAAGCTGTTATATTGCTTTAACAGCTTTTAGAGTGTATTTTGATTAAACAGCGTACAGGCTGTATCACCTGTTAAAGCGGTCAGCGCACGATGAAAAATGTCTATCCGATAAAAACACTCAGCCAGTTGCGTCCTTTGCTTATTGGTTTTCGCAAAGCAAATGGACTGACGCAAAAAGATCTGTCTGAACGATTAGGCGTCACTCAGCAGACTTATGCGCGTCTGGAAGCCAACCCGGCCAGAGCCAGCATTGAACGCCTCTTCAAAATCTTCACACTGCTGGGCGTGGAGATGACTCTCTCTTCGGGAATAAGCTCATCCGCAGGAAAGCAGACAGAAGAAAAGGGGACATTAGAAAATTCACCTGCGAGACGGGAGAAATGGTGACGCTATGAGCCGGAGACAGCAGCGTTTAGTGATATGGATGAACGGTATTCAGGTTGGATTCTGGAACAAAAGCAAAGGAGAAGACACGCTGCAATATCTTCCTGAATGGAGTGCCGACGCGCAAGGAAGACCGTTATCGCTCTCTTTGCCTTTTACCCCCGGCGATCAAATCTGGCGCGGAAATGTGGTACGTGACTACTTTGATAATTTATTACCGGATAGTGAAGGGATTCGCAGGCGTCTGGCAATGCGGTATCAGGCAGAAAGTCTCGACCCTTTTGACCTGTTGACCGAGTTGGGAAAAGATTGCGTAGGCGCGATACAGTTACTGAAAGAGGGCGATGAACCCACGGATTTATATTGCGTAAAATATCGGCCGCTCTCTGAATCAGAGATCGCAATGACATTGCGAAATACCACGGCGGCATCATTACCCGGCAGACAGAGTGATACAGGCGACTTACGGCTATCCATTGCCGGTGCGCAGGAAAAAACAGCGTTATTATGGCATGACGATCGGTGGTGCAGGCCTGAAGGGAATACGCCAACGACGCATATTTTCAAGTTGCCGCTTGGCCTGGTCGGCAATATGAAAGCTGATATGAGTACATCCGTGGAAAACGAATGGCTCTGTTCGCTGCTACTTGAACAATTCGGCATCCCGGTCGCAAGAACAGAAATCGCTCAATTCGAAGATCAGAAAGTCCTGGTGGTTGAACGTTTTGACCGCAAATGGTCAGGTGATCAGCGTTGGATCATTCGTTTACCTCAGGAAGATATGTGTCAGGCTGCGGGGATGTCACCATTACGCAAATATCAGGCCGACGGCGGGCCAGGTATCTCTGAAATTATGGAGATTCTGAGTCATTCAGATCACGCAGAACAGGACAGATTGCATTTCTTTAAAGCACAGATAATTTTCTGGGTACTGGCGGCCACAGATGGCCATGCTAAAAATTTCAGTATTGCGATAGGGCCTCAGGGGCATTATTGCCTTACGCCACTTTATGATGTTTTATCGGCATGGTCGGTCATCGGAAATGGCAATAATCAGATAGCCTGGCAAAAATGCAAACTGGCGATGGCCGCTCGCGGCAGCAGCAACTATTACAAACTCTACAGAATACAAAGACGGCACTGGATTAACCACGGTGAGCAGACCGGCCTGAGTAAAAAGCAGGTTGAGATGATGATGGATGAAATAATTTCTGACGCACCGGACGTCATCGAGCGTGTTCGCGCTCAACTGCCAGATCAGTTCCCGTCAGAACTGGCAGAACGCGTGTTTGATGGCATAACGCAGCAATGCAGGCGTCTGGCCGGAAATTAGCGCCGATTAAAATTTCCCACTGAACACAGTGTCAGAAGAGAACAGGCTGAGAGGTGCAACACGGCAACGCAGATGTTTATCGATTACAGCCTGAATGATGAAAAGACGGAGAGATTCATTGTCAGACAGAATCATCAGGCATCCGCAGAGATTCCCTGGGAAAGGTGGAAAACAGGATAAGACAGACACCTGACCAAAGAGCGTATAATGTATATTATGTTAAATGAGAGATTAACAGTGCACTTATCGCTGTGATACTGCGTCATTCATTCCTGTACTTCCGACCTGCAGTTACGTTACTGCCACTGCCCTGCACCTTCATAGTGATGCCTTCAAACAGATCGCCTGAAAACCCCGAACAAGGATGCAGTCCGGGGTTTGTCATCAGATTATTTCAGATGCGAACGCAGTGCTTCACCCGCCTGGTCAATGGCTGTTCTGACTGTCGGTTCCTGGCTCAAGGCGTTCAGCAAACCGAAGTCATGAATCATGCCATTGTACCGTGTAACGGTCACCGGCACGCCTGCTGCATCCAGCTTACGACCGAATGCTTCACCTTCATCCCGTAATACATCCAGCTCTGCAGTCTGAATCAGCGTTGGCGGTAACCCCTTCAGCTGTTCAGTGCTGGCGCGCAACGGCGATGCCAGAATGTTATTACGATCTTTTTCCGACGTCGTGTAATTATCCCAGAACCACTTCATCATGTTCTTCGTCAGGAAATGTCCGTCAGCAAACTGCTCATATGACGGCGTGTCGAAACGCGCATCGGTAACCGGCCATAGCATCACATCATAACGGATAGCTGGCGTTTTAAACTGTTTCGCCTGTAACGCAACTGCCGCCACCATGTTACCGCCAACGCTGTTACCAACCAGCGCCAGACGTTTTCCGTCAACGCCAATTTCAGCACCATGGTCGGCGACCCATTTAGTGGCTTCATAGGCCTGAGTGATTGCCACCGGGAAATGGGCTTCTGGCGAAGGTTGATAGTTAACGAATACCGCTGCAGCACCGGATGCATTCACCATGTCACGAACCAGACGTTCATGGGTTGGAAAATCGCCCAGCACCCATCCGCCGCCGTGGAAGAACATAAACACCGGCAATGTGCTGCTGGCGTGCTCAGGTTTAACGATGGTCAGCGTCAGAGGCTTGCCCAGTACAGTAATGATCTTCTGTGAAATCTGTGCCGGCGGCAGTTCTGCGCCCTTCTGTGCTCCGGTCAATACTGCCCGGGCATCGTTGACAGAGAGTTGCTCAATTGGTTTACCCGTTCCGCTGTTGAGCGCTTTCAGAAAGGCGGCAACACCTACGGTCGGTTGCGGGCTGTTTTCAGTTGGCGCAGCAAACGCGCTACTTATCTGGCTGCTTAACAGTAATGCACTGGCGATCAGTTTCATTTTCATTACAGGACTCCGATTAACTTGCTATTTAATAGTGTGCTATCTGGTTGATCGGACAATGACACGGCACCTCTTCATTGTAAACAACTAAATAGCGCGCCATTTAAATGGCAGAACCAGCCTTCCTGGAAATCATCGGGGTTAACGTGGCAAATTGCAGCTATCTGTATCGAATTGCAGTCATTGAGCGCTAAATTTCAGAAGCGGAAAAATCCTGAATTGATCCAGCTCTCTGCTCAGCACTGAACACCTGGTGCCCTGCTTTGGCTGCCAATCGCGGTTAATTCAACCTGGCGGCACTTTTCTCTGATCAACTTTTATCGCATAAATGCCGGACTATTAATTAAAAAAACAACTCTTGTATGATGTAACTAAATAGATTAATTCCCTCAGAAATTTCACATTTACCGCGGCTGATTTTCGCTTTGGTCTCAGGCCCTTTACTCTCTCTGCACTGCTACACGACTTCAACCAATCAATAAAGGAAACATTGATGAAAACATCATACGCTTTGATCGCAACATTACTGATGGCCTCTGGCGCGTCCGCTATCGCAGCTCAGCCCGCTGCCGCTAAAAATCCGCTGAGCGTACACGTTCTTAATCTGCAAACCGGTCAGCCTACCGCGGGCATCGAAGTCGAGCTGGATCAAAAGCAGCAGGATAACTGGGTAAAACTGGCCTCCGGCGTTACCGACAACAACGGTCGTATCAGCGCCCTGTTCCCGCAGGACAAGATGGCCAGTGCGGGCAGCTACCGTGTGGTGTTTAAAACCGGTGACTTCTACAAAAAAACCAATCAGAAAACCTTCTTCCCGGAGATTCCGGTTGAATTCAACATGGAAGCCAGTGGCGAGCACTACCATATCCCGTTACTGCTGAGCCCGTTTGGTTACTCAACCTATCGCGGCAACTAATCTGCTAATCCGGCACTCAGGTGCCGGATTCCCCCGCGACGCGCGCCGGAAAACACGCCACCAGCCAGTCGATAAACACCCGCAGCCGTTGCGTTACGTGCCGGTTTTGCGGATAAACCAGATGAAACGGATAACCCGCAGGCCGCCAGTCGCGCAGTATCTCCACCATATCAGATTAGCCGGGCGGTCCGAGACGCCAAGATCCAGCGTAATGTCCGGATAGCGGGCAAAGAAATCGGGCAGCAGCGGAATAAGAATATCCCGTGCGGTAGACCCGCCGATATCAACGCGTAACTGCCCGCGCGGTTTACTGCGCCGCGCATTAAAACAGGCATCAATATCCTCGAGATTGTGCAGGATACGCAGTGCTTTCTCATAGTATTCCTGCCCTTCTGCGGTGACGGTCACGCGCCGGGTGGTGCGTTGCAGTAGCCGCACGGAGAGATGTTGCCCGTTCGTGGGCGCTGGATCTGAAAGATCGCGGCATCCGGGTCAATGTCGTGAGTCCCGGCCCGGTTCGTACGCCTGGGTTGGGTGATCTGGTGAGTGAAGAGCAGCGTCAGGGTCTGTTTGATGCGCTGGCGGCACAGATACCGCTTGGCCGTCTGGGTGAACCACAGGAGATTGCCCGTACCGTTGCGTTTCTGGCGTCTGATGCCGCCAGCTTTATTAACGCGACAGAGCTGTTTGTCGATGGCGGCATGGCACAGGTCTGAGGTTTAAGCCAGCCTGAACGCTGCCACAACAGTGATAACCCGAAATCCCGGTTCAGCCAGACCAGCACAGCCTGGCTGGCTGACCGCTAGCCAGTCACTCCCTGTTTCATAACCCGAAGGAAAAGCTGCGATCTCTCCGTCGTCCGGCACGCAGTCATAAAATGTCACGTTGCAGTCATCCCGTCCGGTAAATCCCCGCTATAGTTATTGCCTGTCACGTCCGTCATAACACCATGGAGATAACATGAGCCAACTTTTTTCCACTGTCTCGCTAGGCGAACTTACGCTGGATAACCGCATTGTGATTGCCCCGATGTGCCAGTACTCCGCTGAAGCAGGCAATGCGACCGCCTGGCATCGGATCCATCTTGGCCAGCTCTCCTTTTCCGGCGCCGGTCTGATGATTATTGAAGCCACTGCCGTTGAGGACATTGGCCGTATCTCTCCCGGCGATCTCGGTTTGTGGAATGATGATAATGAAGCCGCACTAAAAACAGTTCTGGATGATGTGCGCCGCTACTCCTCTATCCCGATTGGTATGCAGCTGGGCCATGCGGGACGTAAAGCGTCGTGCGCGGTTCCCTGGGAAGGCGGTAAGCAGATTGCACCCGATGCAGGCGGCTGGCAAACCGTAGCCCCGTCGGCACTGAGCTACAGCGCGGATGAAGTTAAACCGGTTGCCATGAGCATTGACGATCTGCAGCGGGTAAAAAAGGCTTTTGTTGAGAGTGCCCGCCGTGCAGTGCGCCTGGGTATTCAACTGATTGAAGTGCATGCCGCGCACGGCTATCTGCTGCATCAGTTTCTGTCACCGCTCTCGAATCAGCGCAGCGATGAATATGGCGGTTCGCTGGAAAATCGACTGCGCTTCCCGCTGGAAGTCTTCAAAGCCGTTCGTGAAGCCGTCCCGGCTGCCGTGCCGGTCGGGGTGCGCATTTCCGCGACTGACTGGGTTGAAGGCGGCTGGGAAATCGAGCAGTCGATCGCCTTCTCCCGTGAGCTGGAAGCGCTGAACTGCGCCTATATTCACGTCTCAAGTGGCGGCCTGTCGGAAAAACAGAAAATCAGCGTCGGCCCGAATTATCAGGTGCCGTTCGCCCGCGATATTCGTGAGCAGGTGTCGATTCCGGTCATTGCGGTTGGCTTAATCACTGAGCCGCAGCAGGCAGAAGATCTGCTGCAACAGGGCGAAGCTGACCTGGTGGCGCTGGCGCGAGGAATTCTCTATGACCCACGCTGGCCGTGGCACGCAGCGGCCGCGCTGGATGGCAAAGTCCAGGTTCCGCCGCAGTATCTGCGTTCTGAACCGCACGATGTAAAAGGCATCCTGACGCAGGATCAGTAAGCGTTAACGGGCAGGCCGCGTTACCGTGGTCTGCCCGCGATTTTAAAGAATGCCTTTCAGCCGCAGATGCTGGAGCAGCATAATGGTCTTGGCATCCACGATCTCACCCTGATCAATCGCCTGTAAGGCCTTGTCGAAACCGATCTCCAGTACCTCGATATCTTCGCCCTCTTCCACTATTCCGCCGCCTTCACCGCTGCGCTGTTGATCGTCATACTCAGCAATAAAGAAGTAGAGTTTTTCCGTCACTGAACCGGGGCTCATAAAAGCCTCAAAAACCTTTTCTACGCGACTGACGCGAAAGCCCGTCTCCTCTTCCGCTTCGGCAACAATACGCGTCTCAGGCGAGGCGTTATCCAGCAGACCAGCGGCCGCTTCAATCAGAAAGCCATCATGCCCGTTCAGAAAAACCGGAAAGCGAAACTGCCGGGTCAACACGACTGTGCGTTTATCACGGTTATAGAGAAGGATCACCGCGCCGTTACCCCGGTCATAGGCTTCGCGGCTCTGCTCCTGCCAGCGACCATCACGGCGCAGCAGCGAGAAGGTATATTTCTTCAGGGTATACCAGTTATCTGACAGCAACTGCTCGTTGATGATGCGCACGCGGGGATGGTTCTGCTGCATGATGTTCTCCATGATGAGTAGACAGTCTTCACGCTATCATGCAGAATCGTGCAAATTCAAGAAAAAACATGCAGAGAAAAATGATGCTATCCAGCCAGAGAAAACAGACGATCCTCGCCCTTCTCGCCCAGGAAAAGCAGGTACAGTCGCGCGACCTCAGTCAGCGCTTTGGACTCTCAGAAGATTCTGTCCGGCGTGACCTGCGTGAACTGGCGGCCGAAGGATTACTGCAGAGAGTGCATGGTGGCGCGTTGCCGGTTTCGGCTGCATTGGGCACCTTTGAAACACGCAAAAGCGTGCAGACAGCGTCTAAACAGGTTATTGCGCAGAAGGCGGTCTCGCTGATCCAGCCGGGACAGATTGTGCTAATCGACGGCGGGACCACCAGCGCAGAACTGGTACGACAGTTACCGACAACGCTGAGCTTTACCGCCGTGACACACAGTCCCAGCGTGGCGCTGGCGTTAGCCGATCACCCACGCGTGGAGGTCATACTGATTGGCGGGCAACTTTATAAGCATTCGGTGGTGGCGTTAGGCGCAGCTATGCTGGAGTCGATAAACCGCATTAACGCCGATCTCTTTTTTATGGGTGTTACCGGTGTGCATCCGGCGGCGGGTCTGACAACCGGGAATTTTGAAGAAGCGACGGTGAAGCGGGCGCTGGCAGGACGCGCAGCAGAAACCGTGGTACTGGCGTCCGCCGAAAAGCTCAATTCAGCGTCGGCATTTGCCATTGGCGATCTGTCGCTGGCGAGTACGCTGGTAGTGGAAACAGAGCCGGACGAGGCGCTGAAAAAGGCGCTCGGCCAGCACGGTGTGACGATCATCTGAGATCGCAGCAAGCCTGCAGCGCAAGATACGGGCCGGTCAGCGGTCTCTGCGCAGGGGGAAACTGCTGTGCGACAGGCGTCATTGAACTTTGTGCCAGGGCAACGGCAACCGCGCCCTGCTGATAAGCCTGCTCTGCTGCTGCCCCAATCAGGGCAAAGTAGCGTGCTGTGTCTCCCGCTTTAAACGCTGCCCACGCATCTTCCACCAGCATGACCTCGATCTGACTGTCTGGATGACAGAAGAGTGTCCGTGTCGCAGCCAGCGTCGATTCTGCGGCACACAGCGCCACCGTCGGCCCCGTAAGACGCCGCAGTGTCTCCGCTAACATCCGGTCAGTGCGCATTACCCCAGCATGCGTACTGAAATCATCAGCAACCGGCCCCAGCGTCGAACAGGTGATCAGAACCGCATCAAACTGCGGCAGCAGCGATTCAATCAGCTGTGCAATACGGCGGCGTAATTCCACTGTCATCCCGCCGCTTCGCTCCGCCTCAGTCAGCAGCGCAGGCATCACCAGATGATTCAGGGACGGAATGTCGAGAGCCAGTACGCGGGCGGCATCATCAAAGATCGCGATATTACTGGCGGCGGTATGGAAGCAAAGAATGTTCAGGGTGAGCTCCGGTTCTTCATAAAGTTAGCGTGCGGGCGACCATGCGGCCTGCTGGATAACGACACGATAACCATCCCCATCAATAAATGTCACGCCCCGTTGATCCCAGTAGGGATTAAATGATGGCATCCGCTGAAATCCTGCCTCATCCATGCTGTTACAGCGAGCCAGCCAGTCAGGCTGTTGTGGGATGTAGAGCACCAGCAGATCGTCATCCGTTGGCGATGGCCGGACGGGATGCGTGTGACAGAGCGTGAATTCGAGATGCCAGGCCAGCCCGTCAGCGCCCAGCATCACACCACTGAACCCCTGATGGTCAGTAAACTCACCGATTTTTTGCAACCCCAGCCCAAGGCAATAGATTTGGCAGCTTTGCGTCAGGTCAGTCACTGGACGGGCAATACGCAGATGCGGGATAGTCATGCTTCTCTCCTTGTTGAGTTCACTGATATTTATCACAATCCTCTGAGCTTCCCGTGACGCTGGATGCGTAACCACTTCCCCGGCACTTCCATCAAACCACCGTTTTTTGCAAAAAGATGTGAATACCCTTCCGCGCAGTCCTGACCCTGAAATCGCTCTGCAGTCGGCGTGCCGCTGCGGTCGGCACCCTGTTCCGGTTATCCGGAAAATCACCTTACCGCTCACAGCGCTAAACGCATTCCCGCTGCGGTCATCTACACTTTCCCGGTATTCATACGGCAATGTCCTGTGCATTGCCTGGCTATAAAAGGAAGACAATATGACTGAACACGCTACCCAGAACCACGCCTGGTTACTGGCATCACGCCCTCACGGTGAGCCGACCAAAGAGAATTTCCGCCATGTGGCTCAGCCCGTTCCGGAAATCAAAGAGGGTGAAGTGCTGCTGAAAACCATCTACCTCTCGCTTGACCCCTACATGCGTGGCCGGATGGATGAGGGTAAATCCTACGCTGCGCCCGCAGAGCTGGATGAGCCAATGGTGGGCGGCACCGTCTGTCAGGTTGCAGAATCGAAAAACAGCAACTTTAAAACCGGTGACTGGGTGCTGGCGCAGAGCGGCTGGCAGGAATATGCCGTTTCCGATGGCAAAGAGATTGCGAAGCTGGACAACGATATGCCATATCCTTCATGGGCGCTGGGCATTCTCGGTATGCCTGGCTTTACCGCCTATATGGGTCTGATGGATATCGGTCAGCCGAAAGCGGGCGAAACCCTGGTGGTTGCCGCCGCAACCGGTCCAGTGGGCGCAACGGTCGGTCAGTTGGGCAAACAGAAAGGGTGCCGCGTAGTCGGTGTCGCCGGTGGCGAAGAAAAATGCCGTTATGCGGTCGATACGCTGGGTTTTGATGCCTGCCTCGATCACCACAGCGCAGACTTTGAAGAGCAACTGAAAAACGCCTGCCCGGATGGCATCGATATTTACTTCGAAAACGTCGGTGGCAAAGTGTTTGATGCCGTATTCCCGCTGCTGAACACCGCGGCACGCGTGCCGGTCTGTGGTCTGGTCTCCGCGTACAGCCAGCGTGAGCTGCCGGACGGTCCGGACAGAACCTCGCTGATCATGGCAGGTATCCTTAAGCGTCGTATCCGTATGCAGGGCTTTATCATCTTCCAGGATTACGGTGACCGTTATCCTGAGTTCCTCAAAGCAATGAGCCCGCTGGTGGAGAGCAAAAAAATCCACTATCGCGAGCATATGATTGAGGGATTAGAGAATGCACCACAGGCGTTTATCGACATGCTGAATGGCAAAAACTTCGGTAAAACCGTGGTGAAGGTCAGCGAGTAATCGCGTTAGCGTGCCACGTCACTGACGTGGCACGCATTTATCAATGCGGCTGCCGGGAAACGTGTTCGGCAGCCGCACGATTAGCGTCACTGACTGCCTCTCCCAGAGTTGCGCCAAGACTCAGGCGCTGACACAACACCCCGACAAAGCAATCCCCGGCACCGTGTGTACTGACCAGCGTCACCTTTTGCGCCGCCAGCGTGTGCGTCTCTCCTGCCTCGCTGTAAGCCACTCCGTGTTCACCTGCTGTCACCACCACGCGGGCAAAGCGTCCCGCCAGCGATGCCGCCGCCGCACGCGCTGAAGTCAGATCCTGCACGTTAATCCCGCACATATCGCGCGCTTCGATGGCGTTCACCACCAGCAGATCGATACAGCCCTCAAACGCCGCCGACAATGTCCGGGCAGGTGCAGCATTCACACAGACCGTAATCCCCCGCTGCCGTGCCGCCTGTGCCGCGCAGAGATTTACCGCCTCCGGGACTTCGTTTTGCAGCACCAGCAGCGAAACATCCTGCCAGAAGCCTGGCTGTGCAAAGGTCTCAAGCGGGATTTGCTGATTGGCATTAGAAACCACTACCGCGCCGTAATCCCCTTCAGCATCGGTAATCGCCACGCTCATGCCGGAGGGAAGCGCATCGGTCACACTCACCTGCGTACAATCGACACCGGCCTGCTGCAGATGATCCAGCAGGAATTTCCCCTGCTGATCGCGCCCCACCGAACCGGCAAAACGCACTGCTGCGCCCGCACGGGCCGCCGCGACCGCCTGATTCCCGCCCTTGCCGCCGAACTTATAGTGACAGGCGCTGCCCATCACCGTTTCGCCTTTCTCCGGGCGATGGTGTGCGTCCAGCATAATGTCGTAATGAAGACTGCCGGTGACTGCAATTTTGCTCATAGCTAGAATTCCCGCAGATCCTGAACCGCATGCTGGGTTTTCATCAGGTTCTTCTCCGCCCGCTTCAGATCTTTCTTGGCGATAGCGACAAACAGCGCATCCAGAATATTGAGCTGGGCGATGCGTGACGCGGCGTTTTCACCCAACAGATGCGATCCCTGAGAGGTTGAATTGAGGACCACATGCGCACTCTGCGCGATCGGGGATTCGGCGTAGTTAGTAATGGCGATCACTTTCGCGCCATTCTTTCCCGCCAGTTTAACCGGATCGTTCACTGCACGTGTCGCACCCGAATGGCTGATGGCGATAACCACATCGTCATCAGATAACACGGCGGCTGACATCAGCATGATGTGGGCGTCGTCATAGGCGGTCGACTTGATGCCAATCTTCAGCATCTTGTGCGACAGGTCCCGCGCCACGGCGGCAGAGCCGCCGACAGCATAGAGATCGATATGACGCGCTTTAAAGATGATATCCGCCGCACGATTGAATTCAGAGACATCCAGAATCGATAATGTTTCTTCGATGGCCTGGATAGAGGTTCTGAAGACTTTGGCCAGCAACTGCTCCGACGAATCATCCGGCTCAATTTCCGCATGCAGTCCCGCCACTTCAGACTGGTTGTAATAGATCAGACCACTTCTGAAATGCCTGAAGCCGGTGAAGTTAAGTTTTTTTGTAATCTTAACGATCATCGCTTCAGAGACATTATTCTCCTGCGCAATCTCCTTTAAAGACGACTGCTCAGTCATGTCGGTTCGGGCAATTATCGCCTCCGCCACACGGCGTTCTAACGGCGTCAGTTGGGGCAAACGCATACGAATCTGAGCGCCAATGGCTCGCGGATCTTGCTTCATTACTTGCCTCGGGTCGCCCGGTCAATCAACATCGCTATGATAATAATAAGGCCGGTAGCGAGCAATTGGTAAAAGGCCTGAATGTTCAGTAAGGTCAGGCCATTACGTAACACCCCGAGGATCACCACGCCAATCAGCGTGCCGAAAATACTGCCCTTGCCGCCCATCAATGATGCACCGCCAATGGCCGCCGCCGCGATAGCGTCCAGCTCCCACAGGTTGCCGATAGTCGGCTCGGCAGCGCCCAGACGACCAATCAGAATCAGCGAAGCGAGTGACGCCAGCAGACCGGAGAAGATGTAAACCGTCACCTTGGTGCGCTTCACCGGCACACCCGCGACCCGCGCCGCCTCTTCATTACCACCGATCGCCAGAATATATTCCCCCAGCGGGGTCTTATTCATCACCGTCCAGAGCAGCAGCGCAATCACCGCCACAATCACAATCGGCGTCGGAATACCCAGCACCGTGCTATTGATCAGGCTGCGGAACGCCAGCGGAATGCCAAAGACCGGATTGCCGCCGGTATAAATCAGCGCGATAGCCCGGAACAGCGACAGGCCGCCCAGCGTAACGATAAACGGCTGCAGCCCGGCATAGGCAATCAGCGAACCGCTGAACAGCCCGCACATCGCGCCGACGCCCAGCGTCGCGAGAATCGCCAGCGGCACCGGCACACCCAGGGTCATCAGCGTGGCACCCAGCACCGCTGAGAGCGCCGCGGTGGGGCCAACCGAAAGGTCAATCCCGCCGGAGATAATCACCAGCGTCATGCCCAGAGCAATCAGGGCGTTGATCGAAGACTGCTGCAATATATTCAGCAGATTTGGCAGCGTGAAAAAGACCGGCGACAGAAACGAAAATGTCACCACGATAATCAACAGGCCAATTAAAGTACCGGCATCACGCACGTTAAATTTAAGCCGCAGCGCGGGTCGGGTACCTGGCGCGGTGGAGGTCTGAGTCGTCATAATATTAACCTTAAATAGTGTCAGGTAAGCGGTCAGGCGGTCTGGTCGATATCTTTAATGGCATAGCGGGCAATGTTCTCTTCGGTGATCGCGCTGCCAGTGAGCTCTTTGGTGATACGCCCCTCGCGCATCACCAGCACCCGGTCAGAGATGCGCATAATCTCGGTCATCTCTGACGACACCACGACAATGGCTTTGCCCGCCTGCGCCAGTTTCTCAATCAGGTGATAGATCTCAGACTTAGCGCCAATGTCGATGCCACGCGTCGGCTCATCAAACAGAAACACGTTGGCATCCGCCGCCACCCAGCGGCCAATAATCACTTTTTGCTGATTGCCGCCGCTCAGCGTGCCGATGGTTTTCTCAATGTCGAGCGGACGCAGTTTGAGGTCGCCCATCACCCTCAGCGCCTCACGGTCGAGCCGGGCATGGTTCATCAGCCCCGCCAGCGTGAAGCGGTGCATCGACGGCAGCGCCATGTTCATCTTCACCGCCCGCTCTTTAATGATGCCCTCTTTCTTGCGATCCTCCGGCACCAGGCCAATACCTGCTTTGATCGCCGCACGCACGTTGTGGTTCTGCACTGCGGTGCCGTTGACGCTCACCGTGCCACCGGTACGCCTGTCGATGCCGGCAATCAGCTTGAGCAGTTCGGTCCGCCCCGCACCCACCAGCCCGGCAATGCCCAGCACTTCACCAGCTCGCACGCTGAAACTGGCGGCTACCACGTCATTGCCCCGCGTCAGATCCTCTACCCGCAGCACCTCGCGTTCGCTGACAAACGCCTGATGGTCGAGTTTGTCGATCTTCCGTCCGACCATTTTGGCGACAATGCTCTCTTCATCCTCATCACTGATGTTGACCACACCCACCTGCTTTCCGTCACGCATAATGGTGGCGCGGTCGCAGACCCGGAAAATCTCATTCATCTTGTGCGACACATAGATCAGCGAGACGCCGGTCGACTTCAGATCGCCTATCAGCTCCGCCAGCCGGTCGAACTCGCGGGGCGTCAGACTGGAAGTCGGCTCATCCATGGCGATGATTTTTGCGTCATCCAGCAGCGCACGGGCGATCTCAACAATCTGCTGCTGCGACACCTTGAGATTTCTGATCGGCGTATCGGGATCGATAGTGGGATCCAGCGTCTTCAGAATCAGCGTCGCCCGCGCCAGCTGCGCTTTTTTATCCACCCACCAGCCACCGGCACGGGTCAGCGGGCGACCCAGGAACATGTTCTGCGCCACGGAAAGCTCAGGAACATGCTGCAACTCCTGGTGAATCATGGCGATACCGGCCTGACGTGCACTGAGCGGGCTGCGAATCTGCACTCTGTTGCCATTAACGCTGATCTCTCCGCTGTCAGCGCCGCGCACGCCTGAGAGGATATTCAGTAGTGTCGATTTACCCGCGCCGTTTTCCCCAATCAGCGCATGCACCTCGCCGGGTCGCACTGAAAAATCGACCTCCTGCAGTGCGGCGGCGTTACCGTAACTTTTGTTGATGCCGCGCATCATTAAGCGAAACTGTTCCATACCCGCCTCCGCCGACTATTGCTGAGCCAGCAGCTCACGCAACCGGTTGTTGTCTTTGGTCGAGAACGCGTCGACGTTCTCTTTAGTGATCAACGCCTGTGGCGTGGAGATAACGCGCGACAGTTTCTGTCCATTGATCAGACGGATCATGACGTCCATCGCCACTTCACCGGTCAGCACCGGGAAGCTGTCCACCGTGCCGGTCAGCTCGCCGCGCTTGATTGAGGCGTACGCATCCGAAATGCCGTCAGTGCCAAAGATCGCCACCTGTGACGCTTTGTTCTGCGCCCTCACTGCTTCCACCACGCCCAGCGCCATGGTGTCGTTGTTCGCATAGAAGCCAATCAGGTCAGGATGCTGCTGAAGGATGGTTGACGCCGCATTAAAGGCCTGCTCGCGACTCCAGTTCGCCGGCACGCTGGCAACAATGGTGAACTTGCCATTTGCGTCCAGTGTCTCTTTGAAGCCACGGGTACGCTGTCCGGCGGCATACACGCCCGGCTGCCCTTCAATCACCGCGACTTTCCCGCCCTGCGGATGATGCTGAATAAACCACTTCGCGACCCGCACACCGTTATCTTTCTGCACGTTGCCAACGTAGTAACGCGCATTCGGCATCACCGCATCGTTGACGTTCACCACCGGGATATTCTTGCTGTTCGCACTCTCCAGCGCAGGCTGCAGGTTGATGTCGGTCTGCGGCGAAACCAGCAGGCCGTTAAAGCCCTGGGAGATCAGGGTCTCTGCAATCGACAGCTGACCAAGCTGATCGTCCTCATTGGCTGCCGCCTGGTACTCGACGGTAATGCCATACTTTTTCGTCGCGTCCTGGTAGCCCTGGCCGAGCAGGCGCCAGTACTCATTCGTGAGGGTTTTTGATACCCCGCCAATTTTCAGCGACTTGTCGACTTTCGGCAGCGCGCCATATTTAGTATCAAGCTGGGTCCAGTCGGTGCGATCCGGTTCAGTGTCGGATTGCAGCGGTGCCAGATCTGCCGCATAAACTGTGCTGCAGAGCAGTGAAGAAGCGATAAAGGCAAGCAGGCGTTTTTTCATTTTTATAGTCTCAGCATGTGGGTAGAGGTGTGATGTTCTTATGATTAATCGACTGTCAGCGAGCCAGCATGATGTCGTTGACAATCTGCTGGGAAGCCACCGCATCCTGACGCGAAATAGCCGCCAGTAATGCCGCGTTACCGTGCAGCTGGTCACAGAGTCTGAGCAGGCGCTTAACGGTGGCGATGTTGCTCTCTGCTTCACGAATCGGGTCCAGACCGCTGGCATCCGGGAAGGTATCGAAGTAGTAAGCGCCACTGTAGCCGTCACGCTGCATCTGCCAGAGAAACTCCAGCGTGGCGCGCGGATTCACGGAGGCAACCATCAGTCCGTCGTCACGTTTGCCCCAGCCGTCATTCAGGTCCAGTCCCAGCAGCCGTGAGCGGCGTGCCACCATCGCAGCAGCGTAAGCCGGGATCTCATTGGCAAACAGGACGTGCGCGAAATCCAGCGTGATACCCAGATTGGCGCAGCCGGCCTCTTCCACTGCCAGCAGACAGGTGGTCGCGTTGGGGAAGATGCTGTAGGCGCGAGGCTCATTCGGTTTATATTCGATGCTGACGTCGACATCCGGCGCGTACTCTGCCACTTCACGTACAGCGCTGACCGCATCCTCCCAGATCTTTTTGTAGTCGGCCTGGAAGCAGTAATCAAATCCATCCTGCCCCATCCACAGGGTCATCAGTCGGGAACCAAACTCCCGCCCCGCATCGATACCGCGCTTGGTCAGCTCGATCGCTTCACGACGCACTTTCGCATCCGGATGGGTAAATGCACCGATTTTGAACTGAGGTGCATCCCAGCGCATCTGCATGCCGTTTACCGCCAGACCTGCATCCTCAATCGCCTGGCGCAGAGTGGCGATGTCAGTGGTGAGATGCTGCGGAAAGTTAAGATCGAGATGTGTTAAGCCATTTACCTTTCCCGCACGGGCAACCATCTGGAGAACCGACGGCTTGCCCTGCAGGTCAGGCCAGTAGAGGTGTGCGCCCGAGGCGAACGAGTTGAGACGGGTAGCAAATTTCAGTTCCGACATGAGGCTCAATCCTTCAGAGTGCGTATTGTGAAGTACTTTTCATATTCACGATTAATTGTGAAGTTATATATTAATCTACGCCTCGCGGCTTAATGCGCAAGTCTGTCAGGATGGGGAAATCTCTAAACCGGGAGCACTGTCACGAAATAGTTTCGGTGTGTTATCAGATGAATAACAGGCAGTGGAGGGAGAATTTAATTGAAAGACAACGGGTTGTCGTGAGAAGCCGGGCGTGGAATCTGGCAGAGAAAGAAATGAAAAAAGCTGAGCGCCAGGGCGGCGCTCAGCGGGACGAGATGACTTACTTCAGACGGAAAGCGACAACACTGTCGCCCTGCGTGGTGCCGAGCGAGCCGTGGCCGCCTGCGGCAATCACCACGTACTGCTTGCCATCTTTACCCATAAAGGTGGATGGCGTGGCCTGCGCTCCGGCGCTGAGTTCAGTCTGCCACAGCAGTTCGCCAGTGGTGCTGTCGTAAGCACGGAAGAAGTTATCTGCCGTTGCGCCGTGGAACACCAGATCACCCGCCGTCAGCAGCGGTCCGCCGTGCGCCACCATCCCCATCGGGAAACCGATCGGGAAGCGGCCAGGCAGGAAGCTGGTCTTGAGGTTTTTGGTGGTGCCGACGCGGCGCAGCCATTCGGTTTTGCCGGTGGTCAGATCCACACCCACCATCCGTCCCCACGGTGGCGCGATGCAGGGAATACCCAGTCCCGACGCCATCTGCTGGATGTGAATCGCGTAGTCACCGTGGAAGTTCTCATTCCAGTACGGCGTGCCATCTTTGGTGAAAGTACGCTGCGTTTCGGTTTCCGGCGTGCGCTTAATCAGGTTGTATTTGTAAGCCAGGCGTACCGGTGCCGCAATCAGCATCTGACGCTGTGGGTCAACAGCCACGGAACCCCAGTTAAACACCCCGATATTGCCCGGGAAGATCAGCGAGCCTTTCTCGGTGGGCGGCGTCCACGGGTTACCGTCATAGCGCAACTCACGGAAGGTGGTGCGGCAGGCCATCTGATCAAACGGCGTGATGCCCCACATCGACTTCTCAGTCAGTGGTTGCGGGATGAAGTTCAGGCTGGAGACCGGCTGGGTCGCCGCATACTGCTCGCCCTTAATGCCATCGGTAGAGACCTTAACCTGCTCTACCGGGTAAACCGGTTCGCCAGTCAGGCGATTCAGCACAAACAGGTTGCCGGTTTTGGTCGGCAGGATCACCGCAGGCTGCGGCTTGCCCTGATAGTTAATATCCACCAGCGAGGGCTGTGATGGGTTATCACGATCCCACAGGTCGTGGTTCGAACTCTGATAGCGCCATTTGAACGCACCGGTTTTCAGATCAAGCGCCACCAGCGCATCACGGAATTTCTCGGTGTTGCTGGCTGGATCGCGTTCAATCCCTACTTCATCCGGCGAGGCATTACCAAACGGCACATAGACCAGGCCGTTTTTCAGGTCCGCGCTAAGGGTAGCCCAGGCGATCGGGGTATCCTGCGGATAGGTGGCTCCTGCAGCGACGGGCGCGGTGTTATCCGGGTTAGCCGGATCGAAGTTCCACACCAGACGACCACTGACGGCGTCATAGGCACGGATCACACCCGATGGGTTGCCGCTGTTGAAGCCGTTATCCATCACTGAGCCGCCGACAATCACCAGATTGCCTGCCACCAGCGGTGCTGAGGTCTGCATCAGCGCATGCGGACGCACCTCGCCCATGTTGGCGCGCAGGTTCACCACACCGTTGTCACCAAAGTCAGCGCACGGCTTGCCGGTGTCGGCATCCAGCGCCAGCAGGCGGGCATCGGTGGTCGCGTTAAAGATACGCTTGCGGCAGATGGCCGGTGCTGCGCCCGTCTGCTGTTGCACCTGCTGACCGGCATCGAAATAGCTCACGCCGCGACAGGTCTGATGCTGCTGCAGATAAGAGCGGTTTTTATCCGGCGCGGTTTTCCACTTCACCGCACCCGTTTCCGGGTCAAGCGCATGGACTTCGTTGTGCGGCGTACAGAAGTAAAGCATGCCGTTGGCTTTCAGCGGCGTCGCTTCAAAGGTGTATTCGGTCGCATCATCACCCTGACGCAGATCGCCGGTGTGATAGGTCCAGGCCACTTCCAGATCGTTGACGTTATCTTTGGTGATCTGCTTCAGCGCCGAGAAGCGCTGGCCATCCGCGGTTCCGCCATAGGCGCTCCACTCGTCAGCGGCACCACCGGTCGCAGAGGCGTTACGCGGTGTATTGATAGCGCCCTGCTGCGGCAACGGATCGTAGAAGCAGAGGCCAGCCACCAGCAATACCATCAGCACCACTGAACCGCCGAGGAACGGATGGAAGCGACGCTGTCCCTGATAAAGCGGACGCACCACCCACGGCAGAGCCAGCCAGACGCCCAGCACACCAAAGAGGTCACCGCGCGGGATCCACTGCCATTTGTCGAAGCCCACTTCCCAGATAGTCCAGATGAGTGTGACCCACATCAGCAGCGCATAGAGGGTCAGCGCACTGCGCTTGTTCATTAATAGCAGAATAGCGCTGAGCAAAACGCCTGCACCCATCAGCGCATAGAACGCGCTGCCTCCTGCCAGCAGGAGTTGTCCTCCCATGTAAATCAGGGCAATAGCAAATATCACCATGATTATACTGGTTAATTTATTGATCATGATCCTTCCTCGGGTCATTAGCGACGATAGGTAAGTTAAGCTGGAAACATAAATTCAACGAGATTTTAACTTACGCGTGAAATATGTAAAAACGTGTACAGGCGTAAATCATTAGCAATATTTATTGTAAATGTTACCTTCAGAGGTATTCAGACCGCTTTTTTTACTTTCTGAAGGGAGAATAACGAGATATACATCACAAAATATTAACCATAGGCCGCTAACTATCGCACCTTTTGTTCAAAGGCGAACAAATATCAGACAAGCATCGCTTCTATAAAGCTGGCTTAAGTGTAATTGATGGACAATTTTTAACGTCAAATAATCATAATGGTTTGTTTGCACCGCCCTGCAATAACTCTTATTGCTTAAAGCGGGAATGTTACTGTGTTCCTTTTTTAAACAGAAAGAGTATTAGCACTCATGCGGTGTCAACGATTTTCACATTATTAAATCTGGCAGTTGACTTTACGCTGTCATGATTTCTGTCACTTTAACCTCAAAAATATATAGATTAATAAAAGAAGTCGTTCCGGGACTGAAGAGTAATTCAGACATTCCGTAGCATGACGCGAAATCTAATTGTGATATATTTCATTCTTCTCACTTCTCTTTATCCAGCCAGCAGGCAGGATTTTCTCTGGCAGCAATAACCCAGGCAGGTTGACTATGTCCGCACTCAACGCTATTTATCGCAAGTTTCGTTTTCCGTTTAAGTTTTTAAATGCAGCTATTCGCTACCCTGCTGCTCAGGCACGAGTAAAGCGTTATTCCGTAATGTCGATAGAAGAAACAATTGATCTGTTATTACGTAATCCACAATTATCTCTGGCCCGTTACGGCGACGGCGAACTTGAAATGACCTGGTATAAAAATATCGGTTTTCAGCCCTTTGATCCAAAACTGTCAGGGCGGCTCAAAGCCTTGCTGCAACAGGACGCTGCGGCTAATCCGAACTGCCTGATTTGTCTGCCGGATGCCTTTCGCACTACCCGTAATATGAAAAATGGATCGGCCCTGTTTTGGTTCTTCCATAAATCATTTTACTTTAAACATTATGAGACTCTGCTGAATCAACAGGTCCGGTATGGAAATACGTCTGTCACCCGCCCTTATCACGATTATAAAGTTAAACAACTGTCCCGGACGATATTTGATAAATTCAAACAGCTTTATCAGGGCCGTCGGGTATTAATTGTTGAGGGCAGTGGCACACGTCTCGGTTTAGGCAATGATTTACTGGATGGCGCAAGCGACGTTAAACGTATTACCACGCTGAACCGTAATGCCTTTTCCGTTTATGACCGTCTTTTTGATACCGTATTAGAGAATGCCGTCAACTTTGATCTGGTCTTGATTTCTTTAGGGCCGACGGCAACGGTACTGGCGTATGATTTAAGTCAGCGCGGTATCCGCTGTATCGATAGCGGTCACGTTGACATTGAATATGAGTGGATGCTGGCCAGTGCCACCAAAAAAATAAAAGTAGAAGGTAAAAACGTCAATGAGGCGGGCGTGCTGCTGAGTGAACAGACTACCGTGGCCGATGCAACTTACCAGCGGCAGATTTTGCAACACGTCGGCGAATCACTGAACAAAATGCCGGACACAGAAGCCGAAGCCGAAGCAGAAGCCGTGGTTATCCCACTGCCCCACGTCAGCCCGAGCCATCATAACGCCGCGTAAGACTCACCATTGTCAGGCAGCAACTGCACCGCATTGATGCGCAGGCAAATAATTAGCGAGATCAGCGAATACCGTTTCGGGCAGAGTAAACTGCCCGGGCACGCTACCTGCCAGTGTTAGCCGGGCAAATTTTCTTTCCGGCATCAATCTTGCTTGAGTCCTCCTGAAACACTTAATCAGGAGAAGTAAGATGAATACCCGTCGTTACCGTTACACCATATTTTCACTGCTGTTCCTGATCGCCCTGATCAATTACATCGATCGTGGCGCCCTGTCATTTGCAGCCAACGCCATTGCGACCGAGTACCACTTCAGCAAAGTCCAGCTTGGCGCAGTGCTGGGATATTTTGGCTTTGGGTATCTGTTTGGTTCGCTATGTGGCGGCTTCCTTGCCGATCGTATCGGCACGAAAAAGGTCTGGCTGCTGGCAGGTGTGCTCTGGTCACTGCTGGAAATCGCGACCGCCTGGGCTGGAGAGTTGGGCATGGCGCTGTTTGGCGGCTCGGCCATTATGGGCTTTGCTGCCCTGCGCATCCTGTTTGGTTTTTCCGAAGGCCCGGCCTATGCGCTGATGAACAAGGCGATCGCCCACTGGGCACCCGATAACGAGCGCGGCTTTGCGCTGGGCATCGGCCTGCTCTCGACGCAGGTTGGCGCACTGCTGACCGCGCCGATTGCGGTAGGCCTGCTGCTTCTGACCCATGACTGGCGCATGATGTTTATCCTGCTTGGGGTGTTCTCTCTGCTGGCAATGCTGCTGTTTGCCCGCACGTTCAGCGACAGCCCGGATAAAAGTCCCCACACCAGCGCAGCAGAACGCACGCTGATCCTGAGCGGTCAGCGCCGCAGCGCCGGCGATGGCGTTCCACTGCCCTGGTGGCGCTTCTTCACCAGCCGCACGCTGGTCTGCAACGCACTCGGCTACTTCTCCTTCCTTTACATCACCTTTACCCTGGTGACCTGGATGCCGAAGTATCTGCAGGATAATTTTCATTATGACCTGCACTCGCTCTGGTACGTGGCGATGATTCCGTGGAGCGGTGCCTGTATTACAGTGCTGCTGGGCGGTCGCATTGCTGATGCCCTGCTGGCCCGCTTTCGTAATTTGCGTCTGGCGCGCAATCTCTTTGCCGCAGTCACGCTGTGCGGCACCGCCTGCTGCTTTATGGCCATTCCCTATGTCCAGTCGGCAGCCGGAATTATTGCACTGATGACCCTGGGCAATGCGCTGAATGCACTGGTGAATAATGTCTACTGGTCGGTGGTGATTGATGTCACCCCGAAGGCGTCGGTGGGTACCTACAGCGGTATGACACTGGCGATAGCCAATCTGGCGGCAATTATCTCCCCGATGCTTTGTGGCTGGCTGGCGGAATATTACGGCTATAACGCCATGTTTACCGTCACCGCAGTCATCGCCTTCGGCAGCATGCTGGCGATGACGCTGCTACAGCCTGAGAAGCCGCTGGTGGCTGAGGCGCAGACCGGCACGGCGGATGTTTCAGCAGCCTGATTTAAAACGCGCAGATTCCCTGACACGCGGGTGATCACTCACCCGCGCTGACTCTCCCTGAATGCCAGCCGCCCGGCGGCTTAATCTGTCACCCCGCAGGATAAACTGACTGTTCAGGTGTGCCACGGCGATCCCAGCGGCTGGCGACAAGCCACAACAGTGCCGTCGCAAACCAGCCGACGATCCACGAGACATCATTACCGGCAAAAATCCAGGTCAGCGATCCGTGGTGCAGCGGATTATCAATAAACGGCAGTTGCACCAGCACCCCCAGAAAATAGACGGTAATACCGGCAAGGTTCCAGCGTCCATAGCGTCCGTCCGGCTGAGACAGCGCCGGGACATCAACGCTGCCTTTGGTGATCAGATAAAAATCGGTCAGGCTGATCGCGCTCCAGGGCACAAAGAAAGCCAGCAAAAAGAGCAGGAAGTGCGTGAAGGATTTCAGGAAGGCAGGTTCACTGAGGAGAGCAATAACGCAGGCCAGCGCCACCATCAGCACCACAAACAGTATGCGCCCGCCGCGACTCAGTGTGGTCTGCTGACGGAAGCCAGAGACAATAGTGGTCAGTGACATAAAACTGCCGTACGCATTCAGCGTGGAAAAGGTGATTTTCCCAAAGCAAATGGCGAAATAAATCACCATAGCCATGGTTGTTGTGCTGCCCATACTCACGATGTAACCGACCTCATTGCCTGCAAACGCACTTCCGGCAATGGCCGCGACGATCACGCCCAGCGTCATTGACGCATGGGTGCCCAGTACGGTGCCCAAAAATACCGCGCTGAAGAGTTTCTTCGCAGAGACATCTGCTGGCAGGTAGCGCGAATAGTCCGAGACATAAGGACAGAAGGCAATCTGCCAGGAGGAAGAAAGAGAGACCGCCAGCAGAAAATTTGCCGGGGTAAAGTGCTGATTCTGCCACACGGCGGATAAATCATGCGTAGTGAACAGCGTGATAAACAGATAAGCAAAGGCTAACACGCAAATGACGCTCGCCACCTTCCCCAGTTGATGAATCACGCGATAGCCCAGCACCGCAATGATCACGATGAGGGTGCTGAACAGGATCATCCCGGTTGCATTGCTGACACCGACAAGTTTAGCCAGGGCCTGCCCCGCCAGGACCGTCCCGCTGGCTGAAAACCCCACATACATCATGCAGACCAGCACCAGAGGAATCACGGCACCGAAGACGCCAAACTGCATACGGCTGGTGATCATCTGCGGCAACCCAAGACGCGGACCCTGGATCGCATGCAACGACATGATCGCTGCACCCAGAATCTGTCCCACCAGTAAGCCGATTAGGGACCATATGACATCGCCGCCCAGTACCACGGCCAGCGCACCCGTAACAATCGCGGTAATTTGCAGGTTGCCACCAAACCAGAGCGTGAACTGGCTAAAAGGATGACCATGCCGTTCACGCAATGGGATGTAATCAATAGAACGGGTTTCTGACAGGCGCGGTTTCTCTGCGCCTGAATAATCTGATACGGATGATTTGACCGACATAGATTCCTCGCTGAAACGGTAAGAGACGCGTTAACGGAAAGCGTGATTTGCCCTATCCCTGGTTGCAATTACATGTCTATACAACTAGCGAGAATGTCATGCACATCTGAAAGTTACAAGGCAACCTGTCATTGGAAAATGTGATGATATCGACAGGCTGATAACGCCGATCGGGATCGCGTGCGATGCCAGGTAGGTCAGGCTCAGCGTGCAGGGAGGAGGCGATACTCCGACGGTTAACCCTCAGCAACGACCCGCTGACGATGGCAGTCGGCGGGATCCAGTTTCTGCCCCTGAGACGAGTAAACTTCAAGACGCGGCAGCGGTTTGCCTTCCGCATTATCCAGCAACACCGAGCGGGTCTCGCCCTTTTCAAACAGATAGCGTTCGCCCCACTGGCGCATAGCCACCACAACCGGAAACAGTGAACGGCCTCTTTCGGTCAGGACATATTCGCTGTAGGCGCTGCCATCCGAGGCCGGCGCAATCTCAAACACCCCAATCTCCACCAGCTGCTTCAGGCGCGACGCCAGGATATTTTTCGCCAGCCCTAAGTTGCGCTGGAAGTCACTGAATCTGCGGACGTCATCAAAGGCTTCACGCACGATCATCATGCACCAGCGCTCACCTATAGACTCCAGGGTTCTTGCAACCGGACACTCGCTGGTTCTCAGGGATTCCTGCTTAGCCATTTTTATTCTCTCACTCTGCCTGTCTGATGAATCCAGCTTAGCCACCTTGAAAAGAAGTTGCAAAAAAAAACCAGCTCGATTAATGATAATGTCAATCCAGTTTCAAATAAAAACCAGAAGGCATAATTATGACCACGACGACATGCAAGGCTCAGGAAGCCGATCCATCGCCCGCCGCGATGCCGGTGCTCTCACCCCGGATGATCTTTTTGTTCTCACTCACCTCTGCACTGGCGGTCGCCAATGTTTATTCGGCGCAGCCGTTGCTGGAATTGATAGCCACCAGCCTGCAGGTTTCTCCCGGCACCATTGGCACGGTGGTCACGGTCACTCAGACCGGCTACGCCCTCGGATTACTCTTTCTGGTGCCGTTAGGCGACTGCATCAACCGCAAAAAACTGGTGCTCACCCAGCTGGTGCTTTCCGTGCTGGCGTTAACCGCCGCGGCTTTCGCGCCCGACCTGATGACGCTGCTCTGTGCGATGCTGCTGGTGGGGTTAATGGCGGTAGTCACGCAGCTGATGGTGGCCTGGGCCGCCATGCTGGCGTCACCCACGCAGCGTGGACAGGTGGTGGGTAGCGTGACCAGTGGCATCGTGATCGGCATTCTGCTGGCGCGCTTTATTTCCGGGATGATTGCCGATCTGGCGGGCTGGCGGGCGGTCTTTCTGACGGCCGCCTGCCTGTTACTGCTGATCTCGCTGGTACTGGTGCAAGTGCTGCCCGCCACAACCGGCCAGCCGCAGCGCACCCCCTACACTCAGCTGTTACTGTCGGTTTTTCGGCTGTTCCGGACGGAACCGCTGTTGCGCAGGCGAGGCATCCTCGCGCTGCTGATTTTTGCGGCCTTTAGTATGCTCTGGTCTTCGATGGTACTGCCGCTGACGGACCTGTCGCTGACTCACACCGCGATTGGGATGTTCGGACTGGCGGGTCTGGCCGGGGCGCTGGCGGCCTCCAGAGCAGGCTCATGGGCTGACCAGGGACGGGGGCAGCAAGCCACCGGCTTCGCCCTGGTGCTGCTGACCTTCTCCTGGCTGCCGATAGCCGCGCTGCAAAGCTCGCTACTGCTGCTGATAGTCGGGGTGGTCCTGCTCGACTTCGCTATTCAGACGGTACATGTGATTAATCAGAGCCTGCTGGTGGCTGCCCGGCCCGAGGCAGCCAGTCGTCTGGTCGGTGCCTATATGTGCTTTTACTCGCTGGGCAGTGCACTGGGCGCGATTGCAGCTACCCAGCTTTACGCCCACTGGGGATGGCAGGCGGTCTGCTATGCCGGGGCAACTGCCAGCGCCTCTGCCTTTCTCTGCTGGTACGGTATGCGTCACTAATGACATTACCTCTGCAGGGCATTATTCCACTGATGGCTCGGTAAGACTCTCTGGTGTGGTGCGAGGGACAGACCGGCACAGCAGACCATTCAACAGCCTGGAAGTTATCATCCGTGACAGATATGCTTTGCGGTAAGCGACGCCAGTATTCAGAGTCTCAAGACTTCGCTATACAACGCGCGGCCGGTTCATATAGGTTATTTCTCACAGCCACCCTGTTCCAGGAGGAGCACATGCCGGAATATTGTTTTTTTAAGAAGGGACGCCAGATTACCGTGCTGGAGAGAAGCGACAGCGCAGGCGCGGCTGAACTGTCTCAGCGCGGCTACGAGAAACAATTCGAAGAAGTGACCGCCCCTGATGAAAATCGTGCGCTGGCACGTTTTCATGACATTCATAATGACGATCAGCAGCGTGCGAATGCATTTGCTCGCGGGGAAGTGTTTGCCATTTTGACCGTGGGACTGCTTAGCGTGGCGGGCTGGCTCATTTTTAAATAGGCAGACGCGCCCTCAGTCAGCGGGATAATGAGCAAATTAACTATCGTGCCGCTGGCAGAACGCGTCGATGTCGCCGTGCTGAAAGTCGGGCAGATTCGCCATCAATTTCTCCAGCGGCCAGTTCCACCAGGCAATGCGCTGAAGGCGGGCCGCAATCGCTGGGGTAAACCGCACCCGCAGTGGCCGGGCCGGCACACCGCCAACCACGCTGTAAGGCGCAACGTTTTTCGTCACGACGGCGCCCGCAGCCAGCACCGCACCATCTCCAATCGTAACGCCAGGCAGCACAATGACACCGTGACCGATCCAGACATCATTTCCGATCACTACACGGTCGGCGCGACGGGCGGCAAAGAAGCCCTGGTCCCGTCGGGCATCGTGATGATAATACTCCGGGCAGTAGGTAAAGCGATGCTGAGAGGCGCGGTCCATGGGATGATTTGGCGCACCGATACGCACCTGATTGGCAATGGCGCAGAATCGCCCTACCTGGGTGTCGGCCAGGCAGCAGTGCTCGCCGACATAGGAGAAGTCACCCAGTTCGCTATATTCCAGTGAACTGTGCGCCAGGATCTCACACTGCTGACCCACGGTGGTTTCCCGCATCTTCACAGTGTCATCAATCCAGGTGTGCGCTAAACGGGCAGGTACAACGGCGGCAATGGACATATTACTCCCGGTCTGGATAAGCAGCGCCCCGGCGGCCTGCTTTTTGCCTTACCACCTTACACAACGCCGATGACAGAGAATTGACAAAGAAAAAAGGCGGAGTGGTTAGCTCCGCCTTGTTTCAAGTTCCGGTTAACCTGCGTGACCGGTCAGTTGCATAAGGGCAACGATGATCTGCAAGATGACCCGGATAAGATCCAGAATCAGCTTAGTCAGTTCCATCACTTTCCTTCTCCTTTTACAGGAGCGCGCTGTTCGGCAAACCAGGGCTTTGACTCTACCCGCCGGGTGCCTAAGCACATCTTTGTGGAGAGGGCTGAGCGGCACTCATGGTTAAAGCCACAGGCCAGCACCACCTGATGCCTGCCGGGATTTTAAAACCGTGCCCCTGGGAGCGGCCAGTCGACAATGAGGCGATGCTCAACACTCAACACCTGTATAAACATACAGCATTTTGGCGAAACTTGAAATCCTTAGCCGCACATTTTACAATCTTGTCTGTGGAGAGTGCTGAGCACCTCGTTCGCAGCGCGGTTACCAGCCGGGTAGCGAACAAAAAAATAAAGGATTTGGCGACATGCCAAATCCTTTTTTTATGCCTGCTTCCTGCTTAAAAAAGCAGCACGGAACTTACTTCGCGGCGCTGATTCGCCAGACGGTATTACCTGCATCGTCAGCAATCAGGACACCGCCCTGTTTGTCGCTGGCCAGACCCACCGGCAAACCGCGCACCTGCTTTTCGTCATCCGTCAGGAAGCCCGAGACCACCGTCTGCGGCTGCCCTACTGGCTTGCCATTCTCGAATTTCACCCACACCACTTTATAGCCATTCAGCGGTGTCCGGTTCCAGCTGCCATGCTCACTGATAAACGCGCCACCACGGTATTGCGGCATGTTATCGGCGCCATAAAACAGCAGACCCAGCGGCGCGACATGTGAACTCAGGGCATAATCGGGCTTGATCGCTTTCTCTACCAGATCGGGGCGCTGCGGTTCGGCACGGGTATCCACATGCTGGCCATAGTAGCTGTAGGGCCAGCCGTAGAAGCCTTTATCCTGCACTGAGGTCATGTAATCAGGCACCAGATCGGAGCCGATTTCATCACGCTCATTGACTACAGCCCACAGCTTGCCGCTCTGCGGCTCCCACTGTAAGCCGGTTGGATTGCGCAGTCCGCTGGCGAAGATACGGCTGGCACCACTGGCTGCGTCCACCTCCAGCACCGCCGCACGACGATACTCGGCGCCAATGCCGTTCTCGGTGACGTTACTGTTGGAGCCGACACCGACATAGAGCTTGCTGCCATCGGGGCTGGCTAACAGCGCCTTGGTCCAGTGGTGGTTAATCGGTCCACCCGGCAATTCTGTCACCTCTTCTGGTGCGGTGCGAATCTCCGTATCCCCTTCGCGATAGGGGAATTTCACCAGGCTGTCAGCGTTCGCGACATAGAGCGTATTACCAATCAGCTGCATACCAAACGGCGAATGCAGATTTTCAATAAAGCGATGCTGCTCCCATTTACCGTTAACATTGCGCAACAGCGTAATGCGGTTGCCGCCTTCTCCCCCTTTGCCTGACGCTTTTTGCACAATGCCCATGATCAGCTGTTTAGGCCGTGTCGTCGGCTTCGGTGGTCCGTTCGATTCCGCCACCAGCACATCGTTATTTGGCAGCACATAGACCTGACGCGGATGCTGCAGATTCTCAGCAATTTTTTCAATCTTTAACCCGTCAGCCACTTTTGGCATTTCGCCCGCTTTCCAGGGCGTGCCTTCCGGCACCTGCATTGGCGGCATAAAGAAATTCTTCGCCTGCGGCAGTTCAGGGTTCGGTCCCGTCTGCTTTTGCGGATCGACCAGCGCACCCTCATCACAGCCTGCCAGCAAAGCGGTCAGGGTCAGCGCGAGCAGCGTTTTATGCGGTATGTTCATGGTGGCTCCTCCTTAAGCGCTACGCTGACGTAACGCAAGTTGCACATTCGCCAGCAGCAGCAGTGCTACCACAAGCGTCGAAAGCGTCACACCCAGCGGGATCACAGCGGCGGCATCACGGCTGTGAATAAACGCATTAACGATAGCGATCGCAATCGCCACCAGCCAGAGCCAGAAATGGCCCTTTTCCGCACTGTCACTGCCGCGAAACAGATAAACCAGCGCGATGAGTCGCGGCACAATCGCCAGTATCAGTCCCAGCGCAATCAGCCAGCTGGCGGCATCCGTCCAGAACTGTACAAAGGTCTGCATGTAGAGAATGTCGAACAGCCAGGCGGCGACAAAAAAGCCCAGCGGCACTGGCTCCAGCAAAGCGTAAAGCGTCACGGCAAACGCCGATCTTCCCAGGGTATTACGCATGTTTCTCTCCATTTTTAACGTGAATGCGGATCGGGTCAGACGTCGCGCTGCTCAGAGCAACCGACGCCGCGCCTGTAAAAGATTAGTAAATCTGAAGAGAAACAGAGGGTTTATTCGAAGGGAATTGCAAATCAGGCGGATGACGTCCCTGTCATCGCCGGTCTGTCAGGACTTATCCGCGGGTAACGTGACCCAGTATCCTGGCTGGTAAGGCAGCGGCAGAAACTTCTCGTGGAAGGTGCGGAACGTGGCGTCCGGATCCAAATCAGCAAACAGATCGGGGTGCAGCCATTTCGCCAGCGCCTGAATCGCCACAAACTGATACGGGCTATCATAGAACTGATGCCAGATGGCGTGGACGTTGCCGTTGTGCGCCACCGGCAGAGTTTTGAAAGCATCGCGCATCATCAGCGCTTTCAGACGCGCCGTGGCTTCAGTGACGTTGGCACCCGGACCCACGCCGACCCATTTGCCCACGGTATTGTAGTTCTTCCAGTTCGCGCCGGTCACCACCACCGCATCCGGCTGGCTGGCGATGATCTGCTCCGGGTTAACGGTGCCGAAGGTACCAGGAATCAGATCTTTAGCGATATTGCGACCGCCTGCTATCTCTACCATCTGACCAAAGTTCTCATTACCAAACGACATGCAGCACTCGTCGCTGTAGCCGCCTGCACGGTCAATCATCACTTTCGGCCGGTAGCCGGTAAAGTTTTTCAGACGCGAGGTGACAAGGTCAATCTGCTGCTGGCGGAAGGTAATAATTTCCTGCGCCCGCTCTGGTTTATTCACCAGTTCGCCCATGATGCGGATACTTTTCTCCGCGTTCACCATCGGGGCTTCGCGGAAATCGATAAACACAACAGGCACACCCACCGCCTGCAGTTTTTCAATCAGCTTGCCTTCATCGGTGGCAGCTTTGGATTCCAGATTCATCAGCACCAGATCGGGCTTCAGGGTTAACGCCTGTTCCACGTTGAAGGTGCCATCTTTTGCGCCACCAAAGGTCGGTAATTTTTTAATTTCCGGATAGCGTTTTTCATAAGCCTGATAACCGTCCCAGTCCGCTTTATGCAGGTCATCACGCCAGCCAATCACCCGCTTAAACGGCGCACCCGTATCAAACGCCGCCAGCAGATAGATCTGACGCCCTTCGCCCAGAATGATGCGTTTTGCCTCCTGCGGCACCTCGACCTGACGGCCTGCAACATCGGTAATCATTTTGGCCGAAGCCGTCCCGGCTAACGTCAACAGCCCCAGCGCTAAAAACCATTTTTTCATTGTAAAAACCCGCACAAATGATAATGAGAATTATTAATGTAAAACGGCGTTACTATTACCTAAAACCGGGGTCAGGGGAAGTCATCCAAATAAATGTTTTTGCTGCGCGGCGTTAACAGGCTGAGAAGAGGGTAAACAATGCTCCCTCCGGGCACAAAAAAGCGCAGCGTGTCGCGGCTCACAAAACGCGCATCTTTCGTGAATATGCTCACAACGGCCTGGGCGGCTGCACATATTTTAGCCGTTAATCGTATCGTTTTGGCTAATGCGTTAATGAATTGTGATCGCTAAATTTAAAATGAAACAGCGTTTTAATAATTCATCAGGACAGCCTGCCACAGGAGCTTAACCGTGAAGATCAGCGCCATTGATGTCACCCTTTTTACTTATCCCACCCAGCGTTGCGCCGACAGCGCAGGACACTCTCATCCGGGTCCGGAGAATGATGCCCAGATGGCGTTACTGACCCTGACCAGCGAGGATGGCGACTGCGGTTACGCCTTTGCGCCGCCGGAAGTGGTGCGTTCTCACGTGGTTAATGCCTTCTTCCGCAAGGTGCTGATCGGTCAGAACGCCTTTGACCGCGAGCGTCTGTGGCAGGACCTGGTGCACTGGCAGCGCGGCAGTGCCCACCAGCTCACCGAACGGGCGCTCTCCGCTGTGGAGCAGGCACTGTGGGATCTGATTGGGCGCAAACTGAAACAGCCGGTCCACAAGCTGCTGGGCGGCTATCGCGAGAAGATCCCGGCTTACGGCAGCACCATGTGTGGCGATGAGCTGAAAGGTGGTTTATCGACGCCCGATGAGTATGCACAGTTTGCTGAAAAGCTGGTGGCGCGCGGGTATCAGGCGATCAAGCTGCACACCTGGATGCCGCCGGTCTCCTTTGCGCCCAGCCCGGCGATGGATATCAAAGCCTGCGCGGCAGTGCGCGAAGCGGTCGGCCCTGATATCGCACTGATGCTGGATGGCTACCACTGGTATAGCCGAAGTGACGCGCTGACCATCGGCAAGGCACTGGAAAAACTTAATTTCGCCTGGTTTGAGGAGCCAATGGAAGAAGAGAGCATGGCCTCTTACGCCTGGCTGGCGGACAACCTCTCTATTGACGTGCTTGGCCCGGAAAGTCTGGGCGGTAAACATCACAGCCGTGCCGACTGGGTTCGCGCCGGCGCGTGCGACATTCTGCGTGCGGGTGCCAATGGCGTAGGCGGCATCTCTGCCACGCTGAAAGTGGCCAGTCTGGCTGAAGCCTTTGGTATGGATTGTGAAGTCCACGGCAATGGTGCAGCAAGCCTGGCGGTGGTCGGCGCGATTCGTAACTGCCGCTGGTATGAGCGCGGCCTGCTGCATCCCTTCCTGGATTATGAGACGCCGCCTGCCTACCTCAATAGCCTGATTGATCCGATGGACGATCAGGGCTTTGTCACCCTGTCCACGGGAAACGGACTGGGTGAAGATATTAATTTCAGCTGGATTGAGACTCATACGCTGAATCGCTGGTAAATCGCACTTCCGAAAGTACGGCACACAATAAGAACCCCGTTACCGCGCACCTCTGTCGATGCGGTAAACGGGGAAAAAACCTCTGACCTGCTGGACTTCACTTATGACCCTGACACAACGATGTGGCGCGTGGCTGATCACGCTGGTGGTGCTGACGGGCAGCGCGTCTATCCAGGCAAAAACGCCGGATGACCAGCTAATCGTCGGCATGAACATGAATAACCTGCTCACCCTGGATCCGGCCGCCATGACCGGCAACGAGGTGGTCGGCATAGTGGTGAATCTTTATGACGGCCTGGTTGAGCTGAACCCGCAGCAGCTCACCGAGGTGCGCCCGGCGCTGGCCGAACGCTGGTCAGTGAGCCCCGATAACCGCACCCTGACCTTTCACCTGCGTGACAACGTCAGGTTTCATTCCGGTAATCCGCTCACCAGCGCCGATGCGGTCTGGTCGATGCGGCGGGTGCTGCATCTGAATCTGGCGCAGGCGTCGGTGTGGAAATCGTACGGTTTCAGCCGCGACAACGTTGACCAGATGATCACCGCCCCCGACGACCGCACGCTGGTGATCACACTTCCTAAGCCAAACGATCCGCAACTGGTGATTTACTCGCTGGCGGCGCTGGGCAGCATGGTGGTCCTGGACCGCAAAACGGTGCAGCAGCATGAGGTTGATGGCGACTGGGGCAACCGCTGGCTGACCACGCATGAAGCGGGTTCCGGCCCGTTCCGGCTGGATGTCTGGCAGGCAAAAGATGTGCTGCGGATGAGTCGCGCGGCAGACTACTGGCGCGGAGAGGCAAAAATATCGCGGGTGGTGTTCCGCCACCTTCAGGAGTCGCAGACCCTGCGGCTGATGATGGAGAAAGGCGACCTGGATATTGCCAGTAACATGGCGATCCCCGACGTGCGCGCCCTGCGCCACGATCCCGACCTCACCATCGACGCGGTCAGAAAAGGGACGATTTATTACCTGGCGATGAGCATGAAAGATCCGCACTTCGGGAATAGCAAAGTGCGTGAGGCGGTCCGCTATCTGGTCGATTATCAGGGCATCAATAAGAGCCTGATGACCGGCTACGGCGAACTCCATCAGCGCCCGATTCAGGCCGGGATGCCCGCCACGCTCCCCGACCCCGGTTACCGGCTTGATGTGCCGCGTGCCCGGGCATTGCTGACTGAGGCGGGTTATCCGGACGGCTTCGACACCACGCTGCGGGTGCTGGCCGATCAGCCGTTCCTGAATATCGCCATCGCGGTGCAGTCAACGCTGCTGCAAGGCGGGATTCGCGCAAAAATCATTACCGGCACCGGCAACCAGATTTATGGCGCGATGCGCGATCGTCAGTTTAATCTGCTGGTCGGACGCGGCGGCAGCGGTGTAGAGCCGCATCCCCACTCCAGCCTGCGTTCGCTGGTCTACAACCCGAACAATGCGGACAGCGCCCGGCTGACTAACTTTCAGGGCTGGCGCACCGGTTTCTACGACGCGCAGCTTAACCGCATGATCGATCAGGCATTGGTTGAACGCGACAAATCCCGTCAGCAGCAGGACTATTTCGCCATCCAGCAACGCTATGACCAGCTGGTGCCTGCGCTGATGCCGATTTCACAAATGCTCGACTCCGTGGTGGTCAGTAACCGGGTGCAGGCGTATCAGCCCCATCCCTCCGCGACCACCTTTCTGCGCGACGTCTGGAAAACCCCTGAAGCCCTGGCGGGAGGCACCCCATGATTCTGACCCTGACCCGACATCAGTGCCGTCGCATCACCCATCGCGCGGTGCAGGTGCTGATTACCCTGTTCGGCCTGCTGCTGCTGACCTTTTTTATTGGCCGGGTAATGCCGCTGGATCCGGTGCTGGCGATTGTCGGCCCCGACGCCGATCAGGCCACTTACCAGCAGGTCTACCACCAGCTCGGCTTTGATAAACCGCTGTGGGTACAGTTTGGCATCTACCTTAACGCGCTGCTGCATGGCGATCTCGGCCATGCGCTGCTCACCGGTCAGCCGGTGGTATACGACATTCTGCGCGTCTTTCCCGCCACAGTAGAGCTGGCCACGCTGGCAATTGTGATTGGTGCGGGCCTCGGCGTACCGCTGGGTGTGCTGGCGGCGGCACGCCGTAACAGCGTCATCGACTATGTGGTGCGGATGCTCAGTCTGGCCGGTTACTCCACGCCGATCTTCTGGGTCGGCATGATGGGCCTGCTGCTGTTCTATGCCCATCTCGGCTGGGTCGGCGGCGCAGGACGGGTGGATTTCAGCCTGGATGGCATTGTGCCCCATCGCACCGGCTTCATGCTGATCGACGCCCTGCTGGCCGGCAACAGCCAGGTATTCTGGAACGCACTCAACCATCTGGTACTGCCCGCCTCGCTGCTGGGTTTTCACTCTATGGCCTACATCAGCCGCATGACGCGCAGCTTTATGCTGGCGCAGCTCTCGCAGGAGTTCATCCTGACCGCACGGGTCAAAGGCCTGACCGAATGGCAGGTGATCTGGCAGCACGCCTTCCGCAACATCCTGGTGCAGCTACTGACCGTCGTGGCGCTGGCCTATGGCTCGCTGCTGGAGGGCGCGGTACTGATCGAAACGGTCTTCTCCTGGCCCGGCTTTGGTTCTTACCTCACCGGCAGCCTGATGCTGGGCGATATGAATGCGGTGATGGGCTGTGTGCTGGTGGTGGGCCTGATTTTTGTACTGCTTAACCTGATCTCCGACCTGCTCTATCAGGTGTTTGATCCGAGGACCAAAGTATGACGATCTCCTTTGACACTGCCTCTGTAAGTCACTCCCGCGAGCGTCTGGCACGCTGCCAGCGGTTTGCAGCCCGCTGCGGCTATTTCCTCTGGCGCATGGCCTGTAATCCCCTCACCGCCATTGGCGGCGGCATTGTGCTGCTGCTCTGCATCGTCGCACTGTTTGCGCCCTGGATCGCGCCATATCATCCGCTGATTCAGGATCTGAACAACGCCCTGACACCGCCCGGTGCAGCCCACTGGTTTGGCACCGACGAGTTTGGCCGCGATATTTTCAGCCGTCTGGTCTGGGGCGCGCGCATCACGCTTTACATTGTACTGCTGGTGTCGGTCACCGTCGGGCCACTGGGCCTGCTGCTGGGCGTCACCGCCGGTTACTTCGGCGGCAAAGTCGATAGCGTGCTGATGCGCGTCACCGATATCTTTATCTCCTTCCCGAGCCTGGTACTGGCGCTGGCGTTTGTTGCCGCCCTGGGCCCGGGTCTGGAGCATGTGGTGATTGCCATTACGCTCACCGCGTGGCCGCCTATCGCCCGTCTGGCGCGCGCCGAAACGCTGTCGCTGCGTCAGGCGGACTTTATCTCAGCGGTCCGTTTACAGGGCGCATCGCCGCTGCGGGTGCTGTGGAAACATATTATTCCGCTCTGCCTGCCGTCGGTGATTATCCGCATCACCATGAATATGGCGGGCATTATCCTCACTGCCGCCGGGCTGGGATTTCTCGGGCTGGGCGCACAGCCGCCCGATCCGGAATGGGGCGCGATGATCGCCAGCGGCCGCACCTACATGCTTGAGTGCTGGTGGGTGGTCACCGTGCCCGGTCTGGCGATCCTGATTAACAGCCTGGCATTTAATTTCTTAGGAGATGGCCTACGTGACCTGCTTGATCCCCGCAGTGAGTAACGCCACGCCGTTGCTCGACGTGCGCGATTTGCACGTGAACTTTATTAACGGACGCCAGGCAACCCCGGCGGTGCGCGGCGTCTCTTTTCAGCTCGGTCAGGAGAAGCTGGCGATAGTCGGCGAGTCTGGCTCCGGTAAATCGACCGTGGGTCGCGCCCTGCTGCAGCTGCATCCGGCGAAGGCGCGCATTGAGGCGAGCCGGATGCAGTTTGGCGATATCGACCTGCTGCACGCCAGCCCGGCGCAGATGCGCGCCATTCGTGGCAAACGCATCTCAATGATTATGCAGGACCCGAAATATTCGCTGAATCCGGTGATTCGGGTTGGTGAGCAGATCGCCGAGGCCTGGCGTAGTCATCATCGCGATCAGAAATCGGCAGCACGTCAGCGGGCGCTGGCAATGCTGGAGGAAGTGCAGATCCGCGATCCAGAACGGGTTTATCAGCTCTATCCTCATGAGATTTCCGGCGGTCAGGGTCAGCGCGTGATGATTGCCATGATGTTGATCACCGAACCGGAACTGGTGATTGCCGATGAGCCGACCTCTGCGCTGGATGTCTCAGTACGACTGCAGGTGCTGGCACTGCTCGATGATCTGGTGAAAGCGCGCGGACTGGGGCTGATTTTTATCAGTCACGATATCAATCTGGTGCGCAGCTTTTGCGATCGGGTGCTGGTGATGTATGCCGGGCGCGTCGTGGAGTCACTGGCCGCCTGTGACCTCGATCGCGCACAGCATCCTTACACGCAGGGACTGCTGGCGGCGCTGCCCGACCTTGATCACCGCCGCACACGCCTGCCAGTGTTACAACGTCACGCAAGCTGGTTAACCGATTAAGGAGTGGTGATGATTAATGTGAAAAATCTCAACCTCAGCTTTGGCGATGAGGGCGCGCGGAATCAGGTGCTGTTCGACGTAAATCTGCAGGTTAATCAGGGTGAAATCTTCGGGCTGGTCGGTGAATCTGGCTCGGGCAAAACCACGGTGCTGAAGTGTCTGGCGGGGCTGTTCACTCACTGGCGGGGAGAGCTGATGATTGATGGTCAGCCACTGGCGCATCACATCGTTCGGGCGCGCTGTCGGCAGGTGCAGATGGTGTTTCAGGACCCTTACGGTTCGCTGCATCCGCGTCACACGCTGGGCGACATTCTGGAAGAGCCGTTGCAGATTCAGGGTATCGGGCAGCGTCAGCAGCGGGTCGTGGCGATGCTGGATAAAGTCGGATTGAACCGTGCCTGGCAGACGCGTTATCCCCACCAGCTATCCGGTGGTCAGCGTCAGCGCGTGGCAATTGCCAGGGCGCTGATTCTGGAGCCACGCGTGCTGCTGCTGGATGAGCCGACCTCCGCACTGGATGTTTCGGTGCAGGCAGAGATCCTGAATCTGCTCAGCGATCTGCAGCAGCAGGAGAACCTGACTTATCTGATGGTGACGCACGATCTTGGCGTGGTGGCGCATCTCTGCCATCGCGTAGCCGTCATGCAACAGGGCAAAGTGCTGGAGACGCTGGATGTGCCGACGCTGGTGGCCGATCGCGCCGCAATGCCCTATACGCGGATGCTGGTGGAAGCGAGTCGCCACAATCATGCGGCGCTGGCGCAGCCGGGCTGAATATCAGCGGGTATCTGAAAAGAATCAAAAAAGGCCGGCTGGACCGGCCCTGTGATATCGAATGCGTTAGTGGGTCAGCTGACGCACAAAGGCAACGATCTCCTGGTTTTTGCCATGCTCAAACAGGCACTGCTGGAAACGCGGGCCGCTGACGGCGGTGCGAACCAGTTCAGGATCGATGGCACGCAGGGTATCAAGGTAGTTCTCTTTGATCACCGCAGCCTTGACCTGATTCAGCAGACCGGCGTTTCGCACCTGCGGCTCTTTGCGCTCTGGCGGATAGCCATTGCCCTTCTCGCCCGTGAACGCTTTTTCAAAGATAAAGCGCTGGTTCAGCTCAGCGCCCCAGCCAAAACCTTTAGCAAATGGCAGAGATAAGGCATTGCCGTTGTTGATTTGCGCGAACAGGTAAGCATCCGCCGGATCGATACAGTAGCCACAGACCACGCCCGGATGGATGTTAAGCGACATCAGCGCGCCCTGGCCGGTGCCACAGCCCGCAACGACAAAATCCACTGCCTGGCTGTTAAGCAGCACGCTGGCCTGGATGCCGAGGTGAATGTAGGTCAGATGATGATCCTGCTCATCGCTCATCCCGACGTTGAAGACCTGATGGCCCAGCGGCTGCGCGACGCCTTCCAGTTCTTTCAGCACGGTAACGTTTTTAGCGGCCTGACTGTTTTCCATCATTAACGCGATTTTCATGATCTACCCTCGTAAAATAAATGAAACACCGTTTCATTTTAGAGAAAAACCATTAAAGTGCATGGATTAATTCACCCTGGTGCTGTGAGGCCCATCACAAAACGGCCATTGCAGCGCCCACGACTGCTTGAGGACAATGATGTTTATCTACCACAAAGAGCGACCACTGGAAGATCTGGGTAACGGCGTGACCCGCCGCGTACTGGCACATGGCGGCACAATGATGGCAGTTGAAGTGCGTTTTGAAAAAGACGCCATCGGTCCGCTACATCATCATCCCCATGAGCAGCTGACCTATGTGCTGAGCGGACGCTTTGCCTTCACCATCAACAGTGAAACCCGGGAAGTTGGCGCTGGGGACACACTCTATAAAGCACCCAATGTGGTTCATGGCTGTGTCTGTCTTGAGGCTGGCGTGCTGCTGGATACCTTTACGCCACAGCGCGAAGATTTCCTGACCACGAAATAGTGCAGGCGGCCCGGCGGGCCGCCTCATGAACTGCCGCATGAATGCCCATTTTGCCTGCACGAAAAATTTGACTTAAAACGCGTACAATTTTTCCACCATTCCCTTCCCAGCTAACTGAATGATTCACCACAGTTTCCCCTCAGGCCGCGCTGCGCTTAGCTTCCTGTAAAAAATCATTCGGGCTCACTTCTGTACAAAATGAAGATCGTTGTATAAGTTTAATGACAACGCCAGTTCGTTTTTTAACCCGTAAAAGGATAATAATATGCCGATGCAAAACACCCTTACCTTGCCGCTGAATCACAACGCGCCGGTTAATAGTGAGTTCCGTTCATCCTTTGCTGCATCTGAGCAGGATAAACTTAATTTTCTAATCGAAGAGTTACTGGAAGCGGGCAAGGAAAAAAGCTGTATGGAGTTACTGCGTCATCTGGCCTCTGCGGACAGTGCTGAAGAAGAAGCCTGTTGCCGTGAACTGCTGACGTTGCTGATGGCCCAAAAATGAAGTCTGTGGCTGGCTGTTCAGCACAGATTCAACACCGGGCATTACCACGAAAACCCGCCTGACCGTATTTCCCCGTTCAGGCGCGTCACCTCTGCTGAAAAGCTGCCGCTTTTTTGCACCGTAATTTACACCGACGCGAATATTGATAGCTGATAGCTGATATACGTGTACGACCTTGTTAAACCGACCCGACGACTCTCATTGCTTCTCTTTCAACTCTTTTGTTAGCCTGAATCTTCCCGATTTATTATCAGGTTCCACAGGCGTGCTATGACCATGACCTCTTTCTCCGCCACGCTGCATCTGCTGTGTGGAAAAATAGCGTCCGGGAAATCGACGCTGGCAGCACAGCTGGGTGCTGCGCCCGGTTACGTAGTGATCAGCGAAGATCAGTGGCTGGCCGCACTCTATAAGGATGAGATGCAATCGGTGGCTGATTACGTGCGTGTTGCGGCAAAGCTCAGGAAGGCGATGACGCCGCATCTGGTCGCATTGCTTAACGCAGGCGTATCGGTTGTGCTCGATTTTCCGGCCAACACCCGGGGGAATCGTGACTGGATGCGCTCGGTGATTGAGGCATCCTCTGCCGACCATCGCATGCATTACCTGGATGTGCCGGACGCGCTGTGTAAAGCGCGTCTGCACGCCCGTAATCAGAGCGGCGAACACGCCTTTGCCGCCACGGACGAGCAGTTCACGCTGATTACCCGCTATTTTGAACCGCCGCAGGAGGAGGAAGGCTTTAACCTGGTGCGGCACAGTTAACATCTTCTGCAAATTTACGAGAGATCGAGTGCCGCAAGCACCTCAGCAATCTGCTGGTTATCCGCATCAGAGAGTGGCAACAGCGGACGCGGCAGGCAGTCGCGTGCCGTCAGTCCCAGCAGACCTGCTGCGGCATTCATCACCCTGAAGCTGCCGCCGTGCTGGCGGAACAGCGACCACAAAGGCTGCAGGCGCTCCGACTGCGCCCTGACGCTCTCATGATCACCTGCTGCTGCTGCGTCGGTCATTGCTTTCGCGACACGTGGGAACAGCCCGCCGCACACGGAATACCAGCCATCACAGCCTGCAATCAACGCATTGGCAGCAGACGCGTCGCCGCTGATGCCAACCGACACGGAAGCAGGCAGTATGTCGCGCAGTTGGGCCAGGCGATCATTTGCTGCCGATTGCGCCGCCGGAACACCGGGAATTTTTACCGACCCGATACCGGGAAGTGAGGCAATCCGGCTCAGTAACGCATCGGAGAACGTAAAATGGGTGGTGCGCGGATTGTCATAAATGCAGACTGGCACCGAGGCGTGTCGCGTCACGGTTTCAAACAGCGTAAACACCTCATCTTCTTTCAACGTCTGATACCCCAGCGGTGGCAGCAGTAAAGCGGCTGCGCCCGCCTGCTGCGCATCCTCTGCCAGCGCCAGCACCTCATCAGTATTTATCGCGCCAATGCAGATCATCACTGGAATCGCCTCCGCATTTTCAACGGCCCGCTCAGCAATGCGCCTGCGCTGTGCCCGTGTCAGCCAGGCGTAGCTGCCGGTGGACCCCAGCACGCCCAGAGAATCGACTTTTGCCTCCGTCAGCCTGCGCAGGATCCGAAGAAAGGCCGCTTCATCGGGTTTGCCATCGGCAAAAGGAGTAAGGGGAAAGGCACTGAGTCCGCTGAACATACGCTTTGCTCCATCATGAGACTGTTCGGGCTGGTTATCACCTGTACAGTCATATTTCGTCACTGGCCGAAGCATGGCTTTGCCCCGCCCGCTATTTTTGCGCTACAGCCCTTTTTGATCTTACCCAAAGGAAATAGCGATGATTGCCGTACTGTTTGAAGCCGAGGCACGACCCGAACATCAGATGCGCTACCTGCAACTCTACGTACGTTTTTCGACATCACCGTTGCCTGATGCCTCCACGCCACCTCGGTCCTGAACCTCTTTGCCCCCAGCATCGCTGACCTCTGGTCACGCCAGAATCTCCGTTTTAGACGGTAACACGCATATGAAATCTGTCACAATTCCGCAAACTTATCTCACGCACGTTAACACGAGCAGAAAAACAGCCATCCGCTTCAACTTGCTGAATAAAATAGGTTTTATATGATAACCCCCAGAAATCATGTTCCCCACACATCAATCAATGCCCTTTTTGCACTTATTTAGCGACGGGCGCTGATCCACTCTTCAGTAACAGGCGCGGCAAAAAGCGTCAAACCTTACTGGAGTTACTGATGCAAACGACCTCACCCATGACTCATCGCGCCAGGATTGGCGCCATATTTCGTGTTACCTCCGGCAATTTCCTCGAACAGTTCGATTTCTTCCTGTTCGGTTTTTATGCCACTTACATCGCCCATACCTTTTTCCCGGCCAGCAGTGAGTTCGCCTCACTGATGATGACCTTTGCCGTGTTCGGCGCAGGATTTCTGATGCGCCCGATTGGCGCAGTGGTGCTGGGGGCGTACATCGACAAGGTCGGTCGCCGTAAGGGCCTGATTGTCACGCTCTCCATCATGGCGGCAGGCACCTTTATGATCGTGCTGATCCCCTCCTACCAGAGCATTGGCCTGTGGGCGCCGATGCTGGTGCTGATCGGTCGGTTGTTACAGGGCTTCTCCGCCGGCGCGGAGCTGGGCGGCGTGTCGGTCTATCTGGCGGAGATCGCCACGCCGGGCCGCAAGGGCTTCTACACCAGCTGGCAGTCGGGTAGCCAGCAGGTCGCCATTATGGTGGCGGCGGCGATGGGCTTTATCCTCAACGCCGTGCTGGAAGAGAGCGCCATCCGTGAATGGGGCTGGCGTATTCCGTTCCTGTTTGGCTGTCTGATTGTGCCGTTTATCTTCATATTGCGTCGCAAACTTGAAGAGACACAGGCGTTCAACAACCGTCGCAGCCATCCCGATGTGAAGCAGGTGTTCCGCATCCTGCTGGCTAACTGGCAGGTGGTGATTGCCGGGATGCTGATGGTGGCGATGACCACCACGGCGTTTTACCTGATTACGGTTTATGCGCCGACCTTTGGCAAAAAAGTGCTGCTGCTCAGCGCCTCTGACAGCCTGCTGGTGACCTTGCTGGTAGCAGTGTCGAACTTTATCTGGCTGCCGATTGGCGGCGCGATCTCCGACCGCTTTGGCCGTAAGCCTGTACTGGTCGGCATGACACTGCTGGCGATCGTCACCACCTATCCGGCCCTGAGCATGCTGGCGGCGGCACCAGGCTTTTCGATGATGCTGGGTGTGCTGCTGTGGCTGTCGATGATCTACGGGCTCTACAACGGCGCGATGATCCCGGCGCTGACCGAAATTATGCCAGCGGAAGTCCGTGTGGCGGGCTTCTCACTGGCCTATAGCCTGGCAACAGCGCTGTTCGGTGGTTTTACCCCCGTGATGTCAACCGGCCTGATTGAGATGACTGGCGATAAAGCCTCGCCAGGTTACTGGATGAGTTTTGCGGCAGTTTGCGCCCTGGGCGCGACACTCTACCTCTATCGTCGTACCCGCAGTGCCGTCACGCCTGCCCATGAAACTGTTAGCTGAGGAACGGAAGATGAAACTGAAAACGATGTCACTTTATGCTGCCCTGCTGTTTAGCGTGGCAGGCAGCGCCACAGCGCAGGCAAAAGAACTGACGGTAATGATCTCCGGCGGGTTTAAAGCGGCGTGGGATACCCTGTCGCCACAATTCGCAAAACAGGAAGGGATCACCATCAACACCGTTGCTGGTCCGTCAATGGGTAAAACACCGCAAGCCATTCCAGCCCGGCTGGCACGCGGTGAACCGGCTGATGTGGTCATCATGGTTGGCGATGCGCTAAGCAATCTGCAAAAAGAGGGCGCGACGCTGCCAGGCTCACGGGTTGAACTGGCGGACTCCCGCATTGGCGCCGTCATTAAAAAGGGTGCCACACCCATTAAAATCGGCAGCGAAAGTGAGTTGCGTACTGCCCTGCTGAATGCCTCTTCCATCGCCTATTCTGACAGCGCCAGCGGCAAATATGTCAGCAGTCAGCTGTTCAAACGGCTGGGCATTGAGGATCAGGTTAAAGGCAAGGCGGTAGAAGTTGAACGCATCCCGGTCGCTTCCCAGGTTGCTGAAGGTAAATACGCCATCGGGTTTCAGCAGGTCAGTGAGCTGTTGCCTGTTTCAGGCGTAACCTTCATTGGTGAACTGCCGGACAAGCTGCAATACACCACCCGTTTTGCCGGTGCCGTGGTGCGCAGGTCAGCACAGCCAGATGAGGCAGCGAAGCTGCTGCACTGGCTCGCCTCGCCCGAGGCTCAGCAGGCTGTCCACGCCAGCGGCCTGCACACCGTGAAAGCGTCAAAACCGGTTAAAGTCGCTGATACTGTTCAATGATCAGGTTCTCCAGTTCGCTGGCGATATGTGACAGTATCCGGCCATTTTTGCGCAGCAGGCCCACAGTGCGTTTCACCGGTGGATCGGTTAACGGCACCGCCGTCAGCAGCGCGTGCTCGTAGCCAGGTAGCGACATGGCGGGGACGGCAGCAATGCCGAGCCCCGCCTCAACCATCCCCAGCATAGTTGTCACGTGCCGGGTTTCACAGACACAGGGCTTCTCCGGCATAACAGCCTGTAACGCCTGATCGAGCAGGTTACGGTTGCCGGAGGTTTTATCCAGCCCAATCCATTCATGCTGATAAAACGCCTGCCAGCTCAGGCTCTTTTTGCCTGCTATCGGATGGTCTCGCCTGCAGGCCGCCACGTACGGGTCATCCATCAGCGGCTGAAAATGCACATCCGGCTGCGAGCGGCTGGAAAAACTGATGCCGAAGTCAGCCTGCCCGCCAATCACCGCGTCATAGACGTTAGCCGCACTGCTGTCGATCAGTTTCACGCGTACGCGGGGATAGCGCACCTGAAACAGCCGGATGATGTTGGGCATGAAATAGTAGGCCGCTGACGGCACGCAGGCCACAGTAATCAGTCCGGTGCGGGCTAAGCTCACCTCACTCAGATCGGCCATGACCTCTTCAAAATCGGCCAGCAGCTTTTCCGAACGCTGAGCAAACGCATGCCCTTTCAGCGTCAGCGTGACGCGGCGTGTGGTCCGCTCAAACAGCTTAATACCCAGCGTGGTTTCCAGCTTATCGATGCGGCGGCTTAGCGCCGACTGTGAAAGGCAGATCGATTCCGCCGCCAGGCGAAAATTGCCAAACTCCACCAGCGCGCGAAAGGCGTAGAGATCGTTGAGATCGAAATTAACCGGCATGGTTTTCTCTTCCCTTAACCTGCATCAGACTTTTGTTCATCATTTTCATCGCCTTCCGTTTGACCAAAGTCGGACACGAATCTGCTGAGCAGCTGTTCCAGCGTTTCACGATCGCTTTCCGGCCAGTGCCGGAAGACGCGCTGATAAACCTGCACACGTTGCGCATCGATTTTATCCGTCATCGCTCTGCCATCCAGGGTGATTGCTGCCTCGTTAATTCTTTTGTCCTGCCGGTTTTTCTGCCGCTTAACCAGTCCGGTTTCTTCCAGTTTCGCGACCTGACGACTGACCGTGCTGTAGTCACGCCCTACCCGATCGGCCAGTTCACCCACGCCGATCGGCCCGAACCGGCTGACCTGCACCAGAAGCGGAAACAGCGCCCGATCGAGGTCGATACCCGCCGCTTTAATCATCGCTACATCGCGCTGGGGCCGGTTAAGCGCGCCAGCAATCGTCAGCAGACAATTGTGCAGCGCATCGTATTTATGTGTATTTTGCACACTTTTCATTGACGCCATCCAGAGGCAGGAATAATGTGTGTACTTTACACTTAATTGCTTATTATTAGAAGGACAGCAACCTATGAAAGCAGCCATCATTCGTCAGGCCGGTCAGAAACCACACTATGGGGATTTCCCCACTCCTCAGCCCGCTGAAAACCAACTGCTGGTTCGCGTGAAAGCCGCCGCCATGAGCCAGCTGGTCAAAGCACGGGCGGCAGGCACGCATTACAGCGCCACTGCGCCCTATCCTCTGGTGCCAGGCATTGACGGCACCGGTTACCTCGAAAACGGCGATGCCGTTTACTTTCTTACCTTTGGTACCGCGTCGGGTAGCATGGCGGAAAGTGTGGTGGTCAATGCCCGCTGCGTCATTCCGCTTCCTCCAGCGCTGGACCCCGTGGTCGCCGCCGCGCTTGCCAATCCAGGCATGTCTTCATGGGCCGCACTCACCCGCCGGGCTGAACTGCGCAAAGGGGAAACCGTGTTGATTAACGGCGCAACCGGCACATCCGGCCGCCTGGCGATTCGCATCGCCCGCAGTCTTGGCGCGGGCAAAATTATTGCGACCGGCCGGAACCCGGAGATACTGCAGCAACTGCTTAATGAGGGCGCAGACAGCGTCGTGACACTGGATGCTATGGCCGCTGAACTTCCTGCCCTGATGGCAGACGGCATTGATGTGGTGCTGGATTATCTCTGGGGTGAGAGCGCGCTGGCGATCATGGAAGCGGCGGTGCGAGGCGGTGATCATGTCGTTCGCTTCGTTCAGATTGGCTCACTCAGCGCACAGGAGATTCCTTTGCACAGTCATTTGCTGCGTGCATCCGGGCTGACACTGATGGGGAGTGGTCTGGGCAGCGTATCCAACGCAGACCTGATTGACTCACTGGCAGAACTACTACAGGCTGCCGGGCAGCACGGCTTTTCGGTGCCTTTTAAACCACGGCCTCTTTCTGAGGTGGATACAGCATGGGATGAAGATGACAGCCGCTGTCGAACAGTGTTTACGCTGTAGTCACCCGCGGCATCAACAGCGCGGGCCTGCCTGTCGGGTAGACTTGCCACTAACCTTCGGACGGCATCGGATGCAGAAAACGGTCAGGATAATCGGGCGTGAGAGCATGCTGCTCGCTATAGCGGCCAAACAGCTTATAGCGGTTTAACGCGATGCGGTCGTAAGCCGCGTTATTGATCACGTCCGGAAAGTGACGCAGCACCGCCAGCCCGCGCCAGGGTGCTGGCAGGTGCTGCATAACACGGAAAACCGCCTGCGCCCGCAGCCAGTGCTGATTACCGTCAATGTAGACAAGGGTGCTGATATTCTCTTCCGGCAGTCCGGCCCAGCGCAACAGCGCTTTGCCCTGCTCGCTCTGCACCGAGGCAAAACGGACCTGCCGCGCCAGATGGTGGCGCAGCAGAAACTGAACCCAACCATTACACAGCTTACAGACGCCGTCATAAAGCACGGCGCTTTCACCGGTTTGCAGATACGGGGGCGACGACATCCTGCAACTCCTCACTCCTCTGATGATGAGCTGAAGTGTAGCGGGTTCTGGTCAGTTGCTGTTGCAGCCAGTGGATAACGGTAGCGTGATCCTGGGCGCAGGCATCCACCTCAAACAACGGCCCCAGCGTCATTGGCCTGGCCTGTTGTGCCAGCTGATGAAGTTCAGGCAGGTACTCAGCGCCTGGATGCCCCGGCAGTCGCTGGGTCAGTCGCGCCTGATAGCGCGCCACCGCCACCTCCGGTTCAATCTTCAGCCACAGCTCAAGCACCTCTTCGACGCCCGCCTGTTGCAGTCCCTGCTCCAGCAGCGCGCGCGGCTGAAAACCAAACCAGGCATCGATCAGCCAGACCTGACTGGCGGGTGCCTGTTCGACGATGTTCCAGATCGCCTGATAGGCCGCGCAGCCCAGTTGCCGGTTACGCTGCCGATCGACCGGCGCAAAAGCGTGCATAAAAGGCTCTTTCAGGCTGTCCAGCGTCAGCACCGGCCAGCCAAAGTGTTGTGATAGCGCGTGCGTCAGGGTGCTCTTACCCGACGCCGGAATGCCGTTAACCAGCACCACGCGTTTAGGGGGGATATTTTGTGTCATAGGATATCGATAACCTCCGCGACACTGCTGGCCCGACGTAACCGGACCAGCGTCTCCTCATCCTCCAGCAGCGACACAATCGCGCGGATCCCCTCTTCAATGTGGGCGTTGCTGTCGCGCGCGCCAAACATAATCACAATGTCCGCTTTATCACTGCCCTCAAACGAGATCGGTTCATTCAGCAGGATCATACTGAAACAGTCGCGGATCACCCCCGCTTCCGGCCGGGCATGAGGAATGGCAATTCCCTCCTCAAACACATAATACGCCCCATGGGCCAGGGTGTTCGCGATCACCGCATCCGGATAGGTGGCGTCGAGATAGCCGCCGCTAACCAGCGGTTCGGCGGCCAGCGCGATAACCTGACGCCAGTCCGTGGCGTCGATGCCAATCTGAATGGCGTTGGCCTCTTGCAATAACTGCTTAATCGTCATCAGCTCTCCTTAAATCGACTGGCGAACCACATTGCGTAATTCATCGATTTTGACAAACAGCGCATCAATTTCATTACGATAGCGACGGCTTTTCGCAAATAAACTTAATGCCCGGTTATATTCCAGCATTAATTGTTTTTGCGTTTCGCCATCACGCGGGTTAATTGCGAGCTGCTGCTCCAGTTGCGTTATTTTCTCGCGACTGACTTCCGCCAGATGATCCTGCTGCTGCTCGCTGGGTTGTTCCGCAGCCGGAGACTTTTTTAAGAATCCAAACATAGGCTCTCCTGCCCCCTATATGCCGGGGTGTCTCAGATTAATAGTGATGATAAAAACGTTTAACGCAATAATTCGGTGATGGCGACGCGGGTAATTAACGGAATAACTGCATCTTCTCTACCAGCACATTGGTCACTGCATCATTGGCGGGCACCAGGAAATTACGCACGCTGTCATTGACCTTGCCTTTCTCAAAGGTCGATTTGCACTGCGCCACCCACTGCACATTCATTTCGGTGCCGACATTGACCTTCTCAATCCCGCTGCTTACCGCCAGTCGCATATCTTCATCGCTGACGCCGGTGCCACCGTGCAGCACCAGTGGCGTGTGGGTTGCCGCCGTAATATCCGCCAGGCGCTGATGCTGAATATGCGCCTTCCCGGTGTAAAGGCCATGTACGGTGCCGATTGAGATTGCCAGCATATCAACGCCGGTCTCTTCAACGAAACGGCGTGCATCTTCCACCGGCGTAAACGCGATCGCCTCCATCTCCACACATTTACCATCTTCCGAACCGCCAATCGCACCCAGTTCCGCTTCAACTGAAACATTATGCGGACGCGCCATATCAATCACCCGGCGGGTATTGGCAATATTCTCTTCAATCGGCAGATGTGACCCGTCATACATCACGGAACTGAATCCGGCATCTATCGCCGTCTGAATCGCCGCTAAATCGGAACAGTGATCGAGATGCAAACAGGTCGGCACATTCATACTCTCCGACAGCGATTTAATGGCATCGACCAGCAACTTATGACCGAGATATTTCGCCGTGCCGGTGGAGATCTGAATCATTAGGGGACTGTTGGTCTTCTCTGCCGCTTTAAAATAAGCGGGCAACATTTCCAGGCAGTGAAGATTAAAAGAACCCACCGCTTTAAAGTCACGCTGTTTAGCCAGCTTTAACAGGTCGGCGAAATTATAAAGTTTCATGGATTTTTTCCTCTTGAGGTTTGGTGGATTTGCCGTTAACAAACCAGGCAAGCGCGGTAACAAAAGCAATAAACAGGGCAACAAACAGCCAGTTATTCTGGAAGGCGTGGCCGAGTACCAGGCCGGTACTGATGACGTCCGAGTCACTGAAGGTCACGCCGGTGAAGCCGTAGCTCTCCAGCATTGGCACCAGGATGGCGGGCAGAATGGTGATAAAGAGTCCGTGGACGAAGCCGCCGATCATCGCGCCGCGTCGTCCGCCCATGGCATTACCAAAGACCCCGGCGGTGCCCCCGGCAAAGAAGTTGGTCAGCAGTCCCGGCAGGATCATCGCCAGTCCAAACATCGGGAAGACGAGCATGCCAACGATGGAGCCGAGCGTGGTGGCGAGGAAGCCGACAATCACCGCGTTCGGGGCGTAAGGAAACATCACCGGGCAGTCCAGCGCCGGTTTGGCATCGGGTACCACGCGCATGGCGATGCCCCGGAAGGCAGGCACCAGCTCGTTGAGCAGCAGGCGGACACCGCTGTAGAGCACAAAGACCCCGGCCACGAACTGAATCGACTGCATAAAGGCGTACATCAGGTAGTTCATGCCGTTGCTGTACTGGGCAATGAATGCCGGACCGGCCGCCACGGCGGGGATCAGGTACATCGGCACCATCACCAGCGCCATCGACAGATAGGTATCCTGCAGAAACTTAAAGTTATCGGGCAGCTTCAGGTCTTCGGTGGAGCGCGATCCTTTGCCCACCACTTTGGCGACCGCCGCCGTGACCAGATAGCCAATGGTGCAGAAGTGACCCAGCGCCACATCGTCGGAGTCGGTGATACGCCGCACCACCGGCTGTGCCAGTGCGGGCATCACGACCGCCATAATCCCGCCGAAGATGCCGCCGGTCAGGATCAGCGGCAGGCCAGTCAGCCCCGCTTTGTAGCCGATGACAGCGCCAATCGTCGCCATCCATAACAGAGCCTGGCCGGTCAGGAAGATGTACTTAAACGGTGTCAGCCGCGCGATGATGATATTGACGATAAAGATCACCAGCAGCGTCAGCGCCACTTCAGATCCCAGCTCACGGTTAGCCAGTCCGGCGATAGCGGCTACATCGGTGATATAGCCGCGCATACCAAAGCCGTGGGTAAAAATGGTATTGAGGAACGTCAGCGTCCCCACAATAATATTGATACCCGCCATCATAATTAAAAAGCCGAGCAGGGTTTTAAAGGTGCCTTCCACCACCTTGCCTGCTGATTTCTTCTGCAGCAGCAGACCAATCAGCGCAATAAACGCGATCAGAATTGAGGCCTGCCCCAGCAGATCTTTTACCAGGAAGTCGATCACACTATTCATGGGCAGCGACCTTCTCGTTACGTTCTTTTAAAAAGGCCAGGATCTTCTGCTCTATTTCCACTTTATCGGTGAGCCGGTTAAGAATAATGACCCGTTTAATCTGCTCCGGACTGGCGTCGGCATTTAATACATCGGCAAAGGCTTTTTGCGTCAGGATCATATCTGACTTAAATGCATTCGCTTCTGAAATGGTGGTGTGATCGATATCGGCCTCAATTTCCAGTTTTTTTAATACTGCTTTTGCGCTCATCTCAATCGCAAAACTGGATCCTAATCCACAACCACAGACACATAATATTTTCAGCATGGTTTTTCCTCACACTATATTGAGTTGTTTAGCGAGTTTGTAATGGTGCCCGTCAATATCGACCAGGCGTTTTTGCATGCTTATTAAATCAATCGGGATCGGTTTATTGCTGCCATTAATAATGACCGCTTTATTCCGCATGCCTGACTGAATACAACGCACCACTTCACTGGCCATAATGGTGCCCTGATAAATTTCTTCGCAGGTGGGATCACCATTGCGCAGTCCGTAACCGAGAATAGTTTTACGGATGCGTACGCCAATAAGCGGCTCAAGCTGTTTGATCAAGGTGTCGATCGCCCCCTGAAAACCGGGCGAATATTCACGGGTGTAGCCTTCTGAACAGAGGATGACCACGCTGTTCTGTTCGGCCAGCCGTCCGGTGATGCGCTGCGCCAGTTGTGGCAAAGGAATCTGGCACTCCGGAATCAGGGCGATATCCGCATTGGATTTAATCGCCGATTGCAGCGTTAATTCGCCGCAATAGCCGCCGAGTAACTCCAGCATAAAAACCCGGCCCGGTAAGGCGCGGCCGGTATTACGCAGCTTTGCGACCTCTTTTAATACCTGCTCGCAGGCGGTAGAAAATCCCAGCGTGTAATCACTGCCGAAGACATCATTATCGATGGTCATACCGACGCCGAAACAATTAACGCCAGACTCCGACAGGATGTGGAGAAACTGCAGCGATCCGTCACCACCCGCCATGATTAATACGTCAATACGTGCGCTTTTCAGCTGGCGCGCAATTAAATCATATTCGCTGCGCACCAGTTTCTTTTCCGTCCTTCCGGACTGCATCACCGGAATCGGGGCGATGGCAAAGTCGAGCAGATCGCGCTGGCTGATATCACGATGGTTATTTGCCAGAAGGCCGGGAATGCCGCCGTCAAATATCACCATCTCAGCCTGCGCGAGACGCCCTATCTGGAAGACAAAGTTATTTATTCCGGTGACATCCCCGCCACTGATCACCATTCCAATGCGCATTTCCCTCACCCCGCTGGCTTACTCTGCTGAGGGCCATTCTTCCGGTTCACGGGGTTGCTATTTGCAGAGGAGATCACAGTTACGCGCGGTATTTTTCGGGCAGGCGTGTTGACAGCAGTAGCTTAAGGCCTTTATTTGTGAGCTGAGTCACTCTATTCCAACTTATTACTTCACGGACGAATCAATACAAATCATCAGCTTAGGTTGCCGAACAGGTTTTTGATTTGGCCAACAGAATAACGAATGATCGGGCATAAAAATGGCATTGCGAATTTGTGACTTTCACCTCATTTTTCCCGGTTCTGGCCCGGTTCAGGCGATTAAAATAGTTTTTATCGGGAGGGCTGGATTATTCAGTGCACGTAAAAAAGGGAATATTTCAGGAGAGGCAGGAAAGGAAGAAAAATGAATCAGGGGCGCAGCGAGCTGCTGCGCCCCACACACTTATTTCGCGTAAGCTTCGGTAGACAGCGTCAGGGTGACGTCGTCGCTTACCGCCGGGACATATTTGTCCAGCCTGAAGTCAGAACGCTTGATGGTGCCGGTGGCATCAAAACCAATCGCCTGCTTCTTCACCATCGGATGCTCGCCCTGCTTGTTCAGCGTGGCGTGCAGCGTAACAGGCTTAGTGATCCCTTTCAGGGTCAGGTTACCTTCAACGTCAAATTTGTTGTCGCCCTTTGCAACCACTTTGGTGCTGTGGAAGGTCGCAGTTGGGTATTTGGCCGTGTCGAAATACTCAGCGCCTTTGAACTCTTTGGTCAGCGCCGCAACATGGCTGTCGATTTTGCTGACTGGCAGGGTTACGTCAACGCGTGATGCTTCCGGATGATCTTTATCAAACACCAGCGTACCGGTTGCATCCGGAATATCCGCGGTAGGATTTGAGAAGCCAAAATGGTTCCAGGCCACAATGACAGACGTATGCTCAGGATTCAGCTGGTAGTGCATCGCCTCAGCCTGAGATAACGGGGCGTAAAGGGTAGCAGCGGCTAACAGGGGCAGTGCGATACGTTTGAAGTTCTTCACAGTCAATTCCTTATCCGGACAAAAGTGAACTGAGTGTGGTTCAGTTAGCCCGGAATAGACAGTGAAGAGATTTGTCCGTAATTTTCAAATAAATTCAGCAACTTTATATCGGGCGCTATACATTTTCTCCCCCGGTAAACAGCACGCGCCAGCGGCGGCGATCCTGAATCAGTGTGCGGTGCAGCTGTTGCAGATCGGTAAGGGTCAGCGCCTCTATCTGCGCCGCATCCGGTTCTGCCAGACCATTTTCACGGCGTAACTGCGCCAGTGGCTGCGCCACTTCCCGGCTCAGCAGACGCGTTTTCAGTGCCACCAGGTCACACTCTGCCAGCGTCTCGTTAAGGGAACGCAGGAAGTTGCGGCAGTAGCGCAACAGTGACAGCGCGCTGTAATCGGGCGACTGCAGCGCAAACACTACGCCGTCTTCATCGGCACAGCGCATATAGCGGCTGTTAACGACATACCCTATAGGTTGTTCAACCCGATAGCGCTGGAAGAAACGCGGCTCGTAGATCAGCGCCAGCGCACGTAATGCCGCAAGCTGTTCAGGACGGTGCAGTGGAATAAACAGCAACAGCGCGTTATCCGTACTGGCGTGCAGCAGACGCGTCATGCCCGTTTGTGTGGTCATACGTTTTGGTGGCGTGTCAGGGTTAACCGGCAGCGACAGCGCGCTCAGCCGCCGGGCAATCAGCGAATGCAGCGCCGCGTTGCCGCCTTTAAGCGCCGCCCGCCAGCAATCCGGCGCAAAGGTCGCTGCCAGCTGATAAGGCAGCTGCTGCTGCAGCGCACGGATTGCGATGCTTTCGACAGGTGACGGCAGGTTTGCCTCAACCGGCAGCGACAGTGCACAGACAATCTGGCTCAGCGCCTGATCAGTGACCGCCTCATCTGTCGTCAGCTGAAGCGTGAGCTGCCATACGCCCTCTACTTCCTGCCAGCAGCCGTTACCGCCCTGGTGACGCAGCGCAGCAAACAGCGGACGCAACCGCCGCCCCAGCGCTTCGCCCACCTCGGCGGTAAACGTTGAGTAAAACTCGGGTCGCAGAATCAGCACGGGGTTCAGGTTATCTGACTGATAATGCGGTAACGCCACCGACTCTTCGGGCAGCGGATCAGGCGTAATGGCGGCATCAAGCGGATAGAAAGTGAAATTCACCGCGGGCAGCGCGTCAGGTGGTGCTGGCTGCCAGTGGGTCAGTGCCAGACTGTAACCCTGCGTGATGAGGTTTTCTGATGGCGGTTGCGGCGTACAGCAGAGCAGCGTGCCCGGCGCGGCATTAAGCCTCTCCAGCAACAGCAGCAGTGCTGGCAGCGCTTCATCAGGCGCAAAGCCAACGGCGCGCTGACGGAGTTGTTCCATAGGTGACAACGTCACAAATCGTTGCTGAGTAAGCTGATGATAGTGCTGATGCTGTGCCTCACCGGTGTGGCGTAGCGCCTCCAGATAGCGATCGATTAAGATATTTACGGTTTCTGGCATCTCAGTTTCGACGCCCAGCGCCAGCCAGAGCGCACCGCCCGCCTGATAGATCCACTTCAGCTCCAGCGTCTCCGCCAGCCCCTGCTCACGCAGCGTTGCCAGCAGCGATCCGGGCGCCTCATCCAGTAAAAATTCACGCCACAAAGTGACACCGTCACTGCGTTCAATCAGCCAGGTGCGCCATAATGCTGGCGAGGCGCTACCCGCCAGTTGCCAGCAGGTCTGGCTGTTCAGCTGCGGCGGTGGCAGATCCTGTTGCCACTGACCAGCAGGCAGCGCGCTGGCAAACTGACGTGCCAGCTGCTCCAGCTCATCCAGTGACTGCGGTCCCTGAAGCCAGAGCCGCATATTACTGGCGAAATAGTAACGCTGATGGAACTGACGCAGCGCCCGTTGCAGCGCAGACATCTCGTCGCCAAAGCTCGCCCGGCTGCCGATATGGAAGCGCTGAAATTCCGCAGGTGATAGCGCGGCATGCAGCAGTGCCGCTTCGATGCGGGATGGCTCATGGCGCTGCAACAGCTGATATTCGGCGTCAATCACCGCCACTTCCTGCGCGATGGCCTGATTATCCAGCAGCGGAGAGACGAGCATATCCTGAAGTCGGGCCAGCCCCTCAGCCAGCAGCGATGGCGTCACCTCAAAGAAAAACGCGCTGCGCCGGGCCAGCGTGGTGGCGTTGACCTTCCCGCCCTGGGTCTGAATCCAGCTCATCAGCCGGCCCTCATCAGGCCAGCCGCTGCTGCCGGTGAACAGCAGATGCTCCAGCAGATGCGCCAGTCCGGGCCAGCGTTCTGGCTCATCGTGGCTCCCTGCACCCACCTGAATCAGGGCAGCGGCCTGGCTGGCATCTGCCTGATGCACCAGTTCAATCATCAGACCGTTTATCACCAGGCCGCGCGTTTTCATCAGAGGTTCCGTGTTTTGTAGATCAGTTGCGAGTTGCTGCGGTTGCGGAACTGCAGCTGACCAATTTTAATGTCGCTGCAATCAGCCTCACGCCGGGCTTCAAGGATTTTGCCGTGATGCGGCGATTTGCTGCAGACCGGATCGGTGTTGTCGGCATTGCCGGTCAGCATGAAAGCCTGACAGCGACAGCCGCCAAAATCTTTCTCTTTCTCATCACAGGAGCGGCACGGCTCCGGCATCCAGTCGAAACCGCGATAACGGTTAAAGCCAAACGAGTTATACCAGATATCGTCCAGGCTTTGCGTCAGTACAGAGGGAAATTCCACCGGCAGCTGGCGCGCACTGTGACACGGCAGCGCCGTGCCCTCTGGCGTCACGCTGAGGAAGATAGCGCCCCAGCCACCCATGCAGGGCTTGGGTCGCTCTTCGTAGTAGTCTGGCGTCACAAACAGCAGGTTGGTCAGATTGCCGGTGGTGCTCATCCGCTCACGGTAGGTTTTCACCACGGCTTCCGCACGGGCGATCTGCTCACGTGTCGGCAGCAGACCTTCACGGTTAAGCTGCGCCCAGCCGTAGAACTGACAGGTCGCCAGTTCAACGTCATCTGCCTCCAGCTCAATACAGAGGTCAATGATTTTATCGATCTGATCGATGTTATGACGATGCAGCACGAAGTTCAGCACCATCGGATAGCCGTGGGCTTTCACCGCTTTCGCCATCTCCAGCTTCTGCTGAAACGCTTTTTTCGATCCCGCCAGCGCCGCATTCAGGGTTTCGTCACTCGCCTGGAAGCTGATCTGGATATGATCCAGACCCGCTTCGCTGAACGCATCCAGCTTCTTCTCGGTCAGGCCAATGCCGGAGGTGATCAGGTTGGTATAGAAGCCAAGGTCGCGCGCCGCCTTGATCAGCTCAGGCAGATCTTTTCGCACCAGCGGCTCGCCGCCGGAAAATCCGAGCTGAACGCTGCCCATCGCGCGCGCCTGACGAAAGACTTCGATCCACTGCTCAGTCGTCAGCTCCTTCTCCTGCTGGGCGAAATCCAACGGGTTAGAGCAGTAGGGACACTGCAGCGGACAGCGATAGGTCAGCTCGGCCAGCAGCCAGAGCGGCGGATTCACACCAGGTTTATGCGGGGTCACGGAACTGTATCCACTTCTGTTCATAGGCTGACTGCAGGAATTCTAAGACGTCCGGACCCACGCCGCCCGCTTCCGGAAAACGGTTATCCAGGGTCGCGATAATCGCGGCGATATTCTGTTTGCCATCCACCAGCTCAAGAATGGCGGCGGCGGTTTCGTTCAGCTTTGCCATGCCTTCAGGATAAAGCACCACGTGCGTATCCTGAGCAGCTTCCCACTGCATACGGTAGCCGCGACGAAACGCGGCAATCGAGTTTTCATTCATCTGTTATACCAGTCGGGTGGTGTGCCACGCCGCCTTGTCTGTGACGGTGTGATAAGGCGGACGTTTCAGCTCGTAAGCCATGGTCATGGCGTCCAGCATGCTCCATAAAATATCGAGCTTAAACTGCAAAATTTCCAGCATCCGGTTCTGCGTTTCAGCGGTAGTGAAGTACTCCAGCGCCAGCGCCAGACCATGCTCCACATCGCGGTTCGCCTGACCCAGGCGGCTGCGGAAGTAGAAATAGCCCTCTTCTTTGATCCACGGATAGTGCTGCGGCCAGCTCTCAAGCCGTGACTGGTGGATCTGCGGAGCGAACAGTTCGGTGAGCGAGCTGCAGGCCGCCTCCTGCCAGTTGGCGCGGCGGGCGAAGTTAATGTAAGCATCCACCGCAAAACGCACGCCCGGCAGCACATGCTGCTCTGACAAGAGTTCTTCGCGCGTCAGACCGACCGCCTCGCCCAGCCGCAGCCAGGCCTCAATGCCGCCCTCTTCGCCATTGCTGCCGTCGTGGTCAAGGATGCGCTGAACCCATTTGCGGCGGGTCGCCGGATCGGGACAGTTAGCCATGATCGCCGCATCTTTTAGCGGAATGGTGGTCTGGTAATAGAAGCGGTTTGCCACCCAGCCCTGAATCTGCTCGCGCGTGGCCTGACCGTTATGCATCGCAATGTGATACGGGTGATGGATATGGTAGTAAGCGCCTTTGTCGCGCAGGGCCTGTTCAAAAGCCTGTGGTGACAGCGTGTCAGTGATCTGCATGATTTAGCCCTGAAGGTGGATCGCCATCCCGTCCCAGCTCACCTCTATTCCCTGCTCCGTCAGAAACTGACGCTGCGGTGACTGCTCGTTAAGGATCGGATTGGTGTTGTTAATGTGGATCAGAATTTTGCGTCTGGCCGGCAGAGACGCCAGCAGCGCCATCAGTCCCTGCTCTTCCGCCAGCGCCAGATGGCCCATCGCCTTGCCGGTGTTGTGACCCACGCCGGTAGCCAGCAGCTCATCATCCTGCCAGACGGTGCCATCAATCAGCAGGCAATCCGCTTTTTGCAGCCACGGCAATATCACCGCATCGGGCTCGCCCAGACCGGGTGCGTAGAGCAGCGTCTGGCCATTCGCCCGGTTTTCAATAAACAGCGCCACGTTGTGGCCGGCAAGCGGCCTGTCGCGGAAGGGCGAGTAAGGCGGTGCATTGCTGATAATGGGAATCGCCTTGAACTGCAGATCTGTGCAGACATCGACGCTGAACGGCGTCAGTGGCGCAATCGGCCGGTGCTGTAAGCCGCCATTCCAGTGGGTGAGCATCGGAAAGATCGGGAAGCCGGTGCTGAGGTCAGCATGCACTTCCGGCGTACACCACACCTGATGCGGGCAGCCTTCACGCAGGCTCAGTAGCCCGGTGGTGTGATCGATCTGGCTGTCGGTGAGGATAATCCCCCCAATCGCCGTGCCGCGCAGCACGCCCTGGCGGGTCAGTTCTGGCGTATGCAGGATCTGCTGGCTGATATCGGGTGAAGCGTTGCATAGCACCCAGTCTTCGCCGTTATCGCTCAGGATAATTGACGATTGCGTGCGTGCCTGGGCCTGAATCGTGCCATTACGCACGCCGTGGCAGTTGGCGCAGTTACAGTTCCACTGCGGAAATCCGCCACCCGCGGCTGAACCGAGGATTTTGATAAACATAGAGGAAAACCAGAAGTTGAAAAAAAATGCCCGCTCAGAGGGCGGGCAGAACGATTAACGGTTGGAGATGTACAGAGTGACTTCCAGACCGAGACGCATATCAACGAAAGTTGGTTTTTTCCACATGAGTTACTTCCTCTTGGTTAACAGTAAAAAAGCTGTCTGAAATCAGCGTGACCGGCAATGAATGAGACGGCCGTCACAATTTCCAGGCAGATGTTGCGCCAATGGCGCGTCGGGATCAAGTCCGGAACGTAAGGAAATTGTTATCACAGCCCGGTCAGTTGTAAAACCCGCTGCCAGTTTCCCCATGCCAGTTTCTCAGTCAGTGTCTGATCATAGCCTGCTTCCTGAAAAGCAGCGAGCAATCGCGGCATTCCGCTGACATCGCCCAGCGCTGCTGGCGGGGTAATTCCGTCGAAATCGGAGCCAAACGCCACATGGTCGCTGCCCATTATCTTCAGGAGGTGATCACAATGCTTAACAATTTCTGTTAATGGCGTGTCAGCGTCGCGTTTACCGTCGGCGCGCAAAAACGCATTGCCAAAATTAATGCCGACCAGACCGCCGCTGTCGCGGATCGCCAGCAGCTGGTCATCGGTCAGATTGCGCGGTTGCGGACAGAGGGCGTGCGCGTTGGAGTGGCTGGCGACCAGCGGCGCAGTGGAAAGCCGGGCGGTTTCCTGGAACGTCTTCATGTTCATGTGCGACACGTCGATCATCATCTTCAGCTCACCCGCCTGCTGAATCAGCCTTTCGCCGGCAGCGGTCAGGCCCGGTCCCGTGTCGGGCGAGCCGGGAAAACTGCCGCTGACGCCTTCACCAAAGCGACTGCGCAGATTCCAGAATGGCCCGATGCTGCGCACCCCCGCCTGCCAGAAGGCGTGCAGCTGTTCGCCCTCCTCGTCCAGCGCATCAGCACCTTCAATGTGAGCCACCATCGCCAGTACGCCTGCGGCGCGACAGGCAATAATATCTTCACTGCTGCGGCAGAGTCGCGCCCGCCCGCCTGACGCATCGGCCAGTTGCTGCAGGATCTCAAGCTGTTGCCACATGATCTCCAGCGGGCGATACGGCTCATCGGCCCGAACCGGAACGGTGCGGGCGATATATTCCTGCGGCGGCACAAAGATCGCAAACAGCCCGCCACCCATTCCGCCCTGCTGAATGCGCGGAAAGTCGAGATGCCCCCGCTCAATACCCTGATAAAACGCCTGCGCGGGCGCATCACGATGATGCAGCCAGAGGTTAAGCAACAGATCGTTGTGACCGTCAAAAATCAGCATAAGCGTCCACCCAGTTAAACAGGCGACCATGCTAACCCCACCAGGCGGATTCATCAAACCAGAGCGCACGGAGGGTGTTGTCACTTTTGCACATCAGGTTGTCAGCGTTGCGCGCGCGGTTTGCAGGGCTTGTCGTCAGACTGGTAAAAAAACACAAGGAGAATACTATGCTGACCCAACCTGCTGATAAATATCGTGCCTCTCCGGTCGTGTCTCTGCCCGATCGCCAGTGGCCTTCACGCCAGCTCACCCAGGCCCCACGCTGGCTCTCCACCGATTTGCGTGACGGCAATCAGGCGCTGGCAGAACCGATGGATCGGGAGCGGAAGATGGCATTCTGGGATCTGCTGCTGCGCTGCGGGTTCCGCGAAATTGAGGTCGCCTTTCCCTCGGCGTCACAAACGGATTTCGATTTTGTGCGCGACCTGATTGAGCAGCAACGCATCCCGGCGGATGTGACGTTACAGGTGCTGACTCAGGCACGCGAGGATCTGATTACCCGCACATTTGTGTCATTACAGGGTGTTCCGCGTGCCATCGTTCATCTCTACAACGCCACCGCGCCGCTGTTCCGCGAGCGGGTATTTAAACAGAGCAAAGCGGAAATCGTAGAGCTGGCCATCGCGGGCGCATGCCAGATCCGCGCGGAATGCGAGGCGCAACCCGGGACTGACTGGACCTTTGAATATTCGCCTGAGACCTTCTGCTTTACCGAGCCGGAGTTTGTGCTGGAGATTTGCGAGGCGGTAGCCGATGTCTGGCAGCCTGACGCGCAGCGGCCGATGATTATTAATCTGCCCGCCACGGTGGAGGTGAACACACCCAATGTCTATGCCGATCAGATTGAATTTTTCTGCCGTCACTTCAGCCGTCGTGACGCCGTCTGTATCAGCGTGCATCCGCACAACGATCGCGGCACCGGGGTAGCCTGTGCCGAACTGGCCCTGCTGGCGGGCGCTGACCGGGTCGAGGGCTGCCTGTTTGGTAACGGTGAGCGTACTGGCAATGTGGACCTGGTGACGCTGGCGCTGAATCTCTATACCCAGGGCATTTCGCCGCAGCTCAATTTCAGCCAGATGCATGAGGTGATTGAGGTGGTGACACGCTGCAACCAGTTGCCGGTTCATCCCCGTCATCCCTATGCGGGTGAACTGGTCTTTACTGCCTTCTCGGGTTCTCATCAGGATGCAATAAAAAAAGGCTTCGCCATCCGCGCCGAACGGCAGGAGAAAGCGTGGCAGATGCCCTACCTGCCGCTGGATCCAGCCGACATTGGCTGCAGCTATGAGGCGGTGATCCGTGTGAACAGCCAGTCGGGAAAAAGCGGTGCGGCCTGGCTGCTGGAGCAGAATCATGGATTACAAATGCCACGTTCGCTGCAGCAGGATTTCAGCCGCTGTGTTCAGCATGAGACAGACCGGCACGGTGGCGAGATGACGCACTACGCGCTGTGGCAGCTCTTCTGCCATCAGTATGGTGTCACACAGCCCATGGTGGCGTTACAGCGGGCGGACAGCCAGAGTGACAGCGGCGGGCAGACGCAGATCAGCGCCAGCGTAGTGGTTCAGGACCGCTCACTGACACTGACCGGCAGCGGCAATGGCTGGCTTTCTGCGGCGGTGAATGCCCTGCGCAGCGCGTTTGATTTGCATCTGACCATTGAGGACTATCACGAGCACACGCTGGGACGGCGCAGTGACAGCCGCTCGGTGGCCTATATCAGCTGCGTGGATGTCCGTGGTGTGCGGGCCTGGGGAGTGAGTATTGATAACGACACGGCCCGTGCCGCATTGCAGGCGCTGCTCAGCGCGGCAGGCCAGTTTCTAGAGGGGGAAAATAGTCCGTGGGCGCAACGCCCAGCAGACGACGAAACATCGCACTAAACGCACTGGGGCTTTCATAGCCCAGCTCCAGTGCCACCCGCAGCACGGAGTCGCCCTGCGCCAGTCGCGTCAGGGCGATGGCCAGACGGGCGCGCCGCACCCAGTCACTGAACTGCAGGCCAGTTTCGCGCATGAAATGACGGGCCAGGGTGCGGCCCGAAACGTTAAGGTGGGCGCTGGCGCGCAGCAGCGTCCAGTTTTCACCGGGTGTCTGCTTGATCTGCTCGCACAGCGCCTGTAAACGGGGGCTGTTGGGTGTCGGCAGTGCAAAAGGCAGCACATCCATGCCGCGAATCTCATCCAGAATTAACTCCATCACCCGCTCAGCCCGGCTCCCGGCGCTGTAGTGCTCCGGCAGGCTGAGGGCCGTGACGATTAACTCACGCAGCAGCGACGAGATCTGTACCACCTGACAACTGGCGGGCAGATCGGCGCGCGCCAGTGGGTCGATAAACAGGGTACGTGCCGCCACGCTGCCGGTAATCTGCAGCGCATGGCGGGTAAAAGCCGGGAGCCAGACGCCGCGACTCGGCGGCACAACCCAGCTGCCAAACTCTGTCTCGACCCGCACCACGCCGCTCAGAGTATGGATCAGCTGGGCGCAGGCGTGATGATGCCAGGGTTCGCTGGCCCCGTGCAGGTAGTCGTGCGCCAGCGGCACCAGCGGGCGCGTACTGAAGTCAAAATGCTGCTGACTCATTGCGCCTTCAGGTAGCGGTAGATGACCGCCAGATCCTCTTCGCCGTGTCCGGCATCTACCGCCTGCTGCCAGAACTGCGCGATGTTCTCCAGCGCCGGTAATGGCGTTTCTGCCGCATCCAGCGCCAGGCGGGCATCTTTGAGCGCCCAGATCAGATGCATCTGCGGTGTATAGTCGTCGCTGGCGATCATCCCAAGCTTCATTTTCGCATAAGGCGCAGCCAGTGGACCGCCCTCCAGCACCTGCCAGAGATCGTCGGTGGAAAAGCCGAACTGCCCGGCCAGTTGGGTACTCTCCGCCAGGCTCTGCATCATGCCGATCAGCCAGCTGTTGATGACCAGTTTCATGCGGCTGCTCTTGCCCGCCTCACCCAGCCACTTTGTCCCTTTACTGATGGCGGCAAACACCGCTTCTGCCGCCTGCGCCCGGCTCTGATCGCCGCTGGCCAGCACCAGAATCTGTGCGTTCTCTGCGGGCGCTTTTGTGCCGGAGACCGGTGCGTCGATCAGTAAAAGATCGGGCCGTTTTTCTGCGAAAAAGGCGATTAGCGCGTCGGTTTTCTCGATGCCAATGGTACCCATCTGGCACAGCGTCGCACCCTGCTTAAACGCCTCTTTCGCCTGATGCAGCACCTGCTCGGTGGTGTCGCCATCGGAGAGCATGGCAATCACCACATCCGCCTGGCGCACCGCCTCTTCCGGCGAGTCAGCCAGCTGTAAACCGGCCTCCAGCAGATCCTCACCGCGTGCGCGGGTACGGTTCCAGCCGTGTACGCGAAAGCCTTTTTTCAGCAGGTTGGCGGCAAATGCGTGCCCCATTGCGCCTAATCCCAGAACCGCCACTTCAGGTTGTTGCATGTTGACTCCCCTGGTTTATCTGTCTGTATCCGACCCTGTCGGATGATTTATCACGGAAAAGCTGAATTCCAGCCTGGCGGTAAACCGAAAAAAAATCCAGCCCGAAACGGTGTACCCCATCGCATCAAACCCTTACCATACGCGGCGATTGTTCCACCTGATTCATTTACGCTTCTTTTTTAGGCCTCTGATAATGAAAATAATCTCTCTGCGTCAGGCGACGCTGCTGATGTTGCCTGCCATTTTGCCGCTGCCGCTGCTGGCGGCAGATAATCAAAATACGCTGGTCGTAACGGCCGCGCCGCCGGAAACGGGCCTTAACGAACTCGACACGCCTGCCGCCCTGAGTGTGGTCAGCGGCGACGATATGCGTCAGGCAGCACCGCGCGTTAATCTGTCGGAAAACCTCAGCAGCGTGCCGGGTCTGCAGATCCAGAACAGGCAGAATTACGCACAGGACCTGCAGCTGTCGATGCGTGGCTTCGGCTCCCGTTCAACCTACGGCGTGCGCGGTCTGCGCATCTACGTGGATGGCATCCCGGCCACCATGCCGGATGGGCAGGCACAAACCTCCAATATTGATATCGGCTCAATTGATCATGTCGAAGTGCTGCGCGGCCCCTTTTCTGCGCTGTATGGCAATGCCTCGGGCGGCGTGATCAACGTGACGACCCAGCAGGGACAGCAGCCAACCACGCTTGAAGCCAGCAGCTGGTACGGCAGTTATGGCAGCTGGCGCAACAGCGTCAAAGCCAGTGGTGCGACCGGTGACGGCAGCCACGCCGGGGATGTGAACTACACGGTCTCCGCCTCCCGCTTCACCACTCACGGCTATCGCGATCACAGTGCTGCGCAAAAGAACCTCGGCAATGCCCGGCTGGGCGTGCGGATCGATGATGTCAGTACCCTGACGCTGCTGTTTAACAGCGTTCACATTGATGCACAGGATCCTGGCGGTTTAACCGAAGCGCAATGGCGTGACAATCCGCGTCAGGTAGTGAGTAACGTTTCGCTCTATAACACCCGTAAAACGGTGGATCAGACTCAGGGTGGCCTGCGTTATCAGCGCCAGATGAGTGAAAACGACGACCTCAGCGTGATGCTCTACGCCGGGATGCGCGAAACCACACAGTTCCAGTCAATTCCTGCCGCTGTTCAGCGCACTCCGTCTCATCCGGGTGGCGTCATCGCCCTGACCCGCCACTATCAGGGCGTCGATACCCGCTGGACCCATCGCGACACGCTGCTGTCGATTCCGGTGGCCGTGACCGGTGGCCTCGACTACGAAACCATGACCGAGCGCCGCAAGGGTTATGAGAATTTCACGGTCAGCAACGGCGTGACGCAGTTGGGTGAACAGGGCAATCTGCGCCGCAATGAACGCAATCTGATGTGGACGCTTGATCCTTATCTGCAGACCGCCTGGCAGCTGACCGATAAGCTGTCGCTGGATGCCGGCGTGCGCTTCAGCACCGTGAACTTTGACTCCAATGACTTCTATATCCGGCCTGGTAACGGTGACGACAGCGGTGAGGCGCGCTATCACAAATGGCTGCCCGCTGCGGCGCTGAAATATGCCTTTGACCCAGGCTGGAATGCCTATGTTTCTGCCGGTCGCGGCTTTGAAACTCCGACCATTAATGAGCTGTCTTACCGTTCAGATGACGCGACGGGCCTGAATCTGGGCCTGAAACCGGCCACCAGCGACACGCTGGAGATCGGCAGCAAAAAACGCATCGGCAATGGCCTGGTCAGCGCGGCGCTGTTCCAGACCGACACCCGTGATGAGATTGTGGCGGATGCCAGCAGCGGCGGACGCACGACCTATAAGAATGCCGGTCAGACCCGTCGTCGCGGTCTGGAGTTAAGCCTGGATCAACAGTTCGCCTGGGACTGGCGGCTGAAGATGGCCTATACGCTGCTGGATGCGCGCTACCGCAGTAACGCCTGTGGCAGCGACAGCTGTGACGGCAATCGCATCCCTGGCATCGCCCGCAACATGGCCTATGCCGGACTCGGCTATCTGCCGGAACAGGGATTTTACGCAGGCAGTGAGGTTCGCTATCTGAGCCAGATCGCCGCTGAAGATCAGAACAACGTCAATACCCCGTCCTACACCGTGGCGGCGGTGAACAGTGGCTATAAGTGGCTGGCTGAGAACTGGACGCTGGATCTGTTTGGCCGGGTCGATAACCTGTTTGACCGGCACTATGTGGGTTCAGTGATTGTGAATGAGAGTAATGGTCGCTACTTCGAGTCAGCACCTGGCCGTAACTACAGTGTCGGTTTAACGCTGGGTTACGCCTTCCGCTAAAAGCATCCGGGCCACCCTGGCGGTGGCCCGGATCTACTCGCTAATCAGCCGCGTGTTTTCAACTGCGCCTTAATATCCTCACAGCTGCCGGTTTCACCCAGACGCGGGAAGATCAATTTTACGCTGTTGTTGTGGGTATCCATGTTCAGATCGGTCATCGCATCCGTGGCTAACGTGACGTTGTAACCCAGCTCATACGCCTGACGCGCGGTCGATTCCACGCCGATGCTGGTCGCAATACCGCAAATCACCACCTGAGTGATGCCGCGCTGTTGCAGCTCATCGTGCAGTGACGTGGCATGAAAAGCGCCCCAGGTTTTTTTGGTGACGGTGAGGTCATTCTGCTGCGGGGTCATCGCCGGAACCAGCGTCGCCCAGTCGGCAGGGAATTCGCCGCTGTGACGCCCCTGCTCGTTGCGGCCTGGCGCTCCACCGGCCACGTTAACCAGCACGACCGACAGATCGTGTGCGCGAAACGCTTCGGCCAGATCGGCACAACGTTCGATCACTGGCTGCGGTTCGTGAACCAGCGGCAGCGCCACAATGCCATGTTGCAGGTCGATAATAATCAGCGCAGTTTTTGCATCAAGTGTGGTGACAGCCATGTTGAATCCTCGGGGTTAATCGTCAGTAAGTCGTTGCAATAGAGGAAGAATGTCGGTCAGCTGCTGCTGTTCTGCCGGGCTAAGCCGCGCATCCAGCGTCCGGACCAGCCAGTCATCGCGCATCGCGCGACTTGAGCTAATCACCGCGAGGCTTGATTCGGTGGGCCGATAGCGGGTTTTACGACCATCGTGGGGATCCGGCTCGCCGGTCACCAGTTCTGCCGCCACCAGCCCAGCGACGGTTGTGCCCATTGACTGAGTACGTACGCCCTCGGCAGCCGCCAGTTGCGTTACCGTCATTGCCCCGTCGCGCACCAGATGGCCTAACACCGCCACCTGCGACCAGGTGAGTTCGCCAGGCGGTGCCGACTCGCGTAACCGGCGGCCCAGTTTGCCCACCAGCATCCGCAGCATGGCAGCAGATTCAGTCAGATCGCTCATTACTCGTCTCCATCGATAAGCGAAAGTATAAAGATAGGAAGGTAAACTGTGTAGTTTGCTGCGGTATCAATTTGTAACGTCCGGGCGTTGCAGGTAGTGAATCAGACTGTGGAAGCGCAGCGGTGTGCTGAGCGGGTTCCGGTAGCTGTGCGGCACGTCGGCCCTGAACTGAAAGGCTTCACCGGTAAGCAGACGCCGCCAGACATCACCGACACCCAGCAGCAGTTCACCTTCAATCACCACTACCTGCTCCACGCAGCCTGCTTCATGGGGCGAAGAATGACTCTGCGCGCCCGCGGCCAGCTCCACTGCCAGCAGATCAAATCGGAGGTGTGGATCGTAAGGCAGCAGCGAGCGCACGGACATTTCGGCATTAGGCTGACTGAATCCTGTCGCTGTGCCGGGAGGTAGCGCGCTGCCGTCGATAAAAAAGGAAAAAGGCACGTTAAAACCGGTGGCGATCTTCCATAGCGTCGCCACAGTGGGACTCGATTCACCTCGCTCAATCTGCCCCAGCATCGCTTTACTGACGCCGGTTCGCTCCGCCGTGAGTGTCAGGCTCCAGCCATTGGCCTGGCGCAACTGTCTGAGCGCGCCGCTCAGGTGTTGCTGAAAATCTGCCATTTTCTCTCCTGAATTCCGGTCACGGGTCTATGACACCAGGGTAATAGTGTAACACTTGTGCGTTATAGCGCATCATGCGACCATGTGCGCTATAACGCACAACCTTACTGAGAGTCTGATCATGACGAGAGCGGAATCGTCCCGTTTTACCCTGCCGATGCTGGTCTCGGGTTTTGTTGCTGTGCTGGTGGGCTACAGCAGCAGCGGCGCAATCATCTATCAGATGTTTCAGGCGGCAGGTGCCTCGCCCGCACAGATTGGGGGCTGGCTGTCAGTGCTGGGCCTCGCGCAGGGAATTGTCTCAATCGGGCTGTCATTGCGTTATCGCATGCCGGTGCTGGCCGCCTGGTCCACGCCGGGCGCCGCACTGCTGGCGACCAGTTTCCACGGCATTTCGCTGAATGAGGCGGTTGGCGTCTTTGTTTTCGCCAACCTGCTGATTGTCGTGTCGGGTGTGACGGGTCTGTTTGCCCGGCTGATGAACCACATTCCCGCTTCACTGGCAGCGGCGATGCTGGCGGGTATTCTGCTGCGCTTCGGACTTCAGACCTTTGCCGATTTACAGAGCAATTTTGTGCTGTGCGGCAGCATGTGCCTGGCCTGGCTGCTGGCGCGTCGCTGGCTTACCCGCTATGCCATTCTGGTGACGCTGCTGGTGGGCGTTGTGATTGCGCTGGCGCAGCACGCCATCCACTTTCCGCAGCAGTCGATTATGCTGGCTCTGCCGGAGCCGGTGATGCCGCACTTTACCCTGGCCACGCAGCTGGGGATGGGCGTGCCCTACTTCCTGGTGACAATGGCCTCGCAGAATGCCCCCGGCATCGCCACATTACAGGCGCACGGCTACCGACCGCCGGTCTCGTCACTGATGAGCTGGACAGGATTGACTGGCCTGCTGCTGTCGCCGTTTGGAGGCTTTTCGGTCTGCGTGGCGGCGATTACGGCGGCGATCTGCATGAGCGATGAGGTCGACGAAAATCCTCAGCAGCGCTGGCGGGCGGCGGTGCTGGCCGGCATATTTTATTTGCTGGCGGGCGTGTCCGGTGCGCTCATTGCCGTGCTGTTCAGTGCGCTGCCTGCGGTGCTGATCGAGGCGCTAGCGGGTCTGGCACTCCTGGCAACGCTGGGCGGCAGCCTGCATCGCGCACTCGATGTGCCTGCCGAACGAGACAGCGCGTTAGTGACTTTTTTGATCACGGCGTCGGGTGTTTCGCTGCTGGGTATTGGTCCGGCATTTTGGGGACTGGCAGGCGGTATCATTGCTCACCTGGTGCTGGTGCGCAGAACCGTCTGATGACGTGATACCCGCTGAAATATCGGTTATTTTTCCACCCGCCGATGAAAAAAACACTGGATTTACCTCCTTTTCTGCCGTTTGATTTGTCATTGCCCCGCGTAAAATCAACCTAATCGTCGATAACACGCGATTTTCTGCCTCAGACAACGACCGATAAGGGCCCAACAGGTGGCAAAAACTATTCTGCGCAGCGGTAATCTGGATGCGGTTCTGGCGTTAGGTGAAAATGGCCAGCCGGTCTACGCCTCCGCACTGCAAATTCGTGAAACCCTGCGTCTGCGCCGTCAGGGCGCACTGGCAGATTGCCTGGCTATTCCTCAGGCCAATGAGCGGGGCGATCGCCTCGACTGGTATTCCCCTATTAACGGCCGGGTGAAATCCTGGCTGGGCGCCAGCGATCATGAACGTCGCGCCGCACTGCAGCAGCTCACCGCCTGTCAGCAGGATATGCAGGCACTCAGTACGCGCGCGCGCGCGGCAGAGAATCCGTCGATGCGCCTGTTTGGTGCCCTGCTGAGCAAAACCCTGCAATTCCCCGACCAGCAGTATGTCTATCTGGTTGATGGTAAACCGGTTATCACCTTCTGGGGCTTTGTCGATGCCCAGGCACGCAGTCGTGATGATGCACTGGCCTGCCTGCGCGAGACACTGGATGAAAACCTGCCGGCTACACTGGTTGAACCGCTGCCTGAGCTGCCTGCCACGCCCGTGGTCGCTGAGCCGATCATTATCGCTGAGCCCGAACCTGAACCTGAAGCGGCGGCTGAACCGCTGCCGGTTGTGGTGCCTGCAGAACCTCAGCCAGCCGCGCCTGTAGCGGCTCGCCGCCCTTTCCGCATCTGGTATCTGTTACCGCCCGTGGCGATTGCCGCTGCCGTGACGGTGACCGTGCTGCTGCATAAGCCTGAGCCTGTGGTTACACCGGTTGCGACAACGAAGCCAGCCACAGCGACGATTACAACGCCAGCACCGGTATCTACTCCAACACCGGTTGCGAGTCAGGCACCAGTTGCGGCAACACCGTCAGCTGCGACGCCTCCTGCGGAGACAGTAACGGCCGAGAAACCACCCGAGTCGCTGCCTCAGGTCCCGGCAAACGCGGGCACCACCGACGCCGCGCCAGCTGCCTCATCTGCTACCCTTGCCAGTGTGGTAACGCCGCCGGTGCCAGCTAAAGCTGATGATCTGATTGTAACGCCGGACGCCGTGCGTGAAGGCCAGGTACAGGTGATTGATGGCCGCTGGCGGGTCACTATCGACCAGATGCAAACGCCAACCGGTAAGCCGCCTGTGATGCGCTTCCAGTTTAAAAATGGCAAAGGCAGCGTGCAGGTCGCTCAGGGTAATACCACCTGTAAAGCCGATGTCAGCGCCGCCATGACCAGCGCGGGTAACCTGGTTATTGAGAGCCGCTATACGGCTAAGTGCCAGAACAATTCGCGCTACCGTATGCCGCTGCTGGTCTGCCATGCGAGTATAGGCGCCGCTGTGTGTGAAGCGCAGTATGCTGAAGACCGGGTTTTCCCGATGACGATTAAGCGTGAGAGTAAATAACGATGCTGGCTCCCCTGATCGATGACAAACAAAAAATTACGCTGATTGAAAATAGCGGTGTGCAGTTTCTGGATTTTGGCCTGCAACTCTCCGATACCCCGGCGCGCCGCCAGTTTGTGCGCCAGACCGCCAATGGCCCGCTGCTGCGCCTGAAGGTCGATGGCAACAGCGGTAAGTTTCTGCTCTATCCGGAAGATGGGGGTGCCGCTGAAGTGGTGCGCCCGGAGTCCGATATCGCCCTGGCAGACTCCCTGACCCTGCTGTCAGCCTGCTGGCTGCCCTTGCCGATGCTGCGCTGTGCCAGCGGACGTCGCTTTATTGGTGGCCCTGAAAACTGGGCGCGGATGCGCCTGGTTGCCCTGCCCACTCCTGATGCGGCGGGTAATACCCATCGCGTCAGCCTGGCTTTCGACACCCGCTGCGTGGCGGAACCGGACGGTGGCGAGCAGCTCGGCCTGAGCCCTGCTGATGCACAAAATGGCGTGACCTTTGCGCTCGCCTGGCACAACTACGAGCTGGGCGAATTTCTTGATCTGACCTGGGTTGACGGCTGGCTGCGCGAATCCTTTACCGACCGCGTGTCCGATCGCCGCGAACAGGCGATTAATCAGGCACTGCGCGAGTTTGAGTATCAGGCGCACTACCTCAATCTGCTGGAGCTGCTGGGCGAACAGCTCGACCTCAGCGAAATTCACATTCAGGCCGCTACATTGCAGACCCCCGCGGTCAACGTCGATATCATTCTGGATGTCGGCAACTCCCATACCTGCGGCGTTCTGGTGGAAGATCACCCGGAAGAGAGCAACGGCCTGAAGCAGACCTATGAGCTGCAGCTGCGCGATCTCTCCGAGCCGCATCAGGTTTATAACGAGCTGTTTGACAGCCGTCTGGAGTTTGCCGAAACCCGTTTTGGTAAAGCGAATTTCTCGCTGGAAAGCGGTCGTGAACAGGCCTTTATGTGGCCGTCTCTGACGCGCGTTGGACGTGAAGCAAGCCGTCTGGCCCTGCAGCGTGTGGGACTGGAAGGCAGCACCGGCCTCTCCAGCCCGCGCCGCTATCTGTGGGATGAAGCGCGCTATCAGCCAGGCTGGCGCTTTAACACCCCTGGCGATCAGGCTGAACCGCTGGCCTACGCCGCACCCTTTACCACATTGCTGAACGACGAAGGCCAGCCGCTCTCTACGCTGGCTCCGGACGATCGTCTGCCGGTCTTTTCGCCGCACTACAGCCGCAGTTCGCTAATGACCTTTATGCTGTGTGAGCTGCTGGCTCAGGCGCTGATGCAGATGAACAGCGCGGCACAGCGTCAGCGCATGCCACAGAGCCACGCGCCGCGTCAGCTGCGCCATGTGATCCTGACGCTGCCATCGGCGATGCCAAAGCCGGAGCGTGAAATTTTCCGCCGCCGGATGCAGGAAGCGCTGGCGCTGGTCTGGAAAGCGGAAGGCTGGCTGGCGGACGAAGATGAATTCACCCCCTCGCTGTCGCGTCAGACCCCGAAACCGCTGCCGGATGTGCAGATGGAGTGGGATGAAGCGACCTGTGGTCAGATGGTCTGGCTGTTCAATGAAACCCAGGTCAACTTTGCCGGTCGTGCCGAAGACTTCTTCAGCAGCATGGCGCGTCCGGACCGTCCGCGTGAGGCCGACGAACTGCCAGGAAAAAGCCTGCGTATCGCCTCGATTGATATCGGCGGCGGCACCACTGACCTCGCCATCACCCAGTATCGTCTGGACGATGGTCAGGGCAACAATGTCAAAATCACCCCGCGCCTGCTGTTCCGCGAAGGCTTTAAAGTGGCAGGCGACGATATCCTGCTGGATGTGATTCAGCTGTGGATTTTACCGGCGCTGCAGCAGCATCTGCAGAAAGCAGGTCTGACGCTGGCAGAACCGCTGATGAACAAGCTGTTTGGTCATGACAGCCGCATGGACGGTCAGGCGACACTGCGTCAGCAGGTCACCTTACAGCTGTTTATTCCGCTGGCGCAGGCAGTGCTGGAGCGTTACGAAAACTGGGATCCGCTGGAAAGTCACGCCGAGATCAACGCGCTGTTTGGCGAGCTGGTCGATCAGCCTCCGGGCGACGCGGTGCTGGCGTTTGTTAACGGTGAGATCCAACGTGAACTGGGTGGCAATAGCCGTTTTGACCTGCTGCAGGTGCCGCTGGTGGTCAGTCTGGCCCAGTTGCATGGCGAATTTATGCAGCACCGGATGGCAATTATTCCGGCGCTGCGCTCAATGTGTGAAGTGGTGTCGCTCTATCAGTGCGACGTGCTGCTGCTGACCGGTCGCCCGTCGCGCTTCCCGGGTATTCAGGCGCTGGTCCGTCATCTGCAGCCGCTGCCGGGCAGCCGTATTCTGTCGCTGGAAGGCTATCACACCAGCGACTGGTATCCGTTTAACAAACATGGCCGCATCGACAACCCGAAATCTACAGCGGCAGTCGGCGCGATGCTCTGTCTGCTGGCGCTGGATCTCCGCCTCAGCAGCTTCTGGTTCCGCGCAGGCGATTTTGAACCCTATTCGACCATTCGCTATCTTGGCATGCTTGACGAAAACCAGGCGCTAACGGATGAGAACCTGTGCTACAGCGAAATTGACCTCGACAATCCTGGCTATGCGCTGGATAAAAAAAGCAGTTTCCGTATTCGTGGTAACGTCTGTCTCGGCTTCCGTCAGCTTGATAACGAGCGCTGGCCCGCCTCGCCGCTCTATAGCCTGACGCTGAACGACACCACGCTGGCGCGTAAAGTGGCCGGTGAGAGCGTGCTGCGCATCAAACTGGCCGTAAAAGCAGGCCCCGATGCCTCCGGCCCGGAAACCCTGGTGCTGAGCGATGCGCGCCTGGATGATGGCACCCGCGTGCCGCTGGAGCAGTTAAGTCTGAAGTTGAATACCCTGTCGGCGACCGGCAATGCCAATGCGCAATACTGGATTGACAGCGGGAGCGTGTGTAAACGATGAAAGCTTTGAAACCTCGTCAGCCGCAAACGCTGGCAAAACGCCTTAGCCTGCTGCAGGACGCCCTGAATAACAGCCTGACGTGGATTGAAACTACCCGCGAGCAGTCACCACGTCTGGCGCTGGAAGCCGAAACCCTGACGCTGCAGCTGCGTCAGGCGCGCGTGCAGGCGCAGGCACTGGCGCAGCAGGTCGCACGTCCGGTGACGCTGGCACTGTTTGGTCAGTCACAGGCGGGCAAAGCCTGGCTGCTGAACGAAATGGTGGCTGATGCGCAGGGCCAGCTCGTGACCCGCATGGGCGATAAACAGCTGAGCTGGTTTCAGCACATCAATCCCGGCAATCTCGACTTTGCTACCGCGACCCGCTTCAGCCATCAGCGCGAGCCGCTCTCAAATGAGTGGCCGGTTGAACTGACGCTGCTGAGCGAAGCGGAGATTGTGCGGCTGATGGTCGCGTGTGCCGGAGAGACGTCGCCCGACACCGCGCAGATTGACAGCGCACTGCAGCGCCTGCAGCGTCATCGCCTCGCTACGCCGCTGGCCGGTCTTGACGGTGATGCACTGGTCACGCTCTGGTCCTGGTGCCGTCGTCGTTCACACCACGATGTGCGGCTGGACCGTCATTTCTGGCCGCAGGCGGTTGAGCTGGCACCGTGGCTCAGCGTTGACGACCGGGTGCAGCTCTTTTCTCTGCTGTGGCCTGCTCAGCCGGAACTGAATGAGATGCTGCGCAGCCTGCTGCATCTGCGTCATCAGCTGCGTAACAGCACCCGCGTAATCGCGCCACTGAGCCTGCTGACCGACACCTCGCTGCTGCCGGCTGAGCAGCTGATTGTGCCAGCCAGCGAGCAGGATCAGCAGCAGCTGGTCGAAGTCTGCCCGCTGAACGGTAACCGCATCGGCAAGGCGCAGAACGTGCCGCTGGGATTACTGGCGCTGCTGACGCTGGAAGTGCTGGCGCCACTTAGTTCGACGCCGCGTACCGCCCTCTATGATGATGCCGACATGCTGGAGCTGCCCGCGCCGGGTCAGTCCGGTGATGCGGCCACCCAGGAAGATCGTCAGCGTCTGCAACAGCAGGATCCCCTGCGTGCGCAGCTGCTGGCGCAGAAACGCGCCCTGCTGCCTGGTCTTTATGCCGCGCGTCAGGCGATTGACCTGCTGCTGGTTTGTACCGCAGCCAGTCACCGTCAGGATGTGGATCTCGCCAGCGAAACGCTGCGCGAATGGCAGCGTCAGCAGCCCGCTCAGGAATCGGCAGAGAAACCGCGCCTGATCTGGGCGATTACCCCGTTCGATGCCCGTCATCAGCTGGTCAATGTGGATGAAGCGGTGCAGCGTCAGATGGGACAACCGGGTCAGCACTGGGGATCGATGCTGGCACTGGATCGTGCGGGCGTCGACCGCATGGCGAGCTGGTTACAGGATGAGATGCAGCCGGAAGCCCGCCGCGACCTGCTGCTGGCTCAGCTGGCGCAGATTCAGCACACCGTGGTGGAACGGCGTTTACTGCCCTGGACCGAAGCGGGTGCCAGTCCGGAACAGGCGGCACGCAAACAGAACATCGCCGACACGCTGCTGAAGTGTTTGCAGCATCGTACTGGCCTGCATGGCGAACTGCTGGAACGCCTGCAGCCGCCGCGTGAGGCGCTGCGCCAGCTCTGGCTTAATCAGTCAGCATTACAGGGCAGCAAACCCGCGAACAGCCAGGCACCGGAAAATCAGTTCGGCATCGGGTTCGAATTTGACCTGTTCAGTGAAAGCCCGGCCGAAGCACCGGTTCAGCCGCGTCAGAGCCTGCAAAGCGCTCAGCAGTTCCCGCGTCAGGTGCTGCTGCTGTGGCTGGATCATCTGCGTCAGCTGCCGGAAAACCGCAGCCTGCTGGCGTTGCTCAACGTGGACAAGGCGACGATGGAGTGGCTGGTTGAAGAGTTAATTACGGCCGGTTTCCGTACCGATATCGCGCAGAAACTGCAGCAGGCGCTGCATGAACCCGATTCGCAGAGCGTCAGCCATGAATCACGCGCCGATCGTCAGGTGACGCGGGCGATGACGGTGCTGGGGGATTTTGTTGCCTGGCTCGGCTTTTTACAGCGCCCTGAAAGCGAACGCCCCGACAGCCGCGTTAACCGGGGTCAGGTGATATTCTCACGTCCTCCGGCGCCCAGCGTTAGCTTCAGTGCCGGTCAGCGTCTGACTAAACTCTCAGCGGCCCCGGCTAACCATACTGCCTATTATATCTACGACTGGCTGGTGGGGCTGAATCAGGTCATCATTGAGAACAATGGTTATACCGGCGGCGGCGATCTGCCACTGGCAGCCCGTGAAGCGCTGGTTGCCCTGCTCAGGCCACTGCGCGCTTAATCAATGATCAGGCGCAGTTCGCCCTCCAGCGACTGCGCCGCCTCTTCCAGCAGCGCCAGCACTGGCGCTAAATCGGCCTGATGCGCAGCATAGTGTTGCAGCCATACCGTAGCAGGCAGCGCCATCCCACCCGTCAGCCAGTCCCATAACGCATCCAGATTATGTCCGAACGTCTGCGGACAGCCGCTCTGATCAGCAAGCGCCTGATAAAAGGCCGCGCGCGTGGTGAGCTGACGCAGGTCAAAGGTCAGATTAAGCATGATCAGGGTACCTGTCTGAAGCTGCGGTAGTGATCGGTGGAGAGAAACACCAGCCCGTCAGAGGAGTAGACCAGACGATCGGCGTCGCGATGACCACAGCGATAATTCACATCCGCTTCATACCACTGACGACCTGCACGCGATGGCAGACGTTTTTCACGGTTGGTAAATCGATCGCCGCCGATAGCTTTTCCTGGCAGAACTTCGCAAAGATTGCCTTTGGCTGGATTCCAGCCACGCTTACGCGCATCGCTTTTAGTGAGGTAGTAGTCCGGCAATTGCTGATGCTGCAGCACCCAGCGGGCCACGGTATGGGCATCGGTCAGGGTGGCGATATCCGCCTGGGCAGGTGTAGAACCCGTGTTCAGATAAGGTTTCAGGCCGTAGAAACAGGCCGCGAGGACAAGGAAAAGTCCAATCCAGAGTTTTTTTGACATGATGGCATCCGAGACAACAGGACGCAGATGATACCAGTTTTATGCACAGAGAAAAGCGCGGGCCAGACAAGCTGGCCCTGGCGAGGTTAAGCTGCGTGCGATTCCCCGCTGTGACGACGCCATGCACCCGGCGCGACACCATACTGACGTTTGAAACTGCGGTTAAAGGATTGCTGCGAGTCGAAACCTAACGAGATCGCCACATTGAGAATCGGCTCATCGGTGGTGGTCAGGCGATCGGCTGATTTTTTCAGCTTCTTAACGCGGATATATTCACCCAATGGATAACCGGTGTGCTCTTTGAACATACGCTGCAGGTGCCATTTGGAGTAACCCGCGCGCTCTGAAACAGTATCCAGATCCAGACGTGCTTCGATGTTGTTATCAATCCAGTCGATTAAATCGTGAATAAAGGCATCACTCATCATTCCAGTCTCTCCTGTCGCCGTGGCGAAAAGTATTAGTATCAGTTGCAGTTACACTTAAGGGTGGCTGACTATGCCATTTAATGCAAGTTTTATTAGTACATTAAATGCCGCACTCTTTGTAGGGTTTATGCTGATCTGTTCAGGTCTTCATCGCCCTGCCCTAAACCGCACATAAAGTGTATCTGTTATTCTTGCAGTTGCCAGCCCCGCAAGCCTACACTCACCGCGATTAATTGCAATCTTAAAAGTTGCAAATATTGGCCTGCAGGCCGCCTGTTTATATCTATCGCGGAATAACAACAATGATTACGAACCGGGTTCGTCAGGGTTTAACCCTCTTAGGGATGGTACTGCTCATCACTCAACTGAGCGGCTGCGACAAGGGTGTGGCGCAAAACGCCCCGCCGCCACCGCCTGAAGTGAGCGCCGCACCCGTGCTGATCAAGCCAGTCAGTCAGTGGGACAACTTCAATGGACGGGTGGAAGCAGTGCAAAGCGTGCAGTTGCGTCCGCGCGTCTCGGGCTACATCGACTCGGTTAACTATCGGGAAGGCGATGAAGTCAAAAAAGGTCAGGTGTTGTTTACCATTGATGACCGGAGTTACCGCGCGGCGCTGGAGCAGGCCAAAGCGGAACTGGCTCGTGCACGCAGCCAGGCGAGTCTGGCCCGCAGTGAGTCCGGCCGCAGCGAGAAGCTGATCGGCACACAGGCGATTTCCCGCGAGGCGTGGGAACAGCGTCGTTCTGCTGCCAGTCAGGCGCAGGCCGATGTGCTGGCCGCAGAAGCCGCGGTCGATATGGCGCAGCTTAACCTGGACTTTACCCGCGTCACCGCACCGATTGATGGTCGCGCCAGCCGCGCGCAGATCACCGCTGGTAACCTGGTCACCGCTGGCGACAGCGCCAGCGTGCTGACCACGCTGGTGTCGCAGCAGCAGATGTATGTCTACTTCGATGTCGATGAGAACACGTTCCTCAACTATCAGGCGATGGCGCGTCAGGGCCAGCAGCGTCATGCGTTGCCGGTCGAGATTGCGCTGGTTGGCGAACAGGGTTTTCCGCATCAGGGCAAAATCGATTTCACGGATAACCAGCTGACCGCCAGCACGGGCACTATTCGGATGCGCGCCCTGCTCGACAATCAACAGCGTCAGTTTACGCCGGGTCTGTTTGCCCGCGTGCGTCTGCCAGGTAGCGCGCAGTTCGAGGCGGTGCTGATCGATGATAAAGCGGTGTTAACCGACCAGGATCGGAAATATGTCTACGTGGTGGATGGAGAAGGCAAAGCGCAGCGGCGCGATATCCAGCCCGGCGCGATGATAGATGGCCTGCGTATTGTTAAGTCGGGTCTGCACGCCGGTGACAAGGTAATCATCGCCGGTCTGCAAAAAGTGTTTATGCCCGGCATGCCGGTCACTGCTCAGCAGGTCGCCATGCGTGCGGCAGCCGCTCAATAATTCGAGGCCGCTATGGACTTTTCCCGCTTTTTTATCGACCGGCCAATTTTTGCTGCGGTGCTGTCGATCCTGATTTTTGTCACCGGCGTCATTTCCATCCCGTTACTGCCGATCAGTGAATATCCCGACGTCGTGCCACCCAGTGTGCAGGTGCGTGCTGAGTATCCTGGCGCTAACCCGAAGGTGATTGCAGACTCCGTGGCGACGCCACTGGAAGAGGCGATTAACGGCGTCGAGAACATGATGTACATGAAGTCTGTGGCCGGTTCGGACGGCGTGCTGGTGACTACCGTCACCTTCCGTCCTGGCACCGATCCCGATCAGGCACAGGTGCAGGTGCAGAACCGCGTGGCACAGGCGGAAGCCCGTCTGCCGGAAGATGTGCGTCGTCTGGGGGTAACAACCCAGAAGATGTCGCCGACCCTGACGCTGGTCGTTCACATGTTCTCACCCAACAATACCTATGATTCGCTCTACCTGCGTAACTACGCCACGCTGAAGGTGAAAGATGAGCTTGCGCGTCTGCCGGGCGTCGGTCAGATCCAGATTTTCGGCGCAGGCGAATATGCGATGCGCGTCTGGCTTGATCCCAATAAAGTCGCGGCGCGTGGTCTGACCGCCTCTGATGTGGTGACGGCGATGCAGGAGCAGAACGTGCAGGTTTCTGCCGGTCAGCTGGGTGCCGAGCCGCTGAAAAAGCAGAGCGATTTCCTGCTGTCGATCAACACGCAGGGACGACTGGAGAGCGAGCAGGAATTCGGCGACATCATCCTGAAAACCTCAGAAGATGGTTCGCTGGTGCGCCTGCGTGATGTGGCGCGGATTGAGATGGGTTCAGGCAGCTATGCCCTGCGTTCGCAGCTGAATAACAAAGACGCAGTGGGTATTGGTATCTTCCAGGCGCCTGGTGCTAACGCCATTGACCTCTCCAATGCGGTTCGCGCCAAAATGGATGAGCTGGCGACCCGCTTCCCCAACGATGTGAAATGGGCCGCGCCTTATGACCCGACGGTGTTTGTCCGGGACTCTATTAAAGCGGTGGTTCAGACTCTGCTTGAAGCGGTGATCCTGGTCGTGCTGGTAGTGATTCTGTTCCTGCAGACCTGGCGCGCCTCGATCATTCCCTTGCTGGCGGTGCCGGTTTCCATTGTCGGTACGTTTAGCGTGCTCTATCTGCTCGGCTTCTCGCTGAACACCCTGAGCCTGTTTGGGCTGGTGCTGGCGATTGGTATCGTGGTGGATGACGCCATTGTGGTGGTGGAGAACGTCGAACGTAATATTGAGATGGGACTTTCGCCACGTGCTGCGGCGCATCAGGCAATGCGAGAGGTCTCCGGGCCGATCATTGCGATTGCGCTGGTGCTGTGCGCAGTGTTTGTGCCGATGGCGTTTCTGTCGGGCGTTACCGGGCAGTTCTACAAGCAGTTTGCCACCACCATTGCGATCTCCACGGTGATCTCCGCCATTAACTCGCTGACGCTCTCGCCTGCGCTGGCAGCGATGCTGCTGAAAGGTCATGATGCGCCGAAAGATCGGTTAACGCGGATCATTGACGCGCTGTTTGGCTGGCTGTTCCGTCCGTTTAACCGCTTCTTCCAGCGCAGTGCGCATGGCTATGAATCACTGGTCGGTCGCACGCTGCGTCGCCGTGGTGCGGTGTTTGGTGTGTATGTGCTGCTGCTGGCCGGTGCCGGTTTTATGTTCCACACCGTGCCAGGTGGATTTATCCCAACACAGGATAAGCTCTACCTGATTGGTGGCGTGAAGATGCCGGAAGGCTCGTCACTGGCGCGCACCGATGAAGTGATTCGTAAGATGAGTGAAATCGGTATGCAGACCGAAGGCGTCGCCTATGCGGTGGCGTTCCCCGGCCTGAATGCGTTGCAGTTCACTAATACGCCAAACAGCGGAACGGTCTTCTTCGGCCTGAAACCGTTTAATGAGCGCAAACATACGGCAGCGGAGATCAACGCGGAGATCAATGCGAAGATTTCGCAAATCCAGCAGGGGTTTGGCTTCTCAATTATGCCACCGCCGATTCTGGGGCTGGGTCAGGGTTCCGGTTATTCGCTCTATGTGCAGGACCGTGCCGGTCTGGGCTATGGCGCATTGCAGACGGCAATCAATACGCTGTCGGGCAGCATCATGCAGACTCCAGGGATGCACTTCCCTATCTCCTCCTATCAGGCCAACGTTCCGCAGCTTGATGTGAAGGTTGATCGGGATAAAGCCAAGGCACAGGGCGTGTCGCTGACTGCCCTGTTCAGCACATTGCAGACCTATCTTGGCTCGTCCTATGTGAATGACTTCAACCGCTTTGGCCGCACCTGGCGGGTAATGGCGCAGGCGGATGGCGATTTCCGCGACAGCGTGGAAGATATTGCTAACCTGCGCACCCGAAACGACCGCGGTGAGATGGTGCCGATTGGCAGCATGGTTAACATCACCACCACCTATGGCCCCGACCCGGTGATCCGCTATAACGGCTATCCGGCGGCGGATTTGATTGGTGATGCCGACCCGCGCGTGCTCTCTTCAGCGCAGGCAATGAGCCAGCTTGAGGCGATGTCCGGTCAGCTGTTGCCGAACGGCATGAACATCGAGTGGACTGACCTGAGTTATCAGCAGTCAACTCAGGGCAATACCGCGCTGATTGTCTTCCCGATGGCTGTCCTGCTGGCGTTCCTGGTGCTGGCGGCGCTTTATGAGAGCTGGACGCTGCCGCTGGCGGTGATCCTGATTGTCCCTATGACGATGCTCTCTGCGCTGTTTGGCGTCTGGCTGACCGGCGGTGACAACAACGTCTTCGTGCAGGTCGGACTGGTGGTGCTGATGGGGCTGGCCTGTAAGAACGCGATTCTTATCGTGGAGTTTGCACGGGAGCTGGAGATTCAGGGCAAAGGCATTGTGGAAGCGGCGCTGGAAGCGTGTCGCCTGCGTCTGCGTCCGATTGTGATGACCTCCATCGCCTTTATCGCCGGCACCATCCCGCTGATTCTGGGTGAAGGCGCAGGTGCAGAAGTGCGCGGCGTGACCGGCATCACCGTCTTCTCCGGTATGCTCGGCGTGACCTTGTTCGGCCTGTTCCTGACGCCGGTGTTCTATGTCGCCCTGCGCAAACTGGTGACGCGCCGGTCTGGCAATGCAGAGTCAGTGACGGTGTAAACCACAGAAGTTAATCAGGGCGATCAACTGATCGCCCTTTTTTTATTTGTGATTCACTGATTGCCTGTCAATCCGGCTTCGCGGGTTAACGCTGACTTAATTTTTCATTCAGCGTTTCAATGATAAACGCATTGAGTGAGGTTTCATTTTCAGCTGCCGCCTGAGTCAGGCGCTCTCCCAGCGATTCAGGGTATCGCAGCGTGAAGGTTTTGATTTTTTCCTGCTCAGCGTAAGGATTGATGCCGGAGGCTGCACAATCTTCCAGGTATTCGCGCAGCGAAATGTCGCCCTCTTTGTAGAGGCCCTGTACGCTGTCAGAGACAAAATCACAGTAACCTGACAGGCCAGTAAAGCGTCCACGGAACATATTGAGTTCGGGGACATAGGTGATCACCGCGGGTTGCCCGGCGACGGTGATTGATGAATTTGAACGATTATTCATAGGGATCAACTCCAATACTTTCCAGCCATTCGCGCAGATTAACAACAGCACCTCTGTCGGTGTCTGGCGAAGGATGCGGCCGGTGAAAACGCGCTATTTTTCCTCTGAGAAGAAAGCGGGCCCTTGAACCCCTGCCTTCTTTAATCTCACCACCCAGCGCCCTGATTATTGACTCAACTGCCAGCCATTTCAGTCCGCACGGTGGGGGCATTTGAAAAATCTGCGCCAGTATTTCACGCTGTTTTTCCGTAATTCCCTGACAACGGCGTTCACCCTGACCTCCGTGACTTCATCCTGTGAAGTCATTCTATTGCTACGCGGTAAGAGTTCAAGATGGAATTTTCGGAAAGAAGGCCTGCATTGCAGGTTTGGCAAAGAAGTGGCTCAGAAATGGACGTTCAGCAGGCATAAAAAAAGCCGCTATCAGCGGCTCTTTTTGCAGAGGTCATCAATCTCTTCGGGTTCAGGCTCTGGCACGGCAGTGCAGTTGCTGGTATCGCGTACCTTCAGCTCATTCAGCGCGTCTGCCACGGTGCGTTTTGCCAGCACATCCAGCGACGCCTGCTCGGCTTCATCAGCTATCGACTTAAAGTACCAGCAGAGGTTGGCACTGACCAGACAGCGCGGTGCGACATCAGGACGCGCGGCCCAGATTTTTTTGTCTTCGATGACGGAGACATAGATATCCCGCAGGGTAATTTCCGCAGCAGGACGGCCCAGGTGAATGGAGCCTGTACGGCCCAGCGTCGAGACGATAATGCCGTCACGGGTCAGCGGAACCATTAATTTTCGTATGAAACTGGGATTCGCTTCAAGCCCGTAGGCCAGAATCGCGCTGGTAGAGCGTTTACCCATTTGCTCCGCCATCGCTACGCTCAGAACCATTTGCAAAGCTGTCGGGAAGCGATAATCAAGCATTTCTTTATCCTGAGTTGCGGTGGATCTTATTGTTTTATTGCCGCATAAGTGAACAATCAATGAGCAATAAATATAACAAACACTGTTGCTTTTTTGAAGCAAGCCAGCGGTGACAAGGCACGTATTCACCAAAGGCGGAGGCCCGATAGCACAAGGTGCTTAGCCTGCTAACGGCCCGCTTCTCTCAAAACTTGATAGCCCCTGCTATCGGGCGGTGGTGACCGATACCGCCGGTAATCGCTGCTTCAGCGCCATAACCAGTACCACGTTAAAGATTGCTAAGGTGCAAAGCAACCACAGCGTCGCCGGCGCGCCCATTCTTTCAAACACATATCCGCCAATCAGCGGTGTCAGCGCCTGTCCCATTAATGCCGGGCGGGCCATTTTGCCCACCACGATTGCGTAAGACTCTGGTTTGACCATCACCAGCGGCAAAGTTCCGCGCACGATGGCACGTAAGCCATTTCCTGCGCCATACAACACCATGCTCAGTAGCGCCATCTGCGGAAAGATCGCCAGCAGCAGCAAGCCTGCGGCGACCAGTCCGACGGAGAAAAAGGTGGTTCGAATGGGATGACTGCGCTTAAAGGCGATGTCGACGAGTCGGGATCCCACCTGACACGGACCCATCACAGCACTGATCGCCAGCGCCGAGGTCAGCGTATGGCCCGTCGCCTGCAACAAAGCGATGAGCTGGACCGAAATCGCTGTCATGATCACGGACGCCAGCGTAAAAATGGCGCACAGTAGCCAGAACAGCGCAGGTTCGATCTCCGCTGAGGCAGGCTCCCTGCTCCGTCTTTTCACAGGCTGCTTCGCGTGGTTTGCCGGTATGGCAAACAGATAAGCAGGCAAAACGCAGACCACCATCATGGCTGCAATAATCAACGTGGCATCCCGCCAGCCAAAGCCGTGAATTAACAACGCCGTGCCTGGCCAGACCAGCGTGGTGCAGAAGCCCGAAATCAGTGTAATGCTGGTAATCGCGGAACGCGCCTTACCGCCATAGCAGGTGCCGAGGGTGGCAAACAGCGCATCATAGAGGCCCATCGCCATTCCGATGCCAATAATTACCCATGCGAACAGAAACAGCGGCAGCGTGACGCTGTAAGCCATTATCACCAGCCCCACCGCCATCACGACGCCACTCAGTGCCAGCAGCAGGCGGCCACCGGTTCGGGCGATAATTCTGCCCGCCAGCGGTGACAGCAGGCCCGACACCAGAATGCCGGTTGATAGCGCGCCGTAAATCCATTGCTGTGACCAGCCGGTCTCTGCGGCAATCGGATTCGCCATTACCGCCATCAGGTAGAACGACCCGCCCCAGGAAAGTATCTGTACCCAGCCAAGGGTAAAAATGGCGGCGATGCCGGGTTTGATGTTCTGATTCACAAGGGGTCTCTCCATTAGCAGGCGAACCGTTTTATAACATGTTCTGCGATAAGCCAAAATGCGTGATCTCCTTTTCGCTGGCAGGCCAGTCAGACCGCACGGTTTTTTGATTAAACCTTATAGTATGTTGTAACTATATGGCGCTTGCATCCTTCCGACGCTTCTGCCACATTGTGGACGTTGTAACTATGGAGGCACAACATGACGCGCTATGACTTAGTGGCTGATATGCATCAGTGTGTTAACGATCTGGAACTGGCACTGGGTGAATTGCGTCAGCTGATTGAAGCTACACCCTTGCTGATCGCCCGTGTCTTCAGCCTGCCGCCCGTGGTTAAAGGCCGCGAACATGAGGCGATTACCCGGATTGCCGTTGAGCAGCATCTTGGTGAGCGCGCGTTAAAGATGGCGCTTGACCACTACTGCCGCCTTTTTATGCAGCACCAGTCTGAACAGCTGAGCACGAAAGCAGCCGTACGCTTACCCGGCGCACTTTGTATTGAATGTGATGCGCAACAGGAAGCGGAAATCGTCTCGCTGGTCGAACTTATCAACCAGCTGAAAGCAAGGCTGGAGCAGCTGATTACCGTGGATTCAGGGCTGCCGAGTGAAGCGCGTTTTGAGTTTGTCCACCAGCACTTGCGCGGGCTGATTACCCTGAATGCCTATCGCACCATTACCCTGCTGAGCGCGCCAGACAGCCTGCGTTTCGGCTGGGCCAACAAGCACATTATCAAGAATCTCAGGCGCGAAGAGGTGATCGCCCAGCTGGAAAAAAGCCTGAAGTCGGGACGGGCGAAGGCACCGTGGTCACGGGAACAGTGGGCGGAAAAAGTGCAGGAAGAGCTGGCAAGCGTACGCGCCCTGCCCGCTTCGGCACGGCTGAAAATCAAGCGTCCCGTAAAAGTTCAGCCGGTGGCTCGTGTCTGGCGCGCGGATGAACAGAAGCAAACGCAACTCGCCTGCCCGTCGCCAATACTGGTGATCTGTCGCGATCGCACTCAGGTTCCGGCGCTGGGCGAGTTACTCAATTACGACGCCGATAACATAACGCATCGTCATAAACCGGCCGCTGAGCCACTGAATTTGCTGATACCCCGCCTGCATCTGTGGGTTGATTGCCCCCTCTGAATAAAAAAGGCCAGCATCTGCTGGCCTCTGACTCATCCTGAATATCAGGACTTCATGCTGCCGACCATCTCTTCCGGCCGGACCCAGGCATCAAACTCTTCTTCGGTAAGATAACCCAGCTTCAGCGCGGAGCCTTTTAACGTCAGCCCCTCTTTGTGCGCCTTCTTGGCAATTTCTGCCGCTTTGTCATAGCCAATATGAGTATTGAGCGCCGTCACCAGCATCAGTGACTCGTTCAGCAGCTGGTCGATACGCTCGCGCACCGGCTCAATGCCGACAGCGCAATGATGATTAAAGCTGTCCATGCCATCTGCCAGCAGACGAATCGATTGCAGGAAGTTATGGATCACCATCGGACGGAACACATTGAGCTCAAAGTTACCGGACGCGCCGCCCATATTAATGGCGACATCGTTGCCCATCACCTGGCAGCAGAGCATGGTCATCGCTTCACACTGCGTTGGATTCACTTTGCCTGGCATGATGGAGCTACCCGGTTCATTTTCAGGAATAGCAATTTCGCCGATGCCGCAGCGCGGACCGGATGAGAGCCAGCGCACATCGTTGGCGATCTTCATCAGTGAAGCAGCCAGCCCTTTCAACGCGCCATGCGCATGCACCAGCGCATCACAGGTGGCCAGCGCTTCAAACTTGTTAGGCGCAGTGACAAACGGTTGCTGCGTGAGGTCGGCCAGCGCCTTCGCCACGCGCACTGCATATTCCGGGTGGGTATTCAGGCCGGTGCCAACTGCGGTTCCGCCCAGCGCCAGTTCCGCCACGTGCGGAATGCTCTGTTCGATATGCTTCAGATTATGCTCCAGCATCGCCACCCAGCCGGAAATCTCCTGGCCCAGCGTCAGCGGCGTCGCATCCTGCAGGTGAGTACGGCCAATTTTGACGATATCTTTAAAGGCGTCAGACTTCTGGCTCAACGTCTTTTTCAGTACCTGAATTTGTGGGATCAGCTGTTCGCGCAGGGCAATCACGGCGGCGACATGCATCGCCGTCGGGAAGACATCGTTGGAGCTCTGGCTCTTGTTCACATCGTCGTTGGGATGGACCAGGCGCGACATACCGCGCTCGCCGCCGAGGATTTCACTTGCGCGATTCGCCAGCACTTCGTTCATGTTCATATTGGTCTGCGTGCCGGAACCGGTTTGCCAGATTGCCAGCGGGAATTCATCCGCATGCTTGTCCGCCAGCACTTCATCCGCCGCGCTGATAATCGCATCGGCGCGATCTGCGGGCAGCAGGCCCAGATCGCGGTTCACGCTGGCGGCGGCGCGCTTGGTCAGTGCCAGTGCATGCACCAGCGCGGTCGGCATTTTTTCAGTTGAGATGCGGAAGTGTTCCAGTGAGCGCTGCGTCTGCGCGCCCCACAGTTTGTCTACCGGTACGTCGATGGGGCCCATTGAATCTTTCTCAATGCGGTTGGCTGCCATGAATACGTCTCCTTCACCTTGTTTTAAAGAATGACCGCCTGGTCCGTGATCACGATCGGCTGCCAGGCAGTCAGAATAGTAATATACAATAATTTAACATTATCAGAGCTTAGCGTCCTTTTGCGCTGGATATGTATTTTTACCGGTAGTTTCTGCTTTAATAGCCGCAATAATTTCCCGTGATAAAGGATTATGCGATGCAAAAAATGAACAATTCGCTGCAAAACTACGCGTGGGGCAGCAAAACTGCGTTGACTGAACTTTATGGGGTTGAGAACCCCAAAGGGCTGCCGATGGCGGAACTCTGGATGGGCGCACATCCGAAAAGCCCTTCAACCGTTATTGATCAGGGCAGCGAGCGTTCTTTGCGTGACGTGATTGATGCTTCGCCTGCGGCGATGCTGGGCGATGCGGTGGCGCAGCGTTTTGGTGAATTGCCTTTCCTGTTCAAAGTGTTATGTGCCGATCAACCGCTGTCGATTCAGGTTCATCCCAGCAAGCATGCCGCCGAAGTGGGTTTTGCGCGTGAGAATGCAGCGGGTATTCCACTGGCTGCGGCTGAGCGCAATTATAAAGATGCCAACCACAAGCCAGAGCTGGTCTACGCGCTGACTGCGTTTCAGGCGATGAATGGCTTTCGCACACTGACGCAGATGGTTTCACTGCTGGAACCGGTGGCGGGCGCACATCCACAGATTGCGCATTTTTTGCAGCACCCTGAAAAGGATACGCTGGCCGCGCTGTTCTCTACCCTGCTGTCACTGGAGGGCGAGGCGAAATCGCTGGCGCTGGGCGTGCTGAAATCTGCGCTTGACGTGCAACAGGGCGAGCCATGGGAAACCATCCGTATGATTGCGGCAGAGTATCCTGACGACAGTGGCCTGTTTTCACCGCTGCTGCTGAATGTCATTACCCTGCAACCTGGCGAGGCGATGTTCCTCTACGCGGAAACCCCGCACGCCTATCTGAAAGGCGTGGCACTGGAGGTGATGGCAAACTCCGATAACGTCCTGCGGGCCGGTTTAACCCCGAAATATATCGATATTGCCGAGTTGATGGCTAATCTGAAGTTCGATGAGAAGCCCGCTAATGCGTTGCTGACAGCGCCGGAGCACCAGGGCAACACACTGCGCTTCCCGATTCCGGTCGACGATTTTGCCTTTGCTATTCACAGTCTCAATGCACAACCCCAGTCGCTGGCGCAGCAGAGCGCCGCGATAATGTTCTGCATCGAAGGCCAGGCCGTGATCGCCAAAGGCGAGCAGCAGGTGACGCTGAAGCCTGGCGAGTCCTGCTTCATTGCCGCCAGCGAATCACCGGTTACGGCGGCTGGCACGGGCCGACTGGCGCGGGTGTTTAACGACTTAGGGTGAAGCGGCTGACGGCATGCCTGTTAACTGCTATTATTTCAACCTATTAGCTTTTAAACGCCTGCGGGCGTTTTTCTTCGGTCGCCAGGCTAAACCTGCGGCATAAGCGGACTCAAGGATAAGGACGAATCAGCAATGAAAAAGACCAATGTTGCCGTAGGTGTGATCATCGCACTGGGCGTAGTCTGGACTGGCGCGGCATGGTTCACCGGCAAGCAGATTGAAAGCCACAGGGACCAGCTGGTGCAAAATGCCAACGCTCAGCTGAATGCTTATGCTCCAAACAGCCGACTGAAGATCAGCTATCAGGACTATCAGCGCGGCATGTTCAGCAGCAAAGTAAATCTGGTGGTTCAGGCCAGCTCACAGACGGAAGATAATCCGCTGCTGAAACCGGGTCAGAGCATCATCCTGAATGAGACCATCGATCATGGTCCTTTCCCGTTCGCGCAGCTGAAGCATTTCAATCTGATTCCAAGCATGGCATCGGTTCATACCGAACTGGCTAACACCGATGCGGTGAAAAAACTGTTTGAACTGACCGGGAACAAGTCTCTGATTAACGCAGACACCCGCATTGGTTACAGCGGCGCCACGGATACCGCGCTGCGCGTACTGCCGGTTGACTATCAGAATGCGCAAACCGGCGAACGCCTGGCCACCAATGGCGGCACCTTCAACGTCAGTGCAGATAACAAAGGCGATAAAGTGTCGGTGGACGGTGACGTTGATAGCCTCGCGCTGACCAGCAAAAATGAGATGGGCCAGCCTGTCCTCTTCACCATTAATGGTCTGAAGCTAAGCGGTAACACGCATCTCAGCCCGGAAGGCGTGCGTATCGGCGACCAGTCGGTCGACATTGAGAAGGTGAATGCCAGCATCAATGGTCAGGATGCCCTGGCGCTGAATAAAATGAAAGGCACCTCCTCGTTCGATAATAGTGCCGGTAAGATTGGCGGCAATATCGATTACAAGGTTGAAGGCGTTCAGCTGCAGAAACAGGATTTTGGTCAGGCAGCCCTGAAAATGAAGCTGTCCCAGTTTGATGCCCAGGCAGTCAAAGCCTTCTCCGATCGTTACAACGCGCAGATGCAGGAACTGCTGAGCCAGCCTGGCGTCGCAGAAGACCCTATCCGCTATCAGGCGGGCGTTCATCAGATTCTGATGAACAACCTGTCGATGCTGCTGAAAGGCTCGCCATCCATCAGCATTGCCCCGCTGAGCTGGAAAAACGATAAAGGTGAAAGTACCTTCAATCTGACCGCCAGCTTCAACGATCCGTCCACCGTCACCGGCGAAGCGCAGACCCTCAGCGCCATGGTTGATCGGGTGCTGAAAAGCCTGGATAGCAAACTGGTCATCAACATGCCGATGGCCACCGAAACCATGCGTAAGGTAGGTCTGGCTGAAGGTTATCAGGCCGACGACGCGCAAAAGCTGGCGGATCAGCAGGTGAAGGGTCTGGCGGCGATGGGTCAGATGTTCCGCCTGACTCAGCAGCAGGATAACAACATCGTGACCAGCCTGCAGTATGCCAACGGTCAGGTGAACATGAACGGCGACAAGATGACGCTGGAGCAGTTCATGTCCCGCTATATGCTGGGCATGCCCACCAGCGAAGGCATGCCACAGTAATTGCGCTGTCTTCCATCAAAGGCGACCTCCGGGTCGCCTTTTTTATGCCGACCCGCGAATAACCAGCTGTGGCGGCATAATCACGTTTTGCCGGGCGGCGTCAGGATGCGCCATCCGCTGCAGGATACGATCTGCGGCCACGCGGCCAATCTCCCGTGCGGAACTGGTGACAAACGTCAGAGGGGGATCGGTGAGTTCCGCCTGCGGTTCATCGCCAAACCCCATTAAAGCCAGTTGTTGATCGTAATAGCTGTCGACTGCACCACGGGAAAATGTGCGCCCGGTGCGCATCAGCCCAAAATAACACCCCAGCGCGGTAGTGGCATTGTAAGCCAGCACGGCGGTCAATCGGGGATGGTGCTGAAACAACTGGACCGCCGCTTCGGCCGCCTCTTTCTGGGTACTGCCGCATTCAATAATCCATTCAGGCCTGAACGGCAGACCATATTGCAGCAGTGTGGCGCAATAGCCGCCAAGCCGTTCCGCCCGCGTCAGTGAAGCGCTATGGCCACCCAGCCAGGCAATCCGCTGATGTCCCTGACGAATCAGGTATTCAGTGGCAAGACGCGCAGCCTGAGCATTATCGGGACGGATAGCGTCCACCTCTTCCAGGCTACTGGCGCGCGCGGCGCAGACTAACGCCATATTCAGTTCGCTGGCTCTCGTCACAATCTGGCTGGCCTTGTCGGCACCGCCTCCCAGCACTATACCATCCACCCCATGAGCGACCAGTGACTCAAAGCAGCGATGCAGATGCTGCCCCTGAGCACCGCTTTGCGTCAGGAACAGCAATTTGCCCTGCTTCTCCAGCGCTTCGCTCAGACCTGCCGTCATCTCGGCATAAAACGGCTGACTGAGATCGCGGACAATCAATCCAATCACACCACTCTCACCGCCACGCAGCATGGTCGCTGAACGGTTACGGACGAAGCCGAGTTGCTCAATGGCCTCATTCACGCGTGCCATGGTGGCCACAGAGATCCGTCCTTTACCGGATAACACCAGCGATACCGTGGTCACCGAGACGCCCGCCGCCGCCGCAACATCATTGATGGTGATTTTACTCATCAGATTACTCAACTGAACTACAGCATTAGAAAACAAGGTAAAACGTTACACCTTATGACGTCAGAATAATATCACCCATGACCTGAGGATTGTGATTCAGCGCGCATAAGATCCAGGTAAAACGTTTTATCATCCCGCCACTTTACTCAATGGTCCTTTTATCCAGGAGCGTTCATGTCACCCTCTCACCAAAAAATGTCCGTCTGGGAATTTTTCCAGAGTCTGGGGAAAACCTTTATGCTGCCGGTTGCCCTGCTCTCATTCTGCGGCATCATGCTCGGGATTGGCAGTTCACTGAGCAGCCATGACGTTCTGACTCTGTTACCTGTGCTTGATCACTCCTGGCTCCAATATCTCTTTCTGTGGATGGCCAAGCTGGGATCGTTTGCCTTCAGCTATCTGCCGCTGATGTTCGCTATTGCGATTCCGCTGGGTATGGCGCGCGAGAACAAAGGTGTTGCAGCGTTTGCCGGTTTCGTGGGTTATGCTGTATTAAACCTCAGCATCAACTTCTGGCTAAATATCAATGGCATTCTGCCGACCACTGATGCCGCCCTGCTGAAAGCGAATAACGTTCAGCCGATCATGGGGATTCCGTCGATCGATACAGGCATACTGGGTGCGGTGATTGTGGGTATCGTCGTGTTCTGGCTACACGAGCGCTTCCATAACATCCGACTACCCGATGCGCTGGCCTTTTTTGGCGGCACCCGGTTTGTCCCGATTATCACCACGCTGGTGATTGGGTTAATGGGGCTGGTCGTGCCGCTGATCTGGCCATTTTTCGCACGGGGCATTACCGGATTAGGCTGGATGATTAATAGCGCGGGTGACTTTGGCCCGATGATTTTTGGTACCGGCGAACGCCTGCTACTGCCGTTTGGCCTGCAGCATATTCTGGTGGCGATCATGCGCTTTACCGATGCAGGCGGCACACTGGATGTGTGTGGCAGGAGCGTCAGCGGTGCGTTAACCATTTTCCAGGCGCAGCTCGCCTGCCCGGAAACCCACGGTTTTGCTGAAAGCGCGACCCGCTTCCTGTCTCAGGGCAAAATGCCGGCCTTCCTCGGTGGTCTGCCTGGTGCCGCCCTGGCCATCTATCACTGCGCCCGGCCGGAGAATCGCCATAAGATTAAAGGTCTGTTAATCTCTGGCGTAGTGGCCTGCGTGGTCGGCGGCACCACTGAACCGATCGAATTTCTGTTTCTGTTTGTCGCCCCCTTCCTCTATCTTATCCACGCTCTGCTGACCGGTGTTGGCTTCACCATCATGGCGATACTCGGGGTTACTATCGGCAATACAGATGGCAATATCATCGACTTTGTCGTGTTTGGTGTACTACACGGCCTGTCGACAAAGTGGTACTGGGTACCGGTTGTTGCAGCGATATGGTTTGCCGGTTACTACCTGATTTTCCGTTTCGCCATTCTGCACTTCAACATCAAAACGCCGGGCCGGGAAGTAGAAAATACCAGTGCGGTTGCGCAGCAGGTCAGCAATGCCGGTAAAGGTAAATCGGGCTATAACTCACCGGCTATCCTGGCGGCGCTGGGCGGCGTTGAGAATATTACCTCGCTGGACAACTGCCTGACACGTCTGCGTTTAACCATGGCGGATATGAGTAAGGTGGACGATGCGGCGCTGAAAGCCAACGGCGCGATTGGGGTTGTGCATCTCAATCAGACCAGCCTGCAGGTGGTCATTGGCCCGCAGGTGCAGTCGGTGAAAGATGAACTGTCACACCTGATGAATGTGACTGCATGATGCGCTGGAGCCGATAATGTTTAACTTTGACGAAGTCATCGATCGCCGTGGCAGCTGGTCTACGCAGTGGGATTTTGTGGCTGACCGCTTTGGCGTATCCGATCTGTTGCCATTTACCATTTCCGATATGGACTTCAGAACAGCACCAGCGGTTCAGCAGGCGCTGGCGCAGCGCGTGGCACACGGCGTGTTGGGTTATAGTCGCTGGCAGCATGACGATTTTCTTTCCGCCTGCTGCCACTGGATGTCCAGTCGTTTCGGCTACCAGCCCGATGCTGACACGCTGGTTTATGGCCCGTCAGTGATCTATATGGTGGCGCAGATGCTGCGTCGCTGGAGTCACCTGGATGATGAAGTGGTACTTCATACTCCCGCCTACGATGCCTTTTATAAAACTGTACGCGGCAATCAGCGACAGGTGCTGGAGATGCCATTGCAGCGGGATCGCGGGCGCTGGCGATGTGATATGGCCGCGCTGGAGACGCGACTGGCGCGCCCGCGCTGCAAAATCCTGTTGCTCTGCAGCCCCCACAATCCCACCGGCAAAGTCTGGACGACAACGGAGCTGCAACAGATGGCGGCGCTCTGCGATCGTCACGGCGTGCGGGTGATCAGCGATGAAATCCATATGGATATGATCATGGGTAATCAACCCCATACTCCGTGGGCCAGCGTGGCACGCAGTGACTGGGCGCTGTTTACCTCGGCGTCTAAAAGCTTCAATGTGCCGGGCCTGACGGGTGCGTGGGGCATCATCCCGGATGCGGCGGACAGAGCAGCCTGGTTTCAGGCGCTGAAAAATGCTGACGGCCTTTCGTCTCCGGCGGTGCTGGCCGTCACGGCACACGTTGCCGCCTACCGACATGGCGAGCCGTGGCTGGATGCGCTACGCAGCTATCTTTACGGCAATTTCACGCGGGTTGCCGATCGCCTCAACACTGAGTTTCCCGGACTTAACTGGCACATCCCTGAAGCGACCTATCTCGCCTGGATCGATATGAATGCGCTGGGTATTCCTGAAGAGGCACTGCAACAGGCGCTGATCCAGCAACGGGTGGCGATTATGCCCGGCTCAACCTACGGCGACGCAGGCAGCGGGTTTCTGCGTCTTAACGTTGGCTGTCCGCGTAGTAAGATTGAAGATGGCATTTCGCGCCTTATTGCGGCGATACATCAGTTGCAGGGCTGACATCCATCGGCGAAGTGGCTCTCACTCGCTGGTTATGGGTAATTAAGCAGCATCCGGCGAGGCTGTTGCGCAAATAGCTGGCGCTGTTGCGCAAGATATTTTTATAATGCTCTGCACTTCACCGACAACTGAGCGAGTGCGCCATGATCGATTCAAAAATCCCACTGACTGATATTCACCGCCACCTTGATGGCAACATTCGTGCACAAACCATTCTCGATTTAGGTCGCCAGTTTAACCTTACCCTGCCCGCCACCACGCTTGAGACTCTGCTTCCGCACGTGCAGGTCGGCGAGAATGAACCTGACCTGGTGAGCTTCCTGCAGAAGCTCGACTGGGGCGTGAAAGTGTTGGGCGATCTGGATGCCTGCCGCCGGATCGCGCAGGAGAATGTCGAAGATGCCGCGCGCGCCGGCATTCACTACACTGAACTGCGTTTTTCCCCTGGTTATATGGCGATGACCCACAACCTGCCGATTGCCGGTGTGGTCGAAGCGGTGATCGAGGGCGTACGCGCAGGTCGGCAGCAACACGATATCGACGTGCGTCTGATTGGTATTATGAGCCGTACCTTTGGCGAAGATGCCTGCCTCGGCGAGCTGGAAGGTTTGCTTGCCCATCGCGATCACATCACTGGGGTCGATCTGGCGGGAGATGAGCTGGGCTTCCCGGGCAGCGAGTTCCTGAGCCACTTTACCCAGGCGCGCGATGCCGGCTTCCGCGTTACCGTACATGCGGGCGAAGCGGCCGGACCAGAGAGCATCTGGCAGGCGATTCGGGAGCTGGGCGCTGAACGTATTGGTCACGGTGTGAAAGCGATCGAAGATCGCGCGCTGATGGATTTCCTGGCGGAGCACCGGATTGGTATTGAATCCTGCCTGACCTCCAATATTCAGACCAGCACTGTGCCCTCACTGGCGCAGCATCCGCTGAAAACCTTCCTGGAGCATGGCATTCTGGCGACCATCAACACGGATGATCCGGCGGTTCAGGGCATTGAACTGGCGCATGAGTATCAGCACGCCGCACCGGCTGCCGGTCTGAGCGCAGCGCAGATGCGTCAGGCGCAGGAGAATGGTCTGACGATTGCCTTCCTCAGCGAGGCTGAGAAAGCGGCTATCCGCGCACGCGTGCAGTAATCCTGAAGCGTAGCGACAAAAAACGGGCCGGATAACCGGCCCGTCACTCTGCTGCCCCAACACGCTCCGGGCAATTCTGACAGCCACGCATATGCTTGACGCGCAGGGAACACGGTCAGAAGAGGAAAGCGTCCCGCGCCAGGGCGGCGAGGGCCGAGCATGCCATGGATGGCGGCTTTTGCGTCTTTCCGATCTGGCCGTGCTCCCTTCGCTGGCTCGGTCTTGCAGTTGGCGCTGCTAATAAAACGGGCCGGATAACCGGCCCGTTCTGCTTTCTGCATTAAGCACCTACAGATCAGACGCGCTTCAGCGACATCGTCTGGCGTTTCTCAGCGGATTGCAGACCCAGTTCAATCAGCTCCATCACCTGAATCGCCTCTTCCGCCGTCACCGGATTGTTACCGCGTCCGGCAATCGCATCGCGGATGCCCGCATAGTAAGCGGGATAGTTGCCCGGCTGAGTCAGTTGAGTAGTTTCCGTCAGTGAATCACCGTCAACTAACGTCAGCGTGCCGTCGCGCATGTCATAACCCCAGTCCTCCTGCGGCGGGAAATCCCCCGACTTCAGGCGATCTTCCTGTGGGTCCAGACCATATTTGACGTAACTGCCGCGCGTGCCGTGGACGGTATAACGGGCAGATTCTGCTGCCACCAGCATGCTGGCGTGCAGCACCACGCGGCGCTGCGGGTAGGTCAGCGTGGCGTGGAAGTAGTCGGTGGTCTGCGCGCCCGGACGCATCTCGGCCAGGTCGACATTAATAGCGACCGGCGGGCCAAACAGCTGCAGCGCCTGGTCCAGCAGATGTGGCCCCAGGTCATACCAGATTCCGCTGCCTGCGCCCTTCATTTCGCGCCAGCGATTACGCACTTCCAGACGGAAGCGGTCAAAGTGCGATTCGAAATAGCGCACTTCACCCAGTGAGCCTGTCTCAAGGAGGGATTTCAGCGTCAGAAAGTCACTGTCCCAGCGGCGGTTATGGAACACCGATAGCAGCAAACCTTTGGCTTTCGCCAGCGCATCCAGTTCGCGCGCCTGTGACAACGTCACGGTAAACGGCTTGTCGACCACCACATGTTTACCGGCGTTCAGCGCCGCTTTTGCCAGCGGGAAGTGGGTGTCGTTGGGGGTAGGAATAACAATCAGTTGCAGCGTAGGGTCGTCCAGCAGCGCCTGAGGATCGGCCACCACTTTAACAGCAGGCCAGTCGGCGTGGACTTTGCTGGCGTCGCTACTGGAAATGGCTGCCAGCTCGACGTCCGGTGTCCCTGCAATCAGCGGGGCGTGAAACGTTTTACTGGCAAAACCGTAGCCGATCAGACCAACACGTAATTTATCGCTCATTTTGATTCCTCTTTGTCGCTAACCTGATTGATTTAAGACTATTAACCAGGTGAGGACAAGGCGGAATCTCCCGAAAAAACTAAGAGATAGCACTCCGCGCCAGGGGCCAGGCCGTCTGCGCCGCCAGGCTGTCATGTGCGTCCTGATTGCGGCGGCGGAAATCGCTGGGACTGACACCAACACGCTTGCGAAACACGCGCGAGAAGTAGAGCTGGTCGTCGTAACCCACTTCACGCCCTACCGAGGCGATCGGTTCCTGGGTGGTCTGCAGCAACAGTTTGGCGCGAATAACGCGCTGATCTTCACGCCAGCGCAGCAGATTTACACCCATCTGCTCGCGGAACAGGTGTGCCAGCCGCGACGGTGACAGGCAGACGTGACGCGCCACCTCTTCAATCTTCACTTCGCTGGCAAGATGGTTGGTCACATACTGGCAGGCTTCAATTACGCGTGGATCGCGGATGAGCTGATGACTACGCGGATCTTCTTCAACGGCACGTAGCAGTAGTCGCTCCAGCAGGTTCATCGCCAGCTCTTCCGCAAAGCGCCGACCCGAATTATGGGTCTGTTCGATACTGGCAAACAGTCGGTCAAACTCGCCACGCAGTGACTCAGGCAGCAGCAGTCGTCCCACACCCTCCTGCTCATCCTGCCAGCGCAGCCAGTCGTGCCAGTAGGCGCGCGGACGGAAATAGACCCAGCGGTGGAACCACTGCGGACTGTCCGGCGCGCGACCATAGTAGTGGGCGGTTTTTGGCTGAAACAGCAGCATTTCGCCGGGCTCGCAGTCAAATGCCCGCTCGCCGTCGAATACCCGCCCTTTACCTTTAATGGTGAGATTCAGAATGTAACCTTTCATGCCGTGCGGGCGGTCGATAAAAAAATCGAGTGGACCATCGGCAGTGATGGGCGTCAGCCCTGCCACCAGCCAGGCATTGAATGAATAGCCCGGCAACAAGGGGTTTTGCTGCTCAGCCGGTAATTCGCGGTGATACATAGCGTCCTCACTCAGTCTGTTATTGTTCGGATAGCCTGCAGACACCTCTGCGTCCGCAGGCCAACGGCTCGCTCAATCAGGCTTTTTTCTGTTTGTAACGGTCAAAAATCACCGCAGCTAACAGTATCAGACCGCGCACCACATACTGTGAGAATGGCGAGATATTCAATAAATTCATCGCATTCTCTACCGTGCCGAGGATCAATACCCCCGCCACCACGTAAGAGATCTTGCCGATGCCGCCCTTCAGTGAAACACCACCCAGTACGCAGGCAGAAATCACCACCAGTTCATAGCCGATGGAGGTCATCGGCTGGCCGCTGGTCATACGTGACGCCAGAATAATGCCCGCCGCCGCAGAGACCAGGCCGGAGAGGATAAAGATGATGATACGGGTGCGCACTACCGGTACACCCGCCAGGCGCGCCGCCTCTTCATTGCCACCAATCGCGAGCGTATTACGACCAAAGGTGGTTTTGTTGAGCAGGAAGCCGAAGATCACCATGGTGGCCAGGGTCAGCCAGATCGGCGCGGGCACACCCAGCCAGTTGGCAAAGCCCAGTTCAAAGAAGCGCTCATCTTCAATACCAACCGCTTTACCGTCAGAGAAGATATAAGCCAGGCCGCGCACGATCTGCATCGTCGCCAGCGTGGTGATCAGCGCATTGATCTTGAGCCGGGCGATCACAAAGCCGTTGATAAAGCCGGTGATCATGCCGAGCACCAGTCCGGCACCCACACCAATCCACAGGCTTTCCGTCATATTGATGACCACGGCGGTGACGACACCCGCACAGGCGATAACGGAAGCGACCGACAGGTCAAAATCACCGGAGGCCAGACAGAACAGCATGCCGCAGGCGACCATGCCGGACATCGACATCGCCAGCCCTAAGCCTTTCATATTGATAAACGAGCCGAAGTTCGGCACAAAAATCGCACAGACAATAAACAGCAGTGCAAATACCACCAGCATGCCGAAGTTGTCCCAGATGCGACCTAACTGCAGGCCGCCGCGTGAAGCGGGCTGCGGTGTATTTGAGGTCGTAGATGAAGCCATGATGATCTCCTGTCAGGCCACGGCGGCCGCTTGAGTGGTTTTGGGCATCGCCAGGCTCAGCGTCTGCTGCTCCGTGGCGTCGTCGTGCAGCAGTTCACCGGCAATGGCACCTTCACGCATCACAACGATGCGATCGGCCAGGCCCATCACTTCCGGTAAATCGCTCGAGGCGAACAGCACCGCAATGCCCCGGTTCGCCAGCTGATAAATCAGGTTATAAATTTCATGTTTGGCACCGACATCGATGCCGCGCGTTGGCTCATCCAGCAGGATCACTTTCATATCCTCAGAGAGCCAGCGTCCCAGGATCGCCTTCTGCTGATTACCGCCAGAAAGGTTCATGATCAGCTGATCGGCGCTGGGCGTTTTAATATTCAGCGAGCGGATATGGCTGTCGGCGTTCTTGTTTTCCCAGCCGTTTTTTATCAGGCAACCGGCAGTCAGGTTGTGACGGCGGGCGCTGATGTTGATGTTGTCGCGCACCGAGTGCACCGGAATAATGCCCTCAGCTTTACGATCTTCCGGGCAGAGCATGATGCCGGCACGAATGGCGTCAATCGGCTCACGCAGCGGCAGTGGCTTGCCGTCCAGGATGACCTGACCGCCACGCAAACGCGTGCCGCCGAACAGGCCCTTCAGCAGTTCACTGCGTCCGGCACCAACCAGTCCAAACAGTCCAACGATTTCACCGGCATGGACTTTCAGTGAAATTGGCGTACGTACGCCCTTCGCTTCAACCTTGTCCAGCTCCAGCCGCACTTCCCCTTTGGGACGCGGTGTGTAGCCATAGATATCGCCCAGGTTGCGCCCAACCATCGCCTGCACCAGATCGTCGTGATGGGTGTTCGCCATGTCAGTAAATGTCCGCACGTAGCGGCCATCTTTAAACACGGTGATGGCATCGCTAAGGGCGAAAATCTCTTCCATACGGTGTGAAACGTAGAGCACCACCCGGCCCTCCTCGCGGAGCTGGCGAATGACGCGGAACAGGTTGTCGATTTCACGCGCCGACAGGGAGCTGGTTGGCTCATCAAAGGCGATAATACGTGCGTTGCGCGCCAGCGCTTTGGCAATCTCCACCATCTGCCACTGGCCCAGCGACAGGTATTTCAGCGGCATATCGGGATCGATATCCATGCCGAGATTTTTCAGCTGTACGCCCGCCTCAAAACGCATCAGCTTACGGTTGACCAGTCCATGTTTGTGCGGAATCTGACCGAGATAGATGTTCTCCGCCACGCTCATTTCCGGCACCAGATGCAGTTCCTGGTAAATAATGGCGACGCCCGCGTCCAGTGCATCCGTCGTGCGCTGAAAACTCATCGGCTTGCCTTTAATACGAATCTCACCGCCGCTCGGCTGATAACTGCCGCTGAGTATTTTTAACAGCGTCGATTTGCCTGCGCCGTTCTCGCCCATCAGAGCGTGAACTTCACCGCCACGGCAGTCGAAGGAGATATCCTGCAACGCTTTCACGCCAGGGAAAGTTTTACTGATGCCATGAAACGACAGAAATGCTGAATCAGTGTTCATGTTAATCCTCACTCTTTCGCGCCACCGGCCGGTTATGGCGGGCGACGCGAAATGGGCTATTAAGGATGCCGGGCAACGAACAGCCCGGCAGGCTCACAGTTACATCAGTCCTTTTTTCGCCAGTTCAGTTTTGAAGTTGTCACGGGTGATCAGCACCACATCAGTAACTTCGGTGAATTTAGGTGGCTCTTCACCTTTGCTGACCCAGTTGTAGAGCATCTGGCTGCTTTTGTAGCCGTGGATATCCGGGCTTGGCAGCAGCGAACCGTAGAAGCCGGTCGCCTTGTCTTTCGACAGTTCGCTGATGGCATCGACGCCGTTGATGCCGATACCGATGACGTCAGCCGCTTTAAAGCCCTGACCTTCAGTCGCACGTACGCCGCCCAGCACGGTGTTGTCGTTCATGCCGACAATCAGCCAGTGTTTGACTTCAGGATGCTGCACCAGCAGGGAGTTACCGGCATCAAACGCGCCAGGGATGTCGTTAGATTTGGTTGGGACCTGGTAGATCTGGGCTGCCGGGAAGCCAGCGGCTTTGATCGCGTCCATTGAGCCGCCAGTACGACGACGAGCGGTGTCGAGTTCGTTGGCGGTAATGGCCATCACGCCGGTGGTTTTCACATCCCAGCCGCGTTTCTGCATCTCTTTATAAAGCTCCTGACCCTGACGCTCACCAATTTTAGTGGCCGCCATCATCACCAGTGGCACGGTATCCATTGGCTTGCCTTTGGCGGTGACGAACTGATCATCCACTGCGATGACTTTCAGGCCGTAGCCGCGCGCTTTTGCCATGATGGCGGAACCGAGTTTTGGATCGGGCGTACAGATGACAAAACCTTTTGCGCCGTTCGCCGCCAGGCTGTCGATGGCATTCAGGGTTTTTTCACCATCCGGCACGGCAATTTTAATGACATCAAAGCCAAGATCTTTGCCCGCTTTATCGGCGAATTTCCATTCAGTCTGGAACCAGGGTTCTTCTGGTTGCTTGACTAAAAAACCCAGCTTCATGGTCTCGGCGATAGCGGATTGTGACATAACCGCTGCCAGGCCGATGGCCGCGAATGCTTTAGTGAATTTATGCATGATGCTCTCCGGTACCAGGTTATTTTTCGCTGCTAATAACGAATCGGTGTAAACGCTACCAGTAAGTTTTGTTTTGTGGGTACAGCCATAAATCAGTGCGTTAGGCTGGCATGTGCTGACAGAGTGTCCAGACGCTGGGCTAGTTTTAGCGGTATTAGCGAAGAAAAATGTAGAGCGGTATCACATCTTAAAATCACGGCAAAATCATCCATATATTCAGCAAATTTAACCGGCCCTTAACTTATGCAATGGATCACAAAATCACTGCCGATGACAGAAAAGTGCATATTGTCAGCCAGCCATGACTAACTGATTTGGTGCACCGAACCCAGGATAAAGGCGTTAACTAACTACAGGAGATTCCGATGCGTGCTGGAGCCATCACCCTTGGGCTGGACTTTGGTAGTGATTCGGTGCGTGCGCTGGCCGTGGATTGTCATAGCGGCAAAGAGCTGCAGAGTGCGGTGTTCAGCTATCCGCGCTGGCAACAGGGCTTATACAGCGATCCGCACACCAACCGTTTTCGCCACCATCCACAGGATTATATTGACGCTATGGAGCAGGCGCTGCTCGGCGTTCTGAATGCACTGAGTGAAGATCAGCGCAACGCCGTGGTCGGCATTGGCGTTGACAGCACCGGTTCTACCCCGGCGCCTATTGACCGCGACGGCAACGTGCTGGCGCTGCGTCCGGAGTTCGCTGAGAACCCCAACGCGATGTTCGTGTTGTGGAAAGATCACACGGCTATAGAAGAAGCGGAAGAGATTAATCAGCTTTGCCACAGTGGCCGCTTCCAGGATTACAGCCGCTATATCGGCGGCATTTATTCTTCGGAGTGGTTCTGGGCGAAGATTCTGCACGTGTCGCGTGAAGATTCGGCTGTGCGCGAAGCCGCCGTCTCCTGGGTGGAGCTGTGCGACTGGGTGCCCGCCCTGTTAAGCGGCACCACCGCACCAGATAAGCTGCGTCGCGGCCGTTGTGCCGCCGGACATAAAGCGTTGTGGCACGGCGACTGGAACGGCCTGCCCGATGTCGATTTCCTGAATGCGCTCGACCCGCTGTTAACGCAGCAGCTCGACTCCCCGCTGTTTACTGACACCTGGACCGCTGATATGCCGGTGGGCACCCTCAGCCCGGAATGGGCGCAGCGTCTTGGTCTGACGCAGACCGTGACACTTTCCGGTGGCGCGTTTGACTGTCACATGGGCGCGGTCGGCGGCGGAGCTAAACCTTATACGCTGGTGAAAGTGATCGGCACCTCAACCTGCGACATTCTGATTGCTGACGCAGAAAAGGTCGGCGATCGCGATATCAAAGGCATCTGCGGTCAGGTCGATGGCAGCGTCATGCCCGGCGCTATCGGACTGGAGGCGGGTCAGTCTGCCTTTGGTGATATCTACGCCTGGTTCAGCCGTTTGCTGGGCTGGCCATTACAGCTGGCGGCGCAGCAGCATCCGGAACTGAAGCCTCAGCTGGCTGAGATGCAAAAAACGCTGATTAAGGATTTAACCGAGGCCTGGGCTGCCAATCCGCAGCTCGATCACCTGCCGGTGGTACTGGACTGGTTTAACGGGCGCCGCACACCGAATGCAAATCAGCGTCTGAAAGGGGTGATTACCGACCTGAATCTGGGCACTGATGCCCCTGCATTGTTTGGTGGTCTGGTCGCAGCAACCGCGTTTGGCGCGCGCGCCATTATGGAGTGCTTTGAGCAGCAGCAGATCCCGGTCGGGAGCATTCTGACTCTCGGCGGCATCGCGCGAAAATCTCCGGCGATTATGCAGGCCTGCTGCGATGTGATGAACCGGCCACTGGATATCGTCGCCTCTGACGAGTGCTGTGCATTGGGTGCGGCCATTTTCGCCGCCGTTGCTGCAGGTGTTCACGCCAGCGTCCCGGATGCTCAGCAGGTCATGGCCAGTCCGATTGCCGTGACGCTGCAGCCCGATCCGGCGCGCGTTGCCCGCTATCAACAACTGTATCAACGCTATCAACAATGGTGCGTGACGGCTGAACCGCAATACGCCGCCCGCCCCGCTTCCGCGACGAGCCTCTCCCAACAGGCGTAATTGTTGCAGGCAGTCTGGACACGGACAGTGCGGAGCTACCGGAGCGTAGAGGGCGTACGTGAGGATTACTCGCTGCGCTCGCCCCTTCAGGGCCGCCCTGACGGGCGTTCAGGTTGCTAAAGCAGCCTGTGTGAGCGCTGCCCAGGTTCGGAATGACAAATAAAATAGCCTATCAGGTAGGCGCTAAGTGAAGGAGTGGTTTTATGGAACAGTCAAACAATTACAGCGTGTGGTTTGTTATCGGCACGCAGCATCTCTATGGGGCGGAAACGTTACGCCAGGTTGAACAGAATGCACGTCAGGTCGTCGAGGGTTTAAATCAGGCCGGTTTACCACTGCGTCTGGAGCTGAAACCGCTGGTGAAGTCACCGGATGAAGCGCTGGCCCTGTGTCGCGATGCTAATTATGACAAGCAGTGCGTTGGGATCATTACCTGGCTGCACACTTTCTCCCCGGCCAAAATGTGGATCGGCGGCCTGAGCGTGCTGAATAAGCCGCTGCTGCAATTCCATACCCAGTTCAATGCCGAGATCCCATGGGACAGCATGGACATGGACTTTATGAACCTGAACCAGACCGCACATGGCGGCCGTGAGTTCGGTTTCATCGGCGCGCGCATGGGTCTGCAGCACAGCGTGGTGACCGGTCACTGGAAAGACAGCGCCAGCCAGCAGCGCCTGGGCAACTGGATGCGTGCAGCACTGGCTAAACAGGCCAGCCAGCAGCTGAAAGTCGCTCGCTTTGGCGACAACATGCGTGAAGTGGCCGTAACCGAAGGCGATAAAGTCGCCGCGCAGATTCAGTTCGGCTATTCAGTGAATGGCTGGGGCGTTGGCGATCTGGTTGAGGTGATCAATGGCGTCAGCGATGGCGACGTGAATGCGCTGATCGACGAATATGAAAGTCTTTATCGCTTTACCGATGTCGCCGCATCTGGCGGTGAGAAACGTCAGAACGTGCTGGATGCTGCACGCATCGAACTCGGTCTGAAGCGTTTCCTTGAAGCAGAAGGCTGCCACGCCTTTACCACTAACTTCCAGACGCTGCACGGCATGACGCAGTTGCCCGGTCTGGCAGTTCAGCGTCTGATGGGTCAGGGTTATGGCTTCGCCGGCGAAGGCGACTGGAAAACCGCTGCCCTGCTGCGCATCTTCAAAGTGCTGGCCGGTGACCGTAAAGGTGGCACCTCCTTTATGGAGGATTACACCTATCACTTCTCACCAGGCAACGATTTAGTGCTTGGCTCGCACATGCTGGAAGTCTGCCCGTCAATTGCCATTGAAGAGAAACCCTTAATCGATGTGCAGTTCCTGGGCATTGGTGATAAAGCCGATCCAGCGCGTATGATTTTCTCCACCCCAGCGGGCAGTGCGGTTAACGCCAGCGTGATTGATATGGGCGACCGTTTCCGTCTGCTGGTTAACGTGGTGGATGCTATCGAACAGCCGAAACCGCTGCCGAAGTTGCCGGTTGCGCGCGCTCTGTGGAAAGCGCAGCCATCACTGGCGACCGCCTCTGAAGCATGGATTCTGGGCGGCGGTGCACACCATACGGTGTTCAGCCAGGCGCTGACGCTGGAGGATATGTATCTGTACGGTGAGATGAACGATATCGAAGTGCTGGTGATTGATGAGCACACCACCTTGCCTGCGTTTAAAGATGCGCTGCGCTGGAACGAAGCTTATTACCGTCTTAAACGTTAATAAGTGATTAAACGGCGCTTTAGGGGTTCTGAAAAGAAATCGGTTCAGGATCGATAAAGCGCCGTTTGTTTGCAGGTTCGTGCTATTCAGTCGGGAATGGCGGGCGTTCCGTAAAGTCGCCGTAAATACATCCCTGTAGGCTCGGCCGCCGCGTCCCTGCGGCGGACGCTTTACTCCACTGCCCGCCATCCCCTCCTTAATTTTGCATTTTTGCGAATATTCAAAAGCTCAGCATGTAATAAAAGCCCTTACTGCGAAAGTCCCATTTCGCTGCAACTGTGCACTCCATTCTTTCAATCTCGCACTGTCCATTACAGCAATGATCAAGCCCAACCGGGAAGGAATGGTATGCCTGAAGAGCAAAGCGTCCGCGCCAGGGATGGCGCGGCCGATCCGCATGGATGCGGGAATCCTTTGCGATCAGGCCTACCTTTCCTGACCTTACACCTGAATCCCATAGCGATTGTTTTCCCGGTAATACATAAGAGCACCGGTCTCTTTGCTAAAACTCAACTCTTTCATCATCTTGCACTTTTCCCCACCAGCCTGTATTGCTTGTAGACTGACAAAACGAAGGTAACCAGCGCCATGCAAGTTGTCGATCTGAACCAACATCCCGACTACGCCAGACAAACAGCAAAACTGCTGCACACTGAATGGTCACATCATCCAGCCTGGTCACATCAACCCACCATCCTTGCGCATTTACACCAAAGGAACCAGACAGGCTCGGCGGAATTTACCCTTGTTGCCACGCCGGATGGCGAAACGGTCATCGCGACCTGTAGCGTCATCCGCTATGAACTGGACGACATCCCGGCAAGAGAATACTGGATGGGTGAAGTGGTGACGGACAAAAAATTTCGCGGTCAGGGCGTAGCAAACGCGTTGATCCAGCAGGTAATTGCGCGTGCCAGACAAAAGCGAATTAGTGAACTCTGGCTCTATACTCCCGATCAGCAGGCGTACTATCAGCGTTCAGGATGGCAGGCGGTGGAACAGCGGCACATAGCGGGAGAAGAAGTCACGGTGATGGTGCTGCATCTGGCGCCGTAAAAGGCGGCTCCTGAGAGCCGCCATTAACCGGGATACGCAATACTCAGGTTGGGATGCGTTTAACCGGTGCGTTCTGCTGACGATCCCAGATCACCGTCAGTAACCGCTGCAGCGCGATAAACGCAAACAGCAGAATCCCGATGGCGATCTTGGTCCACCACGAACTCAGCGTGCCGTCAAAGTTAATCCAGGTCTGAATCAGCCCCTGAATCAACACACCAAACAGCGTACCCAGCACCGTACCGACACCACCCGACAACAACGTGCCGCCAATCACCACCGATGCAATCGCATCCAGCTCCACACCCAACCCGGCCAGCGCATAACCTGCCGAGGTATAGATCGAGAACACGATGCCAGCCAGCGTCGCCAGCGTGGTGGAAAGCATATAAATCTTAATGGTGGTCGCACGGGTTGAAACACCCATCAGCTGAGCGGAGGTCAGATTCCCGCCAATAGCATAAACCCGATTACCAAAGCGCGTGCGGTGCGCCAGAATAATCCCGCCAATCACCACCACCAGCATAATCACGGCCAGCAGGCTCAGACGCCCACCACCCGGCACTTTCCACGCCAGACTGGAAAGCATGGTATAAAGCGGATGATCAATAGGAATCGAGTTCTCAGACACCAGATAAGAACAGCCGCGCAGGAAAAACATTCCTGCCAGTGTAATAATAAACGCCGGGATCTTAAGCGCATCGATCAACCAGCCCATCATGGCACCAAACAGCGCGCCCATTGACAGAATCAACGCAAAGGCCAGCAGCGGATCGACATGGAAATCACCAATTGCCCGCGCCAGAAACACACCGGTAAAAGCAATCACTGCGCCGACCGACAGATCGATACCGCCAGATAAAATCACAAAAGTCATGCCGACGGCGATAATGCCAAGGAACGCGTTATCGGTCAGGATATTGCAAATTACCCGGGTAGAAGCAAAACCCGGAAACTGACTCAGACAAAACAGATAACCCGCCACAAACACCAGCAAGGTAATCATCAGCGGAAGATGACGTTTAATCATGTCGGACGCCTCCGTTTTAACATCGCAATAAATCGCGGTGACTGCAGTAACAACACGCACATCACCACCACCGCTTTCACCACCTGATTCAGCTCAGGCGGGAAGCCGGAGAGCAGAATCCCGGTATTCATCGACTGAATAATCAGCGCACCAATCAGCGACAGCACCAGATTAAAACGGCCACCCATCAGGGATGCACCGCCTATCACCACGGCGAGAATCGCGTCCAGCTCCAGCCACAAACCGGCGTTATTGGCATCTGCACCGCGAATATCCGCCGCGACGATGAGCCCGGCCACTGCCGCACAGACGCCACTGATCGCGTAGGTGGACATCACCACCAGCCAGCCCGTCACACCCGCATTGCGGGCAGCGCGCAGGTTAATCCCCACCGCTTCGATAAACAGACCCAGCGCGGTTTTGCGCGTCAGCAGCCAGACGGCCAGCGCGACCACCAGCGTGATCCAGACCGGCACCGGCAACATCCACAGCGAGCCGTTACCAAACCAGCCAAGACTGTCACTGTCGAACGTCACAATCTGCCCCTGGGTAATCAGCTGAGCAATACCGCGCCCGGCAACCATCAGAATCAGCGTCGCAACAAATGGCTGAATACGCAGCAGCGCCACCAGCACCCCGTTCCACAAACCACAGGCTAAACCGGTTGCCAGCGTGCAGAGAATAATAAACGGCACACCGTGCCCGGCGACGGTCAGTGTGGCGGCCGTTGCGCCCGCTATCGCCATCACCGCCCCTACGGAAAGATCGATGCCGCCAGTCGCGATCACCAGCGTCATCCCTATCGCCAGCAGGGCAACCGGTGCCGCACGGTTAAGAATATCGATCGGACTGCCGAACAGACGGCCATCCTGCAGATGCACTGCAAAAAAGTTATTGGCCACCAGACTGTCGATTAACAGCACCAACAGCAGCGCGGCGATTTGCGGCATCCCCGGCGGGAGTTTCAGCTTACGACGTGGCGTTTTTTCAGATGTCATAGGTGACTCAAGCATGTTTTGCCCCTCCGTCCGCGATAGCATTCACGATCGACGCCACCGAAAGCTGCTCCAGCGGAATTTCTGCCACCTGCTTCAGATCGCGCATGATCAGCACCCGATCGGCATAACCGACCAGCTCTTCGAGTTCAGAGGAGATCACCAGCAGCGCCAGACCATCGGCGCAAAGGGATTCGATTAAACGGATAATCTCGGCGTGCGCACCCACATCAATACCGCGCGTCGGCTCGTCGAGGATCAAAAACTGCGGTTTGGTCACCAGCCAGCGCGACAGCAACACCTTCTGCTGATTGCCACCCGATAACAGCTCTACCGGCTGCTCAGCGTGCGGCGTGCGAATGCCCAGACTTTTGATGAAACGATCGGCAATCGCCTGCTGCTCGCGTTTTTTAATGGGCCGTAACCAGCCGCGCTGCGCCTGCAATGCCAGAATAATATTTTCGCGCACGGAGGCCGCGCCAATAATCCCGTCTGTCTTACGATCTTCCGGGCAAAACCCCATGCCAAGCTGTGAGGCTTTCGCCGGGTTGGTAATACGCTGCACTTTACCTTTGATCTTCGCGGTTCCGCGATCGGCGCGACGAATACCAAACAACACTTCTGCGGTTTCGGTGCGGCCTGAGCCCAGCAGCCCCGCCAGTCCCACCACCTCACCGGGACGCACAGCCAGGTTAAAAGGCTCAATGGTGCCCTTTCTGCCGTAATCTTCAAATGACACCACCGGCTGATTGCTGCGCAGCGTGCTGCCCTGACGCTGTAACGCCGTCTCAAGCAGTTCACGTCCTAACATCAGCTTAATCAGTTCAATCTGTGGCAGCGTGGCGGTCTCACGAGTCGCGATAAATTGCCCGTTACGCAGCACGGTAATCCGGTCAGTAATTCGGTACACCTGGTCAAGAAAATGGGTCACAAAAATCAGGCTCATCCCTTTGGCTTTTAACTGCGCCATCAGGGTAAACAGCATCTCGACTTCACTGGCATCCAGACTGGCTGTTGGCTCGTCGAGGATCAACACCTGAGCAGAAAGGTCGACCGCGCGACAGATGGCAATAATCTGCTGCATTGCCACCGAGTAGTGGCCCAGCGGACGCGTGACATCAAGGGAAAAACCGTAATTCCGCATCAGCGCATCGGCATCACGCACCATCTTCCGACGGTCAATCATGCCAAAACGACGCGGCTCACGCCCTATATAGAGGTTATCTGCCACCGACATGTTCGGCAGCATATTCACTTCCTGATAAACGGTGCCGATACCCATCTCCTGCGCCTGCGCCGTATTGTGCGGTGTAATCGGCTCGCCGTTCAGTGTAATGGTGCCGGCGTCGCGGCTGTAAACACCGGTCAGCACTTTAATCAGCGTGGATTTACCGGCACCGTTCTCGCCCAGCAGCGCCATGATCTCCCCTTTGCGTATATCAAAGGAAACATTATTCAGCGCTTTGACGCCGGGAAAACCTTTGCTAATGCCGCTGATGGATAGCAGCGGTGTTTCATTTTGCGTGGTCATTCTGCTCACTCCGCCTTACGTCATGAAAAACCGCCCCGGAGGGCGGTCTGCGGCTGGTCTTTGACGGGTCGGTGAATCAGTAACCCATACCGTTTTTCTTATCCAGCTCCGCCTGTGCATCAGCAGGCAGGAACAGCTTCGATTCGGTCTTGATCACTTTTGGCGGCAGCGTGCCATCTTTTTTGAATTTTTCCAGCGCATCAAACGCCGGACCCGCCATATTTGGCGTCAGTTCCACGTTGGCGTTAGCCTCACCCGCCAGCATCGCTTTGTAGATATCCGGTACGCCATCAATTGAGCCAGTCAGAATATCTTTGCCCGGTTTCAGGCCGGCTTCCTTAATGGCCTGAATGGCACCGATCGCCATGTCATCGTTATGCGCGTAAACCATGCAGATGTTTTTGCCGTTGTTTTCCGCCTTGATAAAGCTCTCCATCACCTCTTTACCTTTACTGCGGGTAAAGTCACCGGACTGAGAACGGATCACTTTAATGTTAGGGTGGTTGCTGATTGCCTCGGCAAAGCCTTTCTTGCGGTCGATTGCCACGCTGGCACCGACCGTGCCCTGCAGTTCGACCACGTTACATTTTTTGTCGCCTACGGTTTTTACCAGCCAGTCGCCAATCAGCTTGCCTTCCAGCACGTTGTCAGCTGTCACCACCGCCTGATAGAGCGATTTGTCTTTCACCACGATGGCGCGATCCAGCAGGTAAACCGGTATTTTGGCATCTTTGGCTTCTTCCAGTACCGGCTCCCAGCCGGTCTGTACCACAGGCGCGATAAAGATGGCATCAACGCCCTGAGCAATGAACGAACGCACGGCTTTGATCTGATTCTCTTGTTTCTGCTGTCCGTCGGCGATTTTCAGGGTGATTCCGCGTTTTTTGGCTTCGCTTTTCGCTACGTTAGTTTCCGCTGAGCGCCAGCCAGATTCTGAACCGACCTGCGAGAAGCCGACCGTCATATCAGCAGCGAGTACCGGGCCGGTTAACGCGGCGCTGACCAGCGTGGTCAGAAGTAAACGTTTCCACATAGTTTTTAATCCTCTGAAAGGCGTTTGCTGTTTAGGGTAGAGAGCCTGCTTAGACTGGACTAAAAAAGCGTGCATAATGGCGACACACTTCACAAAACAGAGCAATTTAAAGGAGTTACGTGCAGAGCGAGCAGTTTTCCAACAGGGTTGTTATGGATAAAATCGCTGAGTAAAATTACAATGCCGGTTAAATAAATGTAATAAACAGAATCGCTTATGTTTAACGCCACTGGAAACGATTACAGGCAGGCGTACAAAACGGGTTATCCGGTTTGCGGTGAACAAAAAATGGGATTTGTGATTGTCCGCACAATCGATGGTGAAGACGAATCAGGCGCGAAACGTTTCTATGGCATTCGTTATTTAACGGTTAAATTTCCTGCGGTTAAAGTGTAGTAAATAAGGTATTCATGTGCTGTCAGGGTCAAATGGAATAAAAAATAATATTGTGCTGCTTATTTTTAACGTTTACTTGCCGCAGTAACCCGAACCAGTCAGGCTGACGTAGTAAACTAAGGCGCTGAGTTACCAACATCGTGCATAGTCAGAACGAGGAATATGGACTTTTAGTGACTAATAAGGTGATTTTGTCTGATTTTCGGCTTTTTCCACCTGCATGATCTGGACAGACCAAGCCCGCCCCCTATACTGAGCACTCCTTTGTTACTTCTATCTATTATGGCAATGATGACTGCGCACGATTACCTGCTTAAATTCCGCAAAGTAAATAATTCAGACAGTCTGGAAAAGCTTTTCGATCATCTTAATTACTCCCTGACCAATGATTTGGAAATTATCAATATGTACCGGGCTGCCGACCATCGACGCGCTGAACTGGCCTCTGGCGGACGGTTATATGATCTGGGCTGCGTACCAAAAACGGTGTGGCGCTACGTGGTCTGATTTCTCACTGATTTATCGCTTCGTTTACTGCTGACGTTGTCCGGATGGGCGTGCCTCTCTGGACATGTTATTCTGCTGCGCTTTGACTCTCCGAGACAGGAATAACTACGATGAATGAACAGGTTGCTGCGCCGCGCATTGGTGGCTGGCTTTTGCTGCCTCTGGCCTGGCTGATAATGACCCTGTTAACCACCGTTCTGGTGCTGGCGATGTATCTGACTCCCCTGTTTAATCCGGCGTGGCGTGTGGCGCTGTTTTCTCACGGCAGCACCCTCTTCTCATACTGGGCCATTTCCCTGCTTACCGCCGTGGCGGTCTGGGCCTATAGTCTTTGGATCAGCTGGCTGTTCCTGAAGCGCTCCCGACGCCTGCCGCGCCATTATCTGCTCTGGCTGCTGATTACCGTGCTACTGGCGCTGAAAACCTTTGCTTTCACACCCGTCGCTGATAGCCGAGCCCTTCAGACATTACTGCTGTCGCTGCTGGCCGCGGCGGTGTTTGTGCCCTATTTCAAACGCTCAGAACGGGTAAAAAAGACCTTTATCGCGCCGTAACGCGGTGAGTTGTGTCAGGAATTTAATTCTGAGTGCGGTCTGCCGCCTTGCGGGTGGCGCGGGTGTTGAGATACGTCGCGCTATCAATGATAATAAGCCGCTTTCTGGCTCCCAGGCGAAAAAATGACCGATTATCTGCTTCTCTTTGTTGGCACCGTGCTGGTGAATAACTTCGTATTAGTGAAGTTTCTCGGCCTTTGTCCTTTTATGGGCGTTTCCAAAAAACTGGAAACGGCAATTGGCATGGGCCTCGCCACGACATTCGTCATCACGCTGGCGTCGATCTGCGCCTGGCTGGTCAATCATCTGATCCTGCTGCCGCTGGATCTGGTCTATCTGCGCACCATGGCGTATATCCTGGTGATCGCTGTTGTCGTGCAGTTCACCGAGATGGTAGTACGTAAGACCAGCCCGTCGCTCTATCGCCTGCTGGGTATTTTTCTGCCGCTAATTACCACCAACTGTGCGGTGCTGGGCGTGCCGCTGCTGAGTGTTAACCTCAACCACACCTTTATGCAGGCTGCGCTGTATGGTTTCAGTGCTTCCATCGGCTTTTCGCTGGTGATGGTCCTGTTCGCCGGTATGCGTGAGCGCCTGGTGCTGGCGAATGTTCCGGCCCCGTTCAAAGGCAACTCCATCGCCCTGATCACTGCGGGCCTGATGGCGCTGGCATTTATGGGCTTCAGCGGTCTGGTGAAATTCTGATGACCGCGATCTGGATTGCTGTTGCCGTATTAAGTGCGCTGAGCCTGGTGTTCGGCGCGCTGCTGGGTTACGCCTCGCGCCGCTTTGAAGTCGAAGAAGATCCTATCGTTGAGCAGATTGATGCCATTCTGCCGCAGAGCCAGTGTGGTCAGTGTGGCTATCCAGGCTGCCGTCCCTATGCGGATGCGGTCGGCAACAACGGCGAAGCGATCAATAAATGCGCGCCAGGCGGCGAGCAGACCATGCTCAAACTGGCTGCGCTGCTTAACGTTGATCCGCAGCCGATTGATGGCGATGAATCGGCGAAAGAGCCGGTGCGCACGGTGGCGTTCATTGACGAAGCCAACTGTATTGGCTGCACCAAATGTATTCAGGCCTGTCCGGTGGATGCGATTGTCGGGGCAACCCGCGCCATGCACACCGTGCTGAGCGATGTCTGTACCGGCTGCGATCTCTGCGTCGCACCCTGCCCGACAGACTGTATTGAAATGCGTCCGGTTGCCACCACACCAGCTAACTGGAAGTGGGATTTGAATACCATTCCTGTACGGGTGATTCCGGTAGATACTCATGCTTAATCTGTTTAACTTCCTGAAAAAAGAGAAGGTCTGGGATTTTCAGGGCGGTATTCATCCGCCGGAAATGAAAACCCAGTCTAACGGTACGCCACTCAGCGAACTGCCGTTGCCACACCGTTTTATTATCCCGCTGAAACAGCATATCGGACATGAAGGTGAGATCTGCGTTGCACCTGGCGACAAGGTGTTGCGCGGTCAGCCCCTGACGTTTGGCACGGGCCGTATGCTGCCGGTCCATGCACCCACTTCTGGTGTCATTGATGATATTGGTCAGCATATGACCGCGCATCCTTCGGGTTTGTCAGAACTGTGTATTTTTCTGACGCCCGACGGCGACGACCGCTGGATACCGCTTGATCCTCTGCCTGACTACCGTCAGCATCCGCGCGCCGACATTGTGCAACGTATTCACGACGCCGGCGTTGCGGGCCTGGGTGGCGCGGGCTTCCCTACCGCCACCAAACTCAAAGGCGGCCTGCGCGGGGTGAAAACCCTGATTATTAATGCGGCCGAGTGCGAGCCCTACATCACCGCGGACGATCGTCTGATGCAGGATTACGCCGCCGAAGTGCTGGAAGGCAGTCGCATTCTCGCATGGGTGTTGCAGGCTGAGCGGGTTTTGATTGGTATTGAGGATAATAAACCAGAGGCGATTGCCGCGCTGAAACAGGCATTGGGTAACGAACGCGATCTGCACATTCGCGTCATCCCGACTAAATACCCTTCTGGCGGCGCAAAGCAGCTGACCCGTATTCTGACCGGCATGGAAGTGCCACACGGCGGACGTTCCACCGATATCGGTGTGCTGATGCAAAACGTTGGCACCGCCTGGGCGGTTAAACGCGCCATTATTAATGGTGAGCCGATTACCGAACGTGTCGTGACGCTGACTGGCGAGTCAATTGCCCAGCCGCGTAACGTCTGGAGTCGTCTCGGCACCCCAATCAGCCATCTCTTGCACCATGTCGGTTTTACACCAGCACCGCGTCAGATGGTGATCATGGGCGGCCCGCTGATGGGCTTTACCCTGCCGTCGCTGGATGTGCCGGTGGTGAAGATCACCAACTGTATTCTCGCCCCCTCTCCCAGTGAGATGGGTAACAACGATGAAGAGCAGTCCTGCATTCGCTGTTCCGCCTGCGCCGATGCCTGTCCGGCTAAGCTGCTGCCTCAGCAGCTTTACTGGTTCAGCCAGGGCGGCGATCACGATAAAGCGCGCTCACACCACATTGATGACTGTATTGAATGTGGCGCCTGCGCCTATGTCTGCCCGAGCAATATTCCGCTGGTGCAATATTATCGCCAGGAAAAAGCGGAGCTGCGCGCCATCGATCTGGAAGCGAAACGCACGCTGGAAGCCAAAGCTCGCTTCGAAGCCCGTCAGGCAAGGCTGGAGCGCGAGAAACAGGCCCGTGAAGCGCGTCATGAGGAGGCAAAACAGCGTGTAGCCCGTACCGATACCAGTGAGCTGGCGGCTGCGAAAGCGCGGGTGAAAGCCCGCCAGGCCGCTGAACCGGATGAAGCGACGCTTGAAGCGCAACGTGAAGCCCGTCATGCGCAGGCGCGTCTGCGTCAGGCCGAGGCTCAGGCGGAAACCCAACCAGTAACGCGTCAGACTGTCGATCCGCGCAAAGCCGCGGTTGAAGCGGCCATTGCCCGAGCTAAGGTGAAGAAAGTGTCACCGGTTGATGCGGTGGAGACCGTGGCTGAAGCCAGCGTCGATCCGCGCAAAGCCGCTGTCGAAGCGGCGGTAGCCCGCGCTAAGGCGAAGAAAGCTGCACAGGCTGAAGCCGCGGCTCCGGCTGACACGGCGAACGTTTCTGACGCCGCGCCAGACGCCGCTGCTGAAACTGACCCGCGCAAAGCTGCGGTGCAGGCCGCCATTGCCCGCGCCAAAGCGAAGAAAGCCGCGCAGGCTGAAGCCGCGACTCCGGCTGACACGGCGAACGTTAGTGAAGTCGCGCCAGACGCCGCTGCCGAAACCGACCCGCGCAAAGCTGCGGTGCAGGCCGCGATTGCCCGCGCCAAAGCGAAGAAAGCCGCGCAGGCTGAAGCCGCGGCTCCGGCTGACACGGCGAGCGTTTCTGAAGCCGCGCCAGACGCCGCTGCCGAAACCGACCCGCGTAAAGCTGCGGTACAGGCCGCGATTGCCCGCGCCAAAGCGAAGAAAGCCGCACAGGCTGAAGGCGCGGATGCGGCGACGCCGGCTGACACGGCGAGCGAGTCTGAAGCCGCGCCAGGCGCCGCTGCCGAAACTGACCCGCGCAAAGCTGCGGTGCAGGCCGCCATTGCCCGCGCCAAAGCGAAGAAAGCCGCACAGGCTGAAGGCGTGGATGCGACGACTCCGGCTGACGCGGCGAGCGTTACTGAAGCCGCGCCAGACGCCGCTGCTGAAACCGATCCGCGTAAAGCTGCGGTGCAGGCCGCCATTGCCCGTGTCAAAGCGAAGAAAGCCGCGCAGGCTGAAGATACGGATGCGGCGACTCCGGCTGACACCCCGAGCGTTTCGGAAGCCGCGCCAGACGCCGCTGCCGAAACTGACCCGCGCAAAGCTGCCATTCAGGCGGCGATTGCCCGTGCCAAAGCGAAGAAAGCCGCGCAGGCTGAACATGACGCGGAGATGGCTTCACGCGATGCCGCAGCAGTCGCTACTGCCGCGCATTTTGCGGTGGAGAAAGCTGAAGAGGCGCAGGAGCAGGCAAACAATGCGAATGCTGAACCTGAACAGGCACCTGAACTGAATCAACCCGATGATGCGCGCAAGGCCGCTATTGCTGCCGCCATCGCCCGTGCCAAAGCGCGTAAAGCGCAGTCGTCTAAGACGCTTGAGGATTAAATGGCTTTTCGTATCGCAAGTTCTCCTTACACCCATAACCGCCGCAGCACAGGCAACATCATGCTGCTGGTGGTGCTGGCTGCAGTGCCGGGTTTTGCTGCACAATGTTATTTCTTTGGTTACGGCACCTTTTTGCAGGTCCTGCTTGCGACGCTCACCGCCTGGCTGACCGAGGCGGCCATTCTGCGGCTGCGTAAAGCGCCCGTTGGCAGCACCCTGGCGGATAACTCTGCGTTACTGACTGCTGTGCTGATTGGTATCAGCCTGCCCCCGCTGGCGCCCTGGTGGCTGGTGGTGATCGGTACGCTGTTTGCTGTGGTCATTGCTAAACAGCTTTATGGCGGTCTGGGACAGAACCCGTTTAACCCGGCGATGGTCGGCTATGTGGTGCTGCTGATCTCCTTCCCGGTGCAAATGACCAGCTGGCTGCCGCCTGACACCCTTCAGGCGATCAAACCGGGGCTGATGGACAGTCTTAGCATGGTGTTCAGTGGCCATACGCTGGCGGGCGAAACCATGCAGCAGTTGCAGATAGGAGTGGATGGCATCAGCCAGGCGACGCCGCTTGATACCTTTAAAACCGGTTTACGCGCCGGTCACAGCGCAGAGCATTTGCTGGCCCAGCCGATCTACAGCGGCGTGCTGGCGGGCCTGGGCTGGCAGTGGGTCAATGTCGGATATCTGGTGGGCGGCCTGTTCCTGCTGTGGAAAAGTGCGATTCGCTGGCATATCCCTGCAGCCATGCTGCTGTCACTGGCGTTCTGCGCCACGCTGGGCTGGTTCTTCTCACCGGAATCACTCAACAGTCCGCTGATTCACCTGTTCTCCGGTGCCACCATGCTGGGGGCGTTCTTTATTGCCACCGATCCGGTGACCGCCTCCACCACCAATCGGGGTCGCCTGATCTATGGTGCGCTGATTGGATTGCTGGTCTGGCTGATTCGCAGCTTTGGCGGCTATCCTGATGGCGTGGCATTTGCTGTGCTGTTGGCAAACATCTGCGTGCCGCTCATCGATTACTACACCCAGCCGCGCGTTTACGGCCATCAGAAGGATTAAGCGATGCTGGAGACGATTCGCAAAAATGGTGTGACGCTGGCGATTTTCGCCGCAATTACCACGGCTGCTACTGCAGTAGTTAATACGGTCACTAAACCGACCGTAGAGCATCAGACCCTGCTTCAGCAGAAAAATTTGCTGGATCAGGTGGTGCCTGAAGACCTTTATGACAACAATATTCAGCAGGATTGTTACGTTGTCACAGATGCTGCACTGGGGAATAGCGCCCCGCACCATCTCTTCCTGGCGCGTAAAGGCGGCCAGCCGGTCGCTGCCGCACTGGAGACAACTGCGCCTGACGGCTACTCTGGTGCGATACAGATGCTGGTCGGTGCTGATTTCCAGGGTAAAGTACTGGGCGTGCGGGTGATCGAACACCATGAGACGCCTGGTCTGGGCGATAAGATTGAATTACGCATTTCTGACTGGATCAACAGCTTTAATGGCAAAGTGGTTCATGGTCCGGCGGATAAAGCGTTTGCGGTTAAGAAAGATGGCGGCGACTTCGATCAGTTCACCGGCGCCACCATTACCCCACGCGCGGTGGTCAATGCGACCAAACGCACCGCGCTGTTGATGAAAACGCTTCCGGAGAAACTCTCTTCGTTACCGGCATGTGGAGACGCAAATGAGTGAAGCTAAAAGTCTGCTGGTGGGTGGACTGTGGAAAAACAACTCGGCACTGGTGCAGCTGCTGGGCCTGTGCCCACTGCTGGCGGTTACGGCGACGGCAACGAATGCGCTGGGTTTAGGGCTGGCCACCACGCTGGTGCTGACCCTGACCAACAGTTTTATTTCGGCCTCGCGCCGTTGGGTGCCGTCTGAAATTCGTATCCCGATTTATGTGATGATCATCGCCTCCGTGGTGAGCTGCGTGCAGATGCTGATCAACGCCTACGCCTATGGTCTCTATCAGTCGCTGGGGATTTTTATCCCGCTCATTGTCACCAACTGTATTGTGGTCGGTCGTGCTGAAGCGGTCGCCTCTAAAAGCAGCATCCCGCTTGCCGCGCTGGACGGCTTTGCCATCGGCATGGGCGCGACCTGCGCCATGGTGGTGCTGGGTTCGCTGCGTGAAATTATCGGCAGTGGCACACTGTTTAACGGTGCCGATCAGCTGCTCGGCCCATGGGCGAAATCGCTGCGTATCGAAGTGGTGCATTTCGACTCGCCGATGCTGCTGGCGATGCTGCCGCCTGGTGCGTTTATCGGCCTGGGCATGATGCTGGCGGGTAAATACCTGATCGATCAGAAGATGAAACAGCGGGCTGCCCTGCGTGCTCAGGCTGCTGAAAACGCGGCACCTCAGAACGCCGTCGGGAAGCCGGTGTGAACCAGACTAAACGCACCGAGATTCTTCATCGCCTGCAGCAGAACAATCCGCATCCCACCACCGAGCTGAACTTCAGCTCGCCGTTTGAGCTGCTGATTGCGGTACTGCTGTCGGCGCAGGCGACCGATGTCAGCGTCAACAAAGCCACCGCAAAGCTCTATCCGGTGGCGAATACGCCTGCCGCGATGCTGGCGCTGGGTGTGGATGGCGTAAAGGAATACATCAAGACTATCGGCCTGTTTAACAGCAAAGCGGAAAATGTGATTAAGACCTGCCGCATTCTGCTTGAGCAGCACAACGGAGAAGTGCCGGAAGATCGTGCGGCGCTGGAAGCCCTGCCTGGTGTTGGCCGTAAAACGGCCAATGTGGTGCTGAATACCGCCTTTGGCTGGCCGACAATTGCCGTTGATACTCACATCTTCCGCGTCAGCAACCGGACAAAATTTGCGCCGGGTAAGAATGTGGAAGAGGTGGAGCAGAAGCTGCTGAAGGTGGTTCCGGCTGCCTATAAAGTTGACTGCCACCACTGGCTGATTCTGCATGGCCGTTACACCTGCGTGGCGCGCAAGCCCCGTTGCGGCTCATGCCTGATTGAAGACCTCTGCGAGTATCCCGACAAAGTCGAGTGATTCGCCTGACTAACCCGCTGCGGCGGGTTTTTTATTGTCTGGTTGAACCCTCTGTAACCTTCTTTTCAGTCCGATTCCCCTTTTCGCCGCACGCTCTGGCTCGTCTGAATACCTCCACAGTTTGTCGGGTTGTTACATTGAGGTTGATGATAGAAAATCGCCGCCCCTGACGATAAGAAAATGTTATGACACGGTGAGTAAAGTAATGATCAAAGGTTCTTCTGCAGAGAGACATCCGCTGCGCCTGTTTCTGGCACGATTCTGGCCACATCCGTTGACAGTAAGTAAAAAGCATGTGGTGATTGCCGGACTGGGTGCGGGCATTGGCCTGGTACTCACCAGTCTGCTGAGTCACTGGATGCTGGGGGAGCTGAATCTGTGGTTTGTTGCCCCGGTGGGTGCTTCGGCCGTTTTACTCTTTGGTCTGCCCGCCAGTCCGCTGGCGCAGCCGTGGGCCATCGTCGGCGGCAACACCCTGTCCGCGCTGGCGGGCGTCACCGTCAGCCAGCTCATCCCCGATCCGGCGATTGCCTGCGGCGTCGCGGCCTGCGTGGCGATCCTGTTGATGTTTCAACTGCGCTGTCTGCATCCACCCGGCGGCGCAGTCGCGCTAACCGCTATTCTGGGCGGACCTTCCGTGGATCAATTGGGTTATCAGTTTGTCCTGACGCCGATCATGCTTAACTCACTGACACTGGCGCTGCTTGCATTGCTGTTTAATAATCTGGCCGGTCGCCGCTATCCCCACCCACTGGCGCCGCAGGAGGTTAAACCGGAGCCGATCGCGATGCCGGTCTCGCTGACGCGCGCCGATCTGCATCAGGCTTTACAGGGCGGTGAACTGCTGGATATTGATGAAGACGATCTGCAGGAATTGCTGCTACGAGCCGAAGAGATTGCCGGACGCCGTCAGGTTAACGGCTGAAACCTGCCTGTTGTGGCTGTCGGTCCTCCGCTTTTCTCCTTGCGGAGGCGGGGATGCCGACATTGATCGCTGCCACACTTTTGCTTAGCCGCTGCGCCAGCCATATCCAATAACATATTGATAACACAGCCACCCAGGCCGGACGCCCATCGGGTCCTGGGCGAATGCCCATAGAGCTGCCCTTTTGCGCGCCCTACACTTTGCTCTTCTTTACGTTTCTTACGAGGAAGACCGATGGATAGCGCCTTGTCCCCCCAGCAAGATGAGCTGATCGCCTCCGCCATCAAAAAATTCTTCACCCATATCATCCCCATGCTGGTGGTGATGCTGATCATTAACCAGATCGATCGCGCCAATATTGGCTTTATCAAGGCGGAACTGCGTACCGATGCCGGGATCAGCGCGGCGGCTTTTGGTCTGGGTGCGGGCCTGTTTTTTATCGGCTATGCGCTGTTTGAAGTTCCCAGTAATCTGATGATGAAGCGCTTTGGCGCCCGCGTCTGGCTGACACGCATTATGATTACCTGGGGACTGGTGGTGGTCATGACGGGTTTCGTCACCTCACCCATCCAGTTTTACCTGCTGCGTTTTTTACTCGGCGTGGCTGAAGCAGGTTTCTTTCCCGGCGTACTGTTCTATTTCCGTCAGTGGGTCCCGAATGCCTGGCGCGGCCGGGCCACTGCGATGGTGCTGAGTGCAACTGCGGGCGCCTTCCTCTTCTCCGGGCCAATCACTGGCGCCATTCTGATGATGCACGATTTTTCAGGCATTGCCGGCTGGAAATGGGTGATGTTTCTTGAAGGCGGTGCTTCCGTGCTGGTCGGTATTCTCGCCGCATGGGTACTGGTGTCACGCCCCGGCGACGCACGCTGGCTGAGCGATGCGGAGAAACAGGCCCTGATACAGCAGCTGAATAGTGAAGAGGCACAGCGTGACGAGCTTAACCGCGCGCCCGGTAAAATGTCGCTGTTACGTAATCGCAGCCTGCTGTTCTTCTGCGCGATCTTCTTCACCATGACCATGACAGGCTATACCCTGGTGTTCTGGCTGCCGCAGATTATTCAGCGTATTCAGGGCTTCAGCAGTTTTGGCATCGGCATTCTCACCGCCGTACCCTGGCTTTGCGCCATTATTGCCATCAACCTGCTGAGTCGCTTTTCAGACCGCCACCGCGACAAACTCGATAAAGCGCTGGGCGTCGCCATGCTGGTCGCGGCCTGCGGCACCTTTATGGCTACGCTGGGTTCTCCATGGTTTGGCTTCCTGGCGATGATCGTGGCCTGTATCGGCTCGAAAGTCAGCGCCACCTTTTTCTGGCCGATGCCGCAGGGAGAACTGCCTGCCTCAATTGTTGCGCCTGGGATTGCGCTGGTGAACTCTGTTGGCAACCTTGGCGGCTTCTTCGCACCGACGGTGTTTGGCTATCTGGAGATGAAGACAGGCTCCACCACCGGCGGTCTCTATGCCCTGACCAGCGTCTCGCTGCTGACCGGGCTGTGGCTGCTGCTGCGCCGCAAGCCCTCCCCGCCTTCCCTTGATCCTATGGAGAATCACAATGTCAGACAGTCCAGTCATTAAAACAATGCGGGTGGTGCCTGTCGCCGGATATGACAGCATGCTGCTGAACATTGGCGGCGCGCACAACTGCTATTTTACCCGCATTCTGGTGATCCTGACCGATTCCGCTGGCCGTACCGGCGTCGGCGAAAGTCCCTGCCACGCCTCAACACTGGCGCTGCTGGCGCGCTTTCGTCCGCAGATTGAGGGCAGCGATCTGCTGCGGCTGAATGCCACCGTCGCGACGCTGTTTGCCAGCGACGCACGACACCAGCAGACCGCGCACACCGACGACATTCATATTCCGCAGATGAATCCCGAGAAGTTTTACAACGCCACCGCAGCCATTGAAGCTGCGCTACTTGACCTGCTGGGCCAGCACCTGAATCTGCCGGTTGCCGAGTTACTTGCCAGCGGCAAGCAGCGCGATCGCGTGCCGGTACTTGGCTATCTGTTCTATATCGCCGACCGTAACCTGACCAGCATGGACTATCAGGCGGGCCACGCTGGTGGTGATGCCTGGCTGCAACTGCGTCATGAGAAAGCGATGGATGCGGATAGCGTGGTGCGGCTGGCGGAGGCGGCAGCCGATCGCTATGGCTTCCGGGATTTTAAACTGAAGGGCGGCGTTCATCATGCCGAAGTGGAAGTGGAAACGGTTAACGCCCTGCTGACACGTTTTCCTCAGGCACGGGTAACGGTTGATCCCAATGCCAGCTGGTCGCTGGATGAGGCCATTTATTATGGTAAACAGCTGGCGGGCCGGATTCCCTATCTGGAAGATCCCTGCGGCGCGGAGCAGGGCTATTCCGGCAGGGAAACGCTGGCGGAGTTTAAGCGAGCCACGGGTATTCCGGTCGCCACCAATATGATCGCCAATGACTGGCGACAGTTGCAGCATGCCTTACAGCTTAATGCCATCGACATCCCCCTGGCCGATCCGCATTTCTGGACGATGCGTAATGCACATACCGTGGCGCAGTTGTGCCATGAATGGGGCCTGACAACCGGCTGCCACTCAAACAACCATTTTGATGTATCACTGGCAATGGTGGCGCATCTGGGAGCCGCGGCACCGGGCGACAGACTGACTGCGTTTGATACCCACTGGATCTGGCAGGATGGTCAGCAGCTGACGCAGCATGCGCCGCAGATTCGGGATGGCTTTCTGGAACTGCCTGAGGGGCCAGGATTGGGTATTACCCTGGACATGGCGCGGGTCGAAGCTGCCCATGAACTCTACCATTCGCTACCTGATAAAAACCGAAACGACGCGTTGGGCATGCAGTTTCTGATTGATAACTGGACGTTCAACGCGAAACGACCGGCCCTGTTGCGCTGATGACCGCCATCCTGTGACAGTGTCACAGGATGGCTTTGTTTAGCGTTGCGCCAGTGCCGCCTGCATCCAGGCAATCACCAGCGGAGAGTCTTTTTCCTGCAGTGCCGCGCGCTCAGATTGGAACAGCGTAGCCACATAGAAAGGATGATCCGGTAACTCCACGCCGCGAACGTCACCGGCATCATCCCAGGCGGTAATGCGCAGCGTATTATCGCCCAGCGCGTCACTGAATTCCGGGTTAACGCCAAAGTTACAGTGGTAGCCCTCGTCGCTCTCCAGCGTCCCGTAAGCCAGAGCAATACGGGAACCCGCTTCAAACCTCACCTTGCCACGCTGCTCCACCAAAGAGCAACTCAGCGGGGCAATGACCATCCGTCCGCCGGTATCCGTTTCAGCATGACGGGCATCGTGCCAGCCCAGGACGTTGCGCGCATACTCGATCACTGCATACTGGAATCCCCCACAGGAACCCAGGAAAGGTTTACCGCTCTCCCGCGCCCAGCGCAGGGTTTCAAATACGCCATTATCGTTGCGGTAAGGACTGCCAGGAACAACCCAGACCGCATCACTGCGCGTCAGGTCTGTCTGTTCGAGGTGGTCAGTAGCGATCCAGTTTGTTTCAACGATAAGATTTAGCCGACGTGAAGCACGTTCAATAGCAAGGGGGATAGCCTGATGGGCAACCGCATCGGCGCGGTAGTCACCGACGAGAGATAAATGCAGTGGAGACGACATGAACTGATCCTTCCTGGAGAAATTGAGAGGTTACAGTAATGTTAATTTTCTGTCGAGGGTGACATTGCGCTTCCGCGTATTGATAAGATTTTAATATGACTGCGCGGTTTTTCACCGGCGCTCTGAGGTCATTTTAACTTCCTGCTGGCCGCCCCATGACCTCCACTTCCCCTCCCGATCTCACGACGCAATCGGTTTCTTTTTTTGCTTTCTGAAATAAATCATCTGATTGTGCGCCGGATCGCCCTTTGACTCTTTTTTCGCCAATGCCGGGCAGGTAATGTCTGATAATTCGTCAGATTGACTGCGATTCAGCCAGTAACCTGTCATTAGCACTGTCTGATTATTATTCAACAACCGATTTATCTGGTTAGCTTCGATTTAGCAGTTAATATCATTACTCGCTAGTGCAAGGTGCTCATTCAGAGTATCTGTACTAATATTTTTTGCTGCTTCAACATTTAAAACCAATTAACGATTTGTTATAAGTTTTTTAACCCAACATCCCTGGATTCAACGGGTTGCCAGAAAATTCTTGCCCTGACGCCCGTAATCAGCCAAATTAGTCGCCGCTTTTCCCTTCTAATAACAATCTTGCGCATGGAAAACTCACATGACGCGGACTTAATTCCTGTCCCGAAACAGGGTATGAAAAAACTGAGGTACATGTGTCAACTGCAAACAAACACACTGATGAGGCTGTCAGTCTCAATGCGTTTAAACAGCCGAAGGCGTTCTATTTAATCTTCTCGATCGAATTATGGGAACGTTTTGGATTCTATGGCCTGCAGGCCATTATGGCGGTTTACCTGGTGAAGCAACTGGGATTGTCTGAATCAGACTCCATTACCCTGTTCTCTTCATTCAGTGCGCTGGTTTATGGGCTGGTCGCGATTGGCGGCTGGCTCGGTGATAAAGTGCTGGGCACCAAACGCGTCATCGTGTTGGGCGTGCTGGTGCTGGCATTGGGTTATGCGCTGGTCGCGTTCTCCGGTCATAACGTCAGCATTGTCTATATTGGCATGGCGACCATCGCGGTTGGTAGCGGCCTGTTCAAGGCAAACCCCTCTTCGCTGCTCTCGACCTGTTACGACAAAGATGATCCGCGTCTCGACGGTGCGTTCACCATGTTCTATATGTCGATCAACATCGGTTCCCTGTTTTCGATGATGCTGACACCGTGGTTAGCCGCGAAATATGGCTACAGCGTCGCCTTCTCACTGTGCGTCATTGGCCTGGTTATTACCCTGTTTAACTTCCTGTTCTGTAAACATATGGTTAAGGATTACGGCTCTAAGCCAGACTTTGCGCCGTTGCAGATCGGTAAACTGCTGATGACTCTTATGGGCGTCGTTGTGCTGATCGCGCTGGCCAACTGGATGCTGCATCATCAGGTTATTGCACGACTGGTGCTGGCGGTGATTGCGCTGGGTATTTTGCTGGTGTTTGCCAAAGAAGCCTTTGCGCTGCACGGCGCGGCGCGTCGTAAGATGATTGTGGCCTTCCTGCTGATGGTCGAAGCGATTCTGTTCTTCGTCCTCTATATGCAGATGCCAACATCGCTCAACTTCTTCGCTATCCGTAACGTTGAACACACCATTCTTGGTATTACGTTTGCGCCAGAGCAGTTCCAGGCACTGAACCCGTTCTGGATCATGCTGGCCAGTCCGCTGCTGGCGGCGCTCTATAACAAGCTGGGCGATAAACTGCCCATGCCGCACAAGTTTGCCTTTGGTATGGTGCTCTGCTCCGCTGCGTTCCTGGTGCTGCCGGTGGGTGCAAAGTTCGCCAGTGATGCAGGCATCGTTTCTGTAAACTGGCTGATCCTGAGCTATGCGCTGCAGAGTATTGGTGAGCTGATGATCTCCGGCCTCGGCCTGGCGATGGTCGCGCAGCTCGTGCCACAGCGCCTGATGGGCTTCATTATGGGTTCCTGGTTCCTGACCACGGCAGGTGCAGCTGTGATTGCAGGTAAAGTAGCAAACCTGATGGCCGTGCCTGAAAACGTAACCGATCCGCTGATTTCGCTGGCAACCTACAGTCGCGTATTCCAGCAGATTGGTATCGTGACGGCGGTGATTGCTCTGCTGATGCTGATTACGGCGCCGTTGCTGAACCGCATGACACAGGCGCAGGATAGCGACGCCAGATCAAACGATGTGAAAGCGTAATCGCTGCCACGTGACAAATCAGCCGGGCTCTGCCCGGCTTTTTTATGCCTCACACTCCCCCTTAACAGATCCCTGATCCTTATCACTGGTAATTCCATCCTGAGTCTTTACTATGCTGTGATCCCACTGCAACAAGGAGTACATGGTCATGAAACTGTTTTGCAAAGCAGGAGCCTGCTCTCTCTCTCCCCACATTGTTATGCGCGAATGCGGGCTGGACTTCACGCAGGTGAATGTTGATCTGGCAACCAAACTCACCGAACGGGGCGACGATTTTCGCCAAATCAACCCTAAAGGTCAGGTGCCCGCGCTGCAGCTCAGCGATGGTACCGTGCTGACGGAAGGCGCCGCGATTGTACAGTATCTGGCAGACCTCAAACCCGATCGCCATCTTCTGGCGCCGGTTGGCAGCCTGACGCGTTATCACACTCTGGAGTGGCTGAGCTACATCGGCAGCGAGCTGCACAAAAGCTTTGGGCCGCTGTTTCGCCCCGGATACTCCGATGAGGTGAAAGCGCAGACCCGCAACCAGCTGGAAGCGAAATTCCGCTATGTCGATGAGTCATTACGTGACAGGCAGTGGCTGATGGGGATGCATTTCAGCGTCGCGGATGCTTATCTGTTTGTGGTGACGCGCTGGGCAAAAGCGCTGGGGCTGGATTTGTCCGGCTTTACGGCACTTGGGGCATGGTTTGATCGTGTCGCGGAACGTCCTGCGGTGCAGGCGGCGCTGAAAGCGGAAGGCTTAGCCTGAGAGAACAGGGCCGGTTAACCGGCCCTGATGCGTTACAGCTTTTCTGCCGTGAAGTGCTGCGTCGGACGGGCAATGGCATCCTGTGCCGCCACCAGCTGCAGCTCATACTCGCCCATCTCATGAGTTTTCAGCATCACCTCATACACCGCGGCAGTGACGTGCTCCAGCGCATCCTGCAGTGATTTGCCGTGCAGCAGATTAACCAGCAGCAAACCACTGGTAAGATCGCCCACGCCGACGGGCTGACGGACACCGAAATCGACCAGCGGACGGCTGATGTGCCACGCGTCTTCTGCTGTTACCAGCAGCATCTCAAAACGGTCGCTGCGACGCCCTGCGCGTGCCAGATGCTTCACCAGCACCACACGTGGTCCCTGGGCAATCAGTGCCCGCGCAGCGTCTACCGCCGCGTCGACGTCAGTGATTGTACGTTCACTTAGCATCTCCAGCTCAAGCAGGTTCGGGGCGATAATGTCGCTGGCTGGCATCGCCATCTTGCAGTGGAACTCCGCCACACCCGGTGCCACGATGCAGCCTTTTTCCGGATGACCCATCACCGGGTCGCAGAAATACCAGGCCTGTGGGTTAGCCGCTTTGACTTGACGAACAATCTGCAGAATCTGCTCGCCCTGCTCCGCCGAGCCCAGATAACCGCTCAGCACCGCGTCACAGGTCTTCAGGCGGTCGATATCCGCAATGCCTTTAACGATGTCGGTTAAATGCGTTGCAGGCATGACCGTGCCGGTCCAGTGCCCATACTGCGTATGGTTGGAAAACTGCACGGTGTTCAGCGGCCAGACGTTTGCACCCAGGCGACGCATCGGAAATTCAGCTGCCGCGTTACCTGCATGACCAAATACAACGTGCGACTGAATCGCTAAGATATTTTTCACTAGTTTGCCCTGTCCTGCCTTGCCATAAAAAAGGGCCGTAAACCGGCCCTAAATCTTACTGCCAGTTAATCAGGCAGTAATGTTTCTTACCACGACGCAGCAGCGTGTAGCGGTTAAACAGTTTGTCGCTGTCGCTGAAGCGGTATTCCGCATCGGACTGTTTTTCACCGTTCAGTGAGACGGCATTCGAACCGATCATGGTGCGAGCCTGGCCGCGAGACGGCACGAGCTCCGCTTTCACCAGCGCCTGCTGCAGGTCATCATCTGCGCCCAGCGCGATAGTTGGCATACCATCCTGCGCCAGTTGCTCAAAGTCAGCTTCCGTCATTTCGCTTACCGAACCGGAGAAGAGGCTGGCGGTGATGCGTTTCGCCGCCGTCAGGCCCGCTTCGCCATGCACCAGACGCGTGACCTGCTCAGCCAGCACATACTGCGCGCGTGGCGCGGTACCGCTGTTTTTGTCCTCTTCTTCCAGCGCGTTGATCTCTTCTATGCTCAGGAAGGTGAAGAACTTCAGGAAACGATAGACGTCAGCATCCGCGGTGTTGATCCAGAACTGATAGAACTTGTATGGACTGGTTTTCTTCGCATCCAGCCAGACTGCGCCGCCTTCCGTTTTACCGAATTTGGTGCCGTCAGACTTGGTGATCAGCGGAACGGTCAGGCCAAAGACCTGGTTCTGATGCAGACGACGGGTCAGATCGATACCAGAGGTGATGTTACCCCACTGATCGGAGCCGCCGATCTGCAGCGATACGCCGTGCAGTTCATTCAGGCAGGCAAAGTCATAACCCTGCAGCAGATTGTAGGAGAACTCGGTAAAGGAGATGCCCTGATCGTCACGGTTCAGACGCTGCTTCACTGCTTCTTTGTTAATCATCTGGTTAACAGAGAAGTGCTTGCCGATATCACGCAGGAAGGTCAGCACGTTCATGCTGCCGAACCAGTCGTAGTTGTTGGCGGCGATGGCGCTGTTGCTGCCGCAATCGAAGTCGAGGAATGGCGCCACCTGCTGGCGGATCTTTTCAACCCATTCGTTGACGGTGTCACTGGTATTAAGTTTACGCTCTGCGGCTTTAAAGCTTGGATCGCCAATCAGGCCGGTTGCACCCCCGACCAGGGCTACCGGCTTGTGGCCGGCATCCTGAAAACGCTTCAGGCAGAGCAGCGGTACCAGATGACCCAAATGCAAGCTGTCAGCAGTGGGGTCGAAGCCGCAATAGAGCGAAATTGGCCCCTGTGCCAGTTTCTCTGTTAACGCGGCTTCATCCGTCACCTGGGCGATAAGGCCCCTCTCCTGCAATTGTTGTATCAGGTTACTGCTGGTCATTACTGACTCCAAATTGATCAGACTGCACCTATGCTGGTACACAGCTTTCCGCTGACTTGCGGAATCGAAAAAAATCAGGGCTATAGCATAAAGCGCTGGCGCTTTCTGTGCCAGCGCTGATAGGGAGAAATCGTGCAGATTCAGGGAGCCAGACGGTCGATTTTCCAGCCGTCATTGTCGCGCTGGTAGATGAAACGATCGTGCAGACGATGTTCGCCCCCCTGCCAGAACTCCATTGTGTGAAATTTCACCCGGTAACCGCCCCAGAAGCTGGGCAGCGGCACCTCGCCCTGCTGAAACTTCTGTTTAAGCTCAAGGAACTTCCCTTCCAGAATCCCGCGCGCCGAAATCCGGCTCGACTGCTTCGATACCCAGGCACCAATCTGACTGTCACGCGGGCGGCTGTGGAAATATTTCAGCACCTCCAGCGGCGACAGTTTTTCCACTTCGCCCAGCACCATCACCTGACGTTCCAGAAAGTGCCACGGGAAGTGCAGGCAAATGCGCGGATTGTGCGCCAGCTGTAACGCCTTACGGCTGCCGAGGTTGGTGTAAAACACCATGCCCTGCGCATCAAAGTGTTTCAGCAGCACAATACGCTGCCACGGCTGACCCTGCTCATCCACGGTGGCCACGGTCATGGCAGTAGGATCGGGCAGTTTTGCCTCACAGGCCTGGCTCAGCCACTGTTCAAACAGCGCGATCGGATTGTCCGGCAGATCCTTGCGACGCAATCCGCCGCGGGTATATTCACGCCGCAGATGGGCAATGGTGTGTAGCGTTTCGCTGTCGCTCATTAATGCTCGCCTATTCAGAGATAAAGTCAGCTGGCAGGTTGCAGCTCACAATCATTCACGACAATTTTATCGTTACGTTCGATAAATGCGCCGTTTCCTTTGGACCAGAAAACATAGGTGTCATCGCTGTAGCGCGCGCCGGAGGCGGAGACGGTCTGCTTCAACGTTAAAGGCTTGCCATCCATAATGAAACTTACCTGCTCCTGCGCCTCGTCCAGCGTCACGGTCAGGGGCATTGTTCCGCAGCGATAATGCAGGGTCTGTGGCGATGCCGGCTGTTTATGCATCAGGCTACAGCCTGACAATAGCAGCACCGCGACAACGGTTAATCCTTTCAACATAAGCGGGTCTCCTTCACGAGTGAAGCTGGCATTATAAGAAGGATTTGTCGCGAAGTAAGTGGGAATCCGCGCCAATCTGGAGGATGCTGTCAGCCAGGCTGAATTATTGCGCCTTTTCAGACGGTTGTCTGAATGCACAGGCCGTGTTATCAGGCTACGCTCTATAGATCTTAAGCGAGGAAGACAAACATGAAATTTGATAACGAAGATGCATTTAAGCTGGCCGTGGCGTTTATGAACCATAAAGAGAATGCCACCATCGCCAGCAGCTACTTTAAAACCTTTATCGACACCTACCAGAAGTTTGACCGCTGGCTGAGCGCATCTGACCCGGTCAGCGCCATGAAAGCGGAAAAAGCGGCCGCCAAAGCGGGCGAAGACTCTATTCTCTGATCCTTTTTCACGGGTCCGATAGCCCTTCAGGCGTCGGACCCGCGAATAGCGCCAGGTGCCGCCATCGATGTGGCATCCTGCATGCGATTCTTCCGCGTTAACGGAATTATCTGCGCTCTCTATTTCCCGCTTTTGCTCCGTTTTTTATTTCGATGCGGTCAGGGCTCAGCTGAAACGCATAAACAGCCGCATGCATTTGCAATAAATGCTATTCGCCGGCGCCATGCCTGCTAATTAACGCAATACACTCTGTTTTTGTATAAAAAACAGGCATCGACGCGCGACAGAGCCAGCAAAATTTATAAAGCCGTCTATGCTGTAAACGTCTGGATATACTTCATGGAGCAGAAAAATGAAAATGAAAACCCTGTCAGCCATTGCGCTGCTGGCACTCTCTTTAGGTACACTTGCAGGTTGCGCCTCGAATCAGTCTATTAAGACGACCGATGGCCGCACGATTGTGACTGACGGCAAACCGCAGATTGATTCAGATACCGGTCTTGTTTCTTACCGTGATGCTCAGACAGGAAAAACTGAGCAGATCAATCGTAATGAAATCAGTAATATGAGCGAACTCGACAACTAATATAAGGTGAAGACGATGAAAAAAGCGCTGATTTTACCTCTCGCCGCATTGATTGGTATGACCGTATTAACTGGCTGCACCCGTACCAGTTATGCGATTCAGACTAACGATGGACGCACCATTATTAGTGATGGCAAGCCTTCTGAATCGGACGCTGGCCTGCTGGCCTATACCGATGCCAATGGTGTGAAGCAGCAGATTAATAAAGCAGACGTTAAAGCCGTCTCTGAAGTTCCGCACAAATAATCGCAATGCTGTTCTCGCGTTAATAAAGTCGCTTAAGAGCGGCTTTATTTTTGCCTTTTTTTCGCCTTTTACCTGATATAGCCCCACTCTCAGAGCGGGCTTTTTTAAAGCAGAAATATCCGATGCGATATGGCAATAATATTGCAAAGCATTATAAGGAACTGTGCAATTTATCGTTTATACAGGCGTAAAAAACCGACTGGAAAATGCTGTTGCGCACAGGCCACATCACTTATCTGAATTTCAGGCAAACGTCTGCTTCTTTAACCAGAACAATAGTTCAACCTGTTCACTTCAAAAATAATCTATTGTTTTTTATTATTTACTATCATGAAGTTATATCATGACACAAAGGTTCCCTTTATTTTTAACAAAATTATCTGATGCCGCCTGTAAATTGTAACCTTTTACTCCACTGCCTCTTTAACTAGACTATTTATATCGCTATCAATCAGGAGGCTATAAATGATTTATCACGATACAACGACTGGTCATATGATTCTTGGTGAAGCAGCAATTAATCTGGCATTTGAAGAACAGGATATTACACTGGTATCGCTGATTCGTCAGTTGGGCGAAATGGCCGAAAAGGAGTGCAGCGATGAACGTGTAGAGCAGATTGCTGATGCACGACACTGGCTCAAAGGTTTCATTGAAGATTCGCCTCGTGACCGCGCCGAATTAAACTGGCTGGTCGAGACCGGGCAGGCACCGGTTTCCCTGAAAGATTATCGGTAGTCATAAGGCTTCGACGTTCATTTCTCATGAGAGCCGGACGCCCTTCTGGCTCTCATGCGCTTCATACTGCTGTCCCTTTGCTTCTCTTTACGGCCGCTCTCTCGCTGCCCGGCATCCTGACCAAAAAACGTCATTCATCATTACGCTGAAATAACTGTACAGATTCACTTTTTGCGTATAACTTCGCGGCTATTCGATCGTTTTTACATCAACAGCCAGGAAACGCACCATGTACCCGAACCCGAGACTGCCGCGGACGGCAGACGATATCGCCCGTTATTTCAATGCGGCAAGCCTGCCCTCACAGCAGGAGACACTGGGACAGGTAGTCGTGGAAATTTTGCATGCCGGCGGGAATGTGAACCGTAAGTCGATCTGTACCAAACTCCTGCGTCGCCTCGAAACAGCGTCCACTGAGGAAGAAGAGCGCCACTATCGCGCGCTCATCAGCCTGCTGTTTGGTCGTTAATCATCGCCACGCTTCGCCCCGGTCAGCGCGTCAGTGGCTCCCCACTCTCCGTCACCCGCTGTGCCTGAGGATGTTTCGCTGTCTGGGTTTCAAACCCACCACGGGCGGCAAAAACAGAACAGCCAATGGCTGCCACGAGTGTCAGTAAGATTGAAGTTTTCACGAAACGGGCCTTAATTTTCCACGCAATAGAATAAAGCGTAAAAGCCTGGCACATAATCAGACCCGGGGAAAGGAAGCGGAAGAATTTCTCTGTCCGGAAAGCGTATATCAGAGAAGCGCCTGTTTACGGATGCTGCTGTCCCCACTCAGAACACTTATCCCAGTATTTTCAATGCCAGCGCCAGCGTCTGCTCTTCATGGATCACATCACTGACTTTGCCCGACACGCGCATACCGTATGCGATGCAGAGAATTAAACCGGCTGCCGCTTCACTGTCCAGCGTGCGATTGATAGAGCCATCCTGTTGTCCCAACTCCAGCAATGAAACCAGGAAGCGCTGACTACGCTTGATGACATCATCAATGCGCTGCGCAAGATCTTCATCCATCGTCTGCAGCGCAATGGCGCTGGACACCACCAGACAGCCGCATCGCCCCTCAATGGCACGCGCCGAATCCAGGTAGAACTGTAACAACTCCGTGATTTTATCCCGTCCGCTGACACAGGGTGCCAGACGGCGGCGCAGTTCGGTATTTCTCAGCAACAGATAACGTTCGAACACCAGCAGAAAGAGGGAGCGTTTGTCTTTAAACGCTTTATAGATGCTGCCTGCGGAGAGGTTCATCGCCTCCCCCAGATCGCCTATTGATGCCGCGTGATAGCCTTTTTGCCGGAAAACGATCATGGCACGATCCAGAGCCTGTTCAATGTCGAACTCCCTGGGCCGTCCCCGCTCTTTGTTTTTATGCGCTGTCGCTGTCGTGCTCATTAATTACCGGCCTGAAGAAGTGCGTTCCTGTCAGAATCAACAGGGATTCTATCCCAGGCTCGGGTAACAAGTATAGCTGGCGGCGATCAGCCCGCAGCATACATTCGGACAGATCTCTGTTCCTGTCGCTGAATGGCAGAGGGGGTGTAACCGGTTGTGACCTGCAATCCGGCTCAGGTTACAGGACAAACCGCTCATGATTCACTCAGGTAGTAACGCGTTTTTTTTGCGGCAATCAGCCCGTTGCTGTGTGTTTATTATGGTCAGCCATAATCTGAGCGGCTTAATTAACAGCCTGGCGTGGTTCTCATTGTCAGCAACATATAAAAAGAGTCGGTTTTTTATATCGCTGTTATCGTCGACCGCGTAAAGCTCATATTCATGATGATGGCGGACCAGCATCTACTTCAGCACAACCACCGGCAAATCCGTTACCCGCGTGGTATAGGCAGGTGACAGCATCTCGCGCTTCATCGCCCAGGCCTTGTTGATCCCCTGCCCGGCAAACCAGAGTTTTCTGCTGCCAGGTTTGTTAATTTTATTAATCAGCGGCATCAGACGACGAGTGGTGTATTCCTCAATAGCAAAATGATGCGAAGCACGGCTTTGCTGACCGAGACAGTCAGTCAGTTGATGTGATTTTAAGCGTCCATTCGCTGGTCCTCAGACCGGCCTGGGAGGAATCAGGCACGGTCTGATTCTGAATTAGTCGCGTTTTTCCATCTTTATCCAAAATACCGCGATGCTCAGCAGTAGACAGATAACAGCACCGACGCTGAACAGCAAATCAACAGCCAGATTCAGGCTGGCATGATCCACCACCGCACCTAACAGCACGGGCACCCAGTTAGCGATATAGGCAATGACGTAGAACAATGAAATCAGTTTTGCGTGACTGGCTGCAGGAGAGATCATATTTAGCAGGGTCGCACTTCCCACAAAGATGGCGCCATAGGAATATCCAGCCACAAGCAGTCCTGTGCATGCCCATACTAAAGAGTGGGTGCTAATAGCCCAGGTAAAAAACACAATCGAAATGGCCTGAGTAAGACAGCCGGCAGCAAGAGATGTGCGAGCGCTAATCCGGCGGCTCAAAATCTGACTGATACCGGCCACCATTAAGTATACCGCAATCACATAGCCATAAACGCCCTGACTATGAATGCCGAGCAGATGCTCCGATACTGCCGGTCCAATCGACAAAATACTGGCGGCAAACGCCCAGCTCATAAACAGAGCGCCAGCGCACAGGAAAAAACGTATGCCAGTCGCTTTCAGTCCGGCTTTAAGTGTCGTACCCGCTGAAATGGCAGACGAGGATGGCGCAGCCTTGGGTTGGTCGTGATGACGCGCTGGCCAGCTAAAACGTAATCCGATCAGGGCAATCGCAGCCGTGATCATAATCAGCAGAAACGGCAACGTCTGGCTGTGGAAATTTGTCTGAATCGCCACGCCGCTAAAAACTGGCCCCAGTGCCAGACCGGTGGTGAAAGAAAGCGTTGCGAGCAGAGCTGCAGCTTTACCGCCATCTTTAGGGCCAAAACGCAAAAGGGCAATATTAGCTGCGCCGGTTAATGCCCCGGTTCCTACGCCCGCCAGCAGGCGTGCCATAAACAGACAGGCAAACGAATCGGCGAGTGAAAACAGCAATGCACCTGCGAAGACGGCCAGTAGTGCAGGCATCATCAGGCTGCGCAGGTCAGCAACTTTCCCTGCAAGATTTCCTACACTGAACAACGCAATCAAAACACCTGCCGCATACGCGCCATAAATGATTGTCAGGCTGACGGCGGTTAAGCCCAACTGCTGTTGATAGAGGGGATAAAGCGGCGTTGGTGCACTGCTGTTCAATAAGGCAGCGACTAGCGCCAGTGCAAGAAAGAATAAAACGCTCTTTTTGGAAGCAGAATTCTTTTTGTCTGTCGGACGACTATCAATAGTTAACACTTCTGACATTTTTATTTCCTGAGCTGTAGATAAATCAACTCTGTGCAGCGAATGCGAATACCACAGAGCAGCAAACAAAGTGATGATAAAACCTGCTTATTCCCTATGGTAGAGACAAGATTGCATCACAAGCATTCATTTATGCAGCTTGATAATCCGCACTGAATGTGTCGTGTTACGCTGGATACGGGTTATAGCAATGCAAATCGCTAATAAGGCCTGCCCATGAAAAATGATTAATTAGCGCTGCTATTAATCATTTATAACTACCGCTTTTCGATCCCCATAAGCTCAAACATATGGAAGGATAGATAACCACTCGTATAAATGTGACTGATTTGCTTATTCTGTAATTGAGCAATAAGGGCCTCGGCATAATTCAAAGCAACATCTGCTTTGATAGTTTCTCTTCCAACAACTTTATCTGAGGTAAACGCCGGGCAGGTAGTGTTAAAAAAATCATCTTCAAAAAATTTCATTTTCTAAATCCATTAGAATAAAAATAAAGATAATCAGAAGTAATGAGGAAAAAATGTGCGTTATATGAAAGGCTTCACATAACAAAACACATCGCGCCTATATCCAAAAAACGGCCCATCATAGTCACAATTCGAAATTTTTAAAGTTGCATTAATGCTTCACAACAATGCAGAAATACTTATAATTTTATGGTGCTGTTTATGATATGGCTTATGAGTTTTGATAATTTTTTAGCCACGTTGAAGATATCCGTTTAGTTAAAAATAACATGGAGCAGTGGATGAACTGGGATGATGTTCGCTTTTTCCTCGCATTAGCGAGACAAAAAACGTTGCGGGGTGCCTCAAAATCGTTGAACGTCGATCAGGCGACAGTCGGGCGCCGTATCGCCGCGTTCGAAAGCGCGCTCAGTTCCCGGTTATTTATACGTACGCCCCGCGCTTTTATGCTGAGCGAGTTTGGCGAACAGGTGATGGCAGAAGCCAGTGCTATGGAAAGCGCTATGCAGGCGATGAGTCGTAAAGCCGCCTGCGGCGATAGCATCCCTGCAGGTAACGTTCGCATCGCCAGCACAGACACACTCGCCACTGTGTTTGTCATACCTGCCATTCAGCGCCTGCGCGAACAATACCCGGATATCACCGTAACCTTATTGACCGGAATAGGCTTCTCCGATATCTCTTACCGTAGTGTGGATATAGCCATTCGTGGTGCCCGACCCGATTCTGAAGAGTTAATAGTTAAACGACTAGCGACCATTGATATGGGGCTTTACGCCAGCCAGCGTTATTTTGATCGGCTCGGAGAACCGCAGCAAGAAAGCGGATTGACTGATCATCAACTGGTCATGTTTCCGGCAGACATGGTGCCTCGTCATCGACAAAACCTGTGTGGCTTTGCAGTAAACAGCCAGCAAGTCGTGCTGGAATGTAATACACAACTGCTGATGCAATCCGCTATTAAACGCGGGATTGGCATCGGCCTGCTTTCGACATTTTTAGCTAACTGCGATCCGCAATTAATCCCGGTATTTCCTGAAAAGCGCGACCCGGTTGATATCTGGCTGGTGCTCCATCCGGATCTGCAAAAAGTCGCACGTATCAGGGCAGTGATTACGGCGCTGGAGCAGTGCTTTGCGGAAGAAACCAGGTTAAAAGAAATTTAGCAGACCTTGCGGTTTCAGTAGCTGAGGAAAACCACCCAACCTACTTAACCGCCGCCACCGGCAAATCCGTTACCCGCGTAGTATAGGCAGGTGACAGCATCTCGCGCTTCATCGCCCAGGCCTTGTTGATCCCCTGCCCGGCAAACCAGAGTTTGCCGCTGCCGCTTTTGTTAATCTTATCGATCAGCGTCATCAGCTCTTCGCTATTGCGGCGTGGCTGATGTTCGTCAAACAGATCAAGCTGGGCCACGCCATGGCTGAAAAAATCTCCCAGTACGATGCCCGCTTTCATGTAGCGATGCCCCTCAATCCAGATGTTATCCAGACACGCCATCGCAACGCCGACAATGTCGCGCGTGTCCTGCGTCGGGATCAGCAACTGACCGGTAGACTGATTACCATAAAAGGGTTCATCCGTAGCATGGGGGCTGGTACGCACAAAGACCCCTACCTGACGGCAATATTGATTGTCACGACGTAGTTTCTCTGCCGCACGTTCAGCATAGGCGCAGACGGCTTCGCGCATCTGGTCGTAGCTGGAAATACGGCTGCCGAACGAACGCGAACACATGATCTGCTGTTTATCCGGTATCACCGACTCCAGCTCCAGGCAGGATTCACCACGCAGCTCTCTGACGGTACGTTCCAGCACTACGCTGAACTGTTTGCGAATAGACTCGGTGCTTTGGCAGGCCAGATCTTTCGCCGTCGTAATGCCCATGGCGTTGAGCCGCTTGCCGATACGGTGACCGACACCCCAGACCTCAGCCACATCGACGAGGGCCAGTAGCTTTTTCTGCCGTTCGGGATCCGACAGATCGACAATGCCGCCGGTTTTGCTCCACTTTTTGGCCGCAAAATTCGCCAGTTTGGCCAGCGTTTTGGTCTGTGCAATGCCAACGCCCACCGTCAGATGGGTCTCTTTGCGTATCCGCTCTCTGACCTGGTGACCAAAGCTCTCCAGCGCCATACAGTTCTGCACGCCGGTGAGATCCATAAAGGCCTCATCGATCGAGTAGATCTCCACCGACGGCGCCATCTCTTCCAGAATCGTCATCACCCGAAGGCTCATGTCGGCGTAAAGCGCGTAATTTGAGCTGAAAACCTGTACATTGTGATGGGTCAGCGCTTCGCGCATTTTGAAATAGGGCGCGCCCATTTTGATGCCGGCTTTCTTCGCCTCGGCGCTGCGCGCAATCACACAGCCGTCGTTGTTCGATAGCACGACGACGGGCTTGCCTTTAAGGTCAGGCCGGAAAACGGTTTCGCACGACGCATAAAAGCAGTTCACATCCACCAGCGCGAACATGCTCAATGTGTCGCTTTAATCACAAACGTCACTACGCCAAACACCTCCAGCGCATCTTCGGTCTGGATAGCGATCGGTTTAAATTTGGTGTTCATCGGCATCAGTTGCAGGCAGGGATGAAGCTGAAGACGTTTAACGGTGAATTCACCGTCGACGGCAGCGACCACGATATCGCCGTGTGAGGCGGTGAGCGAGCTGTCGACGACCAGCATGTCACCATCATTGATGCCCGCCTCAATCATTGATTCACCGCTGACCCGCACAAAATAGGTGGCGCTGGGATGCTGAACCATGAGCGCATTGAGATCGATACGTTGTTCGACATAATCCTGCGCCGGTGAGGGAAATCCACACGGCACACGTTCGATATAAAGCGGTAAAGACATGACGGCGCGGACGTCCGCAGGTTTAATGAATTCCACAATTTCACTCCTTTTTCAGATTACTGTATATAAATACAGTAATAGCTAATCCCCCTTTTAATCAAGTGACGTGGACCCCTTTTACGCGAAGAGATTGATGGTAATGCACTTTTTTTTAACCGTTTTTCTCTTACTGGTGTGAGAATAAACGGAAACAGGTTACTTTCGCCGCACTGCGGTAATAGTCTCGCTTTTTACTTACAGTCACGCCTCTTATAAATTAATCCGCCGATTATTTTGACTTAAGGAAAATCCGACAACGACTCTCTGGCATGGGGTGAGGTTTGAATATTTAGCGCGGGCTGGTTATTCTGCCTTTTTAAAGCATGGAGGGGTTATGGCAGACGACGATCGCATCAAACATCTGGAAGAGGCAGTCGCACAGTTAACCGTTGAGACGACGGTATTAAAAGCGATACTCGGTCAGCAAATTGCACTGAATAATCTCAATTACAAAGGGAAGTTTGACGATGTACTGGCGGCGCTGGCGAAAGAATATGCCGAACGCGGTCTGGAGGAAGGTAATAATCAGGCCATCCATGATGCCCTGCGTGAATATATTAAATATGAACCGCCCGCAATGGAATAAGCAAACGCTGGGCAACGTTCGCTTGCCGACGACGTTATCGGCTCCTGAACGCTGCCCTTCCCTGATCGGCCTGCTTCAGCAGCCGTTTCAGGCGAAGCGGTCAGAGATTAAGGCTGGCTGTCACTCTCCAGCGCATCCTGAATCGCATCGGCCAGATTACCAATTTCATTCGCCACAGCCTGCAGGTCCCAGGAGGTTTTTGAGCCGGTTGCCGACGTAGAAGCGCTGACGGACTCCTTTGCCACTGACAGCGCGGCCGCCACAGCAACTGAACGTTTATGTTGTTCCTGAGTCACGCCCGCAGGCGGAATCGCGAAATAGTCGTGAACCATGATCATTTCCTTGTGATGAATAAGAGGCCACCTTAGCTTTCTGCATCAGGCGTGGGAAGTGAATTATGCAGCCTGTGCCGTCAGAAGCACAAGATTGCAGCAGCCTGCCACCGCACTCTGACACTGCTCTCCATTTGTGGTGTAAAAAGCTGTACAGCTTTTGCTAAAATTCTCCTGAAAAACCGTTTTCACCCCGTCAGACAATCCGGGTAAAAAACGCAGAAACGGCCGCCTCAAAAAAACCCGCCTGACAAAAAAACTCATAACTTATTGTATTAGTTTAATTAAATAAAAAAATCGCATTCAGCGCACTTTACCACGGCTTATACCAGGCTAAAAAAATGAAATATTCTGTCAAAGTTTCTTGTACAACTTTTAAATTGCTGTATAACTTTATCTCGTGATGTTAAATCACTTGTAACGAGGTGCTTTGCACCGCATCTGAAGGTGTTGTGGATTTCCACCTTCAGATGCAATTTTTTTGCGTCAGCCGGCAACCGGCTATCAACCGACGCACACTCCCCAATTCTTTATGAGGCCTGACATGCAAACAACAATGAATACAGAGTCTCAGATTTCTGATTACTTTATGAACTCTGGCGCCGCGATGACGACAGAAAAACAGGTTATCGCTGCGGTTCACGCTGAACTCGCCCATTCAAAAGCCCATGTCTCAGATAAAGACATTGTGCTGGGCCTGATTCATCGCCTGGAGAGCGAGCGTGACGTAGTTAAGCAGGATATTTACCGTCAGGCTCTGGAACACGTTTTGCAACGTGCAACGGCCACCAGTGAAAGCTGAATTGTTAAACAGCTATAGCGGAAGTGAGGATGCTTTCCCGTACTGAATCAGCCCCTTTTAATGGGGGCTTTTTTATCTCTTCTGCACTGAGTCATATGTCACTTTCTCATCGTTGATATTGCCTGTCCTGTCGTACCAGATATAGCTCCGAAAATGACCTATTTCCCCGCTTTTTTTACCGTAAATTCCGATTAATTGCTCTCGTTTCGCTTTATTTATCCGATATCTGTGTCCAGGCTTTTCCTGCATCTACTGCAAACACAGGCGAGGAAAATAGCTATGTTTCATCATTCATCAAAACTTCAATTCCCGGTTCGTGTAGAGAAGCCCGACCCAGAGTTTGCCATGCTGTTACAGCAAGCCATCGGCGGCGTCGAAGGTGAGATTCGTGTAGCGATGCAATACTTTTTCCAGGCGATGGGCGCGCGAGGTGATGCGCGGATTCGGGATCTGCTGATCTCCACCGCCACCGAAGAGCTGAGTCATATCGAAATGCTGGGCTACGCTGTGGCGCTGAACCTTGAAGGCGCACCGCTCTCTTACCAGGAAGCATCAGCCAAAGACCCGGTGGTTAATGCCATTCTGGGCGGCATGAACCCACGCCATATTCTCTCTTCCGGTCTGGCCGCGATGCCGGTAAACGCCAACGGCATGCCGTTCGACATGAGCCACATCTACGCGTCCGGCAACGTGGCCGCCGATATGCTGGCTAATGTCACCGCAGAAGCCACCGGTCGTGTTCTGGCGACCCGCCTCTACAACATGACCGAAGACAAAGGCATGAAGGATTTCCTCTCCTTCCTGATTGCCCGTGACACCATGCACCAGCAGCAGTGGCTGGCGGTGATCGAAGAGATGGGCGGATTGAACGCGTCGCTGCCGATCCCCAACAGCTTCCCGCAGGAACATGAAGCGCAGGAGCACGCTTACTACTGCCTGAATACCTCGCTGGATAAACCGCTGCCGAAAGGTCGCTGGAGCAGTGGTCCAGCTTACGATGGTCATGGTCAGTTCAGCGCGAAACAGCAGCCCGATATTCTGGGTGATGAACCGATACTCGGCAATGCCCGTCCCGGTTCCGGTGCACAGTCAGAACAGATCGATGGCGTCACACCACCAAAACCTTAATCCCTCGCCTGTCAGGGTCCAATGCCCTGACAGGGTTGATCCCTTTTTACGGAGGAAAAGTCATGTCATCCACTCAGCGTCCACTCCCCCCTTTTGCCGCGCAGCAGCAGACGTGGCCAGGCAGTACTGCCGCGATGCAGCCACAGCCCGATCACGGCGAAGAGAGCTATCAGGGTTCCGGCCGTCTGGCGGGTAAAAAAGCGATTATTACCGGCGGGGATTCTGGCATTGGCCGGGCCGTGGCCATTGCCTTTGCCCGGGAAGGTGCCGATGTGCTGATCTCTTATCTTGATGAGCATGAGGATGCGCAGGACACCGCCCGGCTTGTCGAGGCCGCCGGTCAGAAAGCGCTGCTGGTGCCAGGCGACATCACCGATGCCTCACACTGTAATGCGCTGGTTGATAAAGCCGTTGAAGCCTTTGGTGAGATTAACATTGTGGTCAATAATGCGGCATATCAGATGACACGCGAGTCGCTGGAGGAGATCAGCGACGACGAGTTTGATCGCACCATGAAAACGAATCTTTACGCGATGTTCTACATCACTAAAGCGGCCACAAAGCACATGCCAGCGGGCGGATCGATCATCAACACCGCCTCGATCAATGCCGACCAGCCGAAACCGAAGCTGCTCGCCTACTCCGCGACTAAAGCCGCCATTATTAACTTCTCCGGAGGCGTGGCTGCCCTGCTGGCAGAGAAAGGTATCCGAGCTAATGTGGTCGCGCCCGGTCCTATCTGGACACCGCTAATCCCCTCGACCATGCCGGTTGAACAGGTGAAAAACTTTGGCAGTGAAGTGCCGCTGCAGCGTGCCGGTCAACCTGCTGAGCTGGCACCCACCTACGTGATACTGGCCAGTGACGAAGCCAGCTACATTTCCGGCGCGACTATCGCCGTTACGGGCGGCGTGGCTATTATTTAACGTTCGCCGCTTCCCTGGTCTCTTCGGCCAGGGAATTTCCTATCAGTTTCTGCGCGATCCCCCACTGATAAAGCGGTTCCCGCGCCAGATTCTTCATTTTCACTTCGCACATGATATCGAAATCCTGGAACGACAGTGCCCACGCATTCAGCGTCGGATTAAAGAAGTAGTCGGAGTGCGCCCGCAGTTTGCTTTTGCTCACACCCAGCTGCTGCTGATCGGGCCAGCCCTCCTCCGGAATAATTCCCTCCTGAGAAATCGAATAGTGCAGCACCGGCCGCACACCCCGCCATGAGTCAATGACGCTGGCAACACGCGCGTCATCCGGCTGAATAAACTCACTCTCTTTTACCCAGTGATGGTGAATATCCAGCACCACCGGACCGAGGGGTGCCGCCTGCAGCACATCATCCAGCGAGCAGGAAATCTCATCATTTTCAACCGTCAGCATCCGCCGCGCTTCCGGGCTGAGCTGAGTAAACGCGCGTTTAAAACCGTCGAATCCCGCCCTGCCATTCATATGAATGTTGATTTTAAAATCCTGGAAGGTCTTACCGTAGCCCATGAGACAGGCGCAAAGCGCGTGATACTCCACATCTTCCAGTGCGCGCGTCACCACATCCGGATTATCGGAAGCCAGCACCGTATATTGTCCCGGATGGAATGAGAGCCGGATTTGATGCGTCCGCGCCAGCTCGCCACTGCGGGCAAAGAGTGGATAAAGCTCAGGCAGAAATTCCGCAAAGAGCGGCGTGGCTTCGGGAACCGTATAGAGCGGCAGCAGGTCGCTGCCGATGCGCATCATTCTGAGTGGCGCCGGTAACGTAGCCAGATGCTCCAGTGTCAGGTAGAGATTATTAAGGTTAGTAACGGTAATCTCATGAATCAGCTGATGACGTTCAGCCTGAGGTAAACTCAGAAATCGTTTACGGGTGGTGGCGCGAAACGGGAAAAACTGTTTACCGTCGCTATTGAGATACTTACATGCAAAACCTAATTTCATGTCTGCTCCTGATTTATGCTTATCAGAAGTGTAACAGGCCTCTGGCGACCAGCCAGTCGCGGGCCACAGAGATCGGGGTTAACCATGACAGGGAGAATCACTATGCAGGGTCACGAGATCCAGCGCACCGCTATCGACGCGGCTGAACGGCTGCCCGCCGCCGAATCAGGCTATCCCTTCGGGCCGGAACATCAGGTTTATAAAGTGTGTGGAAAAGTGTTTTTACTGCTGACGGAACTGCGGGGCGTGCCGATTATCACCCTGAAGTGTGAACCGCAGCAGGCAGAGCTGCACAGGGTGATCTATCCCTCGATCACCGCCGGTTATCATATGAATAAACGTCACTGGATCACGGTGTATCCGGGTGACGGCCTCTCACCCGGCCTGATTCAGCAACTGGTTGAAGAGTCGTATCAGCGAGTGGTGCGCGGCATCCCCGCCTCACGCCGTCCGGCCTGGGTGGGATAAAGGCAGTGACAGCGCGTCACAGAAACCCCGCTGTCATCAGCGGGCCATCCGATCCCGGCCCTTCACTTAATGGTGCAGCATCTCTTCCACGACCTGTGGATTTGTCATCTGGTAAGGGTAATAAGTTGGCCAGTTGTCCATTTCAGCCAGCAACGTCTGCTGAGACTGATTACCCATAAAGATGTGGAAGTGAGCAGACTTGCGTGGGCCGATGGTATGATCGCTGAACTGCACATATTTCGGGGCGTTGCTGCTGGCGTCCTGACACTCAAACAGGTAACGCACCCCTTTTTTACCTGAGGTATAGGTCAGGATTTTGTGGCCTGCATAGCGATAGTGGCAGGCGCTGACCCGATCACCGACATGGAACTCCATTACCCCGTTTTCAATACCGATAGTATCGACGTCGGTGGCGTAGCCTTTGCGATAATAAGCTTTAATCTCCTCTGCCGTTTTGCTCTTGTCCTGCTGCGCTTTCTTCTGCCAGACCGGATCCAGCTCGCCGCTTTGCAGCAGCGGATAAACTGACTGCCACAGCCCGTCCCAGTCAGAGAGTGGGCGATCTTTCACGTCGCTGTCAGCAAAAACCCCTTCGGCTGCTTTCTGCTCCATTACTGATAGCGGTTTGCCATGTGTATGCGTGCTATGTGCCAGCGCCTGCTGGCTGATGAGCAGCGCGCCCATGATTCCCATCCATTTACCTGCATGATTCGTCAAAGCCTGATCCTCAGTCAACATTACAAAATGAAATGTTATGATATAACATTTCTAAACTCAATCAGGAATGACACCTCTCCCTATTAATTTTATTTATAGATTTTCACCCTCTCGCGGAATATCACGCAGTCCGGCGAGAGGCGAATCTGACAGGGTTACAAAGCAGGTAGCCAGCATAGCGGGTGCGGGCTGACACGCCGCTAAGCCAGACGGCACAAGGCGTGGATAAGCGAAGCGATAACAGACATTCAGACGTAAGCGTGGTTTTTCTGCCGGACAAAAAAGGGACAGTGACAGCGGTTAAATGGCCGGTTTACCCTCAGTATTGTTCAGGTTGTTCTATATTTAGTGTCGTCGAAAGTAAAATAACAGCTGGAGCATAGATTCATGTCGAAAGAAACAGAGAAGAAACCCCTGAGCGAACACGCCCCCACCACCGGTCCGGAATCATCAGAACCGGGTCTGGGATCGCTGGCACCGAAAGATGGTTCGCATCAGCCCCCAGCCGAACCGACCCCGCCAGGCAAACAGCCCACCGCCCCGGGCAGTCTGAAAGCGCCGCAGACACACAGCGCCAAACTTGACCAGCTTGAAGCCAGCCGTAAAAACGGCACCCATCAGGCCCTCACCACGAACCAGGGCACGCGCATCGCCAATGACCAAAGCTCATTGCTCGCGGGTTCGCGAGGTCCGACGCTGCTGGAAGACTTTATACTGCGTGAGAAAATCACGCATTTTGACCATGAGCGTATCCCGGAGCGTATCGTTCACGCCCGTGGTTCTGCCGCACACGGCTATTTTCAGCCTTACCGCTCACTGAAAGATCTGACCAAAGCGCAGTTCCTGAGCGACCCCGAGCAGACCACGCCGGTGTTCGTGCGTTTCTCCACGGTTCAGGGTGGCGCTGGCTCCGCGGATACCGTACGTGATATCCGCGGTTTCGCCGCCAAGTTCTACACCGAAGAAGGTGTCTTTGACCTGGTCGGTAACAACACGCCGGTATTCTTTATTCAGGATGCCCATAAATTCCCTGACTTTGTGCACGCCGTTAAGCCGGAGCCGCACAATGAAATCCCGCAGGGTCAGAGTGCCCATGACACCTTCTGGGATTACGTCTCTCTTCAGCCGGAAACCATGCACAACGTCATCTGGGCGATGTCTGACCGGGGTATTCCGCGCAGCTATCGCACCATGGAAGGTTTTGGCATTCACACCTTCCGCCTGATCAACGCCGAAGGCAAAGCGACCTTTGTCCGCTTCCACTGGAAGCCGGTGGCCGGTAAAGCTTCGCTGCTGTGGGATGAGTCGCAGAAACTGACCGGTCGCGATCCCGACTTCCATCGCCGCGATCTGTGGGAAGCGATTGAAGCCGGTGATTTCCCGGAATATGAACTGGGTCTGCAGCTAATCCCGGAAGAGGATGAATTCAAATTCGACTTCGATATTCTGGATGCCACCAAGCTGATCCCGGAAGCGCTGGTGCCGGTGGAGATTGTCGGCAAGATGGTGCTGAACCGTAACCCGGATAACTTCTTTGCGGAAACCGAGCAGGTGGCGTTCCACCCGGGCCATATCGTGCCGGGCCTGGATTTCTCCAACGATCCACTGCTGCAGGGCCGTCTGTTCTCCTATACCGACACGCAGATCAGTCGTCTGGGCGGACCGAACTTCCATGAGATCCCGATTAACCGTCCAACCTGCCCGTACCATAACTTCCAGCGTCAGGGCATGCATCGCCAGGACATCGACACCAACCCGGCGAACTACGAGCCAAACTCGATCAACGACAACTGGCCGCGCGAAACGCCACCGGCTGCGAAAGGCGGCGGTTTCGAGAGCTATCAGGAGCGGGTTGAGGGCCACAAAGTGCGCGAGCGCAGCCCGTCATTTGGTGAATATTATTCCCAGCCGCGCCTGTTCTGGAACAGCCAGACAGAAGTCGAACAGCAGCACATCATTGGTGCCTACTCGTTTGAACTGAGTAAAGTGGGCCGTGCCTACATCCGTGAGCGCGTGGTGGATCTTCTGGCGCGTATCGATACTAAACTGGCACAGGGCGTAGCGGATAATCTGGGACTCGCCCTGACCGATGAGCAGCGCAATATCCAGCCTCCTGCGGCGGTGAATGGCCTGACGAAAGATGACAGCCTGAGCCTCTACGCTATCCCGGATGGTGAGATTAAAGGCCGTCAGGTGGCGCTGCTGTTGAGCGATGGTGTGAAGGCGGCGGATGTGCTGGCGATTCTGCAGGCGCTGAAAGCGGAAGGTGTGCACACAAAACTGCTGGCGCCGCATATGGGCCAGGTGCGCGCGGATGACGGTTCTGTGCTGCCGATCGATGCCACCTTCGCCGGCCTGCCGTCTCTGACTTTTGATGCGGTGATGGTGCCGAATGGTAATATTGATGCCCTGCTGTTAAGCGGCGATGCCCGCTACTTCCTGCTGGAAGCCTACAAACACCTCAAGGTGATTGGTCTGGTGGGCGACGCGCGTCGCTTTAAAGCGCAGTTCGGTCTGGAAGATGCCGATCAGGAAGAAGGCATTGTGCAGGGCGACGCGGCGGAGGACGCACTGATGTCTGATTTTACGCAGGCGATGAAAGCGCACCGCGTCTGGTCACGCAGCCAGAAGGCACAGTCCGTTCCTGCCTGATGCGTTAAGTGAATAAAAAACCGCCCCTGGGGGCGGTTTTTTTATGCTGAAACTGTAGCACGGCCGCGTGCGCAGTGATCCGTCAGATATTCCGTTATCAGAAAGTCTGCCAGTTCTCATTGTCTGTCACGGCGACAGGCTGACGTTTGGGCACGGCAATCGCCTTCGCAACCGGTGCGGCGGAGAACGCGGCGTGCATGCTGCCGGTTTTAAAGACCGATACCGTTTTACGCAGGTAGCTCGCCTGCTCTTCCAGTGAGGCAGCAGCAGTCGCAGACTCCTCCACCAGCGCGGCGTTCTGCTGCGTTACACCATCCATCTCAGAAACCGCAATGCAGACCTGCTCAATGCCGCGGGTCTGTTCAGTGGAGGAGGCAGCGATCTCTTCGATCAGCTGCGTCACCCGGCTCACCGACTTCACGATGCTCTCCATGGCGATGCCCGCCTGGGAAGCGTGACCGGCACCGGTTTTAATGCGCTCGGCTGAGCGGTCAATCAATCCACGAATCTCCTGCGCGGCACTGGCGCTGCGTCCGGCCAGCGAGCGTACTTCACCTGCGACAACGGCGAATCCACGCCCCTGCTCACCGGCACGCGCGGCTTCAACCGCAGCGTTCAGCGCCAGAATATTGGTCTGGAAGGCGATGCTGTCGATAATGGCGATAATACCGGCGATCTGATTCGAGCTTTCGCTGATCTGATCCATGTTGGCGATAACGCGGGCAACGGTTTCGCCGCCCTGCAGGGCGGTGGCTGACGCCTCTTTCGACACCGTTGTCGCCTGCTGCGCATTGTCTGCGTTGAGCTTCACCGTTGAGGTGAGCTGCTCCATGCTGGCGGCGGTCTGTTCCAGTGCGGCAGCCTGCTGTTCAGTACGGGAAGAGAGATCGGTGCTGCCAGCGGAAATTTCCGCTGCACCGGTAAAAATAGAGCGGGTCGCGTCATCGACCGAAGTAATGGTCACCACCAGCGCATCGCGCATTTGTTGCAGCTCCTGAATCAGCAGGCCCATCTCATTGCGGCCTTCGTGCTGAATATCAGAGGTTAAATCACCTGCCGAAATGGTGCGCATATGCCCTGTCAGCCTGGCCAGCGGACTAATCAGCAATTTTTGCAGTCCCAACCAGACCGCCACGCCAATCACGCCAGTGATCAGGCTAATCGTCAGCAGCGCCCAGAGCGCATCTGTCAGACTACGCTGGTTATGTTCTGAAGTATCTTTCATCAGCTGGATGTTCACCGCACGCCAGGCCTCATAGGCACTGTCGAGCTGGTCCTGCGCCGCCTGTGCTTCGAGGTTGCCATAGGCCGCGTAATTACCCTGCTTTAAAAAGGTAATTGAGGCCAGCATGGTCTCATGCATCTGCTGATAGGCGGTCTGAACCTGCGCCGACTGCGCTTCGCTCTGCCCCTCTTTGCGTGGCATCGCCTGCCAGGCTTTAAAGTCGGCATCGGCTCTGTCCGCAGACTGGCCCGCCTGCTCCAGCAGCGTGGCGATGGCGGCCAGTGATTTAGGATCCTGCTGGTTTTTCAGGAAACGGATAGCGACGCGGTTGATGGTAACGCGGGTTTTAATCAGGGTTTTCACCGCATCGCTCAGGTGCTGCTGCTGCAGGGTCAGCTGTTCTGCTGCCACGAAGTTTTTGTCGGCGTTTGAGACGCCGTTGTAAAACAGAAATCCGGTCAGGGTCAGTAACGTAATAAAGACGGCAAGCACCGCCAGAATACCGTGGGTTATTTTAAGATTTTTAAGCATGTCTGCAGGCTCATATCAGAGAAGTTAGAGTGGTTATCGGCTGGCTTGAGATTTATCTGAGTCTGCGAACAAAGAAGTTAACAAGACGCCACCTGCCGGGCGCAGCCAGCGCGCCGCTCAGGACAGAATAAAGTTGCGGCTCTGCCTGAACGCATTTGACGCTTAACAACCGACCCTGTGCTGTGGTTGAATTCGCCCCTTACTTTTTCGCACGTGGTTAACATGCATTACATTCAGAGTCTGATGAGTTTTATAGAGGGAAACAGAGTGCTGTCGATCAGCTTTAGCCTGTTGCTGCTGATCGTGGCCGGGCTGGTCACTCACCTGATCTGCAAATTCTTCATCGTCAAAGTGATCAGGAAGGTCTTTTTCAGCAGCCATAAAAAGGGTGTGCCACTGGATAAGGACATTCGCCTCTCTCAGAAGCTGTCAAATTTTGTGCCGGTAATTGTGGTCTACAACTTTCTGCAATTTATGCCAGGCCTGCCTGAAAACCTGAAAGTGGCGATTCAGACCATCTGCGGCATCCTGTTTTTTGTCTATCTGTCGATCTTCTTCAACGAAGTGCTGGAGATTGTTAACAACTCCTATACGCGCAAATCCAAGCGCAAGAATCACTCGATCAAGGGCTATATCCAGATTGGCAAAATCCTGGTGCATATCATCGCCGCAATCATGATTCTGGCGATTATGTCCAATAAGTCACCTGCCATTATTATCTCCTCGCTGGGTGCGGTTGCTGCGGTGTTGATGCTGATCTTCCAGCATACGCTCCTGTCGCTGGTGGCGAACATTCAGCTCTCTTCCAACGATGTCCTGCAACTGGGCGACTGGATTGAGATGCCGGACAGAAATATCAGCGGTGAGGTGATCGACATTGCGCTGCATACCATCACCATCCGCAACTGGGATAACACTATTTCACGTATTCCGACCAAGAACTTCCTTACCGAAACCTACACCAACTGGCAGGCGATGTTCTCGTCGGGTGCGCGCCGCATCATGCGCAGCTTTCATCTGGATCAGAAGTCGATCACCTTTGTGAATCAGGAGATGCTGCAATCGATGAGCCAGATCCGCCTTGCAGGTGAAACGATCACTGAGCTGCTGGATGGACGTGATATCAATGCCGTCGGCGAACGCTGGTTTATGGAGAACGGCATCACTAACCTGATGGTGTTCCGTAAATACCTGTCTGCCTGGCTGGCCCAACGCGATGACATTATGAAAGAGATGTATATCGTGGTACGACCGCTGAAGCCGTCGCCGGATGGGCTGCCGGTGGAGATCTACTGCTTCACCTCATCAATTTTCTGGGCGGATTATGAAAATACCCAGGCGGCGATTTTTGAGTATATCTATGCAATAGCCCGCGTGTTTGAACTGCAAATCTACCAGCATCCGGCAGGTTCCGATTTCGCCCGACTGGCTCAGCCACGGCCCGAGAGCCGGGATGCGCAGCAGAGCGGCATACAGTAACCGATGATGCGCGGTGGCAATCTCCTGCCACCGCCGTAGTAAACTTAGCTAAGCCTTAGCTCTTGCTGAGCGCATAGTTCAGCACTTTGTCATTTTTCATCTGCACGGTCAGCGTCTGCCCCTCGGTGGTGTTCAGGGTGCGCGCCTCGCTGTAGGTCCATTTCAGCAGCCGCTGCCCGGACGGGTAAGGCGTTTCACTGTCAGGCTGACCAAACAGCGCAATCAACTGAGCTTTGGTGGTCTGACCGGCATGAATCTGCTGCAGATTACTGTTGTCCAGCCGATGTCCGACCCGATTAGAACAGGCGGCGAGCAGTAAGAGCGTGGCTAACAGAACGCGTTTCCTCACGTAACATCCTTTTGAAGTGTTCAGCGCCGCAGGTCATCCAGTACGACCTGCGCGATCGCGCTTAAGCTTATAGCGAATCCTCGCTATCCGGCAGGGTTTTCTGCGCCTGCACCGTCTCCTTTCCCCAGGCAGAGGCCGATTCAGGGTAATTAACGCAAATTAATGCCACCAGACACCTCGCCGCCCTGCGATTGCAACATCTTAGTCTATGATTACTTTCTGTATGCCGCGTGGAAGCGGTCTCACTCCCCCCTTCCCGCCGCATAACGCTGAACATCAGTCCTGCGTTCTGGCTGAAGAGACGCGCCAGCCCACCTGGCATCCTGGTCTCGCTGCACGGTTTATGATTTCTGACGCTTACGTCATCGACATCCTTTTCACGCGGTGGCCGCCATCGCGTATTTCCAGGCTAAATGAGGCAACTGAATGGAATCCAAATCTTTTTTTAAAAGTTGGGGCGCTGAACGGGTTGCCAGTGATGAGGTGCGTTTCCGCCTCTGGGCAACCGGTCAGCAACGCGTGACGCTGCGGCTCTCCGGTAAAGACATTGAAATGACACCGCAGGCGGATGGCTGGTTTGAAACCCAGGTCGCGGGTGTGGCAGCAAATGCCGAATATGATTTTGTGCTGGCGGATGGCACGACCATGCCCGATCCCGCCGCCCGCGCTCAGAAAGCGGAGGTTAACGGCCCGTCGCTGGTGATCGATCCTGATGCGTATCAGTGGCAAAACACAGGCTGGAAGGGCCGTCCGTGGCAGGAGTCGGTAGTGTATGAACTGCACATCGGCACCTTTACGCCTGAAGGCACCTTCCGGGCGGCAATTGAAAAACTGCCGATGCTGGCTGAAACCGGCATCACCATGATTGAAGTGCTGCCGGTGTCGCAGTTTGGCGGTAATCGCGGCTGGGGCTACGATGGCGTGCTGCTCTATGCACCCCATGCTGCCTACGGTTCGCCCGATGATTTCAAAGCCTTTATCGATGCGGCGCACGGCCATGGTCTGTCTGTTGTGCTGGATATCGTGCTGAACCACTTCGGCCCGGAGGGCAACTATCTGCCGCTGCTGGCGCCAGACTTCTTCCACAAAGAGCGCCAGACGCCGTGGGGCGCGGGTATCGCCTATGACGTGGATGCGGTACGCCGCTATATCGTGGAAGCGCCGCTCTACTGGCTGCAGGAGTTTAATCTGGATGGCCTGCGCTTCGACGCCATCGATCAGATTGATGACCCGAGCGAAAAACATGTGCTGATTGAGATTGCTGAGCGCATCCGCGCCACCATTACCGACCGCCCTGTTCATCTCACTACCGAAGACTGCCGTAACGTCACCTTCCTGCATCCGCGTGATGAAAACGGAGAAGCGCCGCTGTTCACCGGCGAATGGAACGATGACTTCCATAACGCCGTGCATGTGCTGGCAACCGGTGAAACGCACGCTTATTACCAGGATTTCGCCGACCAGCCGGAACAGCGGGTCGCGCGGGCGCTGGCCGAAGGCTTTGTCTATCAGGGCGAGGTTTCACCGCAGTCGGGTGAGCCACGCGGCGTGAAAAGCAGCCGTCAGCCGCCTGTCGCCTTTGTCGACTTTATCCAGAACCATGATCAGACGGGTAACCGTGCACAGGGCGAAAGGCTGGTCTCGCTGGCAGGTGCAGAGCGGACGCAGGTGCTGCTGGCCATGTTACTGGCCTCGCCGCACATCCCGCTGCTGTTTATGGGTGAAGAGTATGGTGAAACCCGGCCGTTCCTGTTCTTTACCGATTTCCACGGCGATCTGGCGAAAGCTGTGCGTGAAGGTCGCGCCCGCGAGTTTGAAGGCCATGCCGGTCACGGCGAAACGGTGCCGGATCCCAATGATGTCACCACCTTTGAACAGTCGAAGCTTAACTGGCCGCGCACAGAAACGCCGGAAGGTCAGCAGTGGCTGGCGCTGACGCGTCATCTGCTGGCGCTGCGTCAGGAACATATTGTGCCGCTGCTGCAGACGGCCGGGGGTGATGCCGGTCAGATAGTGAAAACGTCAGAAGGTTTCCTGGCCGTTCGCTGGGACTTCCCGCTGGGTACACTGTCACTGGCGCTGAACGTCGGCGACAGCACGCAGCCGATCCCGGATTTACCGGGCGAAACCCTGTTTGCCTGGCCGCAGACCGCCACCGAACTGATTCCCAACGCGATTGTCGTGCGTCTGGAAAAGAGAGAAGCAGAATGAATATTCCAACCGCAACGTACCGCATTCAGTTCCGCAACGGCATGACCTTTGACCGTGCGGCGGCGCTGGTGCCCTACCTGAAACAGCTGGGTATCAGCCACCTCTATGCGTCGCCGATCTTCAGCGCGACCGCAGAGTCGACTCACGGCTATGACGTGACCGACGTTAACCAGATCGAGCCGTCGATTGGCGGCCGTGAAGGCTTTGATCGCATGGCTGCCGCGCTGAAAGCCGCCGGTCTGGGGCTGATTCTCGATATCGTCCCTAACCATATGGCCGCCTCGCTGGAGAACACCTGGTGGCGCGACGTTATTGAGCATGGCGAACAGAGTCGCTATGCCCGTTATTTCGATATCGACTGGTCGCGCCGCCTGACGCTGCCGTTCCTCGGTGACACTTTTGAGGCGGTGCTGGAAAAAGGTGAGATCAGCGTGCAGCGCGATCCGCAAACCGGCAAACCGGCGCTGGCCTACTTCGATAATTTCTATCCGCTGAAGCCGGAGACCTGGCAGGATCGGGAAGAGGCCGTACTGGCCCTGCGTGATGCCGCACAGATTGCTGAACTGCATGACCAGCAGCCGTGGCAACTGATCTCCTGGCGCGATGCGCCCAACAATCTCTCCTACCGTCGCTTCTTCGAAGTGACCGGTCTGGTGGGCGTGCGTGTGGAAGATAAAACGGTCTTTGATGCCGCACATCAGCTGATCCTCGAACTGGTCCACAGCGGCGCGGTGCAGGGATTGCGCGTTGACCACGTGGATGGTCTGGCCGACCCGCGCGGCTATCTGGAGCAGTTACGCCAGGCTGCCGGTCCCGACTGCTATCTTACCGTGGAGAAAATCCTCGGCGACAATGAACAGCTGCCTGACGAGTGGCCGGTTTCCGGCACCACCGGGTATGAGTTTATGGCTGCTCTCGCCAATCTGCTGGTCGACAGCGACCGCCTGAGCGGCCTGCGCAAGGCGTATCAGGCCGTTATCGGCAAAACCGTTGACATGAAAGCAGAGCTGCGTGCCGCCAAACTACTGATGGCGAACCGCAATTTCGCCGGTGAATTTAACCGGTTACAACAACTGGCACTGAAGATTGCCGATGCAGACGGCAAACCACAGCCGGAGGCGGAACTGAAAAATGCGCTGCGGGAACTGCTGGTTGCCTTTCCGGTTTATCGCACCTATGGCACGCCAGAAGGCCTGACACCCGCCGACACCGCGCTGCTGCAACAGGTGGTCAGCGAGGTCAAAGCCAGCGACCACGCGCCAGACACCCAGGCGCTCGACTTCCTGACGCGTATTCTGCGCGCTGACGTTGCCGACGCTGCTCGCGACGATGCCACGCAGTTCCGCACCCGCTTCCAGCAGCTGACCGGGCCGTTGATGGCGAAATCAGTCGAGGACACCCTCTTCTTCCGTCAGCATATGGCGCTGGCGCTGAATGAAGTCGGCGCTGAACCGCTGGCACGTCACTTCTCGCTGGATCAGTTTCATGCCGAGATGCAGGCGCGGCGCGAACATCAGCCCGATGCGCTGTCAGGCACCTCAACGCACGATACCAAGCGCGGTGAAGATGCCCGTGCGCGTCTCTATACGCTGACCGAAGCGCCGCAGCGCTGGGCCGAGTGCGTCAGCCGCTGGCGGGAGATCAATCAGGACCATGTCGTTCGGCTGAAAGATGGTCCGGCACCGGAGCCGGCCGTCGAGTGGATGCTGTATGAAGCACTGGCCGGGGTCTGGCCCACGACGCTTCAGCCGCAGGATGCCGACGGCCTAGCGGCGCTGGGAGCCCGCTTTGTGGTCTATGTGGAGAAAGCGCTGCGTGAAGCCAAACTCCGCACCGACTGGGCCGATAACAACGACGCCTATGAAGAGGCGGTGCTGGGTTATGCCCGTCACCTGCTCGCGCCCGCTAACAGCGCATTCCTCAATGACTTCTGCCAGTCGCTGCAACCCTTTATGCGTGCCGGACTGGTTAACAGTCTGACCCAGACCGTGGTGAAACTTACCGCACCTGGCGTACCCGATATTTACCAGGGCAGCGAGGCGCTGGACTTCAGCCTGGTCGATCCCGATAACCGCCGCGAGCCTGATTTCGATGCCCTGGCGGCGATGCTTACGGCGCCACAGCACGACGGCAGCGAAGCGCACTGGCTGCATGGTCAGGTCAATCAGCAGGCAATTGTGAAGCTGCTGGCGTTGCGTCAGCAGCAGCCTGAGCTGTTCCGTCGCGGCGACTATCTGGCGCTGTCGGCGGAGGGCGAGCAGCAGGATAAGGTGCTGGCTTTTGCCCGCACGCTTCAGGATCAGGCGGTGATTGTAATTGTGTCACGCCGGGTGTTTAACGCGCTGCCAGAGAATCTCGATCAGCCACCTGCCGCGCGCTGGGCTGATACGGTCATCGCCCTGCCTGCGGCACTGAGCCAGCGTAAGTATCAGGATGTCCTGAGCGGTAAAACGCTTGATGCAGGCGACCAGTTGCCGCTTACAGCGCTGGCGGCACAGTGGTGCGCTGTGCTGGTCGCAAAATGACAACCGGCATTAATGTTTTATACGCGTCAATCTGTTCATTGAATAACGAGGCATAAATGTCAAACAGTCAGCGTTTTGAAATTACGGCGGGTTACAGCCATTTACTGGGGGCCAACTTTGATGGTCAGGGCGTGAACTTCGCCCTGTTCAGCGCCCACGCCGAGCGGGTTGAACTCTGTCTGTACGATCCCAGCGGCAAAACGGAAATTGCCCGGCTGGAACTGCCGGAATATACCCATGAAGTATGGCACGGCTACATTCCGGGGCTGAAACCCGGCGCGCTCTATGGCTATCGCGTCTATGGCCCTTATGATCCGGAAAATGGTCATCGCTTTAACCCGAACAAGTTACTGCTCGACCCGTACGCGCGTGAACTGGCGGGTGATATCGCCTGGAACGAGGCACACTTCGCGTACGATCTCTACCACGACGATAAAGATCTGACGTTCGACACCCGCGACAGCGCACCGTTTACACCAAAGTGCCGGGTTATCGATCCTAATGAATTCGACTGGCACGATCAAAACCGCCCGAACGTGCCGTGGCCGAAAACCGTCATCTATGAAACCCACGTCAAAGGCTTCACGCAGCTCAACACGGCACTGCCACCGGAGATGCGCGGCACCTTTGACGGCATGAGCCATAAATCGACCGTCAACTACATTAAAAGCCTGGGCATTACCTCGGTTGAACTGCTGCCAGTGCACTGGTTCCCGGATGATCAGCATCTGCTGGATAAAGGGCTGAAAAACTTCTGGGGTTACAACACGCTGGGCTTCTTTGCGCCCGCGACACGCTATTTCGGGCCGCGCGGCATTCAGGGCTTCCGTGACATGGTGCGTGCCTTCCATGATGCCGGTATCGAAGTGATCCTCGACGTGGTCTACAACCACACCGCCGAAGGCAATGAGCTGGGCCCGACGCTGTCGTTTAAGGGCATCGATAACTTCTCCTATTACCGTACGATGCCAGACCAGCATCGTTACTACATCAACGACACCGGCACCGGCAATACCGTCAACACCTCACATCCGCGCGTGCTGCAGATGGTGCTCGACTCCCTGCGTTACTGGTCAGAGTCGATGCATATCGACGGTTTCCGTTTTGACCTCGGCACCATTCTCGGTCGTGAGCCCGATGGATTCGACCCGCGCGGCGGCTTCTTCGATGCCATCATGCAGGACCCTATCCTGTCGCAGAAAAAGCTGATTGGCGAACCCTGGGATATCGGTCCGGGCGGCTACCAGGTGGGCAGCTTCCCGCCTGGCTGGGCAGAATGGAACGATCAGTACCGCGATACCGTGCGTGATTACTGGAAAGGCAATAACGTCTCTACCGACTTTGCCGCCCGCCTGCTGGGGTCTGGCGACCTTTACGATCAGCACGGCCGTCGTCCGTGGGCCAGCGTCAATTTCATTACCGCACACGATGGTTTCACCCTCAACGATCTGGTGTCGTACAACGACAAACATAACGATGAGAATGGCGAAGATAATAACGACGGTCACAACGACAACCGCTCATACAACTACGGCGTTGAAGGCCCGACCGATGACGAAGGCATTAACGCGGTGCGTGAGCGTCAGAAACGTAACTTCCTTGCAACGCTGATCTTCTCTCACGGCACGCCGATGCTGCTGGCAGGCGACGAATTTGGCCGCAGCCAGATGGGCAACAACAACGGCTACTGTCAGGACAGCGAAATCTCCTGGGTACACTGGGATAACCTGCCCGAGTCTGCTGAGGCACTGCGCGAGTTCACTCGTCAGATCCTGACGCTGCGTGCTCAACAGCCGTTGCTGCGCCGCGAAAACTGGCGCGACGGTATGGATATCAAATGGTTTAACGCCGGTGGCGGCTTCCAGCAGTCTGAGCAGTGGGATGAAGGCTCAACGCTGGGGGTTTATATCGGCCGGCCGGATCTGCAGACCGAGGAAGGCATCTGGCATGACGTACTGATGCTGCTTAACCCGTTTGAAGGCAATGTGCCGTTCCGCATTCCGCAGTTCGGTGAAGGTGGCTGGGTGCTGGAGCTGACCACCAGCGACACCGCGAAGCGCGGTCTGGTGATCACCAAAGAGAAGGATTTCGAACTGGAAGGACGCAGTTTCGCCCTTTTCAGACGTCCCTAGCCGTTAACTCCGGTTAAAAAGCCGTCATCTGGCGCAGCGCATTTCGCGCTGCGCTTGTGTTTCTGCCAATGGGTGCCAGGCTTAACCGGTTGTTAATAGTAAGAATTGATGCTGATAAGGAGGCATGATGTCCAGATTTACGCAGAAAGTTGTGGTTGTGACAGGTGCCGGGTCCGGCATTGGCGAAGCCAGCGCGAAGCGCTTCGCTGAAGAAGGGGCATCAGTGGTGCTGGTGGGACGTACCGCACAGAAACTGGAAGAGACGCTGGCTGGGATGACACCGGGCGACCACCTGGTGGCAGCATGCGACGTCTCAGAAGCCGAACAGGTTAAGCAGTTGTCAGAAACCGTGCTGAAGAAATATGGCCGTGTTGACGTGCTGGTGAATAATGCAGGTGTTATCGTGCAGGGCCGCGTTCATGAAGTCGGACTCGACGCATGGAAAACCCTGATGAAAACCGACCTTGATGGCGTTTTCCATGGTGTGCACTATTTCATGCCTGCCCTGCTAAAAAGCAAAGGCAACGTGGTCAACATCTCTTCCGTTTCCGGCTTAGGCGGCGACTGGGGCATGAGCATTTATAATGCAGCCAAAGGGGCGATTACCAACTTCACCCGTGCGCTGGCTATGGACTACGGCGCAGATGGCGTAAGGGTCAATGCAATCTGTCCTGGCTTTACCTTAACCGATCTGACTGAAGATGCCAGTCAGGACCAGGAGTTGATGGAGCGCTTTTACGATCGTATTCCGCTGCAGCGCGCCGGGAAAGCCGATGATATCGCCCATGCCATTCTGTTTATTGCCAGCGAAGAAGCCAGTTATATTACAGGTGTTAATTTGCCGGTCGATGGCGGAATTACCGCATCAAATGGTCAGCCTAAGCAGGCATAAATATCAGGGCAGCGTTATTACGCTGCCTGTATATTCTGAGCACCTGTCCTGATTAATTCGCTTTATTCTCTTTTTTATACAGCAAATTAATGTGAAAACATTAATGTCTTGGCGTATGACGGGTTGGCGTTGCCGCACGCGCCGTTTTAATTGCCGTACTGCTACTGGTCGGGCAAATAAACGTGCTAAGGCAGGCATTACAGAGCATAGCATTTGCGTGATGAACTTTTGCCACGGCCAGCGCCTGCTGGCGGGTATAAAGTGAACCAATAAAAATGCGTTTGTCGTTCTTTGACAGATTAACGCAACCTTCTTTGTGTAAAATCCATCCACCCATGGGGCGCGGGCACAGATAATAATAGCTGGCTTTAAGCATGGTAGTCATCCTGATAGTTGCTGTATGTATCTTAAAAAACGAACCAAAATTCGTAAGAGGTTTTTGTTGTAATCTGAAGTGTTACTAAACTAACTGAGAATTATCCCTAAAACCACTTTATTGCGTAACTCAAACTGACTTTGAGAATATACCCTTTTTTACCGTTTACATCGCTTCAGGCATTCGACGCACTGAAACATTCCCACCCGTTTTACACCCCCGATTGTATTTGTAATGCTAATGCATCAATAAATCAGCAAAACTTAAAATAATGCATTAAAAACAACAGTCTAATGATTAAACCGGCAAGCATTCCCTGTAAGTACCCTCCGTTATGATTAGAGTCACAACTAACAAAATTAACCCCCGCCGGGGTAAGTATGAGTATTGATAAACAGAGACTGAAAAAGAATAAAAAGCAGCCTCCAGCGCCCCTTTAAGCGAAGCGCCAGTGTGCCCGCCGTCGGGGATTTATCAATACCGCCGTGTGCAAAGAATAGGAATGGGCTTGAAAAAGTAAAACGATCGGTTTACTTTTGAGTCATGAAAAAGAGAAACGATATCATTCAGGCTGCCGAGCGGCTCTTCTACACACATGGCTTTCACGCCACCAGCACCGATCAACTCTGTCGGGAAGCCGGCGTCTCTACGCGTACGTTTTATCATCATTTCGCTTCACGCGAAGCACTGACCTCTGCCGTGCTGAGTGCGCGCGAGCAGCGTTTTATGGCTGAACTGCTGCCACCGCAACAGCCAGAGGCGATAGAGCAGCTGTTTGTGGTGCTGGGCGACTGGACCAGGGCGAACGGTGCCCACGGCTGCTTCTTCCTGAAAGCCTGGGGGGAATACGCTGAGCGTGACAGTGAGCTGGCCGCTCAGGCACTGGCCTTCCGTGCCACAATGCGCCACTACATAACACAGTGTGTGACGCATCTGTACGGTGCTGAAGATCGGCAACTGAGTGATGCCATCTGGATACTCTTCGAAGGCGCGATTACTACGGCGCTGCTCACCGGTCCCGCCGCAGCCCGACAGGCGGCTCAGGTCGCCCGTCAGCTATTGCGTCAAAACGGCGTGGCCGGATGAGATCGTCTACCGCCCTGGCACTCACCGGCTTCAGTCTGATCGCCGCGACTTATGGCATGGCCCGCTTCTCATGGGGATTGATGCTGCCCGCTATCTCGTCAGATATCCCGTTTACCCCACAGCAGGCGGGGTTGCTGTCGGCATGCAGCTTTGCGGCTTACTGCTTCACTATTCTCACTTCAGCCGCGCTGACAGATCGCTATGGCACACGCGTGACCGCGCTGCTGGCCTCACTCAGTGCAACGGCAGGTCTGCTTCTGCTCGCCAGTGCCTCGTCAGTACTGATGCTGGCGGCCGGACTGTTTATCGCCGGATTGAGTTCTGGTCTGGCTTCACCCGCACTGGCCGCGGCAGTCAGTCACAGAATTCCTGCAGCACGTCAGCCGCGCATAAATACGCTGATTAATGCAGGTACCAGCGCGGGCATTATCCTGACGGTAGTGATCCTGAGCATGCTGCCAGGCGGCTGGCGCGCGGCCTGCCTGCTGTTTGCCCTGCTATCACTGTTCTGTGTGCTGCCGGTAATACGCGTGTTAAAGGATCAAGCGGCGGAACGTACCTCCAGAGTGCGTCACTGGCAGCAGCGATTGTATCGCCGCGCTATGCGTCAGCTGATGGGTATCGCGCTGACGTCGGGCCTGGTCAGTGCAGCCTGGTGGAGCTTTGGGTCGGCGCTTCTGCGTCAGCATGTCGGTGTTGATGCAGATACCGCCCGCTTACTCTGGCTGATTGCGGGAAGTGCAGGCATTGTGGGTGCGGCAACCGGCCTGGTCGCTGCCCGTATAGGGCTAAATGGCGTTTACCGGCTGTCATTGTGTGGTATGGCACTGCCGCTGCTGGTGCTGGCCCTGAGTCATGGTGAATCTATCGGCTTAGGTATCGCGGTTGCCTGTTGCAGCGCAGGTTACGTTACCCTGTCGGGCGTGCTGTTGGTCTGGGGCGCTCGCGCCACCGCCGAAGACCCGGCGACTGGCGTCGGCATCCTGTTTTTTATGCTGGCGGTAGGTCAGGTTGTGGGATCGCTGCTGTTTGGCCAGCTCTACGCCTGCTGGGGTGCCACTACGGCCTTAACGCTCTTTGCGATCGTTGCTCTGCTGTTGCTGTTTGTTTTACCGGCAGAGAACAGCGGTGAGGCGGTTAAATAAACAGGCGGAGATGAAAGAAATAAAATCGCCGGCAAACGTAATTAATAGTCGCTAACGTGCCATGCCAGACAGCCCGAAAATAGGTATCCGGAGAATGAGGCGTAATAATTTTACGTGGCGGACTCTATCGCGTGATAACAATCACCCGCGCGAATCAGATAGCGCGGATATTTTTAATGCGAGGATTAATTTGCTGCTGGAGTAAATCGTCTTCAGGACCCAGGTAATAAGGCACAGCGCACTGCTTACCGTCTTTAGTGAAAATAATCTGATTGTCGTGCAGAAATAGCGCCGTGAAATGGCCCAGCACCACGCCATTTAATTCAAAGCAGTGATTTCTGGCTGCATGCAGCCCCTGCTTACTATTCAGAAAATCCACAAATCGCATCACGCCACGCCTCCAGATAAATAATCGCCCCTGCCCTGATTGTAAAGATAATAACGTTAACTCTGGCCCGGATCATCTGACGAACACCGTTTTCAGAATAGGCTTAACCGCCATTGAGTCGTGGCACTAAATCCACCTGTTTTATTTAACTATACCTGCCAGGACTTTTCCTGGAGAACGGCGCTATAAAAAATCATTGAAAGGCGAAATATTTATATTGCGACCTCTTACCTCTCGCTATACCGTTGTTTTTTCACCAGGTGCAGACTTTTGGGGTAAAACCAGATAATGGAAATTTTTGAGGCTGATGAGCGCCACATCACAGCGATTCAGCAAATCTACGCCTGGCATGTCATTAACGGAACCGGCTCCTTTGAGACCGTGCCGCCCGACGCTGACGCGATTGGCGAGCGGATAGGTAAAGTTCAGCAGGCGGGCCTGCCGTGGTTCGTCGCTGTCAGTGAGGGTGACGTCCGTGGGTTTTGCTATCTGGCCCCCTATCGTCCACGGCACGCCTACAGGCATACGCTGGAAGACTCTATTTATATCGATCCCGGATTTCAAAAGCGTGGAGCCGGTTCACATCTGTTAGCACATGCCATCAGGTGGGCTGAGCAGGCAGGATATCGCCAGTTGATCGCTAACATTGGTGACAGCGAGAATCAGGGTTCGATTGCCCTGCATCGCGCCGCGGGCTTTGAAATGACCGGCATTCTGCGATCGGTGGGTTTTAAACAGGGCCGCTGGCTGGATACCGTTTTTATGCAGCGTACTCTGGGACTGGGCGATTCAGCGTTACCGAGTAAAGACTAAATATTGCGCTGGCGAGAAAGGCACACGGCCCCACGTTCTCCCGTAGAGAACCTTCTGGTAAAGTGTGTTAACAAAAATTAAAAATTCCGGAAAACTTTATGTTGTCGACAATCATTTATCGCAGCCACATTACAGAGAATGTGCCGCTGAAAACCCTGAATGATCTGGCGTTAAAAGCGAATAAAATCAATAAATCATCCAATGTCACCGGAATTTTGCTGTTCAATGGCACGCACTTTTTCCAACTGCTCGAAGGTCCAGAGGCGGCGGTTAAGGCGGTCTACAGCCGGATTTGCCAGGACCCGCGCCATCATAATCTGGTCGAACTGCTGCGTGACTACGCCCCAGCGCGTCGTTTTGGTCACGTCGGAATGGAGCTGTTCGATCTGCGGCTGCATGATAAAGAGACGGTGCTGGAAGCGGTGCTGGCAAAATGCACCACGAAATATCAGCTGACCTACGCTGATCGTGCCCTGCAGTTCCTGCGAACTTTTGTCGAAGCGCGGGAAAAAGAGAACTATTTTGAAATTCCAGCCGCCAGCGGCTGGACGTTTATCCGTAACGAATCAGAACAGCGCGAAGGCGACGCGGCACTGTTGGCTGAGAATGCCGTCAGCTTTGCTTTTCAGCCTATCGTCGATCCTTTTGCCTGCGAAATTGTCTCGCTGGAGGCCCTGCTGCGTGGCCCACAGGGTGAATCCCCGCTGGCCTATTTTTCCCGATTGTCTCGGGAGCAGCTCTATCAGGTTGATCTGACCTCTAAAAAGGTCGCGTTTGCCCAGGCAAAGCAGTTGGGGATCGAGGGGATGACCTTGTCGATCAATCTGCTGCCGATGACTCTGGTGGAAATGCCCGACGCGGTGCCGTTTTTGCTGGCTGAGATTGCTGCCCAGGGGCTGGTACCGGAGCAGATTATGGTGGAATTCACCGAGAATGAAATCATCTCGCAACCTGAGGCATTTGAAGCCGCTATCAGGCAGCTGAAAGCCGCCGGCATCAGCCTGGCGCTGGATGATTTTGGTGCCGGCTTTGCCGGGCTTTCGCTGCTGACCCGCATTCAGCCCGACAAGATTAAGATTGATCGTGCCATCATTTCGGATGTGCATAAAAGCGGGCCCAAGCAGGCGATCATTCATGCCATTCTGAAATGCTGCTCCTCGCTGGAGATCGGCGTTATCGCCGAGGGCATTGAAAAGCCAGAAGAGTGGATGTGGCTTGAAGCGGCAGGCGTGACTCAGTTCCAGGGTTTCCTGTTCTCACAACCGCAACTTAATGGCCTTGCAGCCGTCGCCTGGCCCGAGCTGGTTTAATTCCACTGCGATTTGGATGAATTTTCAATCCCCTGCCTTGCTGGATTTCCCGGCGGCTGCTAAATAATTAACAGCGCCGGGGGATCATCTTTCTGTCATCTTCCCGCGTCACAGTCAGACCTTACCCAGTCAGTGATTAAATGTTTAGCAGTCAGATGTTCAGTGTTTAGGCCAGCGCTACGCGCCATGCGTGCGACGTGACTCCAGGGACAGCATTTGAGGAACTGAATGAAGCAAATCATCCGCGGTGATAAAGAGCCCTCCCATATCCTGGCAGCGACCCGTGCGCTTGAAGCGCACTACTCACGCTACGGAGAAGGTAATAAGTACCATCCCATTATCTATTCTATCGCCTACCGCAGCCGGTTTTACCAGGTTGAGGTGATTACCCGACGCGAAACCATGGTTGCTACGGTCATTACCGGAGTCCGCAATCTGACACACCTCTCCGGCGCCGCCTGACGGCCGCTTGTCATAGCGCGGGGGCAAAGTGCCCCCGCCATCCCCGCTTAACGGCGATAGAGAGAATTGGCCGGATAGATTGCGCCAATCACACTCTTTTCCCGTGCGCCCGTTACCGCAGGCAGATTGCCCGGCAGGCCGGAGAGTGTGCGAAACGCCAGCCACGCAAATGCCAGCGCTTCCATGTCATCGCCACTGATTCCCGCCGCATCAGTAGGGGTGACTTCCGTTCCAGGAAGATGCGCCGCCAGGCGCGCCATCAGCTGGGGATTACGACTCCCGCCGCCACACACCAGCAGACGGTCGCAGCCATCATTGAGTAACACCTGCTGCGTGATAGTGATGGCGCTCAGCTCAACCAGTGTGGCCTGCACATCCTGTGGGGCCAGCCCCGGGAAATAGCGCAGATGCTGTTCAAGCCAGCCAAGATTGAAGTGTTCGCGCCCGGTACTTTTCGGCGGCGGCAACGCAAACCATGGCTCACGCAACAGCGCCTCCAGCAGTGGCTGAATCACGGTTCCGCTGCGCGCCCACTGTGCATCTTTGTCATACGGCTGCCCCTGATTGCGCCAGATCCAGGCATCCAGCAGCATATTCCCAGGGCCGGTATCAAAGCCGCGCACTGGCTGACCCGGGATGAGCAGCGAGAGATTGGCAATGCCACCAATATTCAGCACCATGCGGCGTTCAGTGGCATCCATCAGCAGCGCCTGATGAAAGGCAGGCACCAGCGGCGCACCCTGCCCACCCAGCGCCATGTCACGGCGGCGGAAGTCACCCACCACCGTCACGCCGGTCGCCGCGACAATCTGATTATTGTCACCTATCTGCAGCGTATTAGGTGCGTCACTCTGGGGCTCATGCCAGACGGTCTGACCATGACAGCCAATCGCCGTGATGTCACTGGCCTCCAGCGCTTCACGCTTCATCAATGTCACCACGGCTTCAGCAAAGAGCTGGCCGAGGCGGGTATCAAGCTGGCCAAGCTGCGACAGCGTCAGAGTTTGCCCCTGACACACTCCCAGAATCGCCTGACGCAGCGCGGCTGGCATCGGATGGCAGTAGCTTGCCTGCTGTGCCACCATATTTTCATCAATGGCAGCCAGCACCACATCCACCCCATCCAGGCTGGTGCCTGACATCACACCGATATAGCGTCCTGATTTCATAGCTATTCCTTACTTCCGGCAGGAAGTGCAATTCGTCTGCGGCTAGCCTGACAAATAATGATCGCTAATTCTATGATTAAATTGTTTTTATCCAATCGTGCTCACTGATAACGTTATGGGACTATTTTTAGACCACGATTGAATTATTGTTAATCCTGCATAGTCTATGCTTCGTTCAACCGTGTTTTATTCGGACAGGGATTAATTTGCCAGGTTTGTGTCTTATACTGTGTGCAGGATACAGCGGTAAACGTGGCGCCTTCTCGACTAAAGGAGTTTCAAATGATTAAGCGTGTAATTGTGGTCGCTCTGACCGGTGCTATGCTCGCAGGTTGTAGCAATACCAGTACGCTGTCGGGTGATACCTACAGTGCCAGTGAAGCAAAGCAAATCCAGAGCGTTTCGTACGGTACCTTAGTCTCCGTTCGTCCTGTGAAGATCCAGGGCGGCGATGAGAGCAACGTCATCGGTGCCATTGGTGGTGCGGTGTTAGGTGGCTTCCTGGGTAATACCATTGGTGGCGGCACCGGACGTAGCCTGGCGACAGCCGGTGGTGCCGTTCTGGGTGGCGTTGCGGGTCAGGGCGTTCAGGGCGCAGTGAATAAAACGGATGGCGTAGAGCTGGAAATCCGTAAGGATGATGGCAACACCATCATGGTGGTTCAGAAGCAGGCCGCCTCGCGCTATTCTGTTGGCCAGCGTGTTGCAATGGCATCCAACGGCAGCCAGGTGACGGTTTCACCTCGCTGATGTTGTGAAACAAAAAACCGACGCCTGTGCGTCGGTTTTTTTATTTCTCTTTGTTCTGAAGTTCGAGAATATTTTTCTCAAGCCGGGCGATCAGCGTCACCATCTGACGGATCTCTTCCTGGCTGATGCCGGAAAGAATGTCATCCCGCGTCTCATCAATTACCGTCTCAACCTGTTCGATAATTGGCTCAGCCTGCTGCGTCAGCTTAATTCGCTTGGCACGACGATCGTTAGCGCAGGTCGAACGGGTTATAAGTCCTTTCTCTTCCAGCTGATCCAGCGTGCGCACCAGCGAAGGTTGTTCAATCCCAATTGCTTTGGCTAACTGAATCTGCGACTGTTCTGGCGGCAGTTGATGAATATTGTGCAACGTCACCCAGTGTGTCTGAGTCAGCTCAAGCGGTTTCAGCCGCTGATCAATCAACGCGCGCCAGATGCGCACCAGGCGAGATAAATCCGTTCCGAGGGGCGTATCCATTTCATCTCCTTATAATTAGCTTGCTAGCTATCAAGCCAGATTTTACACTATTCTGCGAGTTTACAGGACAAATTACAAATCCCGGGCCAGGCCACGATAACGCGGCAGCGCATCCCGTCTGCTGTTTGGGTTAACGAAGGATGTTATCACGTGCTCACTCCTGCTTTTTCAGGTGAGAACCCGCTGACCGATCTGGTGGTTGGCGCCTCACTCTTTTTCCCGCCGATGTTCAAGGCGGTGATCCTCGGTTTCTTTTTCTGGCTGCTGATTCACCCGCTGGTGCGCGGCTGGATCTACTCCGGTGATATCTGGCATCCCACCCTGTTTGATCTCTCGCTGTTTGTGCTGTGCGTCACCGCCGCTCTCTGGCTCATCGGTCATGGATAATCGATATGAAATTTAACGCGGTAAAATATTTTTCAACGCTCATTGTCTTTGCACTGGCGTTACTGGCCGGCGGCTGGCTGTGGAACTACTACATGCAGTCGCCCTGGACCCGTGACGGGAAAGTGCGGGCAGAGCTGGTGGATATCACGCCTCAGGTCTCGGGCCGGGTTACGGAACTGAAGGTCAAAGACAATCAATTTGTGCACAAGGGCGAGCTGCTGGTCACGCTGGACACGGTGCCGTGGCAGATTGCGCTCGACAACGCCGCCGCTCAGCTCAGCAAAGCGCAAGCGGACCTGGCGAAAGCGCAGCACGAGTTTAACCGGCGCAGCAGCCTGCCGCGCAACATCATCTCTGCCGAGGATCTCGATGCGGCACGCTTAAGCGCCGGAGCTGCGGCTGCCAGCACTAAAGCCGCGCAGGCGGAGTGGGAACGGGCGCGCTGGAATCTGCAACAGACAACGCTGACCGCACCGGCGGATGGCTGGATCACTAATCTCACGCTTCGGCCCGGCAGCTATGCCACTGCGGGTTCTCCTCTGTTTGCCCTGGTCGACAGCCACTCTTACTACGTCATGGGCTATTTCGAAGAGACCAAGCTGCGCCATATTCATCCAGGCGCAACGGCACAGGTGGTGCTCTACAGCAGTAGCATGCGGCTGCAGGGCAAGGTAGACAGCATTGGCCGCGCCATCTATGACCAGAGCATTGAGACTGACAGCGGCCTGGTGCCCGATATCAAGCCAAACGTGCCCTGGGTGCGGCTGGCGCAGCGGGTACCGGTACGCATTCGTCTCGATTCGCTTCCGGCCAATGCTGATCTGGTGGCCGGCACCAGCTGCACCATCACCATCCAGCCATGAATGTTCAGTGGCTGGCCTGGGATCAACTGCCCTGGATTAAAGCGAACAGAGGCCAGTGGCGCTATGCGTTACGTAACGCGATCGCCATGTGTCTGGCACTGAGCATCGCCTATGGACTGGATCTCGATGAACCCTACTGGGCGATGACCTCTGCCGCCGTGATCAGCTTTCCCACCGTTGGCGGCGCGATCAGCAAAAGTCTTGGCCGCATTGTCGGCAGCCTGCTGGGGGCCACCGCCGCACTGCTGATCGCCGGCCACACCCTGAACGAGCCCTGGCTGTTTACCTTTGCCATTGCCGGCTGGCTGGCGCTCTGCACCGGCATTTCGAACCACTACCAGAACAACGTCGCTTACGCGTTTTCACTGGCGGGTTACACCGCTGCCATCATCGCTTTCAGCAGCGTGAATATCACCGATATCACCACGCTGTGGACGATTGCGCAGGCACGCGTCTGCGAGGTGATCTCCGGCATTCTCTGCGCCGGATTGATGATGATGGTGCTGCCGAGTACCTCGGATGGCGAGGCGCTGATTACCTCACTGAAGCAGATGCATGCCCGTTTGCTGGAGCATGCGGTGTTACTGCTGCAGCCCTCGGCCAGTGATACCATTCGTGTCGCGCATGAAAACGTCATCAGCCAGATCCTGACCATGAATCTGCTGCGGATTCAGGCGTTCTGGAGCCACTACCGCTTTCGCCGACAGAACAACGTCCTGAACTATGTGCTGCATCAGCAGCTGCGACTCACCAGCGTGCTTTCGAGCCTGCGGCGCATGTTGCTGAACTGGCCCGATGCGCCAGAGCCGCTGTTTGAAGCCTTGCAGCGCCTGCTGGCTGAGCTGGCGAAACCGGCGTGTGATAAATATCGTCTTGCGCAAATCCTGCGCAGCGTGACGCCTGGCGCAGACGGCGACTACCGGCAGCGCGCGTTTTGTCAGCGGCTGCGCTACTTCTGCTGGATGTACCTCAACGTACTGCGCTGGATTCGTCTGCTGGATCGTGCCGATGCCGATACCCGCTTTCAACCCCCGCCCGTTCCGGCGCTGGCGCGCGACAGTGACAGTGCCGAAGCGGGCTGGAGCGCCCTGCGCACCTTCTGTGTGATCGTGCTGGGCTGCGCCTTCTGGATCAATACGCAATGGTCTTCCGGCGCTTCCGCGCTCACCCTGACCGCTATTGCCTGCGTGCTTTACGCCTCCGTGCCCTCACCCGGCGGCAGCGTCACGTTGCTGCTGAAAACCCTGCTGTGGCTGTTTGCGTTTAGCTTTGTGATGAAGTTTGGCCTGATGGTGCAGATCAGTCAGCTGTGGCCGTTTTTACTGTTTCTCTTTCCGCTGCTGGTGACGTTACAACTCTTCAAGCTGCAGCAGAAACAGCGCGCCGGGATGTGGGGACAGTTCATCGTCTTTATGGGCTCGTTTATCGCGGTGACGAACCCACCGACCTGGGATTACCAGGACTTTTTCAACGATAACATTGCCAAAGTCTGCGGGGTGCTGCTCGCCTGGCTGGCGTTCCAGATTCTGCGGCCCAGCTCTGATGCGCGGCGCAGCCGACGCCATATCCGCGCGCTGCGGCTGGCATTTCTCGATCAGCTGCGGCAGCGGCCACGACTCAGTGAGAGTCGCTTCGAATCGCAGATTTACCACCGCATCAGCCAGCTCAGCCATAGCCGGGATGAGCAGGCGCGCACCTGGCTACTTCGCTGGGGCGTAGTGCTACTCAACTGCTCACATATTGTCTGGCAACTGCGTGAATGGCGCGCCGGTTCGGCGGCCCTGACAGGGTTTCGTGATAGCAGTCTGCACAATCTGCAGCAGATCATCAGCAGCCGTGGCGTGCGCCACAGCTCGCTGGATCAGATGCTAAGGGAACTGGAGGAGAGTATCACCGCATTACTGGCGCTGGAAAACAACGAAGCCAGCGAACTGGCTGGCATTATCTGGCGTCTGCGCTGTTCGCTTGCACAACTGAAACAGGCGGTACCGGCGTGATTACTGGCAATATTGCTGTTGCTGCCGGTTAAAATCTTCCTGCAACTGCTGCAGCGTTTTATGACCTTCAAAGCGGGTTTTATCCATCTCGGTCATCGGTTCAATGACCAGCGCTTTCTCGTCGGGTGAAAAGATGAAACGGCGTGTCAGTTCAGTGCCGGTAAAACTTTGACCGTGGATGCCACCACACACCATCGTCATGGTGCGACGATAGATGGTGGTATCCGTGAAATTGGTTTCGGTTGCGCTACGAAAAACCTGATCACAACCCTGTGCCTCCAGCTTACGCACCCTGCTGCGACTCAGCCATTCACGACCCTGAGCAATCTTTTCACAGGTGGCACGCATCGGGCTGGTATCAATGGTGCGCTGAAGTTCCCGACCGGTTTCGGTCACCAGCTGCGTATCATTGGGTTTATCGCATCCCACCAGCAGCAGACATAGCAGTAATGCGCCCTTGAATTTCATTATCCTGCTCCTTTCCCCATCACGCTTTCTTACCTGAATCAACATCATAGGGGGGAAATGTCAGGGATGGTACAACATTTCATAAACAGTCAGGAGAAAATCGGGCGGCCATTATCTGCCGCCCTGACACTCAGATTACACCGCAGGCATAACGCGCCCCGCCGCCGCCCAGCGGTTTAGGATGATCGGCGTGGTTATCCCCGCCAGCATGCACCATCAGCGCTTTTCCTTTGATCTCGTTTAAGGATTTCAGACGAGGTGCCAGCACCGGATAGGTTGCATTGCCTTTGTCATCGACATAAATCGCAGGCAAATCCCCGAGATGTCCCTCAGCGTAAGGCCCCAGATGTTTGCCACTGTTGGCAGGATCAAGGTGACCGCCCGCAGCACCGGCGGCGACCACTTTGCCTTCAGACTCGCCCGGCTCACAGCTGCCTTTAGCATGGACATGGAAACCATGAATGCCTGGCTGAAGGCCTTTCAGATCGGGCGTGAACTGCAGACCATACTGTGTCTCGTCAATTTTTACCGTGCCAACCGATTTTCCGATGCCTTCAGCGGTAACCTGATGGACCGTAACCTGCTCGCTGGCAGCCTGTGCTGCACCGCAGGCGATCAGGGCGAATAGCGCAACAGCTTTCATTTTCATGATGACTCCTTTTTCATCCCAGGGATTGAGGTAAGTCTGGTCGCTGTTGCGCTATTTTGCTGAAGATTGACGCACTTTTACGCTTCAGGGCACATCAAAACCCAGCGCCGCCTTACGAATGCGGAACCACTGCTGACGTGTCAGCATGACATTCAGTGCACCAGCGGCTTCGCTGACCCGGGATGTTTTACCTGAACCGATAATGGGCAGTGGGCGCGACGGCAGCATCAGTATCCAGGCATAAACGACCTGATCCAGGCTGGTGGCGCCGGTTTCCTGCCGCACAGCTTCCAGTTCGTTACGCAGTGGCTGATAGTGCGGATCGTTAAACAGGCGGCCTCCTCCCAGACAGGACCAGGCCATCGGACGAATGCGCAGTTGCTGGCATTGATCCAGCGATCCATCCAGCAGCACGCTTTGCTGAACCGGTGAAATCTCCAGCTGATTGGTGACCAGCGAGAACGGCAAGCGGGATTGCAGCAGGGAGAACTGAGAGGGTGTGAAGTTTGAGACGCCAAAATGCAGAACCTTGCCGCTCTGATGCAATGCCATAAAGGCTTCAGCCACGTCGTCAGCCGCCATCAGCGGATCGGGGCGATGGATCAGGAGCAAATCAAGGCGATCGGTGTGGAGATGGCGCAGCGAGTTTTCAGCGCTCTGCAGGATATGGTTTTTATCGGTGATGTAGTGGCCAATCTGATGCTCAGGCCGGGCGCGGGTAGCAATACCGCATTTGGTCACAATCTGCAGCTGGTCGCGCAGTCCGGGTGCCAGTTTCAGCGCCTCGCCAAATGCCGCTTCACACTGGTAGTCACCGTAGATGTCGGCATGGTCAACGGTGGTAATGCCAAGCCGCAGATGGTGCTCAATAAACGCGACGCGCTCCTGAGGTGACATGCCCCACTCCATCAGGCGCCAGTACCCCATAACCAGCGGTGAAAATTCTGGCCCCTGTGAAGCGATGGCTTGCGGTTCTAACATGACGTTCTCCCTGTTGCGCGTGGGCTGTAATTAATGTGTCAGAGAGTATAACGGAAAGCGCAAAGTCGTCAGAATAACTCTGGCTGTTGTGGCTCGGGTGGCTCGTCGCCTTTCTGTTGACGCTGCAGACGCTGTCGACGCTGCTGACAAAGGCGTATCACCTCACGCTTTTGCGCATCACTAAAGCGCAGCCAGTTGAACCGCTCATCGCGGCTGCGTAAACATCCCAGGCAGTAACCGCGTGCATCCGTCTGGCAGATGCCGCGACAGGGGCTGGGAACCGGAAAAAACTCAAGCTGCTCGGCCACCACGACTCCAGATTCATTAAATAAAAAGCAAAATCAGTCCACTCAAAAGCGTAGCCTGGTTGCGCAGGAAGAAAATCCTGACCGGTCAGAATTATCCTTTTCTTTCTCTCTGGGGTGAACACTCTGTGCCAAATGCAACAGACTGAGTTGCGTTAGACCGACTGGTCTACTAATCTCAGAGCCATGAATAAGACGCTGCAACGTAATGAAACCCGTGAACACCTGCTCCAGACAGGGGAGACACTCTGTCTTCAGCGCGGCTTTGCCGGAATGGGCCTCAGTGAGCTGCTGACGCAGGCGGCGGTGCCGAAAGGCTCCTTCTACTACTATTTCCGCTCTAAAGAAGCGTTTGGCGTGGCGTTACTGGAACGTTACTTTGCGCGTTTCCTGCAGGATGTCGAGCTGCAGCTCAACCAGACCAGCGGCACCCCGCGTGAGCGTCTGCTGAACCACTTTCGTGCGGCCGTTGAGCTGTTTGTGCAGCAGGGTCACATTATGGGTTGTCTGGGCGTTAAGATCTCCGCTGAGGTATGCGATCTTTCTGAGCCAATGCGTGACGCACTGCAGCAGGGCGCAGCGAAAATCACGGCCCTCTACGCCCGGACGCTGATCGCTGCAGAACAGCAGGAGTCGATGAACCTGCCACAGCCTCCCGCGCAGATGGCGGAATTACTGTCGTTGCTGTGGCTTGGCGCCAGCCTGCAGAGCAAAATTTCCCGCGAGGCGCAGCCACTGCGCCTGGCATTGAGTACCATCGAACAGTGGCTTAAGAGCCACTGATTTTTAAAAAACGCATTTGTAGACGACTGGTCTACTAATCAGGAGCTATTATGGCGAGTACCCAGCTGTTTAATCCGCTGAAAGTCGGCGCAATTACCGTCCCAAACCGCGTATTCATGGCACCGCTGACCCGTCTGCGCAGCATCGAGCCTGGCGACATCCCTACCCCGATGATGGCGGAATATTACCGTCAGCGCGCCAGCGCCGGTCTGATCATCACTGAAGCAACCCAGATCTCTTTCCAGGCGAAAGGCTATGCTGGTGCACCAGGCTTACATACGCAGCCACAGATTGCAGCGTGGAAAGCGATTAACGAAGGCGTGCATCAGGCTGGCGGCCACACCGCCGTGCAGCTTTGGCATACCGGTCGTATCTCTCATAACAGCGTGCAGCCGGAAGGTAAAGCACCGGTGGCTCCCTCGGCGATTGCTGCAGGCACCCGTACTTCACTGCGTGCGGAAGATGGCAGCGTTTATCGCGAAGATACCTCAACACCGCGTGAACTGACCGTGCCGGAGATCAAGCAGATCGTGGCCGATTTCGGTCAGGCTGCGGCCAACGCACGTGAAGCGGACTTTGATCTGCTTGAGCTGCACTCGGCGCACGGTTATCTGATTCACCAGTTCCTGGCACCAGACTCCAACCAGCGTACCGATGAATACGGTGGCAGCATTGAAAAACGCGGTCGCTTTGCGCTTGAAGTAGTTGATGCGGTAATTGCTAACTGGTCTGCCGATCGCATTGGTATTCGCGTATCACCTATCGGCAGCTTCCAGAATCTGGATAACGGTCCGGACGAAGAAGAAGCGGCGTTGTGGTACATCGGCGAGCTGGCAAAACGCAATATCGCCTATCTGCACCTCTCTGAGCCAGACTGGGCCGGTGGTCAGCCTTACACCGACGCTTTCCGCCAGAAAGTGCGTGATCTCTTCCCGGGTGCCATCATCGGTGCAGGTGCCTACACCGTTGAGAAAGCCGATGACCTGATTGGTCGTGGTCTGATCGATGCCGTTGCCTTTGGTCGCGATTACATAGCTAACCCGGACCTGGTTGAGCGTCTGCAGCAGGATGCGCCGCTCAATCCACAGCGCCCGGAAAGCTTCTACGGCGGCGGCGCTGAAGGGTATATCGACTACCCGACGCTGTAATCGTTTTGGGCTGCCGTCCGGGACGATGACGGCAGCCATTATTCAATGGCGATTTTCATCGCTATACTTATCGCCTGGGTCATCCGGCGATGGCGTTTTATTTAAAAGAGGATGTTATGCGTTTACTTCATACCATGCTGCGCGTTGGCGATCTGCAACGTTCAATCGATTTCTACACTCGTGTGCTCGGCATGCGCGTGCTGCGTCAGAGCGAAAACACCGAATATAAATATACCCTGGCCTTTGTGGGCTACACCGACGAGAGCGAAGGTGCGGTAATCGAACTGACCTATAACTGGGGCGTCGATAAGTATGACCTCGGTAATGCGTATGGTCACATTGCACTGGGCGTCGATGACGCGGCAGCTGCCTGCGAACGCATCCGTAAAGATGGCGGCAACGTGACGCGTGAGGCTGGCCCGGTCAAAGGCGGCTCTACCATTATTGCCTTTGTTGAAGATCCCGATGGTTACAAAATCGAGCTGATCGAAAACAAAGATGCCGGCAACGGCCTGGGCAACTAAACCTGCCCCTCAGCCTGCCCGTTCGGGTGGGCTGAATCCCCTTCTCTGCGCTTCATCTGCTGCACCCGGCCCCGTTTTTTGCCATAATACGCGCTGCCCTTTTTCTGCAACGAGATCCTGATGTCTGAATCGAATTCCCCTAATGCACTCAATCAACGTTTCCGTGGCTTCTATCCGGTGGTGATCGACGTTGAAACCGCAGGTTTCAACGCGCAAACCGATGCGTTACTGGAGATTGCTGCCATCACGCTGAAAATGGATGAAGAGGGCTGGATTCAGATTGACCAGACGCTGCATTTCAACGTCGAACCTTTTGTCGGTTCGCTGCTGCATCCTGAAGCGCTGGCGTTTACCGGTATCGATCCCAGCAATCCGCTGCGCGGAGCAGTCAGTGAATATGAAGCGCTGCATGCCATTTTCAAAATGGTGCGCAAGGGGATTAAGGACAGTGGCTGCAATCGCGCCATTATGGTGGCGCACAATGCCACTTTTGACCTGAACTTTATGTCAGCAGCGGCAGAGCGTGCCAGCCTGAAGCGCAATCCGTTTCACCCCTTTGCCACCTTTGACACCGCGGCACTCAGCGGACTGGTGCTGGGTCAGACTGTTCTGGCGAAAGCCTGTATTGCGGCGGGAATGGAGTTTGACAGTACCCAGGCGCATTCGGCGCTTTATGACACGCAGCAGACAGCAACACTGTTCTGCGAGCTGGTGAACCGCTGGAAACGCTTAGGTGGCTGGCCACTGCCCTTCGCGGAAGGCGATGCAGAAGCCAGTGCATCCGCATAAGGGAGGCTGCAATGGAAAAGGCCGACGTGATGTCGGCCTTTTTTTATTCTGCTTCTTTAAATTTTTCTGCAGTCTCTTTGATCAGCGTCTGCAGTTCACCACGCTGTAACATCTCAACGATGATGTCGCAGCCACCGACCAGCTCGCCATCAACCCACAGCTGCGGGAAGGTTGGCCAGTTAGCGAATTTCGGCATCTCGGCACGAATGTCCGGGTTCTGCAGAATATCCACGTAAGCAAAACGCTCACCACAGGCTGACAGCGCCTGTACCGCCTGTGCAGAGAAACCGCAGCTAGGCAGTTTCGGGGAACCTTTCATGTACAGCAGGATCGGATTTTCTGCGATCTGGCGCTGAATTTTTTCTACAGTACTCATAATTGCCTTCCTTAAATCGTGACTTCGTGTTTGTTTATTGTAGCGACTTCGCAGCGTGACTGAAAACGAGATTTTGTCCGCTACCGATTATACCGCCATCATTGTTAAGTCCTGCAGCGGGATGCACGACCCTCTGATTATTAACAGCGGGTAACAGTTTAATAATTCGTAATAATTTCGCTGATATAAGACGCTGAAAATGTTCATTTTCAGCGCGATTACGTGGGTTGCACAGATTAATATTAAAAGGCATTACAGTTTTTAAACGAACTGGACTAGAATGGCCTGGGCCCTGATCCTGGATCAGATTAATCTCAACTTTGTCGCGGTGCGTAGTGGCCCTGACAACTTAACTAATCAACGGACTATGCGTTTAATCATTACGCTTTTCATGCTGGCCATTGCGCAACTGTTTTTCAACGTCGCTGCTGCTTCACCGCACACGCCGGTGAACGTCAGTACGCATAAAGCAGAAAAAAAGAGTGCGCGCGACGATGAACGCCGCAAACGTCGCCAGGTAAAAACGGTGACGAAAAAGACTCGCCTCAGCCCTGTTCAAAAACTTAAAACGAAAAAACAGAAAAAAGTCGAACTCACTGCCAAACAGACGCCTGCTAAGAAGACCTCGCTTAAAACCGCCCGTATAAGCAAAAGCCTGCAAAAGAACAAAGAGAAGAAACGCTATGGCCATCAGCGCCTGCTAAAAACCGCTGAGGTCACCACCAGCGAGCCGGGCACGATTAAAATGAGCAAATCCCACCGTCAGCGTTATCAGAAGGCTCGCGAAACCGCGATGACCAAACTGATGGGCCAGCTGGGTAAACCCTACCAGTGGGGCGGCACTTCGCCGCATACCGGCTTCGATTGCAGCGGCCTGGTCTGGTACGCCTATAAAGATCTGGTGAAGTTTAAGATTCCGCGTACCGCTAATGAGATGTATCACCTGCGTGACGCCGCACCCATCAAGCGTGAGTCGCTGGAGAAAGGCGATCTGGTCTTCTTCCGTATTAATGGTCGCGGTACAGCGGATCACGTTGGCGTGTACCTGGGAGATGGCAAGTTTATCCAGTCACCGCGTACCGGAAAAGACATTCAGATTAGCGCATTAGGGGAAGATTACTGGCAGCGTCATTACATTGGTGCCCGTCGTGTGATGACGCCGAAAACCATACGCTAACCAGAAAACAGTCGTAAAAAGCCGGGAGATTCCCGGCTTTTTTTTAGTGCAGAATGGCGGTAAAACTAAAGGCTACAATCATCAGCAGACAGCCCGCAGTCGTCATTAAAGCCAGTTTAAGATCGGTACTCATTGTTTGCTCCTTAGTCACACAATTTGTGGGGATATCGCATTTTCCCACAGGGCCCGGTAAAAATCTCGTTTTATCCGTTCAGCCTTGTTAGAATCCCGCCTTTGTTGCGCAACGCGCGCAATCCTGATTCCGTTTGCGCCGGTTTTCAGGCGTTTTATTTTCGCCAGCGGCCTGTAAACCGGCCAGAAACGCGGCATTTTTGCGGAAAAAACCCTGAGCAGACGCAAACGTTTAACACTACGCTTATCATAGAGTTAGATAAGCACTGGAGTCCGATTTTCATGGCAACAATTAAAGATGTGGCGAAACGCGCTGGCGTCTCAACGACGACAGTTTCGCACGTCATCAATAAAACCCGCTTTGTCGCAGAAGAGACGCGCAACGCGGTCTGGCAGGCGATAAAAGAACTGCACTATTCGCCAAGCGCCGTGGCGCGCAGCCTGAAAGTGAATCACACCAGAACGCTGGGCCTGCTGGCGACCTCCAGCGAAGCCCCCTATTTCGCAGAGATTATTGAAGCGATTGAGAATCACTGTTTTGACAAAGGCTATACGCTGATTCTGGGGAATTCGCATAACGATCTGCAAAAACAGCGCGCCTATCTCAGCATGATGGCGCAGAAGCGTGTCGATGGTCTGCTGGTGATGTGCTCAGAATATCCAGACGACCTGCTGCAGATGCTGGAAGAGAACCGTAATATTCCAATGGTGGTGATGGACTGGGGCGAATCGCGCGCCGACTTCACCGACACGGTGCTCGATAATGCTTTCCAGGGCGGCTATCTGGCAGGACGCTATCTGATTGAACGCGGTCACCGCGACATTGGTGCTATTCCCGGTCAGATGGAGCGCAATACCGGTGGCGGACGTCATGCCGGTTTCCTGAAGGCGCTGGAAGAAGCAGGTATTCAGCCGCGCGCCGAGTGGATTGTCCAGGGTGACTTTGAGCCGGAGTCGGGCTATCAGGCGATGCAGCAGATCCTGTCACAGAAACAGCGCCCGACGGCGGTGTTCTGCGGTGGTGATATCATGGCAATGGGTGCAATTTGCGCCGCCGACGAAATGGGTTTGCGCGTACCGCAGGATATTTCGGTGATCGGTTATGATAATGTGCGCAACGCCCGCTATTTCGCACCGGCCCTGACCACCGTGCATCAGCCTAAAGCTCAGTTAGGTGAAAAAGCGCTGGATATGCTGCTGGACCGCATCACCAGTAAGCGTGAAGTGTCACAGACGATTGAAGTACACCCTACGCTGATTGAGCGCCGCTCGGTGGCCGACGGTCCATTCCGCGACTATCGCCGTTAATCCTCGCTTAACCACTCCTGATTAAGCGTTTGCGCATCACCCAGGTAGCTGAGCAACCAGCCAGTCGCCGGTGATGCGCGATCCTCAGCCCAGCTGACACAGCAGGGACTGTCCGGAAACGCCACCGGCAGAGTCAGTTCAACCAGATCGCCGCTGTCGAGCAGTGGCCTGGCAAGATGACCGGGCACCATCGCCACACACAATCCCGCCTGCACGCACTCCAGCCCGGTTTGCCATTCCGGCACCACCAGCCTGCGCTGGTTATCCAGCGTCCATGTCATTCGGCGCGGCAGTGCGCGTGAAGTATCTTCCAGCACCAGTGACGGCCAGCTACGCAGCGTGTCGTCATCGATCTGGCTCGCCTGCGTCAGGGGATGATCGGGCGCGACCACGCAGCGCCAGTTGAGTGTGCCCATATCGCGAAACGCAAAACGTCCGCCCACCGGAATCGCCTGGGTGGCCCCAATGGCCACTTCTACCCGGCCATCGGCCAGCGCATCCCAGACGCCGTTAAAAACTTCATAACTGATGATCAGCTCCATGTCGGGGAAATGGCGATAGAAATCTTTAACCAGTTGCCGGGTGCGCTGAGGTTTAGCGATACGGTCAACCGCGATGCTGAGCTGACCGCGCCAGCCGTTGGCCAGCTGCTGACACTGTCGTCGTGTGGCTAGCATTTTTTTGATGACGCTGCGCCCTTCACGGACAAAATGCTCGCCTGCCGGAGTCAGTACCACTTCACGGTGCTGACGCTCAAACAGCGGCACCGCCAGCCAGCTCTCCAGCTGCCGCACCGTGTAACTGATGGCAGAGGGCACCCGATGTAACTCCTGCGCAGCAGCGCTAAAGCTGCCGCCACGGGCGACTGCGTCAACCACTTCTAATGCATATTCTGACCACATAATCTGCCTTCAAAATTTTTAACAGCAAGCGGCAAATATTACCGTTTCACAGCAGCAAACGCACCTTTTACACTCTGCCGCGTTTATCCTGCAAAAATGAGAATGAGATGTTGTCGAATAAAGGATTTATGCCTTACCTTGCCCTGCTGAGCATGCTCGGCTTTTTAGCCACCGATATGTACCTGCCCGCCTTCGGCGCGATGCAGCAAACGTTTAACACCTCACCCGGCCTGATCAGCGCCAGTATGAGTCTCTTTCTGGGAGGCTTCGCTGTGGGTCAGCTCTTCTGGGGACCCCTCTCCGATCGCATCGGCCGTAAACCTGTGCTGCTGACCGGGCTGGTCATGTTTGGGGTCGGTTGTGCAGGCATGCTGTGGGTCAATGATATCTATCTGATGCTGGCGCTGCGTTTTGTTCAGGCGATTGGCGTCTGTGCTGCTGCTGTTAGCTGGCAGGCACTGGTCGTGGATCGCTACCCTGCCGCACGTGCCAACAAAGTCTTTGCCACCATTATGCCGCTGGTTGCACTCTCTCCGGCACTGGCCCCGTTGCTGGGCGCCTGGCTGATTGGTCATTTCCACTGGCGTTCAATCTTCCTGGTGCTGACCCTGATTGCGGTAGCGCTGATTCTGACCACGTTGCGTCTGCCCACTGTTCGCAAAGTCGCAGGTGAAAAAAAGGCACAGCCGGGTTTCTTTACTCTGCTCAAATCGCGGGTTTATAGCGGCAACGTGCTGATTTACTCTGCCTGTTCTGCCAGCTTCTTTGCCTGGCTGACGGGTTCGCCGTTTATTCTGGCAGATTTGGGTCTCTCGCCTGCCGACATCGGCCTGAGTTATGTGCCACAGACCCTCGCCTTTTTAATAGGTGGCTTCGGCTGTCGCGCCCTGCTCAACCGCTTTAACGGTTCACAGTTGCTGCCCTGGTTACTGGGTATCTACAGCCTGAGCATTCTGGCGCTGTTTGCTGTTGCGCTTGCCGGCAACAGCACGCTGGTTAACCTGATGGTTCCATTCTGCGGCATGGCGCTGGCGAACGGCGCGATCTATCCGATTGTGGTCTCCAGTGCATTAATGCCCTTCCCGAATGCTACCGGCAAAGCGGCCGCATTGCAGAACACACTGCAGTTAGGTCTGTGCTTCGCCGCAAGCCTGGCAGTATCAGCCGGATTAACTCAGGCGCTGTTTACCACCACACTCACGATGACGGCGACCATTGTGCTCGCGCTGTTCGGCTTCGCCATGCAGCGTGCCGCCAGCGCACAAAGTGTTGTTGCCTCAGCGCAACCTGCCTGCCAGGATAATCACTGACACACTGACTTCTTAGTTAGCATCCTAACAATAAGTCATTGAATATTGACCCGCGTGAGAATATACTCATTCGGGTCAACAAATCTGTAATAAATCAACAATATAATAACGTAATAATCTGATTGGCACCCTGTTGCCGGGAAGGTATTCGCGCGCGTTATTCTCATCTTGCCCGTCCAGCTGCAGGCTATTCCAGTCCTCTGTATCACACAATAACCGGTGTGCGGAGTCATCCGTAACGTTTCTCAATGCCTGACGAAATTGGCTACTCTTTGTTCAGGTTCAGATTGGACAGGTGGTGGAAAAGCTATGAGTTCATCTTATGCTGAAGTAGTGAGCCCGGAAGAGAACCATTGGTATCGCATCGTTCATGAACTGCTGGAATCAGCGGATGTCGAAATCAATGGTTCACGTCCATGGGATATTCATGTTACGCATCCAGGTTTTTTTAAACGTGTTCTGCAGGAGGGTTCACTTGGGCTCGGTGAGAGCTATATGGATGGATGGTGGGAGTGTGACCGGCTGGATATGTTCTTTCACCACGTACTTAAACATAAACTCGATCAGCAATTGCCTCACCACTTTAAAGATACGTTGCGCATTGCCGCCGCTCGCTTAACGAATCTGCAATCAAAAAAACGGGCCTGGATTGTCGGTAAAGAGCATTACGATCTCGGCAACGATCTTTTTTCACTGATGCTTGATCCTTATATGCAATATTCCTGTGGCTACTGGAAAGAGGCCACGACGCTGGCGACAGCACAGGAAGCCAAGCTGGATATGATCTGCCGGAAATTAGCGCTGGAACCCGGGATGTCGCTGCTGGATATTGGCTGTGGCTGGGGCGGACTCGCGGAATTTGCTGCACGTCATTACGGCGTCAAAGTGCATGGCGTGACGATTTCCGCCGAACAGCAAAAACTGGCGCAGCAGCGCTGTAACGGATTAGACGTCACAATTCTGTTGCAGGATTATCGCGATCTGAATGAGCAGTTTGATCGTATTGTTTCAGTGGGAATGTTCGAACATGTCGGGCCAAAAAATTACGCCACCTATTTTGATGTGGTCGATCGTAATTTAAAACCTGACGGTATTTTCCTGCTTCACACTATTGGTGCAATTAAGACCGATATGAGCGTCGATCCCTGGATCGATAAATATATCTTCCCCAATGGTTGTCTGCCGTCAGTGCGTCATGTGGCGGATGCCAGCGAGCCCCACTTTATTCTGGAAGACTGGCATAACTTTGGTGCTGATTACGACAAAACATTGATGGCCTGGCATGAACGCTTTGTGCAGGCCTGGCCAGAACTGGCGGATAAATATGGTGAACGCTTTAAGCGGATGTTCTCTTATTATCTCAATGCCTGTGCCGGTGCCTTCCGGGCGCGTGATATTCAGCTGTGGCAGATTGTGTTCAGTCGCGGTGTTGAGGGCGGATTACGGGTGGCGCGGTAGGGTCATGTTAAGAAGATGCTGCCGCGCCAGGGGCTTTAAAAAGGGGCCTGTTCAGTTTTGAGCGTGTAACAGCACAGGAACACAGAAAGATTTGAAAGAGACAAACCCGTTATCCGTGGCGGGGGACGCTTTCCTCTTCTGACTGTGTTCCCTGTGCTTCAGGCTATTATATCGCTGCCAGATTCACCCGGATGGGCTCCCCAGCAATCTTTGCCGCTTATTAGCTCTCGGCGTCAGTCTGGCCGGTCAGCATGCTCATCGCTGCTGCGGCATCGCGTTGTGCTAATACCCGCTCAACGGTCTCTACGATTGCCTGCGTGTGTGGATCGATCTCAATATTAACCCGATCGCCAAACGTCTTCGCGCCCAGCGTGGTGCGCTCCAGCGTTTCCGGGATCAGATAGACGCAGAATTTGGTTTTCGTCACATCGCCGACTGTCAGGCTGATACCGTCGATGCCGACAAAACCTTTATGCAGAATATATTTCATCTGCGTCGGGTCCTGGATTTTAAACCAGACTTCGCGGTTATGTTCTGACTGGATAATCCTGCAGATCTCAGCGGTGGTCATAATATGACCTGACATCAGATGACCGCCTATTTCATCGCTGAATCGGGCTGCACGCTCAATATTGACCACATCACCCTGACGTAAATCACCCAGGTTAGTTACCCGCAAGGTCTCTTTAATTAAATCAAAACTGACGCAGTCGCCGTCAATTGCCGTCACGGTTAAACAGCAACCGTTGTGCGCGACAGATGCGCCCAGCGCCAGACCCGGTAAAAGCGCGTCCGGCAGTCGGACAGTGTGGGTACGAAACAGTTCTTTCTCTTCAATGGACACGATTTCTGCGGTGCCCTGCACAATACCGGTAAACATAGTCTTTGCCTCTGCGAAGTTTGCGCTAGTTTATCACAGCTCAGGTCAGGTGTTAGATTTCAGCCGACGCCCTCTATTTAATGACGGCGTAAAACGCATTGTGTGACAAAGATTGGCGAATGCTATTGCGCCAGTTACACTAGCCCGCGCAATTTCCTGGGCTTTTCTGCCCTTTTAATTCTTTCAACAAGTCAGGTGTTAACGTGCAGAAGTATTTAACAGAAGCGCGTCAATTGCTGGCCCTTGCGATTCCAGTCATCCTTGCTCAGGTGGCGCAAACCGCAATGGGATTTGTGGATACCATTATGGCCGGTGCAGTCAGCGCCACGGATATGGCCGCCGTTGCTGTCGGCACCTCTGTCTGGCTTCCGGCCATCCTGTTTGGCCATGGTCTTCTGCTTGCATTGACGCCCACCGTTGCGCAACTCAACGGTTCAGGTCGCCGCGAACGCATCGGCGAACAGATTCGCCAGGGATACTGGCTCGCTTTCTTCGTCTCGCTGCTGATTATGGTGCTGTTATGGCATGCAGGCTATCTCATCCGGGCGATGCATGACATCGATCCTGCGCTGGCGCTGAAAGCAGAAGGCTATCTGCATGCCCTGCTGTTTGGCGCGCCTGGCTACCTCTTCTTCCAGGTGCTGCGCAACCAGTGCGAGGGGCTGTCGAAAACCAAACCCGGCATGGTGCTGGGCTTTCTGGGCTTGATGTTCAACATCCCGCTCAACTATGTCTTTATTTATGGGCACTTCGGCATGCCTGCCCTGGGGGGTGTCGGCTGTGGTGTAGCGACCGCCTCTGTTTACTGGGTGATGTTTATCTGTATGCGCTTCTGGGTGCGCCGGATGGGCAGCATGCGTGATATCCGGCTTGAGAGCCGCTGGTCGCCTCCTTCGCGTCCAATTCTGAGCCGCCTGATGACGCTGGGATTGCCAGTGGCATTGGCACTCTTTTTTGAGGTCACCTTGTTTGCCGTTGTTGCTCTGCTGGTCTCGCCACTGGGTATCGTCAATGTGGCGGGTCACCAGATTGCGCTGAACTTCAGTTCACTGATGTTTGTGTTGCCGCTGTCGCTGGGTGTCGCGACCACCATTCGCGTCGGTTATCGTCTGGGTCAGGGTTCCACCGAGCAGGCACGGGTCGCGGCCTGGACCGCCCAGGGCGTGGGCATCAGCATGGCCGCGCTGACCGCGATTTTTACCGTCACGTTTCGTCATCAGATCGCCCTGCTCTATAACGATAATTCCGAGGTGGTGACACTGGCGGCACAGCTGATGCTGCTGGCGGCCATTTATCAGTTTTCGGACTCGATACAGGTGATTGGCAGCGGGATCCTGCGCGGCTATAAAGATACGCGGTCGATTTTCTTCATTACCTTTATCGCTTACTGGCTGCTGGGACTGCCCGCGGGCTACCTGCTGGCACTGACCGACTGGATTGTGCCGCGGATGGGTCCGGCGGGTTTCTGGTGCGGTTTTATTATCGGTCTGACCTCAGCGGCTTTGATGATGCTCTGGCGTATCAGGCGGTTACAGCAGTTACCGGCGGACATCATCCTGACACGTGCAGCACGATAGCTTTAAACGCGGGTCATTCGTGGCCCGCAATGTCGAAAAAAACGACGGTTAGCACAGTTGCTGCTCAGTCATGGCGAAAAAACTATTTTCCCCTTGCCAGGCTTACACACTGCCGTTAATATTCGTCCCCGCTGTCGCCCTGACAGCATGTTGCGCTCTTAGCTCAGTTGGTTAGAGCACCACCTTGACATGGTGGGGGTCGATGGTTCGAGTCCATTAGAGCGCACCAAGTGCGTCCGTAGCTCAGTTGGTTAGAGCACCACCTTGACATGGTGGGGGTCGGTGGTTCGAGTCCACTCGGACGCACCAATATTTAGTATGCGCTCTTAGCTCAGTTGGTTAGAGCACCACCTTGACATGGTGGGGGTCGATGGTTCGAGTCCATTAGAGCGCACCACTTTCAGAATTCCTTCAGTTTGCGCAACGCCTCCTTTTATTGATCTGCATCGCTTCTCCCCTCTGCTTTTTGATTGGTTTTCGCATACTTAGCGTCTATACTGTCCCGCGTTGCTTACTTGAAAGGTTTCAGCGATCACGTGCTTACTGCGATAACTCAAATGATTTGCGCAACAACAGCGTGGTGGTTACCAACCGTAACCGCACAACTTCCCTGCACGCCTGGCCTTCGTCACCTATTCTTACTCAGTACTGCCCTTTTCAGTCTCAATCAGAAATTTCACTTCGATGCGCTGCCATCGAATTCCGCCCTTATTCATCCATCACAACTTACAGAAAATCCGTCATGAAAAAGACTAAAATCGTTTGTACAATCGGCCCGAAAACCGAATCCGAAGAGATGCTGACTCAGCTCCTCGAAGCTGGCATGAATGTCATGCGTCTTAACTTCTCTCACGGCGACTATGCCGAGCATGGTCAGCGCATCACCAATATGCGTGCCGTTATGCAAAAAACCGGTCGTCAGGCCGCGATTCTGCTGGATACCAAAGGCCCTGAAATCCGCACGATGAAGCTGGAAGGCGGTAACGATGCGGCGTTGAAAGCCGGCCAGACATTTACCTTTACGACTGATCAGAGCGTGATCGGTAACAGCGAACGCGTTGCAGTTACCTATCCAGGCTTCACGGCTGACCTGAAAATCGGCAACACAGTGCTGGTCGATGATGGCCTGATCGGCATGGAAGTGACCGAAGTCACTGAAAATACCGTGGTGTGTAAAGTCCTGAACAATGGCGATCTGGGTGAGAACAAAGGCGTTAACCTGCCAGGTGTTTCTATCCAGCTGCCCGCTCTGGCTGAAAAAGATAAGCGCGATCTGATTTTTGGTTGTGAGCAGGGCGTTGACTTTGTCGCTGCCTCTTTCATCCGTAAACGTTCAGACGTGCTGGAAATTCGTGAGCACCTGAAACAGAACGGTGGCGAACACATCCAGATCATCTCCAAAATTGAAAACCAGGAAGGCCTGAATAACTTCGACGAAATCCTCGAAGCGTCAGACGGCATCATGGTTGCACGTGGCGACCTGGGCGTTGAGATCCCGGTTGAAGAAGTGATCTTCGCGCAGAAGATGATGATCAAAAAATGTAATAAAGCACGCAAAGTGGTTATCACAGCCACCCAGATGCTTGATTCCATGATCAAGAACCCGCGCCCTACCCGCGCAGAAGCCGGTGACGTCGCCAACGCCATCCTTGATGGGACTGATGCTGTCATGCTGTCAGGTGAGAGCGCCAAAGGCCGTTATCCGCTGGAGTCAGTCACCATTATGGCGACCATCTGCGAACGTACCGACCGTGTGATGAAGTCACGCATCGACAGCCAGAGTGATAACCGCAAAATGCGTATCACAGAAGCCGTCTGCCGTGGTGCTGTTGAGACCGCTGAGAAGCTGGAAGCGCCACTGATTGTGGTGGCTACCGAAGGCGGTAAGTCGGCGAAATCTGTACGTAAATATTTCCCGAACGCAACTATCCTGGCGCTGACTACCAATCCGACCACTGCACGTCAGCTGATCCTGAGTAAAGGCATTGAGACGCGTCTGGTGACTGAGATCGCATCAACCGACGATTTCTATCGTCTGGGTAAAGAAGCGGCGCTGGAAAGTGGCTTTGGCCAGAAAGGTGATGTCGTGGTTCTGGTGTCCGGTGCATTAGTACCAAGCGGAACTACCAACACCGCTTCCGTTCACGTCCTGTAAAACTTTCTTAAGCCATTATTTTGAAGCGCCTGAGTCAGGCGCTTTTTTTATTTCTACCTAAACCAAATACCAGAAAATTCCAATCGAAAATAACTATTCAAATACTCTTAATATTAAGGTTAATCCGATTAAATCTCTCTGTTTTCCCTTAATTTTTTTATCATATTCTGTGATCCGCTGCTTCTTTGAGCGAACGATCAAATTTAAGCATCTTCTCATCAAAAATTTATTCTCAACTTAAAAAGCTTTGTGTAATACTTGTAACGCTACATGGAGATTAACTCAATCTAGAGGGTATAAATAATGAATCGTACTAAACTGGTACTGGGCGCGGTAGTTCTGGCTTCAACTATGCTGGCTGGTTGCTCAAGCAACGCTAAAATCGACCAGCTGTCTTCAGACGTTCAGACTCTGAACGCTAAAGTTGACCAGCTGAGCAACGACGTGAACGCAGTGCGTTCAGACGTTCAGGCTGCTAAAGATGACGCAGCTCGCGCTAACCAGCGTCTGGACAACCAGGCTCACTCTTACCGTAAGTAAGAGTTCTGGTTTAAAAATGGCGCCTTTATGGCGCCATTTTTTTTGCCTGAATTCAGTGCCCTTTCGGGTACGTGTTGCTTCAGGGTTGAACCGCTTTACCTTCAGTCTGTGAAACCGGGTTCTCCGCGCTCGCAGAAGCACTCTCCAGCCCCGGAGGCGGCACGGTATCACTCTGTACCGGCTCTCCACTGCTCACCAGCACAGGCATGCCTGAGCGGCGCGTTAAGCTGGCTTTAATCAGCGCGCTATCACTCTTCTCACTTTTCATAAACTTCTTCAGGTCACCGCTGATCGCAATCGGCATGGTCTGCGGATCGTCTTTGTCGCTATGCGATAGCGGCTGGTGTACTTCCACGTAGCGTTTCCCATCCGGCTCCACGGCGTACTTCACCGGCTGATTGATGATCTGAACACGCGTGCCTTTTGGCGCCGCGTTAAACAGCGCTTCAATATCCTCTGAACGCAGGCGGATGCAGCCTGAACTGACGCGCATGCCGATGCCAAACTTCGCATTGGTGCCGTGGATCAGGTACTGGCCAGTGCCGCGCGCCAGACGCATGGCAAACTGCCCCATCGGGTTATCCGGTCCGGCCGGGACCACGCCGGGTAGTGTAATGCCCTCTTTGGCGTAACGCTTGCGGATGTTCGGAGTGGGCGTCCAGGTAGGATTAGGGATTTTCTGGCTGATTTGCGTCACCATGACGGGTGTTGCCGCCCCCAGCTGGCCAATGCCGATGGGATAGACGATGACTTTATCTTCCCCTTTGGGATAGTAGTAGAGGCGAAGCTCGGCGAGATTCACCACAATCCCTTCGCGCGGCGTATCTGGCAGGATCATCTGCAGCGGCACCGTCAGCTGGGTGCCCGCTTTGGGCAGCCAGGGATCGGTTCCGGGATTTGCCTCCAGCAGACCCAGCAGGCCGACCTGGTAACGGGACGCGATCGATTCCAGGGGTTGTTTATCATCGGGAACCTGTGTCAGGACGTTCTCGCCAATCAGGCGACTGTCAGGCGGTGGCAGCGGATATTCGGTGGCGAACGCGGGTGCAGAGAGCCCAAAACAGGTCAGCAGCAATGCACCGGCTAAACGTAAAGCAGGTTTCATGCAATTTTCTCGTCAGATAAAAAAACAGACGCCGGATGGCGTCTGTGGAGTGTAACTTAGCTGAGGTTCTGAGCGGTATGGCGAATAGACCGAATCATCGCCTCCAGCCCCTGCGACCGGGTAGGAGTCAGGTGCTGCATCAGGGCCAGTTCGCCAAACCAGTGGCGCACATCCAGCGCCAGAATATCGGCGGGCTGAAGGTTCTGATAGAGACTAAATACGATAGCAATCAGTCCTTTAACGATAGCGGCATCGCTGTCGCCTTCAAACGCAATCGAACCATCTTCCTGCGGGGTCATTCTGATCCACACCTGACTCTGACAACCCGAAATCACGTTTTCCGGCTGGTGTAAGGTTTCAGAAGATTCCGGGAGCTTTGAACCCAGTTCGATGATGTAGAGGTACTTCTCTTCCCAGTTGGCGCAACGATTAAAGTTGCGAACCAGTTTCTCTTTTTCAGGCAAAGTCGCCATCACTCACTCCGTTAAAACTGTTCAGCCGCCCAGCAGACGATGAATGCGCGTCAGACCGGCAGCCAGACGATCCACTTCCTCTTCACTGTTATAGAAGGTGAAGGAGGCACGGCACATCGCCGGAACATTGTAGTGCTGCATCAGCGGCATCGCACAGTGATGCCCGGTGCGAATCGCAATACCATATTGATCCAGGAAGCTGCCGACGTCGTAGGCGTGGTGTTTGCCCAGATTAAAGGCAATCACACCGGCACGTGACTGCGGGCCGTAAATCTGAATATCGGGTACGGTGCCCAGCTTATCGAGCGCGTAGTTCATCAGTGCAGTTTCACGCTGATGAATGGTGTCCAGCCCCAGCGCCTGTACATAGTCCAGTGCCGCACCAAAGCCGATGATACCGCCGGTATTCGGCGTACCCGCTTCAAAACGCCACGGCGCACTGTTCCAGGTGGTGCCGGTGGGCAGCATGACCTGACCGATCATCGAACCGCCGCCTTCCCACGGTGGCATCTCATCCAGCAGCGCTTTGCGGCCGTAAAGAATCCCGACGCCGTTCGGGCCATAGAGTTTATGGCTGGAGAAGACATAGAAGTCGCAGCCGATATCCTGCATGTCGACCTTGTCATGCATCACCGCCTGCGCGCCATCCACCAGCGTGAGGACGCCGGCAGCTTTGGCCTGGGCTACGATCGCCTTAACCGGGTTAACGGTGCCGAGTACGTTTGAAACGTGCGTGACGGCCAGTAACCGGGTGCGGCTGTCAATCAGACCCGCCAGATGCTCCAGGGCCAGCTCACCATTGTCATTTAATGGCAGCACGCGCACTTCTGCGCCCGTACGCTGTGCCAGCATTTGCCAGGGAACGATATTGGCGTGATGCTCCATCTCGGTGATGATTAGGTTGTCGCCCGCCTGGAGGTTACTGCTGCCCCAGGTGTTCGCCACCAGATTGATACCTTCGGTGGTGCCTTTGACAAAGACGATCTCTTCCTGCGACTGCGCATTGATGAAACGGGCAGCCTGTTCGCGCACATTCTCCATATCGCTGGTTGCCTGCTGGCTCAGCGTATGGATGCCGCGATGCACGGCCGCATAGCCATGCTGGTAGAAATGACTCTCGGCGTTAATCACCGAGAGTGGACGCTGTGCGCTGGCTGCACTGTCAAGATAGGCCAGCGGATGACCGTTGACCTCACGCTTCAGGATGGGAAAGTCAGCCCTGATGCGTTGGAGATCGAAGTTCATCATACGTCGCCTCCGGGAAAGCGTTCAGCAATACGCTGCAGCACGGCCTGACGCATCACAGTGTTTTCCAGCGTTTCTGTCAGTTCTGCAGCAAATGCATGAATGATCATGGTCTGCGCCGCATCCTGTTCAATACCGCGCGAACGCAGGTAGAACATCTGCTCATCATCGATGCGACCAATAGTGGCACCGTGGCTGCATTTCACGTCATCCGCATAAATTTCCAGCTGCGGTTTGGTATCGACTTCAGAAAGCTTGCCCAGCAACAGGTTGTTGTTGGTCATCTGCCCGTCAGTTTTCAGCGCATGCTGAGCCACTTTGATGTGACCATTAAACACCGCGCGGCCTTTATCACGCACGATGGTTTTATGCATCTGGCGGCTCATACAGTGGCCTTTATTGTGCTCCAGGTAGGTGCGGGTGTCCGCCACTTCCTGTTTCACCGGCAGCACCAGACTGTTAATCGCCAGCGTGGTATTTTCGCCGTTCAGCTGCGTACTGGTGTTGTGACGCGACAGGCCGGCACCCAGCAGGAAGCTGGTGCTGCTGACCTGGCCATCGTTACCAATCACCAGATCGTTGTGCGCGAAGTGGTAGCTGGCACTGCTTTCAAAGGCCAGCTTAGTGTGGGTCAGCTTTGCATTGTCGCCGACCGCAAAGGTAAAGCGCGTGCCAGTGAAATGGGCGCGCTCATCCAGGGAAACGTAGTGCTCAATGACTTCCGCTTCTGCACTCTCTTCAAGCTGCAGGTGATGACGATAGTGAACCGTATTCATGCCCGTCTGCTGGCCGCTGGTGATATGCAGCAGGTAGATCGGACGCGCAGCGGATTTACCGCGTGCCAGACGCAGGGTCGTGACCTCTTCCGCCAGACTTTCTGTCAGATGCAGGAAAATTTCCGGCTGAACCGCAGCGGGCAGCGGACGATGCTCTGCGGCCACGCAGTGCTGAACCTCAAACAGTTCGACATCACGGCTGCTGAATTCAGGCTGAAACTGACCGTCAACATACACCAGACGGATCGCATCCAGCGGCAGTGCCAGCGCATCAACCTGTTCAGCGCTCAGGGTCTGAGGCGCATCGGGCAGCACAAACTGCTGGGACAACAGCGTGTCCAGCGGCGTGTACTTCCAGTTTTCATGCTTGCGGGTTGGCAGGCCAACGCGCATCAGTTGCTGCCAGTGCTGCTGAGCCTGCAGAGAACGCACGTCGCCACGCGATTCAAACAGGTGATGCCACTGTTGCAGCGCAGAATCACTCTTCGTCGGTAAGCCAGCCATAACCTTGCTCCTCCAGCTGTTTCACCAGCGAGAAGTCGCCAGATTTCACGATTTTGCCCTGATACAGCACATGAACGAAGTCTGGCTTGATGTAGTCCAGAATACGCTGGTAGTGCGTCACGATGATAAAGGCGCGCTTCTCGTCGCGCAGGCTGTTCACGCCATTCGCAACTATTTTCAGGGCATCAATATCCAGACCGGAGTCGGTCTCATCCAGGATGCAGAGCTCAGGTTCCAGCGCTGCCATCTGCAGAATATCGTTACGCTTCTTCTCACCACCGGAGAAGCCGACGTTAACTGAACGGGTCAGCAAATCTTCCGGCATCTTCAGCAGCTGAATTTTCTCTTCAATGAAGTCCTGGAAATCGAAGCGATCCAGCTCTTCCTGCTGACGATATTTGCGCACCGCGTTGACCGAGGTTTGCAGGAAAAACTGGTTGCTGACGCCCGGAATCTCTACCGGATACTGGAAGGCCATAAAGATACCTTCACCGGCACGCTCTTCAGGCGCCAGTTCCAGCAAATCTTTGCCTTTGAAGGTCACCGAACCGCCCGTGACTTCATAATCTTCGCGGCCTGCCAGCGTAGCCGACAGCGTACTTTTACCTGAGCCGTTCGGGCCCATGATGGCATGCACTTCGCCTGGTTTAATTTCGAGATTCAGGCCACGCAGAATGGCTTTATCTTCAACACTGACCTGCAAATCTTTAATGCTTAACATTCTTATTCCTTCACATTGCTTCCGGCAAGGCGTGTGACGGCATCAGCCCACACTGTGCTCAAGGCTGATGGCTAACAATTTCTGGGCTTCCACGGCAAATTCCAGTGGCAACTCCGAGAATACGTCTTTACAGAAGCCGTTCACGATCATCGAGATCGCATCTTCTTCACTGATACCGCGTTGCAGACAGTAGAACATCTGATCTTCGCCGATACGTGAGGTAGTAGCTTCATGCTCCAGCTGGGCGGTATTGTTGCGGGTTTCGACATACGGGAAAGTATGCGCACCGCAATCCGGACCGATCAGCATCGAGTCACACTGCGTAAAGTTACGGGCATTGGTGGCGGTTGGCATGATCTTCACCAGCCCGCGATAGGTGTTCTGACTTTTACCGGCCGAGATCCCCTTAGAGATAATGGTCGATTTGGTGTTTTTACCAATGTGGATCATCTTGGTGCCGGTGTCGGCCTGCTGACGACCGCTGGTCAATGCCACTGAATAGAATTCGCCTACCGAGTAGTCCCCGCGCAGAATGCAGCTCGGATACTTCCAGGTGATAGCAGAACCGGTTTCAGACTGCGTCCAGGACATTTTGCTGTGGTCACCTTCACACAGCGCACGCTTGGTCACGAAGTTAAGGATACCGCCCTCACCTTCGCCGCCAGGGAACCAGTTCTGAACGGTCGAATATTTCACTTCAGCATTTTTATGGATAATCACTTCCACCACGGCCGCGTGCAGCTGGTAAGTATCACGTACTGGCGCGGAACAGCCTTCAATGTAGCTGACGTAGCTGTCTTCATCGGCAATGAGGATGGTGCGCTCGAACTGACCGGTTTTCGCCGCGTTAATACGGAAATAGGTCGACAGCTCCATCGGGCAACGCACCCCTTTCGGGATGTAGACGAAGGTGCCGTCTGAGGCGACCGCTGAGTTCAGCGCAGCAAAGAAGTTATCATTCGCCGGAACCACCGTGCCGAGGTACTGCTTCACCAGCTCAGGATGTTCCTGAATGGCTTCGCCGAATGAACAGAAGATAATCCCCTGCTCCGCCAGCTTGCCACGATAGGTGGTCGCGACCGACACGGAGTCGAAAATGGCGTCAACCGCCACTTCACGGCCTTCACGTACCGGTACACCCAGCTGATTAAACGCATTTTCCACTTCCTGCGTCAGATAGTCGCTGGCTGGCGCGCTGCCTGAAGCCTGCATGGCACCCGGCTCGGAAGCACAGCTGTCATCGCAGTTGCCGCAGGAGGGCGCGGAGTAGTAGCTGTAATCCTGGTAGTCGAGTTTTTCGTAGTGGGCTTTCAGCCAGTGTGGCTCTTCCATTTCAAGCCAGGCACGAAAAGCCTTAAGACGAAACTCCAGCATCCACTCTGGCTCGTTACGCTTGGCCGAGATCGCCCTCACCACATCTTCATTGATGCCGTTGGCAAATTCTTCGGTCTGCAGTTGGGTAAAGAAGCCCTCTTTATAGTTGAGCTTGCCTTCCCAGATTTGTACATCGTCAGATGTTTCGCTGTGTCGTGACATATTTCACTTACTCGACGCCAAAGCTTTCACCGCACCCGCAGGCGTGCTGAGCTTTAGGGTTATTGAATTTAAAAATCTGATTCAGGCCTTCGCGAACGTAATCCAGCTCGGTGCCATCAACGAATGGCATCGCCTGAAGCGGCACAAACAGCGTTGCGCCGTGGAATGAGAACTGCAAATCGTCTTCGACAGGCTCTTTAACCAGATCCATGACGTAGCCAAACCCGGCGCAACCGGATTGTTTCACGCCAAGCCGCAGACCCTTGACTTCAGGATCCTGAGCCGCCAGATTGAGAATTTGTTGTGCTGCGGTTTCAGTCAGCGTCAACCCTTTCCAGACAAAATCGTCGGGTGAGAAAGAGTCTGTATTAACGGATGCCATGTTGATACCTCTTGAGTCCGGACCTTTTCAGGCTATCCCCCTATGGTAGTGATCTGTACAATCACTTCAACCTCTTGTTTTGCAGGGATAATCATCTAGTGCTGTTTTATCTGCTTATTTATTAAGCATAGCTGCTCCCGCTCACCCTGCGGTAAGAGAATCAGCGTCAATAAGCGGGTGATAACCTATTAATAAATCACTCTTTTTAAAAAAACCATTTTTGATCAAAGTGCTTATTGATAGGTTACGCCTTTCTTTGATGTAAACAGATTGTTATTTCCGATTATACCGACAGGCAGGATAAATCGATAAATTTTTCTGCCCACCCGTTGCAATCACGGCCGGGATGAATATGATAATTATTATCATTAACATTCAGGGCGACGCGATGACCCTTTCTGTCTCAGCCTGGCTGCAGCATAAAATCGACGAATACCAGTTTTCGATGCGGGATATCACCGTCGACTTTTATATGGCACAGGCAAAACTTGACCGGGCCGACTGCACGATCCATCAGCTACGTCAGTTCAATGATGCCTGTCAGGATATGGCAGAAATCTGCCAGATGAACGGTGACGATCAGAGTTACCTGCACGCCATGGGTAAACTGCATCACCGACTGCTGCAGGAGATGGGAAACAACGATCGCGATCGCCTGTTTCGCCTTCAGGCTTATCAACTGGCGCGATTGTCCCTGACCCGACTCTGCCATCAACTGGCCATGGTCGGAGAATGGAACAAAGCCACCGTGCTGCAAAGTGACTTTATGCGTCACGCAGGCTGGATATTCTAATCCAGCCACGGCGTGACGTCGCGCACAATTTTTTTACATTATCTCTAACAATGCCTGAAGCGGATGGCGCATGCCATTGCCTTCTACACGCTTGACCTGACTACGGCATGAATAACCCGTGGCCAGGCAGCGCTGACGAGGCAGTCGCTGAAGCTGTGGATGCCAGGAGAGTGCATAGATTCCCAGCGAATTTTCGAGGTTTTTACTTTCGTGGCCGTAGGTGCCCGCCATGCCGCAGCAGCCGACATTGATGTTTTCCAGCTTTGCACCAAACCGGGCAAAGATCCCCTGCCACTCATTCGGTGTGGAGGGCTGCGCGGTCACCTCAGTGCAGTGCGCGAAGAGATACCAGGATTCCCCGCCTGTTGCCTGCACGTCACGTTCTGACAGCGCACGCGCTAACCACTCATGCACCAGCAATACGCTGAAGTCGCCGCGCGACTCACCCAGCGTCTGACGATACTCATCGCGATAGCAGAGCACGGTAGCGGGATCCACACCCACCATAGGCAGTTCCAGTTTTGCTACCCGATTAAGAAAATCGGCGGTGCGAGCTGCCGTGCGTGCAAAACGCTGCAGGAAACCTTTCACATGCTGCGCTTTGCCGTTAGGCAAGAATGGCAGCAGTACCGGACGGTAGCCCAGCTTCTCAATCAGCCTGACAAAATCATTTACCAACTGGGCTTCATAAAAGCTGGTAAACGGATCCTGCACCACCAGCACACAGTTAGCGCGATCGGCAGCTGGCAACGCTTCCAGCTGTTCCAGCGTCATGTTCATGGCGGGATGACCGCTGAGCTGCTGTTTCAGATTTGGCGCCGAGAGCAGAGGCAGATCGACCATGCCGATATGCGTTTTACTTAACTCTTTCACCCAGGGCTGACGCAGGAAGAAATTGAACACCTTCGGCGCTTTCGCCATCAGTGGTGCATAGCTTTCAACCGCCGCCACCAGATGATCGCTGACCGGACGCAAATAGCGGGTGTGGTAAAGCTGGAGGAAGCGCGAACGGAACGCGGGTACGTCAATTTTGATCGGACACTGGGTCGAGCAGGCCTTACAGGCCAGGCAGCCCGACATCGCCTCCTTTACCTCGTGAGAGAAGTCATACTCCCCTTTGCTGGCGTGCCAGCTGTTGCGTGTGCGGGTAATCAAGCCGCGCAGCGACAGCGTGTTTTCCGGCAGCTGCTTTTCCAGTACAAGGGGATCGACACCCTGTTCAGCCAGCAGCCGCAGCCATTCCCGCGTCAGCGTCGCCCGTCCCTTAGGAGAGTGAATGCGGTTGCGGGTAATCTTCATGGAGGGACACATCGGGCTGCGAACATCAAAGTTAAAACACAAGCCGTTGCCGTTACACTCCATCGCCCCACGCCATTCATCGCGCACCGTGACCGGAATCTGCCGATCAAAGGTGCCGCGCTTCACTGCATCCACCTGCATCATCTCGTCGTTACGGTTAAAGGGCGTGCAGATTTTGCCTGGGTTAAGACGGTTTAACGGGTCAAAGGCGGCTTTGATGCGGCGCAGTTCGTTAAACAGCGTCTCGCCAAAGAATGCCGGACTATACTGGGCGCGGAAACCTTTGCCATGTTCGCCCCACAGCAGGCCGCCGTAGCGCGCAGTCAGTGCCACCACATCGTCGGAGATCTGTTTCATCATCATCTCCTGCTGCGGATCGCACATATCCAGCGCCGGACGCACGTGCAGGACGCCTGCATCGACGTGACCAAACATGCCGTAACTCAAACCGTGGCTATCAAGCAGGGCGCGAAATTCGACAATATAGTCCGCCAGTTTTTCCGGCGGAACGGCAGTGTCTTCCACAAACGGAATCGGCTTAGCGCGGCCTTTGGCATTCCCCAGCAGACCCACCGCTTTTTTACGCATGTTATAAATGCGCTCAATGCCATCCAGATCGTTACAGAACTGATAGCCAATGACGCCTCCCTGCTGCTGCGCCATCAGCGCGTCAAGGCGGGCGCAAAGTTGTTCAATCTGCTGATCGATCAGCGCTGCGTTGTCACCGGCAAATTCAACAATATTGAGACCCAGCATCGCTTTGTCGGGTACGTCAGTAATTAATTCACTCACCGAGTGCCAGACGATATCTTCACGTGCCAGATTCAGTACTTTAGAGTCAACAGTCTCGACTGAGAGCGCCTGCGCTTCCACCATCAATGGCGCGTTGCGCAGGGCCGAGTCAAAAGAGTCATATTTAATGTTCACCAGCCGCCGCACTTTTGGCAGCGGGGTGATATCGAGTCGCGCTTCGGTGATAAAGGCCAGCGTTCCTTCAGCGCCGCACAACAGGCGTGTCAGGTCAAAGGTCTGCATATCGTCACTGAAAACGTGGCGCAGATCATAGCCGGTCAGGAACCGATTCAGCTTTGGAAACTTTTCCAGAATCAGCGCACGATGCTCGCGGCAACGCGTCAGCACCTGCTGATAGATCCGCCCTTCCGGGGTGGCCGTCTGTGCCAGTGTTTCTGCCAGCGCCGTCGCCATGGGCCGCGTATCAAGCATATCGCCGCCCAGCAACACAGCCCGCAAGCCCAGAACGTGATCCGACGTTTTGCCGTAAACCAGCGAGCCCTGACCAGACGCATCGGTATTGATCATTCCGCCCAGTGTCGCACGGTTACTGGTCGATAATTCTGGCGAGAAGAAAAAGCCAAATGGTTTCAGCCAGGCATTCAGCTGATCTTTAATCACCCCGGCTTCAACCCGCACCCAGCCCTCATCCGTATTAATCTCCAGGATGCGGTTCATGTAGCGCGACATATCCACCACAATCCCATGATTCAGCGACTGCCCGTTGGTGCCAGTGCCGCCGCCACGTGGGGTAAAAACCAGACTGGCAAAGCGCGCTTCGCCGGCCACGCGGGCGAGCAGTGCAACATCGGCGGTTGAACGTGGAAAGAGCGCCGCGTCGGGCAGCAACTGATAGATGCTGTTATCGGTAGAGAGTGAAAGACGATCGGCATAGCTGGTTGCCATGTCACCGGTAAAACCCTGCTCTTTCAGTGACTCAAGGAACGTCAGCACCAGTTGAACGAGGCCCGGCGCCTGCGAAATCTGTGGGATCATGATTGTCTGACCGAAGGTGTTGTAAACGTTTGCGTTTATACGTTAGCGATTTCTCGTTTTATCATATTTTTCCTGCGTCTGCCCTTTTTTCAGAAAAGGCAAAAACCTTTCACCACGACGCTGTTTAATCCCTGGCAAATAGATCATGATAAAAACGGGCATCCGAATGCCCGAAAATGAAGGATTAAGACGAGGTTATGAGTCAATGATGAAAAGCCAGTACCGGGATATGGATTTACCGCAAATACTCTTCACCCTGATGTTCATTCTGCTGCTGATCGTCGCCTGTTTATGGGTGGTGCAGCCGTTTATTCTGGGCTTTGCCTGGGCCAGCATGGTAGTGATTGCCACCTGGCCATTGATGCTGAAATTCCAGCGACTGTTATGGGGACGCCGTTCACTCGCGGTGATCGTCATGACACTGCTGCTGCTCTTACTGTTTATTATTCCCATCGCCCTGCTGGTCAGCAGCCTGATCGATAACAGTGCGCCTGTGATTGCCTGGGTGACCCAGGGCCACACGATGCCGAAACTGACGTGGCTCAGGGAAATCCCGATGGTGGGTAAAAAGCTGTATGTCAGTTATGACACGCTGGTGGCGAGTGGCGGTGCCGGCGTGATGGCGAAAATACAGCCTTACATCGGCCGCACCACAGGCTTTTTTGTGGCTCAGGCCGGTCATTTCGGGCGCTTTATGATCCATCTGGGCGTGATGTTACTGTTCAGCGTGCTGCTTTACTGGCGTGGCGAACAGGCTGCCCAGGGCATCCGTCACTTCGCGTTTCGCATGGCGGGACGACGCGGTGATGCTGCGGTGCTGCTGGCGGCACAGTCCATTCGTGCCGTAGCGCTGGGTGTGGTGGTGACGGCGCTGGTGCAGGGTGTGCTGGGCGGCATCGGTCTGGCGATTTCCGGTATTCCTTATGCCACGCTGTTAACGGTACTGATGATCCTCTGCTGCCTGGTACAGCTCGGTCCACTGCTGGTGCTGGTTCCTGCCATCATCTATCTCTACTGGAGCGGCGATACCACCTGGGGCACCGTGCTGCTGGTCTGGAGCTGTGTGGTCGGCACGATGGATAACGTTCTGCGCCCGATGTTAATCCGTATGGGTGCAGACCTGCCGATGATTCTGATCCTCTCAGGCGTGATTGGTGGCCTGTTCGCGTTCGGCATGATTGGTCTGTTTATCGGCCCGGTGGTTCTGGCGGTTTCCTACCGTCTGGTTTCGGTCTGGGTACATGAAGCGCCCGCCCCGGATAAAGACCCGATGGCCTCGGCTGATGCACTGGCCGATCACGAGGGTACCCCACCAGCTGTATAATGCGGTGCAATGGCACTTTGCGCCAATCCCCCTGATGTACATTGATTAGTGCGGTTAATGATGATTAACCGCACCTCTCTTCATCATTCAGATAAATTCTGTTTTTCATTAGCGATTTTTAATAAAAAAGCCATCTTTGACCTAAAAACGACCATTCAGGGCTAAAAAAGATTACTTTCTGCACTGTTTCTTAAGCCAAATGACCAGGTAAAGATGACAAAAGATTATCGGCTTTAAACTAATAAGAGGATTCTTAAAGACGACAGCCAGCCGTATGAATAACATGTTTCCTATGTTCGAAATCAACCTGATGATTTTCAGACAAACTTATTCCCCTGAGTAGAGTAAAGAATTGCTGTGTGTAGTCTTTGCCCATCCCCTGTGATGGGCTTTTTTTTGCCTGAAATAAGCCAGCTATAAATAGAAAAGGCCCGCAATGCGGGCCTTTATGCTTGCTACAACCGGGGATCAGGCGGTTTTATTTAACTGCGCCAGACTCACCCAGGTTTCCACTACGGTATCCGGGTTCAGCGACAGGCTGTCGATGCCCTCTTCCATCAGCCATGCGGCAAAATCCTGATGGTCGGACGGTCCCTGCCCACAGATTCCGACATATTTACCCTGTTTTTTGGCCGCTTTGATCGCCATGGAAAGCAGCGCTTTCACGGCTTCATTACGCTCGTCAAACAGTGCAGAGACAACGCCGGAGTCGCGGTCCAGCCCCAGCGTCAGCTGGGTCATGTCGTTAGATCCAATTGAGAAGCCATCAAAGTGCTGCAGGAACTGATCCGCCAGTAGCGCATTGGACGGAATCTCGCACATCATAATGATTTTCAGTCCGTTTTCGCCGCGCTTCAGTCCCTGACGTGCCAGCTCTTCCACCACCGCCTGCGCCTGATCCACGGTACGGACAAACGGAACCATGATCTCAACGTTCGTAAGGCCCATCTCATTGCGAACACGCTTCACCGCTTCACACTCAAGCGCGAAACAATCCCGGAAGCTGTCCGCTACGTAGCGACCTGCACCACGAAACCCCAGCATCGGGTTTTCTTCTTCAGGCTCGTAGCGCTCACCGCCCACGAGATTGGCATATTCGTTCGTTTTGAAGTCGGAAAGTCGGACAATTACACGTTTCGGTGCAAATGCCGCGCCAAGTGTGGCAATTCCTTCAGTCAGGCGGCCAATGTAAAACTCGACCGGATTATCAAATCCTTTCATCATTTTACGGATCTGCTGCTGCAGTTCCGGTGTCTGTTGATCGAATTCCAGTAGCGCTTTAGGGTGGACGCCAATCATACGGTTAATGATAAATTCCAGACGCGCCAGACCGACACCTTCGTTAGGCAGACAGGCGAAATCAAAGGCACGATCGGGGTTGCCCACATTCATCATAATTTTCAGCGGCAGTTCAGGCAGCGAATCGACCTGAGAACTGGTGACATCAAAATCAAGCAGCTGATCGTAGACGTAGCCGGTGTCGCCCTCAGCACAGGAAACCGTGACCTGATGACCCTCCTTCAAACGATCGGTTGCATCGCCACAGCCAACGACAGCAGGGATACCCAGTTCACGCGCGATGATTGCCGCATGACAGGTTCGTCCGCCACGGTTAGTGACAATCGCTGACGCCTTTTTCATGATCGGTTCCCAGTCCGGATCGGTCATATCCGTCACCAGCACATCACCTTTTTCAATGCGGTGCATTTCGCTGATATCGTGGATGACCTTCACCACGCCTGCGCCAATACGATGACCGATAGCACGGCCTTCCACCACCACGCTGCCCTGACCCTGCAGCGTATAACGTTCCATGACCTGACCATTTGAGCGCACAGTTTCAGGACGCGCCTGAACGATGAACAACTTACCGGTGTGCCCATCTTTGGCCCACTCAATATCCATCGGACGCTGATAATGCTGTTCAATTAAGACAGCCTGTTTAGCCAGGGCCTGCACTTCCTCATCACTTAAGCAAAAACGATCGCGTTCGGCTTCAGGCACATCTTCGATCTGAACCTGCTCGCCATGCGCCTGAGAATCGGCATAGACCATGCGAACCTTTTTCGACCCCATATTGCGGCGCACGATAGCGGGACGATCCGCTGCCAGCGTGGGCTTGTGGACGTAGAATTCGTCCGGGTTAACGGCACCCTGCACCACCATTTCACCCAGTCCCAGCGCAGCAGTAATAAAGACCACCTGATCAAAGCCAGACTCCGTATCAATGGTGAACATCACACCTGAAGAGGCCAGGTCAGAGCGCACCATGCGCTGAATACCCGCAGAGAGCGCCACGCCACGGTGATCATAGCCCTGGTGCACGCGGTAAGAGATAGCGCGGTCATTAAACAGCGAAGCAAAGACATGCTTCACCGCCACCATCACGGCGTCGATACCCTGCACATTCAGGAAGGTTTCCTGCTGACCAGCAAAGGAGGCATCGGGCATATCTTCCGCGGTGGCCGAGGAGCGGACAGCAAACGACGCGGCCTCATCATCGGCAGAAAGTTGCTGATAGGCATCCAGAATGGCGGACTCCAGTTCCGGCAGAAAAGGGGTCTCCACCACCCACTGACGAATCTGCTTACCCGCTGATGCCAGCGCATTCACATCATCAATATCGGTCTCGTCCAGCAGCGCGTAAATTCGCTGATTGAGCCCGCTTTGATCAAGAAACAGGTTAAAGGCATAGGATGTCGTCGCGAATCCATTGGGTACAGAAACACCCAGCGAAGAGAGATTAGTAATCATTTCACCCAGAGAGGCATTCTTACCGCCTACCCGATCAACATCATGCATACCAAGCTGGTTATACCAGAGCACGAGTGGCTGTTCGCCATTAATGGACATTGCGCTTATCCTTTATCAATTAACAATGAATGGACACAGGGAGTTATCTCTTTTCAGCCTGGCATATCACCCCCTCAATAACGATGTGTTGAATCGTTAAAGCAGAATTTCAGCAACAGTTTCAGAATTGTGAGCGAAATTTTTTGCTGTTGCGCAATGACGCTATTTTTCGCTAAATGATTGATGCAGCAGGAAATGACAGATTTTCAGCCATTTAATCCCTCTGTTTTGTTGCGCAACAGTTGCGTGACTATTTGCAGCGTAATAAGGGTTTAAAGCATCCCGGTGAAGCGAAACCGCGGTTAGTTTTTAATTATCCTGATGAAACAGCAGACAAAAAATCCGGACAGGCATTACAGAAACTAAAATCAGAGATGAATTATTTAAGCGCATGGCTCATGCTAACGGCTCACTCTTGTCTGAGGCTGATTACGTTATGACAACTGACAGAAGCGTTTTTTATATCTCCGATGGTACGGCCATTACGGCTGAAGTACTGGGTCATGCGGTGCTGTCACAATTTCCGGTTAATATCACCAGTCTGACGCTGCCCTTCGTAGAAAATGTCCAGCGTGCGCTGGCGGTTAAAGCCCAGATTAACGCCCTTTATCAGCAGAGCGGTGTGCGGCCACTGGTGTTTTTCTCGATCGTCACCCCGGAAGTGCGCGACATCATCGTGCAGAGCGACGGCTTTTGTCAGGATATCGTGCAGGCGCTGGTGGCACCGCTGCAGCAGGAGCTGGGTTTGTCCCCCGCACCGGTTGCTCACCGTACTCACGGACTGGATGCCAGTAATCTGGGTAAATATGATGCGCGTATTGCGGCGATCGATTACGCACTGGCGCATGATGACGGTATCTCGCTGCGCGGACTCGAGGATGCGCAGGTTATTCTGTTGGGTGTCTCGCGCTGTGGTAAAACTCCCACCAGCCTCTATCTGGCGATGCAATTTGGTGTGCGCGCCGCCAACTACCCGTTCATCGCAGATGACATGGATAACCTCAAACTGCCGCCCGCGCTGCGCGCGCATCAGAATAAACTGTTCGGGCTGACTATCGATCCGGAACGCCTGGCGGCGATACGTCAGGAGCGGGCGGAAAATACCCGTTACGCCTCAATGCGTCAGTGCCGACTGGAAGTGGGCGAAGTAGAAGCGCTGTTTCGCACCCATCAGATCCGCTATCTCAACAGCACCAACTACTCGGTGGAAGAGATTGCCACCAAAATTCTCGACATCATGGGTCTGACGCGCCGCATGTACTGAGAGTGTTATCGATGCTGAGTTGTAAAGCGATGCTGCCGTCGCTTTTGATTTCATTATCAAATCCCGGGTTGAATTCGCAGGCTAATGGTTTATTGTGACCACCATCACTTCCCGGTATTTCACCGCTGCGAAGAACCGTTTTCGAGAAACTCATGAACAAAACCGACGAACTGCGTACCGCACGCATTGGTAGTCTGATTACCCCCGCCAGCCTGGCGGCTGACCATCCCGTTTCCCCGGCCATTGCCGACAATGTCACGGCTGCCCGTAAACGTATAGCCCGTATTCTGACCGGTGAAGATCCCCGCCTGCTGGTGGTGATTGGCCCCTGCTCACTGCACGACCCGAAAGCAGCCCTGGAGTATGCAGAGCGTCTGAACGCATTGCGCAGCCGCTATGACGATCGGCTGGAGATTGTGATGCGCGCCTACTTCGAGAAGCCGCGCACCGTGGTGGGCTGGAAAGGCTTAATCTCTGATCCGAACCTGGATGGCAGCTACGATGTAAACCGGGGCATTGGTATCGCCCGCAAACTGCTGATTGATATCAACACGCTGGGATTGCCTACCGCCACAGAGTTTCTGGATATGGTGATCGGCCAGTTTATTGCCGACCTGATCAGCTGGGGAGCGATTGGCGCACGCACCACCGAAAGCCAGATCCACCGTGAAATGGCGTCGGCCCTCTCCTGCCCGGTCGGCTTTAAAAACGGCACCGACGGTAACGTTCAGATTGCCGTGGATGCGATTCGCGCCGCACGCGCCAGCCATATGTTCCTGTCGCCGGACAAGCTGGGGCAGATGACGATCTATCAGACCAGCGGCAACCCGCATGGACATGTGATCCTGCGTGGTGGCAAGCAGCCTAACTATCATGCCAGTGATGTCGCTGCAGCGGCGGAGAGTCTGTCTGCCTTTAATCTGCCAGAGCAGCTGGTAATCGACTTCAGTCACGGCAACTGCCTGAAGCAGCATCGTCGTCAGATGGATGTGGCGGCAGAGGTAGCGGAGCAGATTAAAGCAGGATCGCGGGCTGTTGCCGGTGTGATGATTGAGAGCTTCCTGGAAGAGGGCAATCAGAAAGTGGTGAGCGGCGAACCGCTGGTTTACGGCAAGTCGATTACCGATCCCTGCCTCGGCTGGCAGGAGAGCGAAAAAGTGCTCGCCCTGCTGGCCGAGGCGGTTTCTCATCGCCTCTGATTTTCAGTTAGCTGGAGCAGCTCACCTCTAACGTTTTGCCCCAGTCTGGCGGCCGCTGACGATATTCAGCGGCCGTCTCATCGCTAAAGGGCTGCTGTAACGCCTGATGCAGGCGTGCCAGCGCACCCTGCTCGCCCCGCTCCGCCTCTTCAATCGCCTGCTGTGCCAGATAGTTGCGCAGAATCACCGCCGGATTAGCGGCCTTCATCACTGCCTGACGTTCCGTATCACTGACCTGCTCGTCCATCAGACGGCTGCGATAGCGCTGATACCAGCCATCAAACGCCTCACGATCGATAAACTCATCGCGCAACGGTGAGCGGCTTTCAGCCTGTTGAGTCTCACTTAGCAGCAGGAACGTCAGCGTGTAATCGCTGTGCTCCTGGGTCATCAGGGCCAGCAGATCGGTCAGAATCTCATTATCGTTGCTCTGCTGTGTCAACAGACCGAGCTTCGCCCGCATCCGCTCGCCCCAGACCCGCATAAGTTCAGGTTCATAGGCGCTCAGTGCCGTCCGCAACTGCTCCGTGGTCAGCAGACCCGAAAGCGCGTGCGCCAGCCGGTTAAGATTCCACAGGCCAATCATCGGCTGATTTTCAAAGCTGTAGCGACCCTGATAGTCGCTGTGATTGCAGATGAAGTCAGGCTGATAATCATCCAGAAAACCAAAGGGGCCATAGTCGATGGTCAGGCCAAGAATCGACATGTTGTCGGTGTTCATCACCCCATGCGCAAAGCCCACGCTCTGCCACAGGGCAATCAGCCGCGCGGTACGTAACACAATGTCGGTAAACCATTGCTGATAGCGGTCCGCTTCCGCTTCCAGATGCGGCCAGTGATGACGAATCGCGTAGTCGGCCAGCTGCTGCACTTTCTCCTGCTGCTGACTATAAAAGAAATGCTCGAAATGCCCGAACCGCAGATGGCTCGGTGAGATACGCATCAGCATTGCGCCACGTTCGGTGGTTTCGCGGTAGACCGGCTCATCGCCTATCGACAGGGTCAATGCTCGCGTGGTGGGAATGCCAAGATGGTGCAGCGCCTCTGAGGCGAGGAACTCTCGCACGCTGGAACGGATTACAGCGCGACCATCCCCCATCCTTGAGTATGGCGTCAGGCCTGCGCCCTTGAGATGCCAGTCAAGTTTACTGCCATCCTCAAGGCGCTGCTCACCCAGCAGAATGCCGCGCCCGTCGCCAAGCTGGCCCGCCCAGACGCCAAACTGATGGCCACTGTAGACCTGCGCCAGCGGCTGCATGCCGGGTAACAGGGCTGCGCCGTGCCAGACGTCATGACCGTTACCGGCAAAGAGTTCGGGATCCAGACCCATTGAGGTTGCAAGCGGTGCGTTGTGATACAGCAGGCGTCCGCCTGTCAGCGGTGTGGGGTTTAGCGCGGTGTAACACCCTGTCAGTTCCCGAAACCAGGTGTTGTCAAAAGTGGCCTTACCAGAAGACATTATTTCTCCCATGCGCTGCTCAGCGGTACGTAGATGAGTCCTCTAGTGTAACGCTGATAGCGGGGATTAAAAGAGGGTATCAACCAGGATGCTGAGAAGATGGCATACGATCATCGGCGCAGAGCAGTGAACGCAGTGCATCCGATTTTACTACCGGGAAGAGCGCACCCTGGAAGTCGACACCGTTCAGCTGGCTGACTTTATCGAACAACACTTCATCGTCAATGCCACAAATAATGAGTCGGTCACAATGGGCGCGAAAATTATCGATAATGCTCTGAATAAACGGCACGAATGACGCGCGTTTTGCCAGCGAATGAATAAACTCTTTATCCAGACAGATACAACTGAATAAATTATCGTAGACTGCATTAGAGGGTGTCTTACCCGCGCCGAAATGTGAAAGTGCTAAATTAAATTCAGCGTGCAGGTCAGCCAGTAAGGGATTATTTTTGCCCAGTTTCAGTTGCGGAAACGTTTCAGTGATATTCAACAGAATGAACGGCAGCTGCTTTATTTTCCGCATAACTAATTCACTGGCCAGCAGTGTCCGGGCCATCCCTTCATCAATACGGATAAGTGCTGACACAGAATGCGCTTCAAATAACGCGCGATTCTGCTCCAGCAATCCAATCTGACTTTGCAGAAGGCGCAGCTGCTGCGACTCATCAAGCTGCGGCAGCAACAGATCCTGCGGCAGAGTGATGGGAGCACTTTCATGCACCAACTGCGTTACCAGCTCGACAGCGGTCAACCGTCCGTGAACATCACAGACAGGATAGAACCAGATTTCCGACTGATAGTCGGCCGAGAGATGAATTTTCATTTTGATGCCAGAATAAGCGGCGATGGAGATATCGTATAGTAATGGTTGGGTACAGGCAATAGTGCCAAATCATTGAAGAGACGAACTTCTTTGCCCTTCCATCGCCGTTTGACAACAGGCAGTCACGCTTAAGCCAAATAATAGCGATAAAATACCGCTTATTAGTGGAATTAAAAAAGCATTTATTCTGGTTATTAAAACCCACAGTCAATAACTGTCATTTAAAATAAAGCTTTTACTCTCTGTTTCGGCTCTATTTAAAATTGGACTTAAGTCAGATTTGGCGAACGGCGTTTAAATACGGCGCGCCTGCCAGAACACTTTCCGCCAGTAGACATTGTCGAGCGAAGAGCGGACTACGCCCTGGCTGGTTGACGCGTGGATGAAGGCATTATCGGTGTCATAAATACCCACATGCAGGCCATTTTCGCCACGTCCGGTTTTGAAAAAGACCAGATCGCCTGGCAACAGTTCATCTTTACTGATTCGGGTGCCAATATCGCTTTGGGCTGAGGTGGTGCGCGGCAGCTGTAGCGAAAATTTGTCGCGGAAGGTCAGATAGACAAAGCCAGAGCAGTCAACGCCGTTACGACTCATGCCGCCATAGCGATAAGGCGTGCCACGCCAGTGACCGAGCTGATCGTTCAGTTCCGCTATCACAGTGATCGAATCGGAAAGACGGCCATTAATCGGCGGAGCGTGATGACTGCATCCCGTCAGCAGCAGAACTAAAATCAGCAAACCCAGGCGCATCGCCAAATGTCCTTATCAGAAGTTACAACCGGCTTAATGTAGCGGTAAAGCCCGCCATGTAGCAAGTGTCAGGGCAGGACGGTCAGTAGCGTGCGTCCTTCGAGTTGAATCTGCCGGAAAGTTATCTGGTAAAGCGGAGTCAGGCGCTGCGGCGTCAGGACCTTTGCCGGTTCGCCCTGCGCAACCACCTGTCCCCTGTTCATCAGCCAGACCCGATCGGCGTGTTGCAGGCTGTGATTGAGGTCGTGACTACTGGCGATAACGCTGATACCTGCCGCGCACAGCGCCGCAATCAGATCGTCTGCCGCTTTCTGCTGGCCGATATCCAGCGCCGTCATTGGCTCATCAAGAATTAACAATCGCCCGTGGGGATTGATGAGAGGATCAATCTGCGCACAGACTGCCGCCAGCCTGACGCGCTGCCATTCACCGCCGGAGAGTCTGGTCAGGGAACGGGTTAATTTATCCTGCAGCTGCAGCTGTTGCAGCAGCGTACTGAGCCGGACATCGGACTGCGACCCCGCCTGCTTCAGATGCAGACGTAAATAGTGCCAGACCGGCATCTGGCTCAGCGGCGCCTGCTGCTGGGGCAGCCAGCCCCGAACCCTGGAGAGCGCCGCGCCGCGCCAGTCAATCAGCGGCTTTTCATCCAGCAGCACCCTCCCTGAGGCGGGTTGCAGACCCGCAATCACACTCAGTAAGGTGCTTTTACCTGCGCCATTCGGGCCTGCCACGTGCAGCAGCTGACCGGCGGCAAGTTCACCGTTCATTGGCAGCAGCCGCCCGGGAACAGCAGCCTGATGCAGGCGTAACAGCATCTATTTTGCCAGCGCCTGCTTAATGGTTTCCAGAATGATTGGATCTTCCGGCGTCATATCAGGTGCAAAACGCTGGATCACGCTGCCGTCACGGCCAATCAGGAATTTTTCGAAATTCCACAGAATGTCGCCCTGCGCTTTCGGCGCGCGGCCTTTACTCTCCATACGCTCGTAAAAGCCGCTGCCTTCCGGACGCACCGCGTCAGGACGGGCCGCGATCATCTGCGCATAGAGTGGATGACGACCTTCGCCGTTGACCTCGGTTTTGGCAAACATCGGGAACGTGACGCCATAGGTCGTGCTGCAGAAGGTTTTGATCTCCTCACTGCTGCCCGGCTCCTGCTCCAGAAACTGATTGCAGGGGAAACCGAGTACGCTGAAGCCCTGATCCTGCCAGGCTTTCTGCAGGTTTTCCAGCTCTTCATATTGCGGCGTCAGACCACATTTAGAGGCCACATTGACCACCAGCAGAACCTTGCCCTGCCACTGTGACAGCGTGGTTTTTTCTCCATCGAGCGTAACCAGTTCAGTCTCATAAATGTTCATGCTATTTCCTTTGTGGATGCTGTTGTGGATCCAGAATAACCAGCCGAAGCTAGCGCGAAGATTTCACCAGTAAAATAATAAACAGCGGCGCGCCCAGTGTCGCGGTCACGACACCTATCGGCAATTCCGCCGAGGTCAGCGCCAGACGTGCCACGATATCGGCGGCCAGAAGCACCGCCGCGCCCGCCAGCGCCGAGGCCGGCAGCAGATAACGGTGATCGCTGATACCGCTCAGGCGCAGGAGATGCGGGATGACCAGCCCGACAAAACCAATGGCACCGGCCATCGCGACGCTGATACCCACCAGCCATCCCATCGCCAGCACCAGCAGGTTACGCCAGTAAAAGAGGGACAGTCCGAGCTGACGGGCGGATGTCTCGCCCAGCGCCAGCAGATTGAGGATTGGCCCGGTCGCTCCCAGGGCCAGCATCACCGGCAGCAGCGCCAGCATCATCCAGCCATAGCGCCAGTCAATCCCGCTGAATCCCCCCATCATCCAGTACATCAACTGACGCAGATCGAGACTGGTGCTGAAGTAGACCGCCCAGGTCATGATGGCGCTGCAAATAATCCCCAGCGCCACACCGGTCAGCAACAGCCGGGTGACCGAAAGCTGACGATGCGCAAAATGCAGCAGAATCAGCGTAATAATCAACGCACCGGCCATCGCCGCCAGCCCGAGGCTCCACAGCGAGCCGCTGCCCAGCAGCACGCCGAGCACCAGGCCAATACCGGCGCCGTTCGAGACGCCAAGGAGGCCAGGCTCTGCCAGCGGATTGGTAAACAGCGCCTGCATCACCACACCGCATATCGCCAGAGACGCCCCCACCAGCACCACCGCCAGGCTGCGGGGCAACCGCAACTGCCAGACAAAGAGTCTGCCGCTCTCGGTGAACCACGCTGCGGGCGCGATCCAGCTGTCTCCGGCACAGAGGCTGAGACAGAGCAGTGCACAGAGCGTAAGAGCCAGCGCACTCAGCCATTTCTGGCCGCGCTGGTCGGACTGGCGCGCGAACGTGTCGAGCAGAGACATAAGCAGGATTAGCTGAGAAAACAGTGATTTGATTGTAGAGAGATTGCAGAAAAAAGAAAGGCTGATGAGGCGGTTTGCGCAGGCCTGCCGTGGCGATTAACGGCGCGGGGAGCGGTGATGTTGTGTGCCGGAACCATGAAAAAAGGCCGCTTTCGCGGCCTTTTTGAAACGCTGAAATTCAGTCAGTCTCTTTGGGTGTAGCGTTCTCTACGCGGCTTTTCAGCTTCTGTCCTGGGCGGAACGTTACTACGCGACGCGCAGTAATCGGAATATCTTCACCCGTTTTCGGGTTTCTGCCAGGACGCTGGTTTTTGTCACGCAGGTCGAAATTACCAAACCCAGACAGTTTAACCTGTTCTCCATTTTCCAAAGCGCGGCGAACCTCTTCGAAAAACAGCTCCACTAACTCTTTGGCATCGCGTTTGCTTAACCCGAGTTTCTCAAACAGGTACTCTGACATCTCAGCTTTTGTAAGCGCCATAGGTTCAATCCCTCAAGGTTGCCTGGAATCGCTCTTTTAATGCCGCAACGCATTTGCCAACGGTCGCGGCAATCTCCTCTTCTTCGAGTGTCCGGCTGGTATCCTGCAAAATCAGGCTGATTGCGAGGCTCTTGTAGCCCTCAGAAACGCCCTTACCGCGGTACACGTCAAACAAGTTTACGCCAACTACCTGATTTACGCCAACTTTCTTACACTCTGCGATGATATCTGCTGCAGGGACGTTTTCAGCCACCACAACAGCAATATCACGACGGTTCGCCGGGAAGCGAGAAATCTCGCGCGCGTCAGGCAGGACGCGGTCTGCGACCTTATTCCAAAGCAGTTCAAAGACTAAGGTGCGGCCATTAAGATCAAGCTTACGTTCCAGCTCAGGATGAACCACGCCGATAAAACCGATATGTTCATCATGCAAATAAATCGCCGCGCTCTGTCCTGGATGCAACGCCGGATTCACTTCAGCACGGAAGCTGATGTTATCCAGTTTGCCGGTTAAATCGAGCAGCGACTCTAAATCGCCTTTCAAATCATAGAAGTCAACGGTCTGACGCGCCAGATCCCAGTGCTCTTCAACGCGGTTGCCACTGATCACGCCAGCCAGCATAAGATCCTGACGGATACCTAAATCCGCCTGGCTATCGGGCACAAAACGTAAGCCGCTCTCGAACAGGCGTACGCGGCTCTGCTGACGGTTCTGGTTGTAAACCACTGCACTGAGCAGGCCAGTCCAGAGTGACAGACGCATCGTCGACATGTCGCTGGAGATCGGGCTTGGCAGTAGCAGCGCCTCTTCACCCGGATGAAGCAGCTGCTGGATTTTTGGATCAACGAAGCTGTAGGTAATCGCTTCCTGATAACCTTTATCCACCAGCATGTTTTTAGCGCGCTTCAGCGACAGGTTCGCTTCGCGGTGCTGGGTCATTACCAGCCCGGCCTGTACTGGCACATCCGGAATGTTGTTATAGCCGTAAATACGCGCCACTTCTTCGACCAGGTCTTCTTCGATCGCCATATCGAAACGCCAGCTCGGGGCCACAGCCTGCCACTGCCCTTCACCCACAGTGACTTCACAGCCCAGGCGGGTCAGGATGTCAGTAACCTGATCATCCGCAATGACGTGGCCAATCAGACGGTCCAGTTTTTCACGGCGCAGGGTGATCGTCGCCGGTACAGGGAGTGCTGTCTGATGGGTCTGATCGATGACTGGGCCCGCTTCACCGCCGCAGATTGACAGCAGCAGCTCGGTCGCACGCTCCAGCGCGGTGTGTTGCAGCGCCGGGTCAACGCCACGCTCGTAGCGATGTGACGCGTCGGTATGCAGACCGTGACGACGTGCGCGACCGGTGATAGAAAGCGGGTCAAAGTATGCGCACTCGAACAGGATGTTTTGCGTTTCGCCGTTCACACCTGAATGTTCGCCACCAAAAATACCGGCCATGGCCAGCGCTTTCTGGTGATCGGCGATCACTAAGGTATCACTTTGCAGACTGGCTTCAGTGCCATCCAGCAGTGTCAGCTTTTCGCCCTCTTTCGCCATGCGCACCACGATACCGCCGTCAATGCGGTCGAGGTCGAAGGCGTGCATCGGCTGACCCAGTTCCAGCAGAACGTAGTTAGTGATGTCTACAACCGGATCGATTGAACGAATGCCGCAGCGACGCAGCTTCTCTTTCATCCACAGTGGCGTCGCCGCCGCAACGTTAATCCCTTTCACTACGCGGCCCAGATAGCGCGGACAGGCTTCTGTTGCGTCAACCTGGATCGGGAATGTCTCGTTGAGCGTAGCCGTGACCGGCTGCATCTGCGGCTTGTTCAGCGGTAAACCGTTCAGCACAGCGACATCACGGGCGATACCGATCAGACCCAGGCAGTCGGCGCGGTTAGGCGTGACGCTGATTTCAATGGTGTTGTCATCCAGCTGCAGGTATGTGCGGATGTCGGTGCCAATGGGCGCATCGGCAGGCAGTTCGATAATGCCGTTGTGGTCGTCGGAAATGCCCAGCTCGGAGAACGAGCAGAGCATACCTTCAGACGGCTCGCCACGCAGTTTGGCCGCTTTGATTTTGAAATCACCTGGCAGCACGGCACCCACGGTCGCGACGGCGACTTTCAGTCCCTGACGGCAGTTCGGCGCGCCACAGACGATATCCAGCAGACGCTCGCCGCCCACATTGATTTTGGTCACACGCAGCTTGTCGGCATTGGGGTGCTGACCGCACTCCACCACTTCACCGACCACGACGCCATGAAACGCACCCGCAACCGGCTCAACGCCGTCTACTTCCAGGCCAGCCATGGTGATTTGTTCAGACAGCGCAGCGCTGTCCAGGGCTGGATTTACCCATTCGCGTAACCAGAGTTCACTGAATTTCATTGGATATCCTGCCCTTACTTAAATTGTTTGAGGAAACGTAAATCATTTTCGAAGAAAGCACGCAGATCGGTCACGCCGTAGCGCAACATGGTCAGACGCTCCATGCCCATACCAAAGGCGAAGCCGGAATAGACTTCCGGATCGATGCCGACATTACGCAGCACGTTTGGATGTACCATGCCGCAACCCAGCACTTCGAGCCATTTACCGTTTTTACCCATCACGTCCACTTCTGCGGACGGCTCAGTAAACGGGAAGTAAGAAGGACGGAAACGGATCTGCAAATCTTCTTCGAAGAAGTTGTTAAGGAAATCGTGCAGCGTCCCTTTCAGATTGGTAAAGCTGATGTTTTTATCAACAATCAGCCCTTCCATCTGATGGAACATCGGCGTATGCGTCTGGTCGTAATCGTTACGGTAGACGCGGCCTGGTGCAATAATGCGGATTGGCGGCTGCTGAGCCTGCATAGTACGGATCTGTACGCCAGAGGTCTGGGTGCGCAGCAGGCGGGTAGCGTCGAACCAGAAGGTATCATGATCGGCACGCGCCGGATGATGGGCAGGAATATTCAGCGCATCGAAGTTATGATAATCATCTTCAATTTCTGGTCCGGTCACGACAGCAAAGCCTAACTCACCGAAGAAAGTCTCAATGCGATCCATGGTGCGGGTCACAGGATGCAGACCGCCATTCTCAATACGACGGCCCGGCAGAGAAACATCAATGGTCTCTTCCGCAAGACGGGCGTTCAGCACTGCGGATTCCAGCGCATCTTTGCGTGCATTGAGACGCTCGGTGACCTGCTGTTTCGCTTCGTTGATAACAGCACCCGCTGCAGGACGCTCTTCGGCTGGCAGCTCGCGTAATGTGGTCATCTGCAGTGTCAGATGTCCTTTCTTACCGAGGTATTCGACGCGCACCGCGTCAAGGGCGGCGATATCCGTCGCCCCGTCGATGGCCGCCGTGGCGCTGGCCACCAGTTCTGCGAGTTGGGACATAATTTCCTCTTTTTCCAGTCAGGCTGGTCAGTTCTCGTTGGGACCTGCCGGTCCAATATGCTAGCGCCAGAAACAAAAAAGCCTCCACGAGGGAGGCTTTCAGCGCGATTTTTCGTTTCTTCTCTTATGCGCAAAAGCCCCCGAATGTCAGGCGCTAAAGTAAAAAAAGAAACGGAAAATAGCAGCATTCATGCTTGCGGTTACCTTGTGATGCTATACAGGGGTACTATTGAAATGCTCAGCGACTAAAATGTCAATCATTTGCGTAAGTTACAGGCAATAAAAAAGGGAGCAAGCTCCCTTTTCCATCTGACTTACGCCAGGGCTGATTTCGCTTTTTCGACCAGTGCAGAGAATGCCACTTTGTCGAATACAGCGATGTCGGCCAGGATCTTACGGTCAATCTCAATGGCTGCTTTCTTCAGACCATTGATGAAACGGCTGTATGACATGCCGTTCTGACGTGCCGCTGCGTTAATACGCGCGATCCACAGCTGACGGAACTGACGCTTACGCTGACGACGGTCACGGTAAGCATACTGACCAGCTTTGATAACAGCCTGGAAAGCAACACGGTAAACACGTGAACGTGCACCGTAATAGCCTTTAGCTTGTTTTAAGATTTTTTTGTGACGTGCGCGAGCAACTACACCACGTTTTACACGAGCCATTTAGCTCTCCTGTTTAATATTCTGAATTAAAGAAAAAAATTTACTTATGCGTACGGCAGGCAGGCAATAACCAGACCCAGATCGCCTTTAGACACCATGCCTTTCGGACGCAGGTGACGTTTACGCTTAGTAGATTTTTTAGTCAGAATATGACGCAGGTTTGCGTGTTTACGCTTGAAGCCGCCAGAAGCGGTCTTCTTGAAGCGCTTAGCCGCGCCACGTACAGTTTTAATCTTTGGCATTTTAAAAATATCCACTTCGCATTGTTAATAACATGACCCAGACAGGCGAACAGACAATCGCACAACGCAAGCGTTGCGCGATTACTGCTACTTGAAAGCCTACTGTTTCTTCTTAGGAGCGAGCACCATGATCATCTGGCGGCCTTCGATCTTCGAAGGGAAGGATTCGACAATGGCCAAATCCAGATCTTCACACAGGTCTTTACGGACGCGGTTAAGCACTTCCATACCGATCTGCTGGTGCGCCATCTCACGACCGCGGAAACGCAGCGTGATTTTGGCTTTATCGCCATCTTCCAGAAAGCGAATCAGGTTGCGTAGTTTGACCTGATAGTCGCCATCATCGGTTCCAGGACGGAATTTGATTTCCTTAACCTGAATAACTTTCTGCTTCTTCTTCTGTTCCTTAGAAGATTTGCTTTTTTCATAGAGGAACTTGCCGTAATCCATAATACGGCAGACCGGCGGTTCGGCATTCGGGCTGATTTCGACTAAGTCGCCGCCCGCTTCCTCAGCTTTTTCCAAAGCTTCGCGTAATGTGACAATGCCAATCGGCTCGCCATCCATGCCTGTTAAGCGCACTTCAGTTGCGCGAATTTCACTGTTAATCTTGTTCGGACGCGTAGGTAGTACTCGTTTTCCGCCTTTAATACTTTATTCCTCCAATTGTTGAAGATTTCGGCTGCGAACCTCTTGTTGCAATTTCGCAACAAACACATCGACATCCATCGACCCAAGGTCTTTACCACGGCGGGTGCGAACGGCAACTTTGCCAGCTTCCACCTCTTTATCACCGCAGACCAACATATAAGGGACGCGACGTAATGTGTGCTCGCGGATTTTAAAGCCTATCTTCTCATTTCTCAAGTCTGCTTTCACACGAATGCCAGCATTCTGCAGCTTACGCGTCAAAGACTCAACATATTCCGCTTGTCCATCGGTAATATTCATTACCACGACTTGCAGCGGTGCCAGCCAGGTTGGGAAGAAACCGGCAAATTCTTCGGTAAGAATACCGATGAAACGCTCCATTGATCCCAGAATCGCACGGTGAATCATCACTGGCGTCTGACGATCATTGTTTTCACCCACATACGTTGCTTCAAGGCGTTTTGGCAGGGAGAAGTCTAGCTGAACTGTGCCGCACTGCCAGGCGCGATCAAGGCAATCATACAACGTGAACTCAATTTTAGGACCGTAGAACGCACCTTCGCCAGGCTGGAACTCAAACTCAATATTGTTTTCGTTCAGCGCGGCAGCCAGGTCTTCCTCGGCACGATCCCACATTTCATCAGTACCGATGCGCTTCTCAGGACGGGTGGATAACTTCACCACGATCTTTTCAAAGCCGAAGGTGCTGTACATGTCATAAACCATGCGGATACAGCTGTTTACTTCGTCACGTACCTGCTCTTCAGTACAGAAGACGTGCGCGTCATCCTGGGTAAAGCCACGTACACGCATCAGACCGTGCAGCGCACCTGATGGTTCATTACGGTGACAGCTACCGAACTCCGCCATACGCAATGGCAGGTCACGGTAAGATTTCAGACCCTGATTGAAGATCTGAACATGCCCAGGACAGTTCATCGGTTTGATGCAATATTCACGGTTCTCAGACGAGGTCGTGAACATCGCTTCTTTGTAGTTTTCCCAGTGCCCGGTTTTTTCCCACAGGACGCGATCCATCATGAAGGGACCTTTAACTTCCTGGTACTGGTACTCTTTTAATTTGCTGCGGACAAACACTTCCAGTTCGCGGAAGATGGTCCAGCCGTCATTATGCCAGAAGACCATGCCTGGTGCTTCTTCCTGCATATGGTAGAGATCCAGCTGCTTACCAATCTTACGATGGTCACGCTTCGCCGCCTCTTCCAGACGCTGCAGATAGGCTGCCAGCTGCTTTTTGTCTGCCCATGCGGTGCCATAAATACGCTGCAGCATTTTGTTGCTGCTGTCGCCGCGCCAGTAGGCACCGGAGATCTTCTGCAGTTTAAAATGATGGCAGAACCGCATGTTCGGCACGTGCGGACCGCGGCACATGTCGACATATTCTTCGTGATGATACAGGCCAGGTTTATCGTCATGGCTGATGTTTTCATCAAGTATGGTGGTCTTGTAAATTTCGCCGCGCGCCGCAAAGACGTCACGTGCTTCCTGCCAGCTGACCTTTTTCTTCACCACATCGTAGTTGGTTTCAGCCAACTGATGCATGCGTTTTTCCAGCAGGTCGATATCTTCCTGAGTCAGGGTACGATCGATGTCGACATCATAATAGAAGCCGTTATCAATGACCGGACCGATCGCCATTTTGGTATCCGGCCACAGCTGTTTAATCGCATGCCCTAACAGGTGCGCACAGGAGTGACGGATGATTTCCAGGCCCGCTTCATCTTTAGCGGTAATAATCGCAACAGCAGCATCTTCGGTAATGGGATCGACAGCATCAACCAGTTCACCGTTAACACGGCCAGCGATGCAGGCTTTTGCCAGACCCGGACCGATGTCCATCGCAATATCCATCACACTGACGGGGCGGTCAAAGACACGCTGGCTGCCATCAGGAAGCGTAATTACAGGCATTTCATATCCTTATTTGCAGTGGTAAGCCACACGAAAGCCTACATGCAATGTAATGTAGAATGAGTGACCTGGCGTGATATCAGACCCACATTGTCGGAATGTCGCCAGGATTTTAGTGCGGGGCAGATAATAGCAGTTTTCCCCGTTGAGAAAAACCCATCCCCTTTTCCCTAAGCCATGGAGAGGACAAAAAAAAGCGGCCTGACACACTGTCAGGCCGCCGGATACACCCCAGGCAAAAATGCGCTTACATGGCGTAAGAGAGCATGATTGAGGTTTTGGTATCCGTACGATCCGGCGCAGATTCAGCCGGATGGTTGTTCCAGCTCACGTTGTAAGCCAGTTTCAGCGCGAAATGGCTGTTAATCGCTACCTGCAGACCGGTTTCGGAGTTCACCGTGGTGTCTTCTCCGAAGGTACTCAGCACGGAGACACCCTGAATGAATTTAGTGGTATCGGTCAGCTGCCACTGATAGCTGACTGCGCCATATCCCAGCGCCTTGGTCTCATGGCCACCGGCGTGGTAATCATCATAACGTACGCCCGGACCGAATTCCGCACGCAGCGAATGTACCGGGCCATTCAGAATCTGACGACCGTAACCGGCAGTCAGGACGTCGCGTGAATCGTAACCGTTGAAACGATCGCTTAACCAGCTCGCCTGTCCAAACAGGTAGTCATACGAGTTAAGGTTGTAACGTGAACGACCACCAATGTTGTAGGTCTCAGAAGAGCGCTCATCATTTGAAGAGGTATTAGCTGCGTTACCCCACAAGCTGTATGCCATAGATGACTGATACCAGGTCATATTGGTCTGGGCCGTTGTGGATGAGCTGGTCGTGTTACCGGTTTGCGCCAGGTATCCCGCAGCAGCAGAACCTTCAAATGGCTTTTTAGCGGTAGAAGGGTCATCCATTGATGTAAATACGGCGTTATCGGCCAGTGCCTGGTGACAAAAAGCTCCGGCGGAGAGCAAAAGAACAGCAGACAGCTTGTTATAGGCTTTCATTAAATGTGATCCGTGCGACTGTTTAAAAAACGGAGAGTCTGAAGCGTTTTGCCAGGCATTCAATGCAATTTACGGTAAGTTTTGTAAAAAATTATTAACTTACACAAAATGCCTGGAATTGCCCTGACAACCCCTGTTAATTGGGACTCATCTTATTAACGTCGCGCATTATAGTGCTGCACAAATGAAAAGCCAGACGTAACGGCAGAAGAATTTTTCATCATCCTCCTGGCTCCTTACACAGATTTACGCTGTGCGTCACGTCCGATACCCGGCATCTCCTTCATAATTCGCCTGATTTTTCGCCATGGTCTACGCTCAGTTCAGTTTCTTTTCCCCTGGAGGTACCGCATGAGCAGCAATGATTTAACCCGCTACATTGTGACCTTTCATTATCAGGAGTCGGGATTGAGTGACATCCTGGAACTGACCAGCGCAATGACCGCCGCCGGTTTTACCACCACGCTGACTGACAACGACGGTCACCCCCATGAGCTGGGAACGAACAGCTATGGCATTGTCAGTTCACTGGAGGCTGAAGATCTGCGACAACAGGTTACGGCGGCCGGTGAAAGCGCGTTGGGTCAGAAACCTGAAGTGACTGTCATGACCGTTGAAGAGTATCTGCGCAACACGGCGGATTCTCGCCCCGCCACCTCCGCGCCAGAATAAGAGGTGCAATCGTGCGCGTTTTGGTGAATATTTAGGCAATACAATCGTTCTTACGCAGCGAATAACGAGGATAGCCCAATGTGGTCAGCCATTAGTCGTCTGTTAAGCGAGCAGTTAGGCAACGCCGAAATCACTCAACGTCACGCCCTTGCGGGTGGTGATATCCATCCTGCCTGGCATATCCGCTACGGTGAACATGACGTCTTTGTCAAAAGTAACAGCCGCGATATGCTTTCGCTTTTTACCTGGGAAGCCGATCAGCTGGCCTTGCTGGCGCGCACCGGCACAGTTCGGGTGCCTAAAGTCTATGGTGTGGGTCATCACCGTGAGGAGAGCTTTCTGCTGCTGGAATATATCCGGCCACAGCCGCTGGATGAACAGAGCGCGTTTCAGTTGGGACAGCAACTGGCTCGCCTGCACCAGTGGAGCGAGCAGACCCAGTTCGGACTGGATTTCGACAATAATATTACCACCACGCCACAACCTAACAGCTGGCTGCGGCGCTGGTCGGTGTTTTTTGCCGAACAGCGCATTGGCTGGCAATTGCAGCTGGCGGCGGAAAAAGGCATTCAGTACGGCGATACGGAGTTGATTATCGCCTCCGTGCAGCGGGTGCTCGCGTCCCATCATCCGCAACCGTCGCTGCTGCATGGCGATCTCTGGCCCGCTAACTGCGCCAGCAGCGACCAGGGCCCCTGGCTGTTCGATCCCGCCTGCTACTGGGGTGACCGTGAATGTGATTTAGCGATGCTAAGCTGGTACCCCGACCTGCCCCGCCAGATTTACGACGGTTATCAGTCGGTGTGGCCGTTACCCGATGGGTTTTCACAGCGCCTGCCCGTTTATCAGCTTTACTATCTGCTGAACCGGGCTAACGTGTTTGGCGGGCACTGGCCTGGCGATGCACAGTTCGCTATTGGCGAGTTGCTGGATGAAGATGCACTCGGCAACAGTCAGGCCAGGCCGGCCTGACGAGGTTTACCGTCAGATAAAACCCAGCAGCGACAGTGCAAAATAACCGGCTATCGCAATCACCACTGGCAGCACATAAAGCGGGAAAATCTGCAGGAAGATGGTGTGGCGGGGGACGCGCACCTTCTCTTCCAGTTGCTGACGGGTGCGCCCTTCCGGGCCCTTTGCCTGTTCCAGAATCATCTGGTCCTCAATGCCCTCTTTAACGTGACGCGCCTGACGTCCCATCCGCGCGCCTGACGACTCCAGCGCCAGCCCGACAAAAATCAGAATGTAGATCAGCCAGAAGCCCAGGTTCATCTGACCGTTAAATTCGGGTACCGGCGAGTTATGCCAGAAAACGTTCAGGAACGGCGTATTGAAGCGCAGCATATCGACAATGACATGAACGAAATCAAGCATAACGGCATCAATGCCGGGCTGCTTTTCGCTGTGCTTAAACATAAAGCTCAGCACAGAAATAATGGTCGACATCAGCGCCACTAAAAAGAGCACCCAGCCCGCCACGCGCTTAAGGATGGCGATACGGCCAGCCTGTTGATAGGTCATGATATCTCCTGAACCTGGAATCCAATTTGCCGTCAGTCTACCTGCCAACGGTGAAATTTCCCAAATAAAGCGTGGTCGATCGGGCAGAGAGTGCGCCCGCAGAGAATGATGTTAAGGTAAAGTCGACTTTATAAGGAGAACTCTGATGCCGTATCACCGCCCTGTCCTCGCCGCCCTGTTTGATATGGATGGTTTACTGATCGATTCTGAGCCGCTGTGGGATCAGGCTGAGCTGGATATCTTTTCAACGCTGGATGTTGACCTGTCACGTCGCAGTGAAATGCCCGACACTCTGGGTCTGCGCATCGATCAGACTGTACGGATGTGGTACGAAACACTGCCCTGGCAGGGTCCTTCGCAGCAGGAGGTTACTGATCGTATTATTGCCCGTGCGATGACGCTGGTGGATCAGACGCGGCCCCTGCTGCCAGGCGTGGAAACGGCGCTGCAACTGTGCCGCGAACAGGGACTGAAAATCGGCCTTGCCTCAGCCTCACCGCTCAGGATGCTTGAGCAGGTGCTGGAGATGTTCAATCTGCGCCACTATTTCGATGTGCTCTCTTCCGCAGAAGCCCTGCCCTACAGTAAGCCTCATCCGCAGGTCTATCTCAACGCAGCCGACAGCCTGGCAATCGATCCGCTTAACTGTGTCACGCTGGAAGATTCCTTTAACGGCATGATCGCCACCAAAGCGGCGCGTATGCGGTCAATTGTGGTACCCGCCGCTGAACACCGTGACGACCCTCGCTGGGCGCTGGCGGATGTCCGGCTGGATGCTCTGACACAGCTCAGCCTGCAGCATCTGCAGGGATGAAGAACCGCCCGCCTGATGCGGGCTTTTTTTTGCCTGGCAATCTTCTCACTTGATCTCACTCGCAATAAAATAAAACAACGTTTCATTTTTATTGAATTCCAGTACCACTCTGCCTAAGATGCCCGAAGCGTCCCCATTCGGGGCATAAAAACCTGACCTGCAGAGAGGCCTGAGATGGACATTCGTCAAAGCATTCACAGCGATCACGCTAAACAACTCGACACCGATGCGTTGCGCCGTGAGTTCCTGATTGAAACGATTTTCACTGCCGATGACTACGCCCTGACTTACAGCCACATCGACCGCATCATCATTGGCGGCGTCATGCCGGTAAACGCGCCCGTGACGATGGGTGATGAAATGGGAAAACAGCTGGGCGTCAGCTATTTCCTCGAGCGCCGCGAGCTGGGCATGATCAATATTGGCGGACCGGGGCGTGTGGAAGTGGACGGTAAAGCGTGGGAAATCGGTCACGAAGAGGCGCTTTACATCGGCAAAGGTGCCCGCAACCTGCTGTTCCGCAGTCTGAATCCGTCTCAGCCCGCCAAATTCTATTTCAACAGTGCACCCGCACACAGCACCTTCCCGGACAGGAAAATCACGCTGCAGGAGGCGGCTACCGCCACGCTGGGCGATGCCGCGACCTCGAACCGCCGAACCATTCATAAATTCATCGTGCCGGATGTGCTGCCCACCTGTCAGCTCACCATGGGCTTGACCAAACTGGATGAAGGCAGCCTGTGGAACACCATGCCCTGCCACACCCACGAACGTCGCATGGAAGTCTATTTCTACTTCGATATGAGCGAAGAGAGCGCCGTCTTCCACATGATGGGGCAACCGCAGCAGACCCGTCATCTGCTGGTACATAACGAGCAGGCGGTGATCTCACCCAGCTGGTCAATTCACGCCGGTGTCGGTACCCAGCGTTACACCTTTATCTGGGGCATGGTGGGTGAGAATCAGGTCTTTGATGACATGGATCACGTCAAAATCAGTGAACTGCGCTAAGCAGAGGAGAAATACTATGGTACTGAATACGTTTAGCCTGGAAAGTAAAGTGGCAATGGTAACCGGCTGCAACACCGGTTTAGGTCAGGGCATGGCGCTGGGTCTGGCACAGGCGGGCTGCGATATTGTCGGCGTTAACCGTAACGGCCCGGATGACACCCAAAGCAAGGTGGAGGCGCTGGGTCGCCGCTTCTGGCCGGTGCAGGCCGATCTGTTGCAGACCAGCGTAGTAGCCTCTGTGGTTGAGCAGGCGCTGGCCGCTGCAGGTAAAATTGACATTCTGGTCAATAATGCCGGTATTATTCGCCGGGAAGACGCCCTGGACTTCAGCGAGCAGGACTGGGATGACGTGATGAATATCAATAGCAAGAGCCTGTTTTTCCTGTCTCAGCAGGTTGCCCGTCAATTTATCGCACAGGGACACGGCGGCAAGATTATCAATATCGCGTCCATGCTCTCCTTCCAGGGCGGAATTCGGGTGCCCTCTTATACCGCCTCGAAAAGTGCCGTGATGGGCCTGACCCGTCTCATGGCAAACGAGTGGGCAAAGCATGGCATTAACGTCAATGCCATCGCACCTGGCTACATGGCGACCAACAATACCGAGCAGTTGAGAAATGACGCGTCCCGCAGCGAAGAGATCCTGGGCCGGATACCGGCCGGACGCTGGGGCGTGCCTGATGACATGATGGGCCCGATAGTCTTCATGGCTTCTGCTGCGTCTGATTATGTCAACGGCTACACCCTGGCCGTCGATGGCGGCTGGCTGGCGCGTTAATTTCCCCAACGGGCAGTGTCCTGGCACTGTCCATTTTATTAATAAAATTCACGCTTCGTTACAGCGTCACATGTTCTCATTTACTGGATAAATCCCTATACTGGATGCATCGACAGTTTTCTTTGTAACCAGGTTCTATCATGACGGGCGAAGGCCACATCATTTTTGCCATTGCCAGCGCTATTTTTGCCAAGCGTGCTGAGCTGACACCCGTGCTGGCACAGGCCGACTGGTGGCATCTTGTTCCCTCAGCCCTGCTGACCTGTCTGCTGCCCGACATCGATCATCCTAAATCTCTGCTGGGACAGCGACTCAGCTGGCTCTCTCATCCTATTGCACGGGCGTTCGGCCATCGGGGATTTACCCACAGTCTGCTGGCGATTGCCGCCGGTTTATGGCTTTTTCAGATTAACCTGCCTCAGTCGTCACCGATTCCACCGGATGTGCTGCAGGGTCTGACGCTCGGCTACCTGAGCCATATAGTGGCCGATATGCTGACGCCCGCCGGGGTTCCGCTGCTGTGGCCCTGCCGCTGGCGCTTCCGCCTGCCGATTCTGCGCAGCCAGAAGGGCAATCAGCTGGAGCGGGCATTGTGTCTGGGACTGGTAGGCTATGCGCTGTGGTTCCCGGTAGGGATGCCATCTTTTGGTGCAAACGGCTGGCCATCTCAGCTGTTCGATACGCTACAAAATGGCGTCGGGCGATTAATTTCCAGTCATACTGCGCAATAAAAACGCGCAAAACGCCATTTAGTTATAAACCATGCCATTTGGATATAAGGCACCCTCTGCACCTGCTGTTACCATTCCTGCTGTCTTAATTCGTGATTAACATTATGCGGCCTTCCCATGACGGAAGGCCGCATTACTCTGGAGTTTCAGCATGGACCTTCCTCTTACGCTTAATATCGTGGCCTTTGTGGTGCTGCTGGTATTGCTCTCCCGCTTCAGCCGTCATAACTGGAGCCTGTCGAAAAAAGTGCTGACCGGTCTGGTGATCGGCGTACTGTTCGGCCTGGTGTTGCAGTTGATCTACGGCGAAAACAGCGCAGTGGTTAAAGAGTCGATTAGCTGGTTTAACATCGTCGGTAATGGCTATGTCCAGTTGCTGCAGATGGTCGTCATGCCGCTGGTGTTCGTTTCCATTCTGAGTGCGGTCGCTCGTCTGCATAACGCCTCTTCGCTGGGAAAAATCAGCGTGCTGACCATCGGCGTTCTGCTGTTTACCACCGCCATCTCAGCACTGGTCGGCGTCTTCGTCACCGGCCTGTTTGGTCTGAGCGCAGAAGGTCTGGTACAGGGCGTGCAGGAGACCGCGCGTCTCAGTGCGATCCAGAGCAACTATGTCGGCAAAGTGGCTGACCTGACCGTGCCACAGCTGGTGCTCTCCTTTATCCCGAAAAACCCGTTTGCCGATCTGACGGGCGCCAGTCCGACCTCAATCATCAGCGTCGTGATCTTTGCCGCGTTCCTGGGTGTGGCTGCACTGCAGTTGCTTAAAGATGATGAAGTGAAAGGTCAGCGCGTGCTGGTGGCGATCGATACGCTGCAGTCGTGGGTGATGAAGCTGGTGCGTTTAGTGATGAAGCTGACGCCGTATGGTGTGCTGGCGCTGATGACTAAAGTGGTTGCCGGTTCAAACCTGCAGGACATCATCAAACTGGGCAGCTTTGTGGTCGCCTCATACCTCGGTCTGGCCATCATGTTTGGTGTCCACGCCCTGCTGCTGTCGGTTAATGGTATCAACCCAATGCGCTTCTTCCGTAAAGTGTGGCCGGTTATCACCTTCGCCTTCACCAGCCGTTCCAGCGCAGCCAGCATTCCGTTGAGCGTTGAAACCCAGACCCGTCGTCTTGGCGTGCCGGAGTCGATTGCCAGCTTCGCGGCATCCTTTGGCGCCACAATCGGCCAGAATGGCTGTGCCGGTCTTTATCCGACCATGCTGGCCGTGATGGTTGCGCCAACCGTCGGGATTAACCCGTTTGATCCACTGTGGATTGCCACGCTGGTTGGGATAGTCACGCTGAGCTCAGCCGGTGTGGCCGGTGTTGGTGGAGGTGCAACGTTTGCTGCACTGATTGTCCTGCCTGCGATGGGCCTGCCGGTGACCCTGGTGGCGCTGCTGATCTCCATTGAGCCGCTGATTGATATGGGCCGTACAGCACTGAACGTCAACGGTTCGATGACCGCAGGTTCCCTGACCAGCCGCTGGTTAGGCATGACCGATAAGCGCGTACTGGAAAGTGACGACAACGCCGAGCTGGCGCACCGTTAATCTGCCTTAAACCTGGCGCGCCCGCGCCAGGTTTTTTCCGTCTCTCTTCTCCATAATCTCCCCCATTGATGGCGACGCCGTTAAGAAAGCGTTAAGCATGGTAAACAGGCGAAAAATCCGCGCTTTAGTGCTTGTCTTTGCCCGGTAAAAGGCGAATTCTGCATCCAGTATTATGAGGAGAACACCTGATGAAAAAGATAATCGCCTCGCTTCTGACGCTGACGCTTCTGACACCCGCTCTGGCTTTCGCCCATCCTGGCGACTGGGGCCCGGGATGGGGTCGACATGGCGGACCCGATCCACACTGGATCGGTCCCGGACATCACTGGGGCGGACCTGGACCGATTCGCTTTCTGCCTGAAGCCGCAACGGCGGTGCTGATCGGCGGACTGACCTACTACCTGCTCAATGGCAGTTACTATCAGCGCCACGGCGATGAATATGTGGTGGTAGAGCCGCCAGCAGAGTCGCGGGTCAGCAGTGAGATGCGGGTACTCGACTTTAACGGCAAACGCTTCTATGTGCAGGCAGGTCATTTCTACCAGCGGCAGATAGACGGTGATTATGTTGAGGTGCCGCGCCCGGCAGGATTGTAGTCAGCGCCACAACGAAAAACGGCCCGTCAAATTACGGGCCGTTTACTATTCAGAGAGACGAAAACTTACTGCTGAACCTGCGGATCGGTATCATATTCCGCACAGCTCTGGAAGCCGTAGTTCATCACACGGCCCGTGTCGTTGTAGCTCACGAAATAAGTCTGCGCTTTACCGTCGCGCTGACCCAGAACATAAGTCTGGCAGGTGCCGCGCGCGTGGACCATGGTGATTTCAGTAGAAGGTGCACCCGCGATCTGACGAACCTGATCACGTGTCATACCCTTTTTAACATCCTTTACCACTGGCTTAGTCACGTAGCTTTCCGCACGATCGTAAGTCGTACAACCAGACAGTGCAGCCAGTGTCAGCGCCGCAGCGATACATCCCATCACTTTATTCATCTTGTTGTTCCTCATTTATTGTCCATGTGGAAACAAGCCTGGAACATAAATGCTGATTTATCAAGTTTATGAGGAACAATTAGTGGTGCATCAAATGTCAGGATTTCGTAAAGAAGGCTGTTTTGTTGTCAATGCGGCCGTATACTTTCCGCCAAAACAGGTTTTGGATAGCCCCGCCGATTCAGACACCCTCTGCCTCATGGGTATCCGCGCAGAGCGGTGAGATTATCGCCCTTCGGACGCTGTTCGCTTGTCATGCCCGCTTCTGTTCACCCATCGCTGACTATCCCGAGGAACAATGACCCCTGCTCACTCTGACCGCCTGGTTTATGCGATTACACTGGGCCTGCTGGCCGCACTGGGCCCGCTCTGTATCGACCTTTATCTGCCAGCCCTGCCACAAATGGCGCAGGATCTGCACACCGAAACTGCGACCGCGCAGTTGAGTCTGACCGCCGGTCTGTTGGGCCTGGGCTTTGGGCAGCTGCTGTTTGGCCCGATGAGTGACAAATTCGGTCGCCTGCGTCCGCTAACCCTGTCACTGATACTGCTGTTTATCGCCTCAATCGGCTGTGCGCTGGCGCAGGACATCCACCAACTGCTGGTGGCGCGGCTGTTTGAAGGATTAGCGGGGGCGGGCGGCGCGGTATTGTCGCGGGCGATTGCACGCGATATGTACAGTGGTCATGAGCTGACGCGCTTCTTCGCGCTGCTGATGCTGGTTAACGGTCTGGCTCCAGTCGGCGCGCCGGTACTGGGTGGTGTGCTGATGACGATAGTCGACTGGCGCGGCATCTTCATGGTACTGGGCGGCATTGCCATTCTGCTGATCCTGCTGGCGCGCTGGAAGCTGCATGAAACCCTGCCTGAAGCCCGCCGCAACCAGGGCTCGATTTTCTCCGCCTACGCGGCACTCGGTCAGGTGGTCACCCATCGACCCTTTATGGGCTTCTGTCTGACCCAGGGCTTTATGATGTCCGGCATGTTCGCCTATATCGGTGCCTCGCCGTTTGTGCTGCAACAACTCTATGGCCTGTCGCCCCAGGCCTTTAGCTTCTGCTTTGCGGCCAACGGGTTTGGCCTGATCATTGCTTCGCAGACCAGCGCTCGCCTCTGTCCGTTGTGGGGCGAATATCGGGTGCTGAAAGGCGGTCTGACACTGGCTTTTGTCGCCTCTAGCCTGCTGCTGCTGGCCGCGCTACTACACGCACCGTTAGCGCTGCTGCTGCTGGCGCTGTTCTTTACCATCGCCAGCAACGGCGTGATCGCTACCACTGCCTCGTCACTGGCGATGCAGAGTCAGGGCCACCGTGCTGGCAGCGCCTCTGCAGTCATTGGCGTCACCATGTTCACGCTGGGTGCGATTACCGTGCCGCTCACCGGCATTGGCGGCACGTCGGTACTGAGCATGTGCGCCACCATTTTTGGCTGCTTTATGATGGCGATTCTGATGTTTAACGTGCTGGCGAAAAAACCGCTGTCGTAATTAAAAACTCACTGATTTCGCAACGTTTAGCCGCAATCAGTTGCCGCTTAAGCTTGTTGTTTTCGCTTCGGCACGTTAGCTTTACTAAAACGTTCGCATCGAGCCGACTGGCCACTGACCTGAGGAGAAGTTCATGTCACTGCAGCAGGAAATTATTGAAGCACTGGGTGTCAAGCCCGTTATCGACGCCGACCAGGAAGTGCGTGTCAGCGTCGATTTTCTTAAAGCCTATCTGAAACGTCACAGCGGACTGAAAACGCTGGTGCTGGGGATTAGCGGCGGTCAGGATTCAACCCTTGCGGGCAAGCTGGCGCAAACGGCGATCAGCGAGCTGCGTCAGGAGAGCGGCGATAACGACTACACCTTTATTGCGGTGCGTCTGCCGTATGGCGTGCAGGCGGATGAGCAGGATTGTCAGGACGCGCTGGCCTTTATTCAGCCCGACCGTTCGCTGGCGGTGAACATCAAAGAGTCCGTGCTGGCCAGTGAGCGCGCGTTGAAAGATGCCGGTATCACGTTGTCTGATTTCGTGCGCGGCAATGAAAAAGCGCGCGAGCGAATGAAGGCGCAATACAGCATCGCCGGCATGACCAAAGGGGTGGTGGTCGGCACCGACCATGCCGCTGAAGCGGTCACCGGGTTCTTCACCAAATATGGCGATGGCGGTACTGACATCAATCCCCTTTTCCGCCTGAATAAGCGTCAGGGCAAACAGCTGCTGAAGCATCTTGGCTGCCCGGAACATCTTTATCTGAAGAAACCGACTGCCGATCTGGAAGATGATCGTCCAGGCCTGCAGGATGAAGTGGCGCTGGGTGTCACCTACGAGATGATTGATGACTATCTGGAAGGCAAAAGCATCGATCCTGACAACGCCCGTATTATCGAAGGCTGGTATCTGAAAACTGAGCACAAACGTCGTCCGCCGATCACTGTGTTCGACGACTTCTGGAAGTAATCCTGCGCCTCCTTTGCTCCGGCAAAGGAGGCTTCACTCATTTAATTTGTTGAACGCTGCATGCCTCCCACCGTCTCGCGCGCTACCCTCATCGGGCTTATCGCCATTTTGCTCTGGAGCACCACCGTGGGTCTGCTGCGCAGCGTCAGTGAAGCCTTCGGTGCCACTGGCGGCGCGGCGCTGATCTACACCACCACGGCGATCCTGCTTTGCCTGACCCGCGGTTTGCCCAGACCTGGCGCACTGCCCGCGCTCTACCTGTGGCTGGGCGGTGCCCTCTTTGTCGGTTACGAGATCTGCCTGGCGCTGGCTATCGGGCTGGCCAGCGATCGCACCCAGTCGCTGGAGCTGGGAATGATCAATTATCTCTGGCCCTGCCTGACCATCGTGCTGGCGATTCCGTTTAATCAGCAGCGCTTCCGTGTCTGGCTCTGGCCAGGGCTGCTGCTGTCGCTGCTGGGGATCGTCTGGGTGATGAAAGGCAGTGGCAGCAGTTCGCCCGCGCTACTGTGGCAGAATATACTGCGCAACCCTGTCGCCTATGCACTCGCCTTTATCGCCGCCCTGACATGGGCGGTCTACAACAACCTTACCCGCCGTTTTGCCCGCGGCTCGAACGGCGTCACGCTGTTTTTTATACTGACCGCACTGGCGCTGTGGCTGAAATATGCCTTCAGCGATCGTCCTGTGCCGTTAACGTTCGATCTGATACCGATAATGGAGGTGCTGTTTGTCGGCCTCTCCACTGCTATCGCCTATTCCGCCTGGAATCATGGGATTCAGCAGGGCAATCTGACGCTGCTGGCCACCGCGTCCTACTTCACGCCAGTGCTGTCGGCTCTGCTGGGATCGCTGTGGCTGGGTCTGACGCCGCCGCTGGCTTTCTGGCAGGGCGTTGCGATGATTACACTGGGCTCGCTGATTTGCTGGCTGGCGACACGGCGTCTTTAACAGACAGCTGGCGATCATTTCACCTGCCTGTTATGCTGTATGGACAACCAGTAAATGGAGTCCATTTTGGTCAGACGTGCTGCCATTCTTCGCCCCGAACCCGACGCGAATACAATTTATCAATATCCCGAACACCTGCGTGAATGGCTGGAAGGCCTGCCGAATCATCCTGGCGTCTACACCTTTCATGGCGAAAGTGAGTCACTGCCGCTTTATATCGGTAAAAGTGTCAATCTGCGTTCGCGAGTGATGTCCCATTTCCGCACGCCGGACGAGGCGAAAATGCTGCGCCAGTCACGGCGCGTAAGCTGGATCCCCACAGCAGGCGATCTCGGTGCGCTGCTGCTGGAAGCGCAGATGATCAAAACCCAGCAGCCGCTGTTCAATAAGCGACTGCGCAAAAATCGCCAGCTCTGTTCGCTGCAGATTACCGACGGCAAACCGAATGTGGTTTACGCAAAAGATCTCGATTTCAGTCAGTCACCCAACCTGTTTGGACTTTATCGCAGCCGCTTTGCGGCGCTGGAACGGCTCAAGCAACTGGCGGATGAGTATCAGCTCTGTCATGGGCTGCTGGGTCTGGAAGCGCTGAGTGCGGGACGCGGCTGCTTCCGCTCGGCTCTGCGTCGTTGCGCCGGAGCCTGTTGCGGTAAAGAGCCGGTCAGCGACCATCAGGATCGGCTGCTGGAGGCACTGGAAAATGTGCGGGTTTTCTGCTGGCCGTGGCAGGGTGCCGTAGGTCTGGTGGAGGAAGGCAAAGAGATGACGCAGATCCATGTTATCGATCACTGGTTCTATCTCGGTTCGGTGAGCAGCATGGATGAGGCCAGAAAACTCCAGCGGCCCAAAGGCGGTTTTGATCACGACGGCTATAAAATCCTCTGCCGCCCGATTCTGTCGGGTGTCTACCCTATTCTTCCGCTATAAAAAAAACCGCCGACGCTGCCCACTCACGTTCAGTGGACAGCGTCGGCGGTCTCAGACCGTTCGCTTAACGAATATTATTCAGCCGGTTCTGCTGGGGGCGCCATTTTGCCGTCGTGCGGGGCTTTCTCAGTCAGACGCTTTTCAAAGTTCGCGTTGTACTGTTTCTTCTGCTCCGGCGTCAGCACGTTATAGAGCTTGTTCTGAGTTTCCAGCATCTTCAGCGCATGCTCTTTCGCGTTGGCGGACATCTTCTCTGCCTGCGCTTCGGCTTTGCTCTGGTCAAAGCTGTCAGACGCAATAATGCTGTGAGCCGCGCGACGCTCGTCCAGTGACGGACGTTTCATCTCTTTGTGGCTCTCTTTCATGATGTCGCGCATCTGGGTTTTCTGCGCGTCGGTCAGGTTCAGACCTTTAAACATCATCTCCATGCCGTGGCGCATTGGCGGTTTGTGCATCGCCTTTTCGCTGCCCGCTGGCGGTGGAGTCAGGTTATCTGCTGCTGCATGGACGGCGCTGGCTGCACCAAACGCCAGCGAAGAAGCCAGTAAAAGGGAAGTCAGTTTGCGCATAATAGTGTCCTTATAATTCATGATAATGACGACAGCACTCTGTCGCGTCTTCGGAAACAAGCATACGACGCTGAACGTCAACTACTCAGAGCCTGAGTAAAGCCGTGAAAGCATAAAAGATAAAAAACGGGCAATCATGAAGAGAATAAGAAGAAAGGCGTGAGGAATTGAAAAAGTTTATGAATTTAAAGCGAATTTGGCAGAAATCATGGAGGAGTGTAATGGTTACGACTGGAAAGCGGAAGGCGATCTCCCGCTTTCCTGTCGATTTTTTTAGCGCCGATGAACTGCAACAGTAAGAACGGTTATCACACCGGCAGCGCCTGAGTCTGTTCACCCTCTTCAATCAGCATCAGTCCGGCACGCAGCCCGGCGGCCACGTTGGGATTGGGGAACAGCACATATTCCCGCGCCTGCTGCACGTAATAGCGCGTATTACCATCTTCCGCCAGCAACGTCCCTTGAGGAAACGCGGTAAAGTTCAGCGTTTCCGGCGACATATGCAGCGTAAAGTGCTCACTCAGTCGGGTGATCTGCTGCGCAACCCGATAGTGACGCGGTTTCACCCTCGCGACAGGCATCGCTTCGCCATAGAGCAGAGAAGCCAGCGCCTGCTGCGCCGCGCTGAACTGGCTGAGATCGTTCTCGCCAAACGGCAGCGCCTTGCCCAGTTCAAGCGTGCAGCTGGCCGCACCGAAGTGCTCGCAGCTGAAATGCGTGAAGGTACCGCCTGGCGAGCGATGAAACACCAGCGCTTCCAGCCCGGCAGCGGCCAGCCAGTCCAAAAATGCAGGCGGCCAGGGACGCTCGTTATGCGGCATCACCCCGAACTGAGGGTGATAAGAGCCGCGAATGGCGGTGTGCATGTCGAGGTGCCAGCGCGTCTCATCGCACTCACCCAACTGCCAGAAGGTTTCCAGCGCCTGCTCCAGCCGCAACACGCGGCGGGCCTCATCACCATCATCAATCTGCTGCCAGCGTCCGCCAAATAGCCGGTTGATGTCATAACGCACATAGCGCTTACCGGCGCGTAGCGCTGAGGGATTACCCAGAATGACCAGCATGCGCTGCTGTAACGGCTTTTCGCCTCGCAGCAGCGGGTTAACCAGCTGGTTTACGATTTCTACCGGGGCCGTTTCATTGCCGTGGATCCCGGCAGAGAGCACCAGCGCCTGTTTAACCGGCACCGTCGGCTCCATCAACAGTATGCCGTGATACAACCACTGCCAGCGAAGATGCGCCGTTTCACCACTACGCTTACGCGGCACCTCGCCGGAAAGCGTTTGCTGTAAAAAGTCCTGCATCATTCCTCCTTTGCGCCCTGAGCAGACGGCAGACTGTGCTGCCTCCTGCTTCACTGCTGAAATGCGTAAACATTTCCTAAGTCTAGCAGCTTCGTCAGTTCATCCAGCGCGTCATGTCCCTCACGCAGCAACTGTGGGTCGACCAGATCGGCCTGGGTCAGGCGATCGCGGTAATGACGGTCAACCCAGCTATTCAGTGTGCTGAAGAGGTTATCGTTCATCAGCACCGCCGGATTCACTGCCTGCTGCTCCTCTGGCGTCAGCACGACCCGCAAACGCAGGCAGGCAGGCCCCCCTCCGTTATACATGCTTTCGCGCAGATCAAACACCTTCAGAGCTTTCAGTGGTGTATCCGCCTCGACCTGTTCACACAGGTAGCGCCACACACCCGGATGCTGGCGTGACTCTTCCGGCAATACCAGCATCATCGTGCCGTCGGGACGGCTCAGCAGCTGGCTGTTAAACAGATAAGTCTCTACCGCATCTTTCACCGAGACACGGTCTGCCGGCACTTCCAGAGCGACAAAGCCGGGGATGCGCGCCCGAAGTTGCGCGAGCAGTTCAGGCTGATCAACAAAGGCGTGCTGATGACAGAACAGCATCTGCTGGTTACTGACCGCAATCACATCATTATGAAATACGCCCTGATCGATCACCGCAGGATTCTGTTGGGCGAACAGTACGCTTTCGGGTGAGAGCTGATGAAGGCGGGCAATCGCCTCGCTGGCCTCACGGGTTTGCCGCGCCGGATAGCGCTGCGGCGCTTTGCCTTCGTGGCTGCTGTCGCGGCCATACACAAACAGCTGCACGCCGCGCTCGCCATAGGCACCGCCGAGACGGTTGTGGTTAGCCGCCCCTTCATCACCAAACATCGCCACCTGCGGCAGCGCATCGTGCACGGCAAAATGGCGATCGTCGCGGAAGATGGAACGCAGCAGCCAGGCGGTTTCTGGCGCTTCTATCGCCCGATGAAACTTGTTGTTCAGGTTCGCCACCGTCAGGTGAACCCGGTCATCCAGACTGTCTGCGGACGGCGAAACCGTAGCGGCATTGGCGACCCACATCGCCGACGCGGAGCTGGCGGCGGAGAGTAATCCCGGCGCGGTTTTACCGGCTGACGTCAGCACCTGCTCATCACTGCCGCTAAAGCCGAGCTGACGCAGCACCGCAATGTTGGGTCGCTCGTGCGGCGGGATCACGCCCTGCACGTAGCCCATATCAGCCAGCGCTTTCATCTTCAGCAACCCCTGCTTTGCCGCCAGACGGGGATTCGACGGCTGCAGCTGGTTGCGGGTCGAGGCTTCGTTCCCAAAAGAGAGCCCGGCATAGTGGTGCGTTAATCCTACCAGCCCATCAAAGTTGGCTTCGGTTGCCTTCATGAGCGCTTCTCCGGCGCGGAGAAATCGAGTCCCGGCGACAATGTGGCGGGCAGCGTCAGGTCCGGCGTCTCCAGTGAGGCCATTGGCCAGGCACAGTAATCCGCCGCATACCAGGCACTGGCGCGATGGTTGCCCGAAGCGCCGATGCCACCAAATGGCGCGGTGCTGGCTGCGCCGGTCAGCGGTTTGTTCCAGTTGACGATACCGGCACGGGCTTCCAGCAGCAGCTGATCGAACTGCTGACGTGAAGGCGATATCAATCCGCACGACAGGCCGTAACGGGTCTGGTTCGCCAGCGCTATCGCCTCGTCAAAGGTGTCATAGCGGATTACGCCGAGCAGCGGACCAAAGACCTCTTCATCCGGGATGCCCTGCACACCAGTTAAATCGATAATGCCCGGTGTAAGAATGGCACTGTGACGATCCGGCCAGCGCATCGCCAGCAGCACCTCGCCACCCGCATCAACCCGCCGTTGCCACTCACCTATAATCTTCTCTGCCGCGCCGGTAGAGATCACGCTTCCCATAAAGGGTTGCGGTTCAGCATTCCAGGCGGCCGGCTGCAGTCGCCCCGCCACCTCTGTCAGCCGCTGCAGAAAGGCATCGCCCGCATCACCACGTTTAACCAGCAGACGCCGGGCGCAGGTGCAGCGCTGACCCGCAGTAATAAAGGCTGACTGCACGGTAATATTGACGGCGGCATCCAGGTCAGCCGGATCTTCCACTATCAGGGCGTTGTTCCCGCCCATTTCCAGCGCCAGCATCTTCTCAGGCTGACCGGCAAACTGGCGATGCAGCTGATAGCCGGTATGGGCGCTGCCGGTAAACAGCAGGCCATCGATCTGGCTGCAGGTTGCCAGCGCCTGACCGGTCTCCCGACCACCCTGCAACAGCGCCAGTACACCTGCAGGCAAACCCGCAGCCAGCCAGATCTCAACCGTTTTTTCGGCGGTCAGCGGCGTCAGTTCACTGGGTTTAAAGACCACGCAGTTGCCCGCCAGCAGCGCCGGAACAATATGACCGTTTGGCAGATGGCCGGGGAAGTTGTAAGGGCCAAATACCGCCAGCACGCCGTGCGGACGATGGCGCAGCGAGCTTTCGCCCTCATGCTGCTCACCGGTGCGGCTATGGTACGCCTTCACCGAAAAGCCGATTTTGTTGATCATCGCACCGACTTCGGTCAGTGCTTCCCAGCGTGGCTTGCCGGTTTCACGGGCAATGGTTTCTGCCAGGTCTGTTTTGTGAACCTCAAGCCCGGCCGCAAATTTCTCAATAATCGCCTGCCGTTCCGCCAGCGGGCGTCTGGCCCAGCCCGGAAAGGCAGCGCGCGCCGCGTCACAGGCTGCCGTGACCTGTGCGACTGATGCCGCCTTGCCCTGCCATAACGTCTCGCCGCTGACCGGATCCGCTTTCGTCAGGACCTCCGCGTCACCGTCTACCCATTCTCCCTTTATCAGGTGCGTCATGCTGTTTTCTCCTCTTTGCAGAGCGTCACTACGCGCAGGCTGTCGCCCGGCTGACAGTGGAGCGCCCGCATCTGTTCATCCGTCAGTTGCACGCTGTCGCTGTCGGCATGGGCCGGGATCAGCACCACACGGAACTGGCGGTAATTGTTATTAGCAACCAGACAGAGTGGCGCATCCGCCGGATTTTCACCCCGTTCAGCGCTGCGCAGACGACTTTTACGCACGGCGCGGATGTGGTCGATATCGCACTCCAGCGTCGGGCCGCCATCAAAAATGTCGACATAGTTAAGGTAGCGGAAGCCCTCCGCCTCCAGCACGGCACGGGCAGGTGCCGTTTGTGGATGCACCTGTCCGATGACCGCCTGCGCCTCTGGCGTCAGGTAATCAATATAGAGCGGATGCTTCGGCATCAGCTCAGCAATAAAGGATTTCTGGCCGGTGCCGCTGAGGAAATCGGCTTTGCTGAATTCCATTGAGAAGAAGCGGCTGCCCACGCTCTCCCAGAATGGCGAATGCCCCTGCTCATCGCTGACGCCACGCATCTCAGCTACAACCCGATTCGTGAAGTGCTCACGGAAATTAGCCATAAAGAGGAAGCGGGATTTCGACAACAGGTAGCCATTTTTGCCGTCACGGTAATCGGGATCGAGAAATAGCGTGCAGAGTTCACTGCTGCCAGTGTGATCGTTACTCAGTGACAGGGTTGGCAGCGCGGCATAGACATTCAGTTCTTTTGAGGCATGCACCTGCGTGCCGACACGAAAGTTATACCAGGGCTCCTGCAGGCCGACAGCCACTTCAATGGCACAGATGCCGACGGCGCGGTTATCTTCGCTGTCCGCCAGCACAAAGACATAGCCCTGTTCAGCGCGGGGCAGCGTACCCTCCCAGGTCTGCAGCGATCGATCAATACGCGCCTGTAACGTTGCGCTATCGACGGGCAGCGAGGTCAGCCCGCCACCGGTTTTGCCGGCCAGTGCCATCAGCTGACTTAAGTCATCGCGTTCAACGGGACGGATTACCATCATGATGCGGACCCTCGGACCAGACGCTCACACACCTCGGCAAAGCGAGCCATGCCCAGCTTCACTTCCTGCTCACTGATATTCAGTGCCGGGGCAAAACGCACCACGTTGGCACCGGCAATCAGCACCATCACGCCCATCTCAGCGGCGGCCAGGTTGATCTCTTTGGCTTTACCGGCAAAGTTGTCGCTCAGTACGGCACCAATCAGCAGCCCCAGACCGCGCACTTCTTTAAACAGATGCAGACGCTGGTTGATCTCATCCAGTGCCGCAACAATCCACGCGTGACGTTGTGTGACACCGGTCATCATCTCAGGCTGATTGATCAGCTCCATCACTTTACCGGCCACCGCACCCGCCAGCGGATTGCCGCCATAAGTGGTGCCGTGGGTGCCAACGCCCATCACCATTGCGAGATCTTCGCGGGTCAGCATCGCACCAATCGGGAAGCCGCCGCCCAGCGCTTTAGCGCTGGTGAGTACATCCGGCGTGACACCATAATGCATGTAGGCGTAAAGCGAGCCGGTGCGGCCAACGCCGCTCTGCACCTCATCAAAAATCAGCACGGCCTGATGCTTATCACAAAGTTCACGCAGTCCGCGCAGAAACGCCGGATCGGCAGGCAACACGCCGCCCTCACCCTGAATCGGTTCAACAATCACCGCGCAGGTGTGGTCATTAATCAGTTCAGCCGCAGCGGCCAGATCGTTAAATGGCGCATGCTGAATCTCTGGCGGCAGCGGTGCAAAATCTTTTGAGTAAGCGGGCTGCCCTCCGGCTGACACAGTAAACAGGGTGCGTCCGTGAAACGCATTTTTGAACGCCACGATACCACTTTTATGCGGCCCGACCCGGTCATGCGCCACTTTACGCGCCAGTTTCAGGGCTGCTTCGTTCGCTTCCGCGCCGGAGTTACAGAAGAACACACGGTCAGCAAAAGTGGCGTCAATTAACTGTTTCGCCAGCCGCAGGATCGGTTCGTTGGTGTAGCCATTCCCGGTGTGCCATAACCGTGCGGCCTGGTCCTGCAACGCCTGTTGTAAAGCCGGATGCGCATGTCCTAACGCATTGACGGCAATGCCACCAGCAAAGTCGATATAATCCTTGCCGTTTTGATCCCAGACGGTGGAGCCTTCCGCGCGAACCGGTATAAAGGTCGCAGGTGCATAAACCGGCATCATCCATTGATCGAAATCGTGACGTGAAACGTGCAGTGCCATAACCCATTCTCCTGCGTGACTTTACCGGCTGGGTAAAGCTTATGTTTTAAAATTGTTAAAAGATGTTGTAATGCTGCCCTACTGTAGAGTGCAGTTAACGTGCCAGCCAGAGAATTAATGCATAAAATGGTCTTCACAACGTAATATCAATAACTTACAACCAATCAATATTCACTTAATTTGCATATATAGTGAATAATTGTCTGATTGCAGCGGCATAGCCGGGTTTTAAACAGCGGAATTATGCATTCACGGGATGAAATATCGCTTTTGTGATCGCTGATAAATTATCTCTCCAGAAAACCCCCGCCGGCGCCCTGTTTTAGCGCGGTTTGCCTCACACTGGTGCAGCGCGGGATCGATGAGTCATCCTTCCAAAAGACGCTGATCGTTTAGATTTAACAAAATAATTTCATTTATCGCGACTGACGCAGAGATCCGTGCATCTGAACCTGATTAATTAATCAGCAACCAGACGATAATTTGATCAGTGACTGGAAAGATTATTTCTGGCGTGATTATATGGAATAAAAATATTATTCATTAAAATATGTTCAGATATTAATATGCACGCTAATGGTTAGAATGAAAACATTACAATTTTATTCTTCTACACCTGTTACTCATAATTAATGCATTGAACGCGTTGATTTAAAAATGAACAGACGGGATTTGTTAATGTCACCCTGGAACAAATCAAACCCATGATTATAAAGGATTAAGTTAAAATTACCCATAATTTTATATAAGAAGAAAATCTTATTATCTTTTCAGTTAATCTCCTTCTCTATCGCTTTCCTGCCTGCGGAATATCTAAATCACATTTTGTTACTTATATTCCACTTTGTAAATTTATCTTTTTGTGTCATTTTCTTTTCGCCCCGCATCAGGGGAATAATAATTAATGAAGACAGGATAATAATTAAATGATGAAGCGCACTTCACTGGCGGTTGTTATGCCGTTACTGATCGGTCTCTCCTCCGCACAGGCCGCAGAAGTTTATAACAAGGATGGCAATAAGCTGGATCTGGTCGGCAAGATTAACGTATCTCACCTTTTTTCAGATGATAATAATAACAACGGTGATACCTCCTCTTATGCCCGCTTTGGTTTTAAAGGTGAGACAAAGATTACTGATCAACTCACTGGCTATGGTTTCTGGCAGTATCAGTACAGCCTTCACAACTCCGAAGGCAGTGATGCGCAGGCGACCAACCGTACCCGTCTGGGTTATGCAGGCCTGAAGTTTGGCCAGGCGGGATCGCTGGATTATGGCCGCAACTATGGCCTGGTGTATGACGTGTTGAGCTATACGGATATGCTGCCATTCTTCGGCGGCGACTCCGGTTATACCGATGCCTTCCTCTCTGGCCGCTCAACCGGCGTGCTCACCTGGCGTAATAGTGATTTCTTTGGTCTGGTAGACGGATTAAACCTTGCAGCGCAGTATCAGGGCAAAAACGACCGCAGCAATAATATCGATGGCGTACGTCGCTCCAACGGTGATGGTTTCGCCCTGTCCGCGTCTTATGACTTTGATTTCGGTCTGAGCTTCGCTGGCGCGTTTGCCAGTCTTGATCGCACGACCGCGCAAAACAGAGCCGCACGTGGTGAAGGCGAGAAAGCCCAGCACTGGGCGACGTCGGTCAAATATGATGCGAACCAGGTTTATCTGGCCGCCATGTACGGTGAGACCCTGAATGCCACCCCAATTAGCGGCGGCTTCGCTAACAAAGCGCAGAATTTTGAAGCTGTGGCGCAGTACCAGTTCCTGAACGGTTTCCGTCCATCCCTGGGTTACGTCTCATCAAAGGGCAAGGACATTGAGAATATCGGCGATGCCGACATCATTAAATACACCGCAGTGGGTGCGACTTACTACTTCAACAAGAACATGTCGGTTTATGGTGAATACCGCATTAACCTGCTGAAAGATAACAATCCGCTGGGTCTGGCAACCGACGACATTACCGCGCTGGGTCTGATTTACCAGTTCTGATGTCATTATGGGCCTGGCACTTCACGCCAGGCCCGTTTATTGTCTCACGCCACACTTCAGACACCGTCACGCGGCGTTAACCCAGTGCCCTGACTAAGCTGACGGCTACCGTCGCTTCCTGCATCAGTTCTTCCACATTGGCAGACGCCAGCAGCGTGGTTGCCTGTCCGGCAGGCACCGGACGAGTGAAAAGATAGCCCTGACCGTAATCACAGCCGCGTTTTCTCAGCCATCTCAGCGTGGCGACATCTTCTATCCCCTCTGCCGTGATCACCACATTCAACCCCTGACAGAGCGCCAGTAGCGTTTCAACGACTTTCCGCTGCTCCGATCCGGTCACGATGCCGGCGATAAATGACTGATCAATTTTGATTTTGGTAATACCCAGCCCCAGCAATACCGACAGGTTGGAATAGCCGGTGCCAAAATCATCCAGTACCACGCCGATACCTGTCTCTTTCAGCTGACGAATCGCCTCGCGGGCATCATCGGAAATGGCCATAACATTTTGTTCGGTGATTTCGAGTTCCAGCATTACCGGTCCGGCATGCTGCATAATGCGAGACAGACAGCTGGTGAGTGACGGTCTCAGCAGCTGTTCCGGAGTGATGTTCAGCGACAGGCAGAGCCCGGCGGGCCATGCACGGGTGGCACTGACCGCATCCTGCAGAAGCGCCACGGTCATACTGTCCATAAGCCCCAGTCGCTCCACCACCGGCAGAAACTCTGTGGGTGAAACCGTCTGGCCTGACGCAGTGATCCAGCGTGCCAGTATCTCAAAACCGGTAATGTTTCCGGTGCGCAAAGAGACCAGCGGCTGGAGAAAGGGAACGATGGCGTGACCGCTGACGGCGGCCACCACCTCCTGCTCCAGCCATTCACGCTGGCGAAAGCGCAGCTCCATGTCCGGGGAGAATCGTGCCAGATGAGAGCACTTATCCTGCTTCGCTTCATATAACGCCAGGTCGGCCGCCCGCATGACATCAGCCTGCCCCGTACAGGCGGAACTTGCAATGCCTGCTGAGAGGCTCAGAAAGGTGTGCGGCCCTGTCCGTATCGATGCTGCCTGTTCGCATAAACTTTCGGCGAAAGTCTGCGCCTGCTCAGCCTGTGAATCTTCGGCAACAATGGCGAATTCATCCCCGCCCACACGAAACACCTTGCTCGTGCTGCCTGCCGAAGCGGTCAGCAGATCAGCCAGTGCGATCAGGGTCGCGTCACCCTGACGATGGCCATTCAGATCATTGATACTCTTGAAGTGATTAACGTTCAGCAGAGTCAGAGTGTAGGCCGCCCCGCATGCTTTAAGCGAAGCAATGTGTGCATTGAAGGATCGGCGGTTCATAACACCGGTCAGCTCATCGGTTCCGGCTAGCCTGAGTGCGTTTTTTTCCGCCCTTCGGGTTTTGCGAATCAGCCCCGCGATAAGCAGCGCAGGAACAACCATCGCCAGCACGGCAAACGAGGAGGAGGTGAGAATAAACCGCAATCGCTCGCTGATTTCAAAACTTGTATCGTAGCCCAGGCCAAGCAGGCGGCAAATCCGCGCTTCAAGCCCAAACTCCCACAGTGTGGAGAGTAAAATAATGGTCGCAATATTCAGCATTGCGAGCCAGAAAAGTTTCAGGCGCATGCGTTAGTTCCCGGTGATGGCAAGTATCAGAGTTTTGTTTTAATGATCAGTAAAAAAACCGGGGCGTACTTCTCATACCCTGTCAGTTAAGCCGTCTGCAATAAGCCCGCCTCCGCTATGTCTGGACATAGCATTCGCCCGTTCTCAGCCTTACGGCAGCAAGACAAACGATCGGCGGAGCCCCGAACATGTCGGTTCCGTCATCAATCCTGCTGAGTGTTCTATCGGCAGCGCGGGCAAAATTAACAGGCCAGTCCAGTTATATTTGTGAACACGGACGGCTTTAACCGCTTAAGCAGTATGAACAGCCTGCGGGTTCTCTGAGGAAAGCAAGCCCTGGCATTAGACGATAAAAACAGGTTTATCAATCTATTGGCCTCTTATTTCTATCCACGCTATTACAACAGGGTGAACGCATGAGACAGAGGGACGGAAAACCTCTCATTTCTCTGGACACTCGTGCGCAGTGGTCCTTAACGGAAATAATAAAATCGCCAGCAGCTGGACGCCGCGCCCTGACGCGTTAAAAGCACACCCGATTCCCGGAAAGGCTGACACCGAAGGTCGATTACACGGGCAATGTGCTCCTGTCAGCCCGCCAAAGTGCTTAAATTTTGCAGTCGATTTACTCTGTATTACATCAATAAGCGCGAGGTAAGCCGGAAGGTACATCCGGTTATATTGACTTCAATTTAGTTTGACTCAATACTGTGCTTTCTTTCAGTCAGACGTGCACTGTAGCCTGCTCCCTCCGTCGCGATAGCGCCTGAACATCTGATGTCTGACACCAGCAAAGAGAGGCTGCAACAAGCCATTTCTCCTGAGACACTTAGCGAGAATTCAAGGCTGGCAAACTGCCCGTCATCGGGCTTTATCTCCCCCGACTCAGAATGAGTAAAAGTATGAATGACGAAATCGCGGGGAACTCTGAAACGCCTCCCGCCAGCGCAGCGCCTGAAACCATTGATCAGTTTCTCTGCTTTGCGCTCTATTCCGCCTCACTTGCCATGACAAAGCTCTATCAATCCCGGCTAAAACCGCTGGGACTCACTTATCCGCAATATCTTGTGCTGCTGGTGTTGTGGGAAAAAGATGGCCTGACCGTCTCTGAGATTGGTGCCCGCGTTCGGCTCGATTCCGGCACGCTTAGCCAGCTTCTGAAGCGGCTGGAAGGTGCGGGCATCCTCTGCCGCCAGCGTGACACCGGTAACGATGAGCGCCGGGTGTTCATCTCTCTGACAGAACAGGGCCACCAGCTTAAAATCGACGCGGCTGGCGTCCCGGCGGATATGGTGTCGGTAATGGATACTGACTGTAGTGAGCTCGGCCTGCTGACAACCCAGGTCGCCATGCTGCGCGAAAAATTGCTCAGGGCTCTGCCATGAAAGGGGCTTTTGATAAACGAATGAACATGTTAAATAATCAGCGTATTTCGTTATGCGCAATTCAGCCAACCAGTTACCGCTGGAGTTTCTTTTGAGTAGCGATAAACCGGGGGATATGGATGATGTCCATGCCGTTGTCGGCCATGCTGTATCAAGCCTGCTGAAGTCAGGCCAGACTGCGGGTGTACTGGAAATCATCGCATTTCTGCAATCTCAACAGGCGCGATCGTTCAACGGCCAGAGAGAAATTTACGCTAAAGCCGTTCGCGTTGTGACAAAACTGGTTAACTGATCATCAGATCACTCTGCCTGACGGCGTTCCAGACCGCCCTCCTTCCTCTCTTTTAGCAGAACTTACCCGCTAAAGTGCTGCACCAGCAGGCGCCATCAAATCATAGCGATCGTTCTGCGGAGCCGTGTCCAGGCCCATGGGCGGCTCAACTTTTAAGGTAATCCAGTTAGAGGTCACACGCTGCTGCTTGCTGTCCTCAAGGGTTACCGACAGGCGGTATTCATTGCTGGCCTCTGGTGAGGGATCCCATTGCGGTAAGATGACACTCCAGCCCTGCGGATCGGCATTATTGGCCGGTGGCGTCAGGCTCAGCGCCTGCGTATCACCCTGCCAGCTTACCGCCCTGATGTCATTGCTGGCCCGCACCTGCAGCTTCAGCGGCAGACTCTCGCCACTGCTCAGTTGCCATGGCGGCGTTGCCAGAAATACGGAGAGCGTTTTGCGCTGACGGAATGAGAGCACCGGCGTATCACTGCGGGTCACGGTATCATAACGGCTGCCGCGCAGGGAGCGCGCCTCTGCGACATTACCGGCATCAAGCTGACGGCTCAGCGCCACGCCGAAGCGATAATTGAGTTTAAGCCCCAGCTGATCCTGGCTTTCACCAGCGCTACTGGCTTTGTGAGTGGCTGAAAAGGTGACCAGCGGCACCGGCGTGTAGGAGAGGCCAAACGACATGGCGGAGGGGTTGTGATAACGGTTGCCGCTATTAAACAGATCGACATTCTCACCCAGATATTGCTGATAGCTCACCGAGACACCCAGTTGGCGATAAAAAGGCAGATAGCTCTGGCTGGTGATGTCATAGCCGCGCGCCATGCGCTGCTGCTGTGAATCATTCAGGTTTTTCCAGCCGGAAAGCGGCTGATAGTAGTTGGCAGAAAAGCGCATCGAATCGCTCCACGCCTCTGTGCCCACCGATGCACGTTGCAGGCCGCTGCTGAAGGTGCGATCAATAAAACCGTTATAGCCCAGCAGCCAGTCACCCGCGTCCCAGCGTTGTCCCAGCCCCGCGTTGCCAACCAGACCATCATCGGTATCGTGCAGGCCAAGCTGGCTGAAGGTGAGCAGGCTGTTCTCATCGGACAGGGCGCTAAAGAGATCGCCACCGGTGCCCGCGAAGTTCCCGTTCATATCGACTTTCAGGTCCAGCTGCGCGTTGCCGTATGGGGAAAGCAGTGACTGCCCTTCGCTCTCAACCCGGCCCGCCACTTCATCCCGCAGATGATTGAACGCCCAGACACCCGCCTGTTGACCAAACGTGACATTGCTGTCGCTGTTGTTACTGGCTTCACCGATACTTTTGGCCACGGCCGCCAGCTTTTTGCTCCACTCTTCATCCTGATCGCTGGCACCGCCCAGCGTCGGCAGCGATTCACTGTAGCGCGCCGGATCATCGAAGGGCGTTTCGGACACCGCTGTTTCAGTCTGGAAAGCGCGAGCACTCTGCGTCGCAGTCAGCGACAGCGCAATCAAAGAGAGAACTCCTGTTTTCCGTATCATGTCACCCGGCACATTGATCAGTTCGTTGCTGTAATTAAAGACAAATCATTAGCACTTACCTTAACATATTGTGACGGTGATGCAGGACAGCAGCGGCAAATTGTGCATATAACAGAAAAATCCGCACTCAATAAGGCCTGCATTTAACGCAGGCCCAACGCAGAAAAGCCTCTGTCAGGAGAAGATTAACCCGCCATCCACGTTAATGGTCTGCCCGGTGATATAGCGCGCATCGTCCGAGGCAAGAAAGGCCACCAGTCCCGCCACGTCTTCCGGCTGACCGGCGCGCTTCAGCGGAATGTTTTTAACCCACTCCGCCATCAGCTCACCTTTGCCGTAGGTTTTCTCCTCGCTGCTGAGGATCTCACCCCAGACACGATCGTTGTAATCCCACATCTCACTTTCGATGATGCCGGGACAGAAAGCGTTGACGGTGATATTCCACGGCGCCAGCTCCAGCGCCAGACTCTGGGTAATGCCAATCACGCCCATTTTGCTGGCGGCATAGTGCGGCGTGTAGATAAAGCCCTGCCGTCCCTGCCCGGATGACGTGTTGATCAGGCTGCCGCTGCGTTGCTGCACCATATATTTTGCCGCTTCACGACAACAGAGCCAGACGCCGGTCGTATTAACCGCCAGAATCCGTTCAAAGTCGCTCTTCGGCATGGTGTCAAAGCGGTCGATGGTGATCACACCCGCATTCTGTATTGAGACGTCAATCTGACCAAAGCGCTCAGATGCCTGCTGATAGAGCTGCTGCACCGCCGCTTCATCCGTGACATCGACCTGCAGCGCCAGAATCTCACTGCCGTATTGCTGCTGAATCTGGTCGGCGGTCGTGAAGACCCGGTCAGCATTTGACACCATCACCAGCCTGGCCCCGTCGCGGGCGAAACGCGCCGCAATCCCGGCACCAATGCCGCGACAGGCACCGGTAATCACCACTGTTTTTCCACGTTGTTCGCGGCTCATAATTGCTCCTGTTATGTGTGACGGACATCAGTGAGAGGCGCTGCCTGCTGCTTTTTATCATGGCGACGCAGCAGCACCACTTTGCTTTGCAGACGTTGCTGGAACTGGTCGATCACCACCGCAGTCACAATCACCAGGCCTTTAATGACCATCTGCCAGAAATCGCTGACGCCCATCATCACCATGCCATCCGCCAGAAAGACGATAACAAACGCGCCAATAATCGAGCCGGAAACCCGCCCACGGCCGCCTGCCAGCGCCGTACCGCCGAGTACCGTGGCACCAATGGCGTCCATCTCAAACATATTGCCGGTCATCGGATGTGCGGTCTGTAATTGCGAGGCCACTACCAGCCCGACCAGACCGGCGCAAAGGCCAGAAAAGGCGTAGACGAAGACTTTTACTTTGATAATCGGTACGCCCGCCAGACGTGCGGCGGACTCATTGCCGCCGATGGCATAGATATAACGACCCAGCGGGGTTTTGCGTGTCAGGTAGAGGCCGAGCAGTAAAAAGCCGAGCATCAGCCAGATAGGCAGATAAACACCCAGTACAGTGCCGGAGCCAAGCAGCGCAAAACCGGTGTTGCCCAGTGCGGGCAGCCCTATCAGGTTGGCGTAGGTGCCGCCGTCGTTGAACAGCAACGCTGCACCGCGCGCCACATACATCATTCCCAGGGTGCAGATAAAGGGCGCCACGCCCAGACGGGTGATCACCGTGCCGTTAATCAGCCCCACCAGCACGCCAAAGATGGCCACCACCAGAATGACTTCAGGCACGTTGAGAAATAGCGTATTGCCGCCCCACAACGGAATGCCATTGGTCAGCAGCGCACCCGCCACCATGCCGCAAATCCCCGCGACCGCGCCCACCGAAAGGTCGATACCGCCGGTGAGGATCACCAGCGTCATACCAATCGCCAGCAGTCCGGTAATCGCCACGTGCTGCGTCATGATCAACAGGTTGGAGGGCGTCAGAAAGTTTGGCACCATCACGCTGAAAAAGCCGACCACTATCAGCAATGCAATAAAAGTGCGCGCTTTAAGCAAATACATATAAAGCAGATATTTTTGGTTCATGACATTCTCCGGCCAGCTTAGAGCCTGTTCCAGTACGCGTAATCGTTGCAGGCAGTCGGGACAGGGACAGCGCATAACAACCGAAACGTACACGCAGTACGTGAGGATGGTGAGCACTGCCCCGCTTCAGACTGACAAATAAAATAAGGCGCTTAATCCTGCGGGGTTGATGCCGCGATCAGATGTTCCCGCGTCGCCGCTGCGCGCGGCAGATCGGCCGTGATCCTGCCATCGGCCATCACTAAAATGCGGTCTGCCAGCGCCATGACCTCATCCAGTTCGGACGATGAGAACATCACGGCCAGCCCCTGTTGCGCCAGGTTGCCAATCAGGTGATAGACGTCGGTTTTAGCGCCCACATCAATGCCGCGCGTTGGCTCATCGAGTAACACCACCTGCGGTCCGGTCATCAGCGCTTTCCCCAGCACCACCTTCTGCTGATTCCCGCCGCTCAGCGCCGTCACCGGCAGATCAGGATCGCTGACTTTGATCGCCAGATGGCCGATCATCTCATTCACCCGCTGATGCTCCCGGCCCGGATTCAGCAGCCCCAGCGCCCGGCGAAAACCGCGCAGGCTGAAGTCAGAAAGCGTCATGTTGGCCGTCACCGACATCAGTTCAATGACCCCTTCGCCCTTGCGATCTTCAGGCACCAGCGCGATGCCACTTTTCAGCCGCTGCTGAAAACTGCGTTTCGCCAGATCTTTACCGGCCAGCCGAACCCGGCCCGACTGACAGGACATCAGGCCAATCAGCCCCTTGAACAACTCAGTACGTCCGGCCCCCAGCAGTCCATAAATGCCAATCACCTCGCCTTTGCGCAGGGTAAAACTGACCTCATTCAGCTTGTAGCCGCCGTTCTGATGCAGCGCGGTCAGACCCTCGACCTCCAGCACCGTTTCCCCTTGTGGCGCAGGCTGATAGTCGAACTGTTTTTTCTTATCACCCACCATCTGCGCGATGATCCAGGGCACGCTGGCGTCGCGCACCTCACGCTCACTGATGAAGCGGCCATCGCGGAAAATGGTGATGTGGTCGCCAATCTCCATCAGCTCTTCCAGCCGGTGAGAGATGTAGATGATGGTGACGCCGCGCCGCTTCAGCTGGTCGATGACGCTGAACAGCACTTTGACTTCCGACTGGCTCAGGGCGCTGGTCGGCTCATCCATGATCAGCACCCGGGTATCCTTCGACAGCGCGCGGGCGATCTCTACCAGCTGCTGATGACCAATGCCCAGCTCGCCCAGCGGCGCGTAGGGATCGACATCCAGTTGCAGCCGGTCAAGCAGCGACTTCGCCAGCGCGTATTGATACTTTTCATTGATTACACCGCGCTGGAAAAACTCATTGGCGATAAAAATGTTGTCCATTACGTTCATGTTCGGAAACAGGTTTAGCTCCTGAAAAATGATGCTGATACCCTGTTTTTCCGCCTGATGTGTGGAATTGAGTGAAACCACTTTGCCATCCAGCAAAATCTCACCCGACGACGGTGTTTCCACTCCCGCCAGCATCTTCATCATGGTGGACTTACCGGCCCCGTTCTCACCAATCAGGACATTCACTTTGTTGCGGTAAACCCGATAGCTGACCTGATCGAGCGCAGTCACACCGGGATAGAGGCGCGACACATTGCGCGTTTCGATAATCACGTCGCCGGACGGTTGCGGTTGAGGGTTTTGCATCTGCCGCTCCTTATTGCCGGGTAATCGCAGCCGGGGTGATATCCGGCAACTGCTGCGGAATATCCCAGCTACTGAACACACCGGAAACACTCACTTTATCGCCCACTTTCGGCGCGAACTGCTGCATCAGGGTGGAAGCGTGCTGGTTGATCGCCTTACCGTAGTCACCAAACAGCACCTGGTCATTAAAGTCCTGATAGCTCGCACCTTTATAGGCATCGCGCAACGCGGTCCCGCGAATAATCGGCCCGGTCTGAATAGTGACACTGTCACCTGATTCGTCTTTCACCGTCATTTTTCCGCTGCGCGACGTTGTGTTTACCGCGGTCACCTCACCGCGAACCGAGACGCTAAAGACACAGGGATTCTCAGCCTGACTGCGATAGCCATAAGTCTGACAGGCGCTGTCAAAGTCTTTGGCAGACTGCAGCGACTTCATCAGTGTCGCCAGCGGTTTCGCCTCTGCCTGGACCTGCGGCACCAGTTTTTGCTGCCACAGCTGGTCGATGTTAGCCATTTTTGGATTGGGTGGATTTTTCAGGTCAGCCAGCTCCTGCTGCGACACAATTTTGCAGCCGCTTAACAGTAAGACCACCAGCGTCAGCCAGACTCTTCGGGACATCTTCTTCTCCCTGGCGCCCGCTTACGCAGGCGCGGCAGCGTTTAGTTACGACTTGTAGTTGAAGTCCTGGACGTTTTTGGCATTTTCCGGGGTAATCAGAATGCCGCGGAACATCACACGCTGTTTTTCCGGCTTCACGCCCTTCTGAATGAAATTATCGAGATCGGTGACACCTTCGGCGGCAATCGCCTGGGCCTGCAACATCACGGTGGCTTTCAGCGTGCCCGCTTTCACTGCATCGCGTTCATCGTTACTGCCATCAATGCCCACCACAATCACATCGTTGCGACCGGCCGCCTTGAGCGCAGCGATCGCGCCCAGCGCAACCGGCCCGTTGCCGCAGATCACCCCTTTTACATCCGGATGCGCCTGCAGAATACTGTCCATAATGCGCTTACCGTCGATCAGCGTGCCCTTCGCATCCTGACGCGCCACGCTCTGCATATCAGGATATTGATCCAGTACCTGATGGAATGACTTTGAACGGGTGACGCAGTTATTGTCGGCCAGGTTGCAGGCCAGCTCGGCGTATTTGCCCTTTTCGCCCATCTTCTCAACAAAGACGTTGGCCACATCGGAACCTGCCTGGAAGTTATTGTGGGTAATCTGCGCCAGTGCCACGTCATCGACCGGGATTTCACGGTTGATTAAAACCACCGGAATGCCGGCATCTTTGGCCTTTTTAATTGCCGCCACGCTGGCGGTGGAGTCGGCGTTATCCAGTACGATACCCTGCACTTTCTTACCGATAGCGGCATCAATCAGTTCGCTCTGCTTCTTCACATCTTCGCCATGCGACAGCACCGTGGTCTTGTAACCCAGTTCCTGCGCTTTGAGATTGGCGCCTTTGGCTTCGGAGGCGTAGTAGGGATTATCGAGTGAGTTAACCAGAATCATAATGGTGCCTTTTTCGGCGGCAAACGCCGCCTGCGAAACCAGACAGGCAGCCACGGCAGTGCAAAGCAGGGTACGTTTTTTCATGATGTTCTCTCTTATCGTTATGGCAGGGTATGAAGTCCCGGATGTTGGGCTGGCATTACCAGATAGTGAATCCACCATCGATCATTAAATCGGCACCGGTAATCATGTCGCTGCCGTTACTGGCGAAGAACAGAACGGCGGCGGCAATTTCATCGGTATAGGCAAAGCGGCCCAGCGGAATCAGTTTTTTCATCTGCTCGCCCTTTTCGCCGCGCCAGGCTTTCTCGCCCATAGGCGTCAGCACCACGGTGGGCGACAGGGTGTTCACGTTGATGCGATGCGGCGCAAACTCTTTGGCCATCACTTTGGTCATGCCCAGCAGACCTGCTTTGGCGGAGGTGTAGGCGACATGGTTATCGATAGCGATGGACGCCGCCTGAGAGGCGATATTAATAATTTTGCCGCCCGCACCGGCACGGATCATCAGCTTTGCAGCTGCCTGCGAGCAGAGAAAAGGCCCGGTAAGATTCACCGCGATCTGCTTCTGCCACTCGGCAAAATCGGTTTCAATCACGGGTTGCAGCATCACGTAGCCCGCGCAGTTCACCAGGATATCGATGCGGCCATAATGTGAAACGACCGCGTCAAACGCCTCTTCCACCGATGCGGGATCGGTGACATCACAGCAGACAAACTGCACCCGATCGGCCGCAAACTCCGCCTGCAGACTGGCAACCTTCTCCGCTTCAAACGGCGGATAGAGCAGAGCCAGACGCGCACCCTTCTCCAGCAACATGCCATTCGTCGCCATGGCGATACCGCCCAGACCACCGGTCACTACCGCCACTTTGTCAGCCAGATTCATTGCGGTATCTACGCCGTAGCGCAGGTTTACGTCATATTCGCCACTCATCCCACTCTTCCCCTCAGATTTTTGCTGATGCGGTTGATTCATTCATTTTCGAACAAAAATATATGCTATCGAAAAGAAATGATGTGTGGAGCAGATCAAATTTCGACCATCTGCCTCTCAAAGCCGCTTATCTGATTGAAAAGACGTGATCTGGCTTCCAGTCACGAAATAAAGCCGCACTGCTGCAATCGGGAAAGCCTGAGAGATTCAATAACATGCGGATTGCTAATTTTCGTTCGAAAACCAATGACCTATCTGGCTATCTCGCATTCATAAAAATGGCGCGTTAAACTCAGCCACAGAGACTTTGTTTGCCCGACCTCTCAGGTTATTGGAAAAGGGAGCATTTCGATTGAAAAGCAAAAGTGAGCAGTTCGCTGACATGCAGCAACGCCGCGAGAAAATTCTGGAGATGATCCGTGAGGATGGCACGGTCACGGTCAAAGCACTGACGGAGACCTTTGGCCTGACCGAAGCCACATTACGCAGCGACCTGCGCATGCTGCAGAAACAGGGCTTTGTGCAGCGCTACCACGGTGGCGCAACGCTGATGACGGGCAAGCAGAATACCGGGGCGATGCTGCTGGAGCGGCAGACCCATCTGGAAGAGAAAGAGGCAATTGGCCGGCTGGCGGCGCAGCATATCGAAAATGGCGACACGGTGATTTTCGATTCCGGTACCACGACCACCGCGATTACTGACGCCATCAGCCACATCCGCCGTCTGTCAGTGGTGACCACGGCAGTCAATATCGCCCTGAAACTGGGTGGCGAGCCGGGGATCAATATCCTGCTGACCGGCGGCACCTTTAAATTTCCGACGCTCTCCACCTCAGGCGAGAAAGCGGCCAGCTTTTTTGAAAACGTGCTGGCTGAAAAACTCTTCCTGGCGACCGCCTGCATCTCGCCGCGTCTGGGCCTGAGTTTCCCCAGTGAAACGGATATCAAAGTAAAACTGGCGATGATCAAATCCGCCAGCACAGTGTATGTGGTGGCGGACTCCAGCAAAATCGACAAGGTATCCATGTTCGCGCTCCCCTGTGACTGGAGCAACATCCACTACCTGATCACCGACAGCGGCATCAGCTCCGCGCAGGTCAAAGCGTTTGAAGCTCTGGGCGTAAAAGTGCTGGTGGCCCCACTGCCGCTGAAGCGGGCGATGTAATTTAAAATTCGTACCCCGCTAAAGTGAGTGATTCCAGAGCGGTGAGACCCGAAAATGTGAGGCACAGGTAAGCGCGGACATTTCAGTTAGCCACTAAAAACCCCGCACCATCACCAACAGTGCAGGTAAGGCCTGCCTGAAGAGCAACGTGTGCGAGCCAGGGAAGGCGAGCCCAATCCGCAGGGATGCGGGATCCCTTTGCGATCAGGCAGGCCTTTCCTGCACGCCGCACCGGCTCACCCAAACAATCCCGCATACTCGCAGACCTGCATCAGCAAAACCCCGCACCATCGCCAGCAGTGCAGGTAAGGCCTGCCTGAAGAGCAACGTGTGCGAGCCAGGGAGGGCGAGCCCAATCCGCAGGGATGCGGGATCCCTTTGCGATCAGGCAGGCCTTTCCTGCACGACGCACCGGCTCACCAAACCCTCCCAGCCTGCTCACCCGAACAATCCAGCATACTCGCAGACCTGCTCCAGCAAAACGCCGCACCATCGCCAACAGTGCAGGTAAGGCCTGCCTGAAGAGCAAAGTGTGCGAGCCAGGAAGGGCGAGCCCAATCCGCATGGATGCGGGATCCCTTTGCGATCAGGCAGGCTTTTCCTGCACGACGCACCGGCTCACCCGCTCACCCGCTCATCAAACCCTCCCAGCCTGCTCACCCGAACAATCCGCAGGGATGCAGGATCCCTTTGCGATCAGGCAGGCCTTTCCTCCGCAACGCATCTCTCCCCAACTCCCCCACCCCGAACCTGCAAATCCGCCCGATAAAACCGCACCACCTCACCCACCACCAGCAGCGACGGCGACACCGGCTGATCCCGCGCGACCGTCTCCGCCAGCCCACCCAATGTGGTAATCAGCACCCGCTGATCCGGCCGGGTTCCCTTCTCAATAATCGCCACCGGCGTCTCCGCATCCCGTCCCTGCGCCTGCAACTGCGCACTGATCGACGCACTCCAGCTCAACCCCATATAAAACACCAGTGTCTGATTCTCTGCCGACAACGCAGCCGCATCCAGCTGCGGCTCGCCACTCCGCCCATGCCCGGTAATCAACCGCAACGACTGCGCACAATCCCGGTGCGTCAACGGAATGCCGCTGGCCGCCGCACAGCCCACCGCCGCGGTAATCCCTGGCACCACCTCACAGCGAATCCCGGCCTCCTGCAGGCTCACCATCTCCTCGCCACCCCGCCCAAAAATAAACGGGTCGCCTCCCTTCAGGCGGATCACATTGCGCCCGCTACGCGCCAGATCCACCAGCAACTGATTAATCTGCGCCTGCTTCAGCCCATGCTGCCCCGGCTGCTTACCCACATCAATGCATAACGCACTCTCCGGCACCTCTGCCATCACCGCTTCACTCACCAGCCGGTCATACACCACCACCTCAGCCCGCTGCAGTAAACGCAATGCTTTCACCGTCAGCAACTCCACATCGCCAGGGCCTGCACCCACCAGCCATACTGCACCCTGCGGCTTTGTCACACCGGCCGGAGCCAGTAACTTATCCAGAGAATCAATTGCTCGCGTCATCATTCCTCCACAACCACATCGGACAGCAATAACTGCTTCAGCTCCGGAATACAGGAGCCGCACTGTGTGCCGCACTTTAGCTTCTCGCCTAACGCCTGAGTAGTGCGACACCCCTGCGCCATCGCCTGCAAAATCGTCTGCTCACCCACCGACATACAGCTACAGATAATCCGTCCCGCTGCACGCCGCTGCATCGCCTGCCCCGCCAGCACGCTGTGCCGCCCGGCTGCATCCTGCGGCGCATCCGCAAACGCCGCCGCAACAAACGCACTATCCAGCGACGGCAAGGCGCTACCGGCATAAAACGCCAGCTGCAATGCACCGTCGCGCCATGCCAGCAACCGGTAATCAGCGCCGCTGCCAGTGGCGACCTGCACGTCACAGCCTGACAGATCAATCTGCTCTGCCAGCCACGCCTGCGGCGATCCCGCACCCGCCACGGCATAGCGCTGCACTGCCGGATAAGGCGCGCGCGACCAGTAACGTAATCCCGCGAGCGGCGCAATCTCACGCTGCCAGAACCAGCCCTGCCAGGTCACCGCCAGAGGACGAATCCGTACCGGCGTCTGCTTCAGCGCAGGCTGCCCTGAAAACGAACAGGCCTGGCCGGCGATCAGCATATCGACGTGACTCTGCTGACTGAACTGCCGGTTCCAGTGCATCGGCACAAACAACTCGCCGCGCCGCATCCCCGCATCAATACGCACCCGGGCGCTGATCCAGCCCTGCGCAGACTGCACCCGCGCCAGAACGCCCACCGTCACGCCATACTGCGCGGCGTCAGCAGGATGCAGCGCCACAAAGGGCTCATCGCAATGCTGCATCAGACGCGGCACCAGCCCGGTACGCGTCATGGTATGCCACTGATCGCGCACCCGACCGCTATTCATCAGCAGCGGGTAAGCAGAATCTCGCCGCGGCAGGAGAGGCGTGGCCGGGACAAGCAGACGGGCTTTACCGTCCGGATGGAAAAAGCGGCGATCGCCAAACAGTCGGGCGCAACCCTGTGGAAAATTACAGTTCACCGGCCACTGCACCGGACGCAGTGCATCCCATTCAGCCTGACTCAACTGCGCCAGCCCGCTGATATCAAACGCGCGCTGGCCATGATTTTCAAAGCCCGACAGCGCGGCATGCTCGCGGAAAATCTCCGACGGATGCTGCCAGTTGAAGCCCTCACCAAAGCCCAGCCGCTGCGCCACCTGCGCCAGCAGCCACCAGTCAGGCCGTGCATCACCTGGCGCGGCGGCAAAAGCGCGCTGACGCGAAATACACCGTTCTGAATTTGTCACCGTGCCGTTCTTCTCACCCCATCCCTGGGCCGGCAGCAGAATATCGGCAAAGGCGCTGGTATCGGTCTGCGCCATCACATCCGACACAATCACCAGCGGGCAGGCCGCCAGCGCCTGCTCTACGCGATTCCCCTCCGGCATCGACACCGCCGGATTAGTGCCCATAATCCACACCGCTTTCACCTCGCCTGCCGCAATTGCCCTGAAAAGGTCCAGTGCGGTCAGCCCCGGCTCGCGGGCAATCGTCGGGCTGCGCCAGAAGCGCTGCACCCGATCGCATTCTGCTGCCGTAAAACTCATGTGCGCCGCCAGCTGATTTGCCAGGCCACCCACTTCACGTCCGCCCATCGCATTCGGCTGTCCGGTCAGCGAAAAAGGTCCGCAGCCCACGCGCCCTATTTTACCCGTCAGCAGATGCAGATTAAGAATCGCCTGGTTATTGTCGCTGCCGGTGACGGACTGATTAATCCCCATACACCACAGCGTAAGTACACGCTCATGCTGGCTGAACAGCTGGAAAAAATGCGCGACCTGCTGCTCCGTTAAATCACAGGTATCAGCCACCCGCGCCACATCCCACTGCGCAGCAGCGGCCAGCGTTTCATTCACGCCATTAAGGTGAGGCAACATGCTGCTATCAAGGCCATCGTGCTGAGCCAGCCAGTGCAGCAGACCGGAGAACAACGCCGAATCACTGCCGGGCCGGAGCGGCAGGTGGAGATCGGCCTGGTCACAACTTGCCGTGCGGCGCGGGTCAATCACCACAATTTGCATTGCAGGTCGTTGCTGCTTTGCCTGCATCAGCCGCTGCCAGACCACAGGATGCGCCCAGGCAGCATTGGAGCCAACCAGTAACACCAGATCGGTCTGCTCCAGATCCTCATAGCAGCAGGGCACCGCATCGGCTCCCAGCGCCCGCTTATAGCCGACCACCGCCGACGCCATACAGAGCCGTGAATTGGTATCGATGTTGGCGGCACCGATGTAGCCTTTCATCAGCTTATTGGCGACGTAGTAATCCTCTGTCAGCAGCTGGCCGGAGCCATAAAATGCCACTGCCTGCGGACCATATTGATCGATCACCGCACGCAATCCCGCCGCCGCCGCATCCAGCGCCGCATCAAGGCTGACCGGCTGGCCGTTAACTTCGGCGGTCAGCAGACGCCCCTGCGACGTCAGCGTCTCACCCAGCGCCGCCCCCTTAACGCACAACCGGCCCGCATTGGCCGGATGCTGCGGGTCGCCAGTCACGGTTGCCTGATGAGGTCCCTGCGGCGTGACGCAGACGCCACAGCCGACGCCGCAATAGGGACAGGTGCTGTTCATGATGCCTGCGCCAGCTGATTGAGCGGACGATTTGCCAGCCAGATCTGCCCCGCTTCGAGCTTCACCGGCCAGCAGCGCAGCTGGTGCTGCGGATTATCCAGACTCTGGCCGTCACGCAACCGTATCCGCTGCTTGTAAAGCGGAGAGATCACCACCGGCTCACCGCCGACATCGCCCAGGATCCCGCGCGACAGCACGCTGGCGTCGCTGCCAGGTTCGCGATCTTCCAGCGCAAACAGCGCGTCACCCAGACGGAACAGCGCGACACGCTCACTGCCAAGTCGTGCGCCAATCCCTGCCTCCGGCGGAATCGCCTCCAGTGCGCAGATTGCACTCCAGGGCTCAGCGGGCAGTTGCAGCAGCGGACGCGCAGGTACGGATTCAGGCTGACGCTGACCGCGTACCCGGCTGTAGTACAGCGATTCATCAGGCTGGTCGCTGTTGATCGTCGGCGTAAACAGCGCAAGTCTCGACGGGTCCGCCAGCGTGGTCTGCCACTCACACTGGTACGCGTCAACCACCCGCTGCATCTCCTGCTCCAGCGTCGCGCCCAGCCCGAGGCTATCCTCAATCACGACCTGCCGCAGATAATCCAGACCACCTTCCAGATTGTCCATCCAGACACTGGTACGCTGCAGCCGATCGGCGGTACGGATGTAAAACATCAGCAGGCGATCGACATAGCGCAGCAGCGTCGCGTCGTCGAGATCGCTGGCGAACAGATCAGCATGGCGCGGCTTCATCCCGCCATTCCCGCAGACGTAGAGGTTCCATCCCTTTTCAGTGGCGATCACTCCGATATCTTTGCTCTGCGCTTCTGCACACTCTCGGGTACAGCCCGAAACCGCCATCTTGATCTTGTGCGGTGCGCGCAGCCCCTTGTAGCGGTTCTCCAGCGCAATGGCGAAGGCGGTCGAATCCTGCACGCCGTAGCGGCACCAGGTTGATCCCACACAGGACTTCACCGTTCGCAGCGATTTGCCGTAGGCGTGACCGGTTTCAAAACCCGCTTCCAGCAGCGTCTGCCAGATATCCGGCAACTGGTCGAGCCGCGCACCTAACAGGTCGATACGCTGACCGCCGGTGATTTTTGTGTAGAGGTCGTAACGCGCCGCCACCTCGCCAATGGCGATCAGCCCCTGCGGCGTGATCTCACCCGCCGGAACGCGCGGCACCACGGAATAGGTGCCATCTTTCTGGATGTTGGCGAAGTAGCGGTCGTTGGTGTCCTGCAGCGGCAGATGCGCCGGTTTCAGCAGATAATCATTCCAGCAGGAGGCGAGCAATGACGCCACCAGCGGCTTGCACACTTCACAGCCGTTCCCCCGACCGTGCGATGCCAGCAGCGCATCGAAGGTTTTAAACTCGCCAGCCCGCACCAGGTGATACAGCTCCTGGCGTGAATAGCCGAAGTGGTCGCAGACATCTTTTTTCACCTCAACGCCGAGATTTTCCAGCTGAAACTCCATCACCTGCTTCACCAGCGCCGCACAGCCGCCACAGCCGGTGGCCGCTTTGGTGCAGCTCCTGATGCTGCTCATCTCACCGCAGCCCCCTTTCACCGCCGCGCAGATATCGCCCTTGCTGACGTTGTGGCAGGAGCAGACCTGGGCGCTGTCCGGCAACGCCGCGACGCCTGGCGCTTTTGGCGCACCGGCAAGTGCAGGCAGAATCAGGCTTTCCGGTGCGGCAGGCAGCGGTAAGTCATTAAGCATCATCTGCAACAGCGTGGCGTAATCGCTACTGTCACCCACCAGCACGCCGCCCAGCAGCCGGGTGCCCTCCGCAGAGACCACGATTTTCTTGTAGATGCCTTTTGGCCCGTCGGTCCAGTGATAGTGCTGGCTGCCCGGCGTGCGGCCGTGAGCGTCACCAAACGAGGCGACCTCCACGCCCAGTAGTTTCAGCTTAGTGCTCATGTCTGCACCGCTGAATGCGGTGGGTTCAGCCGCCAGATGTCCGGCCAGCACCCGCGCCATCTGATAACCCGGCGCGACCAGGCCAAAGATCTGACCGTTCCACAGCGCGCATTCGCCGATGGCAAACACGTCGTCATCGCTGGTCTGGCAGCGATCGTTAATCTCAATGCCGCCGCGCGGTCCCAGCGTCAGACCCGCCTCACGCGCCAGCTCATCGCGCGGCCGGATACCGGCGGAAAACAGCACCAGATCGCCGGGTAAACTGCTGCCGTCGGCAAAGCGCAGCACCACGCTGCCGTCAGGCTGTCGCTCAATCAGTTCGGTCTGTTTCGAGGTGTGAACCGTCACGCCCAGCGCATCGATCTTCTGACGCAGCATCAGCGCACCGCCCTCATCAAGCTGCACCGCCATCAGGCGCGGCGCAAACTCCACCACGTGCGTTTCGACCCCGAGCTGCCGCAGCGCATTCGCCGCCTCCAGACCCAGCAGGCCGCCGCCAATCACGATGCCGCGCTGGCTATGGCGGGCGCAGGTGGCAATGGCATCAAGGTCGTCCAGCGTGCGATAGACAAAGCAGCGATCGCCGTCGTGGCCCGGCACCGGGGGGACAAACGCGCGTGAGCCAGTCGCCAGCACCAGCTTATCCCAGGCCAGTTCACTGCCCGTGCTGTCACGCAGGCTGCGCTGCTGGCGGTCGATCGCGACAACCGAATAGCCACTCCGCAGTTCGATACCGTGCCGGGCAAAGAAGTCCCCGTCGACCAGCGACAGGTCGTCGGCCGTTTTGCCGTTGAAATAGTCCGACAGATGCACCCGATCGTAAGCCTGCTGGCGCTCCTCGCCATAAACCACGATGTGATAGTGCTGATGCATTTCGCGGGCAACCAGCTGCTCAAGAAAATGGTGACTGACCATGCCGTGACCCACCACGGCTAAAACCGGTTTACTCATTTCAGGACTCTCTGCAGCCTGTGGCTGCGGTTCAGGTTGATCGTGATCGAACAGGGCAGCGAACGTGACAGGTTCGGCGTGCTGAAGACGCTCCATCAGCGCAGGCCCTTGCCGGGTGTCGCCAGAAAGCAGCACGCCACAGAGGCGGCCATGACGAAGAAAAAGACGGCGATAGTCGCCAGAGATCGGGTCAAAACTGCTGATAGAGGGCGCCTCACTGACGTCGCCCGCGCTGAACAGTGAAATGCCACTCACTTTGAGGCGTGTCGCCAGCGGCTGGCTGACAAAATCCGCCAGCGGCGATCCGGCCAGTTGCGCCGCCAGAATCTGTGCCTGCGCCAGGCAGGGTGCGACCAGACCAAAGGTTTCGCCCGCGATTTCACAGCACTCACCCACCGCGTAAACTCCAGGAATGGCACTGCGCAGCTGACCATCCACCAGAATGCCGCGCTGACACGGCAGACCCGCCGCCTGCGCCAGCGTTATCCCGGGCTGAACGCCGATGGCGATGACCACCTGTGTGGCGGCAACGTGGTGGCCGCTGGTCAGCGTCACGCCCGTCTCGTCAATCGCCACAAGTCCGCTGTTGAGTTCACAGCGGATGCCGCGCTGCGCTAATGCCGTCAGCAAGAGCTCGCCCGCTTTTGCATCCAGCTGGCGATCCAGCAGCCAGGGTTTGTGGTGGACCAGCGTGACATCACGGCCACGGGCGCGGAGTGCTGCTGCCGCTTCAATACCCAGAAAGCCGCCGCCCAACACCACCACCGGTCCCTGACCTGCCAGCAGTTGCCGGACGTCAGCAATGCTGCGAAAAACCCGGACGCAATCCGCATCGATGCCAGGAATCGCGGGCAGACGAGGCTGCGAACCGGTGGCAAACACCAGTTGATCCCAGCTGAGCTGGCGCCGATCGGTCTGCACAGTACGCGCGGCAAGATCGACCTGCAGGACGGTTTCACCGTTCAGGAGCGTGACGCCGTGCCGCTGATACCACGCCTGATCGTGGATCAGGGTGTCACTGAAGGATTTTTCACCGGCCAGCACCGGCGACAACAGCACGCGGTTGTAGTTGCCGTGCGGCTCGCGGCCAATGACCGTGATGGCGTAACGCTGCGGCGCACGTTGCAGCAGGCTCTCCACCATCTGCATCCCCGCCATGCCATTACCTATCACCAGCAACCGTTGCCTCATGGTCTGCTCCTTATGCCGCCGTGGTCTGTTTTTCATAAAGAAAATGCAGCACTTTCTGGCGCAGCTGGTGGTAGCGCGGCTCATCCGCCAGCGCCACCCGCGAGCGCGGACGCGGCAGATCAACAGTCAGGATTTCGCCGACCTGTGCTGCCGGGCCGTTAGTCATCATCAGTACCCGGTCGGAGAGCAGCACCGCTTCATCCACGTCATGGGTGATTAGCACGATAGTGGTATTCAGCTCCTGCTGGATACGCATCACGCTGTCCTGCAGGTGGGCGCGGGTTAACGCATCCAGCGCGCCAAACGGCTCATCCAGCAGCAGCACGCGCGGCTTCATCGCCAGGGCACGCGCAATGCCAACGCGCTGCTTCATGCCACCCGAGATTTCGCCAGGCCGCTTGTGCATGGCGTGGCTCATCTGTACCCGATTGAGGTTGTGTTCGATCCAGTCGCGCATCTCCGCTTTGCTGAAACGCCCTTTAAACACCTGCTGCACCGCCAGTTCAACGTTCTGAAATGCCGTCAGCCACGGCAGCAGCGAATGGTTCTGAAACACCACCGCACGCTCCGGACCCGGTCCGGTGATTTCGCGGTTATCACACAGCAGTACGCCGCTGCTGGGACGGGTTAATCCGGCAATCAGGTTCAGCAGGGTCGATTTGCCGCAGCCCGAATGGCCAATAAGGCTCAGGGTTTCGCCTTCGCGGATATCAAAACTGACGTTGTCCAGGGCCAGGAACTCGCCGCTGGCGGTATTGAAACGCTGGCTCACCTGCTGAACGCGAATAATGTGTTGCTGCATGATGTTCTCCTTATTTTTCCCAGCTGAAACGACGCACCAGCAGCATCAGACCCTGCTCCAGCAGCAGCCCGACCACGCCGATAATCAGAATGGCGATCAGAATGTTTGCCACGTTGAGGTTGTTCCACTCGTTCCAGATCCAGAAACCGATGCCCAGACCACCGGTCAGCATTTCGGCGGCGACGATCACCAGCCATGCGATGCCGATAGAGAGACGTACGCCGGTGAGCACCGCAGGCAGCACGGCGGGCAGCAGAATCCGGCGCATCACCGTCCATTCAGAGAGCTGTAACACCCGCGCGACGTTGAGGTAATCCTGCGGAATGCGCTGCACCCCTTCGGCGGTGTTGATGATCATTGGCCAGATTGAACAGATGAAAATGGTCCAGCTGGCGGCCGGCTCGGCGCGCTGAAACAGCAGCAGTCCAATCGGCAGCCAGGCCAGCGGGCTGACCGGGCGCAGCAGAGCGATAATCGGATTGAACATCCGCGCCATAAAGGTAAAGCGTCCCAGCAGAAAACCGGCCGGAATGCCCACCAGCGCGGCGAGGCCGAAGCCGATGGCGACGCGCTGCAGCGAGGCCATTACATTCCAGCCGATGCCCTGATCGTTGGGGCCATTGCTGTAGAACGGGTCAGCGAACAGAACCTGTGCAGCCTGCCAGGTCGCGTAAGGCGAAGGAAACGAGGGTTCAAACAAGGCGGCGATCTGCCACACCAGCAACATCAGCAGCAGGCCGCCCGCAGCCGGAATGCAGCGCTGCAAAAACGGACGCAGACGTGCCGGACGAACGGCGGCTTTCGGGGTGACCTGTAACGGAATTACGGTGGCACTGTCGGGGGTTTGCTCCGGCTGAGCCACCGCGCGCGCGTCAGTTCTCATAACAACCTCTCTTAACGTTTGATAGCGAAACTGGCGGCGTAGGCGGCAGGATTGCTGCCATCCCAGACTTTGCCGTCGATCAGGGTGCTGCTGCGCATCTCGCTGGCGGGCAGTGCAATCTGCCCGACTGCGCTGGCGGCCTGTTTGTAGATGTCGATACGGTTGATCTGGCGGGCCACGGTAAGGTAGTCGGGATCGCTGGCGAGCAGGCCCCAGCGTTTCATCTGCGTCAGGAACCACATGCCGTCGGAGAGCCAAGGAAAACTGACGTTGCCGTTGTCGAAGAAGCGCATCGGGTGCGCGTCCTGCCAGGACTGCCCCAACCCGTTCTGATACTGGCCGAGCATTCGCCCCTGTAGCGTCTCCACTTTGGTGTTGATCCAGGCCCGCCCGGCTAACACCTGCGCGGTTTCACGGCGGTTATCGTCTGAGGCATCAATCCAGCGCGCCGCCTCCAGCACCGCGGCGGTCAGCGCGCGGGCCGTATTAGGATTCTCTTTCACCCACTGCGCGCGGGTGCCGAGCACTTTTTCCGGATGCTCCGGCCAGATCTGCTGGCTGGTGGCGGCGGTGAAACCGATGTTGTCGCTGATGGCACGCTGGTTCCACGGCTCACCGACGCAGAAGCCGCTCATGTTGCCAATCTTCATGTTCATCACCATCTGCGGCGGCGGCACGACCACGGTGCGCACATCGTTAAACGGATGAATGCCGGCATTAGCCAGCCAGTAGTAGAGCCACATAGCGTGCGTGCTGGTGGGAAAGGTATGTGCGAAAGTCAGGCTGCCTTTGGGACTGCCATCCACGGCTTTTTTCAGGCTGACCGCATCGGTGACGCCACTGGCTTTCAGCTGGTTCGAGAGGGTGATCGCCTGGCCGTTGTGATTGAGCGTCATCAGGTTCGCCATGTCGTGCTGCGGTCCCGCCACACCCAGCTGCAGTGCGTAGATCATGCCGTAGAGCACATGCGCCGCATCCAGTTCACCGGAGGTCAGCTTGTCGCGCACCGCCGCCCAGCTCGCCTCTTTGCTGACCGCCAGCGTCAGGCCATACTTCTTGTCGAAGCCTTTGACCGACGCCATGACCACGGGCGCACAGTCAGTAAGCGGAATAAAGCCCACCCGCACCTGCGGCTTTTCTGGCGCATCAGAACCTGCCGCCCAGACTGCATTTCGTAATCCCGGAACGATCCAGGCCGCACCCAGTGCAGCACCGGAGATCAGCGCCTGACGTCGTGTCAGTGAAAATGGCGTTTTGCTCATCATGTTGCCCCTGAACAGAAATAAAAAAAGGCGTCCTCCGACAAGCCGAAGCCTGCGGATGGACGCCTTTATCCAAAGCACTGACCCCACCGCCATTGGCGGGAGCAATGCGTACTCTCTGTAAGGTTAAAGCAAAGGGTGTGCCAGATCGCCGAAGCTGCGTGAATGCCGATCTGCGGGAAGAGACTGGTGATAAATTAACCGTTTTTGCACGTTTCTGACGCAGATCACGCACAAACGCTGTGCAGCTACCTCATCCGGGTTAGGTGCTCAGAGTCTTCGCCACCGCCAGCACCGCCTGCGCGATCTCCAGTACCCGCTTATTCTGATTCATCGCACTTTTGCGCAGCGCCTGCCAGGCCGCCTCTTCGGTGAAACCCTGCTGCTGCATCAGCCAGTGCTTGGCCTGATCGATCACCCGACGTTCGTCGAGTGAGGCACGCATTGACGCCAGCTCATTCGTCTGCTGCTGCAAACGCTGCGACTGTTCACCAATCAGCGACAGCACCGAGCGCCCGAGCTGCGGGGCAAGGCCGTCACTGTTGAGCGCAGCTGCACCATGCAGCCAGTCAGCGCCGGAGACATAAAGCGAAAAGTTGCTGTCGCCCTGTGCCATCGTGAACATCGGCTGTTGGTGCGCCTGATCAATCGCTTCACGACAGCGCTGCATCAGCGTAGCCGTCAGGGCATCCTCAAGGGTTTTCATCTGATCGAGCCGCCTGGAGAGCAGGGAAAACCAGTGGAGTGCGCCGGTCTCATCACAGGGCCCTCCGGTACAGGCGATGCGCCGCAGACGTTCAATGTCCCGGCTGGCCTGAGACAGCGGCTGCCAGCGTTTGCAGGTCGCGCTGTCAGCAAATTCCTGGAAAGTGGCAAAACTCTGCTCCTGGGCCGCAATCAGGGCCACCAGCTGGCTACGCTGATCGGGTGTGAAATGACGCGCCGCAAAGCCCGCAGCTCCGATTGCCCGTTCCTGCCCGGCCAGCTCTTTGCCCTGCATAAAACTGAACAGCGCGATAAGCGCACGGGAAATCGCGGGATAGCTTGCCGTGTCGGCGGCTTCAAAGACCAGATTAAGTAAGGTGCGAATAACCTGATTAAACGCGGACATCGCTGCAGCCTGATCATGCTCTCGCTGGCTGATCTGCTCACGCAGCGCGGGTAATCCGTCCAGCGCCTGCAGGGCCGAAGCAATCAGATTGCAAAAGCGGCTAAAGCCAGGCTGCGCAACGGCGGGCGGTAGCGCCCGGTAAAAATGCTGCAGGCTGGCACTGACCTCCTGCTGACGGGCGTGACGTTCGGCGCTGAAGAGCGCGCCATTTGAGCAGATCCAGAGGTTGTTTGCGCCACGTTCCCGCTGCAGTCGATGAACCAGTTCACTGATAGCGGTTATCAACTCACCTGTCTCAAGCAACCGTTGCAGACTGGCAATATCGCTATCACGCGATGCCTGCAGCCATGTCATGGCATTACCCATTGCTCACCTCTGTGCGGTTAAAAGCTTTGAGAAGCAAAAGGCGTGCCGCTTTCGGTAAAAAACGCGGACCAGAACAGGGCGTAAATTCTGATTTTGATAATATTCTTAACGCAAATCGATAAAATTTTTCGACAACAAGTTATTAGTAAAACTTAATAGTTTCCAATCGGATTAATTGCATGTCAGAATGCGCGGCACTGTTCTCAGGCAGTTTGTTGCCGCGATAATTCAGTTAGCTTTAACTATCATATCTGCTGGCGCTTTTCTGGCTTCAAAACCCGCACGTAAAGTGCCCACTATCACGCATCGGCAGTGGGTGCAATGGTTTGAATTCTCAAAAGTCTTAGGTAGACTAAAAGCGTTACTATCCCGATGTAAACTGACCTTTTTTTGGAACACAGAATTTTGGCACGATGCGGCGCGACAAACAGCGCCTCATGACATCGGGTCCGGCAACATGCAGTTACTTTGATGAGATCACGAGGAACATGGTGAAAAAGAGTCTTGCGTTAACACTGCTGGCGGTCCTTACCCTGGCAGGCTGTAAGGCCCCGCCGCCGCCCGTCACTGACGATACGCTGGTCACCAGCGAAATTAACGGCGTCAAACTGGTCCATCGACACGCTGTCGCGGCACCGACTGAATTTGAACCCGTTAACCAGACCTGGCGCGCGCTCTATGGTGCATCAGTGATGACCTCGCCTGACTACGGCGGCAAAGTCGTTCGTTATCTCGAAACGGGTAAACCCTTTGAAGTATTGGGTAATGTGGAACACAGCTGGCTGGCCATTGCCGACCAGGCTGACGGTCCACTGATCGGCTATGTGCCGCTAAAAGCAGGCGTCGCGAGCGATCGTTATGATGCGACCGTGCAGAGCGACCGTCCCCGTCCCCGCAAAACCAAGCAGGTCTGCGTAGCCGTTGGCGGTGACAGCAAAGCCTGTCGGACTAACGATACCGCGACCTGGATCTTAGACTGAATATGAAATCCGGCGCATATTGCCTGCAGCACCGTCCCGGGCTGTGGGTACAGGGATTAGCCATTGGCTGGAAGATCACTAATTAATGACTGTGGAATCCCCTGCGCGTGAGGCGCCCCCCTCAGGCAATGAGAATCTATTACTTCAGGCTGCGGCGCCACTACTGAACGCGGTAGTACAAATTCGTCAGGCAGCCACACATGACGACCCTGCGGGTCTGCGCCAGTCTCTGATCGATGAAATCCGCCAGTTTGAACAACGCTGTAAACAGGCAGGGCTGCCTTTTGAGATGATTATCGGCGCGCGTTACTGCATCTGCACTGCGCTGGATGAAGCCGCGGCGCAGACCCCATGGGGCACGCGCGGGGTCTGGTCTGGCAACGGCATGCTGGTCACCTTCCACAATGAAAGCTGGGGCGGTGAAAAATTCTTTCAGCTACTGTCACGCATTTCACAGAGCCCGCAGCAGCATCTCTGGCTGCTGGAAGTCGTGCAGTACTGCCTGCTACTGGGCTATGAGGGCCGCTATCGCGGCAGCGAAAATGGTCGCAACCAGTGCGACGGCATCCGTAATCGCCTGAAAAGCCTGATTGATGAAACGCGCGCTCAGCGCCAGACGCCGCAACCGCCACTGGTAGAAGTTCATCCGCTGGTGAGCACTCTTGCCCGTCCCATGGTACCGCTCTGGGCCTGTGCCATGCTGGTCGCGCTGATTGGCTGCCTGATCTACAGTGGACTAAACTGGCGGCTTGGCAATGCCGCCGAACCCCTGCTGCGCGCCATCTATCAGACCCCCCTGCCGCAAATTACCGCGGGCCGCCGACCCTCTTCGCCACAGGCATTGCTGGACCTCCGTCAGCGCCTGAATGATGTGATTGCGGCCGGACAGCTTGAAGTCAGTGACGGCGCCTTTGGCAGCAAAGTGATTATTCCGGCGGACAAACTGTTTGCTGAGCAAGGTACGGTGATCAATCCGGTGGGCCGGGCGCTGCTGGCCCGCGTCTCAAACGCGATGAAAGATGTCAAAGGGACCATCCTGGTCTCGGTGTTTACCGACGATCATCCGGTGGATAACAGCCGCTTTGCCTCCAGCTATGAGTTTTCCTTTGCCCGCGCCCGCACGATCACTCAGCTGTTACAGGTTCAGCTGAACGACGGTCATACCGTTCGCTCTGAAGGCCGTGGCGATAGCGATCCGCTGCTGCCTAATGACAGCAGCGAAAACCGGACCCGCAACCGTCGCGTTGAAATTACCCTGTTTGCCGCGCCTGAAACGCTCAGTAATCATCAAGGAGCACAATAATGCGCGCCTCACTTCGCCTGCTGTTAACACATCGCCTGCTGTGGAGTTTTATTGGCGTTACGGCGCTGAGCTGCCTGGTCTGGATGCTCGGCCCGTTCTGGTCATGGGGCCAGTCACGCCCCCTGGAACCGGTTCTGCCCCGCCAGCTCACCGTAGGTGCGCTCTATTTTCTCTGGATCCTGTTTCAACTCATTCCGTCGCTTTATCGTGCCTGGTTTAACAGTCGCTTACTGACCCAACTTCAGCTGTCGGATAACGACGATCCTGCCGAGCGTCAGATGACAGATGAGCGGCTCAACCAGCGCTTCAGCGAAGCCGCGTTGCAGCTGAAACGCACGCAGTTTGGACGCCGTCACAGCGGCAGTTTACTGTCTCGCTTTAACGCCAATTATCTCTACCAGCTCCCCTGGTATCTGGTGATGGGCGCGCCCGGTGCCGGTAAAACCACCGCGCTGTTTAATGCCGGTCTTGAGTTTCCACTCACTGACACCCTGGGCCAGCAGGCGATTCGTGGCGTTGGCGGCACCCGCAACTGCGACTGGTGGTTTACTGACAGTGCAGTGCTGATCGATACCGCCGGACGGTATGCGTTGCAGGAAAGCCAGCGCGTGCGCGATGCTGCGGAGTGGCACAGCTTTATCAATCTGCTGAAACGCTATCGCACCCGTCAGCCGATCAACGGTGTCATCATGACCATCAGCGTTGCCGATCTGCTGAGTGATTCCGCCGAGGCGCGTTTCGCCCAGGCCAGCGCGCTGCGCGAGCGGATGGCGGAACTGCATCAGCAGACCGGCATTCACTTCCCGGTCTATGTGATGGTCACTAAAACCGACCTGCTGAAAGGTTTTATGAGCTACTTTGGCTCTATGGATAAAGCGCGGCGTGACGCTATCTGGGGCTTCACCTTTAACTGGGATTCGGGTAAGCCGCACAAAGATGACTGGCACCGCAATTTTGGCGAGCAGTTCCAGCGGCTGGAAGAGAATCTCCAGCAGCATCTGTCAGGACAGATGACCCAGGAGCGCGATCTGAACGCGCGTGCAGAGTGCTTCCTTTTCCCGCAGGAGTTTGCCTCACTGCGTCCACTCCTGAACGAATATCTGGATATCGTTTTTTCTGAGCATCAGGATGCGGTCGCCTGGAGCCCGCGTGGCCTGTTTTTCACCAGTGGCACGCAGGAAGGCCTGCCGTTTGACCGGGTGATGGGAGAACTGAGCCGCAAACTGCAGTTACGTCAGGCGGGCGACCACTCCATTGCGGCCTGGGACAGTGTTAACCGCAACAGTCCGATTCCGGGCAACAAAGGCCAGAGCTTCTTTATTCGTGACCTGCTCAGCGATCTGATTTTCAAAGAAAGCGGTCTGGCGGGCAGTAATCGTCGCTGGGAGTACCGTAATCAGCTGTTCCACTGGATTGGCTATGGCGTACTGGCCGGTGCACTTCTGATCGCCTCCAGCCTTTGGAGCCTCAGCTACTATCAGAATCAACATTATCTGCAACAGGTTGCCGCGCGGGTACCGGCGATACGCGAGCAGAGTCAGCAGGTGATTCATCAGCCTGCTGATAATATTTTTGATCTGCTACCCTTTCTGAACAACCTGGTAAAGCTACCGCTCTCAGAACGTTTTTCTCTCGATAATCCACCGCTTACCATGCGGGCGGGTTTATATCGCGGTAGTCAGGTTAGCGATGCCGCCTGGGTGCTTTATCAAAATGCGCTTAAGTCTTTATTGCTGCCGCGGGTAGCACAGCAGATCACTAACATTCTGCGTAACGATCCCGGTGATGATAACGCTTACAGCCGCAATGCGCTGCGCGCCTATCAGATGCTTTATCAGCCGCGAAACTACGATGGCGAATTTTTGCGGGCCTGGCTGCTGCAAAATTTACAGCGTTCACTGCCCGACACAGTAAGCGCCCGCGATCTGCAGCAGCTCGACTGGCACCTGAGCCAGTTGCTGGACCAACAGATTCAGTCATCGCCTTATGCACGGGATAATGCATTAATGATGCGTAAGCTGGCGGAGAATCTGAACATTGCGGGCCAGAAAGGTGACATGCTGGCGGTTACGCCGCTGCACCAGGCCCCGCCATCACACTCGCAAAGCGAGTAACGGTGAGGTGAATATGGCTGCTTACATCGCCCCCGGCTGGTATGGCAAACTGCCATCGACTGGTGACTTTTTGCACCGTCGGCTGAGCGAGCAACAGATTAGCCCCTGGAATCACTGGTTCCAGCAGGGATTGATGCACTGGCATCAGCAGGCGTGGTCCAGTAGCGCGAACTTCCTTCATGCGCCAGTGTGGAATTTTGTCCTGCCGGTGACCGCGACCCGACCCCAGATACAGATGGGCTGTTTACTGCCCTCCTGTGACCGTGTTGGACGCGCCTGGCCGCTTCTGGCACTGCACAGCTTTTCACTGGCGCAGTGGCATCCGGCCCAACTGACCATCTCTGGTGACTGGTTTCAGGATCTGGGCGCGACGCTGCTACAGGCTGTTCAGACCCCGCTGGATGGTGAGCAGTTAGAGCAGCAGATTCAGGCATTGCCGCCGCTGCTGGTTCCCGCCAGAAAGCCTTCTGAAATTATGGATGTGCTCGGCTTTCAGGATCTGCCCTGCACGCTGAGCTGGCGTGAAGTGGCTGAACGCTTTGACCCTCAGCAGCACATGAGCTACTGGTGGAGTAATCGTAGTGATGGGTTTGTCCATGCGACCCACAAGCACAGCGGCAATCTCACTGCGCAACTGTTTTCGTTACTGTTCAACCCGGCGGCAGGTTCACTGCCGGGACGTAATGGCCTCTATCCTCCGATGTTCGAGTGAGGCCGGATGCGTTTGCTGTTTAATCTGGGATAACTCATGCAATTTACCATTGTGCAAAGCACCGCGGATTTTCCGGTCAAAAGCGTTGCGTTTCAACCGCCTGGGGGCACCATTGGCCGCAGTCAGGACAACGATCTGGTGCTGCCTGATGAGACGCGGGCTATTTCGCGTCTGCAGGCACTGGTTCACCTGTCACATGACGGAGAGTGTCGCCTGACCAATCAGGGCAGCGTGACGCCGGTAGAACATAACGGCATCGCCCTGGGGCGCGGCATGCAGGTGCTTCTGAAGCATGGCGATGCGTTGCGCATCGGTGACTATGCCCTGGAAGTGCGTGATCCCGCCTGCAATGACGCGCGAAACGATCCCCTGGCGCTGTTTGCTGGTGACAGCGCCGAGCCTGCAAACCCGCTGGGCATTCACGAACATCATGAGGTTGAGGATCGGCTGCTGGTCAACGATTCTCCTCCTTTACGCCACGAGCGCCACAACGATGCGCGTCTGGCCATCGATCCGCAGGCCAGTGAGCCGCAGAAAGCGTTCATGACACAGCCGGTGGATCAGGATCGGCTCATCGCCGCACTGCTGGACGGCATGGGGCTCAGCAATGTGCATGCCACACCGATTGACGAAGAGCAGATGCGGATTACTGGCCGGATGCTGAGCCTGTTTTCTCAGGGCACCGTGGCACTGCTCTCGTCGCGATCCATTCTCAAGCGTGGCGTAAAAGCAGACATGACGATGATCCTGAACGAAGCCAATAATCCGTTCAAGATCCTGCCCTCCGGTAAAACTGTATTGATGCAGATGTACCAGAGCCAGATGCCCGGTTTTATGCCGCCGGAACAGGCGGTACGTGATGCACTGGTCGATTTGCAGGCCCACCAGCTGGGCATGATTGCCGGTATCCGCGCCATTATTGCGGCAATGCTGCAATCCTTTAATCCACAGCGTCTGGAAGAGCAGGCGCGTGCCGATGGCGTGGTATCAAAGCTGCCATTTTCCACCGTCAAAAAGGCGGCGCTGTGGGACTACTTCATGCGTAATTACCAGCGAACTGCCGGGGAGATTGAAGATGATTTCCACACGCTGTTTGGCGAGGCCTTTCTTCATGCCTATGACATGGAGGTGAATCAGTACAAGGACTCGCAGACGCGGGTAGATGAAACATGAAAATTGTTTTTGCCAGCCGCTGCCAGCAGGGCTTACGCGATGAAAATCAGGATCGCACCGGCACAGCGCTGGATGAGCATAAGGCCTGTTTTGTGGTCTGCGATGGCGTAGCCGGTTTGCCTGGCGGGGAGATCGCGGCGCAGCTGGTGCGCGACACCCTGCTCAGCCAGATAGAGGCGCATGACGGTTTTACGCCGGAAATGACCCGTCAGGCGATTGAGCAGTGCCGCCTGGCGCTGCACGAGGCACAGGGTAAAAATCCGAAATATTCACGCATGAGTACGACGCTGGCGGCCCTGTTTATTGACCGCCATAAACAACGTGCATGGTGGGCGCATGCAGGTGACAGCCGGGTTTACCACTTCCGCCGCGGCGCGCTTCATGAGGTAACACGGGATCACAGTCTGGCCCAGCAACTGAAAGATGCAGGCTATGAAAATACCGGTATTAACAGTAATTTACTCTATAATGCGCTCGGCGCTGAGCCGTCTCGCTTAGTGAGCTTTTCAGAAGAGATTGCGCTGGAAGATGGCGATGCTTTTCTGGTTTGTACCGACGGCTTCTGGCTGAATCTGACCAGTGATGAAATGGAACAGGCGCTGCGCATGGTGAATGCGTGTGAAGAGTGGCTGGCTTTGATGGAACAGGCGGTGAGCCGCAACGTGAAGAAAGATAATCTCAGCGCACTGGCGGTCTGGATTGGTGAGCCAGAAGAAGCAACATTGCTTTATTCACTGGCTGATTCGGCGCGCTTTCTGCCGCCTCGTTTTTGATTCCAAGGATCCTTATGAAACTGTGGTTGCCCGGCATCATCACCCTGCTGATTGCCTTTAATGCCCAGGCTGAAAATTATCGGGTGGTCTACTCCCCCAGCCTGGCGCTGGAGGTCTACATCGATAATGTGGTGAGCAAAGCGCCCGACGACTGGTGTAAAGAGACGCTGCCGCTGCGCATCGTCTCCGGTAAAAGTAAGGATTCCGCCGTGCTGACCACCTTTTTACCGCGCGTCGGCACCCTGCTCGCCAATCAGTGCGGATTACTGGATGAACTGCCCTGGCAGATGACCAACAAAGAAGGTGGCGTCATGGCCAGCGGCAGCGCAAGCAAGTTGCAGAACTGGCGCCCTATTGTGATGGCGGATGCCACCGTTAGCGCCAGTGACAGCAACGCCGCACCACTTGACCTGTCACGGCCTGCCAATAGCACGCCGCTGCAACATTTTGATCTCCCCAGCGGCTGTCACTTCCGCACCGCCTGGAATGAAAATGCTCAGACGCTGTTTATACCGGACGTCAGCAAGCAGCACTGCTCGCCGGATGGCTGGGCTGAGGGCAAGAGTGAGCTGACGCTGGTGACCCCGGAACATCCCACGCCGGTCGCTGTCACCTTCTATCAGGGCTATCCCATCGCCAACCTGGCGATTCCGGACAGCAAGCTTGAGGTCATCGCCGCTAATAATCAGCGCATGATTGTGACCCGCCCGGACGCCTCAGATAGCTGGCTGGTCCTGCCCTTTGATGCACGACAACATGTCTGGCGCTTCAATGGCGCACTGTTGATTAAAATGGATAAGAATGCTGCGCAGCAGAATGCTGACGCGGTGAAATCGCGAGTCGATACCTTGCGCAGCCAGTGGGCGCCCTATTTCATGCCACAGCAAAAAGTGAATGTGTTACTTATCGACACCCTGCACGCGGATCTGGTTGATCCTGCCATTGGTGCCTGGCGTAACATCAATTAATTACCGCGCAGCCTGGCAATCAGGCCGTGTACAGAGAGTTCACTATGTCGGCAAATGATAATACGAAAACTGTTCCGAATGCCCTGCCTGACGGCTACCGTTTTAATGAGTTTGAGATCAAGGAAGTCATCGGAGGCGGTGGCTTCGGCATTGTCTATCGCGCCTGGGATCACCAGCTCGAACGCACAATTGCTATAAAAGAGTATATGCCGGTGTCGCTGGCGGTTCGTGCCGCCGATTTGTCACTGGAACTGCGCGGAGAGCGTTTTCAGAAACTGTTTAATGCCGGACTGAACAGCTTTATTCAGGAGGCGCGTCTGCTGGCCCGATTTAATCATCCGGGACTGCTGCACGTGCTGCGCTTCTGGGAGCAGAACGGCACGGCCTATATGGGCACGCTCTACTACAGTGGCATGACGCTCAAAGAGTGGCAGGTTACCAGCCCGGCGTCGATTTCTGAAGCCTGGATCCGCCGTCTGCTGCCGCCGCTGCTGGGTGCTATCAGCACGATTCATCAGGCTGGCTATCTGCATCGCGATATCTCACTCGACAACATTCAGCTTCAGGAGAATCAGCTGCCCGTACTGCTGGACTTCGGCTCGGCGCGTAAGGAGATCGGCAACCTCTCTGACGAAACGGAGATCATGCTTAAGCCTGGCTTTGCGCCCATCGAACAGTACAGCGAAGAGGGTGAGGTTGAACAGGGACCCTGGACGGATATCTACGCCCTGGGCGCGGTGCTGCATAGCCTGATTACCGGTAATCCCCCGCCGGTGAGCGTGGTGCGCTGCATTGAAGATAATTATCAGCCGCTGGTGGAACGCCAGCCGGAAGGCTACTCGCTGCCGCTGCTGCACGCCATTGACTGCGCGCTGGCAATGAAACCTGGCGATCGCCCGCAAACCATCGACGCCTTTGCCGCGCTGATTGATCTGCCGGTCAGTGATGTTGAGGCCGTGGTCAACAGTTTCCCGGTGCCGGGCGAGCCGCCGGTTATGCCGATCGAAGAGGTCGTTGAGGCGACTCCGCCGGTTGTGATGGCGATGAATCATGCTGCAGCCGCAGCGGAGCCTGTTACCCCGCGTGCGGTGCGCAAATTGTCACCTGTCTTGCTGAGTCTGGCGGCCGTGGCTATCCTGGCAGTGGTCGTCGCCATCTGGCTGGCTAATCGCCACACGGCAATGCCAGATGTGGTCAGCAACAGCTCAGCCGTGACGCACCCGGCACCTGCATCGACGCCGCCAGCCGCAGCCGTTCCTGCCGCGCTGGCGACGGTCTATCTGAAGCTGGAAAGCGGTGAAAGCGTAGTGCTCAACGGACAGCAGGTCGAGGTGAAGCCTGGCAGCAGCGGATTTGCCGCGCTGAATCTGGCGGCCGGGCAGTACAAAATAGACGTTCAAAATGGCAGTGAGACGCATACCCAATCCCTGACCATTGATAAGCCTGGAACCTGGCTTATCAATCCGGGCAAGTAATCCCCGGATCGATCGTAAAAGGGCGCGACAGTGTCGCGCCCTTTTCTATGCGGCTTCTGCGCTGCTGATTCGCCTGTGGCCTGATTCAGGCCTGTTTGAGACAGGATTGCTGCAGCGTCCGCACCTGATGCGCCAGCCGGCTCAGGCTCTCTTCCTCCATGCCACGACGGGTGAGTTCCTCTTCCAGTGCAAACAGATACTGCGCATTCGAACCCAGCGGGCCGCTGGCCGCAGCAATGAGCGGCGCAATCGCCTCCGGGCAGGAGTCCGATTCATAAAGCGGATGACGTGGATCCATAATAAAGGTCAGCGCAGTCACGCTGCGGCCATCCTCCAGCTGTAATTCGCACCAGGTCGGTAAATAGCAGCCGGTGATCATCTCACGCTTCCACAGCAGCGCCAGCTCTTCATGTAAGCGCGCTTCCGGCAGACGAAATGCCAGTCCGGTTGTGCGGCCACCCTGTTTCAGCGCCAGCATGCGCCCCGGATGCGTGGCAGTGCCACGTCCCGCGATCAGCCGCAGGCAGAAAGCACGATGCCAGCCCTCCAGCGAACCGGATGCAACTTCATCCGCCTCAAAAATCGGGTTCCACATCAGTGAGCCGTAACCAAAGATCCAGACAGGGCTGTGATCGGGACGGCAGGCCAGCGTGGCGGCCAGCGAGGCGGCGCGCTGCTCGCAACTCCAGAGTAGCGTCTCATCGATATCCCCGAATGATGTTTTACAATCCGCTTTTAATAGAAATTCCCGGGTAAGCAATGCGACCTCCTCAACGTCATCGGCGTCCTGCGAAAGTGCTCCTGTAACATGATCTCCAAAACGGCGCTGCGTTTCGTTCATTAAATTGACATTAATCTATTTACGCGCGGGGTTTCAAGCGTGATTCCGGTCGCAGGTTAAAAAAAACCAGATAAACCTGATAGCGAAGTCGAAAAAAAGGGCTGGATAATCCTGGCCCTTTGACGTGAACAGACTAGCAAGGCGATTACGCTTTAGGATGCCACTTATCGTCATTCCCTTTTTCATACTCTTTTTTCACGGCTGACCAGGCGACCTTATGCGCCACTTCTTCCCGCGAATCATCGCCGCGTCGATCTTCCGCCTCTTTATATTGATCCCACGCACTGTTAAATGCCTGCTGATAGATATCCTGCGCATGCGCAGGAAGCACGTGCTTAACGTTGTCGGGTAAGTCGGTTCGTTTATCGTAAGGCATAATTTTTCCTCTGTTTATCGTCGCGGTTTAGTGTTTCTGGTTAAGCCTGGCGCAACAGTAAAAAAACGCAAACCTGTACTTATCGTCACTTCAGTTTAAAAATATGAGCCCATCCCTGAAATTTAGATTAAAATGCCATTTTTGTGACATATATCGTCAGGATAGGTGCATAGGTCAAACTTGTTGTATCCTGATTAATATTGCAATATTCCAGATAACATCAGGTTAATATCATTTCAAAAGGTTATTGCACTTAAGTAAAAACCAGTAAATTTCTCCTGTCAGGGCCGGTGAAAAGATAAACTGCGCACTGCCCTAAAACTGATTATATTTCTAACAGCAGCCCCCGCTGTGTCCGGATAATCATTAACCAGAGAGGATGGTGAATGCCTTCACATGAAAAAACTCGTCACAAGGAATTCTCGCTGATATTTCCCCTTATCACGCTGGGTATACTCTATTTTTTTGGTGCTAACACCGCATTTCCCGTTGTCGTCGGTATCAACTTAGTGGCATTGATTGCCATTCTGAGCAGCGCGTTTAGCGTGGTGAGACATGCAGATGTGCTGGCCCACCGGCTGGGCGAACCCTATGGCTCACTGATTCTGAGCCTCTCTGTCGTCATTCTGGAAGTGAGTCTGATCTCGGCGCTGATGGCGACAGGCGATGCCGCACCCGGCCTGATGCGCGATACGCTTTATTCGATTGTGATGATTGTGACCGGCGGGCTGGTCGGCTTTGCGCTGCTGCTGGGCGGTAATAAGTTTGCGACGCAGTACGTCAATCTGGCGGGCGTGAAACAATATCTGATCGCTATCTTTCCCCTCGCGATTCTGGTGCTGGTATTTCCCAACGCGCTGCCGGGCGGTAATTTCTCTGTCACCCAGGCCCTGCTCATCGCGGCAATTTCAGCCGCAATGTATGGCGTTTTCCTGCTGATTCAGACCAAAACCCACCAGAGCCTGTTTGTTTATGAGCATGAAGATGAGAGTGACGATGGGGATCCGCATCATGGTAAACCTTCGGCGCACAGCAGCGTCTGGCACACTATCTGGCTGATCGTGCATTTGATTGCGGTCATTGCCGTGACCAAGATGAACGCCAATACGCTGGAAAGCCTGCTGACAGACCTGAATGCACCGGCACAGTTTACCGGCTTCCTGGTGGCGTTGCTTATCCTCTCGCCGGAAGGGCTCGGCGCAATTAAGGCTGTGCTGATGAATCAGGTACAGCGCGCCATGAACCTGTTCTTTGGTTCGGTGCTGGCGACTATCTCCCTGACGGTACCGGCAGTAACCATTATCGCCACCCTGACCGGACAGGAGCTGATATTCGGTCTGGAGCCGCCACAGATGGTGATTATGATGGCGTCGCTGATTCTCTGTCAGCTCTCCTTCTCGACCGGACGCACCAATGTATTGAACGGTGCCGCCCATCTGGCGTTGTTTATCGGATATCTGATGACCATCATGCTGTAACGGCAGCGGGCTTCAGACGAAAAAAAAGAGCGAGTAATCGCTCTTTTTTTTTCAGCAAACTTATTTGCTGGTATCGAGTTCCGGGAAGCTTTTCACCAGATCGTCAATCGCTTTCATCTGCACCAGGAATGGCTCCAGCTTATCCAGCGGCAACGCGGATGGGCCATCACACAGGGCGTGTTCCGGATCCGGATGCGCTTCGATAAACAGACCGGCAATGCCGACCGCCATACCGGCACGCGCCAGCTCAGCCACCTGAGCACGACGACCGCCTGATGCTGCACCGAACGGATCGCGCGTCTGCAGCGCATGGGTCACATCGAAAATCACCGGGCTGTTTTTGGTGACTTTCTTCATCACGTTAAAGCCGAGCATATCGACAACCAGATTGTCATAGCCAAAGTTGCTGCCGCGATCGCACAGGATAACCTGCTCGTTGCCACCTTCAGCGAACTTATCAACGATGTTGCCCATCTGACCCGGGCTGACAAACTGTGGCTTCTTAACGTTGATAACTGCGCCGGTTTTTGCCATCGCTTCTACCAGATCAGTCTGACGCGCCAGGAAAGCTGGCAACTGAATCACATCCACCACTTCAGACACGGGCTGCGCCTGTGACGCTTCATGAACATCGGTGATGATCTTCACGCCGAAAGCCTGCTTCAGCTCCTGGAAAATCTTCATCCCTTCTTCCAGGCCCGGGCCACGATAAGAGTGAATTGAGGAGCGGTTCGCTTTATCAAACGACGCCTTAAAGACGTAAGGGATACCGAGTTTCGTGGTGACGTTGACGTAGTGTTCGCAGATGCGCATCGCCAGGTCGCGTGACTCCAGCACGTTCATCCCGCCAAACAGTACAAATGGCAGATCGTTTGCGACGTTGATATCGCCAATACTCACGACTTTCTGTGTCATGCCCTTTCCTTTTCAGTGGGTCCGCTTAGTGCAGCGTGACCTGTTTTTGTTCGATTGCGTGAATCTGAACTTTGATCATTTCGCTGACCGGGTCTTCAGGACACTGCTCAACGAAGTAAGTTAAATCATTCAGCGCGATATGTTCGCACTCCAGCTGCGCGTAGATCAAACCGCGGTCGCGAATTTCATAGGGATCATCCGGATCGATACGCAACAGCACCTGACTGACGTTCAGTGCCAGTTCCATCTTCTGCTCTTCCATCAATGCCGCTTTCAGCGTGTCGAGCATTTTGCGCATCACGGTGACGGTCTTCGCTTCGTCGAGGTCATCATCATACAGACGCGCGGTCGGGCTGATGTTGCCTTTGAGCCACACTTCCAGCGTGTGCCGGTCAAGGGTTTCGCCATTGAACGGATTGATCATCCACTTGTCGCCATCAATCCAGTCCGCACGCAGAATCAACTGCGTCGGGAAAATCACCGGCATCAGCGGCAGTTCCAGCTCGGCGGCAATATGTAGCAGGATAACGCCCAGTGACACTGCCGTGCCCTGACGCGTCTTCAGCACATTGTCGATCCAGAGCGCATCAGAAAGCTTGTAGACACCGCTGGCGCCGCGAAATCCCCACTGGCGATAAAACAGCTCAAGCAGCTTTTCCAGCTGCATATCCGCATCTTCAGCGTGGCTGACATAGTCACGCGCTTCGGCGACTAACGCCGCAAGCTGCGCTTCCACCGACAACGCCGGAAAATCGGCGCGGATGGCAAGCGTAGCGCCAATCACCGCTTCACACAGCGGTGTCTGGCTGAAATCTAATTGTTCGGTCGAGGTCATACTATCCCCATAACGGCATTTTAGTCAGCGCCAGCGTAATGATGGTCACCAGGGCGAGTAACGCCACCAGAAAAGCGATCCAGCGGGTGCGATCAGTGCGTGGACGGCGACTCAATGCCACAAATCCTAAGGCGATGTAGATGATAACCGCTAAAAGCTTCTCCGTCAGCCAGCTTCCTTGCGGCGTGAAGGGATAGAAGTGAGTAATCATCACCAGCGAGACGCCGGTCACCAGTAACAGCGTGTCATTAATGTGCGGCAGAATGCGGACCCAGCGTTTCGTCATCATTGCCGAACCACAGCGCAGCCAGTAAAACCGCAGCAGGAACAGCGTCACGGTCAGCACGACGGTTAAGATGTGCAGATTTTTAATCAGAGGATAAAAGGCGACCATTATAAATCCTTTTTAAAGCGCTTTTATTAGGGGAACTGACCTAAGGTGACTCGTGGATTGCCACCGTAATCGTTGACGGTTTCAACGGCGTGATAGCCATTCTGCCGCATCAGCGTAGCCACCGCTTCGCCCTGCTGCCAGCCATGCTCCAGCAGCAGCCAGCCGCCGGGTAGCAGCCACGCAGGTGCCTGCTCGATCAGCGTGCGCAGATCCGCCAGTCCCGCCTCATCGGCCACCAGCGCGCTGCGCGGTTCGAAACGCACGTCACCCTGCTCCAGATGACTATCGCTGGCATCAATATAGGGCGGATTGCTGACGATGAGACTAAAGCGCTGCGGCGTGAGAGCCTGGAACCAGTGACTGAGCAGAAAGCGAGTGTTGCTGAGGCTGAGCTGCTGCGCATTACTGCCTGCCAGCTCAACGGCGGCCTGAATGCGATCCACGCCGGTCACCTGACAGTCGGGCCGCTCGCTGGCCAGCGCCAGCGCAATCGCTCCGGTGCCGGTGCCCATATCCAGAATGGTCGAAGGTGTCGCGGGCAGATGCGCCAGCGCCTGTTCAACCAGCAGTTCGGTATCCGGACGCGGAATCAGCGTGGCGTCAGTGACGCGCAAGGGCAGCGACCAGAACTCGCGCTCTCCCACCAGATGCGCCACCGGTTCACCCCGGGCACGACGCGCCAGCAGGCTATTCAGCTGCGCCAGCTGTTCATCGCTGAGCACCGTTTCATCAAAGGCAATTAACCAGCTGCGTGACTTGCCGGTCACGTAACCCAACAGGATCTCAGCGTCACGCTTCGGACTGTCACCACCACATAGCGTGGCAACCGCCTGTTTCAGCCAGTGACGAAAATCCATTAATCCTGACCAGCCAGCGCCGCCAGCTGATCCGCCTGGTATTCCTGCACAATCGGCTCGATCAGGCTGTCAAGTTTGCCTTCCATCACTTCATCCAGACGGTAGATCGTCAGGTTGATACGGTGATCGGTCACGCGGCCCTGCGGGAAGTTATAGGTACGGTTGCGGTCAGAGCGATCGCCGCTGCCCAGCAGGTTGCGGCGGGTGCTGGCTTCAGCGGCGTGACGGCGGGCCATCTCTGCCGCGTGAATACGCGAACCCAGCACCGCCAGCGCTTTAGCTTTGTTTTTATGCTGTGAACGTTCGTCCTGGCACTCCACCACGATGCCGGTGGGCAGGTGGGTAATACGAATCGCGGAGTCGGTGGTGTTAACGTGCTGACCGCCTGCACCAGAAGAACGGAAAGTATCGATTTTCAGGTCACCGGCATTGATCTCCGGCAGTTCCGCTTCCGGGATTTCCGGCATCACGGCAACGGTACAGGCTGAGGTATGGATACGGCCCTGAGATTCGGTCTCCGGTACACGCTGCACACGGTGGCCGCCTGACTCAAACTTCAGGCGCCCATAGGCACCGTCGCCGGTCACGCGAGCAATGACTTCTTTGTAACCGCCATGCTCGCCTTCGTTGGCGCTGATGATCTCCACGCGCCAGCGACGCGCTTCGGCATAGCGGCTGTACATACGGAACAGATCGCCGGCGAAGATCGCGGCTTCGTCGCCGCCGGTGCCGGCGCGCACTTCAATAAAGCAGGCGCGCTCATCATCGGGATCTTTCGGCAGTAACAGAACCTGCAACTGCTGCTCCAGCACGTCATTTTTCTCACGCGCTTCCTGCAACTCTTCCTGCGCCATATCACGCATTTCAGGGTCGTCGAGCATCTGCTGCGCCGTTTCGATATCTTCCTGTACCTGCTGCCAGTCGCGGAAGCAACGGGTCACATCGGTCAGTTGGGCATATTCGCGTGACAGCGCACGGAAACGCTCCTGATCGGCGATCACGCCAGCATCGCCCAGCATCGCTTCCACTTCTTCGTGGCGCTCCTGCAGGGCTTCCAGTTTGGCAACTATAGAGGTCTTCATTTAAATGTGGGATTCCCGTAACAGGTGGCGACAGCGGTGTACCTAATCGAGACCCAGGCTGTCGCGTAAAATCTGCAGGCGTTCATTATCGCCATCGCGGGCGGCCTGCTGAAGTGATTTGGTTGGAGCATGTATTAAACGGTTGGTCAGCTTGTGCGCCAGTTCCTGCATGACTTTCTGCGGATCGGCACCCTGCTGCAGCGCCTGCAGCGCACGGCCTTCCAGCTCAGCGCGGATTTCATCCGCCTGAGAACGATATTCACGGATCGTATTCACCGCGCCCTGTGAGCGCAGCCACGCCATGAATTCGCTGCTTTCCTGAACCACGATGCTTTCGGCCTGAACCGCGGCCGCTTTGCGCTGCGCCAGGTTCTGTTCGATGATCGCCTGCAGGTCATCCACGCTGTAGAGATAAGCGTTAGGCAGATCGCCCACCTCCGGCTCTACGTCGCGCGGCACCGCAATATCGACCAGCAGCATCGGTTTGTTGCGGCGCGCTTTCAGGGCGCGCTCCATCATTCCCTTGCCGATAATCGGTAACGGACTGGAGGTTGACGAAATAATGATGTCGGCTTCAGCCAGACGGGCATCGATCTCCGCCAGCGTGATCACTTCCGCACCCACTTCCGCCGCCAGCGTTTCAGCGCGCTCGCGGGTACGGTTGGCGATGATGAGATTTTTGACCTGATGCTCACGCAGATGACGCGCCACCAGCTCAATGGTTTCGCCTGCGCCGACCAGCAGTACATTGACGGAAGAGAGAGATTCGAAGATCTGGCGGGCCAGCGTACAGGCGGCAAACGCCACCGAGACCGCGTTAGCACCGATATCGGTTTCTGTGCGCACGCGTTTGGCCACAGAGAAGGTTTTCTGGAACATGCGCTCCAGTTCACTGCTCAGTGCCTGACCGCGCGAGGAGTCAGCAAACGCTTTTTTTACCTGACCGAGGATCTGGGGTTCACCGAGTACCAGGGAGTCGAGTCCGCTGGCGACGCGCATCAGATGGCTGACCGCCTCGTTATCCTGATGCCAGTAGAGGCTGTTGCGTACATCCTCTTCATCCAGCTGATGATAATTACATAACCAGCTCACCAGACGCGCCTGTAAGTCGGCCTGTTGCTCTACACTCAGGTAAAGTTCAGTCCGGTTACAGGTGGACAACACCACGCCGCTCTGCACCATGGGCTGTGATAACAGGCTGTTTAACGCCTGCTCAAGCGTCTCCGGCCCGAACGAGACGCGTTCGCGCAGAGCAATGGGGGCTGTCTTGTGATTGATTCCGAGAGCGAGCAGCGTCATGGCGGTTTTAGTTGGGATGTCCCAATAATGTCAGGGTTTTGTGATGCGCATTCTACAAGATGCGGCAGATCAAGAAAAGCCATACAAAGGCTATGACTGTAATAAGATTAACCCGATCGTGCGCAATTTGCTGCATAACAGCATTGACGGTTAAAACCGGGACGGTTAGCGTTATCCGTTACGAAAAATACATGTGTCCGAGGAGATGACCACTTGATGCTTAATACACCACGCAATCTGTTGCGCCTTTTGCCCCTTGCCAGCGTCCTGCTGGCGGCCTGTAGCGTCAACAAACCGCAAGGCCCGGGCCCCAGCGTTACCGCGCCACAGTGGCAACAGCATCAGCAGGCGGTCTCAAAGGTTACGCACTATCAGACCCGCGGTGCCTTTGCCTACCTCTCTGACAAGCAGAAAGTCTATGCCCGCTTCAACTGGCAACAGACCGCGCCTGATCGCTATCGCCTGCTGCTGACCAATCCACTGGGCAGTACCGAACTGCAGCTTGATGCACAGGGCTCGGTGGTGCAGATCGTCGATAACAAAGGCAAGCGTTACGTCAGCAATGATGCACAGAAGATGATTTCGCAACTTACTGGCATGAACATTCCGCTGGCAAACCTGCGCCAGTGGATGATGGGTCTGCCTGGCGATGCCACCGATTATCAGCTTAACGAGAACTATCAGCTAAGCAGCCTGAACTACAGCCGCGACGGCCAGAACTGGCAGGTGTCTATTGCGGGTTACGATAGCAAAGTTACCCCACCGCTGCCGTCCAGCCTGGAGCTGAAAGAGGGTGATCAGCGAATTAAACTGCGTATGGACGGCTGGACCGTTCAATGATCACCCACTGGCCTGCCCCGGCAAAACTGAATCTTTTTCTCTACATCACTGGCCGTCGTCCCGACGGCTATCACAACCTGCAGACGCTGTTTCAGTTTCTGGATTACGGTGACCAGTTGCAGATTACCGTTGATGACAGCGATTCCATTAAGCTGTTAACGCCGGTGGCAGGCGTCGCGGATGCAGATAACCTGATTGTGCGCGCCGCAAATAGGCTGAAACAGGCAGCCCTGAATAAGCATTGCCTGCCTGCTCGTGCTGGCGCACAGATCGCCATTGAGAAGCATCTGCCCATGGGGGGCGGCCTCGGTGGAGGTTCATCGGATGCTGCTACCGTACTGGTGGCGCTGAATCATCTGTGGCAAACCGGCTTCACACCGGATGAGCTGGCAGCAATTGGCGTGAAACTGGGCGCGGATGTGCCGGTGTTTGTGCACGGCTTCGCGGCTTTTGCGCAGGGAGTGGGTGAACAACTTCAGCCCGCAGAGCCGGAAGAAAAGTGGTATCTTGTCGCTCATCCCGGCGTGAACATCAGCACACCAGTGGTATTCAACGACCCCGAACTGACGCGTGATACCCCATCGCGCAGTTTATCGACGCTTTTAGCTGCACCCTTCACCAATGATTGTGAAGCAGTGGTAAGAAAACGTTTTCGTAAGGTTGATGAGCTTGTTTCCTGGCTGCTAGAATACGCGCCGTCACGCCTGACTGGCACGGGCGCTTGTGTGTTTGCTGAATTCGACACTGAGTCTGCTGCCCGTCAGGTGCTGGAGCTTGCCCCGAATGGGGTGCGCGGATTTGTAGCCCGGGGCGTAAATGTTTCGCCGCTACAGCGTACCCTGCGAGGCGATTAGCGATTGCGTGACAGTGTCACCACGTTCCAGACACTGCACGTTTCGCATCAACACACCCGTGTGAACGCACATGACTGTACGCGCCGGTTACTGTCATGCCGTTCATTCTCTGGACGCAAAGCCTGAGGTTCTTCTCGTGCCTGATATGAAGCTATTTGCTGGTAACGCCACCCCGGAACTAGCACAACGTATTGCCAACCGCCTTTACACCAGCCTGGGAGACGCCGCTGTAGGACGTTTCAGTGATGGTGAAGTGAGCGTACAGATTAACGAAAATGTACGCGGTGGTGATATTTTCATCATCCAGTCCACCTGTGCCCCCACCAACGATAATCTGATGGAACTGGTTGTGATGGTCGACGCGCTGCGTCGTGCTTCTGCTGGTCGTATTACCGCAGTCATTCCCTACTTTGGTTATGCCCGTCAGGATCGCCGCGTGCGTTCCGCGCGTGTGCCAATCACCGCAAAAGTAGTGGCAGACTTCCTTTCCAGCGTCGGTGTTGACCGTGTTCTGACGGTTGACCTGCACGCCGAGCAGATCCAGGGCTTCTTCGACGTCCCGGTTGATAACGTATTTGGCAGTCCGATCCTGCTGGAAGATATGATGCAGATCGGTCTGGAAAACCCGATTGTTGTTTCTCCCGATATTGGTGGCGTAGTACGTGCCCGTGCTATCGCTAAACTGCTGAACGACACCGATATGGCTATCATTGATAAACGCCGCCCTCGCGCGAACGTTTCTCAGGTGATGCACATTATTGGTGACGTTGCTGGCCGCGACTGTGTGCTGGTCGACGACATGATCGACACCGGCGGCACGCTGTGCAAAGCGGCTGAAGCGCTGAAAGAGCGTGGTGCTAAACGCGTGTTTGCTTACGCGACGCACCCGATCTTCTCCGGCAATGCGGTTGAAAACCTGCGTAAATCCGTTCTGGACCAGGTGATCGTCTGCGATACCATCCCACTGTCTGACGAGATTAAGTCACTGCCGAATGTGCGCACGCTGACTTTATCTGGCATGCTGGCCGAAGCGATTCGCCGCATCAGTAACGAAGAATCGATCTCGGCGATGTTCGAGCATTAATTCTTCGCGGAACCGGGCCCTGTGCCCGGTTTTTTTAAGCCAGCCAGTCGCCCGACTAACGCACTTCTTTTTCTGATTTTTCCGCGATAAATTTCCCCACTATCCCCTATTTTCAACGCCACTCACTCTTTTAGTAAAACGCTGCGTTCCCCGCTTCTGCCCGATGCCGTTAAGTGGTAATTTGCAACGCAATTTTAATAAGAACCCGGCCCTCATGAACCTCGATATCTATACCTTATTTATTTGCGAGCTTTATGTACTGGGGTTTCTGAGCATCATCATGGTCTTTGCCTGGATTGGATCGCAGTATGACCGCGTTCTGGGCTTCACCTGCCTGTCGCTGATATTTACCCTGATTTCCGTGTTCTTAAGTAGCCTGCGCAGCAGTGGTCTGCATTTTCTGCCGATTGCGGTGGGCAATGTTTTAGTGATGCTGGCTTATGGCGGATTGTTAAATGCGTTGCGGCGCTTGAGTGGCAAACCCATCGGTACCCACTGGCTGCTGGGCGCGCTGCTCTGGGCACTCCTCTGCTGCTTTCCGGCCTTCTATTACAGCTTGCCCAGGCGAGTATTTGTGCTGTGTATCGCCTGTATGGCCTATACCGCAGCATTTATTCAACTGGTCTGGCTGGCTCGTGACTCGCTAAAATCGACTTTCTGGCCTGCACAGTTGCTGCTGTGGATTCACCTGCTGTTTCATCTGGCGCGCATTTTTCTGGATAGCGCCATTGCCAGTACCAGGCATGGTGCCATTGGCGGATCGGACTTCTCGGTTTACGTGATTCTGGAGTCCATTCTGTTTGTCATTGGCCTGACATTTACCATTCTGGCCATGGTGAATGAGCGGATGCAGAGCGTGTTGAAACACACTTCCCTGCACGATCCGCTGACCAGCGCCTGGAATCGCCGTGCTTTATTTAACGAAGCAGAAAAAATTGTGGCGCATTGCCGCCGTCAGAACCGGCCTTATAGTGCAATCCTGTTCGATCTTGATCACTTCAAGAGCATTAATGATCGGTATGGGCATCAGCAGGGTGACCAGATTTTGATCCACTTTTGCGGCATTGTCAGAGAGCTGATGCCTGCTGACGGGCGCTTTGCAAGGCTGGGTGGAGAGGAGTTTGCGGCGATAATCCCGGCCGGAGCAAAGGAGACGGAAGCCTGGTGTGAAGCGACACGACTGGCGGTTTGTAAGTCACAGCCCAATGAGATTACCTATTCAGTCAGCATTGGATTCGCAACGCTGACCCAACCGCATCAGGGCTTTGAGGATTTACTGGCACTGGCAGATGCGGCGCTTTATCACGCGAAAGCCAGTGGCCGGAACTGCACTGCGCAGCATCCGGTCCCGGCTGCACTCACTTAATGATGTGAGTTGTGCGATCTGCGGCAGCGTTTGTCATAGTGACGCAGCCAGTAATAACGATCTTCTACCTTTTCACGACCACTCAGACCGGCGCCCACCAGCCATAGCAGCGCACCAATAAAGATGCCTAAAATCGCCCCCTGAGCCAGAAGTTGTGGCAGATCAAGTGAGGGGAGCTGATTAATAATTGAGAAGCCGACGCCCAGCACCATTGTCACTAATCCCAGTACCATCAAGCTGTTACCTGCTACACGGCAGTGTTGGTATTTCATGCTGCACCCCCATCCTTATGAGAAAATGACCGCACACAATGTTAAGTGCCATAAGTTTAGGCAATGGGTAAAGATTACGTTGCGGACTGGATCACACATCAGTCATAAAGCATTCCCTGGCCCTGAGTCCAGCCTGTTGATTTAGATAGAAAATGATTAATCACTTCACTGAACCATTTCGGCGCTTGTGCTTTGTCATCCTGGCTGTGGCGAAGTAAACTAACGCCCTTTCGCAATAACAGCAGGATAATCATTGTGAGCAGCATTAAACTGATTGTGGGCCTTGCCAATCCGGGCGCTGAATATGCCGCCACGCGCCACAATGCGGGTGCCTGGTATCTGGATTTACTGGCTGAGCGCCACAATCAGTCACTGAAAGAGGAAGGCAAATTCTATGGCTACACCGCCCGCCTGATGATCGCCGGAGAGGATGTGCGCCTGCTGGTGCCGACCACCTTTATGAACCTGAGCGGTAAAGCGGTTGCGGCGATGGCGACCTTTTATCGCATCGCGCCGGAAGAGATTCTGGTGGCACACGATGAACTTGATCTGCCACCCGGCGTAGCCAAGTTTAAACAAGGCGGCGGGCATGGCGGTCACAACGGTCTGAAAGACATCATCAGCAAACTGGGCAACAACAACAATTTTCATCGGCTCCGCATCGGCATCGGGCATCCCGGCGATCGTAATAAGGTAACCGGATTTGTACTGGGCAAGCCGCCTGCCAGTGAGCAGAAGCTGATTGATGATGCCATTGATGAAGCGGTGCGCTGCACCGAACTGTGGCTGAAAGAGGATCGCATCAAGGCGATGAATCGGCTGCACGCCTTCAAGCCTGCTTAAACGCCCGAATCGTCGTGATTCCGTGTATAATGCGCGAAATTTTTCTATTCGTCTCCGACAGTCCGTCGCCTGACGCACTGTCCATCCAGTTATAAAGGGTATCAAACCATGGGATTCAAATGCGGTATCGTGGGCCTGCCGAACGTCGGTAAATCCACTCTGTTCAACGCGCTGACCAAAGCGGGCATCGAAGCGGCTAACTTCCCTTTCTGCACCATTGAGCCAAACACCGGTGTGGTGCCAATGCCTGACCTGCGTCTCGACCAGCTTTCTGAGATTGTTAAGCCACAGCGCGTGGTGCCGACTACCATGGAATTCGTCGATATCGCGGGCCTGGTGAAAGGCGCGTCAAAAGGTGAAGGCCTGGGCAACCAGTTCCTGACCAACATCCGCGAAACCGAAGCGATCGGCCACGTGGTGCGCTGCTTTGAAAACGACAACATCATCCACGTGGCGGGTAAAGTGAACCCGGCTGAAGATATTGATGTGATCAACACCGAACTGGCCCTGTCCGATCTTGAGACCTGTGAACGTGCGATTCAGCGTGTGCAGAAGAAAGCCAAAGGCGGCGACAAAGATGCCAAAGCCGAGCTGGCTGCACTGGAAAAATGCCTGCCGCATCTTTCTGAAGCAGGCATGCTGCGTTCACTGGATCTGGATGCAGACGACAAAGCGGCCATCCGCTATCTGAGCTTCCTGACCCTGAAACCCACCATGTACATTGCTAACGTCAATGAAGATGGTTTCGAGAACAACCCGTACCTGGATCAGGTGCGCGCTATCGCCGAAGCAGAAGGTTCTGTGGTGGTGCCTGTGTGTGCCGCTGTTGAGTCTGACATTGCTGAGCTGGAAGATGAAGACCGTGACGAGTTCATGGCCGAACTGGGACTGGAAGAGCCGGGCCTGAACCGCGTGATCCGCGCCGGTTACTCGCTGCTGAACCTGCAGACCTACTTCACCGCTGGCGTGAAAGAAGTGCGTGCATGGACCATCCCGGTTGGCGCAACAGCCCCACAGGCAGCCGGTAAAATCCATACCGACTTTGAGAAAGGTTTTATCCGCGCCCAGACCATCGCGTTTGAAGACTTTATCGCCTATAAAGGCGAGCAAGGTGCGAAAGAAGCCGGCAAGATGCGTTCAGAAGGTAAAGAGTACATCGTGAAAGATGGCGATGTGATGAACTTCCTGTTCAACGTCTGATTTTTTTCATGCGGTTTTAGCAACCCCATAAAACCTGACAGACTCGCTAAAACCTACGCAATAGCGTGGGTTTTTCTTTTTAACGCTCTCACAGTAGTGTCTGTCAGCAGATTCCCGCAACGCTGGAATCATGACCTAAAAGTTTACTGCTTTAGCGCCTCTCCTTCTTCTGCAAAACCCGCCAAAAGAATCTAAAGCTACCTGAGCGCACCCTCTTCCCCTTCTCTTCACCTGAAACGGCACCTGTTCAGCCACGGATAAACTGCGCCTCACACTGCCGGGCGATCTCCCACAGCCTGTTACGGATGACCTGCTTAAGTTGCAGAGTGGACTGCGACTGCGGCTGGTCACGGCGGCTGATCAGCATCACTTCAAACGGCAGAGGTTGTGCTATGGGCAGCAGCTTTAACTGTTCGGCATAGCGGCAGGCGGTGAAAAGATCCACGACGCCCGTGCCGCCGCCTGCCAGCACCATATCTGCAATGACCGAATAGGTTTTAATCGACAATGACACAGCGGGGTTCAGTTTCTTATCGCGCAGCGCACGGTGAAGTACGCGTCCAAGCGGATCCTGAGCCTGCATCATCAGTAAATTATTGTTGCACAACCACTCCAGCGTAACGGGTTCATGCCAGTGATGATTGAGCGGTAGCAGCGCCACCATGGAGGACTGAAACAGAGGCTCGGCCAGGAGATCCGCATCGACCTGCTGACCAAAAACCAGCGCAAAATCGAGCTGATTCTCCAGAATCATCTGGCATAAGGTACTGAAGTGCTCGGTGACCAGTTCCACACTGACCGAGGCCATCTGTTGCCGCCAGGTGACCAGCGCGGGAGCCATCACCATCTGACCAAACGCGTGAGCGGCGCCAACGCGAACGAGTTGCCCTTCGCCACGCCTTAGCTGTTCGGTGAGCTGGGTAATGGATTGCAGGCGCTGGCAGAGATCCTCTATTTCAGGCAGCAGACGTCGCCCTTCTGCCGTCACACTCATTCCCTGTAGCCGTCGCTCAAACAGCGCAAATCCCAGCTGCTGTTCAGCGTGATTCAGCACACGGCTGATATTCGGCTGCGACACATTCAGCAGGCGCGCCGCTGCGCTGATGCTGCCGGTCTGTACGATGGCCTGAAAGACTTCTATATGGCGGAGCCGCATGATGATTTACCCTGGATGGAATACCGGACACGGAGGCCTCTTCAACCAGCTGTACCGGCGGAGAGTGAGAGCAATCATTATCCTGCAGCAAAAACTGTACCGCAAAATCAGTGCAGCCCCGGCATAAAGTTGCTACGACTGCGTACTCGCCAGATAGGAGAATGCACTGAGTAAGCTGATCAACGTTTCCATTTTCTCCGCCTGATACGCCACGGTAACGGCATCAAGGCGCGTGACGCCGGGGATAAGACTGAACAGATCGGCCAGTACAGGTTTAGTGGCCTGAAGCCGCATCGTGTAAGGTGCCGTCAGGCGGGTTGTGCTCACCTGATGGAGATGTTGCAGTGCGGCACTTGCCGCGGCAGCGATCGCATGCTGTGCCGCCTGCGGACTGACCGATTCCGCGCAGGTATGCGAAATGGCGCGCTTTACACAGACGTAATCGACCGCTGGGTAATATTCCGCTATCCAGCTCTGTAACTGATCGTCACCCGTGACCAGCAGCAATGGCGTGCCCTGTTCAGCAGCGGCAGCCGCATAAATATCGGTTTCGCCCATCACCACATCATTAATATGGATACGCCAGAATGCCCGACCGTTAATGGTATGCGCCAGTACGCCAGATTCACCTGCTGCGCTGTGAAATCCCACCAGAAACAGCCCGTCGAACGTCTGCTGTTCTATCCCCTCCACCATCGACAGGCAGCGGGGTTTGCCCTGCACCAGTCGGGCGCGGGGATCGATATTTTCCGCACGCAAATTGGTCATCTGAGCATGGCTGTCTGCAACCACCACTTCGGTTGCCCCACCCGCAAACGCACCCGCAATCGCGGCATTCACTTCCTGCTCCATCAGACCACGGGCGATCTGATGCTCCGGGTGGCCGGGTGAACATTGCTCCGGGCGCATGACCCCCGCGATACCTTCAATGTCGGCCGAGATAAAAATTTTCATGAGGTTAATTTATCCAGAATCTGCGTCAGTGAGGGACGATGATGACCGCGAAAGCCAGTAACAGCCTCTGCGCTCAACAAGGCATCGAGTACAGCCTGTTCCGTTGCATCCGCTGCGGCAGCAAACAGCGGCTCCAGCGTGTCGTCCTGTGGCGGCAGTGGCAGCGGTTGCGTGGAAAACGCCACGGCAATATCGCCCGAGCCGTGTCCCCAGTAACTGCCCAGCCTTCCAAGACCGGCACCGGCTCGCTTCGCGATGCGCTTTAGCTGCCGTGTGTCCAGCGGGGCATCTGTTGCCATGATGATGATGACAGAGCCGGCATCACGCTGCGGCGCCTCTCCGGCGAGCAGCGGCGCAATCATCTCGCCCGCCCGGACGCCATCCAGTGTGAGTGCCTCCAGCGCGCCGAAATTGGCCAATACCAGCACGCCAAGCGTGGCGTTGAGTGAAGGAATTACCCGTGAGGCGGTTCCGATGCCCCCTTTCAGACTGAAACAGCTCATCCCGCGTCCCGCGCCGACGCTGCCACGCGCGAAGTCTGCGGAGGCCGTCTGCAGCGCCGCCTTAGCCATATCCTCACTGATTGCCAGCGCCTGGATATCATTCAGCCAGCCATCGTTGCACTCCAGCACCAGTGGGTTCACCGTGGGCAACGTCCTACCCAGTTCCGGGTTACAACGGATGGCATCGCGCACCAGCGCGGTAAACAGCGTGCCAACCGCCAGCGTGTTACTGAGCAGAATCGGCGTCTGAAGCACGCCAAGTTCCTCTATCTGAACCAGTCCGACGGGTTTCGCAAAGCCGTTCAGCACCTCAGCCCCACACGGCAGCGGTGTGAGAAACAGATTATCGCCCGGCGGCAGGATAGCGGTGACGCCAGTCTGCTTTTCGCCTTCATTCAGCGTGTAATGTCCGACACGCACGCCCGCAACATCGCTGATGCGATTAGTGGGTCCGCAGGCGCTTCGTGGCTGCCCAAGCTGACGCAGGTTACGCCAGCGATCAAGCAGCAGATCGCGCTGTAGTTGTTGGTAATCCATCGTCAGCCTTTGAGTTTGGGATCGAGTGTATCGCGCAACGCGTCGCCAAGCAGATTGAATGCCAGCACGGTGATAAAAATCGCCAGCCCTGGAAATACGCTCATGTGCCAGGATCCGGCCATCATCATGCTGCGGCTCATCGCCAGAATATTGCCCCATTCCGGCACGTCTGGCTCCGGACCCAGTCCGATAAAACTCAGGCCCGCCGCAGTCAGAATACTGGTACCAATGCGCATGGTAAAATAGACAATTACGCTGGAGAGCGTGCCGGGCAGAATATGCCGCAGAATAATCACGCGGTCTGGCGCACCGGCACAGCGTACGGCTTCAACATAGGCAGCCTGCTTCAGAGAGAGCGTCGATGCCCGCACGATGCGGGCAAATACCGGCACGCTGAATACCGCGACCGCGATAATGACATTGTTAAGGCCCGTCCCCAGCAGCGCCACCACCGCAATGGCCAGCAACATGCCGGGAAACGCGAATAAGACGTCGGCACCGCGCATGATCAACATATCAACCCAACCGCCGTAATAGCCCGCCAGTAACCCGAACATGACCCCGACCAGCATGCCGATCGTCACCGACAGCACGCCGATATAGAGCGAAATACGCGCGCCATAGATAATGCGACTAAGCAGGTCGCGCCCCAGTTCATCGGTCCCCATCCAGTGTGCCGCCGTTGGCGGTGACGATAACGCCATCCAGTCCGGGGCCATAGGATCCCAGGGCGCCAGCCAGGGCGCAAAGATCGCCACCACAATCAACAGCAGCACAAAGCCGCCTGAGACCAGTGCCAGAGGGTTACGCACGAAGGCATGCAGGAAATCACGCCACGGCGAACGAATGATCTGAGGCGGGTTGTCAGTCAGCAATTGACTACTCATTTCGGCTCCTGTCGCAGGCGAATGGCTGGGTTAACTACCGCGTAAAGCAGATCGACCAGCAGATTAATCACAATAAATTCAAACACGAACAACATCACGAGTGCCTGAATCACCGGCTGATCCTGCGCTTTGATCGACTCAATCAATAACCAGCCTAACCCTGGCCAGTTGAAAACACTCTCGACGACGATGGAGCCACCCAGCAGAAAACCGAACTGCAGACCCAGCATGGTAATCACCGGAATGAGCGCATTGCGCATCACATGCTTCCACGTTACCAGCCGGTTACGCAGTCCTTTGGCTTTGGCGGTGCGCACGTAATCTTCCTGCGCCACCTCAAGAAAGGCCGAACGGGTAAAGCGCGCCATGACCGCCGCAACCGACGAACCCAGCGTGATGGCGGGCAGGACAATATCGCTGGCCTGGTTAAAACCGCTGACCGAAAACAGCCCAAAAGGCATCGCGACGAACTGAATAAGCAACAGCCCCAGCCAGAAGGCGGGCATCGAAATAACGCCTACCGCCACGCTCATCAGCGTCCAGTCCTGCCATCTTCCCCGTTTCAGGGCCGCCATCACGCCGAATAACAACCCGAGAATAACGGACCAGGTAAAACCTGCTAAGGCCAGCCACAGCGTCGGCATAAAGCCCTGTCGAATCACCTCCCGCACCGGTTGCTGAGTGCGATAGGTGGTGCCCAGATCGCCCTGCAACAGGCTGCCGATCCAGTGGAGGTACTGCTGCGGCAGCGGATCGTTAAGCCCGAGATGCTGACGCGCCGCCTCGATGGCCTCGATGGGCGCATCCGGTCCGGCATAAGCGCGCGCCGGGTCGCCCGGCATGAGCTTGATAAAACCGAATACCAGCAACGAGACCACCAGCAAAACCGGGATCATCTCCAGTAATCGGCGAATGATGTATGCAAACATGCCATTCCCTGAAATGAGGTGTGACTGGCCTCCTCACGTCTCCGCCCCGATCCAGAGTGGTGACGAGAGAAGAACCGTCTTATTTAAAGGACGCCTGAGTGAACAGGAAATTGCCATCAGGCAGCATTGAAACGCCGCTCAGGGTGCTACGCTTGCCCACCAGGTTATCTGGCGTACCAAGGAACGCCACCGGCGCTTCTTTCCACAAGACCTTTTGCGCCTGTGCATAGGCAATGCCGCGCTTTGCCGGATCGGCCGTCGCCAGCCCGGCTGCAATCGCTTTGTCTGCGTCAGGATTACTGAAGTAGGAGACGTTATAGGAGGTCGGCACCCAGGATTCGGTGGCAAACAGCGGACGCAGCGCCCAGTCGGCATCGCCTGTTGAGGTCGACCAGCCACCATAATAGAGGTCAAACTCGGCCTTTTTCGGGTCCTGTACACCCCACAACTTAGCGTTGCGCGTGCCGGAATCCATCGGCGTCACCGTGGCCCGAATGCCTGCCGTGGTCAGTTGCGCTTTCAGCACCTGAGCGGCACGCACGCTGGCCGTGGCATTGGTCACCCAGAGCTTAAGATCAAGACCATTCGGATAGCCTGCCGCTTTCAGCAAAGCTTTGGCCTTGTCCGGCGCATAACTGTACTCAGGATCGGTTTGTTTCTGGTAGAACTGTACGCCTTCCGGTATAGCGGATGTGGCAGGTTTACCCAGACCGGCAAAGGCCACTTTCAGCCACAGATTACGGTCAATCGCATAGTTGATGGCCTGACGCACCCGAACATCCGCCAGCGGCTTGTGCTGCGTGTTGATCGCCATGTAATAGAGATAAATGCTCGGATCGCGCTGAATGGAGAGATGGCTGTCCTGTTTCACGGCGGCGATCAGGTCTGAAGGCAGTGGCCAGATGGCATCCACCTGCCCCGATTTTAATGCGGCGACGCGTGTCGCATCTTCCGGACTCGGCGAGAAGATGACATGGTCAACTTTAGGCCATCCCTTCTGCCAGTAACCGTCATACTTCGCCAGCGTGACCGCTTTGCCCGGTGTCCAGTTAACAAATTTAAACGGACCGGTGCCGACCGGATGCAGTCGCAACTGCGCTTCGTCCGGGTATTGCTTAAGAATGGATGGACTCCACATCACCGCCGAAGGATGCGCCAGCGTGTTGATAAAGGCCCCGAACGACTGATTCAGATCGATTTTTACCTGGTCGGGTGCCATTACCGTGACCTTATCGATCATTTTGTAGAGGCTATTACGCTTCAGCCCTTTTTTCTGATCTGCCAGACGATCAAGGTTCGCTTTGACGGCTTCGGCATCCAACGGGGTACCGTCCTGGAAAGTGACACCTTTGCGCAGCGTCAGCGTAAATTCGGTTGCACTGTCATTAGAGGTATAACCGGTCGCCAGCCAGGGCTGCAGCTTCATCGTGGGATCAAACTGAAACAACCGCTCAAAGATGCCGCTCTGCACCGAGTAGCTGACATTATCTGAGGTGTCATGTGGATCCAGCCCCGTGATATCGGCATACATTGAAATGCGCAGATCCTGTGCCTGCGCAGTCATGACCAGCGTCGTCGTCAATGCGAGGGCTAGCGAAGTACGGCGAAACAGCGTTTTCATAGATTCTCCTGGTCGTTGAGGATAATTACAATGCAATGCCGTCAGCGACCCAGTGCTGGGGCGCAACCTGGCGATAACGGGGTTTAGTGACCGTTTCACCCACCTTACGCAACGGCGAGGGAATTTCGCTGTCATCGAAAAGACGGGGCTGACGGTTCTCTGGATCGGCAACCGGCACGGAGGCCAGCAGACGTTGGGTATAGGGATGTTGCGGCTGATTAAAGACCGACTGACGTGGTCCCAGCTCCACAATCTGGCCGAGGTACATCACCGCGACGCGATTCGCAATACGCTCCACGACCGCCATATCGTGAGAGATGAAAATCCATGCCACGCCCGTTTGCTGCTGCAGGTCCATCATCAGATTGACCACCTGCGCCTGAATTGAGACATCCAGCGCCGATACCGCCTCATCCGCAATAATCACTTTCGGTTTCAGCGCCATAGCGCGGGCAATGGCAATACGCTGACGCTGACCACCCGAGAATTCGTGCGGATAACGACGTGCATGCTCTGGCAGGAGACCGACGCTCTTCAGCAACGCATCAATCTGTGGGGAAGCCTGTTCCAGTGAAGAGACCATGCCATGTAACAGTAACGGCTCGGCAATGGTAAAACCCACTGTCAGGCGGGGATTCAGTGAGGCATAAGGATCCTGAAACACCATCTGGATTTCACGGCGCAGCGGCTGGAACGCGGCCTCTTTCAGGTCAGAGATTTCCTTTCCTTCAAAATGAATGCTTTCAGCTTCACTGTTGATGAGGCGCATCAGCGCCCGTCCGGTGGTCGATTTGCCGCAGCCGCTTTCACCCACGATGGCCAGGGTTTCACCGGGCCACAGACTGAAATCAATCTGTTCCACTGCATGCACATGATGCGTAAGGCTTGAAAAGATGCCGCTGCGGATCGGGTAATAGACTTTCAGGCCGCGCACATCCAGCAGCGGCGCAACGTCATAGCGAGCGGTTTGCTGTTCGCTTTGCACAGCCTCGCGCGCACCCGGCAGAGGAAAGCGTTGCGGCCACACGTGTTCCCGCATATCGCCGAGTTTTGGCACTGCCGCCAGTAACGCCTGAGTATAAGCGTGCTTTGGGCCGGCAAAAATCTCAGATACGGTTCCCTGTTCAACCACTTCGCCACGCAGCATGACCACCACGCGATCGGCGATTTCCGCTACCACGCCCATATCATGGGTGATAAACAGCACCGCCATCTGTTTCTCGCGTTGCAGGTCACGCAGAATATGAAGAATGCGCGCCTGAACGGTGACATCCAGCGCAGTGGTCGGCTCATCAGCAATCAGGAGTTGCGGGTCACAGGCAAGGGCCTGCGCAATCATCACACGCTGCCGCATGCCGCCTGACAGCGAGTGCGGATAGCTTTTCATGACGCGATCCACATCGGCGATTCGCACCTGTCGCAGCAGTTCACGCACGCGCGCATGGGCCTGCTTTTTGTCACACAGATGGTGATCGCGTAATGCCTCTGTAAGCTGATCATCAACGCGCAGCACCGGATTCAGCGACGTCATGGGCTCCTGAAAGATCATCGCCATTTCACGGCCACGCAGTGTGCGGCGCTGAGCGTCATCCAGCGTTTCTAAGGCATGCACGTTTCCGCTCCGGTCGCAAAACTGCATACTGCCGCGATCGATACAGCCGTTATTTGCCAGCAGGCCCATCACAGCCAGCGACGTGACCGATTTACCGGAGCCGCTTTCGCCCACGACAGCGACAATTTCACCCGGATGAATGGCAAAACTGATGCCTTTGAGTGCCTGATTTTCACCACTGCGTCCATGAAACGAGACGCTGAGATCCTGAATCGCCAGCACGGGGGATGGCAAGGCAGCGCGGGTTGCAGGAGAAGTACGTTGTGTGTCCGTCATCGTCGCCTCGCAGAGTTATAGCCAGATGCGGCCTTCGGAGTAGCTCAAAAAAGGAGAACTGTCGGCGGCAAGCCAGATGGGGCCATCCAGATCGACGAACTCTGCGTTAACCGCGACGGGCAATGCCGCTTCCATGGCCAGTGACGAGCCCAGCATGCAACCGACCATGATGCGCATATTCAGCGTCCGGGCTTCATCCGCCATCGCCAGCGCTTCCGTCAGGCCACCGCACTTATCCAGCTTGATGTTGATCATTTCGTAACGATCGCGTAATCCGGCAATATCCGCCCGCGTATGGCAGTTTTCATCGGCACAGACCGGTATGGGATGCTTAAAGCGTTGCAGGTCATGATCCTGTCCAGCGGGAAGGGGTTGCTCGACCATCGCAATATTGAAGGCCTTCAATGCCACCAGCAGGCTTTCAAGGTCCAGCCCCGACCAGGCTTCATTGGCATCGATAATGAGCGTGGCATGCGGTGCCGCCGCACGAATCGCCGCCACTTTTTCCAGAATCTCACTGCGGTCGAGCTTAATTTTGAGCAGGATGGCGCCACGTAACACGGCATCCGCCGCCGCGAGAGCCATATTTTCCTGCGTATCCAGGCTAAGGGTTTCTGCCGTAATGACTGACTCAGGCTGAGAGCACGCACTCATTTTCCACAGCGTCTGATTCGCCCGGGCGGCATCCAGTCGCCACAGCGCACAGTCCAGCACGTTGCGCGCTGAACCGGCGGGTAAACGGTGTTGCAGATCATGACGGCTCAGGCCCGACTCTACCTCAGTACGAACGGCTTCGAGCATGGCCTGAACGCTCTCCGGCGACTCATCGTAACGCGCCGTCGGGGTACATTCGCCCTGCCCGATGAAACCCTCCTGCTCCAGTGTGACCCGGATGACCGTCACGGCGGTTCGGGTACCGCGTGCGATAGCAAAGGGTCGCGCCAGCGGCAGCTCCACCACCTCAATCTGCAACTGTCGCATTTCAGCCACGCTCCTGAAGCAGTGCGGCGATCTCATCAATACCAAAGCGCACCGGATCCGTGGCCGGTAAGCCGAACTCAGCGCTGATTTCGGCGCAATAAGCGAGCGCCTCTTCTTCACTGTAATTGGAGGTGTTGATTGCAAAGCCAGCGAGCTGAACCGACTCACTGGTCACCTGCGCGGCACGCAGATTGGCTTCCACGCACGCCTGCAGGCTGACCATGGGCTGGTGTGGCAAATGACGCATATGGGGACGTCCCATTTCATGACACATCACCAGCCAGTGTGGTTGCGCACCGTGCATCAGCCCCATACTCACGCCCGCATAGGAGGGATGGAACAATGAGCCCTGCCCTTCAACGATATCCCAGTGGTCCTCGTCATTCGCCGGTGACAGCGCTTCTGCGGCACCGGCAATAAAGTCAGCGATGACCGCATCCACAGCAATACCCTCCCCTGCGACCAGAATACCGGTCTGCCCCGTGGCACGGAAATCGGCTTTCATACCGCGCGCGCGCATCGCCGCTTCCAGCGCCAGAGAGGTGTACATCTTGCCCACTGAGCAGTCCGTACCCACCGTCAGTATCCGCTTACCTGAACGCTTCTTACCGCTGCCCACACTGAGCGCCGGACGCATATGACGCAGGTCAAACAGCGCAACACCAGCAACCTGCGCAAGCGCGACCAGTTCCGGTTCGTCCACCAGCCGATGGTGCAGACCACTGGCCACATTCATGCCTGCCTGAATGGCACTTTTAATCGTTTCCAGCCAGTGTGCAGGCAGATAGCCGCCGGCATTAGCTGTGCCTAGTACCAGCGTTTTCGCGCCACGTGCTTTGGCGCCGGGAATATCCAGTTCATCCAGACCCAGACTGACCGTGCAGCCCGGCAGTTTAATTTCGCCAACGCACTGCTCCGGCCGCCAGATATGAATACCGCGCGCCGTTTTTGCCGCGAGGGGATCGGTAACATCGCCAAGAAAGAGTAAATAGGGTTGTGGGATTAGCATGTTGTCTCTCGTTTCAGCCAAAAGATCAGGTTCTGAAACCACTATTTCATGCGTTCTGAAAGGTGACGAATGCTTGTTTAGCAGGAGGGTATAACAGCAGGTTATAGCCAGAGGGAATAGTGATGATGGGTGGGTTTTTCAGGGGGTTTGGCACAGGGAATGGGTTCAAGCAAGGGGTGGGTCATAGGAAAAAGATTGTATTCGGGGAGAAGGGATGGATATGGGCAAGGGGAGGAAATGGTTTATCCAGCACTTAATGCCACTGGTAGATTTGAAAAGTCGAACTACAGAAACATAGTTTTGCCGCCTTTGGAGTTAGTGAAATCACAAAATAATCAGCTCACTGCTGGCAGTTTATTTTATCTCTAACTTGAGTGCGAATGATTACTTCATAAGCGTCTTGTTCGCATAGCCTGGCTTTATTAAACTCTTCTTCGCTTATCTCAGACTTAACATCTTTATTAGAAATCCCACCAGCATCATAGTTGATAAAATACTTTCCATCCTCTTGGGTAATAAACATGCCGTAGCCACTAAATATAGTCTTTCCCATCATTTACTCCTTTCTTTAAACTATATTAATAAAAAATTCATTTACTGACTTTGTGATCTATAATTTCATCTGGAATTCACCCAAAAGTATATACGCCAGGCGGCCAAAAATTATTTGCACCCGTCTCATGCCATATAGAATACGCAGGTTCTGCTGAACTACTGATTTTCGCTGGGTGGACTCGCAATTCAGCGGGTTGCCTGCGCTATACCAGAGTCGTTGTTCCTTAACTGCCTGCGCACCTTCCTGCGACAATAACCAACTGCCGTTATCGTATTTCTATCATGTCTGGCTGAACGTATATCATCACGATTTTCAAGGCTCAGGACGTTACTGTAATCGAAGTCGCGCCGAAGAAACCTGAATTTTGCATGGCAATCCTCATTATCGAAATCTATCAACGACAGGTCTGATAGAAAAAAAGAAAAGATTCGCGGAAGGGGTATTCCGCGATAACAGCCCTACAGACCCGTATGGGTTATTTCATGCGACGCTGCCGGGCGACGCTGGCAAGGCGTTGTGTCCGGCAGTAAATGGCAAACAGGACGAAACCCTGCCCATTCAGTACCCAGCGAGCACCCACTAAAGCAGCGAGTGCCAGAATCAGCCACAGGCCCGAGTGGCTAGCAGTAACAACGCTGTAGCTCAGGAGTAAAACAGTCGATATAAGCAACATTGCACAGACATAAGCCAGTCCCGCCACACCCGCTGTATGGCCTCGCGCAAGCAGGTAACTGGACGTGAGTATCGCGCCAATAACAACAATTGAGGGAACAAAAAAACTCAACGCGTGTATCTGTGGACTCAGAGGAGGTAAAGCGTGCAGAAATGTCAGCAGATTAAATGCAAATGCAACCAGTAACAGCATCAGCACAATTGCAACGGGGAAGCCATTTTGCCGGGGCAGCGCCTCAGAAGGCTGTTTAAAATAGCGCTCAAGCTCTGAAGTAGATCGGGCAAGTATGGAATCATCCTGCCGTGCGATTGCCTGATCTATTTCGCGCCCCTGTTGCAGGAGTTCAGTGATATTACGTCCAATAAGCCATGATAAAAATTGCATTAAATTACCGCCAGTGACTGGATTGTTCCCACGATGTAGCGTCCGGTGCGCGGGACGTTACCTGGAGCAGCAATGATACCACTGACAGCACTGCCAGCCACAGCCGCTGCACTGGTGACGACCTGTGCGAGTTGCTTAACAAGTTCTTTTTGCACCGGCTCTACAGGGAAACGTTTTGGATAAAGTCCTGCACGGATGGCGGCTTTGAGCTCTTTATTAGTTATACCCGGGTTTTGTGCCTTGATGATTAATTCAGTAAGCCGCGCCCTGTCCTGCCTTGGATAGTTCCTGAGCCACTCCGTAGCTTTTAAAGAAGAGACCGATTTCATCGCTCGCCATGTTGCCAGGGCTTCTTTTAATGCACCGCCCACACTGGCAAGTGAAATAAGGTCAAGAGACGTTGAAGTGGCAACGTACCACTCCTGAGAGTCCAGCCACGCGACGTTTTCACCACCGTTTTCGACGAGATCATAAACCCGGTAGATACCATTAATACACTGCACACCTGTTGCCGCAGCACCGGCATAACCAATGGCGACAAGCACGCCGCTACTGCCAGCCGTTATCGGCGTTGCTGAAGCACCGATAACCGCCACGCCAGCGGTGATAATCATGGCACCACAGGAAAGAACGGTCGAGGCAATCTCCGTGCCCATTGAGGTCGCGCTGACTGCTTCACTCAGTGACTTGCCCGTATCAGACGCTGTGGCTTGCTTAGGCGTTTTGGTCACAATAAGATGTGTGACGATACCACTTTGGCCATTAGGATGACGCTGACCAGGCCGGACAAGATAACGCTGTGCGCCATCTGCATAGATGATGCCAGCCTGATAAAACTCCCGGGTACAATCCATTGCTGCACCCAGCGCTTTGAAATCAAAATCAGGTGCCCCATAACCGGTTAGTCTCGCGATGTCATAACCCGGTAAGTTATTTTCGGGATTCATTCCTGGCAGGTTCATTTTATCTCCTTATAGGCTCAACAGGGTAAAAAGAGAGTTTTTTAGATATTGAAATGCGAAATGGAAAAACCATTGTTACCGCACCAAAACTTCATATCATTATGCAGGTGATATAATAACAAGCTTACCTTTTTTGATTGCACAAAAAAACAGCCATTCCATTACTCAACTTTGACTCAAAAGCCCTAATAGAGGACTTGCATTCCATATGAAGAAAATATTTTAAAAATAATCATCATCTAAACATGGCAATTAAATACCCACTGTAAAGCGAAGCACAACTCGACATTCACTTGAATTAATTCAAGCATCACTGCCAAAAATTAAATAACTGCTTCCAGATTTCCATCTCCTCATCTGTAGGAAGACTAAAATCACCCATAACCTTACGATAATTCATAAAACAAACATCTATAGCCCGTATTGAAACTGTTTTATTTTTACGACTACCATCAATGATAGCGTTCATCTCCTCACGATACTCTTCATTTTTAATCCTTTTTTGGAAAAATGTTTCAAGAAAATCTAAAACCTCACTGTAGGAAAAAAAATCTATCATTCTCTCTCCGGTAAAATATCGATTTTATCGAACTCTATTGCCCTATGACCAGCATACATCTGTTGGATATTTACAGCACCATATCATGGAAGCTGATCATACTGTAGTAAACAATGGATGTAAGATTATTTATAATTATATTTAATTTAAGAATAACAATTTCCAATCTAATTAGAATAAAGTGACAACTATCACATTCTAGTCAGTAAAAAGAAACAAAGCCAATAAAACTTAGTTAAAGCACTCTCTTATTTTACTAAGTATACAACAATATAAAAAGGTATAAGCGCAACCACAGGATTCGCCCACCTCTTTTCATTAAGGCAAAGCCATTAATACTAAAGCAAGAATTAGTTGCTATCCAAATATGCATCGACAGACTTTTCAATTTTGCTCATTACATCCGTTATTGCATGGAGGTAATCGTTATACATCTCAGCATAGCGACGCGGAAAACCTCTTAAAGGATTATTCATAATACTGTTATTCATAACTTTAACTTTAAGCAACTTCAACTCATCAATAAATACTATTAACCTCCCTTTATTTTCGCCATTCATAACTCCTTCTATGTAAGAAGATGTCTTATCTATTTCAACCAATAGTTGTTGCTTGTTCATAGTTAATTTCTCAATTATAAAAATCTAACATCAGTTATCCAACTGACAGGATATCCGTGCGGAAGCAGTATCTGGTCCACCCCACCCTCAAGAACTGCACCAGATTTCATAATCTGCTTCTCAACTTTCCCAATCTGAAGAATCGTTCCTTTCGGGATTTTTAAAGTTGCCTCGAATTGTCTGGTATTTTTCCATTCCGGTAAAAGTGCAGCATCTATTTTCGCCTGAATTTTATTCAGCGCCGGAGATGTACCAACAAATGAGCCATCTATTTTCGCATTACCACCAAAAACGCGATACAAGGTCACATCCTCAGTTGTTAAAACTGTTTTATATTCTCCATCTTTGAAAGAATCCCTTATCCAATCAGGTAATTCTGCCTTATCAATTTCTTTATACTTTCCTTTAAGACTACACCTACTCAACCCCCACGGATCCACCCATCCCAGCGCATTCGGCGCATACTGGTAAAGGTTAATCCCGCCCGCCAGCCCTATCGGGTCCTGCTGGGTGAACCGGCCGCTGTCCGGGTCATAATAACGAAACAGATTGTAGTGCAGTCCGGTTTCCCGGTCCAGGTACTGGCCCTGCATACGCAGGTTCTGCTGAATGATAGGCATCCGCTGGCTGGACTCGCGTAGCAGTTTGCCCCACGGGCTGTTGATCCCTTCCCAGGCTTTTTGCCCTTCACTGTCGGTCAGCAGCTCCGGCATCCCGTTGGCCGCATTATGAAACCAGTAAATCTCCGGGCTTTCAACACCATCAATACGGGCCAGCGGTTCATAGCTCTGGCTGTCGCTGTAAACATAGGTCAGCGGAGTGCCGTCGTGGATTTCCTGCAGCAGGCGGTAGCCTTCCCACACAAAACGCGTCGTTACGACGTTGCCAGATGGTCTTCCCTGTAACAGCTGCTGGCTGGTTTTACTGATGCGGCGTCCCAGCGGATCGTAGCGGAAACTCACCTTAGTGCGCGGCTTATTACGGTCCCGTGGCTCGCTGATGACGTCCGTCAGGCGATGCTCACCATCGTAGCGATATCGCCAGCGGGTCTGACCATCATCCTTCTCAGTGGTACGGCCATGAATATCATATTGCCAGCGGATACCGTTCAGTTCTGTGACACGGTTATGCATGACATGAGCGGCACTATGGCGATCCAGCGGGTTGCCTGCGCCATCCCAGCGCCACTGCTCATTACCCGGCTGCGCGCCCTCCTGAGACAAGAGCCGGCCGGCGTTATCGTAGTTCCATAATGTCTGGCTGAACGGATTATCGTCGCGCTCTTCACGGACCAGGTTGTTGCCGTAATCGAAGTCACGGCGACGGGACCAGACGCGCGGTGCAGGACGCTGTGCGTCTCCCCTGAACACGTCACGGTGGCGCAGCCTGCCTAACCGATCATACTCACTGCGCATGGTCAGGCCGCCCTGCGTCCGGCTCAGTTCCCGGTGCAGCGTGTCACGGGTAAACTCGGTGACCGGCAGGTTGTCTAACGCGATGCTCAGTAAATGACCGCTGCCGTAGTAAAGCTGCCTGAGATTGCGACCATCCGGCAGGGTTAAGGCTGTGCAGTTACCCAGCGCGTCATACTCCCATGCCAGTTCGCCCTGCTCTCCCTGTTCAGCAACGATGCGGCCCAGCGCATCATATTTAAAGGTGATCTCCTGCTCGGCCTGCTGGCTCCACTCGGTGTCTGAAAGCGGCAGATGCTGCGACACTTTACCCAGCTGACCGCCACCGCTGTAGTGATAACGCGTCTGGCCTTCCGGCGTGGTCCGCGCCAGCAGTTGTCCCGCACGGCTCCAGTGATAGCGATGGGTGATGGACTGAGGATGCCAGGCGGCAAAGGTACGTGATACCGTGCGGCCCGCTGCGTCATAATCATATCGCGTTGCAACGCCATCCAGCCCGATCTGAGCCAGCAACAGAGAATCCGCGCCCCACTCGAACTGATACTGCTCGCCGTTCTCGTTTTGCAGCGCCGTCAATCGGCCACGGCTGTCCCAGCTTCGCTGAACCGTCTCACCCTCTGCATTGCGGCTGGCGATCAGTCGCCCGACGTTGTCGTAACGGAATTCACTGCGCTTGCCATCAGCCGATTCATAGGCCAGCGGCAGTCCACTTTCACTCCAGTGCAACCGCTCTTCCCATCCTTCTGCGCGTTCCAGCTGAAGAGGACGGCCTGCTGCGTCATAGTGATAACGGGTTTCTTCACCATCCGGCGCGATGACAGAGCTGAGCCATCCCAGGGGATGATAACGGTAGCGCGTGGTCAATCCTGAACAGTCGGTTTCACGGATAACCTGGCCGGCATCGTTAAACTCCCGGCGGTAGCTGTTACCCGCTGCGTCGATCTCCTCGACAACCAGTCCGAATTCATCCCGTTTATAGAGCGTGCTTTGCCCGAGCGCATCAACAACGCGCTCAAGGCCATGATGGGGATCGTAATAGTACTTCGTGGTGGAACCGTCTGCTCCGGCAACCACTGTCGGCAGCGAACGGTGGGACAGCCATTGCACAGCCTGCACACCGCCGTCAGCATCTTTCTCTTCAATGCGGTTGCCCAGATCGTCATAGGTGAAGCTCACCGCGTTGCCCAGCGGATCGATGCGGCGCGTCAGGAGTTCGTTTTCATCCCACTCGTAGCGCCACTTCTCGCCCCGCTCGTCGATAAAACAGGTGATGAGGCACGCGGCATTCCAGTGGTGTTCGCGCTGCTGGCCGTCATAGGTCGACACGCGCGTGATGCCCGCCTCGAGATCGTAATGCATGTGGCAGCCATCACCGGTATTGGTGCGGTTCTCTACCACGCGCCAGTGATCCAGCTTCTGCCAGCGATATTCGCTTTCCAGCCCGCCGGGCAGCTGATGCCAGACCATTAACCCGTCGTCGTTGTACCGGAAGCGCCGCGACACAACGCCAGCCGCATCAGTAACGCTGGCAAGTTGGCCCTGTTCAGTGTATGTCCAGCGCGTCAGAGGCCAGTGTTGATCGCCATCAAAATGGCTGGCTGATGTCGGGCGCCGCGCGTGATGTTTGTCGTCGTAGTGCAGCGTAACGTCGATCGCCAGCGGCGCGTCATGAATACGCACCAGACGAGCCTGTTCATCCCAGCCCATCTCCAGGGCGTTGCCGTACTCATCACTCAGTGAAGCCAGACGCAGCACCTGCGGATCAGCAGCCGTGCGTCGGTATAGACGCCAGACCGCACCGTCGTCATCGGCAATGGCGATATCGCCTGACTCGTTGCGCCGCACCATCAACCCTTCGCTGATGCTGTAGAGCACCTCTTTTTCACCAGGAACGTCAAAGCTCAGCTCGCGTCCGTTGTCATCAAACCAGGTCGCCCGATTCCCTTCCAGCGTCAGGTAACTGTCAAACACCGTGGCCCAGCCCTGACCGAACAGGCCGGCGCGCTGAGTCAGGCTGTTATAGCTGCGCTGAAAACTAAGCGGGAAACGTCCGGGAAGGGAAAAATCGCGCTCGGCATCATCATTCAGGACTTTGACGCCGGTCGCCGCATGAACCGGGAACAGCGACGAGAAAGCCGCGTTGATGGCCATGTCTGCTGCCATACCGCCCACGGCACCGGCCAGCGCGCAGGGCATGTTTTTGAGGATCTGACTGGGGCGACCACGGATCAGAGAAAGGCCGATCATCATCACAGCCAGGCCTGGCACCTTGCCGCTTTTGATCTCTCTGACCGTGACCGTTTCACCACCAATGATGACATTGGGGGACACATCGTCGCTTACAGTTGCATCGCAGGTGGTTTTATCCTTTGCGCGCACCGCAGGCTGGCCATTGATAAAGACGCTTTTGGATCCCTGCGCCAGATATTGCGGTCCACTGTGTTTTTCACAGGCCACTTTGTCCTGCTCCAGCGGAGAGGTGCCCGCATCGGCGGAGGCGACCGTAGGTTGCCACATTGCACTGCCAAACTGGCCCACCGCAGAGAGCAGCATGCCGCCGTAGTCGGCAAAGCTCTTCGGTGATTGCGGTTCCGGTGGCGGTGTCTCGCCGGGCGTGAGCATCCCGGCCGCGCGCACGGCTAAAAGACCATTTACGTAAACGTTGTCTGAACCGCTGGATATCACACCGGCGGGTGACGGCGGGAATATCATGTTTCCCAGGCCATCGGCCGCTTTGCTGATCTCCTGTGACAGACCCACGGCATTGGCCAGTATACCGCCAAGAATACCGCTGAGCAGGCAACTGTTACCCACGGCAGCGACACTCGCCGCTGCCGCCCCTGTACCCAGCAGGGGCGCTGCCGAGACGATAGCAGCACCCACTGCGGCACCAATGACGGCATACGCCGCACCTTCTGCCACAATGCTGGTGATATCAGCAAAAATGCTGGAGTGAATGATCTCATCGCCCACGCGGGCCGCAGGATTATCCATAAGTTATGCTTTCCGTGGCGTGTTCAGAGTCAGGCTTTGTTTAAAAGCACTCCAGCGCTGTCCGTCTTCTTCATTGAATGGACGCATCGCGGAGAGCGTAAAAATCATTAAGGTGTTCGAGTCCGGCACCTGCGTAGCCAGCTGTTTCTGCCACACGGCCTGCCCATTACGGTCAAACATATTTTCAACTTCAATTGCGTGTAAGGTGTTATCTACACCCGCCATCACGCGTACAAACTCACTCTGCTGGATGTGACCCATCTGACTCCGCAACGTGTCCCACTGACGCTGGAATTCTTTTTCCGCATCACTGCCCTCAGAAATAACACCACGGCTTACAACCCATGCCAGCCCACTGGCTTCGTCGCGGAGAATATTCATGGTGGTGTCCTGCCAGACAGCAGGAAAAAGCGCAAAGGCGCCCTCATTGAATTGGTAATTCATAATAGATTTCCATATGGGGAAAGTAAAAACGGGATGTTATTAACAGCAGAGGAATTAACTATTTATTTTCATCATAATTGGGTGCGATACCAGTATGTGTTTCAACTAATCTGAATTTCTCGACCCAGCCATTAACCTGGTTTCCGTCATTGGCCACATACATTACGCTGTAATACTTTCCATATTCGACGTAAGCATATAATTCATTGCCAGGCACCACAAAAACATCTTTTTCTGCACAACGGCTATCAGGCGCAGAATAAAACTGCAGCCGTCCTGACCCGCCAACCTTGTAGACATTATCTGTATTGTCGAAACGCACGCCTTTTGCGTTGGCAGAATCACTCAACATCGGGCATGCGTTATTGGCAAGCACGGTCAAAGGCAATGAAAAAACTATTAAAGGTAAAAATTTAACCATAACTACTCTGTCATTTTTAACAATAATGATCACATCAGAGATATAACATAATTCAATTCCGCGCAACATATCACGCAGAACCCCTTTCAATCATCCGTATTAATCGTCATCATAATATGACTGACTTTTTTATGCTCTAACTGAAATGACATGCGTTTGTGATCAGCGTCATAATATAACCAGTGCTGGTTATCACTGTCATCCACTGTGCCCTGACCATATTTACTGACCAGCACATCCTGACTGTCACCAATTTCTACACCTCTGGCTGTTTTGATCGCAGGCGTGTTGATGGTGATCTGTGCAATAAGATAGCTGTCGATATCACGCTGCTCTTTTTGCCAGAACAGGTTTGCAGTGTAGATTTCAAAACCATCATATTTGTGCTGGTAGTACTTATAGCTGATGTCACCGGCAGGCACATCGCCAACAAAGTTTTCACTAATCTGCGCGCCCACCTGCTTCTGAGTTTCATCGCTCCATTTATCACCTAATGTAAAAGGATGATTATTGATTTTCACGCTAAAGTCAGCGGCTGTTAAGGCTGCAGGGGCCGTAAGGCTTGCAGCCGCAGTAGCCAGATTTACCTGAACGGCAGGGAACAGCAGCGCAAACGACAACACTGCCTTTCTCATAGAAAAAATCATTTTTATCAGTCCCTTATTTAAACTCAGGTATGTCATAAGAAAGATTCGCATTCGGAAAACTGTCGAACATTTTCTTCATGCTGGTTGTCTGAGCAGTAGCCCAGTTAACATCTGTCGCATACTGATGTGTACCCGGCGAGGCCGGATTCCAGCGCATTTTATACAAAGTATTCTGACCAGAGCCAACAAACTTATCAGATATCCATTTAGCGCCGCCGTCAATCGCCTTTTCCGGCGTTGTCCAGCCCTGCTTATAGGCATAGTTAGCACCGGTTTTTACCGCATTGCCATCAAGCGCGCCGATACCATACATATTGTAAACTTTGGTTCCATTAACCATGACACCTTTAGCTAACTCACTGGTGCCATTTCCCGTCTCCAGCGCGGAATGCGCGGCCAGGTATGCCTCATTGACATTATATTTTTTAGCTGCATCCAGGTAAGTTTGTTCCTGACCGGACAGCGTGCCTTTATCTTTAAGGAAAGTGCTCATATCCTCTTTGCTAATTCCGGCTGAGGAGGAAAGATCCACAAACTGATATTTGTCTTTGCCTTCCATGTGGTTGGCAGGATCGACATATTTTTTAATATCATCCTCGGTTGCGTTTACAAAGCCTTTTTTGGTTTTATCCCATTTCACTGGCGTGGCTTTAAGTCCTTTTTGCTTTTTGACCATTTCATCTACCGAGTAGTCATATTTGCTCTTCTTATCGCCAGAAGCAGAATTGGCCAACGGTGCAGCCGCCCCTTTCGCCGGTGCCGCCGCAGCCTTTGGTGCAGCGGGCGCGGCCTGGCCTTTTTGCTTCGGCGGGAATAGGTTCTCCACCGCCTGGCTGATGTTCTGTTTATGACTGGAGCCCGGTGCGCTAGTGCCTGGCTTCGCACCATCTGTGTTCAGGTTAAGTTTGCCGCCAGAGGTGGTGATATGACCATCGCCCTGCACGAAAATATTGAAGCCTTTACCCACAATATTAATCTGGCCATTCGCATTGAGTTCGATAGCGCTCTCTCCGCATTCAAGGCGAAGTTTAGTGCCCGAGCCCACAACATAGGTATCGACTACCGCATCAAGTTTGCCTTTACCGGTCAGCCGCTCTTCGCCCCCTTTAACACCGTGAACACGATTGGTTTCGACCCGATACAACTCATTGCCGCCCGCATAATGGCTGTGATTGTTGGCGACGGAATGGCTGGCGTCATTTTTAACATGGGTATCCATGTTCTTCTGCGCCTGGATCCACAGGTGTTCCTCACCCGCCTTATCCTCAAACCTCAGCGCGTTCGCGGTGTCCGCCGTGCCATCCTTCGACCGGCTTAAAAAGCCCATCTGCGTCGCCGCCGCCGGCAGCGCCCACGGCGGCATGCTCGCCTCGTTATACACCCGGCCGATGATCAGCGGACGGTCCGGATCGCCGTTGATGAAGTCCACCACCACCTCGTCGTTGACCCGCGGGATCTGCACCCCGCCGAACCCCTGACCCGCCCAGGCGCTGGAGACGCGCACCCAGCAGGAGCTGGTGTCGTCGCCCTTCGCCAGCCGGTCCCAGTGAAACTTCACCTTCACCCGGCCGTAGCGGTCGGTCCAGATCGACTCGCCTTTCGGCCCCACCACCTTCGCGGTCTGCGGGCCGTGCGTTTTCGGCCACGGCGTCTCCGGCGGCGTGCGGTACGTCACCGACGACGGCAGCACCGTGAAGCTGATGTTGTGACGGCTGTCACTGGTGTCGCCGCTGGCGTAACTGTTCTCGGCGAAGTCATAGGTCGCCGAGGTCACCAGATATTCGCCGTTGTCGCTGAAGTGCGGCGCGTTGATGATGGCGAAGGTGAAGCCAGGCGCGATGCCGGTGGCGGTGCCCGACCCGCTGACGCTGTGGTGCTCGGCCTGCCACACCTCCTGACGGATGCGCGCGTAGGACTCGCCGTGGCTGTGGTCGACAAAGTGACCCGGCCAGTCGTAGACGTCCACCGAGCCCGGCACCGGCGACGCCGGGTTCTGCCGCGCCTGCAGCATCCACGCGTTCGGCTTGCGGAAGTCGTAGTCGTCGGTGCTGTAGATGCCCGGCGTCACGCTCTCCGCCAGCGACCACTGGCTGATGCCCTCTTCCGTCACCACGCCGCCCGACGGGGTGACGTGATAGGCGATGGTCTCATAGCCCGGAAACGCCTGGTGCTGGTCCGGCGCGTCGCACAGCACCAGCGTATGTTTGTCCGCCTCGTGGCGGAAGAAGTAGTAAATCCCCTCCAGCTCCATCAGGCGGCTGATGAAGTCCAGGCTGCTCTCCTGATACTGAACGCAGTACTCCCACACCCGGTAGTTGCCCGCCAGGCGCGTCTCCACGCTGACCGCGTACTCCTTCAGCAGCGTCTGCACAATCTGCGGCACCGTCTGGCTCTGGAAGATGCGCAGGTTGCGGTCGCGCTGCATCGGCCACAGGTCCGGCTCCACCGTAAGCTGGTAGACCGCGTAGCGGGTGCCGCTCAGCTCCTGGCTGCGCACCGCCACCCGGGTGATTTTGCCGTTGAGGTAGCGCGGGCTCAGCGCGTTCATCAGGCCGTCGGTGGGCAGCGTAAACGTCACCGGCTTGCCCAGCAGGGCGTGACGGTCGATGCGCGCGTCGGTGGCCAGCAGTTCGGCGGTGAGCACAAAGGGACGGGACAGCGTCTCGGTGCCGGTGAGCGTATGGAACAGCAGGCCGTCCGCCGGCAGCTGAGCAGTAATGCGTGAGAACATGATGATTTCCCGGACAGATGGTAATCGGTGAATTAACCCGGGTATTGCCCGAAGTCAGGCAATACCAGAGGGTCAGACAAGCGTCTTTTATTATTGCAGCGGATCATATGACGAGTTAAAAATAGATGCCTCAATACTCATTGCTACGAGGCGGAATGCCAGCTAAAGATGTGTAACTGGCAAGATTACTATTATTTCACGTTGATATTCAGGGTCGCCAGAATAATTTCTACGCAGCGTTTATTCGCTTCGAAGTGATAACTTTTATCATTTCTGTGCTGCCCTACCAATTCAACGTAGCACCACAAGCCTGAACAATTGAATATATAACTCTGATAAAAGGCGCGCATTTTCTCTTCGTCGCTGTAGAATTCACCTGTACAGGTCGATAATGATCCCAGCGCAGCATTGATATCATTAGGAATGGGTTCCAGCTCGTTTGCCACCAGCGTGACCGAATGCTCATGGTCCCGGAAACGTTGCGTCGACTTTTCAAAAGCATCCTCTGCGGAATGGCATACGGTACCGGAATAAAAGCAAAAATTAATGACCCCGTAATTCACACCATCTATAGTGTGATCGACGATAAGCCTGTTCTCAGCAATAACGCTGGCATGCCAGGAAGCAGGTATTTTAAAAGCGTTTTCCCCATCCAGGTTAACCGAGGTCAGCAACTCCGCCATGGCCAAGTTACTGCGATGCAGCAGATTCCAGTTAACCACTGTAAAATAGATTTCATTGGCAAGCGAAGGATAGTCGCGTGCTGCACAGGACGCTTTTAATAAGAGGTAGTTCCCACCGCCGATCTCCCGATTGTAATCTTTTTGAACAGTGTATCGTGAGATCACTTCGTCACCGGAAGCGTGCGTTTTTAGGGTCAATACATCTGCAAAAATACCGTTTTCTGAGGCCTTACCGACAAGACGGCGGTGCAGAATTTTTTCGCCCATCATGGCGAGTTTTTTAAACAGCCAGTCAGACGCATTCATCTCCCACTGGCAGCGTTCATACGCGGCCCAAACTTCCAGATAAGGTGAGTCATCCGTGGTTAAGTAGCGACCGATATTGGTTAAACCGACACCAGGGAACGCAACCGGCTCCAGTTCCGCAGGTTTGAGGCTTTAAGGAAGCACAACCCAGTAATGAGCATTTCTTCTCTGGCCGATGTATAAAGGCATTTCCAGAAGCGTTGTTCGATTTCTTCTTTAGAGAAACCCGGCGTAAGGGGAAAGTATAGTCCGTTTCAAAATTCATAGCCTGTTTCCCTTCTTAATTTAATTCGCTAGCCAGATGCCGTAATAAATCACTATAGAGCCAAGAGAAACCACGCATTTTGCAAAGATGAGCATGCCAGGCACTAACTTACTGGCAGTAGGTGAAATTCGGGCATAATTATCAGCATTATATTTTTTTTGAAAACCCACAACCCCAATAAATAAAGTGCAAATCATGATAATCATAAACTTTATGCCAAGAATAAATATAAAAGAAATGCCTATTTCTTCCATTAAATCTCCAGCAAAATCATTACTAAACCCGGGAATAGCTAACACTAATCCTTTGAGCGCAAAGGCAAGTACTACAATACCAACCAGCACACCTACAAACTTCTTACCAAATCCTGCCCATTCTTTTTTATTATAAAAATCCTTTCCGTTCCAGACATAATAAACCGTTACAATCCAGAAAAATAAAAATGCTATAAATTTCATGTTAGAATCAATCATATCTTTATTTAACCGCCAACTAAAACCGTTGCGCAACCGTTGATGATAGCACCATCTGCACCACCATTGCTTCCAGATTTTTCTGTACTATCCCTTTCACCAAAAAACAGGTCGCGGAGGGGTTTTAATGCAATTTTTACATTAATATCGCCTGTCAACATTGCAATCATCATTCATAATAAATTACCATGCTTTCAACGAATCTATAGAAGGAAATGAGTCGAATTTTATTTCAAGATCTTTAGCGAGTGACTTTACCTTATTCAAGCATGATGAATCTGTGAAGATAAGGCATTTACCGCCTTGTGGCATGTAGTTATTGACAATGAAAAATTCGCACCCCAGGCGGCTTAAATCATTTAGCACCCGGGATGATAACTTACCATTCTCATAAACGTCATACAACTCAGGCTTTTCATTCAAGACCTCTACAGCAACACCTTTCCTAGCTAAAATTTCATTTTTCTTAATCGTCAACTTATAACTATCCAAGTCAGACTTTAACTTCTCCCAACGTTTAAAAAAGTACAGACCTTCAGAGTCGAGTACCGTTTTTTTTACCAACCCTCTAACCTGATTGTCATAGTAATATATTTCAGAAAATAGAACCTTGAGTAAATCTTTAGCTTTATCCGTATCAAAACCATATGGACCATACCCGTAGTCATCAACATTAAATTGGTAGCATAAACAAAAAGCTTCTGAGTCTTTTTTGATTTCAATAATTTCGTTAAAATTAGGAACGGGAATTTTGATTAATCTTTCGTTAGCTACCATGTAAATATTACCTCTTCACACTTAGGATTTACTGAATGTATATGACCTGACTCATGATGTTTGGGCACACCAGACTGCCCAGCATCAGGATGTCCGTCTGGATGCTCAAACCATTTATTTTTGCCATACCGATTTTCTCTTCCCAGTGATTTTTCTCCGTCAGATTTCATTTTCGCCCAAGTTCTACCCCGGCTCGTAGGGTTAAGTTCATCAATACTAATATTGCGTCTCCCCCTAGGCACCTGAGCGTGTTCCTTAGCCCGTTTCAAAGCATCACTTCTGCTTTTAGCTTTAACTAAAGAACATTTACTCAGCCCCAGCGGATCCACCCAACTCAAAGGTTAACCCCACCGGCAAGACCTATTGGATCCTGGCTCACAAACCTGCCCGCATCCGGATCATAATCGCGAAAGCGGTTATAGAGTAAACCCGTTTCCGCACCGAAATACTGACCCTGATAGCGCAGCGGCTGATAAACCGGCTCTGCATTCTCTCCGGCTGCCTGCTCTATACGCAGCGTATTGCCCCTGGCACGATAGACGGCACACCAGACCACACTGCCATCAGCACCAGTCAGCTCGCATAGCAGACCAGACACATCATTGTGATACCAGTTAACCTGCGCTTCATGCTCCGTCCCGCCCTGCTGCAGACTGATCTGCGCCAGCGGCGCAAAGCTGTCATCCTCGTACATCCAGAGGTGCTGGCGCGAGCCTCTCACCTCACTCAGCAGGCGATTGCCTTCCCAGATAAAGCGCGTGATGCCAAACGCATCGCGTTTCCAGCTTCGACGTCCAAACGCATCATAGCCGTAGGTGGTTCGCTGCTCAGTCCCGTTGCGGGTGCTCACTGATTCGGTCAGATGATGTTCAGCGTTCCAGATAAAGAGCTGATCTGTGTGGCGGCCACTCTGTTTGCGCGTCACATTACCGAAGCCGTCATAGGTCCAGCGTTTATCTTCATAAACCCTGAGCCGGTTATTCTGGTGTCGTGATGCTGCTGATCCTCAAAGCTCGCTGCGTGGCCTTATCGCATGAGGAAATGGTCTGCTATGTTCAGAAGAGACGCGATATATTACCGGGAAGTAGCTGGCTGAGTTGAGATTTGAGGTCGATCAAAAGTAAACGGTAAAGGTTGTACAGGACTGACTGATTCTGACAGCGGACAGCTAAACAGAACAAGCCGGAAGGATCGTTAAGATCGCTTCCGGCTTTTTAAACTTTACTCTCCATCGTATTCAATCGTAGCTTCAAGAGCGCTTCTTAACCAGTCCCAGAAGCTGTCAATTTCCTGGACATTTTCGTAACCTTCGCTGGCGAAGTCATGAATAATTATAACCTTACCTGGCTTATTAACTTCCCAACAAGCAACATCATCGTTATCCTCTCTTCTTGCAAAAGGTATTAATTCACGTGATGGATAACGGCTTTTTATTCCATTAAAGCGAATTCTCAGTCTCTCGCCCTGAAGAATGAGCCACGGATCAAAATCCAGTAAGCCTTGTAATACTATTCTTTTAAACTCATCAGGATAAGAAAACCCTACTGGTAGTTCTTTTTCAAGTAGAAGCTGTTCCATATTAGTCCAATGACCCTATTATATTTGACCCGTTAGGATAACCATTTTTGTATTTAGAAGCTTGTTTACCAATTCGTAATTGTATTGCATCTTCCCAGGAAGAAGGCGTTCCTTTTTTAGTAGTAAAGCGTTCAATAAATTCATTTGGCAAAGATGATGAACCATCATGAATTCTTGCTTTGACATTTATCCCTGCTCTGGATGCTGCAAGTACTCTGGTATTATCAATAGTTGTTAATTTTCCATCGCTCATTCTAACAACATCAATGGGGTCTCCAGTCCACCCATTCTTTCTCATACTATGAGTTAAATCAGCAGCACCATTTACAGAACTTTGGCTAAAACGAATCGTTTTGGGATCTAACTCAACAGCTTCGGGTTTACATTTCGCCCGATTCAACCCCAGCGGATCCACCCAACTCAGCGGATTCGGCGCATACTGATAAAGGTTACCCCCACCGGCAAGCCCTATTGGATCCTGGCTCACAAACCTGCCCGCATCCGGATCATAATAGCGAAAGCGGTTATAGTGCAAACCTGTTTCCGCATCGAAATACTGACCCTGATAGCGCAGCGGCTGATAAACCGGCTCTGCATTCTCTCCGGCTGCCTGCTCTATACGCAGCGTATTGCCCCAGGCACGATAGACGGCACGCCAGACCACACTGCCATCAGCACCAGTCAGCTCTCGTGGCAGACCTGACACGTCGTTATGATACCAGTTAACCTGCGCTTCATGCTCCGTCTCGCCCTGCTGCAGACTGATCTGCGCCAGCGGAGCAAAGCTGTCATCCTCGTAAATCCAGAGGTGCTGGCGCGAGCCTCTCACCTCACTCAGCAGGCGATTGCCTTCCCAGATAAAGCGCGTGATACCAAAAGCATCGCGTTTCCAGCTTCGACGTCCAAACGCATCATAGCCGTAGGTGGTTCGCTGCTCGGTCCCGTTGCGGATGCTCACCGATTCGGTCAGCTGATGTTCAGCGTTCCAGATAAACTGCTGGTCTGTGTGGCGGCCGCTCTGTTTGCGCGTCACATTACCGAAGCCGTCATAGGTCCAGCGTTTATCTTCATAAACCCTGAGCCAGTTATCCTGTAATGGCTGCGTCTGAGTTTCACTCAGCAGATTGTGCGCCGGATCAAAGGCGAAATGCTCATCACGCGCCCGCGTCATCCGTCCCAGCGCGTCATATTCGTAACGATAATCACCCGTGTATTTATCCGTAATCTGCGTCAGCTGGCCATCGCGACGCCAGACATACTCGCGTGCCACCGCTGACTGCGCGCCACGGCCCGCACGCTGGCTTATCAGCCGTCCCATTTCGTCGTGAAGATATTCACTTGTGATTGCACCCTGGGTACGGCGCACTTCACGGTGCATAACGTCACGTTCGCTTTCACTGATAATACGGTTACCCAAGTTGACCTGCACCCGATGCCCGCTGCCGTAGTAGAGCTGCTTCAGTTCCCGCCCATCCGGTAAGATAGTGTGCGTCCGGTTACCCAGCTCGTCATAGCTGTGGCGCAGTTCATAACGGTGACCCCGAACCAGCGTCCGCTCTGCGAGCAGTTGTCCGGCATCATCCCATTCGAGTTCAGAGCGTCCGCCGTGATTGACACCGGCTGTGAGGCGTCCCAGCGCATCGTAACGATAGCGGGTACGTTGCCATGTGGCATCTCCACCGCGCGACACCAGCTTTTCCAGCAATCGTCCGGCGGGATCCCGTTGATAGTGCGAGTGGATTACCTGACCGCTGCCATCGCCTTCTTCAATACGAACCAGCAGCCAGCCACTGTCATCATATTCATAACGCGTTTTGCAACCATCAAACCCGCGCTCCTCGACCTGGTTATCCCGGGCGTCGTAGCGGAATGTATATCGTGCACCGTTCTCATTAATCAGTGCGGTCAGGCGACGGGCCAGATCGTATTCATAGCCAATACTGTGGCCGAGTGCATCAGTGCGTGATAGCGGCAAGCCATCAGCAGCCAGCGTCCAGCGCGTAACCTGCCCCTGAGGATCCTGCCAGGCAATCAGACGCCTCCAGCGGTCAAACTCAAAGCTTTCCGTTCCACCATCGGCATGCACAATACGCTGGGGCAGGCCATTCCATCGGTTATAAAACAGCGTCTGGTTGCCTGCGGCATCCGTCTGCTGCTTCATCCAGCCATATTTGTCATAGTCAAATGTCGCTGTGCGCCCTGAGCAATCGGTATGACTGATCAGAAAGTTGGCCTGGTTCCAGCATAACGTTTGTACGCCCGCCGCAGCATCACGCACCCTGACCAGATTGCCACGGTCATCATGGTTGTATTCTGTAATGCGTCCTATCTCATCCGAAAAACGGATTAAGTTTCCTGCTGTGTCGTAGATAAATTCACGCGAGCCGCCCAGCATGTTGGTCACACGAACCGGCGTGTTCCAGCGTTCGTGATAATCAAAACGTGTAGTCTGACCATCTGGCTCAATGATGGCCGTACAGTTGCCGCGTTCATCATAGCGGTAGCGTGTAAATCGGCCACACTGATCAGTAAGTTGTGTCATCTGACCGCGGACATTACGTTTGATACGAATGGTTCCTTCCATCGCATCCCGATAGCCGATAAGTTCCTGATTATCGTCAAAGTCGTAACGTGTCACGCGCCCCAGAGCGTCAACAACCGTTGTGGTCTGACCGCCATACTCAAAACGCCATTCCCCGCCGAGGCTGTCACGATGTGCCAGAACTTTTCCTTCAGGGGAATATTTATCGTAATGATAAAAACACTCCATTTCGCCCGCACGACGATGCGCCACCATAATATGGTTACGGTAACGGAATTCACGCAGCACCTCGTTGAGCTCATTACGCACGGCAATCAGGTCACCCTGAGGTGAATAATCGTAGCGGCACAGAATTTCGGCATTCAGAGGATCAGACGGATAACAGACGCTGACGCTGGTGATACGGAAAAAAGCACTCCCCGTGTCCGATTCAAACTGAGAGAAGTTGATATTAAATCGACGACCAGCGCTATCTTCAATCTGCACCGGCAGATGCCGGATATCATAACGGAGCGTCAGCCGGTTGCCATGACGATCGCTGATGGCAGACAACAGCCAGCGGTCAGATTCAACTTTATGACTGAAGTGCCAGTGCTGGCTTTCATCCCCGGCCGAAATACAAAATTCCTCAGGCTGCGGCTGCGAGAGGTAGAGTTGCTCATAGCGATGAAGCTGAGGCTGGCGGCCCGCTTCCGGATAGGGGAACTCAATTTCGCGACCCTGTTCATCCATTAAGACCAGCAGACCCGCTTTCTTACGTACTTCCTGTGAAATGGGCAGTGACCAGCCCTGTCCCAGCCAGCCATTGCCGATTTCATCAGAAAAATAGTAGCGCTGCCAGTTAAGGGGAACTGATGCCGGGAAAGAGAAATCATTATCTTCAGGGCCGAACAGCAGTTTGATACCCAGTACAGGGTTAACCGGACTACCAATCGCCATATCCACCTGCGGCAGAGGCCTTGCCGGAATTTTGCACGGCTCAGTCTTTTTCTGCGCATGCCCTTTGTCACTGCCTCCCTTTTCGCTGCCCGCTTTTTTAGCGCTGATAACTTCATCAGCTTCTTTTTTAGCGGCTTTAGCTTCGGCTTTAGCAGCGGTCGTTTCAGCTTTGACGGCTGCTTTTTCAGCCAGTTCAGCCCCTTCTTTTGCAATGCCTTTGCCCACTTTCGCGGCTTCTACCGCTTTACCCGCTTTTGCTGCCAGCTTACCGGCTTTAAACGCCGCCCCGCCACCGGGTACAAAGTTAGCTGCCGCCGAAGCGGCTGAAAGTGCAGCGTTACCATAATCCCCTTCTGCGGTGTAAATCGCGGCGTTCGCGCCGTCAGCTACCGCGCCGACAACAGGAACTGCGCCTAACACGTCCAGACCGGTATGCACCCAGTCGCCATAACTGCTCCACCAGCTTTTCTTTTTCGGCGGGTTGGCACTGCCCGCCGCCACATGGCCTTGTGGCGCAGGCGCATATTGTAATTTACCAATCGTATTTCCGGTTGCCATTGGAGCTCCGTGCGAAACTGTACAGGTTAAAGAAGGAATTATTTATTAAACTTGTTTACTCAGGAATAAGATCTGAGGCATGCCATGCAGTTCAGGTGAATAGTTTCACCTGATACCGTTTAATCATTTATGAATTGAGGTGAAAAAAGATGAAGCAGTCAAATCTTGTCAAAAAGGGTTTAGATGCAGAATAAATTAGTGAGGCCAGAACATATACTTAAAATCAGGCATATAATAATTGCAATGTCAGAGTAGTAATCATCATGCCCCATCATTTAGGTACGAGGAATCATACCAGTACTGGACCGTCTCGCTATCACGCCAGAAAGTGATGCAGTTAAGGTTTATTATCACTATGTTTCTGACACCCCAGCCAGCACTTCTGAACATCTGTTAAATCACGAGAAAACCTGCATAAGCAGGCCTTTATGCAATCTGAACCTGTCACTGAGTATAACTATGACAGGTTCATCTCAGTCTACATTAATCGAAAATTCAAGCATTCATAAGATGCTGATTTTCAATTTAGCCCAAACATCTATTAATTTTTTTGCGTTAATTTTCTTATATCTTCTAGCTTATTAAGGGCCTTTGTATTATCTTTATTTGTATTACTAATAATTTTATCCAACAGTTGATTAAAAGTTACATTATTCACATCAGTAACATTTGCATGCGCACCATGATGAAGAAGGTATTCAACCTGATCATATTGTCGACCATACATCCCCTCAAAAATTGCTGTTTGTCCTAAGCTATCTTTCGCATTGACATCAGCACCTATTTCAACAAAATACTTTAGAGTAGGGAAGGCTTTTTCATTAGTTGCATAAAATATTATCGGCGTGCTGTCAAATTTCGCGTTTTTATCCATCCCTCCTTTGATTAATGCTTTGACAAAAGCAGGATCTGAATATCCCGCTGTGTTACTTGCCACAGAACCCATATCGGCAACGTATTGAACAGGATCGGCGCCATGCTTTACCAGAACACTCATTACATTGAGTCTGTTAACGTCCTTATTTGAAGCTTCACTGAGGGCATAATACAAAAGGGTCAAATCCTTCTCGCCAGGTTTATTAAGATCAGTTTGAGTTGATAATTTTTCCACCTCATCAACATTGCCATCTTCAATTGCCTGTGCCAGTTGTAACTGGCTTCCTGAAAAGTAATCCTCCGGATGGATTTTCTTCATATCATCACAAGCCTGTAAAGTTAACAAAGAAAATATTAACGGCAATAAGATTACTTTCCTTATAAAACCCAAAATTCACCTCCGGCGAGTTGCTTTTATATCAATGTTATTTTCTAACTCCTGAAAATAAATCATCTGACCCATACTTTAAAAAAACCTCATACCCTGGCGCTTAATAATTTTATTCAGAATAATATTAAACCCCTCAGCATTTTCATTTTTAATACGTGGAGCGGCATCATGCCTTATCAACCATATACAACTATCCCACTACATTTCTGGCAAGACCCTGATAAGCAGACCCTTACATACTGGGGAGCGATTATTTATTTCATCACGTTACCAAAAATATTGCATAACCTTTCAATTGCGATCAGAACCCGCACTAAAGATAAAAACCACTCCTTAGCTTTTGTATCTGCCTTCACAATCTACATTCAATAAAATAGAAAAGTATTTCTATACGCTGCTTTTAAGCCAATCTAATTTGTTATCTAACAGAACTAAACAAGATTCTCTTATGTTGGCTTTAGCATCGCTTATGCCAGCTCAACCTTCTGGCCCATGGAATAATCTTATAACTTTCTTTTCCAATCAAGAAAATAAACCAATCACAGTTAAAACAAATGGCATCATCCTCAGTGGCAACTGATTTATTATATTTAAGTAATCTGGCATACTGATATTGAATAATAATAAATCTATTGATTTTTCCTTAAAGCCATTATGACATCCTTGTCTTTTCACTGACGAAAGCAGCCATAACTTCATCAGCAGGAATCAAAATTAAGCACGTCCACCTTTTTGTTTAGCAAGCTTATGAATTTCCATTAACTTGTCCTGTGTAGAACCTTTCTCACCATTATTGCGTTTGATCACATCGTCAAGTTGACGCATAAATGACCATCCGGTGTTTTTTTCAACCGCATTAGGATTGGCTCCGTGATTCAGTAACCACTCGACGGTATCTAACTGCATTCCATCCAACGCAGCCATAACTGTTGATTTTCCCAGCGAGTCTGTCGCATTAACATTTGCGCCGCGATTTACCATCAGCGCCAGAGTTTTTAAGGTACCATCTGAAGCGGCATCATGCAGCAAGGGTTGCCCCTGGACTTTAACATTCACGTCCATGCCACCATCAATTAACGCAGCCATAAACTCCGGGTGCGGCGATGTGGCGACTAATTCAGCGACACTGCCCATATCAGGCACATCCTGAAGAGGGTCGGCACCGGCTTTGACAAGCTGACTGATGATTTCTAATTGCTGGCTTTTTCTATTTTTTGCTTGCTGTAAAGCAAAATAGAGCAATGTCATGTCCTGCTTACCTGGCTTATTAAGAGAGGTGTCAGGGGTTAGCTTCCTGACATCAGCGATATTCTCACTGGCGATAGCCTGGGCAAGGCTCAATTGTGTACCATGGAAAAATTGTTCTGGAGGATATTTACTCATTGCATTACATCCTGAAATCGAAATTAAAAATATCAGACCACCATAGCGGGCTACTTTTTTTATAAGAGACTTAACCATTTTTTCTCCTTAAATTGAAGATAACAACTTCTCGTCATTATCTTTCTCCAGTTCAATACAGTGTTTTACCTGGTCCATCCCATGCATATCAATTGCACTTCCCTCTCCGCCATCCATAGGATGCTTGTTGCCAACTGCAGAAGGAGACGCTACCAACGCCACTCCTAACGCACTAAATGCAACTGCACCCCATGGCCCCAGAGTTTTCAGTCCAGTAAGTCCTAGTCCACCAATCACTGCAGCCCCTGCCCAGAATCCAGGCTCCTGTATCATAGTAAGAATTTCACCTTTGACACGATAAGCAGAGATATTTTCTGCCGTTTCAGTGACAGGTACTTCGCCGCTGTACTTTTTAACGGTTGATGATTTCAATCCAGCAGAGTTGAATGTCCAGCCCGTTTTTCCGCTTGCCCGTGAAGCTGATGAAGCCATTCCGCCTCCCAGAGAATGTCCTGTCATATCAATTGGCGCTGTGGAGCGTCGAACCGATGTGCCTATTGAAACAGCCTGCTTGTAATAATTTGAGTCTACACCCATGCCCTGCTGAACATTGTTTTTCCAGTCAGCGGTTTCCCTCATTCGCGTACCTCTAAATACGACGGATGCAGACATATCTTTTCCAAAAACAGCTTCGTCGGGCTCATATACCCTTGCACGGAAACCCGGGTCTTTAGCGATTCTTAGTGATTTTGGCGTAAGGTTATATTTTGCCAGCGCCTCAGGGTCGTCACTGATATCTTTCCAGCCTTCAGGTATTTCAGGCATAGGTCTGGTGGGATCGCGGGGCTCATAAACATAGTCCGCTAACCTCGCCTTTTCCATGCCAGTATTATTCTGCTCAAGCCGCAAAGCCGCCTGCACCACTTTAGGGTCCTTACTTTTCTTCCCTTTTTCTATCAGAGCCTTACGCCTTTCCCACGTCTCTTTTTTTGTCAGGTTTCCACCACGTCCGCCAAGCGCTTTGCCATTCATGGCAAAAAGATCCTGCACACGGTTTAAGGGATAACCACCAATATAGGTGTCCGGGCTGTGCTCTATTGACCAGCAGTCACCCTCAACCGTTCCACTCACCACACCTTTATTGCGCCCTGCTGCATCACCAATAGTGGTAGGGACGTAGCTTGATTTATAAACAAACGCCGGATGACCATTAAATTTCACGCTATCGACAGTGCTTTTTGAAGGCGCCAGCGTAGCCGTTACCGGATAAGGAACCGGTGGCTGAATACCGGGGGTAAAACAGAGATCCGGTGCTAAACCGACAACTTTATATACGCCGTCTTTACGTGCGGCATAGTTATCAGCCATGGCGTTGCTCCTTGTTGATAAGAGCCAAGAGCGAAGGTGGTAGGGGGATAAAACTGTCAGCCTGACTGTCGGTAAGCTGTTGCTGCGCACGTTGTACCATCACTTTCCGCTCATCCATAGCGATAAAGCGTAACTCGGTCATTGCGGGTTCCAGTTGTTCAGAAAATACCACGCGATAGCTGCAATGCACTTTGCGCGTGGGTAGATCGATAACCAGCGTGTCGAGTTGCAAATCATACGTCAACCCGGCGCCCTGCTGCGTGGTAACAAAAGCAAAAAGTGTTTCAACCGGTACAGAAAAATCGAGCTGCTGCCCACTCTTTTCCTGATGCGATATCAGATTTTTGAGTGTGACGGGAATGCTTGTCATAGGTTTCGGCAAGGGGAATTGCATCCAGGGATGCGCGCCACACCAGTAGTCAAACTTAAAATCAGCGGGCAGAAACGGATGCCGATGCTGTTTCCATGCTTCATCATAGGTACCGGCAAACGTAATACGAGGATGCCAGCCTCTACCATAGAAACCAAAACCGGCAGGCAGATTTTCATCTTCAATATTCTTAACAGGGTTGGGCAGTAGTTCAAACTGGGGTGCCGGAAGATGCTGAAGTTTTAGCTCTTTCTGAGCCTTAGCCGGTAACCAACCTATGCCAACACTATTAAAAGATGATGCCAGTTCCTCACCTTTTTCCAGTCGGTAAAAGCCTCCCTGAGCAAATTCATAGCGTAAATCAACATGCGTAACAGGCTTCCCGTTAGTGAGCTGCCAAGTGGCAACCATTTTTCGCCACTCGCGCGGGCCATAAACATTTAGCAGACGGGTGAAATCACCGATTCGAGCGCCTACAGTGAAATGCCGCACGGGCTTATCTTCGGGTGCCCACGCAGTGCCATTGATCACCACATCCAGTCTGGGTTTATAAGGCGCAAGGTCGCTTTCAAAACGCACACTGCTGGTACCCGGTTCATCGTAATAGTAATCCTGCTCGAAGAGTTCGCCCTGATCTTCACACAAGGTCAGCTTACCGGTGATGATATCAAGATCGTAACTGACGCGAGCCACCAGGACGTTAAAGCCATGATCATGTTGGTCAAGCGACTCAAACAGCAGCGCTGGAAAAGCGCTATAGTTAGCAAAATTTTCCATAATCAGTTGATGTCTATCTGTGTTCCGTCGATATCAATCACCTTCTCACCGACCAGCTTGATCTTGTTCGCGCTGATGGTGATGGTGCCATTATGCTCAAGCACAATCATCGATTCGCCACATACCAGGGTGATTTTGTCTTCAGCACTGAACTCCGCAGTAGTCCCGGCAGTCAATGCCATATCCCGTCCGGTATTGAGCGAATATTTCATGCCGACATGGTGTGCCTGCATTCCGCCGACATTGGTCATCCAGCCGCCACCAACGTTTAGCATGTATGCCGCGCCAATATTGGTGTTCTGAGCCAGACCGACATTGAGCATTGAAGCCAGTGCAATGGTTTCAGCTTTCGCCCTATCCACTTTTAGTGTCTGGTTGCCATTAATCGTTACCGACTGATTCTGACCAATACGCACTTTCTCATTCTGATCGACTGTTTCAGTGCGATTACTGTGTACAGTGATGGTTTCATTACCATCCACCGTTTCAGTACGATTCTGATGAACGGTAATGGTTTCATTTTGATCAACCGTTTCTGTACGATTTTTCTTCACCTCGGTGGTTTCATTGCCGCCGATGGTTTTGGTCCGGTTGCTGCCGACGCTGTGGGTTTCATTGTTGTCAACCTCAGTGTCCATGTTCTTCTCGGCATGCAGCCAGACCTGTTCCTCACCCGCCTTATCCTCAAACCTCAGCGCGTTCGCCGTATCCGCCGTGCCATCCTTCGACCGGCTTAAAAAGCCCATCTGCGTCGCCGCCGCCGGCAGCGCCCACGGCGGCATGCTCGCCTCGTTATACACCCGGCCGATGATCAGCGGACGGTCCGGATCGCCGTTGATGAAGTCCACCACCACTTCGTCGTTAACGCGCGGGATCTGCACCCCGCCGAACCCCTGACCCGCCCAGGCGCTGGAGACGCGCACCCAGCAGGAGCTGGTGTCGTCGCCCTTCGCCAGACGGTCCCAGTGAAACTTCACCTTCACCCGGCCGTAGCGGTCGGTCCAGATGGACTCGCCTTTCGGCCCCACCACCTTCGCCGTCTGCGGACCGTGCGTTTTCGGCCACGGCGTCTCCGGCGGGGTGCGGTACGTCACCGACGACGGCAGCACCGTGAAGCTGATGTTGTGACGGCTCTCGCCGGTGTCGCCGCTGGCGTAACTGTTCTCGGCGAAGTCATAGGTCGCCGAGGTCACCAGGTATTCGCCGTTGTCGCTGAAGTGCGGCGCGTTGATGATGGCGAAGGTGAAGCCAGGCGCGATGCCGGTGGCGGTGCCCGACCCGCTGACGCTGTGGTGCTCGGCCTGCCACACCTCCTGACGGATGCGCGCGTAGGACTCGCCGTGGCTGTGGTCGACAAAGTGGCCCGGCCAGTCGTAGACGTCCACCGAGCCCGGCACCGGCGACGCCGGGTTCTGCCGCGCCTGCAGCATCCACGCGTTCGGCTTGCGGAAGTCGTAGTCGTCGGTGCTGTAGATGCCCGGCGTCACGCTCTCCGCCAGCGACCACTGGCTGATGCCCTCTTCCGTCACCACGCCGCCCGACGGGGTGACGTGATAGGCGATGGTCTCATAGCCCGGAAACGCCTTATGCTGGTCCGGCGCGTCGCACAGCACCAGCGTGTGTCTGTCCGCCGCGTGGCGGAAGAAGTAGTAAATCCCCTCCAGCTCCATCAGGCGGCTGATGAAGTCCAGGCTGCTCTCCTGATACTGCACGCAGTACTCCCACACCCGGTAGCTGCCCGCCAGGCGCGTCTCCACGTTAACCGCATACTCCTTCAGCAGCGTCTGCACAATCTGCGGCACCGTCTGGCTCTGGAAGATGCGCAGGTTGCGGTCGCGCCGCATCGGCCACAGGTCCGGCTCCACCGTCAGCTGATAGACCGCGTAGCGGGTGCCGCTCAGCTCCTGGCTGCGCACCGCCACCCGGGTGATTTTGCCGTTGAGGTAGCGCGGGCTCAGCGCGTTCATCAGGCCGTCGGTCGGCAGCGTAAAAGTGACCGGCTTGCCCAGCAGGGCGTGACGGTCGATGCGCGCGTCGGTGGCCAGCAGTTCGGCGGTGAGCACAAACGGACGGGACAGCGTCTCGGTGCCCGTGAGCGTGTGGAACAGCAGGCCGTCCGCCGGCAGCTGAGCAGTAATGCGTGAGAACATGGTTTTTTCCGTACAGACAGAACTGACGATGAAGCGGGTCAGTAAAAGTGGAAGGGAAATGATTTTTTTATTTAAAGCATCTTCTGATTAGAAGTAATGGATATCAGGGCGAAATTATTTTTTAAAACAAAACCCCGATTAAAAAATAAACATTTATGAAAATGATCAATATAATATTTTTTTCAGTCAATATGTATTTTGGATATCAACCAGGAAACACAAAGAGGAAATTATTTTTTAAATAATTTTAAATTAAAATAAGGAAATATAATATACATTACAAACCATCGTGATGCATGCACATTTAACATCCCCATTTATTTCACTGACTAACTACTTCTTGATTATTTCATTATGCATGTTAGCGAAAATCAAAACACACGAAAAAAAGGAACAATGCTGCCGGGCTTTACTGCCAACAAAGCTACACTGCTCATAAAGTTCGCAGATAAGCGCCACATCAGCATGGGCGACGGGTGAAGAGGTTAACCGCTTTGGCCTAATTTTTTTAAACTCCGGATGACGGTGTTAATGCCAATGTTCAGTTTTCTGGCGGTATCACGAACCCAGGCACCATTGATGAAGGCCATTTCAGTGATCTGTTCTTTAATGCACGGCTTACGGGCTTCATAAGCGTAAGTGAGTTGAAACACGCGGTGGCAGTGACGGCTGCGAAATCTGTCATAGCCTTTAGGGTTCTGACCATGGCGGTAAACGTGAGCAGACTGACAATGGAGGCAATGAACGTTAACGCTGGCCATGAGAATCTTAAAAGCGTGCATTATACATCAGATTAAACCAATTAGAGGCATCACCCTATATTTAAATACAGTGTCTACCCAAAACCCTACACTATAGTAACTTAATATAAAAAGTGATAGGATTAACTCTCTAAAAAAACCTTTTTCTAGTGAGAGGGAATTATTTTTATTCACTTATAATAAATCACTTCACAACCTTAATATCTTTAACCTCTCTATCACAAAAGTTGGTCCAATCCTTACGAATAGTCCCGGCCAAACTGATTAGATAGTCAAAGTCATCTCTATGAAGAAGATCATTTTCATCTAATACAAACACCTTACTAATGTCAAAATGCGAGTTTGGATAGAAATTTGGAATAAGAACACCTATAAACCATTTACTATCCGAACGCAGTAAATTAAAGTCACCTTGACGTGACTTAACAATCTTAGCTTCAATAATAAATCGCCCCTTCTTTAAGTCATAAACTTGATAGTCTATCTCTTTATCTAAATTTTTCATGGAAATAACAGTTTCATAATCACCAGTTGGTGATTTACCACCAGGGAATTTTATTTGCGTTATCCTTTATACATTAAAGCCTCAATATTTATCTACTACTGTACTTTTAAATATCTTTTTTTCCGTTTTTCATATTCAGGATCGATTTGATGAGGAAGAATGACTTTGAGTCCCGCGCCTATTTGAGATGCAATATAATTTGCGTTTGAAAGATGTTTGGCAAGCTCTGGGTCAGTTGTATCAAACTCTTTGGAAGCCAAACTCCCCAGATTCATGCTATGCAGGACACTTTTATCTTTTTCTTCACCAGTTAATATTTTTTTTACGTACATAAGCTGTTTCAGAGCAACCTGAAAAACTCTAAAATCCGGTTTTTCCATCGCTCTTTGATTAGTGATATCAATAGCATCATTGATGTAGTCTAAAGCAGTATATTTTTCTTTCTTCATCATAAACCCAATATGCACTCTTCTTGTTTGAGAGCAAAGGCAGATCTTGAATTAAAAATCACCAGGCCAACCTTATTACAAACGGAATGTATAAAGTAAGCTAAAGACAAACCTTTTTATTCACCAAATAGAAAAAACTAAAACTATATTAATTCAAAATTCTCCTTGCTAATTTCATTTATTACGTACTGCTCTGGGGCTTCTCTTATTTTTTTTGATAGATCTTTTAACATTTCACTATCGATAGAACGGATATCAATATATGGAGTTACAATGAAGAACCTTTCGACATCAACTTTGTAATCACCTTCACTAAACATAACCTTCATTACATATGAGCTATCGTCACACTCATACAGAGTAAAATCCCAAGGATTCATTGCTATTTTATTTTTACTCATTATAATTTCTCTCCTGTTAATAAATCGGTCACGGTATAATCTCTGCCTTTAACCATTCCTTCGGTTTTTACTACAGCCTCAAGATCACCTTGTGGTAGTTTGCCACCCGGAATCCATTGCTTATTAGCTCCCCATTCATTACCAGTAGGCATTTTTGGAGAGTACAACTCTGTAGGTTCAAATTCAATCAAAACAAGACTATCGTTTTTCAATTGTTCCTGTGGGATGCCTAATTTATCTGCAATCACTCCTACATCTCCTTTTGATTCAGAAATCATTTGTCCAGCGCGCTCCTTGGTTAGAACAAATTCCGTCCTCCCTGGATCAGGTTTACCAATACCATAATCTTCAAAACTTTTTCTAGTGACTATTCTAGATGCGCCATTTTCAAAGGATTTTGCATGAGAATCAATATAATCCTTAGGTAAATATGTTTCGGGGTCTGGCCTAAATGTTTTTTCGATACTTTGTATTTCGGCGATTTTTTCATCATTTAACGGAAGTTTGTTAGCATTAATATTATTACGACCACGCCAACCGTCAAACTTCATACCCCCTTTACCACCCAATGCCCCACCGGCAAAACTGCCTGCCAGCATAGACCATTTTTGACCGTCAGAGCCTTCACCGAAAAGTCTGCCACCGACCCAGCTGCCAGCGTAACCACCACCCATTGCGCCTGCTAATCCTAGCAGGGCTATAGCAGGTGAAGCCAGGACCGCAACGGCAGCAGTGCCTACTCCCATCATCACCCAGTTTACCCAGCCGGGGACTTCGGGGTTGATGTCGTCAGTCTGAAGTTTGCCTCCGCCAATAAAGACATTGGTTGAACCGCCAGATATCTCAGCGCTGCAGGTCAAACGGTCTCCGATACGGGCGGCAGGAAAGTTGTTAATAAAAACTTTGTCCGAACCTTCAGCAACCCGTTGCGATGAGCCGCTGTGCTCATCGCAGTCGCCTTTGGACAAATGTGCACGTATCGCTGCTCTGCTGTTAGTGAAAACATTCGGCGATCCGGATAACAGTTTGCCCGTGTTATGCCGCGGAGCCCATGACATGCTGCCAAGCACTTCACCCACACCTCCGGCAGCACAGGCACCGGCTGCTGCTGCGGATACAACAACCAGTGCTGCTCCACCGGTAACAACAACGGCTGCTGCACCTAATATCGCGCCGCCAATTAACCCGGCGATCATCCAGCCTTTAGAGGCTGTGTGGGCTATCTCGTCCTGCTCTCTGGCAGCATTGAAGTCAGCCATGATTTATACATCCTCATGTCTCTGAAGAAACGCAAGGATTTGTGATTCGCTGGCGAGATCTGCTGGTCCTTTAAATGCTTTTGCCATGCCAAGAATATCTCTTACAGATGAGTTTTTTCTGTGTGGTGATGTCCATAGTGCATAGCGCAACGGCTCTTCATTATTTAAGGCGGCGATATGTAATGGGCTTCCCGCTGAGTCAAAGAACAAATAACTGCCATTCAGCGCTCTTTTCAAATCAACATTCTGATAAAGTAATGTCACCGTTTCATGTGCGGTAAGCACTTTAGTATCGTTATCAAAAGAAAAGAAAATCCCCGACGCATCAGTTGCCACGGGTACCGGCTCATCATCAGAATCACGAGAATTAAATTTTATACTGTTAATAATCTCATGATATTGCTTAGTATAATAATCATTAAAACGTCCTGGGCATGTTCCAATATAACAAACAATCTTTTTACCCCCGGCGTCATCATCAAATAAAACAATCGATTGTTTTTGCCAGATCTCAGCGCCATCATTTTCAAAATGATAAAAAATCTCAACTGCAGGCAGATTATCTATCTCGATCAGTTGTGATGTTACGTTTACAAAAGCGGGAACAGTGACACTCATCTCATTGATAATTCTAGCGGCCACTTTTTGCACTGTATCGTCATGAAAAGCAGATGCACGAGACACTACGAACGTAAACTCACTCGCATTATTTTCGCTGAGCGTAAAAAGATTCATTGTCCTGTCTTTAAATATGTCGGGCAGTTCAATTGAAGCTTCCTGAAGAGTATAGGTGGCCATTTTTATCCTTTGGTATTTTTTGCTGATGAAGAAAAGTAGTTTTCAATTTCACTTTTTATTTTATTTTTATGTCCACTACCCGGTGCAATTATTGCAGCGCTTCCTCCTTCCGGATTTAAATGTAACTCACCACCTTTGGTATTAATCTCTCCATTACCATCGACGGTAATGTTAAAATTTTTACCAATAAAATTAATCGCACCTTCTTTAGTTAACTCAATCGCGCTGAGACCACACTCGATTCTTACGGTATCTCCGGCTGCAATGGTGTAAGAAGCAAAGGCCTGTTCAGTACGATTGCCCGTTGTCAGCGTTTTACTATTTCCCTGAGTGCCGAGAGCATGGTCACCATCCACTCGCGTCTCATTATTAGCGCCCACCGAAACTGTCCTATTGTTCAGAACACTGTGTGATTCATCATTTTTAACATGCGTATCCATGTTCTTCTGCGCCTGGATCCACAGGTGTTCCTCACCCGCCTTATCCTCAAACCTCAGCGCGTTCGCCGTGTCCGCCGTGCCATCCTTCGACCGGCTCAGAAAACCCATCTGCGTCGCCGCCGCCGGCAGCGCCCACGGCGGCATGCTCGCCTCGTTGTACACCCGGCCGATGATCAGCGGACGGTCCGGATCGCCATTGATAAAGTCCACCACCACTTCGTCGTTGACCCGCGGGATCTGCACCCCGCCGAATCCCTGGCCCGCCCAGGCGCTGGAGACGCGCACCCAGCAGGAGCTGGTGTCGTCGCCCTTCGCCAGACGGTCCCAGTGAAACTTCACCTTCACCCGGCCGTAGCGGTCGGTCCAGATGGACTCGCCTTTCGGTCCGACCACCTTCGCGGTCTGCGGACCGTGCGTTTTCGGCCACGGCGTCTCCGGCGGCGTGCGGTACGTCACCGACGACGGCAGCACCGTGAAGCTGATGTTGTGCCGGCTCTCGCCGGTGTCGCCGCTGGCGTAACTGTTCTCGGCGAAGTCATAGGTCGCCGAGGTCACCAGATATTCGCCGTTGTCGCTGAAGTGCGGCGCGTTGATGATGGCGAAGGTGAAGCCCGGCGCGATGCCGGTGGCGGTGCCCGACCCGCTGACGCTGTGGTGCTCGGCCTGCCACACCTCCTGACGGATGCGCGCGTAGGACTCGCCGTGGCTGTGGTCGACAAAGTGGCCCGGCCAGTCGTAGACGTCCACCGAGCCCGGCACCGGCGACGCCGGGTTCTGCCGCGCCTGCAGCATCCACGCGTTCGGCTTGCGGAAGTCGTAGTCGTCGGTGCTGTAGATGCCCGGCGTCACGCTCTCCGCCAGCGACCACTGGCTGATGCCCTCTTCCGTCACCACGCCGCCCGACGGGGTGACGTGATAGGCGATGGTCTCATAGCCCGGAAACGCCTGATGCTGGTCCGGCGCGTCGCACAGCACCAGCGTATGCCTGTCCGCCTCGTGGCGGAAGAAGTAGTAAATCCCCTCCAGCTCCATCAGGCGGCTGATGAAGTCCAGGCTGCTCTCCTGATACTGCACGCAGTACTCCCACACCCGGTAGCTGCCCGCCAGGCGCGTCTCCACGCTGACCGCGTACTCCTTCAGCAGCGTCTGCACAATCTGCGGCACCGTCTGGCTCTGGAAGATGCGCAGGTTGCGGTCGCGCCGCATCGGCCACAGGTCCGGCTCCACCGTCAGCTGGTAGACCGCGTAGCGGGTGCCGCTCAGCTCCTGGCTGCGCACCGCCACCCGGGTGATTTTGCCGTTGAGGTAGCGCGGGCTCAGCGCGTTCATCAGGCCGTCGGTCGGCAGCGTAAAGGTCACCGGCTTGCCCAGCAGGGCGTGACGGTCGATACGCGCGTCGGTGGCCAGCAGTTCGGCGGTGAGCACAAAGGGACGGGACAGCGTCTCGGTGCCGGTGAGCGTATGGAACAGCAGGCCGTCCGCCGGCAGCTGAGCAGTAATGCGTGAGAACATGGTTTTCATCCCTGTAAGATGATAATTCGGCAAAAGGCACTAGCTTTGGGTACCAGCATCAGTACGTTGAGCTGATCAGGCACGGTATGTATGGCACTCGCATTGGTAGAGTTTTGAAGGCTCCTGCCAGGCAAAAGGATTGCGGGCATGCCTTTCAGAAATAGGGAAAATGAAGCGATAGGCTTACCATAGTGTTCGACATTATTACTTGTATAAATATCCTTACTTGTATAAATATCTTTACTTGTATAAATATCCTTAATGCAACCTGAGCAAGGTTTTCTATGAAAAATAGTTAACATATCTTCAAGCAAGAAAAATTTTCCGCAGGATGAATTATTATAACTTACTCATATAACACATCAAGTATAGCGACTTTTGATGGGATTTCGTCGCTATACTTTACAATGACTTTAATACCTTTCTTTAACTTATGGATCTTACCTTTAATTACCAACCCTTTTCCGGTGCATATAGTCTCTTTACCAGAAAGGGTAAGCCGCACATTGAAGTTATAAAAAAAACCGTCATCATATTGGGTATTTGTTTGCGACCAGCTGACAGGCTCGGTAGTTATTATATAACCCTGCCACTCATCTCTGGCTTTCCAGTTTTTTATTTCTATCAACTCATTTTTATCTGGTTTGAACAGTAAAAACATCACTAACAAACCCATAACCGTCATAGTAATACCGATAATGAAGGGTATTTCAGTTAAAAAATGCATTTTCACCTTCTTATCACTTTATCGCTTCAACAATGTGTATGTAAATTGTGGCCCAGCAGGGCGTGGCGGTCGATGCGCGCGTCGGTGGAGAGCAGCTTAGCGGCAAGCACAAATGGGCGTGACAGCACCTCAGTGTCATTCGGCGTATGAAACAGCAGACCGTGCGCCGGCAGCTGTCCGGTAATGCGTGCGAATATAAGTAGATTCCATGCTAATTCAGTAACGCGATATTCACTGGTGATTGCACCCTGAGTGCGGCGCACTTCACGGTGCAGGACGCCACGTTCGCTTTCGCTGATGACACGGGTACCAAAGTTGACCTGCACCCGCTGCCCGCTGCCATAGTGGAACTGCTTCAGTTCCCGCCCGTCCGGTAAGATATTGTGCGTCAATCTTGGTGCTTAGTAATTATTTTCTATTTGCTGCATTGATAATTACGGATATATATTAATTATATTTTTCGTACCAAGAGATAATCTTCTCTTTAATAGAGTCTAAAGAAGAAGCATTAGCAACTATGACATGAATAGGAAAGCCGTCGACCTCTTTATCAAACTCACTTAATGAATTAGCATCTTCATCTAAAACAACTTTTATGATGGTGCCATTATTTTTTTTTCGTGCTGAAAATATTGGATTGCCATCCATAAACGGCTTTCCATTTGAAAACGTAGTATTGTAATATGGACAGTCAACTGATTCCTTGCAATTTATAAAATTTAAGAAGAAATTTTTTAAAAAAGACTCTAACTCTAAATAAACCTTTTCATCATTAAGGTAGTTATTAAACATATCTACTCCAAAAATGCTTTACCAGAAATAATCTCAATATCCACACGTTCGTGCTTAGTATCTTTCACCATAAATGTTTTACTCACTGGAGCATCAGCACCTCCGCATTTGCTGGCATTAGTTATAAATTTTAGTCCGGTTGCTGCCGACGCTGTGGGTTTCATTGTTTTCCACCTCAGTGTCCATGTTCTTTTCAGCATGCAGCCAGACCTGTTCCTCACCCGCCTTATCCTCAAACCTCAGCGCGTTCGCCGTGTCCGCCGTGCCGTCCTTCGACCGGCTTAAAAAGCCCATCTGCGTCGCCGCCGCCGGCAGCGCCCACGGCGGCATGCTCGCCTCGTTATACACCCGGCCGATGATCAGCGGACGATCCGGATCGCCGTTGATGAAGTCCACCACCACCTCGTCGTTGACCCTGGGGATCTGCACCCCGCCGAACCCCTGACCCGCCCAGGCGCTGGAGACGCGCACCCAGCAGGAGCTGGTGTCGTCGCCCTTCGCCAGCCGGTCCCAGTGAAACTTCACCTTTACCCGGCCGTAGCGGTCGGTCCAGATGGACTCGCCTTTCGGCCCCACCACCTTCGCCGTCTGCGGGCCGTGCGTTTTCGGCCACGGCGTCTCCGGCGGCGTGCGGTACGTCACCGACGACGGCAGCACCGTGAAGCTGATGTTGTGACGGCTGTCGCCGGTGTCGCCGCTGGCGTAACTGTTCTCGGCGAAGTCATAGGTGGCCGAGGTTACCAGATACTCGCCGTTGTCGCTGAAGTGCGGCGCGTTGATGATGGAGAAGGTGAAGCCCGGCGCGATGCCGGTGGCGGTGCCCGACCCGCTGACGCTGTGGTGCTCGGCCTGCCACACCTCCTGACGGATGCGCGCGTAGGACTCGCCGTGGCTGTGGTCGACAAAGTGGCCCGGCCAGTCGTAGACGTCCACCGAGCCCGGCACCGGCGACGCCGGGTTCTGCCGCGCCTGCAGCATCCACGCGTTCGGCTTGCGGAAGTCGTAGTCGTCGGTGCTGTAGATGCCCGGCGTCACGCTCTCCGCCAGCGACCACTGGCTGATGCCCTCTTCCGTGACCACGCCGCCCGACGGGGTGACGTGATAGGCGATGGTCTCATAGCCCGGAAACGCCTGATGCTGGTCCGGCGCGTCGCACAGCACCAGCGTGTGCCTGTCCGCCTCGTGGCGGAAGAAGTAGTAAATCCCCTCCAGCTCCATCAGGCGGCTGATAAAGTCCAGGCTGCTCTCCTGATACTGCACGCAGTACTCCCACACCCGGTAGCTGCCCGCCAGGCGCGTCTCCACGTAACCGCATACTCCTTCAGCAGCGTCTGCACAATCTGCGGCACCGTCTGGCTCTGGAAGATGCGCAGGTTGCGGTCGCGCCGCATCGGCCACAGGTCCGGCTCCACCGTCAGCTGGTAGACCGCATAGCGGGTGCCGCTCAGCTCCTGGCTGCGCACCGCCACGCGGGTGATTTTACCGTTGAGGTAGCGCGGGCTCAGCGCGTTCATCAGGCCGTCGGTCGGCAGCGTAAAGGTCACCGGCTTGCCCAGCAGGGCGTGGCGGTCGATGCGCGCGTCGGTGGCCAGCAGTTCGGCGGTGAGCACAAACGGACGGGACAGCGTCTCGGTGCCCGTGAGCGTATGGAACAGCAGGCCGTCCGCCGGCAGCTGTGCAGTAATGCGTGAGAACATGGTTTTTTCCGTACAGACAGAACTGACGATGAAGCGGGTCAGTAAAAGTGGAAGGGAAATGATTTTTTTATTTAAAGCATCTTCTGATTAGAAGTAATGGATTTCAGGATGAAATTATTTATCAAAAATTCCGATTAAAAACGAGAAACATTTATGAAAATGGTCATCGCAATAATTTTTTAGTCAACATGTTTTTTGGATGTCAACCAGAAAACACAAGGAGAAAATTCTTTTTTGAATAATTTTAATTTATAAATAACAAACAATGCATTATTACTCAGATCAAGTTCATCGAAATGTCTTTACAGTTTAGTGAATGTGATTAGAAACCACTTCAACTTCAATCTTTTTATTTATAAAAAAAATCCCATACTTCAGATATGGGATCTTATCATCAATCTTTCTCTTCAGGTGCTAAGTGAAACAGCTTTTCGGCCAGCGCAAGAATTCTGTCTTTATCGACTATTTTATTAACCCACTCCTGAGGAATGCCTGACAGTCCATACAATGCGCCCGCTAACTGACCAGCCGTTGCTGCCACACTATCAGCGTCATCAGCAAGATTTGCCGCCAGCAAAATGGCATCTTTAAAATTGTCTGTATGCCAGACGGCCCATAATGCGGCCTCAAGGGTGTCGATAACATAGCCCGAGGAGCGAATTTGATCCCGATGCTTTTCTTTATATTCACCGGCATTGATGATCAATACACGTAATGTTGATCCCATAAGATGAGGAGCAAAGCTCTCACTCTTACTGTAACCATTTAAGATGTAATGAAGCATGACATTAAAAAAGCGACAGCTATCTATAGACTCTGCGGCACAATGTGTAGCCTCACTCTGTAATATCGCATCTCGCCAACCGTCAATAAACGATTTCCTTCTGAAAATAGCAGTAGGTGCATGGCGGATTAATGCTGCATTTCCTGCAGTCTCAGGAGAAGTATTCCCCATCCAGGTTGGTCCATGAAGTACAAACTGCTCAAGCGCATAGCGCGTTGTATTACCTATATCAAAGCATACGCCATTAGAACTATTTGTCCCATTCTTATACCAGTTAAGTAACTTTTGTCGGAACAATGTAATATCACATTTATGGCTTTCAATATAAGTTTCAGCGAGACACAGCGCCATCGAGGTGTCATCAGTCCACTCACCGGGTTTAAGAGAAAAAGGTCCCCCGCCAACCATATCATCAACGCGAGCTTTATCTCTTGGCATAAATTCTAGCGTTGTGCCGATAGCGTCTCCAACCGCCAACCCCATCAAAGCGCCCTGACATTTATCTAATGCCTGTTCATCAGTAATTTTCTGAGGTAAGGATTTCGCCCATTCTGGCTTGAGAGCGTCCTCAGGTTTAGCGCGTAAAGGTTTTTGCTCATAAGACATTCTGTTCATCAACTGCCGTGATGCCTGGGGTATTAAATGAGCGTAACGTCTGGCATAAATGAAAAGCGCATCATCATCAGCCCTAAGATCAATCATAAAAACTCCTTATAAGTCAATGTAATATTCCCGCCATCATCAATTCTTTCGATAACTTTAAATTGTGTGTCTGGAGGGTATAAAACTTCCGCTTCAAGAGGATACTCTGATAAAAATGCCACGTCTCGCCCGGAAGCACCATTGACTTTAATCAATATGTTACCTTGAAATGGTTCATTTGAGGATGTACTCATAAATGCACCATCTGAAACAATGTTACCAGGCTGATTTTTAGCAAGTATTTCTTCAGGAAGGGAATTTATCCCTCGATATGAAAGTCCTTTATTAGGAGGGAGCTTGGAAAGGCCATCCTTAGCATGTGCGGCAAAGGCTTCTAATTCTGGAGTTAATGGAGTTTGACCTCTTAATGCTGGATTTAATGCTGTGTAACCCTCATTCGTGGTATAGCCATATAAAGCTCCCACTTGGTCATCCGTAAGCATTGCAGACTTCACCGCATTATTGCTCAATGCGTTTGCACGTCCTGCTGCAATCCATTCATCCGCCTGGGCCTTTCCAACAGCCTCAGACAAAGACATTTTCGGAACAACAGGTTCAGCTACAACTTCAGGCACAACCTCAACGTTCTCACCCGTTTTGACAGCACGCCAGGCATCAAACTTCATTCCCCCTTTGCCACCCAATGCCCCACCGGCAAAACTGCCTGCCAGCATAGACCATTTTTGTCCGTCAGAGTCTTCCCCGAACAGTCTGCCACCGACCCAGCTGCCAGCGTAACCACCACCCATTGCGCCTGCTAATCCTAACAGGGCTATAGCAGGTGAAGCCAGGACCGCAACGGCAGCAGTGCCCACTCCCATCATCACCCAGTTTACCCAGCCAGGGATTTCGGGGTTGATATCGTCGGTCTGAAGTTTGCCTCCGCCAATAAAGACATTGGTGGAACCGCCAGATATCTCCGCACTGCAGGTCAAACGGTCTCCAATACGGGCGGCAGGAAAATTATTAATAAAAACCTTATCTGAACCTTCGGCAACCCGTTGCGATGAGCCGCTGTGCTCATCGCAGTCGCCTTTGGACAAATGTGCACGTATCGCTGCTCTGCTGTTAGTGAAAACATTCGGTGAGCCGGATAACAGTTTGCCCGTGTTATGCCGCGGAGCCCATGACATGCTCCCTAGCACTTCACCCACCCCTCCGGCAGCACAGGCACCGGCTGCTGCTGCAGATACGACAACCAGAGCCGCTCCACCAGTTACAACAACGGCCGCTGCACCTAAAATGGCACCGCCAATTAACCCGGCGATCATCCAGCCTTTAGAAGCTGTGTGGGCTATCTCGTCCTGCTCTCTGGCAGCATTGAATTCAGCCATGATTTATACATCCTTATGTCTCTGAAGAAACGCAAGGATTTGTGATTCGCTGGCGAGATCTTCTGGTCCTTTAAAGGCTTTTGCCATGCCAAGAATATCTCTTACAGATGAGTTTTTTCTGTGTGGTGATGTCCATAGTGCATAGCGCAACGGCTCTTCATTATTTAAGGCGGCGATATGTAATGGGCTTCCCGCTGAGTCAAAGAACAAATAACTGCCATTCAGAGCTCTTTTCAAATCAACATTCTGATAAAGTAATGTCACCGTTTCATGTGCGGTAAGCACTTTAGTATCGTTATCAAAAGAAAAGAAAATCCCCGACGCATCAGTTGCCACGGGTACCGGCTCATCATCAGAATCACGAGAATTAAATTTTATACTGTTAATAATCTCATGATATTGCTTAGTATAATAATCATTAAAACGTCCTGGGCATGTTCCAATATAACAAACAATCTTTTTACCCCCGGCGTCATCATCAAATAAAACAATCGATTGTTTTTGCCAGATCTCAGCGCCATCATTTTCAAAATGATAAAAAATCTCAACTGCAGGCAGATTATCTATCTCGATCAGTTGTGATGTTACGTTTACAAAAGCGGGAACAGTGACACTCATCTCATTGATAATTCTAGCGGCCACTTTTTGCACTGTATCGTCATGAAAAGCAGATGCACGAGACACTACGAACGTAAACTCACTCGCATTATTTTCGCTGAGCGTAAAAAGATTCATTGTCCTGTCTTTAAATATGTCGGGCAGTTCAATTGAAGCTTCCTGAAGAGTATAGGTGGCCATTTTTATCCTTTGGTATTTTTTGCTGATGAAGAAAAGTAGTTTTCAATTTCACTTTTTATTTTATTTTTATGTCCACTACCCGGTGCAATTATTGCAGCGCTTCCTCCTTCCGGATTTAAATGTAAATCACCACCTTTGGTATTAATCTCTCCATTACCATCGACGGTAATGTTAAAATTTTTACCAATAAAATTAATCGCACCTTCCTTAGTTAACTCAATCGCGCTCAGACCACACTCGATCCTTACAGTGTCTCCGGCTGCAATGGTGTAAGAAGCAAAGGCCTGTTCAGTACGATTGCCCGTTGTCAGCGTTTTACTATTTCCCTGAGTGCCGAGAGCATGGTCACCATCCACTCGCGTCTCATTATTAGCGCCCACCGAAACTGTCCTATTGTTCAGAACACTGTGTGATTCATCATTTTTAACATGCGTATCCATGTTCTTCTGCGCCTGGATCCACAGGTGTTCCTCACCCGCCTTATCCTCAAACCTCAGCGCGTTCGCCGTATCCGCCGTGCCATCCTTCGACCGGCTTAAAAAGCCCATCTGCGTCGCTGCTGCCGGCAGCGCCCACGGCGGCATGCTCGCCTCGTTGTACACCCGGCCGATGATCAGCGGACGGTCCGGATCGCCGTTGATAAAGTCCACCACCACTTCGTCGTTAACACGCGGGATCTGCACGCCGCCGAATCCCTGGCCCGCCCAGGCGCTGGAGACGCGCACCCAGCAGGAGCTGGTGTCGTCGCCCTTCGCCAGACGGTCCCAGTGAAACTTCACCTTCACCCGCCCGTAGCGGTCGGTCCAGATCGACTCGCCTTTCGGCCCCACCACCTTCGCCGTCTGCGGACCGTGCGTTTTCGGCCACGGCGTCTCCGGCGGCGTGCGGTACGTCACCGACGACGGCAGCACCGTGAAGCTGATGTTGTGCCGGCTCTCGCCGGTGTCGCCGCTGGCGTAACTGTTCTCGGCGAAGTCATAGGTCGCCGAGGTCACCAGATATTCGCCGTTGTCGCTGAAGTGCGGCGCGTTGATGATGGCGAAGGTGAAGCCCGGCGCGATGCCGGTGGCGGTGCCCGACCCGCTGACGCTGTGGTGCTCGGCCTGCCACACCTCCTGACGGATGCGCGCGTAGGACTCGCCGTGGCTGTGGTCGACAAAGTGTCCCGGCCAGTCGTAGACGTCCACCGAGCCCGGCACCGGCGACGCCGGGTTCTGCCGCGCCTGCAGCATCCACGCGTTCGGCTTGCGGAAGTCGTAGTCGTCGGTGCTGTAGATGCCCGGCGTCACGCTCTCCGCCAGCGACCACTGGCTGATGCCCTCTTCCGTCACCACGCCGCCCGACGGGGTGACGTGATAGGCGATGGTCTCATAGCCCGGAAACGCCTGATGCTGGTCCGGCGCGTCGCACAGCACCAGCGTGTGCCTGTCCGCCTCGTGGCGGAAGAAGTAGTAAATCCCCTCCAGCTCCATCAGGCGGCTGATAAAGTCCAGGCTGCTCTCCTGATACTGCACGCAGTACTCCCACACCCGGTAGCTGCCCGCCAGGCGCGTCTCCACGTTAACCGCATACTCCTTCAGCAGCGTCTGCACAATCTGCGGCACCGTCTGGCTCTGGAAGATGCGCAGGTTGCGGTCGCGCCGCATCGGCCACAGGTCCGGCTCCACCGTCAGCTGGTAGACCGCGTAGCGGGTGCCGCTCAGCTCCTGGCTGCGCACCGCCAGCCGGGTGATTTTGCCGTTGAGGTAGCGCGGGCTCAGCGCGTTCATCAGGCCGTCGGTCGGCAGCGTAAAGGTCACCGGCTTGCCCAGCAGGGCGTGACGGTCGATGCGCGCGTCGGTGGCCAGCAGTTCGGCGGTGAGCACAAACGGACGGGACAGCGTCTCGGTGCCCGTGAGCGTATGGAACAGCAGGCCGTCCGCCGGCAGCTGGGCAGTAATGCGTGAGAACATAATCAGATTCCGTGCTTATATTAGAGATTAGGTACCAGTACGTCATGGCGCTGTCATTCAGAGTATCGATGTGCACCAGTGGCTCCCAGCCATCCGCGGTCGACAGGTAATGCGTGTCGCGCTGCTGCTTTCACCTACCGTTTGTAACTCTCTACACAGGCAGCACACCGTCCCGGTTTAGTTCCCGTGGTGTTACAGGACTTTTAGCCCGTCATGGCAGGCTTTTTAAACAGCCAGTCAGACATATTTATCTCACACTGGCAGCCTTCATACGCGGCCCAGACTTCCAGGCAGGGTGAGTCATCCGTGGTTAATTAGCGTCAGATGTGAGTTAAACCGATATCAGGGAGGCAACTGGTTCCAGTCCCTTGGCTGGAAGCTGCCTGGCAGCGCAACGGTAATACAGGATTTCTTCTCTGGCCAGGGTATAAAGGCATTTTCGGAAGCGCTGTTAGATCGCTTCCCTGGAGAAGCCCGACGTAAAAGAAAAGTATATTCCTTGTTAATATTAACAGCCTGTTTCCCTTCTTAGTTTAATTCGCCAGCCAGATGCCGTAATAAATCACTATAGTTCCAAGAGAAAGAATGACCTTTGAAAAAATGAACAGCCCTGGTGCCAGCTTACTGATAGCCGGTGAAAACCGCCTGTAATTGTCTGCATTATATTTCTTGTGAAAATCCATAACAGTGCCAAACATATTGCAGAATCCGACAAGTATAAATTTCATACCCCATATAAAAAATAATGATGCACCTAACGCCTCCATTAAGTCCCCTGCGGCGTCCCTGGTAAAACCCGGAATTATAACTGCCAGTCCTTTAAGCACGAACCCAATAGCAATAATGGCGATAAAAACACCAGCAAAAGCTTTCCCTATACCAGCCAGCGTTTTTTTCCCATAGGACATCTTACTGCTCCAGATAAAATACACCGTCACTGACCAGAATAATAAAAATGCTAAAATCTCCATGTTGTTGCCATCCATTTTTAAAAATCAATTAGCAGCCAGAATCGTTATGTAGCCGCTAATTATAGCAATATTGCTAAGGCCACCTCCCTCAACATTATCCGAATATCCTACACTGCTAATAATAAAATCACTCACGGAATTTATGATAAGTTACAAATAAACTTCACCCGTTAATCTTAATAATAAAGAAAATCTGACGCTGGTTGTTTCCGTATTAGTTTGATGATTGAGTCAGGGCGGTCAAATATGCGGATAAAATGCGGCTTTAAATAGAAGAATGAAAATTTAATGCCTGAGGACTCGCTTGCGGATGATCTATTAATTTAGAAAGCTGAGCTAAGTTACCAGCCTAATCATAACCCCAGTGAAATTTACCCTTAAGTTGGAGAAATTTTAAAAAGCAACATAGAGAATTATAAATTGATTAATAAAATACCCATAAATGTACTCACCTAATCTTTTCTCTCAATTCATTAGCTGATGCAGCATCACCAGAAGATTGAATCTCATCGATCAATCTCGAAGCTTCAATCATGTCTCCTTTATTTATCAAATAAACCGCATAATTGTACCTGGCAATCTCATTTCCTTGTAAGGCAGATATTTTCAACCATTTTATCATGTCAGGCTTGATGAAATTTGAAAATGCATAATACTGATATAGCTTAATAGAGGCATCGCTATTTACCTCCAAGGATTTCTTCTTGTAATAAACAATTTCATCTTCATTTAAATAGTAAATAGTTCCACTTGAAAGCATTCTTGAACCTCGCGACCAGCTCACGATGAAAATAGTAGACTCGTCAAAATAGATAATAAAATATAAATTATCGTTAATTTTCACTGAAGGATATGAGCATCTCTAAGAAAATAGCAGAGAGTTGAAATTATGAATAAAAAACCGGAATGAGCATAATAGCCGCCTCCGGTAGATACCAAGAAACTAGGTTAGATCACTTTTAAAGTGTTAAATCAATCACCTTTGAAGCAACCAATATATTTTAATCCTTTAAAATCACTACCTATAGCAGGAAAATTATCAACGTCAAGATTTGAATACCATAAAATGGCGTTTGCTTTATCAATTCCCAAGTTGGCGCATGTATTTCTTATTTTTTCCATCTCGCTTAGATCAACTGCTGCTTGCTCAAGTATCTCATTAAGAGGAACATCTTTTTCTTCTCTTGGTATTATTCCTATACAGTCTTCATCGTACCACTTTGTGCCAAGATACTGACAAAATGCACAAACTTTATAGGAGGGATCCTCAAAATCCCCTTCAGTTGAGTAATCAAGCTCAAAATATTTCAAATAGTCTTTTTCGGAATCATAATTACTTCCTATCCAAAGATGTACAATATCCGCGTCGTAATTAGTATTCATCAAAAGCATCCTGTTCGTTTCATGTGGATCGAATGGTGTGTTTCTATAATGTCTATGGCTTGCATCTTAGTTTCAGCACTTTTTAAATCACTGATAAGTTTGTTATGGAAATGCCGCCCTGCTTTACTTCCATGATGAGGACCATTTGGGACAGGCATTCCATTTCTATCAGTGACATTAATAAATGTAATTTCGCTAGTCGGAACTGTCATTGCTTTAAGCTCTTCTGCGCTAAACCCTAACTCTTTCGCTTTAGATGCTATCGATACAGGGAACATTTCATGCATACCACCGGGACTTCGAAGAGCACTCTCAACAGCTGATTTATTATCGATAATATCCTGAACTGATGCGCCATTAAACCAGGAGTTAAACGTGCCTTTTTCCCAAGGAATCAAGCCTAATGGATCCACCCAAACCATTGGATCATTAACATAGGTGTAAGTATTCAATCCACCCTTTAACCCTATCGGGTCCGGCTGCGTATAGCGACCGCCGCGCGGGTCATAATATCTTAGCGTGTTATAGTGCAGCCCGGTTTCACGGTCAAGGTACTGTCCCTGAAAACGAAGGTTCTGCGGCACGCCCCAGCTCGCATTACACTGTTCTGACAGGGTGCGCCCCCAGACAGAGAAGTTGCCGCGCCAGACGCTTTTGCCTTCCTCATCAGTCAGCCTGTCCGGCAGGCCGTTTATCTCGGTGTGGTACCAGTAAATATCACTATGCGCGCCTGTGCTGTCAATACGTGCCAGCGGTTCGTAGCTGTTTTCTGCATAAACATAGCGTACGCCTGTGTCTGGCCTGTGAGTGCTGCTTTCACCAACCAGTTGCATGCCCAGCCAGGCAAATTTTGTGCATTCCGGCTGCTCCTGACGGTGCCGCCAGACGCGTTTTTCCGTACGGCGTCCCAGCGCATCGTACAAGTATTGCGCGCGGCTGAATTCAATATCACCCTCAATCTGAACATCACTGATACGATGCTCACTGTCATAAAAAAAACGCTGCACAATACCCCGGTGGCTATCATGCCGCTCCGTCATACGACCAAAGCCATCATATTCCCAGCGCACACCATCCAGACGCCTCAGCATGTTATTCCGTACCGGATGCAAATCCTGTGTTGTCTGATTGTCTGCAGCGTCATACAAAAACTGTTCATCACAGCCCGGCATTATGCTTTGCGTCACCCTGCCAGCTGCATCGTATCCCCATAGCAACTGTCGGTATTTCTCCTGCGGCGACGACGGTGTGCCATCTGTATAAATCTGACGGATAATCTGATCGGCCTGATCCCACTGGTAACGTCTTTCTGCAATCAGCGTTTTACGCGGGTTGTCCAGACAGCGCCGATGGGAAATCCGTCCCGCCACGTCATAATATGTCTCCTGCGTTAGCACGCCCTGCGTGCGATTCGTTTCCCGGTGCAGACGGTCTCGCTGATATCCTGCCAGGGACAACTTTTTCGCGTTGAAGGAGAGTTGAATCTCCAGAAGATGTCCACTGCCGTAACGAAGAAAGTCGATTTTCTGTCCATCCGGGTATGACGTTGCACTCAGATTATTCAGTGCATCATATTGATGACAGTACTCCCCTGAATGATTTTTTTCGCTGATCAATCTGCCCAGTTTATTATAGGTAAATATCTGATATTCAGCATGTTCCGGGTCACGCATCTCAATAGCAGCCTGACGCCATTCCTGATATGGCGCGCGACAAATCTCTAATGCCAGGGCACTGTGCCGGAACTCGGTCCGATGCTCACATGTTTCACGCGCCGTCATTCGCCCCAGCGCATCATATTCATAGTTCGTGACTTGAGGCGGCATTTCGCTGCTGCTGTCCGGATAGCGGATAAGCGACTCTACCTGCTGGAGCGCATTGTAATGATACTCGGTCTTCCGTCCTGCATAATCCTGCTGCTGCTGCAATAATCCAGTCGAACTATAGCTAAAATGCCACTCCTGCATGTTGCTGTTAATTAATGTTGTCAGTCGCCCAGCCCGATTGAAACGAAACTGTGTTTTCTGGCCCGCCGGATCAACTGCCTCAATGACCTGACCACGGGAATTTAAAGTAACTTTATGCGCCAGAATACCTTCAATACTTTGCCCGCATAGTAAGCCGGCTTTATTGTATTCGAATCGGGTTTCACGTCCGTCCGGACGCGTTAAAATTTCAAGTCGCCCCGCCGGACTCCATGCAAATCGCTGTGTATTGCCCAGCGCATCCGTGATGCTTACCAGCCTTCCTGTATCATCATACTGACGGCGAGCAGGGTAACCGGAACAGTCTTCTTCGCGGATTAGTTGGCCACGACTGTCCCACCAGAAACAGTGCCGGTTACAATGAGCATCTATGCGCTCAACCAGATCTCCCTGTTCATTCCATTTTAAAAGTGTGGTTGCACCTTCCGGATCGGTCAGAGACACAACATCACCGGCTAGATTATACTCGTATTGCCATACTGCACCGTTCGGTAACACCTCTTTCAACGGGAGCGCATATAACGGATGCCAGGTTTTAAGCGTGGTGCGCTCCAGCGGATCGCGCTCCATCGTCAGATTTCCACGCGCATCAAAAGCGTACTCCCAGCGGGCTCCGTCGGGCTGTACCATCTCATTTAGCTGTTCACTGGTCCCAGCCCAGTTGAATGCCCAGCTACCGCCATGTTCATCGGTATAAGCCGTTATACGGTACAACATATCCCAGCGATGCTGACTGGATACACCTTCATCGTTACTCACATAGGCGATGCGTTCTTTTTCGTCAGTATTAATACGCCAGTTTTCCAGCACGCTTGCCTGTTCATCCAGCACCTGGTAGGAAGAAACTCGCCAGTGCCTGCTGTCCAGAGCGGGTTGCCACTGATACTGAACTTTCAGGCCGGTTGAAAAACTGTGCCATGCCAGCATGTCACTAGCCCGATCCCAGCCATACTGGCGCAAAACGATGTTGTCCGCATCGCTCACCATGATCAGCTGGTTCTGCTCGTTGTAACGGTAAGACACCATGCAGCGGCGCGTATTTCCACAAACCTGATATACTGCGCTAAGCCGTCCCCACTCCTGATACTCAAGCTCGACATCAAGTGCTTCATTATCACTAAAGATGCGTACCAACTGCCCCTGCTTATTCCATTCAAAATATTGAGCATTTTCATGGCGATCGTAGAGACGATGCAGGCGCCATTCGCCCATATTTAAGGGATCCGGTTCGTAAAGCTGGTGTTCGCCGTCATGATGCTGTATCACCATCGCACCGTTCGGGCTACAGAACAGTTTCAGACCTTCTTCCTGAAAATCAATGACGTCTCCTGTATTGACCTTGCCCATGCCCAACTCACGGCCAGTCATATCACGAAACATCAGTTGATTATCCGGCAAACGATACAAGCGGGTTTCAAAAGGCAGCATCCAGCCAGTACCTAATATCCCGGCTGCTAAGTTGCGACTGTGGTAAATACGCTGCCATCTGAGTGGTATGCGATCCGGTAGCACAAAATCGAGGTCTTCATCCTGTGCAAGGATTTTAGCGCCAGTAGCAATATTGACAGGAAATGCCGTACTACTGGCTTTAATGACTGCCTGAGCAGCGGCTTCGGTTGCGACGATGCCGCCGAGCGGGCAAATGATTTCTTTAGCAAGGCCGCGCAGAATCAGACGGCTGTAACCAAACTTGATCAGCTGTGGCAGTACCCCTGCCAGGGCCCCGCCCAGTAAATTACCAGCCATATACGCCAGCATGTTTTTACCGCTGTGGATGTCACGCACTGTAATGGTATCGCCGCCGATGCGTACACGGGGATTTTCGCTAATTTTAATAACTGCTTCACAAGTGCTTTTGTCACCATTACGCGCAGCAGGCTGGTTATTGATTAACACTTTTTTTGAACCCTGCGCGATAAAATTACTGCTGGTGACCATATGGCCTTTAGCACATGCGACTTTATCCTGCGGCATGGGTGCCGCATAAGGGTTTGCACTTTCCACCACAGGCTGAGTCAGGCTGGTCCAGACGCTTTTTCCCCAATCTTTAATGTCATCAGACGTAATGTGGCTAGCCTTCTCAGCCACTGACATAAGCGCAGCACCGGGATTCAGTGTTGTTTTCATTGCCATTGCTACGCCAGTAAGCGCAAGCATACCGATCCCCGCCCAGTCAATGCCTTCATCTTGGGCAACTGGCATATTAAGATAGCCACGATCCACAGTGCCGGCTGCGCGCGCTGCCTTTTTCCCCATTATCAACACATCGTCAGACCCACTGATGATGATCGCATCAGGCGGTCCGGGATCAATTACGCTGTCGACAAATTTGCCTGCAGCGTCGCCGATTTCCTCAAGTTTTCCGCTGAAAATCAGCCCGGCAATCGCTGCACCGCCAATCACCGCACCAATTCCTGTACCCGCTGCCAGCATCACTCCTGCAACGATGGCACCTTCTACCAGGCCTCCCACAAAATCGGCAAGCGCCGAGCTATGCACCAGGGGGTCGTCGATACGGGCTGCAATAAAATCCGTCATCGTCAGACTCCCAGTTGCATACCCGCTTTGACTGAGTTCCAGAGCGCATCTGTATCTGCATCAAAAGGGGTCGTTCGGCTAAAGGTCAGTACAAGGAGATGATCTTCCATTCGCACGATCGCTAGCTGTTCATACATCATGACATGCTGGTTCTCGAAAGAGAGTTTGACCTCTTTTGCAGACTGGCCCGCAATAGTGCTTGTCACCTGCTCACCCATTACAACCTTCTTCATTCGCTGCTTAATCCTGGCCAGCTGCTGGGAGAAATAGTCATTTTCTTCTTCAGGTGAGATATCCCATGCGCGGGTGATGACTAAAGTTGCATCACTGGCAGGAAATTTCAGAACATTGATGCTGTGATCCTGCCAGGCATCAGACAAGTTGAGGGTGCCCTCTGAAAGAGCAAATGATTTAATTTCCATTATTCTTTACTTCCCTGATTAAATGCCGCTTTTACAGCATTCTGAATTTGTGCTGATGTGGGCTCTGTATCAGAAGCAGCGGCAGGTTTACTAATATTTAAATCCAGCGTACCGCCGGTATTAATTTCACCCTGCCCGGACGCGTTCACTGTGAAATTTATACATTGCAGATTGACCTGACCGTTAGCGCCTAATTCCAGAATGGATTGACCAGCCACCAGACGTATTCCGGTATCAGAAGCTTGCACAATGCCTCCCTGCACTAGTTGTAAAAAACCACCACCAATTACCTCCGTATGTGAAAGCTGTGTTGCCTGCTCATGCGCACCGGCCACCTTACCTTTGTAGTCTCGATTAATGCTGACGGTTTGTGAGCCACCAACACTATGTGATTCATCATTTTTAACATGGGTATCCATGTTCTTTTGTGCCTGGATCCACAGGTGTTCTTCACCCGCCTTATCCTCAAACCTCAGCGCGTTCGCCGTATCCGCCGTGCCATCCTTCGACCGGCTTAAAAAACCCATCTGCGTCGCCGCAGCAGGCAGCGCCCACGGCGGCATGCTTGCCTCGTTATACACGCGGCCGATAATCAGCGGACGGTCCGGATCGCCGTTGATGAAGTCCACCACCACTTCGTCGTTAACGCGCGGGATCTGCACCCCGCCGAACCCCTGACCCGCCCAGGCGCTGGAGACGCGCACCCAGCAGGAGCTGGTGTCGTCGCCCTTCGCCAGACGGTCCCAGTGAAACTTCACCTTCACCCGCCCGTAGCGGTCGGTCCAGATCGACTCGCCTTTGGGGCCCACCACCTTCGCGGTCTGCGGACCGTGCGTTTTCGGCCACGGCGTCTCCGGCGGCGTGCGGTACGTCACCGACGACGGCAGCACCGTGAAGCTGATGTTGTGACGGCTGTCACTGGTGTCGCCGCTGGCGTAACTGTTCTCGGCGAAGTCATAGGTCGCCGAGGTCACCAGATATTCGCCGTTGTCGCTGAAGTGCGGCGCGTTGATGATGGCGAAGGTGAAGCCAGGCGCGATGCCGGTGGCGGTGCCCGACCCGCTGACGCTGTGGTGCTCGGCCTGCCACACCTCCTGACGGATGCGCGCGTAGGACTCGCCGTGGCTGTGGTCGACAAAGTGACCCGGCCAGTCGTAGACGTCCACCGAGCCCGGCACCGGCGACGCCGGGTTCTGCCGCGCCTGCAGCATCCACGCGTTCGGCTTGCGGAAGTCGTAGTCGTCGGTGCTGTAGATGCCCGGCGTCACGCTCTCCGCCAGCGACCACTGGCTGATGCCCTCTTCCGTCACCACGCCGCCCGACGGGGTGACGTGATAGGCGATGGTCTCATAGCCCGGAAACGCCTGGTGCTGGTCCGGCGCGTCGCACAGCACCAGCGTATGTTTGTCCGCCTCGTGGCGGAAGAAGTAGTAAATCCCCTCCAGCTCCATCAGGCGGCTGATGAAGTCCAGGCTGCTCTCCTGATACTGAACGCAGTACTCCCACACCCGGTAGTTGCCCGCCAGGCGCGTCTCCACGCTGACCGCGTACTCCTTCAGCAGCGTCTGCACAATCTGCGGCACCGTCTGGCTCTGGAAGATGCGCAGGTTGCGGTCGCGCTGCATCGGCCACAGGTCCGGCTCCACCGTAAGCTGGTAGACCGCGTAGCGGGTGCCGCTCAGCTCCTGGCTGCGCACCGCCACCCGGGTGATTTTGCCGTTGAGGTAGCGCGGGCTCAGCGCGTTCATCAGGCCGTCGGTGGGCAGCGTAAACGTCACCGGCTTGCCCAGCAGGGCGTGACGGTCGATGCGCGCGTCGGTGGCCAGCAGTTCGGCGGTGAGCACAAACGGACGGGACAGCGTCTCGGTGCCGGTGAGCGTGTGGAACAGCAGGCCGTCCGCCGGCAGCTGTGCAGTAATGCGTGAGAACATAAGTAATCCCTGACTATTAACTGTGTGGATCGAGCAACCAGACGCCTTCTTCGCTGATGTTCAGCGTCTGCTGGCGGGTGCCACTCTGGCCGCTAATGGCAAAGGTATAGTTGCCAGGTGCAAGCTGCAGCGTCGCGAAGCCATTCACCGCCGGCACCAGCGCCTGCGGCTGACCGTTTACCTGAACGCGTTCCCCCTGCTGCAACCGGATATAAACCTGAGCGACCGGCGCGGGTGGCGGTGCGGGTTGTGGATCGGGTTCACGTGCGGCGGTCTGCGCAGGCTCAGCAGTCTGAGCCGGGGCGCTGGCAACGGTATCCGGCGGAGTCTCAGACTGGGTCGGTGGCGCAGCCACCGGCTGGTTGACCGGTGCGACGGTGACGGCAGGCGCGCTGTTTTGCGCGACCTCAGCCGGCGATGACTCATTACCACGTGACATCAGCAGACCGGCGCACAGGCCGACCAGCACACCCGCAGCCACCAGGCCAGGCAGTGCAAACCGGTGTCCCAGCAGCGTTTTCAGCGGCGAGGCGGGTTTGACCTCCTCCTCTTCTTCTGTGATCGGCACCAGCATCGTACCTGGCCCGCTCATTTTTGCGCTGAGCAGCGGTTCTGACTCGCGTTCCGGCAGCGCCATCAGCACAGCAAAATCATCAATGCTCTGCGGGCGATCTTCCGGCTTCAGCGCCAGTGCGCGATCCACCGCACTGAGCAGCGCCGTGGAAAATCCTGCCAGACGACGCTGCACCAGCGGCTGATAATTATCTTCGATGCTCCGCACCACGCTGACCGGTGGCGGTGCACCGGTAATCAGCGTATGCAGCACCGCGCCCAGCGCATAGATATCGGTCCACGCGCCCTGCTCGCTCTCGTCGTTGTCGCTGTATTGCTCTATCGGCGCATAGCCAGGACGCAGCATGGTCTCGCTCTCATCCGACAGGTTGCCGATGGTTTTGCGCGCCGACCCGAAGTCCAGCAGGATCGGCTCGCCGCTGCTCTGAATCTGGATGTTATCCAGCGAGATATCACGATGCAGGTAACCCGCTTCATGGATGGTTTTAATCGCGCCCAGCAGCGGCGGCAGCATGCGACGGATCCAGGTTTCATCTACCGACTGCGGATTGCGTTCGCGGAAGTTTGAGAGCGTGGTGCCGCTGTAGAACACCGTGCCCATGTAGGCAGTGTCGTTCTGCACCCAGAAACGCAGCACGTGCAGCAGGTTCGGATGGTTAAAGCGCGCCAGCAGACGCGCCTCCTGAATAAAGCTGTTCAGTCCGGCGTGAAAAGTTTTGCTGAAACGTTCACTGCGCAGCACCAGATTAAGGTCATCGCTGCGCACCGCCAGTGACGCGGGCATAAACTCTTTGATGGCGATATCACGTTCCAGCTGGTGATCCCAGGCGCGATAGACGATACCAAAGCCACCACCGCCGATAACCTCTTTGATTTCAAACTCATTAAAGCGGTAACCCAGCGGCAGCGCGTTGGGGACATTCAGGGGTTGATCATGTTCCGACATATTCGAAAACTCTCTGATAACTAAGCTTTAAACAGCGAACTGGCAGACAAATTCGCCCTGCTCACAACGCACTTCGACGCGGCGATAGCGTTCATCGCGGGCGTGCGCACTCAGCAATATCTGGCTCATCTGCGGCAACAGCGTGTTAGTGAGGATGGCATCCACCATGCGACCGCCCGACTCCACCTCGGTACAGCGCTGGACGATCTGGCTCACCACCGACTCGTCGATCTGCGCCTCAATCCCATGGTTGTCGGCCAGACGACGCACAATGCGCGCCAGCTGCAGCCGCACAATCTCCGCCAGCATTTCATCGCTGAGCGGGTAATACGGCACCACCAGCAGACGGCCCAGCAGCGCAGGCGGGAACACCTCCAGCAGCGGCTTACGCAGCGCGGTGCTCAGGGCATCCGGATCGGGCATCAGTTCAGGATCAGCACACATCGCGCTGATCAACTGCGTGCCGACGTTCGAGGTCAGAATGATGATGGTGTTGCGGAAATCGATGTGGCGACCTTCGCCATCCTCCATCCAGCCCTTATCAAACACCTGGAAGAACAGCTCATGCACATCTGGATGGGCTTTCTCAATCTCATCCAGCAGCACCACGCTGTAGGGACGACGGCGAACGGCTTCGGTCAGCACGCCGCCTTCGCCGTAGCCGACGTAGCCCGGCGGAGCACCTTTCAGCGTCGAGACAGTGTGCGCCTCCTGAAACTCACTCATGTTGATGGTGATGATGTTCTGCTCGCCGCCATACAGCGACTCGGCCAGCGCCAGCGCGGTCTCGGTTTTACCGACACCGGACGGGCCGCACAGCATAAAGACGCCTGCGGGCTTGTTGGGGTTATCCAGGCGGGCGCGCGTAGTGCGAACCCGTTTGGCGATCAGCTCCAGACCGTGACGCTGGCCGATGACGCGCTGGTTCAGGGTGTCAGCCAGATTCAGGACGGCGTCGATCTCATTCTTCACCATCCGGCCCAGTGGAATACCGGTCCAGTCCGAGACCACGGCAGCCACCACGCCTGCATCGACAGCGGCAAACAGCAGCGGCGAGTCGCCCTGCAGCGCCGTGAGTTGCTGCTGCGTTGCATCGCGCTGTTCACGCAGCGCCGGATCCTCTTCGGTTACACAGCGGGCGCGCAGCGCAATCAGCGTTTCAACCAGTTCGCGCTCCTGCAGCCAGCGCTGTTGCAGTGCATCACGTTCAGTTTCCAGGGCCGTGCGCTCTGCGGCAATCGCCTGCTGGCGGGTCACATCGCCAAGGCCGACGCGGATTTCACGTTCAATGATCTCCGCTTCAATCTCCAGCGCGGCCAGACGATGCAGACAATCTTCCAGCGCCGCAGGCTGTGCGCCCTGACTGACCGCCACGCGCGCGCAGGCAGTATCCAGCAGCGCCACCGCTTTATCGGGCAGCTGACGCGCCGGAATGTAGCGATGGGATAGTTTCACTGCCGCAGTGACTGCATCATCCAGCAACAGCACCCGATGGTGTTTCTCCAGCGCGCTGACGGTGCTGCGCAGCATCAGAATCGCTTTGGCTTCATCCGGCTCCTGCACCTGCACGGTCTGGAAGCGGCGGGTCAGCGCCGGATCTTTCTCAATGTACTTTTTGTATTCGGCCCAGGTGGTCGCGCCGATAGTGCGAAGCTGGCCGCGCGCCAGCGCCGGTTTCAGCAGGTTGGCGGCATCGCCGGTGCCCTGCTGACCACCCGCGCCAACCAGAGTGTGGATCTCATCGACAAACAGCACGATCGGCGTCGGGCTGGACTGCACCTCATTGATTAGCGCCTGCAGTCGCGCTTCGAACTCCCCTTTCATCCCGGCACCCGCCTGCAGCAGGCCGATATCCAGCAGCCAGAGCTGCACATCGCGCAGCGGCGCAGGCACATCTCCCGCTGCAATACGCAGCGCGAGGCCTTCGACCACCGCGGTTTTGCCGACGCCTGCTTCACCGGTCAGCAACGGGTTGTTCTGACGACGACGCATCAGGATATCGACCATCTGGCGGATCTCATCGTCACGCCCGGTTACCGGATCGATGCGGCCTTCACGGGCGCGCGCGGTCAGATCCTGTCCATATTGTTCCAGCGTCGTGCCACCGGCCGCAGGCGGTGCGCCCGCCGCGTCCGCCGGTGCGCTCATCGCCTGCTGCGCTTCTTTGCTGTTACTGAGTAGCGTGTCGAAATCCGCCAGCAGCGCATCGGCATTAACCCGGCTGAACTGGCCGGAGATGCCTTTCAGTACGCTGGCCAGGTTGAAGGTTTTCAGCATACCAATCAGCAGATGACCGCCGCGAATGCGGGTCGCGCCATATTTCAGCGAGGCATAAACCCACGCCCGCTCAACGGCGCTGTCGATATGCTCAGAGAGGTCGGAGACCGCACTGGCACCGCGAGGCAGGCGATCCAGCGCGGCAACGATGTCCTGAGTCAGGGCCTTTTCATCCAGTGAAAAATGTGTGATGACCTGCTGTAAGTCGCCATCCTGCTGCTGCATCAGTTGATGCAGCCAGTGCACCAGTTCGACATAGGGATTGCCGCGCAGTTTGCAAAAGGCGGTGGCGCTTTCCAGCGAGGTAAATAACAGCGTATCCAGTTTGCCGAATAGCACGGCACGGCTGATTTCTGACATAGGGGGCTCTCTTCAATGAAAGACGCAGGCTGTGTAACAGGGAAAGCGGCTGGGCTAGCGTGAAGCAGCCTCAACCTCAAACATGAAATCTTCACGATCGTGCGGCTGCGGCATCTGCCCCAGCCAGCTGGTGTAGCCGAGTCGGGCAGTGCCGCCCAGCGCCACACCCTGCACCTCGTCAGCGGCCAGGATCAGACTGAGATCCCATTGCATTTCGATGCCAAGGTAGTGACGCACCCAGTCGCGCACTTCCTGCGCGCCGGGCGCATCCGGCAGAAAATGGGCATACTGCGCGGCGTTGAGCGGGCCCAGGTGCAGGCGAAAACGGTGCTGCACATCACGTACCGCCACACCGAGAAACGCGGAGGCGCCCAGCCGGGGCATGTGACGTCCCGCGCCCAGTCGGGCCTGATCGCGGCTGTCCAGCGTCAGCCAGTGCGGCAGGTTCTGCGTGAGCCGGACCGGTACGCCAAAGTAGTGGCGCAGAATGCGCACCAGCCCTTCCGCATCATGACCGTGACGGCTGAGATGGCCCACCAGCATCAGTCGGGCATGGAGACTCAGCGAGCTGGCCTGCTGCTGGGCCGGCAAACCGATGCCCGCCAGACAGGCGAGATAGTTCAGGAAGCGACTGTCGTCGGGACGATCCAGCGACACGGTCGGCTGCGCATCCGCCCAGGCACGATAGAACAGCAGCGTGGCGCGGTGGTGAAACAGGTCAGCAAACGCCGACAGGCTGTGATCCTGATGATGCACGATGCGTTCATGCACATATTCGGTCAGATGGGTTGGCAGCGGGCCGTTGGGGCCAAACAGGCCAAAGCTGTAGATCGACAGCTCATGACGCTCCGAACCCTCACGCGGGGTGGCACTGGCGACGGTGGCCGGTGCAAACGCCAGTGACGGCGTCTGACCGATGCGTACCGATTCGAACTTCGGCAGCGGCGCACGGCCCAGCGGATAACGCTGACCGCCCTGCGCGTCCAGCCGTCGCAGCAGCTGAAACAGATCGTAGCGCCACGGCGCGGCCATGACTTTCTGCCAGAAATCATCCGGCAGTCGGGTCAGACGCGGCAGCGTAATGACTTTTTCGCCACTCATATCAGCGCTTTCCTGCCCATGCGCGGCGGCCAGTAGCCCACTTCCCCGCGCTGCTGGCTGTTCAGGGTGAACTCTGTGAAGCTGTTAAGTGCCACCAGCCGGCCACAAACCCGCTCCAGTACGCTGCCAAACAGCCATGGGCTGGCACCCGAAAACGCCTGCTCATCCACTTCCAGCGTGATGCTGACACCGCGCGCAAACACCACCGGCCCTGGCTCAGGCACACGGCGGTTTACCGCGCTGAGCGTACAGTGACGAATGCCGTCAATCTGGCGGGCAACTGGCGCTTCGGCGAGATTAGCGTAGAGACTCAGCAACTGGCGCAGCGCCGCCGCACCTTCCCCGTCGCTGCTGTCCATCAGACTGAGATAGTTCATCTGCAGATGGCTGATCAGCCGCCACGCTGAAAGGCCTTCTGCCAGCGCCGGACGTGGTGGCGTCGGTCCTTTGCACAGCTTCAGCTCCGACACCGGAATGGAATCCGGCATCACGAAATTGCCCTGATCCTGCTGCAGCATCAGCGGCAGATCGCGGCTGGTACACATCACCTCGGCAGAGAGATAGCGCACGTCGTCGCGCCACGGCGCATGATGCTCATCCACCAGCGACAGAAACACTTCTGAACCGATGTAGCCGGTGCGCGTGCCATAACGTTGTGCCTGCTCTGACAGGGTGCGCTGTTCGCGGCGCAGCGAGAAGTAGGCGCCATAGTCACCCTGATCGCCGCTGAAGGTGCTCCAGAACGGGCGGAATACCTGCTCTTCCCGCTTGCCCTCTACGGTGGCAAACAGCCGCTGCACCGAATGCACCTCATAATCCAGCGGCCGGATGTTATCCACTACCAGATGATATTCATGCTGACTGTCGCTGACCTTCAGACGCTCGGCGGTTTTCGGGAAGAGGTTAATGACCGGCGTGCAGTGCAGCGCCAGATGGCTGTGATCGACCACGCTTTCCAGCGCGCTGTCCGCTTTGTCGAGCAGGATGATAATGTCGAACGCTGTGGCGTTGTCGCAGCGGCGCAAAAACGGGCCGAGCTGACTCAGGCTGATAAACTGAAAGCGTGCCGGAAAAGCGAAATATTCCTGCAACAGACGATAGCCGTCGAAGTTGCGCAGGTCGTCGGGCAGCAGCGCCTGCTCTGGCGCAAAACCCTCCTGCTGCAGGGCGTCATCTGTCAGCACCTGACGCTGTGGCCGTTTCTCTACCGACTGCAGCACGATACCTACCCGATGCTGCATCAGCAGCTCAAGCAGCTTCAGCGCCTGAATATCCGGGCCGCTGAGGAACAGCATCAGGTCCTCGACGTTGAGCTGACTCAGCGAGGAGATCCCTTCACAGGTGATACGGATGCGCAGCGCACTTGCCGCGCCCAGGCCCGTGAGTTTCAGCTCGCCAGAAGGCAGATCACCTGGCACGCCGCCGAGGCTGGCTTCAGTGATGCGCAGCGGATGCAGCACCACATCGTGTGCGGTGGAGTAGCTGCAGGTCACCCCGGTTTTTTTCAGGTTCTGGCTCTCCATCATGGTGCCGCGCGGCACCCGGAAACCCTGAGTGATATCACCTTTGCGGCTGTCCGGCGTCAGCTGCGCAATCGCCATGGAGGGCGTTGGCGAGAGATAAGATGGCGCAATCATCTCCAGCAGACGCTGTGAGAAGCGCGGAAACTCCGCATCCATCTTCAGCTGCACGCGCGACGTCAGGAAGGCAAACCCCTCCATCAGCCGTTCCACATAGGGATCCGCCACGTCAATACCATGCATGCCAAGACGTCCCGCCACTTTCGGGTAGCGCGTCGCAAACTCTGCCCCCATCTCGCGCAGGTAGGCCAGTTCACGGTTGTAGTAGTCGAGCAGATTGCTGTCCATGGTTATCCTGCATCCTGAAGTTCGAAATGGCCGCTCTCCAGATCAACCTGAGTGCGGAACAGAAACGCCAGTGGATAAGGCACACACCAGAGCCGCCCTTTGATCTCAATCGACAGCACGTTGTGCAGGCTGAGCGAGCCGAGATCGCTGACGCAGCGCACCTGCAGCCCCTGCGGCAGAATACGCGGCTCGAAGTGCAGAATGGCGTTGGTCATTTTGCGCTGCATATCCTGCCATTCAATATCGGAGACGTTCTGCCCGGCCAGCGGCGCAACGCCGAAATTCCAGACCGAGCGCTGCACCTGATCGAAACCACTGAGATCCTGCTGCGCTTCGTTATTAATAGTGTTGAACAGCCACTGCAGATCGCGCAGGACGTGGCGACGCAGCGTGCTGTGGCTGATCAGCATGCTGTTCTCCGCCTCCTGCTGCTTGTCCGGCGCGTTGTCGGTCAGGCGATCCAGCAATGAGGATTGCAGCTTGTCGCGGGCGGTCAACGCATCGCGCTTTTTGCGCGCGCGAAAGCCGCCGTGCAGCTGGGCATAGCCATCATTGTGCGCGCCTGAATCATGACTCATCGGCAGACTCTGTATTGTCGAACGTGACCTGCTGCAGGCTCAGCAGCGAGAATTCCGCGCTGTCGCTGAGCCACATTTTTTGTCCCTGGCCAATGAACTGATCCGTATCATCGCCAAGTGTCTGCCATTCGGTGACGCTGGCACGCAGAAAACGCTCGTCTGCACCCGCCAGCAGCGGATAGCGCGCCGGAATCTGACACACCTGCTCGCTGCCATCCACCAGCTGCACGCGTGTGTGACGCCACACCAGATCGGTGACGCTGGCAGGCGCCTGGAACTGCATCTCACGAATAGCGGCAAACGGGATCCAGTAGTAACGCCCCTGATTGATCACTTCACACACCGGACCGAAACGGCTGTCGCCATCCATCAGCCAGCTGAATGCGGTTGGCTGATCCTGTTGGGTGGCGGTGCCGGGATTGGCGTCGGCGAGGTCGAGTGCCTCAGCCCGCAGTGCAGTGCCGCGCGCGACATCGCCCGCGGTGTCGGCCTGTAAGGCGGCCAGCAGTGTGTCGCACCAGTGCCAGGCGCTGCCCGGCAGTACCGGATCGGCCTCACCGCGCAGTACCGCGTCACGCTGCAGTTCACCGGCGATTGCCTGCTGCAACAGATTGACGGTTGGTTGCGCCTGCGGACTTAACGCCAGCCAGGATTGCAGCTGCGTCTGCGCGCGCGACCAGTTACCTGACAGGCAAAGCAATTGCACAAAGGCAGCCCGCAGATCGGCATTTGCCGGATTCGCCTGAATCTGGCGGGTGACGTCAGCCAGTGTTTCGCCGAGCGTGGCTTTAGCCAGAAGGTGTTGTAAGGATTCCATGCAAACTCCTTTTGCGTCAGTTAAGGGTGCGATAGACCGCAGCGGCGGGATTTTTCAGTTCAGGATGGAGTTTTTCCACCAGCTGCACGCTGAGCGTGCCATCCCCACTGACCCACGGTGACCAGACTTTGCGAACTTCCTGCAGACGCGCCTGAACCGCACTCTCATCAGCCGCTTCGCTGGCGGGCATCTGCACCACCACCTGACGCACCGCCTGCCAGCCGTTAAAACGGTTACTGAACGGAAGAACCAGCCAGCTGTCAGGGGATTTTTCGTTGCTCAGCACCATACGCTCGCTATTGACCGTGGTGATGTGGAGTTCGGCCGTGGATGACTGATTGCTCAGGCCCGTCACCGGGAAACCCTGCAGGAAGGTCACGCCGATTGCCGCAGATGCACCGTTACCTTGCTGAGTCAGGCGGCTTTGCCCGCTGAGCCAGCCGTCAGAACCGCAGACCAGCCCCTGTTTTGCGGGAACAAACAGCGCGCTACCCTGCGCCGGATGCTGCCACCAGGTGCGGAAATGGCAGCCATCCAGCAGACTGAATTGCAGCCACGGCGAGGTATCCGCCTGGGCGGCATTGCGCAGAGCGTCAACAGGCACGGCCGCCGTGGTTGGCTGTTGCTGTTGCTGCTGCGGTGCCGCTGGCGTCACCACGGTTTTCCACTGCTGCGCACGAGCGGCACTGCCGGTGGCGATTTCACTGCCCTCTGGATCGGTCAGCTGCCAGTGCAGTTGCTGCAGCGGTTTACACTGCGTGGCCATCAGTCCGGCTACCCGTGGCAAGAACTCTTTTAAAACAGTCGGGTTTTTCTCACCCATCGTGACGATGCGCAGGTTAATGGTGCTGTTACACCAGCTCGACAGCTGATTGTTTTTGACGTCATCAATCCAGACATCCAGTTTCTGTGCCGGGGACTGTACGATGCGATAGTTTTCAGCATAAGCCTGCGTGCTGAGCACCAGCGCAGCCAGACCCAGTAATCCATATTTCATGTTGGCGTTCTCAATCTCGCAGAGGGAAGAACTGCGCCGCTTCAGAGAGCGAGTGCAGCAAGGTGGTGTCCTGGGGCGATCCAATCCAGACGGCCAGCGCGCTGAAATTATCCTGCTGCCCCTGATCCGACTGATCGTTTTTGATGATTTGCTGCATCAGCGTCAGCCACTCTTCCGGTGTGTTCACCATGTGCAGTGACTGCTGCATCTGCTCCAGCGAAACGCCATGCCAGAAACCATCGGTGCAGAGTAAAAAGGCATCGCCATCTTCGATTTCGACCACGTCGCTGTAGCTGGCGTCACGCTGCTCATCACCCATCCCCAGCGCAAAATAGAGCAGGTTGCTGTTAATGCCTTCGGTGCGATGTCCGGCATCTTTCATCTGCTGCACCAGGCTGTGGTCGGTGGTGACAAGATAGAGATAGCCGCGACGAAACAGATAGAGGCGGCTATCACCTGCATGGGCCCAGCAGGCAAGATGGTAGTCGCGGTCAATGAACAGGCTGACCAGCGTGGTCCCCATCCGGCTGTGTTCGCTGCTGGCTTTCTGCTGCTGCCGGATGGCGTGGTTCGCGTGATTAACGTAGTTGCGAATCGACTGCGCATTGAGGTGCGCATCGCCATCAAAGGCCTGCAGCAGGCTGCTGCGGGCGATGGCGGCCGCCCTGTCACCGCCGGGAAACCCGGCTACACCGTCGCAGACGACAAAGCAGGCTGAACGCGTACCGATGACATCACCGATCTGATCCTGATTACTGGCGCGATCGCCCTGATTGGACGTCGAGGCAATAGTGATATTCATGCGTCATCCGTGTGGGTTTGTGAGTCTTTGTACTGATTGACTTCCAGGTCATAGGCGTGCAGAAACGCTTCGCCAAACAGGGTATGAAAGTCGTCTTCGATCTCGCCCGCGGTCTCGCCGTAGCGCTCAACAAAATGCTCCCACAGTGCTGCTTTGCGGCTGCCCGGCAGACCAATACGTGACACTGAACCTGCCTGACGCGCCTCTTCTTCCAGCTGCTCCGGGTTAAAGGATTGCAGCATTGAGGCGATAATGGCGCGGATACCGGCGATCATGCCCAGCTGGTGCGCCTGCAGATCGATCAGCGCATCACGCACCGCCTGACGCGGCGGCATAAAGCCCGGCATCCGGCTGCCGAACATCTGCATTAATACGGTTTTACCCGACGGCAGCAGCTTGAAGGGGTTGTTGGCATCATCAAGGATCACCGTCATGTCGGCTTTGACGCCGCGCTTGAGGATCGAACGCGACGACAGCAGTGCCACCGTGCCCTGTGAGAACATGCTGAGCATCTGACCAAACTGCAGCATCTGTTCGCGATCAAACTGTGGCGTCGGCTGCAGGTCACGCAGGCCCATGCCTTCCAGCAGCGCATCCAGCAGTTCGCCCTTGAGGGCGTCGCCGCTGCTCTGGCTCGGTGTTGAGGGAGGAACTGCAGCGGCATGATGATGACCGGAAGCAACCGGATCGATGCGCAGGCGCCCTTTGGGCGTCGGCGATGGCGTGCGCTGCACTGTCTGGGGCGTGGGCAGCGTGATCCCGCCGTAGTCGTTCTGCGGATTCACCGCGTCAGGCTGGCTGGACTCCGCTTCATCCGCCTGGCGTGGGGCTTCGCTGTGCACCTGGCTCTGAGGCTGGTCATCAACCGGTAAGTCGATACCGCTGAACAGCGGTGAGTTTTCCATTTCGTTCAGGCTGACGGAGACCTGCTCGGGTTCGTGTGCAGTAACCGGCTCAGGCTTTGCCTCTTGCTGAGGCGATACCGGCGACGTGGACGGTTTCGCTGTCGGCAGCTCCGGCTGTGCCAGCGGCACCGCATTGCCCATCATCAGTCCTAATGGATCGTCATGGTTGCGCACATCAGTCTGGCTCTCGCCGTCAAACAGACTAAGCGGGTCCAGTTCAGCGGCGGGCGCTTCAGCCTGCTTTGGCGCGTTATGCTGCTGAGCCGACAGCGTGCTCGGCGTCCGATCGTCAAAAATGCTCTGCTGTGCGAAGAGCGCATCGCCGTCATCAAACAGGCTGCTGCTTTTGGGCTTCTGACCATAATCCAGCGGCGCATCGTTGATCAGTTGCGCCAGCGGATCTTCCGGATTCCGGTCAGCAGCAGCAGGTGTGGTGAGCGGATGGGCATCCGGCATCTCCGGCACCGCTTTGCGTTTAGAGAGATCGTCTGAAATCGAAAACTCTTTCGCCAGGCTGTCCCAGATTTCGCTGGGAATGGCAGCGGTGGTGCTGGCTTTTTCGGCTGCAGGTTCGCGAACAGGTGCAGCGGGCTGCACGGGTTCAGGACGAGGAGCGGCCCTTTCCATCTGCGGCTGATGATCACCGTTGAGGTCGCTGACCAGCAGCTGATAATCATCAATGCCGAGAATGTCTCCATCCTGCAGTTCAACCTGCCGACCGCGCTCCAGCGGAATATCGTTGAGCAGCACACGTGTCACATTGCCACGGTTGGTCAGGCGACATTCGCCGTTCGCGGTGATGTGCACAATCGCCTGCAGGCGGGAGAGCGTCCGGTCATCATCTGGCAGCACCAGATTGTTATCCACGCCGCGACCAATGGTGCCGCCGGGCGGGAAGAAATCACAATGAGTCTGAGGCGGCTGTTGGCCCGGTTTAGTCGTTATTATCGTAAAGCGCATAACGGATTCCTGCGGTTAGCGGTTCGGCATCTATACCGCGCACCTCTCAGGGAAAGGCGCGGGGTATAGGGAGCGGGAGATTTTAGAATTGGTTTTCTTAAATAGCTGGCGGTTAATTAAGACTTATAAACAGAAAAGCCATCATATTTAGTTAAGCCGATAACATTGCGTTAAAGGTTTATTTTTAACTAACGAACAGGGTAATAATTAAAATAAATTCAAAGATAATCTTATTATGAGCACCAGAGACTCTCTTGCTTAAATAGCATTTATTCAGAATCATTTACAGGCATTGAAAAAACGGGATTAAAGCGTAACGCCATGCGCGATAGTTAAAGAGAATGTCGTGCCCGACTTGTAAAGCCTGAGCAAGGAAAATCATCAGTAAGGCAGTTGTTTCAGAAGAGCAATACGCTCTTTATCGATGCGGATAACACAGAGATTAGTCGCCACCGCACTCGCATTGCTGCCTTCTTCAGCCGCAAAGGCCTCCAGCCTGCACTGTCCATCACGATACTTCAGCCAGTTGCGCTGGGTATCTACCAGCGTTGCGACATAGTCATCAGCCAGTTTTTTCTGTGTGCCGTACATCTGTACAATCCGCTTTTTAGCCGTCTGGTACGCTTTGTTCAGGTCATCTTCCGCCAGCGTCTTCTGCTGAACAGTACACTGAAACAGCGTGCCGTCTGAAGGCTGTTTTGCACAGGTCTCATCAGCGATCGCTGAAGCACTTACGGAAAGGGACACACCGATCAAAACCAGTTTACTTATTCTTTTCATAATTATCTCAGCACTCTTAACGATCAATGATAGGGAATCAACTTAAGCTTTATGATTCTTTGCTCGTTAAGCTCAGAAGTGCACATATTAAAATTAGCGTTACTTAAATGACTTCCTTTATCTGCAAGATAAGAAGCCAGTTTACAGTCATTATCCCGGTACTGTAGCCACGCTCGTTGAGCGTCAGTTAATGTACTCATATATTGACTAAGCGCTTTATTATCACCTTCAAAAAGAGTTTCAACTCTGGCTTTAGCCAGTTTATATTCTTTATTTAAATCAATCTCAGTCTGGCTTCTGTTTTTCCGGGCGCAATTGTAAACTTCCTGGTCGTTATTCCCTTTTGAACAATCACTCATTGCGTGGACGGGCGAAACATACATAACCGTGATAGACAGCAATATAGAAAAACATGTTCTCATTAAAATCTTTACCTGTAATAACTTACCCATGCCTGAGCAAATGGGCAGGCTCATTATGCAGCACTTTATAAGCGGTTTATTTCATCACGCCAACATCCTGAGCAATAACATCCCCCTTGAATGTCACGATATAATCCCAGAGGTTATCGCCCTTCTGACTGGGATAAAAAGAATAGTCGTACTTTCCATTCGTAAAGCGATATCCCCTGAAGTCGCAGACATCAGGGCAATTTGTATTGATGGTCTCGCCTTTAAGGACAATTGAAGAATTATCTTTTACTTTTCTGGACTTGAGCGAAACGTTATCACAGGTAAGATTACCTTCCTCACAACTATAGGTGATATCCGCCTTGAATATTTTTCCTTCAAAGTGTGAAACTGATTTTGCTAAAGACAATGAAGGCAAACCAATAAGCACCATGATAATAATATGGATTATTTTCTTTATCATATGTTGATTCCATTTACGAGTCACTATCATGCTGAGCTTCAGCTGTAATACGCGATTACATTTAACTAAAAACATCTTCTATGAAAATTCATTTATGATATTTAGCGTTACCGTATCCCTGGAGCTTTCCACAAAAAAGAAATTAATTTTTATATTTATTATAGAGAGATTCAGCATCCGGGCTTTGCGCAAGTAGCGTGCATTTCATCATATTGAAATTTCCTGAAACCGAGCCTGTAAGGTTCATCTTCAGATAGTCATTGATTAACTTATCGCCCTCGCTGAATGCTTCAACGGGAAGATGGCTTATCTCTAACCAGGCTGACGCGCTTTTAAAGGCATCATCAGTAAAAGCCTTGTCAGTGGTTGCTTTACCTGCGCAACGGTTGAGAAGCCAGTTGCTGAAAATCTGCGGTTGTTTAAACGAGTCAGGAGCAGGAGGCGTTATCGCCAGCGCCGCAGGAGATGACGTCAGAGCCAGTAAAATCAGTAACTTTTTAATTTCAGTATCCACAGGGAGGCAACATCAGGAACAAAACTACCATTTTCTGCACCACCCAGGAAGTGACAGGTATCAGAGCAGATATTGCCGTCAGAGTGTCACACGCCCTCGGGCATTGCTGCAGTCTTATCCCTAACCTCAGTTAAATACATAAACGAAAACTGCCATAAAAACAGCCCAGCCAACGGTCAGGAAAAATGTAAACTGGTAAAGGTGGAGCGTTTTTTCCATCCACACCATTTTCTCTCTGGGTTGTTGCTGCACAAATTCATAGGCCTGAATACTGACATTTTCAGACTTAGAAAAACGCATTTTCCGCCCCTTTCTGAGATTCATGAAAAATGCTACTTTCTGATAATTAGCATAGAATCCCAAATGGTTTGCAACTTTAGTGGTCAAGTCTAGTTGCAACCCTGTACTTTGATAAAGATTGATAAAATCCTGATAAGCTTTTTGATTAACTCTAAAGAACCACGCAGTATAAACATGCAGCGAAATAACTAAAACAGATAAAATTAAGCAGCCATACATAAAAAAATCATACCAAATCATAAAATCTTATCCATCAAAATACCCGCCCCTTTTTCACCCAGCTTAGCAGAGCCATAACCACCCACTGTGGAACCAACTATTCCACAAGCTAATGCACCAATGCCTCCGGTTGCAACACCCAGTGCCACACAGGCAGATGTTGCAAGTGTTGCAGACGCCGCACCAGCTAAGATAGCTGCAGTCGTGCTTGCTGCAAACTTAGAATACTCTTTCACCGCCACTTTAGAGCATTCATTTTCTCTTTCTTTGGTACAACTGTGATAAACCTCATTAGTCGTATTTACAGCACTAAATCCTATCGAAACCCACCCATTTTCATGAATTTTGCTGCTTTGGCTGCACTATCTACATAGGTCGAATAACCACGTATTGCTGTTGTGCCTGCCGTTTGCCAATCATGGATGATAGAGGAACTGGAAAGGTTTAATGCATGTTTTATCTTCTCGTAGGGGCGCAAATTCAGCACAAATCGGGATAAACGATTCAGTAACACTTCAAGCTCACCAAACAACCGCTTCCGCTCAACAAAAAACTGCTGACCGAACAATGTTCCAGATGTCAGATATTGATTACGATAGGCATTTTCAATGGCGGTAAGTTTATTGCCAATTTCATTAAAACACTTCTCGCCTGCGTCACCTATGATACCTGAGGCTTTATCCATAAAGTTGGTAATTGCAGCAATAGAGACATAATGGCGGTTAAAGAAATCAGCCTCATCAACCGTCAGATGAGTGACACTATTATTGGTTCTGGATTTAGCCTCTTCCAGAGTGCGCATGGCTGCAGGATGATTGTTACCGTCAGGGTCAGCAACGATTAAAATCTGGCCTGGTTTAGCCCATGCAACATCAGCATTTAATTGCAAAAAATAGTTCGCGGCAGACATATTGCGCGTGCCATAAAGCCACATTGCCTGCTCAGTCAGTCTTCCCGGACGCTGAACAACACAAAATCCCGGCTCAATTGAATTTTTTCAGCCATAAACAACCTCCTTTTGCAATTAAATGAGCTAAACGTATAACCACTGCATTAATTCATTAATTTTAATGAAGATACGCCCCCTTTTCGGAGGCGTCGTTTATTACGCTTCTTTGTTGCCTTTGATGTCCCAGCCTGCGCTGCTCTCTGCGCCTTTGCCGCCGGAAGCGCTCTGCTCCCAGTACTGCTGCTTCACTTTGGATGCCTGGAAGGAGTAAGTCATTCCCAGTGTATCGCCGTTGTCGGAGCCATTGTAATTCACAGCGGTCACCAGAACGTCTTCCAGGGTGATGCGTGCATACTCAACCTGAGAGCCGCCCGCTTTACAGATAGAGAGTTCAACTTTAGCGAGATGCTTACCGCTTGCGCAGTTCTTCAGCAGCGCCGTAGTTGACTTGTCGATTAATGCATTAACGTGCAGGTCGTTAAAGTTAACCTTACCGGCACCGCCGCCGCCGCCAACAGACATGTTGCCTGGCTGAGAGGCACCCCATGAGAAAGAGGTAATATCGGTCCAGCCAGTGTGGTTTGAGTCTTTCGACTCGCCAGTAACACCGTCAACCTTCATAAACATATCAATAGCCATTATCTTTCACTCTTTATTGGTTGAGATTATTGCTTTCAAAAAAGCAAGGATATGGCAAAAAGAAAAGCATGGGGCTGAATAAAACAGTCCATATTTTACCTTTGCCTTGCTTCTGAAATATCGTCATAAACGATATTTCAGATACCGAATTACCAGACATTAAGCCGGGCAATATATATTCATCTTTTCATAATGCGGAATCGAGGTTTTCACCTTGTATTCAGAAAGCAGAGAAGCACTTAATAAATTCTTCTTAGCTTATCTCCTGCCCAGTAAAAACCTAACGAAACAGTGACTGAAAGAGCAATCAGAATACCGTTAATTATTTTCATCATTATCGTGACATTCCAGTCACAGAAGAAAATGAAATAACCTGTACAGCTGAATAAAATCAGGCCAGAAATAAATTTCAGCAGGAGATGTAATAAATACAGGACTAGCTTTTTAACCATGCTGTCATCCTCCCTGACACTCATTTCAGCAAACTTTCTGTCAGGCATCAGGCGCAAACCCCTTTCGCGCCTGAAAACCTTGCGACTCAACGTTTAAGCATTATCATTTTTCAGTGACGGCAGCTTAGAGACCAGACGCAGCGAAACGGTCAGACCTTCCAGCTGGTAGTGCGGACGCAGGAAGAATTTCGCGGCGTAATAGCCTGGGTTGTCTTCCTGCTCTTCCACATTCACCTCGGCAGCGGCCAGCGGCTTGCGGGACTTGGTCTCCTGCGAGGAGTTAGCCGGATCGCCATCGACGTAGTTCATCACCCAGTCGTTTAGCCAGCGTTCCATCTCGTCGCGCTCGCGGAAAGAGCCGATCTTGTCACGCACAATGCACTTCAGGTAATGCGCGAAGCGACAGCAGGCGAACAGGTAAGGCAGACGCGCCGCCAGACGGGCATTGGCGGTGGCATCGGCATCGTGATACTCCATCGGCTTCTGCAGTGACTGGGCACCGATAAAGGCGGCGAAGTCAGAGTTTTTGCGATGCACCAGCGGCATAAAGCCGTTTTTCGCCAGTTCGGCTTCGCGACGATCGCTGATGGCGATTTCGGTCGGGCACTTCATGTCCACGCCGCCGTCATCGCTCGGGAAGGTGTGGCACGGCAGGTTTTCCACTGCACCGCCCGACTCCACGCCGCGGATCGCCGTACACCAGCCATACTCTTTAAATGAGCGGTTGATGTTGGCGGCCATGGCGTAGGCAGCATTGCTCCAGGTGTAGTTGCCATGATCGGAACCGTCGGTCTGCTCTTCGAAGTCGAAGCTGTCGACCGGGTTGGTACGAATGCCATAAGGCAGACGCGCCAGGAAACGCGGCATCACCAGACCCAGATAGCGTGCATCTTCCGATTCACGCAGGCTGCGCCAGGCAGCATATTCAGTGTTCTGGAAGATCTTGGTCAGATCGCGTGGATTCGCCAGCTCCTGCCAGGACTCCATCTGCATCACTTCCGGCGCGGTACCGGTAATGAACGGACAGTGCGCGGCCGAACCGATACGTGCCATCTCACCCAGCAGCTCAACGTCCTGCGGGCTATGATCGAAGTAGTAGTCACCCACCAGGCAGCCAAACGGCTCGCCGCCGAACTGACCATACTCCTGCTCATAAATCTTCTTGAACAGCGGGCTTTGATCCCAGCCGGCACCCTTGTAACGCTTCAGAGTACGACCCAGCTCCTGCTTGGAGATGCTCATAAAGCGGATTTTCAGCATCTCGTCAGTTTCGGTATTGTTCACCAGATAGCTCAGGCCGCGCCAGGCGCTTTCCAGCGACTGAAACTCCGGGTGGTGAATAATCTGGTTTACCTGCTGCGACAGCTTTTCGTCGATCTCCGCAATCAGCGCCTGAATGGTCCGATACGCATCGCTGGAGACGGTGACGGTGTTTTCCAGTGCCTGCTGCGCCAGAGTTTTCACCGCGCTTTCGACCGCCGCGCGCGCCTGATCGCTTTTTGGCCGGAACTCTTTATTCAGCAGCGCACTGAACTCATCCTGACTGAAACTGGCTGCGCCCTGCGACTGCGGTTGTTGTGAAGTCTGCGTCATGCCTGCGGCTCCTTACCTTCAGTGGCCTCATCCTGCTTTGGCAGATGGGTCAGGGCCTGCAACAGCGTAGGATCCTGCAGCACCTTACCAATCAGCTCTTCCGCACCGTTTTTGCCGTCCATATAGGTCAGCAGGTTCGCCAGCTGGGTACGCGCTTCCAGCAGCTTGCTCAGTGGCTCGACGTTACGGGCCACCGCATCCGGCGAAAAGTCATCCATGCTGTCAAAGGTGAGATCGATGTTCAGCTTGCCTTCGCCATTCAGGGTGTTGTCCACCTGGAACGCGGCGCGCGGCTTCAGCGCTTTCATGCGCTCATCGAAGTTGTCGATGTCGATCTCCAGGAATTTCCGTTCGTCGATGCCCGGCTGCGGCTCCAGCGGTTTACCCACCAGATCCGCCAGCACGCCCATCACAAACGGCAGCTGGATTTTGCGTTCCGCGCCATAAATTTCCACGTCATATTCAATCTGGACGCGAGGCGCGCGATTGCGGGCAATGAACTTCTGCCCACTGGATTTGCTTGTTGCCATGGTTTTCTCCATCAATGATGCGCGGATAATGTGTCACAGCAGGCGCGCAGGTCCCGCTGTGTGAGTGGGTCACGCCTGCTTAGTCGCGACGTCCGAAAATGGTTTCCAGCTGATGAACGCCATCGGGTGCCAGTTCGCGGATGATCTCCAGAAAGTCGCGCTCGATTAAGCGCTGTACCCGATCAATCATCAGCGGGGCCGGATGACTCGGCTCATGCTGGGTGAAGTACAGTTTCACTTTCTCCAGCATCAGCTGCGCGTCGGCGCGGGAACTGATCTGTACCGTGCGCCAGTCCGCTGCAGCGCGCGGGGCCGCTGCGACAGCCGCCGGTGCAGCGGCTTCTGCGGTCTGTTCCGCCGCTGCGGTGGGAATCAGCTGGCTGAGGTCCGTGGCCTGGCAGCGTTCGGCGATCAGTGCAATCTGTCGGCGCATCTGTATCAGCTCAGGCACTGCCGCCTCGCCCAGCCGTTCGGCGATGGTTTCGCAGATGGTCTGCAGCCGCTCATGAATCTGCAGTACCGCCTCAATGCCGGGCTGGTCGCCGCGTGCCAGTTCGTCGATCAGACGCGGCAGGCCGCCGGGATAATCCGCCACTTCGGTTTTGCTGCCGTCACACAGGGCGGCAGCATCGCGCAGCGAGATGCCGTCGGACGGATAGCGCAGCAGCCAGCACTGACGCACCGCGCCGCTCAGGGAGGTCTTGTCACCCAGCAACGCCAGAGCATTGATACGGTAGAAGGGATCCTGTTCGCCGTACTCTTCCAGACGAGGCCACAGCGGCTCCCAGTAAAGCAGCAGCGCCTGTTCAATCAGCTTCAGACCCTGCGCATAGCCCGGCAACCCTTTCAGCTCCGTCCAGGCATGCGTCAGCGCCAGCATCACCCGCAAATCTTTGCTGCGGCCCAGTAAGGCTATTGCCAGCTTCTCAACTTTGTTCCAGTCGGCGGGTTCCGCGGGAATGATGGTATCGCCGAACTGCTGTTCCGCTTTGCCGGCACTGGCCTGCTCCATCGCCTGAAAATCGGCGTCGTACTCCAGGTTATCGCCGCCGGGATTCTCTTCACTGACCGGAGCCAGCAAGGCCTCTGTATTCATCGTCATGCGTGTCGCCTCAGGATTCAAACATCGGGGGATAAAGTCCGTTTCGTCCCGGCTTTGCCCCACCGGCCGGATCAAACAGCAATGAAAAGAGCTGAGCGGTGAAGTTACCGCTGTGGACCTGGGTATAAAGCGGGAAGCCGTCGCTTTGATTGGTCCACCAGAAACTGGTGTAAAACTGCGGGTCGAAGTTCTCGCCCGGCAGCGCCCAGTTCAGCGTCGAGGGCGTGTCGCCATGCCCGATGACGTTGAGAATATCTGATGACTCGCCCGCTTCCTGCGGCGGTTGCGGCTGCGGAATGCTGATCAGCGCCTGATCCAGTTGTTCCGGCGATCCGCCACCCTGCACCACCCGCAGCAGCGTATTGCCCACCTGCTGATACCACTCGCCGGAGCGGGCCAGCAGCGCGGGAGACCACTCGGCGGGGGTGAAGTGGCGCAGCGCGCAGAGCGGATAGTTACGCCCTACGCTGTCCCGTGCGGCGATCAGGCAGCCCATCTGGATCAGCTGACTGCCCAGCATCGGCGGCACCACAAAATTCCAGACCGGCGCGTTAAGGAACGGGCGCGACGGGGCGTTTTCACTCTCCTGGCTGCTCTGCCAGTGATGCAGGCCCACCTGAAACCAGCTGGACCATTGGCGATAGAGCACGTCAGGAAAGCGGCGCTTCACAAAGTCACCTGCGCTGGGCAATTTGCCGTACCAGCAGGGTGCAGCGTAATGAGTCATTGTCGGGTCCTGTTTCAGGGGCAGCTAAAGCCGGGAAGCTGGAACGGGTTACGAATGCTGCCAGGGGTGAACGACAGCGTGACCTGATGGCCCTCCACGCTGAACGTGGCTTCACGGGTCAGGCCGCCTGCAGCAGTAACCCGGGCGCGGTCAAAGAAACGATTGAGCGCCCAGGGGCCGCTGGTGACCAGCGTCGACGTGGTGCCGTTGGTCAGGCCCAGCTGCATCCGCACCTGGCTGGTGCCGCCAGGGCCGGGCCAGCTGACCATCTGCACGGCCTGCGGCCCGTGGCTGTAACGCAATTGCTGACCATCCACATCCAGCGTCAGGTTGAGGATGTCATTGTCCATTTTTACGGTGCGTAGCGTGACGCGGAAGCCTGGCGTGGTTGCGCCGTTGGCAAAGAACGCATCACGAATTGACTGCGCCTGCTGGAAAGGACGAAGCAGCGCTTCGCCACCCGGCAGCGTTTTGCCGTCAATACCTGGCGTAAAGCGCCACGATGCGTTGGTGGTGTCGACTTTGCTGGCCAGGTTGTCGCGGAAGAAGCTGTCCATCATGCCGCTGCCAGGCGCAAACATCCGGGCCAGGTCGTCAGGTGTCACTTCACTGCGCGCGGAGCGCACCAGCGGATAACGACCGGCGATCGCCTGACGACAGAAACTGCCCACCTCCATCGTGATACGTTTACGGACGTTATCCATGTCGCGGCGCTGTGCATCACTGCTGGCGCCGACCGCCATGCTGGAGACCATATTCTGTAGCGAACCGGGAAGTCTTCCGGCACTGGCCTGAAGACGACTGATCGCATCGCTGGCCGGTGGCGGCATTCCGCTGTTGGCGGCATCCTGCACCGCCGTGAGGTAGCGATAAAGGTCGTCAATCTGGTGCAGGAAGTCATCCACCGCCAGCACCTTGCTGCCCTGCTGCAGCGGCTGTGCCAGCTCAAGGATCGGCGCAAAGTGCACAGCAACGGCCTGTTCCGGAGAGACCTGCGTTGCCGCCTGTCCACGCGCAGCGCTCGCTTCAGGTGACGTAAACAGCGCTTCCAGAGTACGGGTGGCGCTGTTATCCGACGGTTTTGCTGCCTGCGCGGTTTTCTCATCGGGTTGCGCCCGGTTCAGCGTCAGCAGATTGCTGAGATTGATGACCAGCTGGCGCAGCGGCGAGTGATTGCCTGACAGCAGACGCGCGGTGTTGATACGTTGCGAAAGGTCGGCGCTGCTGTTGAGCTGGATATCACTCAGAAACTGCTCCCACTGGCGGATATAGTCCTGCACATAGAGCTGGCGAACCGCGAGATCGGTCTGCTCACTTTTCTGTTGCGGCGCAGCACCGCCCAGTACCCAGAGATCGTCCTGATAAAGTGCCTGCGTTACCGGGGCAATCTGCTTATCGACATGCTGCCAGTAACCGTCCGGTGTATAGAGACCGGACACCCCGTCATTCACCGATTTACCGCTTTTGCGGGAAAACACCAGCTCGCTCTGAGGCCCGCCCAGCGACGCCAGCGTGACCGGTTGCAGGCTGTCATCCCGTTGCAGCAGGCGCTTCAGTCGTCCATAAACCCGCTGTGACAGCGGCATCTGATTAATCATTTCCTGCTCGCGCTTTACCAGTGCGTCATCCTTCGCGTAGGGCGACGAGTGGATCTGCGTTTCCAGCAGCTGTTGCAGATGCCACGCCAGCTGTTTTACCTGCTGCTGCGTGACGTTCTGCGGCAGCTCACGTGAGAGATTCAGCATCAGCCAGGCCTGCAGGAATTTGCCATCGTAGTGCTTCGGCTGATAGAGCATCTGATACGCCTTCAGCGCTTCATAGCTGTAGTCCGCATCGCTGCCAGTGTCATTACGCAGCCAGCGGGTGATGTTCTGTGCCACCTGCGGCAACAGCAGCTGTTTCAGTGCTTTGTCGTAAAGCGCGCGGGTTGCATCGCTGACCTCGGTGCCGCGATAAAGCCCCATGCGGCGCGTCAGCGGTGGAGACTCCAGCGAGAAGTCGGCGCTTTCTGGCAGGTGCAACAGGGTGTTGAGATAGGGCACCAGCGCAAAGAGATCGCCGTTGACCTGCTGCTGAAGCTGATTGCCCAGTTGCTCAACCTGTGGCCCTTTAGCAGCCATCTCCTGCAGGTAAGTTTTGTTCTTGCTGTAACTGGTAAGCCACAGTCCGCCCGCCACCAGTAGCAGCACCAGCAGCGCCAGATACCCCGACCACAATCCGGCGCGGTTGCGCAGTTCCCACCAGCGATTACTGCCCGCCAGGCCCGACTCCTGGAAAATCACATTTTCCAGCACTCCTTTCAGGAAGAAGCTCTGGCCTTTGTTCTGTGGAATTGGCGCGTCTTTATCAACCTGATCCCATCTGCCTGATTCGCCCGCCTGCTGACCTGGCAGATTCAGCGCGCGGTTCAGCTCGCCCATCACCCGGTCAAACGGCAGTCCTTCCTGGGTGCCGCTGGCAAAATAGATGCCGCGTGGCGCGAACTGGGTTTCAAAATCGGAGCGGGCAAACAGCGTATCAAGTGCGTCTGCCAGTAATGGACGTAACGCCGCAAACTCCTGCGGGAAGAGATAACTTTCCGCCCGCGCCTGGGCGTCACTCTCCATCAGCAGACGGTCGGCCAGTCCGGCATCAAGTCGCTGTTGCAGCAGTGAATACTCCTGCTGGAACTGGCTGTTCAGCTCAAAATCGGCGGCAGATGCCTTCGCCCACGGAAAAGTGAACCCCCAGATTTGTTCGCGCTGGGCTTTGTCCAGTGAGCCGAAGTAGCTGCGGAAGCCTTTAAGCAGGTCAGCTTTGGTGACCAGCACATAGACCGGGAAACGGATGCCGAGACGATCGTGCAGCTCCATCAGACGCTGACGCAGCGCCAGCGCCTGGTTGCGCAGTGCCTCGGGCGACTGGCTCAGCAGATCGGAGACGCTCAGGGTGACGATGACACCGTTAATTGGCTGACGTCCGCGATATTTACGCAGCAGGTCGAGGAAATGATGCCATTCGCTGGCATCGCTATCCTGCTGACTCTCCTGGGTGCTATAGCGCCCGGCGGTATCGAGAAGGACTGCATCATTGGTGAACCACCAGTCGCAGTTGCGGGTGCCGCCGATGCCGCGCAGCGCCGACTTGCCGAACTTGTCCGCCAGCGGAAACTGCAGGCCGGAGTTGACCAGCGCGGTGGTTTTACCGGCACCGGGTGCGCCGATGATCATGTACCACGGCAGCTGATAGAGATACTGGCGGCCAAAGCGCTGCGCCCAGAACGGCGTGCCCTTGCTGCTGTGGCGCTGAAAATGCGCCTTTCTCAGCATCTCTGTGGCTTCAGAGAAGCGCCCTGCCAGCACCTGCTCTTCACTTGTCAGACGCTGACGATCTGCTTCCGGCGCATCGCTTTTGCCGGTTTCCAGACTCGACATCAGCTTGCGGTTGAGCCAGTAATTGTAAAGCCGTGGGATCGCCTGCCCCAGACCCCAGACCAGATAGAGCAGTGCGATACTGATCATCCGGTTCTGCTCTGGTTCAAGCGGCCGCGAATCAACGATAGAGAAGACCGGGCCAATGACCCAGATAATGAATGAGAGCGCGGTGATGCCGACAAAGCCCCACGCGAGGCGGCTGGTCAGCACCGCAAACAGAATATTCAGCATGGATCAGTTCCCTCTCGCCAGGCCGTTAAGTTCGGCATGCGTCGCATCCGGCGCCACCAGCAGTGTGATTTCAACGCGACGGTTACGTGCGCGATTTTCTGCGCTGTTGTTTGGCACCAGCGGATTGCTTTCGCCGCGCCCTTCCGCTTTCACCCGTGATGGATCTGCCAGTTGCTGTTGCAGCAGGGACTGCACCGACCGCGCGCGTGCCAGCGAAAGCTCAAAGTTGGAGCCGAAGCGCGCACTGCGGATCGGTACGTTATCGCTGTAACCAATCACCTGAATCTGGCCACTGACGTTGTTCATGGCGGCGGCAATGCGCTGGATCACGTCGACATAGCGTCCGCGCACGTCGGTGGCCGCCGAAGCAAACAACCCATCCCCTTTCAGAGTCACTACGCTACGGTCCGCTTCATCACGTACCGCCACCAGCCCGGCATCAATTTCCGGTTTCAGGAAACCGCGCAGGTCGAGCGTGGCGGGCGGTGGCGGCGCAGGGTTGCCGATCTTCACTTCCGGTAGCGCCGTCTGATAGATGCGGGCCAGAACCGGCGAGGTGTAATCGCCCAGACGCCAGTTGAGCACGATATAGAACAGACAGGCCGCCAGCCCGGCGACTGCGGCGCAGGCCCAGAGCGGGATCATCGGTCGCCACAGCTTGCGCAGCACCGGCTGATCGGTGGGATGCGGTGACAGCGCCGTCGCGTAATTGCCGCGCACGCTTCTGATCATCTGCAGCAGACGCTGTTTGATGGTCTCCAGCTGCGAACGGCCATTGTCCAGCACCCGGTAGCGGCCTTCGAACCCCAGCAGCAGGCAGAAGTAGATCAGCTCCAGCATCAGAATGTGGCGTCTTGGGTTCTGCGACAGCTTGGCCAGTAGCTGGAAAAACTTCTCGCCACCCCAGGTTTCGTTGTGAAACGTCACCAGTAAGCCGTTGCTGGTCCAGACGCCGCGACTGCCCCACGGGGTCAGCGCCGCCGCCTCATCCAGCGCGGTACAAAGGCAGTAACGCGCGCCGATGATCACTTCGTAGCCGAGACCGGACTGCTGGCAGCTCAGCTCGAAGCGGCGAATCTGGTCAATCAGTTGCTGGCGCAGTTGCGCCGGATCGTCATGCGATACCGAATGGCGGATCTGTGGAATCGCGTTAATCAGGGGGTTAGCCGCCGCGACCAGCACATTCTGGTGGCTGGCATCGGGCGCAAGATCGCTGTGTGATTTTTGTTGTTCCTGCATCATGCTGCGTGCTCAGTTTATTATTCTGACTGACTGCGGATGGCCCAGAACTCCATGTTCAGGCCCGGAAACTCACCGGCAAGATGCAGCGCAAAAGCGCCCGAGCGCTCCATCTCTTTCCATAGCTCGCTGTTCTTATCCAGTTCGAAATAGCTGTATCCGGCATGCCACGGGATCTGCGGCGGCGCGCCAGGCATCGCCCGAAGTGCCAGGCCCGGTAGTTGCAGCTGCACCAGATCGCGGATTTTACTGACCGGCGCGACTTTCATCTGCGCCGGGAAATGGGTTTTTAGGGTATCAGCCGGCACGCTGGCTTTTACTGCCAGCACAAAGCCAAACTCATGCACCATGCTGCTTTCCGGTACAGTGGCGACGTTCAGGCCGTGCGAGCGCTGGGTCAGCGGCAGCTGAATCGCGCTCTCTTCCATGACCTGCGACAGTCCCTGGCGCAACAGCAGCGACAGACGGCTAAAGCAGCTGTGGAGATCGTCATGGTCATAAAGCGGCAGCGCTTCAGGTGCGCGGGCGGGCGTCCAGGTGCTGAGTTCCGCCGCCAGTTGCAGCCAGTGGCTATAGAGCGTTTCAGGATGCAGTAACGGCAGATGTTGCAGATGGCTGTGCAGGCCAAGCTGACGATTGAGCAGCGCCAGCAGCATAAAATCGACCATATCAGCGCTGTTGAAGCGGCCGGTGCCCGGCGCTCGCTGACTCAGTTGCTGACTGCGCTGCTGGATCAGCCCGTGCAGGTCGTTAAACATGTTTTGCAGTGGACGACTGCTGTTCAGGCCCAGCATCGGCGGGATGTAGTCGCTGTCGAGCCGGATGTGATTGTCGCTGCGTTTTTCAATCACCTGCGCCACGCCCATCGCAGTCCACTCGGCGGTAAGATCCTGCTCCAGCATCAGACGCAGGCGCAGCTTGCCGAATTGCACTGTGGCGCTGCCCACGGCCTGTGCGTTGTCATCTTCCACGTCCGCTTCCCAGGCCAGGTAGCGCGCCAGAGAGTCCTGCGACTCCTGAAAAGCGACGGCTTCGCGGCCATTGCGTCGGGCCGGTATCGCCAGCACGACCTTGCTGCGGTCAACAGAGGCCGGAAGATCCAGCGGTGCCGGGCCATGCTGTGGCTGGCTGAAGGAGAAAAATGTGCCATCCGGCAGGCAGCCGCTGGCGGCGCTCAGCGCCAGTTTTCCCTGACGCAGCAACGCTTCATCAAACTCCAGATCGTAAAAGCCCCAGGTATAAGCGCGCTGTGACTGGCCCCACTCACGCAGGGTGCTGAGAAGATAATTTTCTGACTGCTGGAAATGATGGGGACGCAGGAACATCCCCTCGGTCCAGACCACTTTTTCGGCTCTGTTCATAGGCATCACTGTTTTTCCACGCGAAGGCCATTAATCCCCGCCACAATGCGCGCATTCAGCTCGCCATCGTTACGTTTCCAGAACGCCCAGAATGAGGGCGACGCATCTTCAGGCACCGGCAGCGACAGGCGCCAGACTTTGCCGTCCAGCGCCTGATATTCCGCCATGATGCCGATGAAGCGTGTCTCCGGCAGGCTCTTGATGCGCAGCGTTTTACTGCGCTGCTCGGGTGTCAGGAAGAACTGCTGGGTATTGAGTTGTGCGCTGCCCAGTACGGTGGCGGACTGGTTTTGCAGGGAGAAGAAGTCTGCTGACATGAACTCCGCATCGGAGCTCAGTAACAACACCCGGACTTTCAGCGGCGCACCGCCATTGAGCTGATTCTGTCCTTGCACGTCCAGGTTGTAATAAGCCACAGGCTGCTTACTGCTGCTACAGGCCGCCAGCAGCAACGCCAGCAGCACTATCAGCCCACCACGCAGTTGAGTTGTTCTCATCATCAAGCCCTCCCTGCTTTTTGCGATTAGTTAATGATCCAGGTTCCGTTGGTGCTGTTCTGACAGGCAGTGCTGTCACCATTCACCGCGACACAGGTTTTCTTCTTGCTGCTACTGCGCGCACGACGTTTAGGCTGATCGGCTTTAACTGTCTGATCGTAGAGATCGCTTTTCACCACGGCGCGAAACGGCACATAGCCCGTCAACGTAACTGTCGCCTGCGGCGTGGCAGATTGCGGTGCATCTTTCACGGTAGCCGTGCCGCTATCCGGTTTCGCTTCTGCAGCCTGGGCCGGTTCACCCAGCGCCAGCCAGTTGTTCTCCACCTGACCAATCACGGTATAGCTTTCACCGGTTTTCAGCGTCTCCACCACCTTGCCACCGTAGCCTGGCTGGCTCATCACCGAGCCAGGATAGAGCGCGCGGTAAGTCTCGTTAATCGGGCTGAACTGCGCGGGGGGTTTTACGGCATAACGGTGGCTGAGCGCTACGCCGTCCACCGTGCTGGTGACCAGTGTGTCATCGGTCATTTTTGGCGGTGTTTTACAACCCGCGAGAGAGAAAACAAACATCAGGCCTAGTGCAATGTGGAGCTTCGCCATTTTTTTCATGTTGTGTTCCATTCATATCCTGGAGAGAGGCCAAAGGCCGGTTGTGAGTGTTGAAAATTTAGAAACAGGGCTTGAAAGAAGCGCAATCAGGGCCATTCAGAATGATCATTCTTAAACGAACGGCGCAAAACTGTTGCGTAACCTTACAAAAAACGATCAGTTAAAGTTAAGTATGAAAAACCATCAGCGAAGGTATGAGCGGGAATGAAGAAGAATCTGACCTGGCAATAAACGATCAGAAACATGATCAATTTTTTCCCGGCAAATTTGAGCAGGCAGGCAAAACCCAAGTTTTACTAATGCCATCCCTGGTCGTAAAACCGACAAACTGAATACAATTTACATACACAACGCTATTCGCTTACGAAATAAAATGACTTAACACACCTGTTAACACATGAATTAAATGCTTAATTTTCATGTATTTATTATCATTATAAAATTTCATAGCTACCGCACGAGCCAGGTAGTCCCTGCCCGTGGGTCTGAAATTACGATCCATGTGTAAATATAAGCTGCGAGTTTACAGAAGATTGACAAAATTTCAACGGGCCTATTTCATTAGAATTTACTTAAGAAATAATTAACTAAATAAGTTAAGCCAAATATGTCGAGCTTTTAAGCACCCACTTAGGACAAATCTTAACAACATGCAAAAATATAAAGTATTTTTACAAATTAGTGTTTTCACCCCTGAAGCATCATTAAAGTAACTCATGTAAAAAGTGGCGCTGATTGCGGGTGACGGAAGCGTGGTGAGAAACGGCCTCCTTCCGTAAAGTGCCGTTAAAGCGGCAGGATTTATCTGTAAAGAGACAATTTATCAATGAGTTAATGGATTGAATGACAGCGTTGCCGTGTGTGAAGAAGGGAAAGGAATTAAGGCAGATAAGCGAAACGCTACACGGCCACACTCTGTGCGCAGCCAGGACTGATTAAGCGTTCTTTACAAAAATCTGACCGCTGATAAGTTTAAGTGTGTCAGCAGGTTACAAAGTCGGGACATAAAAAAACCACGCCTCAGCGTGGTTTAACGGTAACAAACGGAAAAATTATTTGGTCAGGTCGATCAGAAGAAGCCCAGCGGCTCGATGCTGTAACTGACCAGCAGGTTTTTGGTCTGCTGATAGTGGTCCAGCATCATTTTGTGCGTCTCGCGACCAATACCCGATTTTTTATACCCACCAAACGCGGCGTGTGCCGGATAGAGGTGGTAGCAGTTAGTCCAGACGCGACCGGCTTTAATCGCCCTGCCCACCCGATAAGCACGGTTGATATCTCGTGTCCAGACACCCGCACCCAGCCCATAAATAGAGTCGTTAGCAATGCTGACCGCTTCCGCCTCATCCTTAAAAGTGGTAATGCCAATCACCGGTCCAAAGATCTCCTCCTGGAAAACCCGCATGCTGTTGTTGCCTTTCAGCAGGGTTGGCTGAATGTAGTAGCCGCTATTAAGTTCATCATCCAGCTTCTCAACACCCCCACCCACCAGCACTTCAGCCCCCTCCTGTCGGGCAACCTCAAGATAAGAGAGAATTTTATCAAACTGCTGCTGTGACGCCTGCGCGCCCACCATGGTCTCGGTGTCCAGCGGATCGCCCCGTTTAATGGTTTTAACCCGCTTCATCACGGCCGCCATGAACGGCTCGTAGATAGACTCCTGCACCAGTGCACGTGACGGACAGGTACAGATTTCGCCCTGATTCAGGAAGCCCAGCACCACGCCTTCAGCGGCTTTCTCAATAAAGCTCTCTTCCGCCTGCATGATGTCTTCAAAGAAGATGTTGGGTGATTTGCCCCCCAGTTCGACCGTTGAGGGAATCAGGCTTTTCGCTGCCAGTTCCAGAATGTGACCCCCGGTGGCGGTAGAGCCGGTAAAGGCCACCTTAGCAATGCCGGAGTGAGAAGCCAGCGCTTCGCCTGCCTCTTTACCAAAGCCGTGCACCACGTTCAGCACGCCTGGCGGCAGCAGGTCTTTAATCAGATCGACAAAAACGGTGATCGACAGCGGCGTCTGTTCTGCCGGTTTAAGTACAACGCAGTTACCTGCGCCCAGCGCCGGCGCCAGTTTCCAGGCCGCCATTAATAGCGGGAAGTTCCAGGGGATAATTTGCGCCACCACGCCCAGCGGCTCATGGAAATGGTAGGCAGCGGTGAACTCATCAATCTCTGCCGCACTGCCTTCCTGCGCCCGCACACAACCGGCAAAGTAGCGGAAGTGATCGACCGCCAGCGGCATATCCGCCGCCAGCGTTTCGCGTACCGGTTTCCCGTTGTCCCAGGTTTCATAGACCGCCATGATCTCCAGATGCTGTTCCAGCCGATCGGCGATCTTCAGTAACAGCAGAGAACGTTGTTGTGGCGATGTCTTTCCCCAGGCGTCAGCCGCCGCAGCCGCAGCGGCGACGGCGTTATCAACATCGGCGGCATCTGAGCGGGGAAACTCACCGGCCGCAGAGCCGTTCACTGGCGAAGTATTGGTGAAGTAGTTGCCGTTCACCGGCGCGACGAATTCACCATTAATGAAGTTGCCATAATTCTTTTGTAATGTGATCAGAGAACCCTGTTCTCCGGGGGCGGCGTAACGCATGGTCATTCTCCTGACAGGTGACTGATGTAACAATGATGAAACTTATTATCAACATGAAGCATCATTGAGAGCCTGTCAGGTCTGTTATCCGGAAACTGTGACCGCCCCGAAGGAATAGGCGTTTCCGCTTCGTCTTTAGATAATTCCGACTTTTACCCAAACGGCTGTTCAAAGAGAAACTTCTGCGGCACAAAGAGGGTCAACCTGAGGATAAATTCATTCTGGAGATGAACATGCTGGCTTCAGCTATTACCCTGATGCGCGCTAAAGCCAATTTCGTGCATCAGTTTATCCGCAACCCACGCAAGATGGGCAGCATTACGCCCTCATCTGAGGCGTTGTGCCGCGCCATGATCGCATCAGTCGAATGGCCTGAAACATTACGTGTTGCCGAACTCGGCGCGGGTGATGGGGTGCTGACGCGCTGGATACTGGATCAGATGTCACCTGATGCCACGCTGGATGCTTTTGAGATCAGTAACACGCTGGCAGACAAACTTGTTGCGATGGATGATCCACGCATGACAGTACGGACCTGTTCTGCGGAGTACCTGAGCGGGGAATATGACGTGATTTTCTCTGGCCTGCCGCTGCTGTCACTTCCGCCTGAGCTGCGTGAAGCCATTCTGCGCGCGGTTTATAACGCCCTCGGCCCGAAGGGCGTGTTTGTGCAGTTCCAGTACACCTCGCTGACCCAGCCTGACTTGTCGCGCTACTTCACCTGGGAGCGCCAGCGGGTGCTGAAAAATGTGCCACCCGCCTGGGTTTATCGCTGCACGCGTCACTACGCGCCCTGAGCACGCCCCATTGCCGGGCGCGTCTGTTGCCAGAATGCCACCAGCAACGCACGCGCCCAGTCTTTTCCTTCAATGTCGTTTGCCCCATCCTCTTTACAGCCCTCAGGCAGGCATGCGTTCATGATGTGCCGTGTAAATTCGGGATGAAACTGCACCGAGATCGCCTGCGGCGTATAGCGCACAATCTGACAGCCATCGCGTGCAGACGCGGCCAGCACCTGCGCCTGAGGCGGCGCGCTGATAACCGACTGACGATGCGATAGCCAGACGCTGAAATCCTGTGGCAGGTTTTGCAGCAGCGGATCGCGCTGCGCCTGAGCTGAGCAGCGAATCGGTAACAGACCACGCTCCCATCCATTGGGGTTATCTGCCACTTCGCCGCCCAGCGCATAGGCCATCAGCTGATGACCATAGCAGACGCCCAGCAGCGGCAGATCATGATCAATCGCTGCCCGAATCCATGCGGCACTGCGTTCGCTCCACTCAGCGTGATCGGTGACCATCGCCCAGGAACCGCTGAGGATCGCCCCGGATATCTGATCGAAATCGGGTAATGCCTCGCCCAGATGGGGCCGGACAATCAGGTACGCATCAGGTTGCAAATCCAGCGCATCAATAAACCAGCGTGGCTGTTCACCAATCTCTGAGACGACGTTTGCGGGTGGGACTTCAAGCTGAATTAACGCAAGGGGTAACGCGGACACAGGTGTCATACCGAATCGGTTCCTTAAGAAGTCGTTTCAAATCAGTCTGCCAGCATCGCACGCAAAAGTCTCAGCGGCTGCGCGGCAATTGCAGAAAATTTGTTGCTGCGATTGGCTGGAATGCCGCAGTTCGTGCCATCATTAGCGGGCTAAGCAAAAATCATCAAAAGGATATTATCGTGGCTGTGCGGCATTTTTTTCTGATTCTGATGGTGGTTTCAATCTGGGCCTTCAACAACGTTGCCGTGAAATGGGGCCTGCTGGAGCTGCCGCCTCTGTTTCTGACGTTTATGAGATTTGTGGTCGTGGCCATCGTGCTGGTGCCGTTTTGTCGGATTAACCGTCAGCAGTTACGCTGGCTGCTGCTGCTGGCGTTTACGTTCGGTTTTATGCACTTCTCGCTACTGTTTGTCGGCCTGCGCTACACCGATGCCGGCACTGGCGCCATTGTGGTGCAGCTGGGAACGCCGATTGCGATGCTGCTGGCGATGGTGGTGTTGAAAGAGAAGCTGAAGCTGGTGCAGTTGCTGGGCATTATGATCTCGCTGAGCGGCGTGGTCGTGCTCTCCGGCAGCCCGACGATTCCGTCCTGGTGGGTGCTTTGTCTGCTGCTGTGCAGCGCCACCGGCTGGGCCGTCAGTAATCTGATTGTGAAGAAGTCACCGCCGATAAAGCCCTTAACCATGACCGGATGGATTGCGTTCCTGGCGATTCCAATCACAGGCGCGTCCAGCTTTGTGATGGAGTCGAACCAGCTCTATGCCCTGCAGCATGCAGGCTGGCACGGCTGGTTCGCAATTCTCTACAGCGCCATCGCCTCATCGATTGTGGCGTATACGCTGTGGTATATGCTGCTAAAGAAATATAACGTCAATCTGATCATGCCCTACTCGCTGCTGACGCCGGTTTTATCCGTGCTGATGGGGATTGTGGTACTCGGTGACAGCCTGAACAGCTTTAAGATTATCGGTGCTTCACTGGTGATCCTCGGCACGGCCATCGCGGTGATTAACCTGCGTAACCTGCGGATGCATGCCCGCTTCCCGCGCCTGCGGCGGCGTTAATCCGGCGTGCTATGCTTGAGAAATGACCTTTCTCAGGGAGCACAACATGGACTTAAAGCTTGCCGCTTCTTTGTGGCAGCAGATGCAGCAGGGATTGCGGGGCGACGCCGACGCCTTGCCTCTTCCCGCTTTCGTTGATCGCGCCACCTTCTCTTCTGCTTTTGCCGTCAGTGAACTGGCGGCCACCAGCATTGGTCTGGCAACTCAGGCCACCGCCGCGCTCATCGCCGCCTCCCGCCCTGACTATTGCTCTCCGCCCGTCGCCGTTAATGTACGCCTGGCATCGCGCTGGTTTCAGCAGAGTTTTTATCCGCTGAACCGTGCTGCACCCGCGATGTGGGATGCGTTTGCCGGTGACTATCGCAGCCGCGATGGCTGGATCCGCCTGCATACCAATGCCGCACATCACCGGCTGGCGATGGAGCAGGTGCTGGGCGCGCACGCCGATCGCGCGGCGCTGGCGATGCAGGTCCAGCAGTGGCAGGCCAGCGAACTGGAGCAGGCGATTATTGATGCCGGTGGCTGTGCCGCAGAGATGCGAAGCGCCGCTGCCTGGCAGCAGCATCCGCAGGGTCAGGCAGTGCAGCGCGAACCGCTGTTTAGCTGGCAGATCACCCAGCCAGCTCCTCTGCCCGACTGGCCGCTGGCCGAGGCGCGTCCGTTAATGGGTATAAAAGTTCTGGATCTGACGCGGATTATTGCCGGGCCGGTCGCTACCCGGATTCTTGCCAGCCTGGGGGCCCGCGTGCTGCGCATCGATCCGCCGGGCTGGCAGGAGCCGACACTGGATGAGGAGCTGAGCTGCGGCAAGCGCCGTGCGGTGCTCGACCTGACTCAGACTGCCGATCGCGAGCAGTTTATCCGCCTGCTGCGCGAGGCAGACGTGCTGGTGCATGGCTATCGGGCGGATGCGCTGGAACGGCTTGGGTTTGATGCAGAGACCCTTCAGGCGCTCTCACCTGGCCTTGTCCTTGCCGGGCTTAATGCGTGGGGCTGGCAGGGACCGTGGCGCAACCGCCGGGGGTTTGACAGTCTGGTGCAGATGGGATGTGGCATTGCTGAACGGGGTATGCAGTGGCAGCAGAGCGACAAACCGGTTCCGCTGCCAGTTCAGGCACTGGATCATGCCACTGGCTATCTGCTGGCGGCGGCGGTGCTGGAGGGATTGAGGCGACGCGTTACAGATGGTCACGGCAGCCAGGTTCGGCTGTCACTGGCGCGTACCGCATGGCTATTGCAGCAGCACCCACTCGGGCAGTGCGCAGGCGCTGGCATTGAGCCACAGGTTAAAGATAACCTGCCCTGTTACGAATTAACGCCGTGGGGATTGGGGGTAAGGCTGCGGGCAGCAGCCTGGCTCCCCGGCACCCCGCAGATGTTCGCGACATCTGGCTCCGCGCCGGGTACGCACCCGGCGACCTGGTGAATCAGGCGTCGGGCGTCTCTTCGCTGCTATCCAGCAATTCGTTGTACATCGCCTGAATCGCTTCGCGGCTCAGCATCGCGAGGGTGCGGTAGAACGCAGTGGTCGCGTGCGCTTCCACTTTACCCAGGAACGTACCGCACCACGGCAGCAGATACTCTTCAAACAGCGCCAGTTGCGCTGCGCTCTCATCTTCCGCGGACTGATCTTCCAGCCATGATGCGGCCAGCAGCAGCACACCAAAATGGTCAGCAGGCGCATCGCTCAGCGGCATTCCGCGTGAGGTCAGAAATGCACGCACGTCCGCTTCAGCTTTGCCTTCCGGCCACTGTGACGCGTAAGGCGGCACATTACAGTCGCTACCAACGAACAGCGCATTGTAATCTGCAGCCAGCGCCTGCGGATCGCTGTTCTGTTGCAGACGCGTCAGCAGCTCATCCTGCTCCAGCGGCCACTGCGACTGCAGTTTGCCTTCACGCAGCAGTGTGAACAGCGGCACCAGCAGCGGGTCCTGCGGCTGACGATTAAACAGTGAGCCAATCACACGGCACAGAATGGAAAACTCATTCATGAGTCAGATTTCCTTGAGGCAAAATAAATTAAAAGTCAGCCAGTTCAGCAATAGATTTGCCGCTACGCATTTCCAGAAAGTCGGGCAGGCGACGCGGCGTGACATTTAACACCCGATCCTCAGGAAAATCCACCTCGCGGGCAATGCGCAGGTGCTTGTAGAGAGGACCGAGCCCTGGAAACAGTAGGGAAACCAGAGCCAAATGCCAGCCGTCCATCGACTTCAATGGTCTTAACAACGTCGCTGGTCTATTGTTTCAGAAACCCAATCTTAAACTCAACAATCTCAGCCAGGCAAAAAGTCAAAATGTCTAAAATATCTTAAAAAACGGCCAGTTCAGCAGAGAAAATTTCTTACTAATAAAAACGAAAATATTTTACGCTAATATAGATGATTAAGACAAACCACAGTAAAGCGAACAGCAAACCATAGTCAGGAAAAACGTTTATAAATAAAATAGCGCCAACCACACCCACAACTGGTGGTATCAGCCCAAAGAAAGATTGACTCACCCAGGCGTAAAACCAGCGAATGATCGTTTTCATTTTGTTAAAATTTTATTTATTAGATTTAAAATCTGATCTTCACTAGTTGAACCTGAGTTTTTCAAAAAAATTATTTTCGACATTTCTGGCTCAATCAAATAATAGAACATTTCTAAATTAGAGTTGTATAAGTCGAAATAATACTCCGCATCATCGAAGCGTAATTTTCTTGCTGCTTTTGTGGCAATCTCAAACTTACCATAAAATTTAAAAGCAGTTACGGCATACGAACTTGTAGCGTTAATTACTTTAATATGTGACTGTCTGAAATCCCGGGATTGAGTAATAACGAGAGCAATTATCTGTGCTATCGCAAGTTTAGAGAATTTACCAGAAGCAAAGTCTGACGCTTTTTCAGCTAACAATCTTTGTATGTTCTGGATACCTGAATCACCAATCCGGCTCAGTTTTTTTCTGAAGTATATTTCTACCATTTCTAAAACAATGTCCTGCCGGGTGAACAGCATTCTGAGTTGCTTCAGGTATCGCAAATCTTCCTGCCTGAGTTGATTACAAACATCCTTATAGTCATCAAAAAAGCATGAACCATAACCGCTTGCACGTTGAGCGCCAGATAAAACACTCCTTCCTGTGTCAAGCATCGTTTGATGTAACTCAGTAAGCACCTTCTCAAAGTTAAGCGCCATGGTTCTCTCTGCCTGAAGTTTAAGCTTCAGATAAGACATGCTCATACTCATCCCTTTGTGTAGAATTCCTTATGCAACGATTGTATACTGAAGTGAAAGGTATGCAAGGAGAATGGCTTATGAAAAGGATCAAGTGTCTGGCTATATACACCGGATTCACTCTATTTTATCTTATAGTTATCCCGGAAATCATCTTCAGAACCCTTTCGGAAGAAGCTTACATGAAACTCGGGGAAATCGTAAATCCCCTTCAGATTTTCCCATCGACAGTAAATGCATTGTTCATAGCAATAATAATTTCATCCTTAGTGCTATCGTTGTTAACGGTAAAACTAATAAAGCGAGTCAGTAAGCGCAGGGTTTCCACTCTTTGATTCAACCTGATAACTATCAGAATAGTTGACCTGCTCCCCGTGGATTAATACATCCCAGTGTTAGTCATGCCTACATAGCCTCGTGAGGACATCCCCATAAAGAAGCGATGTTCTGATATCCCGATCATCACTATCGTCTGTACAGCTATAACAGTCGGTTCAACTCGGGAACTCAACCGCAAATAAGATATTTCAGACCCACCGCTTACACCTGGTGCAGGAGGTCTGACGGCATGTAAGTCCCCGAAGTAATAAATTAAAAGTCAGCCAGTTCAGCAATAGATTTGCCGCTACGCATTTCCAGAAAGTCGAGCAGGCGACGCGGCGTGACATTTAACACCCGATCCTCGGGAAAATCCACCTCGCGGGCAATGCGCAGGCAGTGCTCGAAATGGCCGAGCGTGAAAGCCGTATGGGAGTCGGAGCCAAATGCCAGTCGTCCACCTGCATCGCGAACGGCGGCGGCGATAGCCCGGCAGTTAGGTTCACTGCCCGGACGCGAGTGGGTAAAGGAGGAGTTGTTCAGCTCCAGCGCCACATTGTAATGCGCTGCGGCCTCGGCAATCGCCGGGATATCGACAGGGAATTTCGGGTTGCCCGGATGGCTGATGATATGAACCAGTCCGCCTGCCATGGCGGCAATCATCGCGTCAGTGTGATGCTTTCTGTCGCGCGGCGCATAAACCGGCTCGTGAAAACCGGCGACGATTAAATCCAGCGCATCAAGCATCGGACCTGAACAATCGATCTCGCCCTGCTGATTTTTAATATTGGCTTCGATACCGCGCAGAATCCCTACGCCATCGATCACGCGCGGCCAGACGCGCATATTAATAAAGTGCCAGTAGTGCGGCGCGTCGGCCATGTCAGGGCCGTGATCGGTGATGGCAAACAGTTTCAGGCCGGTTTGCTTCGCCTGAGTCACGTAGTCATGCAGCGTGCTGTAAGCATGCGTGCTGGCGATGGTGTGCATATGCAGATCTACCGGATACATCCTCTTCTCCTGCTGAATGCCCCTGACGGGGCCGTTTCATTAATAGCCGCGCTGACGATCCACCCTGCCCTGCGGCGGCTCGCCTGCCTGATCCTGATTGATGGCACGGGCGATGTAGTCGATAGCTTCGTCGATTAAGGTTACCGCCGCATTATGGGGTGTGATCGTGACACGCGGATGGGACCATAGCGGATGTGCTTCGGGCAGCGGTTCCACCTGAAAGACATCCAGTGCTGCCGCTTTCAGCTGACCGCTGTTGAGCGCAGCCAGCAGATCCTCTTCCACCACCTGCGCGCCGCGTGCGATGTTAAGGAAGAACGCGCCGTGCGGCAGCTGCTGTAAAAAGTGCTGATCGATGAGATTGATTGTCTCGTGTGTGCTCGGCAGCAGGTTGATGATCACCCGCGTCTCCTGCAGAAACGCAGGCAACGCATCGCGTCCGGCAAAGCTGGTTACGCCATCAATTTTTTTCGGTGAGCGGCTCCAGACACGCAGCGGAAATCCCCAGGGTTTCAGGCTCTCCGCCACGCTTTGTCCCAGTACGCCGGCGCCCAGGATGCCGATGGTAAACGCTTCACGCGTGTAAGCGGGCAGCGGCTGCCAGCACTGTTGCTGCTGCTGAAGACGGTAGTCGTCAAAACGACGGAACCAGCTCAGCACGCTATGCACCGCGTACTCCTGCATCTGACGCGCCATCCCGGTATCTTCCAGCCGGTACAGCGGCACGCTGTCGGGCAGCATCTCAGGATGCTGCTGCAGCTGCTTAAGAATTTCGTCAACACCTGCGCCCAGTGCAAAAACGCCGCGCAGTGTGGTGCGTCCCTGCAGCATCTCTGCGGGCGGGGAGCGGACCAGCGCATAATCAGCCGGACCGTTGTCGCCTGGCTGCCAGGCGCGAACCCGCGCCTGAGGCAGGCGTTGTTGTAAACCGTTAATCCAGGCCGCTGCAGACTGCGACGGGTGATACCAGATGATCTCCATCCTGCTCTCCTTTTTTCTTTCAGCGTCGGGGAAAAGTGGGGTGAGAGCAAGAAAAAACCGGCGTGAAAAAGCGGTTTTTTCCATAAAAATAATTCCCGTGGCTTCACATTTCCGGCTCGCGTCAGGGTTAAATAGACAGATAAGGTCTAAAGTTGGTCCTGTGGTCAATGCGTTACGCGCGGCCGCATTTCGGACAAGGAGAAAAACCGATGACAAAAATTGAGGTAAACGCCAACCCACGGCGTCAGCGTTATGCGCCCTTTCTGCTCACGTTGCTGCTGAGCGTTCCCGCTTTCACCACCCATGCCGACGATAACAGCCGCATGCTGAACAATCAGCCGCAGCCGCCGGACGTTCGTTTAGGGCCGCTGTTTAACGCCGTGCAACAGGCGAAGTTCTATCCCGATCAAAAGACCTTTGCTGATGCCGTGCCGAAATTCGATCCCGCCTCGATTCTTGCCGACTGGCAGATGCAGAAGAAACAGCGCAATTTCGACCTGAAACGTTTTGTGGATACCAACTTTACGTTGCCCGCTGCGGGCGACAAATATGTCCCGCCCGCGGGACAAAACCTGCGTGAGCACATTGATGGCCTGTGGCCAGTACTGACCGGCACCACCAGCAGCGTGGGTCAGTACGACTCGCTGCTGCCATTGCCAAAACCCTACGTGGTGCCTGGCGGGCGTTTCCGCGAAGTTTATTACTGGGACAGCTACTTCACCATGCTGGGGCTGGCCGAGAGCGGACACTGGGATAAAGTCCAGGATATGACGGATAACTTCGCCTCGCTGCTTGACCGCTATGGCCACATTCCCAACGGCAACCGCAGCTACTACCTTAGCCGTTCACAGCCACCGTTCTTCAGCATGATGGTCGAGTTGCTGGCCACGCATGATGACGGCAAAGCCTATACCCGCTACCTGCCGCAATTGCAGAAAGAGTATGACTACTGGATGGCCGACAGCGATAAAGTCGCGGCCGGTGCCGCCAGCAAGCGGGTGATTAAACTGGCGGATGGTACGTTGCTCAATCGCTACTGGGATGCGCGCGACGTGCCACGTACTGAATCCTGGATGGATGATATTGCCACCGCGCAGAAAGCGCCGCAGCGCAATAAAGCCGAGCTCTACCGCGAGCTGCGTTCCGGTGCCGCGTCGGGCTGGGATTTCAGTTCCCGCTGGTTCACCGATGCGCATAATCTGTCGACAATCCGCACCACACAGCTGGCGCCCGTTGACCTTAACAGCCTGATGTTCCACCTGGAGCAGACGCTGTCAAAAGGCTACCAGATGAATAAGCAGAGCGATCTGGCAAAGCAGTTTGCCGATCGCGCAGAGAAGCGTCAGGCAGCAATCAACCGCTATCTGTGGGACAGCAAACAGAACTGGTACGCCGACTATGACTGGCAGAAAAAACAGGTCCATCCGCAGTTAACGGCTGCTGCCCTGTTCCCGCTCTATCTTCAGGTAGCCAGTGACAGGCAGGCTGAAAGCACCGCCAGCGCGGTAGAAAAACAGCTGCTGAAGCCGGGTGGTCTGGTAACAACCACCGTAAACAACGGTCAGCAGTGGGACGCACCGAATGGCTGGGCTCCGCTGCAGTGGGTTGCTGTGGAAGGTCTTGAGCACTATAACCAGCCGAAACTCGCAAAAGAGGTCGGCTTACGCTTCCTGCAAAACGTCCAGAACACCTATGACCGTGAGCATAAACTGGTAGAGAAATATGTCGTTGACGGCAAAAATCTTGGCGGCGGCGGTGGCGGTGAATATCCGCTGCAGGACGGCTTCGGCTGGACAAACGGCGTCACGCTGAAACTGCTCGATAAGTATTGCCCGAAAGATAAAACCTGTAACAGCGCCCACGATATTCCTCAGGCGTCTGCCTCACAAAACTAAGTCACTCTGGATACCTCTGGCCCCGCCGGAGGTATCCGCACTCCCTTTCAGCGAATTTTACTTGACCTTCTTTCATCTACAGGCAAAATTGCAGCCAATTTACAAAAGGTAATAGTTCTCATTATGATAATGAGATTGCCTATCAATAATTTTATTCACCCGCCTGACCCTTTGCCAAGAAAGGAATTTTGATGAAACTGTCATTGTCGCTGAAAGGTTATGTTCACCTCTGCACCCTGGCGCTGACTGCGCCTGCTCTGAGTTTTGCTGCTGATATGGTCGTGACTGCCCAACCGCTGGAGGATTCGACCACGCCCACCCAGGGCTATCTGGCGACCACCAGCCAGGGCGCAACCAAGAGCGATCGTCCGTTGATCACCACGCCGCAATCGATATCCGTAGTCACCCGCCAGCAGATGCAGGATCAGGGCGCACTGACCCTGAATCAGGCGCTGGGTTACAGCTCAGGCGTCTTTACTAACTTCGGCGGGGCCGCTACCCGTTACGACACCATTGCCCTGCGCGGCTTCCACGGTGGCGATGTCGATAACACCTTCCTCGACGGGATGCGGCTGATGAGTGACGGCGGCAGTTTCAACATCTTGCAGGTGGATAATGCTTTCCTGGAACGCATCGACGTGATCAAAGGCCCCTCTTCCGCGCTCTATGGCCAGACAGTGCCGGGCGGACTGGTGAACATGGTGACTAAACGTCCTCAGTTCGCGGAAGAGGGTCACATTCAAGTGCAGGCGGGCAGCAACGCGACCACCGGCACGATGTTTGACTACACCAATGCCATTAATGACCAGTGGGCGTTTCGCCTGACCGGCGTAACCCACAACAGCGATACCCAGTACGATCATACTCGTGAAGAGAAATATGCGCTGATGCCGCAGCTGATGTGGCAACCTGATGAAGATACCCATCTGATTCTGAAAGCCTACCTGCAAAAAGATCCGTCAGGCGGTTATCACGGTTCAGTGCCGGGTGACGGCAGCCTTACCGAACACAACGGCTATAAGTTGAGCAACGGCTTCTATGAGGGCAACAGCGATCTTGATCAGTTCAAACGCCACGAGCAGATCTACAGCTTCGATTTCGCCCATCGCTTTAACGACGTCTGGTCGTTCTCATCAACCGGTAGTTACAGCCACTCGAATGTCGATCTCGATCAGGTTTATCAGATTGGCTGGGATGAAAATAATCCCGATCTGCTGAATCGCTACTACTCTGGCGAGCGCTCGTCACTCTCCGCCTGGTCCACGGATAACCGCTTACAGGCGGAGTTCAACACCGGCGAACTGGAGCACCGCGTGACGCTGGGTGCCGAGTATCATCGTTACAAAAATGAGATCAGTGAGGCTGGCGGTCCGGCTAACCAGCTGAATGCCGTGACCGGCGATCAGGTGGGCGATATGCCTGAGCAGACCTGGGCAGATAGCACCCGCCGTTATTACCAGACCGGCCTCTATCTGCAGGATGAGATGAAGCTGGATCGCTGGCATCTCGATCTCTCCGGCCGTTACGATCGAATCGTCGCACAAAACAGCGGCAGCGATCGTCGTCAGGATGATCACATTAGCGGACGCGCCGCGCTGCTCTATGCCTTCGACAACGGCATTTCGCCTTATGTCAGCTGGAGCCAGGCGATTACCCCGACTGCGCTTACCGATCCCAACAATAACCTGCTGAAGCCGACCACCTCAGAGCAGTATGAAGCCGGGGTGAAATATCAGCCGGTGGGCACCCGCGATCTTTACAGCATGGCGGTTTATGACCTGACGCAGAAGGATGTGGCAAACCGTAATGTTAAAGACGGCACCTTTACGCCATCGGGCAAAGTCCATTCACAGGGTATTGAGCTGGAAGCACGTAATCAGTTAACCCCGCGTCTGAGCACCGTGGCGAGCTATACGCTGAACCATCTGCGCTTCAAAGATTCGGTGGATGGCAACAGCGGCCATACGCCGTATGTCACCCCTAACAGCATGGCTGCACTCTGGGGTCACTATCAGTTTGATTACGGTCTGAGTGCGGGCGCGGGCGTGCGTTACATCGGCAAACAGTGGGCGGACAATGAAAATACCACGCGCGTGCCGTCGGTGACGCTGTTTGATGCATCAGTGCGGGCCGATCTGGGTGTCTGGAACAGCAGCCTGAAAGGCGCATGGGTTCAGGTCAATGCCAATAACCTGACCGACCGCACCTATGTAGCGGGCTGTTACGGCACCGGCTATTGCTACTGGGGCGCGGAGCGCAGCGTGATGGCGACTGTCGGTTACGACTTCTGATAGCAGAGTAAAAGATAAAAAAAGGGGACGAATCGCTTCGTCCCCTTTTCTGTTAAAACTGTTACGGTTAACTGCGTACTTTGCGGTACACGAACAGCACCACGATGGCACCGATCACTGCGACCACAAAACTGCCGAAGTTAAACCCATCGACGCGGCCGAAGCCAAACAGCGTACTGATCCAGCCACCCACTACTGCACCGATAATACCCAGTACAACAGTCAGAATGAAACCGCCACCGTCTTTACCTGGCATAATCCACTTCGCCAGAATACCCGCGATCAAGCCAAAGACGATCCAGGAAATAATACCCATCTGTTGCTCCTTCCTTTTTATGATTAAATCGTGAACGCCTGATTTATCAAGCGGTTTACCGCGATAAGTATAGCCAGCATTTTGAAAATTGCTCGTCCGCTCACAGTTATTATTGATGACGAGCAAATTAAAGCTTTTTCCAGCCGCGCCGATAACCGTGACGAGGCAAAAAAAGAGTGTAAATACAGTAACCCCTTGTGGAGCAGGACGTGAAAGAAGCCGACCAGGAACAATATTTAAAACGTGGCACGCTGGCGGTTCTGGGCGTTATGAAAGATTTGCTGCGATTGCAGACGCCCTTACTGGTGCGCTTCCCGCGCGGGCAGTTTATCAGCCGGATGCTGACTGCCGATAAAGATCGCGTGGTGTTTGACCTCGGCAGTAATAACCTGGATAACGAGTACGCACTAACCAGCGATGATCTCAGTATCACCGCTGAAACCTTTGGTGCAAAAGTGGAGTTCAGCCTCACCTCACTGGAAAAAATTGAGTTTGAAGGCTTACCCGCTTTCAGCTCACCGCTGCCGGACCTGCTGTGGCAGATTCAGCGACGGGAATTTTTTCGGGTCTGCGCACCGATGGAGCCGCAGTTCTGGTGCCACACCCTGTGGCCGGATGGCAGTAAAACGCGTCTGCGATTACAGGATCTCTCTCTGGGCGGTATCGGTGTGCTGGTGGATGAACCGCTGCCGGAAGGCTTGCAGAATGGCGACAGCTTCAATCAGTTCCGGGTTGAGCTGGGCGAATATGGCATTTTTGAAGTGCCGGTGAAGCTGTTGAGTATTGGCGAACGCTGTGTCGTGAACCGCAAAAATGAAACCCTGATTACACCCCGCCTGAGCTTTCGTTTTGCCACGCTGAATCCGGCACAGGAGCGACAGCTTCAGCAGATTATCTTTGCCCTTGAGCGCCTGGCGCGCGATAAATCGACCCGATTCCAGTAACTGCTTTATGGATGCGCCACGCAGGTGGGCCGCATCCAGGCTATGCTTCTTGCTTGTTTTCTTTTAAACCGGAACCCAGCAAGGAGACCCTCCCCAATGGAAAACTGGCTCTCTTCACGTCGTTTTCACGCCCTCTTTTTTAATCAGGAACTCTGGCTCAACAGCGCTATCGTTATCGTCTCTACCCTGGTGATTTACTGGGTATTACGTACCCTGATTCGCTTTATCTCCAACCGGATTGCCCTCTATAGCGAACATCGTCACGTCCGCGCCACTGCGATTCTGGTGGAGATATTGCGCAGCACCAGCCAGACACTGCTGCTGATCTTTTCGCTGCTGATTGCCCTGAAGTTTGTCGACCTGCCTGCTTCATGGAGCGTGACCATTGCGCACGGCTGGTTCCTGGCGCTGATTGTGCAGCTCGCGCTATGGATAGACTGCGGCATCCGGCTGTGGCTGAAAAGCCTGCTGCGCGATCCGATTCATGTGCGTAATCCGGTGACGACGGTGATCCTGGGCATTCTGCTGCGGGTGGTGGTCTGGATCATGATGTTCCTTGCCATTCTGTCGAACATCGGCATCAACATTACAGCACTGGTTGCCAGCCTTGGCGTTGGCGGTATCGCGATTGCGCTGGCAATTCAGACCGTGCTGAGTGATGTGTTTGCGTCGCTGGCGATAGGCTTTGACAAGCCGTTTGAGCACGGCGACTTTATTGTGTTTGGTGATATTGCGGGCACTATTGAACATATTGGCCTGAAAACCACGCGTCTGCGCAGCCTGAGCGGTGAGCAGATTGTTTGCTCAAACACTATTCTGTTGCAGCAGACCATCCATAACTACAAACGCATGCAGCAGCGCCGCATCGTCTTTAAGTTTGGTATCAGCTATGCCACGCCCTCTGATCAGGTTCGGGCGATCAGCCCGCTGGTTAAAGAGATCATCCAGGACATTGAGACGACCCGTTTTGACCGCGCCCACTTCCTGGCCTTTGAAGACTCAAAGCTGACCTTTGAAGTGGTCTATTTTGTGCTGGATGCGGATTACAACAAATACATGGATATTCAGCAGGAAATTAACCTGCAGCTGATGGCGGCTCTTGAAGCGCGTAACATCCGCTTCGCCTTCCCGATTCGTCAGGTGGAGTTCAGCGGCGGCAATCTGCCTCCGGTGGATCTGGTTGCGGTGGAAAATGAAGATGGCGAGGTGCGCAGGATGGCGCGCTAAACCCAGGCCCGCCCTCCTGTATTGGGATGGCGGGCAGGGATACCGGTGCGGCCAGAACCGTAAGCGCATCGGCTGTCCCACCTTCCCCTATGGCGTTCTGCAATTCAGTCTCACCGTTTACTCATGCCGGTAACAACTTACACCGAGATACTCACTAAACGCTTCCTGCAGCACATCTGCCGTCGCTGAGTGATTCATCGCCACGTGATGCTCAAAGCCATTACGGCAGATCCACGCCAGCAATGTTTCCAGCTGCGGCACCTGAATCACCGCACGACAGCCCACCGTGTCCAGCGGATCGGTGACCGACATTCCCTCACCGACATAGGCTTTGATTTCGCCGCTAAAATCGTCGGTTGAAAGACGGAAGTAGGTCAGATCACCCTGCTTCATCCGGCCATGCACTGCACCGCAGGTGTTCTCTTTGCCCACCGTGGTGCCGATGATATCGGCCGTGCCCATCGTCGGTGACTCCAGGCTGGCACTGGCGAAGTTACCACAGTGAAACAGCACGCATTTGTCCCGTTCATCGCCAAAGTTGTTGTTCCAGTCCGCCAGTGAGGCAGGACTCAGCGAACAGCTGGCGAGCGCGTACATCGACAGCGCGCCCATCACATCCACTTCGCAGGCGCTGGGCATCAGCTGGCCCGACATCACGCTCATGATTGAGCAGACGTTAATCCCCAGATTCTCCTGCAGTGAGGTCCAGCACTGAATAGCGGTGGTATCAATATCGTTGTCACTGATCCATTCGCTGATCACCACAAATAGTTTGGCCATGGTCACCAGTTTGTCACCCGGAATGCCGCGCGCATCAGCGTTAGCCTCCAGGATTTCACGCTTCTCTGCTACGCGGATATCATCATCGCGCAGCCGGTTGGTACGCGTAAAAATCTCCGATAAATCCAGGGTTTCCACCGCGATGCCCATCTTCTCCAGCAGCTTTTCGCTATAACGCACGGTGTTAAATCCGGCGGGCCGCGCACCAATCGCCCCGACGCGCACCCGACGCATGGCATTCACGACACGACAGAGCTGGCTAAACCGCTGCAGATCCTGCCTGAAGACCTCACCGCTCAGGGCGCAGACGTGCTGGCGGGTCAGGGTAAACGGAATACCATATTGCCGCAGGTTATTGCAGAGCGAAATTTTGCCGCAGAAGCTGTCGCGACGGGTCGCCAGCCCCATTTTATCGAGATTATCCTCTTCCGCCTGCACCAGCACTGGCACATTCAGGCCGGCCAGACGCAGTGCTTCTGCAATCGCTTTTTCATCACCAAAGTTAGGCAGCAGCACCACAATGCCGTGAATTTTTTCGCGGTGCTCGCGAAACAGTGCAGCGCAGATTTTTGCCTCCTGCCGCGTCTCTACGCCGCCCAGGTTGGTCTGGGTTTCGTCCAGCATGACGGTATTGATGTTCATTTTTTCAAACAGCGCGACCGCCTGCTGGCGCGCCTCGCCCACCAGATAGCTGGGAAAAAAACCCCGGTTGCCAATAACGACACCGAAGGTTAACTGCTGAGGAAGTGTTGACATGGCTCTGCTCCGGATAAGGATTAATGTGGCTGATAACGACAGCGTGCAACGGCGTCGATCCAGCCTTTATAATTTTCCTGCATACGCTGCGCGTTCTCTTCACGCGGCAGGATGACGCTGCCGCCCTGTAAAGCCTGCATATCACTGCCCTGCTGCCACCACCCCAGCACTTTGCCTGCCAGCAGTGCCGCGCCCAGCGCGGAGACCTCAGCGGTCGGGACCCGCTGCAGCGGCCGCTGCAACACATCGGCCTGTAACTGCATCAGCCAGCTATTTTCAGTGGCGCTGCCATCGACACAGAGCGCCGGAAGCTGCTGTCCGCTGGCCTGCTCCATCGCGAAAAAGACATCGGCCATTTGCCAGACGATCGACTCCAGTGCCACCCGCGCCAGCACGTCGGGTGTCGCGGCATCCGTCAGTCCGCACACCATGCCGCGTGCCTGAAGATCCCACCAGGGTGCGCCCAGACCCGAGAGCGCAGGGACAAAATAGATGCCCTGATTGTCATCGCAGCGTTGCGCCATCGCGGTCAGCTCACGTGGATCCTGTACGCCAAGCAGTTTACCCAGCCAGGCGGCACCGGAACCGGTGTGGGTGATGTTGCCTTCAAACGCATAACGCAGCGTGCCGTCATGCCAGGCCAACGTGGTGCTGAGGCCGTTTTCCGTCAGCAGCGGCGTCGCCATGGACATCATCAATGAAGAGCCGGTGCCATAGGTGGCTTTCACCACTTCAGACTCACCGCGGCGTTGCGCCTGCAGCGCGGCATGGGAATCGCCAATACGCGCCAGAATCGGCGTACCTGGCGCCAGACCGGGAATGTCATCTACCGCCACCACGCCCTGTTCACTGGCTGAAGAGGTGATGCGCGGCAGTGCGGCGCGCGGCAACTGAAACAGCGCCAGCAGCTCGTCATCCCAGTCGTTGAGGTGCAGACTGTAGAGCTGCGTGCGGGAGGCGTTAGCGTGATCGGTGATAAAGACTTCGCCCGCGCTGAGCTGCCAGGTGAGCCAGCTGTCGACCGTGCCGATGCAAAGTTCGCCGGCAGCCGCCCGCGCCGCGCCGTCGGGAATGGTGGCCAGCATCCCGGTAAGCTTGGCGGCCGGAAACATCGGATCAACGGCCAGCCCGGTCAGGCCGGTGATGCGAGGCGCTTTACCCGCCTGCCGAAGGTCGCGACAGAATGACTCGGAGCGTCGATCCTGCCAGCTCACCAGCGGTGTCAGCGGCTGACCATCACGCCGCTGCCAGATCATCACCGACTCACGCTGATTACTGATCGCCACCGCCGCGACAGGCGCACCTGCACACGACGCCAGACAATGGGCGATGGCCTGTTTTACCGCCTGCCAGATTGCCTCAGGATCCTGCTCAGCCAGACCGGGCTGCGGGTGTTGCAGGGTTAAACTCTGGCTACCGCGTGCCACCACACGGCCGTCGCGATCAACCGCAATCGCCTTGGCATTGGTGGTGCCTTCGTCAATCGCCAGAATCAGAGGTCCCACCATGTTTATGCTCCTGCGCAGATGCGCGCTGCACTGTTGACCACGCTGCGGGCATCAATGCCATGACGGGCGCGGGTGGAGGCGCGATCGCCTGCAATCGCATATTCCCCATCCGCAATGCCAAGCCGCAACAGCGGGATGCCACAACCGCCTTCCGCCAGCACCTCAGCCACAAGGCTGCCGACGCCGCCATTGACGTTGTGCTCTTCCACGGTAATCACCGCTGGATAGTGATTTAACAGGTTGCGCAGCTGTTGGGTATCACAGGGTCGAATCGATGGAACCGCGATCACACCGGCTGAAATGCCCTGTTCAGCCAGTTGCTCGGCGGCGTGAACCACCTCGTGAACCGTTGAGCCCATCGCCACCAGCGCGATGTCACTGCCTTCACGCAGCACATCGATCGCGCCTGGTCTGAACTGATAATTTTCATCGTGCAGCTGCGGCAGATCTTTGCCATCCAGACGGATATAGACCGGCCCGACATGCTCAAGGGCATAGTCGATGATCTGGCGGCACTCCAGTGGGCAGGAAGGCGCATAGATCTCGATGTTGCCGAATCCGCGCATCACCGCGATGTCATCAATGCTGTGATGGGTACTGGCTAACGGGCCATAACTGGCCCCGGCATTCAGCCCGAACAGTTTGACGTTGGTGTTGTTGTAGCAGACGTCGACTTTCACCTGCTCATTGGCACGTGACACCAGAAACGGCGCGGCGTTACAGGTCACCGCGACTTTGCCGCCCAGTGCCAGACCTGCCGCTGTTCCCACCAGCGTCTGCTCGGCGATACCCACATTAATCAGCCGGTCGGGAAATGCCTTAATAAAGGGGGCAATTTTGGCGGTTGAGGTTGAGTCGGCCACCACAGGAACCAGATCCACGCCGCGATTCACCGCGTCGATAAAGGCCGTCACCATGACGCTTGCTAAATGTTGTGCATTACTCATCTTTCAGTTCCTCCAGCGCCTGCGCGATCTCTTCGCCTTTCGGCACCCGGTGATGCCATTCCGCCTTGCTCTGGATAAAGGAGATGCCAAAGCCTTTTTCGGTATGCGCCACAATCACCTGCGGTTTGCCGTTCTTCGGCAGGTTTTCAATGGTGTCGACCACTGATGCCATCGCATTGCCGTTGCATTCGGTGACCTCCAGCCCAAAGGCGCGCCATTTTTCCGGCAGCGGATCGGTGTTCATGATGTCGCGGGTCGCACCCGCCAGTTGCAGCTTGTTCTTGTCATTGATGATGATCAGGTTATCAAGGCCGTAATGCGCCGCCACCAGTGCCGCTTCCCAGTTACTGCCTTCCGCCAGCTCACCATCGCCGGTCACCACAAAGATGCGGCGCGAACTGTTGTCTTTTTTCGCCGCGATAGCGATGCCGACCGCCACAGGCAGGCCATGGCCCAGCGCGCCGGTATTGAGCTCGACGCCCGGCGTTTTCTGCCGGACTGGATGGCCGGGCAGATGCGAGTCCGCGTGCTGATAGGTCGCCAGCCAGTCGGTCGGGAAGTAGCCCGCTTCCGCCAGCACGCAGTAGTAGCCGCCCACCGCGTGCCCTTTCGACTGGATGTAGATGTCACGCTGATTGTCATCTGTGCGATCCGGTGCGCAGTTCAGAATGCGAAAGTAGAGCGCAGTGAGGATCTCCACCTGCGACAGGTCAGCGCCGGTATGACCGCCTGCCGGGCTGCCTGCGTTAAGCTGGATGATGCGGCGGCGGATAGCCCGCGCCCGGCGCTCAAGGTCTTCGACCGGAAGATTGAAAGGATTCATACACTACCTCTGAATTTTAAATCGGTTATGAATATATATTCACGCCAGTTAAAAAATTTTGTGCTTAAAAAAGTGTGGCTGATAAAGGTATTGTCCTCTGTTCACCACACTGCCCGTCACTCCGGGCTGACTGCTGCCGCTTATGCTGAATCGCTTAGCGCTGCATCCTGCCCGGACGGCGATAAATCAGTCAGGATTTAGCCGGTTCCCCCTCCTCAATTAATGCTTTCTGCGCCACGACCGCCGCCTTCTGCTGCATCCGGCTCTGAGTCTGGTCGATGATGACCGCGATGATGATGACGATGCCTTTGATCACCATCTGCCAGAATTCGCTGACGCCCATCATGATCAGACCATCCGCCAGAAAGCCGATGACGAACGCACCGATCAGCGTCCCGACAATCGTGCCGCGTCCGCCTGCCAGTGAGGTGCCGCCCAGAACCACAGCCGCAATGGCGTTCATCTCAAACGCTGTGCCGTTTGCCGGATGGCTGGCGACCAGTTGTGATGAGACCACAATGCCGGCAATCGCTGCGCAGAATCCCGACAGGGTATAAACCAGAATCTTCACCTGTCGGGTTTTCACGCCTGAGAGTTCAGCGGCGCGCTCGTTGTCACCGATGGCATAAACTTGACGGCCAAACGGCAGGCGACGAGCGATATAGGCGATCACCAGCGCCAGCACCACCATCATCCAGATGGCATAAGGCAGTCCGAGAAAGGTGCCGGCCCCGATTCGATCGAAGCCGGTATTACCCAATAGCGGATTACCCTGCAAACCGGGAAAGGTTTCGCCACCGGAGGTCAGCATCGCCGCACCGCGCAGGATGTACATGGTGCCAAGGGTGCAGATGAAAGGTGCGACATTGTAGCGGGTAATGATCCAGCCGTTGCCGGCGCCAATAAGCGCACCGATCAACAGCACGATCGGCACGATTACCCAGACGCTGGGGAAGATGGCGATGCCAAACATCGGCAGCACAATCCCTTTGGTGATCAGCCAGCCCGCGATCATGCCGCACAGCCCCAGCGTCGCCCCAATCGACAGGTCAATGCCGGCAGTGATAATGACAAAGGTGATACCCAGCGCCAGAAAGGCGTTGATGGCGATGTGTTTCACCATGATCACCAGACTGCCGGTGGCGAGAAAGTCCGGCACGGTGATGGCGAAGAAGCCGACAATCAGAATCAGCGCAATAAAAGTACGCAGCTTCAGAAGCAGCAGCAGAATGCTTTCGCGTGAACTAAACGCTTTCGCCGGAAGTGTGTTCAGCGCGACGCTGTTATTGCTTTTCATGCTCAGAACCCCTGCGCACTTGCTTTCACCAGCGCTGCCTCTTCCGCCTGGTCTCGCGGAAGGTCAGCCGTAAGTTTGCCGCCCGACATCACCAGGATGCGATCGGCTACCGCCATAATCTCTTTCAGGTCTGAAGTGGAGAACAGCACCGCAATACCCTGCTGCGACAGCGCCACCATCATGCGAAACACTTCCGCTTTAGCCCCGACGTCAATGCCGCGACTCGGCTCATCCAGCAGCAGCAGACGCGGATTCGTCAGCAGCGCGCGGCCAATCACCACTTTCTGCTGGTTGCCACCACTCAGTGCGCTGATAGCAACGTCCGGCGAGGAGATTTTGATCGCCAGATTACCGACCGTCTGAGTCACTGCCTGCTGCTCCGCCCAGTGCGCAATGGCAAAGCGGTGCGACAATCGCCGCCACAGGCTGGCGATGGTGAGATTACTGGCAACTGACGAGACCGGGAAAATCCCGGCGCGTTTGCGATCCTCCGGCACCAGACTCATCCCCATGCGGATGCGATCGGCAGTGGGCAGGCGCGTAGGCAGCGGTTTACTGTCGAGCCACAGCTTGCCCAGATAGTGACGCTGGCTGCCAAGCAGACACTCAAACAGCTCCGTGCGACCCGCCCCCATCAGGCCGTAGATCCCGACAATCTCCCCGGCCCGCACCTGAAAACTGACGTCATCAACCAGGGTATTGCCGTTGGGGCTGACGCAGGTGATGTGCTGCGCCTCAAGAACCGGCGCGCCAAACTCACGCTCGTCCGGCAGGAAGGTGGTCACCGGCTCACTGCCGAGCATCTCGCGAACGATCCACGGCACATCGATGGTGCTGACCGGCGCTTCTGCCTGAAAGCGTCCGTCGCGCAGAATCGTAATCACGTCGCCAATTGCCATCAGCTCTTCCAGCCGATGAGAAATATAAATGAGGGTAACGCCCTGCTGCGTCAGGTCGCGGATGACCCGGAAGAGGATCTCAACTTCGGTTTTACTCAGCGCCGAGGTGGGCTCGTCAAGAATCAGAATGTCCGCGTCTTCCGCCAGCGCTTTAGCGATCTCCACCAGTTGCTGCTGACCCACTTTGAGATTGCCGACCCGCTCACCGGGCGGGATAGGCTGGTCAAGACGCGCCATCAGTGCGGCGGTGCGTCGTGCCTGCTCCGCCTCATTGATCGGCGCCAGGCCACGCTGGATCTCCCGGCCCAGAAACAGGTTCTCCGCCACGGTAAGGTTTTCAAACAGATTCAGCTCCTGATGCACCATGCCGATGCCGTGCCGGGCGGCATCGCGGGTGCTGCTCAGCGTCAGCGGCTCACCATTCAGAAACAGCGACCCGGCGGTAGGCTGCTGCACGCCCGCCAGAATCTTCATCAGCGTCGATTTGCCCGCGCCGTTTTCACCGATAATCACATTCACTTTGCCGCGCCAGACCCGGTAATCGACGCGATCCAGCGCCAGCGTGCCGGGAAACAGCATGGAGATCTGTTCGGCCCGCAGAATAATTTCATCTTCCATCAGGGCGTCCCCCGCTTCAGCTCAATCGCCACCACCTCTTCAACGCTGTTCTGCCCGATGCTTACGGCCAGCAGCGCCTGCACTGGCTGGTTGACCCAACTGGCATCCAGTGGCGGCAACTGCTTCACTGCATGACGGTTGAGTGCCCGGGTGAGCTGGGCGTACTGCACCTGATTAGTAAATTCTTCGAAACGGAAACCGGCGGCATCGCGGATAGCGTTGCTGCGCAGTACCGGGCCAACGCTGATCGCCACCGGCTTACCATTAATCATCAGCGTCAGCGTGCGTTCACGCGGGTTACTCTCATCAAAAGCGCTGGCCGTCCCGCTGGCCCGCACAAAGACACTTTCGCGGCCGCCAGATTTCACCGTCTGACTTTTCGCTTCCATGTCGGCCCAGCTCAGCGCGTGGCTGTTCGCAGTGGCCATAACACGCGGCTGCCAGGTTTCCTCCGCAATCTGCTGCGGCGTCTGGGTGGTATAGCTGGGCTTCGCGTGCGGATCTTTCGGCATGATCGGGTTACCGTCCGCATCCAGATCCACCACGGTACAGGCGCTGAGCAGCGCCATCCCGATCAATACCGCCAGTATACGTTTCATGGTTATTTCGCCAGGTTGAAGTTTTTCAGCTTCGCGGCGTTGCTTTCGTCAATCAGCACGCAGTCCATCAGCTGCTTCTCCTGCTTCTGTGCTTTGCCGTTCTTCAGGTAGTAATCCGCCTGCGAGACCGCCATCTGCGCCTGATCCCAGCCCGGCTGCAGCACCGTCGCTTTGATATTGCCTTTGTTGAGGATGGAATCGCGGGTGTAGTCACTGCCGTCGAAGCCCACCACGATCACCGATGTTTTTCCCGCGGCTTTCAGCGCCGCTTCTGCGCCCAGTGCCATGGTGTCGTTGCCAGAGATCACACCCACGATGTTGGGGTGTTTTTGCAGCAGGGTTTCCATGCGGCTGAAGGCTTCGGTCTGACTCCAGTTGGCGCTCTGCTGCGCCACCATTTTCATGTCGGTATAATCATCCAGTACATCGTGATAACCCTGCGACCGCACGCCCGCATTGGTATCAGACTCCTTGCCGAGCAGTTCAATGTAGTCCCCTTTGCCGCCCAGCAATTTGGCAAATTTCTCTGCACCCAGCTGCGCGCCCTGATAGTTATTGGAGACGATCTGCGCCACGGCGATGCCGGTTTTATTAATTTCACGGTCAATCAGGAAAACCGGGATGCCGGCATCTTTGGCTTTCTGCACCGGTCCGACGGTGGCGTCCGCACCGGCGTTGTCCAGAATGATCGCTTTGGCTTTTCGTGCAATTGCGGTCTCAATCAGCTGGTTTTGCTTATTAACATCATCGTCATGCGACGCCACCAGCGTGGCGTAACCCAGCTCTTTGGCTTTGGCCAGAGCGCCTTCCGCCTCGGCTTTAAAGAAAGGGTTGTCATGGGATGGGGTGATAATCGCCAGCAGGCCTTGCTCCGCCGCCAGCGCCGTTGCAGAAAAAGCGATCATTGAAGCCAGCAGGGTCAGTTTAATCAGAGGACGAGTCATTATTATTCTCCGCTTGAATATATATTCACATGCGATTTTATATGCATAATGACTATGCGCCTGCGCGGACACGCCGTCCAATGCGCGATCTTTAAAAAGCGAAAACGATCACAAATTAGCCTGCGTTGTGATTTTGATCATCCTGGTTAACAATACCGGGCAGATTCAGAGAGGGAAAACCGATGGCAAAACAGGATGAACAACGACTGATGGTGAAGATTGCCACGCTTTACTATGTCGAAGGGATGAAGCAGTCCGACATTGCGCAGTCACTGACCTTATCGCAGTCGTTTGTCTCACGCATACTTAATCGCAGCGTGAAAGAAGGTGTGGTCAAGATCAGTGTGGTGCCACCGGCCAACGTCTATCCGGAGCTGGAAAAGGCCATTGAACAGACCTATAACCTGCCGCAGGCGATTGTGGTGGATGTGCCCGAGCAGGCGTCGTCGCTACAGATTAAACAGGCGATTGGATCGGCGGCTGCTCACTATCTGGAGACCCGGCTGCGTAATGATGAACTGATTGGCATTTCGTCATGGAGCGGCACTATCCGGGCGATGGTAGATGCGCTGCATCCGCTTAACAGCGCCTGTAAAGGGGTGATTCAGCTGCTGGGCGGCGTTGGGGCTAACGGCAACGTACAGGCCACCATTCTGACGCAGAATCTGGCGGCGCTGCTGAACTGCCCCGCCTGGCTGTTGCCGTCGCAGTCAATTGAGCATTCGGTCACCGATCGTCAGCGACTATCAGCCAACGCAGAGGTCGCCGAAGTCCTGAGTAAATTTGATCAGGTAGACCTGGCGATTGTCGGTATTGGCGACCTGGAACCGTCAGCACTGCTGCGCAACTCCGGCAACTACTACGATGGCAACATGCTGCAGACGCTGGCAGCGCGCGGCGCGGTAGGCGATATCTGCCTGCACTACTTTGATGCCTGTGGTCAGCCGGTGCTGAAAGCCGAGGAAGATCCGGTGATTGGGATGGAACTGGCGCAGGTTAAACAGTGCCCGCAGGTCGTGGGGCTGGCAGGCGGACGGGAAAAAGCGCAGGCGATTCGGGGCGCGTTGCTGGGAGGTTACATTAAGGTGCTGATTATCGATTATCCCACGGCGCGACTACTGCTCACGCCGCAGGAGTAATCACACGCCATCAGATTGTACGGTAGGCTGTGGTCACTTTCCAGAGATAGCGCGGTGCCTGCGCCGCCGGATGCTTTTTCTGTACGTGCTGATAAAACTCATCCGGGGACATGGAATTAATCATCGCAATGGCCCGATCGCGATCGCTGGAAAACGTCCTCAGCAACGCCCCTGCACCGTTGGCATAAGAGACGATGGTGGCATAACGCAGTGTCAGCGGATCACGAATGCCTGACAGTGCTGAATTCTGCAGAATACGGATGTAGGCGGTGCCGATATCAATATTTTTGGCCGGATCGCGCAACTCAGCATTCGATGGCTGACCACGACGGCCCAGTGTGCGATAGACCTCGCGCCCGGCAGTTGACGCTTTAATCTGCATGAGACCCACCGCATTAGAACGGCTCACCACGCCCGGATTTCCTCCCGACTCGACACTGATAATGGCGCTGATCAACTTCTCATCAACGCCATAATGACTGGCGGCATCTTCGGTAAACATTGCCCAGGTCCCATTGACGCTGGACGGGGGTGCCTGAGTTAATGGCGTGTTGCGTTGCTTAACGACCTGATGCGGTGGCTCGCTGGCACAGCCGGTCAGGAGTAACGCCGGGAGTATAAGGTGTCGGATTTTCAGCAATTTTTCGTCTCTTAGCTGTTGTGGCGAATGCTATCATACCCAGGCAGCCTGAGAGCAAAATTACCGTTTATCCTAAATGCACTAAAATGCGGCGCGTACCGTGACTTCAGCGAGGCTTTTCGCCATCATCGCCGTTAGTCAGCCGCCAACAGCAGGAAAGTATGATGATTTCACGTTCAGTTCGTCTTATCTCCCCCTCCGGTTACTGTCACAACCAACCTGCGGCGCAGCAGGCTATTGCGCGCCTGCGTGCGGCGGGCCATCAGATAGAGAACGAACAGGTGATCACCCGCCGTTTTCAGCGCTTTGCGGGAACAGATGCAGAACGCCTGGCGGATATCAATCAGCTTGCCAGCCTGAGCACCCTGCCCGATATCGTGCTGGCAGTGCGAGGCGGTTATGGGGCCAGCCGGTTACTGGAATCCATCGACTACATCGGCCTGCAGCGCCGTCTGATGAATCAGCCAGTAGCGCTGTGTGGCCACAGCGACTTCACCGTGATTCAGCTGGCGTTACTGGCGCAGGTCGGCCTGATTACCTTCAGCGCCCCCATGCTGGCGGGTAATTTCGGCGCCGCGACCTTATCTGAATTTACCCTCCACCACTTCTGGCGGGCACTAACATCGCCTACAGTAGAGGTGAAATGGCAGAGTGAAACGCCAGATCAGGGCGAATGGCAGGGTACGCTGTGGGGCGGAAATCTGGCGATGATCTGCTCACTGATTGGCACGCCGTGGATGCCACAGATTGAGAACGGCATTCTGGTGATCGAAGATGTGAATGAACATCCGTTCCGCATTGAGCGCATGCTCATTCAGTTGCAGCAAAGCGGCATTCTGGCGCGCCAGCGGGCGATCGTCACAGGCAGCTTCACCAGCACGGCTCTGTCAGAGTATGACAATGGGTTTAATTTCGAGACCGTCTGGCAACACGTGCGTGACATCAGTGGTTTGCCAGTGATCAGTGGATTAGATTTTGGTCATGCTGCTGACACCGTCACACTGCCGCTGGGTACCCGCGCACGATTAGCGGTCAGTCAGGGCCACGCCCATTTACAGGCAACCGGCCACCCCGTCCTGCGGGAATAAAGTACGTTTCAGGAGATCGACATTGAAGCCGTTGTATGACGATTTGTGGATCTCGACCCCGGAATTTCCGGTGGAAGATGCCGTTAACGACCTGATGATGCATGGCTTTATGCTGCGTCACCCGCGCGGCAATCTGCTGATTGGCCGTGTAGAAAACCCGCTTGATCATGAAGTCATCGCCGATAGCGGCGGCGTCATCCGCCACTATCTGACCCACTGGCACGAATCTGCGCCCGGCGCGGCGGTGATTCAGCAACGCTTTAGTAGCGCGCTTTACTGCCATAGCCGGTCGCTGGGAGCGATAAGCCGTTTTGCTGAACCTGACGACACCTTTTCACAGCACGAGACGCACTTCGGGGATTTTCAATTACTGTCAACGCCAGGACACACACCAGGCAGTTGCAGTTATCTCTATACCTCGCCGCTGGGGCTGACCTATCTGTTTGTCGGCGACACCGTGACACGTTCTCATGATCAGTGGGTCACGGTGCTGGTGCCGGACAGTAATCTGGCTGAGCTGAGTCAAACGCTGGAGTTTTATCGATCGCTGCGTCCTGACGTGGTGCTGATGAGCACTACGCGTGGACATCTTTCCTGGAAAAAGGTCACGCTGCAGAGCTGGCTGGCGGCGATTGATGAGGCTGAACAGAATCCGCTGGATTTGCGTCAGCAACCCTTGTTTTGATTACAGGGCTTTCGTCAGATAGTGGCGCTGGTGATGCCGTGGATAGTTATCCAGACTGAAGCGCAGCGTATAGCCGAGCTTTTCATAAAACGGTCGCGCCTGAAAACTGGCGGTATCCACCTGCGCAAAACGACAGCCGCGATCCCGCGCCTCCTGCTCTGCCGCCTGCATCAGCTTGCTGCCCGCCCCCTGCCCGCGTAGCGCCTCACTCACCCACAGCATATCAATCCGCAGCCAGTTTCCGGCGGTTGATCCGGTCAGCCCGGCCAGCTTTCTGCCCTGGTCATCACGAATAAACACGCCGATCGACCTGATCTCATCAGTATTAATATATTTGCTGTTGAACGCAGTCAGACCCAGTCTGACTTCATCCAGGTCCTGCGCGGTGACGTTATCGGTAATCTCAGGTTGCATAGTGGCTCCAGGGCGGTTAACTGTCGGAACGCTGACGATCGTCATAGCGCTCCAGGCTCAGCGCATCCACATCGCGTTTTTCGGTGCGGCTACAGGGCAGCAGTTTATCGCTGTCGTGATAGACAAAGAAACTGGCTTGAGTGCGCTGGTTTACAATCAGCTGATCGCCGTTGCGAAATCGGGTAATCGCCACCTTATCGCCCGCTTCCAGACGGGTACGCTGCTGACCGGCCGCAATCTGGAAATGATTTTCTGGCCACATGAGGGTGGTTAAACCATATTCAGCACGTGAAACGGTCATGGTCGCCCTGCCAGGGCAGTTAAGCTGAAATTCGGTTTCGCTCCAGGCGGGTGCAATGTGACAGGCCAGCAGGCCCAGGGCAATTAACGCTGCCTTCATGCTGTGTCTCCGCTGATTTTACTAAGAATTTCTAGCTTAACATATTAACGATCGCAGGAGGGTAATGAGGGATTGACACCAAGACCATTAAAAAATGGAATCGGTGTGCGCAAAAAGCTGAAAGTTGAGAAAAGATAAAGTAATCCGGCCAGTCAGACAGGCAGCCATACTGGCCGGATAAGGATTATTCAGCCGCCACCTCGGCCGCCACTAACATCAGCGCCAGCCCCGCATTCTCGCTATCGTAAGCCTGCATTGCTGCACGAATATCCGCTGAGCAGGCGATCACTTGTTGCTTCTTATCGGCTTCAAGCTGGTCAACTGCATGGCGAATAATCATTAGACTTGCTTCTTCTTCTTTCATCATTTATCCCTGGATTTGCCTAAGTGGTGCGCAAAGGAGCCAAGAATAACGTTTATTGATAAGCAAAGTCACCCTTTTACATTCCTGTTGCTTAACGATTAAACAAATCTCAAACAGAAAGCGTAGTGGAAACTGCTATGATTAAGTCATTAGTGGCGCCGCAGGAAAGACGCGGTGTCATAAAACGCCCAGGGATTGAAGCAGGTAGAAAATCATGATGCGACTAAGCATGTTTATCCTCATCACGATGATGACTGGATGTTCATCTGGCCCGAAAGGGGTGGAGTGCCCAGGTGAGGTCTCGACAATTTATGGTCAGTCGATGGGGGAAACTCAGGGCGTGATTTTTGACCTGGTTAACAGCTTCACGGTGACCCGTGAGAATGTCAGCGTGAAGAGTGGTCCGCTGCAGTCGCTGGATCGATTTAAATATGTTCCCTCCGCCGTTACGCCTGAAGGTTACTATGCGCAACGCTTGTCAGATAAGCAGTTCCGCCTGATTAATCCTTATCAGGACACCCAAATCACCTGGACCTGTCCATAAGGGATGAATCCTGCTGCCAGATCGTTTATTGTCAGGAAACGTCAAGCAGCAGGTCCCTCCGATGGAAAAGCGTCTGGATAACAACGGTTATATTGACTTCCCCTTCTCCGCCACCCGCAATGCAGATGGCTCAGTGAATCCGTGTGGTTTTGATCTGACGCTGGAAACCGGTCGGCTTGAGGAGATCGCGGTGCTGAACCGCTCAGTAAATCTTCGGCGGCTGGTCGAAGAGATCAATCTGCAGGAAGGGCTGTTTATGACGCTGGCTTGTGACTGGCAGCAGCAGGCTGATGCTATCTGCGGTTTTATCGATGTGGCCTTTCGACCCGATCTTCCGCAACACGGGCACGAGGAGGCATTGCAGCTGGAGGCGAGCTTCTACCGTTATCTGGCCGGGCAGGAGAAGCAGCATCAGATGCCCGCAGAGAGCCTGGTCAATTATGCCCGTTCTGTACTCGACTGGAGCTGGTCACCGCTGCGCCAGCGTCAGCGCGATTACGAAAAAATCACTATTCAGTTCTATTGTCCTCAGGCGGATGACGCCGAATGGTGTTTTGATCATCTTCGTCATTTTCTGGTGAGCGTCTATCCGGCCTGCGTTGCCGCTCGTTCACGCTGATCCTCTTTGCTTCCGGAGTCGCTATGCGTTCTGCTGCGCTGTCTGCTTTTACATTCGTCTGCTCGCTGTTTTTTGCCGCCGCTGCCCAGGCCGATCGTTGCCAGCAAATTCGCGCCGGCCTGGATATCGGTTCTGGCACCACGAAAGTTGCGGTTGCACGCGTCAACGTCTGCCAGCTACGCATTGAAAAAGTGCTGTATCAGGATCAGCGCGCCGTGGCCTGGAACGATGCATTAGCGCATTCAGCAGATAACCAGCTCAATCCGGCGATAACACAGGAAGGCGTAGCCGCACTGCAGCAGCTTGTTGCGCACGCAAAGCGCTTTCATCCACAGCGAATCAGCGGCGTCGCCACGGCGGTGTTCCGCAACGCCAGTAACGGTCAGGCAGTCATTGAACAGTTGCAGCGTCAGACCGGTGCGGAAATCAACATCATCTCGCAAGAGCAGGAAGCGAAACTCGGTTTCCTTTCCGCTAAAGCCGCGCTTAACTATCCGGCAATCCGTGATGAGCAGTTACTGGTCTGGGATATTGGCGGCGGGTCGATGCAGATGACCGCCTGGCGACAGCAGTCCGGCAAGCTGGTAGCCGATATCTATCAGGGTAAGCTGGCCTCGGTAACGTTAAAGAACTTTATTCTGACGGTGCTGAAGAATAGCCCGCAGGTCAGCTCCCCTAACCCAATTGGCTCCTGGCGGCCGTCGGTGCTGCGCTTTGTGCAGTTTTACGCGACGAATGAGGTCAGCCCGCAGATTAAACAGGATGTGGCGGGTCGTCGGGTCATTGGCATTGGAGGCGTACACGGTTTTTCGATCCGCAATCAGTTACCGGGAAAACCCCATCGCTATACGCTGACGGAATTACAGCAGCTTTCGCAGCAACAGGTCTGGAAAGGCGACAGTGAACTGTCGGGTGACTACCGCGCCACCGACGTCAGCAATCTGTTACTGGTGGAAGGGTTTATGCAGGCGCTGAAAATAGATCAGGTCACCCTTGTTGAGGCCAGCCTGATTCAGGGCGTGCTGCTGCAGTAGCGCGGCGCTCCCCCACTATACGTCGGGTTTGACCAGCCGGATGGCATGATCCAGCCTCCGCTGTTCATCCCGTTCACTATGGGCGCGCTGCTGGCGCGTACGTTTTAGCAGGTCATAGATTTCGCCACGGCGGGTGTCATGACCGCGCTCCATCAGCACAATCACCGCATCACCAATCACCCGGCAGACTTCTTCATAGTCATCATCATTCAGTGTATCACGTTTCATCGCTTCTCCTCCGGCTGTGGCTTCCTGTGCCGCCTTTTCAAAGGCCAGACAGGAAATGGCTGGCCCGCAAACACCACGCCATTAACAGCCAGAAATGATTTCTTAGCCCTAAATCTCCCGCTGGAAGAGCAGAATTCACTATCTTTGCTACGCTTTGAGGGTCTCACTCATAACCAAGGAGCAATAAATGTCAGGAAAAATCGAAGATAAAGTAAAAGAAGCCGCTGGCGCAGTTCAGGAACAATGGGGTGCAGCAACCGGTTCATCTGAGCATCAGGCTAAAGGCGCAGCACGCCGTTACACCAACCAGGCAACCTATGCTGCCCGCGACGCTGCTGAAACTATCCGCGATCAGGTTCAGTCTAATCCTGTCGCCGGTCTGGCCGTTGCTGCAGGCGTTGGCGTATTTATCGGCTTCCTGCTGGGCCGCAAGTAAACCCGCTGAACGCCAACAGAACGGAAGCCGCGCGCTTCCGTTTTTTTTGCTCCGACGCGTCTCGCCAGCTGAGATATATCTGAAAGATAAGCCTTTTCAGGTCAGCGTGCCGGGAGACTCAGCGTTGAGTTACGTTCTGTTTCTGACAACATCAAGGTGACCTTATGAAAACACTTTCTGCTCTGCTGCTGGTTGCAGCGACGTTTACCTCTCTGGCAGGCTGCTCACAGAGGAGCGACGCGATTAAAGCGGATGGCCGTCCTCATGCGCCAAGCGGTCAGTCTTCACCGGGCGGTACGCTGGGCGCCGGACCCGTGGGGCAGCCTCAGTCATAATTCCCAGCCCCGGCACCTATGCCGGGGTTCATTCATGGCGTTGTATTATTCCTCAGTCACATAAAATATCTTCGCTAATGATTAATCTGCTAGTAGTCCTGCCTGAAATTAAAACCTGCCTAATTCATTAATAAAACTTCCCAGAAAATTTCAATTTGATCACAAATAATTAAATTGCATTTTTATTTAAGTAAAAAAATCGGCCAAAGTTCAAACGAAAATTCAACGGCTCAGAAAAACATTCCGTATTAATGAACTTTATCTGTAGCGTCAATCTCTAACACTCCATAATATTTTCATTTTAATAACATTATTAAGTTCAAGAGAATTCTGACGTGAAGAAAAAAAAGATTTATCTGATAGACCGACTTTTAACGCTTTATTCTCGATTTTCCACCAGAAAAAAACCTCAGGACCTTAAGACGCTGACGCCCGATACGGTGGTGATCTACTCCACGACAGCGCTGGGGGATTTCCTGATGAACACCCCGGCTATCTGTAGCCTGAAAAAGCACTATCCTGAGAGCAAATTTGTTCTGGTCTCCAGCAAGAAAAATAAAGACCTTGTCAGCCGTTATGATTGGTTTGACAGGATCTATATATGGGATAACAAAATTGCGAATTTCCTGCCGCTGTTTTTCAAACTGCGTCGCCACAAACCTGACCTCTCAGTCATATTACACGCCCATTTCCCCTACGATATTATGAGTTCAGTACTGACGGGCAGTAAGGTCATTGTGCGCGACCATTATGGCAGCGAGTCGCCTGTGTTAAATAAATATCTGAATCACTATTCAGGCTATTTTGACGACCATACCATCAAGCGTAAGCTGAAACTGATTGAAGCCCTGGGTGCAGAGACCGAGCAGACCCGGATGCATCTGCCCGAGACGAATAGCAGCCTGCCCCCTAAAGCTAACCATCGCCGTATTGGTTTTCAGTTGGGCGCATCGAAAGATATTCGCCGCTGGCCGCTGGCCTCTTTCCAGCAGCTGGCAATGACCCTGCTGGAACGCTGGCCCGACACTGAGATTATCATTACGGGTACCGCCGCTGAACAGCCGCTGGAGCGGAAATTTATCGAAAGCCTGCCGCTGGACTACCGTAAGAATGTTACATCCATGGCAGGGAAAACTAATCTCAGCGGGTTGATTAACCTGATTCGCACACTGGACCTGCTGGTCACCGGTGATACCGGTCCACTGCACATCGCCGTAGCAGCGCAGACGCCAACGGTTAGCCTGTTCTCAACCGCCAATCCTCGCTATACCGGCCCATGCCAGGACAGCGATCGCCACATTATCATTCATCGTCCGGATAAAACGGCGTCACAGCATCCGATGGCAAATATCAGGGTCGAAGAGGTCGGGCAGGCCGTGGCTAAGCTGGTGGGTTAATGAACGATTTTTCTCAAGCCATTGTTGTGCTGATTGAGTATCACAATCAGCCAACCACGCTGGGCTGGTTCCGGAAAGTGGATCGGAGAAATTTTCATCTGCAGCAATTACCGCTGAATGAGGTAGAGTTTGCCCTTCTGATGAGCGATTTCTTTAGCACTTTTGGCGTCAGCGCAGAGCACTACAATGAAGCGCGCTATTTTCCGGCCTCTGCCCCGCGGCGCTTCCTGCCTGACCGGTGGTTCAGCGCAGGCACATATTGTCCATTAACCGTTGCCATGCTGTGTGAAGCAGCCAGACAGGGACACTGGCCTGAAAATGATTAGGGAATAATGGTCTGGACGAAGGCGTCATAAACTTCGCGACTGCTCAGCGCGTTGACCTCACGTGACGCTGGTTGCAAAACCTGATAGTTAACCTGCCACGGATGCCAGCACGCCGGATCGCTGTCGCCAAACAGCGCCACCACCGGTAATCCCAGCGCGGCACCAATGTGCATTGCCCCACCATCACTGCTCACCAGCCCCTGACACAACGACATGGCTGCAATCAGCTGCGGCAGGCTGGTGGTTGACACCGCCTTGATCGGCAGGTGCGGGCAGAGCGCCATAATTTCATGCGCTTTTTCGTCATCACCTGGATGACGCGGATTATCGCGACTGCCGGGTGACCACAGCAGCATAATCTGACAGGCATGCCGCGTTGCAATCTTTTCAGCCAGTTCGGCAAATCGGGTGGCTTCCCACTGCTGGCTCGGCTTACGGGCGCTGATCTGTAAGGCATAGACCGGCACAGTGGAATCAATCGCACAGGTATCACGCAGGCTGGCGGCAATTGCCGTATCCGGCAACAGCGTCAGTTTGCCCGGCGCTATGGCGCTGAGACTGAAGGGCCGCCCCAGACTGAACAGGGTTTCGCTGATATGACACGGAGACTTGCCCGGCGGGGGCAACAGATCGGTAATTAGCGGATGCGACTGTTCACCTAAAGCAATCACTCTGGTGGGCCGCACCGTTTTAACCCACTTCATACCGTGCTGATCCCAGCGGCTTTTTGCCAGAATCACAGCGTCATAACGTTGCTTTTTCAGGGTCAGCATCAGCTTCAGTCGCTGTAAAACACAAGCCAGCCGGCTCTGCCCTGCCTCGCGGTGATGCAGCTTGGTGTAAAAGAAGAGCTGCCGGATATCGGGATTATGCTGCAACACGGGCGCAGCGTAATTGTTGGTCAGCACATCGACCTGATGCTGGCCAGATTGCGCCAGCGCACTAATGAGCGGCGTGGTCAGTAACGTGTCGCCAATATTATCCCGACAAATAATTAAAACCCGCATATCTGACATCCTCTGCGCACAGGCTACGCCGTACTGGCTGAATTAAAGTAAGACTTGCCCATTCAACGTTCTGAACGCGTTAACGTAACGGCACAAGTCAGCAAATTAGTCAGCGCAGATTGAGGTTGGTTCAATAGTCACGATATTCTGGAAAGACATTGGCCATTTTAAAATCCCGTTCTCTGACTGATTCATTAGCCGGACTGTTGATTGAAAAAGTAAATAACACTTCAAAACTCAATGCCAACAAACACGCAATGAATTTTTTCAGACATGACTTCATGACTATGAATTAATTACCCACTTATAACGCCGGCAAAACCTGAGCAGAAAAAAGGCGAAAGATATTCAGCGTCATTAACTATTTAACGTTCTGAAAACTTTTCTCTGAGTACGCTATTTCATTAATCATTATTCAGATGATGCTGGAGGGAAGATTGACGATCGCGGTGTTTCTTTTACCGTGTAATCAGGCAGAGGAACGTATAGAAATATTACCGTGATACGCAGCGATAAATGATTCATCCACACACTTACCTGAAAAGACACCTGCAGCATGCGGTGCGAAAGCAATAAATGCCGGTGGGTTTTCTGCGTCTTTAAAGCGTGCGTCTGCTGAATCTGTTATGACTAAAAATGATGCGGAAGAAAGCGCGAGGGGTGAAAGCAGAAACAAAAAAACCAGCACAGCGTTGAACGCTATGCTGGCTCAGGCAGACATTACATATTTTCGATGATCGCGTCACCAAACTCTGAACATTTCAGCAGCTTAGCGCCATCCATCAGGCGTTCGAAATCGTAAGTCACGGTCTTGTTAGCGATAGCGCCTTCAACACCTTTAACAATCAGGTCAGCCGCTTCGAACCACTCCATGTGACGCAGCATCATTTCCGCTGACAGAATGACTGAACCTGGGTTCACTTTATCCTGACCAGCATACTTAGGTGCTGTACCGTGGGTTGCTTCGAACAGTGCACATTCGTCACCGATGTTCGCGCCTGGGGCGATACCGATACCGCCAACCTGCGCCGCCAGGGCGTCAGAGATGTAGTCACCGTTCAGGTTCATACAGGCGATAACATCATATTCTGCCGGACGCAGCAGGATCTGTTGCAGGAACGCATCAGCAATCACATCTTTAACGATGATCTCTTTGCCGGTGTTCGGGTTCTTAAACTTCATCCACGGGCCGCCGTCGATCAGTTCGCCGCCGAACTCTTCTTTCACTAACTGGTATCCCCAGTCTTTGAAAGAGCCTTCGGTGAACTTCATGATGTTGCCTTTGTGAACCAGGGTCAGTGAATCACGATCGTTGGTGATGGTGTATTCTACTGCCGCGCGTACCAGACGTTTGGTACCCGCTTCTGAACACGGCTTAACGCCGATACCGCACTGCTCAGGGAAGCGAATTTTCTTCACGCCCATCTCTTCGCGCAGGAACTTGATCACTTTGTCCGCTTCGGCAGAGCCCGCTTTCCACTCGATACCCGCATAGATATCTTCGGAGTTTTCACGGAAGATCACCATGTCGGTCTCTTCAGGGCGTTTAACCGGGCTTGGCGTGCCTTTGTAGTAACGTACAGGACGCAGGCAGACGTAGAGGTCAAGCTCCTGACGCAGTGCCACGTTCAGTGAACGAATACCGCCGCCGACCGGGGTGGTCAGTGGGCCTTTGATGGCCACGCGATATTCTTTGATTAAGTCGAGCGTTTCCTGTGGCAGCCAGACGTCCTGGCCGTAGAGTTCAACTGACTTCTCACCGGTGTAAATCTCCATCCAGGAGATTTTACGCTCGCCGTTGTAGGCTTTCTTCACCGCCGCGTCGACGACTTTCAGCATGACCGGGGAAACATCAACACCGATACCGTCACCCTCAATGTAAGGAATGACTGGATTGTTTGGCACGGTAAGCTTGCCCTGATTCAGGGTGATTTTCTGACCTTCCGCCGGAACAACTACTTTGCTTTCCATTAACCTCTCCTGGGCGTTTGTTAATGATTTGTAAGATGCGCGTCAATACTACTTGAATATTTCGGCCACGCCAATCACCGCAATTTCACGTTATAATGCGCCGATTGTCTCTGACTGCAAAGCCCATGCGAAAAACAACTCAACGAATTCACCAGGATAAACGATTCAGCCGCCCGACGCGTGATGCGCGACGCCCCCCTGCTCGCCCTGCGATGCCGCGCCGTGTGATTTTGTTTAACAAACCGTTCGACGTGCTGCCACAATTCACCGATGAAGCAGGTCGCCGCACCCTGAAAGATTTTGTCAGCGTCGCAGAAGTCTATGCCGCAGGCCGCCTCGATCGCGACAGTGAAGGTTTGATGGTGCTGACCAACGACGGCGCGCTGCAGGCCGCGCTGACGCAGCCTGGTAAACGGACCGGCAAGGTCTATTATGTGCAGGTAGAAGGCGAGCCACAGGAGGCGGATCTGCAGCCGCTGCGGGATGGGGTTAATCTTAAAGATGGCATGACCCTGCCCGCTGGCATAGAGAAAGTGCCTGAGCCTCAGTGGCTTTGGCCACGTCAGCCGCCGATCCGCGAACGTAAAAATATCCCGACGCAGTGGCTGAAAGTCACACTGTATGAAGGCCGTAATCGTCAGGTACGCCGGATGACAGCCCATATTGGTTTCCCCACCTTACGGTTAATTCGCTACGCGATGGGACAGTATTCACTCGACGATCTGGCTCCCGGTGCATGGCGCGAACTCAGCAATATTGCACCTTGAGCTTCTATCTTTTATAACCTCAGGTTAACAATTGCGGAGAAGAGATGTTTAAACCTCATGTTACTGTCGCCTGTCTGGTTCAGGCTGAAGGTGAACTGCTGGTGGTAGAAGAGACGATTAACGGTCGTGCCACCTGGAACCAGCCAGCCGGACATCTCGAAGCGGATGAAACGCTGCTGGAAGCTGCCGAACGTGAACTCTATGAAGAGACCGGCATCGCCGCTTCGATGCACTATTTCATCGGAATAAACCAGTGGATCGCGCCCGACAGTACGCCTTTTGTGCGTTTTTTATTTGGCGTCGATCTGGCGGAGAAAGCACCAACCCAGCCGCAGGACAGCGACATCGATTGTTGCTGGTGGCTGCCGCCAGCGCAGATTCTCACTGCCTCCAACCTGCGTTCGCCGCTGGTTGCGGAAAGCGTACGGCTGTGGCAACAGGGCACGCGCTACCCGCTACATCTTGTCAGCCCGTTCCAGTGGCCGTTTCACGAGGGTGCGCGCCTGCCTTCTGCATGATAGAATGCGCCGCCTGTTTTTTTATCGTAATGCGAGCGTGTCATGTCTGACAACAGCCAGAAAAAAGTGATCGTCGGTATGTCCGGCGGCGTCGATTCTTCCGTTTCCGCCTGGTTACTGCAGCAGCAGGGTTACCAGGTTGAAGGCCTGTTCATGAAGAACTGGGAGGAGGACGATGGCGAGGAGTATTGTACCGCCGCGGACGATCTGGCGGATGCGCAAGCGGTCTGCGACAAGCTGGGTATGAAGCTGCACAAAGTTAACTTTGCGGCTGAATACTGGGATAACGTCTTTGAGCATTTCCTCGAAGAGTACAAAGCGGGCCGCACGCCTAACCCCGATATTCTCTGCAACAAAGAGATCAAATTCAAAGCGTTCCTGGAGTTCGCCGCAGAGGACCTGGGCGCAGATTTCATCGCCACAGGTCACTACGTGCGCCGCCATGACGTGGACGGCCAGAGCCAGCTGTTACGCGGTCTGGATGGCAACAAAGACCAGAGCTATTTCCTCTATACGCTGAGCCACCAGCAGATCGCCCAGAGTCTGTTCCCGGTCGGCGAGCTGGAAAAACCGGAAGTGCGCCGCATTGCCGAACAGCTGGACCTGATCACCGCGAAGAAGAAAGATTCTACCGGCATCTGCTTTATCGGCGAACGCAAATTCCGCGACTTCCTGGCGCGCTATCTCCCCGCTCAGCCTGGCGAGATTGAAACCACGGAAGGCCAGATTGTCGGTGAACATCAGGGGCTGATGTACCATACTCTGGGACAGCGCAAAGGCCTGGGGATTGGCGGCCTGAAAGAGAGCAAAGATGATCCCTGGTATGTTGTCGACAAAGATGTGGCACGTAACCGCCTGATTGTCGCCCAGGGCGGCGATCATCCGCGGCTGATGTCCGTAGGCCTGATTGCACAGCAGTTGCACTGGGTTGATCGCCAGCCGATTACCGCCCCGCTTCGCTGCACCGTGAAAACCCGCTATCGTCAGACCGATATTCCCTGTGAGATTATTCCACACGGCGACGATCGCATTGAAGTGCGTTTCGATGAACCCGTCGCTGCGGTCACGCCGGGTCAGTCTGCGGTGTTTTACCTTGGTGACGTTTGCCTCGGTGGCGGTATTATCGAACAGCGCCTGCCGTTAGTGGCGGAGTAAGCGGGAACAGCCCGCGTTGATGACGCGTAAACAGGAGTAACCGTGGCGAAAAATTATCAGGAAATTACGCTGGCGCTGGCGGGCATCTGTCAGTCCGCCCATCTGGTGCAGCAGCTGGCTCAGCAGGGTCACTGCCAGCCAGAGGCACTGACCGTGTCGCTGCGCAGCGTGCTGGACCTTAATCCTGGCTCCACGCTGGCGGTGTTTGGTAACAATGAAGCCAACCTGCGCCTCGGGCTCGAAACCCTGATGGCGGTGCTGAACAGCAGCAGTCGCCAGGGCGCAGGCGCAGAACTGACGCGTTATACCCTGAGCATGATGGTGCTGGAGCGCAAGCTTAGCGCCAGTAAATCCGCCATGGCCACACTGGCACAGCGCATTACACAGCTGGATCGCCAGCTGGCGCATTATGAACTTGAGTCCGACACCATACTGAGCGCGATGGCGGCCATCTATGTAGATGTGATCAGCCCGCTTGGCCCACGTATTCAGGTTACCGGTTCGCCTGCGGTGCTGCAGAATACGCAGGTGCAGAGTAAAGTGCGCGCCACGCTGTTAGCAGGTATCCGTGCGGCTGTCTTGTGGCAGCAGGTCGGTGGTGGCCGACTGCAACTGATGTTCTCGCGTCAGCGTTTGCTGCGTGAAGCAAAAACCCTCTTATCCCGGCTGCCACTGACTTACTAAGTCGGTGCGGCAAAACACGCTAAATGATTCAGGAGTTGCACTGATGGAATTATCCTCTCTGACCGCCGTTTCACCTGTCGATGGTCGTTACGGCGATAAAGTCAGCCCGCTGCGTGCGATTTTCAGCGAATACGGTTTGCTGAAATTCCGCGTTGAGGTTGAAGTTCGCTGGTTACAAAAACTGGCCGGGACCGCAGAGATCAAGGAAGTTCCTGCATTTGATGCCGACGCAAACGCTTTCCTTGATGCGATTGTCGCCGGTTTTTCTGAAGATGATGCGGCACGCATTAAAGCTATCGAGCGCACCACTAACCACGATGTGAAAGCGGTAGAGTATTTCCTGAAAGAGAAAGTCGCCGATCTGCCTGCCCTGCACGCCGTTTCTGAATTTATCCACTTCGCCTGCACTTCAGAAGATATTAACAATCTGTCGCACGCGCTGATGCTGGAAACCGCCCGTTGTGACGTCATCCTGCCCTACTGGCAGCAGCTGATCAGCGCTGTCAAAGGCCTTGCCAGCGAATACCGTGATATCCCGCTGCTCTCCCGCACCCACGGCCAGCCAGCCACGCCGTCGACCATGGGTAAAGAGATGGCTAACGTGGCTTACCGTCTGGAGCGTCAGTTACGTCAGCTGAAGCAGATCGAGGTGCTGGGCAAAATCAACGGCGCGGTCGGTAACTACAATGCCCACATTGCCGCCTATCCGGAAGTGGACTGGCATGAACTGAGCGAGAACTTTGTCACCTCGCTGGGGATCACGTGGAACCCCTACACCACGCAGATTGAGCCGCACGACTATATCGCTGAGATGTTCGACTGTATCGCCCGCTTTAACACCATCCTGATCGATTTCGATCGCGATATCTGGGGCTATGTGGCGCTGAACCATTTCAAACAGAAAACCATTGCGGGCGAGATCGGCTCATCCACCATGCCGCATAAAGTAAACCCGATCGACTTCGAAAACTCGGAAGGCAATCTGGGTCTCGCGAATGCTGTCATGCAGCATCTGGCCAGCAAGCTGCCGGTTTCACGCTGGCAGCGCGATCTGACCGACTCCACCGTGCTGCGTAACCTCGGCGTGGGCGTCGGTTATGCGCTGATCGCCTATCAGGCCACCCTGAAAGGCATCTCGAAGCTGGAAGTGAACCGTGACCGCCTGCTGGATGAGCTGGACCACAACTGGGAAGTGCTGGCAGAACCGATTCAGACGGTGATGCGCCGTTACGGTATTGAAAAACCTTATGAGAAGTTGAAAGAGCTGACGCGTGGTAAACGCGTGGATGCCGCTGGTATGCAGGCGTTTATCGACAGTCTGGCGTTGCCAGAAGAAGAAAAAGTCCGTCTTAAGCAGATGACGCCAGCAAACTATATTGGCCGCGCTATTCAGATGGTTGACGATCTGAAATAATACCCGCCGCAGACCGGCCCCGTCCGGTCTGCGTTAACATCTTGTTTAATACATTTCGCGTATACTTTCTGCAGGTTGACTCAAACAGAGTGTAAGGAATTTCTATGCGTGTTCTGGTTGTTGAAGACAATGCCCTGCTGCGCCATCATCTCGCCGTCCAGTTACGTGACATGGGCCATCAGGTCGATGCCGCCGAAGACGCCAAAGAAGCCGACTATTTTCTTCGCGAACATCTGCCCGATATCGCACTGGTCGATCTCGGCCTGCCGGATGAAGATGGCATGTCGCTGATTCGCCGCTGGCGCAGTGATGCCGTGCGTCAGCCGATTCTGGTGCTAACCGCCCGCGAAGGCTGGCAGGCGAAAGTGGAAGCGCTGGAAGCCGGAGCGGATGACTACGTCACCAAGCCGTTTCACATTGAAGAGGTCGCGGCACGTCTGCAGGCGCTGATGCGCCGTAACAGTGGGCATGCGTCGCAGATCATCGATATGGCACCGTTTCAGGTGGATCTCTCGCGCCGTGAACTCACGGTCAATGAAGAGCCGGTGAAGCTTACCGCCTTTGAATACACCATTGTCGAGACGCTGATCCGTAACGCGGGCAAAGTGGTCAGTAAAGACTCGCTGATGCTGCAGCTTTATCCTGACGCTGAACTGCGTGAAAGCCACACCATCGATGTTCTGATGGGGCGTCTGCGCAAAAAAATTCTGGCGTTGCACCCAACCGACGTCATCGCCACTGTCCGTGGCCAGGGTTACCGCTTTGATCTCTGACCATGTCCTGGTTTAACCGTTATCGCCCTATCTCGCTGCGCGCCCGCTTTCTGCTGGCGTCTGCAGCAATAGTTCTCTTCCTCTCGCTCTCTTACGGCATGGTCGCCGTGATTGGCTATGTGGTGAGTTTCGATAAAAACACCTACCGCGTCATGCGCGGCGAGAGCAATCTGTTCTTTACGCTGGCGCAATGGCATGACAACACGCTCACCATCGCCCAGCCGGAACGGATGACACTCAATTTCCCGACACTGGTGTTCATTTACGATGAGCACGGTAAGCTGCTGTGGCAGCAACGCGATGTGCCTGAGATCCGCAAAAAAATCCGTCGTGAATGGCTGCTGAAGCCCGACTTTTACGAGATTGATACCAGCAACCGCACCAGCATGGTGGCGATGGGCAATAACGTGAATGCTAAGCAGCGGCTCAACGACTGGGACACGGACAGCAACGACACCTTTACCCACTCAGTTGCCGTTAACCGTTACGATGCCACCACCAATCTCCCTGCGCTCACCATCGTGGTCGTCGATTCGATCCCGCAGGAGCTGCAGCATTCTGATGTGGTCTGGTCATGGTTCAGCTATGTGCTGGCGGCCAACCTGATACTGATTATTCCGCTGTTGTGGCTGGCGGCGCACTGGAGTCTGCGACCGATTGGCGCGCTGACACAGCAGGTGCGTGAACTGGAGACCAGTCAGCGCGAGAATCTGGCGGATAATCCACCGCAGGAGCTGCGCAGTCTGGTGCGCAACCTCAATCTGTTACTGACGAATGAGCGGCAGCGTTATACCCGCTATCGCACCACGCTTTCGGATCTGACCCACAGCCTGAAAACCCCGCTGGCCGTCTTACAGAGCACCCTGCGGTCGCTGCGAAACGGCAAAGAGCTGACAATAGAGCAGGCTGAGCCGGTCATGCTGGAGCAGATCAGCCGTATCTCGCAGCAGGTCGGATATTATCTGCATCGCGCCAGTATGCAGGCCGACCACAACCCCTTGCAGCGCGACATCCATTCCGTGTCCGGTTTGCTCGACAGCCTCTGTTCGGCACTGAATAAAGTCTATCAGCGCAAGGGTGTGGCGATTTCGCTGGATATATCCCCGGAGCTGACCTTTGTGGGCGACCAGAATGATTTTATGGAAGTGCTGGGCAACGTGCTGGATAACGCCTGCAAGTACTGCCTGGAGTTTATCGAAGTCAGCGCTTATCAGAGCGAAAATGCACTGCATCTCTATATCGACGATGATGGTCCGGGCATTCCTGAAAGCAAGCGTGATTTAGTCTTCGTCCGGGGTCAGCGCGCCGATACCCTGCGTCCCGGTCAGGGGCTGGGTCTGGCGGTGGTGCGCGACATTCTGGAGCAGTATGAAGGCAACGTGATTGCCTCCAGCAGCGCACTTGGCGGAACACGCATGGAAGTAGTCTTTCAGCGCCAGGAAGTCGAACATCGCCGCGAGTAGAAAACCCTCAGGGCTGTTATACTTGCTGGCATTTACAGCCCTAAGCGGAACCCTTTTATGGACTATCAGCTCGATATTAACTGGCCCGATTTTATTCAGCGCTACTGGCAGAAACGCCCGGTAGTGCTGAAGCGTGGTTTTAAAAACTTTGTCGATCCTCTTTCACCGGATGAACTTGCTGGTCTGGCGATGGAAAACGAGGTGGACAGCCGCCTCGTCAGTCATCAGGATGGCAAATGGCAGGTCAGCCACGGCCCGTTCGAGAGCTACGATCATCTGGGAGAGAACAACTGGTCGCTGCTGGTCCAGGCGGTCAATCACTGGCATGAGCCTTCTGCCGCGCTGATGCGCCCTTTCCGTTTCCTGCCTGACTGGCGCGTCGATGACCTGATGGTATCTTTTGCCGTGCCTGGCGGCGGTGTCGGCCCGCATTTCGATCAGTATGATGTATTTATCATTCAGGGTACCGGTCGCCGTCGCTGGCGCGTTGGTGAGAAAGTGCCGATGAAGCAGCACTGCCCGCACCCGGATCTGCTGCAGGTTGAACCGTTCGATGCCATCATTGATGAAGAAATGGAGCCGGGCGATATTCTCTACATCCCGCCAGGATTCCCGCACGAAGGTTACTCACTGGAAAACGCCCTGAACTACTCCGTGGGTTTCCGCGCTCCAAGCGGCCGGGAGTTAATTAGCGGCTTTGCTGATTACGCGCTGGCCAATGAGCTGGGCAGCCTGCGCTTTAGCGATCCGGATGTGCCTTCTCGCGACTGTCCATCACAGATCCTGCCGCAGGAGATTGAAGGCGTTCGTCAGCTGATGCTGGATGTGGTCAATCAGCCAGAGCATTTTGAGCAGTGGTTTGGCGAATTTATTTCGCAGTCGCGTCACGAACTCGACGTCGCGCCGCCGGAACCGCCTTATCAGCCTGACGAAATTTATGATGCGCTGCAACAGGGTGATACCCTGAGTCGGTTAGGTGGCCTGCGTGTTCTGACCCTTGGCGACGCGGTTTATATCAACGGCGAGCGGGTTGAGTGTTCACGCCCCGATGTGATGGCAGTGCTGGCGAATCACTATCGCATCACACTCGACGATCTGGGTGATGCGCTGGATGATCCCGCCGTACTGGCGCAGATCGCCGGTCTGGTGAATGCCGGTTACTGGTTCTTTGGCGACGACGAATAATCAACACAGCGCTATCGGGCGCTGCTGCTGAATCAGGCTCTCTGACCCTTGTGGCAGAGAGCCTTTTTATTTAACTCTTCTTCTGCGCTGCCAGCTCTGACAGACGCACAATCACTTCCACCGACTTCGCCATGATATTCAGCGAGGCGAATTCATGCTTGCCGTGATAGTTATAGCCGCCGGTAAAAATATTCGGGCAAGGCAACCCTTTCCACGACAGTGACGAGCCATCTGTACCACCGCGAATCGGTTTCACCACCGGTTCAATGTCACAGTCACGCATCGCCTGTAAAGCCAGGTCGATAATGTGCGGGAACGGCTCGACCTTTTCACGCATGTTGCGATAGCTGTTAGTGATCTCAACCGTGACGGAGCAGTCCGGGTGCAACGTTTTGTTAATCTCCGCTGCAATCTGCAGCAGCGTCTGTTTACGCTGTTCAAAACTCTCTGTTTCGAAGTCACGAATGATATAGAGCATCTCAGCGTGTTCTACACTGCCTTTGATCTGATGCAGATGATAGAAGCCCTCATAGCCGTCGGTATATTGCGGTTTTTCACTGGCCGGAACGGCAGCATGGAACTGATTTGCCAGCTCCAGCGCATTGACCATCACGCCTTTTGCGGAGCCCGGGTGCACGTTATTACCGACAATTTTGACGGTGGCGGAGGCGGCATTGAAGTTCTCATACTCGAACTCGCCCAGATCGCTGCCATCAATGGTGTAGGCCCAGTCAGCCGCGAACGCGTCCACATCAAAATGTGAGGTGCCACGACCAATCTCTTCATCGGGCGTAAAGGCGACGCGGATCGCACCGTGCGGCGTGTCGCTGTTTGCCAGGTGCGCCATCGCCGTCATGATCTCGGCGATACCCGCTTTGTCGTCCGCTCCCAGCAAGGTTTTGCCATCGGTGGTAATGAGCGTGTGTCCAATCAGCTTGTGTAACACCGGGAACATAACCGGCGAGAGAATCTCATTGCCATTACCCAGGGCAATGTCTCCGCCGCGATAATTTTCGATAATCTGAGGGTTCACATGTTTTGCCGTAAAGTCAGGCGATGTATCCATGTGCGAGATAAAACCGATGACCGGCGTCGGCCAGTCGACATTGGCGGGCAATGTGCCCATGACGCAGCAGTGATCGCTTAGGGTGACATCGACAAAACCCAGCGCCAGCAGCTCTTCCTGAAGCTGACGCGCCAGCGTCCACTGCCCTTCACTGCTGGGGACCTGACGAGCCTGCGGCTTAGCCTGCGTCTCAACTGCCACATAACTTAAAAAGCGCTCAAGTAACTGTTCCATAGCCCATCCTTTAAAAGTGCCGTCCGATATTATTCACAGACCCGGCGGTTATAACGTTGCGTAAAATCATCTGGAGACAGGTTAGCGCTGTCGATAACCTTTGGGAAAGCAATAAGCCCGAAATAAACGCCTTATTACAAGATTGTTGCAGTAAACCTCGCAATGTTAATAACAAAGAGGCGGTTTGACCCGGCGAGAAAATCACCGCAGCGTGCAGACTCAACACAACGGTTACAGGGTCAGAGGAGAAAAGCGTCCCGTGGCTGGGACAAAAATCCGGGCGCGTTTTGAATAACGTAAGCGTCGGCCTGTTTACGGGCGCACCTCAGGGATGAGGTGCGTCATCGTGCGGGCCAGGCAGTTATGGATGACGGTTTTGCGGCTTTCCGATCTGACCGTGTTCCCGGTGCAGGCTGGATCTCACCGCTAATCGGGCCAGATTTTGCCTGTAACCTCGGGTGCGGTTATAGCCGCCCCGCTTACTTATAAAGCCCGCGCAGCAGCTTATGCACAAACTCCGGCACCACTTCGCTCGCCAGACCATAGTGCCGCTCGGCAAATTCGTTGCCCACCTGGCTCGGTTCCAGATTCAGCTCAACGGTATGCGCGCCCTGGATTTTGGCTTCATGGACAAAACCTGCGGCCGGATAAACGTGGCCTGAAGTGCCGATAGCAATAAAGTAGTCCGCCTGTTCCAGCGCCTGATAAATCTGCTCCATGCCCAGCGGCATTTCGCCAAACCACACCACATGCGGCCGCAGTGCAGAGGGGAACTGGCAACAGGTGCAGCGATCGTCCGGCGTGATATCACCGGTCCACTCAATCACCTGACCGCTGGTGACACAGCGCACTTTTAACAGCTCACCGTGCATGTGCAGCACCCGACTGTTTCCGGCTCGCTCATGCAGATTGTCGATGTTTTGCGTGACCAGCAGGAAATTGTCGCCTAACACCTGCTCCAGTTCTGCCAGCGCCAGATGAGCGGCATTGGGCTGAATCTCCGCCTCCTGTAACTGCTGGCGGCGCGCATTATAGAAGCGCTGCACCAGCGCAGGATCGCGCCTGAAGCCTTCAGGCGTTGCAACATCTTCCACGTGGTGCTCTTCCCACAGGCCGTCAGCCGCGCGGAAGGTCCGGATGCCGGACTCCGCTGAAATGCCTGCGCCGGTCAGCACCACAACATGCGGCTGAGGATGGGCGGCAAGTTCGGCCTGACGATCGCGCTCAAAAATGCGCTGGCGAAAGCGCTGATGCACTTTTCTCCGGGTTTTCTTCAGGCGGGCAAGTCGTATGCGGCGACGTGGTGTACGCATAAAATCTCCTGGCGTAGCGGCTGCGGTGAGCCGCTCTAAACAGATTCCGGGTCAACATCACCCGATAGTAACGGTTGCTGAGGGCACAACCCAACAGCAAAGGTCTTAAACAGATGCGGCGCGAAAACCTCTCGCGCCGCATTTTTTCACTGACCGCTTAATACCCGAGCCGGGTCAATGCGGCTGGCACGTCTGGCGGGATACCAGCTCGCCAGCAGGCTCAGCAGAATCGCCGTAATCAGTACTGAGAACACATCAATCCAGTGCAATTCCGACGGCAGGAAATCAATGAAGTAAATATCCCCCGCCAGCAGATGATGGCCGGTAATCGACTCCAGTCCGCGCACCAGCGAGGTCAGGTTCAGCGCCACCAGCACGCCCACGACCACGCCACTGACGCTGCCCAGCAGACCCGCCAGCAAACCGTACCAGATAAAGATGGCGCGGATTAGCCGATCTTTAGCGCCGAGTGTGCGCAGCACTGCAATGTCACTGCTTTTGTCTTTTACCGCCATTACCAGCGTGGAAACGATGTTAAAACAGGCAACGCCAATCACCAGCACCATCGCCAGATACATGATCGCGCGGATCATCTGAATGTCGCGATACATATAGCCGTAAGTGCCAATCCAGCTCTTGATGTAGACGTAAGAGCGGGTCGCCTCACCCGCATCGCGCACCAGTTTGACCGCCTGGAAGGGGTCGGTCATCTTCAGGGCGATGCCCGACACGCTGTCACCCATCTCCAGATAGTGCTGCGCATCGGCCAGCGGCACCAGCGCCAGACTGTGATCGAGCATGCCGCTCAATTGCAGGATACCGCTGACCTGAAGCCGGATACGTTTTGGCTGCAGCAGTTTGTTATCACCATCGTTATTGGGGATCATAATGGTGATCCAGTCGCCCTGCTTCACATTCAGCGATTTCGCGATGCCGCCGCCCAGAATGATTTGCTGCTTACCGGCGGCAAAAGTGGACCAGGCGTTATTGGCGACAAACTGTGGCAGTGCGCTAAGACGCGGCTCTTGTGCGGGATCAACGCCTTTAACCTGCAGCGCTTCCAGCCGGGCACCGCTCTCAATCAGGCCAGTGAAGTTCACGTAGGGCGCTGCCGCTGCAATGCCGGGCACCTTTTCAATCGGGGCAATCATCGACTGCCAGTGCTGAAACGGCTGATTGACCGCCTCGATCTCACCGTGCGGCACCACCGCCAGAATGCGATTGTTCAGCTCACGCTCAAAACCGTTCATGGCGCTCAGACCGATAATCAGCACCGCCACGCCCAGCGCAATCCCGATAGTAGAGATCACCGAAATCAGCGAGACCATGCCGCCACGACGGCGGCCGCGGCTAAAGCGCAGGCCCAGCAACAGGGATAACGACGAGCCCATTACAGCGCTCCTGCCATAGTAAGCTGCTCGCTTAACTGACCGTCACGCATCTCCATCTGTCGCGTCATGCGTTTTGCCAGCATCAGATCGTGCGTGACCACCAGAAACGCGGTGCCCTGACGCACGTTCAGTTCGCCCAGCAGTTCAAAAATAGCGTCAGCGTTGCGCGCATCCAGGTTGCCGGTTGGCTCATCCGCCATCACCAGACGAGGACGGTTGACCAGCGCACGGGCAATCGCCACGCGCTGGCGTTCGCCGCCTGACAGTTCAGAAGGCCGGTGCGTGGCGCGATGGTCCAGACCGACTGCCGCCAGCATCTCACGGGCGCGATCCTGCGCTTCCGCTTTCGCAGTTTTGCCAATGAGCAGTGGCATCGCCACGTTCTCCAGCGCACTGAAGTCCGGCAACAGATGGTGGAACTGATAGATAAAGCCCAGCTCGCGGTTACGCAGTTCGGCTTTGGCTGATGAGGACATGGCATTCAGTGACTGACCATCAAACACCACGTCACCCGAGGTCGGCGCATCCAGACCGCCCAGCAGGTGCAGCAGCGTACTTTTACCGGAGCCTGAGCTGCCAACGATAGCCGTCAGTTCACCGGGCTGGAGGCTGAAAGCCACATTGCGCAGCACATCGGTCTGCACGCTGCCTTCCTGATAGCGTTTGCACAGGTCGCGGCACTGCAACAAAGGAGTGTTACTCATAACGTAAAGCCTCAGCAGGTTGAACGGCGGCAGCGCGCCACGAAGGATAGAGCGTAGACAACAGCGCCACAATCATCGCGCTGAGGGCGATAGTGACCACCTGCCACACATTAATATCAACCGGCAACGCGGCCCCATCAAGGAACAGGCCAATTACCGGCATTAAGTTGTTGAGCTGGCTGGCGAGCAGGACGCCGAGCAGCGTGCCGAGCAGCGTGCCGATAATCCCGGCGCTGGCACCCTGAACCATAAACACCGCCACGATTTGCCGGCGTGTCAGGCCCTGGGTCTGGAGGATCGCCACTTCGCCCTGCTTCTCCATGATCAGCAGGCCTAATGACGTGATGATGTTAAAGGCTGCGACGGCGATGATCAGGCTCAGCAGCAGGCCCATCATGTTTTTCTCCATGCGCACGGCCTGGAAAAGATCGCCTTTGCGCTCACGCCAGTCTTTCCAGATAAGGCCCGCAGGCAATGTCTGCTGACTCAGACTGTCGACTGATAGCGGTTTATCCAGCCACAGTCGCCAGCCAGTAATATTCCCGGCCGGATAACGCATGACGCGCGACGCATCCTGCAGATTGACCAGAATCTGATACCCGTCGACTTCGCTATTGGCAGCATAGGTGCCCGCTACCGTAAACAGACGCTGACTCGGCACCCGCCCCATTGGCGTGAACTGGCTGACAGACGGCACCATCAAACGCAGCTGATCGCCACGTTTTACGCCAAGTTGTGATGCCAGCTGTTCGCCGAGAATGACATTGTACTGTCCGGGCTGCAGCACGCTCTGCTGGGTATTCACCAGGAACGGCGTCAGCGGATCTTTTTCATCCGGATTAATGCCCAGCATTACGCCAACGGAGACGCTGCGCGGGCTTTGCAGCACCACATTGGCGGTGGTCAGCGGCGCGATGCGGTTAACGCCCTGCAGATTCAGCGAGGCGGCGGGTTGCTGTTGGGGATTGAGACTGCCTTTGTCGCTGGTAATCAGCGCCTGCGGCATCAGCCCAAGAATATTGCCTTCGAGTTCACGCTCAAAACCGTTCATCACCGATAACACGGTGACCATCGCCAGCACGCCAAGCGTAATGCCAATCGTTGAGAGCCAGGAGACAAAGCGACCGAAGCGATCCGATGCTCGTCCGCGCATGTAACGCAGACCGATAAATAGCGCGACAGGTTGATACATGGAATCCAGTAAGCCGTTGCCTGAAAATAGGTAGTGGGATGATAAAGGAGCGGCTGGCTTTATGAAACCTCTAACCCTCTGAGTCGGCAGCAAAGTTGCATCCGGATGCGTCATCTCTTGCCCCAAAGCCGCGGAATAGCCGATAAAGCCGCCGCTTATTGGCTGATTATTCAGCGCAGATGGGGTGTAGACTATAATCAGTAACAGGATAAGGGGTGAATTTATCGCACAGCGGTAGAGGTAGCGACCATGTTGAAATTTCCCAAAGGCAGTATCGTCAAACATAAATCCGGGGAGATCAGAGGCGAAATTATCAATGTCTTTGAGCAGGGAAACGCACCCGCCGGCTACTACGTAAAGTGGGACGACGGCAACCTCAGCTACCATCCTGAGCAGGAACTATCCTGGGCAAATATCGACCGCCCACGCATGCATTACACACAGCAATCCATAAAATAAAATGCCCGCTTAACCCCGTCGCTGCATAGCGACGGCGGTTTTTTATGTTGCCTCGCCAGACTCCGTCTATTCTCTCTCTATCCGCTGCATTACCGCTGACGCCAGGTAATGGCTGACCAATCCCTGGATTCAGCGCGGAGCGGCAGGAAAATTGTGCCGCAAAGGTGATCCCCCTGACATAATATGGAATGATTACGTCCTGGAAAAATGGAGCAACCCCGAGATCCCATGCCCGAACAGACTCGTTATACCCTGCCCGTTAAATCCGGCGACCACCGTCAGCTTGGCCAGATTATAGGCGCAGCGCACGCGGTGGAGTGTGCCAGCATTACCGAACACCATGCGGGTCCGGTATTGATGATTACCCCCGATACCCAAACCGCCCTGCGTCTGCTGGATGAGATCCGTCAGTTTACCGATCTGCCGGTGACGCACCTCGCTGACTGGGAGACACTCCCCTACGACAGCTTCTCGCCGCATCAGGATATTATCTCCGCGCGCCTGTCGACACTCTACCAGCTGCCGGTGATGCAGCGCGGTATGCTGATCATGCCGGTCAACACCCTGATGCAGCGCGTCTGCCCGCACAGTTTCCTGCATGGCCATGCGCTGGTGATGAAGCAGGGACAAAAACTGTCACGCGACCGGCTTCGCGACCAGCTTGAGCAGGCCGGTTATCGCCATGTCGATCAGGTGATGGAGCACGGTGAATACGCCACGCGCGGCGCCCTGCTCGACCTGTTCCCGATGGGCAGCGATCAGCCTTATCGCATCGACTTTTTCGATGATGAGATCGACAGCCTGCGCCTGTTCGACGTCGACAGTCAGCGCACGCTGGAAGCCGTCACGGAAATTAACCTGCTGCCGGCCCATGAGTTTCCCAGCGACAAAGCGGCTATTGAGCTGTTTCGCAGCCGCTGGCGCGAAATTTTTGATGTGCGCCGCGAGTCGGAGCATGTCTATCAGCAGGTAAGTAAAGGCACGCTGCCTGCGGGCATCGAATACTGGCAGCCGCTCTTTTTTGAACAGCCGTTACCCAGCCTGTTCAGCTATCTGCCTGATAACACCCTGATTGTGAACTGTGGCGATCTGGAAGGCAGCGCCCGCCGCTTCTGGCAGGATGCTGAGGCGCGTTATGAGAACCGCCGCGTTGACCCGATGCGTCCGCTGCTGGAGCCGGTTACCCTGTGGCTGCGTCCAGATGCCCTGATGGGTGAGTTGAAAGCCTGGCCACGCATTCAGATGACCAATGAAGTGCTGCCCGACAAAGCGGCGAATACCAATCTCGGTTACACCCCGCTGCCCGACCTTGCCGTTCAGGCGCAGGCGAAAGCGCCGCTCGACCATCTGCGTCAGTTTATTGAAACCTTCAGCGGTGCTGTCGTCTTCTCGGTTGAAAGCGAAGGCCGCCGCGAGACCCTGCAGGAACTGCTGGCCCGGATTAAACTGCGCCCTCAGCCGGTACATCGTTTCGATGAAACTGTCGACGATCGTTTCAGTCTGATGATTGGCGCCAGCGAGCGCGGTTTCATTGATACCCAGGGTAACCGGGCACTGATTTGCGAAAGCGATCTGCTGGGCGAACGCGTCAGCCGTCGCCGTCAGGATACCCGTCGCACTATCAATCCGGACATTCTGATCCGTAACCTGGCGGAGCTGAGCCCCGGCCAGCCGGTGGTGCATCTGGAGCACGGTGTCGGTCGTTATATCGGCCTGACGACGCTGGAAGCGGGTGGTATTCAGGCAGAATACCTGATGCTCTCTTACGCCAATGACGCCAAACTCTATGTGCCGGTTTCGTCGCTGCACCTGATCAGTCGCTACGCGGGTGGCGCGGACGATAACGCCCCACTGCATAAACTGGGCAGCGATGCCTGGTCACGCGCCCGGCAGAAAGCGGCTGAGAAAGTGCGTGATGTGGCGGCGGAACTGCTGGATATCTATGCCCAGCGCGCCGCCAAATCCGGCTTTGCCTTTAAGCATAATCGTGAACAGTATCAGCTGTTCTGCGAAAGCTTCCCCTTTGAAACCACACCGGACCAGGCGCAGGCAATCAATGCGGTGCTGAGTGATATGTGCCAGCCGCTGGCCATGGACCGCCTGGTGTGCGGCGACGTCGGCTTCGGTAAAACCGAAGTGGCAATGCGCGCGGCGTTTCTGGCGATTGAGAACCATAAACAGGTGGCCGTGCTGGTGCCGACCACCCTGCTGGCACAGCAGCACTACGATAACTTCCGCGATCGCTTCGCCAACTGGCCGGTCCGCATTGAGATGCTCTCCCGTTTCCGTACCGCCAAAGAGCAGGCACAGGTGCTGGAACAGGCCAGTGACGGCAAGATTGACATTTTAATCGGCACCCATAAGCTGCTGATGAGCGATCTCAAATGGCACGATCTCGGCCTGCTGATTGTTGATGAAGAGCACCGCTTCGGAGTGCGTCACAAAGAGCGCATCAAGGCGATGCGTGCCGATGTGGACATTCTGACCCTGACCGCCACGCCGATCCCGCGTACGCTGAATATGGCCATGAGCGGCATGCGCGATCTCTCGATTATCGCCACACCGCCTGCCCGCCGTTTAGCGGTAAAAACCTTTGTGCGTGAATTTGACGATCTGGTGATCCGTGAAGCGATCCTGCGTGAAGTTCTGCGTGGCGGACAGGTCTACTATCTTTACAACGACGTTGAAAATATTGAGAAAGCGGCGCAGCGTCTCAGCGAACTGGTGCCGGAAGCGCGTGTGGCGATTGGTCATGGCCAGATGCGTGAGCGCGATCTGGAACGGGTGATGAACGATTTCCATCATCAGCGTTTTAACGTGCTGGTCTGTACCACCATTATCGAAACCGGTATCGACATTCCGACTGCCAATACCATCATCATTGAGCGGGCCGATCACTTTGGTCTGGCACAGCTGCATCAGCTGCGTGGTCGCGTTGGCCGTTCGCATCATCAGGCTTATGCCTGGCTGTTAACGCCGCATCCAAAATCGATGACCGCCGATGCACATAAGCGACTGGAAGCGATCGCCTCTCTGGAAGATCTGGGAGCCGGTTTTGCGCTGGCTACGCACGACCTGGAGATTCGCGGTGCCGGCGAGCTACTGGGTGATGAGCAGAGCGGACAGATGGAGACGCTGGGCTTCACACTCTATATGGAACTGCTGGAGAATGCGGTCGACGCGCTAAAAGCGGGTCGCGAGCCGTCACTGGAAGATCTCACCAGTAATCAGACAGAGGTAGAGCTGCGGATGCCCGCCCTGCTGCCAGAGACGTTTATCCCGGATGTCAGCACCCGTCTTTCGCTCTATAAGCGCATCGCCAGTGCAGAGGTTGAAGAGGAATTACAGGAGCTGAAAGTGGAGATGATCGACCGATTTGGCCTGCTGCCCGATCCAGCCCGAAATCTGCTGGACGTGGCGATTATCCGTCTGAAGGCCCGTGCTGTCGGTCTGCGTAAGATCGAAGCCAGCGACAAAGGCGGTTATTTCGATTTTGCGCCGAAGAACAATGTGGATCCAGCATGGCTGATCGGCCTGTTGCAGAAAGAGCCACAGCAGTGGAAGCTGGATGGCCCGACACGCCTGCGGTTTACCCGCGAGCTGTCGGAAAGAAAGATTCGCATGGAGTGGGTGCAGGGCTTTGTTTCACAACTGGCTGAGCATCAGGCGTAACACCTCTGCCCGCGCGCTACTGAGCTAATCGGTAAAGCGCGGGAAATGGCGATAAAAAAAGGCGCATCATACGATGCGCCTTTTTCATTATTTCACTATTACGTCGTGCTGTGTGGCCGCGAGTGCAGCAAAGCTTTGCCCAATTACGCCTGGTCGCCGTTGAGAACCAGCTGACCATTGCGATCCAGAGGAATACGCGTGCCGGGGTCATTTTCCATGCGGATTTTACCCTGCTGATCGCCTATTTTATAGGTCACGTCATATCCCAGTTTTTTCTCTTGTTTATCATAAACTGTTTTGCAGCGCTGTTCGGTTGTGGTGTAGGTATCCCGATCCTGCAGTCCACCCTGGACCTGATTACCGGCATAACCGCCCGCTACCGCACCCGCTACTGTCGCCACATCCCTGCCGCGACCGCCACCAAACTGGTGACCCAGCACCCCACCTGCCACTGCACCTAATACAGAGCCAGCAAGACGGTTTTCATCCTGTACGGCCCGACGGTGGGTCAGTGTGACGTTCCGGCACTCCTGACGTGGCTGTTTGATGCTCTCTTTGATTGGTGTTGCAGAGAGTACCTGAGCGTATTGAGGACCGCGATCAAACACATTCATGCCTGCTACGGCTGCAACACCCAGCGCTGCTGCCACACCAATACCGATACCCGCTAACATTGATTTATTCACAGGAAGTTCCTCCTGAAAAGTGTTACCGCGCAATCCTGCTGTTAAAGCATCCTCGTTAACTGAGGTATAACCGGCGTGCGCGACGCGCCGTGTTTGTTGAGATGAAGTTTTACAGATGGACCGAAAATGCAACATCAGATAAATGGAGGAAATTGGTCACTTTGCTATCAGGGCCAGTTTTTAGGAGAGTTCTGATGAGATGTAAGCCAGAAGTAATCGACACCAGAATTTACTTTAATCACTTCAAATTCAATACATTAAGAGATGACCAATATTGGCGCTACGCCCTGATCATATTGACACATGAACCCTGTCAGATTCGATACAGTGAGCCGATTCGCAGGAACAATAAGCGGCTGTAAACCAGTCAGACTGGTGATATCCCATTCACGCTGACGCCTCAGGGTTCGCGCGGCATAGCTGACTGAACGGGGCTCCAGCGCGACGAATAAACCGTTGCACGGCTGTCCGCCAGCCGCGACTCCCCACCAGTCTGGCGCAAAAAAAAAGCCCCCTCAATATCGAGGAGGCTTAGCCTTGACCAGACTGATTACGCTTGCTTAGTGCAGCTTAAGCCGGGGACGGATCACCCGGTTAATGCTGCCCACCAGCATCATCAGGCCAGTTTTAAAGTAGCCGTGCAGCGCGACCTGGTGCATACGGTAGAGTGAGATGTAGACAAAGCGTGCAATACGCCCTTCCACCATCATCGAGCCACGCATCAGGTTACCCATCAGGCTGCCGACCGTACTGAAGCGGGAAAGCGACACCAGCGAGCCATGGTCTTTATAGACATAGGCTTTCAGCGGTTTACCGTGACGCTGCGCCAGGATGTTTTCCATCGCGCGTGAGGCCATCTGGTGCGCCGACTGGGCACGTGGCGGAACAAAACCGCCGCCCGGCAGGGCGCAGGAGGCACAGTCGCCAATGGCGTAAATGTCATCGTCCAGCGTGGTCTGCAAGGTCTCTTTCACCACCAGCTGGTTGATACGGTTGGTTTCCAGTCCGCCAATCTCTTTCAGGAAGTCAGGCGCTTTGATCCCTGCTGCCCAGACCATCAGGTCGGCTTCGATAAACTCGCCGCCTTTGGTATTCAGGCCATTACGCTCAGCGCTGGTGACCATGGTCTGCGTCAGAACGCGCACGCCCAGTTTGGTCAGCTCCTGGTGCGCAGCAGCAGAGATGCGCGGTGGGAGTGCAGGCAGAATACGTTCGCCCGCCTCCACCAGCGTCACGTTCAGCGCTTCGCGTCCGAGGCCTTTGAAGCCGTAGCTGTGCAGCTGTTTCACCGCGTTGTGCAGCTCCGCTGACAGCTCAACGCCTGTTGCGCCGCCGCCCACGATAGCGATGTTCACTTTCTCGACCTTGCCTTCGCTGGCAGAGAATTTCAGGAACAGGTTGAGCATTTCGTTGTGGAAACGACGCGCCTGATGTGGATTATCCAGGAAGATGCAGTGATCTTTGACACCCGGCGTTCCGAAATCATTGGAGGTGCTGCCCAGCGCCATGACCAGCTGGTCGTAGGCCACTTCACGCTGTGGCACCAGCACTTCGCCCTGTGCGTTCAGCACTTCGGCCAGGCGGATCACTTTGCGGCTGCGATCGATATCGGTGAGCGAACCCAACTGGAACTCAAAACCGTGGTTGCGGGCATGGGCCAGATAGCTCAGTGCGTCAATGCCTTCATCCATCGAACCCGTGGCCACTTCGTGCAGCAGCGGCTTCCACAAATGGCTATGGTTACGATCAACCAGGATAATTTCGGCTTTCTTTTTACGACCCAGTTTATGGCCCAATTGCGTCGCCATTTCCAGGCCGCCCGCTCCCCCGCCGACAATAACAATTCTCTTAACAGACGTAGTCAACAAAGACCCCCTCAAATTGTGAACCAAAAGTTAACCAAAGGTTAAATTAAACCTTAAGAAACATAGGGTTGGCGAAGTTAAAATCGCAATCTGCGGCCAGAATAGCATGGCGGGAAGAGGAGAACATAAGAATATTGATATACATCAAAGCGGAGAAATAAAACTCAGATAATTACGTAACGAAAACAGGCACCTTGCGGTGCCTGACATGTTTAACCTGATGTTTTAAAAGATTTTATCCGCTGAAGGTGTGGGGATATGTTTTTGAATTTGTGCCCTTCTGTCTCATCCCAGACGATGTCATAAAACGGATGCAGCTGGTCGGCGATGCGCTGGCTGTCCAGCGCCTCATCATGACGGGAGAGGAAGGTCAGACAGCGGTCACGATTGCGCTCGCGAAAATCGCTGACGCATTTGGTGGCGATGTCCTGATACTCCTCGGGACGGTCAATCTTCCCTTCCATATTCTCCTGCGGAAAGAGGTTGGGATTGAAGATCGCCTGGCGGATGCCGCACAAAAACCCGATGCGCTCTGACCAGAAGCCGCCCAGCCCGACACCGCAAATCAGAGGGCGGTCATCGTCGGACAGCGTCAGCATCTTATCGGTCTCTTTCAGCAGAAACTGCATATCATGTTTAGGATGGCGGGTGCTGTAACTGATCAACCTGACGTCAGGATCGATAAATTGCAGTTGCAGCACCTTTTCGTGATTGCCCGGACTGTTGGAATCAAAACCGTGCAGATAAATGATCATAATAATCCTCAGGGTTGAGATAGCGCCGGGCAGTCACTGCTTACCACGACGCCTTGTGAGCCAGCCAGCGTTCCTGAAGCGCACTCAGTTGCTGGGCATTGGATTTCCAGCGATGCGTAGCCTGCAGCTCACCGCGGGTAAACCTGCCCTGATGATACAGCTGCGTCACGCGCTCTGACCCGACCGGGATCAGGTTATCCAGCACACTGATGGCTCCCTGGCGCTGATTGCAGACCAGAATCATGTCGCAACCGGCAGAAAGGGACTGCTGCGCCCGCTCAGAATAGCTTCCCATCACGGCGGCGCCCTCCATCGACAAATCGTCGGAGAAAATCACGCCATTAAAGCCCAGTTGCTCGCGCAACACGGTTTTCAGCCAGTATGGCGAGCCGCTGGCGGGCAGCGGATCAACGTCGGTGTAGATGACGTGAGCAGGCATGATGGCATCCAGCGCCTGCTCGGTGATCAGCTTGCTGAAGATCGCCATGTCATGCTCACGGAGCGTTTTTTCGTCGCGCGGATCCCGTGGCGTCTCTTTATGCGAATCGGCGCTGACCGCACCATGCCCCGGGAAATGTTTACCTGTGGTCTTCATGCCCGCCTCGTGCATCCCCGCAATAAAGCGGCGGGCAACAGCAAGAGCAATGGCCGGATTGGCGTGGAAAGAGCGGTCGCCGATGGCAGCGCTGATATGACCAATGTCGAGCACCGGCGCAAAGCTGATATCGATATCCATCGCGATCATTTCGGCCGCCATCTGCCAGCCCGCCTGCTGCGCCATCTCACCTGCGGTGTCTGCATCGTGAAGCGCGGCGAAGGATTGCATCGCGGGCAGTTGAGTAAAGCCGTCACGGAAACGCTGAACGCGACCGCCCTCCTGGTCCACCGCAACCACCAGCCGGGAGTGAGAGGCCGCGCGGATCTGCCGCACCAGCTCTGCCAGCTGAGCCGGGTCGTGATAATTTCGGGCAAATAAAATTAAGCCGCCGACCAGCGGGTGCTTCAGGATGTCGCGCTCTTCGCCATCCAGTTCATAGCCCTCAACGTCAAGCATCAGCGGGCCGGGTAAATGTGTTCTCATAACCTGAATCCTGTGGCGTTATGCAGCTGCATAACGCGATTAAATCTGTTCCCAGCTCTGTCGGGCCAGCTGGTGTAATGTTTCGTTTTCACTCTGACTGGCACGCAGCTGATACCAGCTGGCCATCAGCAAACGCAGCCAGGGTTGCCAGCGTCTGACCTGCTGCACCAGCGCGGGAAGCGGCAGCTGCATCGCCGCTGCATACTCTGCCAGCCAGTCGGCATCGTGCTGCGGATCGCTGGCACAGACGGCCGCCAGTTCCAGCGCCACGTCGCCATCGGCGGCATATTCCCAGTCAATCAGACGCAGGCCTTCGGGACCTTGTATGACATTGCCGGCATGCAGATCCATGTGCAGCGGTGCAAGCCTCAGCGGCCGGGGCTCACCCTGCTGCGTCAGGCGTCTGAGCGCTCGCAGCCAGCGATGATGCCGCTGAGGTGTAAGCTGCCAGTAATCCCACAGTAGCGATAACATCGACAGTTGATAGCCGGTCAGCGGCTGCTGGTGCAGTTGCTTCAGAAGGGCCACGATCTGCGGACGTTGCTCGCCGAAGCGTTGTGCATCCAGCGCCTCGCCCGCGCACCAGGTCAGGATAATTCCCTGAGGATGTGACGCTACGGGCTGCGGCGCCAGCCCCGTGGTTCTCAACTTTCGTAACAGTCGGAATTCTCGCTGCCGGTCCACAAAGGGAATAGCCGGTTGCGGTGTCGCCCGAACGATAAAGGTGCCGGACGGGCTGACAATCTTCTGGCTGTGTCCGGTCAGACCGGCCAGCGGCATAATCAATGCTTTGTCTGGTTCGCCCGTGACCTGTTCAATGATCCGCTGGAATGCCGGATTAATTCTGAGCAATGCCGTTGCCGGACCAGATGATCTCGCCGGTCTGAACCAGCATCAGCTGCATCTGCAGGGTCGGTGTTTTAACATCGCCACGTGCGTTACTGTAGAGCACATACTGTGCGTTGAGGTTGCGCGCCAGGCCAATGGCTTTACTGCGCGAGTTCAGGCTGTCATCCGGCGATAATCCCAGCGTCTGCTTGGCCTGTGCCAGTTGATCTGCAGAGACGAGGGTGAATTTACCGTTATTATTCAGCGCATTCTGGATTGCTGCCGTGGCTTTGTCGCTTTGCAGCGAGCCATTGGTGCTGTTTTTGATCCGATCGACCAGCAGCACGCTGCCAGGCTCGGCGCTGGCGGCCTGTAACATCTGCGCCACCAGCGGCTGCACGGTGGCATCCCAGTTGATAGTCACCAGTTTTGGCGGCTGCGGCACAGGCTGAGGTTGCGGCACCGGTTCAGGTTGCGGAACGGGCTGGGTTGGCTCAGCGGGCTGGGTCGGTTCAACCGGTGCAGGCTGCTGCTGCTGTTTCACAACACAGCCGGTCAGAATGAGCGCCATCAGAAGCGTTCCGGTACGATTAAAACTGCGTATCACGATGAAAATCCTTAAAGATAGAGATAAAGACGAACCTTACTGGCAGTCAGGTTACCCATTTGCGAGGCGGCGACTATGCTGCCCTGCGCCGGAACGGTGACGGTCTGCGCCGGTTCCTGCGGGGTGATTTCCAGCCCTTTGTCGTCATACCAGTAATAACGGTAGTGCACAACGACCGGTGTTTCGCGCTGATTATAGAGCACGCTGGTGGCACGTTTGAGTCCATCGTTCTCATCCAGCGTCGGCTCATCGGTAATAATCCCTGCCGACAGCACAGAGGACTCCATCACCAGTGACTGTGACGTATTGATCATCGGTTTATCACTGCTGCAAGCCGTCAGGCAGAGCAGGATCGGCAGGCCAGTCAGCCAGGATCGCATAGCACGTTTCCGTTATCAGTTAGAGAGCATCGGACCCAGCGGTTCGCCGCCCAGCAGATGCATATGAATGTGATAAACCTCCTGACCACCATGTTGATTGCAGTTCACAATCAGACGATAACCATTTTGGTCGATACCTTCCTGGCGGGCGATTTTCGCCGCGGTGGTAAACATGCGTCCCAGCGCGTGCTCGTGCGCGGCTTCCACCTCGTTGACCGTGGGGATCAGCACATTCGGCACGATTAAAATATGCGTCGGTGCTTTAGGCGAAATATCACGGAAGGCCGTGACCAGCTCGTCCTGGTAAACCACATCAGCGGGGATTTCGCGGCGGATAATTTTACTAAAAATAGTTTCTTCAGCCATGGTGCAATTCCTTTAGCCTGAGTCGTAATCAATCAGTATGCGGGAGAAATTTGTTTTCTTTCAACCTCAGTACCACTTTTCTTGCATTGTTCGCGTGCCTTTGCAGCACCCCCTCACTCCCCTGCCTGAAACCCCAGTATGAATACCCATAAAGCAGCCGCCATCACATAAAAATGAAACGCTGTTTTATAAATTAGAATTATGCCCCCCTTTTCTTTGCCTGATTGCCACTTCAACGCTTTTGGTTGCCAGATTGCGAAGGTTTAACCGCCGCGTCAGCTCTACTTTGCTAATCAGTCCGGGGGAGATGTCTGGCGTCACCCGGTCAAATTGCCCCATAACATTAAGGAGCCTCACACATGCGCTCACGTAAAATTGGTCCTGGCCACTATCTGGCCTATGGATCTGGCGATTTTCTCGGAGCAGGCACAACGGCGCTGACTGCCGCCTGGTTACTCTATTTTTACACGACCTTTTGTGGATTAACCCCCATTCAGGCCACGCTGATTTTCGCCGCCGCTCGCGTGCTGGACGCCGTGGTCAGCCCGCTGATGGGCTTCCTTACCGACAACTTCGGTTCAACCTGGCTGGGCAAACGTTTTGGCCGCCGGAAATTCTTTATCCTGCTCGGCATACCCTGTGTCTTCAGTTATAGCCTGATGTGGGTTAGCGACATGAGTTTCTGGTGGTATCTCTGCACTTACCTGCTGTTTGATATCGTCTACACCATGATTCTGGTGCCTTATGAAACGCTGGTGCCGGAAATGACCGACGACTTTAAACAGAAGACCCGCTTTTCCGGGGCGCGAATTGGTCTGGCACAATTATCAGCGATACTGGCCGCATTCTTACCCGGTATTTTGCTGAGCATGCTGGGCAAAGAAAATCCCCTCTCCTTTTTCTATGCCAGCCTGGTGTTCTCAGTAATTTGCGCGCTGGTACTGACGCTGGTGTGGTGCTTTACCTGGGAACGTCACCCCGATGACTTTTCTGCCGAATCACGCCGTGCGGAGCAGGAAAAGCAGCAGCTGACGCTGATGCAGAGTCTTAAACGGCTCTATGTCGAACTGGCCTCAACCTTACGTATCCGTATCTTCCGGCAACACCTTGGCATGTATCTCGGCGGCTATATTGCTCAGGATGTGTTTAACGCCGTCTTTACATGGTACGTGGTGTTTGTGCTGATGCAGAGTGCACAGGTTGCCTCCAGCCTGATGGGCACAATGGCAGTCTTGCAGTTTATTGCTGTGATGGTGATGATCCCGCTCTGTATCCGTATGGGACCGGCCCCTGCCTATCGTCTGGTCGCCATACTCTTTGGCCTCGCCGCGCTCTCCTATGCCGGTCTTTGGTATACCGGAATGAACGACAACATGTCTCTGCTGCTGGTGATCTCTGCCGTCGCAGGCCTGGGGCGTGGCGGCATCAACTATGTGCCGTGGAACACCTACACCTATATCGCCGATGTGGATGAGGTGATCACCGGTCAGCGCCGTGAAGGGATATTTGCCGGCATCATGACCCTGACGCGTAAAGCGTCCCAGGCGGGTGCCGTCATGCTGGTGGGCATCGTGCTGCAGCTCTCCGGCTTTGTATCTGGCCAGGCCACGCAGGCGCCGGGCGTCAGCCACACTATTCTGGCGATTCTCAGCATCGGCACGGTGGCCGTGCTGACCTGCGGCTTTATTGTCTCACTGCGTTTTAAACTGAATTTGCAGACGCACACCGTGCTGCGCCAGGAGACGCTGAAGATGCGCGAGGCAGGCCGTATCGTGCCGGAAAGTCTCACCCCGGAAGCACGGAGCATTGTCGAAACGCTGGCAGGCATGCCTTACGAGAATCTGTGGGGTAATAACAACATTGGCTTCCTTAATCGCAACAAGCCCGCGCCGCAAAAACTTACCGCACATCCCGTATTAACCCCTTCTTTAAACACCACCTTAAAACGACAGGAATAGACCATGACTGTATTTCCCGTTAAACACAGCAAGTTATTGTGCCAGCCTGAGTATCTGCTGCCACGCAGCGAACTGGTTCAGCTGATTCAGAAACTGACTCAGAATCTGGTCAATATCACGGATGAAACAGGCGAATTTTTATTACGGCTGGACGATGGCCGGGTGATTGATACTAAAGGCTGGGCGGGCTGGGAATGGACACACGGCATCGGCCTGTACGGCATGCTGCACTACTATCAGCAGACCGGTGACGCGCAGACGCTGGCCATCATTGACAGGTGGTTTACGCAGCGTCTGGCGGAAGGCACGCCGACCAAAAACGTGAATACCGTGTGCCCCTTTCTGACGCTGGCTTATCGTTACGAAGAGACCAGAAACCCGGCCTGGGTGCCGGTGCTGGAGCGCTGGGCAGAATGGGTCATGTATGAAATGCCGCGTACTGAACAGGGCGGCCTGCAGCATATTGTCTACAACAATGAGAACACCCAGCAGCTCTGGGACGATACGCTGATGATGAGCGTAATGGCGCTGGCTAAAATTGGTCAGTTGCTGAAGCGCGATGAGTGGGTTGAAGAAGCGAGCTATCAGTTTCTGCTGCATACCCAGTATCTGATGGATCGCGAAACCGGCTTATGGTTTCACGGCTGGAACTTTGATGGCCGCCATAACTTCGCCAATGCGCGCTGGGCGCGCGGCAACAGCTGGGTGACGATTGTCATTCCCGACTTCCTGGAGATGATGAACTGGCCTGAACATCACGCGACCCGTCGCTTTCTGCAGCAGGTGCTGGAGAGCCAGGTCAACGCGTTGAAGGCCTGTCAGCACAGCAGCGGATTGTGGCACACCCTGCTCGATGATCCGCACAGCTATCCGGAAGCGTCTGCCACCGCCGGGTTTGCCTATGGCATCCTGAAAGCGGTGCGCAAGCGTTATCTGCCCGCTGCGTATCGTGAGGTGGCAGAAAAAGCGCTGCGCGGCGTAATTGCCAATATTGATGAAGATGGTGAGCTGATGCAGGTCTCTTTTGGTACTGCAATGGGCAGTGACCTGGACTATTACCGCACGGTTCCTCTGACCTCCATGCCGTACGGTCAGGCGATGGCCCTGCTCTGTCTGACTGAGTATCTGCGTGTTTACCTCTGAGTCCTGGCCAAAAAAAAGCCCCGCTTAGCGGGGCTTTTTCATCTCTTAATGATTACATGCTGCGGATGTAATCATCCATATCGGTTTTCAGGTTATCGGATTTGGTTCCGAAAATTGCCTGTACACCGGAACCCGCAACCACCACGCCACGAGCGCCGAGGTTTTTCAGTTCAGACTGATCCACTTTCGCTACATCAGCAACGCTGACACGTAAACGGGTGATACAGGCATCCAGGTTGGTGATGTTCTCTTTACCACCAAACGCAGCTACCAGTTTGCCCGCCATCTCCGTTCCGGTCGCGGTAGACTGCTCGCTGCTGCTGCTCTCTTCACGGCCAGGCGTTTTCAGATCCAGTTTCGCAATCAGAACGCGGAATACGGTGTAGTAAACCAGGCCGTAGATGATGCCGATAATCGGGAACAACCAGATTTTGCTGCTGTTGCCGCTCAGCACGATGAAGTCGATCAGACCGTGTGAGAAGCTGGTGCCATCACGCATTCCGAGCAGGATACAGATTGGGAAGGCCAGACCTGCCAGCAGCGCATGGATCACATACAGAATCGGCGCCACGAACATGAATGAGAATTCAATCGGTTCGGTGATACCGGTCAGGAATGAGGTCAGCGCAGCAGAGATCATGATGCCGCCAACTTTGGCACGGTTTTCAGGTTTCGCTGAATGCCAGATAGCAATCGCGGCCGCTGGCAGACCGTACATTTTGAACAGGAAGCCACCTGAGAGTTTACCTGCGGTCGGGTCACCTGCCATGTAACGTGGGATGTCGCCGTGGAATACCTGACCTGCCGCATTGGTATATTCACCAATCTGCATCTGGAAAGGTACGTTCCAGATGTGATGCAGACCAAATGGCACCAGCGCGCGCTCAACAACGCCGTAGATACCAAAGGCAACAACCGGGTTCTGATAGGCCGCCCACTGTGAGAACTCCTGAATCGCAGCACCGACGGGTGGCCAGATAAAGGAGAGCAGCACACCCAGCACAATCGCCGCCAGGCCAGAGATAATCGGCACAAAGCGTTTACCGGCAAAGAAGCCCAGATATTCTGGCAGCTTGATGCGGTAGAAGCGGTTGAACATGTAAGCGGCGATGGAACCGGCGATGATACCGCCCAGCACCCCGGTATCGGCGAGGTGTTTCGCCTCGATCTCTGCCGCTGGCAGATGCAGCACCAGCGGTGCAACGACCGCCATGGTTTTCACCATGATGCCATACGCGACAACGGCGGCCAGTGCCGAAACGCCGTCGTTGTTAGTAAAGCCCAGCGCCACGCCGATAGCAAAAATCAGTGGCATGTTGGCGAACACCGATCCACCCGCTTCTGCCATTACATGGGAAACCACTGCTGGTAACCAGCTGAAATTGGCTGAACCGACCCCTAACAAAATACCGGCAATCGGCAGAACCGATACCGGCAGCATCAGCGATTTACCGACCTTTTGAAGGTTGGCAAAAGCATTTTTGAACATAGCGTGAAGCTCCTGAGTATGAGTGCATATTTGCGCAGAGCGCGTGGCAAAGAGGGAGGATTCTTTGCCGGGCTGGCGGTGACCGCCTTTTGATTTATTACGAAGGGTAAAATAAATCCCGAATTGTTACTTTGACGGCTATCACGTTTCAACAAACAGAGCCGCGCACTTTACGAAATTTCTGACTGATCCGCACGAGTAATCGACGATAAAAAGCTGACCCTGGCTGAATAGACAGGGTCATATAAGCAGGTTGCAGATTAATTACAGAGAGTGAAATAAAAGACGGTTATCCGCCCAGCTTACTCATGGGGATATGAAACAGCGTTGAAAAGTTTTGAGTGGTGGCAGCGGCCAGCGTTTCCATATCCACGCCTTTTAATACGGCCAGATATTCGGCAACATCGCGCGTATAAGCGGGCTGATTCTCTTTACCGCGATACGGCACGGGTGCCAGATAAGGTGAATCCGTTTCCACCAGCATCCTGTCCAGCGGCACATAACGCGCAGCTTCGCGTAACTGTTCAGCATTGCGGAAGGTGACAATACCGGAAAATGAGATGTAAAAGCCCATATCCAGCAGCTTTGCGGCGGTGGGCTGATCCTCGGTGAAGCAATGCAGCACGCCGCCACAACGCTCGACCTGCTCTTCACGCAAAATCGCCAGCGTATCTTCGCGTGCATCCCGGGTATGAACAATAATCGGTTTATTCAGCGCGATGCCGGTACGGATATGTTCCCGGAATGAGCGCTGCTGCTGATCTTTGGTCTCTGGCTGATAGTGATAATCCAGCCCGGTTTCACCCAGAGCCACGACCTGAGGATCGGCAGAGAGCCGGCGAAACTCCTCAACGTCATAGGCCTCTTCCTGATTCAGCGGATGCACGCCGCAGGAGAGCGCAATGTTTTTTCGATCGCCAACCAGACTTTTCAGGGTGTGAAAACCCGGCAGCGTGGTGGCAATAGCCAGCATAAATTTCACATCACGCGCTGCTGCTTTAGCGATCACATCATCAAGGTCACGGTGGTGCTTTTCATAATCCAGGCCATCAAGATGGCAATGGGAATCAACAATAAACATAATTACTCTCAGGTAGGTTTAGCCGACCAGCGTGGGCTTCTGTAGGTCCGCCCAGCTCAGGAGCTGATCGGTCAGCAATAATTCGCGATTGACTGACGCCACATGCAGTAACTGCTCACGACAGCGCATCCATGCCTGGGTGCTGCTGTTGAGCGCACTGGCGGAAAAGTAACCGGCCAGGAGCTGCACCACATCCTGGCGATCAATATTACTCAGCCATTGTCCCGCATTTTGCTGCCATTTCATGGCATCCAGCAATAACGAGAGCAGCCAGCCGATGCGTGCGGCCGCGTCGTCCGCGTTCAGTGCAGGCAGCAGTTGCAGGATGTCCTGCTGTAACGCAGCGGGCAGCGCATCACAGAGCTTCTGACGGGCTTGCCACGGTCCGGTCTCCAGCAGGCTCAGTGCCGCACCGGGTGCGCCCGCGCCCAGGCGCAACGCCGCCAGCAGCATCTGTTCATCGTGGGAGGATTGCTTCTTCAGCCAAAGCAGACTTTGTCCTTCGTCCGGCGGTGTCAGATGAAGCGTCATGCAGCGGCTGCGCAGCGTGGCCAAAAGGCGTGAGGGGTCACGGCTGCTGAGGAAGAACCAGCTGTTGGCAGGCGGCTCTTCAAGGGTTTTCAGCAGTGCGTTAGCTGCGGCTTCCGAAAGCTGCGCAGCATCTGGCAGCCAGACCACTTTCGCGCCGCCCTGCTGACCAAAGTGATACATCTTTTCCGTCACCTGACGCACCGCATCAATGCCCAGGGTACTTTTGCCCTTCTCTGCCTCAAGCCGATACCAGTCAGGATGGGTGTTGGCCTGCATCAGCTGACAACCGTGGCACTCTCCGCAACTTTTCAGGCCATCCCGCTGCTGGCACATCAGCCAGCGGCTCATTCCCCAGACCAGTGCCTCATCGCCCATGCCCGCCATCGCCTGGATCATCAGCGCATGGTGCGCGCGATTTTCCTGGTGCTGACTGATCACCTGACGGTAAGGCTGATTCAGCCACGGATACCAGTTCATCATGCCTGCTCCGCCAGCCAGCTATCCAGCGTCGCTTTAAGTGACGCGGTCACTTCTTCCAGCGACTGAGTGGCATCAATGGTAAGAATGGTGGGATCGTCTGCTGCCAGCGTCAGATAGCGCGCGCGGGTGCGCTCAAAGAAGCGCAATGACTCCTGCTCAATACGATCCAGCTCGCCACGTGCACGGGCACGCTGGAGACCAATATCAGGTGTCACATCCAGATAGAGCGTCAGGTCGGGACGGAAATCGCCTAAGACAGCATCACGCAGCGTCTGCATCAGTTCACTGTCGAGTCCCCGACCGCCGCCCTGGTAAGCCTGAGAAGAGAGATCGTGTCGATCGCCAATCACCCAGGCACCGCGAGCCAGCGCAGGTTTGATGACGGTCTCCACCAGCTGAACGCGCGCTGCATAGAGCATCAGCAGCTCTGCTTTATCCGTAACCTGCTCACCCTCAATCCCCTGCTTGACCAGTGTCCGCAGCTGTTCTGCCAGCGGCGTGCCGCCCGGTTCACGGGTAAAGACCAGATCGTTGATGCCCCGGGCGCGCAGCGTGGCAACAATAGCATCACGCGCAGTGGTCTTTCCGGCGCCTTCCAGGCCTTCAATGACGATAAACTTACTGTTCATTTTTTTCCTTCAGTGTCTGCCGGTAAATCTGCACCGCTTTGTTATGGCTGGCAAGGTTGGTGGTGAACGTATGTCCACCCTTCCCGTCTGCAACGAAGTAGAGGTAGTTCGTTTTTTCAGGATGCGCTGCTGCCTGAAGGGACGCTTTGCCCGGCATGGCAATCGGGCCAGGCGGCAGCCCGTTAATCGTGTAAGTATTGTACGCGCTGGCGGTTTCAAGATCTTTGCGGGTCAGCGTGCCGTTATAACTGTCACCCATGCCATAGATGACGGTGGGATCGGTCTGCAACCGCATTCCCGTGCGCAGGCGATTAATAAACACCGAGGCGACACGTGCGCGCTCTTCGCTGACACCGGTCTCTTTCTCAATGATGGAGGCCATCGTCACCATATCCTGTGGCGTTTTATAGGGCAGATTGTCCGCCCGTCCCTGCCACACCGCATCAATGGTCTTTTTCATCCGATCATGCGCCCGCTGCAACAGCGCCATATCGGTGGTGTTCGCCGTGTAGAGATAGGTATCCGGGAAGAAGTTGCCTTCCAGTTGTTCAGGCTCCACCTTGAGTGCGCTGGCCAGGGTGGCGAACTGATCGTCTTTCAGGGTGTGCCGGATGTAGGGCGCTTTACGCAGTTCACTCAGCCACTCTTTGAGCCGCTGACCTTCGACGAACCGCACCGGGAATTGCGCCTCTTTGCCGCTGGCCAGCAGCTGTAACAGCGAGCGTACGGTCATGGTTGGCTCAAGGCGATAAGTGCCCGCCTTAAAGGTCGCCAGTTCCGGCTCCAGACGCAGCAGCGCACCAAACCAGATACTGTGGGGAATAATTTTCTGCTCTTCCAGCTGCGCTTCAAGCGCAACCCGCCCCGTGCCGGCAGGCAGCGTATAAATCGTTTCCTGTTTCAGCGTCAATGGGGTGGCAGCAATCTGCTTAACCTGCCAGTAACTCAGCACCGCTGCGAGAACGACGATTGCCAGCAGGCTGACGAGAATCTTTTTACTTCGAATCATGATGCATCCATTATTTGTTCACAGCTTGCCAGCAGCTGCTTAAACAGCGAGCGCTCAGTAAACTGCACCGCTTCTATCTGTCGGACCGGCAGAACCGGCATCAGCGCGTTACATATCACCACTTCATCGGCGGCCAGCAGTTGCGCCGGTTCGCTTTTCACTATCTGGCAAGCCTGACCTGCTGCAGCAAGTTGCGCCATAAGACTCCGCCGCATAATGCCATCGACACCCGATGCCGAGAGATCGGGCGTGAAAATCTGCGTGCCCTGACGCCAGAATAAATTGGCCGCACAGCATTCCACCACCCAACCTTCAGTGTCAAGCACCAGCGCCTCGTCGGCGTCTGTCTGGTCAAGATGAGCCCGGATCATCACCTGCTCCACGCGGTTCAGGTGCTTGATACCGGCAAATTGCGGGTTTCGCGCCAGACGAATCGGACTAAGCCGGAGTCGGGCACCACGCTGCTGTATATCGGTGTAGTGTTGTGGCCAGGCGGTCAGAGAGACGATTCGCACAGGTTCACCACAGCCGCGACGGCTGTAACCCCGCCCGCCGCTGCCCGCGCTGATAATCACTTTCAGCACCGCCTGGGTTTGTTCATAAGCGGCCTGCTTCATCTCGGTCTCAAGCTGATGCCAGTCGACGCCAGCGATCCATAACCGCTCACAGCCCTCTTTAAGGCGCTGAATATGGCTTTCCAGCATCACAATTTTACCCTGACGCACGGCGGCGGTAGTAAAACAGCCATCGCCGAACTGCAGTGCGCGGTCGCTGGCGGCCACTGTCGATTGTCTGAACCCGTTAATCCACATCGTTCTCTCCTGAGCGTGACCTCTGATTTCACCGCATTTTGCAGGATAAAAAAAGGCCCGCATCGCGGGCCTTTTTAGCAATCAGCAACGATTACACTTTACGGAAAATCAATGAACCGTTGGTTCCGCCGAATCCGAAAGAGTTACACAGCGTGTATTCCAGACCAGAAACCTGACGCGCGGTGTGAGGTACGAAGTCAAGATCGCAGCCCTCATCCGGATTGTCGAGATTGATAGTCGGAGGAACAGCCTGGTCGCGCAGTGCCAGAATCGAGTAAATCGCTTCAACAGCGCCTGCGGCACCCAGCAAGTGCCCGGTCATTGATTTGGTTGAGCTGACCATCACACTGCTGGCCGCTGCCCCGAAGACCGATTTCACCGCCTGCGCTTCCGCTTTATCACCCGCTGGCGTGGAGGTACCGTGCGCGTTGACATAGCCAATCTGCTCTGGCGTCATTTGGGCATCGCGCAGCGCATTGATCATGGCCGCCGCGGCACCTGAACCATCTTCTGGTGGTGAAGTCATGTGGTAGGCATCGCTGCTCATACCAAAACCTACAATTTCAGCGTAGATTTTTGCGCCACGCTTCTTCGCATGCTCGTACTCTTCGAGTACCACAATGCCGGCACCGTCACCCAGCACAAAACCGTCGCGATCTTTATCCCACGGGCGGCTGGCCGCTTGCGGGTTTTCGTTTCGGGTTGAGAGGGCACGTGCTGCACCAAAACCACCCACGCCTAATGGCGTACTGGCTTTCTCTGCGCCACCCGCCAGCATCACGTCAGCATCGTTATAAGCGATGATACGTGCAGCATGACCGATGTTGTGCACACCAGAGGTACAGGCTGTCGCGATAGAGATGCTTGGACCTTTCAGGCCATACATGATGCTGAGATGCCCCGCCACCATGTTAACGATGGTTGAAGGCACAAAGAATGGGCTGATTTTGCGCGGACCGCCGTTGACCAGTGAAGTATGATTCTCTTCAATCAGACCTAAACCACCGATGCCGGAGCCAATTGCCGCGCCAACACGGCCTGCATTTTCGTCGGTGACAACCAGACCACTGTCCTGCATGGCCTGCATACCGGCTACAATGCCGTACTGGATGAAGGCATCCATCTTGCGCTGATCTTTGCGCGAGATGTAGTCATCACAATTAAAACCTCTTACCAGACCTGCAAAACGCGTTGCATAAGCACTGGTATCAAAATGGTCGATCAGGGTAATGCCGCTCTGACCGGCAAGGAGAGCACTCCAGGTAGACTCTACGGTATTGCCGACAGGAGACAACATGCCAAGACCAGTCACAACTACACGACGCTTAGACACGTTCGTCCTCCAGGGAGGGGAAATAGGGAACTATGTGGGACAAACAAAAAAATCAGGCGGTCGAGCGACCGCCTGAAGATATTCATTAGCCTTTATGGCTATTGATATAGTCGATCGCTGCCTGAACGGTAGTGATTTTCTCAGCTTCTTCGTCTGGAATCTCAGTATCAAACTCTTCTTCCAGAGCCATCACCAGCTCAACGGTATCAAGAGAATCGGCACCCAGGTCTTCTACGAAAGATGCAGAGTTGGTGACTTCTTCCTCTTTCACACCCAGCTGCTCACTGATGATTTTCTTAACGCGTTGTTCGATATCGCTCATACTATTTAATTTCCTATCAAAACTCGCTTTCGCGATGGTTTTCGTAGTGTATAAAATGGTGAAAAAGATGCAACAAAATCCCGGCTGGTCGAACCACGATTTTGCGTTATTTTGCGGTTTTAACCGCAAATAAAGCAAATGATTTCGTGATTTATCAGACCATGTACATTCCGCCATTGACGTGCAGCGTTTCACCTGTGATGTAGGCTGCTTCGTCAGAGGCTAAAAATGCGACAGCATTGGCGATTTCCTGTGCATCGCCTAAGCGACCCGCAGGGACTTCCGCCAAAATACCGGAACGTTGATCTTCGTTCAGTGCCCGCGTCATGTCAGTCTCAATAAAGCCTGGAGCCACGACGTTGACGGTAATGCCACGTGACGCGATTTCGCGCGCCAGTGATTTGCTAAAACCAATCAAACCCGCTTTAGCTGCCGCGTAGTTTGCCTGGCCCGCATTACCCATGGTTCCAACAACGGAACCAATGGTGATGATACGGCCCACGCGCTTTTTCATCATGGCACGCAGGACCGCCTTAGAAAGGCGGAATACCGATGTGAGGTTAGTATCTAAGATATCCTCCCACTCATCGTCCTTCATGCGCATGAGGAGATTATCACGCGTAATGCCTGCATTATTGACTAAAATATCCACTTCGCCAAATTCCGCGCGAATATTCTCTAAAACGCTGCTGATGGAGTCAGCATCTGTCACATTCAGTAACAGGCCTTTACCCTTGTCGCCAAGGTAAGCACTGATGGCGTCGGCGCCATTCTGGCTGGTTGCAGTACCCACAACTTTAGCACCACGTGCCGCCAGGGTTTCTGCAATCGCACGACCAATGCCGCGACTCGCGCCGGTAACCAGCGCAACTTTACCTTCAAAGCTCATGATTTTCCTCTTATTCCTTACCGAGTGCAGCTGTCAGGGATGCTGTATCGTTAACGGCAGCCGCTGTCAGACTATCGACAATACGTTTCGTCAGACCGGTCAGGACTTTACCTGGACCCATCTCCAGGAGTTGCGTAACGCCCTGTTCTGCCATCGCTTCCACACTCTCAGTCCAGCGAACCGGGCTGTAAAGCTGACGAACCAGCGCATGCCGGATTGCCGCAGCATCGGTTTCTGCTTTCACATCGACGTTATTAATCACTGGCACCGCAGGCGCAGCAAACGTAATGTTTTCCAGCGCGACCGCCAGTTTATCCGCTGCGGGCTTCATCAGTGCGCAGTGGGAAGGCACGCTGACGGGCAGTGGCAGGGCACGTTTAGCGCCTGCGGCTTTACAGGCAGCACCTGCACGCTCAACGGCTTCTTTGTTACCCGCAATGACCACCTGGCCCGGCGAATTGAAGTTAACCGGTGAAACCACCTGTCCCTGCGCGCTCTCCTCGCAGGCTTTGCGAATAGCTGCGTCATCCAGGCCAATAATCGCCTGCATCGCGCCAGTACCTTCTGGCACGGCTTCCTGCATCAGTTTGCCGCGCAGCTCAACCAGCTTCACGGCATCAGCAAAGCTGAGCACACCGGCGCAAACCAGCGCAGAGTATTCACCCAGGCTGTGACCGGCCATCAGGACTGGCTGTTGACCGCCCTGCTGCTGCCAGACACGATAGATAGCCACCGAGGCGGCAAGCAATGCAGGCTGAGTCTGCCAGGTTTTATTCAGCTCTTCAGCCGGACCCTGACTCACTAACTGCCACAGATCATATCCCAGCGCGTCCGAGGCTTCACGAAAGGTCTCTTCAACCAGCGGATAGGTCGCGGCTAATTCAGTCAGCATGCCCACGGTCTGTGAACCCTGACCTGGAAAAACAAATGCAATTTGCGTCATCTTTCGTTCCTGTCAATCAAAAGCGAACCAGCGCAGAACCCCAGGTGAATCCACCACCAAAGGCTTCCAGCAAAATAAGGTGTCCGGGTTTGATGCGGCCATCACGAACCGCTTCATCCAGTGCGCTTGGCACCGATGCGGCAGAGGTATTGCCGTGACGATCCAGTGTAACGACCACTTTATCCATGGTCATACCGAGTTTTTTCGCGGTGGCACTGATGATGCGCAGATTAGCCTGATGCGGCACCAGCCAGTCCAGCATTTCGCGATCGAGATTATTGGCCTGAAGCGTTTCGTCAACGATGTGAGCCAGCTCGGTAACCGCGACTTTGAAGACTTCGTTGCCTGCCATTGTGACATAAGCAGGCTGATCCTGATGAGCGCGATCCTGATAAGGCAGCGTCAGCAACTGGGCATAGCGACCATCAGCATGAAGATGAGTTGAGATAATCCCCTGCTCTTCGCTCTGACCCAGCACGACCGCACCGGCACCATCACCGAACAGGATGATGGTACCGCGATCTTCAGGATCCAGCGCGCGCGCCAGAACATCAGCACCAATCACCAGAGCGTGTTTAACCGCGCCATTTTTAATGTATTGATCGGCCACGCTCAGCGCATAGGTAAAACCTGCACAGGCGGCAGCAAGGTCAAATGCCGCACAGTCTTTGATCTCCAGCATTTGCTGGATCATGCAGGCGGAGCTTGGGAAGGCGTGGCTGGAAGAGGTTGTGGCGACAATAATCAGCCCAATCTCGTTCGCGTCAACGCCGGCCATTTCAAGGGCGCGTTGCGCCGCACTGAATCCCATTGTGGCGACGGTTTCGTCAGGCGCAGCAATGCGGCGCTCACGGATGCCCGTACGGGTCACAATCCACTCGTCCGACGTCTCCACCATTTTTTCCAGATCGGCATTGGTGCGAACCTGGCTGGGCAGATAACTGCCCGTACCGATAATTTTGGTATACATCTAGGCTTTGTCACTCCTGGCTAATACAGCATCAAGGCGCGCAGCAATTCGCTCGGGAATTTGCTGCCTCACCGCCTGCTCTGCCTGTTCTATCGCCACGGCGAAAGCGTGTTGATTTGCTGCGCCGTGACTCTTGATCACTGTTCCGCGCAATCCTAACAGACAAGCGCCATTGTACTGGTCAGGGTTGAGTTGCCCGAAGCGCTTCGCCAGGCGTTTCTGGATTAAGCGTCCCAGCAACGTCAGCCACCATGACCGTTTTTTACCTTCCCCTGATGACTTCAGCAGAGAAAGAAACATTCTTACCACGCCTTCCATTGTCTTCAGCGTGACGTTTCCGACAAAACCGTCACAGACCATCACATCCGTTTTACCGGTAAGCAGGTCATTGCCTTCGAGGTAACCAATATAGTTGATTTGCGGTGATTCTCGCAGTACTACTGCGGCATCGCGAATAGTTTCCAGCCCTTTAGTCTCTTCATGACCAATATTGAGCAACGCGACACGGGGCCGTGAAATACCAAGCACATGCTCAGCCATTACCGACCCCATCACAGCAAACTGCACCAGCATGGCACTGTCTGAGTCAACATTCGCGCCCAAATCCAGTACCACCGTTTTACCCTGCTGCTGGTGCGGTAAAACGGACATCAGCGCCGGGCGTTTGATACCGTCCAGCGGTTTTAATAAGAGTGTTGATAGCCCCATCAGTGCACCGGTATTACCGGCGCTGATACAGGCCTGTGCACGTCCCTCTTTGACCATCTCCAGCGCGACACGCATTGAACTGCCGCGACTGTTCCGGATGGCCTGAGCAGGCCGCGCATCACTTGCAATAACCGATTCGGCAGGGATAACCTGCAAACGCCCCGTCAGGGAGGAATCCGCTTTGGCAAGCAATGGCATGAGGGTGTCGGGATTGCCGACCAGAAGAAGGAAAAGTTCCGAATGAGAGGCCAGTGCCTGCAATGCTGCAGGCACTGTCACGCAGGGACCGAAGTCCCCGCCCATGGCATCAATCGCCAGGGTCAAACGTGTCAAGGTATCGCCTTGCTAAGCAAGAAACTTACTTAACGATAACCTTGCGACCGCGGTAGTAACCATCCGCAGTGATGTGGTGACGCAGATGAGTTTCGCCAGAAACTTTATCTACTGACAGAGCAGCAGTGGTCAGCGCATCGTGCGAACGACGCATACCACGCTTAGAACGGGTGGGTTTATTCTGTTGTACGGCCATGGACCTTACTCCTATTACTTACGCTTTAAACTGGCTAATACGGCAAATGGATTTGGTTTCTCCGCCTCTGCAGGCAGTTTACCAAAGACCATGTCCGCCTCGGACACTTCACAGTGTTCAGAATCGTGCACCGGAACGACCGGCAGCGCGAGAATCAGTTCATCCTCGACAACCGCCAGCAAATCGATCTCACCAAACTCGTTGACATCGACCGGCTCGTACGCTTCCGGTAATGCTTCGGCCTGCTCTTCAGAAGAGACAGGGCTGAAGCAGTAACTCACTTTTACGTGATGGGGAAAGGTCTGGTTGCAGCGCTGACAACGCAACGTCACCTGTACTTCAGCAGTACCCGTCAGTACCGCCAGACGCTGGTTATCAACCGCAAACGACATGGCACAATCCACATCACTGTCCACACTAACGACCGACTCAGCCACACGCTCCACCTGTACAGATGTGTAGACACCCTGATAATCAAGGCGCTTCTGAGCGGTGCGGACAGGGTCCAGCGTTAGGGGTAATTTTACCTTTTGCATAGGGCGCGCATATTAACTTTGTAATGTCATAGAGTCAAAGAAAAAGGCCGTTAAACAGCATCTTTCAACCACTATTCGCATCCAGTGCGGCGCACAGTTTAAAATGACTGCCACCAATTCGCTATCACTATTGAAAAAAAATGACACCATCGATTCTTTTAGCTTCAACGTCGCCCTTCCGGCAGGCTTTACTGCATAAGCTTGGCTTGCCATTTATGACCGCCGCGCCGGAGGTTGATGAGTCCCCCGTGCCAGGTGAAACCGCCGAAGCGCTGGTAACACGCCTGGCCGTGGCAAAAGCGCAGGCGCTGGCAAAAACCTGGCCCAGCCACTGGATCATCGGCTCGGATCAGGTCTGCGTGCTGGATGGCAGGATCACCGGAAAGCCTCACACGGCGGAGAATGCATGCGCGCAACTGCATGCCGCCAGCGGTAAAGCCATTACCTTCTATACCGGTCTGGCCCTTTTTCATCCGGCCAGTGGCAGACTGCTGCAGTGCTGTGAGCCCTTTGTGGTGCATTTCCGCACCTTAACCGACGCCGAAATCGCTGGATACGTGGAAAAAGAACAGCCGCTGCAGTGTGCCGGCAGTTTTAAAAGTGAAGGACTGGGAATTTGTCTGTTTGATCGACTGGAGGGCCGCGATCCCAATACGCTGATTGGGCTGCCGCTGATTGCGCTGAATGAGATGTTGCAGCAGGCCGGTATCAATCCTTTAACGGACTGATACCGGAGAGCCGTTACGCCTTCATCTGACGCAGTTTATTCAGGCATTGCTTCAGCCCGTCATCGAGTGGCGCTTCGACCCGCATTACTTCGCCCGTGCCAGGATGGGTAAAGGTCAGCGCCGCTGCGTGCAGGAACAGCCGTTTTAATCCGGTTGAGGCCAGCTGACTGTCAAAGTCACGTTCGCCGTAACGATCGTCAAAGGCGATGGGATGCCCTGCATGCAGTGTATGAACGCGAATCTGATGTGTGCGTCCGGTGACCGGACTCGCTTTTACCAGGGTGGCAAAGTCGAACCGCTCTTCCACTTTAAAGCGGGTTTCCGACGCCTTGCCTTCACTGCTGACGCGCACAACACGCTCTCCGCTCTGCAGGATGTTTTTCAGCAGCGGTGCCTGAACCACCTTCAGATGTGAGGGCCAGTTACCGCGCACCAGAGCCAGGTAATCTTTCTGCATGCCCTTTTCACGCAGTTGCTCATGCAGAGAACGCAGCGCCGAGCGCTTTTTAGCAACCAGCAGAATACCTGAGGTATCGCGATCGAGGCGATGAACTAATTCCAGAAAGCGCGCTTCAGGTCGCAGGGCGCGTAACCCTTCAATGACGCCAAAGCTAAGTCCGCTGCCCCCATGCACGGCGGTACCGGAAGGCTTATTCATTACCAGCAGCGACTCATCCTCAAACAGGATGGCATCAGCCAGTGAGGCAACCTTCGCCAGTTTAGGGGAAACAGCGTCTTCATCGCGTTCCGCTACCCGAACAGGCGGAATGCGTACCTCATCGCCCTCCTCCAGCTTGTACTCTGGCTTAACGCGCTTTTTATTCACCCGCACCTCGCCTTTGCGTACGATGCGATAAATCATGCTCTTTGGCACACCCTTAAGCTGGGTGCGCAAAAAGTTATCAATGCGTTGTCCGGCATTTTCAGCCGTGATGGCGACAAAATGTACGCCGGGATTCTCTGTTTTCATGGCGGCGATTCTAAATAGTGTCCCCTGATAGCGCCACCCCTTTTTCTGTGCTTAACTCAGGAGTTGGTGTGACGACAAGTCGCCTCTCTGCTGGCTTTTTCAGCAAAGCGCTGCATTGTCGGACACATTAACGCGTTAAATGTAAAGAAACTTCACAAGCTGGCTAAAGTCGCCTTGCTATATGAAGGTTAGCAATGGAATAATGCCTGAGTTTCCTAACTGATGCATTTCAGGGCAGAAACCGAGCGAAATTGTCATTTTGCCGGATTGAGCAGACACGCAGCAATGGCGTAAGACGTAATGCGAAATCAGGCACTTAGCGGGCTGCGGGTTGCGGCCTGGACAGCAGTATGGGATGCACGGGTTTTCTTTATTCTCTCAGGCATTTCCACTATCTGGTGCTGTTTTCCCTTATGAAAAACAGGCCACCGACGTTATTTGCGCCCCTCGCGCGGTCGACAGCCGTGAGGTTGACGACATTGCACTAAGTCACGGGGCCATCGGTTGATACTCGTCCAGGGTAATTATGCCCGCAGCTGTAATCACTCATGAAAGAATAACGAGTAAGTCACGATGAAAAGAATGTTAATAAACGCAACTCAGCAGGAGGAGTTGCGCGTTGCCCTGGTTGACGGTCAGCGTCTGTACGATCTGGATATTGAAAGTCCTGGACACGAACAGAAAAAAGCCAACATCTACAAAGGTAAAATCACGCGCATTGAACCCAGCCTTGAAGCTGCGTTTGTCGATTACGGCGCAGAGCGTCACGGTTTCCTCCCGTTAAAAGAAATCTCCCGCGAATACTTCCCCTCCAGCTATAACGCGCATGGTCGTCCGAATATTAAAGACGTACTGCGTGAAGGCCAGGAAGTTATTGTTCAGATTGATAAAGAAGAACGCGGCAACAAAGGCGCTGCGCTGACCACCTTTATCTCTCTGGCGGGCAGCTACCTGGTCCTGATGCCGAATAACCCACGTGCAGGCGGTATCTCTCGCCGCATCGAAGGTGACGACCGTACCGAATTAAAAGAAGCGCTGTCGGCGCTTGACCTGCCGGAAGGCATGGGACTGATTGTCCGCACCGCCGGCGTAGGCAAATCGGCCGAATCGCTGCAGTGGGATTTAAGCTTCCGTCTTAAGCATTGGGAAGCGATCAAGAAAGCCGCTGAAAACCGTCCTGCTCCGTTCCTGATCCATCAGGAGAGTAACGTGATTGTCCGCGCTTTCCGCGACTATCTGCGTCAGGACATCGGTGAAATTCTTATCGATAATCCAAAGGTTCTGGAACTGGCGCGTCAGCATATTGCTGCGCTGGGCCGTCCGGACTTCAGCAGCAAAATTAAGCTCTACACCGGTGAAATCCCGCTGTTCAGCCATTATCAGATTGAGTCGCAAATCGAATCCGCTTTCCAGCGTGAAGTCCGCCTGCCTTCCGGTGGCTCGATTGTCATCGACAGCACTGAAGCGCTGACCGCGATCGATATCAACTCAGCACGCGCAACGCGCGGCGGTGACATCGAAGAGACGGCGTTCAACACTAACCTTGAAGCCGCTGACGAGATCGCCCGTCAGCTGCGCCTGCGTGACCTGGGCGGCCTGATCGTTATCGACTATATCGATATGACGCCGGTACGCCATCAGCGCGCAGTTGAAAACCGTCTTCGCGAAGCTGTTCGTCAGGACCGCGCCCGTATTCAGATCAGCCACATTTCGCGTTTCGGCCTGCTGGAGATGTCCCGTCAGCGCCTGAGCCCATCATTAGGTGAATCCAGTCATCACGTTTGCCCACGCTGTAGCGGCACCGGCACCATCCGTGATAACGAGTCACTTGCTTTGTCGATTCTGCGTCTGATTGAAGAAGAAGCACTGAAAGACAACACCAAAGAAGTTCACGCTATTGTTCCGGTTCAGGTTGCCTCCTACCTGCTGAACGAAAAACGTGAAGCGGTCAACGCGATTGAAAAACGCCAGGGCGGCGTGCGGGCAATCATCGTTCCTGATGACAAGATGCAGACCCCGCACTACTCCGTGCTGCGCGTACGTAAAGGCGAAGAGACCCAGACCCTGAGCTATCATCTGCCGAAGCTGCACGAAGCCGAAATGGCGATGCCGTCGGAAGAAGAGCATGCAGAGCGTCGTCGTCCTGAGCAGCCTGCTCTGGCCGCGTTTGTGATGCCTGATGCACCGCCGGCTCCGGTAGAAGTTGAGCCGGAAGCGCAGCGTGCTGAAGCTCAGCCAGCGGCAAAAGCTAAACCTGCGGTGGCTGCACCTGCGACGGCCAGCACCGGTTTCTTCGGGCGTCTGCTTGGCGGCCTGAAAAAAATGTTTGCCAGCGAAGAAGCGCCTGCTGCTAAACCTGTGACCGCTGAGGTTGCTGAACCGCAAAAAGCGCCTGAAGGTGAGCAGGAAAACAACAACGGTCGTGGCGAACGACGCAGCAACAATAACAACCGTCGCAATAACAATCGTCGTGAGCGTACGCCGCGTAACGGGGATAACGCACAGTCGCGTGAGGGCCGTGAGCCTCGCGAAAGTCGTGAACCGCGTGAGAGCCGTGAACCGCGCGAAAGCCGCGAGCCACGTGAAAATCGTGAGCCGCGCGAGGGCAATAATAACAACCGCCGCAACAAGCGTGAGTCTCAGTCAGGTGAAGTACGCGAAGAGCGTCCGGCACTGAGCGAAGAAGCGCGCCAGCAGCGTGATGAGCAGCAGCAACAGCGCCGTGAACAGCGCGCTGAACGTCAGCGTCGTCGTCAGGAAGAGAAACGCGCCGGTGAAGAAGCCGCCAAAGTAGCTGAGCAGCCAGCAGTGGTCGCAGAAGCCCTGGACGCGACCGAGGTGCAGGATGATGAGCGCGTACAGGTTATGCCGCGTCGTAAGCCGCGTCAGCTGAACCAGAAGGTGCGTGTTGATGATAATCGTCAACCTATGCCAGCCGAAGCCAGCGACTTTGTCCAGCCTGCCGAAGTGCGTCAGCCTCAGCCAGCTGAAGTTGCACAGCCGCAGCCTGAGTTCCAGGCGCAGCAGAGTGACGAACAGGATGACAGCGACAACCGTGATAACGCCAATATGCCACGTCGCTCACGTCGTTCGCCACGCCATCTGCGTGTGAGCGGACAGCGTCGTCGTCGTTACCGTGATGAGCGTTACCCGACGCAGTCAGCCATGCCTCTGGCCGCAGCAGCAGCGTCTCCCGAGATGGCCTCTGGTAAAGTCTGGATTCGCTATCCGGTGAGCCAGGCCAGCGAAGAGCAGGTGCAGAATGTGACACACCAGACACCCGCGTACAGCGCGGAAGAAACAGCAGTGGCTACCCATGCACTGCCCGTGGCTGCCGCTGTGGAATCGGGTGTGCAGGACGCGCCAGTGCAGCATGCTGAGCCGCAGGCAGAAACGCCAGTGCCGGTCGTCAACACTGATGATACCCGTGCTATTGACGCCCCGGTTGACGAACAGCCTTCTGTGGTTCCGGCTGCCGATGAAGTGAAAGCAGACGCTGTCGCGGCTGAAGCCGTGCCTGCTGAACCCATCACTGAAGCGCCGGTTATGACACCTGCTGTTGAGACGGTACAGCCTGCAGAGGTTTCACAATCATCAGAGGTTGAACAGCCTGCGGACGTTACTGAGCAGTCAGCCACTGATGTCAGTGAAGAGATCGCAGCCGAGGTTGAAGAAGTGCTGAATGCACCAGTCGCAGCAGAGGCTGAAACAGCACCGGTTCGTGAACCTCATGCTCCGGTTGCTGCACGTGATATCGCGCCGGCGGAACCTGTGAAGGCGACCGAACCTGCAGTGTCATTGCCTGCCGACGCATCTGTGCCAGCAGCTGCAGCTGTACCGAACGACGGTACACGCTGGAAGCATTTTGCTTCTTCGCCAATGACCAAAGCGCCTGCGCCAGTCTGGCAGTCAGAACCGGCTCCGCACAGTGATTGGGTGCGTGCACCGTATGAGTTCGACGGTCGCGGTTCTGCAGGAGCGCATAGCGCCACCCATCAGGCCACTGCACCGGCAACCAAGCCGTAACACATAAGCTGTTGTGAACCGAACCCCGGCCTTGAAGCCGGGGTTTTTTTATGGCTGCAATTCTGCCCGCCAGCCGGATTACGGATAAACAGTCTCTGCAGGGGTCTCTTCAGGCAACAACGAAGGTTTACTCCGGCATTTCGGCAGGTAGGCTGTTGGGCTGTTGGGCTGTTGGGCTGTTGGGCTATTGGGCCATTGGGCTGTGGTGGGTGATTCCGGAGTCCGTGCGGTGAATACGTGAAAGCAGGATAACCATGCGAATTATTTTCCGCTGTCACAGAACCTGGTTTAAAAGCTAATGTTCCCGCCCGCCAGCAGCCGAATCGCAGGCAAAAAAAATCCCACCCTCCTTTATCGGGAGAGTGGGGAAAAGTAAGCGCATCCGGTTAAAGTACGCCTAAAATTTCAGGTCAGACTACGAATTCATCTGGAACAGTGACATCTTGGACATATCAGTAAAGGTCTTGTACGACGCCTGAAGGGCTGTCTGCTGCATGGTATAGCTGGACGCCGCCTCGGTTAAATCTACGTTAACCAGGTCACTCATCTGCGAGTTATAGATCACACTGCGGTCATCGCCCTGGGCATTCAGCGTATCAATCTCGCCAAGCTGAGTACCAATTTCAGAAACCACTTTTGAAACATTATTCAGCGCATTACCCAGACCACGGTTAGTTTTATCCATCGCATCCTGGAAGGTCTGTTTGGTTGCGGCGTCTGCGTTATCCTGCGGCACCTTCAGTGCCGCAATGGCACTGTCCAGCATCGTAAACACATTGGTTTCGCTGGCGCTGCCATCCGGCTCTTTGGTGGCATTGCCGGTGATCGACATAAAGATGCTGTCACCGGTATGCGCCACGGTCATGGTACGACTGGTGTCGACCTTCTGGGTGATTGCCTCGTTACCGCCTGTGTAGCTGACGCCGGTGCCTGCCGTATCAACAAACGGCGCGCTGTCGGTTTTATAACCGGCAAAAATATAGCGTCCATTGGCATCTTTGCTGTTTGCCTGGTTCAGCAACTGGGCGCGAATGCCCTCCAGCTGAGTGGCAATCGAACCACGGTCATCGTCGCTCAGCGTTCCGGTTGAACCGTTAACGATCAGTCCCTGCGCCGCAATGATCCCATTGGTTACGCCTTTCAGCGTATTATCTTCCAGTGACAAACCCTGTTCGGCAAACGTCCGCGCCAGCGCAAACTGTTTACCCTGCTGCTGAGTCTGGGTCAACACCACAGCGCGTGACGCCGCAATGGGATCGTCCGAAGGGTTAGTTACGCGGCGGCCGCTGGAGAGCTGCTCGCCCACTTTCAGCCAGGAGGCCTGTGAGTCAGTGATGCCACGCACCTGCTGCTCAAAAATCATATTTGTACTGATTCGCATGTTATCTCCTGCCCTTAGCGAATATTGATCAATGCATTAAACACGGTGCTGGCGGTCTGCAGCACCTGCGCATTAGCCATATAATATTGCTGATATTTAGTCAGGTTGGCGTACTCCTCATCAAGGTTTACGCCTGAGACCGATTGCTGACGTTGGGTCAGCTGACTGACCACGCTTTTCTGTGTATCGCTGGTGGTCTGCAGTGAACTGGTTTTGTTACCCACGGTACTGACGATAGCCGCGTAAGCCTGCGACAGCGTGGCGTTGCCACCGACCAGCTTCGCATCCTGCAGACTCAGCAGTTTTTGCGCATTACGGTTATCACTTTCACCGCCAACGGCACCTGCTGCGGCCACCTGAGATTCATTGGTGATCGCGACGGACATGTCGTTGATCACGTTCTGGACCGGCTTCACCAGAAAACTGTCTTTAGCAGCCGGTGCAGGCGTGCCGGGAACGGTCAGCTTCAGGCCATCAAAGCTCAGCGTGGTTTTGCCGCTGGCGTCTTTAACCTGTGCAATGGTCACAGCGGTGCTGTCAGAGGCACGCGTGGCGCTCCAGTTAGTGCCATCAAAGCTGACGTTATAGTTGGTCGCTTTCAGCGCACTGGTATCGGTCCATTCAGCGGTAACGGAGGCGGCGGTGCTGTTTTTACTGTTGCTTACCACCAGCGGGCTGCCGATATTAAAGAAATCAACACCCTGATCGCCGTTACTGTCGAAGCCCTGCTTGTGAACATCGTTAAAGCTGGTCGTAAACGCAGCTGCTAACTGACCCAGCTGGTTCTGCGCCAGATCCAAATCCTGACTACGGAATGCCAGCAGACCGCCCAGCGAGCCGGTGGTGATCAGCTTTTCCGGAATCTCGACGTTGCCCGCCTGTTTATCGACATAGCCGATAGTAGTGCGTGTCGGATCGCTGCTGGAAGGCATCGCCACCAGATCGTGAGATTTGTCGCCGTTTACCAGCGTCAGGCCATTCGCCATGGAGACCGTGTAGCCGCCATCCTGCTGCGACACTGTGACGCCAACTACGTTATTCAGGGTATTCACCAGCTGATCACGCTTATCAAGCAGATCGTTAGGAGCGGCACCGTTAGCGGTACTCAGTTTGCCAATCTGCTTGTTCAGATCGGCGATCTGGCTGGTAATGGTGTTGACCTGCTTGATGCTGGAACCGACGTCTGCATTGACGCTGTTCTGCATATTGTTCAGGTATTGCGCCGAGGTCTGGAACTGGCTGACCAGACCCTGTGCATTGCTGAGCATTGACTGACGTGCTGACGGATCGTTGGCATTGCTGACCACGTTCTGCAGGTTAGTAAAGAAGCCCTGCAGCGAGGTTGACAGGCTGGTCGTCGAAGTCGACAGCAGATCGTCAATGTTTGAAATCTGGCTGTGCTGGGTGCTTACCGCGCTGTAGTTCGCGCTGGAACCGCGTAACTGCGTGGCAATAAATGCATCATATTCACGTTGTACACCGGTGATATTCACGCCGTTACCATAATAGCTGTTGCCCTGCAGGGTACTGTTTGCCTGCGCCAGGACCGTGGTCTGACGTGAATAGCCAGCCACGGTGTAATTGGAAATATTGTTACTGGTGGTGCTCAGAGCGGCCTGCGCGGCACTCAGTCCGCTCATCGCGGAGTTAATTATGCTGGACATCTCGGTTCCTTACGTTCCCCGTTAACCGGGCTGGCAGACATCAAAGTGGGCGCCAGCAGGCGAAAACGCATCTGGCTATAGGGATGTTATCGGCTTGCTTAAGTGAAACTTGAGGCGCAATGATCAGAACAGGTCACCCATATCCTGGCTGTACGCTTTGACGACTTTGTCGCCCATACTTTTGAATTGCTGAATCATTCCCACCAGCTTTTGCGCATATTTCGGATCGGTGGCATATCCTGCCGCCTGTAATGCCTGCGCGCCCTGCTCTGCAGATGTGGCATTGGTCACCGCCGCATAGCGTGGGTTTTTGGTGAGAAGTTTGACGTAGTCTGTCAGCGCCTCGAAGTAGGAGTTATAAACACGGAAGCTGGCACGGACTTTCTTCGCTTCACCCTGCTCATATTCGGTAGTCATGATATCGGTGGTGTCACCTTTCCAGTCGCCGCTGGCTTTAATCCCGAACACGTTGTAGCTCGGTTTGCCGTCGCGGGTCAGGATCTGACGCTGGCCCCAGCCCGACTCCAGCGCAGCCTGCGCCAGAATCAGGTGATGCGGAATGCCACTCTGCTGACTGGCAGCCTGCGCCGGTTGCGTCAGCTGAGCGATGAACTCGCGGCTGTCGCTGGGCAGGCCTGTGGGTGACGCAACCGGCGGCAGACGCGGCATCGCCTTACGCACAATCTGCTCCAGCTGCTCCGCGGCCATGGGTTTTGCCCCGCTGGTGCTGAGAATAAAGCTGTTATCCAGCTTCATCGGCACCGTACCGGCTTTTTCATCCGGCGCGGTGGCAGGCTGCATCTGTTTGACGATGGTTTCCGCCAGGCCAAGGCCGCGCTTACCCATCTCCTGTGCAATCTGCTGATCATACATTGAGGTGAAAAGTTTGGTCTGTTCGTTGCCCATAATCCCGTCCTGCGGCAACGCCTCGCGCATACTCTTCAGCATCATTTGTACAAACATCCCTTCGACCTGACGCGCGACCTGCAACGCATGTGCTTTCGGATCGTTGCTGGCCTGGCGTTTCAGTTCATTCAGGGAGCGGCTGTCAAAAGCCGAACTTGTCAGAGATTGCATGTCAGCCATCAGATAATTTCCAGTTTGGCACGCAGACAGCCGGCACTCTGCATCGACTGCAGAATCGACATCAGTTCGATTGGTGACGCACCCAGCGCATTCAGTGCACGCACCACGTTATTCAGGTTGGCGCTGGCGTTAACACGTTGCAGCGCACCGCCGGTCTGGCGCAGATCGATCTGCGTCTGCGTCGTCGCGACCGTCTGACCACCGGCCAACGGTGTATCAGGCTGACTCACGTTCTGTTGCTGGTTAACCGTCACCGACAGGTTGCCCTGGGCTACCGCACACTGATTCAGCGTCACTTCACGGTTCATAACGACTGAGCCGGTACGGGAGTTGATGATCACTTTGGCATCTTCTACCGGAATCGACACATTAATGTTCTGGATCTCAGCCAGCAGGCGCACCTGCGCACCATTATTAGGTGACACGCGGATCTGCACAGTACGGGCATCCAGCGGCTGTGCCGCGCCGTAACCGCCACGGGCGTTGATTGCATCAGCAATACGCTGTGCCATTGAGAAATCTTCGCTGTTAAGCTGCAGGTTGATGGTGTTCTGCGTACCAAAGTTGCTCTGCAGTTCACGCTCTACGGTTGCCCCGCCGGTGATACGTCCACCGTTCAGCTGGTTAACCTGAACACTGCTGCCGCCTGCTGATGCACCGGCACCGCCGACAAGAATATTACCCTGCGCCAGCGCGTAAACCTGGTTATCAACCCCTTTCATCGGCGTCATTAACAGCGTGCCACCACGCAGGCTTTTGGCGTTACCCAGCGAGGAGACCACCACATCCAGCGTCTGTCCCTGACGGGCAAACGAAGGCAGTTTGGCGGTGACCATGACGGCCGCCACGTTTTTCAGCTGCATGTTGGTGCCGGCAGGCACGGTAATACCCAGCTGTGACAGCATGTTGCTCACTGTCTGCGTAGTAAATGGCGTCTGGGTGGTCTGGTCACCCGTGCCATCCAGACCCACCACCAGGCCGTAGCCCAGCAGCTGGTTGTCACGCACGCCCTGTACGGTGGTTAAATCACGAATCAAATCGGCTTTGGCCAGCAGACTGACGCCCAGCAGCAGCGCCAGCCCGGCGCGTAACAGCGTTAACTTTTTCATTGAAACCTCTTACATCGGCGAGATGTTCAGGAAGAAACGCTGGAACCAGCCCATGGTCTGCGCCTCATTGATATAACCATTTCCGACGTACTCAATACGTGCATCGGCGACAGCGGTAGATAACACGGCGTTACTGGCGCTGATGGTGCGCGGATTGACCACGCCCGAGAAGCGAATGAACTCCGTGCCCTGATTAATGGCGATCTGTTTTTCGCCCACCACGTGTAGGTTGCCGTTTGACAATACCTGGTCCACGGTGACGGTAATGGTGCCGGTAAAGGTATTATTGGCAGATGCGCCGCCTTTACCTGCGAAATCGTTTTTGCCTTCGGCGCTGAGATTGGCTTTTTCGCCACCTGCACCGACCAGACCGGCGAGGCCTGTCGGCACCCCGGTTATACCCAGGCTGTTGCTGCCATCGCGGCTGGCACTGGCCGAGGAGCTTTTGCTGGCGCTGACGTTTTCCTGCAGCGTAATGGTCAGGGTATCGCCGATGTTACGCGGACGACGATCTTCAAACAGCGGCTGATAGCCGTAGTTAAGCGGCGCGACGCCCTGGAATATGGAGCCGTTGACCACCGGTGGCGCGGACGGCATAGGTTGCGCTGTGGTTGCACCTTCGACCAGCGGGGTACGCGGGACCAGAGCACATCCGTTAAGAGTTAGCAGCAACGAGGCGACTAACCAATGTCCAGGCTTGAGAATCTGTTGCTTCGCCACGGTGTCACGACCTTATTAATGTCTGTCATTCAGGCCAGCACGGGCTGGCCCTGTTCGGGATTAAAGCTGCGTTAATTTCGCCAGCATCTGATCGGAAGTGCTGATCGCCTTGCTGTTGATTTCGTAGGCACGCTGCGTCTGGATCATGGTGACCAGCTCTTCCGCTACGTTAACGTTTGAGGTTTCGGTGTAGCCCTGATAGAGCAGACCCGCGCCGTTCTGGCCTGGGGTGCTGTCTGTCGGTGCGCCCGATGCCTGTGTTTCTTTGTAGAGGTTTTCACCCACGCTATCGAGACCGGCATCATTCATAAAGGTGCTCAGGGTTAACTGACCAACCTGCGCGGCCTGAGCCTGACCCTGCTGCGTCACGCTGACCACACCGTCACGCGACACCGTAATGCTGGTGGCGTTAGCGGGAATGGTAATGCCTGGCTGCACCGGGAAGCCGGAGTTGGTCACCAGCTGGCCGTTCTGATCAACCTGAAACGCGCCGTCACGGGTATAAGCCGAGGTGCCATCCGGCATCTGAATCTGGAAATAACCCTGGCCATTAATGGCGATATCTTTCGAGTTGCTGGTCTGCGACAGGTTGCCCTGAGTATGCAGACGCTCCGTCGTCACCGGACGGACACCGGTACCAATCTGCAAACCCGATGGCAGCGTCGTCTGTTCTGATGACTGGGTGCCCGGCTGGCGCATGGTCTGGTACATCAGGTCTTCGAACACGGCACGTGAACGCTTAAAGCCGTTGGTGCTGACGTTTGCCAGGTTGTTGGCAATGACGTCCATGTTCATCTGCTGCGCATCAAGACCGGTCTTAGCGATCCATAAAGAACGAATCATGTTGTTATCCTCGTGCCTCAGCCCATGCTCAGGAGCTGGTTGGCTTTTTGTTCATTTTCGTCGACGTTGGTGATGACTTTCATCTGCATCTCAAAACGTCGGGCGTTGGCGATCATATCGACCATGGTTTCTACCGGTTTGACGTTGCTGCCTTCCAGTACGCCAGGCATAACCTGCATGGTGGGATCCGCCTGTAACGCGGCTCCGCGGGTCGCCTGCGTCGACGCAGTAGGACGGAACATGCCGTCATCACTGCGCTGCAGCTCCTGCCCGGTTGCCCTGACCAGCTTCAGCTTGCCCAGCTGGACCGTGGCGTTCGGGGAATCACCGGCATTCAGCCCGGTGATCGAACCGTCAGCAGCAATGGTGATTTCAGTGCCCTGCGGGATCACAATCGGACCGCCATCGCCCATCACAGGATTGCCCTGAACCGTCAGCGTACCGGTCGGACTGATTTGCATATTGCCGTTACGCGTGTAGGCTTCGCTGCCGTCAGCGGTGCGTACCGCCAGCCAGCCATCCTGCTGCACCGCCACATCGAGCGGACGCTCGGTGTAATCCATCGCGCCCTGACTCATGTCGGCGCCGGGTGTAGAGGCGGCGACCAGCGTACGGGTCGGCAGCGACCAGCCGCTCACCGGCACTGCGCGCAGCGCATTCAGCTGCGCACGAAAACCCGGTGTAGAGGCGTTGGCGAGGTTGCTGGCGGTCACCGCCTGCTGATCCAGCGTCTGGCTGGCCGCGCCCATCGCGGTATATATCGCGTGATCCATATGGCAATCCTGTTAGCGAATTAACGTAAGTTAACCAGCGTGTTGAGAATCTGGTCCTGAGTTTTGATGGTCTGCGCATTCGCCTGATAGTTACGCTGCGCCACGATCATGTTCACCAGCTCTTTACTCATGTCGACGTTGGAAGATTCCAGTGCGCCGGCGGTCAGTGAACCAAAGGTGCCGGTGTTAGCCAGACCAATGGCTGCCTGACCGGATGCGCTTGACGCCTGCCAGACGTTATCGCCTTTCGACTGTAGACCTTCCGGGTTCGAGAAGCTCGACAGGACGATCTGACCCAGCAACTGGGTTTTCTGGTTTGAGTAGCTGCCAGTGATGGTGCCATCATTATTAATCGCGTAGCTGGTCAGATCGCCAGGGGCATAACCATCCTGGGTCGGGCTGCCAAAGTTGGTGGCGCCAGTGTTCTGCTGCAGGCTGCCCAGCATGCTCATAGTGATGGGCTGATTGGCGACCGCGCCATTGGCACCGCCCACGTTCAACGTCAGGCCAACCGTGCCATCGGTGGTGGTGCTCGCTACCGTACCGTTTGCATTCAGTTTAGAGACGCTGGTCAGCTTACCGCTGGTGTCAAACGCCATTCTGAAATCGCCCGCTGAAAGGCCGGTATTGGCATCAATGGTGCGCACGGTCCAGCTGTTGCTGGCGGTGTCTTTCGCGAAATACATGTCGAGCGCGTGGTCATTACCCTGCGAGTCAAACACGGTGGCCGTGGTTTTCTTGTTGTAGCTGTCTGCGTTCGCCGTCGAGAAGGTAGGCACGGATGGCGTGGTATCCGTTGAGTTCAGGTTGGCAACCAGACCGGCGGTGGTAGTCGCGCGGGCGGGCATCTGCTCAGTAGGAATACGCAGTGCAACCGGGTTAGCACCTGCCTGGATGGTAGCCGGTGAACCGCTGGTCGGATAGCCGGTCACGTTCAGACCCTGGGTGTTGACCAGGTTACGGTTGGCATCCAGCGTTAACTGGCCATTGCGTGAATAGAAGACGCCGCCGCTGCTGTCGGTCATACGGAAGAAACCGTTACCGCTCAGCGCAACGTCCAGGCCACGGCTGGTGGTGGTGGTCGCGCCATCGTTAAAGTTCTGGATTACCGCAGCGACTTTGGTGCCGAGGCCGACGTTAGAACCGGCAAACATATCGGCAAACGCGATGGTGCTCGATTTAAAGCCCGCAGTGGCGGAGTTAGCAATGTTGTTACCGATGACATCAAGGTTACTTGAAGCAGCACCAAGGCCGCTGACCGCTTGGGAAAATGACATGTGTTTGTTTCCTGTCTACAGGTTAATCAGAGAATCTGACGTACGTCGTCAAGGGTGGCGGAGCCCATGGTGCCGAGATCCAGTTTTGTGGTGTTGTTCGCTGTACTCACCCCATTGACGTAGGCGTAGTTAAGCGGTTGTGCCACCAGTTGTGTGTTGCCATTGCTTGCGGCAATCGCAACGCTGTATTTACCATCTGGCGCAACGGAGCCATCGGTGAGCTTGCCGTCCCACGAGAAGGTGTGCACGCCCGCGCTCAGCGCGCCCAGATCGACGGTGTTGATTACCGAGCCATTGGCATCTGTAATGGTGGCGGTTGCGCCGGTTGAGGCAGAGGCCAGTTCAACGCCAAATGGCGTCGTGGTGCCTTTGCCGACCAGAATCTGTCCGCCATTGACCATTACGCCATGCCCAATCAGCGTGGAGCTCTGCAGTGACTGGCTGGTGTTGATCTGGCCGGAGATCGATCCCAGCGTGGTATTCAGTTTTTCAATGCCGCTCAGGGTATTGATCTGTGCCAGCTGCGTGGTGAGCTGGCTGTTATCCATAGGATTCGTAGGATCCTGGTTCTTTAACTGCGTCACCAGCATGGTCAGGAACTGGTTCTGCAGATCCTGTGCATTGTTGCCCGTGCCACTGGTGTTAGAAGAGCTAAGAACCGTGGGGTCCAGCTTGTCGTTAACGCCTACCGCGATAGCCATAAATTTTCTCCGTTATTGCCCAAGGGTCAGGGTTTTCATCATCATCGACTTCACGGTGTTGAGCACTTCAACGTTGGCCTGGTAACTGCGTGACGCCGACATGGTGTTGACGCTTTCAGAAACCACATCCACGTTCGGCATCTTCACGTAGCCTTTGGCATCAGCCATGGGATTGCCCGGGTCATACACCAGCTTCGCGGGTGTGGGATCATCCACGATCTTTGCCACTTTCACACCGCCGGTGGCGGAGCCGGGTGCCGCATCGGTCTGGAAGACCACCTGCTTAGCAACATAAGGCTTACCATCTGGGCCGGTGACGCTGTCGGCGTTCGCCAGGTTACTGGCACTGACGTTTAATCGCTGTGATTGCGCGGTCATCGCTGAGCCGGCAATGTCAAAAATATTCAGCAAGGCCATAATTATTGCCCTTGTAACACGCTCATCATGCCTTTGATCTGGCTACTGATGAGGGTGAGGTCGGTTTGATATTTCAGGCTGTTATCCGCGAACTGCGTACGCTCACGGTCCATATCTACGGTGTTGCCGTCGGCAGAAGGCTGATCGGGAATGCGATAAAGCATATCCATCGATGGTGCGCCGTTTGTCTGTGCTTCAATGTGCCGGGCTGACGTGACTTTTAGCGCCATGCTGCTGCCTTCCGCACGACCATTGGACATCACCCGACTCAGCTCGCTTGCAAAGTCGATATCCCGGGCCTGATATCCAGGGGTATCGGCGTTGGCAATATTTGACGCCAGGATCTCCTGACGTTGAGCACGCAGGTTGAGGGCCTCCGTACCAAATTTCAGCGCCGCATCCAGTTTGTCGAGCATGTTTCCTCCGCGTATGAGAATTTCGAGCTCGCAGCTTAATTTGAAAAAGCAAGACGTCATCGTCTGAATAGCGACTTAAATGACCGCTATTTTGACAATTGAGGATTTTTCTTAAAGGTTACACTCGTCGCCATCATCAGTGAGGAAATGCACAATGCGTCGATATCTGACCCTGCTGACCAGTCTGCTGGTCGTGATTGCCCTGCCAGCTTCTGCCGGGGATCTCAATGCACAACTGAATCAATTTTTTAAAGCGCGTGACGCCCAGCATGCTGCTGGCATGGTCGTAGTGGTTCGCACGCCGAAAGAACAGTGGCCAGCCTGTGAGGCGCCACAGTTCACGCTGCCCGGCAACAGCCGGTTGTGGGGCAATATGAGCGTGGCGGCAAATTGCGGTGAGAATCGCCGTTATATCCAGGTACAGGTCCAGGTCACCGGCTCTTATCTGGTGGCGAACCGGCTGCTGAGTCAGGGCAGTAGCGTTAGCGAGAGTGATTTCACGCTGCAGACCGGCCGCCTGGACACCCTGCCCGCCCGCGCCCTGCTGAATGCGGACTCGGTCGCCGATGCTGTGGTGCTGCGCGATATTCAGCCCGGACAGCCGATTAATCCGTCCACGCTGCGTCAGCCGTGGCGGGTTAAGGCGGGTCAGAATGTGATGGTGATTGCCAGCGGTGATGGATTTGACGCCAGCGGTGAGGGCAAGGCGCTGAACAATGCCGCCCGTTCGCAGTCGGTCCGTGTCCGTATGGGAAATGGCCAGGTTGTCAGCGGTAAGGTCCGGGAGGATGGGAATATTCTTATAACGCTGTAAAGTGTTAAAGAAGCCCTAAGTGCTGCCGATAGAAGAATCAACAAAGCGATAACGCTATTATGATTCAGGTGGCAGACTTCCCCCTGACCGTACAGGAGCCCGAATATGAGCATTGACAGAACGCAACCGCTGAAACCCGCCAGCACCGTACAGAGCCGCGATAGCAGTGAGTCCGGTAACAGCAAAGTGCGCCAGAGCGCCAGCCCGGTGGCAGCCGCCACGACCCCTGCAGCAGCCCAGGTCAGCCTGAGCAGCGCGCAGGCGCAATTGATGCAGCCGAGCAGCAAAGATATTAACGTCGAGCGCGTTGAACAACTGAAAACCGCCATTCGTAATGGCGAACTGAAGATGGATACCGGCAAAATCGCCGATGCGCTGATTGCCGACACCAAGGCGTATTTAGAGGGTAACTAATTCCCATGAGTAATTTGCAGACCACATTAGATAAGATGCAGGACGTGCTGGCATCGCTGTCAGCCGTGCTGGAAGAAGAGCAGCAGCAGCTGGCAGCGGGCAGCATTAACAGCAACCTGCTGCAGCGTATCACCGAAGATAAAAGCGCGCTGCTCAGTACGCTCAACTATCTGGATGAGATGCGTCGCGCCGCTGAACAGAGTCAGGCGACATCAGCACCTTATCGTGGTCAGAACGACATGGCTCGCCGCTGGGATACGATCCAGCAGCATTCCCGTCGTCTGCAGGATGCCAATGTCCACAATGGCCTGCTGCTGCAACATCAGATTCGTTACACCGAAAATGCACTTGAAGTGCTGAAGCCGCATCAGACGCAGGCCTTTTATGGCCCGGATGGGATGGGTAAAGGCCAGGCGACGTTAAGCCGTAAAGCCTGAGTCGAAAAGTAGCGTAAAAAATCCCGCCAGGTGCGGGATTTTTTTATTGGTGCGTTATTTTCTTTATCACGATTCGCTTTGAGATTGTGCCTGTACAGGGAACCGGGTCAGATCGGAAAGACGCAAAAGCTGTCATCCATGACACGCTCGGCCCACGCGATTACGCACCTCATCCCTGAGGTGCGCCCGTTGCCGGGCCAACGCTTCGCGTTGTTCAAAAACGCTCCCGGCGTTTTTGTCCATGGCGTGGGACGCTTTCCTCCTATGCCCCCGTTCCCTGCACATTGAATTTCTCATGGCTGCAAACCTTACACAGTCGTGCGCCGAGCATAGTCGCGCAACCGGAAGCCCAGCAGCCCCAGCGCCAGGAAATAGGCCCCGCCGCCAACTGCACAGACCGCCGCCAGACGCAGCAGTCGCCACAGCATCGGGCCCTGCTCCCATGCGGGCATCCACTGCAGCATGGCGAACAGTGCACCAGCCATGACCACCACCGCGACCAGCAGGCGGATCAGGAAGCTGCTCCAGCCTGGCTGCGGGTTAAAGATATTCTTCTTACGCAACTGCCAGTAAAGCAGCGACGCATTGAGACAGGCTGCCAGACCAATCGACAGTGACAGACCGGCATGTTTCAGCGGACCAATAAACGCCAGGTTCATTACCTGCGTCATGATCAGAGTAATAATCGCGATTTTAACCGGCGTTTTGATGTCCTGACGGGAATAGAATCCCGGTGCCAGCACTTTAACCACAATCAGTCCCATCAGGCCGACAGAGTAAGCAATCAGGGCACGCTGCGTCATCAATGCATCAAAAGCGGTAAATTTACCGTACTGAAACAGTGCCACGGTCAGCGGGCCGGAGAGCATACCCAGGGCTACGGCGCTGGGCAGGGCCAGCAGGAAGCAGAGGCGCAGACCCCAGTCCATTAGTCGGGAATATTCATCATGGTTGCCACTGGCAAAACTTTTAGCCAGCGATGGCAGCAGAATAGTGCCCAACGCCACGCCGAGCACACCAGAGGGAAACTCCATCAGACGGTCAGCATAGTACATCCAGGAGACTGAACCTGAGACCAGGAACGAGGCGAAGATGGTATTGATGATCAGGGAAATCTGGCTGACAGAAACGCCCAGAATGGCAGGCCCCATTTGACGCATAACCCGCCAGACACCCGCATCACGCAGATTCAGGCGGGGAAGCACCAGCATCCCCAGCTTCTTCAGGTGCGGCAGCTGATAGCCAAGTTGCAGTACGCCGCCAGCCACCACGGCCCAGGCCAGCGCCATCACCGGTGGATGGAAGTGCGGCGCAGCAAACAGCGCAAAACCAATCATACTCACGTTCAGCAGAGTCGGCGCAAAGGCTGGCACCGAGAAACGGTTCCAGGTGTTGAGTACCGCACCCGCCAGCGACGCCAGCGAAATCAGCATAATGTAGGGGAAGGTTACCCGCAGCAGCGAGCTGGTCAGCGCGAACTTATCGGGACTGTCAGCAAAGCCGGGCGCCGTGACCATGATGACCCAGGGCGCAGCGATCATGCCCGCCACGGTGACCAGCGCCAGCGCCAGCGTCAGCAGGCCCGAGACGTAAGCCAGGAAGAGTCTGGTCGCCTCTTCGCCCTGCTTACTTTTGTATTCAGCCAGAATCGGCACGAAAGCCTGAGAAAATGCACCTTCAGCAAAAATACGCCGCAGCAGATTGGGCAGTTTAAACGCAACAAAGAACGCATCGGTCGCCATTCCGGCGCCAAACACCCGCGCCACAATGGCATCACGGGCAAAGCCCAGTACGCGGGAAAACAGGGTCATAGAACTGACCGCTGCCAGCGATTTCAACAAATTCATAATTGACGGCGCATCCTGAAAAGAATCAGCAAAAAAGGAGAATTAGCGCGGGCACCTGAGGATGCCCGGCGACAGTCTACTGCCACAGAGGGAAATGACCAACACGGAGTGTTACAAGGCGTTATTCGCGGGTGGCCTCGCGCCACAGTTTTTCCACGACACGCTGCGCCATCAGCGCCTGTTCACCGCTGGTTTCAGGCTTGGTCTGATTTTGTACACAGTCAATGAAATGGTGCGCCGCGCCGCTGAAACCGCGCTGAGCCAGATGGCTCTGCCAGGCGGGTGGCTGCGTAATTATCAGGCCATCACTCTGCTCTTCGTGCCAGTCGCGCATCTCGCTGATGTCGATGCACTTACCGTCACATACCGCACTGACCCGCTCGCGCTGACTGCCTGCGCGGCGGTGCATGCTGGTGGAGATCGTTAATCCTTCAACACTGAAATGGTGCTCAGCATAGAGCATCTGTCCCTGTTCGTTGGTGTCGATACGTCCCTGAACCTGGCGAAACGGTTTGCCGCCCAGCCAGAGTGCGGTGTCCACCACATGCAGGTAATCGTCGAGCAGGGTAAAGCGAAGATCCTGTGGCCCGACGCTATCGCTGCGATGCTTTTCAATCCGCAGAGAGGCAGCGTCGGTCATCTTCGCCCGCAGCTGCTGATAGCGCGGCGCGAATCGACGGTTAAACGCCACCATCAGTTTACGCTGACGTTTTTCCGCCAGCGCCACCAGCGACTCAGCCTGCTCCAGAGTTTCAGCCAGCGGCTTGTCCACACAGACATCTTTTCCGGCCAGCAGCAGTGCCCTGACCACGTCGTAATGCGTAGCGGTGCTGCTGTGGACAAAGACCGCGTCGCAGGCAGCCGCTAAATCATTTAACGAACCAAAATTTGAGATGCGATAACTGTCGCAGATTGGGCGGGCTTTGGCCTGGTTCGGGGAGAATGCGCCCACCAGCGTCCAGTCTGTTGCCGCAGAAAGCACAGGCAACCAGGCTTTCTGCGCGATACCGCCTAATCCCACCACACCAATACGTAGTGTCATTTCAGCGCTCCGTTTGCAGCAGTTGGGTGAGTTGGGCCTGAAGCGCCGCGACCTGCTGCTCCAGCAGGGTAATGCGCGTCGCCAGGTCGCCCTGCTCTTCCGGCGCGTCAGCGGCCTGCGGCTGATCACTCTCATCACTCAGCAGATGCATAAAGCGGCTTTCACGCTTACCCGGCTCTCGCGCCAGGCGCATCACCTGTGCACTGTCGTCACGCTGCATCAGGCCTTCCAGCGTCTGCTCGACCTCGCTGACGTCACTGAACTCATGCAGACGACCGCTGCGGGTACGCAGTTCGCCAGGTGTTTGTGGCCCGCGCAGCAGCAGCAGCGTCAGCAGGGCGACTTCCGCGCTGTTGAGCTTCAGCGCACCAAACGCAGAGTTACAGAAACGCTGCTCATATTTCACTACCCGTTGCCCGGCGGCGCTGCTGGCGGTGATCAGATGCCGTTTTTCCAGCAGATCGAGCTGATTCTGAACCTCGCTTTCGCTTAGCTCCATGACCGGATCGCGATTCGATTTCTGATTACAGGCAACCACAACACCATTCAGTGACAGCGGATACTGCTCCGGCGTGGTGACCTGCTTCTCCAGCAGACAGCCCAGTACGCGCAACGCCTGCGCCGATAAAACCATCTTCATGCTCGCATCCTCATCATTATCCACGCCGGTCAGGCGTCCATTCCCGCAGAGTTAACGCTGTCAGCACGTGATCCTGCCAGCGCCCATCAATTAGCAGATAATCTTTCGCGTATCCCTCTTTCTCAAAACCCAGTCGCGCCAGAAGATCGCCGCTGCGCTGGTTGTGCGGCATGTAGTTCGCCATGATGCGATGAATATGCTGCTGGCGCTGCATATAGCGGATAGCCGCCTGCAACGCCTCAAACATCAGCCCTTGTCCCTGCCACTTTTCACCCAGTGAATAGCCAAGGTAACAGGCGTGAAACGATCCGCGCAGCACGTTGCTGAAATTCGCCACGCCCCGTACCTCGGTCTCATCGCTGTCCATGAGAATAAAATAGAAGGCGGAACCCTGCTTATGCATGTCCGAAATCAGTCCGAGCCTTGCCTGCCACCCTGAGGGATAGCAGTGGCTGTCATCGCGCACCGGTTCCCAGGGTTTTAAAAACTGGCGATTTTCCGAATAGTAATCTGCCATTCGCCAGGCATCACGTTCGTGAACCAGACGGACCACCAGTCTATCGGTGGTTAATCGCACCCTGGGCGCGGCAGAACGATAGCCAAACATCCTGACTCCTGAAATCAATGGCTGATGAAGATGAGCCGTCATTAACCGGCTTTCACTATAACCGTCGCCTGGGCTGCGGTAAAACGTTACAGCTTTTTCGCCATAAAGAGGTTGATTTTGCTCTGTTATCACCGCTTTCATTCATCAGAATGGCTGGTTTAAGCGGCGGTTCCTGTGATGCCTCTGCCAGGTGAGTTTGCCCTGTTGAGTAATCTCTTCCATACTTTTCACACGCCCGAAAACAGAAAGAATTGATTCGTTCTGTTTAACAATAACCCTCTGAAACCCGGGAGATCAGGATGAAGCTTTATATCTATGACCACTGTCCTTTCTGCGTTAAAGCGCGAATGATTTTTGGCCTGAAGAACAAACCGGTTGAGCTGGTGGTGATGCTAAACGACGACGAGGAGACGCCGAACCGGCTGATTGGGCAGAAAATGGCGCCGATTCTGCAGAAGCAGGATGGCAGCGCGATGCCTGAGAGTATGGATATTGTGCATTATGTCGATCAGCAGGATCGCGAGCCGCTGATTACCGGCGCGCTGAATCCGGCAATCGCTGACTGGCTGCGTCATATGAATAGCTATGTCAACAAACTGCTACTGCCGCGCATTGCTGAGTCGGCGTTTGCCGAATTCGCTACCCCGGAGGCGCGTGACTATTTCCGCACCAAAAAGCAGGCAAGCATCGGTGATTTTGACGCGCTGAAAAGTCACTCGGCCGGGCTGATTAAAAATGTCAGCCAGGATCTGCGCAAGCTGGACAAATTAATCGAACAGCCCAATGCGGTGAACGGCGAGCTGTCAGAAGATGATTTTAATCTCTTTCCACTGCTGCGCTCACTGACGCTGGTGGCGGGTATCGACTGGCCAGCACGGGTCGCTGACTACCGCGATAATATGGCTAAACAGACCCAGGTAAATCTTCTCTCTTCAATATCCCACTAACCCTGCCGCGATGAGAGACGCTGCGGCGTTTCTCATCCCTTTCCTGATGACACCCGCCCCGCATTCAGGCAGGCTATAGCCTGTTTACTGGCTCTGATATTCAGGATAAAGATCGATGAAAAAGGCATTTTTCGGGCTGACGGCCCTGTTGATTGCGCTGCTGGTGAGCGGATGTAATCAACTGACCCAATACACCATCAGCGAACAGGAAGTGAATCAGGCGCTGCAGAAGCATAACAACTATGAGAAAGACATTGGCGTATCCGGACTGGTTAACGCGCATATTGTGCTGAACAACCTGACCAGTCAGATTGGGCGCGAAGAGCCAGGAAAGGTGACACTTTCCGGCAATGCAAAAATTAACGTCACCTCACTGTTTGGTCCTCAGCAGGCCGATATGCAATTGAAGATGCGTGCTCAGCCGGTTTATGAGCCGCAGCAGGGCGCCATCTATCTTCGCGATCTGGAGATTGTCGATACGCAGGTTGCCCCGGAAAAAATGGCGTCAATTATGAAGACGCTGACGCCATACCTGAATCAGTCACTCAAAAGCTATTTTGATCAAAATCCTGCTTATGTACTGAGTGCTGACCGCAGTAAAGGCGAGTCGCTGGCGAAGAAATTTGCCAAAGGACTGGAAGTGAAACCGGGAGAACTGGTCATTCCGTTCACACAGTAATCCCGATCTCCGCGCCTTATGGCGCGGATTTTCTTTATCGACATAAAAAGCAGGTGCAAACGGTTGCCTGAATCCTTATGCTTAGACCCCGGCCAAAACATGCCTTTTGTTTCCCTTCTGCCGGAGCTTCACTGATGACAGCACAACCTCAGCAACTTACCCTGCGTCGCCCTGACGACTGGCATATTCATCTGCGTGATGATGAGATGCTCAACACGGTCCTGCCCTATACCAGCGCGGTGAATGGTCGTGCCATTGTCATGCCGAACCTGGTGCCGCCGGTAACCAGCGTGGCGGCAGGTGAAGCGTACCGCGATCGTATCCTGGCGGCGCTGCCCGCCGGGCACGCTTTTACGCCGCTGATGACCTGCTATCTGACCGACTCGCTGGATCCTGATGAGCTGGAGCGCGGTTTTACCTCGGGATTGTTCACCGCGGCCAAGCTCTATCCTGCGCACGCCACCACCAACTCCAGCCATGGCGTCACCAACATCGCGTCGATTGCCCGCGTGCTGGAGCGTATGCAGAAGCTCGGTATGCCGCTACTGATCCACGGTGAAGTTACCGATGCACACGTTGATATTTTTGACCGTGAAGCCCGGTTTATCGAAACCGTAATGGTGCCGCTGCGCAGCCAGTTTCCGGCATTGAAGGTGGTGATGGAGCACATTACCACGCAGGACGCCGCTGACTATGTCGCCGCCGCCGATGAGACGCTGGGCGCAACCATTACCCCGCAGCATCTGATGTTTAACCGCAACCATATGCTGGTGGGCGGTATTCGTCCGCACCTCTACTGCCTGCCGATCCTTAAGCGCAACGTGCATCAGGAAGCGCTGCGTAAGGTGGTAGCAAGCGGAAACCCACGATTCTTCCTCGGCACTGACACTGCGCCGCATCTGCGCCATCTCAAAGAAGCCAGCTGCGGCTGCGCTGGCGTGTTTAATGCGCCAACGTCATTGCCCGCTTACGCCACCGTTTTCGAAGAGCTGAACGCGCTGGAACATTTCGAAGCGTTCTGTTCTGAGAATGGGCCGCGTTTCTACGGCCTGCCGCTGAATGAAGGGACGATTACGCTGGTGCGTGAGCCCTGGCAGGTGCCTGAATCAATCGCGCTCGGCAGCCACGCTCTGGTGCCGTTCCTGGCGGGTGAAACAATGAACTGGCGCATCGCATAATTTTACTTGCCTCCGGCTCGTCGATACTGTAAATATATACAGTATCTTAACCGGAGGCTATTATGCGCGTTGAAATTACCGTATCCAATACCCGACCTCTTCCTGCTGGCGCGATTGAAGCGTTAAGCGATGAATTATCGCGCCGCATTGATGAACAGTTCCCTGACTCGACCAATCACGTCAAGGTACGTTACGCCAGTGCCAATAATCTCAGCGTGCTGGGCGGTGGAAAAGAGACGCGCGACCAGATCAGCGAAATCCTGCAGCAGACGTGGGAAAGTGCTGATGACTGGTTCATTACTGATTAACCGCCACTGTGCTTTTTTTCCGGGTGTCGCCACCCGGTTTTTTTATCTTTTCTTCCCTCTCGCACTTCCCCCTCTCTGCATCTAGACTCTTAATGATCAATGCCCTATCCTTGCGCTCGTCACGCATAACAGGAGGTGCGCACCATGACTACTGATAAACCGGAAGAGGCGATGACCTTTGGTGAGTTATTAGCACTGATTGGTGATCAACAGCGTCGTTTGACGGTGCTGGAAAATGCCTTTTCCAGTCTGATTTTCTGTCTTGACGATCGCGCCAGTCAGCTGCTGGTGCACAATCTGTCGCTGGAAGCCCAAAATCAAAACCATGATGAACAGCTTCAGCAGCACTTTGCCCGTCTGGCAGAAACACTGCAGAAACGCGGCGGCGGCATCGTGCCAGAAAGCCCGACACTTTAAGCACGCTCACGTAGCTGAAGCCACTTTTGCCTGCCCAATGAATAGTGATTAAAATGCCTGCCTGCCAGGCATTTTATTTTTTCCTCCGCGCCTTTCAAACGCAAATATTCTGTGAGAAGCTGACTCACGGCCTTTTTAAAGTCATGATTCCCTGGTTTACTGTTATAATAGTTTCGCTATTGGAATAAAAAAGCCGCATTGAACCTCACCATGCACTTCGTTTAACGAGTAATAAGGAGGTTATAATGGACAGAAGAAAAGACGTTATTCAGACTCATCCGCTGGTGGGCTGGGATATCAGTACCGTTGATAGCTATGACGCCATGATGATCCGCCTGCACTCGCTGTCGTCGCAGGATCAAAAAGAAGAAGAAGCGGATGTTGGCCCTACTTACTGGCTGACAACGGATGTGGCAAGGCAGTTTATCTCGATACTCGAAGCGGGCATCGCCAAGATAGAATCAGCCGAGCAGATAGAACGACTCCTCAATAAGCATTAATCTCTGCCGCATCAAAGAGGCGCCCTCAGGGGTGCCTTTTTCGTTTCTGTTTCTGGTATTCTTTTGATTATCTTACTCTTAGAGCACAGTTATCATGATTTATGATCTTATCGTCGTCGGCAGCGGCTCAGTGGGCGCGGCGGCAGGCTACTATGCTACCCAGGCGGGTTTATCGGTGCTGATGATCGACAGTGCACATCCTCCCCACAATCAGGGCACGCATCACGGCGAAAGTCGATTGATCCGTCACGCTTATGGCGAAGGCGAACGCTACGTTCCCCTGGTCCTGCGAGCGCAGACGCTGTGGGATGAACTGGAACAGCGCGCCGGTGAGCGCATTATGCATCGCAGCGGCGTACTTAACCTTGCGCCAATTCAGTCACCTTTTATTCAGAACGTCATCGACAGCGCCGCTCGCTGGCAACTCAACATTGAGGTAATGCAGCCCGATGACGTGCGAAAGCGCTGGCCGCAAATTAACGTGCCTGAGGGTTATCTGGGCGTCTTTGAGCCGGACTCCGGCTATCTGAAGTGCGAACAGGCGGTTCGCAGCTGGATTCAGCTGGCGGAGCAGGCGGGCTGTGCACAGCTGTTTAACTGTCCGGTCACCGAGCTGGGACGTGATGGCGATCTGCAGCAGGTCACCACCCTGGACGGTATCTATCGGGGTCGCAAAATGCTGGTCAGTGCCGGCACCTGGGTCGGTAAATTAGTTCCTGACCTGCCAGTGGCCCCCACCCGAAAAGTGTTTGCCTGGTATCAGGCTGATGGTCGCTACAGCGAAAACAATAAGTTTCCCGGCTTTACGGTGGAAATGACGAATGGCAGCCAGTTCTATGGCTTCCCGGCGGATAACAACGCGTTGAAGGTGGGGCGTCATGATGGCGGGCAGCCGATGCAGCAACCAGAGGATCGTAAACCTTTTGGTGCGGTCGCGGCCGATGGCAGTGAAGCCTTTGGTTTCCTGCGTCAGTTTTTACCCGGCGTGGGTGTCTGTCTGCATGGTGAAGCCTGCAGCTACGATTTCAGCCCGGATGAGGACTTTATTATTGATACGCTGCCAGGTGAACCTGACCGTTTATTGATTACCGGACTCAGCGGACACGGGTTTAAATTTGCCAGTGTATTAGGTGAACTGGCTGCAGAATTTGCTCAGAAAAAACCGTTCTCATTTGATCTGACCCCTTTCCGCCTTTCGCGCTTCTGACGCTGAAAATGGGTGGCATCAAGTGGGCGCCACCCATTGACATTAACTGACGTAAACTGAATTTTGCTGACATAATGACACGGTTTTATTCCGCACTTCAGGTTAATTCGCCGCCTTATTCGTTGACGAGCCCTTTGCCACAAATAACTCATTCAGAAATATTGCGCATCTTCACCTCCTTTTATTCAGCCATTTCATATTAAAAAATAAAATTTATAGAAACGTAAGGGCAATTGCTTTTATATTTCATAATGTAGATTCTTATTTCATATTATTTCTTTTTTGAAACGACATCATGTTATTACGCAATTCATCTCATCAGTTTGGACTGATTGCCGTGCTGCTGCACTGGTGTATGGCGCTGGCGATTTATGCCATGTTTGCGCTGGGGTTATGGATGGTCGGCCTGGGCTACTACGATAGCTGGTATCACGACGCGCCGGAAATTCATAAAAGCATTGGCGTGATGCTGCTGCTGGCGTTGATTGTTCGTCTGGTGTGGCGTGTTATTTCGCCGCCGCCAAAACCGCTGAGCAGTTATTCCCCGCTGGTGCGTATCAGTTCAATGGTTGCGCACCTTTTGCTGTACACCCTGCTGCTGACCATTTTAATCAGTGGCTATCTGATCTCAACCGCCGATGGCAAACCGATATCTGTATTTAGCTGGTTTACCCTGCCTGCGCTGTTCAGCGGTGCAGGCGCGCAGGCTGACCTGGCGGGCGACATTCACCTCTGGCTGGCCTGGACGGTTGTGATCCTCTCGGTACTGCATGGTCTGGCTGCGTTAAAACATCATTTTATCGATCGTGATATCACCCTAAAACGGATGTCAGGTTTACGCATCCCTTCTCCCTCTGAAAAGGATAAATAATATGTTCAAAAAGACTCTGCTGGCGATGACCGGTGCCAGCCTGCTGCTCAGTTCGATGACCGCCAATGCTGCAGACTATAAAATCGATAAAGAGGGCCAGCACGCGTTTATTCAGTTCCGTATTCAGCATCTGGGTTACAGCTGGCTCTACGGCACCTTTAAAGATTTCGATGGCAGCTTCACTTTTGATGAGAAGAACCCTGCAGCAGACAAAGTCGACGTCACCATTAACACCAGCAGCGTCGATACCAATCACGCTGAACGTGACAAGCACCTGCGCAGCGCTGACTTCCTGAACACCAGTAAAAACTCGCAGGCCACGTTTACATCCACAGAGGTAAAAAAAGAGGGTGATGAGCTGAAGATTACCGGCAATCTGATGCTGAATGGCGTGACGAAACCGGTGACGCTGGAGGCGAAAATGCTGGGTGAAGGTAAAGATCCGTGGGGCGGTTACCGCGCTGGCTTTGAGGCCGAAGGGGAAATTGCACTGAAAGATTTCAACATCACTAAAGATCTGGGGCCCGCTTCGCAGAAGGTGCAGCTGATGATCTCAGTTGAAGGTGTACGTCAGTAAAACAACACGCCGCCTGAAGCTCACTTCAGGCGGCCACGTTTATTTCTTCACTGGCGAAGGAATAGTCATATTTAACAGGCCACGTGACTTGTTAAAGATCTTATTGCCATTCTCACGTCCCGCCCGGCGAGCGCGCTGCTCTTCCGGAGAGAGTTTTGCTTCTTCCTGACAGATTGGGCTGCAGCAGTTCTCAAACTTCTCTGCGCAGCTTTTGCACTGAATAAACAGCAGATGACAGCCGTCATTGACGCAATTGACGTGGGTATCACAGGGTTCGCCGCACTGATGACAGTTCGACAGCACGTCGTCAGAAATACGTTCACCCATCCGCTCATCAAAGACAAAGTTTTTGCCTTTGAAGCGTACCGGTAACCCCTGCTCACGCGCGCGGCGGGCATACTCGATGATCCCGCCTTCAATGTGATAGACATCCTCAAAGCCGTTGTGCCGCATCCAGGCGCTGGCTTTTTCACAGCGGATCCCGCCGGTGCAGTACATTACGATCTTTTTGTCTTTCTGATCCTGCAGCATATCAACCGCCATCGGCAATTGATCGCGGAAGGTGTCAGCAGGCACTTCCAGCGCATTATCAAAACGCCCCACTTCATATTCGTAGTGGTTTCGCATATCCACGAACAGCGCGTCAGGATCGTCCAGCATCGCGTTAACGTCTGCTGCTTTAAGATACTGACCCACATTGCTGGCATCGAAACTGCTGTCTTCAATTCCGTCTGCAACAATGCGATCACGCACTTTCAGACGCAGCACCCAGAACGATTTTCCATCATCATCCAGTGCAATATTCATACGCAGATTATTCAGCGCCGGATCAAAGCTATAGAGCCACGCTTTCATCTTTTCATATTGACTGGCGGGCACGCTGATCTGCGCATTAATCCCTTCGTGCGCGACATAGACGCGGCCAAACACCTTGAGTGCTGTCAGGCCAACGTAGAGCGCATCACGGAATGCTTTTGGATCGGCAATCTGGAAATATTTGTAAAAAGAGACAGTGGTGCGCGGCTCAGTTTCAGCCAGCATGCGCGCCTTCAGCTCTTTATTGGAAACGAGGTTATGTAACACTGGCATGGTGTTCTTTCCTGTTATCAATAGGAGAATTTTAGCGGGCACATGATACCTGATTTCAGCAGGATGCAAAGGCCAGTGTAAGAACCGATCATCTTGTGCTGTTTTTTCCGCCAATATCTGGAGAGTTTACATCCGCCTGCAGTAGCCTGTTCCGTCAGTGATATTTATACGCCCGATAAAAACTGGCACAATGGCAGAAATTAATGAGATATCAGCACCGCACGGTGCGCGACGCAGGAAAATTAACCTTCATATGACCCAGTTGCCTCAGTTTTCACGAGAACTGCTTCACCCGCGCTATTGGTTGACCTGGGTGGGTGTCGCTTTTCTTTATCTTTTGGTGCTACTTCCCTATCCCCTGCTTTATGTTCTCGGCTGCAATATTGGTCGTATCGGGATGCGTTTTATGAAGCACCGCGTCAGTGTCGCCCGACGTAATCTGGAATTATGTTTTCCGGAAATGCCGATCAATGAACGTGAAGCGATGGTAAAACACAATTTCGAATCGGTTGGCATGGGATTGATCGAGACCGGGATGGCATGGTTCTGGCCTGACTGGCGCATCAATAAATGGCATAAGCCTTCAGGTCTGGAGCATATTCAGCAGGCGCGGGATAGTCAGCGTGGTGTCCTGCTTATTGGCATGCACTTTCTGACACTGGAAATTGGGGCGCGCATGTTTGGTATCCATAATCCAGGCATTGGCGTCTATCGCCCTAATGACAACAAATTGATCGACTGGCTGCAGGTTAAAGGCCGGATGCGTTCAAATAAAAGTATGATTGACCGCAAAGATCTTAAAGGAATGATTCGCGCGCTGAAAAACGGCGACATTATCTGGTACGCACCCGACCATGATTATGGCCCACGCAGCAGCGTTTTTGCGCCCTTCTTTGCTGTGGAAAAAGCGGCAACCACGGTGGGCACCCATTTGCTGATTCGTACTGGTAAACCGGCGGTTATTCCCTTTGTGCCGCGTCGTCTGCCTGGTGGTCGTGGTTATGAACTGATGATACTGCCTGACATCAGCGACGAATTTACGCTGGAGAGCGATGTTGTCACCGCTGCCAGAATGAACAAAGTGGTTGAAGAAGGCGTGTTGCTGGCACCGGAACAGTATATGTGGCTTCATCGTCGCTTTAAAACCCGCCCCGAAGGCGAACCCTCCCGTTATTAATCCTTTCGCGCTAAATGTCTTTCTGGCATTTAGCGCTTTTCTTACTCTATGCTCTGCTGAATAAATCAGTCGCTCGTGGCGGGATCATCGTTTCATCGAATTTTCAGGACCGTTAATTAATCAACCATGAAGTTCAAGATAGTTTATTTATCTATTTAAAATTCGATTTTATAATAAAAAACCTTACTAGCAGGCGCTATTCTGCCTGGTTTCTTTTTAGTCATTAATTTTCAGCGTACTGTATTTAATAATATCTGGTGCTAATTAACTTTCAAACCAGGCCTAATCCTATTTAGCCAGGCTTAACGATGTATTCTGGCTAATGGATCGATTAAAATTAACTTATATTACAAGCTTTTGCCTTGTTAATTTGACCTATATTCCTTTTTACATTTTTTTAACATCCTGATAGACCGTTATGGCATTTGAAGAAGTTAAAGCTAATCGGTAGTTTCTTTCGTGACAGTCAGATCTTTAACCGCTCTGACAAAAATTATAAAAAGACAACACAGCAAACCTCTATCGGGACATATTATATGAACAAAGGTCTCTACTATTACGTCACAATTGGTACCGATCAGGAAAATTATCATTTCCTTCATCGTAAAGGGTGTAAGCGAATGCCAGATAAAGATGAAGTCATCTTCATTGGCACTTTATATAACCTGAGTCAGGCGCTTTCCATCGCCAGAATTAATTTTAAGAAAGTTAAGCCCTGTATAAAATGCTGTATCCGCTACTCAGCGCCGGTGATTCATGACTCTGTTCAACCCGTTCTGCACTTTCCACAAAAGATGATCTGACCCTGACTGGCGGGAAATGGTTTATTTCCCGCCAGTTGCACTGACCCGCCCTTTCCCTCCCCTGAATTTCGTCTATCCTTCACTGAAATCAAATGAATCTGCAGTTAATGAACCCGGTAAGGAGAAGATTGATGAGCATGTACAGTACGTTAGAGGAAGCGATTGATGCTGCACGTGAAGAGTACCTCGCTAACAATCCTGAGGTGGATGAAGAAGAAGCATCGATCAGTCAGTTTGGCCTGCAAAAGTATGTCATGCAGGATGGCGATATTATGTGGCAGGCTGAGTTCCTGACCGATGAAGGTGAAGCGGGCGAATGCCTGCCCTTCCGCAGCGGTGACGCCGCACAGGCCATCTTTGATGCTGACTTTGACGAAGTTGAACTGCGTCAGGAGTGGTTAGCAGAAAATACCCTGCACGAGTGGGATGACGGCGAATTCCAGCTTGAGCCGCCGCTGGACACCGAAGAGGGTGAAGCCGCCGCGCAAGAGTGGGAAGATGATAACAGCGACTCCGATCGCAGTTATTCGTAAGGACCGTGACTGGCATCCACCGGTAACAACAGGGTGTCAACCACCAGCGACAGTGGCAAATCGAGGATCGTTAAGACTCGCCAGCCGCTGTCGCGTACATCCCACTGTACGCCGGGATAATACTGATTGCCGTGTCCCTGCCCCGGCAGGGTGCGACTGATGATACTGCCACATCCGCTTAAGCAAAGCACCGCAGCTACAACAACGCCTGCCTTTAAAAATGCTTTCACCACTGATACCCGCTATGAACTGCCATTGAGAACGTCACGCGCTGCTCACGGTGACTGCCAGCAAACAATTTATCAGCGTATCGCTGTTTTAATCCCATAAAAAAAGCGGCATCGCTGCCGCTTTTCAGATTACGCGTTTTTTGCCAGCGCGTTAGGGTTGAGGTTAAGTTTCTGATAACTCTCTACCCACTGATGATACTTATCCGCATTTTCCCACAGTCGGGTATGAACACGGGCCAGTACCACCGGATCGCTGATTAACTGCAGTCGCTGCTCGCGGCCCAGTTTATCCGGTGCATCGCTCAGTGCCTGATCCACACGACGGTCACGTGCATAGTCCAGCAGCTGACTCTGCTTATGGCGCGATGTCGCCAGTGCCGTTGCGAGTGCGTTAAACGCAGGATGGAACAGGGCATGCATAAAGCCATTTTCCAGCGCACGTTCGCGGTTTAGCAGCACATAACGATCGGTATCCACCAGCTCCTGCGGCGGCGAGTACTCTTCCGGGATCAGGAACAATTTGGCTTTCTTGCTCTTAAGACCCAGTGTTGAGCGGCTCGACATCACAGAAACAAACGGAGACAGAATCAGCGAGAAGACAATCGGGGCCAGCCACCACAGGAAGTTAAGATCCAGCAGTCCCATACCCGTTGCCCACACCAGACCCAATGCCATCTGCGAACCGTGACGTTTAAATGCCTCGCTCCACGGCGTCGCATCGTCATCACGTTGCGGAGAGTTCCACACCACTTCCCAGCCGAGGAAGGCACTGACAACAAACACCGTATGGAACAGCATACGTACCGGCGCCAGCAGCACTGAGAACAGCGTTTCCAGCACCAGTGAAGCCAGCAGGCGCAGAGGACCTCCGTAGGCTTTTGACCCTTTGAACCAGATCAACACCACACTCAGCATCTTCGGCAGGAACAACAGCACCATGGTGGTCGAGAAGAGCGCTATCGCCAGCTCCGGACGCCACTGCGGCCAGACCGGGAACAGCTGCCGCGGTTGCAGGAAGTAGGTCGGTTCCATCAGCGTATGCACCACCTGCAAGGCAGTTGAAAGCGCAAGGAACATAAACCACAGCGGAGCAGACAGGTAGGACATAACCCCTGTCAGGAAGACCGCACGGTGGACCGGGTGCATCCCTTTTACCAGGAACAGGCGGAAGTTCATCAGGTTACCGTGACACCAGCGGCGGTCACGCTTCAGCTCATCCAGCAGGTTCGGTGGCAGCTCTTCATAGGATCCCGGCAGGTCATAGGCAATCCAGACGCCCCAGCCAGCACGACGCATCAGCGCAGCTTCCACAAAGTCATGGGACATGATCGACCCGGCAAAAGAGCCCTCACCCGGTAACGGAGCCAGTGCACAGTGCTCAATAAAGGGTTTTACGCGAATAATAGCGTTGTGACCCCAATAGTGAGATTCGCCCAGTTGCCAGAAGTGAAGACCGGCCGTAAACAGCGGACCGTATACACGCGTGGCAAATTGCTGACAGCGCGCATACAGCGTATCCATACCCGATGCTTTCGGCGACGACTGGATGATCCCGGCATTCGGGTTAGCATCCATCATGCGTACCAGACCGGTGAGACACTCACCGCTCATAACGCTATCCGCATCCAGCACGACCATGTAGCTATAGTTGCTGCCCCAGCGACGGCAGAAGTCATCGATGTTGCCGCTTTTACGCTTCACACGACGACGACGACGGCGATAGAAAATCTTGCCTGCGCCGCCAACATCCCGCACCAGCTCCATCCAGGCTTTCTGCTCGGCAATGGCGATATCCGCATCGTAACTGTCGCTGAGGATGTAAACGTCAAAGTGTTCAGCGTTACCGGTGCGAACCACGGATTCCCATGTCGCACGCAGACCGGCGTAAACACGCTCAACGTCTTCATTACAGATCGGCATAATCAGCGCAGTACGATGTTCCGGATTTAGCGGCTCATCTCCGACCGTTGAATAAGAGATACTGTATTTGTCACGTCCAATCAGCAGCTGCAGGAAGCCCATCAGTGCTGTCCAGAAGCCAGCAGAGACCCAGCAGAAGAGTATGGCGAACAGGAACAGGATACCGGTCTGCAATAAGTAAGGCAGAATCTGCATCACTGACTGCTGCCAGTTCTGATTGATCATCTCCATCGGATCCAGAAGCGTCCAGCCCTGATAAGGCAGAATACTCTTCATGTACCAGGTGGCGACCACCGTCTGAAATATGGTCAGGATCAGCAGGATGTAGCGACGAATTGAACCGACATGACGCCACTTCTCTTCGGCACGACGCTCTTCCGCATTGGCATAACGCGGAACCGATTTGTGTCCACGAAGTGAGTCCCAGGCACGGGCGACCGGGTTGGTCCGCCACGCTTCCGGGAACATCAGTGAGCGTTTGACCTTCGGCATCGCTTTCAGCGTGGTGCGGTCGAGATAATCTTTGCCCAGCTGCTGACCGTCGGCCAATGAATCAGGCCAGGCCATTTCAACCCGCGATGAGACCGATTTTAACGGCGCATCATCCGGACGATCACTGGCTGCGACATCCCTTCCCAGCGCATCATGGATGAAGTGGAACTCGCCGGCATTCTGCAAGGAGACGCTCAGGCGTGCCTTCCCTGCCGCATCCAGCGGCAGAGATTCCACATAACGTTGAGGTGTAAAAGTCGATTTATTCATTGGCAGGTAACTGATAGCTCCAGGTTTCCGTCAATGTCTTGTCGCCGCTTACCAGGGCCGCACGCATTTCCGTGGACTGTTTGGCATCTTTCACACGCAGACGCAACACCAGACGCCAGCCTTTGGTGACCGGGTTATAACGTACGCTCTGCTCAACCACATCAGCATTTTTACCGACGCTGACCTGAGGTGCCACCTGACTGTTTTCCGCCATCTTACTCATGTCTTTACCCACGAAGTCGATGGTGAAAGCCACGGTGCCATCCGGCTGACGCACCAGATTAGATTGCTTCACGTCACCCGCTGAACGCAGGGTATTTTTGACCCAGGCGGTATCATCGGAGTGCAGCTGGTTTTCGTCGCGCGAGAAGTGCAGACGATATTTGAAGTTCATCTCTTTACCAGGCTCTGGCAGCGTCTCTGGCGTCCAGAAAGCAACGATGTTGTCGTTGGTTTCATCTGCCGTCGGGATTTCAACCAGTTCAACCCGGCCTTTACCCCAGTCGCCGATTGGCTCAACCCAGCCGCTTGGACGCAGGTCATAGCGGTCGTCCAGATCCTGGTAGTTGTCAAAGTCACGCCCACGTTGCAGCAGACCAAAACCTTTCGGATTCTCAATGGTGAACGTGCTCACCGCCAGATGACGCGGGTTATTCAGCGGACGCCAAATCCACTCTCCGTTGCCATTATGGATAGAGAGTCCATCAGAGTCGTGCAGTGCCGGACGGAAGTTGTTCACCGTCGACGGCTGGTTCTGACCAAACAGGAACATACTGGTCAGTGGTGCGATCCCCAGTTTGCCGACGTTATCACGCAGGTAAACTTTAGACTGCACATCAACCGTTGACGCTTCACCCGGATGCAGCACAAAGCGATACGCGCCCGCCGCACGCGGCGAATCAAGCAGTGCGTAGATCACCAGCTGCTTGTCCTGCGGTTTAGGACGCTGAATCCAGAATTCTTTGAAACGCGGGAACTCTTCACCGGATGGCAACGCCGTATCGATGGCAAGGCCACGCGCCGACAGGCCATAAACCTGGCCAGCACCGATCACACGGAAGTAGCTTGCACCCAGGAAGCTGGCGATCTCATCGTTTTTACCCTTGTTGTTGAGTGGGTAAAGCACTTTGAAACCCGCAAATCCGAGGTTTTTTACCGCTTCTGCGTCATGTTTTACGTTACCGAAATTAAAATAGTCGGGGTTGTATTTAATCTCGCGTACCGCGCTGCCCGTCACTTCGTTGATCTGCACCGGGGTATCGAAATACATGCCCTGATGATAGAACTCCAGCTTGAATGGCGTGCGCAGTTTGCCCCAATACGCTTTATCGTGGTTAAACTGGATCTGCTGATAATCAGCAAATTTCATTTCACGAAATTGAGAGGGTAAATTGCTTTTAGGCGCTTCAAAGCTTTTCCCTGCCAACGCTTTGGCTTGTTTGGCTACATCATCGATGTTAAACGCCCAACTGTTATTGGCGTACAACGCCAGCAGAACTGCAGTACCAATCCAGCGTACCTTCATCAGTCCGGCTTTATTTTTTTCTTTAGTCGGCACATCCCCCCCTTTCGTGTGCTTAAATCAAACCCGTTTATCTTAAAGGATTATTCGGTTTTCCGACAGCTTATGCGCAACATTGTTCCCGCATTTCGTCTGGGTTAACGCTACTTTTAGGACAATTAGACACTACGGATTCCACTGATAGTATACCTGGTTTATCCCAGGTAGACTTTTCACAGAACATAATCCGGTTTCAGGGTGAAACCGGCCATACGTACTAACGAACTGGAACTTTATGAGTACTGTAAAACCTGAACGTGAATACTTTCTTGATTCCATACGCGCGTATCTGATGTTACTGGGGGTACCTTTTCATGTTTCCCTCATTTACTCCGCGCAAAAATGGGCCGTCAACAGTCATGAGGCCTCGTTATGGCTGACGCTGCTGAATGACTTTATTCATGCATTTCGTATGCAGGTGTTTTTTGTCATTTCAGGATACTTCTCCTACATGTTGTATCTGCGCTATCAGCCACGTCGCTTCCTGAAAGTGCGTCTGGAGCGTGTGGGGATCCCGCTACTCACCGCCGTTCCGCTGCTCACGCTGCCGCAATTTTTCATGCTGAAGGCCTGGACAGATAAGCTGGCTGACTGGCCGCGATTCACGCCGTACCAGAAATTCAATAACCTGATGTGGGAGCTGATTTCACACCTGTGGTTCCTGGTGGTGCTGGTGATGCTGACCACGCTCGGCATGGTCACGTTCCGCTGGTTGCGCGATCAGCACCGCACCATTGATTATACGCGGGTGGGCTGGGGAGCGTTGACCGCGGGTGTACTGACATGGGCGCTGGTGTGGTGTGTGTTCCGCCGTCTGGTGTTTATATTCCAGCCAGCCTGGCTGATGGATGGCTTATTCAGCATTGTGGTTATGCAAACGCTTTTCTATCTGCCGTTCTTTATGCTGGGGGCGCTGGCATGGAAACATCCGCCGCTGAAGCAGTTGTTTGTGCGGTTTAATCCGGTGATGTGGATCGGCGCGGTGGTGATGTTTGTTGCCTACTGCACAAATCAGCGCCTCAGCAGCGGCGATGGCTGGTTATATGAGCTGGATGCGATTATCACCACGCTGATGGGTCTCTGCATGCTGAACGTCTGCTTCTGCTTTGGTCATAAGCTGCTGAATTCGCATTCGCCACGCATCATGTATCTGGTGAATGCGTCGCTGTTTATCTATCTGGTGCACCATCCGCTGACGCTCTTGTATGGTATTTATGTCACACCACGGATTGAAAACAACACGCTGGGCTTCTTTGTGGGCCTGCTGATGGTGTTTGGCATCGCGTTTCTGCTGTATGAGATTCACCTGCGCATCCCGCTGCTGCGCTTCCTTTTCTCGGGGAAATTTGAGCGTAAACAAGCACAATGACAGGCGATCACTGATCTCAGGCCATCAGTGAGGTCAGGCTATAAATGATGTGTCTCACAGACCGCTTAAGCGTTTAAAGCGATGGGAGCATACACACGTAGCAAAGCATAGCGGGCCAGGGACACAAACGTCGGGAGCGTTTTTGAACAACGCAACGCGTTGGCCCGGCAACGGGCGCACCTCAGAGATGAGGTGCGTAATCGCCCGCGCTGAGCGAGCCAGGGATGGCGGGTTTTGCGTCTTTGCGGAGGGCGTATGTTTCCTGAGCCAGCCCTGTACCCAGGCAAGGTCCGGTTTACAGCAGCCACTCAATCGGCAGTCGCCACACCAGCCTTACCTGAAGACGTTGCCACCACGAGCAACCCGGTTCGTGTTTATGCACAATCTGCTGCGGCTCATCCGGATACTCCAGCCAGTTAACCCTTCCCCACTTATCCAGCCGCAGCGTCCATGCCCGATCGCGCATCGAGTGGCTGAAACGCTGATGCGTCTCTGCGGCCAGCGCCGCACTCTCAATGACCAGCCCCATCTCGGTATTCAACACGGCTGAACGCGGATCGAAGTTAAACGAACCGATAAACAGCGTCTGTTGATCTACCGAAAAGGTTTTGGCATGCAGGCTGGAGCCCGAGTTACCGGTTAATCCCCGGTCGTGCGGGGCATCAGGCACGCCCGCCTGTGGTTTAAGTTCATAGAGCGCGATGCCGTGACGCAGCAGTTTTTTGCGCCACTTAGCATAGCCGGCATGGACAATTGAGACATCGTTGGCCGCCAGCGAGTTGGTCAGAATGGCAATTTTTACCCCTTTGCGCTTCAGCGCCAGCAACTGAGCGACGCCAGCGCGTGTCGGCACAAAATAGGCAGAGATGATGTCGAACTGCTCCTGCGGCGTACCAATCACCTCCAGCATCCGCTGCGGCAGCAGGCTTCTGGCGCGTGCTTTACCCAGTCCTTTACGCGGATCATCACTGAGCAGTCGCGCTTTCGCCCAGGTCAGGGCCAGCGTGCCCTCTTCCAGCTCCTGTAGCAGTGACGAATTTTCCAGCCGCTGAAGGTAACGCTGTACCGGTTCACTGTGACGCCATTCTGCAGGCAGGCTCACACTGTCCTCTTCAGATTCCTCTTCATCCAGCACCTGCTGCAGCTTTGATACCGGCTTACTGCGCCAGTAACGCTCAAAATCCTCTGCGACTTCTTTCACCACCGGTCCTATCGCCATCACGTCCAGATCGGCAAACAACGGTTCATTGCCGGTGCCGAAATATTCGTCGCCGATATTACGCCCGCCGACCACAGTCGTGACACCGTCCACGGTAAAGCTCTTGTTGTGCATGCGGCGATTCAGACGGGCAAAGTCAGTGAGATATCCCAGTGCGCGCAGGGTACGAAACGAGAAGGGATTAAACAGCCGCACTTCAATGTTGGGATGGCGATTAAGCTGGGCGAGCGTATCGTCCAGGCCCGGCGTATTGTTGTCATCCAGCAGCAGCCGCACTTTCACGCCACGACGGGCCGCCTCCAGCACCGCGCTGAACAGCAACCGTCCCGACAGATCGTTTTGCCAGATGTAGTACTGAATATCGAGTGAACGCTCTGCTTTTTGTATCAGCAGATAGCGGGCAGCAAAGGCATCCAGCCCGTCGCTTAGCTGATGAACACCGCTCAGCCCGGGATGACGCAGACACTCTGGCTCCAGTTGGGTTTTCAGCCAGCTGGACCGTTCCAGTGACGGGGAGAGCTCAAACGCTTCGGTCATGACAATTCCCTGTAAAATGCAGTTATTTTTATTATTCCCCGGCCCGACCTCAGGCGCCATACCACTGTTCCGATTGAGTGAACGGTCACGGGCGTTTTTAGTCTAGACTTAACCGGACGATCTGTGACCGGCATTAGCCCGGCAGGAGAGGAATATGTCTCATCAACCCCTTACAGATACCCGCCAGCGCTACCATCCCAGCCTGTTTCGCAGCTTTTTCCAGGGCAGTTTTCCCTGCTCTACCGCCTGCCGTACCCCGGGCAAACGGCTGGATATGGTCTTCAGCAGCGGCCACGATATGCTGCTGGAAAAAGATTATGCCGCGCTGGCTGATCAGCACCTGCTTACCGCCCGCGACGGTGCCCGCTGGCATCTGATTGAAAAGATCCCCGGCCAGTATGACTGGCAAAGTTTTCTGCCGATGATAGAAGCTTCACAGCGTCAGCAGATGGAGATCATCTGGGAGCTGGCGCACTTTGGTTATCCCGATCATCTTAATATCTGGAAAGCCGAATTCGTTGAGCATTTTAGTCGTTTCGCCCGTGCGATGGCACAACTGATGCGCGATCAGGGCATCGAACGCCCCTTCTTTACGCCGGTAAATCAAATTTCATTCTGGTCATGGGCTGGAGCCGATGTGGCCTGGTTCAATCCCCATGCCGCTAATCGCGGTAAAGAACTGAAGCGACAGCTGGTCCGTGCCTCGCTGGCAGCGATTCACGCCATTCGCGAAGTCTATCCGGAAGCACGTTTTGTGCTGACCGATCCGCTGGTACAGATTGCCCATCATCCCGATAATCCAGACAGCAAACCTTACGCGGATGCGCAGCATCAGGCGCAGTTCGAGGCCTGGGATATGCTGGCCGGTCGCGTTGATAAAGAGTTAGGCGGCAGTGAAGATTGCCTGGATATTCTGGGCCTGAACTACTATCCCGATAACCACTGGTTTTTCCCCGACCAGCCGATGTCACTGGAGGATCCGGCACGAACTCCACTGCACATTTTGCTGGCGCAGTGCTGGCAACGCTACCAGCGCCCGATGTTAATTGCCGAAACCGGCGCAGAGGGTGACGCGCGCGCCCCCTGGCTGCAGGAGATCAGTGAAAACGTGGCGGTAGCGCTGGATCACGGCATTGCAGTGGAGGGCATTTCGCTCTATCCGGTGGTGGAGTATCCCGCCTGGGCTGACGACCGGCGTTCACCCGGTCCGCTGCTGGGATTAGCTGATCCTAATGGCAACCGCAAGCTGCATGAAGCGCTGGCGCTGGTTCTGCGCAGTCAGCAGATTAAGTTCACCACTCGTAACGCATAATCAGGCATGCTGAGAAGGATGGTTCTTCGGGTAACAGGAGCGAACATCAAGAGAGGGATCGGCAGGATGACGAACGTCGGTCAGCCAGACCATGGTAAACAGGAAAGTGACCCCGATCAGGCAGGCCGCCAGCAAACCGATAATTGCGATTAATTTGTCATCTCCGGAGTCCATCGCCTTCTCCTTATGCCATCCGACGAATCCCTGGGCGTGTCAGCTCATCCAGAGCGTAACTATCAGGACAAAGATTATAAGCGTTACCGAGGTCACCGCAAGCACCACTATCGCAAAGTGCGCATCGTCAAGTGACTGGCGAATTGGCTCATCGTGATCGTCGGGTGGCAAGGGCAAAGACATAACTATCCTGTGGAAAATAGGGCCGCAGGGCGTAATGCGGTGAGTGACAGTGTAAATGAAAGGTTGTTTATCGTCCGGTTTTTTCGTTCGGAAAATAAACTGGCCCGTGTCAGTACCGCACGGACCGGATATCAGACGCCGCGCCAGCGTCTGAAGATCAGAGATGTGTTAATGCCACCAAAGGCAAAATTGTTGCTCTGGATATAGTCGGTTTCAATCTCTCGCGGCTCACCCATGATGTAATCCAGCTGACCGCCATCAGCGGCCGGTTGCGTCAGGTTAAGCGTGGGCGCAAACCACCCTTCCCGCATCATCTCAATGCTCATCCAGGCTTCCAGCGCCCCGCAGGCACCCAGCGTATGGCCAAAATAGGATTTCAGAGAGGAGATTGGCGTTGACTCGCCAAACACCGCTGCCGTCGCCAGACTTTCTGCCATATCACCCCGCTCAGTGGCCGTGCCGTGCGCATTCACATAACCGACTTCTGATGCGGTAATACCGGCGCTCTGCAATGCCCGCTCAATGCAGATCTGCATGGTTTCCCGCTGCGGCTGCGTGATATGGGCGGCATCGCAGTTGGTGTGGAAGCCCGTGATTTCAGCATAAATTGTGGCACCACGCGCCAGGGCATGATCCAGCGACTCCAGGATCAACGTGCCGGCCCCTTCGCCTATCACCAGGCCATCGCGTTGCTGATCAAAAGGCGCTGGCGTGGTGTGTGGCGCGTCATTGCGCTGGCTGGTTGCAAAGAGGGTATCGAACACCGCCGCTTCCGACGGACAGAGCTCCTCCGCACCACCCGCCACCATCACCGTCTGATATCCATGACGAATCGCCTCCCAGGCATAGCCAATAGCCTGGCTGCCTGACGTACAGGCGCTGGAGGTCGGGATCACCCGGCCGCGCAGGCCGAAAAAGAGCCCGGCATTCACGGCGGTGGTATGCGGCATCATCTGCACGTACGTCGTGCCGGTAATATTGTTGGTGTGCTTTTCGGTCAGCATGGTGGCGAACTCGCTGACCGGCCCGGTGCTGCCGGTAGAGGAGCCGTAGGCGATGCCCGTCTCTCCGCAGGTCAGCACCGGATGGTCAATCAGCCCTGCCTGGGTCAGCGCCAGTTCGGTGGCACGCGTTGCCAGCAGCGAAACGCGGCCCATGGCGCGGATACGCTTGCGGGTATAATGCGCAGGCAGTTCAAAGTTATCCACGGGCGCGCCGAGCAGGGTATGCAGTCCGTCATAGATCTGCCACTCCGGCATAAAGCGTACCGCGTTGCGCCCGGCACGAATACGCGCCGAAACCTCAGCCCAGGATTCACCAAAGGCCGTTACGCCGCCCATACCGGTTACGACTACCCGCTGGATCACAGCATGCCTCCATTAATTGAAATCACCTGACGCGTTACGTAACCGGCGATATCGGACATCAGATAGCTCGCCAGTCCGGCGACTTCGTCGGCCGTGCCCATGCGCTTCATCGGCACGATCTTCATCGCTTCTTCAATCACCTGAGGCTCGAGCCCCTCCATGCCGGTATCAATCAGACCGGGCGCGATGCAGTTAACGGTGATTTTGCGTTTAGCCAGTTCAATCGCCAGTGCTTTTGTGGCCCCGATAATGCCCGCTTTCGCCGCGCTGTAGTTGACCTGACCGCGATTACCCATTATTCCGGAAACCGATGAGAGGGTAATAATACGGCCACCGCGGCGCAGGCCGATCATCGGCATCACGCAGGGCTGGATAACGTTGTAAAAACTGTCGAGATTGGTGTGGATCACGTTGTCCCACTCCTCATCCGTCAGGGCGGGAAACGCTGCATCACGGGTGATACCAGCATTGCTCACCACGCCATAGTAGGCCCCGTGTTGCGCTATATCCGCTTCCAGCGCGGCACGGGTGGCTGCCCGGTCAGCCACATCAAATCCCAGCACACGACCACTGCCGCCTGCAGATTCGATCTGCTGCAGGCACTGCTCAGCCCCCGCGCGGTCACGGTTAAAATGAACGATAACCTGATAGCCATCCTGGGCGAGACGCAGCGCAATCGCGCGGCCAATGCCTTTACTGGCGCCCGTGACTAATACCGACCTTGTCATGGCAGATTTCCTTGTGACATTAATTGCTTTAACTCTGTTTCATTGGGTTGCCAGGTGTTGAGACGACCGCTGGCAAGCCGTTGCCGGCCGTAACAAATATCGCCCTCAAAGCTGCCCATACGGTCATCGCGCATCAGCAACGTCATTCTGATATCCAGCGTGACGTTCGCGGGAAAGTACGGTTGATCTGCCCGCCAGCCGCGTCCACCCAGCAGCATGCCGGGCGGGACAAGGGTTGCGCCACCCTGCTTTGCATGCCAGCCCGACCAGACGCCTACGGTTTGAGCCATCATCTCGACGCCAAACCAGGCAGGCAGTTCGCCCTGTGGCGTCAGAAACGGCGCCAGTACGCCATCGGCACAGGTCGATACCTGACAGTGAACGTGCTCTTCATCAACGGCAATCAGCTGATCAAGCAGTAGCATCGGTGCAGCATGCGGCAGCCAGAGTGCCGCGGGAGAATTAATGTCCATCAAGGCGTCCCAGAATCAGGCAGGTGTTGTTGCCACCAAAGGCGAATGAATTAGAAGCGATGACCGGCCGTTGCAGCGCCTGTGGCTGTAACAGCAATCCGCAATCCGGCAGCGTCTCATCCTGCGCCGCCGCGCTAAAATCCTGCGCAGGCAGCGGCAGATTGTTCTGCAGGATCAACGCGCTGAGCGCAGCTTCGCACACGCCCGCCGCGCCGAGCGTATGGCCGGTCAGATGTTTGGTTGAGCTGCATGGCACCGCATTGCCAAACAGACGATGAATCACGGCGGCTTCCATCTGATCGTTCAGCGGCGTGGCTGTGCCATGCAGATTGATATACCCCACTTGCTGCGGCAACAGATTCGCCTGTTGCAGCGCCATTCGCATCGCCCGTTCAGCGCCTTCGCCCTGCGGATGAGGCGCAGACATGTGCCAGGCGTCGGAAGATTCACCCGCACCCAACAGCGCCAGCGGCTGCGGTTCCCGCGTCAGCAGCATCAGCGCGGCTCCTTCGCCAATCGAGATGCCGTCACGCTCGCGGCTGAACGGCGCGCAGCGACGCTCAGAGAGCGATTCCAGACTGTCGAAACCGTTGATCGGCATCCGACTCAGCGAGTCTGCACCGCCCACCAGCGCGACATCCGCCAGCCCTGCCGCGATCAGCCGCTCACCACTGATAATGGCGCGGGCGCTGGAAGAGCAGGCGGTAGAAATGGTATAGGCCGGGCCATCGAGCTGCAGGTAGTGCGCCAGAAAACGTGACGGATCGCCAAGCTCCTGCATCTGGTAGTGATAATCGGGCTGGCCGCCGCAAATCTGCTGATCCCCCTCATCCACCCCCGAGGTGCTGGTCCCCAGTACAATTGCCACTCTGCTGGCGCCATAGCGTGCAGTCGCCGCGTCAAGCGTCGGACGGATTTGTATCAGCGCGGCCAGCAGCAGCTGGTTGTTTCGGGTGTTATGCGCGCTAAGGACAGCAGGAATCGCTGGCAGCTCACCTTCAACTCTGCCAAGCCAACAGGCGCGATCACCGCTCAGCCAGCCATGACGCAACTGCATACCGGGTGCCTCACCTTTTTTCAGGCTGGCCGCAATCTGCTGGCTGTCATTTCCCAGGGCATTCAGCATGCCGATAGCAGAGATATAAATCATGAGGCGTCCAGATGTTGAATGCGGATCTGATAGCCAAAGGCATGCTGCCGAATGCTGACTGGCTGGCGCTGATTATCCCGTTGCAGATAATCAATCTCCGTTACCAGCTGGTTATCGGCATCGATCAGCTGGCGCTTTAATCCCTTATCCTGCAGCTTCCAGCCTGGCGGCAGCTGTTTTTGCCAGGCATCCAGCGGCCAGTAGCTGAGCATGATGTCTGCCAGAACCTGACTCGCGGGCGGCATCTGCGGCAGCGGCATCAACTGCTGGGTATGAATACCGCTGGCATCATAGCGCAGACTGAAGAGTCGAATACCCACTGAAGAGAGCCCCGCCAGATCAATTTGCTGTTCATCAGCACTGAGCAGCACCAGCAGTGACTGACTCTGGCCTTTAACCTGGCCGGTCAGCAACTGCTGCTGTTGAAAGGCGGGACGGATGCCTGGCGGCGGCAGCGTCACCTTCACGCCCGGTTTCAGCCAGGCGGTAGGACGGCTGCTGTCGGGTGCCGGTCCGGCACAGGCGCTGAGCAGCAGAGCCGTCAGCAGAATACAGGCGGCGCGGATCATCGTTTACTCCTTGATCGGGTGGGTCGCATCGCCAGCGGTGACAGCAGGAAAGCGCTGAAGATGCCGCTGCATAATACGGAGCCAAAACTGGCAATCGCGCTGGTGCTGCTGAATACCAGCATGCCCAGCGTCAGTAAGGTGGTGATCATCGCCAGCGATACCGCCAGCAACGAAGTCATTGGTGTACCCTGTGGGTTGCTGAAAAAGAGCGTGTAGTTAATGCCGATCCCCAGCACCAGAATCAGCGCCAGCAGCGCAAACAGGTTCAGCGATGCGCCGATCCAGCCCAGCGTTGCCAGCGCCATCGCCAGCGACAGCACCGACGGCAGCGCGCTGCGTAAGCCCGCCTTTAATCCCAGGCGCAGTACAAAACTCAGGGTGATCAGCAGCAGCGCCAGTGCCAGTAATCCGCCGAGCAGGGTACGCCAGAAACTGAACAGCGCATCGTAACTCGCCTTGCGATCGATCCAGCTGACGCCAGGATGCTGCTTAGCCAGCTCTGCGAGTGCGGCGCTGTTTTTTACGCCGCTGGTGGGGATCAGAACACCGCTCTGCCCGTCCGGCAGCGTCAGCCACAGCAGACGCCAGCCCTCACTCAGCGGACCCGACAGCCAGGCATCGGGTGTTACCGGCATTGGCGTCAGATCCGGCGCGGCAAGGGCAATTCCCGCCTGCTGCAGGCGGGCCGTAATCGTCGGAACGGCCTGTTTCAGCAGCTGCAGATCCTGCTGTTGCTGCGCCAGCGACTTCAGCGGCAGCAGACGATAATGTTGCAGCCAGCCCTGCTGCTGTGCCTGATGGAGATCCGGTGCCAGTTTTTCCAGCCGCTGCAGCGTCTGCTGAGCATCATCGCCCCAGACCACAAACCAGGTCTGATCGGCACGCTGGCCGGTCAGAGTAGCGAGCTGGCGATCCTGTTCAAGCAGCTGTGCGGGGGCACTTTGCAGATGCGCGATGTCATCATCTACCTTTAACTGAGCGATTCCGGTCAGGGCGAAGATGGCCATCAATACAGGTAATCCGACACGCAACCCGCGCTGGCGACGCCAGGCGGCAAGCCAGCGCGCCAGCGGCACCATCAGCGGCACCGGACGCACCGGTAATCCACGTACCAGCCACGGCGTGATCAGAATTACCGTCAGACAGGATGCGGTTAATCCGCTGGCGGCAAACACCGCCAGCTGACGCAGTCCGGGAAAGGGCGCGAGCAGCATCAGCAGCCAGGCAATCGCGGTGGTCGCAAGCGCCAGTAGCAGCGTACCGCGGACTTTGCGCAGGCTCTGCCACGGTGACTGCTGTTCGCCGTGAACCATACGCTCAGTGAGATAATAGAGCGTGTAATCCGCCGAGATGCCGACAATACTCAGACTCATCACCAGCGTCATCAGATGCAGCTCACCGAAGCAAAGCAGCGTCACCACTGTGCCTGCCATCGCGCCTACCGCCACAGACGTCACCGTCAGCAGCAATGGACGCAGTGATCGGAAGACCAGCAGCACCAGCAGGACGACGCCACCCAGCGTTACACTCCCCAGGGTTTTAACATCGTGCTGCGCACGCTGGCTGGCGTTGTCGCTGAACAGGACAGTACCCCGCGTCAGCAGTTTCGCCTGCGGCCAGCGGCTTTTAAGCTGCTGCTCCAGCGCGCTAAGCCGGGTCACCAGCGCATGGCTCTGCTGCATACTGAAAGCATTGTTCGCCAGTTCGCCATGCAGAAAATACCACTGCTTACCCTGCTCGTCTTTTACGGTCAGCCAGCCATCATGCAGCGTCATACGTCCGGCATTCTGAGCCAGCGCCAGCTGTGAACCGCGCACCAGCATCAAAGGATCGCCCTGCAACTCTCTGCTGCTGACGCCCGAGAAGGCTGAAAAAAGCTGCGCCAGCAGCCAGTCTGCCTGCGCCTCACCCCCGTTCTGCAAGCGGCTGCGTGTCGACTCATCAAGCAGACCATTGCGGTGTTGCCAGGCGAAACGGCCCCACTGCTGCTGCTGCTGTGCATCAAGATCGCCCTGCACAAGCTTCAGGTCAGGCAGCGCACGCAACTGCGCCAGCCACCAGGCAGCGACCTGCGGATCGTCCTGCTCACCGGGTGAAACCAGCCACACCATCTGGCGATCCAGCCGCTGCATAAAAGCCTGCTGTAGCGCAGGCGGTGCTGCGCCCAGATTCTGTTGCGGCAGCAAAGCCAGCACGCTGCTGTTGAGCTGGCTGCGCGGCAACAGAAAAGCGAGCGCCGCCGCCAGCAGCAGACAGATGGCCAGCCACAGGATCGCCAGCAGCCGATCGTTACGGCCCGGCAAAACGTGCCTGCTCCTCGTCGCTTAACTGCGGCGGTTCAATGCGGGTGTTACTGAGCTGAATCTCGGTTTTATCGCCCTGCTTATCATCCAGGTTGATGCTGTCCAGGAAGGTATTACCCGCCAGCGAGATACGGTTGAAGATTTTGTTGAGCGGCGCAGCTTTGGGCGTCAGGTCCAGCGTCCAGGCGCCGTTGCCACGATCGCTGAAGGCCACGCTGAAATTTTCGTTAAGGACCTTCTGGTCAGCCTGGAACAGCGCCCGCAGCAAATGATTGAACTGGAACATCTGCGGATTGCTGTCAGCGGTGATCACCTGGGGCTTCTGGCCGTTAAGGCTTTGCACCATGCGCTTATCATCCAGCAGCAGTGTCATCACAAACGGCGTCTGCTGATGCCACCATAACCCCTGCTCACGGGCGATCAGCATTTGACCGTGCGACACCAGCGGCTGACGCATACCTGAAATGGTGCGCGTCTGGGTAAAGTCGGCCCGGATCACTGGCTGGCTGGCAAAACGCTGCTGCAGCTGATCCAGTGTGACTGCGCTGGCCGCACTGGCCCACAATAGCAGGCCGGTAAGCACTATTTTCAGCATCCTTTTACTCCTAAACGTTCCAGTAAAATATCGGGCGAAACAAAGCACAGCGCCTGACTCTCCTGCTCAACCGCAACCTGCAGCGTATGCGCTTTAGTGGTGATCTGATCGGCCGCGTTTCGCACCTCATAGTCGATGCGCAGGCGGTTCTCATATTCTGTAATCCGGGCACTGACGCGAATCGTCTCTTCACAGCGCAGGGGATGGCGATATTTAACCCGGGTATCGACCACCGGCCAGACGTAGCCACTGGCAGCCATCTCGGCATAACTGTAATTGATGCTGCGCAGCAGGGCTTCGCGTGCCACTTCGAAGAAGCGGAAATAGTTACCGTGCCAGACCACACCCATGGGATCACAGTCGTGGAATGAAACGGTCAACACGACTTCAGCATGATGTTCAGTCATGGTCAGACTCCTTGTGGTGCGCCTGGTGATCAGGCAACGTCCAGAAATCGAAAAAGTTGAACCAGTCCAGCGGGGCCAGCAGCGCATAATGCGCCAGCCGTTGCGCATAGCGATCGACCGCCTGTTGCAGCGCCTGCTGACGTTGTGCACGGGGCAGCAGCAGCGGATCGGCAAACGGCTCACAGTGGATAAGCAGTTTACCCTGTTGCCGCAGGGCAAACATGAGCAGCACCGGACAGCGTAACGCAGCCGCCAGCACAAACGGCCCCTGTGGAAACGGTGCTGCCCGACCCAGAAAATCGCTCCAGATGACCCGACGCTCGCCACCGCGTTGCGGATTGACCGCCGTACGATCCCCGACAATCGCCACCCATTCGCCCGCATCCAGCTTCTGTTGCAGCAGGATTGCTGTCTCCGGCCCGATATCACTGACCGGCATCAGATTGACCCCCGCCTGCGGGGCGATAGTTTCCAGTACCGCCCGAAAGCGCCGGGCATTGTCGGTAAACACCAGTGCATTAATCACCAGTCCGCTGACCTGCTGCGCCATCGCGCGACAGGCTTCAATGTCGCCAAGATGGGAGGCCAGGATCAGCTTGCCCTGGGGTGTGGGTGCGCGGATTATCGCTTCTGCGCCCGGCGCGAAATCGATATCCCGTCCCCAATGCAAATCCCCGCGCCAGCTGGCGACTTTATCCAGCATCGCTCCGGCGAAGCGCAGAAAATGGCGGTAGCTGTTAAGCCGCGGCGGTAATGCAACCTGCCGCTGCTGTGCGGCGACGGTGACCTGCGCCAGCCATTGCCGTGAAGCGCTTCGCGCGCGCTGACCGCTCAGCCAGTAGACCGCGACGACCGGCCAGAGCAGCAGCGTAAAGGGCAGCCGCCCGCCATAGCGATACACCGCCAGCATAAAACGTAATCCCCACTGTCCGCGCCGCTCCGTTTCCACAGACCAGTGTGCTGGCGCGTTACGCATCGCCAGCAGACGCGGGATCCGCGGCAGCATGCCGAAGAACAGACGGGTATGCATCCAGGAGATGCGCAGATTGTCGTAGAGCGCATCGAAGTGCGACAGCCCGCTGGCGGGATAGGTGACGCGGGTCGGGATAAAGCGACTGCGTATGCCCTGCCAGTAGAGCCGCACCATGATCTCAGTATCGAAATCCATGCGCTGACCGATGGCACGGCGATCGCACAGCGCCAGCGTGGGGGCCAGCGGATAGACACGAAAGCCGCACATGCTGTCGCGGATCGACAGCGACAGCGTTTCAATCCAGACCCAGAAGTGTGTGATATAGCGACCGTAAAGACGTGATTTAGGGATCGAATCGTCATAAATCGGCTGTCCGGAGATCAGCGCGTCGGGATAGCGCTCAGCTTCCGCCAGCATCAGCGGCAGATCTTCTGCCTGATGCTGACCGTCCGCATCAAGCTGCACGGCATGGGTGAATCCGCGTGCCGCCGCAGCGCGCAGACCATGAATCACCGCCGCACCTTTACCCTGATTGCTGTCGAGTCGCAGCACAGTGAGCTCTGCGGCGTACAGCGTCGCCAGCTGAAGCTGAGTCGCCGTGTCGCTGCCATCATCCACGACGATAACCGGCAGATTAAACGGTGCCAGCCGGGCCAGTACCGATGCCATCATCGCACCATGGTTGTAACACGGGATCACTACGCAAGGCGTAAACGGCAGGGTTAGCACAGCGTGATCTTCCCGATGCTGGCGCTCGGCTCGCCGTCGTGACTGAGCAGGCTGTAACGGAAACTCAGGCGCGACTTTTCAGCATCCCAGTCAAGACGCAGTTGCAGAAGTGAGTCAGGCAGCACCGGCTGCTGAAATTTGATGTTTTCAATGGCGGCAAACTGCTTACCCGGCGCGAGCAGTGACACGCCGTAGTGCATCACCCAGTCCAGTTGAGCCACGCCAGGCAGAATAGGCAGCGTCTGAAAGTGGCCCTGGAACCAGAACAGTCCGGCTTCAACCTGCAGAATCAGCGTGGCGCTGTCAGCCTGCAACTCCCGGCTTCGTTCAATCGGCAACATGAAAAAGTTCCTCTATTTGCGGCCAGGCGCGTTTACTTTGGGGGGTAACCGGAATGGTGGCAACAATCCGCCAGTAGCGCGGCATCGCCAGCGGTTCCAGCCAGCACTGCAGCTGGCGTTTCCATTGCTGTCTGTGCTGGTGCAGAGCCGCTTCATCCAGCGTGGTGGTGAGCGACAGCACGACGCCAATTGCCTGACGATCATGACGCGTGACCACCAGCGCCACGGCATCGTCAATTTCCGGCAGATCGGTCAGTCGGCGCTCTATCTCACTTAATGAGATGCGCTTGTCTCCAATTTTCACGATGCGATCGTGACGTCCTGCCAGCTGAAATCCGCCATCGGGCTGCATATTCAGGCGGTCGTCCAGCGCAAGGCCGTTATCACCCGCAATCAGCGGCGACCAGACCTGCCAGCGTTCGGGCGTCACCTGCTCAAGCCTGACGCCAGAAAAACTTCGCCACGGGGCATCGGCCCGATCGCACTGACGCCAGGCCAGAATGCCGGTTTCGGTGCTACCGTAGATTTCACTGACCGGGCAGCCAAAGCGCTGCCAGACCTGTTCTGCATCCGGCCCGCGCAGGGTGCCACCGGCAGAGACAATCAGTTCACAGCCGGGCGCGTCGAGCGTACTGTCCAGCCGCGATAAAAAAGCCGGGCTGCTGATAAAAGCATAGCGACAGTCGCGCGGGAGCTGGGCCAGCTGCTCGCCGTAGAACAGCGGCTGAGCGGAAAACGGCAGCCTGAGCGTCATTGGCAGGAAAAGTCGGAACGATAAACCGTAAAGATGCTGATGGCTGACCGAGGCAATCACCCTGCAGCCTTGCAGCTGTTCGCCCCACAGAGCGCTGAGCCAGCGGCTCTCCTGCTCCATCACCGTCAGTGACTTCACCACCTGACGCGGTGCGCCGGTGGACCCCGAGGTAAAGAGTATCAGCGCTGAGCTCGCAGGCAGTGGTGGCAGCTGGCCCTGGGCTTCTGCCTCATCCCACGTCAGCAGCGGCAGGCTGACCGCCAGCGGCATGTCGCACAGCACCCCATCAAGCTGCTCCTGCATCTCATTCAGTAGCGCGGCGCGGCTATGACCCGGCATCACCGGCGTTTTACTGGCATACCAGCAGGCCAGCAGCGCCACACAGAAACGATAACTGTCGTCAAAACAGAGCCCCCAGTGCGTGCCCGGCTGTGCCGCTAAGCGCAGGCTAAGTGCCTGCACCTGACGACGCATCGCGCCGAGCATCAAGGGTTGATCGCCTCGCCAGGCGACTTCACGATCGGCGCCTGTCAGCCACTCGGCCACGCTCATGCTTTTCGCCTCACACGCTGACGAACCAGCCACTCAGCGCCCATCAGCACGCCGATCAACAGGTAGCTGATGCCACCGTTCCACAGCGTCCAGAGCCGCAGATCGCCCTGCAGACAGGTATAGAACGCCATGCTGCCATTGCCGATAAAAAACAGGCACCAGATCTGCGTGACGCGACGGGTGTAAGGCACTGCGGCGGCAGGAAGTTCTGGCTCACGCAGCCGGGCAATACGCTCCACCAGCGGCATCGCGCTCCAGAGTGAAGCACCGAACACCAGCAGCATCGCCAGATTGACCGCCACCGGATACCACAGCAACAGATGCTGAGCGCGTAACAGCTGGCTGCTGATACAGAGCAGCGCGCCGAGCAGCGCCAGCCAGCCCATGACCGCGCCCAGCGCGTTCTGCTGACGACGCAGTTGCAGCCAGCGCAGGCCAAACAGCAGCGCCAGCAGCCAGAAGAGTCCCTGCCAGCGCGGCTGGGTCAGTGCCAGCCAGACCAGCAAGGGCCAGGCCAGCAGCGTAAGCAGATTGAGCAGGCGAAGCGTAGCAGCAGGCACGACGGATCAGGCGTCTTCGCGCATCAGTTGTTCCACCGCATCCACGACATCCTGCACAGTTCGGACCGCGCGGAAGGTTTCCGGTTTGATTTTACGGCCGGTACGTTTTTGCAGGTGCACGACCATATCGACAGCATCAATGCTGTCGAGCTCGAGATCTTCATACAGACGCGCCTCGGGGTGGATATCCTCGGGCGCAATTTCAAACAGGCTGGTGAGCAGCGAAGTCACTTCCTGATAAATCTCTTCTTTGTTCATCATAAGATTGTCTCCGCTTTCAGCCGCGCTGTTGGTTGACGAACGCGGCCAGCGTCGCGACAGAGAAGAAGTGGGCACGCAGGGTTTCACTTTCCGCAGAGAGCGTCACGCCGTAGCGATTTTTCACTGCCAGGCCAAGTTCCAGTGCATCAATTGAGTCCAGCCCCAGCCCGTCGCCAAACAGGGCAGCGTCAGTCTCAATATCATCGGGGCTGAGATCTTCAAGGTTCAGCGTGTCGATAATCATCTGTTTGATATCGTTAATTAATGAATCCATACCGGTTTTCGTCTTACCTGTTCTGGGGGACCAGCGCCTGCTCTAAGTGGCGGGTCAGGCGACGCGCGGCCAGTGGCTGCGCATCGGGATTGCTTTCACAAAACGACTGACTGTCGATTCGTGACTTTACTCGCACGGTAAACAGCGGTTTAACCGGCGGAATCTGATACCAGCGGCTCTGTTTATCAAGCATACGCTGGCTGCAGGTGATGTGAACCACGCGCAGATCGCATCCGGCGCGCACCGCAATATTGGCGGCTCCGCGCTGCAGAGTCAGCGGCTGACCGTAACGGGTACGGGTGCCTTCCGGAAAAATCAGGATATTGTCGCCGCGCGCCAGTCTCTGCTGACTGTCCGGCAGCAGCGTCTCCGCTTCACTGTTGATCAGATAATCGGCGGCGCGAATCACCCCACGTATAAAGGGATTTTTTTGCAGATCGGCCTTTACCAGACAATCCATCTCTGGCAGTACCGACGCGATCATCACGTAGTCGATCAGTGACGGATGATTAGCGACAATCAGGCATCCGCGATCCTGTTGCAACAGCTCTGCGCCTTCAATGCGGTAGTCGTAAACGCCGGTCATCCGGCAGAAACGCAGAAAGCAGCGGAAGCTAAAGGCGATAGCGCGTCGGGCCAGCAGCCGGCGGCGCAGAGAATCGCGCTGGATCAGGAGTAGCAGGTTGAAGCCAATCAGTGACAGCAGCAGTCCGCCCAGCCCAAACAGCGTAAAATTGACGGCCGTCATCACCAGTCGCCAGCAGTAGTTAAGGCGGCTGCCTGAGTGCTGAGCGGGTTGTGAGCAATCAGCCATGACTTCTCTCCCAGTGCCATGTCAGGCGTTCGCCTGCCAGGCTGAAGGTGGGCGAAGCCGCCAGCCATTGCTGCAGAAAACGCAGGCTCTGCGGTAACAGCGTTTCTGCCCTCTTCTCTTCGCCTTTACAGCCAGTGCAATACAGTTGTTCGCCCGCACGCAGCAGCAGTGCCACCGCATAAGGAAAATTCACGCGCTGATCCGCCAGCCACGGCAGATAATAGTCCGGCACGATGCCGTCGAAGTCGACCAGCAGCACCTGCTGATAACCCGCCTGATGCAGAGCGCTGACTTCAATCAATCCCTGCTGAAAAGAGTCCATGCCTGCCGCAATGGAGGTCGAGACCAGCGGCGCTTTTGCCGCAATGGTCAGGCTGCCAACCGCCGAATTGTGAACTGACATGGCAAAGTCTGTAGGTGACATTGACTGTTGATCTGCAAGGGTATTAAGAATACGCAGATTACGCTCCAGTTCACCGTGACGGCTGGTAAACACGATAGCGTCTGCCTTCTGCCGTGCCAGAAGCGCCAGCCCACACTCTACCGCCGCACGGCTGCCGCCGCTCAGACGACGCGACGTCATCATCGGTAAGTATTGCGGCTTTGCCATCGCCGCTAAGGGGTCGATGGCCCTGCTCTGTTGCGCCCAGTCCTGCCAGGCTTCTGGCGCGCTTAAACCCGGAGCCAGTGCCTGCCAGTCGACCAGTGAGTAAACGAGTTTCATCTCAACACTCTTTTCATCATACGTGTGGAGTCGGCGTTCATTGGATCGTCACTCCTGCCTTCTGCAAAAAAAGTGCGTACCGGAAAACCTGCCGAACCCTAATCAGGTTCTCACGGTAGAGGTTTACTCAAGGATTCATCAATAGCAGCTCATCTGATTTGTCGGCCGGCTGCCGCAGAACTTTATGCTTAGCGAGTCTGTCGACCCATTATTGCAACAGCACGCCGATCACCGGGCGGCCAGGGCCGACAGCCGCAACTGAATATCCTGATCGAGATTGGCCATCCAGTCGTTGTCGTTATTGAGGATCACACCCTGTCCCGCTCTCAGGTTTTCACTGCCGACAGACTCAATGCGGTAATTCTGTCTGGTGTAAGTAATGCGGATGGTCGCCACAACATCACGCTGGGCCAGACGACCATTGATTACACCAGGCGAAACGGGTGTCATCAGCTGTTTCCGGCCAATACCCGCCTCAATGATCGCCAGTTTCATCTGATTATCACTGTCATGCTGAGTGAGGGCCTGATTCACGTTATGAATCGGCGGCGTGCATGCGCAGCCGGTTAATCATGCAGCGACCACAGCCAGCGCAAAAAGTGTTTTTTTGATCATAACGAGTCCCTTCTTTGATCTTTTCTATCAGTGAGTTAAACGTAAAAATCATCCAACACCAGCTTAACATTACGTGCATTTTTCCGGCTGGCTGGTTCAAAACCCGCGCATGATACCATCGAATGTAAAGACAGGTAAGCAGAAGTATGTATAGGTTTTGGGTGGTTATTTGAGGGATTAACGCGAGGTAAAATGCGCAGTCGCGGCGTCTGCGCAGAGGCCGATCCCGGCCGCAGAAACTCTTACTGCGGCTGGATCGGCCCGGACAGTCATTGTGTGGAGGCGGGTGCCCAGCCACCGCCCAGTGCGCGATAGAGATCGATCTGCGCCAGCAACAGATTATTTTTAACGGCCACCCGATTCAGCTGAGTTGAAAACAGGGTTCGCTGCGCATCCAGTTCATCCAGATAGGAAGCGTAGCCATTTTGATAGCGGTTGCGGGCAATGCGCAGCGCCTCGGTTACGTAAGTTTCCTGCTTTTGCAGTTCCTGAAGCTGTGCCTCACGCTGTCGGATAGCGTCCAGGGCATCATTGACTTCCGAGAAGGCGTTGCGCACCACTTTTTCATAGCCGTACAGCGCCTGATTGCGCGTTGCCATTGAGACATCAACCTGTGCCGTCAGCGCTTCACGGTTCAGCAACGGTGCCAGAATGCTGCCGCCCACGCTCCAGAGCCGGAATGGATTGTCTGCGAGCTGGTGCAGCACCGAACTCTGCAGGGTGCCGGTGGCAGTGAGGTTCAGCCCTGGCAGCAGCTTAGCGCGCGATGAGGCAAGGCTGGCATCTGCGGCCAGTAACTGACGCTGCGCCTGCACAATATCCGGGCGGCGATTAAGCAGTTCGGACGGCAGCAGCGACGGCATCTGCTGCGGTAGAATCTGGTCAAACTGCTGACGACGGGCAATGCTACGCGGGTTCATGCCCACCAGGATGCTCAGCGCATTCTCCTGCTGCGCGATCTGATGCTGCAGCTGCGGTATCTGTGCTTTCGCCGACTGATATTCAGAAGCGGCCTGCATCCACTCCAGCCTTGAGGTGTAGCCGCTCTCAAACTGACGCTGGGCTAGCTTCAGTGAATTGTTGCGGGTCGCCAGCGTCGCCTCGGTGACCCGCAGCTGTTCATCCAGCGCGCACAGGTTGAGATAACCCGATGCCACTGAGCTGGCAATGGTCAGCTCTGCAGCAGACGCGGCGGCCTGCTGCGCCGCTAAGCTTGCCTGCGACGCCGAGACGCTATTGCTACGCGCCCCCCAGAGATCAACCTCGTAATTTGCCTGTAACAACCCCTGAAAAACATCGGTTTCATAGGGCTGGCCCGTCACTGACGAGAGCGTTCGCTCACGGGTCGCCGCTACGCCGGCGCTGAGGGTCGGAAATTCATCACCCTGCGTGGCGCGCAGCTGGGCGCGATACTGATCAACCCGGGAACGCGCGGTGAGAATATCAGGATTGTTGCGCAGCGCCTGTGTGACCAGCCGGTTGAGATACGCATCATGAAACGCGCGCCACCACTCCGCTTCCGGCGCAGCAGCAGGCCCGACACTGTTGCGCCAGGCGGCGGGGATCGGCAGAGAGGACGGTGCCTTTTCAACCTGCGTTGCGCAGCCGGTCAGCGCCAGCATCAGCGCACTTACCAGTAAGCCGCGACGCATCATTGTGCGCCCTCATCGGCGGCCTGGGCTGCGGTATCGATATCGACTTCAACCGACATGCCCGGGCGCAGCTGCTGCATATCCTGCTCGTTGATACGGATCCGAACCGGAATACGCTGCGCAATTTTAACGAAGTTACCCGTGGCATTGTCAGGTGAAATAGCGCTGAACTCTGAGCCGGCTGCCGGCGAGATAAATTCCACCTGCCCGTTAAAGCGTTTGCCATCCAGTGCATCGACCCGAATCGTCACCGGCAGGCCAGGCCGGATATGGGCCAGTTGAGTCTCTTTCAGGTTCGCGATGATCCATTTGTGATTGGGCACTACCGAGGTCAGGCGCGTACCGGCCGTGACATAGGCGCCGGTTCGCACTGACAGCTGACCGAGCTGGCCATCATCAGGCGCGGTAATCCGGGTATTCGCCAGATCGATCTCCGCCAGCTCCAGCGCGGCGCGGGCGCTCTCGACATCCCCCTCCAGCGCGTCGCGATTAACGATAACGGTTTGCAGGTTCTGCTGCGCGACGGCGATCTGCGCGGCAGCCTGGCGGACCTGGGCCTGGGCCTGAGCGTTTGCTGCGCGGGCGGCGTCGCGCTCACGTACCGACAGCGATCCATCCGCCGCAAGATTCTCAACGCGTTTGAGATCAAAGCCGCTTTTAAGTGCCTGCGCTTTCGCGTTTTCCAGCGCCGCTTTATTGCTCTGGATGGTCGCTTCTGCGCTGCGCCGCTGCTGCAGATTGTTTTTCAGAGCCGCCTGCTTCATCGCCAGTTGCGCCTGCGCCTGATGCACCCGCTGACGATAGATTCGATCATCAATCGTCATCAGCAACTGCCCTTTCTTCACCGGCTGCAGATCGATGACCTTTACCGAGGTGAGATAGCCATTCACCTGCGGACTGATAAAGGTCACCTGACCGCGCACATAGGCATTCTCGGTGCTTTGTATTGCGCTGGTAAAAGGCCAAAGCTGCCAGGCATACAGGATAACCAGTACGCCAATCACTACAATACCGCTGCCAGCGGCTATCGAAAGAATACGTCGACGGTTTGCACGTTCGCGTTCTGCCGCCTGAAGCTCATCCTGCTGACTCATTGTTTCTCCGTTGATTCCTGTAACGCAGCCAGCTGTTGCTGCTCACGCAGATTAAATTGTGCCTGACGCCAGTCAAGATAACGACGCCGGGTTAAACGCCAGATGACCCACATCAGAGTCACCAGAGCCAGCGCAGCGGTTAACAGATAGGTATCGTTGTAGGCGAGCACATTAGCCTGTAGCGTGGCGACCGTCTGTAACTGGGTGGTGCTCTGCGCACCGCGCAGAACGTCGTCACCCACCAGTGAATTAAATAGCGCGTTGTACTGGCTTAGCCGTTCGGTAACGTTAGGATCGAGCAGTGAGAGTTGATCGCCCAGCAGGCTGGAGTGATATTTTTCCCGCCAGACCTGGAAAGTGCCAAGGATCGCTGAGCCGATCAGTCCACCCAGGTTCTGACTCATGCCAAACAGCACCACAAAGCTCACCAGGTTTTTTGGCTGGGTCACCACGCTACCAATGCCCATCAGCATCGCCGGTGCCATGAAAAAGGCGCTGCTGAAGCCCAGCAAAAACTGGCTGAGATACATTTCGGGGCCACGGGTCAGCGGACTGGATTGCGCATCCATCAGCGAGGCGATAATCATCACCACCAGCGAGGCGACAATCGGCCAGTTGAGATGATTGGGTTTGATGGTGAGTGCGCTGGCGGCGATGCCCACGATAACCCCGGCCATGATCGCCAGTGCCAGACCGCGCATTTGATCGTTCTGCAAACCCATCTGCTGCAAAAAGCCGATCGCGCCGGTGTTCTGTTCCGCCAGTACGATACGGATCATGACCATGACAATGCCAAGCCGCACCATCATGCCGCTGCTCAGCCAGCGGGTGTTAATCAGGGGGTTACGCCGGTTATGCTCAATAACAATCGCCGCGACAATCAGCGTCAGGGCAATTGCAGTACAGATTCCCAACCACGGCGTGGTGAACCACCATTCAATGCGACCCAGCGTCAGCACGCCGCACAGCAGCGCCATGCCAGGCGCCAGCAGAACGAAGGTCAGGAAATCCATCTTTTCAAAGGTTTTAATGCGATCGCCTGGTGGCAGTTTCACCAGCAGCACCCCACCCAGCGCGATCAGTGCCAGACCGAGTTCAAACAGATAAAGGCCACGCCACTCGTTGAGCTGCAGTAATTCTGACGAAAATAAGCGGGCCAGCGGAATAGCCAGCTGAGAGACCGTCAGGCCAATCACCAGCGCTTTCAGGCGATGTTTTGCGGGCCAGGCCTGAACCTGATAGTAGATGCCCAGTGAGCTGAGCGCCGCCGCCACCATGCCATGGGCGGTGCGCACAATGATCGCCGAGCTCAGGTCGTTAGCGAATAAGTGAAAGAATGCGACCAGTACATAAAGCACCAGAAAGGCTTCAGTAAAGACACGCAGGCCAAACTGCTGTCGGAATTTTACCAGCAGCAGATTTATAGAGATGTTGCCCATCACGTAGACCGCAGGTAACCACGCAATCTCATTCGACCAGGCTCCAAAGGTGCCCTGCAGATTAACCAGGTTCGCGGTGACCAGTGCGTTGCTTAACGCGCCGGTCAGCGAAATCAGTAAGCCGATCAGGCCAAATGCCAGACGCTTTGGCATGGGATGCAGCGGCGTCGAGGGCGAACCCGGCAACATCGGTTTTTCGTGCGGTAACCACTCGCGTGCTGCGTAGGGATTTCGCTTTGCCACTGCTACATGCTTCCCATTCGGCTCAGCAGTTGTTGCAGGACGCGCTCGGTGACGGCCAGATCCCCGGGATCAATATCAGCCAGCATTTCAGTACGGAGAGCATCAGCCTCGGTTTTCACTTTGGCGAAGGCTTCATTGCCTTTATCGGTCAGCACCAGGTGACGTTTACGGCGATCTTCTGGCGGTTGTACCCGCGTCAGCAGCGACTGTTTCACCAGCCGATCCACCAGCGGCACCATACTGGCATCTTCCAGCCCCAGCAGTTGCGCCAGTTCGGTCTGCGTCATGCGCTGCGGCTCACTGGCAATCAGCCCGATGGCCATCCAGCTGCTCATGCTTAAGCCGCTATCTTTAAGGTGACGATCAACCGCCAGGCGCCAGGCATGGGCGGTCAGATGCAGTAAGTGGGTAAAGGTACGCGTATGCTCAGACAAATGTTAGCAGCCTAATAGTAAGATATCTAATTGAGTGGAAGCGTTATTATACGCAAAGCGAAACGCGATTGAAAAGCGTCCGGTCTGTTAAAAATTAGTGGATCGCGTCAGAATGTCCAGAGGCCGCAATCAGGGGCCGGATAACATGAATCAGGCATCAGCAAACTGGATCGATTTGCGCCGTGACGCCGTTAGCGGTATTGAGGCATTGCGCGCCCATTTCACTGGCCACGCCTGGGATCCCCACTGGCACGACAGCTATCTTATTGGCGTGACCGAGCAAGGTGTACAGCAGTTTCATTCGCGGCGCAAACAGCATCAAAGCCGTCCCGGCACGGTTTTTATGCTGGAGCCTGAGGAGTTGCATGATGGCGATGCTATCAACCACAGCGGCTTCACCTATCGTATGCTCTATCTTTCACCGCAACAGATTGCGCAGCAGCTTACGCCTAATCAGGCTGATGACCCCTTGCCGCGTGAACTCCGCTTTGCAACCACACTGCGCGACGACCGCCCATTGGCTTATGCTGTCTGGCACGCGTTTGATGCACTGTGGTACAACCATCCCGCGATCATCAAAGAGGCGGCGATGGATCGGATGTTCAGTCAGCTCACCTCGCACCGGCAATGGTCACTGCCCGCTCAGCCCGTCGATAAAGATGCCAGGCTGGCTTTGCAGGCGCGTGACTGGCTGATTGCCCATCATGCGGAAATCCCGGCCTGCTGCAGATGGCGCAGCAGCTGCAGGTGGATCGCTTCCGGTTATCACGCCTGTTCCAGACGCACTGGGGTTTGCCGCCTCACGCCTGGCTGGTGCAATGGCGGCTGCTGGGCATTGCCATCGTCGGCGATAAAAAAAACCTGCGTAAGCTGACGGCTAAACTGGTGTTGTTCAGCTAATTTGTTCCCGGGAAGCTGGCCACGGCTTCCCGGCTTTTTCCACCCGGTTCGCCAATCCCGCCATCTGTATAGGTTATTTGTACAACTTTTGTGTCGGAATAATCCTTATAACTCCTTGATAAGTTGTGAATGGCACATTTTGCTAAAGAATTCGATTTTACAGATAGTTATTCATTGTATAAGTTTACTGCCACGAGTTGTATGCGACTCTGTAACGAATGATGCATTTGCGTCGCCTCTGAAGGTGTCAGTGGATTTCCACCTTCAGAGGTTAATTTTTGTTTGCTCAATTTGTGGCACTGGTACCATCGCATCTGTCCATGCGGTGGTTTTTTTGATCGCTTTTGTCCTGACATCCGAACCGGAATCGGGCTGTTCTGAAGGGCTTACACATGCAATATATTATTCCCCGGACCAATCAGGAAATCGCTGATTATTTTAACCCTGCGGCCAACAAGCCAGCCAGTGAGATGGAAATGCTGGGTATCCTGATTGCAGAAATTTTGCAGTCAGGCATGCCAGTAAATAATAAAGCCATTATTTCCAAACTTATTCATCGGCTTGAACTGGAAAGTGACAGGGAAATGCTGGATAGCTACCGCCAGCTGCTCGACCTCGTGGTCCACAAGACCCCGGATGATTTTTCGCTGTAAGACTGACTCCATGGAGGGAGTTCCCCCCTTTTTCTGGCATCTTTGCCCGTCGCCCGGTACTATCTGCCCCTCACCATGAGCCTGATCTTCCCGCCCTTCGCGCGGGAGCAAAACAACTAAAGAGCCTGCAGACCTTTATGACTCAAACCAATGATGTTGCCGCAACCGACGTTGTGGCGGGCGATATCAGTGTGGGGCGCGTTCTGCGTTCGCCTGCGTTGCTGACCCGCGAATGCCTTGCCGGGGTAATTACCGCGCTGGCATTAATCCCTGAAGTGATCTCCTTTTCCGTTATTGCCGGTGTAGACCCTAAAGTCAGTCTCATCGCCTCGGTCGTGCTCTGCCTGACCCTGTCGATACTCGGCGGACGCCCGGCGATGGTTACGGCGGCTGCCGGTTCTGTCGCACTGGTAATCGGACCGATGGTTCATCTGCACGGTGTTGAATATATTCTGCCCGCGGTAGTCATGGGCGGCGTGATTCAGATTCTGTTTGGCGTGGCCGGTCTGGCACGCATGATGCGCTACATCCCCCGCTCGGTGATGCTGGGATTTGTGAATGCGCTGGGCGTGCTGATTTTCTTTGCTCAGGTGCCGCACGTCTGGGGCCAGTCATCTCTGGTGTGGATCTTCTTTGTCGCGACCCTGGCAATCGTGCTGTTGTTACCGCGTCTGTTAAAGAGTGTTCCTTCTCCGCTGGTTGCCATTGTAGTGGTGACGGGCGTCGCGCTATTAATGGGCTATCGCATGCCGAACGTGGGCGATGAAGGACCGATGAGTCCTGGCCTGCCCGGTTTTAACAGCCTGCTGGTACCGCTTAACCTGCAGACTCTGCAGATTATCTGGCCCACCGCACTGAGTATCGCCTTTGTCGGGCTGATGGAGTCGCTGCTGACCGCCAAACTGGTCGATGACCTGACCGATACCCCGTCCAGTAAGCGCCGCGAATCCTGGGGTCTGGGTGTGGCAAATATCCTTGCGGGATTTTATGGCGGTATCGCCGGATGCGCGATGATAGGTCAGACTATCGTCAACGTTGAGCTGGGCCGTGCGCGCAGCCGCGTTTCAACCGTGGCCGCGGGTCTGGTGCTGCTGCTGCTGGTGACCGGACTGAGCCGGATAATGGCGCAAATTCCGATGGTAGTATTGGCCGGTATCATGATGGTGGTGGCAGTGAAAACCGTTAACTGGCATAGCCTGCAGCCCAACACACTGAAACGTATGCCGTGGTCAGAGACGCTGATTATGGTGCTGACAGTGGCGGTAACGGTCTGGACAGGAAATCTGGCACTGGGCGTACTCGCTGGAGTGATCCTGGCGATGCTGCTGTTTGCCCGCCGTATTGCACATGTCATTCATGCTGAACGTCAGCTGAGTGAAGATGGTGAGTCAGTACGCTATGAGGTACGTGGTCCGCTGTTCTTTGCCAGCAGCAACGATCTGTTTGAGCATTTTGATTATGCGCATGACCCGAAAAAAGTGACTATTGACTTAACGCACGCGCAGATCTGGGATGCATCCAGCGTCGCAGCGCTGGATGGTATTGAATATCGCTATCAGCGTTATGGTGCAGACGTGACGATTGAAGGGCTGGATCCGCGCAGCACTGATTTCCATCAGCGCCTTACCGGTAATTTCGGATAAATAGCTCCGTTCTGCTGCCTCTCCGGCAGCAGACTTTACTCTGCCTGTTGCCGCCGCGCCCGATAGCGGCCAACCATAGTAATCAGCGCCTGATAGATTAAACCAGCATAGAGACTTGTCAGAATCGCCAGGCCTGGCTCTTTTCCCTGCTGATGCCATGACATAAACCACATGAATACGCCCCACAGTACAGAGAACACCAGCCATCCGCGGACGAACTTCATAATGCCATTCATAACGACTCCTCTTAAATAATGAACCACCTTAACCTGCTCCCGCCCAAAAAGCATCGCCCGTTTATTCGGGTTGAGAGACGTCTCATATAATCGCCACAAATTCTCTCTCTGGCTCGGACATGTTACCTCGTCCAGGTAATTTTACGGCGATTCTCTATACTCTACGTTCCGCTTACCTGATCAGGGAATTACGATGAAACGTATTGCTTACCTGTTATCGATGCTGGCTATACTTGCGACACTCACTGCCTGTGCACCACCACCGCCGGGCAGAGATGCACCACCGCCACCGCCGCCAGGCAAAGAGGCCCCACCACCCCCTCCGGGCGGGCAGCAGCCGGTTGGCGCACCAGGCGGTGTTGGCCCGGCAGGACAACCGCAGGGATAGTCTGTTTCAGCCAGTCTGCGTTGCAGGCTGGCTAATGCCGAAAGGCGCAGCCGCAGGCTGACATTTCTCCTGGCGCAATTTTGCCAAAATGGGAGTGGCGCCGCGCTAATTGCCCCTGCACTTGACTGCTGACTGCGTGCTGCCCCAACCAGCGATCTAACGCGTTGACCATAATTTGCCTGATATCAGGTGACCAGCTGGTAAGATGCCAGGTAGAGCTTCGGGCTTCCTCACTGTCTCCAAATCCCGCCACCGCAATGTGGGCACCCTGACCAAAATCGCGGATTGCCTGTATCGCACCAAAGGCCAGCAGATCGCTTTCACAGAAGAGTGCCTGAATACGATCGGCGGCACGGGTCTTTTTCAAATAATCCATCATCGCCTGATACGCGCCGTCACGGTCATCTGCCTCTGAAGTCAGCACAGCATTCAGCACCCTGCCCGCCGCCTGTAGTGCCGTGCTGTAACCCTGCTTTTGCGCGCTTTCAACAGGCTGGCTTTGCATAAAGCCAAACCGCTGATGCCCTTCCGCGAGCAGTAATTCCGATGTTACTTCCCCTGCCCGCCGCGCATCCGCTTGCCGTTCAGGCTCCGCGTCAATCTCAAGCACCGGCAAATTGCAGGTATCTGTAATGCGGTTGCCGGGTAGCAGTATTACCCCCCGCATCGCAAGCGGTGTCGCCTGCCGGATGAGTGCTGTCAGTGCTTCTTCGCTATCGGCACTCAACAGCACGGTGATAGCACCGCGAACATTAAGTTGCCGCGTTACCTCGTCCAGCATTTTCTGTTGATACGGATTGAGCAACTGGCTGGCGACAATACCAATAACCGGCGGTAAAGCCGAAAGGGGTGAGTCATGTTTGAAAGGTCTGGTCATTGACGTTAACGTCTCTGCAACGGCAAATAATACCCACCACTTTACGATAAACCAACCTGTCTCAACAGGTTATGAAGTTCGACTCAGGCCGCAAAAATGAATGAAATCAGATGTAATCAGGTTTGAATTGGCAAAGCAGTGACACGGATAATGAACGGTTATTCAGCACTGAGACGTGATGCCAGTTGAAAAGCATAAGGATGTGAGGTGCCAGCCATGCCAGATTCCGGGCACAAAAAAACCGCCTCTAGGGGGCGGCTTGACGACACTGCTTATCATTGATTTTATTGGTAAAGCGATATGGTGCCCGGGGCGGGACTTGAACCCGCACAGCCTTACAGCCGAGGGATTTTAAATCCCTTGTGTCTACCGATTTCACCACCCGGGCTGGGTGTAACTGGAGGCGCGTCCCGGAGTCGAACCGAGGTACACGGATTTGCAATCCGCTGCATAGCCACTCTGCCAACGCGCCTTAAACTATGATGCCGCCAGGCTAACCTGACATGCGAATCTGGAGCGGGAAACGAGACTCGAACTCGCGACCCCGACCTTGGCAAGGTCGTGCTCTACCAACTGAGCTATTCCCGCAATATTCAGCAATCTTATCGAACCTGCTGATTTTGTTTATCTTCTGGCAGCCTGGCTGCCGTTCGATGCGATGCATTCTACTTAGATGACGCAATGAGTCAATAAAATTATCCTCACAGACCATCCGTTTGCTGCTTTTTAAATCGTATCGATCACGGTTCGAGCAAATCACCGCGCGCCGCGCTTAAATACTGGAACATCGACCAGAAAGTCAGCACTGCAGCAATGTATAACGCCACCACGCCAATCGCTACAACAGTGGCATCTGGGCGCCACAGCAGTGCGAAGAGAGACAACATTTGCGCAGTCGTTTTGACTTTACCAATCCAGGAAACAGAAACACTACTGCGCTTGCCAATCTCCGCCATCCATTCACGCAGCGCAGAGATAATGATCTCGCGGGCAATCATGGTTGCCGCTGGCAGAGTAATCCACCATGCATGAAAATGTTCTGCCACCAGCACCAGCGCTATCGCGACCAGCACTTTATCAGCAACCGGATCGAGGAATGCGCCAAAGCGCGTCGTCTGCTTCCAGCGGCGCGCCAGAAAGCCATCAAACCAGTCGGTAACAGCAGCAAAAATAAAGATCAGTGCAGTAGCCAGCGGCGCCCAAATGAACGGCAGATAGAAAGCCAGCACAAAGAACGGGATGAGCACGACTCGAAACAGGGTGAGACACGTCGGGATGTTTAATTGCATATGCCGGTAACTGTCTGGATATAGGTAGAATTTAACCTATGTTCCTACATTGCCACCCCCGTTTCAATGTTAGTGTTTCAAGGAATAGTATATTTTTTCTGCCAGCGCATGCGAGATGCCGGGTACATTTGCGATCTCTTCCACCGAGGCATTCATTAACGGTTGCAGGCCTCCCATGTACTTAAGCAGTTGCTGACGTCGTTTCGGCCCGACGCCTTCGATGCTTTCCAGTGCACTGGTGTTCTTCACTTTGGCCCGTTTTTTTCGGTGACCTGAAATTGCATGATTGTGAGCGTCATCACGAATGTGTTGAATCACATGCAGTGCAGGTGCATCAGGTGGCATCGAAACGCCCTCCCCTTCAGCCTCAAAGAACAGCGTTTCCAGACCGGCTTTACGGTCGCTGCCTTTAGCAACGCCGAGTAAAATGGGCTGGTTTTTATCCCAGGGCACATCCAGCTCGGCAAAGACCTGTATCGCCTGTGACAGCTGACCTTTACCGCCATCAATCAAAATCACGTCGGGGATCTTATCTTCTTCAATCGCTTTGCCATACCGGCGTCGCAACACCTGATTCATGGCGGCGTAGTCATCTCCCGGCGTAATGCCGGTAATGTTGTAGCGACGATAGTCGGCACGCAGCGGACCATTCTGGTCAAACACCACGCAGGAGGCGATGGTCTGCTCACCCATGGTGTGACTGATATCAAAACACTCCATGCGTGTGATCTTGTCGAGCTCAAGAAACTCTGCCAGCGCATTCAGCCGCTGGTGGATGGTAGAGTGCTGAGACAGACGCGTGGTTAACGCTGTCGCGGCGTTGGTGCGCGCCAGCTTGAGATAGCGGGCGCGATCGCCGCGTGGCTTGCTTTGAATGTTAACCCGACGTCCCGCTAGTTCACTTAGGGACTCTGCCAGCAACTCGCGCTCTGGCAAGGTAAAGTCCAGCAGGATGTCGCCAGGCAGCGTACGTGCTTCACTGCCCTGCAGGTAGAACTGCCCGACGAAGGTCTGCACGACTTCGGCCAAATCAGTGTCCACAGGCACCTTCGGGAAGTAGCTGCGGCTGCCCAGCACTTTGCCCTGACGAATGAACAGCACGTGAAGACAGGCCATGCCCGCCTCATAAGCCACACCCATCACATCCAGGTCATCGCCCTGATTGGAGACAAACTGTTTTTCGGTGATGCGCCGCACGGCCTGAATCTGATCGCGCAGCCGGGCCGCTTCTTCGAAACGCAGGCCAATGCTCGCCTCTTCCATATGTTTAACCAGCTGGTTAAGCACCTGATCATCTTTACCGGCCAGGAACAGGCGCACATAGTCGGTCTGCTGCGCATACTCTTCCTCACTGACCAGCCCGGCAACACAGGGGCCGAGACAGCGACCAATCTGATATTGCAGACAGGGCCGGGAGCGATTGCGGTATACGCTATTTTCGCACTGGCGAATGGGGAAAACTTTTTGCAACAGTCCCAGCGTTTCACGCACCGCATAGCCGTTCGGGAACGGGCCAAAATATTCGCCTTTGGCATGCTTTGCCCCACGGTGCATCGCCAGTCGCGGATGAGTATCGCTGCTGAGAAAGATGTAGGGATACGATTTATCGTCGCGCAGCAGAACGTTATAGCGCGGCTGGTAGAGCTTGATGTAGTTATGTTCAAGCAGCAGCGCTTCGGTTTCGGTGTGGGTGACGGTGACATCGATGTGCTGGATATTGCTGACCAGCGCTTCGGTTTTTCGGCTGCCGACCTGAACGCGGAAGTAACTGGTCAGACGCTTCTTCAGGTCTTTGGCTTTGCCTACATAGATGACGGTGCCTGAGGCGTCATACATGCGGTAAACACCGGGCTTGCTGGTTACCGTACTCAAAAAGGCTTTGGAATCAAAAACGTCATTCACTACTGATTAACGGCTCCGCATTATAGAGGCCATGTCGAATGGCCAGATGCGTTAACTCTACATCGCCACTGATATTCAGCTTACTGAACATCCGATAGCGGTAACTGTTAACGGTTTTAGGACTGAGATTTAACTGCTCGGAAATTTCCGTCACCTTTTGTCCCCGGGTGATCATCAGCATAATCTGCAATTCCCTTTCCGACAAACAGCTAAAGGGGGATTCCGTTTTTTGCGGCTCAATCTGACTCAGGGCCATCTGCTGAGCGATGTCTGATGCGATATATCGCTGTCCGGCATTCACCGAGCGAATTGCATTGACCACTTCCTGGGGTGCTGCCCCTTTACTGAGGTAGCCTGCTGCCCCCGCCTGCATAACTTTAGCAGGCAGCGGACTTTCCGTATGAATAGTCAGCATAATGATTTTGATATCGGGATTGTAACGCACGATTTTGCGCGTCGCCTCCAGTCCGCCGATGCCAGGCATGTTCATGTCCATCAGGATCACATCAACCTGGTTAGCACGGCACCACTTAGCCGCATCCTCACCACAGTTGGCCTCTCCGACCACGGCCAGACCTTTAACATCCTCCAGGATGCGACGGATACCGGTACGGACAAGCTCATGGTCATCAACAAGAAGCACACTGATCAACGGGGAAACTCCAGAGGCTGAAAAAGAGGAAGCGACTAACGATTTCAAGCGATAATCATACCCGCTTTTACCTCAAAAGCACATCAACAAAGTAAAACAGTCCTGGCTTAGCCTGTTCACTTTTAGTCTGGCCCAGCCTGAGTTATCAGACATTTCCTGAAACAGAAAGCATCGTCAAACAATCCTTAAAGTCTCACTATTTCATGACATTAACAACTGGTACTACGGTTACCCGGCGCTGCAGTGACAGGTAATATCAGGTGGAAGGCTCTCGTTGATTACTTTCTGCGATTGATTAGTTGCACTGGACAAACCTGCTGTTTCAGACGAAACGAACCGGCTGCATCAGCAACATACTGACGCTGTGATATACTCACGCACTGCTGTTCGGACAGATTGCCGACACGTTGTCATTCACCAAGGAGATACACATGAGCGATGAAGATTTTGCAACTTCGCAGGAAGCCCGGAAATTAGCGGATGAAATCGCGGGGCTGAAGATGATGATCACCCTGATCCTGAAAGGTATGGGTCAGGCTGATGCTGGAAAAGTGATTATCAACATGGAACGCTATGTACAGACGCTGGGTGACAAGCCTCAGGCGGAAGTGTTCAGCAACACCATTAAGCAGATTAAAACTGCCTACCGTCAGTAATTCTTTTGCCCCCAGTGGCGGGGGCATATACGCTAACTGTGCGCCTGCCAGTTAACGGAAACGCCCAGCGTTGGCAGTACCTCTTCCGGACTGAAACGCCTTGTTCCCCGATACTTCTCTGCCAGCGCTGGCTGTTCCACCGGAATCCTGATCGCAAACAGATTATCTTCTGACAGAATAAGTCCCGGCGTAAGCGGTTCATACACCACCCCATGCTGTTCAAACATCTTTTCCAGCATCGGCGTTGCCGAACTAATGATGTACTCCATGCCATTGAGTTCTGCCATCTGCACCGCGTGCCAGAGAATATTCAGCGGCAGTTCGGCGTCGACCTCCAGCCGGGCCGAGAAGCGCGACATTTCCCACACTCTCTCATGGCTGAAAGGCAGCACAATGCCTTCGCTCTGCTCAGGTTCAAACCAGGGCATCAGACGTGCACAGCCGCTGATTCCTTCACGCGCATTCCATGCGATCAACCAGGTCACATCTGAACGATCATAGCGATCATATTCCTGTCCTGGCGTACTCAGACGGGGCGGTATTGACCACCCTTCGCCGCGCGCAAAGACGCTGTAACGGTAGCTGCCGAGTTCGGCAAGCAACGAGGATGGCATATCCTTTAATTGCGTTTGCACTATTTTCATCATGCGCCTCTGACATCCCCATTTTTACAATGATTTCTTTGCGCCAGCCTGACACAGTCCCGGCGCAGGGTAGACAACAGACCTGTACAAAGGAACTGCCAAATGTAGCAGTTGTTTTATGTTCAAATCAGTCCGATTGCTGCTGCGTAGCAGGCAATCTGCGTTTTATTGGAAACATTGAAACGCTTTTGCATATTTTTTTGGTGAAAATTAACGGTATGTTCAGAGATGGATAAAATAAGAGAAATTTCGACCGCCGTTTTTCCTTCACCCGTCCATTTCAGAATTTCCAGCTCACGCTGACTAAACTCTTTTTTCAGTACCATCATTGCATCATCGCTAAAGCGTTCCAGCGTATCCAGGCTTAGTTCCGCTAAAAGGTGCAGTTTTACTTCAAGCTCTTCGTGGCAGAGCTTGAGAGGAATGGGCTGTTGCGATGATATAGATAATATACCAAGCGCGCGATTTGGTGCCATTGCAGAGCAAGAAAATCCGCTCTGCAGCCCATACTCTCTTGCCTCACGCCACAGATTGCCGGCACCAGCGAACATTTCTTCTGTCCACATCAACCCTCTTCCCGGTCGCTGACACAGCGAGAGTACCGGATCGACAGCGTAATAATTCTGCTTCTCATAACGTTTAACCCATAATTTGGGATAGGTGCTATGCAGATGAATACGCGGCCGGCTAAAGGGCACCGGATGCTGAATCAAAAAAGCGAAATAATCGAAACCTAATGACTCAGTAAATTGTTGCAATAATGGCTTCAAATCAGAACATGCCATTAATGCCTGAAATTGTTGTTTCACCTCACTTCGCCAGGCGAAATAATTTTCAGTACTCATATTGCCTCAACGTTAATTTCACTCGCTCTTGCGGAAATATTCATTCGGACTCATCGGATAAATTAAATTAGCATAAGTCATTTAATTCATCCTCAGGGATGAACCCGTCGCCCTGCGGGGCCAATTAACCTTTCACCTTGTGAGCGGAGTGAAAAAGCTTGCTGGCAATGGTAATGTGAGGTCGATCACAGCAATTTCAATCACCCCATGAGAATAAGATTTTTCTGATAGGATTTCAATCCCCGATATCGGGCATCACTTTATCATTTGCCAGTAATTTCAGATAAAAATATTCAATAACGCGTCACATCGCTGAGTAAATAACGAGTAAACAATGTGTTAAATAGCGATTATAAGCGAGACGGCAGGCCTGGTTGACTGACATATTTTTCATCAGGAAATAAGCGCGGCTTAGTTATTGTCGCCTTAAGTCCAGGCACTGGCAGCCAGTTATGTGGCTGTTTTACTCATCTTCACGACAGATTCCCGGCTTCCGGCAGGTATTCAGCAGGTCATGATGGCACATCTACCTTCATTTTTTGCCTCTCTTCGTCAGGCCTGGCCATGCGCTGTTAATAAGAACATTCTGCTCATGCATTGCATGGCGATATTCTCTTCTGAACCCTGCCCATCACGGCAGGACTTTTCTTATCTGCCCTCACTAAGCCCTGGCCGGGAAAATCAGCTTCACTCCTCTCCCGGTGTCAATAATGCTATAGCACAAAACACTATTTATAGCATCTGTACATCAATTACTGATTCTCTTTTAATCAATTAAATCACTTTATCGATAGCCATAAACCGGAACCACATAAAATAGATTTACGGAATAAAAATCGCCCATCACGCTTAAGACAAATTCATATTAATACGATTATTCTTACAAGTAAGATCGTGAAAAAATTTCATTATAACGTGGAGCCTGTTAGCACCATCGATGCTGAAAAATCGCGCAATCCCTTAATCCCTCAGGCGTAGATTTATTTTAAATAATGGACCTGAAAAAGGCGCTTTTTCGGCACCCTAATCTGTCGTCAGGCTAAATCCCGTGTGATTCGGGTTCTGCGATGAAAACTGGGTGGGTTTTGCAAACGCTGTCAGAACATTCCTTAACCAAACACGGTATTAATCCTGTCTGATGATTTATCGGCAGTACCCTGCTCCTCGCATACCCAGATGAAAATGTGAGGCATGTGCAGCATTGTAATCCGGGCCGAGCGCATTGCCGAACACCTCACAGCCGCCACGCCACAACGTATGTAACATCGCCGCCTTTTCTTCTGGCTGTTGCCAGTGACGACTGACCTCAAGCCGCTGACCATCAGCCAGCTGAAAGCCTGTGACATCCCACGCATCGGCGGTGGCATGCTCGCTAAGCCGCCCTTGTGTGCGGTGATAGATGTTACGACAGGCATAGCTGCCGACATGCGTAATTCGTACCAGCGGACTGTGCATATCCCTGGCGGTCTGTTCACGACTGTGAAGCGCATACATCGTACTGGCGACCGCCATAGGACAGCTGGCGAGAAAACTGCTGCTGAGGCTGATCGGACCGAATTTCTGGATCCTCAGCGGATGAGTAAGCGGGCATTTACCTGTTACGGCCGGACGCTCGCTGAAGCTGACCCAGCCCGCCTGTTGAGCACCGCGCATCACCGCCAGACACGCCTCAGGATTGCTGGCCAGCCCTTTCATTTTGATCTGTGTCATCCAGCCCGGCGGGTCGGTGACAGAGAGCGGTGTAAACGGATTGAACTGCGGCGGCAGATGCTGCTTAAGCCAGGGTAAGCTGCCCCACCCCAGCGCGATTAACAGCAGAAACAGGATAAGCGTACGCATAGTCCCCTGTGCAGCATGATGATAAGCAAAAAAAAAAGTGTAGGGGCAAAAAACCCTTTACGCCGTCTGCCTGACATTACGTGATGAATCATTACTCAGACTGACGCAGTAATAACCAGAATGACCCGCTGCCACCGTCATTGCGCCTGACCGGTATCACATCAGGTAAAAAATTGTTACCGGCTTTGGGGTGACTTCCTCTATCTTATCCGACTTGCCCTCAGGTAGATGCCTTAACTAACAGCCAGCAGAGCTGACACAACATCAAGACAGGAAAGACAATTCTATGGTTGATCAATCTAAAGAAACCGCACGCACCCAGGATGCGCCTGATAAATTACAGCGCAACCTGCACAACCGTCACATCCAGCTAATCGCCATCGGTGGCGCTATCGGCACCGGCCTGTTTATGGGTTCCGGTAAAACCATCAGTCTGGCCGGTCCCTCGATCATTTTTGTCTACATGATTATCGGCTTTATGCTGTTCTTTGTGATGCGCGCCATGGGGGAGTTGCTGCTCTCCAACCTTGAGTACAAATCTTTTAGCGATTTTGCGGCTGACCTGCTTGGTCCGTGGGCGGGATATTTTACTGGCTGGACTTACTGGTTTTGTTGGGTGGTGACAGGCATCGCTGACGTGGTGGCCATCAGCGCCTATTTCCAGCTCTGGTTTCCGGGCTTCTCAATCTGGATGAGCGCTCTGCTCTGCGTAGTGGTTTTTCTGGCGCTGAACATTGCCACCGTCAAGCTGTTTGGCGAAATGGAGTTCTGGTTCGCAATCATTAAAATCGTCGCCATTGTGGCGCTGATCGTGACCGGGATTGTGCTGGTGTCTGTTCACTATCCTTCACCGGGTGGCGGCACGGCGGCACTGAGCAACATCTGGGATCACGGCGGGATGTTCCCGAAAGGTCTCAGCGGCTTCTTTGCCGGGTTTCAGATTGCGGTGTTTGCCTTCGTCGGTATTGAACTGGTGGGCACGGCAGCAGCTGAAACCCACGATCCGCATAAAGTCTTACCGCGTGCTATCAATGCGATTCCACTCAGGGTGATCATGTTCTACGTGCTGGCGCTGATGGTCATTATGGCGGTAACGCCGTGGACCCAGGTCATGGCCGATCGCAGTCCGTTTGTTGAGATGTTCGTCCTGATTGGTCTGCCCGCTGCGGCAAGTATCGTCAACTTTGTGGTGCTGACCTCTGCCGCCTCTTCAGCCAACAGCGGTATCTTCTCCACCAGCCGTATGCTCTATGGCCTGTCGCAGCAGGGTGTCGCCAGTCGCGCGTTTGGCCGGCTTTCCGCCCGCGCGGTCCCTACCACGGGTCTGTTTTTCTCCTGCCTCTGCCTGCTGATTGGCGTAGCGTTGATCTATTTGATCCCGGATGTCATGAAGGTCTTTACGCTGGTGACGACCGTCTCCGCCATCCTGTTTATGTTCGTCTGGACCATCATTCTGTGCAGCTACCTGGCCTACCGTAAAAAGCATCCGCAGCGCCATGCGGAGTCGGCCTTTAAGATGCCGCTCGGCAAATTCATGTGCTGGGTTTGCATGGCCTTCTTCGCCTTTGTGCTGGTGCTGCTGACGCTACAGGAAGATACGCGCCAGGCGCTGATGGTTACGCCACTCTGGTTTGCCCTGCTGGGTGTGGGCTGGATGCTGCGTAATCGTCGCAGCCGCTAATCGGTAACAGCATGGAAAAAGCCCGGTCATCTGACCGGGCTTTTTTACAGGCGCTCGCCAAGTGACGAGAAAATGGCGGATAAAGAGGGGCGTTCATAAGGTAAACGCTGTGGCCGTGCATCGGGATGCTGAGGCGAGCCCAGACCAAAGGTGAACGTATAGCTATCGCCTTCGCCCATACGAAGGTCGGCAATTGTCGTCTCTCCATCCTGCTCACGCAGGGCGTAAAAACCGTGGCTGAACCAGGCGACACGTTCTGCATACCAGCTGCCCCGAAAAGCGTCAAACAGCTCAGGATGCCGCGGATACCATGTCACCTGCAGGGGACGCGACGGCGAGAGCAGTGACCAGTAAGCTTCGCCGTAGCGTTCCGGCGTCATAATCACGCTGCGCCAGACCAGCGTATTAAACGCACTGGGCGTTACCAGCACGTGATTAGCCGCAATCCCCTGTGTCGTCAGCGACGCCCGAATTTGCCAGCCTGCCACGCCCTGAATCACCACGCTCCAGACCAGATACAGTGTACTCAGCGTCAGTCCGACACGGTTACCGCGGATGCCTTTGTCACCGCGACGCCAGAGCGCAACGCCCAGCCCTATCAGCAGTGGAAATGTATAAAGGGGATCAACGATATAAATACTGCCGATGGCATAGGGATAATCGGTGAGTGGCAGACCAAGCTGGGTACCATAAACCGTCATCAAATCAAGCAGCGGATGGGTAATCAGAGCCAGCCAGATCGCAGGCCACCATTCCAGCCACTTCACCCGCTGACGACACAGTGCTGCTACGAGCCAGGCAATCAGTGGCGATGCCAGCGTAAGCCAGAGCAACGCATGCGTTTCTGTGCGATGCAGCGTCATGTTGCGTATCGCATCGCCGTGGTCAATAAACACATCCAGATCGGGTAAGGTGCCGCAGACACCGCCCACCAGCGCGGCCTGCCAGATCGGCGCCCGTCGTCCCATCACGGCAACACTGACTGAGGCACCCAGTACGAACTGCGAAACAGAATCCATTAATTCACTCCGTTACCGAACGATGAATGTGGCCCGATTTAGCGTACGCGAATCCCTTCAATGATCATGCGCTGAACATTATCAACAGCCTGGTCGAAAAACGCCGGATCGCTGAGTGTCTGACCGGTGACAGCCTCAACCTGGGTAGCAAAATCAGCGTAATGCTGTGTGGTGGCCCATAGCATAAAGATCAGATGCTGCGGCTGAACGCCTGCCAGCCATCCCTCATCAATCCAGCATTCAATAATGGCCGCCTTGTCATCCACCAGTTGCTTGAGATCGCCCGCCAGCTCACCTTTAAGCAGCGGTGCGCCCTGCAGCATCTCCAGACAGAACAGCCGCGAAGCCTGAGGATGATCGCGCGACACTTCCAGCTTCAGCCGGATGTAGCGCCGAATAGCGACGAGCGGATCCTGATCGTGGGCCAGGGCACGCAACGGCGCCAGCCAGACATCCAGAATCTGCTTAAGCACCGCCACATAAAGCACTTCTTTTGAGGGAAAATAGTAGAGCAGATTGGTTTTAGAGACATCGGCCAGCTCAGCCACCTTATCAAGGCTGGTGCCGTGAATGCCAAACTGTGAAAAGAATGTTAACGCCGCTTCCAGTATAGCGGCCCGCTTCGCTGCAACCGCACGCGATCGACGCGTTGGTTTTTTTTCATCGGTATTCACAGGTTTACCTCATCCATCTGGTGTCAGCGCATCATAGCAAAGGGATTCATTGCTGCCCAATCCACGACCTGCACCTTTTTTGCCCAGGTTGCATGTAAAACGTGCAGCGAATTTTGACCAGATGGTCCGAAATGGACCAATGACTCCACTTACCTCTTTCGGGTTAAATTTAACTCATTGTTATTTAAAAAAATAAAAAATGTGGCACACAGTTTGCAGAATTGTGACTGAGCGCAGCCCACAAGGACGTAGCAGGATGCAGTGCAGCGCGTGAAATACCTTTCCCCCATCGCAACGAGGTTTCACATGAAGATAGGCGTCTTTATTCCGATTGGTAACAATGGCTGGCTGATTTCATCCAATGCGCCGCAGTACATGCCAACGTTTGAACTGAACAAAGCCATTGTGCTGAAAGCAGAGCATTACCATTTCGACTTTGCGCTCTCGATGATCAAACTGCGCGGCTTTGGCGGTAAAACAGAATTCTGGGATCATAACCTGGAGTCATTCACGCTGATGGCAGGCCTGGCTGCTGTCACGTCACGTATTGAGATCTATGCCACTGCGGCCACCCTGACGCTGCCTCCGGCCATTGTGGCGCGCATGGCGTCCACCATTGATTCCATTTCAGGCGGTCGTTTCGGTGTCAACCTGGTAACCGGCTGGCAGAAACCAGAATATGAACAAATGGGAATGTGGCCTGGCGATGAGTACTTCGGCAGCCGTTATTCTTATCTGACCGAGTACGTTACCGTGCTGCGTGACCTGTGGGGCACCGGAAAATCGGACTTTAAAGGTGAGTTCTTCACCATGAACGACTGCCGCGTCAGTCCGCAGCCACAGCGCCCGATGAAAGTTATCTGCGCCGGACAGAGCGATGCCGGCATGGCCTTCTCTGCTCAGCACGCCGATTACAACTTCTGCTTCGGCAAAGGTGTGAACACCCCTTCTGCATTCAGCTCGACCTCGATTCGCATGAAGCAGGCCGCTGAAAAAGCGGGTCGCGATGTCGGCTCCTATGTGCTGTTTATGATCATTGCTGCCGAAACAGACGAAGAAGCGCGGGCTAAGTGGGAACACTACAAAGCGGGAGCGGATGAAGAGGCGCTTTCATGGCTTACCACCCAGAGTCAGCAGGACACAAAATCGGGCAGTGACACCAATGTACGTCAGATGGCGGATCCGACCTCAGCGGTCAATATCAACATGGGCACCCTGGTCGGTTCATACGCAAACGTAGCGCGGATGCTGGATGAAGTGGCGCAGGTAGAAGGCACGCACGGCGTGCTGCTGACCTTTGATGATTTCCTGGAAGGTATCGAAAACTTCGGTCAGCACATTCAGCCACTGATGACCTGTCGTAGTGCCCTGCTTGATGCACAGCAGGAGGTGGCATGATGAGTACCGTTTATTGCGCCCATACTCAGGCGCTTCCTCAGGTCGAACTGCCTGCCCGTCCAGAGCCGATCGCCTTTCCGCCAGGTCAGACAGCGCTGATTGTTGTGGATATGCAGAATGCCTACGCCACTGAAGGAGGTTACCTCGATCTGGCCGGGTTTGATGTGTCTGCCACGAAACCGGTGATTGCGAAAATTCATCAGGCGGTGACCGCGGCCCGTGCCGCTGGCGTTCAAATCATCTGGTTCCAGAACGGCTGGGACAGTGACTATGTTGAAGCGGGTGATGCCGGTTCCCCTAACTTCCACAAATCGAATGCGCTAAAAACCATGCGCAAACGGCCTGAACTGCAGGGCACGCTGCTGTCGAAGGGCGGCTGGGATTACGCGCTGGTGGATGAGCTGGTGCCGCAGCCGGGTGACATTGTGCTGCCAAAATCGCGCTACAGCGGTTTCTATAACACCTCACTGGACAGCACGCTGCGCAGTCGCGGGATCCGGCATCTGATTTTCACCGGCATCGCCACCAACGTCTGTGTCGAATCGACACTACGCGACGGCTTCTTCCTGGAATATTTCGGTGTGGTGCTGGAAGACGCCACGTACCAGGCGGGTCCGCCCTTTGCACAGCAGGCGGCCCTGTTCAATATCGAAACCTTTTTTGGCTGGGTATCGGATGTCGATACCTTCTGCGAAAGCCTGAATACCCGCTAATCCACTAAAAGGACGTCACTATGCCGAAAAGTATCATTGTTCCGCCAGGCACCACCACACCTATCGCCCCGTTTGTCCCCGGCACGCTGGCGGATGGCGTGGTCTATGTCTCAGGTACGTTGCCGTTTGATGGTGACAACAATGTCGTCCATGTGGGTGACGCCGCCGCGCAGACCCGCCACGTGCTGGACACGATTAAAAAGGTGATTGAGACCGCCGGTGGCAGCATGGCTGATGTGACTTTTAACTCGATCTTCATCACCGACTGGTCGAATTACGCCGCGGTGAATGAGGTTTACGCCGAATACTTCCCGGGTGAAAAACCGGCACGTTTCTGCATTCAGTGCGGACTGGTCAAGCCTGACGCGCTGATTGAAATCGCCAGCGTGGCGCACATCGGCAAACCGGAGGTCTGATGCAGCTGGATTTTCTGGGTCTGCAAAACCCTGAGGCACCGACGCTGGTGCTCTCTTCGGGTCTGGGCGGGGTGGCGGGTTTCTGGCAGCCACAGCTGGCGGCACTGACCGCACGCTATCGGGTCGTGCTCTATGACCAGCGCGGGACCGGTCGCAGCGCGGAGAGTTTACCGGAAGGTTACAGCATGGCGATGATGGCCGCAGAGCTGGCCGAGGCGCTGGCGCAGCACGGCATCCTGCGCTTCAGCCTGATCGGTCACGCGCTGGGCGGTCTGGTGGGGATGCAGCTGGCGCTGGATTATCCGGATCGGATTGAAAGGATCGTGGTAATTAACGGCTGGCTGACACTGCATCCGCATACCCGCCGCTGCTTCCAGGTACGGCAGGATCTGCTGCTCAATGTCGGCGTCGAGGCTTTTGTTCGTGCTCAGCCGCTGTTTCTCTATCCTGCGGAATGGATGGCAGAGCATCAGACGCGGCTGGAGCAGGAGGATAGCCATCACATCACCCATTTTCAGGGGATGGAAAACCTGATGCGTCGGCTGCACGCCCTGATGAGCGCCGATTTCAGCGCACGGGCCGCCGCCATTCCGCAACCGGTGCTGGTGATTGCCAGCCAGGACGATCTGCTGGTGCCGTGGAGCTGCTCAACCGAGCTGGCCGCGACGCTGCCGAATGCCACTGAACAGATGATGGCCTGGGGCGGCCACGCCATGAGCGTCACCGACCCTGAAAAATTTAATGCCCTGCTGCTGCAGTGGCTGGATCAGACTGATGACGTGCAGCCGCTGCAGCGCGTCGCAGGATAACCCTTTCGCGGAGAACACTATGAGCCTGGAAACCCTTACCTCAGCCGTTGAGAAAACTGAGTTTCGTAATGCGATGTCGCGGCTGGGTGCTGCGGTCAACATTATTACCACTGAAGGACCGGCTGGCCGCGCAGGCTTTACCGCTTCTGCTGTGTGCAGCGTCACTGATTCGCCACCGACGCTGCTGGTCTGCCTGAATCGCTCTGCCTCGGTTTACTCTGTATTCCGCGAAAACATGCAGCTCTGCGTCAACACGCTGGCTGCAGGACACGAAACGCTTTCCAATCTTTTCGGCGGAAAAACGCCAATGGCTGATCGTTTCATTGCGGCTGAGTGGTCAACGGCCGTGACCGGATCGCCGGTACTGAGCGGCGCAGTGGCCTCCTTTGACTGTCGTATCACGCAGATTGTCAGCGTCGGTACGCATGACACGCTGTTCTGTGAAGTCGTGGGCCTGGTTCGTAACGATGATACCCACGGCCTGGCATGGTTTGACCGGGGATATCATCCCCTGATGCGGCAGGATGCCTGTTAACACTTCCCTGTAACCCACCGGCATTCATCACGCTCTGGAGTAGACGATGGCACGATCCTGGTTTCCGCAATGGCAAAAGAAGTCGGCACTAACAGAAAACGGTATTATCGCCCCGGATGAGACACTCCCTCTGGGACAAACGCTGGTGCTGGGTTTACAGCATGCGGTGGCGATGTTTGGCGCAACGGTGCTGATGCCGCTGCTGATGGGGCTGGATCCCAATCTGGCGATTCTGGTCTCGGGTATTGGCACGCTGCTGTTCTTCTTTATTACCGGTGGTCGGGTACCCAGTTATCTTGGGTCAAGCGCCGCCTTTGTTGGCGTGGTGATTGCGGTAACCGGCTTCAGTGGTCAGGGACTGAATCCAAATCTCAGCGTGGCGCTGGGCGGTGTCATCGCCTGTGGCGTTCTTTACACGCTGATTGGGCTGGTGGTAATGAAGTCAGGCACGCGCTGGATCGAAAACCTGATGCCGCCGGTAGTGACAGGCGCGGTGGTGATGGCGATCGGGCTGAATCTGGCTCCAATCGCGGTTCACAGCGTCTCTGCCTCTTCATTCGACAGCTGGGTCGCGGTGATGACCGTGCTCTGTATCGGTCTGGTGGCGGTGTTTACCCACGGGATGATTCAGCGTCTGCTGATTCTGGTCGGCCTGATTCTGGCGTGGGCGATCTATGCGATTCTGACCAACGGTCTCGGACTGGGCAAACCGGTCGATTTTACGATGCTGTCACAGGCTGCCTGGTTTGGCCTGCCGCACACCACCGCACCCACTTTTGATCTGCAGGCGATGGTGCTGATCGCGCCGGTGGCGATCATTCTGGTGGCTGAAAACCTCGGGCATCTGAAAGCGGTGGCGGGCATGACCGGCCGTAACCTCGATCCTTACATGGGACGTGCTTTTGTCGGGGATGGACTGGCCACCATGCTCTCTGGTTCGATCGGCGGAAGTGGCGTGACGACCTATGCCGAGAATATTGGCGTGATGGCCGTGACTAAAGTCTACTCCACGCTGGCATTTGTTGCGGCGGCCATCATCGCTATCCTCGCCGGTTTCTCGCCGAAGTTTGGTGCGCTGATCCACACCATTCCGGCCCCGGTAATTGGCGGCGCATCCATTGTGGTGTTCGGACTGATTGCGGTGGCAGGCGCACGCATCTGGGTGCAGAACCATGTTGATTTAGGTCAGAACAGCAACCTGATTATGGTCGCTACCACGCTGGTTCTTGGTGCAGGGGATTTCGCGCTGAAAATCGGCTCTTTCACACTTGGTGGAATCGGTACCGCCACGTTTGGCGCGATTATCCTGAATGCCATTCTGCGACGCCGCAGTGGGGCATCGCAGGAAAAGCCGCTTGCGCGGCAGCAGGGTTAACTACTCCAGCGGTGTGGCTACAGGCTGCACCGCTTTTTTTCGTTTCAGCCGCAGTTCACTGACGATCACCCCGCAGACGATCAGCGCCCCACCCAGTAACGCAAGCGCAGGCAGTCGCTCACCCGCAATACGTCCTACTACCCCAGCCCATACTGGCTCTCCGGCATAAATTACCGTGGCACGGGTTGGCGAAACGCTGCGTTGCGCCCAGTTCATGGTGACCTGAATCAGCGCACTGGCCGCACCCAGTCCCAGAGCACTGAGCAGCAGTGGTGTTGATATTGCGGGCACCGTCTCGCCATTGGGGACCATCAAAACAAAGGCAGACACAGACGCCACCGCCAGCTGGATCAACGTCACGCGGCGCACATCGACCTTGCCGGCATAACGACTGATCAGGATGATCTCGGCGGCAATTGCCAGCGTGCTGAGCAGCGTCGCTATTTCACCGGCATTCAGGCTAATACGGCCATCCTGCGGCCCGGCTACCAGCAGTAATCCGGTAAACGCCAGCACAATCCCCAGCCATGACATGATGCCCGGCGGACGGCGTAAAAACAGCCACTGTAGCAACGGCACCACCGGAACATAAAGTGCGGTAAGGAAAGCAGATTGACTGCTGGAGATGGTCTGCATTCCCCAGGTCTGGAGGCCATAGCCACCGGCGATCGACAGGCCTATCAGCGTGCCCGCTTTCACCTCCAGCCAGGTCATGCCCGCCAGATACCGCCGGAAAAAAAAGGCCAGCAGTAGCGCGGCGGTGGCAAAACGCAGGCCAACAAAGAAGAATGGACCGGAGTGCTGCATCGCCCGATGCACCACCAGAAAGGTGCCGCCCCAGATCATGGTGATAAAAAGTAATACCAGCTCCTGCCGCGTCAGGCGCAGGGTTAAACCGCGGGGTGTGTCCGACATAATTCACCTGATGATGTGTCCGGACGATATTGTGGGGAGAGCGAGGAGGAAAAGCAACGACGTTCACCGCCGGTAAGCGCCGGCGGTGAACGCCAGGTTATGCGTCCGCTTTTTTAGGGCTGCTGCGTCCCCCTTTCTCACCGGCGCGTGCTGCGCGCTGCGGATCATTTTTAAAATTACCGCCGCTGTTTTTTCCGCCTTTACGTCCCGCTTCAGCGGCACGCTCACGGTTTTCAGCAAAATTTCCTGAACCTCCACGATGTGCTGTCATGATTTGCTCCTTTCGCGTAGTGCGATTAATAAAGAACCAAAAGCAGAAGGCTGAAGTGCGAAACCAGCCCATGCTTAAATAATAGCCAGACTCTGCATAAACTCATCATGCAGTCACATTTCGCAACAGAGTAATCACCAGTAATTTGCTTAAAGAACGAACATTACGCCGGTTTATCACCGATTATCTGCAGGATTATTGCCCGATTCATTCGCCACGATGTCTGTATCGCCTGCGTAAAACAAAAGCTCTTCTATACTTTTTCTGGACGTCAAAACCACCTGGAGAGATTTATGGCCAAGATTCTGGTGCTCTACTACTCGATGTACGGACATATTGAAACAATGGCGAACGCAGTTGCAGAAGGCGCTCGTCGGGTTCCCGGCGCGGAAGTGGATATCCTGCGGGTACCAGAAACAATGGAGGCCGATCGCTTTGCACAGGTGGGCGGCAAAACCAATCAGCAGGCTGCAGAAGCTTCGCCTGAGATGCTGCCGCACTATGACGCAATTATCGTCGGTACCCCGACCCGCTTTGGCAACATGGCCGGGCAGATGCGGACGTTCTGGGATCGCACTGGCGGTCTCTGGGCATCGGGTGCACTGTTTGGCAAGGTTGCCAGTGTCTTTACCTCAACCGGTACTGGCGGCGGTCAGGAACAGACTATTACGTCAGTCTGGACCACTCTGGCCCATCACGGCATGGTCATCGTTCCTATCGGCTACGGAACCAAAGAGCTGTTTGATATTTCTCAGGTTCGTGGTGGCACACCTTATGGGGCGACCACGCTGGCGGGCGGCGATGGCTCGCGTCAACCTACAGAGGCGGAACTCAATATTGCCCGTTTTCAGGGTGAACATGTTGCCGGACTGACTGTGAAACTGCAGGACTGATTTAATCAAGGAGAAAAGTATGTCTACTGAACAATCGAAAGCACATCACGTTGGCGAATGGGCAAGTTTGCGTCATACCTCCCCTGAAATTGCCGAGGCCATTTTCGAAGTGGCGAATTACGATGAAAGACTGGCAGAAGAGATCTGGCGTCAGCAAGGCAGCGACGATGTGCTCATTCGCGCCTTTGAAAAGACCGATAAAGATCTCCTGACCTGGGATGATAAGCCCGTAGAACGTAAGAACGTCTGATTCAGGGGCGGGAATTTCCCGCCCTCACTTTTTTAGCTCACCAAGGAGTACGTTATGTCTTCCTATCAAAGCATTAATCCCGCAAACAATGAATTGCTGAAAAGCTGGCCTTCACATGATGAATCGGCTGTCAGCCATGCGCTGGACGTGGCCGATCGTCTTTTCCACTCTTCATGGAGCAAAGGTGAAATTCAGCCACGTCTGCAGGTATTGAAAAAACTGGCTGACCTGATTGATAGCCGCGCGGAAGAGCTGGCGACCATCGCCAGTAAAGAGATGGGTAAACTGATTGGTCAGAGTCGTGGCGAAGTGAAAATCTGTTCACAGATTGCCCGCTACTACGCAGAGCATGCCGAACGTATTCTGCAGCCGCAGGCCTATCCCAGCGAGCTGGGCGAGGCCTGGGTTGAGTATCACCCGATTGGCGTGTTAGTTGCCGTCGAGCCGTGGAACTTCCCTTACTATCAGCTGATGCGCGTACTGGCACCTAATCTGGCGCTGGGCAACCCTGTGCTGGCGAAACATGCCAATATTGTGCCGCATTGTGCCGATGTGTTTGAAAAACTGGTTCGTGAAGCGGGTGCACCTGAAGGGGCCTGGACTAACCTGTTTATATCAAACGAGCAGGTTGCCGATCTGATTGCTGACGATCGCGTGCAGGGTGTTGCCCTGACCGGTTCAGAGCGCGCAGGCAGCGCCGTTGCTGAGCAGGCTGGTAAGTATCTTAAGAAATCGACGCTGGAACTGGGCGGCAATGATGTGTTTGTGGTGCTGGATGATGCGGATCTTGACGAAGCCGTGCGTCAGGGCGTGCAGGCACGTCTCAGCAATTGCGGTCAGGTCTGTACCGCCGCAAAACGCTTTATTTTACATGAGAAAATTGCCGATCGCTTTATCAGCCAGTTCAGTGCTGCGCTGAGTTCTGCAACGCTGGGCGATCCGCTGGATGAGAAAACCACACTTGGCCCGCTCTCTTCTGCTGATGCACGTGACCGCCTGGTGAAACAGGTCGATGAAGCGGTCGCTAATGGCGCAACACTGGTGACAGGCGGTAAAGCGGCAGAGGGCGCGGGTTGCTTCTATCAGCCAACCATTCTCACTGGCATCACCCCGGATAATCCTGCTTATTATCAGGAGTTCTTCGGTCCTGTGGCGCAGGTTTATGTCGTCGGCGACGATAATGCGGCTGTGGCGCTGGCAAACGACTCGCACTACGGTCTGGGTGGCTCAGTCTGGACGCGGGATACGGCTCGCGGTCGTAAACTGGCTTCCGCCATTGAAACCGGGATGGTGTTTATCAACTCACAGAGCGACACCTCAGCGGAACTGCCTTTTGGTGGTGTGAAACGTTCAGGCTATGGCCGTGAACTCTCTGATCTGGGTATCAAAGAGTTTGCTAACCAGAAACTGGTCGTTGTGGCGGGTTAATCGCCCTGCAGCCATAAAAAAACCCCGTTTCGACGGGGTTTTTTATTATGGGTCACTACAGCGCAATTACTGTGTTGCCGCAGCCGCTGATTTTGATTCGTCGTTGTGCACTGTGGCAGGCTTATTCGCAGCGTTAGCCTGGTCAGTTTTCGCGTCACTGGCTGAGGCTGCTTTGTCTTCCTTCGCTTTCTCAGCAGCGGCTTTATCGGCTGCCGCTTTATCCGCTTTAGCCTTCTCAGCGGCTGCTTTATCCGCTTTTGCTTTCTCAGCAGCCGCTTTATCTGCTTCAGACTTCTCAGCGGCAGCTTTGTCGGCTTCAGCTTTCGCTTTGGCTGCGGTCGCTTTATCCGCTTCAGCTTTATCAGCAGCAGCGTCATTCGTCGCTGCGGCTTTTGCGCTGTCGTCGTCAGACTGTGCTGCCGGTTGTGGTGCCGCCGCAGGTTGCATTGGCGTGCCCTGAAGCGCAGCATTCAGCGCCTGAGAGAACTGATCCCAGCTGCAATAGCCGTTTGCATCCGTCTCACAACCCGCCAGTTGCAGCGTAACGCGCTTCGGTGGATTTTTCAGATTCAGCACGTCAGCGTTGCGCAGCTGATCGGCCGTCTGATAGACATACTCGACTTTGAGCAGGTCTTTATCCGTTTTCGCATCATGCCAGCGTTCGAAAACAACCTGGCCGCCAATCGGCGTTTTTTCGTAAGTATCAGGCAGCTCATAAGGTTTGACCTGCAATGCGCTCAGCAGCGAGGCGATATTCGAGTCATGACCCACCATCAGCGTGATTTTCGGCGCGTTAGCTTTGTCCTGATCCACTAACTGACTGCGGATGTAATCCACCAGTGGGGCCGCCACTTCACGAGAAACGTCCGGGCTGGTGAACAGGGCGTCCTGATAACCATTTTTAATGGCTGACAGCTCTTTCCACTGTTCAGGCGTCTTGATCTGGCCCCATGCAACCTGATCCAGCGGGAATCCTTCATAATACTGCAGCGTAAACGCATCCATCAGGGAGTTACCCACTTTCAGCGGGCCACTGACAGTTGGCTCTTTACCGTTTTCAGCGCTGAAGGTGTTCTGGCCGCTGCTGAGATCGCACTGCTTTTTATTGTTGCAGGCAGGCGATGCTTTATAGTCGACAATCTTTTCCAGGCGCTGGAAAGCAGGTTTCAGCGACAGTTTTTCATTTGCTGCGGTCATCGCGGCCAGTGCTTTCTTATTGAAAGCATCGCTGCCATCGGTGATGACCGGATTAAAGATAGGATCCATGGAGCCCATTTCATCCTGGTGTGTGACCGCGACGTCACAGCCTGGGAAGGCACCATTAACAAAGAACTGAGCCGTCGCAACGGTGCGTTGCAGGCTGTTAGCGTAGACAAAGACGTTATTACTGTCAGGACAGCTGCCGTTCTTCACCAGGCCCTGCTGTGCCAGCCACTGACGGGTGTAATTACCCATGTAGACTTCCAGCACGCCACCTTTGGTGGTCAGCTGTCCGCCGGGAACATCCCACTGCGGCCAGCTTTTTTTGGTGGACTGTTCCAGCACGCTGCCATTATCGGCCAGTGGCGCACGCAGATTGTGACGACTCAACATCAGCACCTGTTGCAGCTGCATGTCACCCTCAGCAGCAAATGCTACCGTTCCGACCGGCAATGCAGCGAGCACTGACAATGCGCAAAGACTCAGTTTCTTGATCATTGTGCCTATTCCATTTATTCAGTAAAGAAACACTCTGGCTATCAACCGATTAGCTCGCCTCAGAGCGAAGTAATCAACAGTGTAACTCAGCTCGCCTCGGAAAAGCGCCAGATGTTTGCAAAAACAGTGAGTGGACTATAGCAGAGATGCATCGAACAGATGAATGCGCAGCCGCGCGTCAGCAGCAGAGACGTGGTTTTTCGGACTGGAGGAAGAAGCTGGAACGTCAGAAACGAAACAGGCCAGCACGGAGTGCTGGCCTGTAAAATGTGGCGGAGGAGGAGAGATTCGAACTCTCGGATGGTTTCCCATCGGCGGTTTTCAAGACCGCTGCCTTAAGCCGCTCGGCCACCCCTCCGTTTTGAAACTGTACTGCATCGGCAAAACTATTGATTTTTACCGCTTTATTGCCCGTGGCAGATAAAGTGGCGGAGGAGGAGAGATTCGAACTCTCGGATGGTTTCCCATCGGCGGTTTTCAAGACCGCTGCCTTAAGCCGCTCGGCCACCCCTCCGCAATGACGCGCACTATAAACACCCCGTTTAGGGATGTAAAGCATCTATCTGTTTATTCGCCTGAAAAACAGCCAGATTGTGATTTTTTGGTGTCAAAATCGCCACTCTGCTCAAACAATTAGCAGATTAGCGCGTAAAGAAGGGTAAAACGCCTTTTCCCTCTTTAATGGGCTGCGTATTCTCGGCACATATTTAACGATCTGCTTATTAGTGTTCTGCTTAAAGGAGCGCAACATGGAAAGAATTGTCACCTCATCGCAGTCGTCACTGCTTTCAACGCACAGAGTTCTGCGCAATACCTATTTTCTGCTTGGGCTGACTCTGGCCTTTTCGGCGGTTACAGCTACCGCCAGCACCCTGCTTGCCTTGCCTGCGCCGGGCCTGATCCTGATGCTGGTCGGCTTCTATGGTTTGATGTTTTTAACCTACCGCCTGGCTAACAGCCCGATGGGTATTCTTGCCGCGTTTGCGTTTACTGGCTTCCTGGGATACTGCCTGGGCCCTATTCTGAGCTCCTTCTTAACCGCAGGCATGGGCGACGTGATCGCACTGGCGCTGGGCGGTACGGCGCTGGTGTTCTTCTGCTGTTCTGCCTACGTGCTGACAACCCGTCGTGATATGTCCTTCCTGGGTGGCATGATGATGGCAGGTTTTGTGGTACTGCTGGTTGCGGTGGTCGCCAACATCTTCCTGCAGTTGCCTGCCTTGCATCTGGCTATCAGCGCCCTGTTTATTCTGTTTTCAGCCGGTGCGATTTTGTGGGAAACCAGCAACATCATTCATGGTGGCGAAACCAACTACATCCGCGCGACGGTCAGCCTCTATGTTTCGTTGTATAACATCTTCGTCAGCCTGCTTAGCCTGCTGGGTTTCGCCCGCAGCAACTAACCGGCAATGACAGTCGGCCTGTAAAACCCCGCTTCGGCGGGGTTTTTGCTTTTACTGCCTGCCAGGTTTGCTAAACTGCGCCGTCATTTACAGAGAGGAGATCACGTGAATTTTAACGGTAACGAAATCGCCGTCGATGCCGAAGGCTATCTGAAGAGTACCGACGACTGGAGTGAAGCGCTGGCGGCACACATTGCTGAGCGGGAAGGCCTCACCATGACCGAAGCACACTGGGAAGTGGTCCATTTTGTGCGCGCGTTTTATCTGGAATTTAATACCTCACCCGCCGTGCGGATGCTGGTAAAGGCAATGGCGAAGAAATACGGGGAAGAGAAAGGCAACAGCCGCTACCTCTTCCGCCTGTTTCCTGAAGGGCCGGCTAAACAGGCAACGAAAATTGCCGGCCTGCCTAAACCGGCAAAGTGTCTGTGATTAACCGGTTGTAAAATCGCGGGGTGGCTCTGCGGGCTGGTGCGGTTCCACCAGCACCTTATCAACGCGCGCACTGCGGGGCCCGCCCGCTTTAAGCCAGGCGATTAGCGCTTCGACCTTCTCCGCGTCGCCCCAGGCCAGCACCTCGACGCTGCCGTCATCCAGATTCCGCGCGTAGCCCAGCACGCCCAGCGTCCTGGCTTCTGCCTGCGTACTGTAACGAAACCCGACGCCCTGGACGCGGCCATGAACCCATGCTTTAAAACAGGCTGCTGACATTATTCTCTCCTGCTGCTGTTCGTTGCAATTTCCCGTTATCCACCGGACAATGGCGCCTCATTTTTTCAGGTAAGCATAGCAAACTATGACAGTCAGATTGATTCTCGCAAAGGGACGTGAAAAGTCCCTGCTCCGTCGCCATCCATGGGTCTTTTCAGGTGCCGTTGCACGTCTGGAAGGTAAAGCACAACGGGGTGAAACCCTTGACGTTTGTGACAGCAACGGCAAATGGCTGGCTCGCGCCGCATATTCACCCGAGTCGCAGATTCGCGCCCGCGTCTGGAGCTGGCAGGCCGATGAATCCATCGATATCGCTTTCTTTGTCCGCCGTTTCGAACAGGCGCAGCAGTGGCGTAAATGGCTGGCGGCCCGTGATGGTCTGGACAGTTATCGCCTGATTGCCGGTGAGTCTGATAATTTGCCCGGCGTCACTATTGATCGTTTTGGCAACTTTTTAGTAATGCAGCTGCTCTCGGCTGGCGCGGAATATCAGCGTGCGGCGATTATCACCGCCCTCCAGCAGTGTTTCCCTGGCTGCGCCATCTATGACCGTTCTGACGTCGCCGTACGCAAGAAAGAAGGTCTGGAGCTGACACAAGGCCCCGTCACCGGTGAACTGCCACCGCCCCTGCTGCCGATCACAGAACATGGCATGAAGCTGCTGGTTGATATCCAGGGCGGCCATAAAACGGGCTATTACCTTGATCAGCGTGACAGTCGTCTTGCTACGCGTCGTTATGCACAGGATGCACGTGTACTGAACTGCTTCTCTTACACAGGCGGATTCGCTGTTTCTGCGCTGATGGGTGGGTGTAAAGAAGTCATCAGTGTGGATACCTCTCAGGAAGCGCTGGACGTAGCCCGTCAGAACGTTGAACTGAACGAGCTGGATCTTTCTCGCGCCCGTTTTGAGCGTGATGATGTGTTCAAACTGCTGCGCCGCTATCGTGACAGTGGCGAGAAATTTGATCTGATCATTATGGATCCGCCCAAATTCGTCGAAAACAAAAGCCAGTTAATGGGTGCCTGTCGCGGCTATAAAGATATTAATATGCTTGCCATTCAGTTACTGAATCCGGGCGGGGTCCTGATGACCTTCTCCTGCTCCGGTCTGATGGCTACCGAACTGTTCCAGAAGATTATTGCCGATGCCGCGCTGGATGCGGGACGCGAAGTGCAGTTTATCGAACAGTTCCGTCAGGCAGCGGATCATCCGGTCATCGCCAGCTATCCGGAAGGCCTCTATCTGAAAGGTTTTGCCTGCCGCGTGATGTGACTTGAAAAATGGGCTCCTGACCCCATATTGGTAAGAGAGCTTTTTTTCGGAGGTCACTATGATTGCCAGTAAAATGATTGCCAGTAAATTTGGTATTGGTCAGCAGGTTCGTCATCGTTTGTCCGGCGTACTGGGCGTTATCGTTGATGTCGATCCTGAGTACTCGTTAGACGAGCCTAAAATTGAAGATGTTGGCGCAGAAGAAAAGATGCGTACCGCACCCTGGTATCATGTGGTGATGGAAGATGAGGAAGGCGATCAGGTTCATACCTATGTCGCAGAGATTCAGCTTTCAGGTGAAACCAGCATTGAACATCCTGAGCAACCTTCAATGGATGAGCTCGCTGCATCCGTACGTCAGCAATTGCAGGCACCTCATTTGCGACACTAATCTGTGGCGGCACGCTCTGCCGCCACCCCTGATTTAGCGCGTAATCCCCAGACGTGGAATTTCAATCTTCGGGCAACGATCCATAATGACCGTCATGCCTGCATCCTGAGCCAGCACAGCCGCCTGTTCATTAATCACGCCGAGTTGCAGCCATAATGTCTTTGCCCCGACGGCTATAGCCTCCTGGGCGACACCCCATGCGGCTTCAGAATTGCGGAAGACATCCACCATATCAATCCCGCCGGGTACATCCGCCAGACTGGCATAACCCTGTTGCCCCAGCACTGTTTTCCCTGCAAGTTTCGGGCTGACCGGGATCACGTCATAGCCCTGATCAAGCAGATACTTCATCACACCGTAACTGGGACGTTCGGGGCGATCACTTGCTCCAACTAAGGCGATACGTTGGGTTCGCGTCAGCACGTCACGAATTGTCTGGTCGTTCATGTTTCTCTCCTTTCAGGCCAGCGTTGAGTGTAGATGGGTGCGCTCGTTAACGGGTAAGTCCTGAGCACAATTAATTGAACCCGCGCACGAATAAATATGTTTAAATGTAAATTAACTGCCATAATGTAAGAATTTGCTACACATCCCCTTTCGTGTCATCAGTTACCGGAGTTGAAATGAAGCTGTCGCTGGCTGTAACGGGGTTACTTACACTCCTCGTTTCGGCGTCCTGTTCTGCCATCACATTAAAGCTTGATCCGCAAATCGAGCTACTGGTGCTGGATGGTCGAAAAATTTCAGGCTCGCTCCTCAAAGGAGCTGACAGCCTGGAGCTGGATCGCGGTCAGCATCAGTTTCTGTTCCGGGTAGAGCATCAGCGCAAAGGGCTGAAAGAGAATGTCATTGCCTATCAGTCTCTGCCGATGATTGTCACGTTCACTGCTGTAGCCAAAACCATTACTATTCGGCTGCCCGCGCTGGAGACAAAACGCGAGCGTTATCATTTTGACCGCAGCCTTAACTTCCAGCTGGTGGATGAAAAAGGCACGGAGATTACCAGCGTGCGTGACCACCTGCCGGCCATCACAACCGCCGACATGGAAAAAGCGATGCTGAATTATAACCGCACCCGCCAGATCGCCTCTGTGCCCCGGTTTGCAAATTCCGCTTCTGCTCCCCCCTCTTCCGTCAGGCTTACCGCCGACCTGGACTGGACTTCACAGGCCGAACTGCCCTCGCTGCACCGCTGGTTTCATCGTTTCGATGAAGCGACGCGCCAGCAATTTATGACACTGGTCAAAATGCTACGTACGAGTTGATAGCGTTAATGGGCCAGAGGTAAACTCAGGATCCCTCTCATTGCGCATGAGCCTTATCAGGACGCCTCTATGGAACAGACTGTTCGCACCCTTGGCACCATAAAACATATCGCGCTGGTCGCCCATGACCACTGCAAAGCCGCACTGCTTGACTGGGTTAAACAGAATCAGCCCGCGCTGGAACAACACATCCTCTATGCGACCGGGACGACCGGGAATCTGATTAATCGTGATACCGGTCTGAACGTGACAGCCATGCTGAGCGGTCCGATGGGCGGTGATCAGCAGGTGGGTGCGCTGATTTCAGAAGGAAAAATTGATGCACTGATTTTTTTCTGGGATCCGCTTAACGCCGTGCCGCACGATCCGGATGTCAAAGCGCTGCTGCGTCTGGCAACCGTCTGGAATATTCCGGTTGCCACAAATCGCTCCACAGCGGACTTTATTATTCAGTCGCCGCTGTTTGCGCAAAGCCTGGAGATTATGATTCCCGATTATCAGCGCTATCTGGCCGATCGCCTGAAATAACTCAGGCTTTACGCAGTACTGGCACACCGAGCTCGCGGAAGTCATCGACAAACGGTGACGGTGCTGCTTTATCGAACAGTAAAAAGACCTGCTGACGCGCTCGCGTCAGTGCCACATAGGCCAGACGGCGCTCCTCCGCATGCGGGAAAGGTTCGGGCTGCGGCAGTAAGCCCTGTTCAATAACTGACTCGCGAACTTCCGCCGGGAACCCCTCTTTGCCCTGCTGTAAACCCAGCAGAATGACATAATCCGCCTGCTGGCCTTTGCTGGCGTGGATCGTCATAAAGTCCAGATTGAGTTTCGGCCAGCGGGTTCGGGCTTTATCCAGTATGTCTGGCCGCAGATAGTGATAGCGCGCCAGCAGCAGAATACGCTCATCCGGTTGCGCATAACCACTGAGCTTGTTCAGCAGGGCGTCCAGCTGATCCTCTGCCAGCAATGCAATCGATTTCTTATTGCCTTTGGTGACGCTATTCAGTGGTTTTGCCAGCTGTTGAGGATTCTGCTGGATAAAACGATTAGCAATATCGCCAATGCGATCGTTAAAGCGGTAGGTGGTGTCGAGCACGCAACGATCACCCTCACCAAAATAGTGATGGAATGCGGTCGTCAGCGTCATCTCTGCGCCGCTGAAGCGATAGATAGCCTGCCAGTCATCGCCAACCGCAAACAGGGCGGTGCGCTTATTCTGCTGGCGGAGTGCGCTGAGCAAGGCGGCACGCTGAGGTGAAATATCCTGGAACTCATCCACCAGTATGTGTTTCCACGGACTAATAAACCGCCCTTTTTCCAGAACGGCTATTGCCTGATGAATCAGACCCGAAAAGTCGACCGCGCCCTCCTCTTTCAACGCACTCTTCCACGCTTTCAACAACGGTGCCATCAGTTTGATGCGTTTACTGAAGAGATCCCGGACCTCTTCCGGCACATCCGCGATCATAGCTGCCTGTGCACCTCCGTGCATGCGCATCAGGCCGAGCCAGCGCTCCAGTCGTGACGCCAGCCGCTTTGCCAGCCTGTCGTCCTCCCAGAAAGGCCCCTCCGGTAATTCCCACTGCAGTTCGTCACGCAGCCACTGACGCCAGCCGTTTGCCATCGCTTTCTTCTCATGGCACTGCTGCTGCCATTCCCGGATCAATAACGCGCGACGCGCATCCGCATCACTCTCCAGCTTGCTGATAACCGGCTGCTTATTACTGCCTTCACGAATAATATGCAGCGCCAGAGAATGGAAGGTTCTCGCCTGGATGTCATCCGCGGAGAGCCGTGACTGGATACGCTCGTTCATCTCTTTGGCAGCCTCGCGGCCAAATGCCAGTAACAGGATTTGATCGGCGCTGGCCAGCTTGCGCTGCATTAACCAGCCTGCCCGGGCCACCAGCACTGACGTTTTACCGCTACCGGCGCCAGCCAGCACCAGCAATGAATTTTCGCCGTTGACCACCGCCTCACACTGCGACTGATTCAGTGGCGTGCTCTCGACGCTGGCAAAGAATGCCTGATAACGGCTTAACATAGCGGCCGTCCAGTCGCGGTTTCGCTGCTGCAAGGCCGCGTCACCCTGATCCAGCCAGCGCTGACAAAACGCCCAGTTCTCGCGGCAGTCAGCAAACTCTTTTAAGCGGATAAGAGGCATTGGCAACGCATCGAACTGTTTGAGAATTTTTGTTTTCAGCCCCTGCAGTTCGTGGCGGTTGAGCCAGCGATCCTGCGCGCCAAAGGTCTCGATTTCATCATGCAGCGACTGGAGTACCTCACGGCAGACTGCGCTCATCTCCAGACTCCAGCTCTGCCAGGCCTGCATCAGATAGTGGTGAAAGCGCTGCGTCTCCTGCCATTCCGTTCCGTGCAGCCGAACCACTTTTTCATCGGCCAGCAAAAATTCCAGTTCGCCCCATACCAGCCCACGCTTGCAGGCAATATCCAGTAACTGGTTAAAGGGGATCAGATACTCGTGCTTATCGCCACTGACTTCGACGCCCGCCGCCATCAGGCGGACACGATTATAAGGATGCTGGGCAAGTCGTTTGCCCATCGAGGTTGCTTTCAGTTCCACGCCGACACCAACGTCAGATAACAGGATTAAGGGGAGTTTACCTGTCAGACCCTTAGCGCTCCAGCCTTAAAACAAGCTAAACTTGGCGTCACATCTTGCGGAATGCAAAAGGAAAAGACGATCATGCGCACCGTTTTAAATATTCTTAATTTTGTCCTGGGTGGCTTTTTCACCACGCTGAGCTGGCTGTTTGCCACTTTAATCAGTGTCGTGCTGATTTTTACCCTGCCACTGACCCGCTCCTGCTGGGAAATTACAAAGCTCTCGCTGCTGCCGTTTGGCAACGAGGCGGTGCATGTCGATGTGCTTCGTCCTGAAAGTAAGAGTCATATTCTGAATACCGGCGGAACTTTCCTGAATATTTTCTGGCTGATTTTCTTTGGCTGGTGGCTCTGCCTTTCACATATCTCGGTGGGGATTGTGCAATGCATCAGCATCATCGGTATTCCAACAGGGATTGCGAACTTTAAGATTGCCGCTATCGCCCTCTGGCCGGTTGGACGCCGCGTGGTGTCCGTGGAAGAGGCGCGCGCCGCGCGCGAAGCCAATGCCCGCCGCTATTAATATGATGTCGGATGCAGTGCCTGGCTGGCGAAAATATCTGTTTAATAGTACGTGGCGCTATCTGCTGCGGATTTTGTTTGCGCTGAGTGGCTGCGCTGCCATCCCCTGGTGGCTGCATCAGATTGAGTGGACGATTCCCTTAACGCTGGGGGTGGTCGCGGCTGCGCTGGCCGATCTTGATGATCGCCTGGCCGGTCGTCTGAAGAATCTGCTGATTACCCTGCTTTGCTTCTGCATCGCCTCCGTTTCAGTAGAACTCCTGTTTCCCTATCCGTTCGCCTTTATTGTCGGGCTGGCGATCTCGACATGGGGCTTTATTCTGCTGGGTGCCCTGGGCCAGCGCTACGCCACTATCGCGTTTGGTGCGCTGCTGATTGCGGTCTATACCATGCTCGGCATCGGGCTGTTCAGTCAGTGGTATATGCAGCCGATGCTGCTGCTGGTCGGCGCGCTGTGGTACAACCTGCTGACGCTGCTGGGTCATCTGATGTTTCCGGTCCGGCCGGTGCAGGAACAGCTGGCTGGCAGCTTTTCACAACTGGCGCGTTACCTGGATGCCAAAGGGAATCTCTTCGATCCGGATGCTGGCGAGCAGGATGACGCCGCGTTTATCGATGCGGCGATGGTCAACAGCCAGTTAGTGGCGCAGCTCAACCTGACCAAAACTACGCTGCAGAGTCGACTGCGTGGCGATCGCGGATCACGCGGTACCCGCCGTAGTCTGCACTACTATTTTGTGGCGCAGGACATTCATGAACGGGCCAGCTCGTCCCATTTGCAATATCATCTGCTGCGCGGTGACTGGCGCTATAACGAAATTCTGTTTCGCTTCCAGCGTCTTCTTAACATGCAGGCACAAGCCTGTCGCCAGCTGGCACACTGCATTCTGATGCGTGAAAGATGGGTGCATGACAGTCGATTTGAGCGCGCGTTTGAACGATTACAAAAAGCAATTGAACGTCTGGAGCAGCGCGAGCCTGAGGCCGAGCATACCCGTGCCCTTTTCTGGCTGCTGCGCAATCTGCGCGCCATTGATGCCCACCTTGCCTCCATCGAATCTGAACAGACGCTGGCCGGTGAAGATCCTCAGCACAGCGATAATCTGCTGTCACGCGAAGGATTAAGTGGCTGGAGTGACATCAGGCTGCGCTTTAGCCGTCATCTCTCTCCCTCATCGGCGCTATTCCGGCATGCAGTTCGCATGTCAGTCGTGCTCTGTATCGGCTATGGCTTCATTAAGATCACCGGACTCGAGCGGGGATACTGGATTTTGCTGACCAGCCTGTTTGTCTGCCAGCCCAACTACAACGCAACGCAGCGGCGACTGGCCTTACGTATCGGCGGAACACTGGCGGGCATTGCTATTGGTCTGCCCGTTTTATGGCTGGTGCCCTCAATTGAAGGGCAGTTAATCCTGATTGTGATTTCCGGCGTGCTGTTCTTCGCTTTCAGGCAGGTACAGTATGCGCAGGCCACGCTGTTTATCACATTGCTGGTTCTGCTCTGCTTTAACCTGTTAGGGGAAGGCTTTGAGGTCGCCCTGCCACGCGTAGTGGACACCTTACTCGGCTGTGGCCTGGCCTGGCTGGCTGTGGCGTTTATCTGGCCAGACTGGCGCTTTCGTCAGTTGCCGGCGGTGGCTGAACGAACCCTGAAAGCGAACTGCCGCTATCTGGATGCGATCATGGAACAGTATCATCAGGGCAAGGATAACCGTCTCGCCTATCGCATTGCCCGCCGTGACGCACACAATGCAGATGCCGAGCTGGCATCCGTGGTTTCAAACATGAGCAGTGAAAGTCGCACCAGTCAGAAACTGCGCGAATCGGCTTTTCAGCTGCTTTGCTCAAACCACTCGTTTCTGAGTTACATTTCTGCACTCGGCGCGCACCGTGACAAAATTACGGCACCAGAACTGCTGACCTTGCTGGATGATACAGTTTGTTATGTTGAGGATGTGCTTCAGACGGACGTAGTCAGCGATGAGCATGTTGAAACAATGCGCCATCAACTGGCTCATCGCATCAGCCAGTTGGCCGCAGATGCGGATGTGCGTGCGCCGCTGGTGCTTCAGCAACTCGGACTGCTGGTAGCCTTAATGCCTGATGTGGCTCGCCTGCGCCGCACGCTTATTGCTGATTAGCCTTCTTCGCCTCTGAAGTCTGGTTTCGATAAAAGCGTGCGTTGAAACCATGCATTCAGCTCGGCACGGGTGGCCAGTGGCAGTGCGGCCGCATGGTGGCCCGTAATCGCACCCTGCAGCGCCAGTAGTGTCTGAAATCCAACGTGCTGGTTGATCGCTTTTAACTTCAGCCAGCACTGTTTGGCTCCCATCTGGTAAAGATGATTGACACTCATCACGCCCGCCTCGTACAACATGACTTCCATGCGTACACTGAGATTAGGCAGATCTTTCAAACGCGGAGAGGCTTGTCTGTGCTGCAACTCGCGCTGTGCCGTTTCTAAAGAGGCCGCGGAGAGCGTCAGAAGATGGTCAGGATCCCGCCATAAGGCTTCATCGACCTGAAAGTAATCAAGCTTCACTGACTTGCCCCGTTTGCGAAAAATCAGGGGCTGGAGCGGACGGTCGGTAATGTAATCCCGCAAGGGTTCACTGGCCCGCAGGTAGAGTTCATCTTTATTAATTAACGCGAAAACCACGCTTTCGACAGCCAGTGCATAGCCACCAAACTGGGTCCGGGACTCAATTGTTCCCAACGGGCCCAGGTGCGCTCTGGAGCGCTCGACAACCGGATTAATCTTTTTCATTGCACCACCTCCATGTAAGAAATATCTGGTAAATTACGTTGTGTATCAGGTAATTAGAAGATAAAAAAAAGTGGCAGCGGGTTCAATGAATAAATAGTGCTTCAACTAATCTTGTCGCGTTTTTGCGAGGCGTTTTCAGAAATTTGGGTTGATCTTTATCCAGGATGACAGTACTGTATATTCATACAGTCCACTGCTGGTGATTAACTTATGCGAACACAACATCCTAATAATGCACGCTATGCTCATCATTATGCGTCCTCTTCTGTTCCGTCCACGCAGGGTGGTGGAATTACTGAGTTACGTTACAGCGAGCAGCCCGGTATGATGCAGATGATGCTGTTGCCGTTATTACAGCAACTGAGTCAGCAGTCACGCTGGCAGTTGTGGTTAACACCGGCACATAAACTGAACCGCACCTGGTTGCAGGAATCAGGCTTACCATTAGATAAAAGTATGCATATCGCCGATTCTGAACGTCTGAATGCGGTTGAGGCGATGGTTAAAGCGTTGCGTACGGGAAATTACAGCGTTGTTCTGGCATGGATTCCGTACGATCTTGATGAAAATGAGCGTCGTCAACTTGAAAATGCGGCAGCTGAGGGTGAAGCGCTGGGTTTGATTTTGCGGGCCAGTGGGACAACGGAAGCGCCTCTGAGACCGCAAAGTGCGATAAAAATTCAGTCGGATTTGTTTCATTAAGTAAAAATAAGAAGTTTCCCAGGCTATTATTCTTATCAGTTGTCGCTAAACCACTGATTCTGTTAGTTCGAGCTGTGACAATGGGTTAGCAGGTTTTTTGGGCTTTTTGCTGCGACGTTACGACCATCCTAATTGTTAGAAATTGTGTATAAACCGCTGTTTTTTTACAGTAGCGCCTCACATCATACTTGTAAGTTTCCAATCTCGTTGTAGACTTTAGCTCGCCAGGGTGCTCAATAACCTCCGTTTTTTGCGGTAGAGTCATAAGCGAGCGTTTTGACCCGGCGAAGGATTTAAACCAAGAGCAACCTTTTTGCTCATTGCCTATTTGGATGATAACGAGGCGCAAAATGAAAAAGACAGCTATCGCAATTGCAGTGGCACTGGCTGGCTTCGCTACCGTAGCGCAGGCCGCTCCGAAAGATAACACCTGGTACACCGGTGCTAAACTGGGCTGGTCTCAGTATCACGACACTGGCTACTACGGTCACGGTTACGAGAACAATGACGGTCCAACTCATGAAAGCCAGCTGGGCGCAGGTGCGTTCGTTGGTTATCAGGCAAACCCATACCTGGGCTTCGAGATGGGCTATGACTGGCTGGGTCGCATGCCTAATAAAGGCAATGTGACTAACGGCGCATTCAAAGCACAGGGCGTTCAGCTGGCTGCTAAACTGAGCTACCCAATTAATGACGATCTGGACGTGTATACTCGTCTGGGCGGCATGGTATGGCGTGCAGATGCAACGCAGACTAACCAAACTACTGGCCGCATCAGCGACCACGACACCGGCGTATCTCCGCTGGCTGCAGTTGGTGTTGAGTATGCGCTGACTCAGAACTGGGCTACCCGTCTGGATTACCAGTGGGTTAACAACATCGGTGATGCACAGACCGTTGGTGCTCGTCCAGACAATGGCATGCTGAGCGTAGGCGTTTCATACCGCTTCGGTCAGGATGACGTCGCTGCTCCGGCGCCAGCTCCGGCTCCAGCACCAGCGCCAGTTGTTGAAACCAAGCGTTTCACTCTGAAGTCTGACGTTCTGTTCACCTTCAACAAATCTACCCTGAAGCCAGAAGGCCAGCAGGCTCTGGATCAGCTGTACAGCCAGCTGAGCTCAATGGATCCTAAAGATGGTTCCGTTGTCGTACTGGGCTTCACCGACCGCATCGGTTCAGAGCAGTACAACCAGAAACTGTCTGAGAAACGTGCTCAGTCAGTCGTAGATTACCTGGTCTCTAAAGGTATCCCTTCTAACAAGATCTCTGCACGTGGCATGGGTAAATCTAACCCAGTTACCGGCAATACCTGTGACAGCGTGAAAGGCCGTAATGCCCTGATCGATTGCCTGTCTCCGGATCGTCGCGTAGAAATCGATGTTAAAGGCATCAAAGACGTTGTAACTCAGCCACAGGCTTAAGTTTACATGTCATAAAAAACCCCGCCAAGGCGGGGTTTTTTTATGCCAGTAATAAAGCTGGCATCAGGCGTTCAGGGATGACATTGCTCCCGTTACGTTACTCGCTTTCAGAGCCTGAATTACCCAGGATCGCCTGCAAATCCTGTTTCAGGCTGGACATCTGAGTGGCATATTTCTCTTTACGTTCTGCATCTTCTATCAACTGAACAATTGTTTCAGAAAGCGTGCAGCCGCGCCGCTGTGCCAGTCCCGCCAGTCGTTGCCAGACCAGATATTCAAGGTCGATGGATTTTTTACGGGTGTGCTGATGTTCAGCATTGAAATGGCGTTTTCGCCGGGCACGGATAGTCTGTTTCAGCCGATTATCCAGATCAGAATGGATATGTTCCGCGATCCATTCATTCACCGTGACCGGATTATTTTCCATCGCCAGAAGCTTATCGACTGCAGCCTGCGCCGCACTTAATTCAAGGTGACGCGTGATCAGTTCACCTTCCCGATGTTTTTTCACCAGGTATTTCCACTTCCATCCACATTCAAGATTTTCGAGTTGCTGGTATTTCATCGGAATCTCATCGTGATCACGTAACGAACTAAGAATAACAGCTTTTTTCCCGGATGCAGCAACGAAAAACATGCTGTCATCATCACATCTTCAACAGGAAGTCTGCAGTGCTTAACAAGGGTGATTCCTGTATAATCTCGCTTTTCTTAATACAGACAAATGCGATTATTTTGACCAGCACCCAACTTACGTGGCAGACCTTACAGCCGGATAGCGCGCAATACCAATCCGTTTTCTCCCGAATTGCTGATGAAGAAACTGATGCTCTGGCAACGGTACAGCCCCGTTTGCTGAATGCACTTGCGCATTTACACCATCAGACGCAAGGGTTCCCATTACTGCTGGTTCGTAGCCAGGAGAATCGCGATTATCTGGCATTCATTGCCCAGGCCGCACAACGGGTTATGGCCGACAGTACCACGCTGTATGGTGGTGATTACCATATCATGGCAGATAATGTCACGCTCCAGCCTCCCTCCGATCCGCAACGCCCGTTCACCAGTCAGGGTGGTATTCACTTTGCTGAGTGGATCGAGATGGAACAGTTGTTTGGCTGCGTGCGCCAGTATAAAGATCGCATCCAGCTCGAGCCGGGCCTGATACATCGCGCTAACGGCGGCACGCTGGTGCTTTCGTTGCAAAGCCTGATGACGCAGCCCATTCTCTGGTTGCGCCTGAAAAAGTGTATTGAACAGGGCTATGTCGAGTGGACATCCCAGGACGAACGCCAGCCGCTGCCGGTTTCTATTCCGCCTCTGCCACTCAGCCTCAATCTGGTCCTGTGTGGCGAACGTGAAACGCTGGCAGATTTTCAGGAGCTCGACCCTGAAGCACACGAAATGGCCATCTATACTGAGTTTGAAGAGAATATTCAGATTCTGGATGAGGATGACATGCTTGCCTGGTGTCGCTGGAACGCAGAACTGGCACAGCAGGCGGGGCTGCCCCTGCCGGAAGAGGACTTCTGGCCCGAGCTGATTAAAGAAGGCGTTCGCTATAGCGGCGATCAGGATACCCTGCCACTTTGTCCCCGCTGGCTCCAGCGTCAGATGCGCGAGTCAGCCCTGATGGGCGATGAACAACTCAATGCTGAAGCGCTACGTGATGCGTTGGAAGCGCGCTTATGGCGCGAGAATTATCTCAATGAACGGATGCGTGATGAGATCCTGCTGCGGCAGATTCTGATTGAAACTGAAGGTGAAGTTGTCGGTCAGATTAATGGTCTGTCAGTGGTGGAATTTCCTGGCCACCCGCGCGCCTGGGGCGATACTTCTCGCATTACCTGCGTAGTCCATCCTGGTGATGGTGAGTTCATGGATATCGAACGCAAAGCGGAGCTGGGCGGGAATATCCATGCCAAAGGTATGATGATTATGCAGGCTTACCTCACTGCCGAGCTGGAACTTGATCAGCAACTGCCCTTCTCGGCCTCAATGGTGTTTGAACAATCTTATTCCGAAGTGGATGGTGACAGCGCCTCGCTGGCTGAACTCTGTGCCTTAATAAGCGCATTGGCAAATCAGCCCATCAATCAGCAAATTGCTGTCACCGGCTCGGTCGATCAATTCGGCAACGTGCAACCTGTGGGCGGGCTGAATGAGAAGATCGAAGGCTTCTTTGATATTTGCCATCAGCGAGAACTGACGGGCCAGCAGGGAGTGATTATTCCTGCCTGCAATGTGCGTCATCTTAGTCTGAACCAGGCTGTTGTCACGGCGGTTGAGCAGGGTCGCTTCCACATCTGGGCCATTGACCAGGCCGAGGAAGCACTGCCGCTGCTGACGGGGAAAATCTGGAGTACCGAGGATGGTCTGGGTGATTGCCTGCTGAATACCATCCAGGAACGCATTAGCCTGTTCAACCAGCCGGACGGTCCGCAACGTCCCTGGGCGCTGCGCTGGCTTAACTGGTTTAACCACCGTTAATCCGATTTGCTCAGCGTACAACTGTTCGCTAATATTCGTGATTCACTAAAACAAGGCTTATTGAAAACATGGTAGATAAACGCGAATCCTATACCAAAGAAGATCTGATTCTGTCAGGTCGTGGTGAACTGTTTGGCGAAAATGGTCCGCCGCTTCCATCCGGCAACATGCTGATGATGGACCGCGTGGTCAAAATGACCGAAGACGGCGGCAAATATGACAAAGGCTTTGTTGAAGCGGAGCTGGATATCAATCCCGATCTCTGGTTCTTCGGTTGCCACTTCATTGGCGATCCGGTGATGCCGGGCTGCCTGGGCCTGGATGCCATGTGGCAGCTGGTTGGTTTCTATCTGGGCTGGCTGGGCGGCGAAGGTAAAGGCCGTGCACTGGGCGTGGGTGAAGTGAAATTCACCGGTCAGGTGTTGCCAGAAGCGAAGAAAGTTACTTACCGCATTCACTTCAAACGCGTGATCAACCGTAAACTGGTGATGGGCGTGGCAGATGGTGAAGTGCTGGTTGACGGTAATCTGATCTATACCGCCAGCGATCTGAAAGTCGGCCTGTTTAAAGATACCGCCGCTTTCTAAGCGTTTCCTCCGGAAACAAAAACCTCCGCGCATGGCGGAGGTTATATTCCCTTTTCAGTGACATCCGGTTATGCAGCTACCGACCTGTCCTCCATGGCTTGTCGCCAACCTCCCAACCAGTGAGACTTAGCGTCAATCAACTGATACGGACACATCTCTTTTGAGCGTCCAGTAATGCCTGCCTGATAACCACGTGAATGGGCGCGTTCGAGGCGGTCTCGTTTCTGTCTCTTCATACTCCGTGTCCCTCATGTAAGGTCTGTGGAATCTGGTGGAAAGAAAAGTGGTGATTTAATGTTCAACCACCCTTATGTTCTACCTCCTGCGAATCCAAAGATCAATGCTCAATCTTCATGCCAGTGTCATAAATGTGACCTTAATCGGTAAAAATAACGGCGTTTTGTGATGCACACATCAACACCATCTCTCTGATTAAGCTAATAAAAAAGCCCCTGGCCGGCGTCGAAAAATCACGACAACCGGACAGGGGCTTAGCTTATTTATTCACATTAATCTTAATTTAACGCAACCACACTGTTGGCAATCTTCTGCGCAGTCTGTTGCCAGCCCGCCGCCAGCGTACGGACCATAGCATCATAGCCATCTTCGGTTTGCGGCAGAACCAGATTAAACGCCTGCTTAGTCAGACGGCCCTGATGTTCCAGCGTCCATTCACCACTGACGATCGCTTTGCCATCGTAACGTCCCTGGAAGCCGGTGACCGTCACGTTAAGCGTATCGTGTTGCGCACCTAACGGTGAACCGGCCACCAGCCGGCCTGGCAACGCCTTGCTCAGGTTAGTGATCAGCGTCTGCTGCAACTGCTGATCGAGCGGACTGGCCCAGAGATTATTTGTGGCGATGACATATTTGACATCGCTGGTCTGATAAACCAGTCCATTGCCTGCCAGATAATCCGGCACCGTCACCTGCTGCACCCACAACATGGGCTGCGCTTCATTCAGCTGGCTGCTGCTGACCTGCATGGATGCCGCCCCGGAGGGCAGCTGATACCAGGTATTGTCAACGCTGCTACTGCACGCACTTAACACCAGCGCGGCACAAAGTATCAATCCTTTCTTCACTGTTTCGCCCTCTTCGGCTGGGGATCCTGTCCCGGTTTCGCCTCAAATACCAGCGCATTGCTCTTATTGTTGAGCGTTCTCAGTACCGGCTGAAGTTCACGCAGTACCTGATCCAGTCGCTGCATATCGCCTACCACTTTGGTGTAAGCTGGCGAACCTGGCTGCAGGCCCTTCATGCTGCGGTTCAGCTCGCGCAATGTCTGCTGCAGATCTTCCGGCAGCGTTTTCATCGCCGGACTGCCAGTGACTTTGTTGATGTTGTCGATGGTGCGCTGCAGATCACGCATCGTTTTCTGGCTCTCTTTCAGTGTACCTGTGGCTTCGTTAACCATGCCGTTCAGTGGAAGACTGTTGATTTTATCCAGTGCCGCCATCAGCTTCTGCTGAATCTGGCTCAGGCCACCACTGACCGTTGGGATCACTTCATAGCCAGAGACTTTCTGTGGTCCTTTATAGGCTGGCGCATTGTCATAGAAGTCGAGATCGACATAGAGTGCGCCCGACAGCAGGTTGCCCGTTTTCAGCGTGGCACGCAGACCGCGTTTCTTACCATCCTGCAGATGCTGTTCAAGATCGAAATTTTCACCCAGCCGGCTGATAAAGCGATCCGGCTCAATACGAATCAGTACCGGTACGCGGTAATCATTATTCAGCGCCTGATCCAGGCCTGCTTTCATCAATGGCGCTTCAGAAACGGTACCCAGACGAATACCCCGGAACTCAACCGGCGCGCCTGCCTGAAGACCACGAATCGAGTCGGTGAAGAACATCAGGTAATCAATATGGTTGGTATAAAGTGAGTCCTGAATACTGCGCTGATCGTCAAACAGATGATAATCAGATTTGTTCTGCGCAGGCTCACCCAGTTCCCAGCCATCCGGCACATCAAAACTGACGCCACCACTGAAGAGCGTCGTGAGCGAACCCATTTCTACGCGCATGCCAGAGGCAGACATATCCACGGCGATACCGCTGTCCTTCCAGAAACGCACGTTGGTCGTCACCAGGCGGTCGTAAGGCGCAGCGACAAACAGCTGATAGGTCATCATACGTTTATCAGTATCAAAAACGCTGGTCTCAACCGTACCGACGCGATAGCCGCGGAACAGCACCGGATCGCCCGGATTAAGCTGACCCGCTTTTTTGCTGTCGAGAATAATGCGGATACCTTTCGCATCTGGCGGCGCTAAAGGAGGGGCATCGAGCAGGTTAAACTGTTCTGGCGCTTCACTTTTGGTGCCGGGCTGTAATTCAATGTAGGCACCTGACAGCAGCGTTCCCAGCCCGCTGATGCCTTCACGTCCTATTTGCGGTTTCACTACCCAGAAAACACTGTCTTTATGCAGCAGTTTTCCCATACCCGCATTAAGACGGGCCTTAATTTCTACATGGTGGAGATCGTCGCTTAACACCGCGCTCTCCACGATACCGACATCCACGCTGCGACTTTTAATTGTGGTTTTACCCGCAACAATGCCTTCGGCGTTTTCGGTGATTAAGGTGACTTCAGGCCCCTGATGGCTGAAATGGTAGAACAGGATCCACCCGCCAATTAACAGCGTAACGATGGGGACAATCCAGACCGGCGACCAGCGCTTAATCTGTTCCACCTTTGCATGGCCGTGGTTAGTTTCCGTCAAGGCGCGACTCCTTCATATTGTTTTCGCGTACACGATCCCAGGTTAATCGCGGGTCAAAGGTCATGGCAGCAATCATGGTGATAATCACCACCATCGCAAACAGTACTGCCCCCCACGCGGGATAAACATTCATTAATTGCCCCATACGCACCAGCGCAGAGAGCACGGCAATCACAAACACGTCAATCATTGACCAGCGGCCAACAAATTCAACCACTTCATAAATTTTGTGCATCCTGTGGCTGTCACGCCGTCCGCGCCCGCTGGCATCCCAGCAGAGCCAGCCAATCGCCAGCATTTTTAGCGTAGGCACCATAATGCTGGCGATAAAAATCACCAGCGCTACCGGATAAGAACCGTCATCCCACAGCACAATCACCCCCGCCATAATATTAGAGGGATACGCTGTGCCGAGGGTTTCCGTCACCATGATCGGCAACAGGTTGGCGGGGATATAAAGCAGTATGGAGGTAAACAACAGCGCCAGCGTCCACTGCAGGCTGTGCTTTCGTCGCGCCTGCGCCGTTACGCCGCAGCGCGGACAGGTATGCTCAGCTTCAGGCAGAATGGCCGTACAGCATGGGCAGGAACGCAGGCCCTGCTCTAAACCACTGATGCCCACTTCGGGCAGATGAGGTAGCGCGGGTCGGGGGGAGAGACTCTCCCACAACTCGCGCCGGTCAACGCACTGAAAGGCCCGAAGTTGTAACAGACAAAACAACACCCACGGCCAGAAACTGGTCTCCAGGCCAATCTCACCGTAGGCCATCAGTTTGACGAAGCTGACCAGCACGCCCGCCATAAAAATTTCTGCCATGCCCCAGTTACGCAGCTGAAACAGGATGCGTGCCAGACCAATTTTAAGTCGGGTTGGAAAAGGAACCGGATTGACCAGCAGTATAATGGTGATCATGCAGAAAGCCGGGACCGCCTGCACAAAGAGCAGGAACAGCGTCGCCAGGCTGCTGTAATCTTCCGTCACCATGACCTTGGGGATCTGCGAAAGTGTAATCTGGCTGGTCAGCCCCGCAACTTTCATTGAGACGAAAGGAAACAGATTCGCCAGCAGCAGCATAAAGAGTGCTGCCAGCGCATAGCCCGTCGGTCGTTTGCGCGGCTCGTGCCAGTTGGCCGTCAGGGAGGTGTGGCAGCGCGGGCATGATGCACGGCTGCCAACGGGAATGTCCGGCAGCTTAATCATTAAATCGCATTGTGGACAAAGTATCCACGCGTTACTTTTCACTGCTGAACACATCCGTTAGCCCTGCCCTACGCGCCGTTTTTCAGTGACTCAAGCTCTTCCCAGCGCGCAAAAGCGGTTTCCAGCTCCTGCTCAGCCTGCGCCAGATTATCCAGCACCGGCTGTGTCTGATCGTGTGCCTGACTGAAGAAGTCCGGGTGACTCATCTTCGCCTGCAGTTCGCCGATGCGCGCCTCCAGCTGCTCCAGTTTTTGCGGCAACTGTTCCAGCTCTCGCGCCAGGTTGTAGCTGAGTTTATTTACGTTACGCTTCGCATCACTCTTCTCTGCGGCAGGCTTAGCGGTATTAGCCGTCGCTTTTGCGGGTGTGGCAGCTCTGTGCTGACGGTAGGCGGCGCGCTGCTGCTGAGCATCGTGATAACCGCCCACAAAGGTGCCGATTTCGCCGTTGCCTTCAAAAATCCAGCACTCAGTGACGGTATTGTCGACGAACTGACGATCGTGACTGACCAGTAAGACGGTGCCCTGATAACCATCAATCAGCTCTTCCAGCAGTTCCAGCGTTTCGACGTCGAGGTCGTTTGTTGGTTCATCCAGAATCATCAGGTTGCTGGGACGCAGGAACAGACGCGCCAGCAACAGGCGGTTACGTTCACCACCCGAAAGTGCGCGCACCGGCGTCATGGCACGTTTAGGATGGAACAGGAAGTCCTGCAGATAGCCCAGCACGTGGCGCGGTTTGCCGTTAACCAGCACTTCCTGCTTGCCTTCGGCCAGGTTGTCCATCACGGTGCGATCCGGATCCAGTTCAGCGCGATGCTGGTCAAAGTAGGCCACTTCCAGCTTGGTGCCGGAATGCACGCGGCCATGATCCGCTTTTAATTGCTGCAGCATCAGACGCAGTAAGGTGGTTTTACCGCAACCGTTCGGTCCAATCAGCGCAATTTTGTCGCCACGCTGAACCTGGGTTGAGAAATCCTTCACCAGCACTTTGCCGTCGACCGCGTAGTCGACATGTTCCAGCTCAAACACAATTTTGCCGGAGCGGGACGCTTCGCCCACCTGCATGTTGGCTTTGCCCATGACTTCGCGACGTTCCGAATGCTCACGACGCAGCGCTTTCAGCGCACGCACACGGCCTTCGTTACGTGTACGACGGGCTTTGATGCCCTGACGGATCCACACCTCTTCCTGCGCAAGCTTGCGGTCGAATTCTGCGTTCTGCATCTCTTCAACGCGCAAGGCTTCTTCTTTGCCTTCCAGATAGAGATCGTAGTTGCCCGGCCAGGAGACCAGCTTGCCGCGGTCGAGATCGACGATACGTGTCGCCATGTTGCGGATAAACGAACGGTCATGCGAAATAAAGATGATGCTGCCGGTGAAGTTCTTCAGGAACGTTTCCAGCCAGTCGATGGTTTCAATATCGAGGTGGTTGGTTGGCTCATCCAGCATCAGCACGCGCGGGTTACTGACCAGCGCACGGCCCAGCGCCGCTTTACGCAGCCAGCCGCCAGAGAGCGACGACAGTTCGGTATCGGGCTGCAGACCAATCTGCTCCAGCACGTCATGGATGCGGCTTTCCAGCTGCCACAAATTCTGATGGTCGAGAATAGTCTGCAGACGCGCCATCTCATTGAGGTTTTTATCGCTTGGATCGTCCATCACCACATGGGAAATGGCGTGATAGGCTTTCAGATGCTCAGCCTGCTCTTCAACGCCCTCAGCCACGAAGTCATAGACCGAACCGGTGATGTTACGCGGTGGATCCTGTTGCAGACGCGCAACCACCAGATCGGTTTCATAAATAATGCGGCCATCATCCAGCGGCTGTTCGCCGTTGATGATTTTCATCAGTGTGGATTTACCTGCACCGTTACGGCCCACCAGACAGACGCGTTCGTTCTCTTCAATGTGCAGTTCGGTGTTGTCTAGCAGCGGCGCATCGCTGAAGGAGAGATAAGCGCCGTGGATACTGATTAATGACATGTAATCTTATTCCTTACCGGCGTGAGTGATCAGCCAGCAGTTGTGAATTTGACGGTTACGCGCGAAGTCCTGCGACTGTGTTTTCTGGGTAATATCCTGCGCCTGCAGGCCCAGTGCTTTCAGGCCATCCATGTCCATTTTGAAACCGCGTTTGTTATTGGAGAACATGATGGTGCCGCCGCGACGCAGCAGGCGCTTCAGGTTACGCATCAGCATCATATGATCGCGCTGAACGTCAAAGCTCTCTTCCATACGTTTTGAGTTGGAGAAGGTTGGCGGATCGATAAAGATCAGGTCAAAATTCTCGTCACTCTCATTCAGCCAGCTCAGGCAGTCTGCCTGCATCAGGCGGTGCTGACGCCCGGTCAGTCCGTTAAGACGCAGGTTGCGCTCCGCCCACTCCAGATAGGTCCGCGACATATCGACCGTGGTGGTCGAACGCGCCCCACCCAGACCGGCATGCACACTGGCGGTGCCGGTATAGGCAAACAGGTTCAGGAAATCTTTGCCCTGGCTCATCTGGCCGAGCATTTTACGGGCAATGCGGTGATCGAGGAACAGGCCGGTATCGAGATAGTCGGTCAGATTCACCCAGAAATGCGCATTAAACTCTTTAACTTCGAAATAGTCGCCCTTTTCGCTGAGCTTCTGATACTGCGCTTTGCCTTTCTGACGCTCACGCGTTTTCATAATCAGACGGTCGGCAGGCAGTTCCAGTACGCTCAGGGTCGCGCTGATCACATCGAACAGGCGCTGACGCGCTTTGTTCGGATCGATCGTTTTCGGTGGCGCGTATTCCTGGATAATCACCCAGTCGCCATAGCGATCGACAGCGACGTTGTAGTCTGGCAGATCGGCGTCATAAATGCGGTAGCATTCAATGCCTTCCTGACGCGCCCACTTCTCCAGCTTTTTCACATTTTTACGCAGACGGTTCGCGTAATCTTCCGCAATCTGACCGGCGCTTTCATGGCTGTTGACCGCCAGCTGATAATTTTTCTGAACGCAATCCAGCGGACCGTTTTTCGCTTTGAACTGGCGGTCGGCACGCAGTTGCAGGCAGCTCAGCAGTTCAGGCGAGGCGCTGAACAGCGACAGATTCCAGCCGCCAAAATGCTGCTTCATCAGACGTCCAAGCTGGCTGTGCAGCGCAATGAGGGCGGGTTCGCTCTCCAGACGTTCACCGTAAGGCGGATTGCTCAGCACCGTGCCATGCACAGCCGGATCGACCGGATTGGTCAGCTTCAGCAGGTCCTGTTGAGCAAAGGTAAAGAGTTCATAAACGCCTGCACGACGGGCATTCGACTGCGCCCACTCCAGTACACGGCCATTATTATCATAGCCAAAGAAGCGCGCCTGGGTGGCGGCGGTGCCCGCACGGGCACGCGCCTGCGCCTCGGCTTTCACATCCTGCCACAGAGCCGCATTAAACTGGCTCCAGGCGGTGAAGCCCCAGTGCTTGCGCAGCAGGCCTGGTGCGCGATCGCAGGCGATCAGTGCGGCTTCAATCAGCAGCGTACCGGAACCACACATCGGATCGATCAGCGGCGTGGTCGGCTCCCAGCCAGAACGCAGCACAATCGCTGCGGCCAGCGTCTCTTTCAACGGTGCCTGACCGGTTTGCTGCCGATAGCCGCGCTGATGCAGCGAGCTGCCGCTGAGATCCAGCGCAATACTGGCACGATCGTCATTCAGCCAGACGTTGACACGGATATCCGCCTGCTCACGATCGACATTCGGCCGCTCGAGGTTTTGACGGGTAAAGCTGTCCACGATGGCATCTTTCACTTTCAGCGCGCCAAACTGGCTATTACGAATCGAGTCGTTGGTGCCGCTGAAATGCACGACAAACGTTTTGTCGCTGCCGAACATCGTCGGCCAGTCCACGCTCTGTACACCCAGATAGAGATCAAGATCGCTGTAGACGCCAAACTCTCCCAGCGGCAACAGGATGCGTGATGCTAAACGACTCCACATCAGACTTTGGTACATGGCGCGATCGTCGGCTTCGTAGTGAACGCCTCCCTGCACCACTTGCAAATCCTGCGCGCCCAGCGCGTCCAGCTCACTTTTTAACAGCTCTTCGAGCCCACGCGCCGTGCTGGCAAACAGAGAATTCATATCGTCACTTTTTAACTCTTGAGAAAATTGTCGCGCATTATAGCGAATCGGAGACCTATGTCATAAAGTTAGCTTCTTTTGTGTCGCGCGTCGGGTTCAAGGAGAACACCATGATCACGCTTTCCCGCTTATTTATTCATCCTGTGAAGTCGATGCGGGGATTAGCGTTATCACACGCGCTGGTCACTGACAGCGGACTGGCGTTTGATCGTCTGTTTATGGTGACCGAACCTGATGGCACCTTTATTACCGCCCGCCAGCACCCGGAGATGGTGCGCTTTACGCCCGCGATTCTGCCGGATGGCCTGTTGCTGGCGGCGCCAGATGGGAGTCAGTCCCTGATCCGCTTCAGCGATTTCGATGAGCAGGATCATCCCACCGAAGTCTGGGGTAATCATTTTACCGCGCGCATAGCGCCCCTTGCGATAAATCAGTGGCTGAGCCAGTTCTTCCCGCGCGACGTTCAGTTGCGCTGGGTCGGGCCACAACCCAGCCGCCGGGTCAAAAAGTTTGATCATATTCCGCTTAGCTTTGCCGATGGCTTTCCGTTTTTGCTGATCAACAACGCGTCGCTGCATGATCTGCAACAACGCTGCCCGGCCAGCGTCCGAGCCGAACAGTTTCGTCCGAATCTGGTCGTCAGCGGTGCTGCCGCATGGGATGAAGATAGCTGGGCAGAAATTCAGATTGGCGACGTGATATTCGAGGTGCCAAAGCCCTGCAGTCGCTGTGTGCTCACCACGGTCAGCACCGAGACCGGCGTTAAGCATCCCACCGGTCATCCGCTGGCGACGTTGCAGACTTTTCGTACCGCTCAGGATGGCAGTGGTGACATCGATTTCGGCCTGAACTTAGTGGCGCGTAGCAGCGGCGTGGTGCGTGCGGGTGATGAAATGATTGTCCTGAAACGTCATGCATCGCGCAGGTATGGGGCGGGTGAAGTGGTTGAAACGTTGAAACCAGAAAAACAGGCGCCTGAAACCGTGAACATTACTTATCAGGGTCAGACATTCACCGGGGATAATCAGCAGGTGTTACTGGATCAACTGGAGATGCAGGGCTTTCGCATACCCTATTCCTGTCGTGCAGGTCTCTGTGGCAGTTGCAAGCTGAATCTGGTCGCAGGTGAGGTGAAGGCGCTGAAACAGAGTGCCCTGCGTCAGGACGGCACACTGTTAAGCTGTAGCTGTATTCCGGCGGGCGATGTTGAACTGAGATGATCAGACAGCGCGGGCGAAAGGTGCAGCAACGTCCTCATGCCAGGGCTGCAGGCGATCGTTCATCACTTTGATGGCATCGCCGAGCACCATGTTTTTTCCCGCCAGCGTGAGACCTTGCTGCGCCAGCAGACAGAGCGCCGCATTATCACCACTTTCAACCACCAGCAGACGTGCCTGTGTTCCCTCTTCAGCCAGCGTAACCTGTACCATTTCGCCAGGACGAGGCTGCATGGCCGGGGCATATGAGGTGAAATGCCAGCTTTTAGGCATCAGGGGTTTGAGAAAGCGGGCAGCGACCAGTGCGTTTAACACCAACTCAGCACGGTGACTGCCACTGAGTTTGCAATGACGGCAGGTCTCTTCAAACGTGTAATAAAGAGCAGCGTCATCGACACAAAAGCCCGATTCAGCGAAAGCGTCCGGTGTGAGCATTTTGCGGGAATAGCGGGAACGAAACAGCATACCGTCGGCCAGATCGAGCATCATTCGATCGTGGCTGCTGTCAAAATACCAACGCCAGTTATCATCGGGTTTAATTTTCATCGTGTGCCCTGTATTTACCGCTGCGCCAAAAATCACGCAGAATTCAGCGAAAAAGAAACATAAGGAAAAGCTGAAAAAGCGTGCAACAGGACAAAATATAAACGAGCCGAGGGGATAAATAAAGCCCCCGGCCCGTCATTGTGAGAATTGTCTTAGATATTGGTAACGATATCTTTAATTAAGCCCGGTCCCTGATAAATAAAACCTGAATAAATCTGAACTAATGTTGCCCCGGCGGCGATTTTTTCACGTGCGGCCGTTAAAGAATCAATGCCCCCAACGCCAATAATCGGCAGGCGTCCCTGCAGTTCCTGAGAGAGGCGCTGGATAACCGCTGTGCTCCGGGACTGAACTGGCCGGCCACTTAATCCGCCTGCTTCCTCAGCATATTTGAGTCCACTAACCAGCGAACGATCGAGGGTGGTATTGCAGGCAATAACACCATCAATCTGATGACGAATTAAACTGTCTGCGACCTGAATTAACTCCTCTTCCGAGAGATCGGGCGCAATTTTCACGGCCAGCGGAACATATTTAAGGTGACGCTGTTCCAGCTCTTTTTGTTTTTGTTTGATTGAGGAGAGCAGATCATCCAGCGCCTCGCCATATTGCAGCGAACGCAAACCTGGCGTGTTAGGGGAGGAAATATTGATGGCGATATAACCGGCGTGGGCATAGACCTTCTCCATGCAGATCAGATAATCATCTTTGCCCTGCTCGACTGGCGTATCTTTATTTTTACCGATATTGATTCCCAGCACGCCGTTAAAACGCGCTTTTTTCACGTTTTCAACCAGATGATCGACACCCAGATTATTAAATCCCATCCGATTGATAATTCCGCCTGCTTCCACCAGCCGAAACATGCGTGGCTTATCATTACCCGCCTGAGGGCGCGGCGTGACGGTACCGACTTCAACAAAACCAAAGCCCATCGCGGCAAACGCATCAATACACTCTGCGTTCTTATCCAGCCCGGCGGCCAGACCCAGGGCGTTCTTAAAGGTCAGTCCCATACAGGTAACCGGACGCGACGGCAGAGTCTGGCGATAGAACATCTCAAGTGGCGTGCCGCTCATAAAGCGTAGTTGCTGAAAGGTGAGTTCGTGTGCGCGTTCGGGGTCGAGTTTAAACAGCGCCGGTCGGACGATAGGATAAAACATGCACTCTCCTGAAGGACGGAAGCGATCGTGGAAGTCGGTGCACGGGAAAATGTGCGCCAGAATGGTAAAGTGCTCTGGCGCAAAAGTAAATCGAACTGCGGGGTGGTGGGAAGTTAACTGAAAATCCCTTGATCTTACGCAGCGGAATCGTTTACGGGGCGATTTTCCACCTGCGAGGGGAACAGATATTCCCGCAGGATCCCGTGACGCTGCATGATGCCAAAAATACCGATGCAGACGAACGCTTCTGCCCCGACCATCGACCATGCGGCCCCGATCGCACCAAACTTCCACGCCAGGAAACAGCACAGCGGCACGTTAATCACACCCGCGGCCATCATCACCCACATACGCTGACGCGCTAAACCATGTGGAATCAGAATCTGTAATCCGGCCGGATAAGCAATGTTGCCAAACAGGAAGCAGAGCACAAAGACACGCAGCACATCCGCCGACGGAATAAAGTCCTTACCCAGTAAGATTGAAACCACCAGGTCAGCAAAGAACCAGGTAAAGATCACAATCGACAGACTCAGGGAAAACGACAGCAGCAGGCTTTTGCGCGTCGCTGCAATGGCAGCCCGTTTATCCCGGCCAAACAGATGACTGACGCGCGGGAAGAAGGCGCTGCCAATCTGCTCTGGCACAGAGTTAGCGGCTTTACGCAGACGATCCGCACCGTTATAGATACCCACCATATAGGTGGAGGTAAAGGAAGCGAGAATCACGACGTTGACGCTGTTGAACAGATTGGCACCGGCAATGGCGATAAAGACATCCATGCTGTCGGTGATGCGCTGTTTGATTTCACGGGGCTCAAAGCGATAACGGCCAATGACCTTCATCTCCAGCACAAACTTCAGCGTAATCGCTGCACTGATGATCGAGACAGTGCCAGGGATCAGGGCAGCCAGCCAGGTATCCTGCGGGGATTTCACCAGTAAAAACGTTAGCGGAATCGCACAGAAGTTCCCGAAGGTAGCGATCATTGCCGTCTTACCCAACTTCTCAAAGCCCTGCATCAGCCAGCCAAATGAAAACAACGAGCCTATCAGCGTGGTGCAGTTCGCCAGGATGATAAAGAACAACGGATGCCAGGCAGGATTGAACCAGGTCGCGGTCAGCAGCGTACCGCTGGTCACCACCAGCAGCATCAGCTTGGCGTTAAATGTTGACCAGAAAAGCTGAGTGACGCGTTCTTTGTCATCACGATGGTGAGCAATATCTTTGGTGGTAAAGACATTGAATCCCCAGTCAGAGATGGTACTGCAATAGAGCACACAGGCGATCGCCAGTGCCAGCGTACCCATCTGCTCTACACCCAGAACACGGGCAAGATAGGGCAGCGTCGCCAGCGGAAAAAGAAACGACGCACCACGATAGGCCAGCAGGGAGAAAATATTAATAATCAGACTTTTATCAAGAACTTTTGCCATGACGCAACAACCTTATACACATTGCATGTCTCACCTTCTCATTTCGCTAAGGCATAAACAATATCGCTTCACATTTTTCAGAATCAGGCTGTTTTTTGTGATCAGGCCGCGTTTTTCAACTCTTTTTTGACTTTGTAATGCTGCAGCGCAATAAACAGTTCAGGACGATTAAACAATAACCGCTCTTTAAAGCTCTCTGCTTTTACATTACGTCCCAAAAAGCGAATAGCATTCAGCACATATTCAGGAACAGGTGTTCGATTGTAGAGTGATAAATAGATCATCAGACGAAACGAGTGAACTAAATAGGCTTTTTCCAGGGTGTCACGCCATGCTGATTTAACCATCGATCCGGTTAACGTGTTGTAGGCGTGCATAAAAGCGTCATAGCGCTGATGGAAAAACTCATTGCTTTTAGTACTGTTGGTCAGTGAACCGTTGCGAATACGCTGTTTATAATAGACCTGATGACTGACCCAGGCCTGCTGACTTTTCATAAAACAGGAAAGGGTAAAATTGTGGTCTTCATGAACACGTTTAACAAAGCGCAATTTATGCTGCTCAATAACGCGTTTGCTGATGACATAACTCCAGGCCGCCGAGGTATAGCTGCCATTACGCAGCAGCGCCAGCAGGACCTCCTGTGGCTTTTGCTGGCCAAAGAGTTCGTGCCTCACTTTTGGTGAAGTGATGTCAATCTGACCATCGCGGAATACACACGATTTAAAACAGAACAGGTCCGTTTCAGGATGCGTTTCCGCCACCCTGGCCAGCTCGGCCACCAGGCCGTCCGCCACGACGTCGTCCGGATCACAGAAAAAGAGAAACTGTCCCTTCGCCTGTGCAATGCCCACATCCCGGGCCTGACCGGCGCCTCCATTTTCAGTGGTAATTATTTTCACCTGAGGAAGATGCGCATAATTCTGTTCAAGTAAGGCTAATGTTCCATCGGTGGAACCATCATTCACAATGAGTATTTCATTGGGCGCTTTAACCTGACGTAATAATGAATCGACGCACTCCACAATATATTTTTCAACATTGTAAGTTGGAATAATTACAGATAATAGAGTGTCAGACATAGGCAATTCTCTGCTGTTAGAAAAAAGACAATACGCGTCACCTGCCAGATGCAGGTCCTGACCAGAGGCGAAACGTCGAAAAGAGTAATGCGCTATTATTATGATAGCTTTCATTTGGCCTGATTATCTTAAACCGGTAATGCGAATAAAGACCAGTCGTAAAAATTATCTTAACGTTTCCTGTGAAAATCACTGTTAATGAAAGTGCATCTATAGTCCGCGTAAATGTTAAAACCGTTGATGATCGATTTAAAATAGCCCGGCAAAGCAGACGTAACCATGTTCAGGAATGTGTAAGAGAACATCTGTAATAGTGAATAACTTCACCATTACTTCATTTTCATTGCAGTTTTCTTTCTGCGATTAATCTTAGCTTCAGGCAGGGGCTTCCGCAGACAGGCAGATTCTGTGCCGCTCAGAGGGGCTGTTATGCTCACCGCTTCGCTTTAACGCTGTATGACTCTCAGGAAGATTGATTAAGCAATCAGACGAAAACGATTTTTTTCAGCACCCTCCCCCGTTTTGACCATCTCGTATCACACTCCTTAATCAATTCACCGCCTGCCGGAACCTAAATTAAGAATTATCGGAAGCTTATGCGTTCCCTTCTGCAGCGGCGTCTTCTATTTGCATTTTTCACCCTTACTTTGCCGGATAAATCATTTAAGCCCACTCCGTAGCTCTGACAGTATGAAGCCATTAGTTCTCAACTTTAGATAATCAATAACTTTTAGTTATAAGGAGTGATGATGCGCGTTATTACGCTGGCTGGCAGCCCACGATTTCCTTCCCGCTCGACTTCATTACTGACGCTGTGTCAGCACAAGCTGGAAGCGCGTGGCATTGAAGTCATTCCCTGGAATATTCACAACTTTCAGCCTGACGATCTGATCAATGCACGTTTTGATGCACCCGCACTCCTGGCCCTCCGTGAAGACCTCGCGTCTGCTGATGGCCTGATTGTGGCGACACCTGTTTATAAGGCGTCCTTTTCAGGCGCGCTGAAAACCCTGCTCGATTTGCTACCTGAACGTGCACTCGAGCACAAGGTTGTGTTGCCGCTGGCCAGCGGCGGCAGTGTCGGCCACATGCTGGCGCTGGATTACGCCCTGAAACCGGTTCTTAACGCCTTAAAGGCGCAGGAGATCCTGCACGGTGTTTATGCCGAGGACAGCCAGATTACCCACTACGATCGTCAGCCGGTTTTACAGGATTCACTGTCACAGCGTCTGGATGAAGCCGTCACTGCGTTCTGGCTGGCGCTGACCCGTCACCACCACCCCGTTGCACAAGCGGTATAAGGAAGAGTTCGATGAAGCAAATAGTTGGAAAGTGGCTGGTGGCAGGCCTTTTACTCATCGCCCCTCTGGTTCAGGCCGCCGAATCCGATCCGGCTGAGATTCGTATCGGCTATCAGAAAGGTTCAGTCAGCATGGTGCTGGCAAAATCACATCAGTTACTGGAGAAGCGTTTTCCCCATACTCAGATTAAGTGGATCGAGTTCCCGGCGGGTCCACAAATGCTGGAAGCGCTGAACATCAACAGTATTGACCTCGGCAGCACCGGTGACCTTCCGCCACTGTTTGCCCAGGCCGCTGGCGCGGATCTGCTTTATGTCGGCTCTGAGCCGCCAAAGCCCAAAGCAGAAGTGATTCTGGTCCCAAAAGAGAGTCCTCTGAAACAGGTCGCAGATCTGAAAGGGAAAAAGGTCGCGTTCCAGAAAGGCTCCAGCTCGCACAATTTACTGCTTCGCGCCTTACAGCAGGCGGGCCTGAGTTTTAAAGATATTACACCGGTTTATCTGACACCCGCCGATGCGCGCGCCGCCTTCCAGCAGGGAGATGTTGATGCCTGGGCAATCTGGGACCCCTACTACTCCTCGGTGCTGTTGCAGGGTCATTCGCGTCTGCTGACTGATGGCAGCGCACTTAATCTGACTGGCTCATTCTATTTAGCGACCCGCAGCTATGCCGAAGCCCATGGCGCCTTTATCCAGCAGGTTCTCGATACCTTTAGCGCGGCCGATGCGCTGACAATCAGCCAGCGTCAGCAGAGCACCACACTGCTGGCGCAGGCAATGGGTCTGCCTGAACCGGTTATCGCCAGCTATCTCTGCCATCGGCCACCAACCCGGATTTCACCGGTGAGCGCTGAAACCGCTGCGGCTCAGCAGCGCACCGCTGACCTGTTCTATGCCAATCATCTGTTGCCCGTAAAAGTGACGATTCAGGATCGCATCTGGCAACCGCATACCGTAACGCAATAAGGAGCAACAATAATGAGCGTATCCATTTTCTGGTTTCTGCCAACGCATGGCGACGGCCACTATCTTGGTACTGCCGAAGGGGCGCGACCGGTTGATCACGCCTATCTGCAACAGGTGGCACAGGCCGCCGACCGCCTCGGCTTCGGTGGCGTATTAATCCCGACCGGCCGTTCATGCGAAGATGCCTGGCTGGTTGCCGCCTCGCTGATTCCGGTCACTCAGCGTCTGCGCTTCCTGGTGGCGCTGCGCCCCGGCGTGATTTCACCGACTCAGGCGGCGCGTCAGGCTGCCACTCTGGATCGGCTCTCCAATGGCCGCGCGCTGTTCAATCTGGTGACCGGCGGCGATCCGGAAGAGCTGGCGGGCGACGGTGTGTTCCTGGATCACCGTGAGCGTTACGCAGAGTCTGCCGAGTTTACCCGTGTCTGGCGTCGGGTGCTGGAAGGCGAAACCGTCGATTATGAAGGCAGGCACGTGAAGGTTCGCGGCGCGCGTCTGATGTTTAAACCGGTGCAGCAGCCTCGTCCGCCACTCTGGTTCGGTGGCTCTTCTGAACCGGCCCAGGAGCTGGCGGCCGAACAGGTCGATGTTTATCTCACCTGGGGTGAGCCGCCTGCACAGGTCAAAGAGAAGATTGACCAGGTGCGTGCAAAAGCCGCTGCTCAGGGACGCACCGTACTCTTCGGCATCCGTCTGCATGTGATTGTGCGTGAAACAAATGAAGAAGCCTGGCAGGCCGCTGACCGGCTGATTGCCAATGTCGATGACGCCACTATCGCGAAAGCACAGGCAGCGTTCCAGCGGGCAGATTCTGTGGGTCAGCGCCGGATGGCCGCCCTGCACGGCGGTCGACGCGACAAGCTCGAAATCAGCCCGAACCTGTGGGCCGGCGTGGGCCTGGTGCGCAGCGGAGCCGGTACGGCGCTGGTCGGCGATGGTCCGACGGTTGCCGCACGTATCAGGGAGTATGAAGCGCTGGGCATCGAGACCTTTATCCTGTCGGGGTATCCGCATCTGGAAGAGGCGTATCGCGTTGGCGAACTGCTGTTCCCGCATCTGGATCTGCAGGTTCCCCTGGTGCCTCAGCCGCGGGTGGTTCAGGCGCACGGTGAAGCGGTCGCCAACGATTTTACCCCTGAGAAAAAAGTCGCCCGGGGCTGAGGAGAGCATGATGGCCAGAACCCGAAAACGCCTTGCTGATACGTTGCTACCCTGGCTCCTGCCAACGCTGCTGGTCGTGGTGTGGCAGATAGCCTCACAGACCGGCTGGTTATCAAACCGCATTCTGCCCGCACCGGAGAAGATCGTGACCACCTTCTGGCAGCTGACCGCCAGCGGTGAACTCTGGCAGCACCTGGCGATCAGCAGCTGGCGGGCGCTGATCGGCTTCAGCATCGGTGGATCTCTCGGCCTGCTGCTGGGCTTAATCACGGGCACCTCAAAAACCGGTGAGCGGTTGCTGGATACCTCGCTGCAGATGCTGCGTAATGTGCCGCATCTGGCACTGATCCCGCTGGTGATCCTCTGGTTCGGCATTGATGAATCCGCCAAAATCTTTCTGGTGGCGCTGGGCACGCTGTTCCCGATCTACCTGAATACTTATCATGGCATCCGCAACATTGATCGCGGGCTGGTTGAGATGGCCCGCAGCTATGGCCTCTCCGGCTGGAGCCTGTTTATTCAGGTGATCCTGCCCGGTGCACTGCCCAATATCATGGTCGGCGTGCGTTTCGCGCTGGGTCTGATGTGGCTGACGCTGATTGTCGCCGAGACTATCTCCGCCAGTTCTGGCATCGGCTATCTGGCGATGAATGCGCGTGAATTCCTGCAGACCGATGTGGTGGTGGTGGCCATTATTCTCTACGCCCTGCTCGGCAAACTGGCGGATGTCGCCGCGTTGTTACTGGAACGTGTCTGGCTGCGCTGGCATCCCGCTTACCAACTGAAGGAGGAGAACGCATGAGCCAGACTTTCTCACCGGCCCGCCTCAACACCGGTACGCCGGTTGGCGTCAACGGCGTCAGCAAACAGTATGGCAGTCGCACCATACTCAATAAGATCGACCTGCATATTCCTTCAGGTCAGTTTGTGGCGGTAGTGGGTCGCAGCGGCTGTGGCAAAAGCACTCTGCTGCGTCTGCTGGCGGGACTTGAACAGAGTTCCAGCGGTGAACTGCTGGCGGGCAATGCGCCGCTGCAGTCAGCGCGAGAAGATATCCGCCTGATGTTTCAGGATGCGCGACTGCTGCCGTGGAAAAAAGTGATCGATAACGTCGGTCTGGGCCTGCGCGGACGCGAATGGCGCAGCGCGGCAATGGATGCCCTGGCGGCGGTAGGACTGGCCGATCGGGCCAGTGAGTGGCCGGCTGCACTCTCTGGCGGTCAGAAACAGCGCGTGGCACTGGCCAGGGCGCTGATCCATCGACCGGGTTTGCTGCTGCTGGATGAACCGCTGGGCGCACTGGATGCCCTGACGCGCATTGAAATGCAGGGATTGATTGAGTCACTGTGGCAACAGCATCATTTTACTGTGTTGCTGGTCACACATGATGTCAGTGAAGCGGTGGCAATGGCGGATCGCGTGCTGTTGATTGAAGAGGGCGAGATCGGTCTGGATCTGCTGGTGGACCTGCCCCGTCCGCGGCGTCGTGGATCTGCGCGGCTGGCCGAACTGGAAGCGGAGGTACTGGATCGGGTGATGCAGCGCACGGAACGCCCGCAGCCCGTCCGTTACGCGCAACAGCGCTGAAATAAAAAACGCCTGATGCAGTGCATCAGGCGTTTTAACAGCATAGCGTGTCAACCTATGCCAGGACGGGTCATCAGGCGTTCAGTGCCCGGGTAATTTTCTCGTAAAGATCGCCAGAGAGCTTATCCAGCTGCAGCAACTGCTCAAGCGCCTGGCGCATCATCGCCTGACGGTCTTCGTCATAACGTTTCAGACGAATCAGCGGTTCTACCATTCGCGCCGCGACCTGCGGATTACGGGTGTTCAGGTCGGTAAGCATCTCCACCAGGAACTTATAACCGCTGCCATCTTTCGCATGGAACGCGGCCGGGTTAGCCGAGGCAAAGGCCCCCACCAGGGAGCGAACGCGGTTCGGGTTACTCATGGTAAAGGAGCGATGAGTCAGAAGCTGACGCACATTACGCATCACGTTGGCAGCCGGACTGGTGGCCTGCAGAACAAACCATTTGTCCATCACCAGACCATCCTGATGCCAGCGCTCATCGTAGGCCGCCAGCAGCGCATCACGGCACGGCAACTGAGCCGCCACAGCCGCGGAAAGCGCCGCCAGCGCATCCGTCATGTTGGTCGCCTGGTGGTACTGCGTCTGTACCAGCTTGTCTGCCAGCTGCGCATCGCTAAAGGCAAGATAGGTCAGGCAGGTATTTTTCAGGCTGCGCTGACCAATCGCATCATGCTCCACGCGGTATTCAGGCTGCTGATTGGCGTTGTAGATGGCAAAAAACTCATCGGCCAGTTCGCGGGCCAGCGTGCGTTGCAGAGCGTCACGCACCAGCGCAATCGCCTGCGGATCGATGGTATCGAACAGCTCGGCAATCTCATTTTCCGACGGCAGGGTCAGGATCAGCGCCGTCAGGGCCGGATCGCAGTCGGTATCCAGTAATACTGCACGGAAGGCGTCGGCGACATGCAGCGGCAGCGACAGATGCTGACCCTGCTGATAGCGTGCAACGTTCAGACGGATGTAGGTCGCCAGCAGGCTCTGCGCCGCATCCCAGCGGGAGAAGTCGTTGCGGGCATGGCGCATCAGGAAGGTGAGCTGCGCATCACTCCATTTATAATCGAGTTTCACTGGCGCAGAGAATTCGCGCAGCAGTGACGGCACCGGCTGGAAGTAGACGTTATCGAAAATAAAGGTCTGGAACTCTTCGGTGACATTCAGCACATGGTGCACCGGATGGCCGTTGTTCTGTAGCGGGATCACCTTGCCTTCACCGTCATAGAGTTCAATATCCAGCGGGATATGCAGGGGCAGCTTCTCTTTCTGATCGGCGGTCGCTGGCGTGTGCTGCGTGACGTGTAGCGTGTACTGCTCCAGTTCCGGATTGTAATCGTCGCGCACCGTCAGTACCGGCGTACCGGACTGGCTGTACCAGCGGCGGAACTGCGACAGATCGACGTTTGAGGCATCTTCCATCGCCTGCACAAAATCATCACAGGTGGCGGCGCTGCCGTCATGACGATCAAAGTAGAGCTTCATGCCTTTCTGGAAATTCTCTTCACCCAGCAGGGTATGCATCATACGGATCACTTCTGACCCTTTCTCATACACCGTCAGGGTGTAGAAGTTGTTCATCTCAATAACCTGATCCGGACGGATCGGGTGTGCCATTGGGCTGGCATCTTCGGCGAACTGCGCCCCACGCACGATACGCACATTATCGATGCGGTTCACGGCACGTGAACCCAGATCAGAGCTGAACTCCTGATCGCGGAACACGGTCAGTCCCTCTTTCAGGCTGAGCTGGAACCAGTCGCGGCAGGTCACGCGGTTGCCGGTCCAGTTGTGGAAATATTCGTGGCCGATAACGGCTTCAATACCGAGGTAATCTTTGTCGGTCGCCGTTTCCGCTTTCGCCAGTACATATTTGGCGTTGAAGACGTTCAGGCCTTTATTCTCCATTGCGCCCATATTGAAGAAGTCCACCGCCACGATCATAAAGATGTCGAGGTCATACTCCAGGCCGAAACGCTCTTCATCCCACTTCATGCTGTTTTTCAGCGAGGTCATCGCCCAGTCGGCACGGTCGAGATTACCGCGATCGACGAAGATCTCCAGCGCCACATCACGGCCTGAACGGGTGGTAAAACTGTCACGCAACACGTCGAAATCGCCTGCCACCAGCGCAAACAGGTAACACGGTTTCGGGAACGGATCTTCCCACTTCACCCAGCTGCGACCCTGCTCATCCCGGCCGCCGTCAATGCGGTTACCGTTGGAGAGCAGGAATGGATAGCGTTCACCGTCGGCATAAATGGTGGTGGTAAAGCGCGCCAGGACATCCGGGCGATCGAGGTACCAGGTAATATGGCGGAAGCCTTCAGCTTCACATTGGGTGCAGAGCGCCTCGCCCGATTTGTACAACCCTTCCAGCGCGGTGTTCTGATCCGGATGAATATCATTGATGATTTTCAGGGTGAAGCTTTCCGGCAACTGGCCGATCACCAGTGCGCCCTCTTCTTCACGGTAAGCCGTCCAGGGTTGCCCGTCGATCTCCAGCGCAATCAGCGTTAACGCTTCGCCGTCCAGTTGCAGCTCAGCCTGGCTGTCGCCCAGTCGTTTAACCTGGCTGATGGCCGTAACACGGGTGGTGGACGCATCCAGTTCAAAGGTTAAATCGATATCGGTGATGGTGTAATCAGGCGCACGATAATCGTGGCGATACTTGATTTGGGGCTGTTGCGTCATATTGCGTCTCGCGTTGTTATAAGTTTACCGGCAAAGTCTAAGCTTGTTACTACAAGCTTGCCACGCACAATGCACCTAAAAGGTGAAATGGCTACAGTTTGTTAACAAAGGCACAGATTGGCCTCGACCCACCCGACTGAAATATGCTGTGATCGGGTTCAGATAGTGAATTATACTTTCGCGTCTTTATGACTGTGTACAACACCGGGCTCTGCGCCACCGAACAGGATGCTGAAACGCGCCATGACAGGACATGCTTCCCCGATACTGACCTCGCTGCTGGATACGGACGCCTATAAGCTCCATATGCAGCAGGCCGTTTTCCACCGCTATCATGACGTAACGGTGGCGGCGGAGTTTCGCTGCCGCGGCGACGAACTGCTGGGTCTCTACGCTGACGAAATTCGTGACGCGATAACCGCTATGCAACACCTGGCGCTGACTGATGATGAAGCGACCTGGCTGTCTCACCTCCCCTTCTTCCAGCAGGATTACCTCAGCTGGTTACGCCAGTTCCGCTATAACCCGGATCAGGTTGAGGTGCGCAATCACCATGGCAAACTGGATATCCGTATTCAGGGGCCGTGGCGGGAAGTCATTATGTGGGAGGTGCCGCTGCTGGCGCTAATCAGCGAGATTGTGCATCGTCATCGCACACCGCAGGTCACCACCCAGCAGGCAATTGACCATTTACACCAGAAACTCGGCGACTTTAAGACGCAGGTAGCTGACCTGGATATGTCACGCTTCCGCCTGATGGATTTCGGCACCCGTCGTCGCTACTCGCAGGATGTGCAGCAGTCGATCGTCTCAACGCTGAAACAGGATTTCCCGTGGCTGATTGGCACCAGTAACTATGATCTGGCGCGCCGTCTGTCACTGACGCCGGTCGGGACGCAGGCACATGAGTGGTTCCAGGCCTTCCAGCAGATCAGCCCGGTCCTTGCTAATAGCCAGCGCGCGGCGCTGCAGGCGTGGCTCGATGAGTATGACGATCAACTGGGCATTGCGCTGACCGATTGTATTGCCATGGACGCCTTCCTGCGCGATTTCGGTCCGTTGTTTGCCCGTCGCTATCAGGGACTGCGCCATGACTCCGGCGATCCGGTTGAATGGGGCGAGAAAGCCCTTGCCCACTATCAGAGCCTGGGTATCGATCCGCAAAGCAAACACCTGGTCTTTTCTGACAACTTAAACCTCGACAAAGCCCTGGCGTTATACCGCCACTTTGGCCAGCGGACGAATGTCGTGTTCGGTATCGGTACCCGCCTGACCTGCGACATTCCGGGCGTAACGCCACTGAATATCGTTATCAAGCTGGTGCAGTGCAATGGTAAACCGGTGGCAAAACTCTCAGACAGCCCCGGCAAAACTATCTGTCAGGATAAAGCCTTTGTAAAAGCCCTGCGAAAAGCCTTTGATTTGCCGCTGGTGAAAAAAGCGAGTTAATCCTCTTCTTATCGGGGCGTTGATGCGCCCCGCCTCTGCTGTAATAAATCTGCATTCCCCCTGAATTTTGCTTGTTTCCTGAAGACTCGCAAGTAACATAGCAAAACCCCGGATGGGGCAACTTTTAACTCACTTCTTCTATATAGAGAGATATTTATGAGCGTAGTGCCTGTAGCGGACGTACTGCACGGTCGCGTCGCGGTTGACAGTGAAGTCACCGTACGTGGTTGGGTGCGTACCCGAAGAGATTCCAAAGCCGGTCTTTCCTTCATCGCTGTCTATGACGGCTCCTGCTTTAATCCCGTTCAGGCTGTCGTCAATAATTCTCTGAATAATTATCAGGATGAAGTGCTGCGTCTGACCACCGGCTGTTCCGTTATCGTCACCGGTAAAGTGGTGGCATCGCCGGGTCAGGGCCAGGCGTTTGAGATTCAGGCAACCAGCCTGGAAGTGGTTGGCTGGGTGGAAGATCCGGACAGCTATCCGATGGCGGCGAAACGTCACAGCATTGAGTATCTGCGTGAAGTGGCGCACCTGCGTCCACGCACCAACCTGATTGGCGCAGTGGCCCGCGTTCGCCATACCCTGGCGCAGGCGCTGCATCGCTTCTTCCATGAAAATGGCTATTTCTGGGTCTCCACCCCGCTGATTACCGCCTCCGACACCGAAGGTGCAGGTGAAATGTTCCGTGTCTCTACGCTGGATATGGAAAACCTGCCGCGCAACGATCAGGGCAAAGTCGATTTCAGCGAAGATTTCTTTGGCAAAGAAGCTTTCCTGACCGTTTCCGGTCAGCTGAACGGTGAAACCTATGCCAGCGCCCTGTCGAAGATCTACACCTTTGGCCCGACGTTTCGCGCAGAGAACTCCAACACCAGCCGTCATCTGGCAGAATTCTGGATGCTGGAGCCGGAAATTGCGTTTGCGACACTGGATGATGCCGCCGCACTGGCCGAGTCAATGCTGAAGTATGTGTTCAATGCGGTGCTGGAAGAGCGCGCCGATGACATGGCCTTCTTCGCTGAGCGCGTCGATAAAGAAGCTGTAGAACGCCTCCAGCGTTTCATTACCACTGATTTTGCCCAGGTCGACTACACCGACGCGGTTGAAATCCTGATGAATTGCGGTCAGACCTTCGAAAACCCGGTTTCCTGGGGAATCGACCTCTCTTCTGAGCATGAGCGTTACCTGGCAGAGAAACATTTTAAAGCGCCAGTGGTGGTGAAAAACTATCCGAAAGACATTAAAGCGTTCTATATGCGTCTGAACGACGATGGCAAAACCGTGGCGGCAATGGATGTCCTGGCGCCTGGCATTGGTGAGATCATCGGTGGTTCACAGCGTGAAGAGCGTCTGGATGTGCTGGATGCACGACTCGAAGAGATGGGGCTGAATAAAGAAGATTACTGGTGGTATCGTGATCTGCGTCGCTACGGTACCGTGCCACATTCTGGATTTGGTTTGGGCTTTGAACGTTTAATCGCCTATGTCACTGGCGTACAAAATGTAAGGGATGTTATCCCCTTCCCGCGCACGCCACGCAACGCGAGTTTCTGATTTAGGCATTAAATATAAGAAATTCATATATATAACGAGGTCGGCACTGCCGGCCTTTTTTTATTTTTGTAAATTTTGAGTTCACTCACAAAGTTCCGTATTTTTTACATTTTGTAATACATATTTTCCTGCTGAAACAAGATTACGAGTTTAGTAGCATTTAAGCGCTAGAATTACGGCGGGTGGGATGGAAAGATGCGTGCAGACACAGGAAGACACCAAACTTCGTTAAGGGTTCTGTAAAGATTTCCTGACGGCAGTGGCAGGTGTACAAATAACTCCAATGAGGGTAATGAATAATGATGAAGCGCAATATTCTTGCAGTGGTTATCCCTGCTCTGTTAGCCGCCGGCGCAGCAAATGCTGCAGAAATCTATAACAAAGACGGCAACAAACTGGACCTGTACGGTAAAGCTGTTGGCCTGCATTATTTTTCTGATAACGATGGCTCAGATGGCGACGGCAACAACGGCGACAAATCTTACGTTCGTTTCGGCTTTAAAGGCGAAACCCAGATTAATGACCAGCTGACCGGTTACGGCCAGTGGGAATACAACATTCAGGCGAATAACTCTGAAGGTTCTGACGCACAAAACGGCAACAAAACCCGTCTGGGCTTTGCCGGTCTGAAATTCGGCGACGCTGGCTCAATCGACTACGGCCGTAACTACGGTGTGGTTTATGATGCAATCGGCTGGACCGATATGCTGCCAGAGTTCGGTGGCGACTCAGGATACTCAGATAACTTCATGAACGGTCGTAGCACCGGCCTGCTGACCTACCGCAACACCAACTTCTTTGGTCTGGTAGATGGCTGGGACTTCGCACTTCAGTATCAGGGTAAAAACGAGCGTACCGACACGCGTCGTGCTAACGGCGACGGCTGGGGCGCATCAACCAGCTATACCTCACCAATCGGTGTTGGTGTTGTTGGCGCATACAGCAGCAGCGATCGCACAAACTCTCAGGCAGACGGCACTACCGATATCAATGGTAACGTTGTTGGCCAGGGCAAACGTGCTGAAAACTGGGCAACTGCTCTGAAATATGATGCAAACAATGTTTACCTGGCAGCGATGTACGGTGAAACCCGTAACTCTACACCAATCTCTGTTGTGACTGGTCTGAACAACACCACCAGCGCTGCTTCTGCTAACAAAGCACAGAACATTGAACTGGTTGCACAGTATCAGTTCGACTTCGGTCTGCGCCCATCCATTGCTTATGTTCAGTCTAAAGGCAAGGATATCGAAGGCGTTGGCGATGCTGACCTGATTAAATACATCGACGTTGGCGCGACTTACTACTTCAACAAAAACATGTCTACCTACGTGGATTATCAGATCAACCAGCTGGATGACAATAACGCGCTGGGTCTGAACACCGATGACACTGTAGCAGTAGGCCTGGTTTACCAGTTCTAATCCTGCTTCCGACGTGTTAAAAAACGGGGCTAAAGCCCCGTTTTTTTATGGCTGTCATTCCTGAAATCTGCCCGACACTCCGCTTTTTACTTCGCCTGAAATTCAGCTTCTCCTCGTCGTGAAATGAACACGGTAAAATTGATGATTTTGTCTCGCAAACGGTTGGCATTTCCCTGGCCGGACGTTAACCTGACAGCTCTTTCCGCTAACGTTCACGCTAATGGACCTGACACATGTTTGAATCGATCTCTGCTGCACCCGCCGATCCTATTCTTGGGCTGGCCGATCTGTTTCGTGCTGATGACCGCCCTGAAAAAATCAATCTGGGTATCGGCGTCTACAAAGACGAAACCGGCAAGACCCCGGTGCTGACCAGTGTTAAAAAAGCTGAGCAATACCTGCTGGAAAACGAAACCACCAAAAACTATCTGAGCATTGATGGCCTGGCTGATTTCGCCCGCTGCACACAGGTCCTGCTGTTCGGTAATCAAAGCCCGCTGATCACGGCAGGCCGCGCCCGTACGGCGCAGACGCCAGGTGGCACAGGTGCGTTACGTGTGGCAGCAGATTTCCTCGCGACGCAGACCTCCGTGAAGCGGGTCTGGATCAGCAATCCGAGCTGGCCTAACCACAACAACGTGTTTAATGCGGCCGGTCTTGAAGTCTGTGAATACCACTATTATGACGCGGCAAACCATACGCTGGATTTTGAAGGCATGCTGACGTCGCTGCAGCAGGTTCAGCCAGGTGATGTGGTGCTGTTCCACGGCTGCTGCCATAACCCGACCGGTATTGACCCAACCGCTGAGCAGTGGCAACAGCTGGCGGAATTGTCACAGGCCAATGGGTGGCTGCCGTTGTTTGACTTCGCCTACCAGGGCTTTGCCCGTGGTCTGGATGAAGATGCAGAAGGCCTGCGCATTTTTGCCGCCTCGCATCAGGAACTGATCGTCGCCAGCTCCTACTCCAAGAACTTTGGTCTGTATAACGAGCGTGTCGGTGCCATCACCGTGGTGGCGGCTGAAGCCAGCGTGGCAGATACGGCGTTCAGTCAGGTGAAATACACCATCCGCGCTAACTACTCCAATCCGCCGGCGCATGGTGCCGCTATCGTCGCCACTATTCTGGGCAACGATACACTGCGAACCATCTGGGAGCAGGAGCTGTCAGATATGCGCCAGCGCATTCAGCGCATGCGTCAGCTGTTTGTGAACACCCTTGCAGAGAAAGGCGCTCAGCGTGACTTCAGCTTTATTATTAAGCAAAACGGTATGTTCTCGTTCAGTGGCTTAACCAAAGACCAGGTAATTCGCCTGCGTGAAGAGTTCGGTGTCTATGCCGTTAACTCAGGCCGGGTGAATGTGGCAGGCATGACGCCAGACAATATGTCGGCACTGTGCGAAGCGATTGTCGCGGTGCTGTAACGCTGACGACGAAACAAAAATGGGCCTGATGGCCCATTTTTTATTGCAGGAAAGATCGCTGATTTTTACTGCAGAAAAGGGTTACTCACGCGCTCATGTCCCAGCGTAGAAATCGGACCGTGACCGGGCAGGAACGTCACATCATCGCCCAGCGGCAGTAATTTTGTGCGGATAGCATTGATAAGCTGCTGATGATCGCCCTGCGGGAAGTCTGTGCGTCCCACCCCGCCATTAAAGATAACGTCGCCTGAAATCAGCAATCGTCCCTGACGGTCAAAGAAGACCACGTGGCCAGGTGAATGTCCCGGACAGTGCAGGACTTCGAGCGTGATCAACCCTACCTGAACGCTCTCCCCCTCTTCAAGCCAGCGATCGGGGGTAAAAGGTGCGCACTCGTCCAGGCCGAACATCCGGCTCTGGGTAGGCAGCGCTTCCAGCCAGAAAGCATCGCGCTTTTGCGGGCCGATAATCGGAATCTGCCAGAAGGCAGCCAGTTCAACGGCAGCCCCGACGTGATCAAGATGTCCATGCGTCAGCAGAATCTGAGCAGGTTTAAGTCCGAGTTGTTCCAGCGTTTGTTTGACAAGTTCGGCATCGCCGCCGGGATCGACCAGCGCGGCTTCGCGCGTGGAGTCGCACCAGATCACTGAGCAGTTCTGGGCAAACGCTGTAACAGGAATAATGTGGTAATTCATAACGCTCCATGACCGGCTCACGCAGCGTTGCCGGTGTCGTTACCAGTGCCTGATCGGCCCGGTATCAATATGTACAAAGTTACTGCGGGGATAATATCCTACACCACCTGCGCGCAGAGATAACGCCGCTTTGCGTACATTGGCGAGCGAAACGCCTTCGATATGAAAATCCATCGCCTGACCCTTGGTGTGATAGCTGTGCTTTGCCACACCTGGACCACTCTCACGTAGCATGTTGTTGGTTGCCAGTGAGCGATAGCCGGACACCAGCTGAATCGGTTTACGCATACCCAGCAGCGCCTGCAGGCGAAAAATCTGATCAAACAGGTGCGGATCGATGCTTTTCACTTTATTGGCGCGATAGTCCCGGAAAAAGTGATTTAATCGTGACAACTCATCCTTGTCGTAACTCTTACCATTAAAAAACTCAGTTTTAAGGGTTTCACCGGTGTGAAGATTATTAAGCATCAATACACGCGGACGAGACGTAGAAAGCGAGGCCCTTGCGGAAGCAGGCAATAAAGCCAGTCCGGCGGCGGCACTACCACACAGCAGTAGTTTGCGACGAGAAGAATCAATAGTAGACATGTAACGATTTACCTGAGAATGAAGCCCGAGAAATGTGCAAAAAGCGCACAGGCCGAACCATAACTTTCTCTCAGAGAAGCGTCAACCCATCTGCCCATGGTTTGTGAGGCGATCCCCGGAGGGATCGCCATTTGAAAATATTAGTGTAAATGACCGGGACGCTGCTAACGATTTAAAATCAATCACTAGAGCAGTAACTGCTCAGCCCGACTGAGAGCCTGACTGCCCGAACGGGCGGTGTCATCATAATTGTAAATATCTGTGCGGAACTGGGGTTTGCCATCATCAGCGACCCACGCCGTAAGATAATAGAGATTCACTGGAATGCGATGGCGAATCGGAACATAGCGGGTGTCGCCCTCTTTTAACGTGCTGGAAATACGCGCATCGTTCCAGCCCGCGTCCTGCAGTAATAATCCCGCCAGTTCAGATGCTTTATTCACCCGGACACAGCCGGAGCTGAGCGCGCGGATATCACGCTGGAACAGATTATGGTTTGGCGTGTCATGCAGGTAGATCGCATCTGAGCTTGGCATATTAAATTTATAACGGCCCAGCGCATTCGCCTCCCCCGGTGCCTGAATCAGGCGATAAGGGAATGATGAAGCGGTGACCATACGCCAGTCGATCATGCTGGGATCAATCACTTCAGCGTCAGCACTCCAGCCCGACAGCAGGGTATAACCATGCTTGTAAAGATAGGTCGGATCCAGTTTCACTTTTGGAATAATATCTTTTCGCACCAGTGTTGTTGGCACATTCCACGGCGGATTCAGCACCACATTATTGAGTGCGCTGCGCATCAACGGCGTTTTACGGTCCGGACGTCCGACGATGACGCGTGATGAGAGGATCTTATTGCCCTTGTTGTAGTAAATCAGCGAGTAGTTGGCGATGTTCACCATGATGCCGTTATGCATATCGTCCGGCAGCAGGCGGAGACGCTGAATGTTCAGCGCCAGCAACGACGCACGCATCTGCGGAGAGACGTTAAGCCACTGACGGGTTCTGGCACCGATAGCCCCATCACCATCCAGTCCCTGCCACTGCTGGAAACGCTTCACCGCCGCCACCAGCGTCTCATCATAAATATTGGCGGTATTTCCTTCCAGCGTCTGACTCTGTACGTTACCCGGTGATTGTGGTGATGGGGTAAGCAGATTGCTGACTGGCGCGGCAGAAGGACTGACTGCAACAGGCTGATCGCTGTGCGTTACCGGCGAGGCAGCAACGGGTACCGCATCGTCATTGGGTGCCGGCGCATTAACCTGCGCCGTTAACATGCCGCTGCGCTGCAAAATTTCACGCAGCGCAGGAACGTCATCACTGACCTGGCCCGGACGCAGTGTTTCACTGCTTTTCAGCTGCGGCCAGGGCTGCTTATCGCTAAGCAGGGTGATAAGCGCAGCATGCATGGGCTGATACTGTGGATGCTGCGGCTGTAAGGAGGCAATAAATGCATTGTCAGAACCGGCATTGACCGCATTCTGCCACTGATTGACCACCGCCACGGAGGGCTGGGTCAGCCTGTAAGGAACATTGCTGTAGAGCCAGGTTTCACCCTGCGTCGGCACATTCGACACAAATTGCAGATAACCCAGCATCGCATCAGACAACGCAACATCCCGGGCAAAGCCGGTAATGGCGGGGTTGGTCAGACGCTCAATCCAGCGCGTGAACTGCGGCTGAACGCCAGACAGCGCCACTTCTGCCAGCTGCTGCTGAAATTTTTGCACCGCCTGAGGATCCTGCCAGAGCGGTTGCATATGACGGGATGCATAAAGCGTTGCCAGCGGTCCCAGATAAAATGGCTGGTCGGCGCTGGAGAACGCCTGCCGAATGCGCTGCTGACTGTCGGATACGGAGATGGCCGCCTGGCTAGTTCCAGGCAAAGCGGCGATGACAGCAGCCTGCGGTAGCGTAAATGGAACAACGGATAGCGCCAGCGCCAGCAATGATACAACGCGATGATGATGTAATTTTTTTACCCGCAACATCCCTGCCTCCTTATTTTTCAACTTCGCAGCGTTCCCTGTATCCGCTGCGACCGCGCTGTGACTCATCATGTGAGTATACAAACAAAAACGGCATTTGCCTCATGCGACAAATGCCGTAACCAGATTAACGAATGGTTCAGTTTTTGACTACGTTTCCGCCTGTGATTTTTCAGCCGTTAAATCGGGCAATGCATCGGCTTCGCTTCCCGCACGCACCGGCGAAGGATCCGCAGCAAAACCACGCAGGCCAACCACATGCACATGCTCGGTGTTATTAAACACTTTACGCACCAGTTTGTAGGTCGTGCCTTTCTCAGGGCTGATGTTCTCTGGCGCGGCAATCACCAGTTGCATCTCCAGTCGTTCACACAGTTCAAACAGCGTGGCGATGGAGCGGGCATCCAGACGGGCCGCTTCATCAAGGAACAGCAGTCGGCATGGCGAAATGTCTTTGCCGCGCAGACGACGGGACTCCTCTTCCCAGCTTTGCACCACCATCACCAGAATGGACATACCGGTACCAATCGCTTCACCGGTTGAGAGCGCACCGCTCTCTGCACGCAGCCAGCCATCAGAACCCCGGTTAACTTCCACTTCCATCTCCAGATAGTTGCGGTAGTCCAGCAGCTCCTCGCCGATGGTCTGCGGCGTACGCTGCCCCATGTCGATGTGCGGATTAAGACGCTGATAAAGCTTCGCCAGCGCTTCGGAGAAGGTCAGGCGATTACTGTTAAACAGATCCTGATGCTGCTCGTGCTCCTCCGACAGTGTGTCCAGCAGCATGGCATGCGTTTCACGCACATTCACGTTAAGCCGCACGCTGTGCACCTGACCAAAGCTGACGGTCTGCAAGCCCTGGTTGAGCTGACGGATGCGATTCTGTTCGCGCTGGATTGTTTTACGGATGATATTGGCCGCACTGCGCGAACTGATCGCCAGCATCTGCTCACGTGCCGTCAGCTCTTCGGTCAGACGGTTCAGTTCGATTTCCATCTGTTCAATCGCTTCGACCGGATCGTCAGTACGAATAATATCCTGACGGATACGCTCACGCAGATGCTGATAAACCGCAATAAAGAACTGAATCTTACGTTCCGGACGTTTTGGATCTTCCGACAACCGCAGCACGTCGCGCAGATGTTCGTTATCCGCTACCGCCAGACGCAGCGCACCCAATGCTTTATCCGACATCGAGCGCAGTTCATCGCCGCTCAGGTAGGCCAGTTCACGGCGATGCAGACGACGCTCAACGCCATTCTCTTTCACCAGACGCAGTACGGTACACCAGCCCGCTTTGGCGCTGACCACCTGCTCCCGCACCAGATGATATTGACGCTCCAGCTGACGCAGTCGCTTCTGCAGGTTATCCATCTCCGCTTCGCAGAAAGTGAGTTGTTTCTCCAGCTGATTGCGGCGGGCACGGTTGTGGCTGAGTGCTGTGTACAGTTCGTCACGGCGAACGCGCGCGCGCGCTTCTGCACTGCTGTCAGCCTGGACGCCAATGTCCTGCATTTCCTGCTGCAGCTCTTTCAGCATGTCGCGTTTCGCGTCATAGGCGCTTTTCAGCGAGGCGAGCACCTGCGAGTATTGTGTCAGCTGCGCCTGATGTTCACGCAGGCGATCACGACTGCGACTACGTTCACCTTCAGCCTGCTCCAGACGCTGACGCAGCTTATCGCTGAGGTCATTGTTGCCGTTGAGCATGCTGGCTGAGTCGTCATAGCTGAAGTGGGCGCGACGCTGCACCACTTCGGTCAGGGCAAAGGCCTGCTGACGCGCATTACGCTGTTGCTGCTGTGCCTGCTGATAATCCGCCTGCAGCTGCTCGTGCTGTTCCGGGTCGCTCTGCAACACGGCGATAATTGGCTCAAGTTTCGCCAGTTTCGCGCCGTGCTGATGCAGAAAGCGCGCCGCATCCTGCGCCGCATCGACCTGCTCACGAATCTCTTCGCAACGATCGCCCAGCGTATCATCCAGCAGCAGGTTAACGCGTGGCAGCAGTCGGTTTAGCTGTGACACGCCCTCTTTCGCCAGCTCATACTGCTGGCGCTGCTGCTGATTATTGCTCTCGTGCTGATTCAGCGCCCGTTCCAGTTCAGCCCGGCGTGCGCCCAGCTGACGGATCTGCGCTTCCGGGTCAGCGTCAAACGCCACGGCCAGATGACTGCCGATAAAACGGCTGAACGACTGATGCAGACGTTGCGTTTTCTGCACGTCAAACGACAGCGTCGCGTAGCGTTCGGCCAGCCTGTCACGTTCAAGATGCAGCAGCTCCAGCTGATTTTCACGCGCAGCACGGCCAAACAGCGGTATTTTCGGGAAGCGGGAGTAGCGCCACTGACGCTCAGCTACCTTCACAACCACCGCATTCTGCAGCTCATCCACGCTGAAGACGCTGTCATCGAACGACTGCGGATCACCTTCGATCAGATAGAGATCTTCCGGGCAATCCTCGAGCCCGTCCAGCAACTCACGAACACGTGACAGATCCGGCACCACGATCGCATGACGTGACGGACCATAGAGTGCGGAGAAGTACGGCGCATCGTCCAGTGTAACATCATCATAAATTTCAGACAGTAAGACGCCGCCAAAACGTTCCGCCAGCTGGGTCAGCCGCGCATCTTCCGCTCCGCCTGGCTGGCTGAGTCGTTCAATCTGCTGCTCGATATCGCGTTTTTGGGCGGCCACTTCGTCGCGCTCGACGGTGGTCTCACGCTCACGCTCCAGCAGCTGCTGCATATATTCGGTGACGTCCTGGCTGCTGTTCAGCGCCTGGCCAGTCTGTTCGCTGAGCTGCGTCAGAATCTCCTGCGCCGCCAGCCAGTGTGGCGCGCGGGCAGTCAGGCTGGTGATGCGTTCACGCAGCTGTTCCAGCTCCTGACGCATCATCATGCGCTGCTCACCAGCGTCCGAGACGCTGCTGTTCAGCTGTTCAATCTGTGCTTCCAGTTCCTGCTGCAGGCCAGCCAGCGCATCGGCTTCGTAATGCTGCCCCTGGCGCTTGCAGAACTCGGCCAGCAGACGCTCCGCCTCATGCTGTTCGCGCAGGCGCTGTTCCAGCTCATTGAGACGCAGACGCAGCGATGAGAGCTGTTCAGCGTGATGACGCTGATTGCTGGCATCACGCAGCAGTTCGCGACCGGTTTGCCAGGCATCCTGTCGGGACACATCACCGGCAATGCTGGTCACCAGCGCCAGCGCCTGTTCAAACTGACTGTGTGCCGCTTCCGCCACGCTCAGCTTCTGCTCCAGACGCAGCAGGCGTTCTGTCGCCTCTTCCTCTTTGGCCTGGAAACTTTCCTGCCATTCAGCGGCATTGTCGATGGTCAAATCGGGCAGTTGGCAAAGCGTACGGGCGCGTTCCAGCGCCTGCAAGGCCTGCTGATACTGGATGGCGCGGGTTTGCTGCACGTCGAGTGCCTGCTGGAAATCGGCCAGCTGACTTTTCAGCTCATCCACTTCCAGCTCAGCGGCTTCGGCACGCGCTTCATTCTCTTCCTGAATTTCACGGGCTTCGGCGACCACTTCAGTCTGCTCTTCCAGACGCAACGTCAGATCTTCGATATCGGCATCGTAACGCTCAATCTTCTCCTGCTGACGCATCGCCGTCTGCACCAGGTTCAGATGATCGCTGGCGGCCTGATAATCGACTTCGAGATCATTCTCTGCGCCACTGTGCTCAGCCAGTTCGCGCGCCATCTCAACATGACGATACTGCTCGGTGGCGAGCTGCTTGCGACTGCTGAACAGCTCACTGCGCAGTTGTAACGCACTGTCGAGATGCCCCCGACGCTCGTTGGCGTGGCGCATATAGTCAGCCGAAACGTAGCTGGTCGCCTCGGAGATCAGATGCTTAAAGAGATCGCGGTCAGACTGGGTAACGCGGATTGCCTCCAGCGTCATGCGGTTTTCGCGCAGCGCCGCTTCCATATCCTGAAACGCTTTACGCACGCCGCTGTTTTCAGGCAGCAGGTAATCACGCAGCGATCGGGTGATGGCGCTGGAGATACCGCCATACAGTGAGGCTTCAATCAGGCGATAAAACTTGCTGCGATCGCTGGCAGAGCGCAGACGTCGCGGCACCACGCCCAGATCAAACATCATGGCGTGATAATCGGTGATCGAGTTATAAGCGCGGAACTGTACGCCTTCCTGCGCCTCAACCCGCTCTTTCACCTCATTCAGCGGCAATACGCGTGCCTGACGGCTGTTAAGCACTTCCGTCAGCATATCGGTCGGGTTGGTATCGGTTGGCAGGCCATGGATACTGAAAGGTTTAATATCGACCTTTTTATCGCGTCCGGCGACCTGTTGCAGACGGACACCGACCACCACACGCTGATGGCGTGAATTCACGACATCCAGCATGGAGTAACAGACGCCAGCCCGCAGCTTCCCGTGCAGACCTTTGTCACGTGATCCCGACGTTGCGCCCGCTTCGGTGGTATTACGGAAGTGCAGCAATGTTAAATCGGGGATCAGCGCGGTCACAAATGCCGCCATGGTGGTGGACTTACCCGCACCGTTTCCGCCTGACAGCGTGGTCACTAATTCATCGAGATCAAAAGTACGGGCAAAAAAACCGTTCCAGTTGATCAGCGTAAGCGAACGAAACTTTCCGCGCTCAATCATGCCTGTTCTTCCTCTGCGTTCTCACTCGCGTCGCCTTCCTGACCGTCACCTTCGTCGGTGTCGACCGGTGCTGTCGCGTTTTCCAGTAGCATGGCTTCGCCATCACGAATCAGGCGAAGCTGCGCTTCACGGGCGTCATCACCGCTGCGCACGTCGGCACCAAAGCGAAACACGGATTCAGTGATGCGGAATTTGCTGCTGTCGTTACCGTAAAACCACACCATACCCAGACGGCGCAGACGGCTCAGAGAGGCGCGCACTTTCTCCTGCAGTTTGGTGCGATCCAGATCCGAACCGGTTGAACGCTGGTTAACCAGCTTCAGCAGGCGATTCTCGTCCGCCAGCGAGAGCAGCTCGTCGTAGAGCTCCTGCTGGGTAAAAATCCCTTCATTGGCAAGGCGTTCCGGACTGAGGTAGAGATAGCAAAGAATCTTCCCGACCATCATGTCCAGCTCAGAGAGCACGGAACGCGGAATCAACGTTGTTGAACGCGGACGCAGATAGAAAAAGCCTTCCGGCGCACGAATCAACTCAACGTGATAACGGCTGTAAAACTCTTCGAGAAACGACTGGTAGTCCATCAGAAACGCATGATTATCCAGCTCTTCGATACCGATATGACGTCCGGCGCGTAACTGGCTATCCAGCGCGGGAAAAATCGGGTTGGCCAGTGCCTGTGCCAGCTTAACCGGCATCACTTGTTCAATATTTGTCGATGACATGTGCCTGCACCTTGGCTCCGTAATCATTGATGGCTTGCCATTCCACAGGCAAACCGGCTAAATCAGCTTCTGCTACGCCAAGGCGCACCGCCTGATCCACCACAATGCGTGCCAGATCGAAATGGCGGGCGCGTGGATACTGGGCCAGGTAGTCGCGCATCACTGACGCGAGGTTGAGCGGTTTTTGTTGCGATTTATAGACCTGCAGCGCTTCTTCAATCATCGCTGCCAGCTGTTCGCGAATTTCGTTGATCTCTTCGTATTCCATCTCCGGCGGCAGTTCGCCCATCACTTCGTCATTCCGCAGCGTCAGCGCTTCATCACGCATGTCATACAGACGGTCAGCGTTGGCGTAGGTCAGCGCCCAGGGAGCGTCGAAGTAATTCTGCACTGATACCCGCAGGCGCTGCGCAAAGACGCGGTTCTTATCCATGTCGATGGCGGTACGGATGAATTTATGGACGTGGCGGTCATAGCCGATCCACAGGTCGATTGCCTGCTGGCCCCAGCTGGTAATCCGGTCGAGTTTGCTTTGCAGATCAAACACCAGCTTATCGACGAAGCCCAGGTCCGGGCTGTCCAGCGTGGCATCCTGAATCCGCAGCAGGTTTTCCTGAAGTTTGTCGCCCGCAGCTTCCAGCGTATCCTGCAGTTCACGCAACGTCCCTGACGTTTCGGAAAGCAGCATTTCACAGCTGGAGATAGCCGCGCGCCAGTCTTTGTTCAGCAGTTCAGCAATATCGTTTTTCACCGCCTGTTGCTGTTCATCCATCAGACGCTGGGTCATATCAATGCTGTCGAAGATCTCCGCCACCGAATATTTCAGCGGCGCAAAAACATTGCGATGCCAGTGGAACTCGTCGCCGTTTTCCTGCGCCGCATCGGCTGCTCGCTTAAGCTCATTGGCCACAATCGACAGCTGCATAGACAGGCGCAGCGTCGAAAATTCTCGCTGACGGATGTAATAGTCAGTGATGCCGATGGCCAGCGGCGTCAGGCGATAGATAGCATTGCCTTCGGTCAGTTCGCTGGTAAAGCGGTTGAGCAGGCGCTGTCGCACCATGTCATTGATGGCGTTGTTGGCGCGAACCAACACGGTTTCGTGGGTTTGTTCGAAAGCTTTACTGACGTGACGGAATGCATCAATCAGATCGCCTTCACTCATTTCGCCATCCATCCGCTCACCATTAAGGGTGGCGATAGCCAGCAAAAAGGCCAGACGTTCCACTGGCAGCGCAAGGGAAAAGTCATTTTTGCGCGCCCAGGAGACCAGTTCAGGTACCGTCTGGGAAAATTCACTCATAATTCGTCCTTCTGCCCGGGTTTACGCGCGGTCACGTGGATGTAACGCCCTAAGCTCAAAAAGGGTTCCTGACGGCAGTAACGCCGCTCCATCTCAATAATTTCGTCGTCGCTTTTTGGTTCGCCCTTCGGCGGCTTCATGTAATCACTGAATACCCGGATCCCGGCACGCTGTTCAATCACAAAACCACACGCCTCCAGCCAGCGATAAACCTGTTCAGGGTCGCGCGGATAATCAGGCGACAGCGTTCGCTTTTTGCGTTTGGTCAGATTGGTGCGCAGATAGCCGAAATTACCCAGCGTTAAGGTGCGCAGTGTCAGGCCGTGCAGATTGTAAAACATCAGCGACATGACGCCTCCTGGACGCAGCAGATCGAACAGCGCTTTCAGCACCGTCTCCGGTTCAGCGACCCATTCAAGCACAGCGTGGAACAATACCAGATCCACCGGCTTATCCAAATGTTCGCCCACCTGCTGAGCGCTAATTTGTCTGAATTGCATGTTATGGCTCACACCCTGCGACACCGCATTTTCCTCTGCCCGGCGTAGCATCTCACCAGAGAGATCGCACAGCAGAACCTGATGGCCCTGTGCCGCAAGCCCGCTGGAGACCTGGCCAATACCGCCGCCCGCGTCCAGCACCGACAGCGGGTGTGACGACAGATCGGGCAGAATCTTCTCCAGCTCGTCCCAAAGAATGGCCTGCCGTATTTTCCCTTTAGTGGTGCCGTAAATATTTTGCGAAAATTTATCCGCGAGATCGTCAAAGTTACGATCCTGCATGGCATGCGCTCCGGTATGCTGCGGTGAGACTTGTGCTATTTTGTCACAGGCACCAGAAGAATGAACCTTTCATCCCCATCTTCCCTTCCGGGTGCTCTATTTTCGGACAACAGGACGCATTTTTGATGTTATTTACCCTGAAAAAAGTCATTGGCGGGCTGCTTTTACCCCTGCCGTTTCTGCTTTTGTTGATGGCGCTTGGTATTTTACTGGTTTGGTTTACTGGCTGGCAGAAAAGCGGCAAAACCGTGATCTCGGTCAGCTGGCTGCTCCTTCTGTTGCTGAGTCTGCAGCCGCTGGCGGATCGTCTGCTGCTGCCACTGGACAGCCGCTATCCGACCTGGAAAGGCGCAGAGAAGGTGGACTATATTGTGGTACTGGGTGGAGGCTACACCTTTAATCCGGGATGGGCGCCCAGCTCGAACCTGTTGAATAACAGCCTGCCCCGCGTGGCAGAGGGTGTGCGCCAGTGGCGGCGTAATCCGCAGTCGACCCTGATTTTTACCGGTGCAGCGGGCGGCACCAATCCGAAGAGCAGCGCCTGGGTAGCGGCACAGGTGGCGGAAAGTCTGGGCGTTCCTCATGAACATATTCAGATCCTTGACCAGCCACGCGATACCGCAGACGAAGCGCAGGCAGTTAAAACTGTGGCAGGCAATCGCCCGCTAATGCTGGTGACCTCCGCGAATCATATGCCACGGGCAATACGCTTTTTCCACGCGGTCGGGTTGAAGCCCATTGCCGCGCCCGCCAATCAGCTTGCGATTACCTCACCGCTGAATGGCTGGGAACGGGCCATACCGTCATCGATCTGGCTAAGTCACAGCGAACGTGCCGTTTATGAAACGCTGGGCACGTTATTGCAACGGCTGAAAACCGAGGATGGCTCAGCCGAGCCAGGGAAGTAACTGTGCGCGAGCATGGTCAAAGCGCGGCCGATCAAAGGTGCCGGTCTGGATAAGCGTGTCGATGCAGTCCCACAGCTGATAAACCCACCGACGCCAGATAAAACCCTCTGAGACCGGCGCCCGTTGCAGGTAATGATGCAGTAGCGCCGTTTCGGCTGGCGATGCATCCAGATGGATCAGGTCATATTCACGCGGTGCCCAGAGAATCGTGCCGGGCTGTGTCATCGCGATTAACTGGTCACTGCGGCTGTTTTTCAGCATGCTCTGCAGCCGCACGTTGCCATGAACCATCACGCAGGGATCATCGAAGCCGCGAAACAGATGCGCCAGTCGCGCGCGGCAGCGGAACAGCACCTGGCGATCGTCCAGGGTAAAGGTGGGTGGACGCAGATAGCTCAGGGTCGCCCACAACACTTCAACCCGCTGTGCATACCAGGCGGGCCAGCGGTTCTGCTGCGTGCTGTCCACTGTGCCGACCAGGCCGTGGCTATCAAGCCCGTGCCAGGCCAGCAGTCCCTCGACGACCTGTTCGCAGAACTGTTGCCAGCGCTGAGCATCCCGCGCCGGTGCTTCCGCCGTCACACCATTCAGTCGCGCCATCAGAAGCATTTCATGCACTGGCGGCTGCTGGCTCAGCACCAGACCATAGACCGCGGGTACGGCGACCAGCCCGGCCTGCCCCAGCAACGCCAGTTTTCTGGCTTCCATCGCCGCCCTGCCCTGGTGACGAAAATATTTCGCCACCACTGGCATAGGAAGGCCGTCACGATTGTATAACGCATAGAGCCGGGTGGGTGGATGTTCACTGATCATTTCGAGGCGGCTGATGGTTTCACCCAGCGCCAGCGTGAGTTCTGATTTAAGCTGTTCCATGCGGCATCCTCCTCAGATGAATATCACCCTATCCTGAAGGAAGTGTTGGCCATAAGTTTAGCGGCGGATCAATAACGTGGTGCTGAAACGGGGAGACAGGCTCCCCGCTTGTCAGGCCTGCATGGCAATACGAACACGTTGCAAATCGTTTGGCGTATCCACACCCACGCTCGGGATGGTTTTCGCCACGGCGACATGAATTTTCTCGCCGTACCACAAAACGCGCAATTGCTCGAGCAGCTCAATCTGTTCCAGAGGGCAAGGCGCCCAGGCAACATAGCGGCGAATAAAACCGGCACGATAAGCGTAGATGCCAATGTGGCGCAGTAGCGTGTCACCGATCTGCTCGCGCGAGGCGGCATAGCGTTCACGATCCCACGGAATGGTAGCCCGTGAGAAATAGAGCGCGTAGCCATTCACATCCATGACCACTTTCACCGCATTCGGATTAAAAGCTTCTTCCGCATCCGTAATTGGCACCGCCAGCGTCGCCATGCCCGCTGCTGACCCCGCCAGATTGGTCGCCACCTGACGCACAATCTCTGCCGGGATCATCGGCTCATCGCCCTGGACGTTGACGATGATTTCGTCATCGGCAAACTGATATTTTTCGATCACTTCCGCCAGCCGCTCCGTGCCGGACTGGTGATCGGCGCGCGTCATGCAGACTTCGCCGCCTGCCGCCTCGACGGCCTTTGCCACGTCAGGATGATCGGTAGCAACGATGACACGGCTGGCACCCGATTCACGGGCGCGCTCCATCACATGCACGACCATCGGTTTACCATGGATATCAAGCAGTGGCTTGCCCGGTAAGCGGGTTGACGCATAACGCGCAGGAATGATGGCCGTAAAACTCATGGATGAATCTCTTCGACGGAGAGCGTGCGGGCTTCCGTTTCCAGCAGCACCGGAATGCCGTCACGAACCGGGAAGGCCAGGCCATCAGGTTTGCAGATCAGCTCCTGCTGTGCATTGTTGAAGTAGAGTTTGCCATTGCACACCGGGCAGGCAACGATTTCGAGTAAACGGTGATCCATATGTCCTCCATCAGGGACCGAATGCGTAAGGGTTCAAGCATACCATAGCGCGGCGTATGCGGGATGGAGTAAAACACCATCCCACAGCGGCTGCCGAAAATTTGATTAATCCAGCGTCCACAGGGCTGGCCAGTGCGCTTTAAGCGCATCGGGTACCTGCAGGATGGCGACGCTTTCTGCGCCCTGCCAGGCTGCGAAGCGTTCAATCGCGCGCCGGATATCTGCTGCAAAACGCGCCGTGACACGGGTTTTCTCTTCCAGCCAGAGTTTTTTAATCTCCAGCTGTTTTGACTGACGCAGCATACGGGCATCAAGCCGGCCTTTTATTTGCCCGCGATGGAGGATGGGCAACACAAAATAGCCAAACTTGCGCTTCTCCTCGGGGGTATAGCACTCGATACGGTAGTCGAAGTTAAACAGCTCAAGCGCGCGTTTGCGATCCCAGACCACCGGATCAAACGGAGAAAGCACTGTGCTGTGCGTCGCCTGCAGCGGCGTCTCCAGCAACGGCAGCAGGTCACGATGCAGCCACATCTCGCCCAGACCCTCTGTATTGACGGCGACCAGATCGCCCGCAGCCTCGGCGTCAGCGATAAAGTCTTTTACGGGTGTCCGCTTCAGGCGATAGTAATCCGCCAGCCAGGCCGCGCGGAAAACCCCTAAGCTGCGGGCGCTGTTCATCAGCATCTGACGGGTCGCTTCGGCTTCGCTGATACCATGCAGTTCATCCTGCCAGTCAGGCATTACGCGGCTGCGCAGATCGTAGACGCGCTGAAAATTGCGGCGTTCTGCGACCATCAGCTCACCGGCGCTGAAGAGATTTTCCAGATGACGTTTGTGCGGTTTCCATGCCCACCAGCCTGACTTCGGGTTATCGGCGTGCGTAAAATCGGCGGCGCGCACCGGGCCATTTTCCCGGATCTGCTGCAATAGTTCAGCAATCGCCTGCTGGTGGTCAGCAACCCATTGCGCGTTGTATTTCCAGCCCAGACGTTCAGGCGACAACATGCGATGACGAAGCAGTCTGTAATCGGCGCGGGGAATAAAACAGGCTTCATGCGCCCAGTATTCAAAGAGTTCACCCTGCGCCAGCGCCTGCTCCAGCCATGCCTGAGGATAATTACCCAGGCGACTGAACAGCACCAGATAGGGACTGCGGGCCACCACATGAATGGTATCGATTTGGAGCAGCGACATGCGGGAGATGCAGTTGATCAGATCCTGATACACCGCGCGTTTTGCCGGCGCACGCAGCAGGCCCTGCGCGGCGAGATGAAGGTGACGTGCTTGCTGTAACGAAAGTGAATGCGGGCTGTTCATCCTCTTCCTTATCAGGCATCACCTGAATGGGTGCGGGTATCAGAGCGTGCGGCGACAGAGTTGTTCAATATCAGCCAGTAATGGCGTGACGGATTTACCGGTCAGGTGAGCATCGACCGGCAGATACCACCAGTCAGGCTGAGCAAAGTCGCGGCATTTCACCGCGTCTTTTTCGGTCATCAACAGCTGCTGGCCTGTCTGGAGTAATCGGGTCAGCTCATCCTCGCTGTAGGCATGATGATCGGCAAAGGCGATCTCTGCAACTGGCGTGATGCCCTGCTTTTTCAGCGTGGTGAAAAAACGGGGAGGATGACCTATACCGGCCATCGCAACTACCGCACCCAGTTGCTCAGCTGGACAGGTTTCCCCGGTCAGGAGATTGGTGGCCAGCCCGGGCTGAAGCTGCATGGCAATCTCGTCGGGCTGCGCGTCGCCACCGTTGATGATGACGGCATCAACCTGCCGCAGACGAGAAGCGCGTTCGCGCATCGGACCTGCGGGCAACCACCAGCCATTGCCAAAGCGTCGTACGCCATCCACCACCACGATCTCGCGATCGCGCTGCAGGGCGTAATGTTGCAGGCCGTCATCAGTGATGACCACATCCAGCGAGCCCTGTTGCAGTAATGCTTCAATCGCCTGTCGCCTTCTGGGCGCCACCGCGACCGGCGCCCCGGTGCGCTGAGCGATTAAAACCGGCTCATCACCGGCCTGTTCCGTGCTGGTCTGTGCGGTGACCAGCAAGGGATAATGATCTGCCTTGCCGCCATACCCTCTGGAGACGACGCCAGCACGCAGGCCGCGCTGCTGCAACGCCTCAACCAGCCAGATCACCACCGGCGTCTTTCCGTTGCCGCCGGCAGTGAGGTTACCCACCACCACGACCGGCAAAGGCGCGCGCCAGCTTTTACGCCAGCCACGCCTGTAACTGAAACGTATCAGGGCCGTGATCGCACCATACAGCAGGCTGAATGGCCATAGCAGTAGCCATAGCGGTGAGCGACCACTCCAGATACGTTCAATCATTGGCCGAATTGCATCTTATGCAGTTGTGCATAGGCACCGCGTTCTGCCAGCAACACCTGATGCGTACCGCGTTCAACAATCTGACCATCTTCAATGACCACGATTTCATCCGCTTTTTCAATGGTTGAGAGACGGTGCGCAATCACCAGCGAAGTACGGTTCTTCTGCAACTCATCGAGTGCAGACTGAATGGCGCGTTCTGACTCAGTATCCAGCGCAGAGGTCGCTTCATCCAGGATCAGAATCGGACAATCACGCAGCAGCGCGCGGGCAATGGCGATACGCTGACGCTGACCGCCAGATAGCAGCACGCCATTCTCGCCAATCACTGTATCCAGGCCTTTATCCATCTTATTGATAAAGTCCATGGCATGCGCCATGGTGGCTGCCTGCTCGATCTCTGCACGGCTATACTGCTCACTCCGCGCATAAGCGATGTTATTGGCAATGGTGTCGTTAAAGAGATGCACATTCTGCGACACCAGCGCGACCTGATTACGCAGCGAACGCAGGCTGTACTCTCTCAGGTCATGTCCGTCCAGCAGGATTTCGCCCTGCTGAATGTCATAAAAGCGGGTCAGCAGGCTCGCCATCGTCGACTTACCAGAACCTGAACGGCCCACCAGCGCCACCGTTTTTCCTGCTGGCAGTGACAGATTGATATTACGCAGTGCCGGAATATCACGGCCCGGATAGGTAAAGGTCACATCACGGAATTCGATATCGCCTTTCGCCCGGGTCATTTCGCGTGTGCCGTTGTCCACTTCCTGCTCACTGTCCAGAATAGAGAACAGCGTCTGACAGGCCGCCATGCCACGCTGGAACTGGGCATTAACGTTGGTCAGAGACTTAAGCGGGCGCATCAGGGCAATCATCGAGGAGAAGACCACGGTAATCGTCCCGGCGGTCAGCGTATCCATGACGCTTGGGAAGCTGGCAGCGTAAAGTACAAACGCCAGTGCCAGCGATGCGATGAGCTGAATAATGGGATCAGAAATGGAGGATGCTGATACCAGCTTCATTCCCTGCTGACGCATACGGTTACTGACGCGGGAAAAGCGCTCCGATTCGATTTCCTGACCGCCAAAAATCAGCACTTCTTTGTGGCCTTTCAGCATCTGTTCGGCGCTGGTTGTCACCTGCCCCATGGTGTTCTGCATACTTTTGCTGATGGTGCGGAAACGCTTTGAAACGGTGCGAATCGCAAATGAGACAATGGGTGCCAGAACAATCAGGATCAACGACAGCTGCCAGCTGTAGTAGAACATCATAACAAACAGGCCAATAATGGAAGCACCTTCACGCACCACTGTCACCAGCGCGCCGGAAGAAGAGGAGGCGACCTGCTCGGAATCGTAAGTAATGCGTGACAACAGGGTCCCGGTCGACTGCTGGTCAAAGAATGAAACCGGCATCCCCATCATATGGCTGAACAGCCGACGGCGGATATTCATCACGACATTGCCTGAGACCCAGGAGATGCAGTAGCTGGAGATATAACTGGTCACGCCGCGTACCAGCATCAGGCCAATGACCACTAACGGCAGCCATAGCATCACCGACCTGTCAGCTTTACCAAAACCATCATCCAGTAATGGTTTCAACAGTGAGAGCATTAAGGCGTCGCCCGCAGCATTGATAATCAGGGCGACTGAAGCCGCAATTAATCCCGCTTTATTAGGCGCGATCATCGGCCAGAGTCGGCGAAACGTCTGCCACGTAGAGAGATCTTTATCTTGATGCATTATTTATTCACGCTGTTGGAAATAGCCGGCCATTCTACCTGGATTCGCGTTTGACGCCAAACCACTGATGATACCAACGGGGCATTAATTGTTCCCGTAGGGTGTAAACCTGCACGCTGCCCTGCTCTACCCTGATACTGATTTGTCCTGACTGGCCCGTATCCAGCCATGTAAAACCGGCTGTTCGATAGTTTTCCAGAACACTTTTCGCGGGCATACGCCATGCGTTGTAGCGTGCGAGCGAGGCAATCGCGATGTGTCCGCCGGTTTTGCGCAGCAGCAATGAGGTCGACGAGGTACGGCTGCCGTGATGCGGTACCTGCAGAATATCCACCTTTAGCCCCTGCTTTTCCAGCGCCACCAACTGACGTTCCGCTTTCGCTTCAATATCGCCGGTTAACATCAGCCGGACCTGACCATCATCAACGATTACCACACAGGAATCGTTATTGTCACCCGGCAAAGGTGCCGTTAGCGGCCAGACTACCTGAAAGTGGAGTTGCCGCCAGCGCCACTGCGTGCCGCGTACGCAGGGTAAATGCGTTTTCTCTGCCAGCGCGCTTCTGACTTCTACCGCTGGCCAGCGTTGCATAATCGCCTCCAGTCCGCCGGTATGATCGAGATGTTTATGACTCAGGATGATCTGTTTTAACCGTAACTGTTTGCGCTCCAGCCATGGAATGATTACCCGACTCCCCGCGTTATCGTTCTGCCAGCGCGGCCCTGTGTCATACATCACCGCCTCCTTGCCCTGACTGATCACCAGGCTTAATCCGTGCCCGATATCCAGCATATCGATGCGCCAGCCCGGCTCCTGATGGGACTGGCGACTCCATATCATCGCCAGCGCCAACACAAAGCTGCTCAATGGCAAAGAAAAGAAGAACTGCGCACGCCAGAGAATCAGACTTCCCCATACCATAATCGTAAACCAGGTTGTGCCACTCAGCGGCCACCATCCTGGCGGCAGTAAAGCCAGACAATGAAACAGTGCACGCACAGAAAGATCGGCCGCCCCCCAGAAGAAGCCCGATACAGGCGCTATCGGCAGCAGCAAAGCAAACGTTATCAATGGCATGGTAATGAACGAGATGACCGGAATTGCCACCAGATTTGCCAGCAGTGCGGTCAGGCTGATCCCGTTGAATATCGCTACCTGCAACGGCACCATTAAAATCATCATGCCCACCTGCAAATGCAGCAGTAGTACCGGAATCCATCGCTTTTGATGACGGAATCGTGCAGGCAAGGGAAACCAGTGGTACCAGACCAGCAGCATGCCTACAGCCAGTACCGAGAGCCAGAAACTGTCAGACAAAACGGTCAGCGGATCCGTCACCAGCAGCAATGCAATACAGAAGGTCCAGACCTGCCAGCTATTGAGCTGTACACCTGCAAACCGTGTTATTGCCCACAGCGTCAGGGCCAGCAATGCACGCGCTGCGGGAGGCTGTGCTCCTGAGAGCCAGGTATAGGTTGCAGCAAATAGCCAGCTTACGATAAGCGGAAGGAGATAGCCGATACGCCGGGCTGGCAGGATAAATTGCACCCCACGCGTAATGATCCAGCCGGTGCTGGCGGCTAGGGCGATATGCATGCCCGATATCGCCATTAAATGCGCAGTACCGGTATCCCGAAGTAACTGGCGAGTCTGCTGGCTCATTTCATCCCTGATGCCAAAGGAGAGTGCCTCCAGCGTGGCACGTGCAGGCATGGAGTGGGTCCTGTCGCGATGCCATAAAATAAATCGCCAGCGTCCATTACACTGTTCGCTAACGGCAACCTGATTAAGGATCCTGCCCTGGAGCGGCGTATTATTAGCCAGAGCAAAACGCTGCGCATCGAAATCGCCCTCATTGAGACGAGCATGGACTGGTCTCAAACGAAGTCGCATCGTCCAGCGTTGTCCCGGACAATAAGTTTCCTGATCAGTATCGAAATAAAGCCAGGCATAGCGGGGAGGGAATATCATTCTGCCCTCTTCTTCCAGCAGCCGAACCCGGATTTGCTTTCTCTCTTTCCGCAGTTCACTGATCTCAAGCGTAAAGGTGGCGGGACGTACGGAGAGCTGTTCAATATCCCGCACCATCAGACGGGCATCGTTAAAAGCCCATGCCAGCAACAGCAGCGTAATACCGGTCCAGCGAACGGATGGGTAATGGCAATGGAGCAGAGCGAGGCCCATCAGTACCAGCATCACCATCATCTTACCTGAGGGCAGTTGGGCCATCAGCAATAGCGGTAATGTTGCAACGATCACCAGTCGCGCCAGAACGGTCCATGTCAGCATAATCGTATCCATTGTTTCAGTTCGATTATTCTGGGCAATTGAGGTGAAACTAACAGGGAACAATCAGGCAGGCTGGAGCGCCCTCACAAACAGAATGCGGCCTTGCAGTGTTGACGACAGTAATCTGGATATCAGTGCTCAGCCTGAATAGCAGGCAAAAAAAAACGACATCCGGAGATGTCGTTTATTGGGTTCGGTATCGGCTTAGCCGTAGATGTTTGCGCGATCGCGCAGCTCTTTGCCTGGCTTAAAGTGGGGAACGTATTTACCTTCCAGATCCACTTTGTCACCCGTTTTCGGGTTACGTCCAGTACGCGGAGCGCGATAGTGCAAAGAAAAGCTGCCGAATCCCCGGATTTCGATGCGCTCGCCCTGTGCCAGCGTAGTGGCCATGTGCTCAAGCATCTCTTTGACTGCATCCTCAACGACTTTCGCCGGTATATGAGTATGCTGTCCCGCCAGTCTTTCGATCAGTTCTGACTTGGTCATGTAACCTCCGGTTTATCCCTACAGGAATGTATGACAGCTTTTACCGAAACCGGGTGGTTGCCCACCCGGTGCTTCAGGTCGATTACTCGCCTTTAGCCGCTTTGAACGCTTCAGCCATAGCGCTAGAGAAATTGCCTTCTTCCTGTTTGGTGTTAACAGTATTGATAGCTTCTTTCTCATCAGCCTGGTCTTTCGCACGGACAGACAGGCTTACGACACGGTTTTTACGATCAACGCCGGTGAACTTAGCTTCAACGTCGTCGCCAACGTTCAGAACCAGAGTTGCATCTTCAATGCGGTCCAGTGAAGCTTCAGAAGCGCGCAGGTAACCCTCAACGCCGTCTGCTAATTCAACTGTAGCACCTTTAGCATCAACTGCAGTCACTTTACCGGTGACGATGGCACCTTTCTTGTTCAAAGTGATGTAGTTGTTGAACGGATCTTCTGCCAGCTGTTTAACGCCCAGAGAGATACGCTCGCGCTCTGCATCAACCTGCAGTACAACGGCAGCGATTTCGTCGCCTTTTTTGTACTCACGAACGGCTTCTTCGCCAGTCGCGTTCCAGGAGATGTCAGACAGGTGAACCAGACCGTCGATGCCGCCATCCAGGCCGATGAAGATACCGAAGTCAGTGATTGACTTAATTTTACCTTCAACACGATCGCCTTTGTTGTGCGTCTCAGCGAACAGCTGCCATGGGTTAGATTTACACTGCTTCAGACCCAGGGAGATACGACGACGCTCTTCGTCAATGTCCAGAACCATAACTTCAACAACATCGCCTACGTTAACAACTTTAGACGGATGGATGTTTTTGTTGGTCCAGTCCATTTCAGACACGTGTACCAGACCTTCAACGCCTTCTTCGATTTCCACGAAGCAGCCGTAATCAGTCAGGTTGGTAACACGACCGGTCAGGCGGGTGCCTTCCGGATAGCGTTTAGCGATAGCAACCCATGGATCTTCGCCCAGCTGCTTCAGACCCAGAGAAACACGGGTACGCTCGCGGTCGAACTTCAGCACCTTAACGGTGATTTCGTCGCCCACGTTAACGATTTCGCTTGGATGCTTAACGCGTTTCCATGCCATGTCAGTGATGTGCAGCAGGCCATCAACGCCGCCCAGATCAACGAATGCACCGTAGTCAGTGAGGTTCTTAACGATACCTTTAACTTCCATGCCTTCCTGCAGGTTTTCCAGCAGCTGATCGCGCTCTGCGCTGTTTTCGGATTCGATAACCGCACGACGTGAAACCACGACGTTGTTGCGTTTCTGATCCAGCTTGATCACTTTGAATTCAAGCTCTTTGCCTTCCAGGTGCAGCGTATCGCGCACCGGACGCACATCTACCAGTGAACCTGGCAGGAACGCACGGATACCGTTGAGCTCAACTGTGAAGCCGCCTTTAACTTTGCCGTTGATAACACCGGTAACAGTTTCAGCGTCTTCGTAAGCTTTCTCCAGCGTGATCCATGCTTCATGGCGCTTCGCTTTCTCACGGGACAGCAGGGTTTCACCGAAGCCGTCTTCCACTGCATCCAGAGCAACATCAACTTCGTCGCCTACCTGGATTTCCAGTTCGCCGGCTGCGTTCTTGAACTGCTCTGCAGGAATTGCAGATTCAGATTTCAGACCCGCATCAACCAGAACGACATCTTTGTCGATAGAAACGACGATGCCACGAACGATAGAACCCGGGCGGGTTTCGATTGTTTTTAAGGATTCTTCAAATAGTTGAGCAAAAGATTCAGTCATATTGATAATCTTCAGGATTCTTCAATTTAACGTCCATCTGACTTCATGTCGGATGGGGTTGTTTCACATGCCCGGCACCTGATCCATGGTACAGGGTGATAAATTCAGTTAAGCCGTAATACCCAGCTTCTCGCGGGCATAGTGTAGCGCTTTTTCGATGACTTGATCGATAGACATCTCGGTAGAGTCCAGAACCAGTGCATCGCCAGCGGCTACTAAAGGTGCGATTGCGCGGTTGCGATCGCGGTCGTCGCGTTCTTTTATCTCGGCTAAAAGGCGGTCAAAGTTAACATTAAAGCCATTGTCCTGCAACTGTAGCATACGGCGCTGAGCACGTTCTTCCGGACTGGCATCCAGGAAAATTTTCACTGGCGCCTCCGGGAAAACCACGGTGCCCATGTCTCGTCCATCAGCAATTAATCCCGGCAGCTCGCGGAAACCGCGCTGGCGGCGTAATAACGCTTCGCGCACCCGTGGAAACGCGGCAACACGTGACGCGGTGTTGCTGACCTCCTGAGTACGGATTTCACCGGTAACATCTTCACCTTCAAGGATGACCTGCATGTCACCATTTTGTGACACAAAGCGCACATCGAGGTGTGCAGCAATCGGCACAAGCGCTTCTTCAGATTCGATGTCGACCTGATGATGCAACGCGGCTAATGCCAGCACGCGATAAATAGCACCGGAGTCCAGCAGATGCCACTGCAGCGATTCTGCCATCGCTTTACACAGTGTTCCTTTTCCCGCTCCACTTGGCCCATCAATAGTTATGACCGGGGCAGTTACTGTCATTATTCCCTCCTGTTGCTGCGTGCTTCCTGACCTTTCGGTCACCATTAATGACTCGCATTATACGCTGCATAGCGCGGCTTGGTTACTGTTTCGCACTAACCGGGTTCGTAATTTTAGTTAATTCAGAGGATCGCTGGGCCGTTACAGCCAGATTAAATCCGGGGAGATCCGGTGCGGAACCGCACCGGAAGAGAGAGATATCAGGCGCTCTGGCTGATTTTAGCCAGCTGAACGAAGTAGTCCGGGAAGGTTTTAGCTGTACAGCCAGGATCAAGAATGGTCACTGGCGTATCTGACAGTGCTACCAGAGAAAAGCACATTGCCATACGGTGATCATTGTAGGTGCCAATATCAGCATGCTTTAGCGTCGCAGGTGGGGTAATACGGATGTAGTCATGACCCTCTTCGACTTCCGCGCCGACTTTACGCAGCTCTGTCGCCATTGCGCTCAATCGATCGGTCTCTTTTACCCGCCAGTTATAAATATTACGTAACTGGGTGGTGCCTTCTGCAAACAGCGCCGTGGTGGCAATGGTCATTGCAGCATCCGGGATATGGTTCATGTCCATATCAATGGCCTGCAGCTTTCCAGCCGTACAGGCAATGTAATCATCGCCCCATTCGATCGCAGCACCCATCTTTTCCAGCACGTCAGCAAACCGAATGTCACCCTGCATACTCTGGCGTCCGATACCGGTGACCCGGACCGTTCCGCCTTTTATGGCTGCAGCCGCCAGGAAATAAGAAGCGGAAGAGGCATCACCTTCCACCAGGTAATCGCCCGGTGACTGATACTGCTGCTGTCCCTTAATCAGGAAACGCTGATAGCTCTGATTCTCAACGTCGACGCCAAAGCACTGCATAAGATTGAGCGTAATGTCGATGTAAGGTTTGGAAACCAAATCACCTTTAATCGTGATGCAGGTATCCTGCTGCGCCAGCGGCGCGGTCATCAGCAGCGCCGTCAGGAACTGACTGGAAACACTGCCATCCACACTGACATCACCGCCGGTAAAACCACCGCGTAAACGCAGCGGCGGATAGTTTTCGTTTTCCAGGTACTCAATGGTTGCGCCACCCTGACGAAGCGCATCGACCAGATGCCCGATTGGACGCTCTTTCATGCGGGGTTCGCCGGTCAGTTCGATATCGTGCTCGCCCAGGCAAAGTGCTGCGGCCAATGGACGCATAGCGGTGCCGGCGTTGCCCAGAAACAGTGACAGCGGTTGAGATGCGTTCAGTGGTCCTGCATTCCCCGTGACTTCACACACGGTACGATCGTCTGAAAGCGTATAGCTTACGCCCAGCGCGGTCAGCGCATTCAGCATATGCTTTACATCGTCGCTGTCGAGCAGGTTGGTGAGACGGGTAGTGCCTTTAGCCAGCGCAGCCAGCAGCAATGCGCGATTAGAAACGCTCTTAGAACCTGGCAGGTTCACGGTGCCATCGACACGCGAAATGGGTTGGAGAGTCAGGGAGTCCTGCATGTGAAACGAAATCCTCAAAAATACAGAGACCTCGCCGTGTGACGAGGTCTGGCATCAGCATTAGTGCTGATATTTTAATAATCAGCCGTGGCGACGTTCAAAATCGACCATGAAATCGGTCAGCGCTTTCACACCTTCCAGCGGCATCGCATTATAGATAGAGGCGCGCATACCGCCTACTACACGATGTCCTTTAAGCGCATGCAATCCCGCCTTAAATGACTCTTCCAGGAACAGCGCATCCAGTGACGCATCCGCCAGCTGGAAAGGAATGTTCATGCGTGAACGGTTTTCTGTCGCCACATCATTACGGTAAAAACCACTGTGATCGATAACGCCATAAAGCAGGTCAGATTTTGCCTGATTAATACGATCAATTTCAGCGACACCGCCCTTCTCTTTCAGCCATTTAAATACCAGCCCCGACAGATACCATGCAAACGTCGGTGGGGTGTTAAACATCGAATCGTTATCGGCCAGTACTTTGTAATCGAGGATTGAAGGCACTGAGGCATGCGCCTGGCCCAGCAGATCTTCACGCACAACCACCAGCGTTAATCCGGCCGGGCCTACATTTTTCTGCGCACCCGCATAAATCACGCCATAACGACTCACATCGATCGGACGAGACAGAATGGTAGAGGAGAAATCAGCAACAACGGTTTTACTGCCGAAGTCAGGCTGTTCATCAATGGCGATGCCATCAATGGTTTCATTCGGGCAAAAATGCAGGTAAGCGGATGCCTCACTTACCGCCCATTCGCTCATCGGCAGGATAGCGCGTTTACCGTCGCGGGTTGTTTTGACATCCAGCGTGCGTGGGGAACAATACTTTTCCGCTTCTTTTATTGCGCTATGCGCCCAGTAGCCGCCATCAACATAGTCAGCAGTTGTCGCCTGACCCAGCAGATTACCGGGTACAGCAGCAAACTGCGCGCGCGCGCCGCCATGACAGAATAAAACTTTGTAATTGGCCGGTATTTTTAGCAGATCACGGAAGTCCTGCTCTGCTTCTTCAGCTACCTGAATAAACTCTTTACTGCGGTGACTGATCTCCATTACAGAGGTACCCAGACCGCGCCAGTTCGTCAGTTCCTGTTCTGCACGACGAAGGACTTCAACCGGTAGCATCGCCGGGCCAGAGCTAAAATTATAAACTTGCGTCATTTCCCCTCACCACTGTCATATCGAACGGTTATGAATAACCATTCGGTTTTATCACTGCATACTGATAGCTGCAATCATAAATCAGGGCGCGGTCACATTTTCTGAATATGCCTCGCCGGAGGTTATGTTACCAATGCAAACCAGCGCGGAATTTTGTGAGGCTTCATCCAGCACCATTAATCCACGTTTGGCCTGAGAGCCGATGTGATAAAAACTAAGCCCGTAAAAATGTCCCGCCCTGATAGCGGTCTGTAAGCAAAATCCGTATCATTGCGCGCTTTACGCACCCCATGACAACAGAGAGAGCGGCACTATGACGCAAACATTTATCCCGGGCAAAGATGCCGCACTGGAAGACTCCATTGCGCGTTTCCAGAACAAGCTGCAGGATCTCGGCTTTAACATTGAAGAAGCTTCCTGGCTGAATCCTGTTCCCCATGTCTGGTCAGTGCATATCCGCGACCGCGATTGCCCGCTCTGCTTTACCAACGGCAAGGGCGCCAGTAAAAAAGCTGCGCTGGCCTCTGCACTGGGCGAATATTTTGAGCGTCTCTCAACTAACTACTTTTTTGCTGACTTCTGGCTGGGCAAAAAGATCGCGAACGGCGACTTTGTTCACTATCCCAATGAAAAATGGTTCGCGTTACCTGAGGATGATTCCTTACCTGAAGGCATTCTGGATGCGCGCCTGAACGCGTTTTACGATCCTGACAATGCTCTGACGGCTTCCGGCCTGATTGATCTGCAGTCTGGCAATGCTGAGCGCGGTATCTGCGCCCTGCCGTTTACCCGCCAGTCGGATCAGCAAACTGTTTACATCCCGATGAATATCATCGGCAACCTCTATGTCTCAAATGGCATGTCCGCAGGAAACACCGCGAATGAAGCGCGTGTTCAGGGCCTCTCCGAAGTGTTTGAGCGCTACATCAAGAACCGCATCATCGCGGAAGCAATCAGCCTGCCTGCGATTCCTGATGAGGTAATGCAGCGTTATCCGGAGGTGATCGAAGCGATTGCCCGCCTTGAAGCGGAAGGCTTCCCGATTTTCGCTTATGACGCCTCGCTGGGCGGTAAATATCCGGTGATTTGTGTGGTGCTGTTTAACCCGACCAACGGAACCTGTTTTGCCTCCTTTGGTGCCCACCCCGATTTTGGTGTGGCACTGGAACGAACTGTCACTGAGCTGCTGCAGGGCCGAAGCCTGAAAGATCTTGATGTGTTCACGCCACCGACTTTTGATGATGAAGAAGTCGCTGAACATGCCAATCTGGAGACCCATTTCATTGATTCAAGCGGTCTTATCTCATGGGATCTGTTTAAAGAAACAGCGGACTATCCCTTTGTTGACTGGTCATTTGCAGGCAGCACCGAGCAGGAATTCTCCACACTGATGGCCATCTTTGCCTCGGAAGATCAGGAAGTCTATATTGCTGACTACGAGCATCTGGGTGTCTATGCCTGCCGCATCATCGTACCGGGGATGTCTGATATCTACCCTGCCGAAGATCTCTTCCTGGCGAATAACAGCATGGGCGCTGGCATTCGTGAAACCCTGCTGGCCCTGCCTGAAAGCAACTGGAATCCGGAAGAGTATCTGGATCTGATTGGACAGCTTGATGATGAAGGTTTTGACGACTTCACTCGCGTTCGCGAACTGCTGGGTCTGGCAACCGGTAAAGACAACGGCTGGTACACACTGCGTGTTGGCGAATTAAAAGCGATGCTGGCGCTGGCGGGTGGCGATCTGGATCAGGCACTGATATGGACAGAGTGGACAATGGAGTTTAACAGCTCCATCTTTACGCCAGAGCGGGCTAACTACTATCGTTGCCTGCAGACTCTGCTGTTACTGGCAATGGAAGATGAGCGTGATCCGCTGCAGTATCATCACGCCTTCCTGCGTATGTACGGTGAAAGCGCGATGGAAGCAGCCTCAGCCGCCATCAGTGGTGAACATCCATTTAACGGCCTGCAGGCCGTTGATGATGAACTGCAGGCATTCCCGGCCCATCAGTCCCTGCTTGCTGCTTACGAAAAACTGCAGGCGGCTAAGCGTCTCTACTGGAAAAATGCGTAAGTTATAACGCGACTGAGCCAAAAAGAGGATTAACATGGCACCGGAGTTTTCTGGTGCCATAATTTTCTGCCTTCCTTGTGGAACATTAGCTGTATTAAAATCCATTCAATTACATCAAATCATTTTAATTAACATATCAGCCATTAATTACTCATCAGGCAGGCCCTTCAAAAGGGTAAGTCTTTTTACATTAAAAAAATTTTGCATTTTTAAAATTTATTTAAATAAATAATTTCAAACAGTTAGAGATTTATTTCGCTTTTCCTCTGCGATTTACAGGCTGCCACGTCGGCAAACATGATCCATATCAATTCCTGACCTATACTCCTTTGTTAGTATTTTTCCAGACAACTTCTGGAGTAAGTTAGTGTGAAAACTGACAACCCTTTTAATCTTTTATTACCAGCCGCAATGGCGAAAGTGGCCGAAGACGCCGGTATCTATAAAGCAACCAAACATCCCTTCACCACCTTCTTTCTGGCGATAAACGCTGGCGTATTTATCTCCATCGCATTCGTTTTTTATATTACAGCGACCACCGGCAGCGGCACGATGCCCTATGGCATAGCCAAACTGATTGGCGGTGTCTGTTTCTCACTCGGCCTGATGCTGGTCGTCGTGTGTGGCGCTGACCTCTTTACTTCTACTGTCTTAATCGTCGTCGCCAAAGCCAGTGGCCGCATCAGCTGGGGACAGCTGGCCCGCAACTGGATTAACGTTTACGCCGGTAACCTTGCAGGTGCCCTCTTCTTTGTCGCCCTGATGTGGTTTGCCGGACAGCATATGGTCGCGAATGGCGCCTGGGGATTGAATGTCCTGGAAACCGCCGATCACAAAATGCATCACACATTCATCGAAGCGGTTTGTCTGGGTACGCTGGCGAATTTGCTGGTCTGCCTCGCCGTCTGGATGAGTTACTCCGGCCGTACCCTGACCGATAAGCTGGTGGTAATGATTTTGCCTGTTGGCATGTTTGTCGCCAGCGGTTTCGAGCACAGCATCGCCAATATGTTTCTGATTCCTTATGCCATTGTCATTCGCGACTTCGCGGCACCTGAATTCTGGCAGGCTGCTGGCACCACGGCGGCACAGTTTCACTCGCTTACCGTGAGCAACTTTATTCTCGACAACCTGATTCCTGTGACCATTGGCAACATCATTGGCGGCGGCATTCTGGTTGGGTTGACCTACTGGGTTATCTATCTCCGTAAAGGTGACCAGGTCCATTAAACACATTTTGACGGCACAGGACGTTGACTGTGCCCGACCGTAAAGTCTCTTCATATAAGGCAGGTATATTATGACCGAACTTAATGCAAAACTGGCTTCAGCATGGGAAGGATTTGCTGAAGGCGAATGGCAGAATAGCGTCAATGTGCGCGACTTCATTCAGAAAAACTACACTCCTTATGAAGGTGATGAGTCGTTCCTGGCGGGCGCAACTGAAGCGACCACTAAACTGTGGGAAAGCGTGCTGGAAGGCATCAAAATTGAAAACCGCACCCACGCGCCAGTTGACTTCGACACCGACCTCGCCTCAACGATTACCTCGCACGACGCAGGCTACATCAATAAGTCGCTGGAAAAAATCGTTGGTCTGCAGACTGAGGCACCATTAAAACGCGCGCTGATTCCTTTTGGCGGCATCAAAATGGTCGAAGGTTCATGCAAAGTCTATGGCCGTGAACTCGATCCTTCACTGAAAAAAATCTTCACCGAATACCGTAAAACGCATAATCAGGGCGTGTTCGACGTTTACACCCCGGACATCATGCGCTGCCGTAAATCAGGTATCCTGACCGGTTTACCCGATGCCTATGGACGTGGCCGCATCATCGGTGACTATCGTCGCGTGGCTCTCTACGGCATCGATTTCCTGATGGCGGATAAATTCTCCCAGTTCGCCTCTCTGCAGAACGATTTAGAGAATGGCATGAATCTGGAAGCGACCATTCGTCTGCGTGAAGAGATCTCGGATCAGCATCGTGCGCTGGCGCAGATTAAAGAGATGGCCGCGAAATATGGCCACGACATTTCGGGCCCGGCAACCAATGCCGTTGAAGCCGTACAGTGGACTTATTATGGCTACCTTGCTGCCGTTAAATCACAAAACGGTGCTGCCATGTCCTTTGGCCGCGTCTCAACCTTCCTGGATGTTTACATCGAGCGTGACCTTAAAGCCGGTAAACTGACTGAAGAACAGGCACAGGAACTGATTGACCATCTGGTCATGAAACTGCGTATGGTTCGCTTCCTGCGTACTCCTGAATATGATGAGCTGTTCTCAGGTGACCCAATCTGGGCAACCGAATCACTGGCAGGTATGGGCGTTGATGGCCGTACTCTGGTTTCAAAAAGTACCTTCCGCTTCCTGAATACCCTGTACACCATGGGTCCTTCACCTGAGCCGAACATGACCATTCTGTGGTCAGAAAAACTGCCAATTAATTTCAAAAAATATGCCGCTAAAGTCTCAATCGACACCTCATCTCTGCAGTATGAGAACGATGACCTGATGCGTCCTGATTTCGACAATGATGACTACGCCATCGCCTGTTGCGTCAGCCCGATGATTGTCGGCAAACAAATGCAGTTCTTTGGTGCACGTGCCAACCTGGCGAAAACCCTGCTCTACGCAATCAACGGCGGCGTGGATGAAAAACTGAAAATGCAGGTTGGACCGAAAGGCGACAAAATCAGCGATGATGTGCTGGACTTCGACACCGTCATGGAGCGTATGGATCACTTCATGGACTGGCTGGCAAAACAGTATGTGACTTCGCTGAACATCATTCACTACATGCATGATAAGTACAGCTACGAAGCAGCGCTGATGGCCCTGCATGACCGTGACGTCTATCGCACCATGGCGTGTGGCATCGCTGGTCTCTCCGTTGCTGCGGATTCACTGTCTGCGATTAAATATGCCAAAGTGAAACCGATTCGTGATGAAGATGGTCTGGCGATCGACTTCGACATCGAAGGTGAATATCCACAGTTCGGTAACAACGACTCCCGCGTTGATGACCTGGCCTGCGATCTGGTTGAACGCTTCATGAAGAAAATTCAGCAGCTGACCACCTATCGTAATGCCGTGCCGACACAGTCTGTTCTGACCATCACCTCAAACGTGGTGTATGGTAAGAAAACCGGTAACACACCGGATGGACGTCGTGCTGGTGCACCGTTTGGACCCGGTGCTAACCCAATGCATGGCCGTGACCAGAAAGGTGCGGTGGCTTCACTGACTTCCGTCGCGAAACTGCCGTTTGCCTATGCGAAAGATGGCATCTCTTATACCTTCTCAATCGTGCCAAACGCGCTGGGTAAAGATGATAACGTGCGTAAAACTAACCTTGCCGGTCTGATGGATGGTTACTTCCATCATGAAGCGAGCATCGAAGGCGGTCAGCACCTTAACGTCAATGTCATGAACCGTGAAATGCTGCTGGACGCGATGGAGCATCCAGAGAAGTATCCGCAGCTGACCATCCGCGTTTCCGGTTATGCTGTGCGCTTTAACTCCCTGACTAAAGAGCAGCAGCAGGATGTGATTACCCGTACCTTCACACAGTCACTGTAATCACGGCTCAACCCGATATAAAAAGGCTCCTCGCGGAGCCTTTTCCTTAAAAGTCTGTTTTGTTGGTCATCTTTATCAAGGTTCCCACCAGAATCGATTTCCTGCCCTGAGCGCAACAGAGATTGCGCCGTCTGTCCCGGCAGACTTACTGGAGAACACATCGCAATGTCAGTTAACGGTCGTATCCACTCATTTGAATCCTGCGGCACCGTCGATGGTCCCGGCATCCGTTTTATCACCTTCTTTCAGGGCTGCCTGATGCGCTGCCTCTACTGCCACAACCGCGACACCTGGGATACCCACGGCGGCAAAGAGATCAGCGTTGAAGCGCTGATGGCGGATGTGCTTTCCTATCGCCATTTTATGAACGCCTCTGGCGGCGGTGTTACGGCCTCTGGTGGTGAAGCGATTCTTCAGGCTGAATTTGTGCGCGACTGGTTTCGCGCCTGTAAAGCGGAAGGCATTCATACCTGTCTCGACACGAACGGTTTCGTACGCCGCTATGATCCGGTGATCGATGAACTGCTTGATGTTACTGACTTAGTGATGCTCGACCTGAAACAGATGAATGACGATGTGCATCAGATTCTGGTGGGGGTCTCTAATCACCGTACCCTGGACTTTGCCCGTTATCTGCAGAAAAAAGGCAAGAGAACCTGGATCCGTTTCGTTGTCGTACCGGGCTATTCCGATGACGATGACACCGCGCATCGCCTGGGCGAATTCACCCGTGATATGCAGAACGTTGAGAAGATTGAATTGCTGCCCTATCACGAACTGGGTAAGCATAAATGGATTGCGATGGGTGAAGAGTACAAGCTGGATGGCGTAAAGCCGCCGGGTAAAGAGACGATGGAGCGCGTGAAAAACATTCTCGCCAGTTACGGCCACGAAGTGATGTACTAACAATCGGCCACAAAAAAGGGAGCTTAATGCTCCCTTTTGGCCAAATGGCGATCAGGCATGTGCCACTGGCGTAGCCTGATGATTCGTTTTGCGCAGCAGCATAACCAGATAAATCAGCGCCACAGCCGCGATCATCACGAACAATAGCTGGTCAGAATAATTCTGCATCAGAACAGAGGTCATTGCCGGTCCTGCCAGACTGCCTACGGTATAACTCATCAGCAACGCCTGGTTCATTGCAACCAGCTCATGGTGGGCGACCGTCTCACAAGCCCAGGACATCGCCACCGGATAGAGTGTGAAGCCTGCCAGGCCCAGCACAAACAGCGCAGGCGCCATCGCGGCATTGGTCAACATGGCCATCGCGCCCAGGATAACGACAAAAACCTGAACCCGTAGCACCAGCATGCGACCAAAACGATCGGCCAGGCGGCCAACGGGCCACTGGCCCACAATACCTGCGCTGACCAGCAACGCCATCCAGTAACCGACATTTGCGTCACTCATTCCCTGATGTGACAGGTAAAGCGGCATCAGGCCATAAAGCGAGCCCAGAAGGATGCCAGAGATGATGCAGCCATTAATACCCAGGCGGGAACTACGACGACGCAGCATCGGCCAGATGCGGGCCGGAGCCGCCTCTGTCGCTTCACCATTACTGGAAACGCGGGTAAAGACCAGCGGCAGCACGGCGCAGAAGACCAGCGAGGTTACCCACGGGATCACGCTGAGTAATTCCGTAGAGAGTTTGCTGACCAGTAACTGGCCGGTCACAGTACCGATGTAATAGACAACCATGTAGGCCGCCAGCAGTTGTCCGCGATTACGCACCGTGCCGCTGCACAGAAGTGCGCTCTCAACCACCACCCACATCAGCGCACAGCCGACACCCGCGATGAATCGCATTGAACTCCAGGCCCAGAAGCCCGACATCATCGCCAGGCACAGGGTCGCGACGGCAAACATCACGGTAGCCAGGTAATAGCTGCGATTGAAGCCGTACTGTCTGATTAACCAGCCAGCCAGCAGCGTGCCTGCGAGATTACCGGTGTAATAAGACGAACTTACTATACCCACCTGCCAGGTTGTCAGTAAGTCATGCGTCAGCCACAGTGGAACGAGCGTATTCAGCACGGCAATTGCGACAGTCATTAACATCAGGCCGCAAAGCAGCAGTATCACGGGGCGTGACCAGGTTGACATAGGGGATAGAAACCAGAGCAAATGAAGGAAATTGCGCGCAGTTTGCCATTAGCTTTTTTAAAGTCAATGGAAGGAATTTAACGGCAGCACATTTTGCTGGCCGACAATTTAATTTACTAATCTTCAGTGGGTTACAATCGTCTTGGGCGACATGCGGCTAAATGCTATCTCTATGAAAAATTAGGTTTTTAAGCACTCCAGCACATCTGTTATCGATAACGTTTATTTGTGATTAAATCAGCGCGACATAAATCCTATTTTTCAGATGCAGGACATAAAAAAACCCGGCCATGGCCGGGTCTTAAGATGCCTGATTGCTTAGCCGATAATTTCGACGCCCTTCATGTAAGGGCGTAAAACTTCCGGTACGGCGATACGACCATCTTCCTGCTGATAGTTTTCCAGCACTGCCACCAGGGTACGGCCGACGGCCAGACCTGAACCGTTCAGGGTATGAACCAGACGCGGCTTCTTATCCTGTTTGTTACGGCAACGCGCCTGCATACGACGCGCCTGGAAATCACCCATGTTGGAACAGGATGAGATCTCGCGGTAGGTGTTCTGCGCCGGTAACCAGACTTCCAGATCGTAGGTTTTAGTCGCTCCGAAACCCATATCGCCGGTACAGAGTAAAACCTTGCGGTATGGCAGGTTCAGCAGCTGCAGAACTTTTTCAGCGTGGCCGGTCAGCTCTTCAAGCGCCTCCATAGACTGTTCCGGGGTAACGATCTGCACCATCTCAACTTTGTCGAACTGGTGCATACGGATCAGACCGCGTGTATCACGACCGTAAGAACCCGCTTCGGAACGGAAGCACGGTGTATGTGCGGTGAGTTTAACCGGCAGGGTATCCTCTTCGAGGATCTCGTCACGCACCAGGTTGGTCAGCGGCACTTCCGCGGTAGGAATCAGTGCATAGTTGCTGCTGTCTGACTCCTCTTCCAGCGGACGGGTGTGGAACAGGTCTTCGCCAAACTTAGGCAACTGTCCGGTACCGTAAAGGGTTGCGTGGTTAACCAGGTAAGGCACGGAGGTTTCAAGGTAGCCATGCTGCTCAGTGTGCAGGTCAATCATAAACTGACTCAGTGCACGGTGCAGGCGGGCAATCTGCCCCTGCATGACAACAAAGCGCGAACCGGTCAGTTTCACGGCAGCCGCAAAATCCAGGCCTTTAGCCGCTTCACCCAGCTCAACGTGATCTTTAACCTGGAAACTGAACTCGCGCGGCGTACCCCAGCGGCTCACTTCCTGGTTTTCGCTGTCATCTTTGCCCAGCGGCACTTCGTCTGCCGGAATGTTCGGCATTGCCAGCGCGAAGTCACGGATTTGATTCTGCAGTTCGTCCAGTTCTGCTTTAGCGGCATCCAGGCGTTCGCCCAGCGCATTCACTTCCTGGCGCAGCGGCTCGATGTCTTCCCCACGTGCTTTGGCCTGACCGATGGATTTGGATCGGGAGTTACGCTCTGCCTGCAAATTTTCTGTTTCCACCTGCAGTACTTTGCGACGCTCTTCAAGCGAACGCAGCGTTTCCACATCCAGTTTGTATCCCCGGCGTGCCAGTTTTTCTGCGACTGCGTCTGGCTCGTTACGCAGCAGATTGGGATCGAGCATGCTTATCCTGTGTATAAAAAGTTGGTTGAAAGAAGGGACGCATTCCTGTGGAATGCGTTGAAAACATTGCCCACATTACCGTAAGGTCTGTTTCAGCGGTAGCGTTTTGTCGGGCTATTTTGATCCTGCTCAGCCAGCCAGCTTAGCTTTTCACCAATCTTACCCTCAAGCCCGCGCTGGGTTGGCGTGTAATAGCGCGTGCTGGCCAGTTCCTTTGGAAAATAGACTTCACCGGCAGCATAGGCGTTGGTTTCATCATGAGCATAACGGTACTCTTTGCCCAGCCCCATCTCTTTCATCAGCTTAGTCGGCGCGTTGCGCAGATGTTCCGGCACATCGTAATCAGGATTATCACGCGCATCACGCATCGCGGCTTTAAAGGCGTTATAGACCGCGTTACTTTTCGGCGCACAGGCCAGATAAACAATGGCCTGAGCGATGGCGCGCTCCCCTTCTGCCGGACCCACGCGCGTGAAGCAATCCCAGGCTGCAATCGCCACCTGCATACCGCGTGGATCGGCATTGCCGACATCTTCGGAGGCGATAGCCAGCAGCCGGCGAGCCACATAGAGCGGATCGCCGCCTGCGGTGATGATGCGCGCATACCAGTAGAGCGCTGCATCTGGCGCGGAGCCGCGAACCGATTTGTGCAGCGCCGAAATCAGATCGTAAAAACGATCGCCTTTGTTATCAAAACGCGCGGATCGCTCACCCGAGACTTCGTTAAGCAACTGAGGCGTCAGTTCACGCTGACCTGAGGCGGTGGTTTCGGCCATATCTGCCATCATTTCCAGCGTATTCAATGCCCGGCGTGCATCACCATTAACCAGTTCAGCAATCATCCTGCGGGTATTATCCGGCAGCACGATGTCACTCTCGCCATAACCTCGCGCTTTATCCTGCATCGCCTGATCCAGCACCTGCTCAATATCTTCGAGCGTCAGTGATTTCAGCAGGTAAACGCGGGCGCGTGACAGCAATGCGGAGTTAAGTTCGAAAGAGGGATTTTCGGTGGTGGCACCAATAAAGGTGATGGTGCCATCTTCAATATGGGGCAGAAAAGCATCCTGCTGGCTCTTGTTGAACCGATGGACCTCGTCCACAAACAGAATAGTGCGCCGTCCGGCATGTTTGTTCTGTCGGGCACGCTCAATCGCTTCACGGATCTCTTTTACGCCGGAGGTCACTGCAGAGATACGCTCCACATCGGCATTACCGTAATGCGCGATGATCTCAGCCAGCGTGGTTTTGCCGGTCCCGGGCGGTCCCCATAAGATCATTGAATGCAGATGCCCGGCTTCAATCGCACGCGGCAGCGGTTTACCCGCGCCCAGCAGATGCTGCTGACCAATGTACTGTTTCAACGTTTCTGGCCGCATACGTGCGGCCAGAGGTTTGAAATTCTCGGTGGAAAAATCCAGGGACAGGTTACTCACCGTGACCTCACTGACGTTGGTCGTCCACCGTCACGCCTTTTGGCGGTGTGAACGTGAATTTATCCGGGCTGATCGCGCCATTCTGCTGGCTTTTCAGCTGGTAATCGCTGCGCTGACCATCCTGCTCAATCGCGCTGAAGCGGTTAATGGTGCCGCTGGACGTCACCTGAATAGTGAACTGTTTCAGGTTGCCGTCGCTGTTTTTCGGCGTCAGTTCGAAATTGTCACCCTGCTGTTTGATGTTGTATTGCTTCCAGTCGTTTGACTGGTTACGGGCAATCAGCATAAACGGCGTGTTGCTGGTGGCATTCTGCAGCAGGCTGACAGTAGCCTGTTCAACAAACGGGTTGTAGAACCAAAGCGATTTGCCGTCGGAGATGATGATACTTTCGTCCGGTGCGGTCATGTGCCAGTTAAACAGGCTGGGACGTTTAACCCACAACTCGCCTTCGCCGTCCTGCACATTGGCGCCGCTGCTGTCGGTCACTTTTTGCGTGAAGCTGGCGTGGAAGCTGCTGACCTTATTCAGGCGCTGCTGCAGATCACTGGAAGCATCAGCCAATACGCTGGCTGAAGAAAAGGTGGCCAACAGGCCCAGAGCGATTACGCGTAATTTCATCTGCTTCAATTCCTTATTTAAACGTTCCCATCGATAACTGCATTAAGCCTGGTCGCCGTTCCGCCATCAGAACAGAAGAAAAAACCGAAAGCTGATTCAGATATGGGGCTTAACCGTATAAAAAACAATGAGCCAGTCGGAACTGGCTCAGTGAGTAGTGTTTCAAAACATTTAACTGCTACATGTCGTGTGGGGGCGGAGACAGGACTTCACGGTTACCATTGTGGCCTGGTGCAGAGACAATGCCCTGCGCTTCCATCTGCTCAATGATACGTGCCGCACGGTTATAACCAATGCGGAACTGACGCTGAACGCCTGAAATCGATGCTCGACGTTTATCAACCACAAAGCCGACTGCCTGGTCGAACAGCGGATCGAGCTCTTCATCACTGTCGATGCCACCGGCACTTTCGCTCTCTTCGCCCGCGGTAATGCTGTCGATATATTGCGGACGTCCACGCGCTTTCCAGTCCTGAACCACGGCATGCACTTCCTGGTCACGAACAAAGGCACCGTGCACACGAATAGGCAGGGAGGAGTTTGGCGGCATATAGAGCATGTCACCCATCCCCAGCAGTGACTCCGCGCCGCCCTGATCGAGAATGGTACGTGAGTCAATCTTGCTCGACACGGTAAAGGCGATACGCGTCGGGATGTTCGCTTTGATCAGGCCAGTAATCACATCCACGGATGGGCGCTGTGTTGCCAGCACCAGGTGGATACCTGCGGCTCGGGCTTTCTGTGCCAGACGCGCAATCAACTCTTCAACTTTTTTACCCACTGCCATGATCAGGTCGGCAAACTCATCGACCATTACCACGATGTAAGGCAGTTTTTCCAGGACCGGCGGCGTCATATCCATACTGTCGCCCGGCTTCCAGAACGGATCGGGAATCGGACGGCCCATCGCTTCAGCCTGTTCCACTTTCTCGTTGTAACCTGCCAGATTACGCACGCCCAGCGCCGACATCAGCTTATAGCGACGCTCCATTTCGCCAACACTCCAGCGCAGCGCATTGGCGGCATCTTTCATGTCTGTGACGACTTCGGTCAGCAGGTGTGGGATGCCTTCGTAGACCGACAGCTCCAGCATTTTCGGGTCGATCATGATGAAGCGAACTTCTTCCGGCGTCGCCTTATAAAGCATGCTGATAATCATGGCGTTCACACCCACAGATTTACCGGAACCGGTGGTACCGGCTACCAGTAAGTGCGGCATTTTCGCCAGATCGGCGACGACAGGCTGACCCGCAATATCTTTACCCAGCACAACAGCCAGCGGTGACGGATTGTCGCGGAATTTAGGGCAATCCAGTACTTCACGCAGATAGACTGTCTGACGATGCTTGTTAGGCAGTTCCAGACCCACGTAAGGCTTGCCTGGAATCACTTCCACCACACGAACCGCAACCGTGGACAGCGAACGTGCTAAATCACGCGACAGGTTTGAAATACGCGCCGCTTTCACGCCAGGTGCCAGGTCGAGTTCAAAACGGGTAATAACCGGGCCAGGCGAGATGCCAACCACTTCCGCTTTCACACGATAATCACCCAGGCGAGACTCAACCAGACGGGCGGTCTGCTCCAGCGAAAACATGTCCACCGGCTCTTCTTCTTCAGGTGGCGCAGTCAGCAGATCCAGTGAAGGCAGTGGTGTAGACGGTTTCTCCAGAGGCTGTTCATGGCGCATCAGGAACGGATGAATCAGGCTGTCATGCAGCGAAGGTTTCGCTTCTTCAACCGGCTGAGCCGGCACGGCGGCTGGCGAACCATAAGCGGGAGCAGAATAAGCCGGAGCCTGAGAAGCCACTGGCGCACCATAAGCGGGCGCAGAGGGTGCTGCATACACAGGCTCAGACGAGGCTGCTGGCGTACTGTAATCTGATTCTGCCGGGATAAAGCGGTCAGGTGCAGGAACCTGAGCCGGAGCCTGAGGTTGTGAAACCTCACTCACCTGCTGCCATGGTTCGTGTGAAACCGCAGGAGCTTCCGGTTCTGGCGTCGCGGCAATCGTAAACAGCGGTTCAGACGGGCCGTCATCCACCAGATCTTTCATCGGTGAAAAATCAAACGCAGAGGCGGTATCAATATTAAATACCGGATCTTTTTTCACTTCAGGTTCATAGCGCTGTTGCTGCTGCTCGGCGAACTGACGTGCCAGTGCATCCTGATGCTGAGCATCCTGCTCATCTTCCTCGTCCTGCTGCCAGCTGGTGCCATAACGCTGCTGCTGTTCAGACTGGAAGGCCTGACGCAGTTCAGCCTGCTGCAGCGCCTCTTCAGCATCAGGTGCAGCAGAAACTGATCCAGCCGGGGCCGTTTCGCTCTCTTCCGTTTTTGCTTTCTCTTCAGCCATGCGCTGAGAAGGCAATTTAATGCCATAAGAGGCCAGCTCACGACGGGTTGGCAGTTTTACCGGGTTAGGACGCGGTAGCGCCGGTCCGATGCCCTGCTTAACCTGCGGGTTGGGATTGGTTTCAGGGGCTAAATCGAAAACAGGGGCAGTACGCGTGGTCGCCTGGGCCGCAGTGGCAGCGACGGCGGCCGCAGCTGCAGGAGCCGCAGGCATTGCTGGTGTGTCGCGCCAGTTCCCCATTTTAGGTTCATCGTCGTCGTAAGCACTGAACGACGGCGCAGCCGGGGCCTCGTCCGGCATTTCAAAGTGATAAAGCGGTGGTGAGGTCGCAGGTGCAGAAGCACTCTGCGCCGGAGTCGGAGCCGTTGCTGCACCATAGGATGCTGGCGCGCTCTGCACGGCCGCAGGCGCGGGTTGTGCCGTCGGCGATGCTGGCATAGCTGCAGGCGCAGATGCCGCCGCAGAAGACGCTGCAACAGCGGCAGGCGTTACCGGAGCGGCCGGCGCGAGCGTCACCTCTGCGGCTTCCGCCGTTGCCGCTACCGCCGCGCTGGTTGCTGCTGCCGCTTTAGCCAGCAGAGGATCCGGCTGTGACGCCGCAGGCTGGGCGGCTGCACGTGGAGCAGAAAGCAGCACATCTTCATCTTCATCCTGATCGGCAGCATGCAGTTCAGGCACATCCGCGTATTCATGCGCGTCCTGCTCGTCATCCTCTTCCTGCCAGGGTTCATCGTGACGTGAACGGTTGCTGGCAAACGTCAGCACACCCATCACCACGCCACCAATTCTTTCTGCGATGGTGAGCCATGACCAGCCGGTGTAAAGGGTAATGCCCGCCGCCCAGACGCAAAGCAGCATAAGCGTGCCACCCGCTGGACTGAACCAGGGGGCAATCGCATTACTCACCAGGCTACCAATCACGCCGCCTGAGGCGAAGTACCAGATATCATCGGCATTTAGCGCCGCCATACCACAGGTCGTCACCACCAGTGCCAGGACGCCAATTAAGCGCAGCCCGACAGCAAAGTAGTCAAAGTAGTCCTGGCTGTCGCGCTGACGGAAAGCAATCCAGCACAGACCCAGGATGACGGGCGGAATGGCGTACGCCATCACACCAAAGATGAAGAGTAAGGTGTCAGCCAGCCAGGCACCGACGCTGCCGCCGATATTGTGGATAGGTTCATGCCAGGCCGTTTGCGACCAGCTCGGGTCGGAAGGGTTAAAACTGACTAAAGAAACCATCAGGTAGATGGCAAACAACGCCACCAGAATAAGCAACGCTTCCAGCAGACGACGTCCACTGCTCAGCGATTGTAACGAAACGTCTTTATCTTCTGTATATTCCTGGCTCAAGAGGACTCTCCAGGTGCCTGTAAAGTAAGAAGCAACAGCGCCGGGCGAGCCCGACGCTGATCCTGTATGAATTCACAGGAGTGTACCGAAATCTAACAGGTTTTGCACCTGCCCCGCATCAGCGGGTTTTGATCACCAGTCGATTGCTCTGTTTGACCTCTTCCATCACCACGTAAGTTCGCGTGTCGTTTACGCCGGGCAGGCGCAACAGGGTTTCACCCAGCAACTTACGGTAGGCAGACATATCAGGTACGCGCGTTTTCAGCAGGTAGTCGAAATCGCCGGAAACGAGGTGACACTCTTGAGTTTCCTCAAGTTTTTGCACAGCGGCGTTAAATTGCTCAAACACATCCGGCGCACCACGATTCAGAGTAATCTCAACGAATACCAGTAGCGATGCATCAAGGTAGTGCGGGTTCAACTGCGCGGTATAGCCAAGAATAAATCCCTGACGTTCAAGACGACGCACGCGTTCAAGACATGGCGTAGGCGATAAGCCTACGCGTTTGGAAAGCTCTACGTTTGAAATGCGACCATCTTTCTGAAGTTCATTCAGAATGTTCCTGTCAATTCTGTCGAGATCTTTTCCGGGGCGTTTCTTATTGTCTACCATTATTATTGTCTCTCTTAATTCCTTCCCTTTACCTGCCACGCCCTGAAAACGCTCATTGTTCGGGGCATTTCTGAAGTGAGCTAACAGAGCCTGTGTTCTGAAATCTATCGACATGACGCATATTGTCTGTCCACATCATGCGTCATTATCCATATCAGGCTGCTTTTATTCGGCGTTAAGTGCAAAACAGGCGAGGAAAACCTGTTTTGTTCCGATAAATGTTATTCGCTTCTGATAATGTTTTCGCAAAAGCGCAGGCGATTGTCAAAGTAAAATCACCAAATTCAGGACAAGATGCCAGACAGTTAGCTGGGTATCTGTTTTTAAATGAGTATTTTTGCACTTTTGCACCCATTCAGCCCGAGTTTTGCCCCCTTTTGGCGCATTCGCCAGGCAAAACTGCCGTTCATCGTCTACGCCATTTGCAGCTATCGTTAACAAAATTGGCTAAGCCTTGTCATTGTCGCCGGATATTCCCTACAATCGCAGGCTATGTCAGCCGAATGAAACTGAGGAACGCATGAGTACGGCCAAACACAGTAAGTTACTCATTCTGGGCTCTGGCCCAGCGGGTTATACCGCAGCCGTTTATGCTGCACGCGCCAACCTGAACCCCGTATTGATCACGGGTCTGGAAAAAGGCGGACAGCTGACCACGACCACTGAAGTGGAAAACTGGCCGGGCGACCCGCACGATCTGACAGGTCCATCGCTGATGGAGCGCATGCACGAGCATGCCGAAAAATTCAATACTGAGATCATTTTTGATCACATCCACACGGTGGATCTGCAGAATCGTCCGTTCCGCCTCACTGGCGATAGCGGCGAATACACAGCAGATGCGCTTATCATCGCAACGGGTGCGTCGGCACGTTATCTGGGCCTGCCATCTGAAGAGGCGTTCAAAGGCAAAGGCGTTTCTGCCTGCGCAACCTGTGACGGCTTTTTCTATCGCAATCAGAAAGTCGCGGTGATTGGCGGTGGCAACACGGCCGTTGAAGAAGCACTTTATCTGGCGAACATTGCCGCTGAAGTGCACCTGATTCACCGTCGTGACAGCTTCCGCGCTGAGAAGATCCTGATTGACCGCCTGATGGAAAAAGTGCGTAACGGCAATATCGTGCTGCACACTCATCGCACGCTTGAAGAAGTGGTAGGCGATCAGATGGGCGTGACAGGTCTGACGCTGCGTTCTACCCAGAACAGTGATGAGACGGAAGCACTGGAAGTGGCGGGTCTGTTTGTTGCTATCGGGCACAGCCCGAATACGGCCATCTTTGAAGGTCAGCTGGCGCTGGAGAACGGATACATCAAAGTTCAGTCCGGTTTACACGGCAACGCCACCCAGACCAGCATCCCTGGCGTTTTTGCAGCAGGTGATGTGATGGACCATATCTATCGTCAGGCGATTACCTCTGCGGGCACTGGCTGCATGGCTGCGTTAGACGCTGAGCGTTTTCTTGACGGGTTAGTTAAAAACGATCAGTAAGTTGTTAACCCTCTGATCTCAAATGTTCCAGGCGACGGTTTTTCCGTCGCCTTTTTTATTGCTCTCATGCTAGATTCTTGCGCCTGAAGAGATGGAAATGTCTTTCCATTTTCCCCCATCATCGACATTTATCATGGTCTCGCATGGACAAATCGCGGCAGCAGCATCTTACCCGCTGGCTTCGTCAGCAACGTCGTTTCGCCGGTCGCTGGTTGCGACTCAACACGCTGCTCGGCACGGCGAGTGCACTGCTGATCATTGTCCAGGCCGGTTTGCTGGCCTCGCTGCTTCAGGCACTGATTATTGATCAACAGCCGCGCGAAACGCTGACGGTCAGCATCCTGCTGTTACTGCTCTGCTTTGTGCTCCGTGCCCTGATTAACTACGCCCGCGAACTGACCGGTTACCGTGCCGGGCAGGCTATCCGTCAGGCTTTACGACAGCAGGTTCTTGACCGGTTATCTGATCTCGGCCCGGCGTGGATTCAGGGAAGGCCAGCCGGTAGCTGGGCAACGCTGTTGCTGGAACAGATCGAAGAGATGCAGGAGTATTACGCCCGCTATCTGCCGCAGATGACACTGGCAGTCGTGATCCCCTGCTGCATTCTGCTGACCATTTTCCCGTTGAACTGGACGGCAGGTCTGATTCTTTTTGCCACCGCGCCGTTGATACCGCTGTTTATGGCGCTGGCTGGAATGGGTGCTGCCGAGGCCAACCGCCGAAACTTTCTGGTACTGGCTCGCCTGAGCGGGAATTTTCTGGACCGCCTGCGCGGCAGAGAGACGCTGCGACTGTTTCATCGTGGTGAAGCAGAGCAGCAGGCCGTTGCCGCCGCCACCACCGATTTTCGCCAGCGCACCATGGAAGTGCTGCGCCTCGCCTTTCTCTCCTCCGCCGTACTGGAGTTTTTTGCCTCGTTAGCGATTGCCGTGGTGGCCGTCTATTTTGGTTTCTCCTATCTGGGCGAATTGCATTTCGGTGATTATGGCCAGGGCGTGACGCTGTTTGCCGGCTTCCTGGTGCTGATCCTCGCTCCGGAGTTTTTCCAGCCACTGCGCGATCTCGGTGCGTTCTATCACGCCAAAGCGCAGGCGGTGGGTGGTGCCGATGCGCTTGAAGCCTTTATGCAGGCGACGCCCGACGCCGCGCCGCAGAGAGGCCAGCGCCCTTTCACTACCGATCACGCAATCGCGCTAAGCGCTGACGATCTCTGTGTCTGCGCACCTGATGGCCAGGTGCTGTGTGGCCCTCTAACTTTTACCATTGCTGCGGGTGAGCAGATTGCGCTGGTCGGTCAAAGCGGGGCGGGTAAAACGGCACTGATGAACGCTCTGCTCGGGTTTCTGCCCTATCAGGGCTCGCTGAAAGCCAATGGCGTCGAACTGCGCGATATACGCCGGAGCGACTGGCATCAGCAACTGAGTTGGGTAGGACAGAATCCTCAATTACCGGCCAGCACCTTGCGCGACAACATCCTGATGAATGCCGCCTGGGACAGCGAGCGCTTTGCAGCACTGCTGGAAGCGTGCGGCATCAATGAGTTCCTGCCGCGTCTGCCCTTAGGCATTGAGACCCCGCCTGGCGATGGCGGTCATCAGCTGTCGGTGGGCCAGGCGCAACGGGTCGCGGTTGCACGTGCACTCTATAAAACCTCACATTTTTTGCTGCTTGATGAACCGGCCGCCAGCCTGGATGCACTCAGCGAACGCCATGTGATGCTGGCGCTGAACGAGGCGGCAGATCGGCAGACCACACTGATGATTACTCATCAGATCGATACGCTGAGCCGCTGGCAGACCCTCTGGGTGATGGAAGCGGGTAAGCTGGTCCAGCAGGGTAACTGGCAGCAGCTGTCACAACAGCCAGGTGCCTTTAGCGAGATGCTGAAGCATCGCCAACAGGAGATCCGCTGATGTCCGCCTTGCGTCCTTTTCTTCGTCTCTGGTTGCGCCACCCTTTTCGCCTGACGCTGGGCATCGTGCTGGCGATTGTTACCCTGCTGGCCAGCATTGGCCTGCTGACGCTCTCTGGCTGGTTTCTGGCCGCCTCCTCAGTGGCCGGTGTCGCGGGTCTCTATACCTTCAACTACATGCTGCCTGCGGCGGGCGTCCGTGGCGCAGCCATCATTCGCACCGCCGCACGCTATGCTGAACGGCTGGTCAGCCACGATGCAACGTTCAGGGTGCTTCAGCATCTGCGTGTCCATACGTTCAGCCGTCTGATGGCCCTTTCTCCCGGCCAGCTCTCGCGATTCCGGCAGGCGGACTTGCTCAACCGCTTTGTGGCTGATGTCGATACGCTGGATCATCTCTATCTGCGCGTCATCTCGCCACTGCTTGGCGCTTTTATCGTGAGTGTCGTGGTGTCATTCGGGATGAGTTTTATCAATTTTCATCTGGCACTGACGCTGGGCGGCATCATGTTGAGTACGCTGGTACTGATGCCAGCCCTGTTTTATCGTCTGGGATCGCCGGCAGGTGTTGCCATTGCCCAGGGCCGTGCCCGCTGGCGTTTACAACTGCTGCAGTGGCTGGCGGCTCAGGCTGAACTGACATTGTACGGTGCCTCGCAGGGATGGCGACAGCAACTCGATGAAGATGAACAGCGCTGGCAGCAGGCACAAAGTCAACAACAACGCTTACAGGCCGCCGCACAGAGTCAGCTGCTGCTGATCAGCGGTGTAACGGTCACACTGCTGCTCTGGCTGAGTGCCGCCACCATCAGCGAACAGCAGTTACCCGGTTCGCTGATTGCGCTGGTGGTGTTTTGCGCCCTGGCCGCCTTTGAAGCGCTGGCACCGGTAGCAGGCGCCTTCCTGCCTATGTCACAGGTGATAAACGCCGCTCAGAGAGTCAATGACATTATCGACCAGTCTCCTGCGATCACTTTCCCGGCACATTCCGAGGCCCGACCGGGACCTCTTTCGATCGGGATCGATCAGCTCGACTTCAGCTATCCCGACCGTCCGGATAAGGTGCTAAACCGTTGTACTCTCTCGGTAGCAGCCGGTGAGCATATTGCGCTGCTGGGGCCGACCGGCTGCGGAAAATCAACATTGCTGGCGCTGTTAACCCGTGGCTGGGAGAGCCAGCATGGCGTTATCCGTTTAAATGATCGGCCGATTCGCGAATGGTCAGAACCCGCGTTGCGCCAGCGCATCAGCGTGGTAACGCAGCGGGTTCACCTCTTCAGCCAGAGCCTGCGCGATAATTTACTGCTGGCCTGCCCTGATGCCAGTGATGAGCAGTTAACTCGCGCACTCAACGACGTCGGCCTGCAGCGCCTGCTTGAAAATCAGGAAGGCCTGAACGCCTGGATGGGGGAAGGCGGTCGCCCGCTGTCAGGCGGCGAACTGCGGCGGCTGGCGCTGGCGCGCGCATTATTACACGATGGCGATCTCTGGCTGCTGGATGAACCTACTGAAGGGCTGGATGCCACTACCGAGCAGCATATTCTGACGCTGCTCCAGCAGTTGACCGCCGGGAAGACGATGATCATGGTCACGCATCGTCTCAGCGGCCTGGAGCTGATGGATCGCATCTGCGTAATGGATAATGGTGCCATTGTTGAACAGGGTAGCCATGCGGAATTAATCTCAAAAGCGGGCCGCTACTGGCGTTTCCGGCAGCGGATTGCGTTATAGTCATAGCGAAATGCTGATGAGTAACGCAACGCGATGAGACTGGTACAACTGTCACGGGAATCTCTGCAATTTCCCCCACCTGAAATGGCACTTCGTGAGCCAAATGGCTTACTGGCTATGGGTGGGGATCTCTCCCCTGCCCGGCTGCTAAGTGCTTATCAGTGCGGCATTTTTCCATGGTTTTCCCCCGGCGATCCCATCCTCTGGTGGTCACCCGATCCCCGAGCAGTCCTGTTGCCCGAGCAGTTTCACCTGAGTCGTAGCATGAAACGCTTTCACAGCCGTTCACCTTATCGGGTAACGATGAACGAGTCATTCGACGAGGTGATCGAGGGCTGCGCTACCGGTCGCGAAGAAGGCACCTGGATTACTTTTGAAATGAAGCGCGCCTGGTTGCGATTGTATGAGCTGGGCCATGCCCACTCCATTGAAGTGTGGGATGAACATCAGCTGGTGGGTGGCATGTACGGGCTGGCGATGGGGCAAATCTTCTGCGGCGAATCGATGTTCAGCCGTCAGCAGAATGCCTCTAAAACCGCACTTTGGGTATTTTGTCAGCATTTTATCCGACATCAGGGCCGTCTGGTGGATTGCCAGGTGCTTAATCCCCACACCGCGTCATTAGGCGCGCAGGAAATCCCGCGCGCTGATTATCTGCAATATGTACAAAGCCTTGCCAGTCAGCCGGTCAGCGATGGATGCTGGCAGACACAAACGCTTTTTTAGTGCTACTGAGATGTTTTGCACACATAAAGGCGCATAAGTGGTATAATAGTCGAGTTTGGTATGTCGTCCGCGCTTCGCAATAACGAGCCGGAATTGCCAGGCTGGGAATCTCAACGCACTCTCGGAACTGTTTTCAATCGTGCGCGTGTTACCGGTTGATACAGATTCTTAGCCCGCTAATCCCCTGCAGACGCCACCATAAACACCCTAATTTTACCGGATGCACGTAACTGACGTGCACCCCGGCAAAGCGTTGGCAAAATCGCCGACGGTTCTTTACATAAATCGTTGAATTGGGCATTATCTTGCCGGTTCAACTGAAAGGTAGTACACCCAGAGGATTCGATGGCCAAAGAAGACAATATTGAAATGCAAGGTACCGTACTGGATACGTTACCTAACACCATGTTCCGCGTAGAACTTGAGAACGGACACGTGGTCACTGCTCACATCTCCGGTAAAATGCGCAAAAACTACATCCGCATCCTGACGGGTGACAAAGTGACCGTTGAGTTGACCCCGTACGACCTGAGCAAAGGCCGCATTGTCTTCCGTAGTCGCTAATTTGCAGTAACTTCATCGCTCTGCATGTTGAAGCGATAAAAAAAGGCCGGATATTCATATCCGGCCTTTTTCACATCTGCAGCAAGTGATTAGTGCACAGTGCCTTCGGTTTTGCGTTTCTCAGCACTCAGGAAGTGATAGGTCAGTTCACCTTTCTCACGATCCAGCGCAACAGATACTGAGCCACCATCCACCAGCGAACCAAACAGCAGTTCATTGGCTAACGGTTTCTTCAGGCTGTCCTGCACGGTGCGCGCCATCGGACGTGCGCCCATCGCTTTGTCATAGCCCTTCTCAGCCAGCCAGTCGCGCGCTTCATCACTGACTTCCAGCGACACACCTTTCGCATCCAGCTGCGCCTGCAACTCGACAATAAATTTGTCGACCACCTGATGGATCACCTCTGGTGACAGGTGACTGAACCAGATGATGTTGTCGAGACGGTTACGGAACTCTGGCGTAAAGATCTTTTTGATCTCTTCCATCGCATCGGTGCTGTTGTCCTGATGAATCAGGCCAATCGACTTACGTTCCGTCTCACGCACACCGGCGTTGGTGGTCATCACCAGCACCACGTTGCGGAAGTCCGCTTTGCGACCGTTGTTATCTGTCAGCATGCCGTTATCCATCACCTGCAGCAGCAGGTTGAAGACATCCGGGTGCGCTTTCTCGATCTCATCCAGTAACACCACCGCATGTGGATGCTTGATCACCGCATCCGTCAGAAGACCGCCCTGATCAAAACCGACGTAGCCCGGAGGTGCACCAATCAGACGACTGACGGTGTGACGCTCCATGTACTCGGACATATCAAAACGCAGCAGCTCAATACCCAGCGCTTTCGCCAGCTGCACAGTCACTTCCGTTTTACCCACACCGGTTGGCCCGGCAAACAGGAAGGAACCAACTGGCTTGCGATCCTGACCCAGACCGGCGCGGCTCATTTTGATCGCTTCCGTCAGCACCTCAATGGCTTTGTCCTGTCCAAACACCAGCATCTTGAGCCGTTCGCCCAGATTTCTCAGTGTATCGCGATCGGTTGCTGACACACTTTGTTCAGGAATACGGGCAATGCGGGCCACCACAGTTTCAATGTCAGAAACATTGATGGTTTTCTTACGTTTGCTGGCAGGCATCAGGCGCGCACGCGCACCCGCTTCATCAATCACGTCAATCGCCTTGTCAGGCAGATGACGGTCGTTGATATATTTCACTGCCAGTTCCACCGCTGCACGCACCGCTTTCGCGGTATACCGCACATCATGGTGGGCTTCATACTTGGTCTTCAGGCCGCTCAGGATCTGCACGGTTTCTTCAACAGAAGGCTCAGTGATATCGATCTTCTGGAAACGACGCGCCAGAGCACGATCTTTTTCGAAGATGTTGCTGAATTCCTGATACGTGGTAGACCCCATTACCCGAATCTTACCGCCAGAAAGTAACGGTTTAATCAGGTTCGCTGCGTCTACCTGGCCACCTGATGCCGCACCCGCACCAATGATGGTATGGATCTCATCAATAAACAGAATGCTGTGTTCGTCCTGCTCCAGCTGTTTCAGTAGCGCTTTGAAGCGTTTCTCAAAGTCACCACGATATTTGGTGCCTGCCAGCAGTGAACCAATATCCAGCGAGTAGATAGTGCAATCTTTCATCACTTCCGGTACATCGCCCTGCTCGATACGCCAGGCGAGACCTTCTGCGATAGCCGTTTTACCGACACCGGATTCCCCCACCAGCAGCGGGTTGTTTTTACGGCGACGGCACAGCACCTGAATAGTACGTTCCAGCTCTCTGTCGCGACCAATCAGTGGATCAATCCCACCGACGCGAGCAAGCTGATTAAGATTGGTGGTGAAGTTTTCCATACGATCCTCCCCGCCTGCTTGCTCTTCGTTAACCGGGTTTTCAGCGCCTGGCGCCTGGCCCGGTTCGTCTTTGCGCGTACCGTGAGAGATGAAATTCACCACATCAAGGCGGCTGACTTCATGTTTGCGTAACAGATAGGCCGCTTGCGACTCCTGCTCGCTGAAGATGGCGACCAGCACATTCGCCCCGGTGACTTCACTGCGACCGGATGACTGGACATGGAAAACCGCGCGCTGCAGAACGCGCTGGAAGCTGAGCGTTGGTTGAGTATCACGCTCCTCCTCACTGGCAGGCAGCACCGGTGTGGTTTGTTCGATGAAGGCTTCGAGTTCCTGCCGCAGAGCCACCATGTCCACCGTACAGGCTTCCAGTGCCTCTCTGGCCGACGGGTTACTGAGCAATGCCAGTAACAGATGCTCGACGGTCATAAACTCATGACGGTGCTCACGCGCTCTGGCGAAAGCCATATTTAAACTGAGTTCCAGTTCTTGATTGAGCATTAGGCACCTCCCCCAATTATCGCCCTTACCTGTTTCCTATATGGAGACGGGCTCAGGCTTTTTCCAGCGTACACAGCAACGGATGATGGTTTTCCCGCGCATAATTGTTCACCTGGGCCGCTTTTGTTTCGGCGACTTCTGCAGTAAATACACCACAGATCGCCTTGCCGTGATAGTGAACTTTCAACATCAGCTGCGTTGCACGTTCAACATCATAAGAAAAGAACTTTTGCACGACGTCAATAACAAATTCCATAGGTGTATAATCGTCATTATTCAGAATGACTTTATACATAGAAGGCGGCTTTAACCCTTCACGTACTTTGTCTTCGGCCAGATGTTCAAAGTTAAGCCAGTCGTTTGTGTTTGCCATAGTGTTCCGTTGAGATTTTGCTTTTAGCCTTTAAGTGGCTACATGTTGAGAGTTTAACATGCCTGTCAAGCTGCGGGCCGCTGCTGAAAATTTATTCAGAAATAACCTTGCGCGACCTGCATCACAAAATTTGCAATAGCGTTAACTGCCTCAAATTTTGATGATTTTTTCCCCATCCGGCCCGGTGGTTTGCTTGACGCCAGCGGCGCTTTCTCTACATTCTACCTGCACAGGCTGATTGAGTTTTAATCAAATCCGACTCACAGCTTCAAAGACCTCACCTACTTATAAAATGTCTTGCGAGGGAAGTAAAAGCATGGAGACGGGCACCGTTAAATGGTTCAATAATTCCAAAGGCTTTGGCTTTATCTGTCCGGTTGGTGGTGGCGAAGATATTTTTGCGCACTACTCCACCATTCAGATGGAAGGCTACCGAACGCTAAAGGCAGGCCAGCAGGTTCAGTTCGATGTGCATGAAGGTCCGAAAGGCAATCACGCCAGCCTCATCGTGCCGGTTGTTGAGGTACAGGCCGTGGCCTGATACTGAACCCACCTCTGTACAGAGCCCTAAAAATGCCAGCCAGTGCCGCTGGCATTTTTCATTTTTGACAGGCCATGTTTGACAGGCTTAGTCCGCCTGACCCTGCGCCAGCCCAATCACCCGGGCAAACATCTGCCGCATTAACGGCGGGATGGCTTCCGGCCCGCGTTCCGCCGCCGATGTCGCCACTGCGATCGCCAGTTCCGGCTTGGAGCTCTGGTGAATCGCTTTGGTAATAATACGCCTGGAACTCATCGGCGCGTTTAACGGCAGGTGCGCCATTTGATGATAAACATCCTGAAACCCCTGGTGATAGAGAAAGTTTTCCATATCCAGCGCGGGTAACTGCGTCAGAAAACGCGGCTCAGGATCACCCGGCTGTAACTGCGTGCGCGCCGTGCTGGCATATTTATTACCCGCCTGATCGCCATCTGTCAGCACGTGCCAGGCGATCCCCATGCGTCGGGCAAATTTCAGCAGCGGCTTCAGGCCCGATTGCGCAAACTCAATCACTTTCACCCCTTCCGCCGCGAAGTTGTAACCACACTGCTGCGCCAGCTCATTCATAATCCAGACCTCGGTTTCACCTTCGACCAGCAGCCAGCAACGGGCAAACAGGGCCGCCGGTCGATTGACGCGAATATGAAAGCCGATACGCCGACTCTCTTCGGCACTCAGACCTTCCGGACCGATGCGCCAGGCTGCTACGCGTGAGGACTGACGCACCAGACGGCAGACGTTTTCTACCGGCACCTGCGACAGCAGTTCAGCTGAATTGGTCGTGACGATTTTCTGTAGCGGCAGCAGCTTCAGCAGGTTCCAGGCCACGGACAGCATAATCGGATGCAGGCGGGTTTCCGGATCTTCAATCAGCAGCAGCGGCCGCGCACCGGCAGCTAGCGGAACGTCGCCTCGTGCTTCGATCAACAGGGTAAACATCTGCAGCAAAATCAGCTGACGGCTGCGGGAGTCAGTTCCGGCAATCAGCTGATTCAGATGATCCAGCGCCCGCCATCCCTGCACCCCATCGCGCATCTGCGGATCCCGTGACCGGGCCTCACTGCCTGCGCCAGGCGGTTGCACCAGAAAATAGTGCTGCATCAATTGCTGCATCGTCTTGAGGCCCTGTCTCAGCACCTCATCGCTGAGTTGCTGAGGATGTTGCTCCAGATCGCGCGCCAGCGTCTCCATGCCCGCCAGCAGCTCAGGATGGGGACCGGTCACGGGCGCACGGTTCCGCGTTCGCTTGCTGAAACGCGCGTCGCGCAACCGCAATACCGGATAACGCGTCAGCAACAGGTCGATTGCGTCCGCACAGTTCTGCTCAGGCAACAGCTGGGTATTCACGTCAACGAAACGGCGACGGGTGTCGATGCCGTCGTCACGCCAGGTAGCGCTGACGCTGTAATAAAGCCGACGCTGGCCCTGCGCATCACGCTGCCAGAAAGTCGAGAGCACCGCATCCGGATCGCTTCCGTCATCCCGAAAGTGGAAAACCACCGAAATACGACGCATCGGATCAGTCACGTCACCCGGTGTAAAATGGAAATCCGCCTCAGTAAAAACATAGGCCGGCTCATGAGGAGAGAGCAGCAGGCTCATGACATCCAGCAGGCTGGATTTACCCCAGGCATTCTCACCAATCAGCAGAGTGGTGTGCGTTAAAGGCAGTGAGAGCTTATTGATACCGCGGAAGCCGCGAATGTCGATATGTTCCAGAATCATAGGCGTCCATCCTCAGTTTATAGACAGCATGGTTGCCGCCCGCGCGCCGGTCAAGCCGCTTTATCAGGGTTTACTCCGTTACGCTTTTTCGCTAGCGTGTGACCTCTTCTCCCAGGGATGGCAATGATATGTACTCCGGACTTCTGATTATTCTGCTGCCGCTTATCGCAGGCTGGCTGTTACCCTTCCGTAAAACCGCCACCCTGCGTCGGGTAAATCAACTGCTGGGCTGGATGGTTTACGTCATTCTGTTCTTTATGGGCATCAGCCTGGCCTTTCTCGACAACCTGAGCAGCAATCTGCTGGCCGTTTTTCATACGGCTCTGGTGGCGGCGTTCTGCATTCTGCTGTGCAATGTACTGGCGTTGCGCGGGCTGGAGAAATATGCACCGTGGCAGCATGCGCACCGGCAGGAGAAGCTTCCCTCGCGGCTGCATATGGCACTGGACTCGCTGAAGCTATGTGGCGTGGTTGTCATCGGTTTTCTGCTAGGTCTGACCCAGTGGTCACTGCTGCACCACGCCTCGACGGCCAGTGAATATGCGCTGATCTTCCTGCTGTTCCTCGTGGGGATTCAGCTGCGCGGCAGTGGAATGACTCTGCGTCAGATTATCCTGAACCGTCGCGGTCTGCTGGTTGCCAGTGTGGTGCTGGTCAGCGCGCTGGCAGGTGGCATGATCGCGGCATTACTGCTGGGTGTTCCGCTAAAAACCGGTCTGGCGCTAGCCAGCGGCTTTGGCTGGTACTCTCTCTCTGGCATATTGATGACCGAAGCTTTTGGCCCGGTCATTGGCAGCGCCGCCTTCTTCAACGATCTGGTGCGTGAACTGGTCGCAATCATGCTGATCCCCGCGCTGATTGGCCGTCATCGTTCCAGCGCGCTGGGGCTGTGCGGTGCCACCTCAATGGACTTTACCCTGCCGGTACTGCAGCGGGCGGGCGGCAACGAGATTGTCCCTGCCGCTATTGTGCACGGTTTTGTGATGAGCCTGCTGGCCCCGATTCTGATCGCCCTCTTCTCTGCCTGAATTCGGTCTGAGATGTGCTGAGCTCTGCCAGCGCATTTTTTCACGCCTGCTTTTCTGCCGTGTCGTCTACGCTTCTTTTTTCGATTCTGGTCACGTCACTCTTCATGGCGGGCCGACAAAGGAGAAGATCATGAAACAAACCGTGGCGGCGCTGGTCGCCAAAACGCTGGAAAGCGCGGGCGTAAAACGCATCTGGGGCGTCACCGGAGATTCCCTTAACGGCCTGAGCGATAGCCTGAATCGCATGGGCACTATTGAATGGATGCCGACACGCCATGAAGAGGTCGCCGCCTTTGCGGCGGGTGCGGAAGCGCACATCAGCGGCGAACTGGCGGTCTGCGCCGGCTCCTGCGGACCAGGCAACTTACACCTCATCAACGGCTTGTTCGACTGCCATCGTAACCGCGTCCCGGTGCTGGCGATTGCGGCACACATTCCCTCCAGCGAAATCGGCAGCGGTTATTTCCAGGAAACTCATCCCCAGGAGCTGTTCCGCGAATGCAGCCACTACTGCGAGCTGGTCTCGAATCCTGAGCAGTTACCGCAGGTGCTGGGCATTGCGATGCGCAAAGCCATTCTCAATCGCGGTGTTTCAGTTGTAGTGCTGCCGGGTGATATCGCCCTGAAACTGGCGCCAGAAAGCGCCCGCACTGAGTGGTATCCACCGCAGTTGCCGCAGGTCCTGCCTCAGCCAGCCGAACTGACCCGGCTGGCACAGACGCTCAACGACGCCTCTGACATCACGCTGCTGTGCGGCAGTGGCTGTGCCGGTGCGCATCAGGAGGTGGTGGCGCTGGCAGAAGCGCTTAAAGCGCCAATTGTGCATGCGCTGCGTGGCAAAGAACACATCGAATATGACAACCCTTATGATGTTGGCATGACCGGTCTGATCGGTTTCTCATCCGGCTTCCACGCCATGATGAATGCCGGGACGCTGATATTGCTGGGCACACAATTCCCCTATCGCGCATTCTATCCGGAAAACGCGAAGATCATTCAGATTGACATCAACCCGGGCAGCCTGGGATCGCATTGTCATGTCGATGAAGCGTATGTCGGCGATGTGAAAAGCACGCTGCAGGCGCTGCTACCGCAACTGACGACCAAAAGCGATCGCAAACATCTCGACAGTGCGGTTAAACACTATGGCGAGGCGCGCAAAAGTCTCGACGAACTGGCGCAGCCCAACGACAAACAGCCAATTCATCCGCAATATCTGGCACAGCAGATCAGTCACTACGCCAGCGATGACGCTATTTTTACCTGCGATGTCGGCACCCCAACCGTGTGGGCGGCGCGCTATCTGAAGATGAACGGCCGACGTCGCCTGCTGGGTTCGTTTAACCACGGCTCGATGGCGAATGCGATGCCACAGGCGCTGGGTGCGCAGTCGATCGATCGCAATCGTCAGGTTGTCGCGCTGTGCGGCGACGGCGGCTTCAGCATGCTGATGGGTGATTTTATCTCGCTGGCGCAGCTGAAAATGCCGGTGAAACTGGTGATTTTCAACAACAGCGTGCTGGGCTTTGTGGCGATGGAGATGAAAGCGGGCGGCTATCTTACCGACGGCACCGAGCTGGAAAATCCTGACTTTGCCGCTATCGCCCAGGCCTGTGGCATCCGGGGTATCCGGGTGGAAAAGGCCTCAGAACTCAATGGTGCGCTGGAGCAGGCATTTGCCCACGATGGCCCGGTACTGGTGGATGTGATTACCGCCAAAGAGGAGCTGGCAATGCCGCCGCAGATCAAAATGGAGCAGGCCAAAGGCTTCAGTCTCTACATGCTGCGCGCCATCATGAATGGTCGTGGTGACGAGGTTGTAGAACTGGCGAAAACCAACTGGCTACGGTAAAACAGAGGTTCCATCCAGGCGGGCGCGATGCCCGCCTTTTTTTTCTCTTCCGCCACATCCAGGAGCATAAGGTGATCGATTTACGCAGTGATACCGTGACCCGGCCCAGCGCCGCCATGCTAAACGCGATGATGTCTGCCGAAACAGGCGATGATGTCTACCGTGACGATCCCACCGTCAATGCGCTGGAAGCAGAAGCCGCACGATTAAGCGGCAAAGCAGCAGCGCTGTTTTTCCCTAGCGGCACTCAGGCAAATCTGGTGGCATTGCTCAGCCACTGCGAACGCGGCGATGAATATATCGTCGGTCAGCAGGCGCATAACTACAAGTATGAAGCAGGTGGCGCGGCGGTGCTGGGGAGCATTCAGCCGCAACCGGTGCTGGCCGCCGACGATGGCACTCTGCCGCTCGACGTGGTGGCGGCTGCCATCAAGCCGGATGATATTCACTTTGCCCGCACCCGCCTGCTGAGTCTGGAAAACACCCATCATGGTAAAGTCCTGCCGCTGGCGTATCTGGAACAGGCGTGGACTTTTACCCGTGAGCATAAGCTGGCGCTGCACATTGATGGCGCACGTATTTTCAATGCGGTGGTGGCGCAAAAAACCACGCTGGCTGCGATGGCCCGCTATTGCGACACCCTGACCATCTGTCTCTCAAAAGGCCTGGGCACACCGGTGGGTTCACTGCTATGTGGCGATACAGCCCTGATTGAGCGCGCCCGTCGCTGGCGTAAAATGACCGGTGGCGGCATGCGTCAGGCCGGTATTCTCGCGGCGGCAGGTCTCTACGCATTGGAACACAACGTGACGCGACTCCAGGAGGATCATGACAATGCTGCCTGGCTGGGACAGCAGCTGCATGAGCTGGGCGTGAGCGTTATCGATCAACAGACCAACATGCTGTTTGTGGCGGTGCCGGAAGCTCAGGTCAAACCATTAGGCGAGTGGATGAAAGCGCGCGACGTGTTAATCAGCGTGGGGACACGTACCCGGCTGGTCACCCATCTGGATACTGATCGTGCGGCACTGGAGCAGGTTGTCGCCCACTGGAAAGCGTTTCTGCAACAGTAATCCGCTATTCCGCCGCGCCATACTTCTCCAGTAGCGCGGCCGCTATCGCGGCGGTTTCGGCATCGGGCTGACCGCGATAATCCGCAGGCCGGAAGTGCATCTGAAACGCGGCAATCACTTTCTGCTGCTCACGCGCACTCATCTCCGCCGTCGCCGCATAACCGAAGCGCTGCAGGTTTTCCATGAGTGGCTGCACCGGCACCTGTGCGTGTGGATCCTGACCCGCTAAATAAAACTGCACCCGTCCGGCATCAGGCCATGCGCCCAGTCCGCGCTGCGCCAGCTGGTGCCACGGAAAAAGTGGACCCGGATCCTGCTTGCGCTGCGGCGCGATATCGCTGTGACCGACAATGTTTTCCGGTGGGATGCCGTAGCGCTGTGCAATATCACGCACCAGGGCCTCCAGCGTGATGATCTGCGCGGCGGTAAAGGGCTGCCATTCAAGACCGGTCAGGGTGCGGCGATATCCCCGGTTCACCAGCTCAATGCCAATCGAGGTGTCGTTGATGCGACTGGCTCCGCGCCAGAAACTGGGCCCGGCATGCCAGGCAAGTTGCTGCTCCGGCACCAGCTGCCAGACAATGCCTTTGCCGGCGCGCTGAGGCGGCTGACGGGGGATCAGATAATGGACGCTGACCTCCCGATCGGTGAGGGTCGCCAGCGACGAAGAAAAATCTTCGGCGGTATAGTGGATGACAATCACCTTAACCCGCGGTCGCGCCCCCTGCGCGGGATGCCGCAGATCGGCCCAGTAGCCGTCACGGGATTCTATCCCGGAGTGGCAGCCCGCCAGCAGCAGTGCCAGTATCAGCAACAGCCCGCGTTTCAACGAATGATCACTGCCGTGCCGCTGACGCTGACCATCAGCATGCTGCCATCTTTGCCGACCGTTTCGTAATCGATATCAATACCGACCACCGCGTTGGCACCCAGCGCTTTTGCCTGTTCTTCCAGCTCTTCAAACGCAATCTCGCGTGCTTTACGCAGCTCTTTCTCATACGCGCCGGAACGGCCGCCGACCACATCACGGATGCCCGCAAAAAAATCACGGAAAATGTTCGCGCCAAGAATCGCTTCGCCAGTGACCACACCACAATATTCACCGATGCTGTGGCCTTCCAGCGTCGGGGTTGTTGAAAATTTCATCGCATTCTCCTTGTTGAAATCAGGCTAAGGCTCTTTCGACTAAAAAGCACAGCTATACTCTATGCTAAAAAGGGCACCTTGCCAGAGAACCATAAGGAAATCGAGATGAGAAACAACGCGTTTGCGCTAATGATCCCGGCAGCCCTGCTGCTTAGCGCCTGTACCACCGTTGAGCCAGTCATTAAGGATAATGGCCCGCGAACCGCCCCCTGCATTGAAGGCGGTCCTGACCAGGTTGCCCAACAATTTTATGATCTGCGTGTTGAACAGCCCACGCAGGGTCTGCCTGACAGCAACACACTGGCAAAATATCGCCCTTACCTGAGTGATGCGCTTTACCACTCCCTGCAGGCGGCCAGCGGCAGCAATGCCGGTGCACAGTGGCGGAACGGTGATCTTTTCTCCAGCCTGTCACAGGGCCCGACAGCCGCCAGCGTTGCTGATGCATCTACTATTCCAAACCGTGATGCACGCAACATCCCGCTGCGGGTAAAACTGAGCCGCGACGGAAAGGAGTGGCAGGATGAAGTGCTGATGATTCATCAGGGCACTTGCTGGGTCGTTGACGACGTGCGCTACATGGCGAACCCTGTGCATGCCGAGGGTGGAAGCCTGAGCCAGATGCTTGAAAAGTCAAAAAAATAACCTGATATTTTAGCGGTATGAAAAGCGCAGCCACCTCAGGTGACTGCGCTTTTTTATTGCCGCAGCCTGCCCCACGGCATCGGGCTGGCGCCAGACACTGCATGATATTGTGCTAAGCTTTTGCTGTTTACCTGTTGTTTTACAAATTTTAACCCACCTTATTTGCATAACTATTCTGGTGACGTTAAAATCCGCGACACTAATAGCTATTCAAATCTGGCGCATGAGTATTCAACTAAACGCAATAAACTGCTTCTACGGTGCTCATCAGGCGCTGTTCGACATCAACCTTGAGTGTCCGCAAGGCGAAACCCTGGTACTGCTTGGCCCAAGCGGTGCGGGCAAGAGTTCGCTGCTGCGGGTTCTTAACCTGCTGGAGCAGCCTCGTTCAGGTCAGTTGCAGATTGCCGGCAATCAGTTCGACTTCACTCAGAAACCCTCTGACGCCGCGATTCGCGAACTGCGCCAGAACGTCGGTATGGTGTTCCAGCAATATAATCTCTGGCCGCATCTCACCGTGCTGCAGAATCTGATTGAAGCGCCCTGCCGGGTGCTGGGCCTCAGCAAAAGTGAAGCGCGTGCCCGCGCCGACAAGCTGCTTGATCGTCTGCGCCTCACGCCTTACAGCGATCGCTTCCCGCTGCACCTCTCTGGTGGTCAGCAGCAGCGTGTGGCGATTGCCCGCGCCCTGATGATGGAACCGCAGGTGCTCCTGTTCGATGAGCCAACGGCCGCGCTGGACCCTGAAATTACCGCACAGATTGTCAGTATCATTCGCGAACTGGCGCAGACCCGCATTACCCAGGTGATTGTGACCCATGAAGTGGAAGTGGCACGTAAAACGGCCAGCCGCGTTGTTTACATGGAGAACGGTCGCATTGTGGAACAGGGCGACGCCAGCCGCTTTACACAGCCGCAAACCGACGCGTTTGCTCACTATCTTTCGCACTAAGTCAGGATGCTAAAAATGAAAAAAATGGTACTTGCTGCACTGCTTGCCGGTTTTAGCCTGAGCGCTACCGCGGCACAGACAATTCGTTTTGCGACCGAAGCCTCTTATCCTCCTTTTGAGTATGTGGATGCAGATAACAAGATTCAGGGCTTTGATGTTGATCTGGCTAACGCACTGTGTAAAGAGATCGACGCGACCTGCACCTTCACTAACCAGGCGTTCGACAGCCTGATCCCAAGCCTGAAATTCCGTCGCTTTGATGCGGTGATGGCGGGCATGGATATCACGCCGGATCGTGAAAAGCAGGTCCTGTTCACCAAGCCTTACTACGACAACTCGGCACTGTTTGTGGCCCAGAAAGGTAAAGTCGCCAGTGTTGAAGCGTTGAAAGGCAAGCGCGTTGGCGTCCAGAATGGCACCACACATCAGAAATACCTGACGGATAAACACAGCGACATCACCATCGTTCCTTACGACAGCTATCAGAACGCGGTGCTGGATCTGAAAAATGGCCGCATTGATGCCGTATTTGGTGACACCGCCGTGGTTAACGAGTGGCTGAAGCAGAATGCTGCGCTGGCTGCCGTCGGCGATAAAGTTACAGATAAAGCCTACTTTGGTACTGGCCTGGGTATTGCGGTTCGCACCGGTAACACCGAGCTGCAGACCAAATTCAATGGCGCGCTGGATAAAATCAAAGCGGATGGTACCTACAAGACCATCTACAGCAAATGGTTCCAGCAGTAATCTCCGATGAATGAAATGATGACCCTCGCAAGCGCCGCCGGGATGACCGTCGGCCTTGCTGTTTGTGCTCTCATCGCTGGCCTGGTGCTGGCGATGATTTTCGCTGGCTGGGAGTCACTGCGCCTGAGACCACTGGCGTGGATTGGCACCGGCCTGGTGACGCTGATCCGTGGCCTGCCGGAAATTCTGGTGGTGCTGTTTATCTATTTTGGCGCATCACAGCTGCTGCTCACTCTCTCTGATGGTTTCACGCTGAACTTCGGACTGTTTACGCTGCCGGTTCAGATGCAGATTGAGAACTTTGATGTCAGTCCTTTCCTGTGTGGTGTGATTGCGCTGGCGATGCTCTATGCCGCCTACGCCTCACAGACGCTGCGTGGCGCACTTAAAGCGGTGCCTGTTGGTCAGTGGGAATCGGGACAGGCGCTGGGCATGAAAAAATCGGCCATATTTCTGCGGCTGATTATGCCCCAGATGTGGCGTCACGCCCTGCCCGGTCTGGGCAATCAGTGGCTGGTGCTGCTAAAAGATACCGCACTGGTCTCGCTGATCAGCGTCAACGATCTGATGCTGCAAACCAAAAGTATTGCTACCCGAACGCAGGAGCCCTTTACCTGGTTCCTGGTGGCGGCCGCGATCTACCTGGTGATTACGCTGTTCAGCCAGGCGGTGTTACGCCGCATTGAACTGCGCACGACCCGCTTTGAACGGGGGAACAGCTGATGCTGGCCTATCTGCCTGAACTTCTGAAAGGGCTGCACACCAGCCTGACGCTGACGGCGGCCTCGCTGGTGGTGGCACTGCTGCTTGCACTGATCTTCACCGTGGTGCTGTCGCTGAAAACGCCGGTGTTTAATCCGCTGGTGAAGGGCTTTATCACACTGTTTACCGGCACGCCGCTGCTGGTACAGATCTTCCTGATCTACTACGGTCCGGGACAGTTTCCGTCGATCCAGCAGATCCCCTGGCTGTGGCATCTCCTGTCGCAGCCGTGGCTGTGCGCGATGCTGGCGCTGTCGCTGAACAGCGCGGCTTACACCACGCAACTGTTTTACGGTGCGGTCCGGGCGATTCCTTCCGGACAGTGGCAATCGTGCGCGGCACTTGGCATGGGTCGCAAAGACACCCTGCGCATCCTGCTGCCCTATGCATTTAAACGCGCCCTCTCCTCTTACTCCAATGAAGTGGTGCTGGTGTTTAAAGGCACCTCGCTGGCCTACACCATCACTCTGATGGAAGTCATGGGCCACGGCCAGTTGCTCTATGGCCGCACCTACGACATCACAGTCTATGCCGCGGCAGGTCTGATTTATCTCTGCGTTAACGGTTTACTGACGCTGATGATGCGACTGATCGAAAGACGCGCGCTGGCATTTGAGCGGCGTAACTGAATTCCGGGCGAGGCCTCTCGCCCTTTCCGCCTGAAAAATCACCCTAATTGCATAAAAATTCATTTTATGGCAGGGTATTGCCCTCTCTGGCTGACCACATCACAGGAATCATAAAATGAAAAAATGGATTATTGCCGCTGCGCTGGCAACGCTTACGATCAACGCGCAGGCCGCGGAAAAGATCCGCTTCGCCGCCTCAGCAACCTATCCACCGTTTGAAACGCTGGATCGGGAAAATAATCTGGTGGGGTTTGATATCGATCTGGCCAAAGCGCTGTGTCAGCAGATGAAAGCAGAGTGCACTTTTACCAACAACGCCTTCGACAGCCTGATTCCGTCACTGAAGTTTCGCCGCTATGACGCCGTCATTTCCGGCATGGATATCACCGCTGAGCGTAGCAAGCAGGTCGATTTTACCCAGCCTTATTACGCTAACTCCGCCATTGTGATCGCGCAGAAGGGCAAGTTCAGTAGCTTCAGCGATCTGAAAGACAAACGCATCGGCGTTGAAAACGGCACCACTCACCAGAAGTTCCTGCAGGATAAGCATCCGGAAGTGAAAGTAGTGGCGTATGACAGCTATCAGAATGCGATTCTGGATATGAAGAATGGCCGACTGGATGGCGTGTTTGGCGACAGCGCGGTGGTGAATCAGTGGCTGAAAACCAATCCCGATCTCGCTACGGTCGGTGAACATGTGACGGATGCAGACTACTTTGGCACCGGCCTCGGCATTGCGGTGCGGAAAGGTAATACCGCGCTGCGCGATCAGTTCAATCAGGCGCTGACCGAACTGAAAGCCAACGGCAGCTGGCAGCAGCTTAATCATAAGTGGTTCCCGGAGTAACTCCGGGAATTTCACCGGACTCCGTGGTGACGGCGGGTTAACAGCGTCAGCACTTCAAAATGGGCGGTATGCGGGAACATATCGAACAGCTGAACCTTCGTGACCTCATACGCGCTCAGCCGGGCAATGTCCTGCACCATGGTCTGCGGATTACAGCTTGAATAGAGCAGATAATCCGGGGCCATCTGGCTGAGATAATCACACAACGCCTCTCCAATCCCCCGGCGCGGCGGGTTCACCAGCACCAGCTGCGGTACGGCATCGCGTCCGGTCGCAAACGACGTAGAATCCAGCGCCGCAAACTGCACTTTCTCCAGTCCCAGCATCTCAGCGGAACGTTGGGCGCATTTAATCGCCTCAGCGCTAATCTCGATGCCGGTCAGTTCCATCTCGGGTGTCGCGCAATGCAAGCCAAAACCGCCTACGCCACAGAAGAGATCCCACATACTGTTAACCGGCAGCGCACGCACCCAGTCGCGTGCGGTGGCATAGAGTGCACTGGCAACCTGCGGGTTGGTCTGAAAGAAGCTCTGCGGGCGGATCCACAGCGGCACGCCGTTGAAGTTCTCTGCCAGCGACTGCGCGGGAGTCAGCGCAATCTCTTCTTCTCCTTCCAGAATCGCCATATGCACCGGCTGAATATTGGCAGAGATCACCGCCAGCTGCGGCAACTGCTGTTGCAGCCAGGGCAATGCCGCACGCAGCTGTTCCAGTTTAGCGGTTGAGCGCAGGACAAAACGGAGCATGATGCCGCCCTGCTGACTCTCAGTAATCAGCAGGAATTTCAGTTCGCCGCGTTTACGTGCCACGTTATAGGGCGTCAGGCCGGCACGGGCAATAAAGGGTTTTAGCGCCGTAAACACCGGCTGGAAGCTGGCGGGATAGAGCGGACAGTCGCACAGATCGACAGCCTCGCCATCACGATGGATAAGACCCAGCACCGGACGCTCAACACTGCCGCTGACCACCATTTTGGCTTTGTTACGGAATGCCTGTTGTGGTGAGGTTACCGGCGGCAGCCAGGCTGTAACCGGCTGCTCAGCCAGTAACTGCTCAAGCATCGACTGCTTGTCGCTCAGCTGAATGGGATAGGGTTTTTCCAGCCACTGACAGGAGCGGCAACGATTAGCGTCATAAAGCGCGCAGTGCATGGTAAAGCCTTAACGATGGGGTCGGGCGGAGCGCGATTGTATCATCGCTTCCTGAAAAAAGCGCGGCTGCTGGCAGGCAGAAACAGCAGCATCAACACCAGCAGGTCGGGAATTTTCTGCGACAGCGTATGGTGGATTATCTGGACATTATTGTCGCCATCAATGCTGAAAATTTCCGGGTAGATTCCCCCCAGCGAAGCGAACAGCATATAGATCAGCACAATCACCTGTGTCGCCACATAGCCCCAGCGTCCACGGTTACTGCCGCGCATCAGAATAAAGGCGCAGCGCAGTTCGAACAGGAAGATCAGCTGGCTGGCGATAAAGATGAGTGTCGAGTCCCAGGACTGGGCGCTGCGGTGCACAAAGTTGGCGAGTTCGCTGTAACCCAGCTCGTTTGCCAGCATCAGAACGCTCAGGCAGCGGGTCGCGATAATAGCAATGCCCGCAACCGTCACCGGAACCGGTGCGCCTGAGAGCGTAGCGCTGCTTTTGAAGATGTCTGACATAGTCCGTGACTCCACCTGATCGAAAAACGGGCCGGTTAAACCGGCCCGTTTATATAGTGGCAAAACTCAGGGATTTCAGCCACGTTTAGCTTTCTGAATATCGCTTAAACGCTGTTTTTCTTCGTGCGCCATAAATCGCCAGGCGATAAAACCGACTAAACCGACCACAAACAGGATCAATGAAGCCAGCGCATTGATCTCCGGGTTAACGCCGCGTCGTACGGTGGCGAAAATCGCCATCGGCAATGTTGTCGCGCCCGGTCCGGTCACGAAGCTGGCAATCACCAGATCGTCGAGCGACAGGGTAAACGCCAGCAGCCAGCCGGTGACAATCGCTGGCGCAATCATTGGCACGGTAATCACGAAAAAGACCTTAAGTGGCGTGGCACCTAAATCCATCGCAGCCTCTTCAATTGAGCGGTCCAGCTCACGCAGACGCGAGTTAATCACCACCGCCACATAGGCGGTACAGAAGGTGACGTGTGCCAGCCAGATGGTCAGCATGCCGCGTTCGCTCGGCCAGCCAAACGCGTTACCCATTGCGACGAACAGCAGCAGCAGTGACAGGCCGGTGATCACATCGGGCATCACCAGCGGCGCGGTCAGCATAAACGCAAAACCGTTGTGTCCCCGGAAGCGACCAAAGCGAACGATAATCACTGCTGCCAGCGTGCCCAACACCACCGCCATCGTGGCAGAAAGTCCGGCGATGCTCAGACTCAGCACCACCGCGTCGATCATCGCGCTGTCCTGGAACAACACCCTGTACCAGTGGAACGAGAAGCTGTCCCACACCGTCACGAGCGGGGAGCTGTTGAAGGAGTAAACTACCAGCAGCAGCATCGGCGCATAAAGGAACAGGAAGCAGCAGGCCAGAATAGCGGTACGCCATGGCGAGCGAATAGTTGGCAAATTATTCATGCCTTCTCTCCCATTTCACGGTTTTGATGCTTATGGAACCAGATGATCGGCAGAATCAGGATCAGCAGAATGATCACCGCCAGCGCGGAAGCCACCGGCCAGTCGCGGTTGTTAAAGAACTCCTGCCACAGGATACGGCCGATCATGATGCTGTCCGGGCCGCCCAGCAGTTCAGGAATCACGTACTCCCCTACTGCCGGGATAAAGACCAGCATCGATCCGGCGATGATGCCGCCTTTGGTCAGCGGCACAATCACGCTGAAAAAGGTCTTCAGCGGACGCGCACCCAGGTCCAGTGAGGCTTCCACCAGCGAGTAGTCGATACGGGTCAGCGCGGTGTAGATCGGCAGCACCATAAACGGCAGATAGCAGTAAACGATACCGATATAGACCGCGGTATTGGTGTAGAGGATCACCAGCGGATGATCGATTACGCCCAGCCACAGCAGGAAGCGGTTCAGAATGCCGTTGTTGTTCAGCAAGCCCATCCAGGCGTAAACGCGAACCAGAAACGAGGTCCACGACGGCAGAATGACCAGCAGCAACAGAATGGTGCGCATCGATGGCTTGCTATGCGCCACGGCCCAGGCGAGTGGATAGCCAATCAGCAGACAGATGACCGTGGAGATCGCCGCTACTTTCAATGACTGCAGATAGGCGTCGATGTAGAGCGGATCGTCAGTCAGCGTCAGGTAGTTGCCGAAATTGAGCACAATGCTGAACTGGTCATCTGCCCAGCTCACCAGCTCGGTGTAAGGGGGAATCGCTCGCGCTATGTCTGCGAAGCTAATCTTCAGCACCGTCAGAAACGGCAGCAGGAATAACAGCACCAGCCAGACATAAGGCAGTGCGATCACCAGCTTGCGGCCATGCTGCATTTTTACCCGCGTGGCCCAGCGTTGCAGCGGCGTGCCGACCAGTCGGGCAGGCGCTTTGGCGCGTTGGAAAATCTGGCTCATAGCCGCTCCTTAAACCGTCAACACCACGCAGCTGTCGCTTTCCCAGCAGAGGCGGACTTCATCGCCCCAGGTTGGCAACCCTTTGCGGTAGCGATGCGCGTTTTGCAACTGTGCGCTAATCATCTGTCCACTGTGCAGACGGACATGGAAAATAGAGAGGTCGCCGAGATAAGCGATGTGAACCACTTCTCCCACCGCAAAGTTATAGCCATCGGCGGGTACTTCATCGCACAGCATGACTTTTTCAGGACGCAGCGCCACATGCACCGGCACGTTATCGACCACAGAGACATCGGAATCGACTTTCAGCGGATGCATCAGGCCGGGACTGTCGATCACCAGGCCATCCGCCTGACGTTCACGCAGTAACCCTTCGAAGACGTTAACCGAACCGATAAACTCCGCGCTGTAACGGCTGGTCGGATGCTCATAGATCTCTTCCGGCTCGCCAATCTGCACAAATTTACCGCGATTCATAATCGCAATGCGCCCCGCCATGGTCATCGCCTCTTCCTGGTCGTGCGTCACCATCACGCAGGTCGCGCCAACGCGCTCCAGAATATCGACCACTTCCAGCTGCATCCTGTCGCGCAGTTTCTTGTCCAGAGCACCCATTGGCTCATCCAGCAGCAGCAGTTTTGGGCGTTTCGCCAGGCTGCGGGCCAGTGCCACGCGCTGACGCTGACCACCGGAGAGCTGATGCGGTTTGCGTTTCGCAAACTCCTGCATGTGCACCAGCGCCAGCATTTCGGCGACCCGACTGTTTATCTCCCCTTTCGGCAGCCGGTCCTGCTTCAGACCAAAGGCGATATTCTGCTCCACCGTCATGTGCGGAAATAGCGCGTAGGACTGGAACATCATGTTAATCGGGCGCTGATAGGGAGCAACGTGCGACAGATCCTGTCCATCCAGCACAATCTGGCCGCTGGTGGGCGGCTCGAAACCGGCCAGCATGCGCAGCAGCGTGGATTTGCCACAGCCCGATGCACCCAGCAGGGCAAAGATCTCACCTTTATAGATAGTCAGGCTGACATCATCCACGGCGTGCTGGCCGTCAAAGGATTTGGTCAGATTGCGAATTTCCAGCAGCGGCGTTAACGCTTTTGCGGTTTTATTTTGAGGACGGGGAATGGCATCATTCACAAAGGGTTCTCTCCGGAGCCAGGCGGAACATTGCGGCAAAATTTGCCGCTAAAAATGGCACAACAGAGGCCGGTATTGCGCCTCTGTTGCTGATGCGTGACAGGTCAATCCGTTAAGGACGAACTACTTACCACTTTTTACTTTAGTCCATGCACGCGTACGCACACGATCCAGTTTCGGATCCTGGACTTTCAGCACGAACAATTTCGACATCGCTTCAGGTGTCGGGAAGATACCTGGATTGTTACGGACATCAGCATTGATCAGCGGCAGCGACGCTTTGTTGCCGTTGGCGTAGTTCATTTTGTTAGAGACATCGGCGATCACTTTCGGATCCATGATGTAGTTCAGCCAGGCGTAAGCACCGTCGAGGTTTTTCGCATCTTTCGGGATCGCCATCATATCGAAGAAGGCCAGTGCGCCCTCTTTCGGTACGCTGTAGCCCAGGTGCACGCCATTTTTCGCGGCATCAGCACGGTTTTTCGCCTGCAGAATATCGCCCGACCAGCCGATGGCGACACAGATGTTACCGTTAGCCAGATCGTTGATGTACTGCGACGAATGGAAGTAGCGGATATTCGGACGCAGTTTCAGCAGCAGGTCAGTAGCCGCGCCGGAATAGTCTTTAGCATCAGAGGAATTCGGATCTTTGCCCAGATAGTTCAGTACCGTGGCGAAAATCTCTTCCGGTGCATCCAGGAAGGAAACGCCACAGCTTTTCAGTTTCTCCAGGTTTTCTGGCTTCAGCACCAGATCCCAGCTGTTGACTGGCGCATCGGCGCCCAGTGCGGCTTTAACTTTATCGATGTTATAGCCAATACCCGTGGTGCCCCACAGATATGGAATGGCATATTTGTTACCCGGATCGTGTTGCGCCACTTTTTCCATCAGTGCCGGATCGAGGTTTTTATAGTTAGGCAGTTTGCTCTTATCCAGCGGCTGGAATACCCCGGACTGCAGCTGACGCGCCAGGAAACTGGAAGATGGCACCACAACATCGTAGCCGGTACTGCCCGCCATCAGTTTGCCTTCCAGCACTTCGTTGGAGTCAAACACATCGTAGACCACTTTGATGCCGGACTGCTTTTCAAAGTTCGGCACGGTATCTGGCGAAATATAATCGGACCAGTTGTAGACGTGCAGCGTTTTATCTTCCGCCATGCTGCTGGCCGACGCGGCCATCAGCGCAGCAGCTACCACAGCTGACAGCCATTTCTGACGTGAGTTGAACATATTTTTCCATCCTCCTGAGCGGGTCATTACAACGCTGCAAATCAGAGATCCCTGCATTGCGTTCCGGACAAAACGTCAGTGACACAATGAATCATTATTCAGCGGGAGTTTAATAGCAAAAACCTATAGCTGAGACGCAGTTACGCGCCTGTTACAGCCCCGCAAGCATAGCCCCACCCGTCATGCTGTACCAGACCTCAGCGTAAAAAACGCTTGAAACCGATATTTTATGCATGTTTAAGCTATGAGGTTCGGCTTTGATGGCATAAACCACGACAAATATCTGGCGTTAAAGGGCAAAGTGCAGAATAAAAAAAGGCGGCGGCGGATAGCGGGCATAAAAAAGCCGTCTCAGGGACGGCTTAGTGGGCGACCCTGTCGGGCTTAGTGCAGCACAGAATGGACGCTGGTCACCGGAACGTGCTCTTCTTCTTCGCCCACAATCAGCAAATTGTTGGCAAAGGCTTCCAGAATGACCATGGAGATCTGCTCTTCACTCTGCTTCATAAAGTGTGAGAACTGACCAAACGTTAATCCTGCCGTGGTGGTCATTGACTGACAGACAATGAGCTTCGGCAGATTATCATCCTGAATGTCGATAAATGCTTTCACCGTCAGTGAACTGGCATTGATTTGCGACAAATCGCCGACCAGCGGAATCAGCGCCGTTGGCTTCACTTCAGCCAGCGCCGAAAACAGAATGACGTTGTCGACCAGATCGATTTTGGCGTCAAACACCCCATCAAAGTTTTGCATGTGAGGCAGATGAAGTGCCTGACAGGCATCGCATTCGAACCAGGTGATATTTTGCTGATCCAGCCAGCGACGCAGCAGGTCGATATCCGGAACGACAAGAGAATCCATCGTAAAATCCCAGTGGGGTGATAAACAGGCGACTTAGCTTACGGAAAAATGCGCGGCGATGCCACGAAAACTGCTGAAAAGCGCGCGTCAGCCAGCGGTTTTAGGACGGAGCCCGGGGATAGCCTGCTGCTCGATCCGCTGGATCATTAACGCGGCGATGTTAAGGTCGCTGCTGGTTTCGATGCCCTCCAGACCTGGCGAGGCGTTAACTTCCATCACCAGTGGGCCACGATGAGCGCGCAGAATATCGACGCCCGCCACTTCCAGTCCCAGTGTGGCTGCCGCTTTCACGGCCATCTGCCGCTCCTGTGACGTGATCTCGACGGGATACGCTTTGCCACCACGATGCAGGTTGGAACGGAAATCGCCCTCTTTCGCGACACGCTCAATCGCGGCCACGACCTGATTGCCGATCACCAGACAGCGAATGTCACGTCCCTGCGCTTCTTTAATAAACTCCTGCACCAGAATATGGGCATTCAGGCCGCGAAAGGCATCAATAACACTCTCTGCCGCCTGACGTGTTTCGGCCAGTACGACACCAATGCCCTGGGTTCCTTCTACCAGCTTGACCACCAGCGGTGCGCCGCCCACCATGGCAATCAAATCATCGGTATCATCGGGCGAAGAGGCAAAGCCGGTCACCGGCATGTCGATGCCTTCTCGTGCCAGCAGCTGCAGCGAGCGCAATTTGTCACGGGTGCGGGTAATGGCGGCGGACTCATTCAGCGGATAGCTGCCACACATTTCAAACTGCCGCAGTACCGCCGCGCCATAAAAAGTGATGGCGTTACCAATGCGCGGGATAACGGCATCGAAATGACCCAGCGGTTCACCACAATAGTGAACCGCTGGCGAGGCAGGATTGATATTCATATAGCAGGAGAGCGGATCGATGACCTGTACTTCGTGGTCGCGCGCAGCGGCCTCATCACGCAATCGTCGGCTGGAATAGAGCGTTTCGTCACGTGACAGGATGGCTATCTTCATCGCTGCTCTCCCTTTCTGAATTAACGCGTGGCCCAGCCCTGTTGATGCAGATAATCGAGCATAAACGGACGCGTCTCTTTAATGATCAGCCGCTGGATTAGCTCGCTCCAGGTTTCACTACGCTGGTTACTGTCGCGCTGCTGATAATAGAGTTCTGTGCGGCTATCGTATTCTGCCAGCACCGCCGGATCCAGTGGCTGATAGCGATTCTCATGTACCAGCATCGCATGTGGCATACGCGGTTTGACGTCCGGCTTCGATTCCGGATGACCCAGGCAGAAACCAAACAGCGGCAGCACAAACTTCGGCAGGCCCAGCAGTTCTGTCACTTCCGCAATGCTGTTACGAATCCCGCCGATAAAGACGCCGCCCAGATCCAGTGATTCCGCTGCGACCATGGCATTCTGCCCCATCAGCGCGGTGTCGACACAGCCCAGCAGCAATTGCTCGGCACGGCCCAGTTGTGCATCCGGGCAAATCTGCAGGTGGCGATTAAAGTCCGCGCAGAAAATCCAGAACTCAGGCGCATCTGCGACCCACGTCTGCCCGCCGGTCAGCGTTACCAGCTTGTCACGCAGCGCTTTGTCGGTGATACGGATAATAGAAGAGCACTGTAAAAAGCTGGATGTGGACGCCGATTGCGCCGAATTAATAATCGCTTCACGCTGCTCTTCGCTGACCGGCTGGTCAGTAAAGGCGCGGATCGAACGGTGGCTGCACAGTAAATCAATGGTCGGTGTCATAAAGTCTCCAGCAAAATTATCTTTTTTTATCAATCTGATTGAACAGCTGTGGTGCTATCGCTTTCGCGGTGCGCCACATTAACAGCCAGGCAGCAGGCAGCATCAGAACCACGCCGGCGATGAACAGCACAGTGGCCAGCGTTTTCACGTCAGCCATGTCTGGCAGCGGAAGCCAGTGGTTGATCAGCAGCAGCGCGCCTAAAATCAACAGGCCACCTGCCGCCTCCATCACCACCACAAACCGGGGCAATCTGGCTACACTCTGCATCACATCCTCCTGCCTTAGCGGCTTACTGAGCGTCAATTATGGTCAACAACCCAAAAATTGCGCGGGATATAGAGGCCGCTGCTGCGAAAAAGCCCCTGTTTCAGATGCTTCCTGAACGCGCGGCAATAGCGTGCGGGCATCAGACTAACAGGCAAATCCTGCTTTCCTTAAGCGATACGAGCGGGCATGATGGTGCCCATTCTCTGTTTCGTTGTGTGACATACATCACATAATAGTCGCTGCAAGGAGTTCTTTATGATTGCTGTTATTTTTGGTCGTCCGGGCTGTCCTTACTGTGTGCGTGCCCACGAACTGGCCGATAAACTGACCGCTGAGCGCGATGATTTTAGCTACCAGTACGTTGATATTAACGCAGAAGGCATTACAAAAGCCGATCTGGAAGCCAGCGCCGGTAAACCGGTCAGCACCGTCCCACAGATTTTCGTGGACGAAAAACATATCGGTGGCTACACCGAGTTCGCTGCATGGACTAAAGAGAATCTGGGATTTGTCGCGTAAGCGCAAAGGGCCGGAATGAAAAAGGCGAGGCAGAAAATTCTGTCTCGCCTTTTTTGCTCTCTGGCTGTGGGAAATCAAACGGCACCCTTCAGTTGAGTGACGCCATGACAATCTGCATCAATCGCACCAGCAATGCCCCGCAACCTGCCCAGAACAGGGCGCTCAGGCTCCAGGCCACTAAAAAGAATCCGCTACTGTGAATAAACAGGCTGTTGTTTAACAGCAGTGCTGCCAGTAACGTTCCCCAGAGTCCCATCAGCAGCGTGCTTTTTAGCGGGCTTTCCACCTGCATCAACGCCATCACAATACCGGGCAACATAAAGAGCAGTAATTCGGGCTGACCACGAAGCGGGCCGGGACCGACTTGCCAGAAACGACAGGTAAAAACAAACACCAGACTATACAACACCACGCCGCACAGGCGGGTTGTCCAGAGATAAGAGCGCTGCGGCATACTACCCCACTGATTAAAAATAACCCCGACAATAACCTGCTGATATCCCTGATGCGTTCAGATGGAAATAAAAAGAAACAGTTCGTTGTGGCAACGAATGAAAACAGCCAATGGCTGAGAAAGATAATTGTGATTAGAATAGCGCCGCGGTAAAGGTTCCATTTACAGCATTGATACAACAGAACCTCAACGGCCTGCTCACGATAACGAAAAACAGGCTACTCTTCAATAGCTTACATGTAAACAAGAAGTTAAACAGTGAATATTAACGTCGCAGGATTGTTAAGCGGAAATGACATTTTGTTATTATTTGTCGTTTTAGCGCTTGGCCTTTGTCTGGGTAAGTTGCGTCTTGGCTCCGTTCAGCTGGGAAATTCGATTGGCGTATTAGTCGTTTCGCTCTTATTAGGCCAGCAACACTTCACGATCAATACCGATGCATTGAGCCTGGGCTTTATGCTGTTTATTTTTTGTGTCGGCGTTGAAGCCGGTCCCAACTTTTTTTCCATTTTCTTCCGCGACGGCAAAAATTATTTCATGCTCGCCATCGTCATGGTGGTCAGCGCACTGCTGCTGGCGCTGGGGCTGGGCAAACTCTTTGGCTGGGATATTGGCCTCACCGCTGGCATGCTGGCCGGTTCGATGACCTCAACGCCGGTACTGGTCGGCGCGGGTGATACCCTGCGACAAAGCATCACCGATCCAAAGCAGCTCGCACTCATGCAGGATCAGCTGAGCCTCGGCTATGCCGTAACCTATCTGATTGGCCTGGTGAGTCTGATTTTTGGCGCACGCTACCTGCCCCGTCTGCAACATCAGGATCTGCCCACCTGTGCCCAGCAAATTGCCCGGGAACGCGGTCTGGATGCGGACAGCCAGCGCAAAGTCTTTCTTCCCGTCATTCGCGCCTATCGCGTGGGCGCGGAACTGGTGGCGTGGAGCGGGGGCAAAAACCTGCGTGAACTGGGCATCTATCGTCAGACCGGTTGCTACATTGAGCGTATTCGCCGCAACGGTATTCTCGCCAGTCCCGATGGGGATGCGGTACTGCAGCTGGGTGATGATATCTCGCTGGTCGGCTATCCCGACGCACATGCCCGGCTCGACCCCAGCTTTCGTAATGGTAAAGAGGTGTTTGACCGCGATCTGCTGGATATGCGCATCGTAACCGAAGAGATCGTGGTGAAGAACCATAATGCGGTAAACAAGCGCCTGAGCAAGTTAAACCTCACCGATCACGGCTGCTTCCTGAACCGGGTGATACGCAGTCAGATTGAGATGCCGATCGATGACAGCATCATACTGAACAAAGGTGATGTGCTGCAGGTCAGCGGTGAGGCACGACGGGTCAAAAGTGTGGCCGATCGCATTGGTTTCATCGCGATTCACAGTCAGATGACCGATCTTTTAGCTTTCTGCGCCTTCTTTATCGTGGGTCTGATGATTGGCCTGATTACTTTCCAGTTCAGCAATTTCAGTTTTGGTATTGGTAACGCAGCGGGTCTGCTGTTCGCCGGTATCATGCTCGGCTTCCTCCGTGCCAACCATCCGACCTTTGGGTATATTCCGCAGGGCGCGCTGACGATGGTGAAAGAGTTCGGGCTGATGGTGTTTATGGCGGGAGTAGGATTAAGCGCTGGCAGCGGCATTAATCACGGCCTGAGCAGTGACGGTGCCCTGATGCTACTTTGCGGCCTGCTGGTGAGCCTGATTCCGGTGATCATCTGCTATCTGTTTGGTGCCTATGTGTTGCGGATGAACCGCGCCCTGCTGTTTGGTGCCATCATGGGTGCGCGAACCTGTGCACCGGCCATGGAGATTATCAGTGATACCGCACGCAGCAATATTCCGGCGCTGGGGTATGCCGGAACCTATGCCATTGCCAACGTATTGCTCACGCTGGCGGGGACACTGATTGTGATCATCTGGCCAATTTTGCCTTTATAAAATTTTTTTGCCTGCGTCCAGAACTTTATAGTTAAGCGATAGTCATAATAAGTGCCACTGCTTTTCTTTGAAATCCCCAAATTGTGGAGCCCGCTGGTCTTTTTCCTGGCGGGTTTTTTTATGCCCTTTTTTCCTCCCTGCGCCACTCACCAGCACCACAAACTGACCCGAAACGGTCATAAAACTTAAACAGTTGTGCAACTCATTATCAGATTCGGAGCCTTTCCGTAGACGAATTGCGTCTTAAAAAGCAGGATGGTGCGCTGTTAAGTTAGCTATTTGTGCTGAGGAATGTATCCCGAAATGGAAGAGCTGAACCACTCACTGTTTACTGCCATCAATGCCACTCCGGCGTCACCCGCCTGGTTAATACACCTCGCGACCTTTATTGCCAAAGACCTGATTGCCATTGTGCCGCTGTTAATTGTGGCGATGTGGCTCTGGGGACCGCGCGATCAGGTTTCTTCACAACGGGCGCTGGTTCTGAAAACCGGTATGGCGCTGATTTATGCGCTGGCAATCTCCTGGTGTGTCGGCCATCTGCTGCCGCATCCCCGCCCTTTTGCCATTGGTTACGGCTATCAGTTCCTGCACCACGCCGCCGATGACTCCTATCCCAGCGATCACGGCACCACGATTTTCACCTTTGCGCTGGCCTTTATCTTCTGGCATCGCCTCTGGTCGGGCGTAGTGCTGATGATAGGGGGTTGCGCTATCGCCTGGTCGCGGGTCTACCTGGGCGTTCACTGGCCAATGGATATGCTGGGTGGGTTCCTGGTGGGTCTGCTGAGTTGTCTGGCGTCGCATCTGGCGTGGCAGTTCTATGGCGAGCGGATGCTGGCGGTGATCAACCCGCTCTATCGGGCACTGTTTGCCGTGCCGATTCGTAAGGGCTGGACGCAGGATTAAAAAGGGACTTGTTAGCGTTCCTGAGATTGCTGACAAAGTCTGGACTGGTTGCTGTAAGACTGAGCCTGCACAGGAAACACGGTCAGATCGGAAAGACGCAAAACTGCCATCCATGGCTCGCTCCGCCCGCGCGATTACGCCCCTCATCCCTGAGGGGCGCCCGTAAAGGGGCCAACGCGTTGCGTTGTTCAAAAACGCTCCCGGCGTTTTTAGTACGCACCTCATCCCTGAGGGGCGCCCGGAAAGGGGCCAACGCGTTGCGTTGTTCAAAAACGCTCCCGGCGTTTTTGTCTATGGCGCGGGACGCTTGCCTCCTTTGACCGTGTTCCCTGCACGTTAAGCTAATTCATTGCTGCCAGATGCATCCTGATTTGGGTTTGCCAGCAGTCAGCAGGGACGCCTCAGCGTCCCTCAGACTTATGAAAACCACTTCCCGAACCAGCCGTTGAACTTCATCATCACGAAATCAATCATCCGGCTGAAGAAGCCGCCTTGCGGCACGTCCTGCAGCACCACCAGCGGACGCTGCTCAATCGTTTTGCCATCCAACTGGAAGTCGATGGTGCCGACCACCTGATTCTTCTTCAGCGGCGCTTCAAGCTGCGGCGCATTGAGTTTAAAACTCGCCTTCAGATTCTTCATCTGCCCTTTCGGGATGGTCAGCGCGGCATCTTTCGCCACGCCCAGATTCACCTGACTCTTGTCACCGAACCAGACCCGCTGCTGCGCAAACGGCGCATCCGCTTTTATCGGTGTTACTGTTTCAAAGAATCGGAAGCCCCACGTCAGCAGCTTTTCACTTTCGCGGAAACGAATCGCATCGCTGGCGGTGCCGAGTACCACCGAGATCAGACGCATATCGCCTTCCGTCGCGGAGGCCACCAGGTTATTGCCTGCGCCTGAGGTATGGCCGGTTTTAACGCCATCCACTTTGAGGTTGGTGCTCCACAACAGACGGTTGCGGTTGATCTGACGAATATTGTTAAAGGTGAACTCTTTCTCTTTATTCAGGGCGTACTCTTCAGGCACATCGCGGATCAGCGCCTGAGCAATCAGCGCCATATCCCGCGCAGTGCTGTACTGCCCTTCTGCATCCAGACCATGCACCGTCATAAAGTGGGTGTTCTGCAGTCCCAGCGCCTTCACGTAGTTATTCATCAGGCCGATGAACGAATCCTGACTGCCTGCCACATAATCCGCCAGCGCGATACAGGCATCATTACCGGACTGAATCACAATTCCTTTATTCAGCTCATGCACCGGAATGCGGTCGCCAGGCTTGAGGAACATCAGCGAAGAGCCGCGCAGCTTAGGATTGCCAGTCGCCCAGGCATCCTGTCCGACGGTGACCAGATCATCCGGTTTGATTTTGCCTGCTTTAATTGCCTGACCCACGACGTAGCTCGTCATCATCTTAGTCAGACTGGCGGGATCGAGACGCTGATCGGCACTGGATTCAGTCAGCACTTTACCGCTGGCGTAGTCGATCAGAATCCACGCTTTAGCATCAATGCCGGGCGCGGCGGGAGCCTGCTCAGCAAAAACGCTGATGGGGGCAAGAATCAGTAATGAGGTGGCAGCAAAGTGCCGCAGGCGAGATGAGAAGCGAGTGTTTGTCATGAGCTTGGCCGGATTGTCCTTGTTAAATCGAAATTCCAGGGGCAGAAAATTCTCACTCAAACGCTACCCCCTGACGGCAGTGAAAAAAACCGTCGAATCGTAAAGTTTTTTAGAGTTTAGTAGAGTAACCCTGGCATAAACGCCGCGCGCGTGCCCCTTTTTTCCGATTCTGTCGCCACCAAAACTGCGTGAAATTCCGATTTTTCGCAGAAGAGTTAAGCCCGTCACAAATATCAGCTAACCTGAACGCCAGTCAGCCGAGGAGACCGACCATGGACTTAGCCCTTTTTGATCTTGATGAAACACTCATTTGTGAAGACAGCACCAGCCTGTGGCTGCGCTGGCTGGTATCACAGGGATTTGCTCCCAGCGAACTGATTGATCAGGAACAGGCATTAATGAATCAGTATTATGCCGGTACGCTTTCGATTGAAGAGTATATGAATAAGACGCTCTCACCGCTGGCGGGCATGGCGACGCTGACCGTTGAAGGCTGGGTGCGTCGCTTCATTCAGCGCGACATCCTGCCTCGTGTCTATCCGGCCGCCCGCGAGCGGATCGAATGGCATCGGGCGCGCGGCGACCGGGTGATGATCATCTCTGCCAGCGGCGAGCATCTGGTGGTGCCGATTGCTGAGAAACTCGGAGCCTGCGGCGCGCTGGCGATTGGTGTTGAAATCGTGGACGAGCGTTACAGCGGCAACACCTACGGCACCATGACCTATAAAGAGGGCAAAGTGACCCGACTGGGTGACTGGAAAGCGCTGCAGCAGCAGGAGCACTTTGAGCGCACCTGGGCCTACAGTGATTCAATGAACGACCTGCCGCTCCTGGAGCAGGCCGATCATGCCCATGTCATCAACCCGGATGCGCAGCTACACCAGGAAGCGTTAAACCGTGGATGGCAGGTTTATCACTGGGCTCGCTGATTCAGCGTCGTGTCCATCGGGCGTAATTCTTGCAGACAGCCTGGGCGCCGAACAATCGGAACGCACATGGAGTACGCGAGGGTTGCGAGCAGAGCCAGGTGCAGACTGAAAAATTAACTCACCTGATGGACAAGGTTTTTAGCCGCGGGATGCGCCAGCGTCCTGCGCTAATCCCACTCTCAACAGCTTGCCATTGGCCTCATCGGTCAGCACATAGAGATAGCCATCCGGCCCCTGTCGCACATCACGAATCCGCACATTCTGATCCCCCAGCAGCCGCTGCTCCTCCACCACTTTTTCGCCGTTAATACTCAGACGAATCAGGTTTTTCTCTTTCAGTGCACCGATGAATAGCGAGTTTTTCCACTGGGGAAAACGGGCGCTGTTATAAAACGCCATGCCGCTGATAGCCGGAGAAACTTTCCAGTGATACAGCGGCTGTTCGGTGCCCGCGACATGAGTGCCTTTTGACTCCGGCACGTTGTCGCCATTGTAGTCAATGCCGTACGTCGCCAGCGGCCAGCCGTAATTCTTGCCCCGGGCCATGATATTCACTTCATCGCCGCCTCGCGGGCCATGCTCGTTTTCCCATATCATGCCGGTCCAGGGGTTAAGCGCCAGTCCCTGCGGATTACGCAGACCATAGGCCCAGATTTCTGGCCGTGCGCCGGCCTTTTTCACAAACGGGTTATCGTCAGGCACGCTGCCATCAGCATTCAGCCGCAGCAGCTTGCCCTGAAGCTTATCGAGATCCTGCGCCGCACTGCTGACAAAATTATCGCCGAATGCAATCCAGAGATAACCCTGGGTATCAAAGGCCAGCCGGGTGCCGATATTGTTGCCGCTGGAGAGCATCGGCGTCTGCCGAATCACCTCACGAAAATCGCTGAGCTGCCGGTTATCCTGGCTCAGCGTCCCGACGCCCACTACCGCGCCCGCTTTGCCGCTGCTGTTCGCCTCGGTGTAGCTCAGCCAGACGCGACGGCTGGTCGCAAAATCGGGTGCCAGCACCACGTCCAGCAAACCACTCTGCCGTTCTGCCCAGACTGTCGGCACCCCTTTGATTGGCTGCGACAGACCGCTCTCCGGGCTCCAGCTGCGCAACTGTCCGCTACGTTCGGTAATCAGCAGGGTTTTGTTGTCGGGCAGAAAGGCAACGGACCATGGATGTTGTAACTTATCCTGTAATACCTCAACTTTCACGTCAGCGGCAAACAGCGGCGAAGCGCAGAATAGCGGCGAAGCGCAGAATAGCGCGCTACTCAGCAGCAGAGCGGTCGAAAAACGGGACATAGGGATCTCCTGACAGGATGGCTTGACCTTAAGCGTAGTCATCCGTCGCGGGGTGAACCTGAGGATTTACAAAAGATTAAACAGGAAACCCGCTGCAGGACGCAGCGGGTGAAAGGCATTACTCGAAACAGGTATCCGGATTATCCGACAGGGTGATGAACTGCTTGCCACCCTGGGTCAGCGCCATAATGGTGCCGCTTTCGATATCGTAGACCCAGCCGTGCAGACGCAGCTTGCCATTACGCAGGGCAACGGAGACCGACGGATGGGTTTTCATGTTGTTGAGCTGGGCGATAACGTTCTCTTTGACCATTTCGTTCAGCTTCTTCTCTGGCGAGTCATACTGACGCTGCTCAACCACCGCTTTTGCCGCATCGGCATAACGCAGCCAGTGCTCAACCGCTGGCATGGTATCCATGCAGGCGCAGGAGGCGATGGCATTCATGGCACCACAGTTAGAGTGACCACAGATGATGATGTCGGAGACACCCAGTGCGACAACCGCATATTCGATAGTGGCAGAGACACCGCCTGGCTCCGGGCCGAATGAGGGAACGATGTTGCCCGCATTGCGGATAACGAACAGCTCTCCTGGCTCCTGCTGTGTTACCAGTTCAGGCACCAGACGGCTGTCTGAACAGGAGATGAACAGCGCTTTAGGATTTTGATTTGACGCCAGGCTTTTGAAAAGATCCTTCCTTTCAGGAAACACATTCTGCTGGAAATTCAGAAATCCGTTGATGATCTCTTTCATTATTTAGCTCTCACATTATCCATTTCATTACCTGAGGAGCATAGCCTCCTCAGTGGGGTTTGCTGGTTTATTATTAATGAAAACAAGTGAATATCAACCCGAGTTTTGCAGTCAGCCCTGGACCATCGCCACTGTCAGCGTTTCGCTTATCGGTCAGCCAGAAGCATCCTGGTTGATTTCTTTTTATAGCACGGGAAGTTACTGGAAAAGGTAACGTTTGATCTGTCTGCTTTTTTTACCTGAGATCGCGCTCCGCTTTTACGCGTTTTTTCACTACTTTACGCACGACATAGCAGGTGGACGTACTTTCACTTTTACGTCAGCGGATGTGGCACACGCTGGAGGGCCGCCTGAACCGCAATGCTGCGCGACAGGCCGCCGGGGGGAATCAGCACTCAGCCATACTGTTGCTGATGCGCTTTTTTACGTTTCAGATAGTCCTCATCTTCCCGAAGTTTATCCCAGTACGCTTTGAAAATGGCCGCCGCTGCGGCTTTCTCTTCGTTGACGCCGCGCGGCAGCTCTTTGCCGTCTGCGTCATACTTGCGTCCGCCTTTATGATTGCTGTAGCGACGCGCTCGGGTATACCCCATCTGGATAAATTTGCGCGCCATATCCATACCGACAAAATCATCCTGACGCCGGTAATCCTCAAACAGCGCCATGATTTTCTCAGCCGACTCTTCAGCAATGGGGACAGTGCGAAAACGCCAGTGCGGCAGAATTTCGCTCTTATAAGGCTCGACCATCAGCACACCCTGCTCGCCTCGCCCGACCTGATAACGCTCGGGATGCTGGCGGAAATCAATCGTGCTGAAGTCCTGATCATAATCGAAAGGTTTCATCTCTTTAGTTTAGGATCAAGTGCGTCACGCAGCCCGTCTCCCAGTAAATTAAATGCCAGAACCGTGAAGAAAATGGCCAGACTGGGGAAAATCGCTACATGAGGCGCAATCACCATGTCGGCCCGCGCCTCATTCAGCATCGCGCCCCACTCCGGTGTGGGCGGTTGTGCACCCAGCCCCAGAAACGACAGGCTGGCAGCGGTGATGATCGAAGTGCCGACCCGCATGGTGAAATAGACCACAATCGGCGATACCGTACCGGGCAGGATATGCCGCATCAGAATGGTCCAGTCAGACGCGCCAATACTGCGTGCTGACTCAATATAGGTCTGATGCTTCAGCACCAGCGTATTGCCGCGCACCAGGCGGGCAAAGGCGGGAATACTGAAGATAGCCACCGCCACAATCACGTTGCTCATGCCGCTGCCCATGATCGCCACCACCGCAATTGCCAGCAGGATGCCGGGAAACGCGAACAGCACGTCACAGATGCGCATGGTAATGCGGTCCCACCAGCCTTCGTAATACCCGGCAAGCAGCCCAAACAGCGTGCCAATCAATGCGCCGATCACCACCGAAAAGAAACCGGCAATCAGGGAAATACGCGTCCCGACCAGCACCCGGCTGAAAATATCACGACCCAGCGAATCGACACCAAACAGGTGAATCAGGGACGGGCCCTCATTGAGCCGGTCATAATCGAAGTAGTTCTCTGCGTCGAACGGCGCAATCCACGGAGCGATAACCGCCAGCACAATCAGCAGCAGTACAAACGCGCCGGCCAGCAGCGCCACCGGCTGCTGCCGGAAGCGCCGCCAGAACTCTCGCCATGGCGTACGAACCCGGTTCTCCGCAATCAGCGGCATTGTTTTCAGGGCCGCTTCACGTCGCCAGTTTTTCATCGCGACTCCTTAAAGCGAATAGCGGGATTGATCACCGCATAGAGCATGTCGACAAACAGATTGATCAGAATAAACTCCAGTGAAAACAGCAGCACCTCTGCCTGAATAACCGGATAGTCGCGCATCGCCACCGAGTCGACCAGCAGACGGCCCAGTCCCGGCCAGTTAAACACCACTTCGACGACGATCGATCCCCCCAGCAGAAAACCAAACTGCAGCCCCATCATCGTCACCACCGGGATCATCGCGTTGCGAAGGCCGTGTTTCACCACCACCAGCGACTCGCGTACCCCTTTAGCCCTGGCGGTGCGCATGTAATCTTCCTGCATCACCTCCACGAACGACGCGCGGGTAAAGCGTGCCATTACCGCCGCCACCGCCGCACCTAAGGTGATCGAGGGCAGAATGTAATGTTTCCAGCTGTCAGCACCGACGGTTGGCAGCCAGCCCAGCTCCACTGAGAAGACCTGCATCAGCAGCATGCCCAGCGCAAAGGCGGGAAACGAGATGCCCGATACCGCCAGCGTCATCCCCAGCCTGTCAGGCCAGCGGTTGCGCCAGACAGCCGAAACAATGCCGATGGTCATGCCAAAAATCACCGCCCAGATCATGCTGGCCAGCGTCAGCCACAGGGTCGGCATAAAGCGCGAGGCGATCTCATCCGCAACCGGCCGCTTTGAGACCATCGACTGGCCGAAATCACCCTGCAGCGCATTCAGCATAAAGTGCCAGAACTGTTGCGGCAGCGGCTGATCCAACCCCAGTTCCTGACGCACCAGCGCCACCACGGAGGCATCAGCTTCCGGCCCGGCAATCAGGCGTGCCGGATCGCCCGGCAGCATATGAACAAACAGGAACACCAGCACTGCCACTATCAGCAGCGTCGGGATCAGCCCCAACAGTCGTTTAAGAAAATAGTTAAACATGCAACATCCTGCAGCTGCGGCCAGCCACGCAGGCTGGCCGGCTCCGTTACTTCAGAGTGGCCTCATCAAAATTGAATGAGGTATCGGGCATCACATAAAAACCGCTGAGGTTTTTGCTGTTGGCAGAAACCAGCTGCTCCACCACCAGCGGGATCCACGGATGGTCCTGCCAGATGGTGTCCTGCGCATCTTTATACAAGCGCGCTTTCTCTGCACGGTCAGTGGTTTTCAGCGCATCGGCCAGATCTTTATCCACCTTAGGATTGCTGTAAAACGCCGTGTTAAAGATCGCCGGTGGCCAGGCTGCGGTAGCAAACAGTGGCGTCAGCGCCCAGTCTGCTTCGCCCGTTGAAGCGGACCAGCCGGTGTAGAACATCCGCACGCCGCTCTCTTTCTGGCCCTTGCCTTCCACTTCTGCGGCACGCTGGCCCGCATCCATCGCCGTGACTTTCACCTTCACGCCAACCTGCGCCAGCTGCTGCTGAGTGAACTGCAGCACTTTCTGCGCGGTGCTGTGGTTATGTGACGACCAGAGCGTAGTTTCAAACCCGTTCGGATAACCCGCCTCTTTCAGCAACGCACGGGCTTTGGCTGGATCGTAGCTGATGGCCGGATAGGTCTGCGCAAAGTCGACGGCAGGCGGCACGATGCCGGTAGCGGGCGTGGCGTAACCGGAGAAAGCCACCTTCGCCAGCGCCTGACGGTTGATGGCATATTCCAGCGCCTCACGTACCTTCGGGTTGTCGAACGGCTTCTGAGTGACGTTGAGGCTGATATAACGCTGCATAATGGAGGGTGAGGTCACCACATCCAGCTTGCTGTTCTTTTCCAGCAGTTTCACCTGCTCATAAGGCACCGGGAAGGCAAAGTTTGCTTCGCCGGTCTGCAGCATCGCCGCACGGGTGTTGTTGTCCACCACCGGACGCCAGGTGATGCTGTCCAGCTTCGGATAGCCCGGCTTCCAGTAACCGTCCCACTTCTTCACTTTCACAAAATCGGTCTGGTTCCAGGTTTCAAACACAAACGGTCCGGTTCCTACCGGATGGAAACCGATCTCTTTGCCATATTTTTTCAGCGCGGCTGGCGAAATCATCGCCGCCGCCGGATGGGCCAGGTTGTTGATAAAGGCAGAGAACGGCTCTTTCAGCGTCACTTTTACCGTCGTCGGATCCACGACTTCCGTACTGGCGATGCGTTTAAACAGGTTGTAGCGCTTGAGATGGTTATCCGGGTTGCTGGCACGATCGAGGTTGACCTTTACCGCTTCCGCATTGAAATCCGTGCCATCCTGGAACTTCACGCCAGGACGCAGCTTGATGGTATACGTCAGGCCGTCGGCGCTGGCCTGATAGCTCTCTGCCAGCACGTTAGTCAGTTTCATATCCTTATCGAAGCCAAACAGACCCTGATAGAAGGATTTCGCGACCGCCTGCGACAGTGTGTCATTGGCGTCATAGGGATCGAGCGTGGTGAAGTTGGACGCGACGGCAATCACCGCATCCTGTGCTGCCCAGGCGGGCAATGTCATTGCGCTGCTTAACACGCCAGCTGCCAGTAACCCTTTACGCATCGTCATCTGCATCTTGTTCTCCTGTAATCCCTGTCGGGTTGGTCGCCGGGGCGACATTGTCACTGTTCAGGTCGCGCTGATAATGTGGCGGGCGACGAAATGGCCCGGAGCCACCTCCATCAGCGGCGCCACTTCAGGTTCATCCCCTAACGCATGGATCGGGCTGGGGATCTCATCGACCAGTAAGGCGCGTTCACGACGCCGGTGAGCCGGATCGGCGACCGGCACCGCTGCCATGAGTTTTCGGGTGTAGGGATGCTGAGGCTGTTCAAACACCGCCTGACGCGGCCCCATCTCGACAATCTGACCGAGATACATCACCGCCACGCGGTGGCTGATACGCTCCACCACCGCCATATCGTGGGAAATAAACAGGAATGCGATGCCAAACTCGCGCTGCAGGTCGAGCATCAGATTAATAATCTGCGCCTGAATCGACACATCCAGCGCCGAGACGGACTCGTCGGCAATCACCACTTTGGGGTTCAGCGCCAGCGCGCGGGCTATACAGATGCGCTGACGCTGCCCGCCAGAAAATTCATGCGGATAACGCTGAGCATGTTCCGGCAGCAGTCCCACTTTATCCAGCAACCAGGCAACGCGCTGCTCCGCCTCGCGACGCGGCATCGCCTTGTGGACCAGCAGCGGCTCCATAATGGAGAAGCCGACCGTCAGCCGGGGATCCAGCGAGGCGTAGGGATCCTGGAAGATAAACTGAATATCACGCCGCAGATGGGCCAGCGCGGCACCGGAGAGATGATCTATTCGCTGGCCGTCAAACGTCAGCGTGCCGCCCTGACTGGCCACCAGCTTCAGCAGCGAGCGGCCGGTGGTCGATTTACCACAGCCAGACTCCCCCACCAGTGCAAGCGTCTCACCGGCATAGAGATCAAAACTGACTTTTTCGACGGCATGAACCCGGCTTTTAACCCGATTCAGCAGACCACCGCGAATATCAAAGCGGGTGACCAGATCGCGCACCTGCAAAATCGGCGGCTGCAGGCGGCGTACCGTATCCTGCGGCACGTCATCAACGGCATCACTGTGCAGCAAGGGGAATTTGGCGGGCAAAGGCTGCCCCTGCATCGAGCCGAGTTTTGGCACCGCCGCCAGCAGCGCCTGTGTATAGGGCTGCTGTGGTGCGCTGAACAGCTCGGCGACCGGAGCATTTTCCACTACTTCGCCGCGATACATCACCTGCACCCGGTCGGCCATTTCGGCGACCACGCCCATATCGTGAGTGATAAAAATCACTCCCATCTGCATCTCTTTTTGCAGCACGCGGATGAGCTGCAGAATCTGCGCCTGAATGGTGACGTCGAGCGCAGTAGTCGGTTCATCGGCAATCAGTAACGCCGGCTTGCAGCAGAGCGCCATCGCAATCATCACGCGCTGGCGCATCCCACCCGACAACTGATGCGGAAAGCGGGATAAGACATTCTGCGCATCGGGAATGCGCACCAGATCCAGCATCCGGCGCGCCTCTGCCAGCGCCCCGGCGTGGCTCAGACCCTGGTGCAGACGAATGGATTCGGCAATCTGCTCGCCCACGGAGAAGACCGGATTCAGTGAGGTCATCGGCTCCTGAAAGATCATCGCCATATCCGCGCCGCGCACCCGGCGCATCTGACCTTTTGAGGCGCGCATCAGATCCAGCACGTCGCCGTTGCGACGGCGCAATTGCACTTCTCCGCTGACGATTCCGCCCGCCTGCTCAATCAGTCTCATCAGCGCCAGCGAGGTGACCGATTTCCCCGAACCTGACTCCCCCACCAGCGCCAGCGTTTCGCCCCGAAACAGATCGAGTGACAAATGACGCACCGCATCCGTGACGGTGTCTTCGTGCTGAAAACGCACATTGAGATCGCGCACCGCGAGTACCTGTTCAGGGGCCAGCGGCGATAATGTTTGCCTGTCGCTCATCACTGCCCCTTAACTTTCGCGATATATCGCGACGTCCGCCGCTTCGCCGACGCGCCCAACACCCCGATACATGCCTTCGCTGTTAAACGGCAGCGCCACGTTACCTGCACGATCCACCGCAATCAGCCCGCCGCTGCCGCCCAGTTCCAGCACGCTGTCATGAATGACATTAACCGTAGCCTGCTGCAGCGAACGTCCGGCGTAGCGCATCTGCGCAGCCACATCGTAGGCCGCCAGCGTGCGCATAAAGACTTCACCGGTGCCGGTACAGGAGACGGCCACGCTGTCGTTGCTGGCGTAGCAGCCCGCACCCGGTAGCGGTGAGTCGCCGACCCGCCCGGCCTGTTTATTGGTCATACCGCCCGTTGAGGTAGCTGCAGCCAGGTTGCCTGCCAGATCCAGCGCGACGGCGCCTACCGTACCGAACTTGCGGTCCGGATCGAGCGGGTCGTCGCTGTGCGCGGCACCATCGTGGTCCAGCACCGCGGTATCGCTGTTCAGCGCGCGCTGCAACTGCTCCCAGCGTTCCGGCGTTGAGAAGTAATCTTGTGCAACCATTTCCAGCCCGTTCGCTACGGCAAACTGCTCTGCACCCTCGCCGATAAACAGCACATGCTCGCTTTTTTCCAGCACGGCACGTGCCGCCAGCACCGGATTACGCACCCGCGTCACGCCCGCGACCGCGCCCACATCCAGCGTACGCCCATCCATGATGCAGGCATCAAGTTCATGAGTGCCCTGATGGGTGAACACCGCGCCTTTACCGGCGTTGAAAAGTGGACACTCCTCCAGCAGTCGCACGGCCTCCGTCACCGCATCCAGTGCGCTGCCACCCTGAGCCAGTATCTGCTGACCCTGAGTAACAATATCGTGTAGCGCCTGACGATAGTGTTGTTCTTTTTCAGCGCTCATTGCTGCGCGCGAAATTGCACCCGCGCCGCCGTGAATGGCGATCACTGCATTGACCATAACGCTTTACCCTGTGGTTGCATCAGGACGAAAAACACTGATTTAAAATGGTTTTCACCCATTTTGGGTGATTTTTGACTATAGAAAGCCTGCTAAGTGTTGTAAAGCGGAAACTGTTCCTGTGGTTATAACCTTTTCTTACCACCCTGATTCATTTTTGCCATAACAACCGGCGCGTCTGACCGACACCGATGTGACTCAGCGGCTAATCCGACTCATAATAGGCAGCATCTGAGTTAACCAGGCTGGACTGTTTATGGAAAGTTTTACTGCAGGTTTGATCTCCCTTGAGGAGGCGCAACAAAAAATGCTGTCACAGCTGACGCCCGTTACCGACTCACTGAGCGTGTCGCTGGCCGACGCGGTCGGCCGCATCACGGCAAAAGCCGTCACCTCCCCGATCGCCGTGCCGCCCTTTGATAACTCTGCGATGGATGGCTACGCCGTCAGGCTGGCCGATGTCAGCAGCGGCCAGCCGTTACCCGTCGCGGGCAAAGCCTTTGCGGGCGCGCCGTTCAGCGGTGAGTGGCCGCAAGGCAGCGTGATTCGCATCATGACCGGTGCCCCAGTGCCCTCAGGCTGTGAAGCGGTGGTGATGCAGGAACAGACCGAATCTCAGGGCGATGCGATTGTGATTACCGCGCCTGTGCGTCCAGGACAAAACATCCGCCTGACCGGCGACGACATTCAGCCAGGTCATGTGGTGCTGGAAGCGGGAACACGTCTGGGTGCCGCCGAGCTGCCGCTGCTGGCTTCGCTGGGTATCGCGCAGGTGAGCGTGCTACGTAAACTGCGGGTCGCTATCTTCTCCACCGGTGATGAGCTTCAGCCGGTCGGTGAGCCGCTGGCAGAGGGCCAGATTTACGACACTAACCGTTTTGCGGTCTCGCTGATGCTGCATAAGCTCAACTGTGAAGTCATCGACCTTGGCATCATCAAAGATGATCCTGCTGCCCTTCGCGCCGCATTTGAGGAAGCCGATCGGCAGGCGGATGTGGTGATCAGCACCGGCGGCGTCTCGGTCGGCGAAGCGGACTTCACTAAAAATATGCTGGAAGAGCTGGGCGCGATTAGTTTCTGGAAACTGGCGATTAAGCCTGGCAAGCCATTTGCCTTTGGTCGTCTTAACAGCAGCTGGTTCTGCGGTCTGCCCGGCAATCCGGTCTCCGCCGCCGTGACCTTCTATCAGCTGGTACAGCCGCTGCTTGCCACCCTTACCGGCCAGCAAAAATCCGCCTTGCCGCCCCGCCAGAAAGTGCGCAGCGCCTCGCGACTGAAAAAGTCGCCGGGCCGCCTCGACTTCCAGCGCGGCATCCTGCGCCAGAACGCACAGGGTGATCTGGAGGTGGAGACGACCGGAATGCAGGGTTCACACGTCTTCAGCTCTTTTGCCCAGGCGAACTGTTTCATCGTGCTGGAACGTGAACGCGGAAACGTTGAGCCGGGCGAATGGGTCGAGGTAGAACCGTTCAACGCCTTGCTGGAGGCATAAATGCTGCCTGAATTAAGCGATGAGGAGATACTGCGTTACAACCGGCAGATTGTCCTGCGCGGCTTTGATTTCGACGGTCAGGAGCGGCTTAAAGCGAGTCATGCGCTGGTTGTCGGGCTGGGCGGACTCGGCTGCGCCGCCGCGCCCTATCTGGCGTCTGCGGGCGTCGGCAACCTGACACTGCTCGACTTCGATACCGTGTCGCACTCTAATCTGCAACGGCAGATTCTGCACCATGACGTGGATATTGGCCGCGCCAAAGTGGACTCTGCCGCGCAAAGCCTGGCCGCTATCAATCCGCACTGCCAGCTGCATCCGGTTAATGGACAGCTGGACGACGCAGCGCTGCTGGCGTTGATTGCCCGGCAGCAGGTGGTGCTGGATTGCACCGACAATGTTGCGGTGCGTGAGCAGCTTAACCGGCTCTGTCGGCAGCAGCGGGTGCCACTGGTCTCGGGCGCCGCAATTCGGATGGAAGGTCAGATCAGCGTATTTAACTGGCAGCCCGGCACGCCCTGCTATCGCTGCATCAGCCGCCTGTTTGGCGAACAGACCCTGAGTTGCGTGGAAGCGGGCGTCATGGCCCCGCTGGTTGGCGTCATTGGTGCAATGCAGGCGATGGAAGGGATTAAAGTACTGACCGCCTTTGGCACACCCGCCACCAGCCGGTTGCTGATGTACGATGCGATGAGCGCGGAGTTCCGCAGCATGAAAGTCGCGCAGGACGCGCACTGTGAAGTGTGTGGTGGTGGAGATTAACCTTCTGCAGATATCCGTTCGCAGACAGCTCAAAACTTAAAGCGAAGGGAGCATACGCCTGTAGCAAAGCATCGCGCCGCCCGGATAAAAACGCCGGGAGCGTTTTTTGAACAACGCAATGCGTTGGCCGGGTTACGAGCGCACCTCAGGGATGAGGTGCGTAATCGCCCGCGCTGAGCATGCCAGGGATGGGGTCTTTTATGTCTTTGCGAAACACGTATGCTCCCTGAAGCCCGCTCAGCTGATAAGAGTGTGAATGCTTAGCGATCAGATTGAGATCTGCTTCAGGAACACGGGCAGATCGGAAAGTCGCTTAAACCATCCATGGATGCTCGGCCCACGCCGTCCCTGGCGCGGGACGCTTTCCTCCTCTGACCGTGTTCCCTGCGCCTTGAGCATTTGCGTTGCTGTCAGATAACCTATGAGCGTGGCATTCAGCCCAACCCACACCCTCTGACAATCAATAAGCATTCAGCTCTCTCATCAGCACAAAAAAAACGGGGTGGCCTGCGCCACCCCGTTTTTATCAGACGATACCCTGACTGCGCAGGTAATCTTCATAATTACCGGTGAAGTCCACCACCTTGTCTGCTTTCAGCTCAATCACGCGGGTTGCCAGCGAGCTGACAAATTCGCGGTCATGTGAAACAAACACCAGCGTGCCTTCATACATCTCCAGCGCCATATTGAGTGATTCAATCGACTCCATATCCAGGTGGTTGGTCGGCTCATCCATAATCAGAATGTTCGGTTTTTCCATCATCAGCTTACCGAACAGCATACGACCCTTCTCACCACCCGAAAGCACTTTCGCCGGCTTCTTAATATCATCCTGCGAAAACAGCAGACGACCCAGAATACCGCGAATGGTCTGCTCATCATCGCCAGGCTGTTTCCACTGACTCATCCAGTCAAATACTGTCAGGTCATTGGCAAAATCATCGGCATGATCCTGAGCGTAATAACCAATGCGTGCGTTCTCTGACCATTTAACAGTGCCATTATCTGGCGTAAGCTGACCCACCAGTGATTTCAACAGCGTCGACTTACCAATACCGTTGGCACCGATGACCGCCAGTTTCTCACCGACTTCCAGCAGCAGATTTAAATTCTTAAACAGCGGACCGTTATCAAAGCCTTTCGTTAAACCTTCTACTTCCAGCGCATTACGGAACAACTTCTTGTCCTGCTCAAAGCGGATAAATGGGTTCTGACGACTGGAAGCTTTCACTTCATCCAGTTTAATTTTATCCATCTGCTTGGCGCGTGATGTCGCCTGACGCGATTTAGAGGCGTTAGCACTAAAACGACTGACGAACGATTGTAAGTCAGCAATCTGCGCTTTCTTCTTCGCGTTATCTGATAACAGACGTTCACGTGCCTGCGTTGCAGCGGTCATATATTCGTCATAATTACCGGAATAAACCCGCAGCTCGCCATAATCCAGATCGGCCATGTGAGTGCAGACCATATTAAGGAAATGACGGTCATGCGAAATGATAATCATGGTGCTGTCACGCTCGTTCAGCACCTGCTCCAGCCAGCGAATAGTGTCGATGTCCAGGTTGTTCGTCGGTTCGTCGAGTAACAAAATATCGGGATTTGAAAACAGCGCCTGTGCCAGCAACACACGCAATTTAAAGCCCGGCGCAATTTCGCTCATCGGGCCGTAATGTTGCTCAACCGGAATACCCACGCCGAGCAATAACTCACCGGCACGGGACTCGGCGCTATAGCCGTCCATCTCACCGTAGAGCGCTTCAAGATCGCCGACTTTATACCCCTCTTCTTCGCTCATCTCGGGCAAAGAATAAATACGGTCGCGCTCCTGCTTCACTTCCCATAATTCATGGTGACCCATGATTACGGTGTCCAGTACGCTGAATTCTTCAAAGGCAAACTGATCCTGACGCAGCTTACCGATACGCTCATTAGGATCGTAAGAGACGTTGCCGCCTGAAGGCACCAGATCGCCACCCAAAATCTTCATGAAGGTGGATTTTCCGCTGCCGTTCGCACCGATTAAACCGTAACGATTACCGCCGCCAAATTTAACGGAGATATTTTCGAACAGTGGCTTGCTGCCAAACTGCATGGTGATATTGCTGCTAACTAACACGGCATTGACCTTTGTGAAGAGAATGGATGAAAAAACGGCGGCTATTATGCCAGATGTGACGCAGCGCACGCCAGCGTCAGGCGTGGATTCCTGGCGGGGTGATTGATATCCCGGCAGAAATAAAAAAGCCGGAGGGCCATATTGGCCCCCCGGCTCCCACTTACAAGGATTGTGTTGATCAATCGATCAGGAAACTGTCCAGGCTTTTACCGGAATCCAGCGCTTTTTTAATCGCTGCCGGGGTACGGCCCTGGCCAGTCCAGGATTTCTGCTCACCATTTTCGTCGGTGTAAGAATATTTAGCCGGACGCGGCGCACGCTTGGTGCGTTTTTTTCCGCTCTCCAGCGCACCTAATAATTCATTAGGATCGATGCCGTCAGCCAGCAGCATTTCGCGATATTTAGACAGCTTTTCTTCTTTTTCGCGATTCTGTGTCTCTTCCGCTTCTGCTTCTTCGCGGCGCTCAGTAACGACTACCGTTAATTTTTCCAGGATCTCTTCAAGATCGGTCAGTGGCAGTTCACGAGCCTGGGCACGTAATGTGCGAATATTGTTCAGTACCTTAAATGCGTCACTCATCACAATGTCCTTGATTAAGGGGGGTTAATAAAACTGTAGCGCCAAGACTACCTAATTCAAATAAAAAAATAAATTATTTTTACGCTACAGATAATTCCTAAGTTTTAATTTCAGTTAAAATCTTACTATTAAATCGGCAGTGGCTGGTAATTTATTAACGCTGAATTAACAACAAATCGCCCTTTTACTCAACCGATGAAAACGATTTCAGCCTTGTTATACCGGCAACAGGCGTTAACGATTTTCGCTAAACGCGCACTACAGCGCGTCATTAATTGCAATTAAAGGTTCGTTGATAGCTGATTAAACGCGTGCCCTGATTGAGATCTCTGTCACACCAGCTTACAGATCATGCCTGAAAAACCGCCTCCCCCACCTTAAATAGTGCAAAATTATTACCGCTCGCGTGTTTTTTTTAATTATCCCTCAGCGTGCAGCCAGCCCTTTTTTAACGGTGAGATTTCCAGCAGCGTCAGATTATTCGCAGCCCGACCGGCTGTGCAATAACTGTAGGGTCTGACTCCGCCTGGTGAATGATCACGTGCTCTCACCTTAACAGTCGTAAGTTGCATTAAAGAATCGTCATAGAAATAAATTCAGAAAGGTGACACGGCTCAGAATCCAGGATGGCCGGTAACGTAAAAATAATTGCCGGTCAAAAGCGCTGATAATATTCCGGCTAAGACTGGCTGTTTATTTTCTGCAGTCCGGACCGGACGCGTTGGGGCTGCGATGTATGCTAATTCAACGGCTTAGACCATTGAGATTTACATTGAGTGGGTGAGAACCCTTAACTTAACGCGGTTAAAAGGGAGAGATAAAGCGGTCACTGCGCACAGGCAGCGACCGCGAAAGGATTAATTCGCCTGTGTGGCCGGACCAAATACCGGATATTGCGGCATCTCAACGTTCTGATACGTTTCCCATCCGCCGCCCAGCGCTTTATAAAGCGCCACTAAATCCAGAGCGCTCTGCATTCTCGCCTGAGTCGCCTGCTCCTGAGCCTGTGCCAGCTGGCGCTGCGCATCCAGCACGTCAAGGAAGGTCGAAAGCCCCTGGCGGTAACTGTCGCTGGCGAGGTTAAAGGCCCGCTGCAGGGCGCCGGTCGTCTCATCCAGCGCAGTCACGCGCTGCTGGTCGGCGCGGTAGCTGACCAGCGCATTCTCGACATCCTGTAACGCCGTCAGCACAGTTTGACGGTAATCCAGCGCGGCGCTGGCCTGCTGCGCCCGCGCTAACTTGACGCTCGATACCAGTTGTCCACCCTGGAAAATCGGGATCGAAAGCGAGGGGCCATAACTGTAGAAATGGCTGCTCCAGTTATCCAGATAACTGGCGTCAGTGTTGCGGACGCCCAGCTGTCCGGTCAGCGACAGGCTTGGGAAGAGCTGCGCAACAGACACGCCGATCTCCGCGGTTTGAGCATGCAGCGTCGCTTCAGCCTGGCGAATATCAGGACGACGACGTGCCAGCGTGGAGGGAATACCAACCGGTACAAACTGCGGCAACGGCGGTAAGGCTTTAGGTGTGCTGAGTTCAGCATCCAGTGCACCCGGTGTTTTGCCGAGCAGCACCGCTAATCCGTTCATCGCCTGCCGTGCCTGCGATTGATACTGCGGCAGCTGGGCCTGAAGCGTGCTGAGCTGGGCACGGGCATTTTCTACATCAGTTAACGGAGCCAGACCATTACGCTGCTGACTTTGCGTCAGCTCGGTCGTCTGCTGCGCCACATTAATCTGCTCCTGCAGAGTCTGAACGGTGCTCTGCGCGCCTCGCAGCTGCAGCCAGGCTCGCGCAACTTCAGCCTCAAGTGAGACCAGCGCATCGTTACGCTGCTCTATCGCTGCCTGCTGCTGGGCATTGGCGGCCTCAACCTGACGGCGAACTTTGCCCCACAGGTCAAGCTCCCAGCTGGCATCGAAGCTGCCCTGATAGAGGTTAACCGGCTGGGTCAGGCCATTGAGCTGGCTGGCCACGTTGCTGTCGAGTTGATCGGTGGCGCCATTGGACTCAAGCAAGCCTTTCAGGCCGAGCTGCTGACGGGTGACTTTAGCCGAACCGCTCAGACTGGGGAACAGGCTGCCCTGGGCCTGCGTCAGCTGTTCACGCGCGCCCGCAATCCGCAGCACTGTCTGCTGCAGGCTCAGGTTCCCCGCTATCGCCCGCTCAATCAGGCTGTCGAGCTGCGGATCGTTAAAGCTCCGCCACCAGCGGGAATTAATTGCGGCGTTTTGTGGCTTTGACGCCTCCTGCGAATCCAGCGTGTTGTAGCTACCTGGCACGGCAGGTTTCGGTGCCTGATAGTCAGGTCCGACAGCGCAGCCCGCCAGCCCCAGGGCCAGCAGTAAGCTCAGGGGTTTCAGGCGATGAGTATAAAAAACCTTCATGTTAGTGTGCTCCTGCACTGCCTTCGCTCTTGATCGGCGACAGCAGCCAACAAAATGGAATCAAAATCAGGGCGACAATACTCAGGCCTGAGAAGACATCGATGTATGCGAGAATACGCGACTGCGCAATCATCTCCTGATAGAGCTGACCGGTTGCCAGCGTAATGGGATCGCCCACCGCCGACGTGAAGTCGCGTATCGCCTGCGCCCAGTGCTCAAGCGTAATGTTGAACGGCTCGTTAAGCGGCGTCATGTTGTGCACCATATGCGCAGACCGCGCCTGTGCGCGCTCGGTAATGGCCGCGGTCGAAAGCGAGATCCCAATGGATCCGGCCACGTTACGGAACATGGTAAAGAGCGCGGAGGCGTCCGCGTTAAGTCGCTGAGGAATGGTGACAAAAGCAATCGTAGTCAGCGGAACAAACAGGAAACCCAGCCCGATCGACTGTGCGCTACGCATCATCACCAGCGTTTTGAAATCGACATTCGGCGTCAGGGTAGCTGAATAGAAAAACGCCATGGCCAGACAGCTGAAACCAAAGGCGATGATGTATCGCGTCTGCACAATCGGCATCAGTTTCAGCACCAGTGGAATGGTCAGCACAATAAGCACCGCGCCGGGCGACAACACCAGCCCTGACCAGGTGGCGGTATAACCCAGATCCTGCTGCGCCAGCTGTGGCAACACCACAGAACTGCCATACAGAATCATTGCCATTCCCGCCATCAACAGCCCGGCCACCCAGAAGTTGCGGTCTTTCATTACCAGAATATCGACCACCGGCTTACGCGCATACATCAGCCAGTAAATGGCGCCAACGATGCCAACCAGCGCCAGAACAGCGAACAGTACGATAAAGTGCGAAGCAAACCAGTCCTCATCTTCTCCGCGATCCAGCATCACCTGCAGACACCCCAGGCCTAAGGTAATCAGGCTGATCCCGATGTAATCGATCTTCAGCTTACCTTTGGCCCATTTACGCTCCCAAGGCGGATCTTCCAGCAGCTGATAGATCGCCAGCACAGTCAGCACGCCCACCGGAATGTTAATAAAGAACACCCAGCGCCAGCTGTAGTTGTCAGTGATCCAGCCACCCAATGTCGGGCCAATCACCGGCGCGACGATAATAGCGATGGAGGAGAGACCAAATGCCTTGCCGCGATCTTCTGCCTTGAAGTAGTCCAGCAGCACGGACTGCTGAACGGGCTGCAATCCGCCACCAAAAAAGCCCTGCAGCACGCGGAACAGAATGATTTGCCAGAGTTCAGTGGCGATGCCGCACAGGAACGAGCAAATGGTGAACATCACAATGCAAATCAGGAAAAACTGTTTACGGCCAAACAGCCGGCTGAAGAACGCAGAGATAGGCAGCACAATGCCGTTCGCCACCAGATAGGAGGTCAGCACCCAGGTTGACTCATCATAACTGGAGGAGAGCGAACCGGCGATGTGCGGCAGCGCCACGTTAACGATGGTGGTGTCGAGGATCTCCATAAACACCGCCAGCGTCACCGTGATTGCCACTAACCACGGATTACTGGCCGGTTTCCAGCTCTGCGCCGTACTCATTCCACTGTTACCTCGGGTTCAACGGAGAGACCCAGCGGCAGCGGATGGTTCGGATCCAGGCCCTTGTCGATAACGATTTTCACTGGCACACGCTGAACAATTTTCACGTAGTTACCGGTGGCGTTTTCTGACGGGAAGGTCGAGAAGCGTGAGCCGGAGCCCATCTGAATGCTGTCGACGTGTCCTTCCAGCTTCATGTCCGGCCATGCATCAACGCTGATTTTCACTTTATCGCCAGGATTCATGCGTTCCAGCTGAGACTCTTTGAAGTTCGCAGTAACCCAGATGTCAGGCGAAACCAGCGAGAACAGAGAGGAACCGGCCTGCACCAGCGTGCCCAGCTGAACGTTACGCTTGGTGATAAACCCGTCATAAGGCGCGCGAACCTGGGTATAGGAGAGGTTAAGATCGGCCGTACTTAACTGTGCTTTCGCCTGCTCAACCTGTTGCTGACGCGCTTCAACATTGGTCTCCTGCTGACGAATCTGCAGGGCAACCTGTGAAGCGACTTCAACCTGGGCTTTCGCACTCTGTAACTGTGCCTGCGCCGAACGTAGCTGCGCAGACGCGCTGTCGATATTACGCTGGCTGGTCGCACGTGGATCGACGCCACGCTGGCGACGATAATCCGCCTGCGCATTCAGCATATTGGCTTCTGCTTTCGCCTGATCGGCCAGAGCCTGATCGCGCTGAGCCGGATACTGTACTTTTGACAGCGCCAGCTGGGCCTGCGCCTGATGCAGTTGTGCAACGGCTAAACCGAGCTGCGCGTTAGCCTGCTCACGCTGGGCACGGTTATCGCTGGGATCAATCTCCACCAGCAGATCGCCCTTCTTCACCCGCTGGTTATCTTTCACCAGCAACTTCACGACATAGCCGGATGCTTTAGGCGCAATAGTAACGGCATCGCCTTCGGTAAAGGCGTCGTCGGTGGTTTCAATATTGCGGGTAGATAACCAGAACCAGAGACCGACAATCAGCATAATCACCACCACCACCGCCAGAATAATCAGCGGCTTTTTACCGGGGCGTTTACGCTCAGGCTGCTGGTCGTTGTCCTGATTTTCCTCTGACTGACGGTTTTGATCCGTCGTGTTTTCTGCGTCCTGCTGATGTGGATCGCGTTGATTGTTCTCGCTCATAGTTCCCATCACTGGCTAAGGCCCTGATTCCGGGCATAAAGGTCCTGTTAACCTTATATCGGAAATTGACAAAATCCAGTGCAACTTTACGAAACTTGAGGAATGCCGCACATCCTGCCACCTGACAGCGATAGCAGGATGTATCGGGCCTAATTGAGCAACCGCAGCAGCAGCCAGCCGCTGGCCATTGACCAGGCCAGCAAAGGAAGGGAAAAGAGATGAAATTGCCACCATACGGCACGATCTTTCGCCATACGCAGAGCAATCAGGTTAGCCAGTGAACCTGGCAGCAGACCGAATCCACCGATGTTGACCGCCCAGGCGAGCACATCGGTTGGCGGGACTTTTTGCAGCAGCAGAATCGTCGCCGGGACATTGCTTATCACCTGTGACAGACCAATCGCCAGCAGATAGAGCTGCCCCTGGCCGAAATGCGCCACCGCATCAAAGTGAGCCTGCATTACCGGCAGACGTGTCAGCAGGAAGACGTCAATAAACATGGCGATAAACACCGCCAGCAGGCTCCAGTCGATACGTTGCAGCACCGGACGCGCCATTACCATAAAGGTGGCGAGGATAACCAGCAGTATCCAGCCGGTGATTTCCAGCTCCAGACCGGCGATAAACAGCAGGTATAACACCACGCTGACAATAAACAGTGGCTTCTGCCACTCCGGCTGCTCCGGGTTGTCATGTTTATCAATTGTCCGCTTTGAAAAGCTAAACCAGGTCAGCACGACCAGGCTCAGCAGCAGCCAGGCGGCCAGCGGCAGCATCTGCACAATGAATGCAATAACGCTGAGCTTGCCGTGACTCCACAGCAGAATGTTTTGCGGATTGCCGACCGGCGTCAGCAGCGACCCGGCATTCACTGCCAGCGCCTCGAAAATGATCAGTCGCGAGATAGGTAAATGAGAGAACTTCCGCAGCGTTAATGTCAGCGGCACCAGAATAAACAGCGCAACATCGTTGGTTAAAAACGTGGAGAGCAACGCGGCAGCCAGTACCATAAATAGCGCCAGCGCACGTTCGTGCCGGAAACGCGCAATCAGGCGTCCTCCCAGCACGTCAAAGTAGCCGCTGGTTTCCAGCCCTTTGGTCAGAATCAATAACCCGGTGAGTGTGATAATGGTATGCCAGTCTACGGCTCCGGGCAGATCGGCCCAGCGGAAATCCGCCAGGAATGCCAGAACTACACCAATCACGATTAATAAATGCAAAATTGAGTCATGCAAAAAAGATCGAAGCAGTTGTGGCATGGTGAGGGTACGCCTTAGCGTTAACGGGTTTCGGAGAACTTCTTAAATACAGCCAGAGTTTCATCACTGACGTGATGTTCAATACCTTCTGAATCGCGTCGGGCCGTTTCGGGGCTGATGCCTAACGCCAGCAGAAAACTTTCAACAATATGATGACGGGCGCGACTCTCCTCTGCCAGCTTCTCCCCTTCACTGGTCAGGAAGACACCGCGGTAAGGGACCTGCTCAACCAGCCCGGCACTGCCAAGTCGTTTCAGCATTTTAGCCACTGTCGGTTGCGAAACGCCCAGACGGGCTGCCATATCGACCTGACGTGCTTCGCCAAATTCACCAATTAAATCAGAGATTAACTCAACGTAGTCATCAATTAACTCCCGACGATGCGCTTCACGCACCTGCCGAAAACCTTCGACATGCTCTTCAATATCTTTCAGTGGTCCTTTCGGCGCAGAAACCACGCTTTTAGCACGACGACTCATTCAGCTTCCTCATTATTATTTCCCGTACTGACGCTGCTGTACGGATTTAGCTGCGCTCATTGTAAACCAGCCACAAAGAAGCTCAAATTTTTCGTCATTAGCCTTGGCTAAACGATATAGCCAGTGCTATCTTTGTTGATAATGTAAGCAGCCAACGCATGATCCCTAGTGATCTTCTGTTGCTCTGGTGATGATGACGCTCTCACCCCACGCTGCTGGTTACCGCGTCGATCAGGATTGGGAGGTAATTCTATGAGCACTCTGAAATGTTGCTTAGATTGCAGCAAATGCTTCCAGACAGAGAAGAAAACAACCACGGAGTTTAAATCCTGGCTGTGCCTGCTGACGCGTTCCCCTTTCACACTGCGTCTGATGCTGATTGAAAAACTGCTGGGCCATAAGCCTGCCGAACCTCGCTGTCCGAATCTTATCTGGCGCGGCTAATCCTGATTCAGAGCCTTTTTGCCTGCGGTTGAAAGGCTCACGCCCCTCTGTTTGTTCTCTTTGTTTTTTCCCCTCATAAGAAACTGCCCTGAGGCTGAAAGGGGCATGCCTGCAGATCAGCGTCTGCCAGAGAATGAGACGGGAGACCGACAGGTAAGTCGGGGTGGCGGGTAAAATCAGCACAATAAAAAACGGCCCACAAGGGGCCGTTTTTTTGCAGGTCAGCTAAGCTAAACTTAGAAGCTGTAACCTACGCCAGCAATCCAGGTACCGACGTCAACGCTACGGATACGGCTCTGCTCGTAACCAACGTCAAGTGCGATGTCCTGCATTGGGTTAAACTGCATGCCTGCGCCGTAAGAGAAACCTACGTCGCTGGTGTCAGTTTTATCACGTGATGCAGTTTCGTTGCCCTGGTATTTACCATAGCCGATACCGACAACACCATAGATGCTAGCCCAGTCGTTCAGACGGAAAGCTGGACCACCGGTCACACCGTAGTACTGGCCTTTGTTGTAAACGCCATCTTCGGTACGATCTTTTTCAGTGTAGGTGAATGAACCGATCCAACCCAGTGGGTTAGAACCGTCTTCGTAGCGGTATTTCAGGTTGAAGCCGTTAGCTTTGTTCGCTACGCCCTGATAATCGCTCTGAGCATAGCCACCAGTTACGGTGCTCTGTGCCATTGCTGAACCTGCAGATACTGCCAGTACACAGGCTAATGCTGAAAGACATGCAATTTTTTTCATAACCACCTCAAATGTGAAAATACTTCTCTCCTGACAACGCTGAAAATATAACAAAAAATAGCGAGAAACTCTGCCCGGATTTTGTTGTCTAACAAAAAGTTTGGTGTAACAGGACGTTAATGCGACATACTATGTCATTCATTTTTCTTATAAAATCCGTCATCTTCCTGCAATAATCTTTTTGTGCTCAATTTGCCGTTTAAGTTAATTCCTAAAAAAACCTGACATTTCTTTACCTAAATGGCACTGATTTTGGCCAAAATTTGCGCAGTTAAGGCAAATTAAAAACGCTGACTCATGATTTTTTGCCTGACATTTCCTTTACACTGGCCCACTCGTTACGTTGATGACCAGGAAAAGTACACAGGATGTCTGCCTCTCCCGCTTCTAAAAATCTTGCGCCAATCGTGTTGCCAATTGCCGTACTGCTGATTGCGATGCTGTCGCTGCAGGGCGGTGCTTCTCTGGCAAAAAGCCTGTTTCCTTCTGTTGGGGCGACGGGAATCACCGCGCTGCGTCTGGGCTTTGGCACCCTGATACTCTGTGTCATCTTTAAACCCTGGCGTTTACGCTTTAGCCGGGAACAACGTCTGCCTTTGCTGATGTATGGTCTGGCGTTGGGCACCATGAACTTCACATTCTATCTGGCGATTCGCACTGTGCCGCTGGGCGTGGCGGTGGGACTGGAGTTTACCGGTCCACTGGCGCTGGCGCTGTTTGGATCGCGCAGACCACTGGATTTTGTCTGGGTGCTGCTGGCGGTGATTGGTTTGTGGTTCCTGCTGCCGTTTGGGACAGGGATGACCGCGATTGATCCATTGGGCGCAGCACTGGCCGTGAGTGCGGGTGCCTGCTGGGCAATCTATATCCTGGCGGGACAGCGGGCAGGTGCAGAACATGGTCCTGCGACAGTGGCTATCGGTTCGCTGATTGCTTCGGTGATTTTTGTACCGCTGGGGCTGACGTTTGCAGAAAGTGGCATCTGGACATGGGCCGTGATGCCGATCGCATTGCTGGTTGCCCTGCTCTCCAGCGCGATACCCTACTCACTGGAGATGATCGCCCTTACCCGCTTACCGGCGCGCATCTTCGGCACGCTGATGAGTCTGGAACCCGCCATGGCCGCTTTTTCCGGCATGCTGTTTTTGGGCGAAACGCTGACCGGCCTACAGTGGCTGGCGCTACTGGCAATCATCATCGCTTCGGCAGGCTCAACGCTGACCATGCGACCGAAAAAGAGCCAGTTAAGCAGCGTGGAATTATCAGATTCTGGTCAGAAATAAACGCCTTTAGCCTGCCTTTGTGGTGGGCTAAATAACAATCATGCTCATCATGAGAATTATTCTTAACCATTCCCTGTCCAGGTTCTGACTATTTTGAAACAGACGCTTACCTGTTATTTACATGTAAAATTAAAGCATTGATTTAATTAATTAAATACAAGCGCTTTTATTTTAACATTGCGTTAACCTCGTCTGTGCCTTCCCGCATTTAATAAAGACCTGCACTATTTCATCTATCGATAAAGTCGTTTCTGCAAAGCTGAAAAGCGCTGCTATACTTATCCGGTACTTGATTAGGACAACCATCAAAGAGAGGACTGAAACGATGAGTACCGCTAAACTGGTTAAAACTAAATCTGCTGACCTGATTTATACCCGTAATGACGTGGCCGAAGATGAGAAGAAAGCCACCATCGCGGTGTTGAACCGTCTGGTAGTCGAGTTTATTGACCTGTCATTGATTACTAAGCAGGCGCACTGGAACATGCGCGGTGCTAACTTCATCGGTGTACATGAAATGCTGGACGGCTTCCGTACTGCAATCACCGAGCATCAGGACACCATTGCTGAGCGTGTGGTACAGCTGGGCGGCGTTGCACTGGGCACCACGCAGGTTGTTAACGATACGACGCCGCTGAAAAGCTATCCGCTGAATATTCACAGCGTTCAGGATCACCTGAAAGCGCTGGCAGACCGTTATAGCGTCGTGGCTAATGATACCCGTAAAGCCATTACTGAAGTGAAAGATGAAGATACCGCTGACATCTTTACTGCGGCATCACGTGACCTGGACAAATTCCTGTGGTTCATCGAAGCCAACATTGAATAAAACTCAATGCAGTCAATCAGGCGGGGAAACCCGCCTTTTTTACGTCTGCGTTACCGCATTTTTATGACCCTGTTAACAGTTCTTCCTTCCTTCGCTTCACAGCCTTAACATCTGAGGCACACTACCGCTTGCACCAAAACAGCCATATGCACCAAAACTGAGCACCTAAATGGTGCAAAGGCAGAATTAACTGCAAAATCGTGTCAGCTATGTTATTTAACTCTCTGATTTCGCGAAACTTGCAAAGTTGGCATAATTATTTCATATGACAAGCCGCAAACGCAGGCCCTGCCGCCTGGTAGTAAAAAAAGGAAAAATGATGAAGTCACTGTTAAAAGTTTCTGTGGCCGCGCTGGCGCTGGCCTTCTCCCTCTCTTCCACTGCAGCAGATAAGAAGCTGGTTGTCGCTACCGATACCGCCTTTGTTCCGTTCGAATTCAAACAGGGTGACAAATATGTCGGCTTTGATGTGGATCTGTGGGATGCCATTGCGAAAGAGCTGAAGCTGGATTATACCCTGAAGCCAATGGACTTCAGCGGCATCATCCCTGCACTGCAAACGCGCAATGTCGATCTGGCCCTTGCGGGCATCACCATTACCGAAGAACGTAAAAAAGCGATCGAGTTTTCTGATGGCTATTACAAAAGCGGTTTGCAGGTAATGGTGCGTAACAATGAAAACGACATCAAAGGCATCAGCGATCTGAACGGTAAAGTGGTTGCTGTGAAAAGCGGCACCGGCTCTGTGGAATACGCAAAAGCCCACATCAAATCTAAAGACCTGCGTCAGTTCCCGAACATCGACAGCGCCTACATGGAACTGGGCACTAACCGTGCGGACGCCGTGCTGCATGACACGCCAAACATTCTTTACTTCATCCACACCGCCGGTAAAGGCCGCTTTAAAGCGGTAGGCGATTCGATTGAAGCGCAGCAGTATGGTATCGCCTTCCCGAAAGGCAGCGACGATTTACGTGAAAAAGTAAACGGCGCACTGAAAACCCTGAAAGAGAACGGCACCTATAACACGCTCTATAAAAAATGGTTCGGCACCGAACCTAAATAATAATTTGCCCGTTATCTGATTTCAGCAGGGAAACTTTTTCCCTGCTTTTTTCCATCGCAACATATCTGGAGTGACACCATGGAGTTTGACTGGAGCGTCATCTGGCCCGCCATGCCAGCGCTGCTTGAAGGCGCTAAACTGACTTTAATAATCTCTGTTATTGGACTGGTTGGCGGCCTGTTTATCGGGCTGATTGCCGGTTTTGCCCGCGCTTACGGCGGCTGGATCACCAATAACATCGCACTGGTGTTTATCGAAATTATCCGCGGCACCCCTATCGTGGTGCAGGTGATGTTCATCTACTTTGCTCTGCCGATGGCGTTCCCCGACCTGCGCATTGATCCCTTCAGCGCAGCGGTAGTGACCATCATGATTAACTCTGGCGCTTATATCGCGGAGATTACGCGTGGTGCCGTGCTGTCGATTAATAAGGGCTTCCGCGAAGCCGGACTGGCGCTTGGCCTGTCGAGCCGTGAGACGCTGCGCTACGTGATTATGCCGCTGGCGCTGCGCCGTATGCTGCCACCGCTGGGCAACCAGTGGATTGTCAGCATCAAAGATACCTCGCTGTTTATCGTTATTGGTGTGGCTGAACTGACGCGTCAGGGTCAGGAGATTATTGCCGGTAACTTCCGCGCTCTGGAAATCTGGAGCGCCGTCGCGATCATCTATCTGGTGATTACGCTGGTGCTGAGCTTTGTGCTGCGCCGCATTGAGAAAAGGGTGAAAATCCTGTGATTGAATTTAAAGATGTCTCCAAGCATTTTGGCCAGACCCAGGTGCTGCACAATATTGATCTGAAGATTAACCAGGGCGAAGTGGTGGTGATTATCGGCCCATCCGGTTCCGGTAAATCCACCCTTTTACGCTGCATTAACAAGCTGGAAGAGATCACCAGCGGCGAGCTGATTGTTGATGGCCTGCGCGTGAATGACCCGAAAGTTGATGACCGCCTGATTCGTCAGGAAGCGGGCATGGTATTCCAGCAGTTTCATCTGTTCCCACAGATGAGTGCGCTGGACAACGTTGCCTTTGGTCCTATCCGGGTGCGTGGCGCCAGTAAAGAAGCGGCACGCCAGCTGGCGCGTGAGTTGCTGGGCAAAGTGGGCCTGGCAGAGCGTGCACATCATTTTCCGTCTGAGCTGTCCGGCGGCCAGCAGCAGCGCGTGGCGATTGCCCGTGCGCTGGCGGTTAAGCCAAAGATGATGCTGTTCGATGAGCCAACCTCAGCGCTGGACCCGGAACTGCGTCATGAAGTCCTTAAAGTGATGCAGGATCTGGCGGAAGAAGGCATGACGATGGTGATTGTGACGCATGAAGTGGGCTTTGCACAGAAGGTCGCCTCGCGCCTGATCTTTATTGATAAAGGCCGGATTGCGGAAGATGGCGATCCTGACAGCCTGATCAGCAATCCACCCAGTGACCGTCTGCGCGAATTCCTGCAGCACGTCTCCTGATCAAAACGGGCCGCTAAGCGGCCCGTTTTTTTATGCCCCTGGCCGCAGTAATAGCGTGCCTGCACCGGGAAAACCCTAACTTCCCAGACGACTCAGCAGTTTGCTGCGCGGTGCGGCAGGCATAAAACTCCACGCCAGAAAGCGGCTCTGTTTCTGACCCTGGGCCATGTTCACCACCCGCACTTCAGCAACGTCGAGCGCCTGCAGCTGCTTTTCCAGTGCCGGCAAGTTCTCTTTGCGCGACACCAGCGAGGTAAACCAGCCGATCTGACGACCCAGCGCCACGCTCTCGGCGATCATCTTGCCGATAAACGCCTTTTCGCCACCGGGATACCACAGCTCATTGTGCTGCCCGCCAAAGTTAAGTGGCGCACTCTTGTCCAGTCCGAGATTGCGGACCTTGCGCTGCGAACCTGCCACTGCCTCATCCGGCGACGCGTGGAATGGCGGATTACACATCACCGCGCTGAAGAATTCCGTTTTGCTGACCACACCCGCCAGCACCGCATCGCTGTTTTTCTGACGACGCAGACGGATCTGGCGCGTCAGGCGTGGGTTAGCCGCAACGATGCGGTTAGCGGCTTTGATGGCGGCGTCATCAATTTCGGTGCCGGTAAAGCGCCAGCCATATTCTGCCGCACCAATCAGTGGATAGATGCAGTTTGCGCCGCAGCCAACATCGAGAATGTCCGCCATCGGGATAACGCCGTTGTTATCCAGCGCCAGCAGATCGGCCAGGTAGTGCAGATAATCGGCGCGTCCCGGTACCGGCGGGCAGAGTGAGCCGGGAGAAAGCTGCCAGTCGATGTCGTAAAAGAGTTTGATCAGCGCCTGGTTCAGCAGCATCACCGCCTCCGGGTCCGCAAAATCCACGGACTTCACGCCATAACCATTAGGCCGGACTTTAGCCTTCAGCGGCGGATGAGCAGCGGTTAACGCGGCAAAATCGTATTCGCCCTGATGGCGATTGCGGGCGTGGAAGGGCGACGTGCTGGCTGACTTTTTCATACGTTCTCTCAATTATTCAGGCGCGCGTACAATACGCTGTAGGCGGCGGAAAATAAACCCGCACCATCCGCTTACCGCTTTCCGATTCCGTCGGGTGATGCTGTCGGGCTAAGATAAATAAAATCACCTGCTGGAGACGTTATGACCCGGAAACGCTATTCCTATGAACCCCGTGCTGGTCACGGTCTGCCCCACGATCCGCTCAACGCCATTATCGGACCACGACCAATCGGCTGGATTAGCTCTGTCAGCGCCAGCGGCCAGCGCAATCTGGCCCCTTACAGCTTCTTTAACTGCTTCAACTATCATCCGCCAATTATCGGTTTCGCCAGCAGCGGCTGGAAAGACAGCGTGCAGAACATTGCGGACACCAAAGAGTTTGTCTGGAACCTGGCTACCCGCCCGCTGGCCGAAGCGATGAACGAAAGTTCCGCTTCGCTGCCAGCCGATCAGGATGAGTTTGCCTTTGCAGGGTTAACACCACTGGCGGCATCACAGGTTGGTGCCAGTCTGGTGGCGGAAAGCCCGGTCAACTTTGAGTGTCGTCTGACCCAGCTGATTCAGTTGCAGGATGCCAGTGGCAATCTGGTCGACAGCTGGCTGGTGCTGGGTGAAGCGGTCGCGATCCACATCGATGAATCGCTGCTGGAAGCGGGCATTTATCAGACCGCAAAAGCCGAACCGATACTTCGTGCAGGTGGTCCCAGCGCCTATTACGGCATCAGTGAAGCGCAGCGCTTTGATTTAGTCCGTCCGGACGCACGCCGCAAATAATCCTCACCCCACAAGCGCATCGGTCCGGTGCGCCCTTATCTGCGCCACCGCACAGGCGATGTCGGGCGCCAGCCAGCGATCCTGCTGCCAGCGTTCAACCACCTGCCGCAGATGCTGCCAGGCGCGCCGCGTGCCGGCTGCCAGCTGTGATTCACCGTGAAACTCCAGCGCCTGCGCCGCCAGCAGATATTCAATCGCGATGATGTGATCGACGTTGCTGACCAGCTTCAGCAGCTTTAACGCCGAACCGGTGCCAAGACTGACGTGATCCTCCTGTAATCCTGAAGTGACATAGTTGTCGAGTACCGCAGGCTGCGCCAGCTGACGGTTTTCCGCGCAGAGTGAGGCCGCGACGTACTGCGCAATCATCATGCCAGAATTGACGCCAGGCTCGGCCACCAAAAACGGCGGCAGGCCACTGACCAGCGGGTTTACCAGCCGATCCAGCCGTCGTTCGGCAATACTCCCGAGCTCCGCCAGCGCAATCGCCAGCAGGTCACAGGCCATCGCCACCGATTCACCGTGCGGATGTGACTGTGACACCACGCGCCACTCCTGCGGCGTGCCCAGAATCAGCGGATTGTCGGTACAGGCGTTGAGTTCAGTCTCCACCTGACGTGCGGCGTGATCAAACTGATCGCGGCAGGCGCCGTGCACCTGCGGCATCGACCGCAGACTCATCGCATCCTGAGTGCGGATGCCGACGCTCGCGTTCAGCAGCGGGCTGTCACTCAGCAACTGGCGCAGACGTTCACCACTGCACTGTATTCCCGGGCTGGCCTTGAGTGCCAGCACCTCTGGATCAAACGCCACCAGCTGACCGCGCAGCGCTTCAAAACTCATTGCGCCTGTCACATCCGCCCAGTCCAGCAGACGCCCGGCATCGTCCAGCGCCAGGCAGGCTAAGCCGGTCATGCAAGGCGTGCCGTTGACCAGGCTCAATCCCTCTTTGGCACCTGGCCGGTAAGGCGCTAAGCCTGCCTGGGCCAGCGCCTGCTGCGCGGGCATGATTTCGCCGTGCCACTCCACCTCGCCGATGCCGATCAGGGCCAGACCGATATGCGCCATATGGGTCAGATAGCCCACCGATCCCTGGGACGGAACCTGAGGGGTAATCTGCAGATTCAGTAGCGCCAGCAGCTGCTGCACCAGCGCCACTGACACACCCGATTTGCCATGACTGTAGTTGGCAATCGCGGCACACAGAATGGCGCGGACCTCCGCTTTTTTAAGCACCGGCCCGACACCACAGGCATGGCTCAGTAAGGTATTGCGCGACAGCTGGCTCAGTTCATCTTCGGAAAGAGTAATGTTGCACAACGCCCCTAATCCGGTATTAATGCCGTAGGCTACCTGCCCCGCCGCGACGATGTTGCCGACGATTTCACGGCTCCGGGCAATTCGCTGCCAGGCGCTGTCGCTCAGCGTCAGTGTCGCGCCATGCCGGGCGACCTTCACCAGCTCCTGCCATTTAAGCGGACCATCGCCCCAGACCCGCGTCTGACTCATGACGTCGCTCATACCACCGGCTCCACCTGATGATGGCTGGAAATAAACTGCTTAAAGCGCGCCGATCCCGCCTCGCCGAACATCGCCTCTGGCGTGCCCTGACAATCAATCGTGCCCTGATGCATAAACACGACCCGGTTTGAGACGTTGCGGGCAAAGCCCATCTCGTGCGTGACCACCAGCATGGTGCGCCCCTCTTCGGCCAGGCTGCGCATCACCTTCAGCACCTCACCCACCAGTTCCGGATCCAGTGCCGATGTCGGTTCATCAAACAGCATCACCTCCGGGTCCATCGCCAGCGCGCGGGCGATCGCCACCCGCTGCTGCTGGCCGCCCGAAAGCTGAGCGGGATAGAAGTCTTTGCGATTCAGCAGGCCAACCCGATCCAGCAGCTGTTCTGCCTGAGCGATGCAGGCTTTTTTATCGCGCTTCAGCACGTAGTGCGGCCCTTCAATAACGTTTTGCAGTACGGTGAGATGCGACCAGAGATTAAAGCTCTGAAACACCATCCCCAGCCGGGAACGCAGCCGTTCAATCTGACGCGGGTTAGCCGCCAGCTGGTGCCCGCGTGCATGACGCTTCATCTCAATGGTTTCACCGCCCACGCTGACGACGCCAGAATCAGGCGTCTCCAGCAGGTTGATACAGCGCAGCAGCGTACTTTTACCGGAGCCGCTGGCACCGAGAATAGAGATGACATCGCCCTGATGCGCCTGCAGCGAGATGCCCTTCAGCACCTCCATCGCACCAAAGGATTTATGGATATCGCTGGCCGACAGCGTGACAGGTGGCAGTTCAGACATTTTTTTCTCCTCCGGGGATCGGCTTAGCGGCCGGTAACGGCTTTTTTTCCGGTTTATGAACCGGTGTCAGACGCCGCTCCAGCAGGGCATACAGTTGAACAATGATGAAGTTGAGGATCAGATAGATCGCCGCCGCACAGAGAAACACCTCCATGGTGCGGTAAGTACGCTGGATAATCTGCTGCGCGACCCCGGTGACATCCCACACCGTCACCAGACTCGCCAGCGCGGTTGATTTCACCAGCAGAATCGCTTCGGTGGAGTACGCAGGCAGCGCATAACGCAGCATCACCGGCGCGATAATGCGCCGCAGCAGCAGGCCGCGCGACATGCCGCATGCCATCCCCGCTTCCACCTGACCGGGCGGGACCGCCAGCAGCGCGCCGCGCAGGATCTCCGCCGTGTAGGCGGCGGTACAGAGGGACAGGGCCAGCACCGCGCAGGTAAAAGGCTCACGCAGAAACGGCCAGAAGACGCTGTGGCGGATCACCCCAAACTGTCCCAGCCCGTAGTAGATCAGGAACAACTGAATCATCAGCGGCGAGCCGCGAAACACCAGAATGTAGCCGCGGGCGAATGCACTCAGCAGCCGCCAGCGGCTCATGCGCAGCGCCAGAATACCGACCGCCAGCACGCCCCCGCAGAGAAAGGCGCTGATAAACAGGCCGAGCGTGACCGGCAGCGCCGCGCTGAGTTTCAGGAAGGTGTCAGTAAGGAACGCAAAATCAATCATAACTCTCCTTAATGCTGTGCAGCGGTGCGGCTTTGCCAGGCGCGACCCAGACGGGATTCGGCGCGCAGAAAGGCGCGATTCGACAGCAGCGTCAGCAGCAGATAACAGGCACCGCCCACCAGGTAAAAGGAGAAGTAGTCCCGGGTAGAACCGGCTGCTATCTGGCTGGCCCGCATGAGCTCGACAATGCCGGTCACCGATACCAGCGCGGAATCTTTCAGGCTCATCTGCCAGACGTTAGACAGGCCGGGCAGCGCATAGCGCGCCACCTGCGGCAACAGGATACGTTGCCGGATGCGCCAGCGCGGCATGCCAATGGCGACGGCGGCTTCGATCTCCCCTTTCGCCAGAGCCAGCCGCGCGGCACGATAGACTTCCGCCTGGTAAGAGCCGGAGATAAGCCCGATCGCCAATGCCCCGATCAGAAACGGCGGCGCTTCGATAAAACCGTCTGCGCCAAACAGTTGTCCGATCTGCGTGATCAGTCCCGATCCACCGAAGTAGAACAGGTAGATCACCAGCAATTCAGGGATACCCCGAAAGATCACCGAGTAGCTTTCACCCAGCCAGCGTACCGCCCGGTGCGGGGATAACTTTGCGGCGGCCACGCCCGATCCCACCACCGCGCCGACCAGCAGCGCGCAAAACGACAGCAGCAACGTGGTCAGCGTGGCACTCAGAATCAACCGTCCCCAGCCGTCCGGGCCAAAACTCAGCAGGCTTATCATCAGTTACCTCACTCAGGGTGTGACGTCAGTTTTGAACCACTTCTCACTCAGCTTTTTCACTGTGCCATCGGCCAGCGCGGCTTTAATCGCCTGATCCAGTCGGGCTTTCAGATCGTTGTCGGCCATGCGTACACCCATCGCCTCGCCCTCACCCCAGATTGGGCCGCCCAGCTGAGGACCGCTGAAACTGAGGTTGCGGTTATCCGGTCGTGCCAGCATCGACTGCGCGAACGTCACATCGTCAAACACCGCATCAATGCGTCCGGCCTGCAAATCAAGAATCGCATCGGCTGAGCTGGTGTATTCACGCACATCCGCCACCCCTTTGAAGTATTTGTCGATAAACGGCGTATAGACCGTGCCAGAGGCGATACCAATCGTTTTGCCCTTCAGCGCTGCTTTCAGGGGTGCGATGGCAGGCTCAATGGTTTTTTCATCGTCAGTGAGTTTGATGATCTTGCTGTCAGCGGGCAGCAGTGACCCTTTTACCGTGATAAAGGTGGCGGGTGTTGAGGCGTAAGGCACGGTGAAATTCACCACTTTTTTGCGGTCGGGCGTAATCACAATCGCATCCATGATGACGTCATATTTTCCGGCATTCAGTCCGGCGATCATCCCATCCCAGTTCTGCACCACCAGCTTGCACTGGATCGCCATGCGCTGGCAGAGATCCGCCATCAGCTCCGGTTCGAAACCGCCCAGCTTGCCGCCCGGCAGGGTGAGGTTCCAGGGTTCATAACTGCCTTCAGTGGCAATGGTGATCGACTTCCACTCTTTAGCCTGGGCGCTGACGCCACAGAGCAGCAAACTGGAAACCAGCGTAGTAAGACATAAACGACGAAGAGTCAGAGGGTGTGTCATACGGTTCTCCTGAAGTAGCGGCCTGGTGATCGCCCTGATGAGATTTAACATAAACCCCACAAGATGATATGTCATGTATATACAAGTTAACGCAACGCAGTTCATTGCCGGCTTTTTCATTTTGTGAGCCAGACGGAATTTATTCAGATAGAGCACGCACTGCAGTACTTGTACATACAACCAAGCAAAGGTTATGCCAGCTCTGAAAAAGCGAAGAATGGAGGCGGTAGCAAGGGAGCAGCCACACAGGCTGCCCTCACCTGCACCCGATTAGCGCAGCGCTGCACCGGCGTGGCGCATCGCTGATTTACTGCGGTTTAGCCTGCGCCAGCATGGCATGAATCATCGCCTTCAGCACTTTCTGTAACTGAGCGGCACGCGCCTGCTGCCAGGCGTAAGGAGGCATCTCATCCATGTAGTTGAGCTGCGCCAGCTCCAGCTGGACGGCTTCAATATGCTGCTGCGGCTGTCCATAAGCGCGGGTGATGTAGCCGCCTTTAAAGCGTCCGTTAATCACCCAGCTGTAGTCGTTCTGTGCGCTGCATACTGCTTCAATCGCCGCGCTCATGGCAGGTGTACAGCTTGCACCGTCGTTGGTGCCAACATTGATATCGGGCAGACGGCCCTCAAACAGGCGGGGAATTTCGCTGGCGATGGAGTGAGCATCAAACAGCAGCGCATAACCATGCAGCGCTTTAAGCCGCGCCAGCTCCTGCTGAATCTGCTGATGATAAGGCTGCCAGATCTGATCGATGTAGCCCTGACGCGCCGTGGCATCAGGCGTTTTACCTGGCGCAAAGGTCGGCGTGCCGTCGAACAGCGTTTCCGGGAACAGGCCAGTGGTGGCCGTCGTGTAGAGCGGCTGGTTATCGGGCGGACGGTTAAGATCAACCACAAAACGGGAGTAGCGGCCAATTAACACGCTGGCCCCGAGGTCACGCACAAAATCATACAGCAGCGGGATATGCCAGTCGGTGTCAGGCAGGCCGCGCGCGGCCTCACTTAATCCAGCCTCCACGTCGGGTGTCAGGTCGGTCCCGGCGTGAGGAATGCTGACCAGCAGCGGCAGGCTGCCCTGGGTGAAATAGAAAGGGTTCATTGTGGTTCTCCACGATAAATAACGTTACAGGGCAGCTCACCACCCAGCCAGTAAACCAGTTCCGCGGGACGAGCCAGCGGCCAGTGCACGAAGTTTGCCACTTTTCCCGCCTCCAGCGAGCCGTGACTGTCAGCCAGCCCCAGCGCTTTTGCTCCCCACAGGGTGACGCCCGCCAGCGCCTCTTCCGGTGTCATGCCAAACAGCGTGCAACCCATGTTGAGCATCAGGCGCAGCGACAGCGCAGGCGAGGTGCCTGGATTCGCATCGCTGGCCAGTGCCATCGGCACCCCATGTCGCCGGAAGCTTTCCACCGGCGGGCGCTGGGTCTCACGCAGCAGGTAAAACGCACCAGGCAGCAGCACCGCGACGGTGCCATGCTCTGCCATCACCCTGGCATCCTCTTCCGTGGCGTATTCAAGATGGTCCGCAGAGAGTGCGCCGTAGCGCGCCGCCAGTGCTGCGCCCCCCAGTGCCGAAAGCTGTTCCGCATGCAATTTCACCGGCATACCCAGCGCCACCGCCCGGTCAAACACCCGCGCCACCTGCGCAGGGGAAAAGGCGAGATGCTCACAGAACGCATCCACCGCATCCGCCAGCCCCAGCGCCTTCACCTGCGGCAGGAGTCGATCGCAGATGATATCGACCCAGCTATCCGGGTCGTGCTTAAACTCCGGCGGAAAGGCATGTGCTGCCAGACAGGTGGCACGCACATCGGCGGACACGCTCTCTCCCAGCTGGCGAATCGCCCGCAGCATCCGCAGTTCGCTCTCTTCATCCAGACCATAGCCGGACTTAATCTCCACGGTGGTGACGCCTTCGGCCAGCAGCCGATCAAGCCGCCAGCGAGCCGACGCCACCAGCTCCTCTTCCGTGGCCGCGCGGGTGGCGCGCACGGTGGAGAGAATACCGCCGCCCTGCGCGGCGATCTCTGCGTAGCTGACGCCATTCAGGCGCTGTTCAAACTCCTGGCTGCGGTCGCCGCCAAACACCAGATGGGTATGACAATCCACCAGCCCAGGCGTCACGATGCCGCCTGGCAGTTGATGATGCTGATCGGCGACGAACGCGGGCATCTCCGCCTGCGGGCCCACCCATACCAGTTTACCTGCCCGCACCACCAGCGCGCCTTGCGGAATCAGATGGTACTTTCCGCCACGCATGGTAACCAGGTCGGCCCCGGTCCATACCGTATCTACACGCATCTCTTCTGCCATCGCTGCCTAAGCCTCCACCGTTTACACTGTGCCTCAAAGTATGTATATGTATATACAACCACATCCGGAGAGGATCAACCATGGTAACTTTTTTTGCCCCGCGTGCACTGCTGGCAGAGGGCTGGCAGCAGCAGGTTCGTATCACAGTTAATCAGGCGGGTTTTATCGATGCCATTGCTCCGGATAGCCATGCGGAGAATGCTGTCCAGCTCAACGGCGAGGTAATTCCGGCGATCGCCAACCTGCACTCGCATGCGTTCCAGCGTGCCATGGCGGGGCTGGCAGAAGTCGCGGGCGATCCTCAGGACAGCTTCTGGACCTGGCGGGATTTGATGTACCGCATGGTGCAGCGCCTGACACCCCGGCAGGTGGGCGATATTGCCGCCCTGCTCTACATCGAAATGCTGAAGGGCGGCTACACCCAGGTGGCGGAGTTTCACTATCTGCATCACGACCCCAGCGGCGCACCCTATGGTGATGATGCGATGCTGCAACAGCTGATCGAGGCGGCGGAGATCGCCGGTATCGGTCAGACCCTGCTGCCGGTGCTCTACAGCTACAGCGGCTTTGGCAGTCAGCCTGCAACGGCGGGTCAGAAACGTTTTATCCAGCAGACCGACCAGTATCTGCAACAGCAGGCGCGGCTGGAGGAGTGGCAGCAGCAGCGGCCACTGCTGAATCGTGGCCTCTGTTTCCATTCGCTGCGGGCAGTAAGTGAAAGTCAGATGCACGACGTGCTGGCGGCCAGCGATCCTGGGCTGCCGGTCCATATCCATGTGGCTGAACAGCAGAAAGAGGTCAATGATTCACTGGCGTGGAGCGGCGAACGGCCGGTTGCCTGGCTGCTTAACCGCTTTAACGTGGATACGCGCTGGTGTCTGATCCACGCCACGCATCTGGATGAGAGCGAACTGTCACGCCTTGCCCGCAGCGGTGCGGTGGCGGGTCTCTGCCCGACCACCGAAGCCAACCTCGGTGACGGCATTTTTCCGGCGGTGGAGTATATCGCGCAGGGCGGACGCTGGGGCATTGGCTCCGACAGTCACGTCTCGCTGAGCACCCAGGAAGAGCTGCGCTGGCTGGAGTATGCGCAGCGCCTGCGCGACCAGCGCCGCAACCGAATCACCCTGCCTGACCAGCCCTCGGTAGGCGATCTGCTTTGGCAACAGGCTGCAGCAGGGGGTGCGCAGGCGTGCGGCATTCAGCAGGGTACGCTGGCGGTGGGACAACGTGCTGACTGGCTGGTGCTGCGTGATGAGGCATGGCTCGGCAGCGTGGAATCACACGCCGTAATGAACCGCTGGCTGTTTGCCGGACAGCGCGATCAGATTCGCGACGTCTATGTTGCAGGTAAAGCCGTGGTGAAAGATGGCGTGCATCCGCACCAGGCAGCGTGTGCCGCACGCTTTGCTCAGGCAATGGCGGCGCTGCGATGATCGCCCGGTTCGCATATGCCGATCTGGCAGTCAGCCGCTGGCGCAACGGTGGCGGTGAGACCCGTGAGATTATCAGTTTCCCGCCCGGCGCAGATCGCTTTGGCTGGCGCGCCAGTATTGCGACCCTGGCGCAGGATGGCCCCTTCTCTCCCTTTCCGGAGATTGATCGGGTTATCACCCTGCTGCACGGCGATCCGGTGTTGTTAACCGCGCCCGGCGTGCAGCATCTGTTGACGCCGCAAAAGCCGTGGGCGTTTGCCGGCGAACTCGCCTTAACGGCACAACTGCAGGGCAGCGTCAGCGAAGATTTTAATATCATGACGCGACGTGGTGAATGGCAGGCAACGGTGGAGGTGGTGACCACAGAGGTCAGCGCGCTGCATGGCGTCGCCTGGGTGCTGGCTGGCGCATGGCAGACGGCTGACGGAGAAAAGCTGAGCGCGCAACAGGGGACGTGGTGGGTCGATGATGAGACACAACTCAGCCCGTGTGACACGGATGCCCGGCTGCTGTTTACCCGACTTAACCGTGTCCTCTGAAGCGGCCCAGCAGTTTGTAACGTGAGCCGGGATAGAGCAATCGCGCATAGGTCACGATTTTCATGTCGCTCCAGGTCTGACGGCGAATCAGCAGGCAGGGTTCGTGCTCATCCAGCGACAAATGCTTACGCTGACGCGCATCGGGCAGCACCGCTTCAACGATGTGCTCACCCGCCGTCAGCGGCGCGACCCGCATGAGATAGGTGTACGGCGTCATCTTCTCATAATCCTGCGTCAGGTAGTCGGGCGCGACCAGCGGATTGACCAGACGATCCTCCAGCTGCACCGGCAGATCGTTTTCGTAGTGCACAATCAGCGAATGGAAGAGCGTCTGCCCGGTAGTGAGACCCAGTACGGCCGCCTGCTCGGGATCGGCTTTGTTCTGACCGAGGGTAAGGATTTTTGCGCTGTGCTGATGACCGCGCTGGGCAATCTCATCGGCGATGTTATGCACCTCCAGCATGGCGGTGTAGCCTTTCATCTCCGCCACAAAGGTCCCGACACCCTGCATCCGCACCAGAAATCCCTCACTGGTGAGCTCACGCAGCGCCCGGTTAATGGTCATGCGACTGACGCCCAGTTCATTGACCAGTTCACTTTCTGATGGCACACGCTGATTCGCTTTCCACAACCCTTCACGAATCTGGCTGACAATGGCCTGTTTCACCCGCTGATAGATCGGTGCAGGTTCATCGCTCATTGCCGCCGCCAGTTGTGCCAGTGCCGTATGCTCAACCATTTGCTGTTCCTTATGCTGAAAGTCCCCTGAGTTTACTGTCTCACTGCGTGAATGTATATACATCCAGCAGAGCACGCGATGCTCCGATGGTGCAGCCTCCGCATCCTGATGGTGCAGCTTCTCCCACATGCTAAACACCCGACCCGCAGCACATGGAGATTCGATTTTTGTGATCGGCCTGGCACGTCCTTTGCTTCCTTTGCTTGATTGTATAGACAAGCATAGACAAGATTTAATGCTTATGTTTCACTCGAATTATCCCGCTGGTTCAGGGCAAGGGAAGCAGCTTCGCCACACCAGCACACTTGTATCGACAGGAGTAGGCTATGTCAGGTTCGTTTCAGGCATTGCGCCTGGTGCCAGGCGAGGTGGACCTCGCCACATTACGCGCTATCTATCAGGGTAATGTCACATTAAGTCTCGATGAGCATGCGCGTCAGGCGATTGCAGCGGCGCAGCAAACCGTAGATGCCATTGTCGCCTCCGGTAACGTGGTGTATGGCATTAATACCGGCTTCGGCAAACTGGCGCAGACCCAAATTCCGGCCAGCCGGCTGGCGGATCTGCAGCGTAATCTGGTGTTGTCACACAGCGTCGGACTGGGCGATCTGCTGCCCGACAATGTCACCCGGCTGGTGGTCGCAACCAAAATCATCAGTCTGGCGCGCGGTCACTCTGGCGTGCGAATCGAACTCGTTGAGGCGCTGCTTGCCCTGTTTAACGCGGGTGTGATGCCCTGCATCCCGGAAAAAGGCTCTGTCGGGGCTTCTGGCGATTTGGCGCCGCTGGCGCACATGTCGCTGATGCTGCTGGGTGAAGGTCAGGTACGGCTCGCTGGTAAGCTGATCCCGGCAACAGAAGGACTGGCAAGCGTCGGCCTGTCGCCGTTTGTGCTCGGTCCAAAAGAAGGACTGGCGCTGCTCAATGGCACCCAGGTTTCGACTGCGCTGGCGCTGCGTGGCCTGTTTGAAGGTGAAAATCTGTTTGCTGCCGGTCTGATGGCGGGTGCGCTCTCGCTGGAGGCGATCAAAGGCTCGCTGAAACCGTTCGACGCCCGTATTCATAAAGCGCGTGGTCAGCAGGGCCAGATTGCGGTCGCCGCCGCCGTCAGCGCTCTGATAGAGGGCAGTGAAATTCTGCAGTCGCATACCCATTGCGGCCGCGTGCAGGACCCCTACTCCATCCGCTGCGTGCCGCAGGTGATGGGTGCCTGCCTGGACAATTTCAGCCACGCGGCGCGGATTCTGGAAATCGAAGCAAACGCAGCCTCGGACAACCCGCTGGTGTTCAGCGACAGCGGCGATGTGATCTCCGGCGGCAACTTCCACGCCGAACCCGTGGCCTTTGCCGCAGATATCCTGGCGCTGGCCATTGCTGAAGTCGGCGCCATCTCCGAGCGGCGCCTGGCGCTGCTGCTGGACAGCGGCTTATCTGGCCTGCCGCCTTTCCTGGTGCGTGACGGTGGCGTGAACTCTGGCTTTATGATCGCCCAGGTCACCGCCGCCGCGCTCGCCTCTGAGAACAAATCGCTGGCCCATCCGGGCAGCGTAGACAGTCTGCCGACCTCCGCTAACCAGGAGGATCACGTCTCAATGGCGACCTATGCCGCCCGCCGTCTCGGCAGCATGTGCTTTAACAGCGCCGCGGTGGTCGGTATTGAAGCGATGGCCGCCGCGCAGGGTATTGAATTTAACCGGCCGCTGAAAAGCTCTGTGCTGATTGAGCAGGCCATCGACACCATTCGCGAGCAGGTCGCTTTCCTTGAGGAAGATCGCCTGCTGGCACCCGATATCGAGGCCATGCGTCAGTGGGCAAGTCGCGCTGACTGGCCTCAGGCATTGACCGCGCTGCTGCCGAGCATGCACCCAACTTCTTGAATTAAGGAATCTCTTATGAGCGAAACTCTTTCTCAGGCTGTGGCACGTGAAATTCGTGCGCCACATGGCACCACACTGCACTGCGCTAACTGGCTGATTGAAGCGGCTTACCGCATGATTCAGAACAACCTCGATCCCGATGTGGCCGAGCGGCCGGAAGATCTGGTGGTTTACGGCGGCATCGGTAAAGCAGCGCGAAACTGGGCATGCTTCGAGCAGATCCTGCGTTCGCTGCGGGCGCTGCAACCGGATGAGACGCTGCTGATCCAGAGCGGCAAACCGGTCGGCATCTTCCGCACCCACGCGGATGCGCCGCGCGTCCTGCTGGCGAACTCTAATCTGGTGCCACACTGGGCGACCTGGGATCACTTTCACGAGCTGGATAAAGCGGGCCTGATGATGTACGGCCAGATGACCGCCGGTTCCTGGATCTATATCGGTGCACAGGGCATCGTGCAGGGCACCTATGAAACCTTTGTGGAAGCGGGACGTCAGCACTATAACAACGACCTCAGCGGACGCTGGATTCTCACCGCCGGGCTGGGCGGCATGGGCGGTGCGCAACCGCTGGCGGGTGTGCTGGCCGGTGCCTGCGTACTGGCGATTGAGTGCCAGGAGTCACGCATCGATTTCCGTCTGCGTACCCGCTACGTAGACTACAAAGCCACCACGCTGGACGAAGCGCTGGCCATCATCAGCGAAGCCACTGCTGCGAAAAAAGCGATTTCAGTCGGGCTGCTGGGCAATGCCGCTGAAATCCTGCCAGAGCTGGTGAAACGCGCCCGGGCGGGCGGGCCGAAGCCGGACATCGTGACCGACCAGACGTCGGCACATGACCCAATAAATGGTTATCTGCCGATTGGCTGGGATCTGGCGCGCTGGCAACAGGCGCGCGTTTCACAGCCGAAAGCGGTTGAGAAAGCCGCGCGTGCCTCTATGGCGGTTCACGTCCAGGCGATGCTCGACTTCTGTCATATGGGTATTCCGACCGTGGATTACGGCAACAACATCCGTCAGGTAGCGCTGGATGAGGGTGTCAGCAACGCCTTCGACTTCCCTGGCTTTGTACCGGCCTATATCCGTCCGCTGTTCTGTGAAGGCAAAGGCCCGTTCCGCTGGGTGGCGTTGTCAGGCGACCCGGAGGATATCTACAAGACCGATGCCAAACTTAAAGAGCTGTTCCCGCACCACAAAACGCTGCATCGCTGGCTTGATATGGCGCAGGAGCGCATCGCTTTCCAGGGCCTGCCGGCACGTATCTGCTGGCTGGGACTGGGTGAGCGACACCTTGCCGGTCTGGCGTTCAATGAAATGGTGCGCAACGGCGAGCTGAAAGCGCCGGTGGTCATTGGCCGCGACCATCTCGACTGCGGTTCAGTTGCCTCACCAAACCGCGAGACCGAAGCGATGAAAGATGGCTCGGATGCGGTCTCTGACTGGCCGCTGCTTAACGCGCTGCTGAATACCGCGGGCGGCGCGACCTGGGTCAGCCTGCATCATGGCGGCGGTGTCGGCATGGGCTTCTCGCAGCACTCTGGCGTAGTGATTGTTGCCGATGGCAGCAAAGAGGCCGATGCGCGTCTGGGTCGTGTGTTATGGAATGACCCGGCCACCGGTGTCATGCGTCACGCCGATGCAGGTTATGAGCTGGCGCAGAGCTGTGCTGCAGAGCACGGCCTGAACCTGCCAATGCAAAAATAGTCTGATATCGTTCACTACACGGGGCGCGCTGTGGCCTGCCCCGTTTTTCTGACTTTTCCATTGTGAAACCCCTCGCTGAAATCACTTCCTTATTACTTATTCCATTTTGATTTAGCCTATAGCCATATTTAGTCCCGACAGCGATAGACGCCGCGCCACCCAATCACTAAAGTGAAATCTTCTCATTCTGTATGGAGCGCGACGCTGCATGACCCTTTCTCCTTCCCTGCTTGAAGACGCCCTGCACTGGCGCCGTGAGTTTCATCGCCAGCCCGAATTAGGTTACCAGGAACAGCAAACCAGCCAGTTTATTGCTGAAGAATTAGCGCGGGCGGGGCTGCAGGTGTTTCGTGGGCTGGCGGGAACAGGAGTCATCGGTACGCTGGAAAACGGTTCCGGTCCGGTTATCGGGCTGCGTGCGGATATGGATGCATTGCCGATTACAGAGAAAGGCGACGCTGAGTGGCGATCTTCGACGCCTGGCGTCATGCACGCCTGCGGCCACGATGGTCACAGCGCTATTCTGCTGGCCGCCGCCCGACAGCTGGCTGCCACGCGTCAGTTTAGCGGCACGGTGCATTTCATCTTTCAGCCTGCCGAAGAGAATCTGGGCGGGGCGCGCAAAATGGTGGAAGAGGGATTGTTCCAGCGCTTTCCGATGGATGCGATCTACGCGATGCACAACTGGCCGGGGCTGCCGCTGGGGTCACTGGCTGTTAATCCTGGCGCAATGATGGCATCGCTGGATTCATTCGAAATTACCCTGCACGGTAAAAGCTGCCATGCGGCGATGCCAGAAAGTGGCGCCGATCCGATGGTGGTAGCGGCCGAGCTGATTCTGGCGCTGCAGACGATTCCCTCGCGTCGGCTCTCGCCCCTCGCCTCTGCGGTGGTCAGTGTGACGCAGATCTACGGGGGTGAAGCGATCAACGTGATTCCGGAACAGATTATGCTGCGCGGCACAGTGCGCTGCCTGCAGACCAGCGTGCGCGAAAAAGTACGCGGACTGATTGATGAGTTTGTGACGACTCTGCCACGTCCGTTTGGCGTCAGCGGCGAGATTAACTGGCTGCCGGGCTATCCGGTCACGGCTAACCATGTGGCCCCGGCTGAGCAGGTGCGCGACGTGGCGCTGGCAACGCTGGGCGCAGAACAGGTTCACTGGCAGGTCAATCCGTCGATGGCATCAGAAGATTTTGCCTGCATGATGGAAGCCTGTCCCGGCGCTTACTTCTGGCTGGGCGCGGATGGCGAGACGCCCTCCGCGCCGCTACATAACGCTCGCTATGATTTCAACGACGCGCTGCTGCCGATTGGCATCCGTTTCTGGCAGAACCTGGTTGAACAGGCGCTGCCAGCCGCCTGACTCAGTATCCGGCAGCGGCAATCTGCTGCCCGGCCGCCGCCAGCGAGTCGCACTGGCCGCTGGCGCGCAGGCAGCAGGCGAGCTGCAATCGCAGTGACGCAGGCACCGGGCGCTGCTGATTCAGCACCTCATCAATCCAGCGCGCCGTCACCTCTGCCGTCTTGTCCGCCGGCAGTTCAACCGCCACTTCAGGCTGACGCTCGACCCACACTTCCGCTTCCACGCCTGCGCCCTGAATCATACTGATCGCCGGGCAGCGCTGCGGATTCGCATAGACTTCCCCTTCGGTGCCATTGAGCAGTATCGCTGGCGCATCAATGTCACTGAAGAATTTCGCCACGCGCGGCACATACTCCGGATGCGACACGCTCGACAGCCGCAGCGCCGCACGCTCTGCAAACGGGGTTGCCAGTTTTGCCAGCGTATGTGCGCTGTTACGGACGCCCATCCGCCAGCGCAGTGAGAGCTGTTTCGCCATCGGCGGGCAGAGGTGATCGATAGTAATAAAAACGAGTTCGCCCTGGTCGAGTCTCGCCTGCGCCGCTTCTGCGGTGGTGACAGGTGTTACACCCAGCGCGGCAAACACCGCCTCACTGGTGATACGCGTCGCGTCGTCGCTGACGCCATGTACCACCACCGGGAAGCCGAGTTTCACCAGCAGCAACGCCAGCAACGGCGTCAGATTGCCCTGGCGGCGCGCGCCGTTGTAGCTGGGGATGACGATCGGCATCGGCCGGTTTTCTGGCGCTCGCAGCTGCATCATCTGTGCCTGCATCGCCTGATAAAAGCCGCGCATCTCGTCTTCGCCTTCGCCCTTGATACGCAGCGCAATCAGGATGCCGCCCAGTTCCAGATCCGGCACTTCACCCGCCAGCATTGCGCCATACAGCGCCACCGCGGTATCAAAATCGATGTCGCGGGCATGATTTTTACCGCGCCCAATCTCTTTAATGATTTTATTCAGTTCCATCACTCGCTTCCGGTTAAGTGCGCGGCTTAGCGCCGCGTGGGACGTCGTTTTCGCACCGTGTTTTTTGGCGCCACGGTGACCGGTATCGCTTCCGGCTCTGGCGTTTCCGGCTGCGCAATCGGGAAGATCGGCAACGCGGCTAATAACCGACTGCCGTAGGATTTGCTCAGCAGACGACGGTCGTAAATAACGATTTCGCCATAACATTGATGGCTGCGAATCAGGCGCCCGACCTGTTGAATCAGGGTGAATGAGGCGCTGGGTAAGCTCTGCACCTCAAACGGATAACGCTTCAGGCTTTTAAGCCACTCGCCTTCGGTCAAAATTACCGGACTGTCCACCGGGGGAAAAGCGATTTTGTGAATATGCACCTGACTCAGCAGATCGCCCTTCAGATCAAGCCCTTCGGCAAAGGACTGCAGGCCAATCAGAATACTGGTTTCCCCTTTGGTGACGCGCTGGCGATGCAAATCGACCAGCCGGCTGCGCGGCTGATCGCCCTGCACCAGCATCGAGAGCCGCAGGTCAGGCAGACAGGCGACAAACTGCTGCATGGCCCGGTTGCTGGCAAACAGCACCAGCACGCCTTTGTGCTTTTTCTCCGCCATCTGCTGACGGAAGAAACCGGCCATCTCCGCAATGTGCTCCGCTTCGTGCGTCATCAGCGGCTCGAAGCGCATCTGCGGGATCACCAGCCTGCCCTGCTCTACATGGTTAAACGGCGAGTCCAGCGCCACAAACCGATCGCCTGCTTTTTCGCTGAGTCCCGACATCTCCTGCAGGCGGTTGAAACTGTTGAGCGATCGCAGTGTGGCAGAGGTGACCACCACATGTGGGATTTTGCGCCACAGCAGCTTTTCCAGCTGATCGCTGACGCGAATACCGGCGCAGTGAAACAGCAGATGCGCCTGACCTTCGCGCAGCTCGCGGGTGATCCATTTCGATACCGGTGCGCCAGACGCTTTTTCCATCGCCGCCAGCCGCCACAATTTGCTCACCGACTCAAACCAGCCAAACTGACGATTGAGCTGCAGCAGATTGCGATGCAATCGCACCACGTCCACCTTGCCAGTCTGCTCACTGAGTGCATTGATCAGGCCTTCGCTCAAACCGCGCAGCGCGTCGCTGAGTTTGAACAGCCGGGCACAGAGATCCAGCAGCTCCTGCGGAAGCGCACCCAGCACAAAGCGAAATTCGCCCGGCTGGTTATGCGGTGGCAGCAGCGGATTCAGCGCCTGCGCGGTCACGGTCAGCAGTTCGCGCAGCTCATCACAGTGTGCTTTCAGCCGCTCAGGGTTAGCCAGCGGCGGCGGCGATTTTGGCCGCATCTGCGTCATGATGCTGTCAACCAGCTTGATAAACAGGTCAAGTTGCAGGCTGCTCCAGCCCGGCGTAATGTCGGCGCTCATCTCCAGCGCATCGCGGGCTACGTCGGGCAAATGGTGCCCTTCATCTAACACCAGCATCAGGTTTTTAGCCGGTGGCAGCACCGACTCATTCTCCATCGCCGCCATCACCAGCGCATGATTCGCCACCACCACATCCACCTGCTCGATTTCGCGTCGCGCCACAAAGAACGGGCATTCACGATACCAGTGGCAGTGCGCGCCCAGGCAGCTTGCTTTATCGGTAGAAAGGCGCTGCCACAGGCTGTCGCTGACGTTCTCTTCGCTGTGATCGCGCAGGCCATCCCACTGATAGCGGTCCAGGGATTTTTGTAAGCGGCCACACTGCGTCTGTTCCTCTTTGGTGCTGCTGACCGCATCATCGTCCAGATAGAGCAGCAGATCGCCCTGCTGATCGGCGTCGGCTGCCATCGCCGCCAGATTGCGCGGACAGACATAGCGCCCGCGGCCAAAAGCAGCGGTAAAGGTGAGGTCGGGGATGATTTTCTTCAACAGCGGCAGATCTTTGGTGAAGATCTGATCCTGCAACGCCACATTGGCGGTGCTGATGACCAGTTGCTTTTCCTGGGCGCGGCTGGCCGCAATGCCTGGGATCAGATAAGAAAGAGTTTTACCCACGCCGGTCGGCGCTTCAACCGCCAGATGGCGCGAATCGTCACCGGCCAGGCATTTTGCCACTTCGGCAATCATCTGGCGCTGCGGCGCGCGCGGGATGAAATCAGGCACCTGCTCCTGAAGCGCTTTATACCATTGCGCTATCTGGCTTTTTACTGCGGCTGTCAGGGCCATGATTTGCGTTACCACACTGAAAATATGGCCTGTATTTTTACACAGTATCCCGGCGGCGTCAGCTTTCACGCCGAATTTTTCGTGCGCTGTCGTAAATTTCAGTGCGTGCCCGGCGGCGGTGATTTACGCCAGCACTTTGTACATTACGGTGGTGGCGTCCAGCACGCCTGCGGTGGATTCCGCATAAAACGGGATCGATCCCGCTACCTGCCAGCCCAGCGAGCGATAGAGATCGCTGGCGACATCGCCGCTGCGCGTATCCAGCACCAGCAGGGTTTTGACGCGCTCGCGCGCCCGCTGCTCGGCGCGCTGCATCAGTTCACGGGCGATGCCCTGTCGGCGTGCCTGCGGATGCACCAGCAGTTTGCTGATCTCCGCCCGGTGTCGGCCGTTTGGCATGCCGCTGCTATTGATCATCACCGTCGCCACAATGCGACCCTGTTGACGCGCCACGATTAACTCGCTGTCGCCGCCTGTGATGCTGATGATTCGCTGCTGCCAGAATCGCGTCATCAACTCACTGTCTTCAGCATCAATAAACCCGACGCTGGCCCCATCTGCCACACAGCCCTGTAAAACATGGGTCAGTTCGGCCAGATTCTGTTGCGCCTGGGTGGCGCTGAGGGTTACGTACTCAATCATGGTTTCGCCACCACCAGTAGATAGCGCGCGCCGTCGGTCAGGTGCGCCTCAAAAGCGGATTTTCCTGTCAGATGAAAACGTAAACAGTCACCTGGCTGCAACGTCCACGCCTGAGATCCCATCGTGACGGTGAGACCGCCCTCACGCAGCCAGATATGCTGCTCCAGTCCCTGGATGGGTGGTGCATCGTAATCGATACGCGCCCCAGGCCGTAACCTGCCCTCAACCAGTTCGCATCTGAAATGAAGTGCAGGAGGGGATATATTGCGGCGAATAAATCCGCTGGCCTCATCCTGCCACACCGGCTGATGCTGGCTGGTGACCAGCAAACTGGACTCCTCCTCCACCTCACTCAGCAGGCGTGACATCGTTAATCCGTAGGCGACACACAGACGGTTAAGCAGTGCAGCCGTAGGGCTGGTCTCGCCTCGCTCAATGCGCGATAATGTCGCACGACTGATGCCCGTGGCCACCGCAAGTTCATCCAGCGACCAGCCGCGTTGCAGGCGTAACTCTGACAGCCTCACAGCCAGTCGTTGCTCAGTATTCAGCTCAGACATTACTTTTCTCACTTATGGGAAACATTCTCTCAAATGAGATATAGCTGAAAAGGGCCGTATCAGTCAAGTTGTACATTGAGAAATGTATTGTACAACTTAGTTTGCTTCGTTATGGTAATTACACTCAGACCAATCGAAAGAGGAATTTATGACCTTATACAGTATCGGTGACGTCGCCGAGCGCTGTGGCATAAACCCAGTTACCCTGCGCGCCTGGCAGCGTCGTTATGGCTTACTGAAGCCGCAACGTACCGAAGGCGGACATCGTCAGTTTGATGAAGAGGATGTGCAGCGTATTGAAGAGATCATGCGCTGGATTGAAAGCGGCGTGCCGGTCGGTAAAGTAAAGGCATTGCTGGAAGGTGGCGATGTTGATGCACACGATGGCTGGACCACACTGCAGGATGAGCTAATCAGCGTATTACGTCATGTCAGACCCGCTAAACTGCGTAACAAAATTGCTGCGATTGGTCGCGAACATCCGATTGATGCGCTAATTGATCACGTTTTCATGCCTGTACGCCAGAAACTGAGTCTGGACCAGAATACTGCCCGAACCATGTGCAGCCTGCTGGATGGTTTGCTGATCGACTATGTCGCTTTCTGTCTGACCGGCAGCCGCAAAAAATCGGGAAAAGATGCGCTGATCATTGGCTGGGGTACCGACGATCGTACCCGTATCTGGCTGGAAGGCTGGCGTCTTTCACAGCATGGCTGGCGGATTGATGTGCTGGCTGAACCGCTTGATGTCCCGCGTCCTGAACTTTTTCCTGGCATGAATATGTTTGTATTTACCGGTAAAAAATTAACCCGTCGCCAGCAGGAACAGCTGTCACACTGGCAGGAACAGGGCTATGCCGTGCGGTTACATGAACCCGGCTGATAACAAAAAACGCACGCCGGGCGCTTTGCCTGCTGCCTTGCGCGCGCTATTATCCCCGCCTCACTGTTAACAAGTTCAGGTTTCCGTCATGAATGTCAAAAAAGCCTTTTTCGCCACGCTGTTTTTTATTATGGCGGTTGGCGGCACCAGCGGTCTCATGCTGGTGGGATACTCTCTCATCGTTCACTCACGCTAAGCCGACGTTGCAGGCGCTCAAAGAGGCGGTCGCTCACTATCGCCAGCAGCGCCACCAGTAGCGCTCCCTGAATCACGTAGGCGGTATTAAAGCCGCTTAGGCCGATAATCACTGGCGACCCGAGACTCTTTGCCCCGACCGTTGAGGCGATGGCCGCGGTACCGATGTTGATGATCACCGAGGTGCGTATCCCGGCAATGATCACCGGCGCAGCCAGCGCCAGCTCAATCTGCCACAGCCGCTGCCAGTTGCTCATGCCTACGCCAATAGCGATCTCCCGGCTGCTGGACGGTACGCTATCAATGCCCGCCAGGGTTCCCTGTAAAATCGGCAGTAAACCGTAGAGCAGCAGTGCCACCACGGCAGGCCAGGCACCAAAGCCCATCACCGGCACCGCAATGGCCAGCACGGCTACCGGCGGAATAGTCTGGCCCGCTGCCACGATAGTTTCTATCAGCGGCCGGAACGCACGCCCTGCCCGCCGGGTTACCAGCACGCCACTGCCAATGCCGATGACGATCGCCAGCAGGCTGGCGGTGATCACCAGAAACAGATGCGCCAGCGTCAACTGCCAGAAACTCTCCTGTTGATAGAGTGGCCGGGCCAGCTCCGGAAACCAGAGATGGAACAGCGGCCCACTCAAAGGCATTAGCGTCAGCAGCGCGCCATAGAGCAGTACCAGCCACAACAGCGGATCCCTTAGCCTGCGCATGTTAATGCCTCGCGCTGTCGCAGAAGGTCGCCAAAGTAGAGCACGCCCAGCGGCTGCTCCTGATCGTCAATGACCGGGAGTCTGTCTGTGCCCCGTGCAATAAACTGCGACAGGGCGTCGCGCAGCGTCAGCCCTGCAGCAATCGGTTCACCCGCCAGCCACTCGCCGCGTCGCACGGCATTACCCACCTGCTCCAGCGACAAGAGCCGTACGCCCATTTCGCTGCGGCCAAAGAAGTCGCGCACAAAATCATTTTTCGGCTGGGTCAGCAACTCAACCGGCCTGCCCTGCTGAACAATCTCACCGTTATCCATTAGCACAATGCGGTCCGCCAGCGTCAGTGCTTCGTCGATATCATGCGTCACCAGCACGATGGTTCGCCCCGACAGGCGATGAATACGCAGCATCTCCTGTTGCAGCACGCCGCGCGTCACCGGATCAAGCGCACCAAACGGCTCATCCATCAGCAGGACCTCCGGATCAGCCGCCAGCGCACGCGCCACGCCGACACGTTGCTGCTGACCGCCTGAGAGCTGATGCGGATAACGATTCAGCAGGCGCTCGTCGAGATTGAGCAGCGCCAGCAGCGTCGTGATGCGTTCGTTGATCTTTGCTCCGGACCAGCCCAGCAGCACCGGCACCGTGGCAATATTCTTTCGCACCGTCCAGTGTGGAAACAGCCCTATCGACTGAATCGCATAGCCCATGCGTTGCCTGAGCGAGCGGGCATCGAGCTGGCGAATCGACTCACCGGCAAAGCGGATTTCACCACTGTCATACTCCACCAGCCGGTTAATCATCTTCAGGGTGGTCGATTTGCCGGAGCCGGAAGTGCCGAGCAGTACACAGAACTCCCCTTTTGCCACCTGCAGCGACAGATCTTTCACCGCCGCCTTGCCGTTAAACGCGCGGCAAACGCTATCAAACTCAATCATCTTCTCTCTCCAGCAGTGAGATCAGCAGGCGGAACAGCGCATCGATGACGACCGCCAGCGCAATCACCGGGATCACCCCAAGCAATACCAAATCAAGCGCGCTGCTTAACAGCCCTTGGAAAATAATCGCGCCAAAGCCGCCCGCGCCAATCAATGCCGCAACCACCGCCATGCCCAGCGTCTGCACCACGACGACCCGCAGGCCCGCCAGCCAGACCGGTAGCGCCAGCGGTACATCCACCGCGACAAACTGCTGCCAGCCACTCATGCCCGTGCCGCGCGCGCTTTCGCGCACCTCCTGCGGCACCTGTTGCAAGCCCACCACCACGCTGCGCACCAGCGGCAACAGGGCGTAGAGCACCAGCGCGATCAAGGCTGGAGCCATGCCGATGCCGCTAATGCCCCAGTCACTGAGCCACGGAAAATGCTGCGCCAGTCCGGCCAGTGGCGCAATCAGCAGACCAAACAGCGCCACTGACGGCACTGTCTGAATAACATTAAGGACGCCAAACACACTGCCTTGCCAGTCAGGCCGCCGGAAAAGCGTGACGCCCAGCGGCAGTGCAAACATTAAGGCTGGCAGTATCGTACCCACCAGCAGAGTGAGATGACGGCTCAGTGCCGCATCAAACACCGCGTGACGGTTGGCATACTCTTTCAGCAGGGAGAGATCGCTGAGCTGGCCGCTGAACAGCAGCAACAGCGGCAACAGCCAGACCTGCAGATTGAGCAGCAGCTGAGCCAGCCGATGGGAAGTGAGTTGACGCACCTGATCGGTAATCAGCAGCAGAATGAGTGCACCACTGCACCATAAGCCACTGGCAAAGCTGGTTCGTGCCAGACGGCTGCCCTGCTGACTGAGTAGTGTCGCCTGATGACCGCTGAGCCAGAGCATGGCGGCCAGCAGCAGCTCTGCCGCCAGCAGGGCCAGTATCAGCGTAGTACGCCCAGGCTGACGCCACAGCAGCAACCACAGCATCATCAGCGGCAGCAGTAACAGCCCGGCGCTGCTGACCTGCCAGCTCATCAGCGGTTCACCCGCCACCAGCCGGTTAGGAGCGAAGTTAAGAAACGGCAAGGTCACCAGCGCCAGACTCAACAGCGTCAGCAGCAACAATGCTACCGGCTGCTGAGCCGGGCGGCGTATCGCGTCCCGCGCTATCAGCATCGGTTACAGCAGCTTTTTCTGCTGCAGCCACTCAGTCGCTACGCTGCTCGCATCCTGACCGTCGACCGCGATTTTCGCATTGAGCTGTTGCAGCGTCTTCTCATCAAGCGCGCTGAAGACCGGCTTCAGCCAGTCGGCAATCTGTGGGTAGGCTTTCAGCACCGATTCGCGGATCACCGGCGTCGGCGCATAGATCGGCTGTACGCCTTTAGGATCGCTGAGCGTCTGCAGGCCCAGTGCCGCCACCGGACCGTCGGTGCCATAGGCCATCGCCGCGTTCACGCCCGACGTCTGCTGTGCTGCCGCGCTGATGGTGACAGCGGTATCGCCACCCGCCAGAGACAACAGCTGATCCTGCTTAAGGTCGAAGCCATAGGCTTTTTCAAAGGCCGGTAAGGCATCGCTGCGTTCGATAAATTCGGCTGAGGCCGCCAGTTTGAAGGTACCTCCTTTTTTCAGGAAAGCGCTGAGATCGGCCAGCGAGGTAAGCTGGTTCTTCTCCGCCAGGTCCTTACGCACGGCGATGGTCCAGGTGTTGTTGGCCGGAGCCGGTGTCAGCCACACCAGATGGTTTTTCTCCGCATCCAGTTTCTTCACCTTTTCGTAGCCTGCGCCGGCATTTTTCCAGGCACTGTCTTTTTCATCGTTAAAGAAGAATGCGCCGTTGCCGGTGTATTCCGGGTAGATGTCGAGTTCGCCCGCCGTAATGGCGCCACGGACGACCTGGGTCGTGCCGAGCTGGATTTTATTGACAGTTTTTACCCCATGCTTTTCCAGCACCTGAAGAATCACATTGCCCAGCAGCGATCCTTCGGTATCAATTTTTGAGCCGACCCGCACAGGATCGGCCGCGTGTGCCATCCCCATGCTAAGCAGCAACGCGCTGACGCCCATCCAACCCCGAACTCTGACCATGGCCTTTTCCTTATCGCATTTTCGCGTGTTGTTTTTGTGTTTCGTGAGTGCGTGATGACTTACAAGGCGTCATGCGCCTGAGGGTGCAGGCTGCTCTCCTGCCGCTGAGAGTGTTGCTGGCAAGGCGTGCAGCGATAAATTATCTGCTTTAAAAGCGTAGCCTGGCATAGCGGTGATGCAGCGGACTTTATCGAAAATTAATAACGATTTGGGATTATAATATTATCTTATATAACTGAAATGAATTTACGTCTGGGCGTCTAAACGGCTATCCTCGGTAATATGTTTAAAATAAAAGATACATAACATCATGTCCGATCTGACTTCTTCCGCCCATGTGGCAACAGCAGGGAGTTCGCCCGGTGGCGAAACACAGTGGATTCGTAGCGCAGCTGACGTCTCCCGATTAGTCAACAGCGGCGACAGCGCCCGTAATAATGCCCGCATTGTGGTGGCGATTGCGCTGGGAGGCGTTTTTCTCGACGCCTACGACCTGGGTGCGCTGGCCTTTGGCATCAAAGACATCACACGCGAGTTTAATCTCACCCCAGCCGGCACCGGCATGGTCGCCTCGGCCATTACCTTCGGGGCGATTATCGGCGCGCTGATTGGCGGCTATCTCACCGACAAAATTGGCCGTTATCGGGTCTTCATGGCCGATATGTTCTTTTTCGTGGTGGCGGCTATCGCCTGTGCATTTGCGCCCAATGAATATGTGCTGGCTGGCGCGCGCTTCGTAATGGGGCTGGGCGTCGGGATCGATCTGCCGGTGGCGATGGCCTTTCTGGCGGAGTTTTCAAAGCTGCGCGGTAAGGGGAATAAAGCGGCCAGCGTGGCGATGTGGTGTCCGACCTGGTACGCAGCAATCAGCATCTCTTATCTGCTGGTGCTGCTGCTCTATGCGGTGTTGCCCGAAAGTCACACCGACTGGCTCTGGCGGCTGATCCTCGGTTTTGGCGCCGTTCCGGCGATTGTCATCATCGCTATCCGCAGCCGTTACATGAGCGAATCCCCGGTGTGGGCAGCTAATCAGGGCGACCTGAAAGGGGCCGCGGCGATTTTACGCAGTGCGTGGAATATCAACGCTCAGGTCGCGTCCGACGCCGCACTGACCGCTGCCACGCCGGTGCGTAAGGCAAGCTGGCGTAACTATGGTGCGCTGCTGCAGGGCGTCTATCGCCGCCGTACGCTGCTGGCGACCATTACCTCTATCGCCTCGTCGTTTGCCTATAACGCTGTGGCGTTTGGACTGCCGGTGATTATCTCCAGCTTCTTTGCTCAGTCGATGCTCACCACCATTCTGGTGTCGCTGGCACTGAATCTGCTGTTTGCCTTTGTTGGCGGGATTCTGGCGGTGCGACTGGTGCCGCGTCTGGGTGCGTGGAAGATGTCAGTGGCGGGATATGGTTGTCAGTGTGTGGCGCTGCTTGGGCTGGCGCTGATTGGTCGCCCGGAAGGCGGTCAGGAGGCAGCAATGGCTATCGCCATGCTGGCGTTGTTCCTGTTTGGTCAGGGATTCGGGCCTGGCTCGCACACCATGACGTTTGCCTCACTCAGCTATCCCACTTCACTGCGCGGCGTGGGCGTGGGCTTCAACCAGACACTGATGCGCGGCAGTTCAACCGTTTCGCTGTTTCTGTTTCCGGTGCTGGTCGCGGCGCTGGGCACTGGCGTGTTCTGGGTGATCTTCCTGGCGCCGCTGGCCGGTCTTCTGGCGCTGCTGGCCATCCGCTGGGAGCCGTCGGGCTATGATGTGGATGCGGAGGATTTTGAGCTGCCGCGTTAAACAACATTCCAGGCGTGGCGCGCACGCAGGCTCAGGGAACAAACGTCCTCTGCAAAGATGCAAAAGACGCCATCCCTGGCCCGCGATGCTTTGCGATGGACGTTTGCGCCCATCGCTGTGAATTTCAAACCGTCTGACCGCACCTTAGTGCGGTTTTTTTATGCCGTGACAGCCGGAAATGGAAACTGCTCCAGATAATCCGGGATACGCGGGAAGGTATGCAAAAACCACGGCGTGAACTGCTGTGGCTGCTGCTGCATCTGCTGCTCGATCATCGCCATCGGACGATAATCAAAGGCATCCGCTTCCTGAGGATTAAGCTGCGGCAGGCTGTCACAGATCGCAAAAAAGACATGACCATATTCATGCTCTGTCAGGCCATTGCTCAGCTTCAGGTTATAGCTCAGTTCAAACACCGGCGTCAGTGCCACTGTCATACCCATCTCTTCACGCAGACGGCGCTCGGCGGCGTCGCGGGTCGATTCATGGGGATAAGGATGGCCACAACAGGTGTTACTCCATAAACCACCACAATGATACTTATCGCTGGCGCGCCGCTGCAATAACAGCTCCTGCCGGGAATTGAAGATGTAGACCGTCACCGCGCGGTGCAGCAATCCTTTTTCATGCACTTCCAGCTTTTCCATTTTGCCGGTGGGACGATCGAGGTGGTCAACGAGGATAACTTCAATAGCAGACATGGCGTTTCCTTGAGATTATTCCCAACTATTCTGGCACAGAATGCGCAGTTTGGGCGGATCATCGCGGATTTTTTACCCAGGTCCGTCAGAGATAAGCGGATGAAGCAGAGGGGAAATCAGGCCAGCAAGGCTGGCCTGGAAGAGAATTACAGTCGGAAGCTCTGAACAACCCGCTCAAGCTGGGTACTCTGTGATTCCATCGCCTGCGCGGCAGCGGAAACCTGCTCCACCAGCACGGCGTTCTGCTGTGTGGTGCCATCCAGCTGGGTAATTGCCACGTTGACCTGTTCGATACCCATGCTCTGCTCACGGCTGGCTGACATGATTTCGCTCATCAGGGTGGTCACACTGCTCACGCCCTGCATGAGCTCATCCATGGTCTGACCCGCCTGTTCCACCAGCGCGCTGCCGGTATCAATGTTCGCCACTGACTCTTCGATTAACTTTTTAATCTCTCGTGCCGAGTTAGCTGAACGCTGTGCCAGGTTACGCACTTCCGATGCCACGACCGCAAACCCACGACCCTGTTCACCGGCACGTGCAGCTTCGACTGCGGCGTTCAGCGCCAGGATATTGGTCTGGAATGCGATGCTGTCGATTACGCTGATGATATCGACCACTTTACGGGACGAGTGATGAATCTCACCCATGGTGGTGACCACCTGACGGACCACTTCGGTGCCACGCGCGGCTACCTGTGAGGCATCGGCCGCCAGCTGGTTAGCATGCGTCGCGTTGTCGGCATTCTGACGGACGGTGCCGGTCAGCTGTTCCATCGACGCAGCCGTTTCGACAATCGAGCTGGCCTGATCTTCAGTACGGGACGAGAGATTGGCGTTGCCGCTGGCAATTTCCCGCGACGCGGCGGTGATCGCCAGCGCGCTGTCACCCACCTGCTGGAGCAGGCCCTGCAGATAGCTGATGAACTGGTTAAAGCTCTGCGCAACGGCGTTGAACTCCGGGCTGTTGCTGGCTGGCAGACGCTGGGTCAGATCGGCGCCACCCGTCGAGAGCGCTTCAATGTTGCTGTTCAGCACGTTAAGACGTTTCATCATGGCGCGGACAAATCCCAGCGACACCAGCAGCAGGATTACCGCCAGAGGAATCTGCACCAGGCCCAGTCGGGTCAGCATGTTATGCGACTGCGCTTTCAGCAGGCTGGTCGGCAGACTACTGGCGAGATACCACGGGCTGCCGGGAATCGCCTGAACGAACAGGGTCTGCTCGCCTTCGCTACTGTCATAGGTGGTTTCCAGCGGCTGGCTGCCAACACCGTTCAGCAGCGCTTTAAGCGGTGCTGCCATCGGCATCTGCACGTCAGCCAGGTTCTCCAGCTTCGGTGCGGCATTGACCAGCGCGCCATTGCCCACGACTTTGCCGTCGGCTTCAACAATCAGCACGTTGCCATGAATGGTTTCACCCATCTGCTTCGCCAGCTGATTAAAGAACCCCAGCGTGACGTCGATAGTGGCAACACCCCAGGCCGTGCCATTTTTGTAGATGGCCATAGCACAGTTAGTACGCGGCTGCGGACTGGCGGCATCCTGATAGGCTTTAGCCCAGGCACACTGCCCTTTTGCAGCAGCCATGCCATCTTTATACCAGGGTTGCTCCCAGTATTTGTCGGCGGCGTCGGAGTTCCAGTAGGTATTGACCTGCAGTTCATTGCTGGCATTACGGGCAAAGAAGCTGCTGTCTTTCTCTTTGGCCGGATCACGACGGTTTGGCAGTGGCCAGATACCGCCACCAAACACATTGCTGTCCTGATACTGGTTTACCAGCGTCGGTAACAGGGTGTCGATAGTCGCGCTGTCCATAACGGAGGCCGCTTCGGTAATCGCACGCTGCTGAGCCTGCACGCGGTTCATCTGTTCAACGATGCCAGAGGCCAGTGAATCAACCTGATAGCGAACCAGACGGCTTTCGCTGTCGACGAGCTGTGGTGCGACGAACTGATTAATCACCCAGACTGTAACGAGTAAAAGCGCAACAAAGAATGCGATCATTGTTGCGGTAAAGCGGGATTGTGTTGTTTTGAACATCTTCATGCCCCTGCCCCTGGTACGGCGCGATTGCCTTATTCGGGTTAACGGCTCGCTTAAGGGGAACTTGAGATGGGCGGGATCACATATTTAAGAAATGTATGATTTATGTGAAATTTAATTTCACTCCGGGACTATCACCTCCCCGACAGCCGCCGGGGAAAGTGTCTACAGGCGCGTCATTGCTAAGCTACTCTGGCGAATCGACCACCTGCTGGCGTGGACGGAAAACGTGATCGTTACCGTCTGCTGTTAACAACTCCCGTAACTTCTGGCCGCCGTGTTCATCGGCCTGCGCGAACTGCCGCTCCGCTTCAGTAATCGGCGTTGTCCAGAGCAGCGTCGGGCGATCGCCATCACGCTTGGGCAGCGTGAACTGCCCTTTTTCGGTTGCCAGTTCATTCGCCAGCAGGAAGCTTTCAAAGCCGACCGGTGCCACTTCTGACGCCAGCGTATGGCCCTCGCCCAGCCAGGTGAGACGCGCCCAGGGCAGATGTACAAATTCCGCCAATGCGCTGGCCATCTGCACCGCATTGCCTTCCGTCATGATTTCACCGTCAACCGCCATACCCAGTTCGATACGTCGATACTGCGGTGCCAGCTCATCAAACAGATAATCGACCTGCGGCATGGGCCGGATACTCATGCCAAGCGTCAGGAAATACCAGACGCCCTGATGCCAGTGCTGCGAGATTGCCATTGGCGGCCAGCTACCCTGATCAATCGCGTAATATTTCACCGACTCACCGAAACGAGCCTGATAGCAGGCCATGAGATCCTGCTGGACCTTATCCCACTCGCTGCCGTCGTGCCATTCTCGCCAGAACTGACGCTGATGCTCTGCACGGGCATAGTAGTCATTGGTTGATGCTGACCCCAGTGGGGCCGTCAGCCGGTTCTTTTTGATGCAGCCTGCGGAGAAACTCACCTGTTTCTCCTGATAGAGGCTCCAGCCAGGGATGACAGCCAGCAGCTGGCCGTAATACCACAGTGCTGCACCATCATCAGAAGGCTCCCACAGGATCTGCAGACCGGCCGGGTCCAGTGCGGGTTCCGCTTCCAGATTACGGCAATACTCTGCGCTGAGCAGCGGCGCTATGCCCTGCTCCATCGCCTCGCGATCTTCCTGCGCCGGTGCAGGCAGCAGGTTTCGCAGCCAGCAGCCGCGCACAGCATACTGACTGCGGAACAGGTCGGTGGGCCAGATGTAAAAATAGGCGGTGCGCTCATCCTGTTCGACAATTGCGGTCAGGGTGCGCTGCTGATTGTGGACTTCAGCAATCAGGGATTTGTACGTCATAGTGCCTCGACAAAGCCTGGAGGAATCCATTTTCCCCGAGAATAGAGCAGGATCCTGGCTACGGCGATATGAGACAAGGGTAATAGTCTCAAAGTGCATCTCAGGATGATGTAGAGCGAGGAGCTGATGAAGGATTCTTGTACCAAAAACACTTTTACACGACCCGGATAAACAGTGTGAAATTCCAGAGCGATGCGATTAAAAAAAGACTAAGGTTTTAACATAGGATGAGACGATCATCGCCTCATGCTAATCATAAAACCATACAGGGCTTTCTAAAAGAATAGCGTCTGTTTGCATCGATAATGACCGGCCCTATGCGTAAATCCGACTGCCTGATGTTCCTATGCAGAAACTGAGCAAATATCAATCATAAAAAATCAGCTGTGGCTAACTGCATCCTTTTTTCAAATAGCTCGGAAATCCTCAAAGAAATGATATTACCCTTGAGATGAATTCATATCATGTAAAGCATGATATATATCATTTGAAGCTTAAGGCAAAAAAACGTTAAATATCCCTATCGAACTAAATCCATGTAACCAAAGCGGAAGGTTGAATCCGGCACATCTGATTATAGTAGTTTTGCGATCCCCGACCTGTATTGCAGAATGTCATTCTGCGCATCCTGAACGCTAATATTTTCAATAATAATACCATTAACAATTACCCTATTCCCCCGTAACACTGCAGGAAAAATGAAATAACCCGAAAGCGGACAAAGAAACGCGAATATCCATACCGGAAAGATGTTAAAAATATAACGCACCATCCTGAATCAGCGCTAAAAATAAAAAACTCACAATTTTTCGTTCATACAAACGAATTATGATATCCGGACACGCCTGATATCGCCTATAGCCTGGAGTTAAAGAAAATATTATGCGTTTACCTTTAAACAGCAAAGCGATCATGATCATGACGCTCATCTGCTTTGTATGGGGACTACAGCAGGTTGCAATCAAGGCTGCCGAAAAAGAGGTTTCACTCACTCTGCAGATTGCTATGCGATCCGGTCTCGCGGCATTAGTAATATACGTTTATGCAAAGATTAAAGGAGAAAAATTTTCAATGGAGAAAATAACACTCTTCGCAGGCGTTTGTGCAGGAGTCCTCTTTGCGCTGGAATTTTTTTTTCTTTCTGAAGGACTACGCTACTCCAGCGCATCGCATATGGCGGTACTTCTTTATACTGCTCCACTCTATTCTGCTGTAGGCTTGCATATTTTTTCTGCCGAAGAAAAACTTACTGCCCGACAGTGGTTTGGTGTGATGATTGCATTTTTTGGGCTGGTGGTAAGCATGATCAATACAGTCGCTCATGCTGGCTTTGACAGCATTAATTATGGCGATTTGTGCGGACTACTTGCTGGCCTGGCCTGGGGATGCACTACCGTAGTTATACGTACAACGCCACTTTCTGTGTGCTCAGCAAAACAGACCCTGCTGTATCAGCTTTCAGGTGCATTTATCATTCTAATGACCATATCGCTCTTTAATGATGGTTATCATTTCAAGCCAGGTACAGTGGCATATGGAAGCCTGATATTCCAGACATTAATTGTTTCAGTAATCAGTTATCTTGTGTGGTTCAGCCTGCTGCGAAATTATCAGGTAGCCTCACTTTCAATGTTGACATTTATGACACCTTTTTTCGGAATACTTTCGGGCATAATAATATTGCATGAAAAAGTTCAGGCCAACTTTATTGCTGGCACAGTGCTGCTTATTATTGGCCTGCTTTTTATTACAGTAAAAACGCATCAACAGCATTCAAAAAATAAGTCAGTAAAATGAATTACGATATTTTAAGTTATAATATAAACTGCACTGGAGGTAATAAAATTATGATTCAGGTAACAAATTACTCTCACGGTGCGCCTCTCATCACATTGAGTGACAATGCCAGCATTGAAATCATGAGAAATAGAAAATGGTTTAGTGTTGCAAAAAATCAACGTATTGAGATACTTCGATTTGGCGACGATACAGCAATAGCATGGAACGAAACCAGGTCACATATCGATTATTTTAAACATGGAAAAATCTTCAGGTGCAATCTTATTTCCTGGTATAGCCCCGACACCTGGGCTAAAAAAAAATATTAATATACATCAGGCAGACAACTCAGGAATCGCTTAAAAGCCATGATTTTTGGCCACTGCCTGTCGGATATTATGCAGTTGAAGTAACAGTGCTCTACGGGCATCAGCATGCCCGGGAAAGGAAAAATTAATTCTCCTCTTTCCGTCCATTCCTGGACAAGATTAATTCTTCCCATCGCAATACCAAGATGCCGGGAAGCTGCAATCAGAGCCAAATCAGAACGGTCAAAGGATATTCCTTTTAGATCAGTATCAATATCCAGCTGAAAAAAACTTGACCAATTTGCCCATTCATTTTCACCTGAGTTAAAACGATCGTGCAGAAAGATACAATCTGACAGTTTTTCGGGATTGTTATAAAGACCATGATTTCTGGCATACCGCGGAGTACAGACCGGCGTTATGGCTTCTTTCATGAAGATCTCTTCTGTATAGCTTTCAGAAAACGAAGGTTTTCCGAAGTATATTGCCAGGTCTACTCCCCGATTAGCCAGATTAATGGCTTCAAGTCCGGTCAGAATCTTCAGCTGAACGGCAGGATTCTGTTCTATAAACTTATTAAGATGAGGAAGAAGAAGGCACTGAACGATAGACGGATGTGAATAAACAGTCAGATCACCTGTAAGCCCGCTATTCCTTATGTAATTAACCTCTTGATTTAAAAGATTAAAAGAATTTTTTAGTGCCCATTGCATCCGTTCTCTTTCAGGCGTGAGAGCTATTTTACGATGGAGCCTGTAAAACAAGCTGAAACCCAGTTCTTTTTCAAGCTGGCTGATACGATGGCTCACCGCGCTTGGGCTAACGAATAACTCCTCGGCAGCAAGCGCAAATGATAATCGCCGTGCAACACACTCAAAAGTATGCAAGCGGGAGAGCTGATAGCCGGTCAGAGAATTAAGTATCGGAATGTTCTTGCTGTCAGAAAACACTTTTCCCCCAGAGTCGTTAGTCAAAAGAAAATACTTATTATAACCGCTCACGGATATGCCCAACTTATCCTTTGCTGGAAACCAGGCCTGGAGAAACAGCCATAATCTGTCTCAGCCTGTAAGCTTTATGGCTGGCCCGGAACGATCAATTGTTGAAACTGCTGTACAAAAGATTATCAGTGTAAGACATGCAGAAGCCTGAACAGACTATAAACGTCAGAGCATAACCTGCTTTTTCGTGGTCATAGCTTCAGGAAACGCTGCTTGCTCTCGCGTGACATTTTCGGTTCTGCGGGAAGCCATAAAAGCGCCTGTAGGGTTACTTTTAAAGCACTGAACCCGCGTCGTTATGCTGGTAAAACTTAACCATCTGACTTACTTAAAAAACGAGTAAAAAAGATACCAGTCACCTCAGTGCGGATCTCTCCCCATCCGCACCATTGCCCGATACCACGCTCCGCGCTGAATCGACCATCTCAACCCCAACGCGATGGCATTAATCTTCTGGTCAATGATCGCCTGCTCAAAGCGGCCGATTTCTCTACCGGACATCGCCTGCGCCCAGGCTGGCATTAACCCGAAGCCTGATTTCAGCATGATTTTCATCACTGGTTTCGCCTGCCAGCTCGGTGCAGGGGCGTTCATCAGCAATCGCGTCACTTCGGCGGTACGCTCATCAAAGCGCAGCTCTGCTCGCATCTGTTGCAGGTAATCCGCCACATCAACAACGCTTTTCGGCACCTTCTCCGCGCCCAGCGCCTCGGCAATCTGCGCCGCTTCCTGATAGTACTGATCCTGTTCGGCGCGGCTGAGCTGCGGATTTTTGTAGCGCAGATGCGCCGCCAGAAAACGGCTGGTCTCCGCCACATGCACCCAGGTCAGCAGATGTGGATCGCTGGCGGCATAAGGTTTGCCTTCGCTGTCGACGCCGCTGACTTTCAGATGAATGCGTTTCACCCGCTCAATCAGCGTCCGGGCATCCTGCGAATTCCCGTAGGTGGTCACGGCGATAAACTGACTGGTGCGCCTCAGGCGGCCCATCATATCTTCGCGGAAATTGGAGTGATCCCAGACGCCCGCCAGCGCCGCTGGATGCAGCATCTGCAACAGCAGCGCGCTGATCCCGCCGCACATCATGGAGGTGAAATCACCGTGGACGCGCCAGATCACGCTGTCCGGGCCATACAGGCCGGGATCGCCTGGCGGTTGAGAGAGGTCAAATTCATTCATCGACAGACCATTAAGGCGGAAGACCTGCTGCTGAATGCGGTCACGCAGATTAATCATAGCGGCTCTGATAGTGGATATGATGCGACGCGTGATAGCAGGACGCTCACGACGCGCCGCATCACCTTCCCCTGCATTCAGGGGAAAGGCTGACGGTTATTGGTAGTTGAACTGCGCATCCTGAGTACGCACGGAATCGAGTCCAATCATCACGTTGAATTTGCCTGGCTCGGCAACATGCTGCATCTGCTGGTTCCAGAATTTAAGCGCATCGACGTCGATCTTAAAGGTCACGGTTTGCGACTCGCCTGCTTTCAGCATGATGCGTTTGAAACCACGCAGCTCCTGCACCGGACGGCTGATAGAGGCGACCGGATCGTTCAGATACATCTGGACCACCGTCGCACCATCACGCTTACCGCTGTTAGTTACCGTTACGCTGGCCTTAATGCTGCCATTACGCGGCATGGTCGGTGAAGACATTTTTACCGGCGACACGGTGAACGTGGTATAGCTCAGGCCGTAACCAAACGGATAGAGCGGGCCGTTAACCGCATCATAGTAGTGCGAGGTGTACTTGTTCGGCTTCGCAAAGTTGTAAGGCCGGCCAGTTGGCAGATGGTTGTAGTAAATCGGAATCTGACCCACTGAACGCGGGAAGGAGACCGGCAGTTTGCCCGATGGGTTATAGTCACCGAACAGCACATCGGCGATGGCGTTGCCACCTTCGGTGCCACTGAACCAGGTTTCCAGCACGGCATCAGCCATGCGATCTTCGTTCACTATCGACAGCGGGCGGCCGTTCATCAGTACAATCACCAGCGGCTTACCGGTAGCTTTGAGCGCGGCTAACAGCTTCTGCTGGCTCGGCGGGATCACCAGATCGCTGCGGCTGGAGGCTTCGTGCGCCATACCCTGCGCTTCACCCACGGCGGCGACCACCACATCGGCCTGCTTCGCTTTAGCGACCGCGTCATCAATCATCTGTTGCGGTGAACGCGTATCAACAGAAACCGCCTGCTCATAGAGGTTCAGGAAGTCCTGAATCCCTTTGTTGTCGGTGACGTTCGCGCCCTTCTCATACAGCAGCGTCGCTTTGCCTTCGGTGGCATTGCGCATGCCCTGCAGCAGCGAAACGGATTGCTTCGCCACGCCCGCCGCAGACCAGCTGCCCATAATGTCGCGCTGACTGTCTGCCAGCGGACCAATCAGGGCGATGGTGCCCGATTTTTTCAGCGGCAGCGTTTCCAGACGGTTTTTCAGCAACACGATGCTTTTACGCGCGACGTCGCGCGCTTCAGCCCGATGCAGACGGCTTTCCGCATTGGTATCCTGCGGGTCACTCTCTTTCGGACCTAAATGGCTGTAGGGATCGTTAAACAGGCCCATGTCATATTTGACGTTAAGCACATGCCGTGCCGCATCATCAATTTCAGCCATGGTAACGTCGCCGCTCTTCACCAGCGCAGGCAGATACTTGCTGTAATATTCGTCGCTCATGCTCATATCGACGCCCGACTTCAGAGCGATGCGCACCGCTTCCTGCGGATCGCTGGCGACGCCATGTTTGATCAGCTCTTTAATCGCACCGTGATCGCTGATGGTGATGCCTTTGAATTTCCACTTATCACGCAGCAGATCTTTCAGCAGCCAGCTGTCTGCCGTGGCCGGTACGCCATTGATGGAGTTGAGCGCCACCATCACGCCGCCGCTGCCCGCATCCAGTGAGGCTTTGTAGGGCGGCAGATAGTCCTGGAACATACGCTGCGGACTCATGTCCACGGTGTTGTAGTCGCGTCCCCCTTCCACTGCGCCATAGAGTGCGAAATGCTTCACGCTGGTCATTACGCTGTAGCGATCGGCCGCGCTTTTTCCCTGCATCGACTGCACCATGCTGCGACCCATTTCGCTGGTGAGATACGTATCCTCACCGAAACCTTCGGAACCACGACCCCAGCGCGGTTCGCGGCTGACATCCACCATCGGTGCCCATGTCATATTCAGCCCATCGTCGGCCGCTTCATAGGCGGAGACGCGCCCCACCTCTTTCACCGCATCCAGATCCCAGCTCGACGCCAGGGCTAAAGGAATAGGAAAAATGGTGCGCTGGCCATGAATAACGTCGTAGGCGAAAAACAGCGGGATTTTCAGGCGGCTGAGCTGCATCGCCTGATCCTGCATCGCGCGGATATCCTGACGGGTCACAGTATTAAAGATCGCGCCAACCTGACTCTTCTGAATCATGTCGCGAATCACTTCTTTCGGATTATCAGGTCCGACGCTGATTAAACGCAGCTGGCCGATTTTCTCGTCCAGCGTCATTTTTTTAAGCAGTTGGTTAACGAAGGCATCCCGCGCCTGTTCGGTCATCGGGTGGTTACCTTGCACTGTCTCAGCTAAAGCGGGTTGCATCGCGAGGGAGACAGCGAGACTAACAGAGCAAATCCATTTCATCAGGTTGGGTTCTCTTAAGTAACTGCGCAATATCGAATTAACAGGCGGCAGTGTGCCACAAGATGAGAATAGCAGGTAGCGGTCAGGGTCACACTGCGTTGTGGTCAGTTGACGTGCTACAGTTAGGACGCACTGATAAGACAAGGGAATTGCTCATGACACAAACCTCTGCCCTGCTTTCTGACCTACGCCGCCTGGTCGGCCCCTCTCATCTGCTGACAGAACCTGAACAGACCGCCCGCTATCGCAAAGGCTTTCGCTCCGGCGAAGGTGACGCGCTGGCCGTGGCGTTTCCTGGTACGCTGCTGGAGCTCTGGCGGGTACTGCAAACGCTGGTGAATGCGGATGTCATCATCCTGATGCAGGCGGCCAATACCGGCCTGACCGAAGGGTCAACGCCGCATGGCGACGATTACGATCGCCCGCTGGTGATCGTCAGTACCCTGCGACTCGATAAGCTTCAGCTGATTGACAGTGGCCAGCAGGTGCTGGCGTTCCCCGGCAGTACACTCTATCAGCTGGAAAAAGCGCTGAAGCCGCTGGGGCGCGAGCCTCACTCGGTGATTGGCTCCTCCTGTATTGGTGCCTCGGTGCTGGGCGGCATCTGCAATAATTCCGGCGGATCGCTGATTAAGCGCGGCCCGGCCTACAGCGAAATGGCCCTGTTTGCTCAGATTGATGCACAGGGAAGACTGAAGCTGGTTAACCATCTCGGCATCGATTTGGGAACGTCGCCGGAAGAGATTCTGGGGCGACTGGATGACGATCGCTGGCAGCCTAAAGATGTGCAGCACGATGGCCGTCACGCTTCCGATCATGAATATGCAGACCGGGTGCGTGAAGTTGATGCCGATACGCCAGCGCGTTACAACGCTGATGCGCGTCGTCTGTTCGAAGCATCCGGCTGTGCCGGGAAACTGGCGGTCTTCGCGGTGCGACTTGATACCTTCCCCACTGAACCGCAGCAGCAGGTGTTTTACATCGGCACTAACGAACCCGCTGTGCTCAACGATATCCGCCGTCACATGCTGGCGCATTTTACTCATTTGCCGGTGGCGGGCGAATATATGCACCGCGACATCTATGACATTGCGGAAGTCTATGGCAAAGACACCTTCCTGATGATCGACAAGCTGGGCACCGATAAGATGCCGCTGTTTTTCACGCTGAAGGGGCGGATTGATTCCTGGCTGAACAAGCTCTCCTTCGTTAAACCGCACTTCAGCGATCGCCTGCTGCAGCGCCTGAGTAAACTGTTTCCGGCGCATCTGCCCAAACGCATGAAGCAGTATCGCGATAAATATGAACATCATCTGATGCTGAAGATGTCGGGCGACGGCGTGGCAGAAGCGCGTCAGTTCCTGCGTGACTACTTCCGCGAAGGCGGCGGCGAGTTCTTTGAGTGTGAAGGCAAAGAAGGTGCGCACGCCTTTCTGCATCGCTTCGCGGCGGCAGGTGCGGCCGTGCGCTACCACGCGGTGCATGCCGATGAGGTCGAGGATATTCTGGCGCTGGATATCGCCCTGCGTCGCAACGATGCGGACTGGTTTGAAACTCTGCCCGATGAGATTCGCGCATCTTTAAGCCATCGCCTCTACTATGGTCACTTCTTCTGTCATGTCTTCCATCAGGATTACATCGTCAGAAAAGGGGTCGATGTGCACGCGCTGAAAGCGCAGATGCTGGAGATCCTTCAGGCGCGCGGCGCGGAATATCCCGCTGAACATAACGTTGGGCATCTCTATCAGGCGAAACCGCAACTGGCGGCGTTCTATCGCCGGCTCGATCCGACTAACAGCTTCAATCCCGGCATTGGCAAAACCAGCAAGCAAAAAGGCTGGGCGGTGAAACAGGTTTAACTCGCTGTTATCTGTCAGCCTGCCCTTCTCTGCAGGCTGACGTTCAAAACAGCCGAACCAGCAGACCCCATAAAACCTGCAGACTATTTGGTTATTCAGTTAATGAAATAGTCATCACTTAATCCAGCCTGACTGCTTTCCCTGATTACCGATTGCCCTAACCTTGTCTGCTAATAATATTTTAATAAAAAATTAATCCATCCTCCCATATTGAACCCACATTATTTTATGTCTCTGGGTTATGCGCAACGCCTCACAAAAAACCACCCTGACAATTGATAATTCGCGTCGCGAAAAATATATTCACGACACAAAAATAAAAAACCACAAATATTAATTTACCTCAGGGCAGGATCTTCCATGTCTAAAAAAAACTACACATTAGTATTGATGGAAATAATAGCGCTGTCAGCAGGCGTAACGGCAATGTCATCAACGCCAGCCTATGCTGCCGGATTTGTTGACGACTCAACGCTGACAGGAAATGTTTTTTACTGGCAGCGACAGCGAGACCGAAAAGAGAGCGATCCCGCCAGTCAGCATCAGGGAGAGTACCAGGCTAATTTACACCATACTTCACTCAACAGTAACCTCGACTATCAGTCCGGCTATGCCGGGGACTGGATTGGCATGGACCTCGCCGTGTTTGGCGCCGTTGAACTTTCCAATAGCGGTCCCGCCGCACCCAATGAAATTGGCTTCAGTAAATCGCATTCCCGCTGGAATGAAAAATGGAATGGTGACAGCAGTGGCGCATCGGTTTATAAAGCCGCACTGAAATTAAAACATAACGACTACTGGTTACGCGCGGGTTATATCCAGCCAACCGGACAGACACTGATTGCGCCTCACTGGAGTTTCCTGCCCGGCACCTATCGCGGATTTGAAACGGGTGCACTTTATGATTTCCAGCAAGCAGGCGCATTATCACTCTCCTGGATGTGGACCGATAAATATAAAGCCCCCTGGTATCGTGATTTATATAATTTCCGGCAGGCTGATAATAAAACGCCTGTCAGCTACCTGCATTCATTCGGCATGAAATATGACTTCAAAAATAATCTGGTGCTTGAAGGTGCATTTGGTCAGGCCGCACATTATATGGATCAATATTTTGCCAAAGCATCCTGGTCTGCCAGCCCAGGTGGTAACGAACTGCGCACCAGCTATCAGTTTTATGGCGCACGCGACAAAGTCTCGGGGGGCGCCGCAAACCCGCGTGATGTCTATGATGGCCTGGCCTGGTTACAGGCGATCACCGTCGGTTATACCGTCGGCCCGGTGGATCTCCGACTTGAAGGCAGCTGGGTTAAAGCTGAAGGGAATCAGGGCTTTTTCCTGCAGCGCATGACGCCGGGCTACGCCACCTCCAACGGACGAATGGATATCTGGTGGGATTCGCGTTCTGACTGGAACGCCAATGGTGAAAAAGCGATCTTTGCGGGCGCGATGCTCGATTTATCGCCGTGGCAGCTGACGGGCTGGAAAGCCGGCGCATCTTACGTCTGGGGCTGGGATGCAAAACCCGCCACGCTCCCCACCGTTGACCAGAGTCAGCGACTGAGAGAGTCGGCCTGGAACCTTGATCTGATCTATCAAATCCAGCAGGGCCGGGCCAAAGACACCCAGTTCCATCTTCACTATACCCGCTACAAAAATCACAGCGACCTGCCCAGCTTCAGCAATGGATACAACAACATTTTCCAGGACGAGAAGGACATCAAATTTATTGTTATCGCGCCGTTTACGCTGTTCTGACGCCCTGCGGACTTTCGGAACTATTTTCACCATTAAGGATGAATCAACATGTTCAAGTTAAGCCTTATCGCGCTCACTCTGCTGAGCGTTACCGCCACAGGCCACGCCAGCTCGTCAGGGCAGAAGGTGGTTGATCAAATCAGCCAGTTTGGCGTGACCTATCAGGTAACAGACAACCAGGCGGGACTGCACGGTACAGATTGCGCCGCGTTAGGCGCCGATTTTGCCTCCTGTAACCGCGCCATTATCACGCTGACCAATAACGGCCCTGCACTGACCGACAAAAACTGGGCCATCTACATGAGCAACATCCGCCAGACGCTGCGGGTCGATAACGATCAGTTTACATTGACGCATCTGGTCGGAGACTTAACGCGACTGGAGCCAACAGAGAAATTCACGGGTATTGGCGCGGGCGAATCAGTGCAGATCCCCATCGTTAACGAATACTGGCAACTGTTCGTGACTGATGTGATGCCGCGCTGGTATGTCACCTCCGTTGAGGCGACGCCAAAAATTATTGCCAGCACTGACTACGAAGATCCCAGCCAGTTTGTATTGCCGCTGGATAACCACTGGCGACGCAATGCCGATGACAATAACGTCCTGATGCAGCCTGTCAGCCGGTTTGAGAAAAACAGCGATGTCGCCACCCTGCCAGCCTCAGCATTGCGGGGGCAAATCACACCCACGCCGCTGGACGTTAAACTTCGTTCGCAGGATGCCGATCTCAGCCGTGGCGTCACCTTGTCACTGACTGGACTGAGCCGTGAAACCGCTGAGGCAGTGAGACAGCGTATGGCACTGCTTGGCCTCAAAGAATCGCCTGATGGATTCGCTATTAACACGCAGGTCAAACCGGGTCACTTTAGCGGCAAAAAAGCGATATCGGGCGCATACGACCTCGATATTACTTCCCGCCGTGCGAGCATAGTCGGCTACGACGCTGCCGGTGCGTTCTACGGTCTGATGTCGATTCTGTCACTGGTCCCCTCAGAGGGCGCGCCACGGATTGCCACGCTGGAAGCCCATGATGCGCCGCGCTTTGCTTATCGCGGTGCCTTCCTTGACGTTGCCCGTAACTTCCACAGTAAACAGGCGGTGATGCGACAGCTTGATCAGATGGCATCGTGGAAGATGAACCGTTTCCATTTCCACCTCAGTGATGATGAAGGCTGGCGGATTGAGATTCCCGGCTTACCGGAACTCACGGAAGTGGGTGCGAAACGCTGTCATGATCTTTCCGAACAAAAGTGTCTGCTGCCGCAACTGGGTTCCGGCCCCTTCAGTGATAACAATGGCAGCGGCTATTTCAGTCGCGCTGACTATATAGAGATTGTTAAATATGCGCAGGCGCGCCACATTCAGGTCATCCCGGAAATTGACATGCCCGCCCATGCCCGGGCGGCGGTCATCTCAATGGAAGCGCGCTATCAGCGGCTGATGAAGGAGGGGAAACCTGACGAGGCTAACGCCTGGCGCCTGATCGATCCGACCGATAACTCCAACACCACCTCAGTGCAGTTTTACGACCGTACCAGCTATCTCAACCCCTGCATTGAAAGTTCACAACGCTTCGTGGACAAAGTGATTGGTGAAATCAAGGCGATGCACCAGGAGGCAGGCCAGCCACTCAGCGTCTGGCATTTTGGCGGTGATGAAGCGAAGAATATCCGGCTGGGCGCAGGCTACTCTGACAAAAACAGTCCAAAACCGGGTACCGGTCTGCAAGACCTGAGCCGCGAAGATTTGCCATGGGCAAAATCACAGGCCTGTCAGGCACTGGTGAAAAGCGGCAAAGTGGAAGATCTGGCCCATCTGCCGAGCTATTTTGCCCTGACCGTGAACGAAATCGTGAACCGGCACGGTATTGGCAAAATGCAGGCCTGGCAGGATGGCCTGAAAGATGTCAAACATGCCGGAGAGTTCGCGACGCCGCGTGTCGCAGTCAACTTCTGGGATACCCTCTACTGGGGCGGTTTTGACAGCGCCGGTGACTGGTCACAGAAAGGGTACGACGTAGTCATCTCCAGCCCTGACTACCTCTATCTGGACTTCCCGTATGAAGTTAACCCACTGGAGCGCGGCTATTACTGGGGCACTCGCTTCAACGATGAGCGAAAAATCTTTGGCTTCGCACCGGACAACCTGCCGCAGAATGCTGAAACTTCGGTAGATCGCGACGGTAACGTTTTCAGCGCCAAATCCGCGAAACCCTGGAAAGGGGCTTATGGTATTTCGGCCCAGCTGTGGAGCGAGACCGTGCGCACTGACGATCAAATGGAGTACATGAACTATCCTCGCCTCCTTTCAGTCGCAGAACGCAGCTGGCACCGCGCCAGTTGGGAGCGGGACTATCAGCCGGGTGAGGAGTATACCGGTGGCAAAACACAACTTGTTGATCAGAAGGCGCTTCTGAACGACTGGCAGCGATTTGCCAACCTGCTGGGACAACGGGAACTGGCAAAACTGGATAAAGCGGGTATTGATTATCGCCTGCCCGTACCGGGAGCAAAAATTGCTGATGGTATTCTGTTGATGAACGTGGCATTGCCTGGCATTACGCTGGAATACAGCCTGGACAAGGGTGAGAACTGGCAGCGCTACGACGCCAACAGACCGCCGCAGGTCAACGGTACTGTCGCCATTCGGTCGGTGAGCAGCGATGGCCAGCGCACCAGCCGTGAGGAAACGTTGTAGTCAGCGGGAGTGAGAAAACAGGCTTAAAAGCCCGTGTTTTGGACATAAAAAAGGCCGACAGACGTCGGCCCTTTCACCTCTGAAACGGGTTCTTTTAAACCAGCTTCTCTTCGGGTACCGGCTCCACATCTGCTATCTGCTGACGGCGCTCAATAATCATGGTCTGCGGAGTGGAGAGCAGAATGCCCTCTTTACGCAGACGCGTCAGAATATCGAACAGCAGATCGCTCTTCGCTCCTGCTATCTGCCGCTGACCGGCAACATTACCGGTGACGCTCAGGACAATCCCTTGCTGGGTCAGATCTTTAAACGAAACCGATGGCTCAGGTGTTTCCAGAATACGTTCGTTTTCGTTATAAACTTCCAGCAGAATATCGCGCACCTTTACCGGGTCGATATTTAGCGGGAAGGTCAGCGTAATGGTGACCACACCCTGCGCATTACCCATTGTCGCGTTGCGCACGTTCTGCGAGATAAACTGCGAGTTCGGCACAATTACGGTGGATTTGTCGCCCAGCTGAATCTCCGTGGCACGCACATTAATCCGGCGAATATCCCCTTCAATGCCGCTGATGCTCACCAGATCGCCGACTTTCACTGGCCGCTCGGTCAACAGAATCAGACCGGAGATAAAGTTCTTCACGATCTCCTGTAAGCCAAAACCGATACCAACCGACAACGCACTGACGATCCAGGCCAGCTTGTTCCACTGCAGCCCCATAATCGACAGGGTAAGCAGAATAATCAGCACATAACCGATGTTGCTGAACAGCGTCACCAGCGACACCCGCATCCCCACATCCATGGTGGTTTTTGGCAGGAAATCGGTATCAAGCCAGCGACGCACCGAACGCAGCACATAGATGCCGACAATCAGGCAAATTATCGCATTCACCATATGCGCTGGCACAATGTTCAGGGATTCGAGGCCTTTACCGCCCCAGAACTCAATGACTTTTTGCAGCAGCTCAATCGGCGTTGAAGAGGCAAAGGTGCCGTTGACCAGCGCCAGCGCCACCACCAGCACCAGGAAGGTTTTACCGATGGCCGTCAGCAGCGTAGCCGTTTGCTGCAAATGACGCTCATTGATGTTAAGTGAACTCTGAATGCGTCGACCGGTGGCATTACTGGTCGAAAAGAGACTCTCACAACCATCCTTGAGCAGGTGACTCAGGAAGTAGAACGAACCAAACAGCAGACCGCACCAGATCACTTCATAACTCAGGAAGCGCGCCAGCGTAACGTAACCGATCAGCAGCGACACGAGGATGGCAACCGCGGTCAGCGTCAGGCCCATCTGAATCAGCCCGACCAGCGTTGAGCGTGCTTCCGGCGGTGTGCCCGCCTGGGTCAGGCGACGGCGTACGCGGTTGGTGCGCATGCTGATCGCCAGTGCAGTACTGCCAATCAACAGTGCCGTCAGGCCGTTGGCAAAAATGGTGGTATTCAGACTGGTGCCGACGCTGTAGTTAAACGCCTCGACCGTCTGGAAGATAAACACCAGCACAGCGGTGATGGGTGGAAAAGGCTTTAATGCCATCGCCACTTCATTGGAGATAGCCGGTAAGCGCCAGCTGGGTCTGCGAGTAGAGAGGAATGCGCGCCCCAGTCCGGCAATCAGGCCACAAAAGACGCTTAGCTGCACCAGACGATCAACAAAGTCCTGAACGTTTTCAGAGACCTCATCCCGGCGGGTAAAGGCCAGAGAGAGAAAGTTAAAGGTGAGGACAACAGCCGCCAGCGTAGTCAGCGCTACCGCTGCCGCCAGGAAACTACGACGCAGCTTCCCTTCCGGCAGTTTATTAATGCTGATCCAGGCCAGAAACTCTTCGCAGTAGCGACGCCCCACCGTCATCACCAGCATTGCCGCCAGCAGCCAGAAGACACTACCCACGCGCCAGCCCGGCTCCCATGAGAGCGCGGCGGTGTCCTGCAACTCCTGCAGGAACTCCCCAATTTTCTCGCCCTCCAGATCCTGAGCGCTGAGCAGCGGTGACCAGAAGCGCGCACCGAGGATACTGCCGGAGTTGAGCGCCAGCTGGCTTTTCAGCTGATCACGACGCAGGTTAACAATCTGCGAAGAGAGCATCAGCGCGCCATTTTTAATGCCTTCGGCTTGTTTAATCTGGTCGTCGAGTTTGCTTTTCTGACTCCCCAGCGTGTTTCGCTTGCGCGTCACTTCCGGTGTTTCTTTCACACCGCTGTCGGCTTTAGGGGCCGGCCCAAGCACCTGCAACTGCGCTTCCACCTGCTGGCGATCGGGAACCAATGCCTGGCCAAGTGTATCGGCGTTACCTGACAGTTCCAGCGCCATTTCATTCAGCTGTGTCAGCTTGTTCTCGCCGGCATCGACGGAGACCTGACTTTTAATTTTATCGAGGATCTTCTGCATTTTCGGCAGTTCCACCGCAGCATTCAGCTTCGGCGGCGCATCCTGTTCCTGAGCAGGCGTGGCCGTATCATCCGCGGCCAGCGCCAGCGCCGGGGCAAACCCCACCAGCGCCAGCATTAACAATGCAAAAAAGGATCGTATAAACATATGAGTAAGATTCCGGCAGCTTAAATCAGGCGATCTTCCCTCGCCAGTCGCGCGTAGTGTAGGGCTTTGCAAGGGAGGGCAACATAGGAATAACGGGCATTTTTTGGGGCTGATTCCGGGCGGTCAGAGGCAAAAAAGGGCCTGAAGCCTCTGACCACATTCTATTCTGGCATCCTGCTCAGCCTGCAGGCAATGCCTGTCGCGCAATACAACATGTCGGCTATTTTTACTCGACGCCGGCACTGCTGGCACCATTGCTGGCGACCTGGCCCGACTTCTGTTTTTTATAAGCCAGTGCGGCCGCAGGGACCGGTGCCGCTTTACCGGTCTCGATCCAGCTACGCAGACGGTTAGCGTCGGCGAAGTGGGTATATTTGCCAAAGGCATCCAGTACCACCAGCGCCACCGGACGATTATTAATCATGGTACGCATCACCAGGCAGTGGCCTGCCTCATCCGTGTAACCGGTTTTGGTCAGCTGAATATGCCAGTCATTTTTATAGACCAGATGGTTGGTGTTGCGGAACGGCAGCGCATAGCTCGGATGAGCAAAAACCGCCGTCTCTTCTTTCGTGGTGCTAAGCGCGCCCAGCTCCGGATATTCCCGTGTGGCTTTGAGCAACTTAACCAGGTCCTGTGCACTTGAGACGTTTTGCGTCGACAAACCGGTCGGCTCGACATAGCGGGTCTGTTTCATGCCCAGCGATCGCGCTTTCGCGTTCATTGCCCGGATAAAGGCGTTATAACCGCCCGGATAGGCGTGCGCGAGACTGGCAGCAGCACGGTTTTCCGAGGACATCAGTGCCAGCAGCATCATATTACGGCGGCTGATCTGACTGTTGAGCTTAACGCGTGAGAAGACACCACGCATTTCCGGCGTCTGGCTGATATCGACAGGTATCATCTCGTTCATCGGCTGATGCGCATCCAGCACGACCATCGCCGTCATCAGCTTGGTGATCGACGCGATAGGCCTGACCCGATCCGGATGGCTGGAAAAGAGCACTTTATTGGTGGTGAGGTCGACAATCATCGCACTGCCAGAGGCGATCTGCGGCTGAGCGATAGGCGCAAGTTGCGACAGTGTGGTAGTCGCCTGCGCCGGAAGTGAAACAATCTGCCCTGAAACGAGCAGCGCCAGCGAAAGCAGAGTAAAACGAATTTTTGCAGGCATCGTAGAAAAAAAACCGGTTATGAAGATGTACTGTGTCAGACCGACACAGGCCGCCCGCCTCAGTAAAATCGCAGCGCGGGCTGGCAGCGGTATCATACCCGTAAGGTTAAGAAATTTCCTGGTGAGATTGTTTCCGGGCGTAAAAAGAGAACTGCCGCCAGAGCGGCGGCAGAGGTCTATCAGAAAAGATGCGGTCCATATCCCCACAGCACGACAGTTAATGCCAGTAACACTTCAAATACCAGCACGCCGATGGCCAGCGTTGAGCCGGAAAAGCGCAGGCTCTCTTCGCGGTCGATATTCAGAAACAGGGGGATGCCGATATAGAGCAGATAGCCGGTGTAAAGCAGCGCCAGCGCACCTGCCAGCACACAGAGCCAGACCAGCGGATAGAGTGCGACAAGTCCGCTCAGGAACAGCGGCGTAGCGACGTAACCGGCAAAGACCGTACAGCGCTGAACGCCGGGACGCTGAGGGTAATCCCGCGCCATCCAGTGAATCACGCGTCCCATTACCGCCACGCCACCCAGAATAATCAGATAGAACAGAATGCCCAACCCGATCCCTGTCGCCAGATTAAGTTGCACATATTGCCCGTCGCCCAGATTCCAGCCCAGCTGAGTTGTTCCGATAAAGGCGCAGATCACCGGGATCGCCGCCATCAGCAGAACATGATGGGTGTAATGGTGCGATACGCTTTCATTCTCTTGCTTGATATGACGCATTTCCTGGTTCGGATGCGCCAGAAGTCCCCAGACATGGTTCATACAGTCACTCCTCTGATGCGATGGGCCGCCCGGTGATGCATGCGTCTTTGGGGGCAGCGTCTTCTCAAGTATAAACGGCAGTAAAACTTTCGTGGTGACCGGACAAAAAAACAGCGTAAATAAACCCCTCCATCGTGCACGGGCGGAAGGGAGGCCAAATCGCGTATAGACTGAAAGAAACCATCACCCAATGCACAGGGAGAGTCATTTTGCATCTGGATATCAACGCATTAATTACACAGTACGGCTATCTGGCACTTTTTATTGGCTGTATTGCCGAAGGGGAAACATTTACATTGCTGGGCGGCGTTGCCGCGCATGAGGGGCTGCTGCATTACGTCGGAGTGGTGCTGGCCGCGATGGGTGGCGGCATTGTCGGCGATCAGTTGCTCTACTGGGTAGGCCGCCGCTGGGGCACGCGCATCCTGCGCCGCTTTAAAAAGCATCAGGATAAAGTGGTCAAGGCGAACCGACTGATTAAACGCCGTCCCAGCCTGTTTGTAATTGGCGTGCGTTTTATGTATGGCTTCCGACTGATTGGCCCGATTATTATCGGTGCCAGCCGCCTTAATCCAATGAAATTTTTCATTCTTAACGTTATCGGAGCGGCCATCTGGGCCGTGATTTTCGTGACCCTCGGCTATTTCGCGGGCGGCATCATCGCGCCGTGGCTGCACAAACTCGATCAGCATCTGAAGCATCTGCTGTGGCTGGTGGGCGCGGTCATCTTTGCCTTTGTGCTGCGCTGGTTCATCCGCCGCTGGCATAACCGTCGGGCCGATCAGGAATAAATGAAATAAACAACGCCGTTGCCAGCAGGCGTCACTGGCAGTGAACGTCAGCAGGGTCGCCAGACACGCATCAGCGCCCGGGCACCCTGCTGACCACGTCGTCAGTTTCACCTTCCCTGTTCTACGCGCTTTCCCTTCCCTGCCTTATTCAACCTTACGTTAACCATCTGTGCCCAACCGAAGCCGCATCGAATAGCTCAGCTATAGTTAGCAGGGACACTGACAGGGAGATGAGAATGAGTAAGGTAAAACGTAAGATTGAAGACCACGGTGTCATTGGCGATTTGCGCACCTGTGCGCTGATCGCCAATGACGGCACCATTGATTATCTTTGCTGGCCTGAACTCGACAGCCCGTCGGTCTTTGCCGCCCTGCTCGATAGCGATGACGCCGGACTTTTCTCTCTGGCTCCTGACTGGCCCAATGCACGACGTCAGCAACTCTACCTGCCCGACACCAACATCCTGCAGACCCGCTGGCTGGATGATGAAGGCGTGGCAGAAATCACCGACTACATGCCGATTTGTGATGACAGGGATAAGATGCCGCGCCTGATCCGTCGGCTCAAAATGGTCCGCGGCAGTGCAACCTTTCAGATGCGCTGTTCGCCCCGCCACGACTATGCCCGGGCGCAGACCCGTGCAGAAGCGCATAATGGCTGTATCGACTTTCATGCTGAGGGCCAGCCGTCGCTGCGCCTTGCAGCCTCGGTGGTGATGACGCTGGAGGATGAGAGTGCGACTGCCCACTTCACGTTACAGCCCGGCGAATATGCGCAGTTCGAATTTGGCAGCGTGGATGATGCGCATATCGAAGCGCTGGCCACTGAACACTGCTTTGAAGAGACACTGAATTACTGGCGACACTGGAGCAGCCACAGCACCTATCAGGGACGCTGGCGTGAAATGGTGCAGCGTTCGGCGCTGGTCCTGAAGCTCCTGACTTCGTATCAGCACGGCTCCATTGCGGCGGCGGCAACGTTTGGTCTGCCTGAAGAACTGGGTGGCGAACGCAACTGGGACTATCGCGCCTCCTGGATCCGCGACGCGTCCTTCAGCATGTATGCGCTGATGCGGCTGGGTTATATCGATGAAGCTAAACACTTTACTCACTGGGTGGGTCGCTGCGTTGAAAACAGCCATCATGATGAGATGCGCCTGCAGGTGATGTACCGTCTCGACAGCGGCACTGAGTTGCATGAGATGGAATTACTGAATCTCTCCGGCTATGCCGACTCCCGACCGGTGCGCATCGGCAATGATGCCTGGCAGCAGACGCAACTCGATATCTATGGCGAACTGATGGATGCGGTCTATCTGGCCAACAAATATGGCGAGGCGATCTCTCAGCGCGGCTGGCAACATGTGGTCAAAATGATCGACTGGCTAAGCGAGAACTGGGATCAGCCCGATGCCGGTATCTGGGAGATGCGCGGCGAACCGGAGCATTTCCTGCATTCACGTCTGATGTGCTGGGTAGCGATGGATCGTGCTCTGCGTCTCGGCATGAAGCGATCCCTGCCGATGCCTTACGAGCGCTGGGATCGGGCACGCCGTGAGATCCGCGAAGATATCTGGGCCAACTTCTGGAACAGCGAACGCGGTCACTTCTCTTCGACCCGGCATGGCGAATACCTTGACGCCTCCATGCTGCTGATGCCGCTGGTACGCTTTGTTGGTGCCACCGATCCGGACTGGATTGCCACACTGGATGCGATCAAAGCCAACCTGGTCAGTGATGGTATGGTGCGGCGTTACAATACGCATGAGACGCCCGCCGACGGTCTTAAAGGATCGGAAGGCTCGTTTGGCGCCTGCTCTTTCTGGTATGTCGAATGTCTGGCACGCGCAGGGCGGATTCAGGAGGCGCATTTTGAATTCGAGAAGTTGCTGAGCTACGCCAATCCGCTGGGCCTTTATGCCGAGGAGTTTGACAGTCACGGCCATGCGCTGGGGAATACACCGCAGGCGCTGACTCATCTGGCGTTGATCAGTGCCGCCTTTTTCCTGAACCGCAAACTCAGTGGCGAACAGACGCAGTGGCAACCTTGATCGGTGGTAACCCCGGAAAGCCCCATTTTTACCCTCCTGATTCACGGAAATGCGCTAACATCCGCGCTGAAATTACGTAAAGTATTGCAGGGAGGTTAAAATCCCGATTCACAACGTCAGTTTAATGAACATATAATGCGCAGCAGGTCACATTGGCCAGCATGAATTCGACACACTGAACAGCCTGAAATATGGCGATAAAGAATTGTAAAATATGAAAATCATTCGCGCTTTCGCTTCAATCGCACTGGCTCTGGCGGCGTTCAGCCAGTCAGCCTTTGCTGTGGTTTACCCGTTGCCGCCGGCCAACAGCCGTCTGATCGGGGAAAATATCGAAATTACTGTTCCTGAAGACAGCAAACTGCCGCTGGAAGCTTTTGCGGCACAGTACCAGATGGGCCTCAGCAATATGCTGGAAGCCAATCCGGGCGTTGACGTTTATCTGCCAAAGGCTGGCAGCAAAATGATCATCCCACAGCAGCTGATCCTGCCTGACGCACCGCGTGAAGGCATTGTGATTAACAGCGCGGAGATGCGTCTTTACTACTACCCGAAGGGCAGCAAAACCGTCGTGGTTCTGCCAATTGGTATCGGTGAACTGGGTAAAGATACGCCGATCAGCTGGACTACCGCGGTAGAACGTAAGAAAGATGGCCCGACCTGGACGCCAACCAAAGGTATGCATGCGGACTACGCGGCTCGCGGCGAAACGCTGCCAGCGGTGTTCCCGGCAGGCCCGGATAACCCAATGGGCCTTTACGCGCTTTACATTGGTCGTCTCTATGCGATTCACGGCACCAACGCCAACTTCGGCATCGGCCTGCGCGTGAGCCATGGCTGTGTGCGTCTGCGTGCTGACGATATCAAATGGCTGTATCAGAATGTGCCGGTTGGCACACGCGTACAGTTCGTTGATCAGCCCGTGAAAGCGACTGTAGAGCCGGACGGTTCACGTTATGTGGAAGTGCATAACCCACTGTCGACCACTGAAGAGCAGTTCAACTCACGTGAGCTGGTGCCGATTACCCTGACTCAGGCCGTGAGCAAAATTGTGGTTGATGCCAGCGTGAATCAGGATCAGGTTAATGCCGCGATTCAGAGCCGTACCGGTATGCCAGTAAAAGTGAATGGTGTGGAAAACAATGTCCAGACTGCGCCTGTTCCGGTACCCGAAAATTCACAGGCTGCTCCTCAGGAAGAGCCAATGACGCCGGTAACGCCACAGGGTGCAAGCAGCGATGCTACTCAGCCACAGCAGCCGCAGCAGCCAGCCACTGAGCCAGCTGCACCTGCTGCACCTGCTGCGCCGGTAACACCTGCAGCGCCAGCAGCAGCGGCAAATACCAGCTCGTAACTGTCACTCTGCCCTCAGAAGCCAGCGCCTGTCGCTGGCTTTTTTATTGCCTGCATAAAGGCAAATTGACGAATATTTCTCCTCTCCTTCCCCACGTGACCATCATTAATCTGTCATATAAAGCGCGTATCACACTCCGTTAACCCGATGCATATCAGCATCCGGCATCAGCCATATGAGGTACACCATGAGCGAAAACAGTCTCTCCTCCTCATCAGCCCAGGGACGGCCCGATTTCAACGGCAAGGGCAGTCGCTTCAGCAAGCCGCTATTTTTTATTCTGCTGGTCGCCGGACTGGCCTTCGCCGGACTCAACCTGGTCAATGACGTCGAACAGACCAATATGCCGGTCACCAGCTATCTGCCGTTCTTTCTGCTGGGACTGGCGTTGCTGATTGCGCTCGGCTTTGAGTTCGTCAACGGTTTCCACGATACCGCCAATGCAGTTGCTACAGTGATTTACACACACTCGCTCACGCCCGGCGTCGCGGTGGTCTGGTCCGGTTTCTGTAACTTTATGGGCGTGCTGCTCTCCAGCGGCGTGGTTGCATTTGGCATTATCTCGCTGCTGCCGGTCGAGCTGATCCTGCAGGCCAGCAGCGGCAACGGCTTCGCCATGGTCTATGCGTTGCTTTTCTCCGCCATTATCTGGAATCTCGGCACCTGGTATTTCGGCCTGCCGTCGTCGTCGTCGCATACCCTGATTGGCTCGATTATTGGCGTCGGGGTTGCCAACGCCATGCTGCACGGGCGCAGCGGTGTGAGCGGCGTAGACTGGGATCAGGCGCTGAAGGTGGGCTACGCTCTGCTACTGTCACCGGTGGTCGGCTTTGTCTGCGCCGGGCTGTTGCTCTGGGTGATGAAGATCTTTATTCGCAATCGGCAGCTTTATCAGGCGCCGAAAAGCGATCAACCGCCACCGGTCTGGATTCGTGGCCTGCTAATCCTGACCTGTACCGGCGTCTCATTTGCGCACGGCTCCAACGATGGGCAGAAAGGGATGGGGCTGATTATGCTGATCCTGGTCGGTACCATGCCGATTGCCTATGCCCTCAACCGATCGCTGCCTGCCGATCAGATCCCACGCGTGGCCGCACTGACTGAAGTAACCGCGCATCAGCTGTTGCAGCTGCAACCGGCGACGGCGAACCCGCCGGCGGCCCGCGACGTGCTGACCGGCTTTGTCGGCAGTAATCAGATGAATGCCGATGTGTTGCCGGCGCTGGCGAGGACGCTGAACGAGGTAGGCGATCAGATCCGCCGTTACGGCTCCATGGACAATATTCCTGCTCAGGCGGTGACCAACACCCGCAACCAGATGTATCTGGCCTCAGAGTCGATTAAGCATCTGCAAAACACGAAAGTTGCAATGCCGCAGGAGACGGAACGCAACCTTAAGGCGGTGAAAGCAGAACTCGACAGCGCCACCCGCTTTATCCCGATGTGGGTGAAAGTGGTGGTGGCGATTGCGCTGGGTCTTGGCACCATGGTGGGCTGGCGCAGAATTGTGGTGACAGTGGGAGAACGAATTGGGAAAACGCACCTGAGCTATGCGCAGGGTGCCAGCGCCGAACTGGTGGCGATGATGACGATAGGCGCAGCGGATGGCTTTGGCCTGCCGGTGTCGACTACACATGTGCTGTCGTCTGGCGTGGCAGGCACCATGGCGGCCAACCGCTCAGGTCTGCAGTTTTCAACCCTGCGTAATCTGGCTGTCGCCTGGATATTAACACTGCCGGTTTCTATTCTGCTTTCCGCCCTGCTCTACTGGCTGTTTACCCATTTCTGATGCATCTCTGGCTCACCACCAGTGAGGGGGTGAGCCAATGCTGACCATAATCAGGCGCTGAGCCGTTGCTGCCCATAGAGCCGCAGCGTAATCAGTAATGCGCCCAGCACCATCATCGCAGCAGCCAGATAAACCGACTGCATTCCCCAGTGTCCGATAAACAGTCCCGCCACCGGGCCGGTTAAACCCAGCCCAAGATCGAGGAAAGCGGAATAGGTTCCCAGCGCCGAGCCCTGATCCTGACGCTCAACCCTTTTTACCGCCTCAACACCCAGCGCCGGAAAGACCAGCGAAAAACCGCTGCCGGTCAGAAATGCGCCCACGCCCACCAGCCAGGCGCTATCCGCCTGCCAGATAATCAGCAGTCCCAGACACTCCAGCAGAAAAGAGAATAGCGACACGCGCAATCCGCCAAAGCGGGTAATAAAGCGACCAAACCCCAGCCGCACCAGCACAAAACCCAGGCTGAACAGCGTCAGCGCATAGGCCGCGCCCTGCCAGTCACGGCTGGCAAAATAGAGGGTAATAAAGGTCGCGATGACGCCAAAACCGATCGTGCCGAAGCCCAGCGCCAGACCATAAAGCCAGACGCGGGAGAAGACGCGGTGAAACGGAATGCGCTCGCCGACGCTGACGGTGACCGACGGTTTGCGGCTGGCCATCAGATAACCGGCGACGCCCATCAGCGCAATCAGTCCGGCAAATCCACTCATGCCAAATTGATTGTTGAGCAGCACGCCCAGCGGTGCACCCACAGCCATCGCCAGATACGTGGCGACACCGTTCCAGGAGATGACGCGCGCGGTCTGCAACGGCCCGACGATATTCATGCCCCACAGCGTAGAGCCCGTGCTGCTGAAGCTTTCGCCTACCCCGAGAAACAGTCGCCCGATAGCCAGCAGCGCCAGACTCAGCCACGGCCAGCTGCTCAGCATTGCGGCCACGATAGTCAGCACCCCGCTCATGCCGCAGCAGAGCAGTCCCAGCATCACCACCCGTTTTGGCCCCAGCCGATCGGCCAGACGGCCCGACTGCGGACGACTGAGCAGCGTCGCAAAATATTGAATGCTGATAATCAGTCCGGCAATAAAGGAGCTGAAGCCAAGATGATTTTTGACAAAGCCCGGCAGTACGGCCAGCGGCAGTCCGACGGAGAGATAACAGAAGAAAGTGAAGATAATAACGGAGAGGATTCGTTTGTTGAGCTGGCTGTTGCTCAGTACAGCGGTGTCAGACATAGCAGGCTAGTGGTATAGGAAATTTTGCCCACTATACCGTCAGGTCGCGAAGGGGTCGCCTGGTTTTTTATCACAAACCATGAACAATCGCGTGACGATCGATTGCCTGCGCAATATTGCCGGAGTTTTTTAACGCGCGGATTTCACTGAATAAGCCATCGGCTTCGCCATAAGCTTTGCGCAGATAACCCAGCCACTGTTTGATACGCGCCACGTGATAGAGGCCGGTATCGCCCTGCTTCTCCAGCCGGCTGTACTTCTGCAGTAACCGCACCACATCCGTCCAGGCCATCGGTGGTTCGTTGTATTTCACCACCCGGCTCAGGTTGGGGATGTTCAGTGCACCACGGCCAATCATTACCGCACTGCAGCCCGTCACTGCCATACAATTTTGCGCGCTTTGCCAGTCCCAGATCTCGCCGTTGGCAATCACCGGAATGCGCAGCCGCTGACGAATCTCGCCAATTGCCTGCCAGTTGATCGCCTCTGCGCGATAGCCTTCTTCTTTGGTCCGCCCATGCACCGTCAGCTCGCTGGCTCCCGCCTGCTGAACCGCATCGGCAATCTCCAGACTGCGGGCACTGGAATCCCAGCCGAGCCGCACTTTTACCGTTACCGGTAAATCCGCAGGGACGGCTTCACGCATCGCTTTCGCGCCGCGATAAATCAGATCGGGATCTTTAAGAAGGGTCGCGCCGCCTCCGCTGCCGTTGACCAGTTTAGAGGGACAACCACAGTTGAGATCAACACCCCAGGAACCCAGCTCCACCGCGCGTGCGGCGTTCTCGGCTAACCATTCGGGATGCTGCCCCAGCAGCTGCATACGCACCCGCGTGCCTGAAGGCGTGCGGCTGGCGTTATGCAGTTCGGGGCAGAGACGGTAGAAAGATTTTACCGGCAGCAGTTGATCGACCACGCGCAAAAACTCAGTGATGCAGAGATCGTAGTCGTTCACTTCCGATAACAGCTGGCGCACCAGTGAATCCAGCACGCCCTCCATTGGCGCCAGTAAAACCCTCATACTCAGACGTTACCGGTACGCTTCGCGACTGCCGGACGACGTGGACGCGACGCGGGCTTATCGCCCTGAGGCGCGGCCTGGCTCTGACGACGCGCCTGAGGACGCTTGTCGCCGGATGAAGATGAACGCGATGCGCCTGCACCCTGTCCGCCCTGACCACGACCCCGGCCGCCGCCTCCTGCACCGCCGCGAGACTGCTGCTGACGACCATTAATGATCGGCTCCGCTTTGATGCTCGGATCGGGTTCATAACCTTCAACGGCCAGACGCGGGATTTCACGCTTCAGCAGACGCTCAATATCACGCAGCAGTTTATGCTCATCGACGCAGACCAGCGACAGTGCGACACCCGTCGCGGCTGCACGACCTGTACGGCCAATACGGTGAACATAATCTTCGGCGACGTTAGGCAGCTCGTAGTTCACGACGTGTGGCAGCTCTTCAATATCCAGGCCACGGGCCGCGATATCGGTCGCAACCAGCACGCGAATACCGCCTGACTTAAAGTCGGCCAGCGCACGGGTACGTGCACCCTGGCTCTTGTTGCCATGAATGGCTGCAGCGCTGATGCCATCTTTGCCCAGTTGCTCGGCAAGGTGGTTCGCGCCGTGTTTGGTACGGGTGAAGACCAGCACCTGCTGCCAGTTACCTTCGCCAATCAGCTGCGACAACAGTTCACGCTTGCGCTTCTTATCAACGAAAGCGACCTGCTGCGCAACCTGCTCAGAGGCGGTGTTGCGGCGAGCCACTTCAATCATTTCCGGATTGGTCAGCAGTTTCTCAGCCAGACCTTTGATCTCATCAGAGAAGGTGGCAGAGAACAGCAGGTTCTGACGTTTCGCCGGCAGGCGCGCCAGCACACGACGGATATCATGGATAAAGCCCATATCCAGCATGCGGTCCGCTTCATCCAGCACCAGAACTTCGACCTGTGACAGGTCAACGGCATTCTGTTGCGCCAGATCCAGCAGGCGGCCTGGTGTTGCGACCAGTATATCAACGCCGCCACGCAGCTTGACCATCTGGGGATTGATGCTGACACCACCAAACACCACCATCGAACGCAGCGAAAGATACTTGCTGTAGTCGCTGACGTTTTCACCGACCTGCGCCGCGAGTTCACGGGTTGGGGTCAGGATCAGGGCGCGCACCGGGCGACGACCGCGGATTGGCGTGGCAGTGGCTGAGAGTTTCTGTAACAGCGGTAAAGTAAAGCCGGCCGTTTTGCCGGTGCCGGTCTGGGCACTCGCCAGCAGATCGCGGCCAGCCAGCACCACAGGAATCGCCTGGCGCTGGATAGGTGTAGGTTCGCTGTAGCCTTGTTCGGCGACCGCGCGCAAAATATCGGCACTCAGGCCGAGAGAGTCAAAAGACATTACGTGATTTACTCCGGTCCGCTCTGGCCGTGATTCACGGTGTAGTTTTCAGAGGGATAATGACGCCAGCTGGGGCTGACGCGTGAAAAGGGCACAAACTACGATGCGTAAGCGAGCGAGTGTATCAGCTTTATAGACAGTGTGCGAGATAGCTCACATTTACTGACACAACTTAATAGCCTGAAAACAGGAAGGCCACCTTCCGGTGGCCTTCAACTTAACTACGTTTGTTTTCGATTCGCCGCGGCGGCTCTTTCGCCAGCAGCGAGACCAGCGCCGGACCCAGCAACATCACTACGCCGAGACAGGCCAGCAGCAGGTTGTTGTGGTAAATTCGCGACACCAGGAACAGTGTCATCATGGCAGCGCCAAAGTAGTAAGTGGTGGTCGCTTCTTCAAGATAATCGCCGAGAGTACGTAAACGTGGGATGCGCTGTGTTACCAGCATGGCAACAAAAACCAGTGCATACATCGCCACCAGCGTACTGCAGACATCAACCAGAGCCTTGTGCTTCCAGCCCCAGATCAGCGCAGCGATCACCAGTAAATGCATAGCAATATGCAATAACGTTTGACCCGTGATGATTTGAATACGATTAGACCATTTCATTCAGTTCTCCTGGCAGACCCAACAGGTCGCCCAAGTGCTACCGGCAGAAGCCGGAAACGATTTCCTCAATGTAAAACAATTTTCGGATAACGCCCTAATTATTGCCCTCTTTCACCACCCATTTGTGACAAAGACTACACTTTGATTCTGATGATGATGAAAAGGAGTGCGTCGCGAGTATGCCACAAAACACGCAAGGATTTTCAATAAAAGTCCTGACGATCAATACACACAAGGGTTTCGCCCCGTTTAATCGCCGATTCATCCTGCCCGAATTACGCGACGCCGTTCGCGCAACAGAGGCGGATGTGGTCTTTCTCCAGGAGGTAATGGGCACGCATGCTATCCACGCCCTTAATCATGAGGCGTGGCCCGATTCTCCGCATTATGAGTTTCTGGCCGACACCATATGGAACGATTTCGCCTATGGGCGAAATGCGGTCTATCCGGAGGGACATCATGGCAATGCGGTGCTGTCACGCTTCCCCATCACCGAATATGAAAACCGGGATATCTCGGTGGCAGGCAGTGAAAATCGCGGCATGCTGCACTGCCAGATTGCCTTGCCGGAACCGCACGGCACGCTGCATGTCATCTGCGTACATCTGGGCCTGAAAGAAGCGCATCGTCACGCGCAGATGAAGAAAATATGTGAAATGGTTAACTCGCTGCCGCCCGACGCACCGGTCGTCGTGGCGGGTGATTTCAACGACTGGCAGCGACGCGCTAACTCAATTTTAAAACAGGGTGCGGGTTTGAAAGAGGTATTCAGCATGAAAACCGGACGCCCGGCGCGGACCTTTCCGGCACGCTTCCCGATCCTGCGACTTGACCGCATCTATGTGCGCAACGCCACGGTCAGTCATCCGTGGGCGCTGCCACGTAAACCCTGGTCACATCTGTCGGACCATGCACCGCTGGCCGTGGAGATCCACCTATGAATTTTAGCTGGCAGGAAGGCAACCGGCTGCTGTTGCTGGAAAATGGCGAAGCGTTTTTCCCGCGCGTCTTTGGCGCGATTCAGCGGGCAGAACGCACGGTATTAATTGAAACCTTTATTCTGTTTGAGGATGAGGTAGGCAACGCTCTGCACCGTGAGCTGCTGGCTGCGGCACAGCGCGGCGTGCGGGTTGAAGTGATGGTCGATGGTTATGGCTCCGCTGAACTCTCAGATAAATTTGTGAACAGCCTGACCAGCGCGGGCGTACGTTTCATCTATTACGATCCCCGTCCGCTGGTGATGGGGATGCGCACCAACGTATTTCGCCGTCTGCACCGCAAAACCGTGGTGGTGGATGATGTCGTCGCCTTTGTGGGCGGCATCAACTTTTCGGCTGAACACAACACCGATTATGGCCCGGAGGCAAAACAGGATTACTCAGTGCAGGTCAAAGGCCCGGTTGTGGCCGATATTGCCCGCTATCTGCAACAGGCGATTGGCAGCGAGCAGCCTACCCGCCGCTGGTGGGGCTCGCGTTCTCATCGTCCGGCAGTGAACGCTACACCTGGCGATGCCCAGGTGCTCTATGTCTATCGCGATAACGACGAGCATCGCGACGACATCGAAGTGCATTATCTTGAGATGCTGCGCGAGGCGAAGCGGGATGTCATTATTGCCAACGCCTACTTCTTTCCTGGCTACCGGCTGCTGCGTGAGATGCGTAATGCCGCACAGCGTGGCGTCCGGGTACGCCTGATCGTTCAGGGCGAGCCAGATATGCCGATAGTAAAAGTGGGTGCGGAGCTGCTCTATAACTATCTGGTCGATGGCGGCGTCGAAGTGTATGAATATATTCGTCGTCCGCTGCACGGCAAGGTTGCTGTAAAAGACAATCACTGGGCCACCGTCGGCTCCAGCAATCTCGATCCGCTCAGCCTCTCTTTAAACCTGGAAGCCAATCTGATCATTCACGATCATCCCTTTAATCAGACGCTGCGTGACAACCTCGAAGCGCTGCTGGCCAACGATTGCAAGCGCGTGCAGGAGGAGCACCTGCCACCGCGAAACTGGTGGCAACTGAGTAAAAGCGTGGTGGTGTTTCACTTCCTGCGCCATTTCCCGGCCATCGCGGGCTGGCTTCCGGCGCATACGCCCTTGCTGGCTCAGGTGAGTCCGCCGGTACAACCTGAAATGGAAACGCAGGATCGCGTTGAAGCTGATAATCCGGGAGCAAAATCCTGATGGCAAAAAAACATCCACGCTGGCAACTGGCGAAAAAAATCCTCACCGTACTGTTTTTCATCGCGGTGGTGGTTTTGCTGGTGGTTTATGCCCGCAAAGTGAACTGGGAAGATGTTTATAACGTCATCGTTAATTACAACCGTTTTGTGGTGCTGACCGCCGCCGGACTGGTGGTGCTGAGTTACCTGGTGTATGGCTGCTATGACCTGATTGGCCGCGCCTACTGCGGCCACAAACTGGCGAAGCGTCAGGTGATGCTGGTGTCGTTTATCTGTTATGCCTTTAACCTGACGCTGAGCACCTGGGTCGGCGGTGTGGCGATGCGCTACCGGCTTTACTCCAGACTCGGTCTCGATAGCGGCACCATCACCCGCATCTTCTCCCTGAGCATCGCGACCAACTGGCTGGGCTATATTCTGCTGGCGGGCGTGGTGTTCAGTGCGGGCATGGTCTCGATCCCCAGCGGCTGGTTTATCGGCGAGACCACACTGCGGTTGATTGGCGGGGTTTTGCTGGTGCTGGTGGCGATTTACCTCTGGGCCTGCGCCTTCTCAAAACAGCGTCGCTGGACGATTAAAGGCCAGACGCTGCAGCTGCCTTCACTGCGCATGGCGCTGCTGCAGTTTGCGGTTTCCTGCGCCAACTGGATGGTGATGGGCGCGATTATCTGGCTGCTGCTGGGACGCGACGTGGGCTATCCGATGGTGCTGGGCGTCCTGCTGATCAGCAGTATTGCCGGGGTAATCATTCACATTCCGGCGGGCATTGGCGTTCTGGAAGCGGTTTTCCTGGCGCTGCTCAGCGGTCAGCACGCTTCGCATGGCACCATCATTGCGGCGCTGCTGGCCTATCGCGTGCTCTACTTTATCCTGCCGCTGCTGTTAGCGCTGGTGCTCTATCTGGGACTGGAGAGTCGGGCGAAGCATCTGCGTCAGAAGAACGAGCAGAAGTTACAGAAATCGTCATAAAAAAGGGGAGGCGCAACCTTCGCGCCTCTCCCTTTTACACTGAAAATCAGCGGCGGTTACCGAGGATCCGCAGCAGCATCAGGAACAGGTTAATGAAGTCGAGATAGAGCGTTAGCGCGCCCATGATCGAATAGCGACGCAGGTTCTCCGTGTCGCGGGCATCAATCTGCTCACCGATGTTTTTCAGCTTCTGCGTGTCATAAGCCGTTAATCCCACAAAGAGCACCACGCCGATATAGGTAATCGCCCACATCAGCGCCGGGCTTTTCAGCCAGAAGTTCACCAGCGACGCCAGCACAATGCCAATCAGCCCCATAAACAGCAGGCTGCCAAAACGGCTCAGATCGCGTTTGGTGGTGTAGCCGTAGAAGCTCATCGCACCAAACATCCCTGCCGTGACAAAGAAGGTGCTGGCGATGGAGGAGTAGGTGTAAACCAGGAAGATACTCGCCATGGTCAAGCCGGTGAGGGCCGAATAGAGCATAAACAGTCCGGTAGCCACTGCCCCACTCAGGCGATGCACCATTCCTGACAGGAAAAAGACCAGTGCCAGCTGCGCGATAATCAGCCCGAAGAAAGTGATGCGATTGGCAAACACCATCTCCATCACTGCAGGCGTGCGCGCAGCATACCAGGAGACAAACGCGGTCAGTAACAGACCACAGGTCATCCAGCCATAAACCTGCGCCATATAGGCTTGTAAACCGCGAGATGCGGATTGAACGATGGAATCATTTCTTGGATATCGGTCCATGATGCACCTCTTGTTAGACGGATGAACAGATGCGCTCCCAACCGGGAGACATGCCAGAGGCTAAGTGTGGCACAGCTCAGCTCAACTGCGCCACAACATGCCGCTTAACGGCGCGACAGGCACTGCTGATAGCGGCTGTCAACGCGCTGCGCAAACCACGCCGTGGTCAGATTACGGGTGATTTTCGGGCTTTCCAGCTTGATGCCCGGCAGCATTTCACGCGGGAGTTTGCGACCCGCCATTTTGTCCGCCAGGGTAAAGACCTGTTTCCAGAGTTCACTGTCGCTGAACGACGCTTTTTCCCCTTTCTCCAGATCGCGGCGAATATCGCTGTTGCTCATGTCGATCTGCTTCGACAGTGTGCGCACCGCGAGTTCAGTCCCCCCTGCCGCATCCGATCCATAAAGAATCAGATCCCCATCCAGCGCCAGCTTCATGCCGGTGGCGCGTGACACCGCCGCCTGGAAGGCCGCATTGCGACTGGCGTACCAGCCCGCATTGTAATCGGCAAAGCGGTAGAGCGGCTGACTGTAGTCAGCCGGGTAGCCGAGCAGATGCATAGTGCCGAAGTAGATTCCGCCGTGACGGGTAAAGACTTCGCGGCGGATGGTGCCATCGATCGGCCACGGGTAGCCTTTGGCGTGTGCTTCGGCAAACGCAATGCTGACCTGCATCGGCCCGCCGGTGTGGATTGGGTTGAGATTACCGAACAGCGTCTGGCCCATCGGCACCATGTCGATCAGGTCATCAAAGATAGCGCTGAGATCTTTTTCACTGCGCACCTTGTCCAGACGGGCCGCGTAACTTTCCCCGGTCGGCGACTTGATCAGCAGTGCGGTGCGCACCAGGAAGGCCGGCACATGCACCTGCGCCGCACGGCGGTTGATCTCGCCCCAGGCAATTTTTGGCAGGCCCGGTACGGCGGCCTCCGCGCTGAAGTTGCTCTCCTGATCCGCTACGGCGATGACTGCGCAGAGATTACTGGCGCTGGGATCGATCTGCTGCGTGCGGAAGGTGGTGTAGATGTCGTCGCTCCATGCGGCTTTATTACTGACGTGAGACGGCAGCAGTCGCTGGATCTGCGCTTTGACATCTTCGGGCTGCCGCACGGGCGCCTCAGGGGTTTTCTTGCTGCTACAACCCACCAGCACCAGCGCGGCGACCAGTGTCAGACGTTGCAGAATCGGGGTGGATGACATGCCTGTCCTCAGAATGAACGAAAGCCCTAGTCTACCATTGCCAGCGTTTCGCAGGCAGGCGAGAACTGAACTAAGGTTACCTTTTTTAACGTTAAAGGAACTTACGATGTTTAAACTCTGGCCTGTTGCGGCCTTCAGCCTGTTATTAACCGGCTGCGGCGCCAATAATACGCCTGCCCAGGTGCAGTCACCGGGCGCGCCCACCTCCTCCTCGCTTAAGGTGCTGGAGACGGGTGCCAGCGTGATGCAGTCACGTCCGCCTATCGACGCCATTAACACCTATCTCGATGGCTTCCATTTTTATAACGGCGACAGGAACGGTCAGATGGAGGCGCACCACTATGTCACCGTGCTGAACGACGATGTGATGCAGGCGGTGATTTACGACGGCAATACGCGCGACGCACGGCTGATGGGCGTGGAGTACATTATCAGCGAACGGCTGTTTAAGACCCTGCCGCCGGAAGAGAAGAAACTGTGGCACAGCCATCAGTATGAGGTGAAATCGGGCACGCTGATTGCGCCGGGCTTACCCGCCGCCGCCGACCATGCCCTGATGACACGCATCGCGAACACCTACGGAAAGACCTGGCACACCTGGCACACGGATCGTGATAAAACGCTGCCAATTGGCATTCCGGCCTTGATGATGGGCTTTACAGCGGATGGTCAGATGGATTCGCGACTGCTGGCAGACCGCGATCGCCGCTTTGACGTCGACAGTAAACAGATCCGTGCCGAACGAGCGGATATCGTAGCGCATCCGGCGGCACCGGGCGCCAATGCCTGGGAAAAGGGTCAGGTTATTCAGCTGAAGCGCACCACTGGCGGTGGTGAACACAGCCACGGCCAGACCGGGTTTGGCCCTGCGGAGCAGCTAAAGCAGCCTTAAGCGACGTGATAAGCGTGTTTTCTGGCAGTGGCGTGTGGATACACAGAGGAGACTCAGCGGGCGAAAAGGGTCTGGCCCGCTGAGCCATTAACGCCGCCTTAGTCCCAGCGCTGAGCTGCCTGGTGATCGCTGTCGCGGGCGTCCACCCAGCGATCGCCCTGCTCAGTCGCTTCACGCTTCCAGAAGGGGGCGCGGGTTTTCAGGTAATCCATAATGAACTCTGCGGCAGAAAAGGCGCTGCTGCGATGCGCACTGGTCACACCCACCAGCACGATTTCATCGCCGGGAAACAGTTCGCCGACGCGATGAATCACGGTAACCCGTTGCAGTGGCCAGCGTTCGCGCGCCGCATCCACAATCTCCTGCAGCGCTTTTTCGGTCATGCCGGGATAGTGCTCCAGCATCAACGCCGCCACGTTATCACCCAGATTGTGGTTGCGGACTTTGCCGGTAAAGGTTACCACCGCACCATCTTCATCACAGGCCGCCAGCCAGCGATACGCTTCCGCCATATCAAAGGGTGCAGGGCCAACGCGAATCTGCGTTTCCATCTCAGCCTCCGGTCACGGGCGGGAAAAAGGCGACTTCATCCCCGGCGTGCAGCGGATGCGTCATCGGCACCAGCGTCTGATTGACCGCCGCCAGCAGTTTGCCTGACTCCAGCGCCAGCGCCCAGCGATCGTTGCGGTCGGCCAGCGCACTACGCAGCGTGGCCACATCCGGGTAATCAGCACCGACCTCAAGTGATGCCGTGCCGGTCAGCTCACGCACCTGGGCAAAAAACAGCACCTTAATCATGCGCGACCGCCTGGAAATCGCCGCTTTTACCGCCGCTCTTGCTGATTAAACGCAACTGATCGATGACGATATCTTTCTGTACCGCTTTGCACATGTCGTAGATGGTGAGGGCGGCAACCGAGGCGGCCGTCAGCGCTTCCATCTCGACGCCGGTTTTGCCGGTGAGGCGACAGAGCGTGGTAATGCGAACCCGATTATGATCCGGTTCCGCTTCCAGATTCACTTCCACTTTGCTCAGCATCAGCGGATGACAGAGCGGAATCAGCTCCCAGGTGCGTTTTGCTGCCTGAATCCCGGCGATGCGCGCCGTGGCAAAGACATCCCCTTTGTGGTGGCTGCCTTCCATAATCATCTGCAGCGTTTCAGGCTGCATCAGCACCAGCACTTCTGCCCGCGCTTCTCGCACGGTTTCAGCTTTGGCGGAGACATCCACCATGTGCGCTTCGCCCGCGGCGTTAATGTGTGTGAGTTGAGACATACTTACCGTTCTTACCGTTTCTTCAGATGTGAGACAAAATTACAGGGCGCGGTGCGCGCATCAAGCTGGTCAGCAATAATCCGCTCCCAGGCAGTACGGCAGGCGCTGGTTGATCCCGGCACAGCCAGAATAAGCGTCCCGTTAGCCAGACCGGCAACGGCGCGCGACTGCAATGTTGAACCGCCAATCTCTTCATAGGAGACCATCCGGAACAGTTCGCCAAAGCCGTCAATCTCGCGATCAAACAGTGGCAGCAGGGCTTCCGGGGTGCTGTTTTTCAGGTTAAAGCCGGTGCCGCCATTAATAATCACCACCTGTACATCTTCACTGGCGATCCAGCGCGACACGGTGGCGCGGATGCGATAGAGATTATCCGGCACGATGGCGTGATCAACCACCTCATGACCCGCTTCTGCTGCCGCCTCGCGCAGGTAGTCGCCGGAGGTATCGTTGCTGGCATCGCGGCGATCTGACACCGTCATCACCGCCATCTGCAATGCCTGAAATTCGCTGGCTGGTTTACCCATACTTCCTCCTGAAATTAGCCGCCAATGTAAGAGAGATTCTGTGTGATGCCGGTGTTGCCCTGATGCAGGAAGTGGGTCTGCTTTTTCTGCCCCAGGCTGCTGGCAATGCGCGCCTGCAGTTCGGCCTGCTGCTCATCGGACGCCAGCAGGTCGCGCAGCGGTACGCCGCCGTCACCAAACAGGCACAGGTGCAGATTACCGTGCGCTGAGACGCGCAGACGGTTGCAGCTGGCACAGAAATCTTTGGCGTAAGGCATGATCAGGCCAATCTCGCCGACATAATCGGGATGGTAAAAGACCTGCGCCGGCCCGTCACTGCGTCCACTTTCGCGGCGCTGCCAGCCCTGGGCGATCAGTTGATCGCGGATCACCATGCCGGAAACGTGCTGCTCGCGGAACAGCGTGCCGCCGTCGCCGGTTTCCATCAGTTCGATAAAACGCAGCTGGATCGGGCGGGTGCGGATCCAGTCGAGGAACGTCGCCAGATTACGGCTGTTGAGATCGCGCATCAGCACACTATTGACTTTGACCTGGCGAAAACCGGCGTCCAGCGCGGCATCGATGCCGCTCATCACCTGATGGAATTTATCCTGACCGGTAATAGCGTGAAACTGACGGGCATCCAGACTGTCGACGCTGACGTTAAGTGCGGTTAAACCCGCCTCGCGCCACTGCTTCACATCACGCGCCAGCCGGTAGCCGTTAGTGGTCACCGCGATCTGGCGGATAGAAGCGTTTTCACGGACCGCCGCAATGATGTCGGTGAAATCACGGCGCAGCGACGGCTCACCGCCGGTCAGCCGCACTTTTTCGGTGCCGGCAGCGGCGAAGGCCCGCGTGACACGGCGGATTTCATCCAGAGAGAGAAAGCTTTTGTTACGAATTCCCTGCGGTTTGTAGCCGTCAGGCAGGCAGTAGGTACAGCGGAAATTACAGACATCCGTGACCGACAGGCGCAGGTAATAGAACTTACGCGCGTATGCATCAGTAAATTGTGACACCAGAACACCTTTCCAGATTGGGAGATGCAGTCATTTCTTCCTGCACCCTGGCAGCTCGATGGCTACGGCCTGAACCCCCTATCCGCAGACTTAGGCATTCAGGCTTGAGTGTACGCTGACCCGTTGATCAGCGCGGTAAGCATGATGGTAGCGTGTATTTCGCCACTCTTCCATGTGCTCTTTTCGCTATATATTCTTATACATATCGAATTTTCACCGCATGTTAGCGACAGGATACGTTAAAATGCGATCCAGATTTTGACGCATGTCATCCGCGCGGGCTTAGCGTTTAGAGCCTCGCCACGCGAACGGATTTTAAGGAGAAGTATGAATCGCACACTGGCCGATCTTGATCGCGTTGTGGCACTGGGAGGCGGACACGGTTTAGGCCGCGTGATGTCTGCCCTTTCCCCGCTGGGCTCGCGTCTCACCGGTATCGTCACCACCACCGACAACGGCGGATCAACCGGCCGTATTCGCCGCTCCGAAGGCGGGATCGCCTGGGGCGACATGCGTAACTGCCTCAACCAGCTGATTGCGGAACCCAGCGTCGCCTCAGCGATGTTTGAGTATCGCTTTGCCGGTAACGGCGAACTGGCCGGACACAATCTCGGTAACCTCATGCTGCGGGCGCTGGATCATTTGAGCGTACGTCCGCTTGAAGCGATTAATATCATCCGCAACCTGCTGAAAGTGGATGCCTTTTTAATCCCGATGTCAGAACAGCCGGTGGATTTGGTGGCGATGGATGCCGAAGGTAATATGGTTTACGGTGAAACCGCCATTGACGAGATGAAACAGCCGCCACAGGAATTGATGCTGCATCCCAACGTCCAGCCCACCCGGGAAGCATTGCAGGCGATAGGTGACGCGGATCTGATCCTGATTGGTCCAGGCAGTTTTTACACCAGCCTGATGCCGATTCTGCTGATGGAAGAGATGGCGCAGGCATTGCGTCGCACGCCCGCCACCATGGTGTTTATCGGCAATCTGGGCCGTGAGCTCAGTCCCGCTGCCGCCAGTCTGTCTGTGGCTGATAAGCTTCAGATGATGGAGCGTTACATTGGCAAGCGAGTCATTGATGCGGTGGTGGTCGGCCCGTCAGTGGCGACAGAGGGCATTGAAAACCGTTTGATTGTCCGGGAACCGCTGGAGGCCGCCGACATCAAATATCGTCACGACCGCCAGCTATTACGGGTGGCGCTGGAACACGCCATTCAGGGCTTTGACGGCGCTACGAGGCCGCAATAAACAGCGTTCGCAGCTCATGCAGCTGATCGCGCACATTTGCCGCCTGTTCGAACTCCAGGTTCTGCGCGTGTTGCTGCATCTGCCCTTCCAGCTCGTGAATCTTTTTCTGCAGAGCCTGCGGCGTTAGCAGCTTGAAATCGGCCAGTGCCTGGGCTTCGCCAGGACGTGCCGGTTTCGCTTTGCCGCGGGTTTTCACTATGTTGTTACCCAGTTCCAGAATATCGGTGATCTTCTTGTTCAGCCCCTGCGGCACAATGCCGTTTTGCTCGTTGTGTAGCTGCTGCTTCTCACGGCGACGCTCGGTCTCTTCAATGGCGCGTGCCATCGACGGCGTAATTTTATCGCCGTAAAGAATCGCCTTACCGTTGATGTTACGCGCCGCACGACCAATGGTCTGAATCAGCGATCGTTCAGAACGCAGGAAGCCCTCTTTATCCGCATCCAGAATCGCGACCAGAGAGACTTCCGGCATATCCAGCCCCTCACGCAGTAAGTTGATGCCCACCAGCACATCAAACTCCCCCAGACGTAAGTCGCGAATAATCTCCATACGCTCCACAGTGTCGATATCGGAGTGCAGATAACGCACCTTCTCGCCATGCTCCGTCAGATACTCGGTGAGATCTTCAGCCATGCGTTTGGTCAGCACCGTGACCAGCACACGTTCGTTGATTGCCACGCGCTGACGGATTTCTGACAGCAAATCGTCGACCTGCGTCCCGACCGGGCGCACTTCAATGATGGGGTCCAGCAGGCCGGTAGGACGTACCACCTGATCGACCACTTCGTCGCCCGATTTTTCCAGCTCATATTTGCCCGGCGTGGCAGAAACATAGATGGTCTGCGGCGCCAGTGCTTCAAACTCTTCAAACTTCATCGGACGGTTATCCAGCGCCGACGGCAGGCGGAAGCCATACTCAACCAGCGTCTCTTTACGCGCCCGGTCACCTTTGTACATGCCGCCAATCTGCGGAATGGTGACGTGTGACTCATCCACTACCAGCAGGCCATCCGCCGGCAGATAATCAAACAGTGTCGGCGGGGCTTCGCCCGGTCCGCGTGCAGAAAGATACCGCGAGTAGTTCTCGATGCCAGAGCAGTAGCCCAGTTCGCTCATCATCTCCAGGTCAAACTGGGTACGCTGGGTAATGCGCTGCTCTTCCAGCAACTTATTATTCTCAAGCAGCACCCGGCGGCGGTCCGCCAGCTCGACTTTGATATCTTCCATTGCCTGCAGAATGCGCTCACGTGGCGTGACATAGTGCGTCTTGGGGTAAATGGTAAAACGCGGCACCACGGAATCGATCTGGCCGGTCAGCGGGTCAAACAGCGACAGACGCTCCACCTCTTCATCAAACAGTTCAACGCGCAGCGCAATATCGTCCGACTCTGCCGGGAAAATATCGATCACTTCACCACGCACGCGGAAAGTACCGCGCTGAAACGCCTGATCGTTACGGGTGTATTGCAATTCTGACAGGCGGCGCAGGATGCTACGCTGATCAATAATCATGCCGCGGGTGAGGTGCAGCATCATTTTCAGATAGAGATCGGGATCGCCCAGACCATAGATTGCCGAAACTGACGCGACGACGATAACGTCGCGCCGCTCCAGCAGCGCCTTAGTGGCCGAGAGACGCATCTGCTCAATGTGTTCGTTAACCGATGCATCTTTTTCAATAAAAGTGTCTGAGCTCGGTACATAGGCTTCAGGCTGGTAATAATCGTAGTAAGAGACGAAAAACTCGACGGCGTTATCCGGGAAAAACTCTTTCATCTCGCCATAAAGCTGGGCGGCCAGCGTCTTGTTCGGGGCCAGCACCATTGTCGGGCGGTTGAGGTCGGCAATCACGTTGGCGACGGTAAAGGTCTTACCAGAACCCGTCACACCCAATAAGGTCTGATGGGCCAGTCCATCCTCCAGCCCCTCTTCCAGGCGACGAATCGCCTCAGGCTGATCGCCCGAAGGTTTGAAGGCGGAATTCAATTTAAAGGCTTTGGTCATGAATGCAGTTCCTGCTGGAGAAGTCGGCGGGCAGGCACTTATTTTACTCTGCTATGGTGATTTTGCCAGAAAATAATACTGGATATAAAAACAGTAATGATGCATTGTTAACGTCAGCACAATGAGACTTTTTGAACCGGCGACGTCGTAGCGATAGCACAAAGTCTGTTGCGCAATGTTATCCCCAGACCCGGATCAGATTTAACATTTGTCAATAGAGCGTCACAAAATTACAGTTCGGTTACCTGACAGATAATTCGCAGGCTTGTTTTTTGATAACCTACTGATTTAATTTACTTTAGGCCACAAGGCCAGATTCTCGTCATAATGTTACCAGGCCGCGTATTTCCTCGCTTCCAACTGGTTTTCATAACCTAATGCACAAGGTTATCCACAGGAATGGTGGATAAGTGATGGCAGCCCCGCCGCCATCAGCTGTGTATAATTTTTCCCTGCTCCTTCATCGCCTCGAAAATAATTTTTTTTGCGTTAAATTTCGCGTCAGCCGCTGACGGAATATTCTGCATTTTTCATCGTCCACCTGATGTATCACGCAAATTTTCATCAATCCACTAAGATTCTTAATCAGACTTAATTGCCTCTTAACACACCGTCTGCACCAGAAACAGCGCCCGGAGGCACTGCAAAAGTGCAGCGGCGTGACTACCGTGGGGAATTGATAAGTTTTTCTCAACTTTTATCCCTTAAACATGGCATCCCGGCCGGAATCAGGACCGTTTTTAGATCTGGCCTGAGAATTGCAGGAATGACTGGCGTCAACGCGCTTCACGCGCACTGTGCTGCAATAGCGAGACAGCTGTTGCTGAAGACTTGTTTGCCAGACGACAGAGAGCGGATGCAATCAGGCTAATGATCGGGAAGGAGAGTGTCAGATGCTGAGTCTACGTTCGGTCAATCAATTTTACGGTCAGAACCATATTCTGTGGGATGTGGATCTGGATCTGGCACCTGGCACCTGCACGGGCGTTCTGGGTCGTCAAGGCATGGGGAAAACCACGCTGGTCAACTGCATCATGGGCAGACTGCCGATTAACAGCGGCTCTATCTCCTGGAAAGAGGATGGCTCACCGCCGGAAGATCTGCTGCTGCAGCCCGCTGAACAGCGGGCACAGATGGGCATTGGCTATGTGCCACAGGGCCGCCATATTTTTACGCAGATGAGCGTGGAAGATAACCTGCTGATTGCCCTGCTGGCGGGGGCCAGCCAGCGTGATCGCCATCGCGCCATTCCCGAAATGGTATTTGATTTGTTTCCGGCGCTTTATTCACTGCGACAGCAGCGCAGCGGCGATCTGCCGATCGATCAACAGCAACAGCTGGCCCTGGCGCGCGCACTGGTGCTGCAGCCCAAATTGCTGATTCTGGATGAGCCGACTGACGGGATGTCGCCGTGGCTGGAAGAGGAGATGGGCAACCTGATTCGTCGTCTTAATCTCGACTACGGGCTGACCATCCTGCTACTTGAACAGCGACTGTCGCTGATCCGTCGCGTGGCAGACTATTTTCTGCTGCTGCACCGCGGTCGCAATGTGGCGCAGGGCAGCATGGAACAGCTGGATGACCACACCGTCGATAAGTGGCTGACGGTGGCCTGAGGCTTACGCCGGAAGCGTCAGGTAGTGACCACATGACGCCTGCTGCGCCGCATCAGTAAGATACGGGATCGTGCCCAGACAGGGCGCAGGCAGTCGGTTTTTCAGGCTGGTGAGATACTCCGGATAGCGTTTGCCAGGCGGTTCCACGGTGTTGGCGATCCATCCCACCAGCGGCAGGCCACGCGCCCGCACCGCCTCTGCGGTGAGCATCGCGTGGTTGATGCAGCCGAGCTTAATTCCCACCACCAGAATAACGGGCAGCTTTTCGCTGACTACCCAGTCTGCATAGGTGTGTGTCTCTGACAGCGGCGTGTACCAGCCGCCTGCGCCCTCGACCAGAATCCAGTCCGCCAGTGGCTCCAGCGCCGCCAGACCGGCTGACAGGGCCAGATGGGTAATCGTTCTGCCCTCTTCAGCGCTGACGATGTGCGGCGAGGTGGGTTCCATAAACGCCAGCGGATTCACCTGCTGATAGGTTAACGGCACACTGCTGAATCGCTGCAACGCCAGCGCATCGCTGTTGCGGATCCCCTCTGGTGTCATCTCACAGCCCGACGCAACCGGCTTATAGCCCGCACAGCGAAAGCCTGCTGTGGCAGCGGCCTGCAACAGTGCGCCGCTGGCGACAGTTTTACCGACTTCAGTGTCGGTGCCGGTAATAAAAAACCGTTTCATGAAAGCGTGACTCCATAAATTAAATGGTAACTCAGGCGATAACCGTGCCGATCGCGCGGCCAGTGCGCCTCTAACTGGTTAAGCCGTCGCCGGGTGAGTATCTGCCCGTCGCGGCCCTGATGCAGATGGGTCGCCCCAATCCCCTTCAGGGATCGCATGGCGCTGAGCGCATCGGGGAAATGCAGCGTCACCTCCTCTGAGCTGCAACGCAGTTGCTCTGCCTGGCAGGCCGCTGCAATCTGCGGCTCGCTAAGAAAGCGGTTGGCGTGCGGCAACGCATCCAGATGAGACCAGGCTTCATGAACCTCCTGCAGCGAACCGTCGCCCAGCGTGGAAAACAGCAGCGTGCCATTGGATCGCAGCACCCGCCGGAACTGGCGCAGCGCGCCGGGCAGATCTTCACTCCACTGCACCGCCAGGTTGCTCCATACCAGGTCGATGCTGTTATCCGCCAGCGGCAGCGCGTCGATGTCGCCCGCCAGATAGCAGTGCGCCGCGTCGTTATCCCGCGCCTGTTGCAGCATCTGTGGCGAGAGATCCAGTGCCGTCACCTGTTTGCCGCGTTCGCGCCACAGCCTGCTGTACCAGCCGGTGCCACATCCGGCATCCAGCAGTTGAACCCCGCTGTGAGCCGGTGCGAGAGCCAGCAGCGCATCGCCGCTAAGGCGTTGCAGCGCCGCATGGGCGTCGTAATGGCTGGCCGCCCGGCCAAAAGCGCGTGCAACCGCCTGCTTATCAATCCGCAGCGTCATGCAGCACCTCCAGTAACCGATCGATATCTTCCGGGCGATGTGCCGCCGTCAGGGTAATGCGCAGCCGTGCCGTTCCCGGCGGCACGGTGGGCGGCCGGATGGCGCTGACCCAGCAGCCCGCTTCAGCCAGACGCTGAGAGAGGGTCATCGCATCGCTATTTTCACCCACCAGCAGCGGCTGAATCGCACTCTCTGAGTTCATCAGTTGCCACGGCAGTGAGGCTGCGCCGCGCCGGAAATGCCGGATGTTCTGCTGCAGCTGCTGGCGCAATGCATCGCCCTGCTGAATAACCTGCAGCGCCGCCTGCAGTGCAACAGCCTGCGCGGCGGGCATCGCGGTGGAGCAGATCAGATGCCGGCTGAACTGCAGGAAATAGTCGGCAGTCTCCGCATCACAGAGCAGCGCGGCACCGCTGACGCCAAAGGCTTTGCCAAAAGTGACCACCAGCAGTTCCGGTTTAACGCCCTGCAGGCAGCAGCTGCCGCGCCCCTGCTCACCCACCACACCGATGCCGTGCGCATCATCCACCAGCAGCCAGCCCTCAGCCTGGCGCGTCTGTTGCGCCAGTGCAGCGAGCGGCGCGCTGTCACCATCCATGCTGAAAATGCCCTCGGTCACAACCAGCGTTTCCCCCTCGCAGGGTAATGCGAGCCGCGCCGCCAGACTCTCAGGTGCGTTGTGACTGAAACGACGCAGCTGCGCCGGGCTGTGGCTGGCAGCGTCGAGCAGCGAGGCATGGCTGAGCTTATCGGCCAGGATACGATCGTTTTTCTCACCCAGCAGATGAATCACCGCCTGATTGGCGGCAAAGCCAGAGATGAACAGCAGCGCACAGTCATAGCCGAGCCAGTCGGCCAGTTGCGCCTCAAGATCGGCGTGCTGACGGTGATAACCGGTGACATGCCCTGAAGCGCCCGCCCCCGCGCCTGCCAGCGCCGCACCCTGCTGCCAGCCGGCTATCACCGCCGGATGGCGGGTTAAGCCGAGATAGTCATTGCTGGAGAAGTGAAGATAGTTGCGGCCACCGCTCTGCAGTGTGCGGGTCGATTGCTCATCGATAACCCGACGCTGCCGCCAGCCATCAGCCGCACGGCGCTGCGCCAGCCCCTGCCGGAGTCGTTGCTGCCAGCTCATTACAGTGCCGCGTTGTAAAACTGTTCAGTGTCGGCATGGAACAGCTGCTCGCTGAGTTGCTGTTCCTGCTGCTGATCGCCATGCTGGGTGTGAGTATGTTCCGGGTTCAGCCCCAGTTTGCGGAACAGCACGCGGTCTTTATCCTCTTCCGGATTCGGTGTGGTCAGCAGTTTGCAGCCGTAGAAAATCGAGTTCGCCCCGGCCATAAAGCACATCGCCTGGGTCTGCTCGCTCATCTGCTCGCGGCCCGCCGAGAGACGTACATGCGAGGTCGGCATCATGATCCGCGCCACCGCGATGGTGCGGATAAAATCGAACGGTTCGACGTCATCGTTATCCGCCAGCGGTGTACCTTTCACTTTCACCAGCATGTTGATCGGCACGCTCTCCGGTGGTGTCGGCAGGTTGGCTAACTGCACCAGCAAACCTGCACGGTCGTTCACGGTTTCGCCCAGGCCAACGATGCCGCCCGAACAGACTTTGATCCCGGCGTCACGCACTTTACCCAGCGTATCCAGACGTTCCTGATAGCTGCGGGTGGTGATGATGGAGCCATAGAATTCCGGCGAGGTGTCGAGGTTATGGTTGTAGTAATCGAGGCCCGCGCCCGCCAGGCGCTGCGCCTGGTCGTCGCTGAGCGTGCCCAGCGTCATGCAGGTTTCCATCCCCATCGCCTTCACGCCTTCGACCATCTTTTCCAGGTAAGGCATATCGCGCTCGTGCGGGTTTTTCCACGCGGCTCCCATGCAGAAACGGGTTGAACCAGCAGCTTTGGCCTGACGCGCGGAGGTCAGCACCTCTTCCACTTCCATCAGACGCTCCGACTCCAGGCCGGTTTTATAGCGCGCGCTCTGCGGGCAGTATTTGCAATCTTCCGGACAGGCACCGGTTTTAATCGACAGCAGGGTACTGACCTGTACCTGGCGCGGGTCGAAGTGCTGACGATGCACCTGTTGCGCCTGAAACATCAGTTCGAGAAAAGGTTGATCAAACAGCGCTTGTGCCTGTGCAATTGTCCAGCGTTGAGCCATTACTTACTCCAGAAAAGGGTGTCATCCCGACGAAAAGCAGGGGTATACTTGTAAACTATATTTTTTTATTTTGGTTTACAACTCCGATGACTACCCCTGTTTTTTCCTCAGATGATGCCCGTTTTGACCGCCAGCATATCTGGCATCCCTACACCTCAATGCAGAATCCGCTGCCCTGCTATCCGGTTGTTACCGCGCAGGGTTTTCAGCTGCAACTGGCCGATGGCCGTGAGCTGGTAGATGGGATGTCATCATGGTGGGCGGCGATCCACGGCTATAACCATCTCCGCCTGAACCGGGCGCTGACGGAGCAGGTCACACAGATGTCGCACGTGATGTTTGGCGGCATTACCCACCCGGCGGCGGTGGCGCTCTGCCGTCAGCTGGTGGCGATAACGCCTGAGCCGCTGGAGTGCGTTTTCCTGGCCGATTCCGGCTCGGTGGCGGTGGAAGTGTCGATGAAGATGGCGCTGCAGTACTGGCTGGGTCGGGGCGAAACCCGCCAGCAGTTCCTGACGCTAAAACGCGGCTATCACGGCGATACCTTTGCCGCGATGTCGGTGTGCGATCCTGAGAACTCAATGCACAGCCTGTGGCGCGGCTATCTGCCGGAGCATCACTTTGCGGCGGCTCCCGCCTGCGGCTTTGATGATGAGTGGGACGAGCGCGATTTCGATGATTTCGCCCGTCTGATTGAACAGCATCACCGGCAGCTGGCGGCGGTGATTCTGGAGCCAATAGTACAGGGTGCGGGCGGGATGCGTTTCTACCATCCACGCTATCTGCAGCAGGTGCGGGAAGCCTGCGATCGCTATGGCGTGCTGCTGATCGCCGATGAGATCGCAACCGGCTTTGGTCGCACCGGCAAACTCTTCGCCTGTGAACACGCGGGCATCACGCCGGATATACTCTGCGTCGGTAAAGCGCTGACCGGCGGCATGATGACGCTGGCGGCGACGCTGACCACCCGTGACGTGGCCGACACCATCAGTCGCAGCGCGGCAGGCTGTTTCATGCATGGCCCGACCTTTATGGGCAACCCGCTGGCCTGCGCGGTCGCGGCAGAAAGCCTGACCATGCTGGCGGAAGGAGACTGGCAGCATCAGGTGGCCGCCATCGAACAGCAGCTGCGCGCTGAGCTGCTGCCGCTACGCAACTCACCGCAGGTGGCTGATGTGCGCGTGCTGGGCGCAATTGGCGTGGTGGAAACGCATCAGGCGGTCAACATGGCGACGCTGCAGCAGTTCTTTGTTGAACAGGGCGTCTGGATCCGGCCATTTGGTCGTCTGATCTACCTGATGCCGCCCTACATCATTACGCCACAGGCACTGAGTCAGCTGGTGCAGGCGATAGGCGGCGCGCTGGAACATTCGCAACATTTTGCTGCCTGAAGCGGGCTGACCGCTGGCACTGGTGGCGCTTTTGGTTATCATGAAAGGCTATTCATCGACAATTGAGGAGATGTGATGCGCGTTTTTAGTCAGGATTTTAATGACGGCGAGAAGATGCCTGAAAAGCATGTTTTCAACGGCATGGGTTATCAGGGCGAGAATATCTCTCCCCATCTTGCCTGGGAAGCGGTGCCGGAAGGCACCAAAAGTTTCGTGGTGACCTGCTACGATCCTGATGCGCCGACCGGTTCGGGCTGGTGGCATTGGGTGGTGGCGAATATTCCGGCCAGCACCACATCACTGCCACAGGGTGCCGGTTCCGGCAAAGCGTCACTGCCAGCAGGCGCAATTCAGACCCGTACCGATTTCGGTCAGGCGGGCTACGGTGGCGCGGCGCCGCCGCAGGGCGAAACCCATCGCTACATTTTCACCGTGCATGCGCTGGATGTGGAGACGATTGAGGTGGATGAAGGCGCCAGCGGCGCAATGGTCGGCTTTAATGTGCATTTCCACGCACTGGCGAGCGCCTCGCTGACCGTGAATTATCAGTAATTCAGTAAGACTGACCACTGACAAGCCTAAAGCTGAATGATCTGGCAGCAACGCGTTAGCTTAAATTGCAGGGAACAGGGTCAGAGGAGGAAAGCGTCCCGTGCCAGGGATGGCGCGGGTCGAGCATGCCATGGATGGCGGCTTTTGCGTCTTTCCGATCTGACCCTGTTCCCTGTGTCTGCAGGATCTCACAGCTGGCAGCCACGCCTCTCCCGCCCGGGAGAGGCATTTTTCGTGGTGCGTTACGCCTGCAACTGATGAATCACGACCCACATCGGGCCCTGCCCTACTGCATAACGTCCCAGCGGCTGTAACAGCCCTTTTGGTTCGCTAATCGCATAGACTTCGATGTGATGCGATTTCTGTCCCGCTGCCACCAGATAGCGTCCGCTGTGATCGATATTGAATCCGCGCGGCTGTGTTTCTGTCGGCTGGAACCCTTCCAGGGTCAGCTCGTCACCCAGCTCGCTGACGCTGAACACCGCCAGAGTGCTGCTGGTGCGATCGCAGGCGTAGAGGAAACGGCCATCCGGCGTCAGGTGAATATCCGCAGCCCAGCGCGTACCGTTGAAATCCGGTGGCATCATATCCAGCGTCTGCACGCTTTCTGCTTCACCTTCACCCGTATTTAATGCCCAGACCTCAACCGTGCTGTCGAGCTCATTTACGCAATAAGCGAACTGACCGCCCGGATGGAACTGCATGTGACGCGGGCCTGCACCTTCTACTGTCGTGACCTGCGCCTGCTTACGCGGCGTCAGCTGACCGTCAGCGCCCAGCGAGAACAGACAGATACGATCCTGCTTCAGTGCCGGTACATACAGGGTCTTATTGTCAGTGTCGATATTGGCCGAGTGGCAGCCATCCAGACCGTTTATCACCTGCAGCGGAGCCTGCGGAATGCCGTCATCGCCAATCGGGCTGACGCTGACGCAGGCATCATTGTAGGAGCCGCAGAACAGGAACCGGCCCTCACGATCGGTGGAAATGTGGGTCGGACTGCCGGGCAACGGTGCCTGACCCGCTTCGGTCAGCGTGCCATCAGCGGCAATCTTAAACGCCAGCACGCGAAAATTGGGACGCACGCCGACATAGAGAAAATCGCGTTTCGGACTCACCACCATCGGCTGAACCTGGCCGGCGACATCGGTCACCTGAAGCAACGTCAGCGCACCCTCATCATTCATCTGCCAGACGTGAATCTGCTGGCTCTCGGGACTGGCGGTGTAAACAACCTGTTTCATGCATTCTCCTTTTTTGCTGCCTTGTCATGATCTTTGAATCACTGTAGCGCGTTTTATTGCCCTACGCTGGAATCATTTGTGCCCTGTTTTTTGTCTCCGGGCCGTGGTCAGGTGTAGACTTCAGCCCCTGCAAACCTGGAAAAACGTGAGGATTAATGAGCTACCGTGTAATTGCCCTCGACCTCGACGGCACGCTGCTGACCCCAGCCAAGACGATTCTGCCGCAGTCAATCGATGTGTTAAACCAGGCCCGACAGGCGGGCGTTCATGTCGCTATCGTCACCGGACGCCATCACTGCGCTATTCATCCTTTTTATCAGGCGTTACAGCTGGATACCCCCGCAATCTGCTGTAATGGTACCTACCTGTATGATTACCAGGCAAAAAAGGTGCTGGCGTCCGATCCCATGGACCCGCAACTGGCGTTACAGGTCATTGAGATGCTGGACCAGCAGCGTATTCACGGGTTGCTCTACGTGGATGATGCAATGCTTTATCAGACGCCGACCGGTCACGTGATGCGCACACTGAAGTGGGCCGAATCACTGCCTGCTCATCAGCGTCCGCTGTTCATTCAGGTGCCCGACTTAGCGCAGGCGGCGCGTGACGCCGGTTCGATCTGGAAGTTTGCCCTGTCGCACGACAATCATGAGGAACTGCAGCAGTTCGCCACCCGCGCCGAAGCGGAGCTGGGTCTGGCCTGCGAATGGTCATGGCACGATCAGGTGGATATTGCGAAAGGCGGCAATAGCAAAGGCAAACGGCTGGCGCAGTGGGTTGAATCACTGGGGCTGGACATGTCTGATGTGATCGCATTCGGAGATAACTACAACGATCTCAGCATGCTGGAAACGGCCGGGCTGGGTGTGGCGATGGGCAATGCCGACGACGCGATTAAAGCGCGGGCGAAGCGGGTGATCGGCACCAACCTTGAAACCGGTATTGCCGATACCCTCCGTCAGTACGTGTTGTAATCAGGGCGTCACGGAGACGCTTTTGATCTGGGCATAGAGCCACTGATCCGGCCGGATGCCCAGTTCATCACGCGCCCACGGCGTAATGCGCGCCCAGAGCTCGCTGATACCAATACGCAGCTTCACTTCCACCTGATCGCCGACCTCCAGCAGTTCTACCACCTGCGCCGGTAAAATGTTGCGGATGGAGCTGTGTTGCGGCGGTTGCAGCGCCAGCGAGACATCAGAAGAGGCGATGCGAATACGCAGTGGCGTTTTCACCGGCTGATTCACCCGGCTGACCCAGATATGCTGGTCGCCCAGCGACAGCGCGGTCATTGGATAGTCGGGATGCTGCTCAAGCACCAGCACCCGCAGTACGCTGGTCAGTTCGCTTACTGGCAGCCACGGCCGCATCGCGCTGCTGCTCCAGACCCGCTCAAGCGGACCAAAGGCCTTGACCTTGCCCGCATCCAGCACCAGCACGTTATCCGCCAGATGCAGGATCTCATCCAGACTGTGAGAAACGTAAAGCATCGGAATATCGACCTGTTTCGCCAGTTTTTGCAGATACGGCATCAGTTCACGTTTGCGCGGCAGATCCAGCGACGCCAGCGGCTCATCCAGCAGCAGCATGTCCGGTGCGGTCAACAGCGCACGGCCTATCGCGACCCGCTGCTTTTCCCCGCCAGACAGCGACAGCGGAAAGCGCGGCAGCAACGCCTCCAGACCCAGCAGCGACACCAGGCTGTCGAACTGCGCTTTCATTGCCGGCGCCATACCGTATTGCAGGTTGCCACGAACCCGATAGTGCGGGAACAGCCGCGCATCCTGAAACACGTAACCAATGCGCCGTTTTTCGGGCGGCAGCGCAATCTTCTGCTCCGCATCAAACAACAGACGCTCGTTAAGCTGGATCCGCCCGCGCTGCGGCTGGGTCAGCCCGCTAATCGCGTTAATCAGGGACGTCTTACCGGCACCGGAAACACCAAAAATAGCGGTGATCCCTTTGGCCGGGATCTGCAGGTCAACCTCCAGCTGGTGATCGCCCTGCTGCTGCATAAAGTTAAGTGATAGCATCAGCTTCCCATCCGCTTACGGCCTGCGCGAGCCAGCCATTCTGACGCCAGCAGTGACGCCAGCGCCAGCACGATAGCGATAACGCACAGGCGCGCCGCCGCGCCCTCTGCACCGGGAGTCTCTATCAGAGTAAACATCGCCAGCGGAAGCGTGCGCGTCTCGCCGGGAATATTGGAAACAAAGGTGATGGTGGCCCCGAATTCACCCAGCGAACGGGCAAACGCCAGCACCGTGCCGACAATCACGCCAGGCAGCGTCAGCGGCAGCGTGATAGTGAAAAAGACCCGCCAGCGCCCGGCCCCCAGCGTGCGAGCCGCCTGCTCCAGCCGGATATCCACCGCCTCCAGCGCCAGCCGGATAGCACGCACCATCAACGGAAAGGCGATGACGGCAGACGCCAGTGCGGCGCCGCGCCAGCTGAAAGCAAAGCTGAAACCGAACCAGTCGAAAAGTTTTTCGCCAATGATGCCGCGCCGGCCCAGGCTAATCAGCAGCAGATAACCCACCACCACCGGCGGCAGCACCAGCGGCAGGTGGATCAGGCTGTCGAGCAGCGCTTTGCCGGGAAAACGGCAGCGCACCAGAATCCAGGCCATCAGGATGCCAAACGGCAGACTGCCCAGCACGGCTATGCCAGAGACTTTAAGGCTAAGCAGTACCGCCTGCCATTCGGGATCGCTGAGTATCATTTCGTCGGTGTGAATCCGTAGTGTTTGAAGATAGCCGCGGCCTGCGGTCCTTTCAGATAATCATAAAACGCTTTAACAGTCGCATTGTCGTGCTCGTTCACGATCGCCATCGGATATTCCACCGGTTTATGGCTGTTTGCCGGAAAACGCCCGACCACCTGCACGTTGTCGCTGGCAACAGCGTCCGAGCCATAGACAATGCCATAAGGTGTTTCGTTTCGCTCCACCAGCGCCAGTGCCGCACGCACATTATTGGCTGGCGCTAACACAGGCGCAACGCTTTCCCAGGCGCCCAGCTTTTGCAGCGCCTCTTTGGCGTAGATGCCGGCCGGAACATGGTCCGGATCGCCAACCGCCAGACGTTCACCGTGCAGCAGTGTTTTCCAGTCGGTCTTTGCGTCCAGCGTCACCGCTTTAGCTGGCGCACTGCGTGGTGCAATCAGCACCAGATCGTTGCCCAGCAGCGTGTAGCGAGTGCGGGTGATCACGCTTTTTTTCACCACCGCATCATCCATCCACTGCTGATCGGCAGAGATAAACAGGTCGGCAGGCGCACCCTGCTCCAGCTGGCGGGCCAGCGTTGACGATGAGGCGAATGAAGAGACCACCGTCACCCCTTTTTCCTGCTTGTATTGACTGGCAATATCCTGCATCGCGTTGGTCAGTGACGCTGCGGCAAACACCGTAATGTTATCGGCGGCCACAACCTGCCCGGCCAGCGAAACAGTGATCAGCGCCGCTGCGCCCCAGCGAGTGTAATTCAATGACATGATGTTCTCCGGCTATACGTTGTGTAGTGGATAATATAACGCAATGGCCGGGAGGTTCAGTAAATTATCGGCAGGAGGAACAAAAGGTTAAATCAGAGAGGAATAATAACGACCACGCCCGCGACGATGGCGGGCGTGGCAGCAATTAATTGTGCGAACGGGCTGAGGATTTTTCGCGATGACCAATTTTAGAAATGACGTTAAACACTTCACCCAGGCCATAAATCATACCCAGCATCAGCGCCATCACCACAGGCACCATCAGGACGGCGAAGGCGAGGCTTTTCAGTAATTCCAGCATGGAGAGTCTCACTCTGCTAACAAAAAAGTGATTGTAACGGGTCAGGAAAATTTTGCGCAGCCCTTTTCGTGCTTTTACTTTGGTCACAAAACGCCGCTATCATCGGCCTTCGCCTTAACCCTTTGCCGGAGCTGTCATGGAAGCCGAACTGTCCCTTCATATCCGTTTACAACAGAAACTGTTTGCCGATCCCCGGCGTATTGAGCTGCTGAAACGCATGCAACAGACCGGATCGATCAGTCAGGGGGCGAAGCTGGCGGGCATCAGCTACAAAAGTGCCTGGGATGCGATCAATGAGATGAACCAGATGGCGGATGAAACGCTGGTGGCGCGGGCAACGGGCGGTAAAGGCGGCGGCGGTGCCACGCTGACCCGCTACGGTGAACGCCTGATACAGCTGTTTCAGCTGATGGAACAGATTCAGCAGAAAGCGTTCGATGCCCTGCAGCAGGATACGCTGCCGCTCGACAGTCTGCTGGCGGCCATCGCCCGCTTCTCTCTGCAGACCAGCGCCCGCAATCAACTGTTTGGCACCGTGATCAGCAACGATGCGCAGCAGGTGGTCCAGCATCTTATGATTCAGCTTGCTGATGGCGTCACACAGCTCAATGTGGCGCTGACCCAGCGCAGCGCCGATCGTCTGCAACTGGCGGCAGGTAAAGAGGTGCTGGTACTGATTAAAGCCCCGTGGATCCGTATCAGCCGTGACGCCGCGGAAGAAGATAATCAGCTTCCAGCCACCGTCAGTGCCATCGAGCCCGGTGAGCAGATGAGCGAAGTGCTGATGCAGCTTGCCAGCGGCGAAACCCTGTGCGCCACCCTGAGTCACGATCAGCTGCAGCAGTTGAAGCTTCAGCCAGGCGACGCTGTGATTGCCAGCTTTAACGCGGAAAATGCCATTGTCGCTACCCTGCTCTAGCCGTTGATTTGACTTCATTACGGGCAATGGTTACAACTCAGTGACACGATGCAGAAAATGGAACAGATCATGGCTTCATTGCAGATTTTGCAAGGCACGTTTCATCTTAGCGATACACGGACACTGAACCTGAATCAGGTGGAACTGCAGCGCGGCGAAAGCTGGGCTTTTGTCGGTGCCAACGGCAGCGGTAAATCCTCTCTGGCGCGCGCGCTTTCCGGTGAACTGCCACCGCTGGCCGGTTCCGTCAGCAGCGATTTCAGAAAGCCGGTCCGGCTGTCGCTGGAGCAGTTACAGACCCTGGTGGCGCAGGAGTGGCAGCGCAACAACACCGATATGCTCAGCGAAGGCGAAGAAGATACCGGACTGACCGTGGCAGAGGTGATTCAGGCGGAGGTGCAGCAGCCCGATCGCTGCAAACAGCTTGCCCGGCAGTTTGGCATTGAACCGCTGCTGTCCCGTCGCTTCAAATATCTTTCCACTGGCGAAACCCGTAAAACCCTGCTCTGCCAGGCGCTGATGAGCGAGCCCGATCTGCTGATTCTGGATGAGCCATTTGACGGACTGGATGTGGCGTCACGCGCCAGCCTGACCGACACGCTGCGCAGCCTGCAGCATCCCGCGTTTACCCTGGTGCTGGTGCTCAATCGCTTTGACGACATTCCCGATTTCATTCAGCAGGTTGGCGTACTGGCAGAATGTACCCTCACCCACAGCGGGCCGCGCCAGGCCATTTTAACGGAAGCACTGGTGGCACAACTGGCGCACAGTGAACAGCTGATGGGAATGGCGTTACCCGAGGCGGATGCGCCGGATCAGTTACCCTCACTGACAGATGATGCCCCGCGCGTTATTCTGCGCAACGGCACCGTCTCCTACAACGATCAGCCGGTGATTCAGGGGCTGAACTGGCAGGTCAACGCCAGCGAACACTGGCAGATCATCGGACCAAACGGTGCCGGAAAATCGACCCTGCTCAGCCTGGTGACCGGCGATCACCCGCAGGGCTACAGCAATGATTTAACCCTGTTTGGGCGCCGTCGCGGCAGCGGCGAAACCATCTGGGAGATCAAACAGCATATTGGCTATGTCAGCAGCAGCCTGCATCTTGATTACCGCGTCAGCACCAATGTGCGAACGGTGATCCTCTCGGGCTTCTTCGACTCTATCGGTCTCTATCAGGCGGCATCTGACCGGCAAAAAGCGCTGACACAGCAATGGCTGACGCTGCTGGGAATGGATAACCGGCTGGGCGATGCGCCGTTCCACTCACTCTCCTGGGGACAGCAGCGACTGGTGCTGATTGCCCGCGCACTGGTTAAGCATCCGACGCTGCTGATTCTGGATGAGCCACTTCAGGGACTGGACCCGATTAACCGCCAGCTGGTGCGACGCTTTGTGGATGTGCTGATTGGCGAAGGGCGGACTCAGCTGCTGTTCGTTTCGCATCACGCTGAAGATGCGCCCGCCTGCATCACGCATCGCCTGAGCTTTGTTCCCGCTAATGGCGGCTACGTTTTTCAGCAGGAAACGGTGCGCTAAAGCTTTCACATCACGTCTTTCAACGCCGCTACCGCGGCGTTTTAAAGCATATTGGTGTAAGCGCTACCATTCAGCACCGTCTTTAACCCCGCATAACCGCACACAATGCCTCGAAATAAGAATATTCAGCTTGTGTAAACGATACCATTTATCCAGACTTGATCACGCTTTCGGGCGCGCTGATGTGCTACTTTTTACCGATGACTCTTTGGCTTTTGACGCTTACCAGGATCTCACATGGACAAATTCAACCCGGTCGATCACCCGCATCGCCGTTACAATCCACTGATTGATCAATGGATTTTAGTTTCACCTCATCGGGCCAAACGTCCGTGGCAAGGCGCGCAGGAAACCCCGGCGGTCAATACTTTACCGGCGCACGATCCGGACTGCTTCCTGTGTGCCGGAAATACCCGCATTACCGGCGATAAAAACCCGGACTATGCGGGCACGTACGTCTTTACCAACGACTTTGCCGCACTGATGACCGACACGCCTGACGCGCCCGAGAGCGACGATATCCTGATGCGCTGTGAAAGCGCACGCGGCACCAGTCGGGTCATCTGCTTCTCGCCCGATCACAGTAAAACGCTGCCGGAGATGTCACTGAGCGCGCTGGAGGAAGTGGTGCGCACCTGGCAGGCGCAGACCGCCGATCTGGGTCAGCACTACCCGTGGGTGCAGGTGTTTGAGAACAAAGGCGCGGCGATGGGCTGCTCCAACCCGCATCCGCACGGTCAGATCTGGGCCAACAGCTTCCTGCCAAATGAAGCGCAGCGTGAAGATGATCATCAGCGCGACTATTTCGCTAAACATGGCTCGCCGATGCTGGTCGATTATCTGGCCCGTGAGCAGGAGGATGGCAGCCGCACCGTGGTGGAAACCGAACACTGGCTGGCCGTGGTGCCATGGTGGGCGGCCTGGCCGTTTGAAACGCTGCTGCTGCCGAAAGCGCACGTTAAACAGCTGACGGACCTCAGCGAAGCCCAGAGCGCCGACCTGGCAAAAGCCATTAAGCTGCTGACCAGCCGCTACGACAATCTGTTCCAGTGCTCCTTCCCCTACTCAATGGGCTGGCACGGCGCGCCGTTTAATGGCGAAGCCAACGATCACTGGCAGCTGCACGCTCACTTCTATCCTCCGCTGCTGCGTTCAGCAACGGTGCGTAAATTTATGGTTGGCTATGAAATGCTGGCCGAAACCCAACGCGATTTAACGGCGGAACAGGCGGCGGAACGTCTGCGTTCTGTCAGCGACGTTCACTTCCGTGAGGCACAACAATGAGCTTAAAAACCATCACGCAGCAGCTTTTTTCTGACGCATTTGGCTACGCTGCCACCCATACCATTCAGGCACCGGGCCGCGTTAATCTGATTGGCGAGCACACTGACTATAACGACGGCTTCGTGCTGCCGTGCGCTATCGATTATCAGACGGTCATCGCCTGTGCCCGCCGTGACGATCGCCAGATTCGCGTGGTCGCTGCCGATTATGAGAATGCGCAGGACACGTTCTCGCTGGATGAAGAGATTGTCAGCGTGCAGGAACCGATGTGGGCCAACTATGTGCGTGGCGTGGTGAAACATCTGCAGAAGCGTCACGCCGATTTCGGCGGCATCGACATGGTGATCAGCGGCAATGTGCCACAGGGGGCGGGCCTCAGCTCATCGGCCTCGCTGGAAGTGGCGGTCGGCACCGTGGTACAGCAGCTCTATAACCTGCCGCTGGATGGCGCAGCCATCGCCGTTAATGGTCAGGAAGCGGAGAACCAGTTCGTTGGCTGTAACTGCGGCATCATGGACCAGTTGATCTCCGCACTGGGCCAGAAAGATCACGCTATGCTGCTCGACTGCCGCACCCTGGGCACCCGTCCGGTGTCGATGCCGGAAGATATCGCGGTGGTGATCATCAACTCCAACTTCCGTCGTACGCTGGTCGGCAGCGAATACAACACCCGCCGCGAGCAGTGTGAAGCGGGCGCGCGTTTCTTCAATAAGAAAGCGCTGCGTGACGTTGAACTGGCCGAGCTTGAAGCGGCACAGTCGCAGCTCGATCCACAGGTCGCCAAACGCGTGCGTCACGTTCTGACCGAGAACGCCCGTACCCTGGAAGCCGCCGATGCGCTGACGCAGGGCGACCTGACCCGTATGGGCCAGCTGATGGCCGACTCTCACGCCTCAATGCGTGACGATTTCGAAATCACCGTGCCGCCGATCGATACGCTGGTTGAGATCGTGAAAGCGCAGATTGGTGAGCGCGGCGGCGTCCGTATGACCGGCGGCGGCTTTGGTGGCTGCATCGTGGCACTGATGCCACTGGACCTCATCGATCAGGTTAAAGCCGCCGTGGCAGAACAGTATGAAGCCGCGACCGGCATCAAAGAGACCTTCTACGTCTGTAAAGCCTCTGAAGGAGCCGGCCAATGCTGAATGACGTCAACTCCCATGCGCCCGACGGTCAGCCGTGGCGCATAACCGTGCTGCGCAATGCCAACGGCATGCTGGCAACTTTTATGGACTGGGGGGCGACCTGGCTCTCTGCCCGCGTACCGATGCAGGATGGCACGGTGCGTGAAGCGCTGCTCGGCTGCGCCACGCCCTCTGACTATCTGCACCAGGATGCCTATCTGGGCGCCACCGTGGGCCGCTACGCTAACCGCATCGCTGGCGCAAAACTCAATAAACTTAACCGTCAGCTGGTGCCTAACCAGGGCGTACATCAGCTGCATGGCGGACCGGAAGGCTTTGATAAACGCCGCTGGCAAATTGTCAGTCAGTCTGACAGCGAAGTGCATTACCGCATCGATTCACCGGATGGCGATCAGGGCTATCCGGGCAATCTGATTGCTGACGTGCGCTATCAGCTGGATGATCAGAACTGCCTGAGCATCAGTTATGAAGCGCGTTGCGATCAGTCCTGCCCGGTCAATCTGACCAACCATGCTTACTTTAATCTTGATGCGCATCATGGCGATGTCCGCCAGCATCGCTTACAACTGCACGCCGACCAGTATTTACCGGTCGACAGCGAAGGCATTCCGAATGCGCCGCTAAAAGCGGTCGCCGATACCAGCTTTGATTTCCGCAACGCTAAAGTCGTGGCGCAGGATTTCCTGGCAGATGACGACCAGCGTGCAGTAAAGGGCTATGACCACGCGTTTCTGCTGAACAGCGCCGGCGACGAGAGTCAGCCTGCGGCAGAACTCTGGTCAGAAGATGGAAAATTACAGCTCAGCGTGACTACCTCGGCCCCAGCGTTGCAGTTCTACTCCGGCAACTATCTGGCGGGCACCCGTGCCCGTGAGCAGGCGAGCTATAATGCCTTTCAGGGCATTGCGCTGGAGAGTGAATTTTTACCGGATTCGCCTAATCACGCTGAGTGGCCTCAGCCTGATTGCTGGCTGCAGCCGGGAGATCGCTGGGAATCGGTGACGCGTTATCGCTTCACGCCACGCTGAGCCTCCGGCTGAAAAACGCGCAGTGCGTCACACACAGGCTTACGCGCTGCCCGCTTTTCCGTTATGGTATGGCGCAATCAGCTCGTGTATCAGGCGGGCAGCAGCAGGTTTCCAATCTCACAGAAACATCACAGTATTAAGGAGTTAAGCTATGGCTGTAACTAAGCTGGTTCTGGTGCGACACGGCGAAAGCCAGTGGAACAACGAAAACCGCTTTACCGGTTGGTATGATGTTGACCTTTCTGAGAAAGGTCGTGGCGAAGCCAAATCAGCAGGTCAGCTGCTGAAGAAAGAGGGCTTTGTTTTTGATTTTGCTTACACCTCCGTACTGAAGCGTGCCATTCATACGCTGTGGAATGTGCTGGATGAGCTGGATCAGGCCTGGCTGCCGGTTGAGAAAACCTGGCGTCTGAACGAGCGTCACTATGGTGCGCTGCAGGGTCTGGATAAAGCTGAAACTGCCGCCAAATATGGCGACGAGCAGGTTAAGCAGTGGCGTCGCGGCTTTGCCGTCACCCCGCCAGAGCTGGATCGTTCAGATGAGCGCTTCCCGGGCCATGACCCGCGTTACGCGAAACTGACCCCAGAGCAGCTGCCAACCACCGAAAGCCTGGCGCTGACCATCGACCGCGTTATCCCTTACTGGAACGACACCATTCTGCCGCGCATCAAAAGCGGTGAGAAAGTGATCATTGCTGCACACGGCAACTCACTGCGTGCACTGGTAAAATATCTGGATAACCTGAGCGAAGATGAAATCCTCGAACTGAACATCCCTACCGGCGTACCGCTGGTGTATGAGTTCGATGAAAACTTCAAACCGCTGAAACGCTACTACCTGGGCGACCAGGACGAGATCGCCGCGAAAGCTGCAGCCGTTGCGAATCAGGGTAAAGCGAAGTAATTCCTCGCTGAAAGGCAAAAAGGCCAGACGAAAGTCTGGCCTTTTTTTATTGATGACAACGTCTGGCCAGGCAAATCAAGCGCGGCGCTGTTTAACCGCTGCCGCCAGCTGACGCAGCACCTTGTCAGTATCTTCCCAGCCAATGCAGGCGTCGGTAACACTTTTGCCATAGACCAGCGGCTCGCCGCTCTCCAGGCTCTGGTTACCTTCCACCAGATGACTCTCAATCATCACACCGACAATCGCCTGCTCACCGTTAATCAGCTGCTGTGCAACATCGTCTGCCACGACCATCTGACGCTGGAACTGTTTACTGCTGTTGGCATGGCTGAAATCGATCATCACCTGCTGTGGCAGACCCGCTTTTGCCAGACCCTCTTTGACCTCAGCCACATGCGGCGCGCTGTAGTTTGGCTCTTTTCCGCCGCGCAGAATGATATGGCAATCACCGTTGCCGCTGGTTTCAACAATCGCGGAGTGACCATACTTCGTCACTGACAGGAAACAGTGTGGCGAACCTGCCGCGTTAATCGCATCGATCGCGACCTTAATGGTGCCATCGGTGCCGTTTTTGAAACCCACCGGACAGGAAAGACCCGATGCCAGCTCACGGTGAACCTGAGATTCTGTGGTACGCGCACCAATCGCGCCCCAGCTCATCAGGTCAGCCACGTATTGCGGGGTAATCATATCCAGAAACTCGCCCGCCGCCGGTAAACCGCTGTCGTTAATGTCCAGCAGCAGCTTACGCGCCAGACGCAGACCGTCGTTGAGCTGATAGCTGTTGTCCATATACGGATCGTTGATCAGCCCTTTCCAGCCCACCGTGGTGCGCGGCTTTTCAAAATAGACCCGCATCACCACTTCCAGCTCGCCTTTCAGCTCATCACGCAGCGCCAGCAGGCGATCGGCATACTCTTTCGCCGCGTGTGTATCATGAATGGAGCAGGGTCCAATCACCACCAGCAGGCGGTCATCCTTGCCCTGCAGGATCTGATGAATCGCCTGACGGGCCTGTGAAACGGTCTGTGCAGCACGATCGGTCGCCGGGAATTTTTCGAGCAGCGCAACCGGAGGTAACAGCTCTTTAATCTCTTTGATGCGTAAGTCATCGTTCTGGTAATTCATACTGATTCCATTTTATTTCTGGCCCGGCGCCCGCCGGACACAACCTGCCCAATGTAGCCCGAAGCGCCAGGGGTGTAAATTCCCGCTGCGGGTTAAATGTGCGGGTCATATTTGCATTAATCAGGTTAGCGACTAGACTTTTTACTGGTAAGCACTGAGGAACATCCCGCTTACCAGATTTAATCACCCTGTTTAAGCCAACCGGCGAATTTTATTTCGTCAGGGATTTTATTACCCGAAATTGCACCTCTGGGCTTAAAGCAACTTCATTTATTAACGGGAGTATAATGATGAAAAAGTTTGCCTTAGTTTTTTTGACAGCAGCAATGACACTGAGCAGCGGTGCGGTACTGGCTGCGGACAGCAGCAGCAACAATGGTACAGCTAATCAGGCGGCCAGTGCAGGTGCAGCAGCGGGCGGCGCAAATGAAAATCTGCCGCCAAACAAAGTTGATAACGATAAAATTAATAACACCGGCAACAACACTAATCCTGCAACGTCTGGCAGCACCACCAGCAATGGTAATATGTCTGCTAACGAAATGGACCAGAACGCCCAGTGTAAAGATGGCAAATGTCCGAACATTAATAAAAAAGTTCAGACTAAAGTGGGCGGCGGTGACGTAGATACCAAAACCGACGGCACCACCCAGTAATGCTGTTTAACCCGGCGCGCTTCGGCTCTCCGGGTTTTTCTCCCCTCTGCCCCACTCTTCCGCTATGCTAATCCTGTGAAATTTACAGGGAATCCTTCATGGCTGTTTTGCTTCTGATTGACGATCATCCGCTGGTTGAAGTGGCACTTGAAGCCGCCCTGAGCCAGTCACCTATTCCGGTTCAGCTCCTCTCTGCCAGCAGTGAAAAAGCCGCCCGTCCCCTGCTTCAGCAGTCACTGGACATTATCGTGCTGGATATCGGCCTGCCGGATAGTGATGGGCTGGAGTTCCTGCGTCGCCTGAAGATCCATCGACCCGATTGCCCGGTCCTCATCTACTCCGCGCAGCAGACCCGCCACTATGTGCGTCGCGCTCAGGCGCTGGGTGCCGCCGGTTATGTGGTGAAAAGCCAGCGTATGGCGCAGTTGCTCAGCGCTATCCTTGCCGTGCTCGGCGGACAGACGGCTTTCCCGGAGATGGATGATGAGCCTGAACTCCCGCTGACCCAGAAAGAGCGTCAGATTCTGGCCCTACTGGCCAGCGGGCTGTCTAATCTGCAAATTGCTGCCCAGTTGCACATCAGCAATAAAACGGTCAGCACCCATAAGAAAAATATTCTGGAAAAAACCGGCGCCCGCTCGGTGGTAGAACTGGCCGATCTGTGGAAGGCGCAGCAGTGAGAGTTTTTCTGCTGATGCTGATGTTGCTGTGCGGCTCCGCGCTGGCTGAGGTGCGTCCGGTGAGCAGCGTCAATCTGCCGATGATGCTGCCGGTGACGCACGCGGAAACCATGCAGGGCAAAATCCTGCGCGTTGGCCTGCTGGAAGAGAACCACGCGCCCTGGACAATGCGCATCGGCAATGACCTCTATGGCATCAATGCCGACTATCTTTCCGCGCTGCGACAGCTGACCGGCGCGCAGTTCACCCTCAACCTGTACAGCGATCAGCTGCATCTCATGCAGGCACTGAGCAGCGGCCAGATTGATTTCGCGCTGGGCATGTGGGTCACGCCCCTGCCCGCCGGCACCCTGAGCAGCGATAACTGGTACAGCAGCCCGCTGCGTGTCTACCGCAATCAGCAAAACCAGCGTGCCGTGATGTTTAACAGCCAGAATGCCCAACTGGCGATCAGCGACAGCACGCTGGCCCAACTGCCGCCCGCGCTGGCGGCCCGCCACAGCTTCAGACGCTACAGCAGCGATCTGCAGGCGCTCTACACCCTGCTCAATCAGCAGAATGACTATGTGGTGGCGGATGAGACCAGCGCCGGTTTTTTGTTAAGCCAGCTTCAGCAGGGCCAGATTTACCAGATCGCCTCTCACATCGAGGCCGGACAGCTCAACCTGCGCGCGGTGGCACGTGATCCTCAGCTTATCAGCTGGATTAATCAGAGCCTGCGTCAATTGCCAGCGGAACTGATGAACACGCTACAGGCGCGCTGGAGCAGTAACCTGCCGCGCTATCAGGATACGCAGACCCTGATGCTCAGCCCCGCTGAACGCGCCTGGATCGCCGATCATCCGCGCGTTACTTACACCGCCGAACCGGACAACTATCCCTGGAGCTACCGCGATGCCAGCGGCACCGCCAGAGGTTATGGCGTGGACTTGCTGAAAGCGATAGCACAGAGCACAGGATTGCAGTTTGAGCCGGTATGGGTCAGCAATCCCCGTCAGGCACGCACCCTGATTGAGCAAAATCAGGCGATGCTGCAGCTGATGCAGCCGCTGAACGGCGATGCGATGCAGAGTACGTCGCTGCCGGTGTGGCGGGCGCTGTGGGGCATCTACAGTATCCAGTCTGACACGCTGGCGCACTGGCGCGACCTGCGCGGCAAACGGATTGGTGTATTGCAGGATGATCTGGCGCTGCGTCTGTTGCCTGCGGATCTGCAGCCCCTGCAGTTTGCCGACCATAATAGCCTTTATGACGCGCTGGCAAAAGGGCAGATCGATGTGCTGGTCGATAATGTGCTTTCCGCCCGCTGGCGTATTGCCAGCCGCGATGATGCGCGCATCCACCTGGCCTTTGCCGCCAGCGACATCGCCTGGCCCATCGCGCTCGGCGTCGCACCCGACCAGGCGGTGCTGCGTACGCTGCTGGATCGCGCTCTGCAGCAGATCCCGGCCGATACCCAGAGCCAGATGCGCGACAGCTGGTCTACCCCGCCGCAGCCCGGCAGCGTGATGGCAATGGGTTCGCTGCCAATGATGGTGCTGGCGGTGGCCGGTGCGGCCATTGTGCTGCTGTTGCTGCTGCTGGCACGCCGTTACTGGCAACAGCGCCGCGAGCGTCAGCAGCGTGAACAGGCAGAGCATGCCAATGCGATGAAAAGCCAGTTTCTGGCAACCGTCAGTCATGAGCTGCGCACGCCGATGCAGGCTATCCTGGGGCTGCTTGAGCTGGAAAAACAGCAGCACAGCAGCCAGAACCTGACGCTGCTTCACAGCAGCGCTCAATCGTTGCTGACGCTGCTGAATGACCTGCAGGACCATGCCCGCATTGAGAGCAACAGTTTTACCCTGGCACCCCGTCCACTGGCGCTGGCGCAATGGCTCAGCCAGCAGCAGCACTTTTATCACCCGTTAATGCGCGGTGACGGGCCGCGTCTGATTGTCGAGGCGCTGACGCCGCTGCCTGACACGGTGCTCATCGATGCCGATCGCCTGCAGCAGGTGATCAACAACCTGATGACCAATGCGCTGAAATTTACGCGTCACGGCACGATTCGCCTGACCCTGGCTGCCCAGGATCAACAGCTGATTCTCACAGTGAGCGACAGCGGCAGCGGTATCCCATCGGAGGAACAGCAGAAGTTGTTTGATCCCTGGTATCAGGCGCCGTCCGGAAAATCAGTTTCGGTGCAGGGCAGCGGCCTGGGGCTGTTTATCTGCCGCGAAATAGTGCTGCGGATGGGCGGCGATATCCGGCTCGCCTCAGAACCGGGGCTCGGCACTCAGGTCACTGTGACGCTGCCGCTTGAGATCTGCACGCCAGCAAACCACGTGGACGAATCCGCCCTGCCCGGTTTTCCGCAGCTGCGGGTGGCGATTGTGGATGACCACCCGACTAACCTGCTGGTGATGCAGCAGCAGCTGGCACGCTTTGCCATTCAGGCTGACATCTTTGAGCAGGGACGTGCGCTGCTGCAGGCCGATGCGCAGCAACCTTATGACCTGCTGTTTATCGACCAGATGATGCCGCGTCCCGACGGCACGCTGCTGCTGCGGATACTGCGTCGGCGTGACCGCCAGCGGAGACGGCAGGCGATGCGGGTACTCTGCTCGGCTGATGCGCAGCTGCTGTCGCGCTCGCTTGAGGAGCGGGAGCGGGTATTGATCAAACCGGTGCAGTTAGGCGATCTCAGCGCGTTGCTGGCAGAGTGGCAGCAGGCGTGGCAGGACGATCCGCTGGCGTCACTGGATGACAATCTGTGGCAACTGGCACAGCAGAATGAAAAATTCCTCAACCGTCTGAGCCAGACGCTGCACAACACGGTCACGCAGGATCTGGCTGCGATGCAGGCGGCGCATGATCGTGCGGACTGGACGCCGTTCGCTGAGGCGGCACACAGGATGAAAGGAAGCTTTTTACTGGTGGGGCTGGAGCATGGCGCGCAGCTCAGCCAGCAATTGACGGAGCAGGTAAAACAGCATCAGGACCCGTCTGAGACGTGGCAATTACTGATATTATTAGCAAACAGGTTACTGAAAAAACTGGAAACTTATGGCACATACCCACACTCATAGCGGGCAGGATAGTAATCGCACGCGTCTGGCGGCCGCCTTCGGGGTGACCGTCGTCTTCATGGTTGCTGAAGTCATTGGCGGCTGGCTCTCTGGTTCACTGGCGCTGCTGGCGGACGCCGGGCATATGCTGACCGATGCCGCCGCACTGCTGATGGCCTTGCTGGCGGTCCATTTCTCACGCCGTAAACCCAATGCACGTCACACCTTTGGCCTGCTGCGTCTGACCACGGTAGCCGCATTTATTAACGCCATTGCACTGCTCGGCATTACTGCGCTGATCGTCTGGGAAGCAGTGCGCCGCTTTGCCGACCCGCAACCGGTGACCGGCGGACTGATGCTGGGAATCGCGATCGGCGGCCTGCTGGCCAATCTGCTCTCGTTCTGGCTGCTGCATCATGGCAGCGGAGAGAAGAACCTCAACGTGCGGGCCGCGGCGCTGCATGTGATGGGTGACCTGCTCGGTTCAGTGGGCGCGATTGTGGCGGCAGTAATTATAATGCTGACCGGCTGGACGCCCATCGACCCGATACTGTCGTTGCTGGTGTCACTGCTGGTGCTACGCAGCGCCTGGTCGCTGCTGCGTGAGAGTCTGCAGGAGTTACTGGAAGGGGCTCCGCATTCACTGGATGTGAACAAGCTGACACGGGATCTCACCCTGAACATCGCCGAGGTGCGCAATGTTCACCATGTGCATCTGTGGCAGGTGGGCGAAAAGCCGATGCTGACGCTGCATGCGCAGGTGATCCCGCCTTACGATCATGATGCGCTGCTGCATCGCATTCACGACTATCTGCGCGAGAACTATCAGATCGCGCACGCGACGGTGCAGATGGAGTACCAGCCCTGCGCTGGTGCCGAGTGTGAACTCGGCTCAGGCAGTGCGGCTGCCACCGGCCATGACCACAGTCATTCTCACGACCACGATCATGACCATGTTAAAGGCGACAAGCACACTCACTGAGCTGACAGCGCGCGGGAACCCTGTTGCCGCGCGCTGCGGATCCACATACGTGATCCGTTCAGCGCAATCAGCGTCAGAATCACATACTCCAGCGACATCGCATAGACACCCTGGCGGGCGAAGATCATCACGCTAATCACGTTGATGATGACCCACAGCAGCCAGTTCTCCACATATTTGCGCGTCATCAGCACCATCGCGGCAATAGACAGCACCATCATGCAGGAATCCCAGAACGGGAAGGCATCCGGCTGCAGCGCAGGCATCGCCACCGACAGGCCCAGACCGTTCATCAGCGTTACCGCCGCACGGGTTAACAGCGCAAACACCGGATCGATATAGAGGGTCATCAGCGCAATCGCAATCACACACCCTGCTGTCCAGGCCAGCGCTTTAGGCAGCGGCAGCCAGCGGATTTTCAGCGCCGCCTGATGATCTTCGGTCTGTCGGCTCCATGCGTACCAGCCATAGAGATTGGCGGCAAAGAAGAAGAGCTGCAGCAGCAGGCTGGCATAGAGCTGGATCTGAAAGAAGATCACCGCAAACAGCGTGACGTTAATCAGGCCAAACGGATAGTTGATAATTTTTTCCAGGCTGGCAAACCAGATACAGAGTAAGCCCGCCAGCGTGCCGATGGCCTCAATCCATGAGAGATCGTAGCCTCCGGCACCCAGAGGAATATGAACCAGAATATTATGTGTGCTGAAGAAGTCCATGCAGAGCACCTGTCCGGGAACGCTTAGGCGTTGCCCTTCACGTTGAGTTTAAGTTCCGCTGCAAAGGATAGCATGCGATTAAGCGGCAGTAACGCCGCCTCTCGCAGCGTCTCATCCACCTGAATCTCATGTTCCACCCCACCCGACTCCAGCGCCTCTGCGATGGCTTTAAGGCCGTTCATTGCCATCCAGGGACAGTGCGCGCAGCTGCGGCAGGTTGCCCCTTCACCGGCGGTCGGCGCTTCCAGCAGCTCTTTATCCGGCACCGCCTGCTGCATTTTGTAGAAGATGCCGCGGTCGGTCGCCACAATCATCTGCGGATGCGGCAGGGATTTCGCCGCCTGAATCAGCTGGCTGGTCGAGCCGACCGCGTCCGCCAGTTCGACAATCGCCTGCGGTGACTCAGGATGCACCAGCACCGCCGCATCGGGATAGAGCGCTTTCATGCGCTGCAGCGCCTGGGTTTTGAACTCGTCATGCACAATGCAGGCACCCTGCCAGCACAACACATCTGCACCCGACATCCGGGTAACATAGCGACCAAGGTGACGATCCGGTGCCCAGATGATCTTTTCGCCGAGACTGTCGAGATGCTCAATCAGCTCTACCGCAATACTGGAGGTCACCACCCAGTCGGCGCGGGCTTTGACGGCCGCCGAGGTATTGGCATAGACCACCACAGTGCGATCGGGATGCGCATCACAGAAGGCGTTAAACTCTTCAATGGGACAGCCAAGATCCAGTGAGCACTCCGCCTGCAGGGTCGGCATCAGCACGGTTTTTTCGGGGCTGAGGATTTTGGCGGTTTCACCCATAAAGCGTACGCCCGCCACCAGCAGTGTGGTCGCCGAATGATTGCTGCCGAAACGCGCCATTTCCAGCGAGTCGGAGACGCAGCCGCCTGTCTCTTCCGCCAGCGCCTGAATTTCCGGATCGGTGTAATAGTGCGCCACCATCACCGCGTTTCGCGCTTTCAGCAGCGCTTTGATTTTCTCACGGTAAAACGTCTTCTCATCGTCACTCAGGCGGGCGGGTTTCGGTGGAAAAGGATAAACGGCGCTTTCAGGATCGAACATTACACTCATGACACAGCTCTCGTTTTGTCTAATTAACGAAAATCACCTGAGGAGGCGAATTTTGGCGATGAATACGCCGTCGTGTTTTATATGCTAAACACGATAGCGGAAAAGCCACACTGTGTCGTGAGATTTTTACTCTGCCTGCGTTACAGCACCGACCCTGCCCGGCTGCGTTTCATCTGCCAGCACCAGCGTTTTCTGCGGCGCTTCCAGTGCCAGCAGGAAAGCTTTGGTCTCCAGGCCGCCCGCAAAGCCGGTCAGCTTGCCGTTGGCACCGATCACGCGATGGCACGGTGCGACAATGGAAAGTGGATTACGGCCATTGGCCGCGCCGACCGCCCGCACCGCCTGCGGATGGCCGATCTCCCGTGCAATCTGGCTGTAGCTGCGCGTCTCACCAAACGGTATCGCCACCAGCGCCTGCCAGACTTTTTTCTGAAAGTCGGTGCCGACCATGTCGAACGGCAACGCAAAACAGCGTCGCGCACCGGTAAAGTACTCGCTGAGCTGACGCGCGGTTTCGATCAGAATGGGATGATCGTCATTGCGCGTTTGAGGTAAAAACCGGGTGCGTTTTGGATCGTCGTTTTCCCACAAAATCCCCGCCAGGCCGATATCGCTGGCGACCAGCTTCAGCTCGCCCACCGGGGTAACTATCTGCTTGAAGTAGTACATGGTAATTCTCCCGTCACGGTTCCGTCGTTCAGTATCGCACTTTTCATCAGCCTGACTGGCTGTTTTCGGTCATGGTTATAAACTGTTGTGCTGTCCGAAAACAGCCAGTCTGCCGGGATTCCCCCCTGTAGGCTGCGCTTATTTACCGGAGAAATGCCATGCTCGATCCCGACATTGCCTATCAGGCGCTGACCTCACGTGATACCCGCTTCGACGGCGTTTTCTTTGTGGGCGTGACCTCAACCGGTATCTATTGTCGCCCAATTTGCCCGGTCAAAGCGCCGATGCAGAAAAACTGTCTTTTCTTCAGCAGCGCCGAGGCGGCGGAGAAAGCGCGCTTTCGCCCCTGCCTGCGCTGCCGGCCTGAGCTGGCTCCCGGCAATGCGCCTGTCGATCAGCCGCATCGCGTGGCGGAGCAGCTGATTCAGCGCATTGAGGAAGGCATGCTGGAGGAGCGCGAAGGTCTGGAGGCGATTGCCGCTGAGTTCAGTCTCAGCCTGCGTCAGCTGCGCCGTATCGTGCAACATGAACTCGGTGTCTCACCACTGGAGCTGAAGCAGACACGGCGAATGCTGCTGGCCAAGCAGTTGCTGACAGAAACGCAACTGCCGGTCACAGAGGTCGCCTACGCCAGTGGCTTCAGCAGTCTGCGCCGTTTTAATGATGTTTTCCAGGCTCGCTACCGCATGACGCCGAGCGCGCTGCGCCGGGAGGATACCGGCGCGAAGCGTGCGCAGCCCGGCGACCGTGTGACGCTGCGGCTGGCCTATCGCCCGCCCTACGACTGGGCGGCGATGCTCTGGTTTTTGCAGACACACCTGATGAAGGAAGTTGAGGCAGTGGAAGATGGCTGCTGGCGACGCACCGTGGCGCTGGGACGTTATCGGGGCTGGGTCAGTGTGTCCCATCTGCCGCAGAAGAACGCGCTGCAGGTGACGCTCTCAACCTCGCTGACGCCGGTTCTGCCGCTGCTGCTGCGCCGCCTGCGCGATCTGTTTGACCTGGACGCGCAGCCGCAGCGTATCGCCACCTGTCTGGCTCAGGACCCGCTGCTGGCACCCAGCCTGATTGCACATCCTGGTCTGCGTGTGCCGGGCGCCTTCGACGCTTTTGAACTTGGCGTGCGCGCTATTATCGGCCAGCAGGTGACCGTCAAAGCCGCCACCACAGTCAGCAGCCGATTTGCCGCCGCCTTTGGCGAGCCCTGTGAAACGCCCTTTGCCGACCTGACCCGCTACACCGCGCTTCCTGAACGCATCGCAGCGCTGACGGTGGATGACGTTGCGCCGATGGGCATCGTCAGCGCCGCTCGCTCCCGCGCCATCATCGCCTTTGCCACCGCCTGCGCCAGCGGGGATCTGCGTCTCAGTGCCGCGCAGCCACCTGATGAGGTGATAAAAAAGCTGGTCAGCCTGCCGGGCATTGGTCCCTGGACCGCGCACTATATCGCGATGCGCGCCCTGCGCTGGCCGGATGCTTTTCCCAAAGAGGACATTGCCATCCGTAATAACCTGGGCGGCATGTCATCTAAAGAAGCAGAAGCGCGCTCGCAATCCTGGCGTCCCTGGCGCAGCTATGCGGTGATGCATATCTGGGAGAGCCTGGCAGTGGCGAAGGTGAAGAAAAAGCCGTGAGGATGGATACAGAGATGCAGGTTATCACCCAGACTTGCACAAGCAGTATCGCAGAAATAATAAAAGCGCCATAAAAAGCTTCCAATCTGCTGGCAAACCATCATCCGGCTGAATCTGACCGTAATAAATGAGTTTAAAGCGCAGGGAACCCGGTCAGAGGAGGAAAGCGTCCCGCTCCAGGGACGGAGCGGGCCGAGCGTGTCATGGATGACGGATTTTGCGTCTTTCCGATCTGACCGTGTTCTCTGCGCAGGCTGGATCTCATAGCGATACAGGCCAGGCTTGATCACTATCTTATATGCCAGATGCATTGTGCTTTTGAATAATAAATAGATACAGCAGAAACGAAAAAAGCGCCCAAAGGGCGCTTCTTTCTTAATTGGTGGGTCGTGCAGGATTTCGGCCCTTCCAGGGCCTCGCCCTCCGGGTGATGCTAACGCATCAGCCTGAATCACCGGGCGATTCAGTCGAACCTGCTGCAGGTTCTCACCCTGCACGGTAAAGTCCGTGCCCCGGAAACGAAAAAAGCGCCCAAAAGGCGCTTCTTTCTTAATTGGTGGGTCGTGCAGGATTGCCTCGGCCCTTCCCAGGGCCTCGCCCTCCGGGTGATGCTGACGCAACAGCCTGAATCGCCGGGCGATTCAGTCGAACCTGCTGCAGGTTCTCACCCTGCACGGTAAAGTCCGTGCCCCGGAAACGAAAAAAGCGCCCAAAAGGCGCTTCTTTCTTAATTGGTGGGTCGTGCAGGATTCGAACCTGCGACCAATTGATTAAAAGTCAACTGCTCTACCAACTGAGCTAACGACCCGCTGGGGGCTTACAACCGTTCAGCGCGCCTGGCGGCTGAGATAAGATGGTGGGTCGTGCAGGATTCGAACCTGCGACCAATTGATTAAAAGTCAACTGCTCTACCAACTGAGCTAACGACCCATCTTAGGTTGTGAAGCAATGCTGAAGTGTTCTTCTTGAAACTGCGCGGTAAAAAGCGCGTCTGAAGGAGATGGTGGGTCGTGCAGGATTCGAACCTGCGACCAATTGATTAAAAGTCAACTGCTCTACCAACTGAGCTAACGACCCATCTTCAGGCTTACCATACACTTTTCAATGTGTCCCGGCAACGGCGGCATATATTACTGATTTAGCGGGGTAGCGCAACTCTTATTTCTGCTAAACGCTTCAGTTGCTTACCTTTCATACGGCAAGACCAGAAATCACACGATATCTGGTCTGAACCGGACAAATTACAGACCGCTCAGACGTTTCTGAGCTTGTTTAGCAGATTCAGTGTCTGGATAAAGTTTGATCACCTGCTGGAAGACCGCTTTGGCTTTCGCCGTGTCTTTTTTCTCCTGCATGATCACACCCACTTTCAACAACGCTTCTGCAGCTTTCGGCGACTTCGGATAGTTTTTCACTACCGTGGCGTAATAATACGCCGCGTCGTCCTTTTTGCCTTTGTTGTAGTTCAGCTGACCCAGCCAATAATTCGCATTCGGCTGATAGGTCGAATCAGGGTAACGTTTTACCCACGCCTGAAGCGCGCTGATCGCCTGGTCATACTGTTTCTTCTCCAGAATCAGCGCCACAGCCGCATTGTAATCGCTGTTCGCATCGCCGGTCTGCGCAGGTGCGCTCTCCGTTGATGCTGCCGCGCCTGCGGTTGCTGCTGCGCCTGTATCTGCTGCGGCATCGCTGCCGGCTGCCTGTTGCCCGCCGTTGCTGCTGGCGCTGCTCAGCGTGTCAATCTGCTGGTAAAGCTGCTTCTGCCGCTCAACCACCTGATTCAACTGATACGTGTTTTGCTGGATTTGCCCACGCAGCGCATCAATATCACGCTGGTTATCGCTCATCTGCTGCTGCAATTGCTGCATCAGCTGTGCCTGGGCATTAGAGATTCGTTCAAGAGTGGTGACACGGTCTTCGACCGAGCCGGAGCCAACGCTACTGATTGACGCTTGGGCATTAGCGGCCCAGGGGGCCGCTACGCCAATCAGTAACGACAGACTCAACAGATGACGTCTGAAGTTACTAACCATGTGATTCTCTTAGTAGACCAGAACGGCACGACGGTTTTTAGAATACGCTGCTTCGTCATGACCCAGAACGGCTGGCTTCTCTTTACCGTAAGAAACGATAGACATCTGATCAGCCGACACGCCTTTACCCTGCAGGTACATCTTAACGGCGTTAGCACGACGTTCGCCCAGGGCGATGTTGTATTCCGGCGTACCGCGCTCATCCGCATGACCTTCGATGGTCACTTTGTATGATGGGTTGCTGCGCAGGAAAGTTGCGTGCTGATCCAGCATCTGTGCGTAATCAGACTGAACGTCATATTTGTCCAGACCGAAGTACACGATGTTGTTCTGCTGCAGCTGCTGCATCTGCAGACGAGCCTGCTCGTCAGAAGACATGTTGCCGCCGTTGCCGTTCATGCCAGAATTTGCACCGTAAGCGCCATCAGCACCCATGCCAGTCTGGTCATTGTTGTTGTTTTTGTGTGAGCTACAAGCCGCTACTGCCAGAACCGGCAGAGCCAGCATCAAACCCTTCAGCACTTTGTTCAGTTGCATTTCAAAAATCCCATTATTGTTTATTGTTTGCGATGTCTGAAGTGTCAGACATTACAGATACGGCGACCAGGCAGGAAATTTTACCTGTCCATCAGTTGCCGGAAGACGCGCTTTGAAACGGCCGTCGGTTGAAACCAACTGCAACACGGAACCCATACCCTGAGTAGAGCTGTAGATTACCATTGTGCCATTTGGTGCCAGGCTCGGCGTTTCATCCAGGAACGTGTCCGTTAACGTTTGAACGGCTCCCGTTTCCAGATCCTGTTTGGCGACGTGTTGAGCACCACCGTTGGTGCTAATCATCACCATAGATTTACCATCTGTTGCCACATCCGCATCCTGGTTCTGACCGCCTTCCCAGGTAATACGCTGTGGCGTGCCGCCATTAATACCGACTTTATAGATCTGAGGGGCACCCGCCTGATCGGAGGTATAAGCCAGAGTCTGGCTGTCCGGGAACCAGGTCGGTTCAGTACTGTTATAACGACCATCCGTCACCTGACGCGTCTGACCTGACGCCAGATCCATCACATAGAGGTTCAGGCTACCGGTTTTAGAGAGTGCGAAAGCGAGCTTAGAACCATCTGGCGAGAATGCCGGAGCACCGTTGTGACGCGGATATGAGGCAACCTGACGGATGGCACCGTTAGAGAGCGTCTGGACCACCAGCGCGGACTTGCCGCTTTCAAAGGTCACGTAGGCCACTTTGCTGCCATCCGGAGACCAGGCTGGCGACATCAGTGGCTGTGGTGAACGATGTACGACGAACTGGTTATAGCCATCGTAGTCAGCGACGCGCAGTTCATAAGGGAACTGACCACCGTTGGTCTGCACGACATAGGCGATGCGGGTGCGGAAAGCGCCCTTAATGCCTGTCAGCTTCTGGAACGTTTCGTCACTGGCAGTGTGAGCGGCATAGCGCAGCCACTGCTTTGTCACTTTATATGAGTTCTGTGCCAGCACTGTACCCGGCGCACCGCCGGTGTCAACCAGCTGGTAAGAAACCTGATAGCTGCCATCCGGGTTAGACGCGACCTGACCGACGACAACGGCGTCGATGCCGAGTGCGCTCCAGGCGGCAGGCTGCACTTCCTGCGCACTGGTTGGCTGCTGTGGCAGACGTGAGCGATCCAGTGGATTGAATTTGCCACTGTTGCGCAGGTCAGCCGCCACGATGCCGCCGACATCTTCCGGCGCTGCACCAGAACCGGCCCATTTAAACGGCACCACGCCAATCGGGCGCGCGGTGTTCACACCCTGGGTGATCTCAATTCGAACTTCTGCATGCAGCATGGCTGCCCACAGCAGGATAAAAAAGCCTAACGTAACGCGAAGAGCTTGCTTCATTTTATCTCCCTTATCTGAACCTCAGTCCACGATAATTGGCACTGTTCCTGGAAACCACGAGTACAACATAAGTACGGCAAGCTAAACATAGATCAACTTGCCGACCGTGACTGCATTATTGCGGTTTAAAACGCATCGGCGCGTTTTTAAACACTTCGTAGACCGCCTGAGAAGGCGGCTTCGGAATACGTGCCTGTTTGGCAGCAGCAATCGCGGCCTGGCAGAGCGCGGGATCACCACCCTCTGACTTAACATCAATCAACAAGCCATCAGGCGCAAGTTTAATCCGCAAATCACAGGTTTTTCCGCGATACAGATCGGCATCGTAGAATCGGCTCTGAATCGCACTCACCACCTGACCCATGTAGGAGTTGATCTCAGCGCCCGATGCCCCCGCTTTCTTCTGGTTGCCCTGCCCCGCTGCGCCACCTGAGGTGCCGCTTTTCGGTGCATTTTTACCGGAAGTGAGTCCACCCAGCAAATCATCAACATCGCTGTCATTGGCCGCATCGGCGGCAGCTTTCGCTTTGGCATCTGCTTTGGCTTTAGCGGCAGCCTCAGCCTTCGCTTTGGCAGCCGCATCGGCTTTCGCCTTAGCAGCCGCTTCCGCCTTCTCTTTAGCGGCCTCTTTCGCCGCCTCAGCTTTCTCTTTGGCAGCTTCTTTGGCGGCTTCGGCTTTTTCTTTAGCGGCTTCAGCGGCTTTCTCTTTTGCTGCCTCAGCAGCTTTTTCTTTCGCTTCTGCGGCTTTCTCTTTCGCTTCTTCGGCGGCTTTAGCTTTGGCATCCGCAGCCGCCTTCACTTTGGCCTCAGCCGCCGCTTTTGCATCCGCTTCCGACTTCGCCTTCGCCTCCGCAACGGCTTTCTCTTTTGCCGCAGCGGCAGCAGCGGCTTTCGCCTGTTGATCAGCCTGCTTCTTTGCTTCGGCTGCGGCCTGCTTCGCCTGCTCAGCAGTCGCTTTAGCCTGAGCATCCGCCTGTGCTTTCGCATCCGCTTTAGCTTTAGCTGCTGCCGCTTCGGCGGTTTTCTGCTGTTCCTGAGCCTGTTTCGCGGCGTCTTCTGCCGCTTTCTGCTGCTCAGCCTGCTGTTTAGCCTCTTCTTTCGCGGTTTCCTGCGCGGCTAAACGCTCTTTTTCCAGCGCTTTCAGACGCTGCTGTTCAGCAGCCTGTTTCTGTTGCAGCTCTTCTGCCTGCTGCTGCGCCTGCTTTTTACGCTGTTGCTCAGCCCGCTGGCTGTCGCTTTGCTGGTTCTGCTGACGATTGTATTGACTCACGACGGCACCGGGATCGACCATCACAGCATCAATATCGCTGCCTCCGCCACCCGCACTGCTGGGGTCAACGTGCTCATTAAACGAGCTCCAAATCAGCAGCGCGATCAACACGATATGCAGAATCACCGAAATGATTATCGCGCGCTTTAACTTCTCGTTTTGCTCGGTTGCCTTCGACACACTCGGTTCCCAAAAAACGGTTCGATTTTAAATCGGCTGCGTCATCAAACCGACAGATTTAACACCCGCCTGGTGCAGCAGGTTGAGCGCTTTAATGATTTCATCGTAAGGCACTTCTTTCGCGCCCCCAATCAAAAACACCGTCTTAGGATTTGCTTCCAGTCGACGCTGCGCTTCGCTGATCACCTGCTCGGGGGGGAGCTGATCCATACGATCGTGATCCACGACCAGGCTGTACTGCCCCACGCCCGCCACTTCAACAATTACCGGCGGATTATCATCGCTGGAAACGGTTTTAGAGTCGGTCGCATCAGGCAGATCCACTTCCACGCTCTGGGTAATAATGGGTGCCGTTGCCATGAAGATCAGCAGCAGCACCAACAGGACGTCCAGTAGCGGAACGATGTTGATTTCCGACTTCAGGTCGCGGCGTTTGCGACCACGTACTCTGGCCATCATTAACCTCTATTTACTTAGCGCTATCGCTGGAGAAAGCCTGGCGATGCAGAATGGCAGTGAACTCTTCCATGAAGTTGTCGTAGCCCTGCTCCAGTTTGTTGACGCGCTGGTTCAGACGGTTGTACGCCATTACCGCCGGAATTGCCGCAAACAGACCGATTGCGGTTGCAATCAATGCTTCAGCGATACCCGGTGCCACCATCTGCAGTGTTGCCTGCTTCACCGCGCCCAGCGCGATAAAGGCGTGCATGATCCCCCAGACAGTACCGAACAGCCCGATATAGGGACTGATTGAACCGACAGTACCGAGGAACGGAATGTGGTTTTCCAGCGCTTCCAGCTCACGGTTCATTGAGATGCGCATCGCACGGCTTGCACCATCAATAACTGCCTCCGGCGCATGATTGTTAGCGCGGTGCAGTCGGGCGAACTCTTTAAAGCCGGAGTAGAAAATCTGCTCCGAGCCGCCCAGCTCTTCCCGACGCTCCTGGCTCTCCTGATACAGTCGGGAGAGTTCGATGCCGGACCAGAATTTGTCTTCAAATGCCTCAGCTTCTCTTCCCGCCGCATTCAGAATACGTGTGCGCTGAATAATAATGGCCCAGGAGGCAATAGAAAAGCCGATCAAAATCAACATGATAAGTTTGACCAGAAGGCTCGCCTTCAGGAACAAATCAAGAATGTTCATGTCAGTCACTGCTTGAACTCCGCGACAATAGACTTGGGAAGCGCAATCGGCTTCATTAGATGAGGGTTAATGCAGGCAATCAGGACCTCTGCCTCATTGAGCACTTTGCCTTCAGTATTCACGATACGCTGAGTGAACGTCATGGTAGCCCGAGTCATTGAGGTGACCTCGCTCTGGATCTCCAGAAGGTCATCAAGACGCGCCGCTGCAAGATAGTCCACCGTGATGCGCCGTACCACAAAAGCGATCTGCTGTTCTAACAGCATCTGCTGATTGAAATGGTGCTGTCGCAACATTTCGGTACGTGCTCGTTCATAAAAAGCGATATAGCTGGCGTGATAAACCACACCACCGGCATCAGTATCTTCGTAGTAGACCCGAACCGGCCAGCGAAACAGCGTTGTACTCACTCTACATCCCGGCCTCGTTTTAAACGTTGCTACTATACGCAAGAGAATTGGGGTTGGGAATGGCTCGTCAGAGCCAGGCGAAAATAATTATCGCTCGGTAACAAATGGAACGATTTCAGGAAGATTAATTGACCAGACGCTGACAAATATTCACTGACAGCGCTGGTGAGGTGGGGTGTTACAGGTAAAAACGGTAAAGCGCGATAAATAACACCAGCATGGCGGGTAACGGGCTAAACAGCGCCTGCCATCGGGTTTGCTGTGGCCGGAAGCCTGTACCGTGAATCACACCACTGCAGACCGCCCAGATCAGCACCAGACCCTGCAGCGCAGGCAGCTGACCCGCGTGGTTAGCAAAGCGGGTCGGGTCCCACATCACGCCGCCAGCCGCCAGCAGCGCCAGCAGCAGTGAAAGAGCCCGTAACGGGCCCTTATCCATCAGATCATACAGCATCCGAATTGGCGTACGCATCAGTGAGACTCATCCTGCGCTTCAACGTGTTCAATCGCCAGCGCGGTCACGATACCAAAGGCACAGGCCAGCAACGTGCCGAGAATCCAGGCAAAATACCACATGCGACTTCTCCTTAATTAATAGAGTGAGTGACTGTTGCTTTCAATATGCTCTTTGGTAATACGACCAAACATCTTCCAGTAACACCAGGTGGTGTAAATCAGAATGATTGGAACAAAGATAGCGGCGGCAACGGTCATCGTTTGCAGCGTCAGCAGGCTGGACGTTGCATCCCACATCGTCAGGCTGGTACCCGGCACGGTGCTGGATGGCATGATGAACGGGAACATCGCAATGCCGGCGGTCATGATGACGCAGGCCAGCGTCAGTGAAGAGAACAGGAATGCCCAGGCGCCCTTCTCAACCCGCGAGCAAAGTATGGTCAGCAGCGGCAACACCACGCCCAGCAGCGGGAACAGCCACAGCACAGGATGGTTCTGGAAGTTGACCATCCAGGCACCTGCCTCACGCACTACCGTTTTACCCAGTGGGTTAGAGGCAGCAAAGTGATCCATCGTGCTGGTCACCACATAGCCATCAATACCATATTTCACCCAGACACCGGCCAGGATGAAGCAGGCCATCATCACCAGGGCGGCAAGTTGTGCTGCGGTGCGTGAACGCAGATGCAGTTCGCCCGTGGTGCGCATCTGCAGATAGGTTGCGCCCTGTGCCAGAATCATCGCTACGCTGACCACACCAGCCAGCAGGCCAAACGGATTCAGCAGCTGGAAGAAGTTGCCGGTGTAGAACAGACGCAGATACTCATCGGCATGGAACGGCACGCCCTGTAACAGGTTGCCAAACGCCACGCCAATGACCAGCGGCGGTACGAAGCTGCCGATGAAGATGCCCCAGTCCCAGGCACCGCGCCAGCGGTTGTCTTCAATCTTCGAGCGGTAATCGAAGCCAACCGGACGGAAGAACAGCGAGGCGAGCACCAGAATCATGGCAACGTAGAAGCCAGAAAAGGCCGCCGCATAGACCATCGGCCAGGCGGCAAACAGTGCGCCACCGGCAGTGATAAGCCAGACCTGGTTGCCGTCCCAGTGCGGGGCGATACTGTTAATCATAATGCGACGCTCAGTATCGGTGCGACCCAGAATGCGCGTCAGCATGCCGACGCCCATATCAAAACCATCTGCGACAGCAAAGCCGATTAGCAGCACGCCAATCAACAGCCACCAGACAAAGCGCAGAACTTCATAATTAAACATGGTCGCTCTCCTTATCCCCGAACCGGCTGCGTGGTTGCCGTGATCTGCTCATGATGATAACGCCCGGTTTTCAGGCTGCTCGGCCCAAGGCGGGCGAATTTGAACATCAGGTACATCTCAGCCACCAGGAACAGCGTGTAGAGTCCGCAAATCAGGATCATCGAGAACAACAGATCGCCTACAGTCAGAGAAGAGTTCGCCACCGCAGTCGGCAGAACTTCACCGATTGCCCAGGGCTGACGACCATATTCCGCGACGAACCAGCCGGATTCGATTGCGATCCACGGCAGCGGGATACCAAACAGCGCCGCTTTCAGTAACCAGCGATTTTTACCGATGCGGTTACGCAACACGCTCCAGAAAGCCAGCGCGATAATGCCCAGCAGCAGAACACCACACAGCACCATGATACGGAAGGCGAAATAAAGCGGGGCAACACGCGGGATAGAGTCCTGCGTCGCCTGTTTGATCTGCGCTTCTGTCGCATCCGCCACGTTATCGGTATAGCGTTTCAGCAGCAGACCGTAACCGAGATCCTGTTTGTGACTGTTGAACGCGTCCCGTACCGCCTGATCCTGACTGCCACCGCGCAGTTCGTTCAGCAAGGCGTAGGCTTTCATGCCGTTGCGGATGCGTACTTCATGCTGTGCCATTAACTCTTTCAGGCCCGTCACCGGCGTATCCGTGGATCGGGTGGCAATCAGGCCCAGCAGCCAGGGAATCTGAATGGCGTACCGGTTCTCCTGAGTGGCCTGATCGGGCAAGCCAAACAGGGTAAAGGACGCCGGCGCCGGCTGGGTTTCCCACTCCGCTTCAATCGCGGCCAGCTTGGTTTTCTGCACATCACCCATTTCATAACCAGACTCATCACCCAGCACGATCACTGACAGCACCGCCGCCATGCCAAAGCTGGCCGCAATAGCAAACGAGCGTTTAGCAAAGGCGAAGTCGCGGCCTTTCAGCATGTACCAGGCACTGATGCCCATGATAAACATCGCGCCTGTGGTGTAACCGGCCGCGACGGTGTGAACGAATTTCACCTGTGCCACCGGGTTCAGCACCAGCTCTGAGAAGCTGACCATCTCCATGCGCATGGTTTCAAAGTTGAACTCTGAAGCGATAGGGTTCTGCATCCAGCCGTTGGCGACCAGAATCCACAACGCAGACATATTCGAGCCCAGGGCGACCAGCCAGGTCACCGCCATGTGCTGCACTTTACCCAGCCGATCCCAGCCAAAAAAGAACAGCCCGACAAAGGTCGATTCCAGGAAGAACGCCATCAGACCTTCAATGGCGAGCGGCGCGCCGAAGATATCGCCGACGTAGTGAGAGTAATATGACCAGTTTGTCCCGAACTGAAATTCCATGGTCAGTCCGGTAGCGACGCCCAGCGCAAAGTTAATACCAAATAACTTGCCCCAGAACTTCGTCATATCTTTATAAATTTGTTTACCGCTCAGGACATAGACCGTTTCCATGATCGCCAGCAGAAACGCCATACCCAGCGTTAAAGGGACGAACAGAAAATGGTACATCGCCGTTAAGGCAAACTGTAACCGCGACAGCTCGACGATATCTAACATAAGGACTCCTTGCTCCTCGCTTTGTCTCCGTCACGCGCGCGATCAGATCGAACGTAATCGGAGTCAGGAACGACTGTTTATTGATTCCAGTTTTTTATTACCAGCAGAACAGGTCTGTGAGCTGCCCGAAAAGGCGAGTAACGAATGAAGCAGCTCTGAAAAATGTCAATCAGCGCTTTATTAACGGCTGCTTTAACAGGAGAAAAGTGGGTGTCATCCCGGGTTGAGCAGACGTATGAAAATTTGTGTAAAAGGCTGGATTGATGCAGCGCAATTTACGCCCTTAGCGTTGCGCTTTGCCAGAGATATAGTTGGATATAAAACGTGATTTATTGATCTGGATTAACGTAATAAGTTTCCAGATAGAGCTGGGTCAGTTTCCTGTTAAAAAATTGTCATTAATGAAATAAGATGTGAAGAAATAGTTTACCTTTGCCACTTTTTCTTAACGTGATAAACGGTGAGCAGGTTATTTAACAACGTATTCTTCGCTTTCACTGCCAGCATTATGCCCGTTGATAACGGACATAAAAAAAGCCACCCGAAGGTGGCTTAGTTTCAGATGACGCTGACTTATTTGGCCGGTAATACGGCTTTAACTGCATCACCGATATCAGCCAGGCTGCGAACGGTTTTCACGCCTGCCGCTTCCAGCGCAGCAAATTTCTCATCTGCTGTGCCTTTACCACCGGCAATGATGGCGCCTGCATGGCCCATACGCTTGCCTTTTGGCGCGGTTACGCCAGCAATATAGCCCACAACCGGTTTGGTCACGTGCTCTTTAATGAAGGCTGCGGCTTCTTCTTCAGCGCTACCGCCGATTTCACCGATCATCACGATAACTTCAGTCTGTGGATCATCCTGGAACATTTTCAGAATGTCGATGAAGTTAGAGCCTGGGATCGGGTCACCGCCGATGCCGACGCAGGTTGACTGGCCGTAGCCGATGTCAGTGGTCTGCTTAACCGCTTCATAGGTCAGCGTACCTGAACGCGATACGATACCAACGCGGCCCGGCTGGTGAATGTGGCCCGGCATGATGCCGATCTTACATTCGCCAGGGGTGATAACACCCGGGCAGTTTGGACCGATCATCCGCACGCCTGCTTCATCCAGCTTCACTTTCACGGTCAGCATATCCAGGGTCGGAATACCTTCGGTGATGGTGATGATCAGTTTGATGCCCGCTTCGATCGCTTCCAGGATGCCATCTTTACAGAATGGTGCGGGGACATAGATCACGGTGGCAGTTGCGCCCGTCGCTTCTACGGCTTCGCGCACGGTATTGAACACCGGCAGGCCGAGGTGAGTCGTGCCGCCTTTGCCTGGCGTCACGCCGCCAACCAGTTGGGTGCCGTAAGCCAGCGCCTGCTCAGAATGGAAAGTCCCCTGGCCACCGGTGAAACCCTGGCAAATGACTTTGGTGTTTTTGTCGATCAGAATGGACATTATTTACCCTCCGCGGCAGCAACAACACGCTGTGCGGCGTCTGTCAGGCTGGTTGCTGCAATGATGTTCAGACCGCTGTCCGCCAGTTTCTGGGCGCCCAGCTCGGCATTGTTACCTTCCAGACGTACCACTACTGGCACGTTCACACCCACTTCAGCCACTGCGCCGATGATGCCGTCGGCAATCAGGTCACAGCGTACGATACCGCCGAAGATGTTAACGAAAACGGCTTTAACCGCATCGTCAGACAGGATGATTTTGAAGGCTTCGGTTACGCGCTCTTTGGTCGCGCCGCCGCCGACATCAAGGAAGTTGGCTGGCTGACCGCCATGGTGCTTAACGATGTCCATGGTACCCATCGCCAGACCTGCGCCGTTAACCATACAACCGATGTTGCCTTCCAGCGCAACATAGTTCAGTTCCCACTGTGTCGCATGTGCTTCACGTGGATCTTCCTGGCTTGGGTCGCGCATTTCACGCAGTTCTGGCTGACGGAACAGGGCATTGCCATCGGCACCCAGTTTACCGTCCAGGCAGATCAGGTCGCCCTGCTTGGTAATCACCAGCGGGTTGATCTCAACCATCGCCAGATCGCGCTCCAGGAACAGTGTCGCCAGACCCATGAAGATCTTGGTGAACTGACCAACCAGCTTGCCAGTCAGGCCAAGTTTGAATGCCAGCTCACGGCCCTGGTAAGGCTGCGGACCGGTCAGCGGATCCAGCGCCATTTTATGGATCAGGTGCGGGGTCTCTTCCGCCACTTTTTCAATTTCCACGCCGCCTTCAGTCGACGCCATGAAAATGACGCGACGCGTTGCGCGATCGACCACAGCGCCCAGATAGAGCTCCTGGTCGATATCGGTCGCTGCTTCAACCAGAATCTGGTTTACCGGCTGGCCGTTTGCATCAGTTTGATAGGTCACCAGGCGTTTGCCCAGCCAGTTTTCAGCAAAGGCGCGAATCTCTTCTTTGCTGTTAACTACTTTCACACCGCCCGCTTTACCGCGGCCACCGGCATGAACCTGACATTTAACTACCCACGGGCCTGCGCCAATTTTAGAGGCAGCTTCTTCCGCTTCACGTGGTGTAGTACAGGCGTAACCCGTTGGTGCAGGCATGCCATACCGTGCAAACAGTTGTTTCGCCTGGTATTCGTGTAAGTTCATGATGTTCTATCCATTCAGGTCTGAAAAGAGTATTGAGGTTGGGCGCGCCAGGCGCGCCCGGTGAAAATCAGACATCCAGCAGCAGGCGCGCCGGATCTTCCAGCATCTCTTTCACTGCAACCAGATAACCAACTGATTCACGGCCATCGATCAGACGGTGGTCGTAGGAGAGCGCCAGATACATCATTGGCAGCACTACAACCTGACCATTGACCGCCATCGGGCGATCCTTGATGGCGTGCATGCCCAGGATGGCGCTCTGCGGTGGGTTGATGATCGGGGTAGACATCAGTGAACCAAAGACGCCGCCGTTGGTAATGGTGAAGTTACCGCCGGTCAGATCTTCCACTGTCAGCTTGCCGTCACGGCCTTTCACTGCCAGCTCTTTGATTTTCTTCTCGATGTCCGCCATGCTCAGCGCATCAACGTCACGCAGGACTGGCGTAACCAGACCACGTGGTGTAGAGACCGCAATGCTGACGTCGAAGTAGTTGTGGTAAACCACATCTTCTCCATCGATAGAAGCGTTCACTTCCGGATAGCGTTTCAGCGCTTCAACAACCGCTTTGATGTAGAAGGACATAAAGCCCAGACGCACACCGTGACGCTTCTCGAACGCCTCACCATACTGCTTGCGCAGATCCATGATGGGCTTCATGTTGATTTCGTTGAAGGTGGTCAGCATCGCGGTGCTGTTCTTCGCTTCCAGCAGACGCTCGGCAACGCGCTTACGCAGACGCGTCATCGGCACGCGTTTTTCGCTGCGGTTAGCCACTGGCTGCTGCGCGGTAGCCGCATCAGCAGCAGGTGCTGCCGCTTTAGCAGCCTGCGGCTTGTTGGCCAGGTGTTTTTCAACATCTTCACGGGTCAGACGTCCGCCAACACCGCTGCCTTTAATCTGAGAGGCGTCGAGATTGTGCTCTGCAATCAGGCGGCGGATAGCCGGGCTGAGCGCATCGTTGCTCTCTTCTTCCAGTGACGCAGTCTGACGCTGAGCCGGGGTAGACTCTTTGCTTTCAGACTTCGCGCTGCTCTCTTTACCGGCGCTATTGCCCTCTTTCAGACGACCCAGGATCTGGCGGGAGGTAACAGTGGCACCCTCATCTTCCAGAACGGCTTCCAGGATACCGTCAGCAGAGGCTGGTACTTCCAGCACCACTTTATCGGTTTCGATTTCGACCAGCACTTCATCGCGAGTGACTGCATCGCCTGGTTTTTTGTGCCAGGTTGCCACTGAGGCATCGGCAACCGATTCAGGCAGGTCGGGAACGAGAATATCTACGCTACTCATTATCTTTCCTTTTAATTAATTAACGTTCAGCGCGTCATTAACCAGGTCTTGCTGCTGTTGTTGGTGTACGGACATGTAACCCACGGCCGGTGAGGCGGAGGCCGGGCGGCCTGCATAACGTAAAGTGGCACCAAATGGCACAACTTCACGGAAATGATGCTGGCTGCAGTACCAGGCGCCCTGATTCAGTGGCTCTTCCTGACACCAGACAAAATCCTGTACGTGAGAATACGCTTTCAATGCTTCCTGAACCGCTTGATGCGGGAACGGATAAAGCTGTTCGATGCGCACGATAGCCACATCGGTCTGCTCATTTTTACGACGCTGCTCAAGCAGGTCGTAATACACTTTACCGGAGCACAGTACGACGCGTTTAACGCCCTGCGGATCCAGATCATCGACTTCACCAATCGCAGGCTGGAAGCTGCCATTCGCCAGTTCATCCAGCGTGGAAATAGCCAGCGGATGGCGCAGCAGAGATTTTGGTGACATCACAATCAATGGACGACGCATACCGCGCAGCGCCTGACGACGCAGCATATGGTAAACCTGTGCGGGTGTAGACGGCACGCAAACCTGCATGTTCTGCTCAGCGCAAAGTTGCAGATAACGCTCCAGACGCGCAGAGGAGTGCTCCGGGCCCTGACCTTCATAACCGTGCGGCAGCAGCATCACCAGGCCACACATACGGCCCCATTTCTGCTCACCGGAACTGATGAACTGGTCAATAACAACCTGTGCACCGTTGGCGAAGTCACCAAACTGCGCTTCCCAGATGGTCAGGATGCGCGGCTCTGCGGTGGCGTAGCCATATTCAAAGGCCAGTACCGCCTCTTCTGACAGCACGGAGTCCCACACTTTGAACTGACCCTGACCACTGTGCACATGATGCAGAGGAGTATAGGTTGAGCCGTTCGCCTGGTTATGAACCACCGCATGACGGTGGAAGAAAGTACCGCGACCGGTATCTTCGCCCGACAGGCGAACCGGAATACCTTCATCAACCAGCGTGGCGTAGGCCAGATTTTCCGCGCCGCCCCAGTCGAAGGCCTTTTCGCCTTCAGCCATCAGACGACGGTCGTTATAAATCTTGGCAACACGCGACTGCACTTCCACCTCTTCAGGCACCTGGCTGATACGCAGCGCCAGTTCCTTCAGACGTTTCATGTCGACCTGCGCCGGATAAGGCTCATCCCACTCATGATTCAGGTAAGGTGACCAGGTAAAGGAGTGGAGACTCATTGGACGCCATTCCGGCACCACGCACTCGCCCGCATCCAGCGCGTCACGGTAGAGATTGACCATTTCGGTCGCATCTTCCTGCGTGGCAACGGCTTCACCTTCCAGACGGTCGGCGTAGATTTTGCGCGGCGTCGGGTGTTTTTTGATTTTCTGATACATCAGCGGCTGGGTCGCACTTGGCTCATCCGCCTCGTTATGACCATGACGGCGATAGCAGACCAGATCGATAAACACATCGCGCTTAAAGGTGTTGCGGTAATCGAGCGCCAGACGGGTCACAAACGCGACCGCTTCCGGATCGTCAGCATTGACATGGAAAATCGGTGCCAGCACCATTTTGCCGATGTCGGTGCAGTAAGGGGTAGAACGCGCATCTTTAGGGTTGGACGTTGTAAAGCCAACCTGGTTGTTGATAACGATGCGAACCGTACCACCCACTTCATAACCGCGCGCCTGTGACATGTTCAGGGTTTCCTGAACCACGCCCTGACCAATCACGGCCGCATCACCATGAATGGTGATCGGTAAAACTTTATTGCTGGCTGGCTCATCCAGACGATCCAGACGGGCACGCACAGAACCCATAACCACCGGGCTGACGATCTCCAGGTGTGACGGGTTAAACGCCAGCGCCAGGTGAACCAGGCCGCCTTCGGTTTCCACGTCAGAGGAGAAGCCCATGTGGTACTTCACGTCACCGGTGCCCAGATGTTCTTTATGCTTACCGGCGAACTCGTCGAACAGATCCTGCGGCTTTTTGCCCAGCACGTTGATCAGCACGTTGAGACGACCACGGTGCGCCATACCCAGTACCACTTCACGGGTACCGCTCTTGCCGGCGTGACGAATCATTTCGCGCAGCATCGGAACCAGCGCATCGCCGCCTTCCAGCGAGAAGCGTTTGGCACCCGGGAATTTCGCCCCAAGGTATTTTTCCAGCCCTTCTGCCGCAGTCAGCTCTTTCAGGAAACCTTTTTTCTCTTCGTTGCTGAACGCTGCACGGCCCGCAACCGACTCAAGACGCTGCTGGATCCAGCGTTTTTCATCGGTGTTGTTGATGTGCATATATTCTGCACCAATCGAGCCGCAGTAAGTCTGCGTCAGCGCCTGGAAGAGATCGGCCAGCTTCATGGTGTCTTTGCCAATGGCAAATGAACCTACGTTAAAGCTTTCCTGAAAATCGGCCTCGGTCAGGTCGTGAAAAGCGGGATCGAGATCGGCGACACGGTCCTGTTTCCACAGGCCGAGCGGATCAAGATTGGCATGCTGATGACCGCGGAAACGAAACGCGTTAATCAGCTGCAGCACTTTCACTTGCTTGGAGTTGGTTTCCGGATCGGAGACAGATGAGGTGTAACGAGATGCATCTTTCGCCAGGCGACGGAAGTACTCACGTGTGGTGGAGTGAAACTGCTCAGGTTTCATTCCGGTGCCCGGTAACTGCTGGAACATCGAGCGCCACACTGCATCGACAGAGTCAGGATCGGTCAGGAAATCCTCATAGAGCTGCTCTATGTAAGACTGATTCGCGCCGGCCAGCCAGGAAGAGTCCAGCCAGGGCTTCATCGCGCTGTTCTGCATTGTGATCCCTTAAGCATTGCTATGCTTTTTTGAGGTTTCATTTGTTGCCGCTTTCGCGGTTTGCCGTAGTGAGTTCAGCGATACGAGCACTTTGCGCAGCGCGCGTGGCCCGTAAGGGAACCTTTGTAAACGTGGTAGTCACCGCGCTTACAGAGGCTTCCGTAAAACACCGGGAACCTGAGGTTCCCGGCGGAGATAACTTATGCGCCGCGCTGCAGCAGCATCGACTTGATATGGCCGATGGCGCGCGTCGGGTTAAGCCCTTTCGGACAGACACTCACACAGTTCATGATGCTGTGGCAGCGGAATACGCTGAAAGCATCATTCAGATTGTCGAGACGCGCTTCGGTTTCCGTGTCGCGGCTGTCAATCAGGAAGCGGTATGCTGCCAGCAGGCCAGCAGGACCGATGAACTTCTCAGGGTTCCACCAGAAAGATGGGCATGAGGTTGAGCAGCAGGCACAGAGAATACATTCATACAAACCATCCAGGTGTTCGCGCTCATCCGGTGACTGCAGATGCTCACGTGCTGGCGGGTTCTCGCCATCATTCAGCAGGAAAGGCTTAATTTTCTCATACTGTGCATAAAACTGGCTCATGTCTACGACCAGGTCACGCACTACCGGTAAACCTGGCAGCGGACGGATAACAATTTTCTGTTTGCCGTTGCCCAATGCCGAGACGGGCGTAATACAGGCCAGTCCGTTTTTACCGTTCATGTTGAGGCCATCAGAGCCGCAGACGCCTTCGCGGCAGGAGCGACGAAACGCCAGCGTTGGATCTTTCTCTTTCAGGCGAATCAGCGCATCCAGCAACATCATGTCGCGACCGTCTTCCGACTCCAGGGTGTAATCCTGCATGCGCGGCTTGTCATCGACGTCCGGATTGTAGCGATAAATTGAAAACTCAAGTCTCATGATCGTCTCCGAAATTAGTAGGTACGCACTTTCGGCGGGAACGCCGCGCGCAGTTTCGGCTGCATGTTCACCTCACGGCGCGTCATGCTTTCGGTTTCCGGGACATAAAGACTGTGGCACAGCCAGTTTTCATCATCACGATCCGGGAAGTCGAAGCGACTGTGTGCACCGCGGCTCTCGGTGCGATAGTTAGCCGCTACCGCCGTGGCAAAAGCCGTCTCCATCAGGTTATCCAGCTCAAGGCACTCAATACGCTGCGTATTGAAATCTGGTGAGCGGTCATCCAGACGCGCTGACTTCAGACGCTCGCGAATCTCTTTCAGCTCTTTCAGACCCTGCGCCATTGCGTCGCCTTCGCGGAATACAGAGAAGTTGTTCTGCATGCAGCGTTGCAGCGCTTTACGAATCTCAACCGGATCTTCACCGGTAGTATTGTTTTCCCAGCGGTTGAAGCGCGCCATCGCTACGGCAATCTCATCTTCAGAAGCATCGCGCAGGTCGCCCTGCTCTTTAATACTCTCCAGCAGATGCAGACCGGCTGCACGGCCAAAGACCACCAGGTCGAGCAGTGAGTTACCGCCCAGACGGTTGGCACCATGGACGGATACACAGGCAATTTCGCCGACAGCGAACAGGCCTGGAATCACCACATCTTCGCCCTGCTCATTCACGCGCAGTGCCTGACCGGTCACTTTGGTCGGAATACCGCCCATCATGTAGTGGCAGGTTGGAATAACCGGAATCGGCTCTTTAATCGGATCGGCATGGGCAAAGGTGCGAGACAGCTCAAGGATGCCTGGCAGACGTGACTCAAGCACCTCTTTACCGAGGTGATCCAGTTTCAGCTTCAGATGCGGACCCCATGGGCCATCACAGCCGCGACCTTCACGAATTTCAATCATCATTGAGCGCGCAACCACGTCGCGGCCCGCCAGATCTTTGGCATTTGGCGCATAACGCTCCATGAAGCGTTCGCCATGTTTGTTCAGCAGATAGCCGCCTTCACCACGACAGCCTTCTGTGACCAGCACGCCCGCACCGGCGATACCGGTTGGGTGGAACTGCCACATCTCCATATCCTGCACCGGCACGCCCGCACGCAGTGCCATACCGACGCCGTCACCGGTGTTGATATGCGCATTGGTGGTGGACTGGTAAATACGGCCTGCGCCGCCGGTTGCCAGAATGGTCGCTTTCGCTTTGAAATAAACGGTTTCGCCGGTTTCGATGCAGATTGCGGTACATCCAACGACTGCGCCATCGGCATTTTTCACCAGATCCAGTGCATACCACTCAGAGAAGATGGTGGTTTTGTTTTTCAGGTTCTGCTGATAAAGCGTGTGCAGCAACGCGTGACCAGTACGGTCAGCTGCGGCCGCGGTACGTGCCGCCTGCTCGCCACCGAAATTCTTCGACTGACCACCAAACGGACGCTGATAAACACGACCATCTTCCAGACGCGAGAAAGGCAGGCCCATGTGCTCCAGTTCCAGAATCGCTTCCGGGCCGGTTTTGCACATATATTCAATCGCGTCCTGGTCACCGATGTAGTCGGACCCTTTGACGGTGTCGTACATATGCCATTCCCAGTTATCTTCATGGGTATTACCCAGCGCAACGGTAATACCGCCCTGCGCAGATACTGTGTGGGAACGGGTCGGGAAAACTTTAGATAACAGAGCGCAGGTCTGGCCGCCCTGGGAGATTTGCAGTGCGGCCCGCATTCCTGCGCCACCTGCGCCGATTACCACGGCATCGAACTCTCTGATTGGCAAACTCATTTACACACCCCACACCACAACAAAGCCATAAATCGCATACCACAACAGCGCCACGACAATCACAAACTGCAACAGCAAGCGAACCGGCAGCGATTTGACGTAGTCTGTTAACACCTGCCACATCCCGATCCAGCCGTGGACCAGAATGGAGAACAGCGTCAGCAGCGTGAACACTTTGGTGAATGCGGACGCGAAGAAGCCACGCCACAGGTCATAGGTCAGCGTGTCTGTCATCACAACGAAACCGAGGATGTAGACGATGTAGAGCGTAATGAGGATTGCCGTTGCCCGCAGCAGCAGCCAGTCCTGAATGCCGTTGCGACCCAACGCGGATGCATTGCTTACCATACGAGGACTCCCGCCAGAATTGCCAGCACGACAGTGATCACAAAAGTCATATGAGCGGAACGCTTACCTGATTCCAGCGTTTCGGCCAGATAACCAAAATCCATCAACATATGACGAATCCCGCTCACCGCGTGATAGGCCAGCGCCGTTAAAATGCCCCACATGATGAACTTCGCGAAGAAGCCGTCCATGATGGATGCAGCGTGCTGGAAACCTTCAGGAGAAGAGAGAGAGAGACCGAGTAGCCACAGCAGGATGCCAATAGCAACCAATGTGATTACGCCGGAGACGCGGTGAAGAATGGACGTTATTGCAGTAACGGGAAACCGGATCGTCGAGAGATCCAAGTTGACAGGTCTTTGTTTTTTCACGGTTTTGCCCACACAGCTCTTTTTTATTTTGCTTCCTCCGGACCTGAGGCGGAGTCTAATCACAACGCGTGGCAGACTTTAACCGTCACCAATAAAGCAACATCCAGTGTTAATTGACGCGGTAGTAAACGCTGGGTGGCTCCTGGTGTCAGGGTGTTCCGGAGACCTGCCTGGAGTATAGGAGGATCACATTCTGATTACAATTCCCCTACAAACTCTTTGGTATATTTTAGGTAGAACAGTGATCATACTCACGATTTTCACAATTGATACAATTTTAATTATCTGATTTGACAATAGTTCAACAATTCAGTTACAAACTAAGCCTATAAATTCCTATGATGCACAAAAGTTATGGGGATACACTTTCCCCTAAGCGCAAGTTATGTAACATTGCGATAATGAGCTTTAAAAAGCATCAGGTTATTGGTTACCAAGAAGTTATGTCCTGACCGGATCTTTAACAACCGCGATATGCAGCATGTCCATGGCTCACCGGTTCCCGCTGGGAACGCGCCGCTCACTCTGTACCCTGCACCCGCTTTATCCCCGCAGAGTGATACTGTGTAGTTTTGCCAACCGCAACATGAACGCGTTTCAGGTGTCTAAAGATCCTTACCTACATAAGGCGCTATGGAGACGAAAATGACAGATAAAAAAGTAACGCTAACCCTGCAAGATGGAACATCTATTGAACTGGACGTGCTGAAAGGTACGCTGGGCCAGGATGTGGTTGATGTCCGCGCTCTGGGTTCAAGTGGCCTGTTCACCTTCGATCCCGGTTTTACGTCTACTGCGTCCTGCGAATCTGCCATCACCTTTATTGATGGTGATGAAGGTATCCTGCTACACCGTGGTTTCCCTATTTCTGAGCTGGCGACCCACTCTAACTATCTGGAAGTCTGCTACATTCTGCTGAATGGCGAAGCACCGAACCAGAAACAGTTTGATGAGTTCCGCACCACTGTTACCCGCCACACCATGATTCATGAGCAGATTACCCGCCTGTTCCACGGCTTCCGTCGTGACTCACATCCGATGGCGGTAATGTGCGGTGTTACGGGTGCTCTGGCTGCGTTTTACCACGATTCGCTGGATGTAAACATTGAGCGCCACCGCGAAATCGCGGCATTCCGTCTGCTTTCCAAAATGCCGACCATGGCAGCAATGTGTTACAAATATTCTATCGGCCAGCCATTTGTTTATCCTCGCAACGACCTCTCCTATGCCGGTAACTTCCTGCACATGATGTTTGCTACCCCGTGCGAAGAGTACAAAGTGAATCCGGTCCTGGAACGCGCGATGGACCGCATCCTGATCCTGCATGCTGACCATGAGCAGAACGCCTCTACGTCGACCGTACGTACCGCCGGTTCAAGCGGCGCGAACCCGTTTGCCTGTATCGCCGCCGGGATCGCCTCCCTGTGGGGACCGGCGCACGGCGGTGCCAACGAAGCGACCCTGCGTATGCTGGAAGAGATCAGCACCGTTGAGCACATCCCGGAATTTGTTAAACGCGCCAAAGACAAGAATGACTCATTCCGTCTGATGGGCTTTGGTCACCGCGTTTACAAAAACTACGATCCACGTGCGACCGTAATGCGCGATACCTGCCATGAAGTGCTGAATGAGCTGGGTATGAAGGATGACCTGCTGGAAGTGGCGATGGAGCTGGAACACATTGCGCTGAACGACCCGTACTTTATCGAGCGTAAACTTTATCCAAACGTGGACTTCTACTCCGGTATCATTCTGAAAGCGATGGGCATTCCATCCTCCATGTTTACGGTGATCTTCGCGATGGCCCGTACTGTTGGCTGGATTGCACACTGGAAAGAGATGCACGACGAAGGCATGAAGATTGCCCGTCCGCGTCAGCTCTACACCGGTTATACTGAGCGCGAATTCAGTTCACAGCTGAAGAAGTAAGATTCGGAGGGCGGAGATTTCTCCGCTTGATGTTGCTTAAAAACCGGGGGCGGTTGGCTGTGATACCGCGCCTGCGCAGAGAACATGGTCAGATCGGAAAGACGCAAAAGCCGTCATCCATGACACGCTCGGCCCGCGCGATTACGCACCTCATCCGAGAGGTGCGCCCGTTTCCGGGCCAACGCTTTGCGTTGTTCAAAAACGCTCCCGGCGTTTTTGTCCCTGGCGCGGGACGCTTTCCTCCTCTGACCATGCTCCCTGCGCGTTAAGCTATTTTATTGCTATAAGATTCACACGGGCCTGGCTCTGTCAGCCGTAAGAGCATTTTACCCTTTTGACTTTACTGTCTATCTCTGACACCCCGGACACCAGTAAAACGGCCGTGATGACAGCGTGCCCTTCTCAATCACCGTGCCACAGCGCCGGCATTGCTTGCCCTGCCGATGAAACACCTCAAACTGAAACGCCGCTTCCTCATGATATTTCTTCATGGTTCCACGCATCCGATAAGCATGACGCGGCACTGACAGCAGCGCCTCGCTGAAAGCAGTCAGCTGATCGTCACTGAGATCCTGCGCCCGATGATTTGGCAGCAGCTGCGCCAGCCAGAGAATCTCGGCACGCAGGTAGTTTCCCAGCCCGGCCAGAAAAGCCTGATCCAGCAGCAGACCACTGAACTGACGCCGCCGGAAACGGGGTGACAGCAGCCGCTCTCGCACCTCTTCAACCGTCAGCGCGCTGTTCAGCACATCCGGTCCGATGCGGGTCAGAAACGGATGTGCCGCCAGCGTATCAGCGTTAAGCAGTTCAATATCTGACGCGCTGTAAAGCAGAATCGCTTTACCCTTTGTAGCCAGCCGCACCCGCAACTGACGCGTGGTATTGAGTTCGGTATCGGGTTTCACAATGCGCCAGACACCATAAAGCTGGTTATGACTGTAGAGCGTCAGACCATTGCTGAAATGAGTCAGCAGCGCTTTACCCCGCGTCTCAATCGCCTGCACCTGCTCACCAATCAGTGAAGGTTCATAGGTCTTGAGCTGAGGAAACGCAAACCACGCTTCCGTTAAGGGCTCACCCACAATGGCGGCTTCAAGCTTATCCGCCACGCGGCGAATTTCCGGTCCTTCTGGCATCGTTCTTCCTCTTAATGGGTGGCGCCGCCAGCCTGTTTAATATCTTCGCCGGTCTCCAGCGTCACCTTCACCGCAATCTCCAGCGCCTGAATAATGGTCGCGACCGCCATGCTCGGCGCACCAGGATGTTGCGCGGCCTGTTCAGGCAGGTAAGGAATATGAATAAAGCCACCCCGCGCCGGACTCCCTTGCTGCTCAAGCCAGTGAAGCAGGCCATACATCACCCGATTGCAGGTAAAGGTCCCGGCGGTCTGTGAGACCGACGCGGGGATCCCCGCGTCGCGCACTGCCGCCACAATCGCTTTGATGGGCAGACGGGAAAAATAGGCTGCCGGGCCGCCTGCCACAATCGGTTCGTCTACAGGCTGCTGGCCGGCGTTGTCCGGGATGCGGGCGTCATCGACATTGATACCGATACGTTCCACGGTAATGTCGCTGCGACCGCCCGCCTGCCCGACTGACACTACCGCGTCCGGTTTAACCTCTTCCAGTGCCTGATTCAGCACATTAAGTACCTCACTGAATACCACCGGCAGCTGTCGGATGACGATCGTCGCTCCGCCAATCTTTTTGCCTTCCAGCGCGCGCACCGCTTCCCACGAGGGATTAATCGTTTCACCGCCAAAGGGTTCAAAAGCGGTCATCAGGACAGTTTTCATGCAGCCTCACAGAAACATCAGGAAATAGAGCAGGAAAATGTTAACGATTAACAGTAGCACACCGGTTGGAATCTGAGCCTTAATGACCGCGTTACGATCGGGCAGCTCCAGCAGCGCCGCCGGAACAATATTGAAGTTGGCCGCCATCGGCGTCATCAGCGTGCCGCAGTAACCGGAGAACATACCAATCGCCGCCATTACCGCCGGATTTCCGCCGTGCTGCAGCACCAGAATCGGAATGCCAACGCCTGCAGTAATAATCGGAAATGCCGCAAACGCGTTACCCATGACCATGGTTAACAGGGCCATCCCGACGGCATAGACGGTGACGGCGATAAAGCGGTTATCCACCGCCAGCCAGGTTTCAGTCAGATGCGAAATAGCACTGCCTACGCCCGCGGCGGTAAACAGCAGTCCCAGGGTGGCGAGAATCTGCGGCAGGATAAACGCCCAGCCAATTGAATCCAGCAGGCGACGGGTCTCCTGCATCGACTGTACCGGTTTTTCATGGGTCAGTTTTAACGCCACCAGCCAGCCAATCACACAGCCGGCCATCATTGAAAACAATGTCACCAGCGTGGCGTGATTACCGGGACCGAACACCGCATCCTGCAACCCAGGAATATTGTTGAACGCCAGCACACCGACCACGGTCACAACCGGAATCGCCAGTGCAGGCAGAAACAGCTTATTCCGCAGACGCTGTGCGCTTGCCTGTTTCTCTTCATTAGTGCGCTGATGATAACGACCCAGCCGGACACCCCCTAAACCCGCAATCAGCGCCATGATCACCACAATGACACCGATGGTGATGTGCAGCATTCGGGTGCCCGCCGCGTCCGAGCCCATCAGGCTGCTCATCAGCACCGTCGTCCAGTCACCGACCAGAAAAACCAGGCCATATAAGGCCCAGAAGAGTCCGGTGGTAAAGCGACGCGGATTAGCGCGGTCACGCCATGAGAGGATAGCCACCACCAGCAGGATAATGCCCGCCAGCCACATCAGATATTGTTGCTGAAACATTACTGGCCTCCTTTGGCTTTCAGCGCCTGGCTGTTGAGCTGCTGCAGCTCACGTGCCAGCTGACGATCCAGACGAACCAGACGCGCTGAATGGATCAGGAACGCAGCAACGGCAGTCGGAATGCCCCATAAGGCGATGTGCAGCGGCTCAGTCTGAATCCCGGCCGACGCCTGCATAAAGTTGTGCATAAAGATAATCGCGCCAAATGCCACGAAGATATCTTCACCAAAGAACAGGCCGACGTTATCGGTCGCCGCTGACATGGCGCGCAGCTTATGGCGCAGTTCAGGCGAGATCTCGCCATAGCGATTTTCTGTGGCGCCCTCCGCCATCGGTGCCAGTAACGGACGCACCATCTGCGGATGTCCGCCAAGACTGGTTAACCCCAGCGCCGCAGTAATTTCACGCACAAACAGGTAGACGATCAGCAGCCGTCCGGCGGTGGCGGTTTTAATCTGAGCAATCCACGCCTGCGCCCTTTCTTTTAGCCCGTGACGTTCCAGCAGGCCAATGACCGCCAGTGGCAGCAGCAGAATCAGCGGCAGGTTCCGGGTGTTAAGAAACCCTGCGCCGAGTTTTTCCAGAATGTCCGCCAGCGGCATCATCGCAGCCAGACCGGTGACAAATCCGGCGACAATCACCACCAGCACCGGATTAAAACGTAATACGAAGCCGACGATGATCGCGGCAATGCCCAGTAGTGGCCAGAGATTCACTGCAGTTTCCATGGATTTTCCCCGAGTTAAAAAACCCGGCATAAGCCGGGCTAAGTGTGATTATTCAGGCGCTGGTGACACGAATCTGCTGGTCGGCAAACGCATCACGTAACCGCTGTGCAAACTGCAGGGCATGCTCGCCGTCGCCATGTAAGCAGACAGTCTGCGCGTTCACCGCCACCCATTCTCCGGTGATACTTTTCACTTTGCCCTGCCGTACCATTGTCAGTGTCTGATCGATAGCCTGCTGTTCATTCTCAATCAGCGCGCCCGGCTGGTTGCGCGGCACCAGCGCACCGCTGCTGAGATAGCCACGGTCAGCAAACACCTCTTCCCGCGTGTGTAAACCGTAATGCGCCGCAGCACGGATCGATTCGCTATTCGCCAGCCCGACCACAATCAGCTGGCTGTCCACCGCCCTGATGGCGCGGGCAATGGCATCAGCCAGCACCGGGTCTGACGCGGCCTGGTTATAGAGCATGCCGTGTGGCTTAACATGCACCAGGCGCGCGCCCTCGCTCTCCGCCAGACTTTTCAGCGCACCAATCTGATAGATCATCTGGGCATAGACCGTTTCCGGCGGCAACTGCATGGCGCTGCGGCCAAAGTTCTCGCGATCGGGAAAGGCGGGATGCGCCCCGATGGCGACGCCGGATGCCTTTGCCCAGCGCACCGACTGCAGCATGGTCTGTGCATCACCGGCGTGAAAGCCACAGGCGATGTTGGCAGAGCTCACCAGTTGCAGCAGCGCTTCATCGCTGGCGCAGCCCTCACCCAGGTCGGCGTTTAAATCAATTTTCATTGAGTCCCCATTTCATCTGGTCCAGAGCGCGTTGCTGATGCTGACGGGCCAGCATCGCTTCCGGCAGGGTGCAGTGAATAAAGTGAATCGGCTCACCCAGACGGATTTGCGCCAGGTGATAAAGATCGGCTTCGATAACAGAAGCGATGCGCGGATAACCACCGGTAGTCTGGGCATCCGCCATCAATACGATGGGCTGTCCGTTCGGCGGCACCTGAATCACACCTGGCATCACGCCGTGTGACAGCAGCTCGCGCGGGCGCTCACGTTTAAGCTCACGTCCTTCCAGCCGGTATCCCATCCGGTTACTTTGCGGGCTGAGTTTCCATGCGGTGCGCCAGAACGCCTGCTGCGCTTCGGGACTGAATTCGTGATACTCCGGACCAGGCAAGGCGCGAATGCGGTTGCCCCACAGCAGTTGTCGTACCCCGACTTTGCGGTCGAACTGACGCGTCGGTTTCCCCAGCGGGACCTGATCGCCATCCTGCAAGGCGCGCCCATGAAATCCGCCAAATTTTGCTTTCAGGTCGGTACTGGCAGAGCCAAGCACCGCGGGGATGTCAAAACCACCCTGCACCGCCAGATAGCTGCGCATACCACGCTGCGGCATCGCCAGCGACAGGACCTGTCCGCGTTTCACTGGCGTGCGCCAGCCCGTCCAGACCGGCTGGCCGTCCAGCTCCGCATGACAGCCTGCACCCGTCAGCGCAAACCAGCCGTCGCGGGTAAACGCTGCTTTGAACTGGCCGAGCACCATCTCCAGCACCGCGCTGTCGGGCGCATTGCCTACCAGTACGTTGGCGGTGAACATGGCGGGATAATCCAGCACGCCACCGGGGCTGATACCGAACTGACGCCAGCCGTATCGACCCGCATCCTGAATAGTGGCCGCCAGCCCGGCCCGCAGAATGTTTAACATACGCCCTCCTGTTGCGGCACAAAGCGCACTTTGTCACCCGGACGGAGCAGCGTGGGCGGTTGCTGCAGCGGATCAAACAGCGCGGTGCGTGTCTGGCCGATCAACTGCCAGCCGCCGGGCGACGCCAGAGGGTAGACGCCGGTCTGGCTGCCACCGATACCCACGGATCCCGCGGGCACGGCCACCCTGGGCTCACTACGACGCGGAATGTGCAGGCGCGGATCCAGTCCGCCCAGATAGGGGAAACCCGGCTGAAAGCCAATAAAAAACACGACGTATTCGCTGCTGCTGTGCAGCTCAACCACCTGATGAGGCGTCAGCGCGGCATGTTCAGCCACCGCCGTCAGGTCGGGACCGGCCTCACCGCCGTAGATCACCGGGATCTCTACCAGACGCGACTCAGGTAATTGCGCTTCACTCTCTTCCCACCATCGCTGAAGTCGCTCAATCGCATCCAGCGCACTCTGCTGGGGATCACGCAAAATCAAGGTGATGTTGTTCATGCCGGGAATGACCTCCAGCACGCTCGCAGAGGACTGCAATCGCTGGTTAAGTCCCCAGATACGTTGCTGACTCTCCAGTGAGACCGGGGGTTCCAGCTCCAGCACGACAGCGCGTTCACCCAATAAATAACACCGTGCTCGTTGCAACAGCTACCTCCCGCTCAGTTGAGATCGCGACCGGCTGACCGTGCCGGATGCCCGAATCAGCCGATGGCTTATCTACATAAAGCAAATAGTTATGCGAAAGTGACAGGGATGTGTCAATAGATTTAGGTCCTGCGCAGGCACACAGGACCCGGGAAGGAGATCAGGCAGGATTGGGAATATCAATGAAAGTCACATCAAGCTCGTGGTGCTGCGCCAGCCACTCGCCCAGCGCTTTTACGCCGCCGCGCTCGGTAGCGTGATGGCCTGCAGCAAAGAAGTGCAGCCCCTGCTCACGTGCGCTGTGAATGGTCTGTTCAGAGACTTCTCCGGTGATATAAGCATCGACGCCTGCGGCAGCGGCCTGGTCGATAAAGCCCTGGCCACCCCCGCTGCACCAGGCGATACGACGAATCAGCGCGGGCGCGTTATCGCCGCAATGCAGCGGTTCACGTCCCAGTCGGTCACCGATTCGACGTGCCAGCTGCTCACCGGAGATCGGCTCAGCCAGCTCACCCCAGAACACCAGCGGCATCACTTCACCCTTTATTTCAATATCCAGCAAGTTTGCCAGCTGGGCGTTGTTGCCCAGTTCAGGATGCGCGTCGAGCGGCAGGTGCCAGCCATAGAGATTAATATCATTAGCCAGCAGAGTGCGCAGACGACGACGCTTCATACCTTTAATCGCGGCCGGTTCACTTTTCCAGAAATAGCCATGATGGACAATAATCGCATCGGCCTGACGTGCCACCGCCTCGTCCAGCAGTGCCTGACAGGCCGTCACGCCGGTGATAATCGTTTTGACCTGGCTGCGTCCCTCAACCTGCAAACCGTTGGGGGCGTAGTCACTGAAGCTGTGGCTGTCGAGGTGCTGATTGATCAGCGTCTCTAATTCGTAATGGTTCATTCAGGCTCCTTCGAGGCCTCAGGCGGCGCTTTTGGCGCGCTCAAAGGCATCTAATGTCTTTTTACGGGCGGCCTTATGATCCACGATTGGTGCCGGATAATCGAGTTTCTTGTGATGCTTCTCCGCCCAGACGTGGGGCTGGTGAATATCGCTGTCAGGGACGTCGGCCAGTTCCGGCAGATAGTGGCGGATAAAATCCCCCTTCTCGTCGAAGCGCTCGCCCTGTGTCGTCGGATTAAAGATGCGAAAATAGGGAGCCGCGTCAGTGCCCGTCGATGCTGCCCACTGCCAGCCGCCGTTGTTCGCGGCCAGATCGCCATCGATCAGTTGCTGCATAAAATAGCGTTCGCCTTCACGCCAGTCGATCAGCAGATCTTTGACCAGGAAACTGGCTGTGATCATTCTTAAGCGGTTGTGCATCCAGCCCAGCGCCTTCATCTGACGCATCGCCGCATCGACAATCGGGTAACCCGTTCTACCCGCTTTCCAGGCGTCAAAGTGTGCGTCGTTACGCTGCCATTCAACGTTACGCGTCCAGTCGATAAACGGCTGATGCCGACACAGCGCCGGGTAGGCAACCAGCAGATGGCGGTAGAACTCACGCCAGATCAGCTCGTTCAGCCAGGTAAATGCGCGGCTGTTGTCCAGTGCATCGGGATGCTCATGCAACACACGATGCAGGCATTGGCGGGGTGACAGCACGCCGGTCGCCAGATAAACCGACAGACGGCTGGTGGCATCCAGCGCCGGCAGGTCACGCTTCGCAGGGTAATCGATAACCGGTTTAGTGGCGAAATGACGTAAACGCTTCAGCGCAGCTGCTTCGCCTGCCGGGAACAGATCTTCATCAAAAGCCTTGGTCGGATAGTCAAAAGCAGGAATCGGGGTGACTTTCAGCGGCGAACCTTCACGCGGTTTCGGCGCTGGCACGCACTCCGGCAGACTCTGTTGCAAACGGCGGACAAACGCTTTGCTAAACGGCGTAAAAACCTTATACATCGAGCGGTCGCCGCTCTGCACGCTGCCGGGCGGCAGCAACAGGCTGTCATCAAAACCCTGACAAATGACGCCCGCATCATCAAGACGCTTTTCAGCCCGGGCATCGCGCTGGCGCTCGTTGACCTCATACTGATAGTTGTAGAAAAGCTGATCGACCTTTTGCTTTTCGCAGAATTCCGCCAGCGCATCAATACTGTCGCTGAAGGCATGACAGGCCTGATAGTGAAGGGGAATGCCCCGCTCAGCCAGGGCGCTCTGGACTTCCAGCAGACTGGCGTGAATAAACGCCGCCTGTTTTGGGGACATGTCATGCTGCTGCCACTGTTCTGGCGTGGAGAGGTAGAGCGCAATCACTTTTGCATCGCTGTCGCGGCAGGCGGCGTGCAGCGCCAGGTTGTCGTTGATGCGTAAATCGTTACGCAACCAGACCAGATGGGTGGTCATACTCCTCCTGAATTATTGTCCGTAGCGTAAGCACAAGGCTTCGGGATAGGGATCAAAATAGCGTTGCTGGGCCAGCCACGGATGCGGGTATTCGGCCATGTAGTGCTTAAGAATGGTGATCGGCACCAGCAAGGGTTGTGTGCCCTGACGATAGCGGTCAATCAGGGTTGCCAGCTCCTGGCGCTGCGGTGAGCTCAGATGGGTGCGGAAGTAGCCCTGCACATGCATCAGTACATTGGTGTGATTGCGACGTGAGGCGGGGCGTGACATCAGTTCCATCATACGATTGCGGTACTCGAAGGCAAAGGCGTCGAGCGACTCCCACTGGCTCATTGAGGCGACAAACGGTCCCAGTTCGCGATACTTCTCCTGCGAATGTGCCAGCATCATCAGTTTGTAGCGGCTGTGAAAGGCGATTAAAGCCTGACGGGTCAGGCCATTTTCCCACATCTGATTGAACTCGTGCAGCGCGCAGATACGACCAATAAAGTTTTCACGCAGAGCGGGATCGTGCAGACGACCATCTTCCTCCAGCGGCAGCCAGGGCATTTCGCGCTGCAGGAATTCAGCAAAAATACCAGTGCCCACTTTGCGGTTGTTATTGTTGTCAGGCTCATAGACCCGCACACGCTCCATGCCGCAGCTGGGGGACTTGGCGCACAGAATATAGCCGCAGAGATGATGCAGCGATTTTACCCGCTCGGCAGACCAGTCACGCATCTGCGTGGTGACCTCTTCTCCACCATCTTTGCTGAAGCAGAGATGCAGCTCATCGTCGCCCTGCTTTACCAGGCGTAATGCCGGGCGCGGCGTTGGCAAACCGATCGCCATTTCCGGACAGATCGGTTCAAAACGCACAAACGGGGTAAGATCGTCGGTCGCAAAAGTAAGACGCTTGTGCCCACCATCAAATCTGACGCGGTCGCCGAGCAGGCATGCACTGATTCCAACGGGGATTTTTTTGCTCATACTTGTACAACCTCAGAAATCTTGTAGAGGTTTAAGTGTAGCGCAAAATGGTCAGGAATAAAGGAGGAAAACGCGGTTCAGATCTGCTTATACTCAGAAAAAACGCAAAAAAAAGCCCGGTCAATTGACCAGGCCTGTTTTGTGGCAGTACGACTTACCAGAACGCGCCACCACCGGCTTCAGACTGCGCCAGCCAGACCGGCTTTGCGCTGGTCTTGCACCAGACACGGTGCAGGTAACTGTAGAAACGTGCCCGGTCCTGTCGAAACAGCATGACAGGAAGCGCCAGCACGCCGAGAAAAACCACCAGCGTACGACGCGCGATAATTTTGTAACGTGGATAAGCCTGATACATGGTTCTCCTCCCGGTAAGCAAAAGTGTTTGAATGTGATCTGTGTCTGACTTTACGCCAGGTTGTGTAATTTTACTACTCGTCTGACCACTTATTTGCCGCTATTTACACGGTTTAAGAATCAGCCTGTAATTAAGTTACAGATAAGTTATCGTCTGGTTACATGAGGGTTTAAACGCCCGGAAGGTGAAGCTCACGGACGGCAGCCTGTAATATTGATAAAATGGTAGTTCGGCCCCTATCCAAGGCAGGTATTGCGTGACCACGGTTTTGATCGTTGAAGATGAAAAAGAGATCCGTCGCTTTGTCCGGCTGGCGCTGGAAAATGAAGATCTTAAGGTGTTTGATGCCGATACGCTGCAGCGCGGACTGATTGAAGCGGCAACCCGTAAGCCCGATTTAGTGATCCTCGATCTTGGCCTGCCAGATGGGGATGGCACCGATTTTATCCGTGACCTGCGCCAGTGGAGCGCCATCCCGGTAATTGTATTGTCAGCGCGCAGCGATGAGCAGGATAAAATCGCCGCACTGGATGCAGGCGCGGATGACTATCTGACCAAACCTTTTGGTATTGGCGAACTGCTGGCGCGCGTCCGGGTTGCGCTGCGTCGTCATAGTGGCCAGCAACCTGATGCCAGAGTTCACTTTGCCGACGTAAGTGTCGATTTCGCCGCACGGCGGGTGCAGCGCGGCGGCAATGAGATTCACCTCACTCCAATAGAATTTCGTCTGTTGAGTATTCTGCTGAATAACGCCGGAAAGGTGCTGACACAGCGACAGCTGCTGAGCCAGGTGTGGGGACCCAATGCCGTGGAGCACAGCCACTATTTGCGCATCTATATGGGCCATCTGCGCCAGAAGCTGGAAGCGAATCCGACACAACCTGCCCATCTGCTGACCGAAACCGGGATCGGCTACCGTTTTATGCCATAAAAAAAGGCGCCAGAGGCGCCTTTCATGACTGCAAACAAACTCAAATCATACTGAATCTGACCGCAACGGATAAACCCGAGGCACAGGGAACAGGGTCCGAGGAGGAAAGCGTCCCACGCCATGGATGGCGTGGGCCGAGCGTGTCATGGATGACGGCTTTTGCGTCTTTCCGATCTGACCCTGTTTCCTGTGCTGGCACGATCCCGCAACTAACCGGGGTAGAATTTGTCAGCAATCTAAAAGGCGCCAGAGGCGCCTTTTCTCATCCTGACTTATCAGGCGTTTTTCAGCACTTCACTGACAATCTCTACGGCTTCTTTCTCAATCTGCTCACGATGTTCTGCGCCCAGGAAGCTTTCACAGTAGATTTTGTAGGCATCTTCGGTGCCTGAAGGACGGGCAGCAAACCAGCCATTCTCCGTCATCACTTTCAGACCGCCGATTGAGGCACCGTTACCTGGTGCCGCCGTCAGACGCGCGGTGATAGGATCACCCGCCAGCGTATCCGCGCTCACCATCTCTGGTGACAGCTTCGATAGTGCAGCTTTCTGCGCTGAAGTGGCGGATGCCTGCAGACGGTTGTAGCTTGGTGCGCCAAAACGCGCAGCCAGTTCATCATAATGCTGCTGCGGATTTTTACCGGTCACCGCTGTAATTTCAGCCGCCAGCAGACACATGATGATGCCATCTTTGTCCGTTGACCACGGCGTGCCGTCGAAACGCAGGAATGAAGCGCCCGCGCTCTCTTCACCGCCGAAACCGAAGCTGCCGTCATACAGACCATCAACAAACCATTTGAAACCAACCGGCACTTCCACCAGCTTGCGACCAATGTCGTTGACCACACGGTCAATCATGGCGCTGGACACCAGGGTTTTACCCACGGCAACATCCTGGCCCCACTGTGGACGATGCTGGAACAGATAGTTGATCGCAACCGCCAGATAGTGGTTTGGATTCATCAGACCCGCCGGGGTCACGATGCCGTGACGGTCATAATCGGGATCGTTGCCGAACGCCAGATCGAACTTGTCGCGGTAAGCCAGCAGGCCTGCCATTGCGCTTTCGGACGAACAGTCCATGCGCACAACGCCATCTTTATCCAGATGCATAAAGCGGAAGGTCTGATCGACTGCATCGTTTACCAGCGTCAGATCCAGCTTGTAATGCTCAGCAATACGCTGCCAGTAAGCAATACCTGAACCGCCCAGTGGATCAACACCCAGCTTCAGGCCAGCTTTCTGAATTGCCGGGAAATCGATAATCTCTGCCAGACCTTCAACGTAAGGCTGGATCAGATCTTTCTCGACCACGTGACCGCTCGCCATAGCCTGTTCAAGTGGCAGACGTTTCACCTCTTTCAGCCCATCTTTGATCAGCTGATTAGCGCGATCTTCCACCACTTTAGTGACGTTGGTATCCGCCGGTCCACCGTTAGGTGGATTGTACTTAATGCCGCCATCTTCCGGTGGGTTATGCGAAGGTGTGATGACGATACCATCTGCCAGCGGGCCACCCGCTTTATTGTGCTCAAGAATGGCGTTGGAAATCGCAGGGGTTGGCGTATAGCCATTATCCTGCTGAACAATCACATCAACGCCGTTCGCCGCCAGGACTTCCAGAACAGACAGAATCGCCGGTTCTGACAGCGCATGAGTATCTTTACCGACGTAGCAAGGTCCGGTGATGCCGTTCTTTTTACGCTCTTCGGCAATTGCCTGAGCGATGGCCAGAATGTGCATCTCGTTGAAGCTCTGGCGCCCTGCACTGCCGCGATGGCCAGAGGTGCCAAATTTCACCGCATGTTCCGGGTTCGCCACATCGGGCTGCAGGACATAATATTGTGACGTTAATTGTGCAACGTTAATCAAATCGCTCTGCTGGGCGGGTTGCCCGGCACGTGGGTGATTGGCCATTGGCGCTGCTCCCTGACGCTTAAGTTTTTAAATGGTGCCGCAAACTTTCTCGGTCAGTTCCGCAGGGAACTGCATCGAGAGCATGATGTGTTCAACCATGCTGCATTTACGACCAGTATTGGTGTTGGTGATCACCCAGTACGGCGTGCCGGGCACATGCTTCGGCTTAGTATGGGTGCCATTCTGCAACAGCGTATGCTCATCGCCTGCAAAATAGACGCGGGTACGCCCCTGCAGCGATGCAGTAGCCTCAGCAAAGGCTGCGGTATCAAGACGATAGAGCGTTGACAAAATAAGCATAAAGCGATTCACCGCCCGCTTCTGCTCCGCATATTCATCGGAAAGCAGCAGCTCACGCACCGCGCGAACACGATCCTGCGGGCGGGAACCCACAGAGGCCTGGGACTCTTTCGCTGCCTCTTTTGACGCTGGCTGAGCAGGCGAAGCAGGTGCAGTCTGACCGGCCGTGAATTTCAGCATACGACGCAGAATGTCGGATGCGCTTTCACCAATGTGTTGCGTATGGCTGGCAATATAACGGTAGAGCTCTTCGTCAACTTCAATCGTTTTCATCTTATTCCGTACGGTTCTTTCTCATGACAGAACCACCTGTTTCCTGAAAAGCACTGAGTATAGTCAGGCAATTCAAAAGGTGTGTGGGTTCTAACATCAGGATTATAAAGTTAAATTCAGGCGGGTTGTTAGCAATCAAACGGTTTACGGGCAAAAGTCAGAATATGTCCTAATGCCACCGGAACCGGCGCACCTGAAAAGGTGAAACCATGATAACCTAAGCTCAGGTCTCAAACTTAAGAACTTTGCTATGATTTTGAACGCCCGTCTGCAAACTGAACAATCCCCTCCTGATTCCCTGCCCATCCTCCTTATCCATGGTCTGTTTGGCAGCCTGGATAACCTTGGTGTGCTGGCGCGCGGGCTGAAAGATGCCGGTCCCCTGCTGCAGGTTGATGTCCGTAACCACGGTCTTTCGCCACGATCCGACGAGATGAACTACGCTGTAATGGCGCAGGATATGGTCGACACGCTGGATGCACAGGGCATCGAACGCGTCGCGGTTATCGGTCACTCGATGGGCGGTAAAATCGCGATGACCATGAGCGCGCTGGTGCCGGATCGCATTGAGCGACTGGTGATGATCGATATCGCACCGGTGGACTACCAGACCCGCCGCCACGATGAGATTTTTGCCGGTATTCGTGCCGTCACTGATGCGGGCGTTTCATCCCGCAGCGAGGCAGCCCGCATTATGCGCACGCTGATTGATGAAGAAGGGGTTATCCAGTTTCTGCTGAAGTCATTTCAGGAGGGTGAGTGGCGCTTCAATGTGCCGGTACTGTGGGATAACTACACCACGATTTCTGGCTGGCAGCCGGTTCCTGCCTGGGATCATCCCGCGTTGTTTATTCGTGGCGGCGACTCAAGCTATCTGGATAACCGCTACCGCGACGTGTTACTTCAACAGTTTCCGGCGGCTCAGGCACATGTCATTGGCGGCGCCGGGCACTGGGTTCATGCAGAGAAACCTGATGCCGTTTTGCGCAGCATTCGTCGTTTTTTTGCGCTTTAAAAGCAAATAGATGGCGGTAAAAGTTTAGGATTGGCGTCGGGAGTACGCGTGAAGTATGATGGCGCGCTAAAATTTTGCCGCTGGTCAGTTTTGCTGCGGCAATGGCCAATAATTTATAATCTGCGCGGTGAGTGTCTGGCGCCCGCCCCCATTCAGTTTTACTAAGCCATGGCAAAAGAACAGACTGACCGCACGACGCTCGATCTCTTTGCTGATGAGCGCCGCCCCGGTCGACCCAAAACCAGTCCGCTTTCGCGTGATGAACAGCTGCGCATCAACAAGCGCAACCAGCTTAAACGTGACAAAGGACGCGGACTTCGTCGTGTCGAACTGAAAATGAACAGTGAAGCCGTCGATGCACTTAATACGCTGGCAGAACAGCGTAATCTCAGCCGCAGCGAACTGATTGAACAGATGCTGCTGGCGCAGCTCAAACTGGATTGATGCGGGCAAATCGCACGCAGGAGCAAATGTCGGGGCTTTAACCGTTCACCGGTTTTCTCTCGTCTGCTATTATTCGCTGAAATGTGCTGCGGCACACATCTCATCATCAGGATTTAAGAGGTTATTTTACTCATGGCACTCGTAGGCATCTTCTTTGGCAGCGATACCGGTAATACCGAAAACATTGCAAAAATGATCCAGAAACAGCTGGGTTCAGACGTTGCAGAAGTGCATGACATCGCGAAAAGCACAAAAGAAGATCTGGAAGCATTTGATATCCTGCTGCTGGGTATTCCAACCTGGTACTACGGTGAAGCACAGTGCGACTGGGATGACTTCTTCCCGACGCTGGAAGAGATCGACTTTAATGGCAAGCTGGTGGCGTTGTTTGGCTGCGGCGATCAGGAAGATTACGCAGAGTACTTCTGTGATGCGATGGGCACTATCCGCGACATTATTGAGCCACACGGTGCCGTGATTGTCGGACACTGGCCAACTGAGGGCTACCATTTCGAAGCCTCAAAAGGTCTGGCGGATGATACCCACTTCCTGGGTCTGGCTATCGACGAAGATCGTCAGCCTGAACTGACTAACCAGCGTGTTGATCAGTGGGTTAAGCAGATTTTTGATGAACTGCAACTGAAAGAGATCATCGAAGCGTGATGGTGTCTGACTCAATGTGAGCGCCAGCTCACATTGAGGTAATGGAAATTCCTATAGAAATAATAGCCACATTTTTTTAACTTTCTCCGTTTAATCTGTAGAATACCCGCATCGATCTTCCGCTTATTTTCTCACGCGGCAAGACTAAGCGATGTACAAACAGACATCTGCCAGAATTCTCCCCGGCCCGGTGACGCCTCCCCAGCAGCCCATGATGATTCAGGCACGCCCTCTGGTTTTCATTTCATCGCTTCAGTTCTATAATGAGACGCAAATGAGAATGAGTGTAGATCGACATTCAAGGCGACAAGCCACAAAAGTGAATATTAGTAACAGGACAAAATCCGCATGACTGACAACAACACCGCATTAAAGAAGGCTGGCCTGAAAGTGACACTGCCCAGACTGAAAATTCTGGAAGTGCTTCAGGAACCTGAGTGCCATCACGTCAGTGCGGAAGATTTGTATAAACGCCTGATTGATATCGGCGAAGAGATTGGACTGGCTACCGTTTACCGTGTGCTTAACCAGTTCGATGACGCGGGTATTGTGACGCGCCACAATTTTGAAGGCGGCAAATCGGTCTTCGAACTGACGCAGCAGCATCATCACGATCACCTGATCTGCCTGGATTGCGGCAAGGTTATTGAGTTCAGCGACGAGTCTATTGAAACGCGTCAGCGTGAAATCGCAACCCGCCACGGCATCAAGCTCACTAACCACAGCCTCTATCTTTACGGACACTGCACACTGGGCGATTGCCGGGAAAATGAAACCCTGCACGACCAGTAACGCGAGCTGAAATAAAAAAACCGGTGAATTCACCGGTTTTTTTTCGTCTGATGTCTGCTGTCAGTCAGGCGACCAGCGTCTCCTGCAGATAACGCCAGCGCGGAATAGAGCTACTGCAATCGAGAATGGCCAGCGAGATGCGGCTATTGTTATTGCCATTCATCATCTGCATTTCGCGATACTGCACGGTGATCTCTTTATCATGATGAGAGAGGATCACATGTTCGCAGGTGGCAATGCGCATCCCTTCCCGCTGCCCCTGCAACTGCCGGAAAAGATCCTCGACCTCGTTCAGATTGTACTCTTTGCCTTTAGGGGTCACCATGCGGAATTCAGGATGAAAATAGGACATCAGCAGCTCAAAACTGTCGTCTGATCCGGCGGGCTTATTAAAAATACGTTCAATGAGCTGATGTAAAACGACGACACTGTGTTTGGCTTCCTGGGCGAGAACGGTCATATTTTTTCCTTCTGTAACCCGCTGTGCGACCTCTGAGAGCGCATAGCCTACCTGAAAGCTGCTAATTCACATCCTGAAATTGATTAATTTTTTTAAACTCAGATTTCTCTCACAGTATGGCATTTAATGGATTGCAGTTAGTTCAGAACAAACGTCGGTAATGGTCGAAATAGGGACAATAAAAAAGGGCGATAAATCGCCCTTTTGTCATTTTATGAGGTCAGCCTCACCACGTTATTCGCCGGCTTTCGTCCAGGTATCACGAAGACCAACGGTACGGTTGAATACCAACTGCGAGGGCGTAGAGTAAACGCTGTCGGCGCAGAAATAACCTTCACGTTCAAACTGGAACGGTGTGGTCGGTTCTACATCGCGCAGGCTCGGTTCCACAAAGCCCTGTTTAATCGCCAGTGACTCAGGGTTGATTACCGCCAGGAAGTCCTCAGCCGCACCCGGGTTTGGCACGCTGAACAGGCGGTCATACAGACGGAACTCAGCAGGCTGCGCGTGATCGGCAGAGACCCAGTGAATCACGCCTTTGACCTTACGGCCATCAGCAGGATCTTTGCTCAGCGTATCAACATCGCTGGTGCAATAGATGCAGGTGATGTTGCCCGCTTCATCTTTAGCAATTCGCTCAGCACGAATCACGTAGGCGTTGCGCAGGCGAACTTCTTTGCCCAGCACCAGACGTTTATATTGCTTGTTCGCCTCTTCACGGAAATCTGCACGGTCGATCCAGATCTCGCGGCTGAACGGCACTTCACGCGTGCCCATCTCCGGCTTACCCGGATGATTGGGCATGGTGAGGGTTTCGCTGTGACCCGCTGGCAGGTTTTCGATCACCACTTTTAGCGGATCGAGCACCGCCATGGCACGTGGTGCATTCTCGTTAAGATCATCGCGAATACAGGATTCCAGCGAGGCCATCTCCACGATGTTATCCTGTTTGGTCACGCCAATACGACGGCAGAACTCACGGATAGAGGCTGCGGTGTAACCGCGACGACGCAGACCTGAAACGGTCAGCATGCGCGGATCGTCCCAGCCTTCTACGTGCTTCTCGGTCACCAGCTGAGTGAGTTTGCGTTTCGACATCACCGCATACTCCAGATTCAGACGCGAGAACTCGTACTGGCGCGGATGAACCGGAATGGTGATGTTATCCAGCACCCAGTCATAGAGACGGCGGTTGTCCTGAAACTCCAGCGTACACAGTGAGTGCGTGATGCCTTCCAGCGCATCGGAGATGCAGTGGGTAAAGTCATACATCGGATAGATGCACCACTTGTTACCCGTCTGGTGGTGTTCTGCGAACTTGATGCGGTACAGCACCGGATCACGCATCACGATGAAACTAGAGGCCATGTCGATTTTGGCACGCAGACAGGCGCTGCCTTCGGCAAACTCACCGTTGCGCATTTTCTCAAACAGCGCCAGGTTCTCTTCCACGCTGCGATCGCGATAAGGGCTGTTTTTGCCAGGCTCTTTCAGGGTGCCGCGATATTCGCGAATCTCATCCGGACTGAGTTCATCAACGTAAGCCAGACCTTTAGAAATCAGCTCGATGGCATAATTGTAGAGCTGATCAAAATAGTTTGATGAGTAACAGACCTCACCGCTCCACTCAAAACCCAGCCACTGGACGTCACGCTTAATGGATTCAACAAATTCCATATCCTCTTTAACCGGATTGGTATCGTCGAAACGCAGGTTGCATTGCCCCTGATAATCCTGGGCGATGCCAAAATTCAGACAGATCGATTTCGCATGACCAATATGCAGATAGCCATTGGGCTCTGGCGGGAAACGGGTATGCACGCTGCTGTGCTTACCGCTCGCCAAATCTTCGTCAATGATCTGACGAATAAAGTTAGTTGGGCGGGCTTCAGCCTCACTCATCTCAAAAATCCTCAATACGAATAACGGGTGATTTGTACCACGAAGTAACGGAGTATGATCCACAAAGCGTCTGAGGGAAACAACCGTTTGTTAAGCCTTTAAAACAAAAAAGGCAGGAATCGCTTCCTGCCTGTGGGGTTCTGTTGCGGGGATTAGCCTTTCACTTCGTATAGCGGGGTTTCACCGGCTACCACTTGGCCGCGAGCCAGTAATGTCAGCCCTGCGAAGTCATCGCTGTTACTGACCACGACCGGACTCACCATTGAGCGGGCGTTCGCGTTCAGGAATTCAAGGTCCATCTCCAGCACCCGCTGACCGGCGACCACGCTGGCCCCCTCTTCTGCCAGACGGGTAAAGCCTTTGCCTTCCAGCGCTACGGTATCCAGCCCCATATGCACCACAATCTCTACACCATTCTCCGTTTCCAGACAAAAGGCGTGATTGGTGTTGAAGATTTTAACCAGCGTACCCGCTATCGGTGCCACGACCCATTTGTCGCTGGGTTTGATCGCCAGACCGTCACCCACCGCTTTGCTGGCGAAGGCTTCATCCGGCACATCATCCAGTGCCACGACTTCACCGCTGACTGGTGCCAGCAGGGTTGCGATGACACGCTTCTCACTGTTCAGCACCGCCTGCGGTGCCACAGCCGGCTCAGCCGGTGCGCTGCTGGCTGTCGCTGCAGCAACCGGACCCTTGGTCAGCACTTTTTTCATGGCCGAGGCGATGCTTTCTGCCTGGGTGCCCACGATGATCTGCACGCTCTGTTTGTTAAGACGAATCACGCCGGACGCACCAAGACGCTTCGCCACACCTTCATTAACCTGAGCGGAATCATTCACATTAAGACGCAGACGGGTGATACAGGCATCGATGCTGGTTAAGTTCTCTGAACCACCCACTGCACCGATGTAACGGCGCGCCAGTGATTCAGTCGCCGTTTCACCATTGTCGGTTTTATCCACGTTGACGTCGTAACCATCACTTTCATCACCGTCAACCGCCAGCTCACGGCCTGGCGTCATCAGGTTGAATTTTTTAATCGTGAAGCGGAACACGACATAGTAGATAGCGAAGAAGACCAGCCCCTGCGGAATCAGCATGTACCAGTGTGTCGCGAGAGGATTACGGGTCGACAGCACCATATCCACCAGCCCGGCGCTGAAACCAAATCCGGCAATCCAGTGCATACTGGCAGCGATAAAGACAGAGAGACCGGTCAGAACGGCGTGGATCAGATAGAGCACCGGCGCCACGAACATAAAGGAGAATTCCAGCGGTTCGGTGATACCCGTAAAGAAGGCAGCAAACGCAGCAGCCAGCATAATACTCCCCACTTTGACGCGGTTCTCTGGACGCGCACAGTGGTAGATAGCCAGTGCTGCACCCGGCAGACCAAACATCATAATCGGGAAAAAGCCCGCCTGATAACGACCGGTAATCCCTACGGTTGCGGTTCCGTCAGCCAGTGACTGCGCACCGCCAAGGAATTTAGGAATGTCATTAATACCTGCAACGTCAAACCAGAACACGGAGTTCAGCGCGTGATGCAGACCGACCGGAATCAGCAGGCGGTTGAAGAAGGCATAGATGCCGGCACCGACAGAGCCCAGCTTCTGGATGTGTTCACCAAAGCTGACCAGGCCGTTAAACACCACTGGCCAGATGTACATCAGGATAAAAGCGACGAAGATCATCAGGAACGAAACCAGAATCGGCACCAGCCGTCGTCCGCTGAAGAAGGAGAGCGCTTTAGGCAGCTCAACATGGCTGAAGCGGTTATAGACTTCTGCTGACAGGATACCGACCAGAATACCGACAAACTGATTCTCAATTTTGCCAAACGCTGCAGGTACCTGAGCTAAAGGAATTTTCTGAATCATGGCCACCGCGGCCGGTGAGCAAAGCGTGGTGACCACCAGGAATCCGACAAAGCCGGTCAGGGCTGCCGCACCATCTTTATCTTTTGACATGCCATAGGCGATACCAATCGCAAACAGGACTGACATGTGCTCAATGATGGCAGAACCTGATTTGATCAGTAAGGCAGCCAGCGCATTGCCTGCACCCCAGCTGTCTGGATCAATCCAGTAGCCAACCCCCATTAGTATTGCTGCTGCTGGCAGGGTAGCGACCGGCACCATCAGTGCACGCCCCACCTTTTGTAAGTAACCTAACATAACCCTTCCCCCTATGAGCCTGACTTGTCGCTTTGCGCTGCTTAATGTTGTTGTGTCAGCTGCAAAGATCGTTAATACACTTCATATCACGCAGCGAAGTGTAATAATAAATTAATTCGCTTCGCAAATTAAAACCCTGCCAGATGTGATTTTTATCACTAAAAAACATCGTGTCATACGGCAACATCTGGCAATGACTGCAAACTTATTTTATGATCCGAAATATTGAATTGCGCTCCGCCCGTGGCGAGAATAGAAAATCTGCTCAGGCTGATGAGTAACGCAACGGTTTAGCGATCCCCTTTCCATTTTCTAATGAGGTGAAACATGAGACTGATTCCTTTAGCGACGCCAACTCAGGTAGGCAAATGGGCCGCCCGACATATTGTTAACCGCATCAATGCATTTAATCCGACGGCGGATAAACCTTTTGTTCTGGGTCTGCCGACCGGCGGCACACCCCTGGAGGCGTACAAGCACCTGATTGATATGCATAAAGCGGGCCAGGTCAGTTTTAAGCATGTCGTCACCTTCAATATGGACGAATATGTTGGCCTGCCGAAAGAGCATCCGGAAAGCTATCACAGTTTTATGTATCGCAATTTCTTTGATCACGTTGATATTCAACCGGAAAATATCAACCTGCTGAATGGTAATGCGCCGGATATTGACGCAGAATGTCGTCAGTACGAAGAGAAAATTCGCACGCTGGGTAAAATTCACCTGTTTATGGGCGGTGTCGGTAACGACGGTCATATCGCCTTTAACGAGCCGGCTTCTTCACTGGCCTCCCGTACCCGCATTAAAACCCTGACGCATGACACCCGCGTGGCAAACTCTCGCTTCTTTAACGGCGATGTTGATCAGGTGCCTAAATATGCCCTTACCGTGGGCGTCGGTACGCTGCTGGATGCAGAAGAAGTGATGATTCTGGTTACCGGCCATGTTAAAGCGCAGGCACTGCAGGCGGCGGTCGAAGGCAATGTGAATCATATGTGGACAATCAGCTGTCTGCAGCTGCATGCCAAATCGGTGGTGGTCTGTGATGAACCCGCCACCATGGAACTGAAAGTGAAAACCGTGAAATATTTCCGCGAAATGGAAGCGGAAAATATGAAAGGCGTGTAACAGAACATTGTCGTGCCCTGCTGTTACGCTGAGTGACAGCAGGCCAGGACGGGAGAAAAGAGATGTACGCATTAGTAAACGGTCGAATTTACAGTGGCCATGAGGTTCTGGACAATCATGCCGTCGTGGTGGCTGACGGGCTTATTGCACGCGTCTGCCCGCGTGAATCGCTCCCGGCCAATATTGAGCAGCGGGATATGGCGGGCGCGATGATTGCGCCAGGTTTTATCGATCTTCAGCTCAACGGCTGCGGCGGTGTGCAGTTCAATGACAGCCTGGATGCACTGAGTATCGAAACCCTGGAAACGATGCAGCGCGCCAATGAGAAGTCTGGCTGCACCAGCTTTTTACCGACGCTGATTACCAGCAGCGATGCCCTGATGAAGCGTGCGATTGAAACCATGCGCGCCTATCTGCAGAAACATCAGCATCAGGCCCTGGGTCTGCATCTGGAAGGGCCCTGGCTGAGTAAGGCGAAAAAAGGCACCCACGATCCGGCGCTGATTCGCCTGCCGGATGCTGCGATGGTGCAGTATCTTTGTGACAACGCAGACGTCATCACCAAAGTCACGCTGGCACCGGAAAACGCCGGCAGCGAGGTGATTCGTCAGCTGACAGACGCCGGAATCATCGTTTCAGCGGGTCACTCGAATGCGACTTATGAAGAGGCGAAAGCGGGTTTTTCTGCTGGCGTGCGTTTCGCAACGCACCTCTACAACGCCATGCCGGCATTTGCCGGCCGTGAACCCGGGCTTATCGGTGCGCTGTTTGATTCACCTGATGTATACTGCGGCATTATTGCGGATGGTTTACATGTACATTACGCTAACGTACGGAATGCAAAGCGCATTAAAGGCGACAAACTGGTGCTGGTAACGGATGCCACTGCCCCCGCTGGTGCTGACATCAGCGAGTTTATTTTTGCAGGCAAAACAATCTATTATCGTGATGGGCTTTGTGTCGACGAAAACGGCACATTAAGTGGTTCTGCCCTGACGATGATCGAAGCGGTACAAAACAGCGTCGAGCATGTGGGTATCGCACTGGATGAAGCGTTGCGCATGGCATCACTTTATCCGGCACGGGCGATGGGCGTGGAAAGGCAGTTGGGCTCGATCGAAGCAGGAAAAATCGCGAACCTGACTGTGTTTACGCGCGACTTTAAAATCATTAAGACGTTTGTCAACGGAGACGACGTCCTGAGCGAGTAAGCACTGAATGACCACTGGCGGCCAGTCACAAATAGGAAATGTCGATCTTGTTAAGCAACTCAATAGCGCAGCGGTTTACCGGCTGATTGATCAACAGGGGCCGATATCGCGCATTCAGATTGCTGAACTCAGTCAGCTTGCCCCCGCCAGTGTCACCAAAATTACCCGCCAGTTGATTGAGCGCGGCCTGATCAAAGAGGTAGACCAGCAGGCCTCTACCGGTGGTCGCCGCGCCATTTCGATTATTACTGAAACCCGCCATTTCCATACCATCGGCATCCGTCTCGGACGCAATGATGCCACCCTGACCCTGTTCGACCTCAGTGGTAAATCACTGGCACAGGAAGATTACGCCCTGCCGGAACGCACTCAGGAGACGCTGGAACATGCGCTGTTTAACGCCATCAGCAGCTTCATTGAGCAGCACCAGCGCAAAATACGCGAGCTGATCGCGATTTCCGTTATCCTGCCAGGGCTGGTCGATCCGATTAACGGCGTCATCCGCTATATGCCGCATATTTCCGTCAGCCACTGGCCGCTGGTCGCCAGTCTGAAAAAACGTTTCAACGTCACGAGCTTTGTCGGTCACGACATCCGCAGTCTGGCCCTGGCCGAGCACTACTTCGGTGCAAGCCGTGACTGTGCAGACTCAATTCTGGTGCGCTTACACCGTGGCACCGGTGCCGGCATTATTGCTAACGGCCATATCTTTCTTGGCAGCAACGGCAACGTCGGCGAGATCGGCCATATTCAGGTCGATCCCCTTGGTGAACGCTGCCACTGCGGCAACTTTGGCTGCCTTGAAACCATTGCCGCCAACGGCGCCATTGAAAATCGCGTACGACATCTGTTGAGTCAGGGCCATCCCAGCACACTGACGCTGGAGGCGAGCCAGATGTCCCATATCTGCAAAGCGGCCAATCAGGGGGATGCGCTGGCGTGTGAAGTGATCGAGCATGTTGGCCGTTATCTTGGCAAAGCTATCGCAATCGCAATCAACCTGTTTAATCCACAAAAAGTGGTGCTGGCGGGTGAGATCACAGAGGCCGAAAAAGTGCTGCTGCCCGCTATCGAAGGCTGCATCAATACCCAGGCCTTAGCCGCCTTTCGCAAAAATCTGCCGGTTGTGCGCTCCACCCTGGATCATCGTTCTGCCATTGGCGCGTTTGCGCTCGCCAAACGTGCCATGCTTAACGGCATTCTGCTGCAACATCTTCTGGAAGACTAAGCTAACCCGCTGCTGTGGCGGGCCACATCGGATCTGACTATGACCATTAAAAGCGTAATTTGTGATATCGATGGCGTGCTGATGCACGACAACACGGCCGTTCCCGGCGCGCAGGAATTTTTACAGCGCATTCTGGCCAAAGAGATGCCGCTGGTGGTGCTGACAAACTATCCCTCGCAAACCGAGCAGGATCTGGCTAACCGTTTTGCCTCGGCCGGTGTTGAGGTTCCTGAATCCGTTTTCTATACCTCGGCAATGGCCACAGCCGATTTCCTGCGCCGTCAGGAAGGCAAAAAGGCCTATGTCATTGGTGAGGGCGCGCTGATTCACGAACTCTACAAAGCGGGCTTTACGATTACTGATGTGAATCCCGACTTCGTGATTGTCGGTGAGACACGCTCGTTTAACTGGGACATGATGCATAAAGCGGCTTTTTTCGTGGCTAACGGCGCTCGCTTCATTGCCACTAACCCGGATACGCATGCGCGCGGTTTTATTCCTGCCTGTGGCGCGCTTTGTGCGGGTATCGAGAAAATCTCTGGTCGTCGCCCGTTTGTTGTTGGCAAACCCAGCCCCTACATCATGCGCGCCGCGCTGAACAAAATGCAGGCTCACTCTGAAGAGACGGTCATTGTTGGCGACAATCTGCGAACCGATATTCTGGCCGGTTTTCAGGCGGGTCTGGAGACGGTGCTGGTTCTCTCTGGCGTCTCCACGCTGACGGATATTGATGCTATGCCGTTCCGCCCGGACTGGATCTACCCTTCTGTTGCCGATATTGACCTGTTCTGATTCATTTCTCTTATGACGCATCCGGCTAATCTGTGATGCGTCCCCCTTTTTTTCCCCTGTTCCCGCGGGTTTCACTGCCTGTTTTTTGTTCATAAAAGCCATTCCATTGCTGATCCATCAACAAAACAACGTTTAAATTATCGTTTATTCAAAATTATTGCCATGTGAACAATATTTTTATCAGTAAATCACGATTCCTCTTGCATTGAATGCACTAAATAGCGCATTTTCTTATGTATCACGCAGCGACAGGCTGCCGGACAAACGTAAAAGATAACATCGCCGTAAGGTGAGCTCAGGAGTCAGTTATGTGTTCAATTTTTGGTGTGCTGGATCTGAAAACCGATCCTGTTGAGCTGCGCAAAAAAGCGCTGGAATGTTCACGCTTAATGCGTCATCGCGGCCCGGACTGGTCAGGCGTCTTCGCCGATGATCATGCTATTCTGGCGCATGAACGCCTCTCAATTGTTGACGTTAACAATGGCGCACAGCCGCTGTACAACGCCGATCACACCCACGTACTGGCGGTTAACGGCGAAATTTACAACCATCAGGCACTGCGCGCTGAACTCAGCGATCGCTACGAATTTCAGACCGGCTCTGACTGTGAAGTCATTCTGGCGCTCTATCAGGAGAAAGGTGTCGATTTCCTCGACGAGCTGGAAGGCATGTTCGCCTTTATCCTCTATGACACCGTTAAAAAAACCTGGCTGATTGGTCGCGACCACATTGGCATCATCCCGCTCTATATGGGTAACGATGAGCACGGCAACCTGTTTGTTGCTTCAGAAATGAAAGCGCTGGTGCCAGCCTGCCGTTCCATCAAAGAATTCCCGCCGGGAAGCTATCTCTCCAGCACCGATGGTGAAATCCGTCGTTACTGGCAGCGTGACTGGATGGAATACAAAAACGTTGAGCACAACACCACCGACGCCGCTGGCCTGAAGCATGCGCTGGAAGAGTCCGTGAAAAGCCACCTGATGTCAGATGTACCTTACGGTGTGCTGCTGTCAGGCGGTCTGGACTCCTCCATCATTTCAGCTGTGACCAAGCGTTTTGCAGCAAAGCGGGTTGAGGATCAGGACAAAAGTGATGCCTGGTGGCCGCAACTGCACTCCTTCGCAGTCGGACTGGAAGGTTCACCCGATTTAAAAGCGGCGAAAACCGTAGCGGAACATCTGGGCACCGTGCACCACGAAATTCATTTCACCGTTCAGGAAGGACTGGATGCGATTCGCGATGTGATTTATCACATTGAAACTTATGACGTCACCACTATTCGCGCCTCTACGCCGATGTATTTAATGTCGCGTAAAATCAAAGCGATGGGCATTAAGATGGTGCTGTCTGGCGAAGGCGCAGATGAAGTCTTCGGCGGCTATCTCTATTTCCATAAGGCGCCAAACGCCAAAGAGTTCCACGAAGAAAACGTGCGTAAACTGCAGGCGCTGCATATGTTCGACTGCGCCCGTGCTAACAAAGCGATGTCAGCCTGGGGCGTTGAGGCACGTGTACCCTTCCTGGATAAAAAATTCCTGGATGTGGCGATGCGGATTAACCCGGCCGACAAAATGTGTGGCAGCAACGGTAAAATGGAGAAGCACATTCTGCGTGAATGTTTCTCCTCTTACCTGCCAGAGAGCGTGGCGTGGCGTCAGAAAGAGCAGTTCTCGGATGGCGTGGGGTACAGCTGGATCGACTCACTGAAAGAAGTCGCGGCGAAGCAAATCAGCGATCAGCAGCTGGCAACCGCCCACTTCCGTTTCCCGTTCAACACGCCAGGTTCGAAAGAAGCGTATCTTTATCGTGAGATCTTCGAAGAGCTGTTCCCATTAGCGAGCGCGGCAGAATGTGTGCCTGGTGGTCCATCGGTCGCCTGTTCTTCTGCCAAAGCAATTGAGTGGGATGAAGCGTTTAAAAACATGGACGATCCATCCGGACGTGCCGTCGGTGTGCATCAGTCAGCTTACAAATAAGCAGGCAGAGAGCCGTCAGAATGGGCCCGCTGCGGCCCATTTTTTTTACGATTAGCGTTGTATTCACTGAAAAATTGCCGAATAAACCGCCAGGCTGGTTATAAGCCAGTCAAACAGCAATTATCTGGCAAAAAACGGTAAAAAACTTGTTGACGCTGTCTGGTCAACTCCGCATAATGCGCCCCGCAACGCCGATGAAGGTAACGCGAAAAAAAGATGGCTACGTAGCTCAGCTGGTTAGAGCACAGCACTCATAATGCTGGGGTCACAGGTTCGATTCCCGTCGTAGCCACCATCTTTTTTTGCGGGAGTGGCGAAATTGGTAGACGCACCAGATTTAGGTTCTGGCGCCGCAAGGTGTGCGAGTTCAAGTCTCGCCTCCCGCACCATTTCATTATTCGGCAGCGTGGATGGGATATCGCCAAGCGGTAAGGCACCGGTTTTTGATACCGGCATTCCCTGGTTCGAATCCAGGTATCCCAGCCAATTTCGATGATTCTTGTATGCTGAGAACGGACGAATGGGATATCGCCAAGCGGTAAGGCACCGGTTTTTGATACCGGCATTCCCTGGTTCGAATCCAGGTATCCCAGCCATCATTGAAAAATGCAGTACAATTAGGCTACGTAGCTCAGCTGGTTAGAGCACAGCACTCATAATGCTGGGGTCACAGGTTCGATTCCCGTCGTAGCCACCATATAATTGGGGTGTCGCCAAGCGGTAAGGCACTGGTTTCTGATACCAGCATTCCGGGGTTCGAATCCCTGCACCCCAGCCATACAAAGACAATTTGAAAAACACCATTATTGGGGTGTCGCCAAGCGGTAAGGCACTGGTTTCTGATACCAGCATTCCGGGGTTCGAATCCCTGCACCCCAGCCAAATTGCACAACCAGGCCCGCTTTTGCGGGCTTTGTTGTTTTTGTCCCTTCTGAAACGTTCCACGCTTCCTGATTGCCGGCCCGCCCTGCGGCGAGCCTCAATGCGCAATGGTCTATAAACCCAGTGCGTATCGTAATACCTGTCGCTTCAGGACACCGGAATGCTCGGCAGCAATCAGTCCGAGATTACGCGCGAAGCGCAGTGGTGCCAGCTGATTGCTGAAAGCAAAGTAAAAGAGATCCATTCCGCCCTGCATCAGCATATTGTCTTTACGACGCTGCCGGTGATAGCGCTGCAATATCCGCTCTGACGCCCAGTCTTCCGCCGCACCGCGTGCGCTGACCAGCACCTCAATCAACGCATCAATATCGCGATAGCCAAGATTCACGCCCTGCCCGGCCAGCGGGTTAATGGTATGCGCGGCATCGCCAACCAGCGCCAGTCCTGGCAGGACATAGCGTGAAGCATGGCGACGCACCAGCGGAAAACCCCCTGCCGCATGGGCTTTGAAACGTCCCAGCCGCGCCGGGAAGTGGCTGGCAATCTCTTTTTCCAGCTGGGCCATCGGCATCGTCTGCAGCTGACGCACTCTTGCAGGCGCGTCGTACCAGACCAGTGAGGCGCGATTGCCATACAGCGGCAGGAAGGCGCGCGGCCCCTGCGGCGTAAAGTGCTGCCAGGTGGCATCTCCTGCCGGATGTTCGCAGGTCACGCTGATCAGTAAACAGGACTGCGCATAGCTCCAGCCATGAATCCCGATTCCGGCCATCTGCCGCACCTGTGAGTTCGCACCATCTGCGCCAACCACCAGCCGGGTGTGTAAGGCCACGCCGTCGTTAAGATCAACGCGCCAGCCGCCATTTTCTGGCTGCAGATTTTCCAGCGTGGCCGGACAATAGCAGGTCACGCCCAGCGACTGCATCTCCTCCCACAACGCCCGCTGAAGCACGCTGTTCTCAACCATAAAACCCAGTTCAGGTAAGCCCAGCGAGGCAGCATCAAAACTTACCTGCGCCGCTTGCCACTCCCAGGTTTCCAGTCGCCGATAGGGCGCGCTGCGCATCGCGTCTACCCGCGGCCAGACGTTAAGTTGCTTCAGTAACGCTACCGAGGAGGATCCGATCGCTGAAATTCGCAAATCGGGATCGCTGTCGGCCTCAAATGGAGCGGGTTCGGCACGCTCAATGACCGCCACGCGAAAATGTTGCTGTGTCAGTCCACAGGCCAGCGCAGCACCGACCATGCCACCGCCGACAATCACGACATCAAACTGATTATCCTGCATTGCTTATATCCCTCTCTTATTCCCGCCAGCCTGCGCAACACGGGTCTGAATAGAGCAAAGTGTACCGGAAAACCCGAAGGCTGGCAGAAAAGCCCTCAGGCTGGTCACAACAGCATCAAAGCATTACAATACGCGCCCCTCACTTCACTGCACTGAATCAATGGCTAGCGCGATGACAAAAAAACTGCATATCAAAACCTGGGGATGTCAGATGAATGAGTATGATTCATCCAAGATGTCTGATCTGCTGAACACGACGCACGGCTACACGCTGACCGAGGTCCCTGAAGAGGCGGATATCCTGCTGCTTAACACCTGTTCTATTCGTGAAAAAGCGCAGGAGAAAGTGTTCCACCTGCTGGGACGCTGGAGAAAACTCAAAGAGCGCAATCCGGATGTCATTATCGGCGTTGGCGGCTGCGTCGCGTCGCAGGAAGGGGACCATATTCGCCAGCGTGCTCCCTGCGTCGATATCGTTTTTGGTCCGCAGACACTCCATCGTCTGCCGGAAATGATTAACACCGTGCGCGGCACCAAAAGTCCGGTGGTCGACATCAGTTTCCCGGAAATTGAGAAATTCGATCGCCTGCCGGATCCGCGCGCAGAAGGTCCCACAGCCTTTGTTTCTATCATGGAAGGCTGCAACAAATATTGTACTTTCTGCGTGGTTCCTTACACACGCGGCGAGGAAGTGAGCCGTCCCAGCGATGACATTTTGCTGGAAATCGCGCAGCTGGCGGCGCAGGGTGTGCGTGAAGTTAACCTGCTTGGCCAGAACGTCAACGCGTATCGTGGCGCCACCTTTGACGGTGAGATCTGTACCTTCGCCGAGCTGCTGCGCCTGGTCGCTGCTATCGACGGTATCGACCGTATTCGTTTCACCACCAGCCACCCGATTGAGTTTACTGACGACATTATCGAGGTCTACCGCGATACCCCGGAGCTGGTGAGTTTCCTGCATCTGCCCGTTCAGAGTGGATCGGACCGTATTCTGACGCTGATGAAGCGTGCGCACACCGCGCTGGAATATAAGGCGATTATCCGCAAGCTGCGCGCAGCGCGGCCCGATATTGAGATCAGTTCTGACTTCATCATCGGCTTCCCGGGTGAAACGCAGCAGGATTTCGAGCAGACCATGAAGCTTATCGCCGAGATCAATTTCGATGTCAGCTTCAGCTTTGTCTACTCTGCCCGTCCTGGCACGCCAGCCGCTGACCTGCCGGATGATGTCAGCGAAGAGGAGAAAAAGCAGCGTCTGTGGATCCTCCAGGACCGCATTAACCAGCAGGCGCAGGCGATCAGTCGCCGCATGGTGGGCACCGTGCAGCGTATTCTGGTAGAAGGCATCTCCCGCAAGAACGTCATGGAAGTTTCCGGCCGCACCGAAAATAACCGTGTGGTTAATTTCGAAGGCTCGCCTGAGATGATTGGCCGTTTTGTGGATGTTGAAATTGTCGATGTCTACACCAACTCGCTGCGCGGCAAACTGGTGCGTACCGAAGAAGAGATGGGCCTGCGTATGGCGGAAAGCCCGGCCTCTGTGATTGCCCGTACCCGCAAAGAAAACGAAATCGGCGTGAGCCTGTTCCAGCCGTGATCCCTGCACTACCGGGCGGCAGCGCGCAGCGCGTTGCCGCCAATTTCACGCCGCGACACTTGGTTTATGAAAGTGTCGCCCAAATATCTCTCCTTAAGCTTGCGCCCAGGCGTTACGGCATAAATAATTTCGTTATGGTGCACACGGTTAAGCCCAACGGTGCGTCAGACACATCCCATAACTGGCCCTGAGTGACCCAAAGGATTCGTTTGAATATCGAAACTCGTGAAATCGCCCTTGAACCGGCTGATAACCGTCGACTGATGAGCCTGTGCGGGCCTTTCGACGATAATGTGAAACAGCTTGAGCGTCGTCTGGGCATTGAGATCAATCGTCGCGACAATGTCTTTAAGCTGGTGGGACGTCCACTGTGCGTCAATGCCGCCGCAGATATTCTGAAAACCCTGTATGTCGACACCGCGCCGATGCGTGGTGAGATCCCGGATATTGAGCCTGACCAGATTCACCTGGCCATCAAAGAGAGCCGGGTACTGGAACAAACCGCCGAAAGCGTGCCGGAGTACGGCAAAGCGGTCAATATCAAGACCAAGCGTGGTGTGATTAAGCCACGCACGCCAAACCAGGCGCAGTACATCGCTAACGTGCTCGACCACGACATCACCTTTGGCGTCGGCCCGGCGGGTACCGGTAAAACCTATCTGGCGGTGGCAGCCGCAGTGGATGCCCTGGAGCGTCAGGAGATTCGCCGCATCATGCTGACGCGCCCTGCCGTCGAAGCGGGTGAAAAACTCGGCTTCCTGCCTGGCGATCTGAGCCAGAAAGTCGACCCATATCTGCGTCCGCTCTACGATGCCCTATTTGAAATGCTCGGTTTTGAGCGGGTAGAAAAGCTGATGGAGCGCAACGTCATTGAGGTGGCTCCGCTGGCTTACATGCGTGGTCGTACCCTGAACGATGCGTTTATCATTCTTGATGAGAGCCAGAACACCACCATCGAGCAGATGAAGATGTTCCTGACGCGTATCGGCTTTAACTCCAAAGCGGTAATTACCGGCGACGTCACCCAGATTGACCTGCCACGTCACGTTAAGTCGGGCCTGCGGCATGCCATTGAAGTGCTGGCAGACGTTGAAGAGATTAGCTTTAACTTCTTCCACAGTGAAGATGTGGTGCGCCATCCGGTGGTTGCCCGCATTGTTACCGCCTATGAAGCCTGGGAAGCGGCCGATCAGACCCGTCGCGATCAGCAGGCTGAAGAGCGTAAACGTGAAGCACTGGCTGCACAGAGCACCTCGCAGGAGAGCAAATGAGTGAGGTCATTCTCGACCTGCAGGTCGCCTGTGAGAACACGGCGAACCTGCCGGATGAAAGCCTGTTTCATCGCTGGCTTTCCGCGGCTGTTACCCCTTTTCAGCCCGAAAGCGAAGTCACCGTCCGTCTGGTCGATGAAGCGGAGAGTCATGAGTTAAATCTGACTTATCGCGGCAAAGACAAGCCGACAAATGTGCTCTCCTTCCCGTTTGAAGCACCACCGGGTATTGAGTTACCTCTGCTGGGCGATCTGATCATCTGCCGCCAGGTGGTTGAGCAGGAAGCCGCAGAACAGGGCAAAAGCGTTGAAGCCCACTGGGCGCATATGGTGGTACACGGCACGTTGCATCTGCTGGGTTACGACCATATTGAAGACGACGAAGCGGACGAGATGGAAGGACTGGAGACCGAGATAATGCTTGCTCTTGGGTATCCTGATCCGTACATTTCGGAGAAAGAAGACGCCTGAATCCCGAATTCTGGCTATCCGGCTGTCAGCACGGTGTGCTGACAGCACCTATTCCTCACCAGAGAGATCTATAAAAACCGCCATGAGCGACGACCATTCTCAAAACAGCGATGCACCCAGTAGTAAAAAGGGATTTTTCTCCCTGTTGATCAACCAACTTTTTCACGGTGAACCGAAAAGCCGTGATGAGCTACTGGAGCTGATCCGCGACTCGAATAACAAAGAGCTGATTGACCAGGACACCCGCGACATGCTCGAAGGGGTTCTGGATATTGCGGAGCAGCGCGTGCGTGACATCATGATCCCGCGCTCGCAAATGATCACCCTGAAACGTAATCAGAGCCTCGAAGAGTGTCTGGATGTCATTATCGAATCCGCCCATTCCCGCTTCCCGGTGATCAGCGAAGACAAAGATCATGTGGAAGGGATTCTGATGGCGAAAGATCTGCTGCCGTTTATGAGCAGCGAATCTGAGCCTTTCAGCATTGAGAAAGTCCTGCGTCCTGCGGTGGTTGTGCCTGAAAGTAAGCGCGTTGACCGGATGCTGAAAGAGTTCCGCTCCCAGCGCTACCACATGGCGATCGTTATCGATGAGTTTGGTGGTGTCTCTGGTCTGGTGACCATTGAAGATATTCTGGAGCTGATTGTCGGTGAGATCGAAGATGAGTATGACGATGAAGAAGATCGTGATATCCGTCAGCTCAACCGTCACACCTTTACGGTGCGCGCTCTGACCGCCATTGAAGATTTCAATGAGGTGTTTGGCACGCAGTTCAGTGACGATGAAGTCGATACCATTGGTGGTCTGGTGATGCAGGGCTTCGGCCATCTGCCCGCGCGCGGTGAAAGCATTGAGATTGAGGGTTACCAGTTCAAGGTAGCAATGGCTGACAGCCGCCGCATTATCCAGGTTCACGTGACCATTCCGGAAAACTCGCCACAACCTCAACTGGAAGACGAATAAGTCTATGGCTTTAGCCTCACTCTACCCGCGCCAGCGGGTTCGCCTGCTGCTGGCTTTAATGACGGGTGCGCTGGGCACCCTCGCCTTCTCTCCTTACGATTTCTGGCCCGCCGCACTGCTGTCGCTGTGCGGCTTACAGCTCCTGACCCTCAACCGCTCAAGTCCGCAGGCTGCGGCAATCGGTTTTGTCTGGGGAGTTGGCTTATTCGGCAGCGGCATCAACTGGGTTTACGTCAGTGTCGCCACCTTTGGTGGCATGCCTGGCCCGGTGAATGTCTTTATCGTGGCATTGCTGGCGGCGTATCTGGCGATCTACCCGGCGCTGTTTGCCGGTGTACTGAATCGCATCTGGCCGCGCACAACGCTGTGGCGACTGGCGCTGGCCGCACCGGCTTTGTGGCAGATCACGGAATTCCTGCGCGGCTGGGTGCTGACCGGCTTTCCATGGCTGCAGTTTGGCTACAGCCAGATTGACGGCCCGTTAAAAGGTCTGGCCCCGCTGGCGGGGGTCGAGACCCTGACCTTCCTGCTGATGGTGGTGGCTGGCCTGCTGGCATATGCCCTGCAGCAGCGCAACGTCAGAAGTCTGGTCGCAGCATTGCTGCTGCTGGCCCTGCCGTGGCCGTTGCGCTATATCCAGTGGGTTCAGCCGATGCCCGAGCGTGCCGTCGAAGTGGCGCTGGTGCAGGGAAACATCCCGCAGTCGATGAAGTGGGATCCGCAGCAACTGCTCAACACCCTGCGCATTTATCACGGTCTGAGCCAGCCGCTCATGGGCAAAGCGCCGATTATTATCTGGCCTGAATCGGCGATTACCGATCTGGAAAGTAATCAGCAGCCGTTCCTGCATTCACTGGATGATGAACTGCGTGAACGCGGCAGTTCGCTGGTCACGGGTATCGTAGACTCCCGACTGGAGCAGAACCGCTATCACGATTACAACACCGTGATCGTGCTGGGTGGCAAGACGCCGTACAACTACTTCAGCGGCAATCGTTACCAGAAAAATCACCTGGTGCCATTTGGCGAATTTGTGCCGCTGGCCGATCTGCTGCGTCCGCTGGCTCCGTTCTTTGATCTGCCGATGTCGGCGTTCAGCCGTGGCAACTATCTCCAGCCGCAACTCCGCGTGGCGGGCTATAACCTGACCAGCGCCATTTGTTATGAGATCGTGCTGGGTGAACAGGTGCGGGCCAACTTCCATCCCGACACCAACTTCCTGCTGACCGTTTCGAACGATGCCTGGTTTGGCCACTCTATCGGCCCGTGGCAGCACTTCCAGATGGCGAGGATGCGGGCGCTGGAACTGGGTCGTCCGCTGTTGCGCAGTACCAACAATGGCGTAACTGCAGTGGTGAATGCCAGTGGTGATGTGGAAGCCATGCTGCCGCAATTTACGCGCGATGTCCTGACCAGCAAAGTTACGCCTACGCAGGGAGAAACCCCGTACGCGCGGGCTGGCATCTGGCCTGTCTGGTCACTGACGCTGCTGGCGGCGTTGATTGCCCTGCTGCGCCGACGCCGATAACAGCGCAGAGGCGTCATGGCGAAGCGAATGCTTCGCCTGAGGTTGTTGAAAACGCGCGGTGCTCAGGGAGTAAACGCCTTACGCAGAGACGCAAACACCGCCATCCCTGCCTTGCGCATCGCGGGCCATCTATGGCCCGCGATGCGCTGCTACAGGCGAAAGCTCCCCTCGCTTGACGTTTGTCTGCCGTAGGTGCGAGGTGCAAGTTTCGCCTTTTCTCCTTGTTATTTTCTGATACTCCCACTCCCTGACCGCATACTCTGCTGCCTTTCTCACCCTGCACCGCTTTCTGGCACGATGATTGCAAAATGTTTCACTGTTTTTCGCTAACGGCCTGATTGCAGACGCTGCCGCGAGGCGGATTGCACCAAAACTGTCGCACCTCCTGCACCGTAAACGCGCAGTGTGAGAAATTTGCCTTTTTTTGGTGCGGATCACCTCGCAAAAAAGAAACTTTTTTGTTTCATTGCGTTAACAATCCGCTATGTTAGTGACTCTTCTGCGCCCATTTAATCCGCAGAATGAGCAGAAACGCAGCACAAAACAGACACAACATCATAATCAGCGCAGGTTATATCCTGTGCCTTTTTCATACGAAGGAGTTGGAACATGCAACTACGCAAAGTGGCATTATCTCTTCTGCTGATCGGTGCAGCGGCGGGAGCGGCCCAGGCGGAAGATCTCAGCGGCACCCTGAAGAAAATCAATGACAATGGCGTCATTGTGGTCGGGCATCGCGAATCATCAGTTCCCTTTTCTTATTATGACAACCAGCAAAAAGTCGTCGGCTATTCACAGGATTACTCAAACGCCATTGTGGAAGCCATCAAAGCGAAGCTGAACAAGCCTGACCTGCAGGTCAAAATGATTCCAATCACCTCACAAAACCGTATTCCACTGCTGCAAAACGGCACCTACGATTATGAGTGTGGCTCCACCACCAATAACCTTGAGCGCCAGAAACAGGCGGCTTTCTCTGACACCATTTTTGTCATTGGCACCCGTCTGCTGGTTAAGAAAGATGGCCCGATCAAAGATTTCGCCGACCTGAAAGGCAAAACCGTCGTCGTAACCTCAGGGACTACGTCTGAAGTGCTGCTGCACAAACTCAACGACGAACAGAAACTGGATATGCGCATCATCAGCGCAAAAGATCATGGCGACTCGTTCCGTACACTGGAAACCGGCCGTGCCGTGGCCTTTATGATGGATGATGCCCTGCTGGCTGGCGAACGCGCCAAAGCCAAAAAGCCGGACAACTGGGAAATTTTAGGCACGCCACAGTCTAAAGAGGCCTATGGCTGCATGCTGCGTAAAGATGATCCGCAGTTCAAAGCGCTGGTAGATGAAACCATCGCCAAAGCCCAGACGTCGGGTCAGGCAGAAAAATGGTTCGATACCTGGTTCAAAAAGCCTATTCCGCCTAAGAACCTGAACATGAACTTTGAGCTGTCTGATGACATGAAAGCGCTGTTCAAAACGCCAAACGACAAAGCACTCAATTAACAAAAAAATACCCAATGGATTTCAGGTCACATTGAGTCGGCAGGAGAGCATGCATCCCGGGGAACTTACTCAGGTAGATGATTCGGATGCGTGGACATACATAGCCAACAAAATGCAGCCTGAAAGACGGCGGGTATAACAAGGGCGGCCTGGCTGCCCTCTCGATTGCTGAAACCGCGGCATGGACAGACAGACTGACACGGGTCGTTCCCCTGCGTCAGGACATAAAACGCCGTTCATCAATCTTCAGGGTAGCTTAGCTACCCTTTTTTTCCGGAGCTCGTTATGGGTATCGATTGGAACTGGGGCATATTTCTCGAACAGGCCCCGTTCGGTAACACGACCTACCTCGGCTGGCTGTGGTCCGGTTTTCAGGTGACGATAGCCGTCTCCTGCTGCGCCTGGATTATCGCTTTCTGCGTGGGTTCATTTTTTGGCATTCTGCGCACCGTGCCTAATCGCCTGCTGTCGACCATTGGCACCTGCTATGTCGAACTGTTTCGTAACATCCCGCTGATCGTCCAGTTCTTCTTCTGGTATCTGGTGGCGCCCGAGCTGGTGGGCGAGAATCTCGGCATGTGGTTTAAGTCTGAGCTGGACCCCAACATTCAGTTCTTCCTCTCTTCCATGATCTGTCTCGGCCTGTTTACCGCCGCCCGCGTTTGCGAGCAGGTGCGCGCGGCGATTCAGTCACTGCCGAGTGGACAGAAGAATGCTGGCCTGGCGATGGGATTAACCCTGCCGCAGACTTACCGCTATGTATTGCTGCCGAATGCGTATCGCGTGATTGTTCCGCCGATGACCTCGGAAATGCTGAACCTGGTCAAGAACTCCGCTATCGCCTCCACCATTGGTCTGGTGGATATGGCAGCACAGGCGGGCAAGTTGCTCGACTATTCTGCTCACGCCTATGAATCCTTTACCGCCATTACGCTGGCCTACGTCGCGATTAACCTGGTGATTATGTTGTTGATGAGTCTGGTCGAGCGCAAAGTCCGGCTGCCAGGCAATGCGGGAGGCAAGTAATGTACGACTTTGACTGGAGTTCGATTGCGCCCAGCCTGCCCTATCTGCTTAACGGCTTAGTGATTACCTTTAAGATCACGATTACCGCCGTGGTTTTCGGCATTCTTTGGGGCACCCTGCTGGCGGTAATGCGTCTGTCGACCTTTAAGCCCATCAGCTGGTTCGCCAAAATTTATGTCAACCTGTTCCGCTCAGTACCGCTGGTGATGGTGCTGCTGTGGTTCTATCTGGTGGTGCCGAGTTTCCTGCAACAGGTGCTGGGCCTGTCGCCTAAAACCGATATCCGCCTGATTTCAGCCATGGTCGCCTTTTCACTGTTCGAAGCGGCGTACTACTCAGAGATCATTCGTGCCGGCATCATCAGTATCTCACGCGGCCAGGGTAATGCCGCGCTGGCGCTGGGTATGACGCAGTGGCAGGCCATGAAACTGATTATTCTGCCGCAGGCATTCCGGGCCATGGTTCCGCTGTTACTGACGCAGGGTATCGTGCTGTTCCAGGATACCTCTCTGGTTTATGTGTTAAGCCTGGCGGACTTCTTCCGTACCGCGTCGACTATCGGTGAGCGCGACGGCACCCAGGTTGAAATGGTTCTGTTTGCAGGTCTGGTCTACTTCGTTATCAGCCTGAGCGCATCGCTGTTGGTCAGCTATCTAAAAAGAAAAAGGACGGTTTAAATGATTAGCCTGAAAAATGTTTCTAAGTGGTATGGTCACTTTCAGGTGCTGACCGACTGCTCAACCGAAGTCAAAACCGGTGAAGTGGTGGTAGTGTGCGGCCCGTCCGGCTCCGGTAAATCGACGCTCATCAAAACCGTGAACGGACTTGAGCCCGTTCAGCAGGGTGTGATTTCCGTCAACGGCACCGAAGTGAACAACAAAAAAACCAATCTGGCGCAGCTTCGCAGTCAGGTCGGAATGGTATTCCAGCACTTCGAGCTGTTCCCGCATTTGAGCATTATTAACAATCTGGTGCTGGCGCAGGTAAAAGTGCTGAAGCGAGACAAAGCGGCGGCCCGCGATAAAGGGCTGAAGCTGCTGAAGCGTGTGGGACTGTCAGCCCATGCGGAGAAGTTTCCTGGCCAGCTCTCCGGCGGTCAGCAGCAGCGCGTGGCAATTGCGCGTGCGCTCTGCATGGATCCTATTGCGATGCTGTTTGATGAACCGACCTCCGCGCTGGATCCGGAAATGATCAATGAAGTGCTGGATGTGATGGTTGAACTGGCGCAGGAAGGGATGACGATGATGGTGGTGACACACGAGATGGGCTTTGCCCGTAAAGTCGCCAATCGCGTGATCTTTATGGATGAAGGGAAAATTATCGAAGACACCAACAAAGATGACTTCTTTAATAATCCGCAGTCTGACCGCGCTAAAGATTTCCTCGCTAAAATTCTGCACTAAACAACGTATGCGGGTCACTCAATGTGGCCCGCATAATGTTTGTTATCAGGGTTCAAAAGGCTGACGCTGGAACTGATCGTGGCCGCATTCCGGACAACGGGATAAGGTCTCAGGCGTATAGATTGCCCGGGTAAACTGGCACTTTTCACACACCAGATTGCCAAGACCTACCACTTCACCGCTCTGATAGACACCATGGTGATGCAGATCCTGAAAGACCTCACGCCACTCCAGCTGACTTTTATCCGTAATATCCGCCAGCTCTTTCCAGACGCTCTCGCGGATAATGCGCATAAACAGTGAGTCCGCCAGCGGTTCTTCAGCATCGCTGTAACTTCGGGCAAACTCGCCTAAATCACGGCGCACCGAACGCAGCGCCTGGTCAATCTCACTTTCTGACATATCATCGCGCACCAGCAACTGACTTCGCCGCCCGGCAATCAGCTCATCAAGGTTACGATCGCCCTGACGAAGACGTTCAGTCAATACGGCTAACGACTCGCGATACTCCTGAGCCACTTTATTCATTTTGTTCTCCTTTATGCAGACCCTCGCTGACTTAAGTTTAGTCGTAATGTTGCTTTTGCCGTGTCGTCTGTACAGTGAATTACAAAAGGGTGAAGAGGCTGACGCTTTCGGCAGAAATCGTGCCAGCAAAAGTGGGAAGTGTTGTTGATACGCGGCCTTATGGGTATGCTATGCGGATCTTAGAGCCAGAAAAATGTTTTTCATAAAGGACCACAGGCAGCCATGCAAGAGCAATACCGCCCGGAAGAAATTGAATCCCGTGTGCAGCAGCACTGGGATGAAAACGAAACGTTTAAAGTGACTGAGCAGGAAGGTAAAGAGAAATACTATTGCCTCTCCATGTTGCCCTATCCTTCTGGCCGCCTGCACATGGGTCACGTTCGTAACTACACCATCGGCGACGTAATCGCGCGCTATCAGCGTATGCTCGGCAAAAACGTGCTACAGCCGATTGGCTGGGATGCTTTCGGCCTGCCTGCAGAAGGCGCTGCGGTTAAAAACAATACTGCACCTGCCCCGTGGACTTACGACAACATCGCCTACATGAAAAACCAGCTCAAACTGCTGGGTTTTGGCTATGACTGGAGTCGTGAACTGGCCACCTGCCAGCCTGAGTACTACCGCTGGGAACAGTGGTTCTTTACCAAACTGTATGAAAAAGGCCTGGTCTATAAAAAAACCTCCGCAGTGAACTGGTGCCCGAACGATCAGACGGTGCTGGCGAACGAGCAGGTGATCGATGGCTGTTGCTGGCGCTGCGACACCAAAGTTGAGCGTAAAGAGATCCCGCAGTGGTTTATCAAAATCACCGATTATGCGGAAGAGTTGCTGAACGATCTGGATACGCTGGAAGAGTGGCCTGAACAGGTCAAAACCATGCAGCGTAACTGGATTGGTCGTTCTGAAGGCGTCGAAATCACTTTCGACGTGGCAGAGAGCGAAGAGAAAGTTACTGTCTACACCACCCGCCCGGATACCTTTATCGGCGCAACCTATGTGGCTGTCGCAGCAGGTCATCCTTTGGCCACTCAGGCATCAGTCAATAATCCGGCACTGGCTGACTTTATTGCGGAATGCCGTAATACCAAAGTGGCCGAAGCCGATATGGCGACCATGGAGAAGAAAGGCATGGCGACCGGCCTGTCTGTTATTCATCCGCTGACCGGTGAGCTGCTTCCGGTCTGGGTCGCCAACTTCGTCCTGATGGAATACGGCACCGGTGCCGTGATGGCGGTTCCGGCACACGACCAGCGTGACTGGGAGTTTGCCACTAAATACGATCTGTCGATCAAGCCGGTCATCCTCAACCTGGATGGCTCCATTCCTGACGTCAGCGCTGCGGCGATGACGGATAAAGGCGCCCTGTTCAACTCGGGTGAGTTCAACGGCATGGATCACGCAACTGGCTTTAACGCTATCGCGGATTCACTGGCGGCAAAAAGCGTGGGCGTACGTAAAGTGAACTACCGTCTGCGTGACTGGGGTGTTTCCCGTCAGCGCTACTGGGGTGCACCTATCCCGATGGTGACGCTGGAAGATGGCACTGTGATGCCGACACCTGAAGACCAGCTGCCGGTTATCCTGCCGGAAGATGTGGTGATGGATGGCATTACCAGCCCGATCAAAGCGGATCCGGAGTGGGCGAAAACCACAGTAAACGGTCAGCCAGCGCTGCGTGAAACGGACACCTTTGACACCTTTATGGAGTCCTCCTGGTACTATGCGCGTTATACCTGCGCCAGCTACAAGGAAGGCATGCTGGACCCGGCCGCAGCAAACTACTGGCTGCCGGTCGATCAGTATGTGGGTGGTATCGAACACGCCATCATGCACCTGATGTATTTCCGCTTCTTCCACAAGCTGCTGCGTGACGCGGGCCTGGTGAACTCTAATGAGCCAGCAAAACGTCTGCTGTGCCAGGGCATGGTACTTGCTGATGCCTTCTACTACCTGGGCAACAACGGCGAACGTAACTGGGTTTCCCCGGTTGACGTTGAAGTTGAGCGTGACGAGAAAGGCCGCATTATTAAAGCGACCGACACGCAGGGCCGCGACGTGATCTACGCGGGCATGAGCAAAATGTCGAAGTCGAAAAACAACGGCATCGATCCACAGCTGATGGTTGAGCGTTACGGCGCCGATACCGTACGTCTGTTTATGATGTTTGCTTCGCCAGCAGATATGACGCTGGAGTGGCAGGAATCGGGCGTTGAAGGGGCTAACCGCTTCCTGAAACGTGTCTGGAAGCTGGTCTACGAGCACACCTCACAGGGTGCGACCGTGGCACTGGATGTGGACAGCCTGAATGACGAGCAGAAATCGCTGCGTCGTGACCTGCACAAAACCATCGCCAAAGTGGCGGATGATATCGGCCGTCGTCAGACCTTCAACACCGCTATTGCGGCAATCATGGAGCTGATGAACAAGCTGGCCCGCGCTCCGCAGGAGAGCGAGCAGGATCGCGCCCTGATGCAGGAAGCGCTGCTGGCTATCGTCCGTCTGCTCTATCCGTTTACCCCGCACGCCTGCTATGTTCTGTGGCAGACGCTGGGCGGCGAAGGCACCATTGATGAAGCGAGCTGGCCGGTTGCTGATGAAGCCGCTATGGTTGAAGATTCACTGCTGGTGGTGGTACAGGTTAACGGTAAAGTGCGCGGCAAAATCACCGTACCCGCCGATGCAACACAGGAACAGGTTCAGGCACGCGCTGCGCAGGAGCATCTGGTGGCGAAGTACCTGGACGGCGTGACTATCCGTAAAGTCATTTATGTACCGGGCAAACTGCTTAACCTGGTCGTAGGTTAAGTTCAGGAGGAACTGTGCGACATCCGATTATCAGGCTGTTTGTCATGCTGGCGGTGGTGATCACCGCTGGCTGTGGTTTTCATCCGCGCGGCACCACGCAGGTGCCCAGCGAACTGAAAACCCTGATTGTTTCAACCGGCGATCCTTATGGTCCGCTGGCGCGTACTGTACGTCAGCAACTGCGTATCAACGATGTCACCATTGTTGAAGACAGCAAGCAGACCCGTACCGATATTCCGACACTGCGTCTGGGTCCTGAAATGTCAGGGCGTAATACAGCCTCGGTCTTTATCAGCGGCACCACTGCCGAGTATCAGCTGGTGATGACCCTCACTGCGCAGGTGCTGTTGCCGGGCAAAGGTATCTATCCCATCAGCACCACGGTTTATCGTTCGTTCTTCGATAACCCGAATGCGGCGCTGGCAAAAGATGCCGAGCAGGACCTGATTACGCAGGAGATGCGTCAGCGTGCAGCTGAACAGCTGGTTCGTAAGCTGCTGTCGGTGCATGCCGCGCAGATGAACAGCAAAGATACTCTGCCAGCGTCAGTGATTTCGGTGCCGGGTCAGGGTTCACAGGAAGCGCCCTCTTCCTCTGCTACCAGCCTGCAATGATCAGGATTTATCCTGAGCAACTCAGCGCGCAGCTCCGTGAGGGGCTGCGCGCCTGTTATTTGTTAGCCGGTAACGAACCGCTGCTGTTGCAGGAAAGCGCGGATGCCATCCGTGCCGCCGCAACCACACAGGGATTCGACGAACATTTTAGTTTTACGCTGGATGCCCAGACCGACTGGGAGAGCCTGTTCGTCAGCTGCCAGTCACTGAGTCTGTTTGCCCAGCGTCAGACGATGACACTGCAATTCCCCGAGAATGGCCCCAACGCCGCCATGGCCGAGCAGCTGGTTAAGCTCTCTCAGCTGCTGCACGCCGATATTCTGCTGATCTGCCGGATGCCAAAGCTGACCAAAGCGCAGGAAAACAGCGCCTGGTTTAAGGCACTGGCTGCCTCTGCGGTTGTCGTGCCCTGCCAGACGCCAGAGCAGGCACAATTGCCACGCTGGGTGGTAAATCGCGCGAAAGCGCTGAAATTATCCGTGGATGACGCGGCAGTACAGCTGCTGTGTTACTGCTATGAGGGTAATCTGCTGGCGCTGGCGCAGGCGCTGGAGCGGCTCTCACTGCAGTGGCCGGACGGCAAGCTGACACTGCCACGGGTCGAAGAGGCGGTCAGTGATGCCGCGCACTTCACGCCCTTCCACTGGGTGGATGCCCTGCTGGCGGGTAAAAGTCGTCGCGCGCTGCATATCCTGCACCAACTGGAGAAAGAAGAGAGCGAAGTCGTGATTCTGCTGCGTACGCTGCAGCGCGATTTGCTGACGCTGTTGCATCTGCAACGCCATCAGGCCCGGCAACCACTGCGCACGCTGATGGATCAGCAGCGTATCTGGCAAAACCGCCGCGCGCTGTTCACCGACGCACTCCAGCGACTGGATGCCACCCGTCTGCAACGCGCCATTCATCTGCTGAGTCAGATTGAGATCACCCTGAAGCAGGATTATGGTCAGTCAGTGTGGCCGCAGGTACAGACGCTGACGCTGCTGCTCAGCAGTCGCGCTTTTCCGACGAGCTTTGCCCATGTCTGAGTTACACGCACTGTTTGGTGGCACCTTCGATCCGATCCATTTTGGCCATCTGCGCCCGGTGGAAGCGCTGGCTCAACAGACTGGCTTGAAACGGGTGACGCTGCTGCCCAACAATGTGCCCCCGCATCGTCCACAACCGGAAGCGAGCGCGTCTCAGCGGGTTGCTATGCTGCGCTGTGCTATCCATGGCTTACCGCTGTTTGAAATTGATACCCGTGAACTGGAACGCGATACGCCTTCCTGGACCGTGACCACCCTGGAAGCCTGGCGCGCAGAACGCAGTGCAGAGCAGCCGCTGGCCTTTATCATTGGTCAGGATTCCCTGCTGAGCCTGTCCAAATGGCATCGCTGGCAGGATCTGCTGTCACTCTGCCATCTGCTGGTCTGCCAGCGTCCCGGCTATCCGACCCGGTTCGACTCGCCAGAGATGCAGGCGTGGCTTGAGCAACACGTCGCTCGGGATATCCGGCAGCTGCATCAGCAGCCCGCGGGGCATATCTGGCTGGCGGAAACCCCACTCTATGATATTTCGGCGACCGAAATTCGCCGCCGTCGCCATCAAAATCAGCCCTGCGATGACCTGTTACCCGCTGCGGTTATCGACTATATCGACCGCGAAGGCTTATATCGCGACTGATCCGGGCATGCTATACTGCGCCGCTTAATTTTTTGGCTGCACTCTCCGGGCTTACAGCCGGCTCGTTACTACCAGATTCCAAGGGGAACCTTTTGCAAGGTAAAGCACTCCAAGAGTTCGTTATTGATAAGATTGATGATCTTAAAGGCCAGGACATTGTTACCATCGACGTTCAGGGCAAATCCAGCATCACCGATTACATGATCATCTGCACCGGTACCTCCACGCGTCATGTGACTTCGATCGCAGAACACGTTGAGCAGGAATCCCGTTTAGCTGGCCTGATGCCATTAGGCATTGAAGGTAAAAGCGCGGCAGACTGGGTCGTGGTTGATCTGGGCGATGTCATCGTGCATGTGATGCAGGAAGAGAGTCGCCAGCTGTATGAGCTGGAAAAACTCTGGAGCTAATCGGTGAAACTGCAACTCGTTGCCGTCGGCACCAAAATGCCTGACTGGGTGCAGACCGGTTTTATGGAATACCTGCGCCGCTTCCCGAAAGATATGCCGTTTGAGCTGATCGAAGTTACCGCAGGTAAGCGCGGTAAAAATGCTGATATCAAACGCATTCTTGAAAAAGAGGGTGAAGCGATGCTGGCGGCGGTCGGCAAAGGTAATCGCATCGTCACGCTGGATATTCCGGGCCAACCGTGGGAAACCCCGCAGCTGGCACAGCAGCTTGAACGCTGGAAGCTTGATGGTCGCGATGTCAGCCTGCTGATTGGCGGGCCCGAAGGCCTGGCCCCCGCCTGTAAAGCGGCGGCAGAACAGAGCTGGTCACTGTCAGCATTGACGTTGCCCCATCCGCTGGTGCGCGTGCTGGTAGCCGAAAGTCTGTATCGTGCCTGGAGTATAACGACAAATCATCCTTATCATCGTGAATGACCGATCAGCCCACATCAGACATGACAAGTAGCGGATGAAATTACAAAGCAACGCCTTTCGCGATTACAGCGCCGAACAGAAACTCTTTGTCCGTCGGGCGTTTATCGCCTTCGTCGGTATCTTACTGCTCTCGTCAATTCTGGTGGTTAACCTCTACCACCTGCAGATTCTTCGCTTTGATGATTACAGCACCCGCTCTAACCAGAACCGCATCAAACTGGTGCCTGTCGCGCCCAGTCGCGGCATAATTTACGATCGTACCGGCACCCCGCTGGCACTGAACCGCACCATCTATCAGGCTGAACTTGTCCCGGAAAAAGTCGATAACCTGCAACAGACGCTGGAAAACTTACGTCCGGTTCTTGAGCTGACGGATGAAGACCTCGAGAATTTCCAGAAAGAGCGTAAACGCTCACGTCGTTTCACCTCTATCCCGGTTAAAACCGGTCTGAATGAAGTGCAGGTGGCGCGCTTTGCGGTTAATCAGTACCGTTTCCCCGGCGTGGAAGTGAAAGGTTATCAGCGCCGCTACTATCCTTACGGTGCCACGCTGACGCATGTCGTCGGCTACGTGTCAAAAATCAACGACCGTGACGTTGCCCGCCTCGATAAAGAGGGCATATGGCCGAACTATGCCGCAACACACGATATCGGTAAGCTGGGGATTGAAGCGTATTACGAGAGTTTGCTGCACGGCAAAACCGGCTTTGAAGAGGTAGAGGTTAACAATCGTGGCCGCGTTATTCGCCAGTTGCATGAGGAGTCACCTCAGGCTGGGCGTGATATCTATCTGACGATCGATCTCAAACTGCAGCAATATGTCGAGACTCTGCTGGCGGGAAGTCGCGCAGCAGTGGTGGTCAGCGACCCGCGCACCGGCGAAATTCTCGCCATGGTCTCTACGCCGAGCTACGATGCCAACTTATTTGTCGACGGTATTTCCAGTAAGGATTACCGTGGACTGCTGGAAGATGAAAACCGCCCGCTCTACAACCGCGCCATTCAGGCGGCTTACCCACCGGCTTCCACAGTCAAACCTTATGTCGCGGTTTCTGCCATGAGTGCGGGCGTGATCAACCGTAACACCAGTCTGTTTGATCCCGGCTGGTGGCAGCTTCCGGGTTCAGAAAAGCGTTTTCGTGACTGGAAAAAGTGGGGCCACGGCCGTCTGAACGTCACCAAAGCACTGGAAGAGTCTGCTGATACCTTCTTCTATCAGGTCGCCTACGACATGGGTATTGACCGCCTGTCGGAGTGGATGAACAAATTTGGTTATGGCAGCCGTACCGGCATCGATTTGCCGCAGGAGAGCGCCGGTAATATGCCTACCCGCGACTGGAAAATGAAACGGTTTAAAAAGCCGTGGTATCAGGGTGATACCATTCCGGTGGGGATCGGTCAGGGTTACTGGACGGCAACCCCGCTGCAGATGAACAAAGCGATGATGATTTTAATCAATGACGGTGTCGTCAAGGTGCCGCATATGCTGCGTGCTACCCGCGAAGGTCGTACCCTGGTGCCCTATCGTCAGCCGCCTGAGGCCCCGATTGGTGATATCCATTCCGGCTTCTGGGAAATCGCCAAAGATGGCATGTACGGCGTGGCGAATCGCCCTAATGGTACCGCGCACAAGAGTTTTGCTGATGCGCCCTATAAAATCGCCGCCAAGTCCGGTACAGCACAGGTCTTCGGCCTGAAAGAGAACGAAACGTATAACGCCCATAAAATTGCTGAACGATTACGCGACCATAAATTAATGACCGCGTTTGCCCCTTATGACAAACCTCGGGTCGCTGTGACCATTATCCTGGAAAACGGTGGCGCCGGTCCGGCTGTCGGCACCGTCATGCGCCAGATTCTGGATCACATTATGTTGGGTGATAACAATACAGTTCTGCCGGACGCCGCCCCTGTGCCGCCCGGTTATGAAGGTGAATAAACATGTCGATGCAAGATAGTCCGCAGAAACGATCGATCTGGATGCGCATCCACATCGATCCGATGTTTATGCTGATCATTCTCGCGCTGCTGACCTACAGCGCCGTGGTGATCTGGAGTGCCAGCGGACAGGATCCTGGCATGATGGAGCGTAAACTCGGGCAGATCGCGATGGGTCTGGTGATCATGATTGTGCTGGCGCAGGTGCCGCCGCGCGTTTATGAAGGCTGGGCGCCCTATCTCTATATTGTCTGCGTCATCCTGCTGGTGGCAGTGGATGCTTTTGGACAGATCAGTAAAGGGGCCCAGCGCTGGCTCGATCTCGGCTTTGTGCGTTTCCAGCCTTCTGAGATTGCCAAGATCGCGGTGCCGCTGATGGTGGCGCGCTTTATCAACCGCGATGTCTGTCCGCCGACGCTGAAAAATACCGGTATCGCGCTGATTCTGATCTTCCTGCCTACTCTGCTGGTGGCCGCACAGCCCGATCTCGGCACCTCGATTCTGATTGCCGCCTCGGGCCTGTTTGTGCTTTTCCTCTCAGGAATGAGCTGGAAACTGATTAGCGTGGCGGTACTGCTGGTCGCCGCCTTTATCCCGATTCTGTGGTTCTTCCTGATGCACGACTATCAGCGCGACCGCGTCATGATGCTGCTCGATCCGGAAACGGACCCGCTGGGTGCCGGTTATCACATCATCCAGTCGAAAATCGCGATTGGCTCGGGCGGACTGCGCGGAAAAGGCTGGCTGCAGGGCACCCAGTCTCAGCTGGAGTTTTTGCCGGAACGTCATACTGACTTTATCTTCGCCGTTCTGGCCGAAGAGTTAGGGCTGGTCGGCGTACTGCTGCTGCTGGCCCTCTATCTGCTGCTGATCATGCGGGGACTGGTGGTAGCAGCCCGGGCGCAGACCACCTTTGGCCGTGTTATGGCGGGCGGTTTAATGCTGATTTTATTCGTTTATGTTTTCGTTAATATTGGCATGGTTAGTGGTATCTTACCGGTAGTTGGCGTGCCGCTGCCGCTGGTCAGTTATGGCGGCTCCGCGCTTATCGTGCTTATGGCGGGATTTGGCATTGTGATGTCGATCCACACTCACCGAAAAATGTTATCTAAAAGTGTCTAAGAGGCTGCAGATGCGTAAGGAATGGCTTGGCGTTGCACTGGCATCACTGGTTCTGGCGGCCTGTACCACGCCCGAACCCCAAAATACGGCGCCGCCGCAACCGGCTTACAACGGACCGGTGGTAGAGATTCCAGGCGTTGAGCCACGTTATGAGCCAATCAATCCGGGCACCAGCCAGGATTACAGCGTTAACGGCAAAAATTATCGCATCATCAAAGATCCGTCGAACTACAGCGAAGTCGGTCTGGCAACCTGGTACGGTGAAGAGGCACAGGGAAACCGCACCGCCACCGGTGAAGCTTACGATCCCGATGCGCTGACTGCGGCTCACCCTACTCTGCCGCTGCCGAGCTATGTGCGCGTGACCAATATCGCGAATGGCCGTCAGATTGTGGTGCGCGTTAACGATCGCGGTCCCTACACGCCGGGACGCATTATCGACCTGTCGCGGGCTGCCGGTGATCGCCTGAATATCTCCAACAATTCGCGGGTACGCGTCGACTACATCAAGGTCGCACCCGACGGCACGCTCTCAGGTCCCGGCACCATCGGAACCGTGGTAGCCAAACAGAGCTACTCTCTGCCTGCCCGCCCGGATTTGAGTGGCGGCGCGGTGATGAACGGCGGCAGTGCAGCCCCTTCTGAACCGCCTGCACAGAATGTTGAAGCCATCAGCAACAGCACGCTGCAGAGCAGTGACAACATGGGCGCGCCAGTCCAGAGCAGCGGCTTTCTTGGCGCACCCCAGCCATTAGCGAACGGTGTACTGGAAGGTAACGAGCCGCCAGCCGCCGCACCTGCCAGTTCCGCACCCGCAGCCAGCAGTGCTGCTCCCGCAGCAGCCAGTGCCTCGCCTGCAGCCAGCAGTGGTTCTGCCGATGGCTATGTGGTGCAGGTTGGTGCGCTGAACGATCCGGCGCGTGCGCAGCAGATGATGAAAAGCCTGAGCCAGCGTTATGGTGTGCCCGGCAAGGTTGAAAACGCGGGCAACAATGTCTATCGCGTACAGCTTGGTGGTTATGCCTCCCGCGCCGAAGCTGCTGCGCTGCAACAGCGCCTGAGCAGTGAAGGCCAGGCCGCGTCATTTATTACGAACACACGTCGCTGAACCGTGGTTCAGAGCACTGCAGGTTACGTCTGCTAACAACCCAATCATCATGCCCGGTGCCAGAAAATCTGGCATTGGTTATGATGAGTGACATTTTTAACCTCAAACTCACGGATGTTGTAGTCCTACACATGAACACGCTGAAATCATCTCGTTTACTGAAACGCCTGACAGTGGGATCACTGATCGCTATCTCTCTCAGCCATGCTGCTATTGCTGATGACGTCAATCTCAAGACCATGATTCCGGGCGTGCCGGACATTGATGCCGAAGCGTATGTCCTCATCGACTACAACTCAGGCAAAGTGCTGGCAGAGAAAAACGCCGATGCACGCCGCGATCCTGCCAGTCTGACCAAGATGATGACCAGCTATGTCATTGGTCAGGCCGTGAAAGCGGGCAAAATTCATCAGGATGATCTGGTGACCGTCGGCCCGGATGCCTGGGCGACCGGCAACCCGGTGTTTAAAGGTTCTTCGCTGATGTTCCTGAAACCAGGCGATCGCGTGCCGGTTTCACAGCTGACCCGTGGCATTGTCCTGCAGTCCGGTAACGACGCCTGCGTTGCGATGGCTGACTATGTCGCTGGCAGTCAGGATGCCTTTGTTAACCTGATGAACAACTACGTCAAAGCGCTTGGCCTGCAGAATACCCACTTCGGGACCGTTCATGGCCTGGACGCGGAAGGTCAGTACAGCTCCGCGCGCGACATGGCGTTGATCGGCCAGGCGCTGATCCGCGACGTACCGGAAGAGTATGCTGTTTATAAAGAGAAAGAGTTCACCTTCAATAATATCCGTCAGATGAACCGTAATGGTCTGCTGTGGGATACCAACCTGAACGTGGATGGGATCAAAACCGGTCATACTAACTCAGCCGGTTACAACCTGGTGGCGTCAGCGACCGAAGGCCAGATGCGCCTGATCTCCGCTGTGATGGGCGGTCATACCTATAAAGGCCGTGAAACTGAGAGCAAGAAACTGCTCACCTGGGGCTTCCGTTTCTTTGAAACTGTTGCGCCACTGAAAGCAGGCAAAGAGTTCGCTTCTGAGCCAGTCTGGTTCGGTGATAATGACCGTGTACAACTGGGCGTGGAAAAAGATGCTTACCTGACCATTCCACGTGGCCGTATGAAAGATCTGAAAGCCAGCTATGTGCTGACCAATACAGAACTGCACGCGCCACTGAAGAAAAACCAGGTTGTGGGCAGCATCAACTTCCAGCTGGATGGCAAAACTATCGAACAGCGTCCGCTGGTGGTGCTGAACGAAGTTTCTGAGGGTGGTTTCTTTGGCCGTATCGTTGATTACATCAAACTGATGTTCCATCACTGGTTCGGTTAAGCGTAAGGGGTGATTGAAAAATCACCCTTCTGCCCCCATTACAGGATATTATGATGCTCCCGCTCAGGCGGGAGCCTGTTTTTTATGCACCGGAGTTAATATGAAAACCAAACTGAATGAGCTGCTCGAATTTCCTACCCCGTTTACCTACAAAGTAATGGGTCTGGCGCAACCGGAGCTGGTTGATCAAGTGGTTGAAGTGGTGCAACGTCATGCGCCCGGCGACTACAGCCCTGAAGTTAAGCCGAGCAGCAAAGGCAACTATCACTCCGTAAACATCACTATCACCGCCACCCACATCGAGCAGGTTGAACGCCTGTACGAAGAGCTGGGCAACATCGAAATCGTGCGGATGGTCCTGTAATTTACGGGTCGGCAAGGCGCCTCTGCCTGACGGTTTGCCGACGTTATTCTTAACGTTATTTCCTTTAGCGGGCTATCGTTTTGTCAGTTGAAACCCTCTTTGTCCGTCAGTCCGGTCTGTGCGACTGGCAATCTGTCTCCGACGCCATGCATCACTACACCGACCAGCGCGATGACCAGAGTCGTGACGAAATCTGGCTGGTCGAGCATCCTCCGGTCTTTACGCAGGGTCAGGCGGGAAAAGCGGAGCATCTGCTGATGCCAGGCGATATTCCGGTGGTGCAGAGCGATCGTGGCGGTCAGGTGACCTATCACGGGCCGGGACAGCAGGTGATGTACGTCCTCATCGATGTGAAACGCCGTAAACTCGGCGTGCGCCAGCTGGTGACCATTCTGGAAGAGACGGTGATCGCGACGCTGGCAGAGTTCGGCGTCAGCGCCCGCGCCCGCGCGGATGCCCCCGGCGTTTATGTCGGGGAAGAGAAAATCTGTTCACTGGGATTACGCATCCGCAAAGGCTGTTCATTTCACGGCCTGGCGCTGAATGTGGCCATGGATTTATCTCCTTTCCTGCGCATCAATCCCTGTGGTTACGCCGGGATGAGCATGACACAGTTGAAAAATTTTGAGCCAGAGGTGACAACGGAGCAGGTACGTTCTCCGCTGGTCAGCGCCTTTGCGCGGCTGTCAGGTTATGAAAATGTTGAATGGATATCAGGCGATCTCCCTGTTAAGCCTTAACGCAGAATGCGAATTTACAAATATGTAACGTATCCGTGCTGACTGTGGCTGCTTCGCAGGCGATGTGATGATATAATTTTTGCACTTTTTTCAAATAAAGTTGAAAGCCCCCTTCCCGGTTTGAGTGGGAACGCTTTCAAATCGCAATCCGACCGGAACCTGCTGATTTATGAGTAAACCAATTCAGATGGAACGCGGCGTCAAATATCGTGACGCAGACAAAATGGCGCTGATCCCGGTGAAAACCGTGGCTGTTGAACGGCAGGAGATGTTGCGTAAGCCGGAATGGATGAAAATCAAGCTGCCAGCTGACTCCAGTCGTATTCAGGGCATTAAAGCCGCGATGCGTAAAAACGGGCTGCACTCAGTCTGCGAAGAGGCCTCCTGCCCTAACCTTGCTGAATGCTTCAACCACGGTACTGCCACCTTTATGATTCTTGGTGCTATCTGTACCCGTCGTTGTCCGTTCTGCGATGTGGCACATGGCCGTCCTAATGCGCCTGATGCTAACGAACCGGCAAAACTGGCGCAGACGATTGCCGATATGGGCCTGCGCTACGTCGTGATCACCTCTGTTGACCGCGATGATTTACGTGATGGCGGTGCACAACATTTTGCAGACTGTATCCGCGCGATTCGCGAAAAAAATCCCACGATTAAAATTGAAACACTGGTTCCGGACTTCCGTGGCCGCATGGACCGTGCGCTGGAAATTCTCACCGCAACGCCACCGGATGTGTTTAACCACAATCTGGAAAACGTACCACGCGTCTACCGCCAGGTGCGGCCGGGCGCTAACTACGAATGGTCACTGAAATTGCTGGAGCGGTTCAAAGAAGCGCATCCGGATATCCCGACCAAATCGGGTCTGATGGTTGGGCTGGGTGAGACCAACGCCGAAATCGTGGAAGTGATGCGCGATCTGCGTCGCCACGGTGTCACCATGCTGACTCTGGGCCAGTATCTGCAGCCGAGCCGTCACCACCTGCCGGTTCAGCGCTACGTCAGCCCGGCTGAATTTGATGAGATGAAAGAAGAAGCGATGGCGATGGGCTTCACCCATGCCGCATGCGGTCCGTTTGTCCGCTCTTCCTATCATGCGGATATGCAGGCCAAAGGCGAAGAAGTGAAATAAGCCGGCCTCCGCTATCAGAAGCCTGAACAACAAAAAACCAGACTGGAAACAGCCTGGTTTTTTTATGCGTGCCTGACGTTGCCTGAAATAAAAAGTAACAGTTATTTTCAGCAAATAACCGATTAATCTTTATGAACGACGCGTTCTGCCGGTACGTCTTCAGCGGTTGTTCGGGTTGCGCTGGTATCTTCGTCTTTCATGGCTTTTTTGAAGCCCTTAATCGCGGAGCCCAGATCGCCGCCCAGTGAGCGCAACTTGTTGGTACCAAAAAGCAGTACGATAAGCGCACCGATAATCAGCAGCTTGGCAATACTGATACCTTCCATATTTAACCTTTCAACTTATTCAAATCACGGTGACTGTTATTTACGCGCAGTTTGCCTGCGGCGACAACTGGAATCTGTAACAGAGTGAGATCTCAGAGAGGCCGATTAAGTATGCACAAGTGCCAGCACTCAGCGTTTTGCTCGCTTTGTCGTCATGGATTTTTATCCTTAGATCACTTGAGTTCAGGACGCGCAAAGCGCCGGTTCTCCAGTACCGGCAGCATCTGTCGGGCATAGACGACGCGTTCCGGGTCGAGTTCAGCAAACAGTAGTGTCGGGGACTCCGCGGCATTCGCCACCGCTACCCCCAGCGGGTCGACCACCAGACTGTTGCCAATATTGCGTGGGCCACACTCGCCCACCGCCACCATATAGCAGGTGTTCTCCAGCGCGCGGGCACGGGTCAGTAAATCCCAGTGCATCTCTTTCAGCGGGCCTTTCACCCATGCGGCAGGCAACACAAGCACTTCTGCACCGTCCAGCGCCAGTCGTCGTGCCAGTTCCGGGAAACGCACATCATAGCAGGTCATTAATCCGACTTTCATACCCGCAACCTCAATCAGCGGTGGAATGACATGGCCTGGATTGACCCGTTGCGATTCCTGCACGGCAAATGCATCGTACAGATGCAGCTTTTCATAGGTGGCAATAATTTCGCCGTTGCGGATAGCCACCAGTACATTGAGCGCTTTATGCTGGTCACTGGGGACATGGACGCTCATTATAGTGGTCAGCGCATTATGCTCACTGGCAGCCAGCAACTGTGTGATAAAAGGGCCATCCAGCGGCTGTGCGGCTTTCACCACTAAATCGGGATCGGTATTATCGCGCGCCAGAACAGCTTCTGGCAGGACCAGCAGATCCGCTTCTCCCTCTGCTGCCCGCTTCATCAGAGCCAGACAGCTATCAGCGTTCTCCTGCCATTCACGGCTGACCGCAAATTGTCCCAGTGCAACTTTCATCATCTCTTTCCTCCCCCAGCGACCAGAAGTGTCACTTCCCGCGTCACTCATCAGTGATTAAGCCCTTGCAGAGAATGCTCGCATCCAGAGCCGGCGATCGTTGTCTGTTCTCTTTAAAACGAACCTGATCGCCGCTTATTCCTGCGCTGTGCTTCGGCATTGTACAGCCAGTGCAGTGTCATCCTGTTTTCTTTTATACCGCCATAGCCTTTAAGCGCTATCGCTCGCCGCCCTTAATACCGCTAACAGCTTCAGTGCGTGTTCTGCGTGGACGCCGTCCCGATGGGTATGCAGAGAGTGTCTGCATCACGTGAGGTAACGGCGCTAATCAGCAGTCGGACAACTGTTTATGCTGTCCTGAAACCAGATAGGAAGCAGAAAGTGCTGGCAAAGAACAAATGCTGTGGTAGCAGGTCAGCAATAATCCCTGTCGCCAGCCTCAGGGATGAACAGCGGGAGATGATTGCCGAGGCACTGGTCATCGCCTTAGGACGGGAATTTAACCCGCTTGCAGATTTTTAATGAGATAACAGGGTGATTCAGCATAACCCTCGCGCGCGTAAAACTGATTCGCCTTGAGCCGTGATTGATGGCAATGGACTTCCATACGATCGCAGCCACGGCGGGCTGCCAGCGTTTCGGCATATTGGAGCAGTTGCTGGCCGACGCCTTTGCTGCGCTCACCTTCCGCAATACAGAAGTAACTGATGCGGGCGAAATCACCGGCCAGGGCCAGCTGAGGAATAAAATGAAGTGAAAGGAAACCCAGAACCTGACTGCCCAGTTCAGCCACTAACAGCGCTTCACTGGGATCGCTGCATAACTGCGCCAGACGCTGCTCAATGAAACTTTCAGTGCCGCCGTAGCCTAACTCACTCAGCAAGGCACTCAACGCAAAACTGTCTCTCAACTCCGCATGCCGTATGTTCATCCTGTCTCCTCACTCATCGGGTTCTGTAGCACTGTTATATAGCGTCGCAGGCTAAAAAGCTGCACAGCTGGTTGTTATAAATATGTTACGAGGATTTATTGTGAACCGCCGCGCAGTTTGTGCGCCCCTGGGGACAATTCAGAAGGTTACGATGTGAGGGATGAAGCGCAGATTACAGCCATAAAAAAACCCGCCATAAGGCGGGTTTTTAGAATTCTGACTGTTAACTTACAGACTGATAACGTTAGCAGCAGATGGGCCTTTAGCGCCGTCGGTGATTTCAAACTCTACGCGCTGACCTTCAGCCAGAGTTTTGAAGCCGTTGCTCTGGATTGCAGAGAAATGTACGAATACATCTTTGCTGCCATCTTCAGGAGTAATGAAACCGAATCCTTTAGATTCATTAAACCACTTAACGTTACCTTTGATCTTAGACATCTATATTACCTTTACATGAAAAATGGACACTAAACTGTGTCGGGGTCTAGTACAGCAATTGCTGAGGGATTTGTCCAGCATGATTTGATGAAAAAGTGATAAATATCGACTTTCCGTACATGCATCACACTTTCCTGCTTTTCGACTTGCGAAACACTCATCAGCAGGGATCAGACGTATGGCCTGTGCCTTCCGCTAACCTGCTGGAAAGGCGAACCTTTTTGATCTTTAACACCGTGACGTTTTGAGGTTAAAAAGGAAAATCTTATTAAGACGTATTCCTGTTATTACTGATAACAACCGTCTCAAAACAGTTATTTTTTATCGTCCTGCGGGTAGTAAACCTCAGCATAAAAATCCGATTTCCCTGCTTCCGGAGGCCGCCGTAACGCATCTGGTTATTTAATGTGCAGTTGATCGCAAATTCCTATCCGCCGAAACGACTTTTTCTCAGACAATATTGAGACTGCTGTGCCATTGCCCCCAGTGAGAGCAGGCAACCTGCTGATATTTTCACCAAAAGCAGGCAAACCTTGAGAAAGATCAATGAAGTGCTTTTTAGTGTCCGGATTCGCATCTGGCAACAAACAATTAACGTTATGAGCAACTACTTTTCTTATGGCGAGCCGGAATAATATTACCCGGCAATAGATTACGTCCGCTTAACCGGTGAGGGGATAGCTTCCTTCCGGGCAAATGAAAAGGAGAGTGAGGCACAGGATGGTGATGAAGATACGCTGCAGTCAGTGCGGAAGCACCCGATTCGTTTTTACGGAGTATCACGAGGAAGAGCACAACGTTCATGGTGCCCGCTGTGCGAACTGTAAAAAATGCCTGGATTCCCAGGATCTGCTGCCCACGACGCCGATGGATCCCATTACACAGTGTCTGCTGGCCAGCCAGAAAACAGTTCGGGCACCTGATTAGGTGCCCGTTGTCGCTGAAGCTTTTACAAAAATCAGAAAATCAGTTTGAACACCCCTGTCAGGGTCAGCAGGCCGACGATAAAGATAATCGCGATAATCCACAGAATAATTTTCATTTCCTTTTCCCTCACTGATTAGACACGTTTCCTGTAGGCAGTATAGACAGGAATATTTATCGCGCCGCTTCACTCAGGCTTCAATTGGTCAAAAGTTCACCAATCCTGCTCTTTATTTGCTTTCTGGGATAGCGATCGCAACACCAGTTTTTACCGGCACTCTTTTTTCGTTTTAAAGAATACTCCTGGCTAAAATTTATGCGGCAAGGCAGGCCTCAATAGTGATGAGACTGAAATGAGTCGCGAGGAGATCTTATGAGCACGATTAATACCAGCATGGGCCGCTACAGCCTTAAGGCCAAAAACAGCGGTAACCACATCAGAGGTTCTTTCGCCATCAACGATGAAGGCGGCACGCAGCTCTCTATGCAGGAGTTTGACGAGCACTATCTTGATGATGTGGTGAATAACGTGATCTACCCGGTCACTGGCGGCAACCGTGAAATTGCACGTGCGCTGCGGGAAGAGATGGTGAAAGCCGGTTTTGAACCGCCTCACTAAGGCGTCAGAATTAAGTGACAGCCTGGGCCGCACTTGCGGCCCTTTTTAGTTTTAACGTCGTGCACCCGGTCAGAACAGAGAGCCGCTGACAGATTTGCCAGCGACGACAGGTTAAATCACCCAGGAGAGCAACAGGCAACCCACCAGGCCACAAACCGAAATAATGGTTTCCAGCGCAGACCAGGAGCGAATGGTTTCGCCAATCGTCAGGTTGAAATACTCTTTGAACAGCCAGAATCCAGGGTCGTTAACATGAGAGAAGATCACGCTGCCGGACCCCACGGCGATCACCATCAGTTCCGGGCTGGCGCCACTGGTAACAATCAGCGGTGCAACAATACCGCCGGCAGTAATCGCTGCTACCGTGGCAGAGCCCAGCGCAATACGCAGCACTGCGGCAATCGACCACGCCATAAAGATGGGTGACAGCTGCGTTGAGTGCATCATGCTGGCGATATATTTATCTACGCCACTGTCCACCAGCACCTGTTTAAAGGCACCGCCACCACCGATGATCAACAACATCATGGCAATGATTTTGATCGAGTCGGTCAGGGTATCCATCACCTGTTCCATCGTGCGGCCACGATTCAGTCCAAAGGTGAAGATGGCAATCAGCACCGCAATCAGGGTCGCCATGACCGGGTCGCCAAAGAACTCCGCATAGGGCAGCAGCACGTGGCCTTTTGGCAGCAGCATCTCCGCCACGGCACGCAGCGCCATCAGCACCACTGGTACCAGTGCCGTCCAGACACTCACGCCAAAGCTGGGCATTTCCGCTTCGGTAAACGTTTTCGGGTTATAGAGCCCCTGTGGAATCGGTTTATCGATATTTTTCAGGAAACGTGCGTAGACCGGACCTGCCAGAATCACCGTAGGGATACCCAGCAGCGTGCCAAACAGCAGCGTTTTACCCATGTCTGCGTTAAACAGCGTGGCAATGGCGGTTGGACCCGGATGGGGCGGAAGGAAACCGTGCGTCACGGACAGAGCAGCGGCCATCGGCACCCCGACATAGAGCAGCGGCACACGCGCCGACGCCGCCACGCTGAATACCAGCGGCAGCATCAGTACAAAGCCGACTTCATAGAACAGCGCAAATCCGACAATAAAACCGGTCAGCACCAGCGCCCACTGAATGTGCTTTGTGCCGAATTTCTCAATCAGGGTGGTCGCGATACGTTGCGCCCCGCCGCAATCGGCCAGCAGTTTACCGAGCATGGCACCAAAGCCCATGATCAACGCCAGGCTGCCCAGCGTGCCACCTACACCCGCTTTGATTGAGGTAATAACTTTATTCACCGGCATGCCCTGCATCACGCCGACGGCCAGCGCCACCAGGATCAGCGCGATAAATCCATTGAGCTTAAAGCGAATCATCAGCAGCAACAGTAGCGCGACGCCGATCGCCACATAGAGTAATGGCATAGCTTTTCTCCACCTTGTGCACCGAACGGAATACGGTGTCGATTTATTATCATGATCCCCGTAGGGCGACAAAACAGTGCCTTTGTAAGATGTTTACACATCCCGACAAACGCTGTTACCGATAACATGTTAAGGGTAACATCCGCAGGAAAGCATCACCCCGCCGACGGTGAATTTCTGTTTTGCGAAGGTGATCAACTTTTTGCCGATGCGTTATTAGAAAGTTTGCCAGTGTCGACGCCGCGCTTTTCGTTACACTCAGATTTTAGTGAAATGTAAAAAGGATGCACTGGTGAGTGAGAACCTGAGTGAGCTGTACAGTAATCAACGAACCCTTTTTGGCCGCGGTAGTCTGGATAAGCTGGTGCCGCTGCTGGCCGCCCGTTCACAGCCTACCCTGCTGTTTTGCGGACAATCTTTCCTGCAGGGCCCGGCCTACGCCCGGCTGAAAGCTGGCCTCAACGATCACATTATTGGCTACGAAATTGTCAGCCATGAAGCCTCACCCACTGAAATTGATGGCTGGGTTGCGCGCTGGCGCGGGCATGTTGATCGGGTAGTCGCGATTGGTGGAGGGAGTGTGCTGGATGCGGCGAAAGCGTTCAGTGCGATGGTACAGCATCCTTTACCTGTCGCCCGTTATCTGGAAAAAGTGGGTGACACCGCCGTTCAGCCCATCACGTTGCCGCTGATTGCTGTTCCGACTACTGCCGGGACAGGCAGTGAAGTGACGCAAAATGCGGTGGTAACCGATCAGCAGGACATTCAAATCAAAGCGTCATTGCGCCACCCGGTGTTTGTGCCAGAGGTGGCGATTCTTGACCCGGATCTGCTGAAAGGTGCACCTGACTCTGTGCTGGCGACCTGCGGAATTGATGCCTTTACCCACCTGTTCGAAGCGTATCTCTCCAGCAAAGGCAATCTCTTCACCCGACAGCTGGCGCTGACCGGTCTGCGTCAGTTTATTCAGGCCTGGCCTGCACTCAATCGCGAGGATGCGGTTGGTGATGAGGCACGAGAAGCGATGATGATGGCGTCGTGGCTGGGAGGTGTCAGTCTCAGCAGTGCGGGTCTCGGCGTGATCCATGGTATTGCGGGAGAACTGGGGGCGATAAAACCGTTCCATCACGGAGAAGTATGCGGACGGCTTCTGTTTCCGTTCCTGGATCTGTTGTCTGATAGCGAGCAGCCGCTGCAGCGAAAGCTGATGGCCGAGCTACACCCACAACTTTTCAGCGAAACCACGGATTCACCGGCACAGTTTCTGAAGCAGTGGCTGCAGGCGCAGTCGATCACCCCGTTCTGGCAGGATGGCACCACACTGAGCCGCACCCAGGTCGAGTGGATTCTGGCGCGTGCCAACAGCAAAAACTCGCTGGTAAATTACAGCCACGAACAGATGCAGACGATGATTACGCAGGCCTGGCAAATCACGGCGTGATCAACGCGAATCTCGCTTCCCGGTTCCGGCAATTCTGACCTGCCAGCCCTGGCAGGTCAGGCATCCGCTCAGCGCAATTCTGTTGCATCCGCGCTCTGAGACGCGAGGCTAAGCCTCTCTGGCGCTAAAAGGCCCCTCACCTGCCAGCATCTGCTCAATCACCTGCAGCACGCCCTGCTCGTTGTTAGAGGGTGCTTCAAAGCGCGCCGCCTGCTTCACCCGCTCTGGCGCGTTGCCCATGGCAAAACTAAAGCCGGACTGTTTGAGCATCTCCAGATCGTTACCGCCATCGCCGAAGGCCAGCACCTGATCGTGCGTAATCCCCCAGCGTTGAGCCAGCAGATCCAGACCGTGCGCTTTATGATTTCCCGGCACGATCAAATCTACCGAACCGTGACCGCTGGAGGTCGCCGCCACGCGGCCCTGATGCAAACGCTCAATATCCGCCATCAGTGCTTCTATGTGATCGTCAGACAGATTCAGTGCGAACTTAAACAGCCTGTCATCCTGCACCTCATTCAGATGATGAATCGGCTTCAGCCGGTGACAGTAGTGGCGCATCTTCTTAAGCCAGGTCTCTTCCATGCCCTCGAAGTAATACGCGCTGTCACGTCCACACAGCAGGTAACGCAGGCCGGGATAGTTGCCGTTTTGCAGAGTGTCGATGACCGCTTCCACATCACGTCGTTCAAAGGCACCGCAAAACAGCTCCTCATCACGATCAATAATCCATGCGCCGTTCTCTGCCACAAAAGCGATATCGCTGGCGATCTCCGGGAAGAAGGATTTGAGCTGGTAATACTGATTGCCGCTGGCTACCACAAATTTGATGTCACGGGCGGTGAGTTGCTGATAGCCGTCGAGAAAACGGGATCGATTATACTGCTTGTTATCGTCCAGAAACGTGCCATCCATATCTACCGCAACCATCTTAACCGTCGTCATCATGACTCCTTACACAGGAAATTTCAGAGTGGAGTCTCAGGATAGCCGCTGGCGCAGCAAAACGGAAAGAAAGAGGGATGGCCTGAGCCATCCCCCGGGAATCAGTTCAGGGCGCTATTCAGCACCAGCGCGGTAATCACCCCGGTCGCGGCAGCAATCAGCACATAGTTGCCATCAATGTTTGCCCAGTGGTAACCACGTGGCGGTTCACGCAGACCGCGTTCATGCCAGTCGGCTACACGATAGTGGTCACCGCGATATTCTGGCGGAACAGGATGGCCGCGACGGAAGTCGTGCCCCTGCCAGGCGAAATGGTCCCGTTCATTGCGGCCCTCTCTGCCATGGCGTTTGTTATCCTGATCCGGGCGATGATTGCCCATATCATGATCGCGATTGTCGCGGCCGCGATTCTGGTCAGGACCGCGATTGTCAGGACGATGATCATCATTCTGATGTGGCACCGGCATACGCTGTGCGTCTCCGTGATCGTCTGCCCGTGAGGCCTGAGAAAAGAGTGTGCTGCATGTCAAAAGTGAAGCGATAAGCGTAAGTGTTGTTTTTTTCATGATACTGCCTCCGAAAATAACGGCTGTTCAGGCACCGTTGATCGGCATGATGGCAATAATTGTGGCGGGAGACATCTTCAAAAGTCTTAAAATCCGGTAACTTACACACTATTACGCTTGCTTAGCGCTTTCTTAACACGCGTCATATCCGGACAGCTTTCCTGACGTAATCCAGATATCAAAGAGTCAGCCTGATAATAACGCATCAGGCTGACTGTTTAAGCGTTGAGATGCGTCAGGATGCTGAATCGCTCTCTGACGCGTTATCCGGTTATGGCGTACTGAGGATCACTGGCGCGTCCGGTAACCCGGTAAAGTGCGTCACAATGTGGTGATAATCAGCCGTCGGATCCAGATCCCTGAACAAATCCGGATAGAGATCTTTTGCCAGAATTTCCATTCCGATAATGTTGTAAGGGTGATTATAGAAATGGTGATAAACGCCATACACCCGCTTCTGTTTTATCGGTTCGATCTGCTCCAGACCGGTACGGCTCTGCAGGCGGTTAAAGGTGGCGGTCACGTCGGCCTGGCTGGCACCGTAGCCAAACGGCAGCACGTTGCTGTTCGGGCGTTTAGAGCCGGTCATGATGTAGACGTCCGGCTTCATGGCGATAATCTTCTCCAGCGACACAAATCCTGAACTGCCGGGCAGTAACGCTGAGCCAATATTTTTTCCACCGACCGCTTCTACCAGTGCGCCCCAGCCGTTATGACCGTGGGTAAAGCAGCAGTTATCGCTGTTGCCGGCAATTGGCTCAATAAACACTGTCGGCTTGTGCTGCACCTGCGCAATCTTCTGCTGAAGCATCTCCCAGCGCTGCTGGTAAAAATCGGCATAGGCTTTTGCTTCGGCTTCGCGGTTCAGAACGGTGCCCAGCACTTTCACACTCTTCAGGGTATTCTCTTTTGGATGGAGTTCATCATCCAGGAACAGCACCGGGATATGCAGATTTTTCAGGGTCGCCAGCACGCCTGACTGCATCAGGGCCGGTTTGGCACGCAGCTGGGCAATCATCATATCGGGCTGCTGAGCCAGCACGCTCTCCAGATTGACCTGTCCCTGATCGTTAAAGCCCATATCCACAATGGATGCGGCCTGCGGCCAGCGCTGCTTCAGCAGGTCCCAGGTCTGAGTGTCCTGCTTTTTCGGCAGGTTGTTCCAGGCGACAACCCGCTGAAACGGATTCTGTCGATCCAGTAGTGCCAGCGACATCACGTCGCGCCCATCCTGCAAAATTACATGTTGCGGCTCTTTTTGCAGCGTAACTTTCTGGCCATCCATGTCGGTCACGGTGACCGGATAGGTGGTAGCCGCAGAGGCCGTTGACAGTAAAAGTGTGGTAGCTGCAGCAATCCCGATTTTCATTTTTCTCCTGTCCCATAAAGGAATAATAATTATTCGCGTTTACTTTACCATGCGAATACGTAACAAATGTAAAAATTGCTGACCGGATGCTACTGTCAGAGAAGATCAGGAACGCGATTGCTGGCTGAAATCACGAAGCGATGGCGCAGAATTGCGGATGAGGACAGTAAGAACGGCGAGTGGCGGGCAGGAAAGCAGGCGCGTCTCAGCGTGACTGAGATGCGCCTGTTGCGTGTTACTTCACCAGCGAATAGAAGATTGCAGAGATAGCAATTAGTCCGATCAACACAACAAACAGGTTGCTGATGTGACCACTGTATTTACGCATCGCGGGCACCTTCTGGATGGCATACATCGGCATCAGGAACAGGATCATGGCAATAATCGGTCCGCCCAGTGTCTCAATCATGCCGAGAATATTCGGGTCCAGCGTCGCCACCAGCCATGTGGTCAGCAGCATAAAGAGTGCCGTCAGGCGATTCAGTCTGGCTGGCGCGATGGTCTTACCGCGACTGCGCAACGCCTTATTGACCATACCGTTAAATCCTTCGCGCGCACCCAGATAGTGACCCAGGAATGATTTGGTGATCGCCACAATGGCAATCAGCGGCCCCATCCACGCAATCATCGGCACCTGAAAATGGTTAGCCAGATAAGAAAGGATGGTGATGTTCTGCGCCTTGGCAGCGTGTAAATCTTCGGGCGACAGGCTCAGCACGCAGCTGAACACAAAGAACATCACCGTCACTACCATCATCAGGTGCGAACAGGCCAGAATGCGCGAACACTTTTTCTCAGCGGCATCGCCATACTCTTCGCGCTTCGCCAGCGCAAAGGAAGAGATGATAGGTGAATGGTTAAACGAGAAGACCATCACCGGAATCGCCAGCCACAGCGTCATCCACAGGCTGCTGCCCGCAGGCTGAACGTTAAGGGTCGACAGCGCCGCGCCGTGCCAGTGTGGAATCAGGTAGCAGGCCATCAGCATCAGTACCGCCACAAACGGGTAAACCAGCACGCTCATCGCTTTCACGATCATCTTCTCGCCGAAACGCACAATGGTCATCAGTCCGACAATCAGCAGCAGCGACAGCAGCACACGCGGCGGTGGCACCAGGCCAAGCTGATGCACCATCAGGCTCTCTACCGTATTGGTAATCGCCACGCTGTACATCAGCAGTATCGGGTAGATAGCGAAGAAATAGAGCAGCGTAATCAGCTTGCCCGCGCCGACGCCAAAATGCTCCTCGACCACTTCAGTGATATCACCGGCCGGATTTTTACCGGAGAGCACAAAGCGCGTCAGAGCGCGGTGCGCAAAGAAGGTCAGCGGAAAAGCCAGCACCGCCATAATGATCAGCGGGATCAGACCGCCGACACCCGCATTAATTGGCAGGAACAGTACACCCGCGCCAATTGCCGTGCCGTATAAACCCAGCATCCACATGGTGTCGGTTTTACGCCATCCCGTATCGACGTCACTCTCAAGCGCACCCAGCGTGCCCGTTTGCGTGGTTTTCATCAGATTTTCCGTGTTAAAAAGCCGCCATTAATTTGAGCCAACAGGCAGGAAAAGGTCTCTCCCGCTCTCCGCCTCTGCTGCAAGCGGATCAGTGAAGGGTGCCGCTGATCCGCCCGCGCATAGGTAATCGATTGCGTGCGCCACTTTTTACACTACATGACGATAAAACTTCAAGTAACGAAGATAAACTCGCATGTGTTGCGCAAAAATCCGTCATATCGTGCAAGGCGACTGCACGGCGATCATGCCATTTATGTGGCGGTTTTACCCCCTTAAAAAGGTGATCCCTGCAACGATTCAGCATAACGGACTACGCTTTACCTCACGCTGTCGCGATCACGCCGACAGATGCAAAGGAGATGAAAATGAAGATTGCCTGCCTGGGATGGGGATCGTTAATCTGGAAAACCGGCGACCTGCCAGTGGCCAGTCCGTGGCATCATGATGGTCCTGCGGTACCGATTGAATTTGTGCGCATCGCTGACGGCGGTGAACTCTCGACCGCAATCTGTCTGAACGCAAAACCGGTGCAGGTACTCTGGGCCTGGTTAAACACGGCGTCACTGGAGAGCGCCTGCCGTGCATTGCGCCTTCGTGAGGCGATTCCGGACAGCCGCGTCGATGGCATCGGCATAATTACGGTGACAGAGAACGCAACCGGACCGCTGGCGGAGTGGGCACAGACGAAAGGCATTGAAGGATTAATCTGGACCGGTCTGCCCGCCCGCATGGCGGGAACGGAAGGCCAGATCCCCACGCTGGATGACGCACGGCACTATTTGCAGAATCTCACCGGTGAAACACGCGAGCATGCGTTTCACTACATCGAACAGGTTCCGGCGCAGATCGATACGGTTTATCGTCGTGCCTTTGCCGATCTGTCCCGCTGGCAGCCCGATTCGGCCTCCGCCCCGGTCGCTACGATCCAGCTGCATCCGCCCTGTCAGCCCGGCTGATACAGCTCAGTCATATGCACCGCTCTGCTTACTCCTCAAAGGGTTACTACACTTCAGGCAGGTTGCGATTTCAGGTTCCCTGAGTCTTTCCCGCGGGTAGTCACGCCTTCTGGCCTGACCACCATTCCCTTGTCAGCAGGAGATGAAGAGATGAAAGCATTAACTTATCATGGTCCCCATAAAGTCAGTGTGGATAACGTGCCCGATCCGGGACTGGAAGCCGCCGATGATATTATCCTGCGTGTGACCGCTACCGCTATTTGCGGTTCAGACCTGCATCTCTATCGCGGCAAAATCCCGGGGACCGGGCATGGCGATATCTTCGGTCATGAGTTTATGGGTGAAGTGGTTGAGACCGGAAGCGCAGTAACCGCCGTGGCCAAAGGTGATCGGGTTGTCATCCCTTTTGTTATCGCCTGTGGCGACTGCTTTTTCTGCCTCATGAGTCAGTATGCCGCCTGTGAAAATACCAATAGCGGACGAGGCGCCATCCTGAACCGCAAAAACATCACGCCACCTGCGGCGCTGTTTGGGTTCAGCAAGCTTTATGGCGGTGTGCCTGGCGGCCAGGCGGAATATGTCCGTGTGCCCAAAGCCAATACAGGCCCGTTCAAAGTGCCGTCGGTGCTGTCGGATGAAAAAGTGCTGTTCCTGTCGGATATTCTGCCCACTGCCTGGCAGGCGGTGAAAAACGCTGAGGTCAAGCCGGGCTCCAGCCTGGCAATTTTCGGTGCCGGACCGGTTGGCCTGCTCAGTGCTTCCTGCGCCCGCCAGCAGGGTGCCGAACAGATCTACATGATTGACCATAATAATTACCGCTTAAACTTTGCCCGCGAACGTTACGGCGTAATCCCGATTAATTTCGATGAAATTGATGATCCGGCTGGCTGGATTATCGAACACAGTACCGGCAATCGCGGTGTAGATGCCGTAATTGATGCCGTCGGGTTTGAGGCAAAAGGCAGCATGACTGAGACCGTGCTCACCAATCTCAAGCTGGAAGGCAGTAGCGGCAAAGCATTACGTCAGTGTATTGCTGCAGTGCGACGTGGCGGTATCGTCAGCGTGCCAGGCGTCTACGCAGGATTTATTCACGGCTTTCTGTTTGGCGATGCCTTCGACAAAGGGCTGACCTTTAAGATGGGACAGACGCATGTCCATGCTTATCTGCCTGACCTGCTGAAGCTGATTGAGCAAGGCCATCTGACGCCGGAAGAGATTATAACTCACCATCTCCCGCTGGAAGATGCCGCACGCGGCTACGATATTTTCGCAAAACGCGAAGAGGAGTGTCGCAAGGTGATTCTGGTGCCTGGCATGGCAGCCTCCCAGGCCACCATTTAGTCACATGAACCAGCAGGGCCACATTCCCTGCTCCCCGGCAGAGAACTCTGCCGGGGAATTCATTTCAAAACGGCTTACGCTCCAGACTGCTTCGCCACTCCCGCCGCTCCAGCAGATGTTCATCCGGCGAATCCGCCGTGTCCACCTGACTCCCCTGCTCGAGCAGTCGCGCACTGCGTGAATGGGGATGACTTTCACTGATCACCTGTTGTGAAAACGCGCCAAACGATAACAGCAAAAACAGTAATGTACTGGCCAGCCTCACTTTCATACGCACACCTCAATGAATTCGGTGTCGCTATGCTGCCTGAAGGGTTTTCATTTTCTGTCAGTAACAGGCAAAGTTATGTGGGTAGCGGGAACAAGCTGCGACGGGTTTACTCGCGGTTCAGGATAGCCCGTCAGTACAGCTCGAAAGTTTTCCCGCTTCCCGTCCCTATTCCCTTCAGGAGGATGCCAGTGAACATCAATCAGTTTGATCAGCCGGTCGGTGAAGCGTTGCCCGACTGGCAGCCGGTCGCCAGACCTCACGGCGTTCCTCTCCAGGGACAGCACTGCCTTCTTTTACCGCTTAGCGTGGAACATGCGGCGTCGCTGTTACAGGCCTTTATGCTGGCACCTGATGATCGCGACTGGACCTGGCTGAGCGCAGAGCGGCCCGCTTCGCTGATGCAGATGCAGCGCTGGATTGCGGATAAAGTTGCTGATAAAGCCCTGGTACCCTTCACTGTCTGCACGCCGAATCAGCAGCCCTGCGGTGTGGTCTGCTTCGCCAGCATTGAACCCGAACATGGCACCCTTGAAATCGGTCACGTCACCTGGTCGCCGCTGATGCAGCGTAGTGTGATCGGCAGCGAGGCGATTTTTCTGCTGCTGCAACAGGTTTTCTCGCTGGGGTATCGGCGAGTCGCGTGGCGCTGTGATTCAACCAATGTGGCGTCACGACGCGCAGCAGAACGGCTGGGGTTTCGATTTGAGGGCCGTTTTCGTCAGGTCATGACGCGAAAACAGCGTAATCGGGATACCGACTGGCTGTCGATGATTGATCGGGAATGGCCAGACGTTCAGCGCGCCCTGAACGCCTGGCTGAGCGCGGATAATTTCACCGCCGAAGGAGAGCAAAAGCGCTCACTCAGCGCCTGTTTCGCCGGTGCTCATCGGGGCGATACTGACGCGACAAGCCGGAAAGGTTAAGCAGGCACGGGCCATTAATGCAGCCGACGCACGCTCAGTGCCGCAGACCAGCGCTGCCGCTGACAGCGCGGACAGACGGCCGGCTGCCCGGCTTCTATCCTCTGTGTTTGCCCGCAATGCGTGCAGGCGTAAAGGGCGCTGATCGGCACCGTACTGTAATCCTGCCGATGCTCCGGCGGCAGTATGCTTAGCCCGGCGCGCATCTCATTATCATCATAGAAATAGAGGCTAAGCTGACCGTCGACCTCCACCAGCGCCAGCCGGACCTGTCCCAGATGCTCCACGCCGCTCTGCCGCAACTCCATAAAGAACTCATCTTCGGAAATATTCAGCCGATCCAGACTTTCCAGCACATACAACCCATCTTTAATCAGCGTAATGACGTCGCCCTGAATAAATCGTGAAAAGCGCGGGCTGTGTGCCGTCAGCCAGGTCGTCAGGCGGTAGAGGGCCAGAAGCACCACAAACACCATAATGACCGGCAACACCGGTACATCATCGTAAAATGTGACGTCACCCGATGCCGAGCCCAGTGTCAGGATGACCACCAGTTCGAACAGGGACAGCTGGCGCACGCCGCGTCGTCCAGACACTTTCAAAAAGGTGAATACCACCAGATATGCGATCAGGACCCGCGCCACCACCTCAAATAAAAAAGTGGCCGGTTGATCGTTGAGTAAGAAACGGTGCCAGTCGAATGAGAACATAGTCTGCTAAACATCCTGTTTTAAGGGAACGCGCATTATCGCAGCCCTCCGTTGATGACCCGCAGATTCAGGCCAGTGATAAGTAAATCTTGTCGCCAGCCCGCCAAAAGGCAAGCGAAGCTGTAACGTAAAAGCGGGTGAGTCTGACCTCTCTGCATGTGAAGGAAAAGGTTAATAAAGCTGAAAATAGCGCTGACGCTGTTCACGTTGCGCTTATCAAACAGATTATGAAACTTAACCAAAAAACATCCTGTTTCTGACTGGGATTCTTTTACCGCTACGCTTTTTTCTTTTTACTTCAATGAGTTGATTACCACACTCTCGCATCTATACTTTCCAGTAAGGCTTCCGTAAACCCGATAACATTCAGAGAAGTCAGTCTTTTTCCTGTCGATAGCGCCGCACATAGATACCTGCTATCTCTCGTCCAGACCGCCACAGGACCTGATGCCTGTCCTTCAGTGGTTGTGCCTTATGGCAAGGATCGCCCATCTGTTCAGACTGGTCATAACGACCAGTCTGCAATGCATACCTGTAACGCCCTGACCCGTTTCACGACGGCTCGTCAGAGAGAAACGTGTTGCTTTTTTTTCGGGAGATGCCATGACGCCTTTTACCAGTTTCTGGCAGGCCGGCTATGAAGGTGCCGACCATATCAATCCTGCCGGGATTGCGCTGTCGATGAACGATCTTAATCAGCATCAGGCACGTGTAGCAGAGGATTATGCCGCGCTGTCCCCCTTTTCTATTCGCACGGTACGCGAAAGCGTCGGCTGGCGCTTATGTGAACGCGATGGGCATTATGACTTTTCGACGGTCGCTGCGCGGATGCGGGCCGCAGAGCAGCAGGGCATCCAGCTGAGCTGGACAATCTGCCATTACGGCTGGCCCGCTGGCGTCAGCCTGTTTGATCACGATTTTATCAGTCGCTTTGCTGCGTTCTGCGGTGCGCTGGCCCGCTTTCTGGCGCCCTGGTATCAGCAGCCGCCGGTCTACTCCCCAATGAATGAAATCTCCTTTGTCAGTTGGGGCATCTCGGTCGGGCTGTTCGCCTGTGAGGCGATTCCGGCGCCGGATCGGGCGGATGCTGCCAAGCAGCAACTGGTTCGCGCCACTCTGGCCGCCTGTGATGCGATCTGGCTGGCCGATCCGCGCGCCCGTCTGCTGCACTGCGATCCGCTGATCCATATCGTGCCCGATCCTGCCGATCCCACCAGTGACGTGCTGGCACGTGAGATGTGCGATACCCAGTATCAGGCGTGGGACATGCTTAGCGGCAGGCGTAACCCGGAGCTGGGTGGCACACCCCGCTATCTCGATCTGATTGGCGTGAATTACTACCACGATAACCAGTGGGAACAGGGCTCAAACCTCCGCCTTTACTGGCATCTGGGCGACAACCGCCGCCAGCCACTGCATCAGATGCTGCAGCAAGTCTGGCAGCGTTACCAGCGGCCCATTCTGCTGGCGGAAACGAGTCATGTTGGCAGCGGACGTGGAGCCTGGATCAGCGAAATCACCGCCCAGGTAGCGCAGGCACAGCTGGCAGGCGTTGATCTGATCGGCATCTGCCTCTATCCGATCCTCGATCGTCCCTTGTGGGAAGAGACAACCTTCTGGACCCGCAGCGGTTTATGGGATCTCGATCTGCTGGGGCCGGATCCTTACGCCCGCCAGTTACAGCAGCCTTATGCCGACGCTTTACGGCAGGCGCAGCGCTTTTTGCAGCACATTCAGTCCCCACTACAACGTCAGGAGCACACCATGAAACCACCTGTTCTCATTGTTTTCAGCCATTTACGCTGGGGATTTGTTTTCCAGCGTCCGCAGCAGCTTCTGACACGCCTGGCGCAGCACTATCGCGTGCTGTTTTTCGAGGAGCCGGTCCGGCAGTCGGGGCCACCGGGTCTGCATCAGAGTTCACCTGCCGCTAACATCACGGTCATCCAGCCACATACCGACAGCGACGCGCCCGGTTTTCATGACAGCCAGATCGCGCCACTGTTGCTGCTGCTGGCGCCACTTCTTGAGGAAGATGAACAGCCGCTGATCTGGTTCTATACGCCGATGGCGCTGCCGCTGCTGACGCCGTTTGATCCCTCGCTGGTAATTTACGACTGTATGGATGAGCTTTCCGCCTTCCAGAATGCGCCGCGCCAGTTGCAACAGCGCGAATCGGCACTGATGACCCGCGCCGATCTGGTCTTTACCGGCGGCACCAGTCTTTACGAAGCGAAGCGTGACAAACATTCTCAGGTCTATTGCTTTCCCAGCAGTGTCGATGCTGTTCATTTTGAGCAGGCACGCGATCGCACTAATCGTCATCCGTTGCAGGATACGATTCCACCGCAGCGTCTGGGATACTACGGCGTGCTTGATGAGCGCATCGACCTGTCGCTGATTGCGACGCTGGCAGACACCCACCCCGAATGGCAGATCATTATGGTTGGGCCGGTAGTAAAAATTGATCCCGCCAGCCTGCCACAGCGCGACAATATTCACTGGCTCGGCCAGCAGCCCTACCAGGCACTGCCGCAATTTCTGGCAGGCTGGGATGTTTGTCTGATGCCGTTCGCCATTAATGCCTCCACCCGCTTCATCTCGCCTACCAAGGTGCTGGAATATATGGCGGCGCAGCTGCCGATTGTCAGTACCGCGATTGTCGATGTGGCGCGCCACTACGCAGAGGAGGTGGCAGTAGCAGAAACTCACCCGGCGTTTATTGCCGCTTGTGAACAGGCAATGGCGATGGGTGCCGCTGAGCGGCTGGCGCTGATGGGACGGATGCAGACAAAAGTGGATGCCACCTCATGGGATCGCACCGCTGAGCAGATACATGGGCTGATCCAGCAGGCGCTCGCGCAACGTCAGCCTGCCCTGAAGTCAGCCAGTCAGGCCAGCGCACAGGCTAACGTCACACCTTTAACGCCGGCCATGCTGGAGAGCGAAGCGGTGCCCTGCCTGATTATCGGCGCCGGACCCACCGGGCTGAGCGCCGGTTATCACTATGGCGAAGGCGCAGTCCTGCTGGAGAAAAATAGCACCCCAGGCGGCTGGTGCCGCTCGATTGACGATCAGGGGTTCACCTTCGATTATGCTGGTCACATTATGTTCTCGCAGGACCCATATGTGTTGCAGCTCTATGAAATGCTGCTGGGCGACAATCTGCACTGGCAGGCACGTGAAGCCTGGGTCTACAGTGACGGCGTGTATACCCGCTATCCGTTCCAGTCTGCGCTGCACGGCTTACCCGTCGAAGTGGTAAAAGAGTGCGTGCTGGGGGCTATCGAGGCGCGTTATGGCGCAACGGCGACAGCTGCCGTGCCGCTGGATCGCGCGCGGGCGCGGCGGGATTGCTGTGCGGATGGCGCGATTCCTGATGAGGGCAGCAGCAGCGGCATGGTGGAAGGCGAAGAGGATTTCCAGCACTTCATTATGCGAACCTGGGGTAAAGGCATCGCACGTCACTTTGCCCTGCCCTACAACCAGAAGCTGTGGAAGGTGCCGTTGAGCGACATGGAAACCTCGTGGCTGGGCGGACGCGTCCCACTGCCCGATCTGTCGCAGATCATCGATGGCGCACTACAACCACTGGCGAAACCGGTCGGCCCTAACGCCCGATTTGGCTATCCGCTGCGCGGCGGTTTCCAGGCACTGATGTCCGGCTTCCTGCCGCATCTGAAATGTACGCTGGAAACGGATACGACGCTGACCCGCATCTATTCGCAGGCGCATGTTGCGCTGCTGGCGGATGGTCGCCACTACCGTTATGAGCAGTTGATTAGCACCATGCCGCTACCTGAGCTGATTAAACTGATGGGCGATGAGGTGCCGGAGAGTGTGCAACGGGCGGCGCAGCAGCTGCAGTTTGTTTCGGTGCGCTGTGTGAATCTGGGCATTGGTCGCGCTGATCTGACCGAAAAGCACTGGATTTACTATCCTGGCGATACGCTGTTCCACCGCATCTTTGTGCAGGGTAATGCCAGCCCACACTGCAATCCGCCGGGCGGATTCGGCTTAACCTGCGAAATCACCTACAATGCGGCCAACCCACTGCCGCTGGAGGGCGATGCGCTGATTGAGCGCTGCCGTCAGGATTGCATCAGGGTCGGCATGATCACTGCGGACGATCCGCTGCTTTGTGCTTCAGAGGTTGATATGCCCTATGCCTACGTGGTCTATGACCATGCACGAAGCGATAACGTGGCGCTGATCCGTCAGTGGCTGCTGACTCAGGATATTCATCTGTCGGGTCGCTACAGCGAGTGGGAATATTACAATTCGGATCACGCGTTTCTGGCAGGTAAACGTGCAGCCGAAAATGTCCGGCTGCAGCATGTCCGCGCAGGAACCGTTGGCTGATTTTAAGCCGCCCGCTACGACAGTCGCTGGCTGCACTTCGCGGCTTTCAGCGACTGTAACTGATTCAGTCGCCGTTCTGCCTTCTGGCTGGCATTGTATTTCGCAATGCCATTACCCAGCCCGAAATCGCCGACAAACCCCAGTACGGTCAGTGCATCAAACTGGCCGGTTTGCTCAATGTCACTCTGCACGCTGTGCGCTTTCACGAGTTCCTGATCCAGTGCACTGCAGTTAAGTGTCGCCGTCTCTTCCGGCGTTACCGCCGCCGCCTGAGGATACTGTTTGGTGGCACAGCCGGTTAGTGCCAGCGCCAGCAGCACCGTTAAAACGCTCGGTTTACCCATTTCTTATTGCCTGTTTTTTGCTCAGTCAACGCTATTATCGGCAGCATACACAGAGAACATGAGTCTCTGACCTACCAATAATGGTCGAAACCGCTACGCTAATGTAGGATTCAGCGCGCTGCAGTCATAAGCAGCCTGCTACCGACCGGAAGTCACGCAGCGAACGAACATTATCCGTTCATCACTTCTGCCAGACCTTTCAGATAGTTAGCCAGTATGATGCTGCCACCAGCAGCGTGTTAAGAACAAAGCCAGACCGTTAATGCGTCCCAGGCCCTCGCATAGGCGAAGACAGGCACAGAAAATTTGCGCGTCGGGTTTATCAGCGTTTGTTCCAGATGAGGTTTTTCCATGCGTTTTAAAGGATTGAACATCGGGTTTTTCATTTTGATTCTGGCTATCGCCACCGTCGCTTTTTTTGACGTCCTTTCGCCCTATTTCTCGTCGATTTTATGGGCAGCGATTCTGGCGGTCATTTTCCATCCGCTGAAAACCTGGTTTCGTAATCGACTGGGTGATCGTAATGGCGTAGCGGCGTTAATTACCCTGCTCTGTATTTGCCTGATTGTGTTTACGCCGCTGGCGATCATTGCCTCCTCACTGGTGGTTGAAACCAACGCGGTCTATCACAAGCTGCAGACCAACTCGTCGCAGTTCCCGGTGGTCTTCGCCGATCTGTTGCAGCATCTGCCGCGCTGGGCGAAGCATTTTCTGGCTGAAAACAATCTGGATAACGCCGGGCAGATTCAGCAGAAGCTCTCCTCGTTTGCCCTTAAGGGCGGTCAGTATGTCGCGGGCAGCGCCTTTATTATCGGTAAAGGAACGTTCAGCTTCACCGTCGGCTTTGGCATCATGCTTTATCTGCTGTTCTTCCTGCTGAAAGATGGCTCCTATCTGGTACATCTGATTCTGGAAGCGCTGCCGCTTTCAACCTACGTGAAGCATCACCTGATGGTGAAGTTTGCCGCCGTGGCGCGCGCGACGGTGAAAGGCACGGTGGTAGTCGGTATCGTTCAGGGTATTCTCGGCGGGCTGGCCTTCTGGTTTACCGGCATCGACGGCAGCCTGCTGTGGGGTGCGCTGATGGCCTTCCTCTCCCTGATTCCGGCCGTCGGTTCCGCCATTATCTGGGTGCCTGCGGCGATCTTCTTCTTCGCCACTGGCGCACTGTGGAAAGGGCTGTTCCTGGTGGGTTTCTTCGTGGTGATTGTCGGTCTGGTGGATAATATCCTGCGTCCGCTGCTGGTCGGCAAAGACACCAAAATGCCTGACTATATGATCCTGATTGCCACGCTGGGCGGCATGGAAATCTACGGCATTAACGGTTTTGTTATCGGTCCGGTGATTGCTGCTCTGTTTATCGCCTGCTGGAATCTCCTCTCCGGACGCGACAACCGCGAGAATATCGAAGCCATCGACGAAGAGTTTATCGAAGAAGGCAAGAAACAGTCCGATGACGCCGCCGAGGCAGCAGCAGAAGCCGCGGCAGAAGCGGCTGCGGCATCAGCGGAAGCGGCTGCAGAAACGGAAAGCAAAGTCTCAGCGTTAGTCGCCTCGCAGAGAGAGAAAGCAGCCTTGAATAAGCCCTGACAGCGTCAGGCCATAAAAAAACCCACCTTTCGGTGGGTTTTTTTTAACTCTGAAACAGCAGCGAATTAGTTGGTCGCTTTGTTTTTCAGATCTTCAGCACCCTGCTTGGTTTTATCCCAGCCTTTCTCAGTGCCTTCTTTGGTTTTGTGCCAGCCCTTCTGTGTACCTTCGGTGATTTTGCTACCGGTGGTGTGGCTCTTGCCTTCAGCGGCGTGCTCAGACTTCAGCTTCAGCTCTTCGCCTTCGTTCTGGGTCTGATGCAGTTTTTCTTTCGCGGTATCAGCGCCTTTATGCGCTTCTGCAACGGTGTTGTCTGTAGTAGTAGCAGCAAATACTGGCGAGGCCAGCAAAATAGCAGACAGTGCAATAATTGATTTCTTCATAATTCCCTCTGTATTCATCGTTGCCGTGTAGGTTTTAATCCTGGCATAGCCTTCCCAGGAAAGATTTAAGAATAAACCAGGAATGAAAAAGGGCCAGTTTTCACCAGAAAAAGTGATTGATTGTAGATTTTTCGCCCACTACCAAAGCGCGAGCTGCGGATCGTCGTCTTTTTCAGGCTGATTTCGGGTCACGCGAGCAGGCGGCGCAGGCTGTTCCAGCTGTCGCGTAATCCACGCCAGTAACACCGTTACCACATACGCCTGCTGCTCAGCACTCAGCGGCTGATGCTGTCCGATATTGTGCCATTTACTCAGACAGCCACGACAGCATGTCGCGGTGGCGTGCTGGGCGATAAACACCGGATGGCCGCGCATGGGTGTCTGTTTGCCATCATTCTCAGGCTGGGCAGGCGCAAGGCGCTGTTCCACAAACCCTGCGGCGTGCTGTCTCACCACCGACTCGCCTTTGCTGTTGGCGTAATCATATTCAGCGCGTCCAAGGCGAAAACGCTGGCGGAACGGTGAGCGCGCCAGCCGGATAAAGAGATCGTCTGAAACCTTCATGCTAATACTCGTTACTCATATTTACGTCCCGCCAGATAACTGACGCCCTGCAGACCAAACGCCTCGCGATGCAGCTCATTCGGCTGCAGGTGAAATGTCTCACCGGGATGATAAGTCGTGTCGCCCTGTTCAGTACTGATAGTGATGTCACCACTGAGAATCAGTGCCAGCGCCTCAAAGGGATGGACGTGATTATCAAGCTGGGCTGACGCTGCACGTTCAACCAGCAGCGGCTCATCAAAGCCCTGTTCGGCTAACAATTTTCTGAATTCATGTTCGGTCATGGCAACACCTCAATGTGGAACAGACCCTAAGCAGTGTAGACGATCTTTATGGTTACTTATGGCACTCAACGGGTTACGTACCGTCGCGCAGGCAACGTTGTTGACCGGTCAGTCGGATGGTGTTCCTGCTCTCTTATTGTCGCTGGTTTGACATCAGGATGACAAAAAAGTGTGTTCACCATGAAAGAACAGGGCTATTGCTGATTAACTACCAATAGTCCAAAAGAGGCGTGGAGGCCCGTCGGGCACAGACGCTGCTGACTCAAACAGGACTCATTATGCTGCAATCAGACGAAAACGAACCCCGCAGCGACAGCCAGTGAATCGCAGCGTAGGCCAGTCGCATAGTGTGGCGTGGATAGCGTTATTGTCGGCGGTGGTGCCAGTAGGTTAAATGCGGCGGCAGCGTAACGGTGTGCGCACCCGACGATGGATTACTGAATGCCAACCGCCAGGCGTCTTCCCGGATGGAAACTAGTGCTGGTTGCCCATTTTTTCGGCGTAGTCGATATGTTCGGAAAGACTGGCAACCAGTTTTTTGGCCATTTCAATGGTCAGCCCCAGGAACAGCGTCTCCTGCGGGCCCTGTTCACGCGGGGCGTCGGGATCGATATAACCGAATTTGAGGACGAGTGCCTGATGCGAGCTCAGAGGACCGATATGCCAGCCGGTGATCGGATAGAAGGTAAAACGTGTAAATTCATTCACATTAATCCTGACTGTAAAAGCATAACGCTGATTGATAGTCAGGCCAGCTCTGATGATAAAACATGAGTGGAGTAGTGAGTCTGAACTAAATCGACAGGATTACAAGGGCAGCGGCAGAATAAGCGCAGCGTCAAAGGGTTCGCTTTGTGGCGGTGTCTGTTGCCTGTTCTGCCGGACCAATCCCGCGCATCTTCATGTGGACCCGCGGCAAAAACGGGCAGCTGCGTCAGTTACAGCGAAATAACACGGGTCAGGAACCGGATGACCGCCTGTGCAGCCTCTCCTGACCCGTCACGATCACAACCAGCCAGAGCGGCGCAGCCTGGCCCACAGCCCGCCGCAGGCCACCAGTGTCAGCCCGACAGCCAGCGGATAACCATACAGCGACTTCAGCTCTGGCATGTGCTCGAAGTTCATGCCATACATGCTGAATACAACTGTCGGGATCACCAGAATCGCGCCCCAGCCGGCCAGCTTTTTCACCACTTCATTCTGCTGCACCGTGACCAGCGCCAGATTGACCTGCATGGCGCTGGTCAGCATCTCGCGCATATCTTCCGCGTCGGTTACCACATGGCGGGCATGGTCCTGTACGTCACGGATATAGGCACGCAGCGGACGGGGTATCAAATCTTCATGCAGGTGAATCAGCTGATTGCAGATCTCTTCAACCGGTAGCGCCGCATTGCGCAGCGACAGCAGATGACGACGCATGGTGTAAACCGATTGCACCGACTTGCGGTCGAATTCGCTGGTAAAGAGATCGTTCTCCATCTGCCCGACCCGCTCATTCAGAGAGGTGGAGAGTTGAGCATACCGATCCACGACAAAATCGAGCAGGCAGTAAAGCGGATAGGCCGGACCAAATTTTAGCAGCGCCGGGTTTTCAGACGCCCGCTGTCGCACCGGGGTGTAGCTTTCCGATGCGCCGTGACGGATGCTGATCAGGAATTTTTTCCCAACAAAGAAATGGGACTCACCCAGCTCGCAGGTATCATCCTTAGCGCACACCGTCTTCACGACAATAAACAGTGAGTCGCCATAATGTTCGATTTTAGGTCGCTGATGGGCATTAAGCGCATCCTCAACCGCCAGTTCGTGGAGTCCAAACTCCTCTTTAATCTTCGCCATAAACTCAGCGTCTGGCTGCCACAGCCCAAGCCAGATAAACGCCTCCGGCTCTTTAATCACTTCACTGATATCATCGACCTGGACCTCTTCGCCCGCGCATCCCGGACGATACACCATGCTACTTACGATCATCTTCTGCATTCCTGTTGTGACAGTACATGGAGCTTAGCTAATGCCGGGCCTGTAACCGGATAAAAACCGTAAGGATTTGCTGCGGCGTTGCGCAATCTGCGGATTACCACTTTAGCCCAAGCCCGGTGGAGAAGATGCCTTCATTCAGGGTATCCGGTATGCCGCTGACCAGGTTGCGATGATAGCCAATATGCAGGGTTGACCAGGAAGTCAGGCTATAGCGCATTCCGACTTCCGCATCCAGCATAAATACCCCGTCATCGTCCAGCGAATGGCCGATGTCGCCATTGCTGTAAAGCGTGACCGACTTGCCCAGCAAATAGCGCTGATAGTTCCAGCGTACTGAGCCGCCAAAATGTCGCTCTTCCCTGTCATCGCTGTAGCCATACTCAAAGGCACCGCCCAGCAATGAGAGTGAGAACGCGCTGAGTTCAGTGTCCCACAGCTGATAGCCTGGCCCGGTACCGATCAGCGCCTGCCGGGAGAGATTCTCAACCCAGTCGCGCTTGTAGGTCGCGCGGGTCTGCCAGAAATACTGCTCCCTGACCAGGTAATCAAAGGCATAGCGCAGGCTGTAGTTACTGGTGTTGATGCTGTCGTTTTCCTGCTCGCGATTGAAGGTCGCGCCGATGTCATGCCGCCATTTTCCCTGGTTGAGTTTGGTGTTAAGCGCAAAACTGTAGTCATCCGTTTTGGTCGAGGCTTTTTTGACTTTGACGCCCGCATCGATGTTGCCGGTCCAGGCGAGCTGATCGGTGCGTACTTTGGCTTTCATAAACTCGTCAATACGCCTGAGGGAGACCTGCTGCTCCTGCTCGTTGCGCTCAACCCAGACATAGCCGGGATCGGACGAGCTGAGCCGCACCTGATAATGCTCACCGGTCTGTTTGTTTTCGACATTGACCGGATTCTCGCTGGCGAGCGTGCTGACCGCATTCCAGTCCAGCGTGACGGTCCCGGCATACTGTGTCTCTATACCCAGCTTGCCGTCACTGAGATAACGAATCGTGCCCGTCAGCCGGTCGCCATTATTCAGCCAGACGGTATCGGCTGCGGCCTGCTCTGCCCATCCGGCACAGCAGAAGATGACCAGCAGTCTGGTCAACAAGTTGGAACAACGCATGGCTTTCCCTGTAAAAGCGTTGTCCTGCATGGACGACGCGTCACCGCAAATTCTGACCCGACAATTAAGCCGATTCTGCGATGATAAGCAATCTGCCCAGGGTTATGACAGGTCGTGCAGTGCTTTACCGAGCGGCGGAGTCAGCGCGAAATCCATAAAGCTAACCCCCAGCCCTTCGCGTTCGGGCGAGCAGCCCATCACGCCGACAAAACGCCGCCCCTGACCCGGCCACGGGCAGAGTCGCAACAGCGGCCATATCTCTCCATCAGTGGAGTACTGGATCCTCAGCGCGGCATTTTCCAGCGTGGCTCGCATCCAGAACTGACGCGCATCGCCTGGAAAAACGCCGGTAGACCAGTCAGAAAACTCACGCGTGACCACGCTGCCAATGGCGGGCTGGTCATCGTTGAACTCAATACCCGCTTTAACCCAATGCGTTTCACTGTCCTGAATGAACAGACCAGCCTGATCATAGAGCTGACTGAATTCTGCCCTCACCTGCACCTGAACGGTGAAGTCGTTTTCTACCCAGAAGCCAAAGGCGTGGCCGCTGTGCCGTTCGAAGCCGTACCAGGTGCGCTGCCAGAAATCACTGTTTAATGCGGTTTCGAACTGCAACGTATTGCCATCCAGACTGTGTACCGGCGGCTGATTAATCCAGACGCCGCCTTCGGTGGTCAATGAACTGACTGCTGTCATAGGGACTCCTTTCTGTACGTTAAACCGCCCGCGATCAGGTTGCTCTACCGCAAGGCGATGGGTCTGATTATCATAGCCTTGTTGTTAAACGCGCGGCAGACTCACGCAGCTAATCTGATTAAAGTGATGTGGCAGATGAACAGGTCAGAATGCCTGATGCAACAGACAAATTCGCCTTATCTGCGGTTTCGCTTATTTTTCTTTCACACACTTATGAGGGGAAATAATATCGACCAGGACCAGTGCACTTAACTATTTCATTTTGTTAATCGCCTGGCTAAAAACGTATTTAACTACCAGGCTTGTTTTGTCTGAGGGCAACTTAACTCATCAAATATAAGGATTAAGCCACCATGGTAGATAAATCAGAGATTCTGGATCACGCACAGGTTGTTGATGTAAATGGCGAACATGTCGGTATTGTCGACCATTTTGAAGGCGACGACAAAATTAAACTGGCGAAAAGCGACCCTGAAGCAGGCGGCAAGCACCACATTATTCCATTCAGCTGGGTTAAAGAAGTGGATGACAATAAAGTCATTCTCTCTAAAGCCAAAGCGGATGTTGAAAGCGAGTGGCAGTCTACATAAATCGTTAGCCGTGGCGCCTGCCACGGCTTATTTTTATTACTCCAGAAAACCGCTGTAAATGACAACGTCATTCCGCCCTTCCCGAATTTATTTAATCACTCTGCTTATATTAAACAGCGCGATACGCATCTCCCTGCACTCATTATACCCCTCCTGTTTATAACGCTTCAGATGTTGATATTTTCAGCATGAGACGAGGAATAACAGTGAAACACACCGTCAATCAGAGGATAGTTCTCTGAACCGGGCAATTCAAAATGCCACCATTCGGTTGCAATACTGCTGAAGCCACCGCCCAGCATGATGGCATTAAGCATTAGTCGGTTGCGCTGTGCCTGAACAGGCACCGCAGGATGATAAGGATGAGAGTACTCACTCATCTCATCGAAGCCGGTGCCCATATCCACGATCTCACCGCGCTCATCGATCAGCGTCACGTCTACCGCCGTTCCGCGACTGTGGTTTGATCCACGCGAAAGCGGCACAACATAGTCAGGATTCGGACAGGCCTGCCATAAAATAGCCTGCGCAGCAGGTGGCCGATATGCATCGAGGATCAGCATCTTATAGCCCGCCACACCGGCGATATTGATACATTTTGCCAGCGCTTTCGCCGCATCAACGTGCAGCAGACAACGCGCGTCGCGATAGATCGGCTTACCGGTGAGGTTGTCAGCGGTGGCATATTTGAGATCGATGGCTGACTGAGGAAAGGCCTCAGCGATATTAACAAGACTCTGACTTTCCATGATGGGGTGCTCCTTGTTCATAAAATTTTAGGGTTCAGGTATCTTTGCTAACGCATTCTTCCAGACCGTAATGAACGATCTATTTCCTTTACCAATTCTGAGGTATTTGCAGGCATTTGCCAGATTCTGTAGTGAATGAATCTTTCTGGCACTCCTAGACATCCTGCTTTTCAAAAAAAACAGTAGTCTAAAAAATTACATGCCTATCATTAACAAAAAATTACTTCAAAAAATCTCATTAAACTTACTTTTAGGCAAGAGTAATTTTACTGCCGGAATAAAATTAATATCAATGAGTTCTGCTTTTGGCATATAATGACCACTGTTATTCGACCAGCTTTTCAATACGCCATTAATAAAATCCACTTCACCCGCAAAAAACACATCTTTATCAAGACATATTGAAGTATGGCCCTGTATTGGTTTGATAATATCAGAAGCAAACGTCCGGTAACCATCAGGTACGCCACAGAAGACCTTTCCTGGCGAGAAAGAGGGAATAACAAATAAAAATCGCCCATGAGGTTTCGGGATATTAACTTTCCTTTCAGGCATCACAGGGACAAAAAAATAATCATTGTCAGACAACCTCCTTAGCTCAAGGATTTGCTCTGGGCCCGCAGGTTCTTGTAAGGATAAAAATGAATTGATTGTCTTCATTTTAGCACGATGATTAAATATATTTTTTAACTTATCACGTTGAGTGCTTGTTAACATAAACATTACCTTTTATAGAAAAATAAAAGCATCCACCAGAAAAAAATAAGAGAAACCTCACCCTGAAAACACCGCCATATTCTTCTTAAAAGCTAAAAAACCAAAAGAAGATATTTATGGAGTGTATGTTTTAACCCCAGCATTTTCAGGTGTGATATCAAACATGTTATTAAAATTATGCCTTAACGTTGCAATTTATGAACATCTGTTAAAAAGGGTATTTCCTTATCGGTATCTGGCGCAGGAACCTCTTTTAATTTATAGATAAACGCGCCGTATGTAGCACCCAGATAACGTATTTTTTCATAAGTATTTACTGGACAGACCTGAAAATAAACTTCTGGCGGATATAACACTTCACCTTCATCAATCCAGGCTGATATTTCTGCACCAGAGTATCCCTCCACGATAAAGACAACTTTTTTATCTCCTTCAGAAACAGATCGGGAATCATATTTTCCTGCGGAAAACTCTCTGGCAACAAGCTGATATGTGGTAGTGGAAAGAAATTGATCTGTGGTTACAACGGTAGAATGCTGACTGTAATAATCGAGCAAAGTCACAAACTGTGATGACGCCAGAACGCCACGAAACGTTGTCCCTTTTCTTTTTCTTTCCAATAGCAGATTTTTAAGCAGTAATGTTGAAAAGCCCGCAGACAACCTGCCCTGTAATCTCATGCTTCTTACAGTAAAATCAAGGCTAAACCCATAACCTCTGGCAGCTTCTTCGCTTTCACGCCTGAACTTTTCAATGACATCCTCCATACTCATGGTAAGTGGTTCAGACACAAGCCGCTGAACTGGATTGAGACGTCGTCTTAAGGGCGTATTATAGTAATTACCTGAAGTAACATAGGTTGCTACTAATGCCCTGTGAAGGGTTTTTATGGGGCTGATTGCTTTTTCTTTTTTTACAACCATCCGGTTTCGCACTATAAAATCCTTTTTACAATACCCTTTTGATATAGCCATACTTCTTATTTTTGACTGAATAACATTATCACTACCCCCGAAATCCCAGTTGCATTCTTCAAACTTAACTTCGCAGTTAGTATATTTTGGGAAATAACACATAATCAATGCCTGTAGTTCCAATGCCTTGTTTACCTGCAATGGATTGCCGGCCACACACTTTTTTTCATCCATACGTATCTCCTTAATAATTAACGGATAACAGGGCTGGCAGGAACATTCTCCCGGCACCTTATGAATAATCAGTAAAATGTTAAAAATTTAGCTTTCATCTAAGCACATAAGAGCTACCATCAACTGTTATAAACCCTGCTTTTTCAATGTGATATGAAAACTTAAGCCTCCTTAATCCAGGATGTCTTCCCATCGGAAATAGAAGTCTGTTACTAGCATTAATCCTGAGGATTTTTTTTATAAACTCCATGTCCTCTTCAAATTTTGACAGTGTTTCTTCGTCATATTCCCCTTTGATCAAAAGCTTTATAAGATAATTTGGTCTGAATGAAACCCCTATTAGCTTTATCATTTCAGTACATGGGAAGTCCATATACATCCGTACGCCTGTCTTCCCCACAAGAAGTATTTCGTTATAATTACCCGCACTGGAAACAATTTTTCTCAAGAATTCATTTGGATGACGTAAAATATTATAAGGACCAGACATTTTGAAACCATGATCATTAGGTCTTTCTATCCCTTTAAAAATACTTTCGGTCAATGCCGCTTTATCCAGAACACGTCCATGCGGAACATTACCTTCAAGCCCTGAAAAATTATTGAATCTCACATCACTATGATGCGTACCCAAAATATTTTGTACCGGAACACGAAGATTGAGTTGAATATCCAGAGGCACCCGACCTTCCATAATACCGTTAGAATTCGACACTGCACCTGTACAACAGGCAGATATAACATCCCATGATGATAGAACCACTTCTACAGTCTTTGTTAAAAAAGGTGAGTTTGTGTTCTTTTTTCCAATGGCAGAAACGCTTCCGCGGGAAGAGATACAGTGTGCGATCATTAAATCTGGTCTTGCTTTTTTATTTAATTCATAATCCCATGCCCGTAATATATCGCTATTAATCTTTTCTCTTTCGTTTCTAACCTGAGTTCTCTCACTGAATTTTTTTAAACATTTCTTTGAAATACTTCTATCAAAGTTTATCATTTTAAATCTCATGTTTAGTATAATTTTACACGGGTGATGCTAGCTTAGTGTTGCCAGCCACCTCAAAATAACAAAATCAAATCAGCTTTATTTTTTCAGAAAAAACATTACGTTCATTAAAGAGCATAATCCTTTTGGGACTTAATGATTTTCTTGTGCTGGCTTATCATTTTGGTTCACTGACAATACATACAAAGCATTTAAAGCAGACAAGGTTTTTGCAACAGACTCCAGAATTTCTTTACGGCTGCCTTCTTTATCCTCTGCTGAATATCTAAGCAGTTCTTCTGGTGGTACGCCTGAACTTTCCAGTTTTCTGCGTATTTTCCAGGAAAAGCTTTTCAGTTCAGAAATCGTTAAATATCCTCCTTTTTTCTGTTCTGCATTGGCCAGTTTTAAATCAAATTCGTCCAGATCGGCAGTAACCTCTTTGTAGTTCCACGTTGAGGGTAAAATGTTAGCCTTAGCCTGCAGTTTATACTTCCATTTCTGACTGACTGAATTATCAGGCCATGCATTTTCAAGACGCTGAGCAAGAATATCGCCCTTGCGAAGTAATTCATCGTTTGGACGATCCGCAATCCATGTCAATAATGACGCCGACTTATGCAATATTTCATCACGATGACTTTCCAGTTCTTCCTTATCTATCCCCTGCCATGCTAATGCTGTCAGTGCATCGTCACCCGGAAAATCCTGAAGTACCCCAGCAAGCTTTTCGGTAACTCCTGGTTTTTCCATGTATCTGATGCCGGACATTAACAGCATGGTCGCCAACATACCGCCAATAATACCTGCACATCCAGCCTGAATAAGATGCTTTCTTTTTATGCTGCTCCCCTGGACAGAGGAATTGGTTTTAATATTGATCGGAGATAATTCTGGCCGTATATCTTTATCAATTTTTAAATGTGCAAGGCTTAAAATCAAAGAAGAAGATGCTTTACTGCGAACCTGAAGAAAATAATGCATATTTTTTAAAGAGTTTCTGCAACGCGCATCCGTTTTCACCGCTTCGTCATAAAGCAGTGCAATACTTTCAGCAATACTACTGGCCATGGCCGTAAAATTATCATCACAGTCAAGCTGGTAAATACTGGTCACTACGTGTGTATTCAGCCATTCAAGCAGATATCGTCGTCGATCCGAATCGACGACCGGAGGCCAGCAATATTCGGATGCCTTGCCGCGCCATACTCTAACCAGGATATTGAGTCCCTGCGCCAGACCTCTCCAGCCGTCCAGCTTTAAGCTCATCAGACAGAACCAACACCCACTCTGCAAATCATACCCATACTTACGCCAGTATGCCCGGCACTGGCTATCCAGCGTTTTCCATTCACTTTCACTCATCCTGCGAATATCTGCATTCTGCATGGACCAGTTGATTTCAAGAAACTCCGGGCTCTGTCTCGGATCTTTTTTATTAACTTTTAGCGCCTGAAAACCAGTGCCTGAGTTCATTTTCTTTTACTCTGTCGATCTGTAACGATGGCAAGATCTTTTCCCGTAACCTGCACCAGGATATGCAGGTTTCCGCTGCCGTCAGCTTCGAGCAAATAATCGGTCACCAAAGGCAACAGGCTTTGATTGATTACAGTATCAACATCACGCGCGCCACTTTGCCTGACATGACAGCGGTCAGCGATATACCTCACTACTGCAGGACTGTAACTGAGAGATCTCTTCTCACCGTCTCTGCCAGAAAAGCGCAGGCTGATTTTTCTGAGCTTCGCGTTGATAATATTATTAAGCGCCTGGGCACTGAGCGGTAAGTAAGGGAGCAGGGTCAGACGCCCCATAAACGCCGCTGGAAATACGCGGCTGAATTCAGGTCGTATCTGGCGGACTAATGCATTGATATCAGGAGATTCCTTTTCTCCTGCCGCCATAATTACATCATCAGCCAGATTACTGGTCAGAATGATGAAGGTGTTGCGAAAGTCGATAGTTTGCCCTTCACTGTCCTCCATGACCCCTTTGTCAAATACCTGATAGAAAAGTTCGATCACATCTCTGTGTGCTTTTTCAACTTCATCAATCAGAACAACGCTATAGGGTTGTCGACGCACAGCCTCAGTCAGTACGCCACCCTGTCCATAGCCGACATAGCCAGGGGGAGAGCCTTTCAGGCCGGCGACAGAGTGTGCCTCCTGGTACTCAGACATATTCAGCGTTATCAGCCCTCTACTTCCGCCGTACAACATTTCTGCCAGGGCCAGTGCTGTTTCTGTTTTACCTGTCCCGGAAGGTCCGGCCAGCATAAAGACGCCCATTGGCTTTAACGGATCGGCAAGACCCGCCCGACTGGTTCGAATCTGCCGGACAATTGCCTCAAGCGCATGTGATTGTCCGGTAACCCGTTCGCACAAACGTTCATACAGAGTATTCAGCGGCCCCTGTTTTTGCTCCAGGATTTGTTCCACCGGAATCCCCGTCCACCCGGCAATAATTTCTGCAACGCATGCCGCATCAACACGCTCGAAGACCATAGGTTGCTGTTTGTGCATTACAGACAGTTTCTGCCGCAGGCTTGCTTGCTGCTCAGAATTTTGGCATTGAGCAATCCGGGCAACCAGGCTCTGCTGTTCTTTCCATACCGGAGTTAGAATGGTCAGGTCTTGTTTGATTTCAGCTTTACGTTGATCCAGCCAGGCAATACGTGTTGCACATCCACTGTCCAGAGAGAGGCTACGGCGCTCAAGTGAGATATTCCTCAGCATGACATTCAGATCTTCAATCTCTCGTGGCTCGTCGCTCTGGGACAAAGCCACCCTGGCACAGGCCGTATCCAGCAGCGTGACTGACTTATCAGGCAACTGCCGGCCCGGAAGATAACGGGCAGAGAATTCAACAGCAGCCACGATTGCCGAATCAGGGACTGGAATACCATGATGACTGCTGATGGCGGGTACAATCGACCGCAGCATATTAATTGCCGTGTCCCGGTCGGGTTCCGTCACCCTGACTATCTGAAAGCGGCGGGCAAGCGCAGCATCCTTTTCAAAATATTTTTTGTACTCGGACCACGTTGTAGCACCGATCATGCGTAACTCTCCCCTTGCCAGGGCGGGTTTTAGCAGGTTGGCCGCATCGTTCTGGCCCGCAGTCCCTCCTGCTCCAACCAGCATATGTGCCTCATCAATAAAAAGAATGATCGGCACGGGGTGTGACTGAATGTCACAGAGCAGGCTTTGCAGCCGATTTTCAAATTCACCTTTTACGCTGGCTCCAGCCTGTAACAGGCTGAGATCAAGTGACATGATATCCATTTTTTTCAGTGCGTCTGGTACGGTACCGCTGACGATGCGCTGCGCTAATCCCTCAACCAGTGCTGTTTTACCGACGCCAGGTTCACCCGTCAGGATTGGATTGTTCTGACGCCGACGAAGTAATACATCTATCATCTGGCGGATTTCATTCTCACGCCCTGTAGCGGGATCCAGCTCTCCCCGGCGCGCTTTCTGAGTCAGATTATGGGTGTATTTCAGCAATGCAGGCCCACCAGATGGCACACCTTCTTCCGTGTTATCTTTTTTCTGGCCCGTACCTGAGTATTCAGCCATGAGTGCGTCAGCCTTCAGCACGTCACAATGCAGTGCCTGACGAACCTCTGTCGGAAGAGGCAACGTAACATCGTCCGGGTCAGCAAGCAGACAACCAATAAACGCCGTGGCAGGAAGATGCCGCTGATGCCAGCAAATGCTGGCATGCAGCCATGCTTTCTCAAGATGCCGGACAAGGGACTCAGACAGTACGGGTCCACAGGTATTGCCGCTGCGCTGCTGGTTCAGACTATGCGTCAGCGCGTCTGCCAGCTGGTCCCCTCTGAGCCCCGCCCCCAGACACAGCTGTTCAAGCAATACCGTCTGAGTAGTGATTAGCGCCAGCAGTAAATGCTCAACACTCACCTCATGGTGAGTCCGGCTAACGGCCTGACTCACTGCCGCATTCAGGCAGTACCGCGCATCGGCAGAAAAGACTTCCGTAATTTTTTTCAAATACTGACTCATCTTTTTTTCCTGATTTTTATACTAAATGAACAGTTCATCCGACAGCTGGTCAGGGGCAACTTGCAATTTTTGCAGGAAGGCGGGAAAGCAGGTGTTTCTGCGGTTCAGAAAAGCGTCCATCGCCGGATTGAATGAGAGACGCTTGCTGCGCGCTATTATTCTCATCAAGTGCGTGTTCAAGCGCCTGCCATTGCCGCCAGGTCTCCTGAACATCAGCCTGGCTGGCTGGCTGATAGCGAACCATAATTTGTTTAATACCCTGCGCACGCAATAATGCAGCCTGGTCGGAAAAATCCTCCGCCTGATAAGTGTGCTGCCCTTCTGCTATATCGTTGAGGAAATCTGGCCAGGCACTCTCTCCTGTGTAGTTATATTCAAGGCTGAAGCCGGGAAACTGAATAAGCTGTGCCACCCGGCCGCAATGACCCGGCCGCCATCTGAAAAGCGCCTGTTCATCGAAGTTCATACTCTTCAGTACCCAGCGTTGATCGTCACAAAAAAGAGTAAGTTTTGTGCCGACAGGCATTAGCCCGGCACCACCAGGTACTGTGGCTGGCAGGCTATGCAGGCTCAGTTCTCTGGGCGTGCTCTCCAGCTGTTTCTGCTTATCTTCGAGACTTTTCTGCTGGGCTCTGAGCAGGGCTAATTTGTCATCCTTACGGGTTTTATCCCGCTCAGGCATGGGCAGCAAATCATCGGGATTGAGTTCCGCGTTTATCAGGGAGATAAACGATTGGCTCAGCTTTATATGCTGGCCTTCAAATTTGCCTGCTTCAGCACCGTTCTTACCGATAGCGAGAACATGTTTTGCTGAATCACGCATAAAGGAGGAAATATATTGGTGTGCGAGAGCCTGTTGTGCCGGATAGTCTATTCGCCTGGCGTTCTGCTCCAGTGGCCATAGCACCGTGCTTTGCCATTGATGCTGTAACCAGCATCCACTCTGTTGCATGGCATGAGCGATTATCAATTTTTTATCCTGCCCATACAGTGTCCAGACCGCGTCAACACCGGCATCTGGCGTCACAGAGATGAGGTTTTTACGCAATGCAGTGAAACGCTTACTCAGTGCAGGAAGTGGATTGTTTTCGTTTCCCTGAACAGGGGCAAACAGACCTGACGTCAGCAAGGGAGTATCTGATGGCGAATTAAGTGCATCTGATACGGCAGAATGTAAACTGCTCTGCCAATCCGTCCACGACTGTGCCTGTAAGCCCGCGTCAGTAATAACCTGAGCGCCCTTGCCCTTTTTAAGCCACTCCCCGAAGACAAAATCCAGCTCCTGCTTGCGCTGACTGAACTGTCGAACCAGCGTTCCTGAAACACTGTTCGTCTGCAATTCAACCAGCTTTCGCAGCTGTAACAGCCAGGGCGAAGCGTCAGCATGACTGATGTCTGCAAGCTGCTGATTTACCATACGCGCAAGGCCTGTTGCAGGACTGTTTCCCTGGGCAATATTGAGCAAGATATCAGACCACTGTTGCTCACTCAGATCCGAAACAGGCAGTCTGTTCAGCTGTATAATAAACTTAATCCAGGCCGACTGACGTAGTGCAGGCAGGCGTTGTTCAAACCGTGCCAAGGCGGGTAAGTCTATTTTTTTACCTGCTGCGTAGTGAATCTCTTTCAGCCAGCGGTAAATTTGTTGCGTCCCCTCCGCTGTCCAGATGCCATCAATGCTAACTTTGTCACCACTTCCTGGAAAAAAGCTTCCCGAACGTACAGGCGAAATCTGCTGAGTTGATGCCAGCAGCCATCGCCACTGTGGATCGTCACTGACAAGTTCACCCAGTAAACGTCTTAAACGGGATATCTGTTGTTCTCCTCCATTACGCAACAAAAGTGCACGCTGGAGCAGCAAACTCTGGCGTGGAGTCAGGGAAATATCGCTAGTCATCATTGTCAGGGCAGGAGATATCGGTGACTTTCCTGATGACGAAGCCAGTGCGTTGCCGTTCAGAAGGCTTTCTTTTGCCACAACAGCACGAGCAAGTTCCAGGATGAGTTCACGTTGTTTTTCCGGAACGGCCAGTTTGAAATCCTGGTGGTAACGGCTGATAACCTCGCGATCATCCTGATAATGAATCACCGAATAGGATAATATCCTATCCTCAATCTCGGCCTGGCGGGAATAAAGCACACTTATGAAAGGTAAATAGCGGACCGGATGCTGAAGAGCAGCATCAATCGATTCCAGCTGAGAAAGAGAGCTAATTACATCACTGCTTTTATCGGTATCAACAACATGAAAGGTCATTGTCGCGCTAATCAACAGCAGAAATGTAACTATGCTCGCGATAAAAAGCGTTCCCCAGCGGCTCAAAAAGCCGCGGACAGGGCATGTGTATAATATTTTGCTGTTGCTACTGATAAATGGCAGCGTTCTGGAAAACAACTCTCCTGTAAAATAACTCTTTCTCTCATTTGATGTGTTGCTAACAGGTTCTGTTGCCGTAAACCAGATCCCGCCTAATGCCGGGACCGTAGAGTCTGAACTGACATCATCCCCACAGATGGACGCAATATATTGATGCAATACAGGCTGAAGCGACTGCATCTGCTCAGGCATGTCCAGCAGAAAAAGTGTATCAGCATCAGGCTTTGCTCCGGAAAACATGCTGATACGCACGTTATTTAGCCCCTCTCTCATGGCATCGAAAAGGGGACTGAGGAATGAGGGATCACGGCTATCAATCGCGGGAGGCGTGAGCCAGAAATATCCCAGAGGCTGGTGCTGTTGTTCTGATGATAGCGCACTTATCCAGCGGCTGAATCCCGGGATATTTTCACACTCTGTCACCAGGACATAAACCGGCAAACGTCTTCTGGTTTTATTCAGCAACGGCTCCAGGCAAGCACGTATACGCCTCCCCCTGATGACAGGCGGCTCATCGCGAAGATTCAGCAATTCGGTAACAGAAATGCAGACGACAACGCCGGCCGGCGGCGGAGCCGCATGAAACCAGCTCGCAGTTCGTTTCCAGACTTTTTTCACACATCCGGACTCAGAAAATAGTCCGGGCAGTTCCAGAAATGACAGTGGCTGGAAAAACCACCACCGCAGGGTTCGGGCTGGCGTGATCTCCCGATTTTCCCGACATCCCGAAGCTGGCATCATCTCTGACCCCGACAGCAGGGTTGAATGACTGTTGCCTGCTGCGGTAATAAAAAACCAGGGATAGACCTTATTTATTCTTTTGGCTTTTTTTAATCTACGTACGCCCGATCTCCAGTGTGTATACAGGATCCGTTCTGTACGGGAAAATACATGGCGGGAAAAAAGCTTCTGAAAATAATCCTGTTTTTGCAAGGCGGATAACGATTTCCGAAGCAGACTAACCAGACAAACAGAAAAAATAAAAAAAAACCATAAAACAATGGCGTAAACAAGAGATATTTCCATCCATACTGACAGGAAAAGGCAAAAGATGAAAAGAATGCACAGCAAAACCGCCCAGATTATAACGGGAATTATCTTTTTTAACATATTAGTTCCGGATTAACAGATGCAGTCCTGAAAGAGTTGTCAGATAAAAAATAGCACCAAATAAAAACAATGATGTTTTGTTATGAAAAAAACGCAACCTCTGAAAAGACTGGCGCGAATTTAATTCGACGTCCGTTGCTATAATTCTCGCAACACCGGGCCAGGACTGCCATTCATCTGGAAGACATTTCCTTTCATCACTGATACGCAACTGTAATTCATCGCTCCTCTTATGAGCATACTTCCCCTGGAAACCCATGAGCAAACAAAAAAGGTAAACCTGCCTCAGGTCCTTATTCACTAAATCAATTCTATCAAGACGGGTGTAAAATTCCTCGCCCCCGATCGCCGTCCGGAACCTTTGACTTTGCAGCATGCTGGTGCGCCATTCATTTACCCAGTCCGGTGACGTTTTTAATACCATTTCATCAAGCCATACAATCACCGCAAAATGTGAATCCTCACAGTCCTGCAGGCTGTATAATAATTCTGAGTTCAGCATAGCCTTATCCAGCAATGTAATGCACTCATTTCTGAAATGATTACAGTCAGGATAATCCTCGGGCGTCAGACTGAACTTTATTCCCATACTGAACACAGGTAGATAATGATTTAACAGAGAATTCATTCTGCCCCCGTAAAAACCAGCTGCACTTCCAGGTCATCCGGCATTTCAGGAAAATAAAACGCAACCTCCCCATTTTCAGCTACAGAACGCCACTGGTCAGAATTGTGGTGTATGTGAAAATAATAATAATCGTTGCGAACAGGCACTCCCCGAGGTGGATTTTCGCAGGCGGTGAGCGCTACCCCTGGCAAAGCATGTCGAATCAATCCGTCAATCGTATTACCCGAGGCAAGCTTAAAGCCTGCCGCACTGAACTGACCACTTTGGCTCAGGATTTTTTCCGAAGTACGTAATAACAATAAAACATCGCCTTTCTTCAGTTCCTGATTTTTCGTTATCTCTCCACAAAATATGCCATTCTCATTTTTCAGCTTTATATACGTGCTGTCTTCAAGCACCAGGCTGTTCATAAGCATAGTTAACGTCGTTCTCAGACGATAAAATGAGTCAAATAGTTTTTCATGATCATAATACAGGGCGATATTTTCCTCCCCTTTCCATTCTCCCAGACAATTACAACAATCACTGAATGAGGAAAGTTCGCCGACAAGCTGACTCAGTAAATTATAAATACTCCAGGGATGTACCTGAGCAGCCGCCATGTAATTTTTCAGCACGGGTAATGCGCGATTAAGAGAGCGCATAGTCATCAGTTGAATTAGCTGATCGCTCCGTTCCTGACGGCTGACCAGCTGTTCCGGACGCTTATATTCTTCGAGTTTCCGGGTTCTGGCTCCGATTTCGAACACAAGGCTCTCAATGAGCTTATGCAGTGAGGGGCTGCCACAGAGCGTAACGGCAGGAGGTGAAAACATTGAATCAAAGACCACTTGCTCACCCTCATGACACAACCTTACCAATGGGATGCATTCACAGTTGGTTGCGGCCTCTTTTTCCTCGCTCGTCAGCAACAAAACATTATATAAGATACGGTTTACTTCAGTTTCAGGACCGCTACCATGCACGTCTTTCATCAGAGGAGCGTTTGCCATACTCAGCCAGCGAGTTACCACATGGCTGTTTTCCTTTTCTGGCAACGTCACATTACAGTGGGCAGCGTCAAACCGCGGTAATGCCAGCCATAACGTTAAAGGATGATCGCGAAGTTTCCAGGCATCACGAAAGTTTCTTTTTTGAATACGACAGTTTCCGGGGTACGTCAGATAATCTCCACCCGGAAGAAAGAAACTAATGCTATCAACACTCATGACATAATCGTTCAGAGCAGCCCTGTTCACAGACATCTCACTAATCCCGTAGTTATAAGGTTGCGCCTGCTGCCGATGACGGGCATGCAACCATGCATAATGGAGATCGAGCGACTGTAAATGTTGAGGTTGCAGATAAAGTCCAGAATGCCAATAGATCTGTTGTTCTTCAGCGTTCATTGTTTATCTGCTCCGCTATTTTTTGTCTCAGTCAGATCAATGTCAGGCAGGCTGACATCCGGAGCCTGGCTTTGCTGAACGTTTTTCTGTATGCTGATAATTCCCTCACTTCCCAGCGTGATTGCCAGAGATAATGGTGAAAGTTCGCGATGCCAGACGGGATTCAGCCATCCTGTCTTGTATTTCCTTACAGGAATATCTTCCTGGATCTGGTGCTGTTTACCCGGGAATGGGTAGTACCCTGCAATCAGCGCCATGTATCGCGTGTGCATTGCCCTGTCGACATGCAACGTGGTTGTCTGTCCCGGCATCATGGTGTAACGATCAATCTGTAAAACTGCGTGGCCGTTTGCCGCATCCGTCCCGACTCCTGCCCCCGCAAACAGGCTCTTTACTTTCACAGGATTGATGAGTATCTGTTCAAGCGTTTCGGCTTTTGCAGCCTGAAGCACTAAAATAGTGCAACTGTTGGCCATGCCGTTGACCAGATTCAGGTCAGGCCTGGCATTTAGCGTTACGCTAATGGCTCCAGCTGAAAACGGCGCTGACAGATCTGGTTTCGCTGAATTTTGCAAACTGCTCTGATGTCCCGCACAACCTGACAACATCCATATCAGGCTGAAACAGCACAGATTTTTCCCTTTTATAATCATTCCTTCCCTGGCCCCGTTAGCACGTTATTAATATCCTGAAGAGTGTTGTTATCACTCAGCATCTCTTCCAGCCATTCCGTCAGCGTCATGTCAGCCCAGCGGGCAGCTCGCTCCATTAAAAATGGAACCGGACTCGAGGGCTCAGACTGACGAAAAAAATGAGCAATCGTTAACATCTGGGTGATCGCCAGATCGCGAGACATTTGCTGATTGCCTGATCCTGAAGCCAGCTCATTGGTTTTTAACACAGGCTGTTCGTCATTCCGTGCGAGAACATTAAGCGACATGACATCTTCGCTGGTTGGTGTCACTAACCCGGCCAGTCGTTGTGAAAATGCCTGCAGGTCATTAATTCCCTGAGCTGTCTGCCCTAGTGCTGGTCCTTCTTTTTGCGGATTCAGCGTCTGATATGTGGCTTCAAAATCTGCAAGACATACTGACAGCAGTAACAATTCATCAGACAGTCGTGCTAACTTTTCCGCTGACTGCCGGGAGGCCCAAAGGTGAAACGTTTCGGCTGAAAAATCCTCGCTGCCGCGTTCACCCGGAGCCATTGACGCCTGATGTTCATAAGCCAGTACCTTCCGCCAGTATTCGAGCGTGCTTTCAGGCTGACTGAGCAAAGGAAGCTGAATAATCAGATCAGACAGTTGCCGATCAAGCCGGCTGACGATGGCATGACTAATCAACAGGCCATCGTCATCGTCTTTCCTGGGCCAGCCACTGTCCCAGTAACGGGCAACAAAACGATGCAGAAAAGCAAGGCCTTCCCTGATACCGACAATCCCGTATTGCTGGCTGGTCCCTTCAACCAGCCAACAGGCGACCTGCAAGTCTTTACTGGTTTCACGCAGTATTGATGCGCTAAGACGTATTACTTTTGGCCAGTCGGCTTTACGCAGGGGTGTCCGCCATTCGTCCTGTGGCAGAAAGTCCGGATCGCTCTCACGCGCCTGACGGATCTCTTCATATACAGATTCATATTCCATGCATCTGCCCGCTGGCTGCCCTCCGGGCAGGGGCAAGAGAAGCTCGTCTAAATCAATTTTCATCCCTATGCCCTTTCATGAAATCAGCACTGTGACGCAACCTGCGACAACCGTTCCACCATGGGCACAGATGTCCCCCATACGCGCCGCTGGCTTACCACCAATGAATACGCAGGTACTTCCCGCCACTAAACTGTCTGGTGGCCCCACACAGATGGCAAGCGATCCCACTGTCGCTGCAGGCACGCCGCCTATCAGCACCGTGGGTGTACCGGGCGTTGATACCGCCCCTCCCACATGAGGAATTGGCGGCACTCCCGGAGTGACCATCGGGCAGATATGCATATCGCCGACTCGTGCTGCTGGCTGTCCCATCATTCGTTCTCCTGCACCGGAAGCCAAAGAGAATAGAGTTGCCGTGCTCCAAAATCCGGCGTATCGGGTCCGGCAAGCCTGATGCTCAGGAGTCGCAACACGGTACAGAGCATCAGGGGCGTAAGATGTTCGTCAGCATATACAGCTTCATATTCCGGCTGCGTCAGGCTTCCCGTCCAGAAAATCGCCAGGCCAAGAGCACCTGCAGGTGTGGAAAAACCCAGCGATTCAGCCTGATGAAAAATACGCCAGCGGTAGTTATCCTCGTAGGTTTTAAGCCAGTTACTGATATCGGCTTCAAATGCATGGGTGGATTCACCCGGCGGCAGCGTGCTGACTGAATGCGGTAGCAGCCAGGCAATTAATTTCTCAGCCGTACACGCGTTTACCCAGTACCCAAGCGCGTCTTCCCAGTGCAAAGCGGTCAGCAGGCTATGCATGTTTTCATGCCAGGACGCCGAATCCCGAATCTTCGCAACCCCTTCCGGGGATAAAATCTTAGACACAGTCATTTTTGTCATCCTCAGCCAATCATGACCACGCCACCTTTGACCTGGGTCATGCCGCTTCCTTTGATCGTGACCATTGCACCACCCAGTTCTGCCGTGGCTGTCCCTTCAATTTTGATGGTGGTGCCGCTCAGCGTTATTCCGGCCGGGGTAATGGAGATTTTGCTGCTGCCCACTTTCAGCTCAACCGCCTGGGTTGACTCGATAACACAGCGCTTATCTGCCTTTATTGTGCTGCCTCCCCCGGATATGCTGAGTGAATGGCTTCCGTCTTTCAGATTTTGCTGCAGGTGACCATTAATTTTCAGGCTGTAATTCCCCTGCTGCAGACCCAGCGCCATGTTTCCCTGTTGAAGGAGGGTGTTAAAATCTCCCTGTTCCAGGGTCAGGTTACAATTTCCCTGATGCAGAATGAGCGCATCGTTTCCTTTGGTGATTTCCGTGGAGCGATCAGAGCCGATGGTCTCTTTAACCGCAGAAGTAACGGCCGTCGTCAGATTATTTTTGACCACCACATCCATATCTTTTTGGGCGACGAGAGTTAGCTTTTCTTCTCCTTTTTTGTCGTCAAAACGGAGCTGATGCCCCTCTTCCACTGAACCATTGAGAGAACTTCTTGATACAAATCCCGCCTGTTCTTTCTCACCGGGCAGGTTAAGCAAAGGAAGGTTCCTGCCGTTGGAGACGGTGCCGGTAACAAGCGGATTGTCAGGATTGCCGAGCAGGAAACTAACCACCACCTCACTGCCGATGCGGGGGATGAACATGGCACCGAAGCGCGCGCCGCTCCAGGGCTGAGATACCCTGACCCAGCAGGAACTGCTGTCATCATTCTTATTTTCGCTGTCCCAGGGGAACTGTATTTTTATGCGGCCGTACTCATCCGTATGCACATCTTCAGAGGCAGGACCGACCACAGTCGCCGTAAGTACTCCGGGTATGTCAGGTACGGGCGTGACACACTCAGGCCGCCACACTCTGGCGGTATCAAAAACTGACGCGTTACACTTAAAATCGGGTAAACCATCATCCAGGTTGCTGACAGCCTGAAATGTCAGGGAATGCATAATATATTCGCCTGCCTGATCAGGCAGCGACGTGAGACAGAACGTCTCGCCGCAACTTAGCCACCATGCCTGAATGCGGGCATGCGCATAGCGGGTCTGCGCTTCAAGCTGCTCCATTTTCAGCCGTGCAGCGCTTTGCAGCGTCTCCCGGTCACTCAGGTCATACGCATCAACGAAACTGATCCCCTGAGCACTGTATTCCAGGTTATTACACAGACATTCGCCCTCTGCGGTAGCCGCCTGTTCGAAACTGAACGCTTTATAATGAACAGAAGACACTGCCAGACTTACACGGGATGACCAGCTCGAAATGCCGCCATCCTCACCCTTTCCCGCTTCAGGCTGATAGGCCAGCTCAGGTGTTATTGCACGGTAGTGACCGGATGGATGATCGGCCAGGACAAGCGTATGTCGATCTTTGGTCTGGCAGAAGAAATAGTAAATTCCTTCCTGCTCAAGAAGTCGGCTGATAAAATCAAAGTCCGATTCACGGTATTGAATACAGTATTCATGCGGTGCATAACTGCCATGTAACCGCAGGTCAATATCGGTGATGTTATTCCCGCGTAACAAACGACACACCAGGTCGGGTACCGTTATATTCTGATATACGGACAGATTACGGCCCATTTTCAGCAGAGCCAGGCGAGGCTGTAACCGTGCGTGCCAGGTACAGATCCCCCTGTCATCGCTTTCTTCTTCCATTTCTGTTACGACCCCCTGCACATAACGCGAGCGCTGTCCTGAACCAACATGGCAGGCAAGTTCCTCACCCAGCAAACTCGCCGTTTCTGACGATGTCAGTGTTGAACGAAAGCGGATTGTGAAGTCGTACGGCGCAGACAACTGTTCTTTACCTTCCAGGGACAACAGAACCAGAGACGATGCAGACTGTCCGACAAAACGGATAAAGCGATTTTCCTGACCTGATAACATTTATTTATTCCTGTTCACGGCACACGGGTAAATAAACACGATGAAAACCTGGTCCGGGCTGCCCGAGACAAAGATCCACACCGAGACATCCCCCCGGGACGCCGTGGCGATCATGTTTTGTAATTATTTCGACCGAGAATGCCAGTCCGGGACCAACATATTCGCGAATGCGTTTTAACAGGTCGGCATAGAATTTTCCGCCAGGCAGATATTGTGGCGCATGACTTAATGGCAACGGGCCCAATTCCACTGTAAAGCCGGAAGCCCTGTCTCTGCGCATCTGACCCAGCATAGGGGCCTGTCCCAGAGTCAGCCTGACATGACCAAGATGACAACACTGCTCAGAAGGAACCTTCAGCCATCCTCCGGTGAAAGAACGCACTCGGGCGGGAACGGAAAAAAGGTTTTCCAGCCATGTTTCAAGGTTCAGGGCTGACCGCACAGGGTGCATAAAAAGACCTGCGAAGGCTTCATTCTGAAGCGCAGGAGCAGACTGCATGACGCCAGCCAGCCCCAGCAACGCCTCGCTGAGAGGGCGTTGACTGTTCAACTCATACGAGGCGTAATAGTGATATTTAAGCCAGGCCAGATAACGCAGGGCATGCAATCTGTTATTAAAGATATCAATAAATGCTTTCGCCGTTTTATCACCGTATCGGTAATAGCGCTCCAGCATCCATTCTGTATACGTCGTGGGTAGTGCTCCCAGAGCACCCGTCATTCCATACATCAGAACCTCAACCTGCCATACTCCCTCTTCCGTTCTGATAATTTGACCCACTTCGCCTGCTGGAGCGTCAAGTGAAAGAGGCGATACAAAACTGATATCACTGGTCAGCGATTTTGTTCCGTTACTCTCAGGTCGTTCCTTCAGGCGCCGCAACATCAGGCGAACCTGCTGGAAAAAGTTATATCGGCTGAAAATCGTACTTAAATCCACGACAGCCTCCCGCTCCGCACAGGCCACACTCGCCGGCTTTCCTGATGAAATTCGATGCAGGTTACGACCTGTGAAAAGCTGTTTACTGGTGCATAAAGCGAAAGAAAGTGCTCAATAAAACGACAGAATAGAAAATACTCAGGTTCTTCTGCGGCGGAACTTTGGAAAGTCACACAGATCTCAACCCCACGCGCCATTGACAGGGGATCGTTGCTCACCAGACGAGCGGTCACAGGTGTTACAACGACATGTCTGATTAATCCGATCAGCTGCTGAATAGCGGGATTATCATTAATGTTATATAGCGCAAATGTTTCTTTAAGGACCTGAACCCCGTTATCGCCGCTGATGAGCATATGATTGAGGGATAAATGCGAGATGAGCCGCCAGCGTGAAGCCTGTTTTACCGGCTGAGAGACGGTTCGCGTGGGCCGCGTGAGTGCCGTAATGGTCACTCCCGCTACTGCCAGATCCGACTCGAAATCCCCTTCAGGATTACCATTGCGTATGCTGGAGGGTATATCCCGGTCATAGCAGGTCAGTTCTATATTAATCAAGTCATTCTTCGGCGTCAGAGGCTTTTCACCGCGGTCGGAAAAAGCAATAAACAGGCGGTTTGCAGGGCCACTTTCATCAACGGTTTCACGCTGCATACACTGCCAGTATGTCCCCTGCTCTCCCCCTGTAACGGAATGCGACAGACCAAACAGCGGCGCGATATCCCTTGTGCTGATTTCATTACCCGTTTTGTGCGTGGCACAAACGCTGTTCACTGACCATATTCCTATAGCATCACCATGACCGACATCGGGTCTCACAGGATATTCCGCAGTATCATCGTGCGGAACCAGAGGTTCAGCGCGCATTGGAAAAAGGTTTACTGCCGGCGTACAGTGCAGCCGGAAAAAATGTCGGTCAACCGAGCAAGCAATTTTATCCAGCATTGCAACCATCGCGCACTGGCGAAAACGCAGCCTGAACAACATGACCTCATTCGATGTCACAGTGAGTCCTGCGGGCAGGCTGAAATCAATAAAATGGAACTTCTGAGGGAAATAAAAATAATCCTGAAGCAGAGCATAGACCGGTGATATACGGGGATCGCATTCGAGAATACTCTCTGCACGGTTAAATCCCACGACCTGAATATCAGATTCAGAAAGTAAATAATGCTTTTCTCCGCAAACCAGTGAAAAGGCTTCAATCTCATCATTTATCAGTGTGTAAAGTATATTCACTGCCATACTGCTGCCATTAAGATAAAAGCGCAGTGAGGGTGAATTCAGGATTGCTCCCGGCCAGACCTGAAGCCGTAATTCCAGTTGCCAGCGCAGAGTGCTGTTATCAAACCTGAGACTTGTTTCCTCAAGCGTCATGGGCTCCATAATGACCGGGTAAAGCGTCCTGAAATGGCAGACATGCTCCTCTGATTGTCGGGTATAGAGCATTGTCCCGGCCTCAACCTCACAGCCAGTGGTCAGTCCGCTGATTCTTTTGTCAGGCTGCATCTGTACAATACATACCGACGGGTACGGCCGGAGAAACTGAGGAGCCAGAACGGTCAGCAGAGCTTCGGTTACTTCAGGCATATCCTCATCCAGACGCTGCTGAATTTGCGCAGTAACAAGTGCAAAAGACTCGATGATCCGCTCAACGTGCGGATCCTCGGACAGTCCATCTGACATGCCAAGACGTCGGGCAACCTTCGGAAAATGACGGGAAAACCGTTTTCCGTATTTTCTGAGATAGCTCAACTCATTCTGATAATAAGAAAGCAACTTCTTTGACAGCATGTCAGAAACCACTGTTAACGTAATGAGAAATGGCTGAGGACGTCATCCCATTCCAGATAAAAACGGATGGGAGCATTATTTTTTTCAGCCTCAATAATAAAGGAACTGCATCCATAACTTTCGTTTCCGGCGGACACCATGACGTCTTTTAAACGCGGTTCGAAAAGCTGAAGCGCACGTAAAATGCGGGATTCAAGAATAATATTTCTATCACTTCTGGATATCCCTCCCGGAAACACATCGCTGATACCGTAGTTAATGACCGACTGACATATTTCAGGCATGTCTGAAACGTGGTAGTGCCGAGGCCTGGATGAGAGCAGCATCAATAGCTCCGCTGCGAGCACCCCGTCATCCGAAATAATTTCCGGGATTTCATCCTGGGCGACAGGATTATCATCAGACAGCAGCTGTAAAAGCATAATGTTCCCATAAGCAGCACGCTATAAAGCGCGCTGCCGCTTAACTTAAAGTTTGGTATTAGTGACTTGATTCCAGCCAACAGGACCCTGTTTACTGGTTGAACCTTCAGACGTAATCATACTGGTCTGGAACTTAACCGAGCCAAATACCATGGCAAGCTGCTCATCAGGTATACCGTTTGAATTATGCAGGCTGATGTTATGGCTGGTAAAAATGCAATTCTCAAATTCCCAGCGGCAAATTTCATTATCTTTATTGTCAGTTTTGACGTTCAGCGCAATAATCACTTTTTTAACGTTGGTTCCCTGCGCAACCATATCAACCAGTTGGGTTGATGTGGCATCCAGCGCCTTCGCAATAGAAATATCTTCAAAATGCACGCCGCTGCTATTCAGTTGCCCACTGCCATTATCAATACTGGCCTGGCTATGCACGCCCATTGATGCATGACCGATAGCAATCCACTGTTTATACTGTTTATCAGTTACAATTCCTTTTACACCGTCGATTTGCATAAATAGATTACTTGCACTGGACATATCTTCTCCTGGTTATAATACGTTTTTTATCAGCCTGCCGATGCAGGTAATTCAGCCACAAGCCGAAGCGACATCGTCAGTCCCTCAAGCTGGAAGTGAGGCCTCAGATAGGCCACGGCACGATAGCTTCCGGGACATCCCGGGACATCCACTACCTCAATCCGGGCTTCGCGCAGCGGATGGCTGGCCTTAATATGCAGGCCGACATTGTCAGAGCCCACCACATATTGATTAATCCAGTTTTGCAGGAAGTTCTGACATTCTGTTCTGGACATAAAACTGCCGACTTTATCCCGCACAATCGATTTAAGGTAATGAGCAAACCTTGATGTGGTCATAATGTACTGCAGCTGGTTTGATAACCGCGCATTCGCGTTTGCAAGGTTGGAGTCATATTTCCGCGGTTTATTTGCCGACTGCACAGCGAAAAAGGCGGCATAATCCGTTCCTTTGCAGTACACCAGAGGAATGAACCCGAGGTCTGCTAACTCTTTTTCACGGCGGTCGGAGATAGCCACTTCCGTTGGACACTGCAATACCTTCTCGCCGGTATGCGAAATGTAGTTATACACCGGCATCGACTTCACCAGACCACCACCTTCAACACCGCGAATAGCCGCACACCATCCATGATCTTCAAAAGCAGAAATCATTCGGCCGGCCAGTTCATAGGCGGCATTGATCCACAGATAGCTGGCTCCCTCACGGCTCTCGTCGATTTTCTCTTCGAAATTGAACATCTCTACTGGTGTTGTTTTGGCACCATAAGGCAGGCGACCTATAACCCGGGGAAGTGTGAGTCCAACGTAGCGGGCGTCGTCGCTCTGTCGGAAAGAACGCCAGCGGATATAGTCTGACGTGTCAAAAAGCTTGCCGAGATCCCGGGGACGCGGCATCTCCTGAAAGTTATTCATACCAAACATGCCGGCATCCGCTGCCGTGAGTAAAGGGGCATGAGCCGCCGCCGCAACATGAGAAATCTGCTCCAGCAGATATAAATCTTCCGGCATGGCGTCGAATTCAAAATCGCCCACAAATGCGGAGTACGGCTCTCCACCAAAAGTGCCGTATTCGCTCTCATAGACGCTTTTGAACAGGACTGACTGGTCAAAATCAGAGGCAGATTTAAAATCGCGGATCAGCTCTTTTTTGGTACAATTCAACACCCGGACTTTCGTGTTTTCCGTAACGCTGCTCTGAACCAGCTTCTGCAGACCCCGCCACGAAGATTCCATTTTCTGAAACGCTGGCGCCTGCATGATTTTGCTGATCTGCGCCGAAAGAAGGGCATCAATGACTGTGATGCGCTCCTCAATGCTACCCACCAGGTCATTACTTACAACAACAGCGCCTGTTGCCACCTCACTGAGGAAACTGTCAAGCTGAGACCTCAGCTTGCTGCGATCAGACTCACGCCTGATAGCCTGGGTATTGTCAATTATCTGATCAAGGTAATCGGCACTGACCGCCTCTGTGACTGCAGCCTGCATTTCCTCAGCACTCATTCTGCCTCTTCTCCCACATTATCAACTTTCGTTTCTGAAGGCTGATTGGCCAGCAGTTCCGCCAGTTGTTCTTTCAGGCGATCATTACTGGCTGTACGGTTGCGTAAATCACTCAGTTGCTCCCGCAGCTCAAGTAGTTTTTTCAGAGGCTCCACCTGTAGAGCTATATTTTCAGGAGCGAAATCCTCAATAGAATTGAAACGCAGTGCGACCGACAGCTTTCCATCGTCATTATTCAGTTCATTATCAACCAGCATTTCGATTTCAGGCTTCATGCCCTGCATCACTTCATTAAAATTGTCTTTATCAATCTGAACAAAGCGTCGCTCACGAAGGGGCTTTTTTTCATCCGAAAATTCGCCCATCACACCAATAACCAGTGGCAACTCTTTCTGGGTTTCCGCGCCACCAACTTCAACGTCATAGGTAATATGCACGCGTGGCGGCCGGGCCTTGCCCAGTTTACTTTGGGTTTCTGACATGAATTAAACTCACAGACATTAAGATCTCAAGAGAAAATTAGATTTTTAATATTTAAAAAATCCGCTCAGTTCACCAGCAAAATCGGTAGCAAGCTAAAAACAGCCCCATAGAAAAGACAATGGAATTTGGTGACATCTCAAATAAGTTGAATTCGGCGTATTAACCTCGCTTTTGAATTTTACCCACGCTCAGTGTTGACGTTCATAATCCTCGCTGTCACTTTGCTCTGGTTTATTAACATGATCAGATTCCTGAAGAGGACATTTGGTTCCACTGCAGTGGGTGTCCCAGCATGTATTAGTTCTCTGACATTTATCATGCCCGCAAGCCAGAGGATAAAATTAAACAGATAACTTTAATAGCTCACTTCGCCCTGAAAAAGCATGTTAACGTCAAAACCTTCACCTATCGTATTAAGCGAAGCAATTTCACACTGCGAGCAAGAATAAAAGGAATAATTAAAAAAATCACCTGCTTATTACCTTCCTTTAAACGCCCTAATAAAAAACCAGCCATCCACCCAAAAAATCATTATTACCAGCCGGATCCATATTATGTAATTTCATTCATCATCTCGTTAATGCGAAACTAATGTAACTAAATTTTTTTCCTGACACCACCTTTAAGTTCAGGAACCTTAAACAAAGACACAATCAAAAATGAACCAACTTTAAATTAATGTTAAATAAAGGTTGGCGCATCACTCACTGAAGAACAGCTTTCGAGCATGTATAATCAGATTACACAGAAAAAATGACCAGCAACAAAGAATTGAAAATCATACAACATGAAAAGAATATGTTATTTTTACAGCCAGCTCCTGAATAAAAATGAACAAAATCACGTTAAAAAATATTCGTATATTTTAAAAAATAGTTTTAACCCCTGATTATAATAGCTTCTGCCTTATAAATTTATGCAGGCTACATATTGATGGTGTGTTGACCGAAATCCTGAGTACGGTTAGCAACTGATGAGACTTCCGGTATACAGCCTGTGGCAGAGCTCCCGGGCCAAAACACCGGCTTCTGTCTCGCGGAGAATACTGAAGATTGGTGTGCAGGAAAAATACTTCTTCAAAGGATCTTCTCCAGTGACTTATGAATACATCACTATTCATGGTCAGCAGGTCAGCAGGTCAGCAGGTCAGCAGGTCAGCAGGTCAGCAGGTCAGCAGGTCAGCAGGTCAGCAGGTCAGCAGGTCAGCAGGTCAGCAGGTCAATCATCGATAAATTGCTCAGCATTGCAAAACTTGCACACCTCAATTTGTGATCCCATACAACTCCAGCTATTTTAGGATCTGAAAATCACGTTTAGTGAGACCACGTTTTTACAGAGGTACTGTTATGGACAACTACTGGGACACAAAAAGACTCTCAAACTACTTTCTGACGATGGCAAATCTTGAAGCTAATCATTTAGTTAACATAGCTACTTCACTTTCTCAATTTCACCTCAAGGATGCTCTTGTAAAACTGAAATTCCAGGATGAGGTGCGCGAGTTCGCTCGTTTACAGATCCATACCATTCGTACTTCAAATTCTGACGATCAGTGTCAGGAGTGCATTCAGAATCTTAAGCAGGAAAGTCAGCATCTCAAGATTCAGGACAGAATGCTTAGGACCGGTGAAGCTGTCGTATCGTCTTCCGTGCAGTTTTATCATGACCATGAAAAGGTCATTGGATATGTCATCAATGGGATCGGCGTGGTGTTAAGTGGCTTGCAAATCGTGGCTGGTGTCGGTCTGATTGTAGGTTCTGTCACTACAGGTAATATTTTAGGTGTTGTAGCGGGTTCGACCCTGGTGATGAATGGAGTGGGATCAGGGATTGAGAGCATAGGAAAACTCAGCGGTGTGCCTCACCCATCGAACCCAATAAGAGATAAATATGAAGATGTTGCAGATTTTTTTGGTTTTGATAAGCGACTCGGCTTGTTAGCCTATCAGGTAGTTGATTTGACAACATCATACTATGGCATTTTCAAACTGACTTTAAAGCCAGAAGCATGGCGGCTATACAAATATCTGCCAACAGACTATTACCGCAAGGTTCAGGTTATGAGTAAACCAGCACTTGCCTTAAAAGGCGCTGGAGCAGCCTATAAGGGGGCTGGAGTAGGTTTGAACCTATACCAAATGCAAAATAGCCCTGCACAAAACTAACCTCTGGTTTTTCTGATAAACCTGTTAGCTTTCCAGGAGAGGTTCAGAGGAGTCACAAAATAGACCACAAGAAATGCAAACGTCAGAACAATAATATATGGAATGGCATTGGAAGCATCCGCATTGAAAATGCCATCCAGTCCAATCAGTAGCAAAATAACAAGAGCAATGACACCGCCCCAGAAGCGTTTACTCAAATCAATAACGAGGCTTTGTAGTGTATCTTTTTTTGATTCGTCTTTTTTAATGATGCTCTTGAGCTTACCGATATCTTTAGCAGAGAAGCCGTTATTATAGAGTTCTTGCTCAAATTCGTTCATCTGATTCATCCTGAATAACGTTGCGATACGTGCGAAATATAGCACAGTGAACGAGACACATGCTAACCAACCTGCTTACCTGGCCAGCACTGGTATCAACGTTTCCTCACCTCAGAAGGCTCTGCCTGAACATCATATCCATGCAATTGCGCATGATATTAAAATGCTATATGCAAAAAACAGCATGCACAATAAGCAGATCGTAAGCACAGAAAAATACTAACCTATCCAAACAGCCATGCGAGTAATGCGGGCAATTCGTTTTTTAAACATAAATAAGAGTAAAATGTTGAGGTATCAAACTGACAATAGAGAAAAAAGAGTCTCAGTATGCAAAAAATAGGAGAGAATTTGGTACGCCCTACAGGATTCGAACCTGTGACCTACGGCTTAGAAGGCCGGTGCTCTATCCAACTGAGCTAAGGGCGCATGGAGATGGCACGGATTATACGTCGGGAAGCGGGTACGTCAACGTTTTTGCCGTTTCCCCGCAGCGAAGTGCTGCGGGAATAACCAATTGGCGTCAGTGACGACTGCGCCATTCGCTGAGCGACACGAGTTTACTGCTACCGGTCAATTCTCCTTCCAGCTCAATCCCTTGTGATGTGAAGCGCGCGTTGTATTGCTCACGAAGTGCGTGCAGTTCCTGACTGTCCGGTTCCAGCTGGCGCAGAAAGCCCAGCGCGAGTAGCAGCTGCTGGCGGCTGATAAGCGGTGAAAAACCGGCGCGACTGAGAATCGTATGCCAGCGCTGGCTGTTCTCCTCGCTGCCATCAACAATCAACACCTGCCAGATCAGCAGTACCGCTGCGCCATTATGCAGATGCGTTTCATTATCGTGGCTGAGATAGTCGGTAAACTCTTTCGCGGCCTCTTTTCCCATCATAGAGATCATTGATTCCACCTGTACCGGTGGCAGCTGCAGTCGTTTGCTGAGCCGCTGGGCGGCGTGGCGTGAGCCCGCGGTGAGCAGCTGAAATCCAGCAACAAATACCACCGCCAGAGTCGCAAGCATTATCCAAATCATTACATCGTCCCCGGATTGTCCTGCAGATATCATACGCATGCAGGCTGGCATCGTCGCGACGAAAACATCGGAAAGCGCATACACGGCTGAAACTGTAACTGACAGCAGCCCACGCTTCTGACAAAATAGCGCCCTTCCCCGATTCAACACAACACAGTGGATTTCCTCTCTGATGGCAGCAAAAATTATTGACGGTAAAACGATTGCGCAGCAGGTGCGCGTTGAGGTTGCGGAAAAAGTGAAGCAGCGTCTGGCGGCCGGAAAACGTGCCCCAGGTCTGGCAGTGGTTCTGGTGGGTGAAAATCCGGCTTCGCAGATCTATGTGGCCAGCAAACGCCGCGCCTGTGAAGAGGTTGGTTTCCACTCCCGCTCTTACGATCTGCCTGCCACCACCCGCGAGGCTGAGCTGCTGGAGCTGATCGATAAGCTCAATCAGGATGATGAAATCGATGGCATTCTGGTACAGCTGCCGCTGCCAGCGGGCATCGATAACGTGAAAGTGCTGGAGCGGATTACGCCTGACAAAGATGTCGATGGGTTCCACCCTTATAACGTCGGCCGCCTGTGTCAGCGTGCACCAACCCTGCGTCCCTGCACGCCACGCGGTATCGTCACGCTGCTGGAGCGCTACAACATTGACACTTATGGCCTGAACGCTGTGGTGGTCGGGGCATCCAACATCGTTGGTCGTCCGATGAGCATGGAGCTCTTGCTCGCGGGCTGTACGACAACGGTTACCCATCGCTTTACCAAAGATCTGCGTCATCACATTGAGCACGCCGATCTGCTGGTCGTTGCTGTGGGCAAGCCAGGCTTTATTCCGGGCGACTGGATCAAACCCGGTGCCATAGTTATCGACGTGGGCATTAACCGTCTGGAGAGCGGCAAAGTCGTAGGCGACGTTGACTATGACAGCGCATCAGCGCGCGCATCTTACATTACTCCGGTGCCGGGCGGTGTGGGTCCAATGACAGTAGCAACATTGATTCAAAACACGCTGCAGGCGTGCGAAGAGTTTCATGATAAAGAGGTTTTTTAAATGACAAGTTTTTCACTGGGTAAATTCCCGCATGTCGATCTGTGTGACCTGTTAAAGCTGGAAGGCTGGGTTCAGAGCGGTGCACAGGCGAAAGTCGTGATTGCCGAGGGTGAAGTGAAGGTGAATGGCGCGGTTGAAACCCGTAAGCGCTGCAAGATCGTAGCCGGTCAGACCGTGGAATTTGCCGGTTTCCGCATCACTGTGGTCGAGTAATTCCGGAGCGTCCCTGCGGGGACGCTATTAGAGCGGTTCATCCTCCTTCACACGCGTCTCCCCTTCCCGTTGCTCCAGTGCAATATGATTCACCGCCGTATGCTGCGCAATCAGCGTTGCAAGTCGGGGTGAATGGCTGGTGATCCAGAGCTGACTGTACTCGCTGGCTTCGGCGATTAACCGCGCCAGCGCAGGCAACAAATCCTCATGCAGACTGTTTTCCGGTTCATTCAGTGCCATAAAGGCGGGTGGACGCGGGCTGAGCAGCGCCACAACCAGACAAAGAAACCGCAGCGTGCCATCAGAAAACTCCGCGCTCTCCAGCGGACGCAGAATGCCATGACGGGACATCAGCATCTGAAAACGGCCGTTCTGCACCTCGACGTCAAACTGGCAGTCGGGAAACGCCTGCGCCATAACCTCAAACAACAGTTCTGAATGACCACGCTCCACGATGGTCGCCCAGGCCGCCGCCAGATTGCGGCCATCGTGAGCGAGCACCGGCGCACGCACGCCAATCTGCGGCGCACGAATCGGTGAGCCGGGCCAGACCGCGAACTCGTGGTAGAAGCGCCACTGCTGCAGACGTTCACGCAGTTGCGAAAGCTCCGGATAAAGATGGGGTTCGCCAAGCTGACCAAACAGCGACTCCTCCGGATGCAATACTGCCGGATAGGCGACGCGCTCACCTTCAACGTTGTGCAGAAAGGCGGTCTGGTTTTCGCGCTGCATGATGCAGGCAGAAGGACGACGTCGCTGGCCGCTGAGCCAGAGCCGCTCCTGCTTCAACAGCGGATCCAGATTGAACAGGCTGGTCGACAGTGGCTCGGGAAAACCAATCTCCAGCTGGTAATCCATATCATCCATCACCACCGCCAGCTCCAGTCGCTTTGGATCGTGTCGGCGATCGCCCCGGCGTAAACCACCGGCCCACATCGCTTTCTGGATGCCGCCTTCTTCAGCCAGCGCCAGCGCCAGACGACCGCTGGCAGCCTCATGCAGCAACCGCACCGCTTTATAGAGGTTGGATTTACCGCAGCCGTTGGGACCGCTCACCACATTCAGCTGCTGAAGCGATAGCGTCAGGTTGCGTATTGAGCGGAAGCCGCGGATCTGAATCTGTTCAATCGCCATAATAAAAAAGGGCGATTGCTCGCCCTCTCCGGTTTATTTTCGACGCCAGCTGGACCCTTGTGGCCCATCTTCGACGATGACACCCAGCGCGTTAAGTTTGTCACGCGCGATATCTGCTTCTGCCCAGGCTTTGGCAGCGCGTGCATCGGCACGAGCCTTCACCCAATGCTCAATCTCGGCAACTTCTTCGTCATTCACCTGCGCGCCGCTTTGCAGGAACAGCTCAGGATCCTGCTGCAGGATACCCAGCACGTTAGCCATTTCGCGCAGTTTAGACGCCAGCGCATGTGCTGAAGCACCATCTTCACTTTTCAGACGGTTGACTTCACGCGCCATGTCGAACAGCACCGAGTAGGCTTCCGGGGTGTTGAAATCATCATCCATCGCGCTGCGGAAACGCGCTTCAAACGCGTCGCCGCCGCTTGCAGGCACGCTGCTGTCGGTGTGGCGCAGCGCCGTGTAGAGACGCTCCAGCGCCGCACGCGCCTGATTCAGGTTATCTTCGCCGTAATTAAGCTGGCTGCGATAGTGACCGGACATCAGGAAGTAACGCACTGTTTCCGCATCATAATGTTGCAGCACGTCACGCACGGTAAAGAAGTTGCCGAGTGATTTGGACATCTTCTCGCGGTCAACCATCACCATGCCGGAGTGCATCCAGTAATTGACGTAAGGGCCGTCATGGGCGCAGCTCGACTGAGCGATTTCGTTTTCATGGTGCGGGAACATCAGGTCTGAACCGCCGCCGTGGATATCAAAATGCGTACCCAGCTGTTTGCAGTTCATCGCAGAACACTCAATGTGCCAGCCAGGACGCCCGTTGCCCCACGGCGATGACCAGGCTGGCTCATCCGCTTTGGACATTTTCCACAACACGAAATCCATCGGGTTGCGCTTCACATCGGCCACTTCAACGCGTGCGCCCGCCTGCAGTTGCTCCAGATCCTGACGCGACAGCGCGCCGTAATCGGTGTCGCTGAGCACATCGAACATCACGTCGCCATTGTCCGCTACATAGGCGTGACCGCGAGCAATCAGCTTTTCCACCAGCTCGATAATCTCAGCGATGTGACGGGTCGCGCGCGGCTCCTCATCGGGCGGCAGGATCCCCAGCGCAGCGAAGTCATTGTGCATCTCGCCGATCATGCGATTGGTCAGGGTTTCGATACTCTCGCCGTTTTCGTTGGCGCGTTTGATGATTTTGTCATCAATGTCAGTGATGTTACGGACATAATTAAGCTGATAACCGAGGTAACGCAGGTAGCGCGCCACGACGTCAAATGCCACGAACGTCCGCCCATGACCAATGTGACAGAGGTCATACACCGTGATGCCGCAAACATACATCCCGATTTTACCGGCATGAATGGGTTTGAATTCCTCTTTCTGTCGACTCAGGGTGTTATAAATCTTAAGCATTGAACGGTTCCGTTTTCGCGTGTGGTTGGCACTTTTAAGTATCCAGACATTGTGCCGTATTTTTATCGCTCGCGCGACGCAAAGCAAGCCAACTGCGCCGTGCTGCTGACGCGTCATTGGAAATTATGATATAAGAACGGTCGACAAAAAGGGGTACGCCAATCGACACCGCGACCTCAGCAACTGATGACAACCTTTACAGGACGACAAAAATGGTAACTTTCCAGACGAACCATGGCGATATCGTAATCAAAACTTTCGATGATAAAGCGCCGGCAACCGTACAGAACTTCCTGGATTACTGCCGTGAAGGTTTTTACGACAACACCATTTTCCACCGCGTAATCAACGGCTTTATGATTCAGGGCGGCGGCTTCGAGCCGGGCATGAAGCAGAAAGAAACCAAAGCCGAAATTCAGAATGAAGCGAACAACGGTCTGAAAAACACCAAAGGTACGCTGGCAATGGCACGTACTTCTGCGCCGCACTCTGCCACCGCACAGTTCTTCATCAACGTAGCTGACAACGACTTCCTGAACTTCCGTGACGAAAGCGTTCAGGGCTGGGGCTACTGCGTGTTCGCTGAAGTGGTTGAAGGCATGGATGTGGTCGAGAAAATCAAAGCAGTCTCTACTGGCCGCAGCGGCATGCATCAGGATGTGCCAAAAGATGACGTCGTTATCCAGAAAGTGACCGTCAGCGAGTAATGTCGCGCACGCTGTTTATCGCAGATCTCCATCTGTGTCAGGAAGAACCGGCGATTACCGCCGGTTTTCTGCATTTTTTACAGCGCGAAGCGCCCCACTGCGACGCGCTCTATATTCTCGGCGATCTGTTCGAAGCCTGGATTGGTGACGACGATCCCAATCCTCTGCATCAGCAGATTGCCCGCGCCCTGCGCGCCCTCCCGGTTCCGGTCTTCTTCATCCATGGCAATCGGGATTTCCTGATTGGCCGACGCTTTGCGCGCGCAAGCGGCATGACGCTGCTGCCGGAAGAGCAGGTACTGACGCTCTACGGCCATCGGCTGCTCATCATGCACGGTGATACGCTCTGCACCGACGATGCGGGTTATCTGCGCTTTCGTGCCAAAGTGCACAATCCGTGGATCCAGCGACTGTTCCTGGCGCTGCCGTTGAGGATCCGCAAACGCATTGCGGCCCGGATGCGCGCCGACAGTAAACAGGCAAACCAGCACAAATCCCAGACCATCATGGATGTAAACCAGGAGGCAGTCACTGCCGCTATGCTGCGCCAGCAGGTGCCGCTGTTGATCCACGGTCATACCCATCGCCCCGCCATTCATACGCTGAACCTGCAGGGTGAAACGGCGGAACGCGCGGTGCTGGGTGCCTGGCACAGCCGGGGTTCCATGATTCAGCTCGACGCCAGCGGCATTCAGCTCATCGATTTCGACTTCTAATCTGCGGTTAATTCGCGGACGTTAGCGGGACGCAACCGTTTTCCTTGCGTGCTTCTCATGCTATTCTCGGTGCCCTTCAAAACCTGTCCGCCCGGCCAGGTCTGTTTGTCTATTCACAGGAGTTGACCGCATGTCATCCAACGCCCCGGCCCGCATCGCCATTGTTATGGGTTCCAGAAGTGACTGGGCCACCATGCAGTTCGCCGCTGAGATCCTCACCAGCCTGGACGTCCCTTTTCATGTTGAAGTAGTCTCTGCGCACCGTACCCCGGATAAACTGTTCAGCTTTGCCGAAACGGCAGCCGATAACGGTTTTCAGGTGATTATTGCTGGCGCAGGTGGCGCAGCACATCTGCCAGGTATGCTGGCGGCAAAAACTCTGGTGCCAGTGCTGGGTGTACCGGTGCAGAGCGCTGCACTAAGCGGCGTGGATAGCCTCTATTCAATTGTGCAGATGCCGCGCGGCATTCCGGTCGGAACGCTGGCGATTGGCAAAGCAGGCGCAGCCAATGCCGCGCTGCTGGCCGCACAGATTCTGGCACTGCATGACAGTGGGCTGGCGTCACGCCTGACGACCTGGCGTCAGAGTCAGACCGATGAGGTGCTGAACCATCCTGATCCGCGGGTGGATGCATGAAGCCGGTTTGCGTACTGGGCAACGGCCAGCTGGGTCGTATGCTGCGTCAGGCAGGTGAACCGTTGGGGATCGCGGTCTATCCGGTGGGTCTGGAGGCGGATCCTGCTTCCCTGCCCATCGCTGACAGTGTGATCACCGCCGAAATCGAACGCTGGCCGGAGACCGCGCTGACGCGCGAACTGGCGAGCCATCCGGCCTTTGTTAACCGTGATATTTTTCCGCGTCTGGCCGATCGTCTGACGCAGAAACAGCTGCTGGACCAGCTGGGGCTTGCCACCGCGCCATGGCAGTTGCTGGCCGATAAAAGCGAATGGCCGGCAGTGTTTGACTCGCTGGGCGAACTGGCCATCGTGAAAAGCCGCACCGGCGGTTACGACGGGCGAGGTCAGTGGCGTCTGCGTGCTGATGAGACGCATCAGCTACCCGAAGCGTGTTACGGCGAATGTATCGTTGAGCAGGGCATCAACTTTTCCGGTGAAGTCTCACTGGTGGGCGCACGCGGTCACGATGGCACCGTTGTATTCTATCCGCTGACGCATAACCTGCATCAGGATGGCATTCTGCGCACCAGTGTAGCGTTTCCGCAGGCAGACCAGGCTCAGCAGCAGCAGGCTGAATCGATGCTCAGCGCCATTATGCAGGCACTGAATTACGTTGGCGTAATGGCAATGGAGTGTTTCGTTACGCCTGATGGGCTGCTGATTAATGAGCTGGCGCCCCGCGTGCACAACAGTGGTCACTGGACGCAGAACGGTGCGTCGATCAGCCAGTTTGAGCTGCATCTGCGCGCCATTCTTGGTCTGGCATTGCCACAGCCAATGGTATTTGCGCCGTCGGTAATGGTTAATCTGATCGGCACCGATGTGAATCTCAGCTGGCTGCAGCAGCCGCTGGTGCATCTGCACTGGTACGACAAAGAGGTGCGACCGGGCCGTAAAGTGGGTCATCTGAATCTGACCGACAGCGATGCCGGGCGGCTCAAAACAGCACTCAATGCGCTGGTGCCCCTGCTCCCGGAAGAGTACGCCAGCGGCATCGCCTGGGCCGTTGAAAAGCTGTAGTTTCCCGTTACCCGCTTGCGGGTTCTTGGGGCGTTCCGGATAAAGGTTAAAGGCGGCCTCATGCCGCCTTAGTCAGCCCTGCCTTATGCCGCATCAAACTTCCTGAACAACGCCTTCCCTTTCAGTAACCGAATCCCAAGCCAGCCACCGCACAGCGATAACAGCAACGCGCCGCATAACGGCAGTGCCAGCCATAATGTCCAGTCAGGCTGCCACGGGAAATCGAAAATCTTTGTCTGTAATCCCCATAGCGCCGCTTCTGCTCCCATCGCGGCCGCCACGCCCGAGACGACGCCGAGCAGGGCAAACTCACACCACAGCGTGGTGCGTAGCAGTCTTTTGCCCGCACCCAGCGTGCGGTAGACCACCAGCTCCTGCCTGCGTTGCCGCATTCCGACCTGAATCTGCGCCAGCAGCAGTAACACACCGCAGGCAGTGACCAGTACCACCATGATCTCCAGCGCCCGGCTGACCTGCGTCAGTACCTGACCGATCTGCTGCATGATGCTGCCGATATCCAGCAGACTCAGCGCCGGAAAAGCACGATTCAGCTGCGCCAGCAGAACCGGATTCGCCTCCATGCGGAAGCTGGTGAGCCAGGTCTGCGGCTGGCTGTCGAGCGCCCCCGGCGGGAAGATAAAGAAGAAGTTCGGCTTCAGGCTTTCCCAGTCCACTTTACGCAGGCTGGTAATACGTGCGCTGAACGTCTGCGTATCGCCGTCGAACGTCAGGGTATCGCCGAGCTTCAGCCCCAGCCGATCCGCCAGTTCCACTTCCATCGACACTTCACCCGCTTTTGGTGGCCAGTTGCCTGCCACCAGCGGATTGTGATCCGGGCGATCGGCCAGTTCCGTCAGGTTGAGCTCACGGTTCAGGGCGTTATCCAGCTTCGGATCGGCCGGTTTGCCATTGAGTTCACTAAGCCGTACCCGCGCAATCGGGTAAAAGGTCCCGGGCGTGATCTGATGCGACTGCAGGAAGTCACGCACCTGCGGCACCTGGTCCGCCGTCATGTTCAACAGGAAGAAGTTCGGGCTATCCGCCGGTAACTGCTGCTGCCAGCGGTCCAGCAGATCGCCACGCATTACCAGCAGCAGCGCCAGCAGCATAAACGACAGTGAAAAAGCGGCGAGCTGGCTCAGCGTCATGCCAGGCTGGCGCAGCAGCCGGTTGATCGCCAGCCGCAGCGCCAGATTGCGCACCACCAGCCGACGCAATAGAAGCAGAGTTCCCCAGCCGAGTAACGCCAGTAATCCTGCCAGCACCACCACACCCGCCAGCAGCGCCCAGAGCATTTTACTGCCGCCGACAAGCAGCGCTAACAGCGTCACGACCACCGCAATCATCACTGGAATATAGAACTTCAGCGGCCAGAGGTTTGCCACGGCATCGCGCCGCAGCACCCGCAGCGGCTGGGTTGCCAGCAGCAGACGATAGGGACGCAGTCCCACCAGCAGCGAAATCACAAATAATGAACCCACTGCCCAGATCCATGGCCAGACGCTGGCTGCCGGTAAGCTGGCAGGCAATACCGGTTTCAGCATCGCCATCAGGATCGCTTCCACGCCCTGCCCCACCAGGCCACCGGCAATCGCCGCCAGCAGCAGCACCGCCAGCCACTGACCGATGATTAAGCGCTGCAACGCGCCGTGCGTCGCACCCAGGGTTTTCAGCACCGCCACCAGATCGTAGCGGCTGCGGCAGTAGTGACTCATGGCGACCGCCACGGCTGCAATCGCCAGCATCAGCGTCAGCAAGGCCGAGAGCAGCAGGAACTGCTGCGCGCGCTGCATCGAACGGCCCAGCGCATCTTCCGCGTTCTCCACGCTGATCCAGCGCTGATCCGCCTTCAGCTGCGGCTCAATCCAGCGGTCATAGCTGGCCAGCTGGTCAGGATTACCGGAGAATTTATAGCGCCAGGTGATGCGGCTACCCGGCTGAATCGCACCGGTTTTCGCCGCATCTGCCAGGTTAATCAGCAGACGTGGCGCCATCTCAAACGGGTTAAAGCCGCCATCCGGCTCCTGAATTACCTCGCCGCTGATGCGCAGCTGGGTGTCTCCCACTTCCAGCGTATCGCCCACTTTCAGATTGAGCAGCGCCATCAGGCGCGGTGCTGCCAGCGCGGTGCCTGCCTGCGGTCTCAGCCCCGGAGGTTGCGTCTGTAAGGTGCCAAACATCGGATAGCGATCATCGACCGCTTTGACTGAGGCGAGTTGTGGCGACTGCCCGGCAAAGGTCATGGTCATGAAAGTCAGTTGAGAACTGACCGTCAGGCCGTTTTCCTTCGCTTTTTCCAGCCAGGCTTCCGGGGCAGCATCAGTGCTACGCAGCGTGCGGTCACCCGCCATAAAATCACGACTCTGCTGATTCAGCCCTTTTTCCATGCGATCGCTGATTGAGCCCAGCGCCAGTACACAGGCTACCGCCAGCGTCAGAGCCAGCCAGACGATCAGCAGCGAGGGGGAGCGCCACTCGCGCCAGAACCAGCGCCAGATCATTGCTCCTCCCACAATTTTCCGTCACGCAGCCGCAATCGACGGTCGCAACGCGCCGCCAGCTGTTCATCATGCGTCACCAGAATCAGCGTGGTGGCGAAGTCGCGATTAAGAGAAAACAGCAGGTCGGCAATACGGTCACCCGTTTTACGATCGAGATTGCCGGTGGGCTCATCGGCAAACAGCAGGCCCGGACGACCGCTGAAGGCGCGGGCCAGCGCGACCCGCTGCTGTTCCCCGCCGGACAGCTGGGCGGGCAGATGATGCAGACGCTCACCCAGCCCGAGTAGCGTCAACAGTTCACGCGCCTGTTCGCGGCTCTGGCGATCGCTGTCGCCGCGCAACAGTGATGGCAGTTGAACGTTTTCCTGCGCATTCAGAGTCGGTACCAGCATAAATGACTGAAACACAAAACCAACCTGCCGGGCACGCAGTGCTGCACGCTGCTCTTCATTCATCTGGTGCAGCGGCTGACCCAGCAGATGGACTTCACCGCTGCTGCCATCGTCCAGCCCGGCCAGAATGCCCAGCAGGGTAGACTTGCCGGAACCCGACTCGCCAATCAGCGCAATGGTCTCGGCTGGTTTGACAACCAACTCAACTCCGGTGAGGATGGTTAACTGATGCTCTCCCTGACCGACGGACTTAGTAAGATGATGAACTTCAACAATGTTTTCCGCTGGCATTATCCCTTCCTGTTATTGATTCTTCTGCTGGTATCCCGTCTTGCTGCTGCAGATACCCTGATGGTGCTGGGCGACAGCCTGAGTGCGGGCTATCGCATGTCTGCCACTGCGGCCTGGCCCAGCCTGCTTGATAAGCAGTGGCAGCAGAAACCGAAAGTGGTCAACGCCAGCATCAGCGGTGATACTGCTGCCCAGGGACTGGCGCGACTGCCTGCGCTATTAAAACAGCATAAGCCGCAATGGGTGTTAATCGAACTGGGCGGTAACGATGGTCTGCGCGGTTTCCCGCCCGACGCTATCGCACAGAATCTGAGTAAAGTGATCGACGATGTTAAAGCCGCTAATGCGAAACCCTTGCTGATGCAGATCCGTCTGCCCGCCAACTATGGCCGCCGCTACACCGAGGCGTTCAGCGGCATCTATCCGGAGCTCGCACAGCAGCATGCCATTCCTCTGGTGCCCTTTTTTATGGAGCAGGTCTATCTGAAACCCGAATGGATGCAGCAGGATGGTATTCATCCGAATCCTGATGCTCAGCCGTTTATCTCTGCGTTAATGGCAAAAGAACTGGCCCCCTTAGTTAAGCAGCCGTAACGCGCCAGGATGCGCAAATAGGGTAAATAAATGCAAAAAACTATTCTTATTACAGGTTGTTCAAGCGGCATTGGCCTGGTCGCCGCCCACGATTTACTGGCGCGAGGTTACCGGGTGATCGCCGCCTGCCGCAAAGCCGACGATGTCGCGCGTATGAACACGCTGGGTTTTACCGGGCTACAGCTCGATCTGGACGATCCGCAGAGCGTGGATCAGGCAGCAGATGCGATACTCGCGTTATGCGATAACCGTCTGGATGCGCTGTTTAACAACGCCGGGTTTGGCCTCTATGGACCGCTTCGTACCCTCTCCCGTCAGCAACTTGAACAGCAGTTTTCCAGCAACTTTTTCGGTGTACATCAATTAACGCTGCGGCTGTTACCTGCGTTACAAGCCAGCGGCGATGGCCGCATTGTGAATACCAGTTCGGTGCTGGGACTGATCTCCACGCCAGGCCGGGGCGCGTACGCTGCCAGTAAATATGCACTGGAAGCCTGGAGCGATGCACTGCGGCTGGAAGTGCGCAGCAGTGGCATTCGGGTCAGTCTGATAGAACCGGGACCGATTGAGACACGCTTTACCGATAATGTGACGCAGGGCGAACAGCATAATCCGGTGCGTAACCCCGGCATCGCGGCACGCTTCACCCTGCCACCGGAAGCCATTCTGCCTAAACTTCGTCATGCACTCGAGAGTAAACATCCACGTTTACGCTACCCGGTGACACTGGTCGCACACGTAATGAGCCTGTTGAAACGGTTACTGCCTGGCTGGATGCTGGATCGCATTTTGCGCAGCCATTAATCAGGCCTGCGTAATAGCGCTTGAAGCCGGGCCAGTTGGCCCCATATTCTTAGAACACTTTTTGCAAAGAGACTTATCCATGTCACCACAAGCTTCTATCATCGACATCAACGAATCTAACCTGCAGCAGACCCTTGAGCAGTCGATGCAGCTGCCGGTGCTGTTCTACTTCTGGTCTGAGCGCAGCCAGCACTGTCTGGAGCTGACGCCGGTGCTGGAGCGTCTTGCCCAGGAGTACGCGGGTCAGTTTATCCTCGCAAAGCTGGATTGTGACAAAGAGCAACGGGTGGCCTCGCAGTTTGGTCTGCGTTCAATTCCGACCGTCTACCTGTTCCAGGATGGCCAGCCGGTCGACGGCTTCCAGGGACCACAGCCAGAAGAAGCGATCCGCGCCCTGCTGGAAAAAGTGCTGCCGCGCGAAGAAGAGCTGAAAGCGCAACAGGCGATGGCGCTGATGCAGGAAGAGAAACCGCTGGAGGCGCTGCCACTGTTAAAAGATGCGTGGCAGTTGAGCAACCAGTCCAGCGAAATTGGTTTCCTACTGGCGGAGGTGCTGATTACCCTGAACCGCAGCGATGAAGCGGAGGCAGTGCTGAAAGTGGTGCCGCTGCAGGACCAGGATACCCGTTATCAGAGCCTGATGGCACAGATCGATCTGCTGAAACAGGCTGCGGATACGCCGGAGATTCAGCAGCTGCAATCCGAGCTGGAAGCGGACCCGACTAACGCCGGACTGGCTGCTAAACTCTCGTTACAGCTGCATCAGGTGGGTCGTAATGAAGAAGCACTGGAACTGCTGTTCAGTTTCCTGAAATCTGATCTTAATGCCGCTGATGGCCAGGCGCGTAAAATGCTACAGGAAATTCTGGCCGCGCTGGGAACCGGCGATGCACTGGCTGCGCGCTATCGTCGCCAGCTCTACTCCCTGCTGTATTAAACAGCAGTACCACGGGCCGAAGCGACTCGGCCCGTTAATCTGACAATGCGGAGGTTGTATGATTACTGTTATTCCTGCCCTGATTATCCTGGCACTGGTAGCGGTCTGGGCGACCGTTAAAATCGTGCCACAAGGTTTTCAATGGACGGTCGAGCGCTTTGGCCGTTATACCTGCACCCTGCAGCCAGGATTAAGCCTGGTAGTGCCGTTCATGGATCGTGTCGGTCGTAAGATCAACATGATGGAACAGGTACTGGATATTCCCTCGCAGGAGATCATTTCTAAAGACAACGCCAACGTCACCATCGACGCCGTCTGCTTTATTCAGGTCGTTGACCCTGCGCGTGCCGCCTATGAAGTCAGCAATCTTGAGCAGGCTATCCTGAACCTCACCATGACCAACATGCGTACTGTTCTTGGCAGTATGGAGCTGGACGAAATGCTGTCACAGCGCGACAGCATCAACACCCGCCTGCTGCACATCGTGGATGAAGCGACGAATCCGTGGGGCGTTAAGATCACCCGCATCGAGATTCGTGACGTGCGTCCGCCGCAGGAACTGATTGGCGCGATGAATGCGCAGATGAAAGCGGAGCGAACCAAACGCGCCGACATTCTCACAGCCGAAGGTGTACGGCAGGCGGCAATCCTGCGCGCTGAAGGGGAAAAGCAGTCGCAAATCCTTAAAGCCGAAGGTGAACGTACGTCGGCATTCCTTCAGGCAGAGGCGCGTGAGCGTCAGGCTGAGGCAGAAGCTAACGCCACGAAAATGGTCTCTGAAGCGATCGCAGCAGGCGATATTCAGGCGATCAACTACTTCGTGGCACAAAAATACACCGATGCGCTGCAAAAAATCGGTGAGGGGAATAACAGCAAAGTCGTCATGATGCCGCTGGAGGCAAGCAGTCTGCTGGGTTCAATTGCAGGCATCGGTGAACTGCTGAAGGACTCACGCACTGAGTCGAAACGCTGATGCTGGCCGACATTATCGCGCACCCGCACTGGTTCTGGCTGACGCTGGGTGGATTACTGCTGGCGGCTGAGATGCTGGGCACCAGCGGTTATCTGCTGTGGAGCGGTCTGGCGGCGGTTATTGTCGGCCTCATTGAATGGTTTATGCCAGTGAGCTGGACGGCACAGGGCTCCCTGTTTGCCGCGATGACGCTGGTGTGTGTTTTTTTGTGGTATCGCTGGATGCGCCACCGCGAGGCGCATCAAAAACCCAACGCTCTGAACCAGCGCGGCAGCCAGATGATCGGGTTGCAGCTTACACTGGATACCGCCCTGCACAACCGCACCGGCCATGTGCGCATCGGGGACAGCAGCTGGCGTGTTGAGGCAGATCGGGATCTGCCTGCGGGCACAGCGGTGGTCGTGGTGGGTGTTGAGGGCATCACACTGCGTATTCAGCCACGCTGACCGCAGCATCCGGCCAGATTATTGATGATGGGACACTCGGCACTGTCATCGCCGGGACAGGCGTCCGCCAGCGCCAGCAGGCGTGCGCGCATGGTATGCAATTCTTCAATGTGGGCCGCGATTTCATCAGCTTTCTGCAGCGTGCGGGCTTTGACATCAGCACTGTGGCGCGAGGGATTATTGAAAAACGCCACCAGCTCACGACACTCATCCAGCGTGAACCCCACCTGACGCGCCTGACGTAACAGGTTTAGCTCGTCAATGTGATGACCGCTATACGTGCGGTAACCATTTTCACTGCGCAACGGCGGTGTCACCACGCCTTTCTCTTCGTAAAAGCGAATCGCCTTGCTGGTCAGCCCGGTCTTTTTCGCCACATCGCTGATGTTCATTTGCATCCCCTTGACCTTCCCCTTGATGGAAGGTTTATGCTTAAGCATGAATCGGAACTGACCAATTCGTCAAATGGGATTACAGAAGGAGTTGATTATGTCACACACTATTTCCCTGGCACTCGACGGCTTATCCTGCGGTCACTGTGTCAAACGCGTCAAAGAGGCACTGGAACAACGCGACGATGTTGATTTGGCTGAGGTCACTCAACAGGAAGCGCAGGTTTCTGGTCAGGCGGATGCGGCCGCGCTGATTGCTACTGTGGAACAGGCGGGTTATCACGCCACGCTGAAAACAGCAGACGCCTCCCCAAAGTCTGAACCGTTGACAGCATCGGAGCCGCCGCCGGAGGCGCTGACAACGGAGACCGCTTCTCATCCGGCAGAAAAAGCGTTGCCTGCCCATATGCTGCTGATTGAAGGCATGACCTGTGCCAGTTGCGTCAGTCGTGTTGAAAAAGCGCTGCAGCAGGTTACCGGTGTCAGCCAGGCACGGGTCAATCTCGGTGAACGCAGCGCGCTGGTGCTGGGTAATGCTGACCCGCACCAGCTTGTAGCTGCCGTCGATGCCGCAGGTTACGGCGCACAGGTCGTTGATGACGAGCAGGAGCGACGTGAAAAACAGCAGCACAGCGCTCGCCGTGCCATGCGGCGTTTCAGCTGGCAGGCTGCTGTCGCCCTGGCGTTTGGCGTGCCACTGATGATCTGGGGCATGGTGGGCAACAACATGATGCTCACCGACAGCAACCACACCACCTGGCTGGCGCTGGGCGTCGTAACCCTGCTGATCATGGTCGTGACCGGCAGCCACTTTTATCGCAGTGCCTGGCGCAGTTTACGCAATGGCAGCGCCACCATGGATACGCTGGTGGCACTCGGCACAGGCGCCGCCTGGGTCTACTCCTTTAGCGTGGTGCTGTGGCCCGACTTTTTCCCGCCGCAGGCACGCCATCTCTATTTTGAAGCCAGCGTCATGATTCTGGGACTGATCAATCTGGGGCATGCGCTGGAGCAGCGGGCGCGTCAGCGATCGTCTAAGGCGCTGGAACGCCTGCTTGATCTGACGCCGGCCCAGGCGCGGCTGGTCGATCAACAGGGTGACCGGCTGATCCCGGTAAGCGACGTCCAGCCTGGCATGACGCTGCGCCTGGTCACCGGCGATCGGGTTCCGGTCGATGGTGAAATCGTCACGGGTGAAGCCTGGTTTGATGAAGCGATGCTTACCGGCGAAGCAGTGCCGCAAAGCAAAAATCCGGGTGCGGCGATCTTCGCCGGCACGCTGGTGCAGGACGGCTCGGTTGAATTTACCGCACGGGCCACCGGGAATCACACCACCCTGTCGCGCATTATCCGGCTGGTACGTCAGGCACAGAGCAGCAAACCGGATTTGGGGCGTCTGGCCGATCGTATCTCTGCTGTTTTTGTTCCGGTCGTGGTGCTGATTGCACTGCTCAGCGGCGCAGTGTGGTATCTGTTCGGGCCACAGCCACACATCGCTTACATGCTGGTAATCGCGACTACCGTCCTGATTATTGCCTGCCCCTGTGCGCTGGGACTGGCGACACCGATGTCAATTATTGCCGGTGTTGGACGTGCCGCTGAACTGGGCGTGCTGGTCCGCGACGCCGATGCCCTGCAGCGCGCCAGCCAAATCGACACGCTGGTGTTTGATAAAACCGGTACTCTCACCGCCGGTAAGCCGCAGGTCAGCGAGGTGCTGGTCTGGGGTGATGCCAGCCGTGAATCCGTGTTAGCGACTGCGGCCGCGCTGGAGTTTTCCTCGGGTCATCCGCTGGCGAAAGCGATTGTCGCTGAAGCGAAACTGACGCAACCGCCTCAGTTAGCGCAATTTCGTACAATACGCGGTAAAGGGGTCAGCGGTATTCTGGATGGCAGAACGCTGCTGCTGGGTAATGCTGCACTGTTACACGACAGCGGCATTGATTATCAGGTGGCAGAAGCAGAGATTGCGCGCCTGACACAACAGGGGGCAACGCCGGTGTTACTGGCGGAACAGGGCCAGCTAACCGGTTTGATTGCGCTCCGCGATCAGCTTCGGCCAGAAAGTGGCGCCGCCCTGAAGCGGCTGCATCAGCAGGGTTATCGCCTGATTATGCTGACCGGTGACCATGAAAATACCGCGCGCGCCATTGCAGCCGAAGCCGGTATTGATGAAGTCATTGCTGGCGTGTTGCCGGATGGCAAAGCGGCTGCCATTGAAGCCTTACAGCAGCAGGGCCGCCGCGTTGCGATGGTCGGTGATGGTATCAATGACGCGCCTGCGCTAGCGCAGGCCGAAGTGGGCATTGCCATGGGCGGCGGCAGCGATGTCGCCGTGGAAACGGCAGGCATTACATTAATGCGTGCCGACCTGAACAGCGTGGCGGATGCGTTAGCGCTCGCTTCTGCGACACTGCGCAATATCCGGCAGAACCTGTTTGGCGCATTTATCTATAACAGCATCGGTATTCCGGTGGCTGCGGGTGTGCTCTATCCGCTGACCGGTACTCTGCTTAGCCCGATTGTGGCGGGTGCAGCGATGGCGCTCTCCTCTATAACGGTGGTCAGCAATGCAAACCGCCTGCTGCGTTACCAACCGCCGCGCCAGTAATCGCCTTTTCAGCGCTGTTTTTCGTTCTCTGAAGTCGCTAGCATGGCGTTTTGAACCGCAAGGATTGGGAATGACAGGCAACATCTGGCGCTCACTGCGCGGCTTTATCAGCCAACTTTTTCCCGCCAGTTACCGCTGGCCTGCGATGGATGTCCGGCTTGGCGATCGTCAGTTGCATCTGGTGGGCAGCATCCATATGGGAACGCGCGACATGCAACCGTTGCCGCCGCGCCTGCTGCATCTGTTGCAGCAGGCGGATGCGCTCATAGTGGAAGCGGATATTACGCAGGGTGGATCACCCTTTGATCACCGGGGCGATCGTCCAGCACTCACGACACGGCTGGAGAGCAGTACGATGCAAACGCTCACCGCACTGTGTCAGGAGATGAGTCTCAACCTGAGCCTGCTGGATAACCTGCCCGCCTGGCAGGTGGCGCTGATGTTACAGGCACAGCAGGCGCAAAGACTGGGATTGCGACCTGACTACGGCATCGATTATCAGTTGCTGCAGGCAGCAAAAGATCTGAACAAGCCGGTGATTGAACTGGAAGGCGCAGATGCACAGATCGCCCTGCTGACCGCACTGCCGGATGACGGTATGGCGCTGTTACAGGACACACTGCTGCACTGGCATACCAATGCGCGACTGCTGCAGATGATGGTGAGCTGGTGGCTCGATACGCCGCCACGCCAGCCGGAAATTACCCTGCCCGCCACGTTTAGTCAGGCGCTGAATGATACGTTGATCGGTCAGCGCAATGCGCAATGGTGTGGCAGCCTGCGAGGGCTCGCGGCAGGAAACTATGTGGTCGCGGTCGGCGCGCTGCATCTGTACGGCGAAGCTAATCTGCCTGAGATGCTGAAGAAGCCCTGAAAAAAAGAGAGCCGATAATGTTATCGGCCCGTCAAAGAGGAATTTGTTTATGATTTTGGTTATCGCCAGCAATCAGATTGCGGGCGCGAGGCCAATTTTACGCAAAGAACAAAATTTCGCCACCTTTTTCAATGGATCTGCGCAATAAGATTTTTCTTAGTAAGGAGCCCGTATGACGCCCGCCGTAAAATTGCTGGAAAAACAAAAAGTCAGCTTCGTCCTGCACCCCTATGAGCATGACAGTCACGAAACGCATTTTGGTGATGAAGCCGTGCGCAAACTCAATCTGGATGCGCGGCAGGTGTATAAAACGCTGCTGGTGGCGCTGAATGGCGAGGCGAAACAGCTGGCGGTGGCGATTACGCCAGTTTCGACACAGCTGGATCTCAAGAAGGTGGCAAAAGCGCTGGGCGCGAAGAAAGCAGATATGGCCGATCCCCAGCTGGCGCAGCGGGTTACCGGTTATCTGGTGGGCGGTATCAGTCCACTGGGGCAGAAAAAACGGCTGCCTACGGTGATTGACCATTCTGCCCGCGCGTTTGACGCCATGTTTATTTCAGGCGGTAAGCGTGGACTGGATATCGAACTGGCACCACAGGATCTTTCGCGGCTGCTGGACGCCCCGTTTGCGGATATCGCCCGCCACGATTAAACCCGTGGCTGGGCGCAAAGCTGATCGATCATCCAGCGGCCCGCCGGGCCAGGTGGCGTGCGTCGCGACCACACCACCTCAATGGCGATATGCTGCGGCCAGCCCGGCATCGACAGCTCTTTCAGGACGTCATGTCCAAACTGCTTCACCAGCCAGCGCGGCAAAACAGTCCAGCCAAATCCCTGCTCCGCCATCTCTAACAGCAGTAAGTACGTGGGTGCCGACCAGATTCGTCCCATCGGCGCGGGTTCAGAGGCCTCAACCCAGGTGTTTAGCCGCAGGTGACGAACGCCTTCCAGCTCGCTTTCGCTGACGGTACTAAGCTGCGCCAGCGGATGATCGCGATGTAAAAAGACGGCCATCTGCGCTTCAACCTGCAGTCGTGCTACCGCAATATCCACCGGCAGATTAGGCTGTGCCCGCACCACACCCAGATGGACCCGCCCGGCCTGCAGCAGATCCAGCACATCGCCATCCTCGGCAATCATGACCTCCAGTTCAATCTCCGGATAACGGGCATCAAATTGCCTGAGCAGATGCTCGTGGTGATCGGTTTGCCAGAAATCGGACATAGCAAAACTCAGCCGGGGCTCAACGCCCTGCGACAGACGTATCGCCAGCGCATCCAGCCGCTCACTGGCGGCGAGGATTTGCTGAACCTGAGGAATAACACGGCGTCCCTGCTCGGTCAGGATGGGTTGACGACCGGCGCGATCAAACAGCACGAAACCGAGATCATCTTCTAAATTTGCCACTGCTGCGCTGATGGTGGACTGACTTTTACCCAGCGCGCGCGCCGCCGCAGAGAAAGAACCGCTCGCCACGGTCTGCATAAAAGCCTCAAGGGATTCCGGGGAGTAACGCATCTGAACCATCGCTTTTTTCGATAGGTGTTCATTTTATCTTAGCATTCTGACGTGTGAAAATGCGCCGCATTATTCAAGGAGAATTAACAATGCGTACCCGCTCAATTAAAGAACGTATTCTTCATGCTGTCTGCTTTGAAACGCTGGCGATTCTGACCGTTTCGCCGCTGGCGGCATGGGTGATGAATAAGCCGCTGTTTCAGATGGGATCGCTGGCGATTATGCTCTCAACGGTCGCGATGCTATGGAACATGATTTATAACAGCGGATTTGACAGGCTCTATGCGCCGGGCCAGAAACGCGGACCCGGCGTGCGTGTGTTACATGCACTGGGGTTTGAAGGCGGATTTATCCTGATTGGTCTGCCGATTGCCGCCTGGATGCTGGATATCTCCCTGGGTCAGGCATTGCTGGTAGAAGTGGCCTTTTTCCTCTTCTTCCTGCCCTACACCATGGCCTACAACTGGGTATGGGACAAACTGCGCGAGCGCTGGATTAGACGTCACTCCTGCCAGGCGTAAGAAAAAAGGGAGGCGCAAGCGCCTCCCGGTGAGTTCAATGCGTACGGGCTGTTTCATTCCCCCACGGCCAGATCCACGCCAGAATCATTTTTGGATAGTTACGCTTCCGCGCTTTTTCCGCTGCTTCATCCCGTGCCCGAATCTGCTCATCGGTCAGGTGCACAATCTGCTCTTTCGGCTGATAGTCGCTGGCTTTCACTGGCGAATGCGCCTTAATGAAGTCGCGCAGCACCTGCGCATCAACGGCTCCACTGTTGGCATACCCGGGGTGATTATCCAGACGCGGGTAACCGTCGCCACCTGCTGCATTGAAGCTGTTGGTCGCCATGCGATAAATCTGCGTGTCCTGCAGCGGTTTACCGTTAATGCTGACGTTGCTGACCTGCTTACCGTCGGTGGTCAGGCTGATGCCGGCAAACTGCGCGTAGCCGCCTGAATCAGGCTGAATATTAGCAACGACATCCAGATATTTTTTGATCTCCGCACCGGTCAGGGTGACCGAAACCACCTGATTGCCAAATGGCTGAACCTGCAACAGGTCACGCCAGTTCAGCTTGCCTGCTTTCAGTGAGGTACGAATACCGCCACCGCTCATCACCGCAAAATCGGCTTTGGTGAACGCCATCTGGGCGCGCAGAATCAGCTGGCCCAGATTCGTCTGCTCAAAGCGAACCTGCTCTTTTTCACCACTGAAATTGCCGTCAGCGCTGCCAACATTCACGATTAACTTCGCCTCTGCACGTTTCTGGAACGGCATCAGCAACTTCATCATGGCGGTGTTTTTCGGGATCTCTTCCTGCCAGGTCAGCCAGGTTTCGCTGCCATCTGCATTCTTTATCTTATGTTTGAGGTTAACCGGCACCAGCTGATAAGCCTCCAGCGTCACCTGACCATTACGGAAGGTGAAGTCGCCGCGGCCGACATATTTGCCCCACTTGTCAGCCTGCATAATCCAGATACCATTTTGCTTATCCGGCTCACACGGCTGGCCTGGCTGATAATTTTTTACGCTGACGTTCTCTTTTTCCATGCAGACCGCATCATGCGAATGACCGCCGACAATCAGGTCGATCGTTCCGGCAGGCAGGCTGCGCGCCAGCGTGACATCACCTATGCCGTTGCTGCCGTGTTTACCGTCGTCATAGTGGCCCAGATGGGTCAGCGCGACAATCACGTCCGGCTTCTCGGTGGCGCGCAATTCAGCCACCGCTTTCACCGTTTCAGCGACCGGATCGCGGAACTCGGTATCTGTCAGTCCGGCCGGATTAGCCAGTTTCGCCGTGTCCGGGGTGATAAGCCCGACCACCGCGATCTTTAATCCGAGACGGTTGAATACCGCCCAGGGTTTGAACAGGCGCTGACCGGTGCTTTTTTGATACACGTTGGCGGCCAGTAGCGGGAATCTCGCCCACTGTTCCTGCTTACGCAGGACCGCGATCGGCTTGTCAAATTCATGGTTGCCCAGCGCCATCGCATCATAGCCAATGAGATTCATCGCGCGGAAATCGGGTTCAGCGTCCAGCTCATCGGACTCCGGCACGCCCGTGTTCACATCACCGGCAGAGAGGATCAATGCGCCGCCGCCGCGGGACTGAACATCGTAGCGCATGGTATCCATCAGGGTTTTCTGCGCGGCCAGGCCATACTCACCCTGTTCATTAAACCAGAAGTGACCGTGCTCATCGTTGGTGTGCAGCAGACTGAAACGATAGGTGCGATCGGCCTGGGCGGCCTGTGAAAACAGCGGCATCACGGCCACCAGCAGTGCCATGCCCACCCCTGTCCATTTAGATAACAACACTGTGACTCTCCTTAATTTATCTTCTGGCCCGACTTTCTGCCGCTTTGCCCCACTGTGTCGCACATTCCCCCGGCGAACTCAAGGCCAATGCACATTCATCTGCCTGACACGCCCTGATCTTTTTATTTCTGATCCGCCTTTGATGAGCAGGACAGCCCTGCAAAGCGGCGTTAGTGCGATAACGCGCTTTACCAGTGACCCTGTCCGGTTATTGGTGGAGAGTGCAGATACAGGCAGTAAACGCTATTGCTGACCTCCCTGCTGACTGCTGTAAAAAGTGCCGCTGACAGAATTTAACTGCTCTGCACACACATTTATCTCTTTTTCACGCCAGAACGGCATCATTTACTGCATCTGATATTTATTTCTCATCCCCTGGTCTGAAGCGTCAAATCAGTGAATATTGCGGATAATGAATAAAAACACCCACTCAACTGTACATTTGACTTTTTTTCGTGGTTTTTTAAGGTATTCCCGCAAATTGCTCAGCGAAAGAATAGATTTTGTTTTAAACTCATTTGTTACAAGCGGACACATTTGTATACAAGGAGACAGGCATGCATCACACCACACCGCTGATCACTACCATTGTCGGAGCACTGGTTCTGGCATTTCTCCTTGGGATGCTGGCAAATCGCCTGCGAATTTCTCCCCTGGTCGGCTACCTGATAGCTGGCGTGCTGGCCGGTCCCTTTACTCCCGGCTTTGTTGCAGATACGAATCTGGCCCCTGAACTGGCAGAACTCGGCGTTATCCTGCTGATGTTTGGTGTCGGCCTGCACTTCTCGATGAAAGATCTGATGTCGGTAAAGTCGATCGCCATTCCCGGTGCCATCGCACAGATCGCGGTCGCGACGTTACTGGGAATGGGATTATCGTGGACGATGGGATGGTCATGGATGACGGGCCTGGTGTTTGGTCTGTGCCTCTCTACCGCCAGTACCGTGGTGTTACTGCGCGCGTTAGAGGAGCGACAGCTGATCGACAGCCAGCGTGGACAGATAGCGATTGGCTGGTTGATCGTTGAAGATCTGGTGATGGTACTGACGCTGGTGCTGCTGCCTGCGATTGCCGGCATGATGGAACAGGGTAACGCCAGCGCCGGACTGCTGGTCTGGGACCTGCTGTGGACGATTGGCAAAGTCGCCGCCTTTATGGTGCTGATGATGGTGGTGGGACGCCGTGCTGTGCCCTGGATTCTCGCCCGCAGCGCCGCCACTGGCTCACGCGAGCTGTTTACACTGGCGGTGTTAGCACTGGCACTGGGCATCGCCTTTGGTGCGGTTGAATTCTTTGATGTGTCGTTTGCGCTGGGCGCTTTCTTCGCCGGTATGGTGCTGAACGAGTCGGAACTGAGCCACCGCGCTGCGCGCGATACCCTTCCACTGCGCGATGCGTTTGCCGTACTGTTCTTTGTGTCGGTCGGCATGCTGTTTGACCCGTCGATTCTGGTCACGCAGCCGCTGGCGGTGCTGGGCGCGCTGGTCATTATTGTGGTGGGTAAGTCAGTCGCTGCCTGGCTGCTGGTGTCGCTGCTTGGCCATTCGCGTCGTACGGCTCTGACCATTTCGGTCAGCCTGGCGCAGATTGGTGAGTTCGCCTTTATTCTGGCCGGCCTGGGTATCTCACTTGGGCTGCTGAATGATGAGGGCCGCAATCTGGTGCTGGCCGCCGCCATCCTGTCGATTATGCTGAACCCGATTCTGTTTACCCTGCTTGAGCGTTTCCTGGCGAAAACGGAGACGATGGAAGAGCAGACGCTGGAAGAAGCAATTGAAGAAGAGAAGCAGATCCCGGTCGATTTCTGCAATCACGCCGTGATTGTGGGTTATGGCCGTGTTGGCAGCCTGATTGGCCAGAAGCTGCTTGAAGCCAATGTTCCGCTGGTGGTGGTTGAGAATTCCCGCACGCGTGTTGAAGCACTGCGCGAGCAAGGCATCAAAGCCGTGCTGGGAAATGCGGCTCGCGCGGACACCATGGAACTGGCCCGACTCGACTGCGCCCGCTGGCTGTTGCTGACCATCCCGAATGGATATGAGGCGGGAGAAGTGGTCACCGCCGCGCGTGAAAAACATCAGAATATCGAGATTATCGCCCGCGCTCACTATGACGATGAAGTGGAGTACATCATGGAACGTGGCGCCACTCGCGTGGTGATGGGTGAGCGTGAGATTGCCAGCAGTATGCTGCAAATTCTGCAGGATGAGATGACGCAGGGCGAGGATTTACAGGCCTGCGACGTAGTGCGCTGATTAAGTCTGGCCCGTATAGCTGTGATACCGAGACGGCACAGGGAACAGGTTCAGATCGGAAAGACGCAAAAGCCGTCATCCATGACATGCTCGGCCCGCGCCGTCCTGGCGCGGGACGCTTTCCTCTTCTGACCCTGTTCCCTGCGCGTTGAATTAATCCATTGCTGTCAGATTCACCCTCATTTAAGTTTGCAAACTGTCTGCCGCCCTGTGGCGACCCGCTTTACCGATCCCAGTAAGACTCTTCCAGACTGTCTTCCCGCTCCGGCAGGCCGCGGGTTAAACGCGGCGAATGCTGATTCAGCACCTGATAGCTGACACGGTTGGCATATTTACACACCTGCGCCAGCGACGAATAGGTCAGATACGGACGCGCATGTTTGCTGGAGTTAGGCACATTCAGGCTGTGATAGTTATTGGCGGTGATGTCATGCAGTAACGCCGCCAGCGCCCCATCACCGGCACCGTTGGTGTTCATGATCTTTTCCGGTCCGCCCATATAAGGCGCGATGTGCGAGAAAACACGCAGCGGCTGCTGGCAATCCTGCTGGCGCATTACGCGGCTGAACTCGTACTGGTTGAACTCAGCAATCGCACCCGGCAACAGCGGATGATTGGTTTTACGTTTGAACTCGTCTTCGGTGTAGCCCGCCATGTAAAGCCCAATCGGGCCGGCGGTGCAGAGCACCAGATCCACCCAATCCAGCGCCATATTGGAAGCGAGCAGTGGATCGGCTTCGCCGGTCAGCGCCAGCGCTTCCTCTTCATTCATGGCCACAATGCTGACATGATCACGCAGGAAGTCCCGCCAGAACTCAGGATTATCGCCAATCACATGCTTGGTGCCCAGCGTCAGCACCACCGGCACGTTGTGACGTTTGGCATACTCAATCGCCCGTAACGTCGCCTGCGGCATCGGCTCACCTTCGGCGCAGCGCACCAGGTAAGAGGTCAGTACCAGGGCAGAGGCACCGGCAATCACCTCTTCCGGCACGTTATCCGGATGTAACTGGTTCATCTGGCCTGGGCTGATAGCAAACGTTCGCTCGCCATGTTCACCAATCAGCGTAAAGCAGCGGCCAATAGCGCCATCGACACCCTGCAGATAGTTGAGATCGACCCGGCTTGACGTGTTACAGAGATAACGATAGGCGTAGCCGCCAATCTGGATGTTATTGCACATAACACCCAGCAGCACCGAGCGGTCATCAGCCAGTACCGAGAAGTTATGCAGCGTGTTACCGATGGTGCCACCGGCAAACTGATGGGTGATCAGCGCTTCGCGCATCAGCTCGTTATAGAGCGCTTCCGCGACGGCATTATCGATGACCAGCGAGTGCCCGGCACTCAGGCCGTAGCGCTCAAGAAAAGCGTCATCGACTTTTGCTTCGATATCCACCAGCGTCTGGTCGATACCCACCACCCAGCTGCCGGCATCAACGTCGTGTTGTGCGGGTTGTAACAGGGGATCGCGTGCGCTGACGGGAAAGTAGTGTTTGGATTTGCGTTTGCCGGGAAATTTCATCGGGAGGTGCCGTCTGGAAAAACAGGCGGAGAATGATATCACACTCTCCGCCTGCGCTTTAACGGCGTGCGTCGACCAGTTGCGCCATCATGTCGATATGCGCCTCATCGGCGTTCAGCGCAGGGATATACTCAAACTTCTCACCACCGGCATGCATGAAGATCTCGCCGTTTTCGCCACTGATCTCCTCAAGCGTCTCCAGACAGTCAGAGGAGAAGCCCGGACTCATCACCTGAACATGCCTGATCCCTTTGGCGGGCAGGCTTTCCATGGTTTTGTCGGTGTAAGGCATCAGCCAGGGTTCACGACCAAAACGTGACTGGAAGGTCATCATGTACTGACCGTCACGCAGACCCAGTGCTTTAACCAGGGCCGCAGTGGTATCCGCACAGCGCTGCGGGTAGTCATCGCCTTCGTTGGCAAAACGCTGCGGAATGCCGTGGAACGATAACACCAGCAGATCGGGCTGACCGTGCCGCTCAAATGAGCGCTCCACCGTCGCTTTCAGCGCGGCGATATAGGCCGGATGCTCGGCATAGTCGCGAATAAACTGCACGTCAGGCAGCGAACGGTAATCTTTGAATACGGCGGTCAGACCATCCCACACTGAGGCCACAGTGGAGCAGGAGAATTGCGGGTAGAGTGGCAGCACAATCAGGCGGGTCACGCCCTGCGCCATCAGCTTATCGACTGCACTTTTCAGGCTCGGGTTACCATAGCTCATGCCCAGCTCGACGGGCATATCAACACGGGCCGCCAGGGCATCGCGCTGACGCATGCTGTAAACCAGTAGCGGTGATCCCCCTTCCATCCAGACCGATGCGTAGAGTTTAGAGACGCGTGGCGAGCGAAACGGCAGAATGACAGCATTGAGAACCGGCCACCAGAGCCAGCGCGGCGCATCAACCACGCGCGGATCGCCTAAAAATTGTTTCAGATAGCGTTTAACTGCAGGTGTGGTTGGGGCGTCTGGCGTACCTAAATTTACCAATAACACGCCGGGCTTATCTTGCCTCATTGGAGTTCCTTGATGACAGCGGGGATGCGTGAAAACGGGGAAATTGTAGCGGAATTAGTGGGAGGTAAAATCGATTACTGCAAAAGGGGCCAGTAATACCGGCCCCGTTGAGCTTAGCCGAGGATCTTAGCCAGCTCAGCACTCACTTCGGTCACCTTACGGGTCCCGTCGATTTTGTGATAGGCGGTGTTGCCCGCTTCCGCTTCTTTGCTGTAGTAAGCAATCAGTGGCGCGGTCATCTGATGGTATTCCACCAGGCGCTTACGCACGGTCTCTTCCTGATCGTCTTTACGCGTGGTCAGCTCTTCGCCGGTCAGATCATCTTTGCCTTCCACTTTCGGTGGATTAAAGGTGACGTGATAAACGCGGCCAGATGGGGTGTGAACACGACGGCCCACGATGCGTTCAACAATCAGTTCGTCCGGTACGGCAAACTCCAGCACGTGATCAACCTTGATCCCGGCCTCTTTCATTGCATCTGCCTGAGGAATGGTGCGCGGGAAACCGTCCAGCAGGAAACCGTTTTTGCAGTCTTCCTGAGTGATACGCTCTTTGACCAGCGCAATCACCAGCTCATCGGTCACCAGTTTGCCAGCATCCATAATGGCTTTCGCCTGGTTGCCCAGCTCGCTGCCTGCTTTTACTGCTGCACGCAACATGTCGCCGGTGGAGATTTGCGGAATACCGTACTTCTCCATGATGAATTGGGCCTGAGTCCCCTTACCTGCGCCCGGAGCTCCGAGCAGAATAATACGCATTGCGTAAATCCCCTTGCGAATCGCATTGATCTATCTTAGAAGCGGAAGAACATACCATTATGACCCGCTCATCACAAGGAAGGGCGCGGATCGCGCAGGGTGACTTTAGCGGCTTTCTGGCCCTGACCCCGACCCGCCCGGCCTGACTGACGCTTTTTCAGATTTACCACCTGCGCTGAGCAGAAATTGCAGTCGCCGACTCAGATGATGCGTCATATTCACGCTTTTTTTGCCGCTGCCCCGCACGTTAGCATTCAGCTGCAGCCTCGCCAGCTGCGGCCATTTCACCACATCGTCCGCATCTGACAGCGCAGAGATCAGCGAGGCCGGAACATTAAAGCTGGCGAACGGCAAACCAGGCTGATGACAGGAGTTCAGCGGCAGTGGGGATGACAGGGAAAGCGCATCGACGGTGGCAGCATTGTAGGGGCGCCACAGCGGATCGTCGAAGCGGCGCAGCGCCTCGTACGTGGCGTTAAGAGTCAGTCCCTGTTCAAATAGCCGCAGTTCGCTGCGCACCAGCGTACTGAAGTCATGGGTCCGCAACGCTACCAGCACCAGATCGCTACAGATTTCAGCGTGCCGATCCAGCCGGGTTACAAACAAATGGGATTCGTCGATCAGTCTCTGATGCAGCACGCTGGCGAAGCTCTCGCTCGCCTCAGTCACGCCCTGATTCTGGCAATCCTGTAAGGGACGTACGCGGCCATTCGGCAATTCGATATGTGGGACCAGCATAATGCTGCCTGCTATCAGCGGAATCGCTGGCAGGTTACTAAGTTCAGTGATCGGATAACGCGAGGCGTAGCGCTGCTGATTACGTGCCTGCTCCTGACGCAGAAAAAGCTGAGAAAGCAGGACCTGCGCTACATGCAGTGAGGGCGCGAAGAAGAGATCGAATTGCTCCAGCCGGTAAAAGCGTGAGAGCGCCAGGCGTAACCGATGGCGCGCCTCTGCTGACGTTTCAGAGGATAAAGGGCTGTGAGCCATGGTTGTCTCGCTTCAGGGAGTGTGCGGCGTGAGCGCAGGTTAAGCGAGGCGGAATATCGGTGAAAAAAAACACAGATATAAGGCTGAGTCAACCCGCCAGAATTTGCTTTACAGAGTAGAGGAATGCGGCTGGACATTAAAATGATATAAATTAACAATCCCTGTTAGGTTTCTGCACAGGAGATAGGGATGAACGGACTGCCACCACTCAGAGCGCTGCACTATTTTCACCAGGCAGCCTTACACAGCAGCTTTAGTGTGGCGGCTGAACATCTGCATGTGACCCACAGCGCCATCAGCCATCAGATTCGCCAGCTGGAGAGCTGGATGGGTAAGCCGCTGTTTGTCCGTAGTCATGGCCGCGTGAAACTGACCGCACACGGCGACCGGCTGCTTCTGAGCTGTCAGCAGGCATTCAGTGAGTTACGCAGCAGCTGCGAGACTATTCGCACCGGCCTGCTTCAGCAAATCCGCGTCTCCTGTGCTCCCAGCTTTTTGTCACAATGGCTGATCCCCCGAATCGCCAGCTTTTACCAACGCTATCCGGAGATTGAAGTTCACTTTCTGCCGCTCGCTGAGATCGCGCAACTGCGCAGCGAACATGTGGATGTACTGATCCTCAGCCATGGCGATCCACCTGAACCCGATTTAGACGCCACGCTGGTCAGCGAGGATGAGATTGGACCGCTTTGCGCACCGCATTTTGCCACGCAACTGCGGGTCGGAGAGGATCTGGTAGCACTGCCTCTGCTCCATGCAGATACCCGACGGCACGCCTGGTCAGAGTGGGCGGTCCAGACCGGAGTCAGGGGTCGCTTTAATAGCGGTAAACATTTTGAGACGCTGTCGCTGGGCATTCAGGCCGCACGAAGTGGTCTGGGTGTTCTGATGGCACCGCGTTTGCTGGTTCGCAAAGAGCTGGAAGATGGCACGCTGATCGCCCCGCTGGGCTTTGTTCCCGTGGAGCGTGCGACCTGGATGATGACGAAGCAGAGCCGTCGTCAGGATACAGAGATCCGTGTGTTTCGTGACTGGCTGCAGGAGGCCGCACAGCCATAAAAAAAGCCGGTGATAATCACCGGCCTTTAGCCGTTATGCCGTCAGCAGCTGGTTCATGCGGCGGATAAACTGGTTTGGATCGTCCAGCGTACCGCGCTCTGCCAGCAACGCCTGATCCAGCAGCAGCTCAATCCACTCACCGAAGCGTGCTTCATCCTGCGTATCCGCAACACGTTTCACCAGCGGGTGATCCGGGTTGATTTCAAACAGGTACTTCACTTCCGGCACTTCCTGTCCGGCCGCCGCAAACAGCTTCGCCATCTGCGTGGTCATCTCGTTGGCATCGGTAGTCACAATCGCTGGCGTGTCGGTCAGACGATGGGTCAGACGCACCTCTTTCACGCGTTCGCCCAGCAGATTTTTCACACGCTCAACAAATGGCTCCAGCGCTTTTTCCGCTTCTTTCTGCTCTTCGGTCTCTTCATCCGCCAGCTTGCTCAGCGACTCATCCGCTTTGCTGACCGACTGGAAGGTCTTACCGTCGAACTCAGTGAGGTAGCTCATCATCCATTCGTCGATGCGGTCAGAGAGCAGCAGCACCTCGATGCCTTTTTTGCGGAACAGCTCCAGGTGCGGGCTGCTCTTCGCAGCGGCATAGCTGTCAGCAGTGATGTAGTAAATCTTCTCCTGACCTTCCACCATGCGGCTGACGTAGTCTTCCAGTGAAATGGTCTGTGCTGAACCTTCGCTCTGGGTGGTGGCGAAGCGCAGCAGTTTCGCAATCGTTTCCTGGTTGGCGTTATCTTCCGCCGGCCCCTCTTTCAGCACCAGGCCGAACTCATTCCAGAAGGTCTGGTATTTCTCGTTGTCATCTTTCGCCAGTCTTTCCAGCATCTGCAGAGTACGCTTCGTCAGCGCAGCACGCAGGCTCTGGGTCACGCGGCTATCCTGCAGGATCTCGCGGGAGACGTTGAGCGGCAGATCACTGGAGTCAATCAGACCACGCACAAAGCGCAGGTAGTTCGGCATGAACTGCTCAGCATCATCCATGATAAAGACGCGCTGCACGTAGAGTTTCAGGCCATGCTTCTGATCGCGGTTCCACATATCAAATGGCGCACGCGCCGGAATGTAGAGCAGGCTGGTGTACTCCTGCTTACCTTCCACCCGATTGTGGCTCCAGGCGACCGGATCGCTGTAGTCATGGGCGATATGTTTGTAGAACTCGTTGTACTCGTCGTCGCTGATCTCAGCTTTGTTGCGGGTCCACAGCGCCTGGGCTTTGTTGATTTTCTCCCAGTGAGTTCCCTCGCCCTCTTCATCTTTGCTCTCGATCTCAACCGGCAGCGCGATGTGATCGGAATATTTGCTGATGATGCTGCGAACGCGCCATGCGTCCAGGAACTCATCTTCGCCTTCGCGCAGATGCAGCGTGATCTCAGTACCACGATCGGCTTTCTCGATCTCAGCCAGGGTATATTCGCCCTCGCCCGCAGATTCCCAGAACACACCTTCATCGGCAGATGCGCCCGCAGCGCGGGTACGAACGGTGACTTTATCTGCCACGATAAAGGCAGAGTAGAAGCCCACACCGAACTGACCGATCAGCTGGCTGTCTTTAGCCTGGTCGGAGCCGAGGGATTCCAGGAAGGATTTGGTGCCCGATTTGGCGATAGTGCCGAGGTTCTCAATGACCTCATCGCGACGCATACCGATACCATTGTCGCTGAGCGTGAGGGTACGGTTGTCCTTATCAACAGAGAGACGAACGCGCAGCTCGCCGTCACCTTCATACAGGCTGGAATCTGACAACGCGCGGAAACGCAGTTTGTCTGCCGCATCCGAGGCATTGGAAATCAGCTCACGCAGGAAAATCTCTTTGTTTGAATAGAGAGAATGGATCATCAGGTGCAGAAGTTGTTTTACTTCCGACTGAAAGCCACGGGTCTCTTGTCCTTTCATGGTCATTGCTACCTCAACAAAACAGGTTGAACAAACGTTGTTGAGGTTGATGTGGGGATGACGCGGGGGTTTTCAAGCCGGTGTCTTTCACAACACCGGCAAGTGATTAAAATTTAAACTTCTGACGACCTGCCAGCGAGTGGGACAGCGTGGTGCCATCGACCATCTCCAGCTCTCCGCCCACCGGCACACCGTGCGCGATACGGCTGGCGTCAACGCCATACTGACCACAGAGTTCCGCAATGTAGTTTGCGGTCGCCTCGCCTTCCACCGTCGGATTGGTCGCGAGGATCACTTCCTGCAGCGTTTCACTCTCCAGTCGCTGTTCCAGACGATCCAGGCCGATATCTGCCGGACCAATGCCGTCGAGCGGCGACAGATGTCCCATCAGCACAAAGTAGCGGCCGCCAAACTGGCCGGTCTGCTCAATGGCGTGAATATCTGCCGGGCTTTCCACTACGCAGATTTGACCATTCTGCTGACGCCGTGGATTGGCGCAGATGGTGCAAATTTCCTGCTCGGTGAATGTCCGGCAATCAGCACAGTGACCAATCTCCGACATCGCCCGGGTCAGCGCCTGCGCCAGGCGCATACCACCGCTGCGATCGCGCTGCAGCAGCTGAAAAGCCATGCGCTGTGCCGATTTCGGCCCAACGCCGGGCAGACAGCGCAGCGACTCCATCAATGATTCAAGCAGTGGACTGGTTTGCATCAGAACGGCATCTTAAAGCCTGGTGGCAGCTGCATACCCGAAGAGACAGACGCCATCTTCTCTTTCTGGGTTTCATCAATGCGACGTGCCGCATCGTTGAACGCCGCAGCGATCAGATCTTCCAGCATATCTTTGTCATCTTCCAGCAGGCTGGGATCGACTTCCACGCGACGGCAGTTGTGCGCGCCGTTAATGGTCACTTTTACCAGGCCAGCACCCGATTCGCCGGTCACTTCAATCGCGGCGATCTCTTCCTGAACCTTGGCCATTTTGTCCTGCATCTGCTGGGCCTGTTTCATCAGGTTGCCCAATCCGCCTTTACCACCAAACATAGTTTTCTCTCTCAGCTAAGGCTACAACGCTATCGTTACGATAGCAGCAGCGTGTTCAAACAGGTCGGATACTCTCCTCATCCAGATCAGCATCGAAAAATCGCTGCAGCGTCTGGATGTGGGTATCACAGTTGATCGACTGACGCGCCTGCGCCAGTTTCTCTTCGTAAATGGCCTGACGCCACTCCAGTGGCGTCAACACCGATGAATTATCGTCTTCAACGACCGAGAGTTCAACTTTCTGCCCGGCACGCTCACTCAGCGCATCGCATAACACCTGCTGCGCCGACGGTGAATTCAGGTGACGCTGACTGCTGCGTAAATGCAGGCAGACCCCGTTTTCGGTGGTCTCTTTCCAGGCATTTAATGCCAGCTGCTGCACCAGTTTTGGCAGCGGCAGGGTCGCAATCTCTGCGGCCCAGGGATCGCGCTGTTGCGCTTCTTCCGCCAGTCGCGCCGCCAGCTCAGGGGTTTTCTCATGCTCCAGCGCAGAACGCAAGGCCTTCGGCGTCGCGACCGGCTCTGCCACTTCAACCTGCTGATTAACGGCTTTCCAGCGGTACGCTTCCTCTTTTACCGGCGCGGCAGGCTCGCGATCGCGGATACGCTGCTGACTGCGCTCGGTAACCGAAGCCAGCCGCTCCAGTGCCGAGTTGGCCGGCCGCGCACCTGGCGCCGCCGGCTCACTCTTTTTTGGTTTGTTCGCTCCCTGACGCAACAACTGCGTGCGCGCCTGGAGGAGCTGGCTGGTGGAGCTTGAAAGTGGCGCTTCAGGTGCCGCATCCGGCGGCGGCGCGGGTTGCGGAGCCGCATCGGGCGCGGCCATCTGCGGCTGAGCGGCAACGTGCTGTTGCGGCGCAGGCATCGGCTGCTGAGGCTGCTGCGCCACAGGTGACGCTGTCTGAGCAGGTGACGATGTGGCGGGCTGTGCTGCCGCGTGTCGTGCGACAGGTGAAGGCCCGGAAGGTGCCGGTGCCGTCTGCGCCGGCGCGACAGGTGCCATCTGCTGGGTTAGCGCGGGACGGGCAATCGGTTCTGCCACCGCCGCTTTGGGGTGGAACGCCAGTGCGCGCAGCAGCGTCATCTCCACGCCCATGCGGCGATCGGGCGCAATCGGCAGATCTTTGCGGCCCATCAACAGCGTCTGATAATAGAGTTGCAGATCGGCGGGTGGCACCACGCGAGCCAGTTCGCGCAGTCGCAGAGCGTTGCTCTCGTCATCATCGCTGAGCGAAGCCGGCAGCAGTTGCACCATTGCAATCTGGTGCAGCAGGCGCAGCATCTCCACCAGCAACGCCTCCCATTCCACACCGCGTGAAGCCGCCTGGCTCAGCAGTGTCATGACCTGCTGACCGTCACCGTCCACCAGCGCTTCCAGTAGCCCAAGCGGCTGTTCATCATCCAGCGTGCCGAGCATGACGCTGACCGTGTTGCTGGTCACCGCGCCCTGCCCCATGGCAATCGCCTGATCGGTGAGGCTCAGCGCATCGCGCATACTGCCATCGGCGGCGCGCGCCAGCAGCTGAAGCGCCCGGGTTTCGCTCTCAATCTGTTCCTGCTTCAGCACATGCTCAAGCTGCTGACGGATTTGATCAACATCCAGCGCTTTGAGATGGAACTGCAGGCAACGCGAAAGAATCGTCACCGGCAGTTTCTGCGGATCGGTGGTCGCCAGCAGGAACTTAACGTGTGAAGGCGGCTCTTCCAGCGTCTTTAACAGCGCATTGAAGCTGTGACGCGACAGCATATGCACTTCATCGATCAAATAGACTTTGAAGCGTCCACGGGCCGGGGCGTACTGCACGTTGTCGAGCAGATCGCGGGTGTCTTCAACCTTGGTACGCGATGCGGCGTCAATCTCGATCAGATCGACAAAGCGGCCCTGCTCAATTTCACGGCAGTTATCACACTGACCACAGGGCGTGGCGGTGATACCGGTTTCGCAGTTAAGGCCTTTGGCCAGCAGACGCGCAATGGTGGTTTTCCCCACGCCGCGGGTGCCGGAGAAGAGATAAGCATGATGGATGCGTCCCAGAGACAATCCATTCGCCAGCGCCGTCAGAACATGTTCCTGACCGACAACATCAGCAAAAGCCTGGGGACGCCATTTTCGCGCAAGTACCTGATAGCTCATGTGGATTCGACGAAGTTGGATGGAAAGATGAGCGCAGACGCTCTGCAACCCCTGTATAAGATTGCAGTAGTCTATCAGCTACGCTTTTGGCTGGCACTCGTTATCTTGACGCCAGAGGCGTGACGGCCTCACCGGGTGGCAAGGCCGAAAGAGTGGCTTAGTGGCCGGGGAATTTGACCAGGCTGTAACTCTCAACGCCCAGGGCATTGAGACGCGATTCACCGGTCAGATCGAACAGGTTAATAATGAAAGCCGCGTCTTTCACTTCACCGCCTGCACGACGGATCAGTTTAACGGTCGCTTCAATGGTCCCACCGGTCGCCAGCAGGTCATCAACCACCAGCACCAGATCGCCCGGCTGGATGGCATCTTTGTGCAATTCCAGCTGATCGGTGCCATATTCCAGCTCATAAGCTTCACTGTAAACCTCACGCGGCAGTTTGCCGGGCTTACGCACCGGAACAAAACCGACGCCGAGGCCTAATGCCACCGGGGCACCAAACAGGAAACCGCGCGCTTCCGTACCCACCACTTTAGTGATGCCTTTATTACGGTAACGCTCAACCAGCAGCGCAATCGACGCGGCATAGGCTTTGGGATCTTCCAGCAGGCTGGTGACATCGCGGAACAGGATGCCTGGCTTAGGATAATCGGGAATACTTTTAATGCTGTTTTTAATGAATTCAAGCTGCTGCGCAGTGTCGGTCATAATGATACGCCTGGTAAAAAATTCTGTTTCGCGCAGCTTCAAAAGCGCTAATACCTGGTAAAAGGCTCAGCGGAAGTCAATTCACAAAGGGAAGCCACGCACGAAGACGCCCAAATCTAAGCAAATGACCGGCTAAATGCAACTTTATCGCGGCGACTTGGGTGCGTCCGCTGCTTCTGCCACCACCGGAATACGCCACATAAACAGCAGCAGCGCCGCCAGCATGATCAGCAGCATGATGCGTACCCAGAGCTGATGCACCAGGAAAAGCGAAAGACTAAATGTTGCGACTATCAGGCAGATAGCACGGACTTTGGCGCCCGGCGGCATTGCGCGATGCTGTTGCCAGTGACGCAAATAGCGGCCAAATGGCGATTTCCACAGCAGCCAGTGATGGAAGCGCGGCGATGACCGCGCAAAACACCAGGCCGCAAGCAGCATGAATGGCGTGGTAGGTAATAAAGGTAATACAATGCCCAGCGTCCCCAGCACAATCGCCAGCCAGCCGAGGGTTAATAACAGAATGCGTTGCATGAATCCCGCCCAGCTCTTTCCTCATCCGACTACGTTAGCACAACCGGACGTCACGCGATGAGTGCGATCGCTTTGCAACAGCGCCTGCAACAGCTTCTGATCGACCTGCGTCAGGAGATTGCGCGTCATCCGGATGGTGAGTGCCGTATGCCACGCTTTGACTCGCAGCTTTTTCACACCAAAGGCACGCGGCTGGCAGATTACCTGCTGGAAGTGGAACAGAATTTCGCCCGACTGTGCGACAGCGTCAACGATCTGGCGCGCAGTGCCTGGCTGGCTGAACACCTGGTGGATCAGATTGCTGCCCTGCAACGCGAGGCGAGTACCCAAAAGCTGCGTACCCAACGTGAACAGCCGGTTAAGAACCCACGCGCCTCAAAATATCAGGAGTACCGTGAATTTGAACGGCGCTTACTGGCGATGATCGATCAGCGTGAACAGCGGCTGGCACTGGCCGAAACGCTGGCGGTCCAGCGTCAGCTGAAGCAGGATCTGGAAACACTAGAGGGAAGACTGGCGCGCTGCCGTCAGGCGATTCGCTCTGTCGAATGGGGCGCTTCCCTGCGCGGCGGCGTGCACAGCGAATAAAGCGCAGCGTGAGAAAAGCGCTTCTATACTGAGTGCAATTCTGCCTGGAGACGAACCATGGGTTTACTGAGCTGGCTAATTTGCGGGCTACTGCTGGGCCTGTTAAAGCGTCTGCTGATACCGGGTCGGCCCGGTGGCCTGATGGCGACCCTGACGCTGTCGATGATCGGCGCACTGATCGGCGGCTATATCGCCGCCTATTTTGAACTGGGCTCGCTGGCAACGCTGCATGCTGGCGCCCTGGGCATAGCGATTGTCGGCGCGTTACTGATGCTGCTGGTCGCGGCCCGATTACGTATTTAGGAGACAAGATGTCACTGGAAAACGCCCCTGACGACGTCAAACTGGCTGTTGATCTGATTCAGCTACTGGAAGAGCATCAATTGCCGGTTGAGACCGTGCTCTCCGCGCTGGCTATGGTGCAGCGCGATTTCGAGAACAAGCGCGATAGCCAGCCGACCTAACAGGAAGCCGTCAGCGTCGGACTGAGGCGCAGCATATCGATAAAGGCGTTGGTCAGAACGGGTGCGTCTGCGGCTAAATCAAAACTGTCCGGCGAAAACAGCCAGCTTTCCATCATACCGTTGACGTAACCGCGCATAATCAGGGCAGCCTGACGCGTGCTGAGAGTGCCCGGAAGTTGTCCGGCGTCAATGCACTGGCGCAGGACATCTTCAATTTTATCGTAGCATTCCAGCAGTAAGCTTTGTTGCATATTCTTCAGTGCTGACATTTCGCCCACAAACTCGCATTTATGGAAAATGATCTCCATCAACGCGCGTCGCTGTGGATCCTTTGCAGTCGCTTCAAAGATATAGACCAGCATTGCGCGCAACACAGAGAGTGGATCGCCAGGGTATTTTGTCTGATACTCAAGTTCCACATCGTCCAGACCCGCATCACAACGAAGCCATATTTCGTGTAATACATCGGCTTTGTTTTTGAAATGCCAGTAGATTGCCCCGCGTGTAACGCTGGCTGCGGTGGCGATATCTGCCAGTGAGGTGGCTGAGACGCCCTGCTGCGAAAAGAGAACAATAGCGGCATCAAGAATTTGATGCCGTGTTTCAAGTGCTTGCGCTTTGGTTTTTCGTGCCATAGTGGGCTTTTTTTACAAACAGGTAAGTTTACATACATTTGTGAATGTATGTACCATAGCATGACCTGCGCCTTGCCACAGCAATGGGTTTTTCATTTTGTGATCCATTGACCAATTGATACCGGACACTAGAGGTTTATTTATGAATAAAATCAGAGGATTATCGCCTCTGGCGGCCGTCCTGATGCTATCAGGCAGCTTTTTGTTAACAGGATGTGACAACAATAAATCCGAACAAGCCGCCCAGCAACCGCCAGCCGTAGGTGTTGTTACACTGAAAACGGAACCCCTTAAGATTTCAACTGAATTACCAGGCCGCACCTCGGCATACCGTGTGGCTGAAGTCCGTCCGCAGGTGTCCGGTATTATTCTGAAGCGTAACTTTATTGAAGGAAGCGACGTTAAAGCAGGTCAGTCTCTCTATCAGATCGATCCGGCTACCTATCAGGCAGCCTATGACAGCGCCAAAGGTGATTTAACGCAGGCGCAGGCTAACGCACATATCGCTCAGCTGACCGTCAAACGTTATAAACCTCTGCTCGGCACCAAATATATCAGTCAGCAGGATTATGACACCGCTGTTGCTACAGCCGCGCAAAACGAGGCTGCAGTTCAGGTAGCAAAAGCCAATGTCGAAACGGCCCGCATTAATCTGGCTTACACCAAAGTCACCTCGCCTATCAGTGGCCGCATCGGTAAATCGTCGGTAACGGAAGGTGCGCTGGTACAAAGCGCACAAACCACCGCACTGGCCACCGTGCAGCAACTTGATCCCATGTATGTCGACGTCACCCAGTCGAGCGAAGATTTTATGCGCTTACGTTCAGAACTGGAGTCGGGTCAGCTGAAGCAGAGCGAGGGCAAAGCCAATGTGACACTGCTGATGCAGAACGGCAGCAGCTATCCACAGCCTGGTACGCTGGAGTTCTCTGACGTCACCGTTGATGAAACCACCGGTTCTATCACCCTGCGCGCCATTGTCCCGAACCCGAACCATACCCTGTTACCGGGCATGTTTGTTCGTGCGCGTCTGGATGAAGGCACCAATCCTGATGCATTGCTGGTTCCGCAACAGGCGGTAACCCGTACCCCAACGGGTCAGGCAACGGTCATGGTCGTGGGTGCAGATAACAAAGTTGAAGCGCGTCAGGTCACCACCTCTCAGGCGATTGGCGACAAATGGTTAGTCACTGACGGTGTTAAAGCGGGTGAACGTGTGATCAGCACCGGTCTGCAGCGTGCCAAGCCGGGCGCACAGGTGACCCCACAAGAAGTCTCAGACGATGCGAAAGCGGCACCCGATTCAAAGCCGCAGTCTGACAAGTCACCGTCATAACAGGAGCCGTTGATTCATGGCTAAGTTCTTTATCGATCGACCCATCTTTGCGTGGGTGCTTGCCATCATCATCATGCTGGTCGGTGCGCTGTCGATTCTCAAACTTCCGATCGAGCAATATCCCAATGTTGCCCCGCCGGCGATTGAGATTCAGGCCACCTACCCTGGTGCGGATGCTAAAACGCTGCAGGACTCGGTGACCCAGGTTATCGAACAAAACATGAACGGTATCGATGGACTGATGTATATGTCCTCGAGCAGCGACTCGTCCGGTACGCTGACCCTGACCATCTCCTTTGAGTCGGGTACAGATGCAGATATCGCGCAGGTTCAGGTGCAGAACAAACTGCAGCTGGCGACGCCGCTGCTGCCGCAGGAAGTGCAGCAACAGGGGATTCAGGTTAAGAAATCGTCCAGTAGCTTCCTGATGGTTGCGGGCTTCATCAGCGACGATGACAACATGACGCAGAATGACATTTCTGACTTTATTTCGTCATCAATCAAAGATCCGATCAGCCGTACCAAAGGCGTGGGTGATACCCAGGTATTTGGTGCGCAGTACGCGATGCGTATCTGGATGGATCCGCACAAGCTGAACAACTACAACCTGACGCCGGTTGATGTGATCAGTGCGCTGAACACTCAGAACACCCAGGTCGCTGCCGGTCAGTTAGGTGGTACGCCGCCGGTGCCAGGACAGCAGCTCAATGCCTCAATCATTGCGCAAACCCGTCTGACCTCAACGGATGAGTTCGGCAAAATCCTGCTCAAAGTGAACGAAGATGGTTCTCAGGTTCGTCTGCGTGATGTGGCAAGGATTGAACTCGGTGCAGAAAACTACGAAATCGTTGCCCGTTATAATGGCAAGCCTGCGTCCGGTATCGGTATCAAGCTGGCCACCGGTGCGAATGCGCTGGATACCGCCAATGCGGTGAAAGAAGAACTGGCCAAATTGCAGCCGACCTTCCCGGCCGGATTGAAAGTGGTCTATCCGTATGACACCACACCTTTCGTTAAGATCTCGATTTTCGAAGTGGTGAAAACGCTGATCGAAGCGATTGTGCTGGTGTTCCTGGTGATGTATCTGTTTCTGCAGAACTTCCGCGCCACGCTCATTCCAACTATCGCTGTGCCCGTGGTACTGCTGGGTACGTTTGCCGTTATCAACGCGTTTGGTTATTCGATAAACACCCTGACGATGTTCGGGATGGTGCTGGCCATCGGCTTGCTGGTGGATGACGCCATCGTGGTGGTTGAGAACGTTGAGCGCGTGATGGCGGAAGAAGGATTACCGCCAAAAGAAGCAACGAAGCGTTCAATGGAGCAGATTCAGGGCGCACTTGTCGGTATCGCGCTGGTACTGGCCGCTGTATTTATTCCGATGGCGTTCTTTGGTGGCTCGACCGGCGTTATCTATCGCCAGTTCTCCATTACTATCGTTTCGGCGATGGCGCTATCGGTGCTGGTCGCCTTTATTCTGACGCCGGCACTCTGTGCCACCATGCTGAAACCGATCAAAAAAGGCGATCACGGGAAAACCACCGGTTTCTTCGGCTGGTTCAACCGTATATTCGACAAAAGCACCAGTCACTATGTGGATGGTGTCGGCCACATGGTTCGCAGTACGGGTCGCTACATGCTGATCTATCTGGTCATCGTGGTCGGAATGGCGTTTCTGTTTATGCGACTGCCCTCTTCATTCTTACCGGAAGAGGATCAGGGTCTGCTGCTGGCTCAGGCGCAGCTGCCTGCAGGCGCAACGCAGGAGCGTACTCAGAAAGTGCTTGATCAGGTGACGGACTACTTCCTGACGCAGGAGAAAGACACGGTTAAATCGGTGTTCACCGTTAACGGCTTCGGCTTTGCTGGTCGTGGACAGAATACCGGTATCGCCTTCGTCAGTCTCAAGCCGTGGGATGAGCGTACCGGCGCAGACATGAAAGTTCCGGCGATTGCTGGCCGCGCCATGAAGGCGCTGGGCGCAATCAAAGATGCGATGGTCATTCCGTTCAACCTGCCCGCTATCATTGAACTGGGTAACGCGACTGGCTTCGATTTTGAGCTCATCGATCAGAATAACCTGGGTCACGATAAGCTGACGGAAGCGCGTAATCAGCTATTTGGTATGATTGCACAGCATCCTGATACGCTGGTTGGCGTGCGCCCGAACGGTATGGAAGATACACCGCAGTACAAGCTGACGATCGATCAGGAAAAAGCGCAGGCACTGGGCGTATCACTCAGTGATATCAACACTACGCTGGCGGCTTCCTGGGGTGGCTCTTACGTGAACGACTTCATTGACCGCGGTCGTGTGAAAAAAGTTTACGTGATGGGTAAAGCGGACTCTCGCATGTTGCCGGACGACATTGGTAAATGGTTCGTGCGCAACAGCAGTGGAACCATGGTGCCCTTCTCTGCCTTCTCGTCAGCGAAATGGCAGTATGGTTCACCGCGCCTTGAGCGTTACAACGGCCTGCCTGCGATGGAAATCCTGGGACAGGCAGCTCCCGGTAAAAGTTCGGGTGCGGCAATGGATCTGATGGAAGAGCTGGCGGCGAAACTGCCTGCCGGTATCGGCTATGACTGGACTGGCATGTCCTATCAGGAACGCTTGTCCGGTAATCAGGCTCCTGCGCTCTATGCTATCTCGCTGATTGTGGTCTTCCTGTGTCTCGCCGCACTGTACGAGAGCTGGTCGATTCCCTTCTCGGTTATGCTGGTTGTCCCGCTCGGGGTCATTGGTGCACTGCTCTTTACCACTCTGCGTGGCTTAAGTAATGACGTCTACTTTGTTGTCGGGTTACTGACCACCATCGGCCTCTCGACCAAGAACGCCATCCTTATTGTCGAATTTGCTAAAGATTTGATGGATAAAGAGGGCAAAGGGCTGATTGAAGCTGCGCTGGAAGCGTGTCGTATGCGTCTGCGTCCTATCCTGATGACGTCACTGGCGTTTATTCTCGGGGTACTGCCGCTGGCGATCAGTACCGGTGCTGGCTCCGGTTCGCAGAACGCGGTAGGTACAGGCGTAATCGGTGGTATGGTTACCGCGACCATCCTGGCGATCTTCTTTGTGCCGGTGTTCTTTGTGGTGGTACGCCGCCGCTTTGGCAAGAAAAAAGAAGAATCAGCGAACAGTCATCCGGTTGAACATAACCAGACTCACTAAGCTGTAAATCATCTGAGGCCGCGCAAGCGGCCTTTTTTATGCCTGCGATTCTGTCCCTGCTCTTTGCAGATCCTCTGCTTTTAATAACGCGCTGGCAGTTGCAATGCTGAAAAGTGCGGCGCATAATAATGTTATATTATAACATTACACAGGCGTGCATTATGAAAGCGAATATTCATCCTCACTATCGTCACGTGGTCTTCCATGACACATCCGCGGATGTGTGGTTCAAAATCGGATCCACCATTAAAACCGATCGCACAGTTGAGTTCGAAGGCGAAACACTGCCCTACGTCACTCTGGACGTGTCATCCGCCTCGCATGTTTTCTACACCGGCAAACAGAAAGATTTTGCTAAAGAAGGCAGCACCGCGCGCTTTAACCAGCGTTTCGGTTCTTTCCTGGCCGCAAAGAAGAGGTAACTCATGAAGGTATTAAGCTCTCTGCGCTCCGCCAAAAATCGCCATCGGGATTGCAAAGTGGTGCGCAGGAAAGGACGTGTTTACGTCATCTGTAAAACAAATCCACGCTTTAAGGCTGTACAGGGAAGGAAGAAGAAACGCTAGTTTGTGTCGTGATGACTGGCCGGGCTCGCCCGGCCTTTTTTATGCCTATTGCATACTCTTCAGCATCGCATTCACGTTATGTTTAAAGGCCGCCTGATAAGTCGCCGCCGGGCCAGAAGCCGTGGATAACGCTTCCGGATAGAGCTCACCACCTGGCTCAGCACCGGTCGCGCTGGCTATCTGTTTCACTAACCGCGGGTCCGTCTGATTCTCGATGAAATAGCGATTAATGTGCTGCTGTTTGAGCTGGTTGATTAAGCTCCCCACGTTGCTGGCACTCGCTTCTGCTTCAGTAGAGAATCCGACGGGTGCCAGAAACGTTACGCCATATCGCTGTCCAAAGTAACCAAACGCATCGTGACTGGTCAGCACTTTACGTTTGTCGACTGGAATAGCATCAAAGGCCGTTTTTGCCCAGCTATCCAGCGCCTGCAGTTGCTGTATGTAATTCTGCCCACGCTTGCGGATTGCTGGTGCATCTTCAGGGTCGGCTTTGACCAGCGCATTCATCACGTTGGTCGCGTAGATAACGCCGTTCTGCATGCTGTTCCAGGCGTGTGGATCGGTCACCGTTTTACCCTCCTCCTCCATGCTGCGGGTAGTCACACCCGTTGAAGCGACCACGGGCTGCCCGCGATATCCCGACGCGCTGACCAGGCGATCCATCCACCCTTCCAGTCCCAGTCCGCTGACAAACACCAGATCGGCCTTCGCCAGCGCCTGGCTGTCCTGTGGCGTCGGTTCAAACGTATGGGGATCGCCATTCGGTCCCACCAGACTTTTTACGTTGACATGATCGCCGCCGACCTGTTTGACAATATCTGCCAGCACAGTAAAACTGGCCACGACATCCACCGTTTTTGCCATTGCAAATGGCGTGGCAAACAGCGCAGCGAGCGCCAGGCTAACCAGTAATTTTTTCATAGATACCCCTTAAGATTAATGGCGGCGCAAAATCCCGCCGCATGGCCCTGCAAGAATGGAGAAAAAAAACAGCATGGCGGCGCTCAGCACCACAGCGGGACCGGCCGGTAATGAAAAGTGCCAGGAGAGCATCAGGCCAGCCAGGGCTGAAAGCATTGCCATGAAAATGGCGATAGCCAGCATCGCGGCAAGATGGCGACTCCAGAAACGGGCGCTGGCAGCGGGCAGCATCATTAATCCCACCGACATCAGCGTGCCCAGCACCTGAAAGCCCGCCACCAGATTCAGCACCACCAGCATTAAAAACAGACCATGCACCAGCGGTGCACTCCATTTTCCCTGCGCCCGCAGGAAGTCACTGTCAAAGGCATCGATGACCAGCGGACGATAAATGATCGCCAGCATAATCAGCGTAAAGGCGGCGATGCCGCCAACCAGCAACAGTGCAGCGTTGTCCACCGCCAGCAGCGAGCCAAACAGCACGTGCAGCAGATCCACGCTTGAGCCGCGCAGTGAGACCAGCGTGACGCCCAGCGCCAGCGAACCGAGATAAAACCCGGCAAAACTGGCATCCTCTTTTAAGGGCGTGTATCGACTCACCGCGCCCGAGAGCAGCGCCACGGCTAAACCTGCGATCAGGCCGCCGATACCCATCGCGACCAGTGACAGTCCGGAGATCAGATAGCCAATAGCCGCCCCCGGCAACACGGCATGTGATAACGCATCGCCAATCAGACTCATACGGCGCAGCGAAAGAAATACGCCGAGTGGCGTGGCACTGATAGCCAGCGCGACGCAGGCAACCAGTGCGCGCCGCATAAACCCAAACTCAATAAAAGGCTGTATCAACGTCACGGCGCATAACTCCGCAGAGGGGGATCAGGGAGCCAGGTGCAACTGACCTCCGTATCATCCATCGACATCACATTACTGAAGTAGCGAGCGACCAGTGGACGGTCGTGCAGCACCACCAGCAGCGTTGTTCCAGCCTGCTGTTGCTGTTCCAGTATCGACATCAGTAATGTTACCGTCTGACTATCAATGCCGTTAAAAGGCTCATCCAGTAGCCAGAGCTGGCTGCGCTGCAACATCAGTCGCGCAAACAAGACGCGCTGAAGCTGTCCGCCCGATAAGGTCGCGGGCTGCGCATCTGCATAATCACGCATCTGAACCGCCTCCAGCGCCTGCCAGATTTCCCGACGCAGTTCCCGGTTGATGCCGCCGAACCAGCCGCAGCGAGGCCAGCAGCCAATTGAAACCAGTTCAAATACCGTCAGGGGAAAGCGCGTCTCCAGTTCAGTACGCTGTGGCATCCAGCCAATAGCCCGCCGCGAAACCTGCAGCTCGCAGCGCCCCGCTATTGGTGGCAGCAAGCCCGCGATGGTTTTTAACAGTGTTGATTTGCCGCTACCATTCGCGCCGACCAGGGCTGTCATCGAGCCAGCGCTGAGCTGACCATTGATGGCGGGGGTAACAGCCTGTCCCTGATAGCCCGCGCGAAGTGCGTTGAACCGGATCATGCGCTGATCCCCCATTTTATCGCCACAGCAAGCAGCGCAATGAACAGCAGTGCGATAGCCAGTCGCCCACCTAATGACATAAGTAATCCACTCTGACGCATCACTTCACCAATATGTTATAACATAACAATAATATATCGGATATTGTTGTTGCACCTATGCGCGAATGTGTATCAAAAGATAAATAACGCCAGGTGTCACTGGCAGTCGCAGACATGCGATGCAGCCTGCTCACACCACTCGCGCAGGTTAACAATTAACGGTTTTGTGCTCTGCTGGCTTGCAAACTGGTTGCAGAAATCCAATGATAGGTTTATTAACGGTTATAAGCGGACCAGATATGTTGTCACGAATTGAATGTGATATTGCTGTGGGCGAATCAGACTGCGCAAAATTAGCGGAGATTGTTCAGCGGAATATTCTCAAAATAACAGATTTGCTGGTAGGGGATTTACGCTGGTATTCGCAGAATGCGCAGTTAGTTCCTGGCAGTTTAAAAATTATTTGTGTTGAATATCAGGATCTGGATAGTTTTAAATTACTTTACGATTTTGACTGGAATTTATTTAGTCCTTGTCAGGATTTAAATGAAACAGTAACGCAATCGGAGCAGGTGAAGTTTCGCATTGTGCCCGGTGCACTTGAGTTTGATGCGATTGACAATGCACAACCCTCCCCCAGCGATGAATTGTAATATTTAGTAATGGAGGTGAGCAGAACTAATGGTTTTACACTATCTTTAAGATATCCCGTTTAATAACTGCCCGAATAATCGCTTCCCGGCGGCGTTATCGTGACTCGCTGCCCTGCGGCAACTGTGCTAGCTATGGAGGGGAAAAAGATGGACGAATACTCACCGAAACGGCATGATATTGCCCAGCTTAAATACCTATGTGAAAGCCTGTTTGACGACAGCATGGCAACATTAACCGACAGCCATCATGGCTGGGTAAATGATCCCACTTCTGAAAGCAATCTGCAGCTTAACGATTTGATTGAGCACATCGCCTCTTTCACCATGAATTACAAAATTAAGCACGTTGAAGATGAAGCGCTGATTTCGCAAATCGATGAATATCTTGATGATACCTTTATGTTATTCAGCAACTATGGTGTCAATAGTCCGGATCTTCAACGGTGGCAACGTTCAGCTAAACGCTTATTTAATCTGTTCACTGAAGAGTGCGCTTTTCTCCAGCAACCGAGCCATTCATTATAGTACAGACATGAGAACGGTTTATTTATGAACAAAACCCTGACTAAAACTGATTATTTGATGCGACTACGGCGTTGCCGTTCACTTGATACCCTGGAAAGGGTCATTGAAAAAAATAAGTATGAATTACCTGAAGATGAGTTAGCGGTATTTTACTCGGCAGCTGACCATCGTCTGGCAGAACTGACGATGAACAAGCTTTACGATAAAGTCCCGGGTTCAGTCTGGAAATTTGTCCGCTAGTTTTATTGATTAGTACTTAGCTTTACACTTTTTAGTACCGGATATTCCTGCCTGCCGTCAAACCAATCGGCCAGGCGGGTTTTGCCTGTCTGCAGTTTCTTTGAAGGGATATTGCGAGGGAGAAAGTGGTGGGGGCCCTGCCAGCTACATCCCGGCACACGCGTCACCTGCTACGGCTGCTTCCTTCCGGATCTGACCGAGTTCACAAGCTAGCATTGCGGGAGAACCAACAGGGCCCCCATTGACAAGCCCTCTTTACGAGAGCGGGGGCATTATCTGGGAAGGAGGGTGCAATTGCAAGCGTAGTCGGGACAACCGTTGTTTTCTTGAACAACCGCCGCTATAACGCTTTCACTGCTTTCTCCCCATGCTAAAGTTAAGACCCTATTCCTGATGAAATAAGCAGATGAAATAAACACATGGATCAGCCTGACACCTTCCAGCAACGCATCTGGCAAATTGTTGCCGCTATTCCGTATGGCCATGTCACTACCTATGGCGATGTGGCGCTGCTGGCAGGTTCTCCGCGGGCGGCACGTCAGGTCGGCGGCGTGCTCAGTCGGTTACCTGAAGGCACTACCCTTCCCTGGCATCGCGTCGTCAATCGTCACGGTAAAATTTCACTGCAGGGCGACCGTCTGTTCAGACAGCGCGATGCACTGGAAGCCGAAGGCATAGAGGTAAGTGATGAGGGACAGCTTGATATCGGAACGTATCGCTGGGATTTCAGGCAGTAAAAGGGGCGACAAGGTCGCCCCGAAAAGTGATTAAATATGGGTTGGTGCAGGAACAGCTGCAGACGGCGTCACCTGAGTCGGTGAGGTCGAAGGAACGGTGGTCGCTGCCCCCGGCTGGGTTGGCATCGCCATTGATGGCACGGGTACCAGCAGCAGTTCAGCTTTAGTGCCACCCTGGTTGATCACCGGCTTCACGCCTTCAGTGACAAAAGCCAGCTTGCCGTCGATTGAGATCGCTGCGCTTAACAGAATGCGCGCATTAGGCTGGATGTCGGCCGGGTTAAACGGCAGCACGAACTGGAACGGTGCCTGTTTACCTTCAGTACGCACCACGCGTTGCGACAGCACTTTTGATGGTGCATCGGATACAGAGGCATCAGACAGGGTTACCGTTAACACCGCATCCGGCGGCAGCGCAATGCGCTGGCGGATAAATACAGAGCCACTTACGTTAGGCTGCGCAATTGCCGCGGTCTGGCCTGCAACCGCAGAACCCAGAGTGGGGGTCGGAACGGGTTTACTCTTATCGGCGCATCCCGCAACAGCAAGCGCCATAATTACACCACTACACACATGCCTGAGTTTCATTGATGTCGTCTCCATTTGATCAAAATGATTGTCGGCAGCGAATCCTGCTTACAGCGTTTCACTCGCCGTATGTCCTTAATGTTGGCACAAAAATGAAATTTTGCCTGGCTCAGCTAAAGCGGAAAGTCTGATTGACGTTAACTGGTCCGATCTTTCACACTGAGCAGGTCACTTTATTGAGGAATGCGCCATGAGTCAGGCACTGCAAAATCTGCTGAATCTGTTAAATCTGGAAAAACTCGAAGAGGGTTTATATCGCGGCCAGAGCGAAGATCTGGGTCTGCGCCAGGTTTTTGGCGGTCAGGTGGTCGGTCAGGCGCTTTATGCCGCTAAGCAAACCGTTCCGCCAGATCGCGTTATCCACTCTTTCCACAGCTACTTTTTGCGGCCCGGCGATAGCCAGAAAGCGATTATCTATGATGTTGAAACGCTGCGTGATGGCAAAAGTTTCAGTGCCCGGCGGGTAAGTGCCATTCAGAATGGACAGCCGATTTTTTACATGACCGCATCGTTTCAGTCGCCGGAAAGCGGATTTGAACATCAAAATCCGATGCCTGAAGTCGTCGGGCCTGAAAACCTGTTAACTGAACAGGCGATGGCGCAGAAAATGGCACATCTTCTGCCAGAAAAGCTACGCGAGAAATTCATTGCTGAACGTCCGCTGGAGATCCGTCCGATACAGATTCACAACCCGTTGCGGGGACATGTGGCTAAGCCTGAGCGCCAGGTCTGGATCCGTGCCACTGGCCCACTACCTGACGACTTACGTATTCATCAGTACCTGCTCGGCTATGCTTCCGATCTCAATTTCCTGCCGGTCGCGCTTCAGCCGCACGGCAAAGGCTTTTTAGAACCGGACATGCAGGTCGCCACGATCGACCATTCCATGTGGTTCCATCGCCCGTTCGACTTCACTGAATGGCTGCTCTACAGCGTAGTCAGTACCTCGGCTTCTGGCGCACGCGGTTTTGTCCGGGGTGAGTTTTACAATCAGCAAGGTGTGCTGGTGGCGTCGACGGTTCAGGAAGGCGTGATGCGTCAGCGCAGCGAATAAAAAAAGGGGCGATTTCTCGCCCCCGATTAATCTTTTCCGTACTGACACATTACTGGTTGTAAGCGTTCTCGCCGTGGCTGTTTACATCCAGACCTTCACGCTCATGCTCTTCCGGTACACGCAGACCAACAATCAGGTCAGCCAGCTTGAAGCCGATAAAGGCGACAACACCCGACCAGACGATAGTCAGGCCGACGCTGAACAGCTGCACCCAGACCTGATGGCCCATGGTAACGCCCTGTGCATAGCCCACGCCGCCCAGTGAAGAGGAAGCAAACACGCCAGTCAGAATACAGCCTACAATTCCGCAGACGCCGTGTACGCCGAACACATCGCAGGGATCATCCACACGCAGCCATTTCTTCAGGGTGGTCACACCCCACAATCCTGCCAGGCCGCCAACCAGACCGATGATCAGGGATCCGCCCACGCCAACGTAACCACAGGCTGGGGTAATCGCTACCAGACCGGCAATAAAGCCTGAACAGGCACCCAGCAGAGAAGGCTTACCACGTACCGCCCACTCGCCAAAGGTCCATGCCAGGACTGCGCCCGCGGTTGCGACGACGGTGTTCAGGAAGGCCAATGCCGCGATTTCATTTGCTGCAGACGCAGAACCGGCGTTGAAGCCGAACCAGCCAACATAAAGAATCGCGGTGCCGGTGAAGACCATTGGCAGGTTGTGTGGCTTAAAGGCCTCTTTACCAAAGCCAGCACGTTTGCCTACCAGATAAGCGCCCACCAGACCTGCTACTGCGGCGTTAATATGCACTACTGTACCGCCAGCAAAGTCCAGCGCACCATCCTGAGCCAGGAAACCGCCCGCCCACACCATGTGCGCGATAGGTAAATAGGAGAGCGTCAGCCAGACACCGACAAAAATCAGTACTGCAGAGAAGCGGATACGTTCAGCTATCGCACCGACAATCAGGCCCACGGTGATACAGGCAAATGAGGCCTGGAAAGCGACGTGGATATACTGATAGAAACTGCCCATTACGGCGGTAAGTTGAATGTTTTTCAGCATGGCCCAGCCAAAGCCACCAAAGAAAGCATTGCCTTCACTGAACGCCAGGGAGTAGCCGTAGACCACCCACAATACGCAAACCAGCGAGAAGGTCACCGCGACCTGGGTCAGCATCGACAGAACGTTTTTGCCGCGAATCAGACCACCGTAAAACAGCGCGATACCTGGAATTGACATAAACAGCACCAGCGCGGTGCAAATCATCATAAATGCGTTATCAGCCTTGTCCGCAACGGCAGGCGCAGCCATCGCGAGTGAGGGTAACAGTGCCAGGCTGGTGAGGCCCAACTTAGCTAACATTTTATTCATTTTTATTCCATCCCATCACAGTACTGAGTCTTGATTACAGAGCGGCTTCGTCGGTCTCGCCGGTACGAATACGGATGACGCGCTGCAGTTCAGCCACGAAAATCTTACCGTCGCCAATTTTGCCGGTGTAAGCCGCTTTACTGATGACATCCACCACTTCGTCCAGCTGATCATCGGCAATCGCGATATCAATTTTGACTTTTGGCAGGAAATTTACGCTGTATTCTGCGCCACGATAAAGCTCTGCATGGCCTTTCTGACGGCCAAACCCCTTCACTTCGGAGACGGTCAGTCCCTGAATGCCGATAGAGGATAAAGCTTCACGTACATCCTCCAGCTTGAATGGCTTAATTACGACGGTGACCAGCTTCATTGGATCCCCTCCAGCGAGTAAATTGGTAACGTTTATGGACACGAAGGGATATAAGCAAAGCCTGTGCCAGAGTGTAAAACTGACGTTAATCAGTGAGTCAGGCGAGACGCGGCAAGGCATGGTTTTAACCGTAGCGGAAACCTGAAGCCTGGATGAAGGGGAATACTGCCAGGGACTGCACTCCTTTGGTGCTTAAGGCGTCAAAGGAGTGCATTTGTACAGATTATTCTGATAAACATGCTCAAAAAAGGTGCAGCTCAACCTTCAGATGTTACAGGCACGCCCGACGCCAGATTTTCACCTGCCTGTTGTAGCTGATACATCTGCCAGTAGCGTCCCTGCATCGCCAGCAGTTGCTGATGGGTACCCTGCTCCACCACACGACCGCGATGCAGCACCAGAATCTTGTCCGCTTCCACAATCGTTGATAGTCGGTGCGCAATCACCACCAGCGTACTGTGCTGACGAAGCGTCGCAAGTGTCTGCTGAATCGCCTGTTCGGTACCGGAGTCGATATTGGCTGTTGCCTCGTCGAGGATAAGTATCTGCGGCAGATCAACCAGTACCCGGGCCAGCGCCAGCAGCTGCTTCTGTCCGACCGACAAATTATTGCCCTGCTCGCCCAGCCGGGTATGAATTCCCTCTGGTAAAGCCTGCGCCAGTGGCGCCAGCTGTACCTGCTGGAGCACCTGCCAGACAGCCTCTTCACTGATGTCGCGGCCCAGCCGGACATTGGCCAGCAGCGTATCGGCCAGTACGACCGGATCCTGCTGCACCATCGCGATACCGTGTCGCAGCACGGCATGACTCAGGTCACCAATAGGCCGGTCATCAATCCGGATTTCGCCGCGCGTCACCGGGTAGTAGCCCATCAGCAAATTAGCCAGAGTACTCTTGCCGCTGCCGGTATGGCCCACCAGTGCCACGAATTCACGCGGTGCGACGTCAAGATTGATATCACTGAGTACATCGCGGTTTTCACGGTAGGCAAAACTGAGATTGTTCAGGGTGATACGACCTGAAGCCAGTGGCTGCGGGTCGATGCCATATTGCTGCTGCGTAGCATCCATCAGCTCGAAAATACGCTCACCAGAAACCACCGCCTGTTGCAGCATCGATTGCTGCGTGGTCAGCTCAATCAGCGGCTCATTCAGGCGGCCCAGGTAAGTAATAAAGGCATACAACACCCCGACTTCAAACACGCCAGGCACCGAGAAGCTGAACAGGATCAGCAACCCACACAGTACCATCGCTGAAAACAGGCTCAACAGAGGGCGCAGCAGAAAGCCATCAAGACGCAGCGTCTCCATTCGCGCCAGATAGTGGGAGCGACTCGCTTCGCCCATACGCTCACCAAATCGCGCCTGCTGGCGAAACTGCTGAATCACGCTCATGCCGCTGATCACTTCGTTAAAGCCGTTGTTAATGTCTGCCAGATAACTACGAACCCGTCGGGCAATCGGCGTGCTGTAGCGCTGATAGATAAACATGACTATCAGTACCAGCGGGAAGATCATCATCGCCACCAGTGCCATACGCCAGTCAAGGCTGAACATCGCTACCATCATGGCACCAACGAGTGCAGCACTGCGCAGCACAGTGGAGACCACCGTGACGTAGAGATCGCGGATGACTTCGGTGTCGTTCGTCACACGCGAAATGATTTGACCGACCGGCTGGGTATCAAAGGCGCTCAGCGGCTGACAGAGTGCTGCATTCATCACGTCACAGCGCAACTGCTGGACCACGCCAATCGCGGCACGGTTGAATAACAGCGCCTGCCAGTAGTGCAGCCCGGCGGCCAGTAACTGAAGCAGGATAAAACTCACCACCAGTCCGGCAACGATACCCCAGGGCATCTGATGCTTCGCCACCAGATTATCAATAAAATAGCTGACCAGCACCGGGCCGGTCACTTCCGCTGCGGCAGCAATCCAGAGCATGCCAACCGCCAGCGACAGAGATTTGCGCCATGGCTTGCCGTAGCTCAGCAGACGCTTCAGGGTTGGCCACAAGCGTGCAGACTTAGCCATGCGGCACTCCTTTCTCATTTTCATCATCATCCAGTGCCGCTTCGAGTTGCTGATACCGGTACATATCACGATACCAGCCAGCACTGCTGGCCAGCGCATCGTGATCGCCTCGCTGCATCACACTGCCCTGTTGCAGCACCAGAATTTCACTGGCTTCTGTCAGCGCCGACAGGCGGTGTGCGCTGATAATCAGTGTTTTCCCCTGCCCCCAGATGCGCAGATTATGCAGGATTTCGTGTTCGGTACGTCCATCCACTGCAGAAAGTGCGTCGTCCAGAATCAGGATTTCGGCATTCAGCAGGAGTGCCCTGGCAATTGAAAGACGCTGCTTCTGTCCACCGGACAGCATGACGCCGCGCTCCCCGACTTCCGTTTCATAACCCTGCGGCAGACGCAGGATATCGTCATGAACACAGGCCAGCATAGCTGCACGTTCTATCTCCAGCTGGGTTGCGCCCGGTTTCCCCAATGCAATATTGTTCGCCACACTGTCTGAGAACAGGAACGGTGTCTGGCTGACTACGGCCAGACGGCTGCGCCAGCTGTCCAGCCGTAACTGCGGCAGCGGGATCTGATGGTAGCGGATGTCACCCTGCTGAATATCAAAGTGACGCTGAATCAGGCTGAGCAGTGTGCTTTTGCCACTGCCGGTTGGCCCGCACAGTCCCAGCATTTCACCGGGTTTCAACTGGAAGATGATATCGCTTAGCACCGGACCTGTGCTGTCCGGATAGTGAAAGGCGCGAATAGCGACCTGCAGCATGCCGGGTTGGTGGGGTAAAGATTTATCGCCATCTTCCACCGCTGGCGCTTCTGCCAGCAGCGCACCGATGCGGCTCCAGGCGGCGCTGCCGCGTTCGACAATATTAAACATCCACGCCAGCGCCAGCATTGGCCAAATCATCAGGCCGAGATACATCACAAAACTGGTGAGCTGTCCCAGCGTCATCTGATCATGCCACACCATCCAGCTGCCGCCGCCAATCGCCAGCAGGTTTGAGAAACCGATCGCGATGTAGATTGTGGGATCGAAACGGGCATCGACCCGCGCGACGCGCAGGTTTTTTTCCCCGGTATCACGGGCGATGTCGGAAAATTGCTGCGACTGATGCTGTTCCAGACCAAAGGCTTTGATCATCCGGATGCTGGTCAGGCTCTCCTGCGTCTGATCGTTGAGGCTGGAGAAGGCCGCCTGTGCCAGCTTAAAGCGGTGGTGCAACTGATTGCCGTAACGATGGATCACGATAGCCATAATCGGCATCGGCACCAGCGCCAGCAGCGTCAGTTGCCAGCTGATCTGAGTACTCATCACCAGTAACACCACACATCCCATCACCAGCGAATCGACCAGCGTCAGTACCCCTTCTCCGGCCGCAAACACCACCCGGTCCACGTCGTTGGTGGCGCGCGCGATCAGGTCGCCGGTGCGGTGACGCAGGTAAAATGCCGGTTGCTGACGACTCAACTGGCGATAAAAATCTTCGCGCAGTTCAACCGCCAGCTGGTAGGAGGCACCAAACAACAGGACGCGCCAGACATAGCGCAGCAGATAGACCACGATTGCCGTTGCCAGCATGATCCCAATCCACATCATGATGCGGCTGGAACTCATGTTGTCACGTGTTACACCATCGACAATCACGCCGACTACATGCGGCGGCAGCAACTGCAGAATAGCAATAACAATAAGCAGGATGACCGCGCCCAGATAGCGCCGCCACTCCCGCAGGAAATACCAACTTAACTGACTGAATAATCGCACAACGCTGCTCTCAATCTCAGGCCCTCAGAGGGCGACAGGTAAAGCCGTGGTGTATTTAATCTCTTCCATGGCGAAGCTGGATGTCACATCAATCAGGCCGGGCACCCCATTGACTACTCGCTTGTAAAAAGCATCATAGCTTTTCATATCGGCCACCTGAATGCGCAGCAGGTAATCATACTCCCCTGCCATGCGGTAAAAGGCCATGACCTCCGGCATGCTACTCACCACGGAGACAAAAGTCTGATACCAGTCGCGGCTGTGCTGCTGGGTTTTCACAAACATAAATGCCGTCAGTGACAGTCCGATTTTATCACCATCCAGCAACGCTACCCGAGCGCGAATAATGCCATCATCTTCCAGTTTTTTCAGGCGCTTCCAGCAGGGTGTGGTGGTAAGGTTGACGGCATCCGCCAATGCCTGCAGTGACAGGGTACAGTCCTGCTGCAGTAGCGCGAGCAATTTGAGGTCAGTTTTATCTAACATTCGGGGCTCCGAGAGAATAATTTTCTCCATTACCGCGATTTTAGCGGTAATTTTGCAATCTCTTTTTCCTGCACGTGCCATAAAATAGTCTCATTATTTTTTATCGGACGCCTGAGATGCACACTTGCTGGATTCGTCACGCTATCAACGAAATTAATGCTGACTTTCAACGATCGGCAGAGACCCACTTGATCCGGTTCGATCTGGCGGATTTTCCCGGCATCTGGTTCTATCTGAAAGATGAGAGCACCCATCCCAGTGGCAGTCTTAAACATCGGCTGGCACGATCTCTTTTTCTTTACGGCCTTTCTAATGGCTGGATTAAACAGGATACGCCGATTATAGAAGCCTCGTCAGGCAGCACTGCCGTTTCTGAGGCGTACTTCGCAAGGCTGCTGGGCCTGCCGTTTATTGCAGTGATGCCCGCCAGTACAGCGAAGCGTAAAATTGAGCAGATCGCGTTTTATGGCGGACAGTGCCATTTTGTCGAGGATCCCTGCCAGCTTTACGCAGAGTCTGAACGGCTGGCGCGGCAGCTGAATGGCCATTTTATGGATCAGTTTACTTACGCTGAACGCGCGACAGACTGGCGTGGCAATAACAACATTGCAGAGAGCATCTTTCGTCAGATGCAGCACGAGCCCTATCCCATTCCCCATACTGTCATCATGAGTGCAGGCACCGGCGGCACTTCAGCGACCCTGGGCCGCTATATTCGTTACCAGGGACTGGAAACGAAAATGCTGGTAGTGGATCCGCAGCATTCTGTCTTTTTCGACTACTGGAGGCAGCGTGATGCCACTCTGACCAGCACGCGCGGCAGCATGATCGAGGGGATTGGCCGTCCACGGGTAGAACCCTCGTTTATGCCTGACGTGATCGATGAAATGATAAAAGTGCCGGATGGTGCGACGCTGGCCGCCATGCTGAAACTGGAAAAGATTCTGGGACGCAAACCTGGCGCCTCTACCGGCACTAATTTCTGGGGCATGATGCAGGTGGCGAAACGCTTGCGGGCGGCAAATCAGCAAGGGGCGCTGGTGACACTGCTTTGCGACAGTGGCGAACGTTATCCCGATAGCTACTATCAGCCAGAGTGGGTAGCAAAACATATTGGCGATATCACGCCGTGGCAGCGCGAGCTGGAATAAAAAACCGGACATCCTGTCCGGTGCATGGCAATCCTCAGCATTCGGGGGAATACGCGAGGTCAGGTGTAGCCAGCCAGTGATTTAAATAGTGAGACACTGCCTGTGTCTCGCAATGCCCTAATACGGGTAAATGCGGAAGTGCGGCTTTCAATTGCGCCATCGCATTGCCCATGATGAAGCCCTGCCCGACCTGCGCCAGCATCTCGCGATCGTTCATCGCATCACCAAACGCCATACATTCCGCCATTGTCAGCGACAGGTGATCACATAACAGCGCCAGCGCGCTGCCTTTGTTGCAGTGAGCGGGCAAGACCTCCAGCGTGTCCACCCCAGAGAAGCAGATCGTAGCCTGCTCGCCCAATGCGGCATCCAGCGAGATCTTTAGCCGACACAGATTCTGATGCTGATCAATAAAGCAGATTTTTGTCACCTGATGCGCAGGCAGCTTTTTAAGATCGCACAGTTGATAACCGAATCCGCTCATCTGATGGGCCACCAGCAGCTCCGGAGCAGGTCGATCGGTAAACCACCCCTGATCGTTGAAAATATGGATTGTCGCGGTGGTATCCCAGTGGCGGTGGATGACCTCTTCAGCGACGGCAGGAGGCAGATCACGTGCGAAGATAAGATTGCCAGATCGATCGTGTACGCGGGTGCCATTACCGGTGATCAGCCATGCGGGAAGTGTCATTTTTTCCCGCAGGATCTGCATTTCCTGCAGATGGCGGCCCGTTGCCAGCGCGAGATTAACATCACGCAGATGCAATGCCTGCAAACTCTCCAGAGTCTGCTGCCCCAACTGATGATTCGGCAGCAACAATGTGCCATCCATATCGAACGCGGCTAAACGCACCATGATTCCCCTCCTGCTGAAAGATGGCTTTACTATTGCCTGTAAATTGCGGAACTAATAGTGAATACTTAAAAAAAACTGTTCCGGGTTTAGCATGCGCCAACTTAATCGCCTTAATCAGTTTCAACGTCTGTGGCAGCAGAGTCTGGGCGCCTCTCAGCAGACCTGCGTGGCAGAGATGGCGCGCCACTGCATCTGCAGCGAACGCCATCTGCGAACGTTGCTGTCACAGTGGCAGCACGCAGGCTGGCTTCGCTGGCATGGCGAGCCAGGCCGTGGCAAGCAGGGGAAATTAACGTTTCTGCAAACGCCTGAACAATTACGACAGCAGTTGCTGCAACGCCAGCTTGATGCCGGAGAGGCGGCGGATGCTTTGCAGTTGCTGGATCTGGCACCGGAAAGGCTGATCAATATGCTGCGGCCACTCATGGGTGGTCAGTGGCAGAACGATACGCCGGTTCTGCGTATTCCCTACTATCGCCCGATGGAAAGCACTGAGCCGCGCCAGATTGCCGGACGGGCTGAACAGCATCTGGTGCGCCAGATCTACTCAGGACTGACCCGGTTTGAACAGGATGAGCCGGTGGGCGATTTGGCACACCACTGGCAACATGATGAGGCATCATGTAGCTGGTTATTCTGGTTACGGCCTCAGCTAATGTGGCACAACGACGAGCCAGTGCAGGCCGCACAACTGGTGACGCAATTCCGTCAGCTATTGCACGATACCCGCGTGCGTGTATTGCTGGCTGATGTGATTAGCGTGGATGCCCCCCATCCGCTTGCGCTGCGGTTTATCCTGCGACGCCCTGACTTCTGGCTGCCTCATCGCCTTGCCCATCTGTTATGCCTGTTGCCCCATCCTGATGATGCTGTCATTGGCAGCGGCCCATGGAAACTGGCGCACTTTAGTCCTGAACTGGTCAGGATTGAAAGTCATTCCCGCTGGCATCTGCAGCGGCCGCTGTTGCAAGCCGTTGAGTACTGGATTACGCCTCAGTTGTTTGATCCTGCTCTCGGCAGTAGCTGTCGTCATCCGGTGCAAATTGCCATAGGGGATGCCAATGAGCTCAGGACGTTACAACCGGTGAGCAGCAGCATCAGTCTGGGCTTCTGTTATCTGGTCTGCCGACCACGAGCCGGATTTACGCGCGATCAGGCACGTACGCTTTTTCAGCTAATTCAGCAAAGCGGCATCGTCAGCCGGTTGCCACTGGATGAAGGATTAATCACGCCCAGCAGCGAACTGTTACCTGGCTGGGATGTGCCGCGGATTAATCGTGTCCCGGTCCCCTTGCCGGCGACACTGACGCTGCATTATCAGTTACCGGTTGAATTACACCAGATGTCACAGGCGCTGGTTGCCCTGTTAAAACGGCACGGTTGCAGCCTGAACGTAGTGTTTCACCCGGTAAAAAACTGGCACCGCATTGAGCAACTCGATGAAGCAGATATCGTGATGGGTGACAGGCTGATTGGCGATGCGCCGGTCTTTACATTGGCCAACTGGTTGCAGAGCGATCCGCTATGGCGGCCGCTGTGGGTCACACCAGAGGGCGAAGACGTCCAGGCGCAACTGCTGGCTATTCAGCAGATCGCGGACAGCAACATTCGTACTCACACGCTTCACCAGCTTTATCATCAGCTGATGATGAAGGGCATTCTGCTGCCGCTGTTCAATTATCGCTACCAAATCCACGCACCGCCTGGCGTTGAAGGCATTGAGCTCAACACCCTGGGCTGGTTCGATTTCAGTCGCGCCTGGATTCCACCGCCCATTGATCCGCCTTGCAGCTGTTCAGCAGCGGACTGAGGCATTACCATAAGCGCAAAATTAATGACCAGGAAAACACCATGAAACGCGCTGTTGTAGTTTTCAGCGGTGGACAAGACTCCACTACCTGTCTGATTCAGGCCTTAGAGCAATATGATGAGGTTCACTGCGTCACGTTCGATTATGGACAACGCCACCGGGAAGAGATTGAGGTTGCCCGGGATCTGGCCAGTAAACTGGGCGCGCGCGCGCATAAAGTACTGGATGTGACCATGCTGAACGAACTCGCCGTCAGCAGCCTGACACGGGATAACATTCCGGTGCCGGCTTACAATCCTGAGGCCAGTGGTTTACCCAGTACGTTCGTGCCGGGCCGCAATATTCTCTTTCTGACGCTGGCCTCGGTTTACGCCTACCAGGTTGAAGCGGAAGCGGTGATCACTGGCGTCTGTGAGACCGATTTCTCTGGCTATCCCGATTGCCGTGATGAGTTTGTTAAAGCGCTGAACCATGCGGTGTCGCTTGGCATGGCGCGCGAGGTTCGTTTTGAGACGCCGCTGATGTGGCTCAACAAAGCGGAAACCTGGGCGCTGGCGGACTACTGGCAGCAGCTTTCGCTGGTACGTGAGCAGACGCTGACCTGCTATAACGGCGTGAAAGGTGACGGATGTGGTGAGTGTGCTGCCTGCAATTTAAGGGCTAATGGCTTGCAGGGGTATCTCAACGATCGTGATAGCGTAATGGCCGCGATGAAAGCTAAGAGCGGCCTTAGTTAAGGCACTCTGGCGTGGCGGCAGAGAATTTAGTTTGCCGCCTTTACCCGGTTTATGCCATCAGACGCATCAGTCGCTCGCGTAATTCTCCTTCCAGCGCAACCGCCTTCTGGGTCCGCAAATCAATACAGACAAACGTGAGGGCAGCATCCGCCACGACGGTTTCCTGACCTGCCAGCAAAACCCGCTGCGCAATAATGCCGCTTTTACCATTCAACTGCGTGATTGCACTGTCGATAGTGAGTACGTCGCCCAGCACGGCCGGGCGACGATAATTGATGTTGATGTTGACCACCACAAAAGCCAGTTTCTGTTCCTGCAACCAGTGGAATGCTTCAACCTCTTCCAGCCATTCCCAGCGAGCTTCCTCAAGAAACTCAAGATAGCGTGCATTGTTGACGTGCTGATAGACATCCAGATGATAGCCGCGCACTTTTATGGTGGTCTGCATGGTCATGCTCTCCTGCTACTGTAAGTTAACTGGTTGGACCTGTTCACTTTAGCAGAGTCGCCTGCTCAGCGCGGCTTAAGCATCACAGATGTGTACTGCCTCACAATTTCAGCCTGCCCGCATTCCGCTCTATCAACGCGTTGCCAATGCCCGGCACTTCGCTAAGTTGCTGAATTGCGCTAAAGGGCCCGTACTGTTCGCGATAGCTCACAATCGCCTGGGCTTTTTTCAACCCTACGCCATTCATGACGGCAGTGAGCTGTTCCGCTGTCGCGTCATTGATACTGACCTGCTCCTGCTGTGGCTGTAATGGTGATGCCGGCTTTGACGCGGATAGTGCGCTCTGCGTGACAGCGTCGCTGGCAGATTCAGGGGCCGCAGAGACGCTGGTATGACAGAGTGCACCACCCAGCGCGAGGGAAAGATAAAGGGCAACGAGTTTAGGTTTAGCCATGCTGTGTTTCTCCTTGTGTTTAAACAGCAGCGACAGCGTGTCACCGCTGCGCACAAGGCACAAAAGTGGAATTGCAGAAATGGAAAAGGCCGCGAATGCGGCCTTTGATTGTTACTGTTGTTGCACTGTTTCTGCGAGGCTTACTGCATTTGTGCAGCAGCGCCGTACTTAATTTTGGCTTCTTTACGCAGGTTTTGCAGCAACGCTTCAAACGTCAGCTGTGCATTATTCTGCGTGACGCCTTTGACCATTTCGTCAATCTGCGCCTGCGGCATGCTACCCGTTTTAACTTTATCAACCGCCACCAGTACCACGTTGCCCTGCATATCTTCGCTCACACCCCATGAAGGTTTATTTTCCGCGGGCTGAGGGAGATTAAAGGCCGCCTGTGCAACAGGATCCTGCGCGTTACGGTCAACAGTTTTGCTGGCGCTCAGGGTCAGACCCGCGGCAGTCAGCGCATCCTGCTTACCGGCTTTGAGATCGGTCAGGAGTTTATCCGCCTGGGCTTTCGCCTGCTGCGTCGCTTTATCATGCTTAAGCGTGTCCGTGATCTGCGCCTTAACCTGATCCAGCGGTTTTACCGCTTCTGGTTTGTGCTCACTGATACGCAGCACAAAGGCACGATCGCCATCAACAGTGATGATATCGGAGTTGTTGCCCGGCGCGCCGTTTTGCCCCACAAGGCCACCATTAAAGATCGCCTGCTTCACCGCATCGAAGTTCAGTGCGTCTGGCAGCGTATCCTGGCTGAACCAGCCGGTCTCTTTCGCTTTCAGACCCGAAGCCTGCTCCGCACCCGCCAGTGACTCATTGTCATTGCTGGCTGCTTCGCTGACTTTCTGTTGCAGTTTGTAGAAGGCATCAACGCCCTTTTCCTGCTTCACTTTCGCGGCAATGGCGCTGCGAACGTCATTCAGCGGCTTAACCTGCTCTGGCTGAATATCGTCGAGACGAACGACCAGGAAACCCACTGAGGATTTGATCACGCCTGACATCTGGCCTTTCTGAGTCAGACCCGCATTTTTCAGCTCATCCGGCGTCGTTGAAGGTTCCAGCCAGCCCATATCACCGCCCTTACGCGCAGAAATAGGGTCGATTGATTTGGCTTTCGCCACATCCGCGAAGCTGGCGCCACCTTTCAGCTGGGCCAGTACCGCATTGGCATCGGCTTCAGTTTTAGTCTGAATCACGCTGTAACGCGTACGCTGCGGCTGTGTATAGTCTGCTTTATGCTGGTCGTACCAGGCCTGAATATCCGCCTCGCTGGCATCCTGTTGCATGCTGGCCGCATCCATCAGGATATAGCTGACACGGAACTGTTCCGGCGCCATAAAACTGGTTTTATGCTGCTGATAATACTGACTGATTTCATCGTCGGTGACGGTTTGCTTCGCCGCCAGCGCGTTGACGTCCAGCGTCGCCTGACGAATGTCACGCTGTTGTGAAACCAGGTCCACCAGTTTACTGGCTTCGCCTTTGAGCGTGAAATCGGTGTTAGCAACGGCATTAATCAGCTGCTGATTAGAAAGTTGCTTACGCAATGCTTCAGCGTACTGGTCAGCACTGAAACCCATGTTGCCGATCAGAGCCAGATATTTCGCATTATCGAATTTGCCGTTGGTCTGGAAAGCCTGCTGATTGAAGATAGCCTGCTTAACCTGATCGTCACTGATGCTGAGGTGGAGATCTTTGATGTAGCTGTCAAGCAGCGCCTGATCGATTAACTGCGACAGCGCCTGCTGGCGGATCTGCTGCATGTAGCCATCGTTGCTGGCCAACTGCGAGAACTGGTCGCCCAGCATCTGCTGCTGACGGCTGCGTTCGCTGTTGAACGCCTGCTCCAGCTGTCCACGGCTGATCTCCTGACCATTAACTTTGGCCGCATAATCGTTATTGCCGCCAATCAGATAGTTGCCAACGCCCGTCAGCACAAAGGAGACCATAATCAGTCCCAGAATAATCTTGAGCACGACATTGTTCGACGCCGCGCGTAAATTGTCCATCATGGTATGGCAACACTCCGCTGTAGTGTGAATGTAAAGCTCGGTCGCAATTCGCCACTCGCTGGCGACTCACGCAACTGCAGGCTTAGCTGGCAGTCTCAATCCGGTCCAGGTCCATCTTACGGCCCGATTCTCACCGGTTAAAACAAAAAAAAGGCACATCAGATTGATGTGCCCGTATGTTACATGAGAACGGGTTAATCGTCCTCTAATCCACTGAAGAAAATGCGTCAATGAATCTATTCGTTGTTATTAATTGACAGCGTCTTTCAATGCTTTACCAGCACGGAAACCGGGAACTTTACCGGCCGGAATGGTGATCTCTTTACCGGTTTGCGGATTACGACCGGTACGTGCAGCGCGGTCACGCACAGAGAATGTGCCGAAACCCACCAGAGCCACTTCATCACCCTCTTTCAGCGCATCTGAAACTGAGCCCATAAATGCATCTAAAACACGTCCTGCAGCAGCTTTAGAAATATCAGCATCGGCAGCAATTTTGTCGATCAATTGTGACTTATTCACTCTATTCATCCCCTCTTTTATTATTTCACATCGCACCCTGCATCCAGCCAGGTCCGAGCGCGCAGCAAGTTATATCAAGCCAGTGACGCCGAAACAACGTAATTTCTCTGAGAACGTCGCGTCGTCAGCCACCTAAATTAGCGGCACAAAAAAAAGCTGGCAAGCGCCAATTGCCTTGCCAGCTCCGCTTTTTAACGGTTTATGCCGTTAATCACTATTTTGCTGTCGCGACCTGCATGCCGTATGGCGCATTTTCCAGTGCCAGATTCAGCACCTCTTCAATGCGTTTCACCGGATGAATCTCCAGATCGGCAATCACGTTCTGTGGAATTTCTTCCAGATCACGCTTGTTGTCGTCCGGGATCAGCACAGTTTTAATACCGCCACGGTGTGCTGCCAGCAGTTTTTCTTTCAGCCCACCAATCGGCAGTACCTGACCACGAAGGGTAATCTCACCGGTCATGGCGACATCTGCACGAACCGGGTTACCGGTCAGACAGGAAACCAGCGCAGTACACATGGCGATACCGGCACTTGGACCATCTTTCGGTGTGGCGCCTTCTGGCACGTGAACGTGAATATCACGTTTTTCGTAGAAGTCACCATTGATGCCAAGCTTCTCGGCACGGGCACGCACTACGGTCAGTGCAGCCTGAATCGACTCCTGCATCACTTCACCCAGAGAACCGGTGTAAGTCAGTTTGCCTTTACCCGGCACGCAGGCGGTTTCAATGGTCAGCAGATCGCCACCCACTTCCGTCCAGGCCAGGCCAGTAACCTGACCAACACGGTTTTCACTGTCAGCACGGCCATAGTCAAAGCGCTGTACGCCCAGGAAGTCCTTGAGGTTTTCGCCATTGATGGTGATGTGCTTCTTAGTCTTGTCCATCAGCAGTGATTTCACCGCTTTACGACACAACTTCGACAGCTCACGCTCAAGGCTACGCACACCGGCTTCACGGGTGTAGTAACGGATAATGCCGACAATCGCGCTGTCTTCAACCGTAATTTCGCTGGCTTTCAGGGCGTTACGTTCAATCTGCTTAGTCAGCAGATGCTGCTTAGCGATATTCAGCTTTTCATCTTCGGTGTAACCCGACAGACGAATCACTTCCATACGATCCAGCAGCGGTGCCGGAATGTTCATTGAGTTCGACGTTGCCACAAACATCACATCAGAGAGGTCATAGTCGACTTCCAGATAGTGGTCGTTGAACGCAATGTTCTGCTCAGGATCAAGCACTTCCAGCAGGGCAGACGCAGGATCGCCACGCATGTCAGAAGACATTTTGTCGATCTCATCCAGCAGGAACAGCGGGTTTTTAACCCCCACTTTCGCCATTTTCTGGATTAATTTACCCGGCATAGAGCCGATGTAAGTACGGCGGTGACCACGGATTTCTGCTTCATCACGCACGCCACCCAGCGCCATACGCACATATTTACGTCCGGTCGCTTTCGCGATCGACTGACCCAGAGAAGTTTTACCTACCCCTGGCGGTCCGACGAGGCAGAGAATCGGCCCTTTGATTTTGCTGACGCGACTTTGAACCGCAAGATACTCAAGAATACGATCCTTCACGCGCTCCAGGCCGTAATGGTCGGTATCCAGCGTCTCCTGCGCTTTACGGAGATCTTTCTTCACTTTGCTGCGCGCGTTCCACGGAACCTGAACCATCCAGTCGATGTAGCCGCGAACCACGGTGGCTTCAGCGGACATCGGGGACATCATTTTCAGCTTCTGCAGCTCAGCTTCTGCTTTCTCACGCGCTTCTTCCGGCATTTTTGCCGCGTCGATTTTGCGTTTTAACGCTTCGTACTCGTCAGGCGCGTCATCCATCTCGCCCAGCTCTTTCTGAATCGCCTTCATCTGCTCATTCAGATAGTACTCGCGCTGGCTCTTCTCCATCTGCTTCTTAACACGGTTGCGAATACGCTTCTCAACCTGCAGCAGATCGATTTCAGATTCCATCATCGCCATCAGATATTCCAGACGCTCGTTGACGTCGGACATCTCCAGCACAGACTGTTTGTCTGCCAGTTTCAGTGGCATATGTGCTGCGACGGTGTCGGCAAGGCGGGCCGCATCGTCAATATTGTTCAGCGAGGTTAAAACCTCTGGTGGGATCTTTTTATTGAGTTTGATGTAGCCTTCAAACTGATTGATCGCCGTGCGCACCAGCACTTCCTGCTCGCGCTCTTCGATCTCAGGCGAAACCAGATATTCAGCTTGTGCCACAAAATGGTCACCGTTATCGGCCAGCGTCGTAATGTGGGCGCGCTGTAAACCTTCGACCAGAACTTTGACGGTGCCGTCCGGCAGTTTCAGCATTTGCAATACTGAGGCTACGGTCCCTACTGAAAAGAGATCGTTAATGCCAGGTTCATCCGTTGAAGCCTCTTTCTGTGCGACCAGCATGATTTTTTTATCATGATCCATTGCGGCTTCAAGGCACCGAATTGATTTTTCCCGGCCAACAAACAACGGAATTACCATGTGCGGATAAACCACCACGTCGCGCAGCGGCAACACGGGGATTTCAATGCGTTCAGAACGCTCAGGATTCATAGAGCTCTCTCTTTGTTTAATGTCCGCCAGGTGATGGGAACCGCATCAGGCAGGTATGCAGTTAAACCCACAGGTATCTGAGTATATGGGGATGCTTATCCGACATTCAACGTCACAGAGGCGAGAAAAGCAAAAGGGGAAACATTTTCCCCTTTTTTATTATGACAACATGGACGATCTGTTTAATTATTCGCCAGACGCCTGCGCTTCATGCTTACCATAGATCAACATGGGCTCAGACTGACCTTCAATAACTGATTCATCAATCACTACTTTTTCCACGTCGTCCATGGAAGGCAGATCATACATCGTTTCCAGCAATGCGCCTTCTACGATGGAACGCAGACCACGTGCACCGGTTTTACGTGACATCGCTTTCTTCGCAATGGCAGTTAACGCCTCGTCACGGAACTCCAGCTCAACGCCTTCCAGGTTAAACAGCGCCTGGTACTGTTTCGTCAGGGCGTTTTTAGGTTCACGCAGAATCTGAATCAGTGCTTCTTCGCTCAGTTCGCTCAGAGTGGCAACCACTGGCAGACGACCGATGAACTCAGGAATCAGACCAAATTTGATCAAATCCTCAGGTTCACACTGTGAAAGCAATTCGCCTTCGCTGGCTTTCTGCGACTTCCCTTTCACGGTGGCGCCGAAACCGATACCGGATCCGGTTTCAACACGCTGGGAAATCACTTTGTCCAGGCCGGCAAATGCGCCGCCGCAGATAAACAGAATTTTCGAGGTATCAACCTGCAAAAACTCCTGCTGCGGATGCTTACGTCCACCCTGCGGTGGAACGGCAGCGACGGTGCCTTCAATCAGCTTAAGCAGAGCCTGCTGTACGCCTTCACCTGACACGTCACGGGTAATCGACGGGTTATCTGACTTGCGTGAGATTTTGTCGATTTCATCGATATAAACGATGCCGCGCTGTGCTTTCTGAACGTCGTAATCACACTTCTGCAGCAGTTTCTGGATGATGTTTTCAACGTCTTCACCCACATAACCGGCTTCAGTCAGCGTAGTGGCGTCAGCCATGGTGAACGGCACATCCAGCAGGCGTGCAAGGGTTTCTGCCAGCAGCGTTTTACCACTACCGGTGGGACCAATCAGCAGAATGTTACTTTTGCCCAGTTCGATGCCATTGCTGGTATCGCCGTTGCGCAAACGCTTGTAGTGGTTGTAAACGGCAACCGCCAGCACTTTCTTCGCTCTTTCCTGGCCGATGACATAATCATCAAGGTGATGGCGAATTTCATGTGGGGTTGGCAACGCACTACGTTCACGATGCGGCGCAACTTCTTTAATCTCTTCGCGAATGATGTCGTTGCACAGGTCAACACATTCATCGCAGATATACACTGACGGCCCGGCAATCAGCTTTCGCACTTCATGCTGGCTTTTGCCGCAAAAAGAGCAGTACAGCAACTTTCCTGAACCGTCTTTGCGCTTATCTGTCATCAGTTAACCTCTTCTAGTTCTCAGGCCATACACGCGTACGGCTCAGGCCGTGCAGAGACGGCCGAAATTCATTCAACCCATAATAGTACCGTTACCCTGTTAACTATAGACCAGGGACAACGGTAAGTCGGGTCTTATTGGCGATGCGTCAGAATTGAATCGACTAATCCATACTCTACCGCTTCACTTGCAGAGAGGAAACGATCACGCTCGGTATCGCGCTCAATTTCTTCCAGCGTTTTACCGGTATGCTCAGCCATCAGCTCATTCATACGCTGCTTAACTTTCAGGATCTCGCGCGCATGGATCTCAATATCTGACGCCTGGCCCTGATAGCCGCCCAGCGGCTGGTGGATCATTACACGTGAGTTTGGCAGACAGAAACGTTTACCTTTGGTACCCGCCGTCAGCAGGAACGCACCCATTGAACAGGCCTGTCCCATACAGATGGTGCTGACATCCGGTTTAATAAATTTCATGGTGTCGTAGATCGACATACCGGCCGTGATCACACCGCCAGGTGAGTTGATGTACAGATAGATATCTTTTTCCGGATTTTCAGCTTCCAGAAACAGCATCTGCGCCACGATCAGATTTGCCATGTGGTCTTCAACCTGGCCGGTCAGAAAAATGACACGCTCTTTCAGCAGACGGGAGTAGATGTCGTATGAACGCTCACCACGCGAAGTTTGTTCAACCACCATTGGCACCAGCGCATTGTGCGGTGCAGTATATTCACGATCGCCACTGTATGACATTACCGTCTCCTGGATAAATTTCATTGGCAACATTCTGTACCGATTCTACGTAAGACGCGCGGGAAACTCCACGTCGCACCTTTTCCGACACCTTCAGGACGGTTAATCAGCCAGCCTCACTCTCATTTCTGCATACTCCCACTATCTGGGGATGCTGCACGCATGTTTCAAGCATAACAATCTTTTCCCTGTTCGCTAACCCGGAAAAAGCGATGCGTGAATAATTTGCCGATTAATTAAACAAATAGCAGCGAAGAGTGCCGTTCTGTACGCAAAACACAAAAAAGCCCGTGACTTTTCAGTCACGGGCTTAGCACAGACGGTTAAATGTGAGATCAGGCCTGAGCGGTCTGATTCATCAGATCCTGGAAGTTGGTCTCTTTCTCAGTCACTTTAGCTTTCGCCAGGACTGCTTCAACCGCTTGCTCTTCCAGCGCGACGTTGCGCATATTGTTCATCAGCTCGTTATTCTTGCTGTAGAACTCGATCACTTCCTGCGGATCTTCATACGCAGAAGCCATCTCTTCGATCATGGTGCTTACGCGTGCTTCGTCAGCTTTCAGCTCATGGGTACGAATCACTTCGCCCAGCAGCAGACCGACAACAACACGGCGTTTAGCCTGCTCTTCGAACAGTTCGCGTGGCAGTTCCAGCGCCTGCTGTTCGTTGCCACCGAAACGCTGTGCAGCCTGACGACGCAGAACGTCGATTTCGCTGTCAACCAGCGCAGCTGGCACGTCGATTTCGTTAGCTTCAACCAGACCGTCGATCGCCTGCGTTTTGATGCGGTTACGGATAGCGCCTTTCAGCTCGCGATCCATGTTCTTACGCACTTCGGTACGCAGACCGGCAACTGAACCATCTTCAACGCCGAAACGTTTGATGAACTCTTCAGTCAGCTCTGGCAGTTCGCGCGTTTCAACTTTCTTCAGCACGATCTCGAACTTCGCATCTTTCCCTTTCAGGGTTTCTGCGTGGTAGTCGTCCGGGAATTTCACATCGATAGTGAAAGTCTCGCCCGCTTTGTGACCCACAACGCCTTCTTCAAAGCCTGGGATCATGCGGCCCTGGCCCATGGCCAGAACGAAATCAGTGGCTTTGCCGCCTTCGAACTCTTCACCGTCAACAGAACCGTTGAAATCGATAGTGGCACGATCTTCCGGGCCTGCAGCAGCGTCGCTTTCGATCCAGTTGGCCTGCTGCTTACGCAGCGTGTCCAGCATGGTATCAACGTCAGCGTCAGTGACTTCAACGATTGGTTTTTCGACTTCGATGTTTTCCAGGCCTTTCAGCTCAACTTCCGGATAAACTTCGAATTCAACCGCGTAAGTGAAATCCTGACCTTCTTTGTACTCACCTGGCACGTAGTTTGGTGCGCCAGCCGGGTTAATTTTTTCTTTGATGATGGCGTCAACGAAGTTGCGCGTCATCAGCTCGCCCAGCACGTCCTGACGGACAGAAGCGCCATAACGCTGCGCAACGATGTTCATCGGCACTTTGCCTTTACGGAAACCATCGATACGGACTTTCCTGGCAACGTCAACCAGTTCTTTTTTTACTGCACTTTCGATGCTGTCAGCTGCAACAGTAATCGTAATGCGACGGCCCAGGCCCTGAGTGGTTTCTACAGAAACTTGCATCTTGTTACCTCAAAAAATCACGTGCTCGGTCAACTTCAGACACCACACATAGTGAAATGCGCCGTATCCAACAACCGGGACGGCTTCCGTGAAGAGAACCTGATCCCTGTTACCAGAAGCGTCCCGAAGACATTCCGGAAAAATAGACGCAGCATTATAGCGGCATCGCTGGAATGAGTCGAGGACGCTAACTCACCACTTTTCAGCAGGTTTGCTGCTTTTTTGAGCCAGGGATCGCGTTTTTCGCTAAATAACAGAAAAAACGGCCCGCAGGCCGTTTTAGAGAAGGGATGTCAGGCGAGTGTACCGGCACCGCGGCAGTTAGGCGAAGCCAGTACGGTATCCTGCAATCCTTCCCACTCTTTCAGGGTGTAAGTATGCAGGGCTAAAGCATGAACGCTGCCCGCTAATTCAGCCGCCAGCTCGCCATAAATTAAGCGATGACGCGCCAGAAAGCGCTGGCCTGCAAAACAGTCGCTGACAATGACCACTTTGAAGTGACTTTCTGAGCCGGCAGGAACGTTGTGCCGGTAGCTTTCGTCATGCACTTCCAGATGAGCTGGCTGAAATGCCACACGCAGCTTTTCTTCTATTTGTTCGCGGATCATGGCTATTACTCCTCAATGGCGAGCGCTGTGCCCCATCTCATTCAATCTTAGTCGCTTTTAGTGCGCTTACCCGTCAGCAGAGGCTAAATATTGCATTTTATGTCAGCCCGCCTCCGACGCGCATAATAACGTAGCTGAAACGAACAGCAAACTAACCTGTCAGAGAAGGGGCTTAAAACGGTTTCAGACACAATTTCACCGGCAACAGGGCTTTTTTCACTGCCGGGCAATGCTATCATGCCTCCAGTTTTTGCAAACCAACCCCCTGACACCAACGAGAAAAAGTATGTTGAAAAAACTGTTATTCCCACTGTTGGCTGCGTTCATTTTAGCCGGCTGTGCAACCAGCAATAATACCCTGACAATCCAGCCTAAAATTCAGTTGCCACAGCAGGACCCGGGCCTGATGGGCGTAACCGTCAGCATCAACGGTGCCGACCAGCGTAAAGATCAGGCGCTGGCAAAAGTAAACCGTGATGGTCAGCTAGTGACCTTAACACCTTCGCGCGATCTGCGTTTCCTGCTGCAGGAAGTGCTGGAGAAGCAGATGACCGCTCGCGGTTATATGGTTGGTCCTAATGGCGCGGTAGACCTTCAGATTGTGGTTAACAACCTCTATGCTGACGTGACGCAGGGCAATGTGCGCTATAGCATCACCACCAAAGCGGACATTTCGATCATTGCGACCGCAAAAAACGGCAACAAACAGGTTAAAAACTACCGCCAGACTTACAGCGTAGAAGGCGCGTTCAACGCCAGTAACCAGAAGATCACCAACGCGGTTAACTCCACCATGAGCGATGTGATCGCGGATATGGCGCAGGACACCAGCGTCAACGACTTCATCAAGCAAAACGCCCGTTAACACCCTCTCTCTTCTGCCCTGCCTTGTGCAGGGCATTTTGTTATCTGCAGGATCCGCATGAACCACTACCTTCGCCTCTTCAGCCAGAAAAACGCCGCCGTATTGTTGCTCCTTGGGTTCGCTTCGGGATTGCCGCTGGCACTGACATCGGGCACGTTGCAGGCGTGGATGACGGTGGAAAATGTCGATTTAAAAACCATTGGCTTCTTTTCGCTGGTCGGCCAGGCCTACGTCTTTAAATTTCTCTGGTCACCCATGATGGACCGCTATACGCCGCCGTTTCTGGGCCGCCGCCGCGGCTGGTTGCTGCTCAGTCAGCTGGCGCTGGTGGGGGGGATTTTCGCGATGGGATTTCTGCAACCAGGACGTGATCTGACCCTGATGGCCGCGCTGGCGGTGCTGATCGCTTTCTGCTCCGCCTCTCAGGATATTGTCTTTGATGCCTGGAAAACGGATATCCTGCCACCTGAAGAACGTGGCAGCGGTGCCGCGATTACCGTGCTGGGTTATCGTCTGGCGATGCTGATTTCAGGCGGACTGGCGTTGTGGCTGGCTGACCGCTATCTGGGCTGGCAGGCAACCTACTGGCTGATGGCGCTGATGATGGTGCCGGGTATTATCGCGACGCTTGCGGCCAGCGAGCCCGACACACGCATCTCTACCCCACATTCGCTGCGTCAGGCGGTTGTTGATCCCCTTAAGGATTTTTTCCAGCGTAACAACGCCTGGTTGCTGATTACCCTGATTATTCTTTACAAGCTGGGCGATGCATTCGCCGCCTCGCTGACCACCACCTTTTTGATTCGTGGCGTCGGCTTCAATGCCGGTGACGTCGGCCTGGTCAACAAGACGCTGGGCCTGCTGGCGACGATTATCGGGGCGCTCTATGGCGGTGTTCTGATGCAGCGTCTGAGTCTGTTCCGGGCACTGATGATTTTCGGCGTGCTGCAGGCAGTCTCAAACTTTGGTTACTGGCTGCTGGCGGTGACCGACAAACAATTGTGGAGTATGGCCAGCGCGGTTTTTGTTGAAAACCTGTGCGGCGGCATGGGCACGGCGGCCTTCGTGGCCCTGTTAATGACCCTTTGCAACAAATCCTTCTCTGCAACACAGTTTGCCCTGCTGTCGGCGCTCTCGGCCGTTGGTCGGGTCTATGTTGGCCCGGCTGCGGGCTGGCTGGTTGAACTCTGGGGCTGGCCAACATTTTATGCTTTTACGGTATTTGCGGGACTGCCTGGGCTGCTACTGCTGACTTTTTGTCGACACACACTGAATCAGGTCGAGCAAAGTGGCAATTTCCTCACACGAAGCTACTATCCTCATGGTTATCGCTGGACTAATCGTCTGTTTGCAGCCGGATGCGGCGTACTGGCTCTCTGGCTGGTAGCGCTGGCACTGAATGCACTGGGACTGACTGCGCTGGCACCGCTGCTGACCCGCCTGTTCGAGCTGGGCATGACCCTCTCCTTACTGGCGGTGCTTGCCGGGGTGTTGCTGGACTACCGGGCGCTGAAGAAAACGCCGGTGTTACCTGCATCAGATGCTTAAGTAAAATCGATAGGTTAACGAGCGGCGACTTATTTTATGCCATGCCGATAAGTCGCCATCATTTATCATCGCGTGTTATTTTTAAAAAATAAGAATATGACCTGAGGAGGCGTAGCGGAAATACTAAAAACCGGTGAGCAATTACTTTAGTTAAATTTCATCGCGCAAATGATGCAGACTTGTTAAATATTTGGGAGTTAAAAGTAAGGGTTATTCCTTTCCCTGATTTTTTTACGGTTACTTCCATTGGTTTTTGTTATATTGATGCCAACTGCTTGTCTGCGTTAATTATTTGTCACCTGGCGCAACATCTGTGACACCCTTAGCAAAAGGTGTCAACACGTATCTGACACATCCTTAAGCTGGTTTACACTGCATAAACCTTCCCGTAAAATGCGCGCACACTTAAACGACAATAGAGCCCTTTGTCATTGAGGTCGTTAAATGAGACTCAGTAAATACAATAAAAGTTTGGGGATTTTGTCATTAATTGCAGGCACTTTATTAATGAGTGGCTGCGATAGTGCATTGTTAAATCCCAAAGGACAGATTGCACTGGAGCAACGTTCGCTGATACTGACTGCCTTTGGCCTGATGTTGATCGTCGTGATTCCCGCAGTCCTGATGGCCGTGGTGTTTGCCTGGAAATATCGGGCATCCAACACGAATGCGAAGTACAGCCCTAACTGGTCACACTCTAACAAAGTGGAAGCCGTGGTCTGGACCATTCCGATCCTGATCATTATCTTCCTCAGTGTGCTGACCTGGAAATCGACCCACGCACTGGAGCCCAGCAAACCGCTGCAATCTGATGTGAAACCGGTTGAGATCGATGTGGTTGCACTGGACTGGAAATGGTTGTTCATTTACCCGGAGCAGGGTATTGCGACCGTGAACCAGATTGCCTTCCCGGCAAACACTCCGGTGAACTTCAAAATTACGTCTAACTCCGTCATGAATTCTTTCTTCATCCCAACGCTCGGCAGCCAGATTTATGCGATGGCTGGTATGCAGACCAAACTGCATCTGATTGCGAATGAGCCGGGAATTTTCGACGGTATCTCTGCGAACTTCAGTGGTCGTGGTTTCTCTGGCATGAAGTTTAAAGCCATTGCAACCAAAGACGATGCGGAATTCCAGCAGTGGGTGGCTAAAGTTAAAGCAGCCCCTAACACGCTGACTACTATGGATGATTTCGAGAAAGTGGCTGTGCCAAGCGAAAATCACCCGGTGGAATATTTCTCTTCAGCTGATCCTAAATTGTTCATGCAAGTCATCGACAAGTTCAAGATGAGCCACGGGAAAATGGACATGCCACAGCATGAAGGTATGGACATGAGTCACGCCGCTTCCGCGGGAGCCGAGGAATAATACGATGTTCGGAAAATTAACACTTGATGCAGTGCCGTACCATGAGCCGATTATCATGGTTACGGTTGCCGCTATCCTGATAGGTGGTGCGGCGCTGGTCGCTGCGATTACCTATTTTGGTAAGTGGAAATATCTGTGGTCTGAATGGCTGACGTCAATCGACCACAAACGCCTGGGTATCATGTACATCATCATGGCATTCGTCATGCTGATTCGTGGTTTCGCTGATGCCATTATGATGCGTACCCAGCAGGTTATGGCTTCGGCCGGTGAAGCGGGCATTCTGCCACCGCACCACTACGACCAGATCTTTACCGCGCACGGCGTGATTATGATCTTCTTCGTGGCGATGCCTTTCGTGGTTGGCCTGATGAACATCGCCGTTCCGTTGCAGATTGGTGCACGTGACGTCGCGTTCCCGTTCCTGAACAACCTGAGCTTCTGGTTTACTGCGGTCGGTGTGATCCTGGTTAACCTGTCGCTGGGCGTGGGCGAGTTCGCACAGACCGGCTGGCTGGCTTATCCGCCGCTTTCCGGCGCGGAGTACAGTCCCGGCGTCGGGGTCGATTACTGGATCTGGAGCCTTCAGCTTTCAGGTATTGGTACGACCTTAACCGGTATTAACTTCTTCGTGACTATCCTGAAGATGCGCGCACCGGGCATGAGCCTGTTCAAAATGCCGGTCTTTACCTGGACCGCACTGTGCACCAACGTCCTGATCATCGCTGCGTTCCCGGTTCTGACCGTGACCCTGGCGCTGTTGACCCTTGATCGTTATCTCGGCTTCCATTTCTTCACCAATGAAATGGGCGGGAACATGATGATGTACGTCAACCTGATCTGGGTCTGGGGCCATCCGGAAGTGTATATCCTGGTACTGCCGGTGTTTGGTGTGTTCGCAGAAATTACTGCGACCTTCTCCAAAAAACGTCTGTTTGGTTATACCTCTCTGGTGTGGGCGACCATCGCCATTACCGTGCTGTCGTTTATCGTCTGGTTGCACCACTTCTTCACCATGGGTGCAGGTGCCAACGTTAACGCCTTCTTCGGTATCATGACGATGATCATCGCGATTCCGACCGGGGTTAAAATCTTTAACTGGCTGTTCACCATGTATCAGGGCCGCATTCAGATGCACTCTGCCATGTTGTGGACCGTTGGCTTCCTGGTAACCTTCTCTGTAGGGGGTATGACCGGCGTACTGCTGGCCGTTCCGGGCGCTGACTTTATTCTGCACAACAGCCTGTTCCTGATTGCTCACTTCCACAACGTTATCATCGGTGGTGTGGTCTTCGGTTGTATGGCAGGCGTGACCTACTGGTTCCCGAAAGCATTCGGCTTCACCCTGAACGAAACCTGGGGTAAGCGCGCATTCTGGTTCTGGATCATTGGCTTCTTCGTTGCCTTTATGCCGCTGTACGCACTGGGCTTCATGGGCATGACCCGTCGTCTGAGCCAGGATATCGATCCACAGTTCCACCCTCTTCTGGTGGTTGCGGCGGTCGGTGCTGGTCTGATTGCAATGGGTATCCTGTGTCAGCTGACCATGTTCTACGTTTCAGTACGTGACCGTGATCAGAACCGTGATGTGACAGGTGACCCGTGGGGCGGTCGTACGCTGGAGTGGGCAACCTCTTCACCACCACCGTTCTATAACTTTGCTGTCATCCCACATGTGCATGAGCGTGATGCTTTCTGGGAAATGAAAGAGAAAGGCGAAGCGTACAAACAGCCGGCATCTTATGAAGAGATTCATATGCCGAAAAACAGTGGTGCTGCAATCGTCATCTGCGCATTCGCTACTGTAATGGGCTTCGCGCTGATCTGGCATATCTGGTGGATGGCTGGTCTTTCCTTCCTCGGCATGATCGTTACCTGGATCGTGAAGAGCTTCGACGAAGACGTGGATTACTACGTTCCGGTTGCTGAAGTTCAGAAGATTGAAAACCAGCACTTTGACGAAATCAGCAAAGCAGGTCTGAAATAATGTCAACTGAAACTCTTAAACATCACCACGACGCCCATGCGGAGCATGGGCATCACGATGCAGGAGCCAATAAAGTCTTTGGCTTCTGGATCTACCTGATGAGTGACTGCATTATCTTCGCAACCCTGTTTGCGACCTATGCTGTCATGGTCAACAACACTGCCGGTGGCCCGGCAGGTAAAGATATCTTTGAGCTGCCGTTTGTTCTGGTAGAAACCGCCCTGCTGCTGTTGAGTTCGATCACTTACGGCATGGCTGTTATCTCCATGAACAAGGAGCAAAAAGGTGCCGTTATCGGCTGGCTGGCGCTGACCTTCCTGTTCGGTCTGGGCTTCATCGGGATGGAAATCTATGAATTCCATCACCTGATTGCTGAAGGCTTTGGTCCGGATCGCAGTGGCTTCCTGTCTGGCTTCTTTACGCTGGTCGGTACTCACGGTCTGCACGTGACCTCCGGTCTGATCTGGATGCTGGTTCTAATGTTCCAGGTTTCTAAACGTGGCCTGAACGCGACTAACCGCACCCGTATCATGTGTCTGAGCCTGTTCTGGCACTTCCTGGACGTGGTCTGGATTTGCGTCTTCACCGTTGTTTACCTGATGGGAGCCATGTAATGAGTCATTCTGTTAACGAACATGGCGCTTCACACGGTAGCGTGAAGTCCTACATGATCGGCTTCATCCTCTCTATCATCCTGACGGCCATCCCGTTCTGGATGGTAATGGATGGCAGTGCATCTCACGGTACTATCCTCGGTGTTGTTCTGGTTTGTGCGGTAATCCAGGTGCTGGTTCACCTGGTCTACTTCCTGCACTTAGACAGCAAATCTGAGGGTGGCTGGAACATGGTAGCCATTGTTTTCTCGGCCATCATCATCCTGATTGTCGTAGTGGGCTCACTGTGGATCATGTGGAACCTCAACTACAACATGATGCCTCACTAAAGAGTCACGCGTAATGTTTAAGCAATACCTGCAAGTTACAAAACCAGGAATTATTTTCGGGAATTTAATTTCTGTGATCGGCGGATTTCTGTTGGCTTCCAAAGGCAACACAGATTACGCCCTGTTTCTCATCACCCTGGTGGGCGTGTCACTGGTGGTTGCATCGGGTTGTGTTTTCAACAACGTGATTGACCGCGACATTGACATCAAGATGGAGAGAACCAGGAATCGGGTGCTGGTAAAAGGCCTCATCTCCGCGAAAGTAAGCCTGGTTTATGCCACTGTGCTGGGTATTGCCGGCTTTGCGTTGCTCTACTTCGGTGCTAATCCGCTGGCCATGTGGCTGGCGGTGATGGGCTTCGTGGTGTACGTGGGTATCTACAGTCTCTACATGAAGCGTAATTCCGTTTACGGAACGCTGATTGGCAGTCTGTCAGGTGCTGCGCCGCCGGTTATCGGCTACTGTGCAGTCTCTAACCAGTTTGATGCTGGTGCGTTAATCCTGCTGGCGATCTTTAGCCTGTGGCAGATGCCGCATTCGTACGCGATTGCTATCTTCCGCTTTAAAGATTATCAGGCAGCGAACATCCCGGTTCTGCCGGTGGTGAAAGGCATTTCCGTGGCTAAGAATCATATTACGCTCTATATTCTGGCGTTTATGATTGCCACGCTGATGCTGACGCTGGGTGGCTACGCGGGTTACAAATATCTGGTTGTGGCTGCTGCGGTCAGCGTCTGGTGGCTGGGCATGGCGTTATCGGGTTACAAAACCGCAGATGACCGTGTCTGGGCACGCAAGCTGTTTGTCTTTTCTATCGTGACCATCACCGCGCTGAGCGTGATGATGTCGGTAGATTCGCTGGCTCCGGCTTCAAAGGACCTGCTGACTTACGTCTGGTAACTGGCACCGATACAGCATGAAAAGGGCGCGATTATCGCGCCCTTTCTTTTTGTTACCACTGCTTAAAAACTATTGTTTTACCCGCCCTGCCCCGCCACCTAGAATAAAAGCAGCACATTAACAGAGGTTGGAATGAACGATAATAAAATGACTCCGGTGGAGCTGCGCGCCACATGGGGCCTCGGTACGGTCTTTTCCCTGCGCATGCTGGGAATGTTTATGGTCCTGCCGGTACTGACCACTTATGGCATGGCATTACAGGGCGCAAGTGAAACCTTAATCGGTCTGGCAATTGGCATCTATGGCCTTGCCCAGGCAATCTTTCAGATTCCTTTTGGTCTGCTCTCCGACCGCATCGGCCGTAAGCCGTTAATTGTCGGCGGACTGTTGTTGTTTGTTCTGGGCAGCGTTATCGCCGCCTGCACCGATTCCATCTGGGGCATTATTCTGGGTCGTGCGCTGCAGGGTTCAGGCGCGATTGCGGCTGCCGTAATGGCCCTGTTATCCGATTTAACCCGTGAGCAGAACCGCACCAAAGCAATGGCGTTTATCGGCATCAGTTTTGGCGTGACCTTCGCGATTGCTATGGTCGTCGGCCCGATTGTTACGCACGCGCTGGGTCTGCATGCGCTGTTCTGGATGATTGCGATTCTGGCGTCGCTGGGTATCGTGATTACCCTGCTTGTGGTGCCGTCCGCTTCACATCATGTCCTGAACCGTGAATCGGGTATGGTGAAAGGCAGCTTCCGCAAAGTATTGGCTAACCCGCGTCTGGTAAAGCTCAATATCGGTATTTTCTGCCTGCATGTTCTGCTGATGTCGAGCTTTGTGGCGTTACCCGGACAGTTTGAGCAGGCTGGATTCCCGGCCCCCGAGCACTGGAAAGTTTATCTTTCCACTATGCTTATCGCCTTTGCCGGCGTGGTGCCGTTTATTATTTATGCCGAAGTGAAGCGTCGTATGAAGCGCGTGTTTGTCGGCTGCGTCGGGATGATTGTCATTGCTGAGATTGTACTGTGGGGCGCGGAAGGTCATTTCTGGACGCTGGTCGTGGGTGTTCAGCTCTTCTTCTTCGCCTTCAATCTGATGGAAGCCATCCTGCCTTCACTGATCAGTAAAGAGTCCCCTGCAGGTTATAAAGGTACGGCGATGGGGATCTACTCCACCAGCCAGTTCCTGGGTGTGGCCGTTGGTGGCAGTATGGGTGGCTGGGTATTTGGTCATTTCGATGCTCAGACCGTGTTCCTGGTTGGCGCGATGGTGGCTGCGGCCTGGCTGTTTGTCAGCATGACGATGCAGGAGCCGCCTTATGTCAGTAGCCTGCGCATCGTGCTGAGTGATGCGGCTCTGGCTGTGCCAAATCTGGAGCAGCGCCTGAAAGCGCAGCCTGGCGTTAACTCCGTGTTTATCGTGCCGGAAGAGAAAAGCGCGTATATCAAAATTGATAGTAAGGTCACCAGCCGCCCTGAACTGGAAGCGCTGCTGGGGAGTTGCTAGCTTAAAAAAGTTTGGTGATAACGTCAGCTCGTTTCGCTTCAGGATCGAGCTGGCGCAGGGGGCAAGGTCAGATCGGAAAGTCGCAAAAGTCGCCATCCATGGCGCGGGACGCTTTCCTCCTCTGGCCGTATTCCCTTCGCCTCCTAAGCTTTTGAGTTTCTGAATGGTTCACCCGCATTTAAGTTTCTAAGCAACCTCCAACCCGCATAACCATTCTTACAGACAACTCAGAAATTCATAGCGATGGGAGCCTGTGCCTGTAGCAAAGCATCGCGGGCCATGGATGGCCCGCGATGAGCCGCCATGGATGGCGCTTTTGCGTCTTTGCGAAAGGCACAGGCTCCCTGAGCAAGTGCGTGATCGCACAGACGCCCTACAGCTCACACCCACTTCTTCAAAGAGATGCAAGCCAGCACACGATGCCACTGACGTCACAAACCACGCCTTCATTCAGACGGCTCACAAATTTGGAACGATGCAGCGCTGCTCCTGCCAGATAACAAAAAACCCGGCATTATCCGGGTTTATATCACTGCATTCATGCTGAAAACTCAGCCAATCACGCTTAATCGCGGAAGTTTTTAAACTGGAACGGCTGGCCCAGATTACTGCCGCGCACGATCGCCATCGCGCCCTGCAAATCATCACGTGCTTTGCCGGTCACACGCAATGCTTCACCCTGAATCTGGGTCTGCACTTTCAGCTTGCTGTCTTTAATCAGCTTCACCAGCTTCTTCGCGACGTCGCTTTCAATGCCTTTCTTCAGTTTGGCATCGACCGCCCAGCTTTTGCCACTATGCTCAATCTCTTCGGGCACCTCTAAGGCGCCGCCTTCAATCCCGCGCTTCAGTAACTTCTCACGCAAAATATCGACCAGCTGCTTAACCTGAAAATCAGACTCGCTGGTGATCTTGATGGTTTCATTCTTTTCGTTGAGCTCAAACTCGGCGCTCACGTTGCGGAAATCGAAGCGGGTAGACACTTCACGGTTGGCATTCTCCACCGCATTGCGAATTTCCTGCAGATCGACCTCTGAAACGATATCGAAAGATGGCATCTCTTCTTCTCCTGACGCTAAAGTGACATGCATAATACGCGTCTTAAGGTGCTAAATAAAATCAGGCTGCACACAACGCTATAATGAAAGTGTGACAATGAATAATAGATGGATAGCCCGCCAGCGGGAGGCAGCATGAAAATTACCGTGTTAGGTTGCGGTGCGCTGGGACAGGTCTGGCTGACAGCACTGGCCCGCCAGGGACATGAGGTACAGGGATGGTTGCGGGTGCCACAGCCCTACTGTTCAGCCAATGTGGTTGACCCACAAGGCAACATATCGAACCGCACGTTTATTGCCAATGATCCGCTCTTTCTGGCGGAAAGCCAGCTGCTGCTCGTCACGCTCAAAGCCCCGCAGGTCTCGCCTGCGGTGAAAAACCTGGAGAGCGTGCTGCAGAAGAACTGCCCGGTGCTGCTGCTGCACAACGGCATGGGGACGCTTGAAGAGCTGAAAGGGCTGACTCAGCCACTGCTGCGCGGCGTCACTACCCATGCGGCGATGCGCGATGGCACCGTCATCAAACACATTGCCAGTGGTATCACCCATATCGGCCCCGGCAACCGTAAAAGCGCCGCTTATAGCGATCTCGCCGATATCCTGCACCCTGCCCTGCCCGACGTTGCCTGGCATGACAATATCCGGGCCGCCTGCTGGCGCAAACTGGCCGTCAATTGCGTCATCAACCCGCTCAGCGTGGAATATGCGTGTCAGAACGGTGCACTGCGTGCTTATCCGGAACAGATCGCGCAACTGTGTGAAGAGATCAGTTGGGTCATGGAGCGCGAAGGCCAGAGCATAGCCAGTGAAAGCCTTCAGGACATCGTCTTCGACGTGATTGAAAGCACTGCGGCCAACACCTCTTCAATGCTGCAGGATGTTCGCGCGCAACGGCTCACCGAAATCGACTATATCAGCGGCTTTCTGCTGCGCCGCGCCCGGACGCACGGCCTGGTGCTGACGGAGAACACCCGTCTGTATGACATTGTAAAACGCAAGGAGTCCCATTATGACCGCGAACGCATCGGTGCTGGTTTGCCTGGCACATGGCAGTGAAGAAACCGAAGCTGTCACCACTATCGACCTGCTGGTTCGGGCCGGGCTAAACGTTGTTACCGCCAGCGTCGAAAGCGATGGCAGCCGGGAGATCGTCTGCTCTCGCGGTGTGCGTCTGCTGGCTGACGTCACACTGGTTGAAGTCGCCGACAATGACTTCGCCGCCATCGTCCTGCCTGGTGGCCTTAAAGGGGCTGAGACTTTCCGTGACAGTCCGCTGTTAGTCGAAACGGTGCGTCAGTTTCATCTCAATGAGAAAATTGTCGCCGCGATATGCGCAGCGGCAGGCACCGTATTGATCCCCCACGATCTCTTCCCGGTCGGTAACATGACCGGATTCCCCGGCTTAAAAGAGACCATTCCGGCAGATAAGTGGATGGAGCGCCGTGTCGTCTGGGATCCGCGCGTTAATCTGCTGACCAGCCAGGGACCCGGCACGGCAATGGATTTTGCGCTGAAGCTGATTGATCTGCTGGTGGGAAAAGAGATGGCGCGCGAGGTTGCCGCACAACTGGTGCTGGCTCCCGGCATTTATGACTATCAGGCTTAAATACTAAGGCTTAAAACGAGAAAGCCAGTCAGTCCTGAACAGGTGCTGACTGGCTCTGAAACGTGACTACGGGCGGTAAACTTTAACGTTCTTAAAGCCCTGCTCATGCAGATAGAGCGCCTGAAGACGGCTCATCACACCGCGATCGCAATAGAGTAGCCAGGTGCGATTCTGATCGAGATCGCCAAACTGCGTACTGAGTTTATAGAACGGCAGCGATTTCACTTCCGTCGCGTTTAGCGTCAGAGGCTTCTCTTCCTGCTCATCGATAGATCGGATATCCAGCACCACATCGTTCTCACTCAGCAAGGCGACGGTCTCAACTTCCACCACCTCCTCTTCTGTCTGCTCAGCGATGGTGCGGATATCGACGTTGGTCGCTTCTTCGATAACCCGATCGAGAATCGTGAAGTCGAAATTCTGCTCTTCCGCCTCAATCTTCGCTTTCACCGCCTTCACGGTCGGGCTTTTTGAGATCACGCCGCAATATTCCGGCATGGTGCTGGCGAAATCTTCGGTGCCGATTTCACGGGCAATTCGGATAATGTGCTCTTTGTCATGAGAGATCAGCGGACGCAGAATCAGCGTATCCGACGCGTTATCGATCAGACGCAGGTTGGTCAGCGTCTGGCTCGACACCTGGCCTACCGCTTCACCGGTGACCAGTGCCTGTACGCCGTAGCGCTCAGCAATCGTCGAGGCAGCCCGCACCATCATGCGTTTCAGCACTACGCCCATCTGGCCGTCATCCACTTTCTCGAGGATCTCACCGACGACCGGCTCAAAATTGATCGCTACAAAGCGTACGCGGTGTGAGCGACCAAAACGATTCCACAGATAGTGCGCAACCTGACGGACGCCAATCTCATGGGCGGCTCCACCAAGGTTAAAGAAGCAGTAATGCACACGGCTGCCGCGACGCAGCAGCATATAGCTGGAGACGCCGGAGTCGAAACCGCCGGAAATCAGCGACAGCACATCTTCCTGCGTGCCAATCGGGAAGCCACCCAGGCCTTCGTAGCGCGCAGTCACCAGCGTCAGACGATTCTCTTCAACTTCCAGATTCACCGTCACGTCCGGATTTTTAAGCTGCACGCGGGCGCTTTCGATATGCTGGTTCAGACCGCCGCCTACATAGCGCTCCACATCCTGCGAACTGAAGCTATGCTTGCCACGACGCTTAACACGCACACAGAAACTCTTTCCTTCCAGACTGTCGCGATACTGCGCTAACGTCTGTTCAAAGATGTGATGAATATCCGTGTACTCGCGATCTTCGACCGCTAAAACGTGATGAATACCGGGAATGCGGGCGAGCTCATCGGGAATAATATCCGCCAGCGCTGCATTTTTTGACCGCACTTCAATGTGATCCCAGTAGCGCACAACGGCGATATCGTCGCTGACGGTTTTCAGGACGTTGCGAATATTGCTGGCAAGAATCTTGATAAAGCGCAAACGCACCGACGGACTCTTGATGGTGATTTCAGGAAATAACTTGATGATAAACTTCATGGCGACACAGCTTCGTTGGGCAAATAAGTGCTAAAACAGGCGGCACTTAGCTGGTAAAATCACAAAATTGCGGGCTGCAAGGCGCAACCGCATCCGAGGCGCGGGAGTATATCACCTTTGTCAGGTGACTGCTTCTTCATCAGCCGCCGCATTGATTATTTTGCTAATCATTGGGTCTCAGCTACCATGACCGATTGCGAGATAATGTCCCAACCGTGAGTCGACACGAAATATGCCGAAAAAAGCCGAACAGCCAGCCAGCTTTGAAACGTCATTGCAGCAGCTGGAGCAGATTGTCAGCCGTCTGGAAAGTGGTGAACTGCCGCTTGAAGAAGCCCTGAACGAATTTGAGCGCGGCGTGCAGCTGGCGCGAAATGGCCAGCAGACGCTGCAGCAGGCTGAACAGCGGGTTCGTATTCTGCTGAACGATGATAAAGAGGCCGACCTCACCGCTTTCACGCCGGAAAACGACTAATGGATTTCGCCCGATTACTCGACGTTTATCAGCAGCAGGTGAACGCTGCCCTGACGCGTTTTATAGAGCCACTTCCTTTTCAGAGTTCTCCTCTGGTGAATGCCATGCATTATGGGGCATTATTAGGCGGTAAACGCCTGCGTCCTTTTCTGGTCTACGCTACCGGTGAAATGCTCCACGCCGACCCGGCGAGTCTGGATGCGCCCGCCGCCGCGGTTGAATGCATCCATGCGTACTCTCTGATACATGACGATCTCCCTGCGATGGACGATGACGCACTGCGTCGCGGGCAGCCAACCTGTCACATTAAATATGGCGAAGATACGGCGATTCTGGCGGGCGACGCCCTGCAGACGCTGGCCTTCTCTATCCTGGCAGATGAAGCGATGCCGGGTGTCAGTGCCGAATACCGTCTGATGATGCTCTCCGAACTGGCTAAGGCCAGCGGCGTGGCCGGGATGTGTGGCGGACAGGCGCTGGATTTAGCGGCGGAAGGCAAATCTGTCGATCTGGACCAGCTTGAACAGATCCACCGCCACAAAACCGGCGCGCTGATCCGCTCAGCAGTCCGGTTAGGCGCGTTAACGGCAGGCGATGCGGGCCGTGAAGCGCTGCCGCTGCTTGACCGCTATGCTGAGGCTATTGGTCTCGCGTTTCAGGTGCAGGACGACATTCTCGATGTGGTCGGTGATACGGCCGTGATCGGAAAACGCCAGGGTGCCGATCAGGATCTGGGAAAAAGCACCTATCCTTCATTGTTAGGCCTTGAAAATGCCCGTGCAAAAGCGCGGGATTTGTATCAGGAAGCTCTTGATGCTTTAGAATTGCTCGCTGCGCACTCTTATAACACTACAGCACTGCAGGCGCTGGCGAGCTTCATAATTGAACGCGACAAATAACTTCCATAATGAGTCTCTGATGAGTTTTGATATTGCTAAATACCCGACACTGGCGCTGGCAAACACGGTTCAGGAGCTGCGCGCCCTGCCCAAAGAGAAGTTGCCTGCGCTGTGTGATGAACTGCGTCAGTATCTGTTAGACAGTGTAAGCCGCTCCAGCGGCCATTTTGCGTCGGGTCTGGGCGTAGTCGAACTGACGGTCGCGCTGCATTATGTCTATAACACCCCCTTTGACCATCTGGTGTGGGACGTGGGTCATCAGGCTTATCCGCATAAAATTCTGACCGGTCGCCGCGATCGCATCGGCACCATTCGTCAGAAAAATGGCGTGCACCCGTTTCCGTGGCGCGGTGAAAGTGAATATGACGTCTTAAGCGTCGGACACTCATCGACCTCGATCAGTGCCGGTCTCGGCATGGCCGCGGCGGCTGAACGTGAAGGCCAGGGCCGTCGCACCGCCTGTATTATCGGCGATGGCGCGATCACGGCGGGCATGGCGTTTGAAGCGATGAATCATGCCGGTGATATCAAGCCGGATATGCTGGTCATCCTCAACGACAACGAGATGTCGATCTCTGAAAACGTCGGTGCGCTGAATAACCGCCTGGCGCAAATCCTGTCAGGTAAAACCTACGCGCGATTGCGCGAAGGCAGCAAGCGTGTGCTGACCAGCCTGCCGCCGATTAAAGAGCTGGTAAGACGCACCGAAGAACACCTCAAAGGCATGGTCGTGCCGGGTACGCTGTTTGAAGAGCTGGGCTTTAACTACATCGGCCCGGTTGACGGCCACGATGTGCTGACGCTGGTCAATACGCTGAGCAACATGCGCAGCCTGAAAGGGCCGCAGTTCCTGCATATCATGACGAAGAAAGGCAAAGGCTACGCGCCGGCAGAGGAAGATCCGATTGCCTGGCACGCCGTGCCTAAATTTGACCCGGCGATTGGCGAACTGCCAAAAAGTGCGGAAGGTCTGCCGAGCTACTCCAAAATCTTTGGTAACTGGCTGTGCGAAATGGCTGCCGACGATCCGAAGCTGATGGCGATTACCCCGGCGATGCGTGAAGGCTCTGGCATGGTGGCCTTCTCCCGTGAGTTCCCGAAACAGTATTTTGATGTGGCAATCGCCGAGCAGCATGCGGTGACCTTCGCAGCGGGTATGGCGATTGGCGGCTACAAACCGATTGTTGCCATCTACTCGACGTTCCTGCAGCGTGCCTATGATCAGCTGATTCACGACGTCGCCATCCAGAAACTGCCGGTCCTGTTTGCCATTGATCGCGGTGGTATTGTGGGTGCGGACGGTCAGACTCACCAGGGCGCGTTTGATCTCGCCTATCTGCGCTGTGTGCCGGATATGGTGATCATGACCCCAAGCGATGAGAATGAGTGTCGGCAGATGCTCTACACCGGCTATCACTATCAGGCTGGCCCAAGTGCAGTGCGCTATCCGCGCGGCACCGGTGTCGGTACACCGCTGGCACCCCTGCAGAGCCTGCCGCTGGGTAAAGCGGTCGTGAAACGCCAGGGTGAAAAGCTGGCAATTCTGAACTTCGGCACTCTGTTGCCAGAAGCCGCCGCCACAGCGGAAGCATTGAATGCGACCCTGGTCGATATGCGCTTTGTAAAGCCGCTGGATGAAGCGCTGATTGCTGAGCTCGCTGCCACGCACGACTCACTGATTACGCTGGAAGAAGGCGCAATCAAAGGCGGTGCAGGCAGTGGCGTGAATGAATTTATCATGGCGAAACGTCTGGCTGTTCCGGTGCTGAACATCGGTCTGCCGGATGAATTTATCCCGCAGGGTACGCAGGATGAAGTGCGTCATGACTATCTGCTTGACGCGGAAGGCATTCAGCAACAGATCGCCCGCTGGCTGGCGCAGTAACCTCCCTTCTCTGCGCTCCCCCTCAGGGAGCGCAACATCCTGCTATGCTGTAACCTTTGCACTTTCGCAGGAGCCTTCACCATGAATACGATTCAACTCGGTAGCACCGATCTGCAGGTGTCTCGTCTCTGTCTCGGTTGTATGACCTATGGCGAGCCAACGCGTGGCAACCACGCCTGGACGCTGCCAGAAGCAAGCAGCCGTCCGCTAATCCAGCAGGCACTGGATGCAGGTATCAACTTCTTCGATACGGCTAACAGCTACTCTGATGGCAGCAGCGAAGAGATCCTGGGCCGGGCGCTGAAGGATTTCGCCCGCCGCGAAGAGGTTGTTGTCGCCACCAAAGTCTATTTCCCCCTGACTAATCTTTCACAGGGCCTGTCGCGCAAGAATATCCTGCAATCCATTGATGACAGCCTGCAGCGCCTCGGCATGGAGTATGTCGATCTGCTGCAGATTCACCGCTGGGACTACAACACCTCGCTGGAGGAGACGCTGGAAGCGCTGCATGACGTCGTGCAGTCTGGCAAAGCCCGCTACATCGGTGCCTCGTCGATGCACGCCAGCCAGTTTGCTCAGGCGTTGCAGATGCAGTCTGAACAGGGCTGGCACCGCTTTGTCAGCATGCAGGATCAGTACAACCTGATTCAGCGCGAAGAGGAACGGGAAATGCATCCTCTCTGCCTGAAGGAGCAGATCGCCGTGCTGCCCTGGAGTCCGCTGGCGCGCGGCAAGCTGACCCGCCCGTGGGGTGAAAACACCGCGCGCTCTGCATCTGACCAGGTAATGGCAAAGCTTTATGACAACACCGAAGAGAACGATGCCGCGATTGCAGAACGACTGGCGCTGGTGGCGGAAGGTAAAGGCGTAACGCGGGCGCAGGTGGCCCTGGCCTGGCTGCTGAGCAAACCTGCCGTCACGGCACCGATTATTGGCGCGTCGCGTGCTGAGCAGTTTGACGATCTGGTGAAGGCGGTGGATGTCACGCTGAGTGACGAGGAAATTACCCTGCTGGAAGAGGTCTATCAGCCACATCAGGCGGTAGGTTTCGAGTAAACCTGACGTGACGCCCTTCCCGGGCGTCACCTCTTATCAGGCGTTTAGCATGGCGGTTAAGCCGCCAGCCAGACCCCGATTCCATAGAGCATGGCAGCGGAAATCACGCCAGCAATAATGTCATCAACCATAATGCCCATGCCGCCATGCACATTGCGGTCAAACCAGCGAATCGGCCATGGCTTCCACATATCAAGAATACGGAACAGCACAAAGCCCCCCAGCACCCATTGCCAGCTGTTGACCGGAATCGCCATCAGCGTAATCCACATGCCGATAAACTCATCCCAGACAATACTGCCGTGATCGTGTACGCCCATATCTTTGGCGGTGCGATGGCAGAGATAAACGCCGACGCAGATACCCACCAGCACCACCAGCGAATAGAGATCCTGCGGCAGGAAAGTCATCAGCCACCAGAATGGGATGGCCGCCAGCGATCCCATAGTGCCCGGCACAACCGGGCTTAATCCGCTGCCGAAACCGGTCGCCAGCAAATGCCAGGGATTGCTCATCCGCAGGCGACGTTTGGCCACGTCGTTATTTAGCATCAAAGTGATCAAACCCTTTGTGACGGAAGGTGGCGGGCTTGCCATTATCCAGCAGCGTCAAGCCTTCCGACTCCGGTGCTATTTGTCCGATGCAGGTATAAGGCACGCCCAGATGCCCCAGCGCCACATCCAGCGCGCCGCGATTAACCTCTGGCACAGTGAAGCAGAGTTCATAGTCTTCGCCGCCACTCAGCGCCCAGCGCAGTACCTGCTCAGGCTCGAAGTGGTCGCGCAGGGCCGCCGACAGCGGCAACGCATCCAGGTTAAGCCGCGCGCCGCAGCCGCTGGCTTTCAGCACATGGCCGAGATCGGAAATCAGACCGTCGGAAATATCCACTGCAGAGGAAGCCAGCGAACGCAGTGCCTGACCCTGCAGAATGCGCGGCATCGGACGCAGATGACGTTTAATCAGCGCTTCATGCACTGCCGGATCGTTGATGCGACAGTGATGCTGCAGCAACGCCAGACCCGCCGCGCTGTCACCCAGCGTACCGGTCACGAAGATCCAGTCGCCCGGCTTCGCGCCGGATCGTTTCAGGGCGCGGCCCTGCGGCAACAGACCGTGAATCGCCAGCGTCAGACTCAGCGGGCCACGTGTGGTGTCACCACCCACCAGCTGCATATCGTAATATTCCAGCAGTTCAAACAGGCTTTCACTAAAGGCCGAGAGCCAGCTTTCATCGACCTGCGGCAACGTTAAGGCCAGCGTCAGCCAGGCGGGATCGGCGCCCATAGCAGCAAGGTCGCTGAGATTCACAGCCAGGGCTTTGTAACCCAGATCGGCAGGATGAATATCCCGTAAGAAGTGCACACCCGCGACCAGGGTATCGGTGCTGATCGCCAGCGTCTGTTTTTCCGGCACGCTAAGTAACGCACAATCGTCACCGATGCCGAGTTCGACATCACGGCGGCTGCGTGTTCTGCGGTTGAAGTAGCGTGCGATGAGTTCAAATTCACCACAAGACATAATTGCGTTCCGCTTAACCCTTAATGAAAAAAGGCCGGCAAGCCGGCCTTTTTGTTTATTTGCGAGTGGGTCGAATTTGTGGACCGGCTTTATCCAGCACGCCGTTAACAAATTTATGACTGTCTTCGGCACCGAAGACTTTCGCCAGCTCAATCCCTTCGTTGATGGCCACTTTATAAGGCACATCGTTACGTTTGCTCAGCTCATACAGCGAGATGCGCAGGATAGCTTTTTCTACCTGGCCCAGCTCTTCGAGCTGACGCGACAGATAGGGCTTCATCAGTCCATCCAGATACGCACTGTTGGTCGCCACACCGGACAGCAGTTCGCGGAAGTAGGTAATGTCGACGTCTTTGACGTCCTGTTCCGCCAGAAACTGGTATTCCACATCGGCAATGTCGTTATTCGACAACTGCCAGGAGTAAAGCGCCTGAACAGCGCACTCACGGGCGCGACGACGAGCAGCAGGTTTCACAAAATTCCCCTTACAAAAATCAGGCTTTAATGGCTTTCAATACGTTGATCATTTCGAGCGCAGTCAGAGCCGCTTCAGCACCTTTGTTACCCGCTTTGGTGCCGGCACGCTCAATGGCCTGCTCGATGCTTTCCGTGGTCAGCACGCCAAACGCGACAGGAATATCGCTGTTCATGGCAACGCTGGCGATACCGGAGCTGGCTTCACCCGCCACATATTCGAAGTGGGCAGTGCCTCCACGAATGACGGTGCCGAGTGCGATAATCGCATCATATTTGCCGGAGTTAGCCAGCGCACGGGCTGCCAGAGGCAGTTCGTAGGCACCTGGCACCCAGACTACGGTGATATTGTCATCTTTGACCTGGCCGATACGTTTCAGGGCATCAACTGCGCCATCCAGCAGGCTGTCATTAATGAAGTTGTTAAAACGCGCAATAACGATGGCAAGATTGGCCTCAGGCGTTGCAACAGCAGCTTCGATAACTTTCATACTTATCCTTTCAGGGGTTTGGTTAGCCCCGCGCAGGGGGGCGGATTCTATCATACTCTTGGGCGGCGTGCTCTCGCTTTTCCGACCGTGTTATTGGGGTGTCAGGGTCAGGCGTAAATCGTCACCGACCTGCCGGACGTCGCTGAAACGGAAGGCAGGCGCGTCAGCGAGCGAGCGGAGCCCCGGCAGCTGACACAGGCCACGTCCTTCATGACCCAACAGCTTAGGTGCCAGATAAACAATCAGTTCATCGACCAGTCCGGCCTGCAACAGCGCCCCGGCCAGTGAGGCACCCGCTTCAACCCAGACGCTGTTAATCTGTTTCTGTCCCAGCAGCATCATCATCGCCACCAGATCCAGCTGCTGTTCGCGCAGCGGCACGGCAATCTGCGTCACCTCAGCGGGCCAGTGTTGCTGATCCGGCTGATGACGCATCAGCCAGGTTTCGCCCGGCTGAGAAATGAGCCGATGTTGCGGCGTGACGCGATTCTGACTGTCAACAATCACCCGCACCGGCTGACGCAGTTGCTGTTCATCAAGCAGTGACTGGCTCTCCGGATCAAGTTCAGACCAGCGTACCGTCAGCGAGGGATCGTCCGCCAGCACCGTAGCGCTGCTGCTGAGGATTGCGGCGCTTTGCGCACGCAGACGCTGGACATCCCGGCGGGCCGCAGCCGACGTTATCCACTGGCTTTCACCGCTGGCCATTGCCGTGCGGCCATCCAGTGACGCGCCCAGCTTGAGCTGAATCCAGGGAAAGCCGGTGCGCATCCGCTTGAGGAAGCCGCGATTCAGCGCTTCCGCTTCCGGCATCATCAGGCCGTGGCTGACCGCAATGCCTGACTGATGCAGACGGTGCAGCCCGCGTCCTGCGACCTGCGGATTGGGGTCCTGCATCGCAGCCACAACACGGCTAACGCCAGCAGCAATCAGCGCATCACAACAGGGCGGTGTGCGACCATGATGGCTGCAGGGCTCCAGCGTGACATAGGCGGTTGCACCACGGGCTTTTTCGCCCGCCATGCGCAGGGCGTGAACTTCGGCATGCGGTTCACCGGCACGCTGATGCCAGCCCTCGCCTGCTACTTCGCCATCGCGCACAATCACGCAGCCGACATTGGGGTTCGGCATGGTCGTAAAACGACCGCGTCGCGCCAGTTCCAGCGCGCGCGCCATGTAAAGTTCATCCATGGTTTAATCCTGTAACCGGGCGATCTCTTCGCCAAAATCACGAATATCTTCAAAGCTGCGGTAAACTGAGGCGAAGCGAATATAGGCCACTTTATCGAGCTTCTTCAGCTCATCCATCACCAGATTGCCAATCAGTTTACTGGGGATCTCGCGTTCGCCAGTCGCACGCAACTGCGTTTTAATATGGTTCACAGCGCTTTCAACCGCATCGGCACTCACCGGACGTTTCTCAAGCGCTTTCATCATCCCGCTGGCCATTTTGTCTTCATTAAAAGGCTCGCGCACATCATTGCTCTTCACCACGCGTGGCATCACCAGTTCCGCCACCTCAAAGGTGGTGAAGCGTTCATGACACACCAGGCACTGGCGGCGGCGACGCACCGAAGAGCCTTCACTAACCAGACGAGAATCAATCACTTTGGTGTCCACAGCGGAGCAGAATGGGCAATGCATGACGTTTCCTGACGCGAGAGTGATGGGTCTGACAGTGTAGCGCGAACTGCGAATCAACAAAATCTCTTCCGTGCCTTTACCGGGCTTCTCATCGCAGGATAAACGCGGCTAAATTTCGTCTGCGGCAAAAGGGACTACGCTTTAAGAGCTGCAAGTAAAATTTTCCACTAACACTCTGGAGGTTGTATGGGTCTGTTTAACTTTGTGAAAGAAGCCGGTGAAAAACTCTGGGACGCGGTAAACGGCGGAGATGACCAGAATAAAAAGCTGCAGGATCACATTAACAAGCTCGGCTTGCCTGACAGCGACAAGGTCGACGTCAAGGTCAATGGCGATACCGTGACCGTGACCGGAGATGGCCTGTCCCAGGAGCTGAAAGAAAAGATTCTGATTGCTGCAGGTAACGTTGCAGGCATCACGAAAGTTGAAGACAAGGTGACCGTGACAGATACCGCGGTCGAGTCAGAGCTGTACACCGTGAAAAAAGGCGATACGCTGAGCGCGATTTCCAAACAGGTTTACGGCAACGCTAACGAATATAACAAGATTTTCGAAGCGAATAAGCCAATGCTCTCGCATCCTGATAAGATCTATCCTGGCCAGGTTTTACGTATTCCAAAATAACGGACAAGGATAACTTATGAGCAGGATGGTTTGGATTCCGGTGGTGCTCTCTCTGGTAACGCTGAGCGGCTGCAGCACCACGGCAGGCAATCCGCAGGTCAGAGAGCTGCATCAGGAAGTAAGTCAGCTAAATCAGCAGATGCAGCACCTGACCACGCAGGCCAGTGCACTGGAAATCCAGGGACAGCTTAACAGTCAGTTGCAACAAGGCGCATGGCTGGTGCCGCAGGCGAAAACGCCAGTGGCGCTGCAAACCCAGCTCGGCACACTGCGACTGACGCTGTCGCCTGTGACCGCTGAAGCCAGCGGCTCGCGGGCAACCCTGACTGTGCGTTCAATGGACGACCGGCCTCTGCCCGCCCTGCATGCGACGGTGATCTGGGGTGAGCTCGACCCGGCGACCGGTAAACCGCTGAACAGCGACAGTCTGAGCCAGACCGTCACGGTGCCGGCCTCGTTGCTGCCCCAGCATTCGACCAGCATCCCGCTGCGGCTCAGTGGCCTGACACCGGAGCAATTGGGTTATGTCCGCGTGCATAACGTAACCGGGGATGCGCCGACTCAGACTTCCCCTGCCGCACCCGCTAACCCATAGCCGCGGTGCAAAAAAAACGGGCAGCCTGTTGGCTGCCCGTTTTTATTTCTGACGCGTGATTAAGGCAGGATAGAAGGCTGATCGGCGCCCTCTTTCTCGACTTTCTGCACCATCATATGTTCACGCTTCATGCCCAGCTTCAGCGCCAGCGCCGAAGAGACATAAATGGATGAAATCGTACCAATCGTCACACCAATCAGCATGGTCAGTGAGAAGCCTTTCAGCAACGCACCACCAAACACGAACAGGATGAGGATCATCGCCAGCGTCGTCAGCGAGGTAATCAGGGTACGGCTTAACGTCTGTGTCAGTGACACGTTCGTAATATCGTAAGAGCTGCCGCGACGGATCTTACGGAAGTTTTCACGAATACGGTCAGAGACCACAATTTTATCGTTAAGCGAGTAGCCAATCACCGACATCAGCGAGGCAACAATTGTCAGGTCGATTTCAATGCGGAACAGCGCCAGCAGGCCGCAGGTGATGATCACGTCATGCGCCAGCGCCAGCACGGTACCCAGCGCCAGACGCCACTCAAAGCGGAAACCGATATAGATCAGAATCGCAATCAGTGCAGACAGCAGCGCCATCGCACCCGCCTGCGCCAGGTCGCTACCCACACTCGGGCCAACGAACTCAATGCGCTTAACGGTCGCGTTTTGCTGGGTAGTCTGGTTAATCACCGACACCACTTTATTGCCTAACTCAGTACCCGCCGGGCCGGTCACCGGTGCCATACGCACCATGACGTCACGGCTGCTGCCAAAGTTCTGCACCAGCGGCTCGTCAAAGCCCGCTTTCACCAGATCACCACGCAGGACTTCAAGGTCGGCCGGTTTTTCCAGCGCGATCTCAATCACCGTACCACCGGTGAAATCGAGGCCCCAGTTAAAACCACGCACACCCACGATCGCAATCGCGGCAAGAATCAGCAGTCCTGAAATGATGAAGGCCAGCTTATCCCAGCGCATAAAGTCGACGACTTTACGCCCGTGGTTTAACTGCTCAATGTTATATTCCTGTGCCACAACGCACTCCTCAGATAGACAGCTTGTTGATGCGTTTGCCACCGTAAACCAGGTTAACAATGGCACGGGTACCGATAATCGCGGTGAACATTGAGGTCGCGATACCAATTGCGGTGGTAATAGCAAAGCCTTTGATCGAACCGGTGCCGACCGCGTAAAGAATGATAACTTTGATCAGGGTGGTCACGTTCGCATCGACAATACTGGAGAAGGCGCCTTTGTAGCCCTCATGAATTGCCTGCTGAACCGAGCGCCCGTTACGCAGCTCTTCTTTAATACGTTCGTTAATCAGTACGTTAGCATCGACTGCTACCGCCAGTGTTAACACGATACCGGCAATACCCGGCATGGTCAGGGTCGCACCAGGCAGCAGGGACATGACGCCGACAATCAGCACCAGGTTAACCAGCAGCGCACTCGTCGCAATCAGACCAAACTTCTTGTAGAACACCACCATAAACAGGATCGAGGCGAGCAGACCCCACAGGCAGGCTTCCAGACCCTGAGTAATGTTTTGCTGACCCATGGTCGGCCCGATCGTACGCTCTTCCACAATCTGGATGGGCGCAATCAACGCACCGGCACGCAGCAGCAGCGACAGCTGACGCGCTTCGTTCGGGTTGTTGATACCGGTGATGCGGAAGCTGTTCCCCAGGCGAGACTGGATATTAGCGACGTTAATCACCTCTTCCTGTTTCACCAGAATTGAACGGCCGTTAGCATCTTTTTTACCGCTGTCCTTATACTCCACAAACAGGGTCGCCATCGGCTTGCCGATGTTGTCCTTGGTGAAGTTGGACATGATGTTACCGCCTGCGCTATCAAGTGAAATGTTCACCTGTGGCTGGTTGTACTCATCCATGCTGGACGTCGAGTCGGTGATGTGGTCACCGGTCAGGATCACCCGCTTGTAGAGCACGACCGGCTGGCCATCACGCATGTCTTTAACTTCTGAGTCACCCGGAACACGGCCACTGGCCGCCGCAGTAGGATCTACGCTGGTGTTCACCAGACGGAATTCCAGCGTCGCGGTTGCGCCCAGAATCTCTTTGGCACGCGCCGTATCCTGAATACCCGGCAGCTCAACTACGATGCGATCGGAGCCCTGACGCTGAACCAGCGGTTCCGCCACGCCAAGCTGGTTTACACGGTTACGCAGAATCGTAATGTTCTGCTGAACCGCATATTCACGCGCTTCGCTGAGACGGGCATCGCTCATGGTGGCACGCAGCGCATCGCTGCCGCTGCTGTTGATCACCAGATCCTGATGACGCGAGGAGAGCCAGGAGATCGCCGCATCACGACTGGCAGCGTCACGGAAACGAATTTCCACGCCGTAGTTCGCGATTTTGTTGACGGTGGTATAAGGGATATTTTTGGTGCGCAGATCGCTACGCAGCGTGTCAGCATTCTGCTCCTGCAGCTTGCTGAGCGCGGTGTCCATGTCCACTTCCATCAGGAAGTGCACACCACCACGCAGGTCGAGACCGAGTTTCATCGGCTCTGCTGACAGCATGCTCAGCCAGCGCGGCGTGGCTGGCGCAAGGTTCAGCGCGACAACGTAGTTCTCACCCAGCGCTTTCATGATGGCTTCACGGGCGCGTAACTGCACATCCGTATTGTTGAAGCGCGCGGTAATCGCACCATTTTCCAGCGCAACAGATTTGCTCTGGATATTGTCTTGTTTTAATGCGGACTGAATTTGATCCAACGTCTGCTCACTGGCGGCGCTTCCGCGCGCACCAGTGATTTGAACGGCCGGATCCTCACCATACAGGTTGGGAAGCGCATAGAGCAGGCCGACGAGAATCACGACGACCAGCATCACATACTTCCACAAAGGATAACGATTTAACACGGCAGTTCCCTTAGGGAAGAAAGAATTACAGCGCCTTGATAGTGCCTTTAGGCAGCACGGCAGCGACGAAATCACGTTTAACGACGACTTCATTGGTGTCATTCAGCGCGATAGCGACGTATCCCGTGTCAGAGACTTTCGTTACGCGTCCTACCAGGCCACCGCTGGTCAGCACTTCATCACCCTTAGAGATGGAATCCATCAGCTTCTTGTGCTCTTTCGCACGTTTCTGCTGCGGACGCAGGATCATGAAGTAGAAAATCAGACCAAACACCACCAGCATGATCACCAGAGAATACGGACTTCCCTGAGACGGTGCGCCAGCTGCAGCCACGGCGTCAGAAATGAATAAGCTCATTAAATTTCCCTCATTGATGAATTATCAGACGTTAATGGCGGAACTTCTTTGCCCGTCCGTTGGTAAAACTCAGTTACAAAGTGTTCTAATTTACCCTCTTCAATGGCCTGGCGTAAACCTGCCATCAGACGCTGGTAATAGCGCAAATTGTGGATAGTGTTCAGACGCGCGCCCAGTATTTCGTTACAACGGTCGAGATGATACAAGTAGGCGCGGCTATAATTGCGACAGGTGTAACAATCACACTCCGCATCCAGCGGCGCAGTGTCATCTTTGTATCGGGCGTTGCGGATTTTCACCACACCCTCAGTCACAAACAGGTGACCATTTCGGGCATTACGGGTAGGCATCACGCAGTCAAACATATCGACGCCGCGACGGACGCCTTCAACCAGATCTTCTGGCTTGCCGACACCCATCAGATAACGTGGTTTATCCTGCGGAAGCTGCGGACAGACGTGCTCAAGAATACGGTGCATGTCCTGCTTGGGCTCACCCACCGCCAGGCCGCCCACAGCGTACCCATCAAAGCCAATCTCTACCAGACCTTTCACCGAGACATCTCGTAAATCTTCGTAAACCGAGCCCTGGATAATGCCAAACAACGCATTTTTATTCCCCAGGCTGTCGAAACGATCACGGCTGCGTCGCGCCCAGCGCAGCGACATCTCCATGGAGCGTTTGGCATAGTCCCAGTCCGCCGGATAGGGCGTACATTCATCGAAGATCATGACGATGTCGGAACCGAGGTCATACTGAATCTCCATCGATTTTTCCGGATCGAGGAAGATCGGGTCGCCATTGATCGGGTTACGGAAGTGAACGCCCGCTTCGGTGATTTTGCGGATGTCACCCAGGCTGAAGACCTGGAAGCCGCCGGAGTCGGTCAGAATCGGCCCTTTCCACTGCATAAAATCATGCAGATCGCCATGCAGTTTCATGATCTCCTGGCCCGGACGCAGCCAGAGGTGGAAGGTATTGCCCAGAATGATCTGTGCGCCAGTCTCCTGCACTTCTTCCGGCGTCATGCCTTTCACGGTGCCATAGGTGCCGACAGGCATAAACGCAGGGGTTTCCACCACACCGCGATCAAAAATCAGACGGCCACGGCGTGCGCGCCCGTCTGTAGTATCAAGTTCAAATTTCACAAAGCCCCCATTGGAGAAACAGTCCAATGTATACAACCTTCACGCTATTAAGGCGGTTCCGGCTATCGGTTAATAAATCAGTCGCCCACTTTTTCCAGCGGCGCCTGCGGATTTTTGCTGATAAACATCGCGTCACCATAACTGAAGAAACGATATTGCTCAGCCACGGCTGCGTGATACGCCGCCATGGTGTGCTGATAACCGGCGAATGCCGAGACCAGCATAATCAGCGTCGATTCGGGCAAATGGAAGTTGGTGATCAGCGCATCGATCACCTGATACTCATAGCCCGGATAGATGAAAATCTGGGTATCGTCGAAGAACGGCGCAATCAGAGCATCCTGACTCGCTTTGGCGGCGCTCTCCAGCGAACGGACGGAGGTGGTGCCGACGGCGACCACCTTATTGCCGCGCGCTTTACAGGCCAGCACCGCGTCAACAACCTCCTGCGGCACTTCGGCATATTCTGCGTGCATGTGATGCTCTTCGATGGTCTCGACACGCACCGGCTGGAAAGTCCCCGCCCCAACATGCAGCGTCACAAACGCCATTTCAACGCCCTTCTCTTTCAGCGCCTGCAGCAGCGGTTCATCGAAATGCAGACCGGCGGTCGGGGCCGCGACAGCACCCGGACGGGCGCTGTAAACCGTCTGATAAAGCTCGCGATCCGCCTCTTCATCCGGACGGTCAATATAGGGCGGCAGCGGCATATGGCCGACGCTGTTGAGAATATCGAGCACCGCGCGCTCATCATCAAAGACAATCTCAAATAGCGCATCGTGGCGTGCCACCATCGTCGCTTTCACGCTCTCATCTTCACCCAGAAGCAGTTCTGCGCCCGGCTTTGGTGCTTTCGAGGCGCGCACATGTGCCAGTACGCGCTTATCGTCGAGCATCCGCTCTACCAGCATTTCGATTTTGCCACCGCTGGCTTTACGGCCAAAGACGCGCGCCGGAATCACGCGGGTGTTGTTGAACACCAGCAGATCGCCTGGATTCAGCTTATCCAGCACGTCGGTGAAAACACCGTGCGACAAGGCCCCGCTGGGGCCATCGAGCGACAGCAGGCGACAGCCACTGCGCTGCGCCTGGGGATAGTGAGCAATCAGGGATTCGGGCAGTTCAAAAGCAAAATCAGCGACACGCATTGAAATGTTCTTTCTCAGGCAAAAACAGGCGGCACAGTTTAGCGGAAAAACGACCAATTCTGAACAACTGGCTGCGCTAAGGCAGTTCAGCCTATAATGCGGCATGAACTTTCTTGCGCATCTCCATCTGGCTAAGCTGGCCAACAGCTCCTTACTCGGCAATTTAATGGCCGACTTTGTGCGTGGCAACCCGCACCAGCACTGGTCTGCACCTGTTGCAGACGGCATTCTGATGCATCGTCGTCTGGATGTGATGACCGATGGGCTGCCGGAAGTGCGCAGCGCCCGTCAGCTGTTCCGTGCGGAAACGTATCGCGTGGCACCCATCACACTGGATGTCATCTGGGACCATTTTTTGGCTCGCCACTGGCAGCGTTTCACACCCGAGCAGACGCTGGTGCAGTTTTCTGCCGCCGCCGAGCGCGAAATCCTGCCGCAACTGCCAGATACCCCCACTGAATTTCAGGAACTCAATGCTGTGATGTGGCGTGAGCGCTGGTTTGAGCATTATGCCCAGCCTGCACGGCTTGAGCGGGTGCTGCACGGCATGGCCAGCCGCCGTCCACGCCTGGCGGCACTGCGCGACTCCTACCATGATTTCACCCAACACTATGATCAGCTGGAAGCGCTGTTTTTTATTTTTTATCCGCGTTTAATGGCGCTGGCGACCAGCAGAACCCTGTAAAACCCGATCCTCTGCTGCCGGGCTGGCGGATGCCAGCTTTCGTCTGAATAAAAAGCCGCTTTCCTGACTTCCCGCCATCTTGCCATTGCTGCTTATCTGCGGCTTAATGAAGCCTTTCTTAACAATAGCTAAGAAAACATTACAGCCAGACCGCCTGCTCAGGCGCACCTTCCGTTCGTTATGGCAAAAAAATCATAAGAGGAAAAGATGTCATCCGCTTCGCATTCTGAAATAGACGCGCGTTATCGTTACGCCTGCGACATTGCCCGTGCTGCGGGCAGCCGGGCTTTGTCATGGTATCAACAGCGTCAGACATTGGTAGTGGAACACAAAAGGGATTTGCAGGATGTGGTCAGCGAGGCTGATCGTAACGTTGAGGCATTAATTAAGTCGTTAATTGCCGAGCGTTTTCCTGAGGATGCCGTCTATGGCGAAGAGAGCGGTGGCGAGGTCCAGGGCGCGCCTTTTATCTGGGTCGTTGATCCGATCGATGGCACCGCCTGCTTCGTCAATGGCCTGCCTAACTGGTGCGTCTCGCTGGCCGTCGTCTGTGAGGGCGAACCGGTGATCGGCGTGGTCTGCGATCCTAACCATCAGGAGCTGTTTCATGCACGAGCGGGCCAGGGCGCGTGGGTTAATGAGAGCCGTCTGCAGGCCCATGACGCGCAGCATCTCAACGAGGGGTTACTCGGCATCAGCAACTCCAGCCGCACACCGGGTGAAAGTACCTCGCGGCTGATTCGCGGCTTAACAGAACAGGGTGGCATGTTTATTCGTATCGGTTCTGGTGCGCTTACCAGCGCCTGGGCGGCCGCCGGGCGGCTGATTGGCTACTATGAAGCGCATATGCATCCCTGGGACAGTCTGCCGGGCATCGTCCTGATGCGTGAAGCAGGCGGTGTCACCAATGATTACCTGCGTAATGACGGAATGAAAAACGGCAACCCGGTGTTGCTGTCCAATGCAGCCCTTTACCCGAAAATAAAAGCGCTGACCGGCAATCTGGCGCTGGAGGAATAAATGACGATGCCTGCCCTGTACCGCTGCGCGCTGATCCTCAGTTCTCTCTGGCTGCTAAGCCCGGCGTCACAGGCGGCGGATTACCAGCTGGAGAAAGTAGTCGAACTGAGCCGTCACGGTGTTCGTCCGCCCACGCCCGGCAATCGCAAAGAGATCGAAGCCGCCAGCCAGCAACCCTGGACGCAGTGGACCACTGCCGATGGTGAGCTGACCGGCCATGGCTACAGCGCTGTGGTGAATAAAGGACGCTGGGAAGGCGATCGCTATCGTCAGCTCGGGCTGCTGAGCACGGGCTGTCCTGACGCGGCTGAGGTCTACGTTCGCGCCAGTCCGCTTCAGCGCACCCGCGCCACCGCCGCGGCGCTGACGGACGGCGCATTTCCCGGCTGCGGCGTGCCCGTGCATCACGTAGCAGGCGATGCCGATCCCCTGTTTCAGAGCGAAAAGCTGACCATCACCCGGACCGATCCCGCTCAGGAGCTCGCCGCGAAACAGCAGAAAGCAGGCGATCTGGCCCGGCTGCAACAGCAGCTGCAGCCGGCGATTCAGCAACTGAAAGCTGCCGTCTGCCCGCCCGCAACAGATTGCCCGTTGTTTGATGCGCCCTGGGCGTTTCGGCAGACGCGCAACGGCAATACTTACGTTTACGGGCTGAGTGTGATGGCGAGCATGGTGGAGACGCTGCGACTGGGTTACAGCGAAAACCTGCCGTTTGATCAGCTCGCCTGGGGACACATCACCTCTGCCGCGCAGATCACCTCGCTGCTTCCATTGCTGACCGCAAACTACGATCTGAGCAACGATATCCTTTATCTGGCTCAGCACCGTGGCTCAATACTGCTTAACGCCCTGCTGTCAGAAATTGCGTCTGACAGCTCGCCAACCCGCTGGCTGATTCTGGTGGCGCATGACACCAACATCGCAATGGTGCGCACTCTGATGGACTTTAGCTGGCAGTTACCCGGCTATTCACGCGGCAACATTCCGCCGGGCAGCAGTCTGGTGCTGGAGCGCTGGCGCGACATTCACAGTGGCAAACGTTTTTTGCGACTCTATTTTCAGGCGCAGAGTCTGGATGGTATCCGACAGCTGCAACCAATTGATGATAAACATCCGTTATTACATCAGGAATGGCATCAGTCAGACTGCAGAGTTACCCATGTCGGCGTGCTCTGCCCTTATCAATCCACGCTGACTCAGCTGCGGAAAAACCTGGATAACAGCGCTGTGTTGCCGGTTTCGGTTATATTGCCCTGAGTCTGTGGCTAATGAAATTAAGGCCGCAGTCTCAATGCGGCCTTAATAATGTTAACCACGGTTAATTAACGCCACTCCGACCTATTCTTATTTAAAACGACTGACTATCAGCGCTACCCGTTTTGTTTTACGATAGTTACGTCAATCATCCCTTTATTAACTATTTTCCTGTAATCCTTGAGTATTTCGGCGACTGGTTTCGCCGTTTTTTATTTCTGCCTTTATTACCCTTCGTGCCCGATTAGCTGCACCCTCTCCTGCTCAGGCTCTCTTGTGTCCCTGTCCCCGGTTTGCATCCTCCGTGATATTCACTGCTCTTTGAAATAATCATTCCCGGAACTATTTGCTGAAATAATGTGATGCATGACCTTATTTCGCTGATACACAATAAGTGCCGAATAAAAGGAGTTCGTGTTGTGGCGGGGATCACATAAATAATCAGATGCGGGGAAAATTTGAGAGGGGAAATAGCGTGTTCTGCTCCCCCATAAATCGGGAGAGCAGAACAGAGGATTAGCGGGTTTTACGCACCAGCTTATAACCCAGCAGCAATACCACTATCCACACCATACCCACATAGAGTGAAATACGGGTATCGGGGAAATATCCAATCAGCCCGATGATAAAGCAGAGGAAGGCAACGCCGACACCCGCCGTCCAGCTGCCACCTGGCAGTGCAAACTTCAGCTTACTGGCCGCCTCTTTGCCAATTTTGCGACGGAACGCGATCTGCGACAGCAGAATCATGATCCAGACCCATACTGTTGCAAAGGTCGCCAGCGACGCGATCACCAGGAAGACTTTTTCGGGCATCAGGTAGTTGAGATAGACCGCAATCAGCATGGCAAACATCATCACGACAACCGTCACCCACGGAATCCCGCGTGAAGAGACCTTCATAAAGACTTTAGGCGCATGGCCTTGCTGCGCCATTCCGTGCAGCATGCGACCCACACCAAACACATCACTGTTAATCGCCGAGAGTGACGCGGTCAGCACCACAAAATTGAGGATAGAGGCGGCGGCGGCGATGCCAAGATGCTGGAATGTCAGCACAAACGGGCTGCCCGACGTGCCTACCTGATTCCATGGGTAGATGGACATAATCACAAACAGCGTACCGACATAGAACACCAGAATGCGCCACGGCACTGAGTTAATCGCACGCGGAATCGACTTCTCCGGATCTTTCGCTTCACCCGCCGTAATCCCGATGATCTCAATGCCGCCGTAGGCGAACATCACCATCTGCAGCGACAGCAGCATGCCGACCACGCCGTGCGCGAAGAAGCCGCCATTGGTCCATAAATTATGGATGCCGGTCGGCTGGCCGCCGTTGCCAATCCCCCAGATGATCATGCCGAAACCGGCCAGAATCATCACAATGATGGTGGCGACTTTGAAGAAGGAGAACCAGAACTCCACTTCACCGAACACTTTCACGCTCATCAGATTGACGGCACCGATGATCAGCACCACGCTCAGCACCCAAATCCAGTGCGGCACCTCGGGGAACCAGACGCCCATATAGATGCCGAACGCGGTGACATCTGCAATCGCGACAATCAGGATCTCAAAACAGTAGGTCCAGCCGGTAATGTAACCCGCCATCGGCCCAAGATAGTCCTGCGCATAGCGTGAAAAGGAACTGGCCTGAGGATTATTAACGGACATCTCACCCAGCGCACGCATGATGATGTAAGCCACGGCCCCACCGATGATATAGGCGAGCAGCACGCTCGGGCCGGCCATTTTTATCGCGTCGGCGGAACCGTAAAACAGCCCGGTGCCAATCGCCGATCCCAGCGCCATAAAACGGATGTGGCGCGTGCTCAGTCCGCGTTTGAGCTTGTTGGTTTCTTGCATAACAACCTGTACCTGTGAAATGAAAAAACCACGGGCAGGCCCGTGGTTAAAGAAAAATCAGTGCGTTCTGTTACGAGTGAACGGCAACCTGTTCCGGCCCCTTCACCCGATCAACAACAGCGGCAATCAGCAGCATCACCAGCGACGGCGGCAACCAGGCGAGACCCTGATCGGCCAGCGGCAGATGCTGACTGAAAGCGGGCAGCAAATCTTTAAACCCGGTGGTTTTAATCGCATCAACAATGCCAAACAGCAGGCTTACCAGCATCGCTGGCGCGATAATCCGGCTGCTCTTGTTCCACCAGTTGAGGGTGAAACTCAGTACAACCAGCACGATACAAGGCGGGTAAATCGCCGTGAGTACCGGGATGGAGATCTGAATCAGGTGGCTCAGGCCGAGGTTCGACACCACCATCGAGAACAGACCCAGAATAAACACCAGCGTTTTATACGATAACGGCAGGTATTGCGCAAAAAATTCCGCACAGGCACAGGTCAGGCCAACGGCGGTCACCATGCAGGCAACAAAAATCAGTGCGGCCAGGAAGAGACTGCCCATATTGCCAAAGGTGTGCTGAACATACGCATGCAGAATCGCTGCGCCGTTGGCGTTTTGATCAACCAGCGCACCGCTGCCCGCGCCCAGCTTAAACAGGCAAAGGTAGACCAGCGTCAGGCCCAGACCCGCGATCAGGCCTGCCAGCACGGTATAGCGCGTCAGCAGCGCGGCATTGTCGACGCCACGCGAACGGGCGGCGTTGACAATCACGATGCCAAAAACCAGCGCGCCCAGCGTATCCATCGTCAGATAGCCGTTAACGAAACCGCTTGAGAACGCCGCATGCTGATAATCAACGGTCGCGGGAATGGTGCCACCCGCCGGCCACACCAGTGCAGCCACGCCCAGCACGGTCAGCGCGATAATTTTCAAGGGCGCAAGGAAGTGACCTACAGTGTCGAGCAGTTTGCCCGGATAAAGCGATACACCAATCACCAGCGCGAAGTAGATCAGGCTGTAGATAAACAGGGGCAGCGCACCATCGCCGGTCAGCGGCGCAATACCCATCTCAAATGAAACCGTTGCCGTACGCGGGGTGGCAAACAGCGGCCCAACAGCCAGATAGCACACGGTAGCCAGCACAATGCCCGCAACCTTGCCAATCGGAGTGCTGAGTGCATCCACGCCGCCGCCGACGCGAGCCAGCGCGATCACGGTCATCACCGGTAACCCGACTGCGGTAATCAGAAAACCAATTGCGGCGGTCCAGACGTGTTCACCAGACTGAATACCGACCATTGGCGGGAAAATGATGTTGCCCGCGCCAACAAACAGGGCGAATGTCATAAAGCCCAGCGCGAGAATGTCCTTCGAAGTTAAACGATGTGTCATACGGCCTGTCACTGATGTTGCGGTGGAAGTTGGGTTAGTGTTGTCCCCTCGCTGCGTGTAAACCGCGATCTGGCTGACAATGTCAGCGCATTATGCTCGTCGCAGGGTAAAGCGCAGGTGATTTAAGCTGCTTTTATTCTGTTCACAGAGGGATGGATCGACAACGGCGCTAAGTAAAACGTTTATAGCGGTGAAAGGCAATACGGGATCGGAAAACCAGAAGGTTATACCACCATTTTTCCCAAAGGCAGTGGATAGCGTTAATTTTTGCTGCAGGGACACAAGATGATGTGCCTAAATAATAGACAGAGCGTGAGAAATCCCCGCATAAACGGGGTTTCAGATACACAAAAGGCGCGTTTTACGCGCCTGTCTGCACAACGTTACAGCACTACCAGACCTGATTCGCGATATCCACCACCAAACGAATTTTCTGCCACTGCTGCGCTTCACTCAGGCTGTTGCCCTCTTCAGTTGAGGCAAAACCGCATTGCGGGCTGAGGCAAATCTGATCCAGGCTGACGTACTGCGCCGCCTCTTCCAGCCGGATTTTCACCTGCGCCGGATCTTCCAGTTCACCCACCTTAGTGGTGATTAAACCCAGCACCACCTGCTGATGACCCGGTTTAATGTAACGCAGTGGCTCAAAGCCGCCGGACCGGGCATTGTCATACTCCAGGAAGAACGCATCCACGTTGACGCTGCCGAACAGGATTTCTGCCACCGGCCCGTAGCCCCCCTCTGAGATCCAGGTGGAGCGGAAGTTCCCGCGGCAGACATGCAGACCCACCGTCAGATCGGCAGGCTTATCCTCCAGCGCTTTATTCAGTACCTGAGCGTAAATCTGTGCCAGCTGATCCGGATCGTCGCCGCGTTCGCGGATATCGCGCTTCTGATCTTCAGAGCAGAGATAAGCCCAGACGGTGTCATCCAGCTGCAGATAGCGGCAGCCCGCATCATAAAAGGCCTGAATCGCCGCTTTGTAGGTCTGCGCCAGATCCTCGAAGTAGTCCGCCAGATCGGGATAGACCTCTGCATCAATCACTTTGCGGCCACCGCGGAAGTGTAAAACGCTGGGGCTGGGAATGGTCATTTTTGACACCGCATCCCCGGCAATACTCTGCAGGAAACGGAAATGCGCCAGCATCGGATGATCCGCCGGGAAACCGAGTTTGCTCACCACTTTCACGCCATGCGCTTTGGTCTGCACGCCATTAAACTGGATGCCCTGTTCCGCTTCATAGCGCTCAACGCCATTCAGGCCATAGAAGAAGTCGAAGTGCCACCAGCCGCGACGAAACTCGCCATCGGTGACCACCTTCAGGCCATTTTCACGTTGCTTCGCTACCACATCGCGAATCGCCTCATCTTCTACCTGCTGCAGGGCCGCCGCATCAATCTCTCCGGCAGCAAACGCTTCGCGCGCCTGCTTAATCGCAGCGGGACGCAGAAAACTGCCAACGGTGTCGGCACGGAACGGGGCGGTTTCTCTTTGCATGATCACTCCTGTCTCTCCTGCCGGTAATAACGACAGGAAATCATTGCACTCCGAAATAAATAGCCATCTGGATGGCTACATGTCTGAAAACAGAGTGTCATGAGTGGCATGCATCTGCAACTGAAGTAAATTCAGGGATGATGAAAAAAATTCAACCGGGATTAACGCAGGGCGGCGCGCGCCTCTGCCATCTGGCTGTCTGAGAGCGGCAGATAGCCCGCTTCGCTGACCCGCCGCTGTCCTTGTGGTGAAAGAACCTGCTGCAGAAATGCCGCCACCAGCGGCGGCAGTGGTTTACCGGGTGCTTTATTAACATAGAGATAGAGTGGGCGCGCCCAGGGATAACGGCCGCTACGAATAGCATCGGCATCCGGAGCAATCGCCTGGCCCTGATCATTCGTCACCGCCAGCATTTTTACGCCGCTGAGATGAAAGCCAAAACTGGCGTAGCCGATGCTGCGCGAATTACCGGCCACCGCCTGCACCACCGCGGCCGAGCCAGGAAACTCCGCTACGTCGCTGCGGAAATCGCCTTTGCATAGCACCTGCTGTTTGAAGAAACCCCAGGTGCCGGAGGCGGAATTACGTCCATAGCGCTGAATGGGGCGTTTGTTCCATTGCGCGCCGGTTAAACCGAGATCGCCCCAGCGCAGCGGCACACTGTGTGCGCCACACAGACGGGTAACGGAGAAGATGGCGTCGAGCTGACGCGGTTCAATCTGCTGCAGCGGGTTACGCTGATTCACCACCACCACCAGCGCATCCATCGCCACCGGCACCGCCAGCGGCGGATAGCCGTAGCGCGCCTCAAAAGCCTGACGCTCATCGGCCTGCATCGGGCGGCTCATCGGACCGAGCTGTGCGGCACCTGCTGCCAGCGCGGTCGGCGCGGTTGAGGAACCGGAGGCCTGAACCTGCACATTGACGCCCGGCGCCTGCCGACTAAAATCCTCGCCCCACAGGGTCATAAGATAGCCAAGCGTATCTGAGCCGACACTGCTGAGATTGCCGGAGAGCGTGCCGTGCTGGGCCAGCGCCAGGCCCGGCAGCAGCGTAACAATCAATACAAGAAGAATGCGCATCAGGAAGATCCGGCAGCCATTAATGAACGGCATTCTCCTGCATCACGCTGCTGACAATCAACCTCGCGGGCAGCGTAAACGTAAAACAGGTCTCTTTGTGCGGCACGCTGGTGATGTCGAGCCGCGCGTTGTGGTGACTCAGCGCATGTTTCACTATCGCCAGACCCAGCCCGCTGCCACCAGTGGCACGTGAACGCGCTTTATCGACGCGGTAGAAACGCTCGGTCAGACGGGGAATATGTTCTGAAGCAATACCCGGCCCGTTGTCGCAAACCCGGAAGGTGGCGCCCTGTTTGCCGCGCAGCCAGCTGATATCAATCCGCGTGCCATCCGGAGTGTGATTTACCGCGTTATAAACCAGATTGGAGATAGCACTGCGAAGCTGTTCATCGTTGCCGAACACTTTCAAATGGGGATCGGTATGGAAATGAATATCGTGACGACCGCCACTTAGCGTCGCCGCCTCATGCTGCAGCAGCTTCAGCATGACCGGCACATCCACCTTCTCTTTCAGATCGATGGCAGGCGCGGCTTCAATGCGCGACAGCGTCAGCAGCTGTTTGACCAGGCTGTCCATACGACGCGTCTGCTCAGACATCGTGTGCAGCGCTTTGCTGCGCGAAGGCTCGCTCATCACCGAGTCGTTCATCATCTCCAGATAGCCCTGCAGCACCGTGAGCGGCGTACGTAACTCATGGCTGACGTTGGCAAAGAAGTTACGGCGCGCCCCTTCCAGCTGATGCATCTGCGTCACATCACGCGCCACCAGCAGCCACTGCCCCTCGCTGTAGGGCATGACGCGAAATTCCATGTGAAGTTTGTTGTTCAGCACCAGCGTCAGGGGCTTGTCAAAATCGCGCTGGCGCAGATAGCGTGAGAACTCCGGATAACGCAGCAGATTGAGGATGTTCTGGCCATTATCTTCCGGCCAGCGCAGACCCAGGTGCTGCTGCGCCAGACCGTTACACCAGAAAATAGTGCCCTCTTCCGTGGTCAGGATCACCGCATCCGGCAGCGACTCGGCACCGCTGCGGAAACGTTTGATCAGATTGCCGAGTTCACGTCGCCGCCGCCGGTTGCGCAGCTGCATCTGGTAAAGACCATAAAACAGCGGTTCCCAGCTGGCACGCCCGGCGGGTGGCGTCATGGTGCGGTCGAGCCACAGCCAGTGCGACAGCCGCATCAGATTGTGGAAATGCCATAACAGCACCATGACCACGCTCAGCAGCAACCACCAGGGCAAACCGCCAGACAGCAGGCCCAGCAGCACCGCAGGCAGACAGGCCAGCAGCAGTTCTGTCAGTAATCTCTTCCAGGAGAGGCGTTCCAGCACGGTAAAGGCTCCGTTTAGTAGCGGGCAGAGAAACGATACCCTGTTCCACGGACGGTTTGTACCATGCGATCGTGGCCGGAGACTTCCAGCGCTTTACGTAAACGGCGAATGTGAACATCAACAGTGCGATCTTCCACATACACATTGGTGCCCCAGACGTGGTTCAGCAGCTGTTCGCGGCTGTATACGCGTTCCGGGTGAGTCATAAAGAAGTGCAGCAGCTTATATTCGGTCGGGCCCATCTCCAGCGGCGTGGTTTCGGACATCACGCGATGTGAAGAAGGATCCAGACTCAGTCCCTGCATCTCAATCACCTCTTCCACCGCCATCGGTGAAATACGGCGCATCACCGCTTTAATTCGCGCCATCAGCTCTTTGGGTGAAAAGGGCTTGGTAATGTAATCATCGGCGCCCACTTCCAGGCCACGCACCCGATCTTCCTCTTCGCCACGCGCGGTGAGCATCATCACCGGGATATCCCGCGTCATCGCCTCGCGTTTCAGATGCTTGATAAACTGAATACCGCTGCCTCCAGGTAACATCCAGTCCAGTAAAATCAGATCGGGCCAGGGTTCAATCAGCCTGCCCACGGCACTGTCATAATCTTCCGCCTCAATTGGCTGATAGTCGTTCTGCTCCAGAACAAAACACAACATTTCACGGATGGGGGCTTCATCCTCCACAACCAAAATGCGCTTAGCCATTATTACTCCTGCTGATTATGACGGCTGTCACTGAGATTCGCGGCGCCATTATGCGTCAGATTTGTGACACTTTTATGAAAAACATAACCTGCCTGTAACGCCGTTGGTAATCATTTATGACAGCGCAGCGACAATTTTTCGCTTTGGCCGCAGAGCCAGTATAATCGCCGGGCGAATCACAACGGCAGGGACTCATCATGCGCATCATTCATACTGCGGACTGGCATCTGGGGCAGTTCTTTTACAACAAAAGTCGGGCAGCCGAACATCAGGCGTTTCTCGACTGGCTGTTGATCCAGATTGAACAGCATCAGGTGGATGCGTTGATTATTGCAGGCGATCTGTTTGATACCGGCACGCCGCCCAGCTACGCCCGCGAGATGTTTAACCGCTTTGTGGTGGCGCTGCAGCCCACCGGTTGTCAGCTGATTGTGCTGGCGGGCAACCACGATTCCGTGGCGACGCTGAATGAGTCACGCGAACTGCTCGCCTGTCTCAACACCCGGGTAATCGCCACCCCCCAGGAGCAGGATGATGTGTTGCTGCTGAACACACGCCAGGGCGAACCAGGTACACTGCTCTGTGCCATTCCCTATCTGCGACCGCGCGATATTCTGCGCAGCCGGGCGGGTCAGTCAGGGCGCGATAAACAGACCTCGCTGCTGGAGGCGATTGCCCATCACTATCAGCAGCGCTTTGCCGCCGCCCAGGCGCTGGGCCATGCATTGCCGATTATCGCTACCGGACATCTCACCACCGTCGGGGTCAGCCAGAGCGATTCGGTGCGTGACATCTACATCGGTACGCTTGATGCCTTCCCCGCCAGTGCCTTTCCGGCCGCTGACTACATTGCACTGGGCCATATTCATCGCGCCCAGCGCGTGGCGGGCAGCGAGCATATCCGCTATAGCGGCTCGCCCATTCCGCTGAGTTTTGATGAGCTGGGCAGCGAAAAAAGCGTCTTTCTGCTGGAGCTTGCGGCAAGCGGCCTGCAATCCGTTACGCCGCTGGTGGTGCCGCAGGCGCAGCCGATGCAGGTGCTGAAAGGATCGCTGGCGCAGATTGCGGAACAGTTACACGCCTTCAGCACGGCTGAGCAGGAGAAGCCAACCTGGCTCGACATCGAAGTCACTACGCAGGAGTACCTCAGCGATCTGCAGCATCAGGTCGAAACCCTGACCGCCACGCTGCCGGTTGAAGTCCTGCTGCTGCGCCGCAGCCGCGAGCAGCGGCAGCAGAGCCTGGCGCGGCTCGACAACGAAACCCTGAGTGAACTGAAAGTGGAAGAGGTCTTTGCCCGCCGGCTCGCGCTGGATGAGAAGCTGCAACCTGCGCAAATCGACGAGATGACCACCCTGTTCCGCCAGACGCTGGCCGCCATGGAAGAGACCCAATGAAGATCCTCACGCTACGGTTTAAAAACCTCAATGCTCTGCGCGGTGAATGGTTCATCGACTTCCGCGCCGAGCCTTTTGCCAGCAATGGCCTGTTTGCCATAACCGGCGCGACCGGCGCGGGTAAAACCACCCTGCTGGACGCCATTTGTCTGGCGCTCTATCACCAGACGCCGCGCCTGGGCGCGATTTCCCAGAGCCAGAATGCGCTGATGACGCGCGACTGTGCCGAATGTCTGGCTGAAGTAGAGTTTGAGATCAAAGGCGAAGCCTGGCGCGCCTTCTGGAGCCAGAACCGTGCGCGTGGCACCGCCGACGGTAAGCTGCAGGCCCCGCGCGTTGAGCTGGCGCGCTGCGCCGACAACACCATTGTTGCCGATAAAGTCGGTGACAAGCTGAAGATGATCGAAACCCTCTCCGGGCTTGATTTCGAACGTTTTACCCGCTCAATGATGCTGTCGCAGGGCCAGTTTGCCGCCTTCCTCAACGCTAAAGCCAGTGAGCGTGCCGAACTGCTGGAGGAGCTGACCGGCACCGAAATTTACGGCCTGATCTCCGCCGCTATCTACGAGCGTCACAAAGAGGCGAAAACGCAGCTGGATATGTTGCGCAGTCAGGCGAGTGCGATGGCACTGCTGGATAGTGACGCGCGTGACGCCCTGCAACAGCAGCTCACCGATCTGACCGACGCGGAACAGCGGCTCAGCGCGCACTATCAACAGGCGCAGCAGCAGCAGCAGTGGCAGCAGCAGGCGCAGCAGTTACAGCAGGAGAGTGAGCAGGCTGATGCCGCGTTGCAGCAGGCCCAGTCCGCATCCCAGGCGGCAGAGACGGACCGCCAGCGGCTGGCTCGCAGCGAACCGGCTGAAAAGCTGCGGATAAAACTGCAGCAGCGTGATGCATTACGCACCGAACAGCAGCAGATCGTGAGCCACTGCCAGCAACTGACCGCATCGGCGCAGCAGGCGCAGAACCAACAGCAGCAGCATCAGCAAAATTACGCTGCTGCTCAGACGGCCCGCCAGCAGGCGCTTCAGGAACAGCAGCAGCAGGAGAACCTGCTGACGGAACAGGTATTACCGCTGGATCAGCGAATCATGACGCTGCAGCAGCACTTTGCAGAGCAACAGCAGGAAAATGCCCGCCAGCAACAGCAGGCTGACCAGACGCAGACCAGACTGGCTGAGCAGAAGCGTCAGGTCACGTCAGTGCAGCAGGCGATGACTGAACAGCATCAGTTACGTGAGCAGCTTGCCGATCTTGCGCATTGGGGCGCTTCACTGCCGGTATGGCAGGAGAACTTTGCCCTGCTGGCACAGCGTGAGGCGATGCTGGCCGAACTGCAGCAGCAGTGCGAACAGCAACAAAAACAGATCGACGCCCAGCAGGCGAAACAGCAACAGCAGGCACAGCAGGCCCTGCCGCGCCAGCAGGCGGAGCAACAGGCGCACCAGGCGTTGTTGCAGGCGGAGCAGGCACTCACTTCGCTTCATGAACAGCATCCGCCCGCTGCACTGCGGCAGGCATTAAGCCAGTTGCAGACCAGCCGTCCGGCCCGTCAGCAACTGTTGCTGCTCTCCACGCAGTGGCAGCCACTGCATCAGCAGCTGAATCAGCGCCAGCAGCGGCTGACCGCGCTTGAAAAAGCGCAACAGCAGAGCGAAGCGGAACTTCAGACTCTGCGTGAAACGTGGAAACGCGAAAAGCAGCAGCTGGATGACGTTGAAAAAATTTGTGCGCTGGAGCAGCAGATTATCGATCTCAGCGATTACCGCGCCCGGCTCACCCCCGATCAGCCGTGCCCGCTGTGCGGCTCCTGCACCCATCCGGCCATTGAAACCTACAGCACGCTGGAAGTGAGTGCTAACCAGCAGCGCCGGGCTGCGCTGCTGCAGCAAACTGAGACATTGCGTGAAGCAGGAACGGCAAAAAGCGAACAGCTAAAGCAATCTGCCGTTCAGCAGCAGACCCTGCGTGACGAAATCGCGGAAATGCAGCGTCAGCTTGACCAGCTTGAGCAGCAATGGCAGGCACTAAGCGGTGAGCTGGCACTTACCTTCACCCTTGCCGACCGCGAAGCGTTAGCCGCGTGGCAGCAGCAGCAAAGCGAACACGAAAGCCAGCTTGAGCAACAGCGGCAGGCACAGGAAGCCGCCGAACAGGCACGTCAGGCCGCGAAAGATCACCATCTTCAGCAGTTGCAGGCCTGGCAGCAACATCTGCAGGCAGAGCAACTGGCGCAGCAGTCGCTGATCAGCCTGCAGCAGGCGCTGGATGCGCTGCACCAGCGGAAGCAGCAGGAACAGCAGGCCATGGCGCAGTTGCAATCCCGTTTAGCCCAACAGTTCAGCGCCCACAACCTTGCCCTTCCCGATGCCGCGAATCGCGACACGTGGCTGGCGGAACAGCAGAGGCGCTGGCAGCGCTGGCAGGAGAGTGAGCAGTTGCTCGCTAACCTGCAGCCGCAACTGTTAAAAGGCGAAACCCAGCTCACCGCCCTGCAACAGCAGGCAGAGCAGGAACAGCAGCAACTGGCCATCCGTCAACAGCAACAACAGCAGAGCCAGAGACAGTTAGGTGAAATGCGTCAGCAGCGTCAGGCGCTGTTTGGCGATCGCGAGGTCACCCTCGCCCGTCAGCAGATGCAGGCCCGTATTCAGCAGTCTGATGAACAGCTGACGCAGCAGCTCGCTGCCCTGCAGCAGGCGCAGGCTGAGGTCAGTCGACTGCAGGGTGAGCTGTCGGGACTGGAAAATCAGCGTCAGACGCTCAGCGGCAAACTGGCTGAAGCGGAAAGTGCATTGCAGCAGTCACTGGAGAGCGCCGGATTCGCGGATGAAGCCAGCCTGCGCGCGGCGCTATTGGATGAGCAGACCGCGCTGCAACTGCGTCAGCAGCTGCAGCAGCTCGACCAGCAATGCCAGCAGCAGCAGGCGCGACGGGCAGATCTGCGTCAGCGGCTCAGTGTCCATCAGCAGGCGAAGCCTGACGCGATGCCGGAATCCGCCGAAGCGCTGGCACAACAGCTCGAGCAGTTACGGCTGGCTCTGCGCGACAACGCCAGCCTGCAGGGCCAGGTTCAGCAGCAGCTGCACAGCGATGCCAGCCTTCGCGCCCGTCAGCAGAGCCTGATGACGCAGATTGAACAGGATGGTGTGGTGCTGGCGCAGTGGAGCCGGCTCAACGATCTGATCGGTTCCGCGACCGGCGATAAATTCCGGCGCTTCGCCCAGGGCTTAACGCTGGATCATCTGGTGTCGCTCGCTAACAGGCAGCTCGATCGGCTGCATGGCCGCTATCTGCTGCAACGGCGGGCGCAGGATTTGCTGGAGCTGGATGTGGTCGATACCTGGCAGGCTGATGCGGCACGCGACACCCGCACGCTGTCGGGTGGCGAGAGCTTCCTGGTGAGTCTGGCACTGGCGCTGGCGCTATCGGATCTGGTCAGTCATAAAACGCGTATCGAATCGCTGTTTCTGGATGAGGGATTCGGCACGCTGGATGCTCAGACGCTGGATACCGCGCTGGATGCGCTGGACGCGCTTAACGCCAGCGGTAAAACCATTGGGGTGATCAGCCACGTGGAAGCGATGAAAGAGCGTATTCCGGTGCAGATTAAAGTGCGTAAGATGAATGGGTTAGGCTACAGCCAGCTGGAACTGCCGCAGGGATAACGGGCGCCAGCGCGCCCGTCTGAGTCTGATCAGCGGGCGCTAACCAGTGTGTAGCGTGGGCCGGTAAGTAACCCGCCCTGCTCGTTCTGGGCCAGCAGTCGATTGCTGGTCAGTCCGGCCACGGTGTGCGCTTTATCAGTGACGTTGCTGGCAATCTGTTTGATCGCCGCGTTCACCAGCATCCCCACCAGTCCGCCATTGTTATTGTTGTTATCTTCACTGTCGCTGGCAGTGGCCTTACCCTGCCAGATCTCTTTGCCGCTGCGCAGATCCACCAGCCGTGCCTGGGCCGTCACGGTCGTCACGCTGTCAATGACCCGATAGCTACTGCCATATTCGCTGATCGAGACATAGAGCGCGCTGTCGGCATGGAAAATCTCATTCAGACGCTTCGCGCTGACCGCCTGGGCGTCAGTGGCGCTGGTCACGCCATTCTGCTGAAAGGTCTCTTCAACAACCGCCACCGGGAAGACGTAGTAACCGGCTTCGGCCAGCGGACGCGTCACCAGCGAGTTCAGGCTGTGAGCAGCGTTGATATCCGGTGATTTATTATCCGCAGGCAACACCAGAATTGAGGCGGGCTTGCTGGCACGAAACGCGCTGTAATCATAAGGTTTTTTCGGGTGCGCACAGCCGGTCAGCAACAACACCATCAGCGCGCCGCTCAGGGCAATCAGTTTTTTCACTGAACCACTCCTTGTTTTTTACTCATCAGAAAATCCATGTAAGGTGCCGATTCGGGAAACAGCTGCTTCTCGATGGCAAACTGCTCAAAGGCTTTATTGGTATCGCCGGTTTTGGCAAAGAGCAGACCCAACTGGGCATGCAGGCCAGGCGCAACCGGCTGGTTAACAGCACGGGCTTTTTCGATATCCAGATTCAGCGCATCAATCTGCTTCAGCGGATCGCTGCCCGGCTGATAGTAGCTGTAGACCTGCTGCTGATAATCGCCCCAGTAGTAGATCGTCTTCGGTGCTTTTGGCGCACAGCCGGCCAGCAGCGCTGCGGCAATCAGCAGGCTGCTCAATGTCATCATCTTCATTTACTGCTTCCTTATTTAGCCGGACGCCATGCGCCGTTGTTGATTCCATCCACTAAATGATCGACCGCTTCACGAATCGCCAGATCCATAACTTTGCCGTTCAGCGTTGAGTCATAGCTGCTGGTGCCGCCAAAGCCGATGACCTCACGCGCCGAAAGCTGGTACTCGCCTGCGCCCTGGGAGCTGTAGACCACTTCAGAAGTGGTGACATCCACCACGTTCAGATTCACTTTGGCATAGGCGACCTGCGTTTTGCCGCGGCCCAGAATCCCCCACAGCTGCTGATCGCCCACCTCTTTGCGGCCAAATTCGGTGATATCACCGGTGATGATGTAGTTCGCACCTTTGATATTCTGCTGGCTGCGTTTGAAATCCGACTCCTGCTGCAGCTCTTTCAGGTTGCTGCGATCCAGCACGCTGAAACGGTTGGTTTGCTGCAGATGGGTAATCAGAATGGTTTTCGACTGATTGCCCAGCCTGTCGACGCCATCAGAGAAGATGCCGTTCATGTACGAGGAGCGATTATCAAACTGGCCTACCGCAATCGGGCTGCGCACGCCCTGGTAAACCGGCTGACTGGCTGCGCGAACCTGCGGGGCCTGAATAGCGCGGGAAGATTCGGTGGCACAGCCGCTGATCAGTGACGCCATTAACAGGGAGAGTGCCGCAAAGGCATAATTTTTCTGCATTTCTAATCCATGAAGTAAAAGAGACGTAATCCGCGCCAGGGCGGTAAATTCTGGTTCTGTCGACAGTCGGAGTAATGCCATAGCATTCATGATGCCGGTCTGTAGACTGTCGGCAGCAGACAGGAAGATCTTTAAGGAAAATTGGCCAGTTAAATGAATTTAATTAATATGAAGATGAGAATATTGCTGGGGATGATTATTGCAGTGTCGCTCAGCGCCTGTCAGCAACCTGTGGCAAAGCAACAGGATAGTGTGGCAAATCTTTGTCAGCCTGCGAAAGATCCGGACAGCAAATCCTGTCACTGGACTAATCAAATGCAGCCGGTGCTCAACAGGCAGTTCACGGATGCGGCGCGTTATGCCGGTCAGCAATGTCTGGTACGGATGGAGTGGCAGGCGCACAGCAGACATTATGCGGTGACACAGACTCAGGGTGATGAAGCGCTCTGCCTGCGTGCCTGGCAGCTGGTGGCGCAGACCCGCGATCTGCCGCCGCCACCGGAGCCCGGGCAACCGGCGTGGTTCGGCTTTGCGCCGCGCGGTTAGCTTGCCAGACCTTCCTGACGCCACTGGCGCGGACTGATGCCAAACCAGCGGCGAAACGCGCGTGAGAACGCACTGACTTCCGAATAGCCCAGCAGCAGCGCCATCTCTGAGATCGGCAGCTGCTTTTGCTGCAGATAATATGTCGCCATTTCGCAGCGCACCTGATCCACCAGCGCGGTAAAGCTACTGCCCTCTTCGCGCAGTCGCCGCTGCAGTGACCAGCTCGACAGCCCGAGTTTATCCGCCACCTCTTCCAGCACCGGCTCGCCCTGCATCAGCGATAAATTAACCTGCGATCGCGCCTGTTCAATCATGCTTTGCTGTGACGTACCACGATTAAGCCGCCGGATCGCATCCTGCATCACCATCAACAGGATCGGATCGCTCTCTGGCATTGCGCGCAGCAGATCGCGCTTCGGGATCACCAGCGAATTAAACGGCTGATCGAACCAGACTGGCGCATCAAACACTTTACAGTGATCGTGCCACTGGCCGGGACGCGGATGTTCAAAGTGAACTTCACGAGGTGCCCAGTGCCTGCCTGCCACGTGACGGATCAGATTCATAAACATGCCAAGTGTAAGCTCGGCATCCTGACGGCGCGACAGGATTGCGCCGTGTCGCACCTGATAGTCGAGCCGCCAGCACTCCCCCTTATCCACCAGCCGGGTTAAGGTGTCGTGCTGATGCCAGGGAAACGCATTGACCACATTGTGCAGCGCCTGCTCCAGCGTGTCGGAGCACAAGCCGATATAACCTATCAGGCCTAATGACTGCGGTTTAAACTGCCTGCCGTAGTGCAAACCGAAGTTATCAAAACCAGAGTGACGCGCCGCCTCTTCCAGTACCCGACAGTAGTTAACCAGTCCCAGACTCAGCGTCGGGCTGGCCAGGCGCTCGGGATCGATGCCGCTGATGCCGAAGATGCGATCAACATCGCCGCCCTGGGTATGAATAAAGTCGCTTAAGCCGGTCGCCGCCGCTGCCAGCACGCCGTGATTGCCTGCGCCCGCCGCTGCAGAACAGGCCGCAAAGGCATCAGGCTTTATCAGTGTCGGATTCATGGTCGCCTCTGTCAGAATTCAGGTGGATCACCCGTCACATGATCAGAGCAAATTCCATACCAGGTCCCCGATGCCTGCCACGCCGCCTGTGGGGGCGTCAGGCTGCGCGTGAGCATGGCATCGGGCACTGCGGCGGCGCAGTCACGCCCGCCGCTGGTGCATCAGACGCCAACCGGCAGCTGCTGACCGTCCAGATAGCGGCGGCAAAGACGAACCGAATGGCTGGCCCACTCCGGACCCAGACTGTGCGCCATTTCAGTCTCGGCATGGGATCCCACCCATGCAGTGAGCTGGATGCGACGCTGGATCAGCAGCACGGGTAACATGGCCATCTCCGCGTCGCTGATATGCGCCACCTGCTCGTAACCGCGAATCCAGTGATCGATCCACTCTGGCGCGCGCGGATGATGCTCAACAAAACTGATCGCCGCCGCCAGATCGTGCAGATACCAGCCAAGTCCGCAGTCATCGAAGTCGATCACCCGCGTTTCACCCTTGTGCAGCAGCAGATTGGTGAGTCGCAGATCGGCGTGGATCAGGCCATAACGATCAGATCCTTTGCCAAACTGCGCCATCGACGCACCCACCTGACTTATCGCCTGCTCGACCACGCCGTGATCGGCGGGATTCAGATTAGGCGCATCCTGCCAGCGTCCCCAGTGACTCTCGCTACTCGTCATGGTGTGGTGATCCCAGATAATCCGCTGGAAACCCGCAGGCGGCTGCCACTGTTTACTGTGCTGATGCAGCCGCGCGGTAATCGTGCCCAGCTGCTGAAAAGCGCGGGGATCGACGTCGGTGGTTGGCATCTCGCCATCAATCCAGTGAAACAACACTACGTACCGCTCACCGCCATCCGGCAGTCGCAGCGTCAGTACGGTTTCACCCTCTTTGTCCGGCACCGCTTCCGGCACCATAATGCCGGTTTCACGCAGCGCATCGAGCCACAGCAGCTCACTGACAATGTCCGCTTTTTGATGGTAATCGCCGCGATGCAGCCGCAGTGCATAACGCCGGCCTGCTGCCTGCAAGAGGAATGTGGCATTCTCTGAGCGGCACAGCAGGCTGAGATCTCCCTGTAGCGCGGCGGGATAGCAGGCCAGCGCCTGCTGCGCCATCAGGGTGAGTTGGGAATCAGTCAGGTTGTCATATTGTTTAGCGCTCATCAGTCCGGCTCCTTTTCACTTGCGTTATCTCAGCATGCGTTGCCAGAAGGTGAGCTGCTTGACCTCAGAAGAGACAAAGTTGACCGCAGCGTGCATCCGGCCCGGTTGTTGCCTGTGAGTTGACCGTGGAGGACAGAAGTCACTGCGCCCGCGTCAAGTCGTGGTGAGTAATGCAACGGCATTATCACCTTACTTTAGTCGTAATGGCGGTGTAACGCCGCGTGCGACCAACAACGACGGGGATAACAGTATGACAAACAGACTCAAGCCCACGCTGGGCACCCTGCACCTGTGGGGGATTGCGGTTGGCCTGGTGATCTCAGGCGAATATTTCGGCTGGAGTTACGGCTGGGCTGTGGCAGGCACGCTGGGATTTCTGGTCACTACCGCGCTGATCGCCACACTCTATACCTGCTTTATCTTTAGCTTCACCGAACTGACCACTGCGATCCCTCATGCGGGCGGGCCGTTTGCCTACAGTCGTCGCGCCTTTGGCGAAACCGGCGGACTGATTGCCGGTCTGGCGACGCTGATTGAGTTTGTCTTTGCGCCACCGGCGATCGCCATGGCGATTGGGGCTTATCTCAATGTGCAGTATCCCCAGCTCAACCCAAAAACCGCAGCGGTCGGGGCTTACCTGGTGTTCATGACGCTGAATATTCTGGGTGTAAAACTGGCGGCGATGTTCGAACTGGTTGTCACCGTGCTGGCTGTCATTGAGCTGCTGGTGTTTATGGGCGTGGTCTCACCCGGCTTTAGCCTGGCGAATTTTGCCGCGCACGGCTGGGCAGGCAGCGACACCTTCGGCATGCCCGCCTTCTCCGGTATTTTCGCCGCCATTCCCTTCGCCATCTGGTTCTTCCTTGCCATTGAAGGTGCAGCGATGGCCGCCGAAGAGGCAAAAGATCCCACCCGAACCATTCCCCGCGCCTACATCAGCGGGATTCTGACGCTGGTGGTGCTGGCGATTGGCGTGATGCTGATGGCAGGCGGCGCGGGCGACTGGCGCAAACTCTCGGACATAAACGATCCGCTGCCGCAGGCGATGAAAATGATTGTCGGCGAACACTCTAACTGGATGCATATGCTGGTGTGGATTGGCCTGTTTGGTCTGATTGCCAGCTTCCACGGCATTATTCTCGGCTATTCCCGGCAGTTTTTTGCTCTGGCACGCGCGGGCTATCTGCCGCCTTCTCTGGCAAAACTGTCACGTTTCCAGACCCCGCATCGGGCGATTATTCTCGGTGGCGTACTGGGCATCGCGGCGATTTACAGCGATGGCGTGATTAATCTGCAGGGAATGACGCTGACGGCGGCGATGATCACCATGGCGGTGTTTGGCGCGATTGTGATGTACATCATGAGCATGCTGAGCCTGTTTAAACTCCGCCGCAGCGCGCCGGAAATGCCCCGCAGTTTCCGCGCGCCGGGCTATCCAATTGTTCCGGGCATCGCCCTGCTGCTGTCGGTGGTCTGTCTGCTGGCGATGCTGTGGTTTAACCCGGTGATTGGCGCGCTGTTCTTTGCCATCATGCTGGTCGGCTATATTTACTTCCTCGCCACCAAAGCGCAGCGCGACCGGGCGCCACAGGACACGATGCTGGTTGGCGAATAAACGCGGCGCGGCAGGATGCCGCGCCGGGGGTTACGTTCAGCGCCTGCAATCCAGGCGCTGAACGTCAGCGGATGTGCGGGACACTCAGCCGTTAAGCGGCCAGAGCCACGCCGCACCGCGTACGCCGCTGGAGTCGCCATGCTGCGCCTTCAGCACCGGCGTTTCACACTCCCCGCCAAACACCCACTGCTTCATCAGCACCGGCACGGTCTGATAGAGCCGATCCACATTGCTCATCCCGCCGCCCAGCACGATCACGTCAGGATCGATCAGGTTCACCACCTGCGCCAGCGATTTTGCCAGACGCAGTTCATAGCGGCTCATTGCCAGTTCGGCGATCGGATCCTGCTGCGCCAGCAGCGAGACGATCTCCGCACCTTTGCGATGTACGCCGCTCAGCCGCTGATAGTCGATACCAAAACCGGTGCCTGAAACAAAGGTCTCAATGCAACCCTGCTGCCCGCAATAACAGGGCACTTCCTGACGATAACGCAGCTCATCTTCATCCATCCATGGCAGCGGATTGTGGCCCCACTCACCGGCATTACCGTTGCCACCGATGCGCGATTCACCGTTAATCGCGATACCTGCACCCGATCCGGTACCGATAATCACGGCAAACACCAGCGACTGTCCGGCACCGGCACCGTCGACCGCTTCCGATACGGCCAGGCAATTCGCGTCGTTGGCGATGCGTACTTCCCGGTTCAGCGCCTGAGCCAGATCTTTATCCAGCGGCTGGCCGTTAAGCCAGGTGGAGTTCGCATTCTTCACCCGCTTACTGAAAGGCGAAAGCGAGCCGGGAATGCCCAGGCCGACCGTACCGGTCTCGCCAGTTTTCTGCTCCGCCAGCGTGACCAGATCAACAATTGCCTGCACCGTTGCCTGATAGTCGTCACGCGGGGTATTCACGCGGTGACGGAACAGCTCCTCTCCCTTATCTGACAATGCAATCACTTCTGTCTTGGTGCCACCCAGATCTATGCCTATGCGCAAGGTTACTTCCTCGTTATTCGTTCAGGTGAGAGATACAGTAAAAGGCGGCTGCCTTAAAGGCAATGAAACCACTCCGATGTTTCGCTATCATGCGCGCTGACTCTCGCAGACTTGTGCGCCCGATCGCGCCACGGTAAGGAATCCCGATGTTGTGGTTTAAAAATATGATGGTTTATCGTCTGAATCGTGACATTCCGCTGTCCGCAGATGAGATGGAAAAACAGCTCGACGCCTTCACTTTTTCACCGTGTGGCAGTCAGGATATGAGCAAGACCGGCTGGGTCTCGCCGATGGGTAACCGCAGCGACGCGCTGACCCACGAGAATAAAGGCCAGATTGTGATTTGCGCCCGCAAAGAAGAGAAAATCCTGCCTTCGCCGGTCGTGAAACAGGCGCTGGAAGCAAAAATCGACAAGCTGGAATCTGAGCAGAGCCGCAAGCTCAAAAAGACCGAAAAAGATTCGCTGAAAGATGAAGTGCTGCATAGCCTGCTGCCGCGTGCTTTCAGCCGTTTCAGCCAGACCTATTTGTGGATCGACACGGTCAATAACCTGATTATGGTGGACTGTGCCAGCGCGAAAAAAGCGGAAGATACCCTGGCGCTGCTGCGCAAAAGCCTGGGTTCACTGCCGGTGGTGCCACTGACGCTGGAAAATCCGATTGAACTGACGCTGACCCAATGGGTGCGTTCAGGCGACCTGCCAGCCGGGTTTGCGCTGATGGATGAAGCGGAGCTGAAAGCCCTGCTGGAAGATGGCGGCGTCATCCGCTGCAAGAAACAGGATTTGGTGTGCGATGAGATCGCCAACCATATCGAAGCCGGCAAGGTCGTGACAAAACTGGCACTCGACTGGCAGGAGCGTATTCAGTTCGTGCTGGCCGATGACGGTTCAGTGAAGCGTCTGAAGTTCAGCGACACATTGCGCGACCAGAACGACGATATCGACCGTGAAGATTTCGCGCAGCGCTTTGATGCGGACTTTATTCTGATGACCAGCGAACTGGCGGCACTCACCAGTAATCTGGTGGAAGCGTTAGGCGGCGAAGCCCAGCGTTAAGCATTATCAGGGCGGCGCCGTTCCGCCCTGAAGTTTTGGCATACTTTGTCGATAACCGGGTCTTTGGCAAAGGAATTCCACTTATGTCCCGCTTATTTCGGCACCTGTTTTTATTTTGCACACTGTCGCTTCTTTCACTCTCTGCACGCAGTCAGCCCGCCTCGGATGATCCGCCCAGCGTCAGCCGTTTCGATGCGGTGCGCATCAATGATCGCCTGAATGTGATGGTGGCTATTCCCGGTAAAAACGGGGGCGCAATGCAGGTCTGGCAGGCTTATGATTGCCAAAAACCTTATGCCGAAGCGCTTTACCGCCACATGGTCGATGCAGAAGGCAGCCCACAAGGCCGGTTTTACGGCAATGAATATGGCCGCTACAGCGCACCTCAGCCTGGCTCAAATCAGGATCCGGCTGTTCTGAAAAAAATCTGCGGATTACCCGAAAGGTCAGTGCTATGGGAAAAAATTGAATCTGCTGATAAGTATGGTGCCACGACACTGATTGACATTGCCAGCCTGAAGCGTGAGGCAGAGATATTGCGGGTCCGGGTCGGCACTGATTATGCGGCCAGCGATTTCGATCCACCCTATGATGCGCCCTACAGTCTAAAGGTCGAAAATTACCGTTTTAACTGCGAAACCGGTGTCAGTACACCGTTATCCGCATTTGATATTGATGACAACGGTTACGTAACCGATTCACTGGATGGAGGTCAGCTGGCGCGCCGTAAAACCGCTTTTGATCTGACGCCTCTGCTGCAAAAAACTTTTGCCCAGCTCTGTACGCTGCCAGATGTTAAGAGATTTCATGCACTGGGCCACTTCAGACCCGCTTCGCATAAATCGCCCGGTTCGATGGCACAACAGATGCTACCCGACCTGAATGGCAATCCGGCCTCGGTGCTGGCCGCCGTCCCGCTTGCCCCTGCCCTGCAGCAACAACTGAAAACCCTGGTCCATCCCTGGGCCACACCGCGTTTTCAGCAGCTCAGCTGGGTCGAAAATAGTCGGGAAGGTCGCGTCAGCGTGCATATGGTGGCGGATGACGCTGGATTTATTCGCAAGCTGGAGGATTACGGTATCTGGAAAGTGCAGCGTCTGACGATTGCCAATGATATCCAGCTCGCCTATACCATGTCGATTTCCTATTCCCCTTCGCGGTTAAAACAACTTAGTTCGACGCTGCGTTATCCGCTAACCGCCGGACAGCACTATCAGAACGACGCGGTGAGTGAGAGTAGCGTGGGCAAGGATGAGGACAGTCATCAGCGGGAAACCTGTGCCGTCTCCAGCGGTGGCGACGCGCGAGAGATTAACCCGGCATTTAGCGGACGCTATCTGAAGGTAACCTGTACCATTGCGACAGACAAACAGCCTGTCACCGTCATAGAGAGTGCCTGGCTTGAAGACCTGCGGATTTTAGCGCCACTAAGGGCAAAAACAGGTGATAAACCGATGGGCGCTATCACCCTGAGTTATGTGAAGATTATTCGCTAGAAAAAAGGGCCGCTTAGCGGCCCTTTTTTTAATCTTTATCTTTCAGGTAACGGCAGAGATAGGAACTTGGCTCGCCAACCTGCAGATGAAACTCGCTGTGACCCGGCACATTAAACACCGAACCCGCTTCAAACCATTTCCACTCGGTCTCACCTGGCAGCAACACCTTAAGCGAGCCGCTAACGACGGTCATCTCTTCCGGCTGGCCGGTACCAAATGTGTATTCACCTTCAGACATCACGCCGACGCTGGCACGACCGGTGCTCGCACTGTCAAAACCAATAGATTTAACTTTTCCGTCAAAATACTCACTAACGTTGAGCATAATAGTTCTCCAGAGCACATGTTGTGTGTCTGGCAGTGTAGAAGGGAACCCGCTGATCTGTCACGCGAAATGATGGTCGTTTGTGATCTGTTCCGGCGGGAGAAATCAGACGCGCAGAGCGAAAAAGCGTTAAGCCAGTATTCCAGGCAGCTTTGTTGTGCGTCGGCAAGGGGATGTCGGGAATAAAGAGGCGATGGGCATAACTCAGGCAACGTACTGACAAACGGCGAAATGACGCTGAATATCAGGCTGGCCTCCCTGCCAGCCGCAATGCTTTACTCTTTTTCGACGTCTTCGTAGCGCGCTTTAGCATCGTGCGCTTCTTCTTCCGTCTCATGCTCACTGATTAATGAATTCGGTTTGGGATGATCAGCACGCAATTCATAAAAGGTTACCTTATTACCTTCAGGCCCCTTTTCAACAGTCACAATTTTCGCTTCACGCGGGTACGGCGGTCTGGTAGGCATACTGTGTCCCTCTTGTCTGAACAACATTCCACAGGACAGGCTGCTGCCTGTCATAGGATAAGTATAGACAATGCCATCTGAAGCGGGATCAAAGCGGGAAAAATCTGAGGGTTAGCTGGCGCGCGCCAGAGAAAGTGACAGCAGAATCTCTTCCACCACACACTCCGGTGCCTGCATGGCATTCACCTGATGATGGGCCGCCGCCTGGTAAAGGTGCGCGCGTTCACGCAGCACATCACTCATCTCGTCAGCGATCGGACGTCCGGTTAAGGTCGGACGCTGGGCCGCTTCAGGTTCGCTTTCCAGTCGCTCTGCCAGCACCTCAGGTGATGCACTCAGCCAGATCACCTGCCCATGCTCCTGCATAAAGCGGCAGTTCTCTTCAGCCAGGATCATGCCACCGCCCGTGGCAATGACCGTCCTGGGGGCCGTGACTGCTTTCAGCGACTCCGTTTCACGGGCGCGGAAACCTTCCCAGCCTTCCGCCTCGACAATCTCCGTCACGCTGCGTTGCGTGCTGAGTTGCAGATGGTGATCGGTATCCGTAAAGGCGTAGCCCAGCGCCTGCGATAACGCCTCGCCGACCGTGGTTTTGCCGCAACCGCGAGCGCCAATCAAAAAGATGGGTAGTGACATCAGGGCCGTTCCTCCGCCTGACCGCGCGATGCGGCTGCATGGTTAGCTGATTAATGCGACGCATAATAACTGGAAATTATTATGGCCTCCACCTGTCAGGCATGATTTACGCTTTTTCCTCACATGAACAGCGATAATCTCTCTATTTTCAAGGGGAAATGCATGCACGTTTTGTGCATCAGGTGAGTAACCGGGCGCTAAAAAACGCATAAAACGGCGGCTGAAATGGGCTGGCAATATTTGCTTACCGCCCGGATTTTACTTTTCGTGTTGACGACCCCATATACTGATAACAATCGCCACAGGAGAGTCATCATGCAACGCGAAGAACAACAACTGATTGATGGGCTGTTCAGCCGTCTGAAACAGGCCGAAAGCCAGGCCGTGGCACGCGATGCCGCTGCCGAACAATTGATTAACCAGCATCTTCAGGCGCAGCCAGGCGCGCCTTACTACATGACGCAGGCAATCCTGATTCAGGAAGCGGCGCTGAAAAAACTCAATGAGAAAGTGTCAGCGCTGGAAAGCCAGGTGGCACAGTTGCAGCAACAACAACAGCAGCAGCCTGCACAGAGCAGCGGCGGCTTCCTGTCGGGACTGTTTGGCAGCGGTTCGCGTCAGCAGCCTCCCGTTCAGCAGCCGCAGCAACAGTCGCCGTGGAACAGTGCGCCGCAGCAACCGGCACAGCAGCAGTATGCCCCTGCCCAGGCACCCGCGCCACGCGGCACCGGTTTCCTTGGCGGCGCTCTGCAAACTGCCGTGGGCGTCGCGGGTGGTGTCGTGATGGCCGACATGCTGACCAGCATGTTCCACCATTCACAGCCGGAAGAGATTGTGAATATCATCAATGAGCCGCCGCTGCCGGAGGTGAATGATAATCTCAACACCTTCAACGGTGGCGATGACAATGCCGATAACTTTAACGGCGGTAACGACAGCGCCTTCCTCGACCAGAACACGGGCTGGGACAGCAATTATGCCGACAACAGCGATCTCAACGATTTTGGCGGCAACGATTTCGACGACGACGACAGCTTCGTTTAAGTTGAGCGTTTTTGCTGGGTGAGCCAGCTATCCAGTTCATTCGCAAACTGCTGGCGGTCACGCGGACTCATCGTCGCGGGGCCGCCGGTCTGCACGCCGCTTGACCGCAGCGTATCCATAAAATCACGCATCGTCAGGCGTTCGCGTATCGTCGCCGGTGAGTAACGCTCGCCGCGCGGATTCAGCGCTGCTGCCCCCTTCTCAATCACCTCAGCCGCCAGCGGAATATCGGCGGTGATCACCAGATCGCCGGGCTGACAACGTCTGACAATCTCATTGTCCGCCACATCAAAGCCAGCAGGCACCTGCAGCGTGCGCAGATACGGCGATGGCGGCACGCGCAAAAACTGGTTCGCCACAAAAGTGACCGTGGTCGCGGTACGATCCGCCGCACGGTAGAGCACCTCTTTGATCACATTCGGACAGGCATCGGCATCGACCCAGATAAACATCATGATTCCTTACAGTCAGAGAAGCCTGAGATCTTGCCGGGTTCCTCTTAAATGGCAAATTTAATTTGCGCCACGCTTTCCAGCGCGCTTGCAGCTGACTTGTTATTCGGGCTGGCTGAAGTAAGCTAGCTCACTGAGAAAAACGAATAATGTCCTAAGGAGATGGCGATGCTGGCAAAGAAAATCGGATTTATCGGCGGGGGAAACATGGCGAAAGCCATTATCGGCGGACTGGTCAACAGCGGCAAAATCGCCCCGTCTGATATCTTCGTTTACGATCGCAAAGCTGAGACCAACCAGGCGATGGCAGAGCAGTATGGCATCAACGCAGCAGAGAGCGCGGATGCGCTGGCGCGTGAAGTGGACATCCTGTTCGGCGCAGTAAAACCGAATGTCATTCTGAAAGTATTAAAAGAGCTGGCAGGCAGCCTGAAAAAAGAGGCGCTGGTGGTGTCGATTGCCGCTGGCGTGACGCTGGACTCGCTCTCATCCGTGCTGGGTTACGATCGCAAAATTGTCCGCGCAATGCCGAATACGCCCTCACTGGTGAGCGAAGGCATGACCTCGGTAACGCCTAACGTGCTGGTTGAGCAGGCGGAGATCGACGAAGTCGTGGCGATTTTTGAGAGCTTCGGCAAAGCGGCCGTAGTGGATGAATATCTGATTCACTCTGTGGTCGGCGTGAGCGGTTCTGCACCGGCCTACGTGTTTATGTTTATCGAGGCGATGGCGGATGCAGCCGTACTCGGTGGCATGCCGCGTGCTCAGGCCTATCAGTTTGCTGCGCAGGCGGTGAAAGGCGCGGCGCAGATGGTGCTGACCACCGGTAAACATCCGGCTGAACTCAAAGATATGGTCTGCTCTCCAGGCGGCACCACCATTGAAGCGGTGAAAGTGCTGGAAGAAAAAGGGATGCGCTCGGCAGTGATGGAAGCGATGCAGCAGTGCATGGCGAAGTCAGAGAAACTGAGTCGCAGCTAACCGGTGAGAAAGTGCGCAGGGCGGCCCGTCAGCCTGGTCCGCCCTGCGTGCAGCTTAACTGATTTTCGCCTGACAGCGCGCCACCGCGTCAGAAAGCGTCATGGGATGCTGCATCTGCTGCACCAGCTCAGCGGTCAGCGTATACATACCGCATGAGCAGATCGCCGCCAGTTGCCCCTGCTGACCATAAAACGCCATAAACTTTTTATCCTCCAGCGAACCGATTAGCTGGAATTCATCCCATTCTGCCGCGTGGCCAACATACTCATAACGAGTGCCATACTGGGTCGTCCAGAAGAACGGCACCCGATCAAAAGCGACGTTTTGATCCAGCATATTCCATGCGGCAGTCTGTCCCTGCTGATGTGCAACGCGATAGTGCTCAATACGCAGCGGCCCCTGTGCCGCCGGATAGGTGGCGATATCCCCCGCCACCCAGATATTATCAGCGACCCGCAACTGATCATCCGCCTGCAGGCTGCCATCCTCTGCCAGCGGCAGATCGTGAATAAAGTCGGTGGCCGGTTTAACCCCGGTCGCGAACAGCACAACGGTAGCATCCAGCTTGCGTCCGCCCTTCAGCTGCACGCCATTTACCTTCTGGTCACCCTGCAGCGCTTCGATCTCGCCCTGCACCCACTTCACGCCGTTTTGCTCATGAAGCTGGTAGAAATAGCGACCAATCTGCTCGCCAAACCGTTTAGCAAAAGGCAGTGCCTGGCGGGCAATGACTGTGACGTCAATATCGCGGTTACGCAGTGCCGACGCCAGTTCGGTACCGATAAAACTGTTGCCGATAATCACGATTTTATGGCTGGCATCCACCGCCTGAAGCAGCTCATCGGTCTGCGCTTTGCTGCGCAGCAGATGAACCCCGTCAAGATCGCTGCCCGGCAAATCGGGAAGAACAGGCGTCGCGCCGCTGGCGATCAACAGTTTGTCGAACGCAAGCGTACCGCCATCCCCGAAGATTAACCGCTGCTGCTGTGCATCCAGCCGGCTCACTGTAGCCTGGAGTCGTTCAACGTGCTCCATCACATCCGCTTTCAGCAGCTGCGGCACTTCGTTAATATCCATTTTTCCCGACGGCACAAATTTGGTCAGCGCGGTGCGGTCATAGGGTGCATCTGCTTCACGCTCGACCAGTATCAGGCGGCCTTTAAAACCTTCATGACGCAGACGCCATAGCGCTGCGCTACCCGCCGCGCCGCCACCTAATACCACATAGACCGGTGCATCTGCCCCGCTGCCAATGGGTGCTGCGGGTGACATCGCTTTGGGGTTTATCAGTACCCGGCCCTCTTCAATGCGAAGCGGGTACTGTTTGAGATCGGCTAACGCCAGCGGTTCACACATTTTGCCATCGGCGATATCAAACGCGGCTTTATGCCACGGGCAGACCAGCCGATCGCCGCAAATCGCGCCCTGTTCAAGCGGTGCGCCAGCGTGTGGACATTTCGCCTGAAAAGCACGGACGTTGTCACCGTCGCGAATCAATAATAGATCAACATCGCCGAGCGTCTTTTTAACCGGCTGTCGCTGCGGCAGGTCGTTCAGGTCGACGGTAAATTGATAGTTCACGGCATGGCTCCTTTCACTGTTTCTGGTCTTATGCTGCACGGCAAAAAAGCCCGTTGCGCAATCCCCTACAAACAGTAAGTGTGGCAAAGGAACCGGGAAGCCTGATGAGGAATCTGTTTCAGAAAGATAACCTGCTGTTGTGGCAGGTAATTTAATCGGTGTTGAGGGGGAAGTGAAACCGCATCGGGCAGCAGAGAGAACCGGCCACCTGCGTGGTCGTGGGCATCATCAGCTCTTTTTCAGGCACTGACTCATAAAGGTTTTACGGGCATCGCCTGCCAGTTTTTTATCACCGGCTTCACCGTTACAGCTTTTCATTTTCATCTGCTGCGGCGACATCTGCGACATCTTGCTGTCCTTTTTCAGGCATTCACTCATAAAGGTTTTGCGCGCATCCCCTTTGAGATCCTGTGATTTCGCATGCTGGTTGCACATCGTCATTTTCTCCTGCTGCGGAGTTTTCTCCGCAGCACCTGCCAGCCCGCTGACCAGCAGGCCTGCCATCATCATCGCCATTAAACCGACTTTCATCTTGATAACTCCACAGTGGATTGTCCTCTATTATTCTGGCAGCGAATAAGCAAAGCAGAAAATGTTTGAGGTCAAAGTGATGGGAAGATCCCATTCCCGACCTGTTCCGGGATCAATACTGGCGGGGATGATGGAGCAGCTTTTCAATGTAATTGCGCAGCAGGCGTGCATCGTTATCATCAGCATCAGCCACGTTGTCCATAGCGCTTTCAATGCTGGTGGTGATTGCCAGATGTTGTTGCGGCTCCAGCTTGCGAACCAGCGCAGTGACAACGATCTCCAGTGCTTCAATCTGCGCCATTTGCTCTTTCGCTGTCGCCTCTTTTTCAGCCAGCTTTACCAGTAACTCAGCAATCAGGTTTTTCATGCTGTTGTCTCAGCGGTGGAGAAAAGCTGAAATTATCACCACGCTGGCTAAAAAAACAGAGGGCGACAGCCATTTTTTCAGTGGCTTAGCCCACATTTATCCCATCTGTTCAGCCATTTACGGTTATTTTGCTGGCGAAACGTTTTGCGGGGTTGCACTGCCGCGGTTAAATGTCGCTTGCCTGAAATGAAACAGAGAAGCTTAACGAGGATTTACGAATCCGTGACCCGGCCCGCCACCGTGTGCGCCCCAACCGCCGCCGGGAGGCGGGAAAATACATCCACCTAATGCAGTCACTAATCCCACAACAGCCACCAGCTTATTGATTCGTACCCTATCTACCTCAGAGTGAAAAAATCGGGCTGAGTGTATGAAGCCGCTGGCATGGCGACAAGTGAGATTCCTCTGCTTCAGGCGGCTATTCATCTTTGCTGACCAGACTTAACGTTTTACCGCCAGTATGTCGTCGTATTCTCAACATCCCGGTGAGTTTGTTAACAGGACTATTTGTGTAAATCGGGAGGGTGAACACTTTACAGACTGACGAATTTTGCGCATTGTGAGCGCATTACATTTACAGGATAAAATCATGACTCTCTCTCTGGCTACTTTCAGTGACATCCTCTCCCGGCGCGACTGGGAGAACCCGGTCGTGACCTCGCTGCATCGCCTGGATGCCCATCCGCCATTCGCCAGCTGGCGCGATGAAGCGGCGGCGCGCGATGATCATCCTTCGGCGTCACGGCAATGTCTCAACGGAGAGTGGGGATTTAGTTACTTTGCTCAGCCTGAAGCGGTGCCTGCCAGCTGGTTATTGCAGGATCTGCCGGATGCCAGCACGATTCCGGTCCCGGCTAACTGGCAGATGCACGGCTTCGATGCGCCCATTTACACCAACGTACAATATCCGATTCCCGTTAATCCTCCGCTGGTTCCCGCCGGGAATCCCACCGGATGTTACTCGCTCACATTCACGACTGACACAGCCTGGCTCGATTCGGGACAGACACGCATCATTTTTGACGGCGTAAATTCGGCTTTTCACCTGTGGTGCAATGGGCGCTGGATTGGCTACTCTCAGGACAGCCGCCTGCCCGCCGAATTTGACCTGAGTCCTCATCTGCGACCGGGCAAAAACCGGCTGGCGGTGATGGTGCTGCGCTGGAGCGACGGCAGCTATCTGGAAGATCAGGATATGTGGCGGATGAGCGGCATTTTCCGCGATGTCACATTACTGCATAAACCGCAGGTGCATCTGGCCGACGTTCAGCTGGAAACCCGGCTCAGCCCGGAGTTTACCCGTGCCGAGCTACGCGCCCAGGTCCGCGTCGCCTTACCGCCGGACGCCACCTCGCGCTATCAGCTGCGCCTGACGCTGTGGCAGGGTAAACAGCAGGTTGCGCAGTGTCAGCAGCCGCTGGGCAGCGCGATCATTGACGAACGGGGTCACTATCCTGAACGCGCCCTGCTCAGCCTGCCGGTTGAACAGCCCGCGCTGTGGAGCGCCGAAACGCCCCACCTCTATCGTGCGACGCTGGCGCTGCTGGATGGCGATCAGCAGCTGGTCGAAGTGGAAGCTTACGATGTTGGCTTCCGTCAGGTCACCATCGACAACGGCCTGCTCTGCCTCAACGGCAAACCGCTGCTGATCCGGGGCACCAACCGCCATGAGCACCATCCGGAGCACGGTCAGGTAGTGGATGAGGCGACGATGCGCCGTGACATCGAGCTGATGAAGCAGCACAATTTCAATGCGGTCCGCTGTTCGCACTACCCTAATCATCCGCTCTGGTACCGGTTGTGTGACCAGTACGGGCTTTATGTCGTGGATGAGGCCAATATCGAAACCCACGGCATGCAGCCGATGAACCGGCTCTCCGATGATCCCCGCTGGTTCGCGGCCTACAGCGAACGTGTCACGCGCATGGTGCAGCGCGATCGTAATCACTGCAGCATTATCATCTGGTCGCTGGGCAACGAGTCAGGACATGGCGCCACCCATGACGCGCTCTACCGCTGGGTGAAAAGCAGCGATCCAACCCGTCCGGTGCAGTATGAAGGCGGCGGTGCAGATACCGCCGCAACCGATATTATCTGCCCGATGTATGCCAGGGTTGATGAAGATCAGCCGTTCCCGGCAGTGCCGAAATGGTCGCTTAAGAAGTGGATCGGTCTGCCGGGCGAAACGCGTCCGTTGATCCTGTGTGAATACGCGCATGCCATGGGCAACAGTTTCGGCGGTTTTGCGAAGTACTGGGAGGCCTTCCGTCAGTTCCCGCGACTGCAGGGCGGCTTCGTCTGGGACTGGGTGGATCAAAGCCTGACCCGCCATGATGAACAGGGCAACTCCTGGCAGGCTTACGGCGGTGATTTTGGCGATAAGCCTAACGATCGTCAGTTCTGTATGAACGGGCTGGTGTTTGCCGATCGCACGCCACATCCAGCGCTTTATGAAGCGCAGCGCGCCCAGCAGTTTTATCAGTTTACCGTTGATCCCCGCGATCCGCTGAGCGTTACGATCAGCAGCGACTATCTGTTCCGCCACAGTGACAATGAAGTGCTGCGATGGTCCATTGAGCAGGAAGGAGAGGTGGTGACAGAAGGCGAAATAGTGCTGGATATCACCGCGCAGAGTCAGCAGCGAATCACGCTGCCCACACCGCCCGCGTTATACGGCGAATGCTGGCTGAACGTCGCGATTCATCAGATTAACGCCACACCCTGGAGCGTTGCTGGCTGGCGCGTCGCCTGGCACCAGTGGGCGCTGCCCTCGGCGCTGGCGATGCCATCACAGCCAGAGGCGGCCGAAGCACCTGTGCTGCACAATGATGCCAGTGACATTGTTGTCACTCATCAGCAGCAACGCTGGCATTTTTCACGCCACAGCGGCGAACTGACGCAGTGGTTTGTCAATGAGGAGCCGACGCTGCTCTCCCCTCTTCAGGACTGCTTTATCCGCGCGCCGCTGGACAATGACATCGGCACCAGCGAAGCGGAACGGGTTGATCCTGATGCCTGGGTTGAACGCTGGAAAACGGCGGGTTATGACCAGATGAGCAGCAGTCTGGTATCGATCACGGCGAATACGTTGTCGCAGGCAGTGCAGATTGAGACGCTGCATGGCTGGCTCGCCAACGGTGAGCTCGCGTTCATCAGCCGTAAACGTTATGTGATCAACGCGCAGGGTGAGTTACAGCTGCAGCTGTCGGTTGAGCAGTCGCGCGGATTGCCACCGCCCGCACGCATCGGCTTGCGCTGTGAGCTGGCACACATCCCGCAGCAGGTTAGCTGGCTGGGCCTGGGTCCGCATGAAAACTATCCCGACCGCCAGCTGGCCGCGCAGTTTTCCCGCTGGCAGCTGCCGCTGGATCAGCTATCAACGCCCTACGTTTTCCCCAGCGAGAATGGTCAGCGTGGCGGTACGCGTCAGCTCGACAGCGGCAGCTGGCAGGTCAGCGGCGACTTCGCTTTCTCGCTGAGCCGCTTCAGTCTGGAGCAGCTACGGGAGACTTCACACCGCCACCTGCTGCATCCTGAAACGGGCTGCTGGCTGCATCTGGATGCGTTTCACATGGGCGTTGGCGGCGATGACTCCTGGAGCCCCAGCGTCAGTCCTGAGTTTTTACTGACTCAGCAGCGCTGGCAGGCTGAGCTGACGATTTCTCAGCCAGGGGCAGCTCGGTCTTCGGACGCCGGTAAAAACGCTTCAGAAACAGCACATTAATCAGCACCACCACGGCGGTGGCAAAAAAGACCCAGCGGAAACCTGCCACCGCCGACACCGCAGCCCCCAGTAGCGGGCCTGCGACATTGCCGAGATACATAAACGACTGGTTATAGCCGAAGATTCGTCCGGTGATGTTGTCGCGCGAATGACATACCAGAAGCGTCTGCACCGCAGGCATCATTGCGCCATCGGCGAAGCCCAGCAGAAACCGCAATATCCCCAGCTGTGTCGTGCTGGTCACAAACGACATCGCAACAAACAGCAGCAGCGAGATAACCATTGTCGCCAGCAGGATACGCTGCGTGCCGATGCGATCGCCGAGTCGCCCCAGCCGGGGTGCCGCCAGCAGCGCTGAGACGCCTGGCAGCGCGGCAATCACGCCACTCAGAAAAGCGATATTCTCCGCAGTCGGTGCCAGTTCACGCACAAACAACGTCAGAATCGGGTTCACCGACCCGTTGCACATCTGAATCACCATGGTGGTAAAAAAGAGGCAGAGCATCAGCTTTGGGTTATCCAGCGAGCGGAAAACCTCGCGTCCGCTGAGCTTATCTTTTTTACTGACCGGGATATAACCGGTCTCTTTAATCAGGAACAGCGTCACCAGAAAGCTGACCATCAACAGCACCGCAGTGACAATAAACACCGTACGCAAACCGACCCAGTCGGCCAGCAGCCCGCCCAGCATTGGCCCCAGAATCACCCCGCCAATCTGACCGGTTGAGACACAGCTCAGCGCCCAGCCGCTTCGTTCACGCGGAACCTGAGCCGCCACCAGCGCCATGGCGTTGGGGATATATCCGGAGGTTAGCCCCATCAGGGCACGCAGCAGCAGCAACTGCCAGGCCTCCGTGACAAAAGCCTGCAGCAGGATCACCACGCCCATGCCAAAAGCCGCACGCAGCAGCATCAGTTTACGACCTTTGCGATCGGCCAGGCTGCCCCATAGCGGCGCCACCGCCGCCGAGACCACAAAGGTGATACTGAAGGTAAGACCCGACCAGAGGCTCAGTGATTCGCCACCGGTTACGCCTAGCTGTTCAAGGTAGAGCGGCAGAAACGGGATAATCTGACTAATCGCCAGTCCGGTAAAAAAGCAGCCAAACCAGACCGAGATCAGGTTTATCTTCCAGGGTTCAATAGTGCGTGGCATGAGCAGACGATATAAAGAGAGGGTAGGCTCAGTCTAACGCGCGCATTCTCAGCGTGACCGACAAAACATGGCACAGAGAGTGAAAGAACGGAATCTGCTTTGATTCGGCTCAATTACCGGCACAAATTTCACCGACGCAGGAATTCAGAGTGCGAAGCGCGCGGATGACAGACGGCACTGAAATGCGCTTCTTAAACGCCCCCTCATCAATATGGAAAAATATGTCATTCTGTTACTGACAACCCCGCTCCCCGCTTCTATGTTTAAAAAACCGCCAGCCGTGGCGGTGTGGCGATCATTCTTATCGGTGCGACGTCCTCCGCAAAAAACGGTGCAGACCATCCGGCTACGCTGAGGCAAACCAGCTTATTTCATACAGATACGTCCTTACTCAGCAGTAAGGGGCAGTGGCGTGTTTCAGCGGAGGTGGGGAAATGAGAGTACAACCAAATAGCGCCAGCCGTGCAATCAGTGACTATTTTAAAAGCCCGGCCTGGCGGACACCGCCAGAGTCCGATCTGCTGGCGGTGATCCTGCGTGAAATAATGGAAGCGGGCGAGCCCGCCACCAGTAAAGTGCTGATTGCGCGGGTGATCGATAAACTGGAAGTAGAGGGCGACGAGATGCAGTTGCAACGTTATCGCACCTTGCTGGCTCAGTTGATCGACACGCAGCCGGAGCCGTAAATCAACCCGGCGTCTACTTCACCCAGCGTAACTTATCCGCTTCGCTGACGCTGGCACGTCCGCTGCTGCGCTGAAACAGGCAGAGCTCCCGTCCCCGCTTATTTTTCATGTGCTGCTGCGGGTAGCGTCCCTCCAGCAACAGTGCACTGTAACCTGTGTTGTCGTCATATTCGATCGGTTCGCCCAGCACCCTGACTTTGCTCAGGTGGCTGGCGTTGACGCACGCCTGAACCATCACCTCGCGGCTCTTTTTCCAGGCGTCTTCACTGGACGCATGCGCCAGTGTGCTGCTGAGTAACAACGTGGGCAGAAATGCCACTATGCGTTTCATCTTCTTCTTCGCTCCTGTTCCGGTCCGCGGACGCTAAAAAAATTCCCGCCGGGGCGGGAATAAACAAGACGAGCACTATCTATTGTGTGACGAGGAAGTTTCTCAAACGCGCAGCTATCCTCGCCTGCCGTTATGACAAGCCTATGACATTCTGGCCATTAGCCACAATAAACTGAGCTGATATTGCCATTTTTATCGGCCAGGAAATTAAGCCGGTTGAGATTAAAGTCCATGGTGACGGCTGAATTATAGGGGATCGGACGCACCTGCTGTTCGAAGTGCTGACCCTGCAGTGCGGTCAACGGTTTGCCGATATAGTGTTGAAACTGTGAGGCGCCGCAGCGGTCAGCGTCGGGATCCTGCGCCACACGGGCAGTGTCGGGTTGAGAGGCAGATTGACAGGCGGTTAATGCGAACAGACCGACTACCAGCAGCCCTTTTCCATAAAATCTCACGTTTATTCTCCTGTTGGACGTGTAACACCTTGCCCAAGAGTAGCAAAACGCGCCGGCAGACCTGAACCCTTAAAAGGTAAAGTTGTTACAGCAGGATTAAGCCAACTGCTGGGCAGGCGTCCTTTTGAGATTAATCGCATTTTCAGCCAAAAAAAGCCCCCGTGAATCTCTACACTTTCTTAAGAATTTTCTTACCCAGCCCCGTGGAGGTCATAATGGAACTGATTATTTTTGTTGTCTGCGCAATGCTAATGACCGCCCTGGCGGTCAAAGTGCGTTAAGCCATCTCAGGCTGATTTTGCGCCGTTCTTTCCAGCAGCGTTCTGAATGCAGCCAGTGGCATTGGCCGGCCAAGGAAGTAACCTTGCCCTTCTTCGCATGAGAGCTGTTTTAGCTGGTTTAACTGCGCTTCTGTCTCAATGCCTTCTGCTGTGATCGTCAGGGCAAAGGCGCGAGCCAGCGCAATGATCCCCGCGACCACCGACTGTGCCTGCTGCGACTCGGGGAAATCTTTCATCCAGGAGCGATCGATCTTCAGGCCATTAAACGGGAAGGTTTTCAGGTAGCCCAGCGCGGCATAGCCGGTGCCGAAATCATCAACAGTCAACCGGACACCCAGCGAACGTAACCCCTGCATGATTTCCAGCGCATGCTGTGGGTGTTCAAAGGTAACGTTCTCAGTAATTTCGAGCTCCAGCCGGGTTGCCGGCAGGCCACTTTTCTCGAGCGCATTCGCGACCCGTTGCACCAGGTCGCTGGTGCGAAACTCCATTGGCGATATATTGACTGAAACATAGCGTTCGCCGCCCCACCCCAGTGCATCCTCACAGGCGCGCATCAGCACCCAGTCGCTGATGGTGGCGATCAGACCGCTCTCTTCCGCCAGTGGAATGAAGTGGTCGGGCGTTATCCATTGATCCGGGGCAATCTGCCAGCGAATCAGGGCCTCAGCGCCCGCCAGCTGCCCCGTCAGCAGTTGATAGCGTGGCTGATAGTGCAGGCGAAACTCATTGTTCTTCAGCGCTTTCTCAATCCGCCGCGCCATTTCACGTTTATCTTCCCGCTGGCTGGTCATCTCATTGGCATACCAGACCCACTGATTGCGTCCCGCGTCACGCGCTTCATTCAGCGCAATATCTGCCATTTCCAGCAGCGCTTCCGGGTGGCTGGCATCCTGAGGTGCACAGGCAATCCCCATGCTGATGGTAAGATAGTGGACATGCTGGCCGGTGCTGATCGGTTGCTGAACCTCATGCACCAGCTGAGCACAACGCTGAGCGACCCGCTCACGGTTCGCTTCACGTAATACCAGCACAAACTCATCGCCACTCAGCCGCGCCACCAGCTCCTGCGGACCAATACAGCGCTTCAGTCGCTGTGCTATCTGGCTCAGCACTTCGTCGCCTGCTGCATGACCCCAGGTTTCGTTAATCGGCCGGAACTGATCAAGATCGAGGGTGACCAGCGTCAGCGGCGCGGAGCCATCCGTTATTGCAAGGTGTAGCGTCAGAAACTCCAGCAGCTGCATGCGGTTCGACAGGCCGGTTAGGACGTCGTGACGCGACAGGAACTGAATGCGCGCCTCAGCTTCCATACCCTGAGTGATATCCGATACCGTACCGCGAAACCCGATGCGTTTCGCGTCGTGCCAGATGGTTTTTGCCACCAGCTGGCCGATGCGACGATTGCCGTGCGCAGACATGAACTGACAGCGCAGCGGCATCTGCTGTCCGTCCTCCTCCTGACGTCGCAGCCAGGCAACCAGCGAATGGCTGGGATGCGTCAGCAGATGATCGATGTGACGCCCCAGCCAGTGCGTAATGTCATGGCCGGTAACGGTATGAAAGCGCGCTGACAGATAGATTAGCCGGCCCTCTGCATCCGTCTCCCAGATCCAGTCTGACGCCGCCTCAGCGAGATCGCGAAACCGCGCTTCGCTGTTGGCAAGCTCCTGCTGACTGATCGCCAGCATAGCGAAACGCCGATCAGAGATAATTGCATTTGAGAGCGCATGGCGACTGACGCGACGGGTAATTATGGCGATGATGATCGCCATCAACATCAGCAGTGGCAGCAAAAACCAGATCAGGCCCATGCCAGGCATCTTTGAGGTCCAGCGCAGCACAATCGGGTCGCCCATCGGCAACGTTAACATCATCCGGGGTTCACGCAGGGCATCCTCCTCACTGGCTGGCGCGCGCAGTTCGCGTACATCCAGCGATGTTCCCAGCGCCTTTAATTTTTCAGGCGTAAACAGACTCACAAATATCATGATGGACGGAGGCCCCGCCACTGGCGTCACCGCCCTCACTTTGCCACTGGTGATAGGGGCAGCAACCACGATGGCGGGCAGATGATTGATCAGCACATCACGATGCATCGCTTTGTTGTTAAGCTGACGTGCCGCCGCAATAAATGCAGAGGTCTCTTTGCCCAGCCAGGCCTCCAGCGGCGTATCCACCAGTTTGCCGTTAATGACTGAATAACGGGTGTGGCCTTTACCATCGACCACGAAAACACCCTCGTAGTGATACTCCTCATACAGGCCTGGACCAAAGTTCTCTTCGTCAAACGCCCAGACTTTGTCCACACTGACATGGAGATTTTGCCAGGCTTCGCCCCAGAACGCATAATCCCGGATATCCGTTACCATCGCCTCCTGACGACTTTTCCACGCCTGCTGCATCAGCAGCCGGTCATGCTCAACCGATACGCTGTTTTGCCGCTGCGCAATCGTCAGCACCATCAGCATCGAGAGCGCCAGCACGCCAAACAGCAGCAGCGAAAGGACACGCAGGCTGCGCCGCGTAAAGCGGACAGTGCGATCTTCAGCAACATGTCTGAATGGCAACGCGGGTGGCGCCGGAGGATTAAAAGTCATTAAGAGTGCCCACTACACAACCAGGGGTTGAGATGAAAGGCCGGCAATACCACACAGGGTGCTGACCCGATTAGTTTCCTCAGTTATCGGCTCGGGCGCTCGGGTGTTTAGTCTGCGGTAAACATTTTGCGCTTAAATATTGTGTTACAGGCTGACTCGACAGCGATCGGGGGCATTGCTACTATGCGCTTACCTTCGCTGGCTGAGTCGCCTATGAACATCAATTCCGACAGAGTGACCCTGACGCTGTTCTACGTCGGCAGCTTTGTGGTCTATTACCTGGTTACCATGCTGATCACCCTGTTCCCTAATTACGGCGTGCTGCGTAATGACGGCCTGCTGGTGCCCGTGCTCTGTCTGTTTGAATTTGCTGTGATCTACCCGCTTTATCGCTTCTACTGCCAGCGCCGTACCGATTTACCGCTGGGTGAACTTTATACCCTGCAAACCCTGCTCTTTACCGGCGCGTTGTTTGTCCTGATGGCAGCACAGATGCAATTTATGCAGCCGGAAGGCTGGCTGGTGATGCAGGCGCAGCAGGGACGTAATTCGCTGCTTATCCTGCTGTTGACCGCCGTGTTGCTGGCGCCGGTTTTTGAAGAGGTGCTGTTCCGCGGTTTTCTGTTACAGGGTTTTCTGCTGTGGGCGCCGCGCAGCCGCTTCGCCTGTATGCTGCTCACCTCGCTGCTGTTTGCGGTAATGCATACGCAGTATGTGCACTGGCAGACGCTTATCGCCCTGACGCTGTTTTCACTGCTGCTCTGCTATGCCCGGCTGCGGAGCAACAGTCTGGCGCTGCCCATCTTCCTCCACACCCTGAATAACCTGATTGCGCTGCTGCCCGCCTGGTATTTCGCGGGTTAATGCAGGCATCAATCCTCTTCTTACACGCTGACAGACGCCGGCATGACCCTGCGGACGGACCATAGCTCACACTGACAATGCCGCACCGTCACGTTTGTCTATACTGGATGTTAAAAAGGGATAAAAAGCACCGCAGTCCGTACCACCAGACCGTGCAAAGGAGAGGAACTATGTTGATAGGATTTGTGTTGTTAGTGAGCGCGTGCGGCTACGATGCCTGCGAAGCGCTGCCGGTCTCGGAGCGCATCTATCCGACAAAGGTCGACTGCGAAACGATGGCGAACCGCATTCATAAAGTCAGGCCGAATGTGGTCCTGCTTTGCGGAGAGGTCCATCGCTAATTCAGGACCAGGTTCAATAAAGCGGCGCTGTAACATTGCAAGCTGGCGCTTTAGCGTACAAAATATAAGCTGTTGTTAACCATTACCGTAGTGAATCCCATGAAAACATCACGCCCCCGTCGTCCTGGTGGACGCTGGGTATACTATCTTTTGTATGATGGCATTCTGTGGCCCTGCCCCGTCCGATGGGAGTGGGAGAGCAGCTATGGCGGCTGGTTGCCATTTTACTACACGCCAACCTTTGAATTTGTGGTGGGCGATCCCCGCAAAGCGTATCGCATTGCGCGCAGTGACGTGCGGGCTAAACAACGGCGTGAAGATGCCTTTGTCTGAATAACACGATTATCCCGGCAGACATGAGGCTGTGAGCCGGCAGAGCTCCCCTTCCAGCGCAATCATCACCATCAAAACGTTGCACGGCGTGTGACGCCCGGTCCCCTTCATCGACTCATGCCCAGATCATGGCGGCCCAGCGAATCAACAGCAGACCACCGCAAATGCATAAAAGAACCAGCACCATCTTCCAGTACTTTTTGGCCGCCCGGTATCTTGTCACCTCGGTTTCCTCTCATCAGAAAGCGAAGATGCGCCAGAAGGCGCATCAGTTTCGGTCAGTAACAGGACCGAGGGGATAGCATAACGTCCGGGCCACCAAAAGGCGACCCGTCGCCGGCATCAGTTGTTCAGGGTGTAATCCAGCGTAATTTCCGCATTCAGAACCTGAGAAACCGGGCAGCCTGCTTTGGCTTTATTGATAATCTCGTCGAAAGTTGACGCATCAATGCCTGGCAGAGAGATGGTGCTGGTCAGCGCCACTTTGGTGATGGCAAAGCCGTCGCCTTTTTTGTCCAGCGACACGTCGGCCGTGGTATCAATGCTTTCCGGCGGATGACCCGCGTTACCCAGCATCAGCGACAGCGCCATAGAGAAACAGGCTGCATGCGCTGCACCAATCAGTTCTTCCGGGTTGGTGCCTTTACCGCCTTCAAAACGGGTATTAAAGCCATAAGGTTGCTGGCTCAGCACGCCGCTCTCGGTGCTGACGGTGCCTTTACCTTTGATATCGCCTTCCCAGTGCGCCGAACCTTTCTTGTGAATGGTCATGTCATTCCTCCTGTTGGTAAAGAAGCTAAGTATAGACAATACATTCATTTTCGCAGGCTAATTCACCGCACGCGGACGTGGCTTTGTGCTTGCTGGGGCCAGCAACGCCTCCGCCTGGACCAGTGAATCGCGGGTGATTTCACTAATGGATTTTGCGCCGGTCAGTGTCATGGCAACGCGCATCTCCTTCTCAATCAGGTTCAGCAGGTTTTCAACACCGCGCTGACCGTGGGTCGCCAGCGCATAAATAAAGGCCCTTCCCAGCAGCACGCTGTCTGCGCCCAGCGCGATCATTCTCACCACATCCAGCCCGTTACGAATGCCACTGTCCGCCAGAATCGTGATGTCACCTTTGACGGCATCGGCAATCGCGGGCAGCGCCCGCGCCGAAGAGAGCACACCATCCAGCTGACGTCCGCCATGATTCGAGACCACGATGCCGTCTGCGCCAAAGCGCACCGCATCCCGCGCATCTTCCGGATCGAGAATACCTTTGATCACCATCGGTCCGTCCCAGAACTCGCGGATCCACTCCAGATCTTTCCAGCTGATCGAGGGATCAAAGTTGTTCGCCAGCCAGCCGATATAATCTTCCAGCCCGGTCGGCTTACCCAGATAGGCGGAGATATTCCCCAGATCGTGTGGACGCCCCTGCAGGCCCACATCCAGTGCCCATTGTGGATGAGTAACCGCCTGCCAGTATCGACGCAGCGCCGCATGATTACCGCTCATCCCGGAGTGCGCATCGCGATAGCGTGCACCCGGCGTCGGCATATCCACGGTAAACACCAGCGTTGAGCAACCGGCGGCTTTGGCGCGTTCCAGCGCATTGCGCATAAACCCGCGATCACGCAGCACATAGAGCTGGAACCACATTGGGCGGTTGATCTGCGGGGCCACCTCTTCAATCGGGCAAACCGAGACCGTCGACAGCGTAAACGGAATGCCTTTCAGAGCGGCGGCGCGCGCGGCCTGTACTTCGCCCCGACGGGCATACATGCCGCACAGACCGACCGGTGCGAGCGCAACCGGCATCGACAATGTTTCATTAAATAATGTTGTCTCAAGGCTCAGTTCCGACATGTTCTTCAGGATGCGCTGACGCAACGCCACGTCAGACAGGTCCTCCACGTTACGTCGCAGGGTGTGCTCGGCGTAGGCACCGCCATCAAGATAGTGAAACAGGAACGGCGGCAGGATACGTTGCGCGGCGGCGCGATAGTCACTGGCAGCTGAGATAATCATCAGTCAGATTCCTTAGGGTTGCGTATGTCGTTATCCGGTAAACGGGTGATGCGCGCCTGACGCGCTTCATCTTCATGCAGGCTTTTCATGGTGGTGTGCACAAAACCCAGATGGTGCATCGCCGACTGACGGGCCGCTTCGGCGTCGCCCGCAAGGATTGCATCAAGCAGCGCCTGATGCTGTTCCGTCAGGCGGCCGAAAATCGCAGGCTGGGTGTACATGCGCTGACGGGTCTGCATCACCGATGACTGCAGCAGCTCAAAAAAACCACGCATGGTCTGCAGCAGCACCACATTGTGCGACGCCTCGGCAATCGCCAGGTGGAAGCGCACATCCGCCTGCGCGGCGAGATCGGGATCGTCACTCTCCTTGAGTTTCAGGGTGGCGTCGAAAGCGAACTGCAGTTTCTCTTTGTCGCTGTCGGTGGCGCGCAGTGCGGCATGCCAGGCGGTGCTGGCCTCGATGGCATGGCGCGCCTCCAGAATGTCGTAACGGTAGTCGGGATCGTCGCGCAGTAACTGACGAATCGGCTCGACGATGCGTTGCTCCGACCAGGGTGCCAGCTGCTGACGGAGCCAGGTGCCGCCGCCACGTCGGCTGATCAGCATTCCGCTGCTGATCAGCTGCTGTATCGCTTCCCGCAATGAGGAGCGGGAGACGCCAAGCTCCGCAGAGAGCTGACGTTCGGCGGGCAGTCGCATACCCGGTTCAAGCTGATGTTCGGTGATATACGCCCGGAGGCGCATCACCAGCGGATCGACATGGCTGTTCATGGGATCATCCACGGGAAAACATAGGCCTGAAGTGTGGTAATCACACCGACCATACAGGTGAAAATCAGACTGTGTTTAACGGTAAACCGGAACAGGTCGGACTCTTTCCCCACCAGCCCGACCGCTGCACAGGCGATGGCGATCGACTGCGGCGAGATCATCTTACCGGTCACGCCGCCGGTGGTATTCGCCGCCACCAGCAAAATATCGGAGACCCCAATCTGCTGGGCAGTGGTGGCCTGTAACGCGGCAAACAGTGCATTCGATGAGGTATCTGATCCGGTCAGGAAGACACCCAGCCAGCCGAGGAACGGCGAGAAGAAGGTAAAGGCATGGCCGGTATGTGCCAGCGCCAGTGCCAGCGTCGCAGAGAGGCCGGAATAGTTGGAGATAAAAGCAAACGCCAGCACCATTCCGATGGAGTAGATTGGCAGCGCCAGCTCTTTCAGCGTTTCACCAAAGGTCTGCAACGCCGCCTTTGGTTTCATGCGCAGGAACAGCATAGCGATGATGGCTGCGATTAAAATGGCGGTACCCGTGGCGGAAACCAGATCCAGTTTATAGATTGCCGGATAAGGCGTCGCACTGCTGACGACCGGTGGCATCCGCGCCACCAGCTCATTCAGCATCGGAACCGGCACAGCCAGCACCCAGTCATAGAGCGCACCGCCTTTGGCAAACAGCGCTTTAAACGGCGGAATGCTCCAGAGCGTGACGGTGGCAGTAAGAAACAGGAACGGCATCCAGGCACGGATCACCTGGCCCAGCCGATACTTCTGCGGAGGCAGCAGCGGATCGCCCTGCTTCGCCTCTGCATCGGCAAACCGAAAGATACGCACCGGTTTCCAGACCCGCAGGAATAGCGTCAGTGAAACCAGCGAGGCGAGTGACGAGATAATATCGGGCAGTTCAGGCCCCAGGAAGTTGGAGCTGAGGAACTGGGCAATGGCAAAGGATCCGCCCGCGACAACCACCGCTGGCCAGGTCTCTTTCACGCCGCGCCAGCCATCCATGATCGCCATGATCCAGAACAGCACAATCAGGGTCAGCAGCGGCAGCTGGCGTCCGGCCATCTGACCGATGGCAAAACTGTCCAGCCCGGTCACCTGGCCCGCCACGATAATCGGAATGCCCATCGCACCAAAGGCGACCGGCGCGGTGTTTACAATCAGGCAGAGGCCGGCGGCGTAGAGTGGATTAAAGCCGAGTCCCACCAGCAGCGCGGCAGTAATCGCCACTGGCGCACCAAAGCCTGCAGCGCCCTCCAGGAAAGCCCCGAATGAGAAGCCGACAATCAGCATCTGCAGACGCTGATCGGGCGTAATCGAGAGGATAGAGGCGCGGATAATATCGAACTGACCGGTTTTGACTGAGATCTTGTAGACAAATACCGCCGCGACAATAATCCAGGCAATCGGCCACAATCCATAGAGAAAGCCATAACCCACGGCAGCCAGCGCCTGTGCAACCGGCATCTGATAGAGAAACAACGCCACCAACAGCGCCAGCACCACTGTAGTGGTAGCCGCCAGATAGCCTTTCATCTTCAGCTTAATCAGCGCAAAGAAGAAAAAGAGAATCGGGATCAGAGCAACAAGGCTTGAGAGCCAGATATTACCCAGCGGATCGTAGTTTTGTTGCCAGATCTGCATGCCAGTATCTCCAGAGGAAGAGGTGACGAAGCATGTAGCCGCAGCGCTGCATGCCCTGCGCCCCGAATTGGTCAGACCAAAATGCTTTATCGGGGCTTGTGGCAAGAGATAGTTAATGTATTGTTAATCCGTGGCAATAGAAGTTGCGCGAATATTTCTGGAGTGTGAACCAGAGAAAATTATTGCTTTGATTGGTCCGACCAAAATCAGCTACTCACGCCGGGAAAGGCCCGCTGATAGCTGCGTGGATGGAAACGCAGAGTCAGGACGACCAGCAGCAGCGTAACCGCCGCCTGCAGAATCCAGATGCTGGCGAACTGGCCGGTGAACGCATGCAGCTGACCGGCGATAAACGGCATGCTGCCCGCAATAATAAAGCCGACGCCCTGCATAAAGGCCACCAGCCGTGCGCCAGTCTGGGGTTTATCAAGATGATCCAGCGCCAGCACCAGTGCCAGCGGAAACGCCCCGCCCAGTCCGACGCCCGCAATCCCCGCCCAGAGCCACGGCGCCCCTTGTGGCGCAAGCAGAAAGCCGAGCATGCCGCTGAGCTGCATCGCCAGCGTGAACAGCAACAGCGGACGACGATCGCGGCCCCGAGCCAGCAACGGCAACAGCAGCGCACCCGAGACCTGACAGGCGATCATCATACCAAGCAGTGAACCGCCCGCCTGTGTGCTCCAGCCGAGCTGATGATAAAAGTCAGGCAGCCAGGCAACACAGATGGCATATCCTCCGTTCACCAGTCCAAAGCTCAGCGCCAGCGTCCAGGCACGGGTTTTTCGCCACAGCGAAGGCATCTCTGCTGCCTCTGTCCGGGCTGTGGGCGGCGCGGTGGTGATAAACAGCCAGACCAGAATAGCCAGCACCACCGGCAGCGCCCAGCTACTCAGCGCGCCCTGCCAGCCAAAATGTGCGCTCAGCCACGGCGAGATAGCCGCGCCAATTCCGCCGCCACCCATCAGCGCGGCGGCCCAGAGTCCGGTCACGCCGGCGCTCCGGCTGCCAAAACGCTGACGGATCAATCCCGGCATCGCCATCTGTACAATGCCAATGCCTGCCCCACCCGGCACGGCAGTCAGCACCAGCCAGCGGCCATCAGTAACCAACAGCCGACTCACCAGCGCCAGCAACAGCAGCACCAGACCGCCGAGCAGCAGTCTGCGCACCGCAAAACGCTGCATCAGCGGGGCGCTGATTAACGCAATCGCGCCCATCATCATCATCGGCACCGCAGGTAGCAGCGATGCCGCCAGTGACGACAGACCAATGCTCTGCCGCAACTGGCCGAGTAACGGACTGACCGAAGTCATCAGTGGCCGCATATTGAGTCCTGCCAGCACCAGCGCCGCCAGCAGCAGATTGTTCTCTCTCTTCATCTGAGATCCAAGCAGTTAAAGGTTGCCAGCCTGGCAGCAGTCGCTACTATCTGGAAATGAAATATTACTCTGCCAGGTAGTGGAAAAATGAATCGTCAGCCCATGTTTACCCCGCAGCAGTTGCTTAGCTTTGTGGCGGTGTGCGAAACCTTCAGCTTTACCCGCGCCGCCGACAGAGTGCACCTGTCGCAATCCACTGTCAGCCAGCAGGTGCGGCGTCTTGAAGAGATGTTAGGAAAGGAACTGCTGGTTCGCACCTCGCATCAGGTGCAGATCACCGAAGAGGGCGAAAAACTTTTAGGCTACGCCCGCCGGATTATTGCTCTGAATGGCGAAGCGCACGATGTGCTGAGTGACCAGTGGCGCGACGGCGTGTTGCGCCTTGGCGTGCCGGAGGATTTCGCTGCACCCACTGCCGGCCTGCTGGCGCACTTCAGCCGCGACCATCCGCAGTTGCGGCTGGATGTGATGAGTGGCATGCAGGTGGAGTTGCGTCGCGCCTGGCAGCGTGAAGAGCTCGACATCATGCTGATCAAGCAGCCTTACGGCGAGCGTCCGATGGCGTCGCGTCCCGAACCCCTGCTGTGGCTCGACAGCGCGGAGTGGCCCTGCTTTGAACAGACGCCGGTGCCGCTGGTGCTGTTTCCCCAGCAGGGGCTCTATCGTGACGAGGTGTGCCAGACGCTGGATGCGCTGGGTCGAAGCTGGCGCATTAGCTACAGCAGCGCCAGCCTGGTCGCGCTGGCCGCCGCCAGTGCGCAGGGACTGGGACTCACGTTACTGCCCGCCAGCTGCCGCCTGCCGCAACATCGGGTGCTGGGTCCTGAGCAGGGACTGCCGTTGATTGATACCTTTGAACTGGCACTGTTCTGCCGCCAGCCGCAGGATCCGTTGCAGCGCGAACTGGCAGAGTCACTGGCGGCCTTTGGCCAGCTGCGCTGGCAGTGAGATATCGAATAGTCGTCAGTGGAAAATAACGCAGCAGGGTGAAGCGTCGTTTGTCAGATTAATGTCTTGTTCACTTTGCAGGAGCCTCTGATGCCTATTTCCTCTTCACCGAGCCGCCGCGATTTCCTTGGACAAGGTGTTCGCTGGACCGCCGCAGGCGGCTTACTGGCCGCCGGTCTCGGGCAGGCCAGTGCCGCCACGTCCTCACCTTCACCCGCTATCAATCCCGACCAGCCCGCCGCCCTGCCACAGCAGGATCATTACCTGCTGCGCAATGTGAGGCTGGAAGAAGGGTTTATTCGCGAGGATGACGAAATCGTCGCGACCCGGACCGGACGTTATGACATCAGCGTACGCGACGGTAAAATTGACCAGCTGGTGCCCGCAGGCCAGGGCGACAGCACGCTGCCGTCCTGGGACGCACAGGATGCCCTGCTGCTGCCCGCCACGCAGGATATGCACATTCACCTGGATAAAACCTTCTACGGCGGCCCGTGGCAGGCTCCGCGTCCCCGTCAGGGCAAAACCATCATGGATATGATTGCGCGCGAACAAGTCCTGATTCCGCAACTGCTGCCGCACTCCGAGGCTCGCGCTGAAGCCTTGATCGCTCTGTTGCACGCCAAAGGCACCACTCGCGCCCGCAGCCACTGCAACATCGATCCGGTCAGCGGCCTTAGGAGCCTGGAACATCTGCAGGCAGCATTAGCCCGGCACCCCGATTTTCCCTGCGAGATCGTTGCTTTCCCGCAGCACGGCCTGCTGCACTCCAGGGTTGACGGGCTGATGCGCGAAGCAATGCAGCACGGCGTAGAGTATGTCGGCGGGCTGGATCCCACCAATGTTGATGGTGAGATGGAGAGGTCATTGGATGCGATGTTCCAGATTGCGCTCGACTACCAGCGCGGCGTGGATATTCATCTGCATGAAACCCCCCCTGCTGGCGTGGCGGCGATTCAGTACATGATTGACACCGTGGCGAAGAATCCGGTGCTAAAAGGCAAAGTGACGCTGAGCCACGGTTTCGCGCTGGCGACCCTGACCGGCAGTGCGCTGGACAGGATGATCGAAGGGCTGGCGGAGCAGCAGTTCAGCGTCGCCTCAACGCTGCCGATCGGCAAGCTCACCATGCCAGTTCCACAGCTACAGAAAGCGGGTGTGAAAGTGATGACCGGCACAGACAGCGTCATCGATCACTGGTCACCCTTTGGCACGGGCAGCATGCTGGAAAAAGCGAATCTTTACGCACAACTCTATCGCGGCTCGGATGAATTCTCGCTGTCGCGGGCGCTGGCGATTGCCACAGGCGACCGGCTGCCACTCTCTGCTCAGGGTCAACGCCAGTGGCCCGTGACGGGCGATGACGCGAGTATGATGCTGGTGGCGGCGAGCTGTTCCGCCGAAGCCGTAGCCCGAATTTCGCCGGTGGTCGCGACCTTCTCGCGCGGTAAACCGGTCTTTGCACTGGCCTCAGCCTGACACAGCAAAACCGCATTGGGTTAACAGACGACCAACTGACGTGAAGTGATGGGAGCCTGCGCCTGAAGCAAAGCATAGCAGGCCACCACCCGTTTCACTGAGCCAGACTCAATCGGCCGCGAGCCAGCCCTCCCCCAAAAACAACAGAGCCTCCACAAGGGAGGCTCTGCATTTACCTGAGCGAAGTGCGGGTTACGCGCTTTTGGCCCATTGATTATTCGACATTAGTTCCATTGCCAGCGCGTATAAGCGACGATCTTCCTGATCACAGGGCTCATCTTCCGCATAACACGCAATCATCGAAGCGATCTTATCAGCCGATAAGCCCTCTCCATGAATATGCAGTGTCAGTACGGCGCGGCCTACTATTTTAAGCACATTTTCATGTGGTCCCTGGATGCGTTTACTCAATGCAAATACCCTCTACCGGTCGTTGTACCAGGAATATGGCGCGCTAAATATAAAGCAATTAGCTCAGGATTTTTATCGGCATGGAGAGCGATATTTTTTAATGATTAATTCTATTACTGGAGTGATTATTAAGGAATCATCTGATTAACAATGAAATAAATATTTAAAAACGAAGGCTTATATAGCAATGCATGGTCCTGGTAAATTATCACTTTGAAATGAAAAGCTTTACATTTAGCGAATCGATTAAAAAAAACCGTCTTTTCCAGGCAAACTTCAGTCTATTCCTAAGCGTGCCGGCAGAGATAGTTTCATACCGTTAACCATCGAGGTTCCCGTTGCTGTCAGGCGTGCTTTCTGCCAGACTTGCCCCGCAATAATGCCCTACACTTTCAGCCTCAGAGGCCGCGCCCGTGACCGCTTTTTCTACCCTCAATTCGCTTCCCGACAGCCAGCTCGATAACCTGCGCGAGATGGGCTACACCAGCATGACGCCCGTGCAGGCTGCTACGCTGCCCGCCATACTACAGGGACGCGACGTGCGTGCGCAGGCGAAAACCGGCAGCGGTAAAACGGCTGCCTTTGGTATTGGATTACTGCACCATATTGACAGCACCCGCTTTCAGACTCAGGCACTCATCCTGTGTCCAACCCGGGAACTGGCCGATCAGGTGGGCAACGTGCTGCGCCAGCTGGCCCGCTTCACCCGAAACATCAAAGTCCTCACCTTGTGTGGCGGACAACCGATGAGTGCACAGCGTGACTCGCTGGTGCATCCACCGCATATCGTGGTCGGCACGCCGGGTCGTATCCTCGACCACATCAACCGCGAAAACCTCAAACTGGACCAGCTCAACACGCTGGTACTGGATGAGGCAGATCGGATGCTGGAGATGGGTTTCCTCAATGATATGGAAACTATCATTGAGGCGACGCCCGCCTCGCGCCAGACGCTGCTCTTTTCCGCTACGTGGCCCGACGGCATCACCGCCATCAGTACCCGCTTCCAGCGTGATGCGCTGAGCGTGGTAACTGAAGAAGTCAGCGAACTGCCTTCAATTGACCAGCAGTTCTTTGAAGCCAGCCACAATGAAAAACTGGGTCTGCTCATCGCACTGCTTAGCGACCGTCAGCCCTCATCCTGTGTGGTCTTCTGCAACACCAAACGTGAATGTGACGATGTCGCTGCGGCGCTTAACGCGCGTGATATCAGCGCCCTGCCATTGCATGGTGACCTGGAACAGCGCGATCGCGAACGTGTGCTGATCCGTTTTGCTAACGGCAGTGGACGCGTACTGGTTGCCACCGATGTCGCCGCGCGCGGACTGGATATCAAATCACTGGCGATGGTGGTCAACTACCAGCTCGCCTGGGATCCTGAAATCCACCTGCACCGCATCGGTCGTACCGCACGTGCAGGCGAACATGGCGTTGCCGTCAGCCTGGTTGCTGCCGATGAAATGGCGCGCGCACATGCACTGGAGGATTTCCTGCAGCAAAAACTGCCGTGGGTTTCTGCCAGCACGCTGAAAAAAGGCAGTAGCAAGCCTCTGCCTGCCGCCATGATGACATTGTGTATTGATGGTGGTCGTAAAGCCAAGATGCGTCCGGGAGACATTCTGGGTGCGCTGACCGGTGAAGCGGGTTATCGCGCCGATCAGATCGGTAAAATCGTTCTGACCCCAACCCATGCCTACGTGGCGATTGAAGCGAACCACGCTAAAGCGGCACTGGTGAAACTCAAGCAGGGCAAAATCAAAGGCAAAACCTGCCGGGCGATTCTGCTGAAGGACTGAATAAAATCGGGCGAGGTTATTACCTCGCCCGATTTCTTATGGCTCTTCGATTTGTGTCACATGCAGCGTGGTTTTATCCCCTTTGCCCTGTACCTTACCACTGACACGTACTTTGTCTTCCGCGGTGTAGGTTTTACCATCAAAGGTCTTCTTCGGTGCGATAATCGGTAACGTACCGGTGTTGTCGCGGAACTGATAGCGCTCGCCCTGCTCTTTCTTCACGATGTAACCTTCCAGCGTCACATACCCGCCCTGACGGAAGTCGCGGATCTGATCAATATGTGTCTGACCGGTATCTTCTGAGCCTTTATAGCCCGCATCCTGCTTGTGCTGCGGCGGTGGCGCATCACCCGCTTTGTATCCGCCCTCTTCAGCCGACACACCCGCGCTCATCATCACCAGCAACGACGCTAAAATCACTTTTTTCATTTCACACTCCTTTATTGGAAAGGTGTCCATGTTGAACCTTCAGGGTTAAGCCTGGCACAATAATTGGCGTCCGTTTTATTTCACCTTTCTCTTCTCACCTTTTTCCGTTTGCTGCCGATAACCTGTTCACACCCTATTTCACCAGCTGCGTTAATGCAGAGGCAACCATGGATAATTTTCAGAAAGAGATCGATGAGAGAGCGAACCTCGCATTATCGAACAAGTTTGAGCTGCTGCTGTTTCGCTTAGGTTCTGATCAGCTGAAAGGCAAATCTGAGCTGTTTGGCATTAACGTCTTCAAGCTGCGTGAAATTGTACCAATGCAGACCATCACCAAAGCCGCGGGAATGAGTTCGCCGCTGCTGGGTATGGCCAGTATTCGCGGTCAGTTCATTCCGGTCATCGACCTGCCTGCTGTGGCAGGTTGCGTACCTGAAACGGGCCTTAACCTGCTCCTGGTCACCGAGTATGCCCGTAACACCCAGGCATTTGCCGTGGAATCCGTGGATAACATCGTGCGTCTCGACTGGAGCCAGGTCCATACCGCTGAAGCCGGTATCGGCGGTCGCAACATTACCAGCATCGCCTGCCTGGACACCGATAAGCAGGGCAGCGAGCTGGCGATGGTGCTGGACGTTGAGCAAATCCTGTATGACATCATCCCGTCGTCACGCGGCGTCGAGCCTGAAGCGGCCAAACCGCGTGCCTTCAACTATCGCCCGGGTGCGGTTGCGATTGTGGCAGAAGATTCCAAAGTCGCGCGTCAGCTGCTGGAGCAGGGACTGAAGAGCATGGGCATTCCGGCGCTGATGTTTAACACCGGCCTTGATGCCTGGGAAAAAATTAAGCAGCTAAGCCAGGAAGTGCAGGCTTCAGGCGAGTCGATTCACGACAAAATTGCCCTGGTACTGACCGATCTGGAGATGCCTGAGATGGATGGCTTTACGCTGACCCGCAACATCAAGCGTGACCCGATTCTGAAAACGCTGCCGGTCGTGATCCACTCCTCACTCTCTGGAAGCGCCAACGAAGACCACGTGCGTAAAGTGGGAGCCGACGGCTATGTGGCAAAGTTTGAGCTGAATGAACTTTCAGACGTGATTTTCAACGTTCTCGATACCGCCCGTTAAGTGAACACGGGCCGCAAAGAATGCCCGGCACACTTTTACTTTTTTGATCAGCGGAATCGCTGACCTGACCAGGAAACGACTATGCACATTGAAACTTTACCTGTTACGCCCGCACCTGCGACGCCTTCTCCTCAAAAGGTATTGCGTGGCCGTTTACGTCAGCTGGCCTGGATTAGCGCCGTCAGTTTAAGCGTCGCGTTCTGGGTAGGCCTCTACTTTTTAGTTTTCTGAATCCATTCATGTTTGTCTGGATCGGGCTGTCAGCACCACTGCTGACAGCCCTTTTTTTGCCTGAATTCCGCCTCCGCTCGTTTGTTAACCTTTTCTGATGCTTTTCACTGATTATTTATTCACGCTGCATGATTACTTAAAAATTATTAAAGATACAACTCCGCACTCCGATAACTGTATGCGCGAGATCACATTTTGCCTGCGGCTGTGACCACAGACTTCAGCAAGGCTTTGCGTACAACAGCAGGGAATCTGAGTGTTGCTAATAAATTGATTAATACAATAACGGGGAAAAGAACATGTTCAGCATCAGGAATATGAAGGTCGGAATGCGGCTTGCAGCAGCCTTCGGCATTATTGTGACGTTACTGATAGTGATTGGTGTGACATCTATTACCAGAATTAACAATATCAATACGGCGATCTCGTCGATCGTTGATGATCGCTATGTGAAAGTACGACTGGCATTTGATGTGCGCGATGGCGTCAACGATCAGATCAAATACCTGCGCGGCATGGTGATCGACACGACACATCCGGAAAATAATGTGAAACGTTATGGTCAGCTGGATGAAGCCACGCAACGTACCAACCGCGCCATGAAAAGGATTGAAGACATTCAGGTCACGCCAATCGGTAAGAAAAAGATCGCCGGTCTGCTGGCCTCTTCTCAGGCATTTGAAAAGGTCAAAGCCGAATTAATTACCCTGGTAAAAGCGGGCAACTTTGATGCAGCAAGCATCTATGTGTTGAAATCAATGACGGCTACCCAGAATAAATTCCTGCAGGATGCCGTGGATTTTGCCAACTCTCAGGATGCACAGCTGCGGACTGAAGGTCAGGGTATTGTGGAAAATGGCCAGTCTGCTATCTCCATCACGCTGATTTTCTCCGCACTGGCCATTCTTGCTTCTATCATGCTGGGCTACTTCCTGACCCGTTCAATCGTGCGTCCACTGGTTGCAGCTGTTGATGTCGCTGAACGTGTGGCGGCCGGCGATCTGAGTACCCAGATGCAGGTGACCTCACGCGATGAAACAGGTGTTCTGATGCAGGCATTGCAGCGGATGAACGATAACCTGCTGTCAATTGTGACGGAAGTGCGTACCGGCTCCGACACTATCGCGGTTGCATCAACGCAGATTTCCAGCGGCAACCTTGATCTCTCAACCCGAACTGAGCAGCAGGCCAGCTCCCTGGAAGAGACCGCCTCTGCGATGGAGCAGATGACGTCGACGGTGAAACACAATGCCGACAACGCGCGTGAAGCTAATCACCTGGTTTCCACCACCTCAAGCGTGGCACGTGAAGGTGGCGTGGTCATGGAGCAGGTCATCGAGAAGATGGAAGCCATCGCCCTCTCCTCACGCAAAATTGTCGATATTATCAGCGTTATCGACTCGATTGCCTTTCAGACCAATATCCTGTCCCTTAACGCCGCCGTAGAAGCCGCGCGCGCGGGTGAACAGGGTCGTGGCTTTGCCGTCGTGGCAAGTGAAGTGCGTAATCTGGCACAGCGCTCAGCTTCCGCAGCCAAAGAGATTAAGGTGCTGATTGAAGATTCTGTCGCTAAAGTCGATGAAGGCAGCAAACTGGTGACGCATGCAGGTTCAACCATCGGTGAAGTGGTGAACAGCGTGCAGAGCGTGGCAAACATTATGAGCGAAATCACGATCGCCAGCAGCGAACAGAGCAGCGGCATCCATGAAATCAATCAGGCAATTACTCAGATGGAAGCGGTAACGCAGCAGAACGCCGCGCTGGTACAGGAAGCATCAGCCGCCTCTCAGGCACTGCAGGATCAGGCCGAGCGCATGGCACAGGCGATGAGCGTGTTCAATACTGGCAAGCTTTCTGTGCAACCCGTACTGCGTTAATCCTTCTTAACGGCCCGCCCCGGCGGGTCTTTTTTTACGCGATGATGGAGAGCGGATAGATTTCAGGCGGTTAACACTGTTTCCGAGACAAAGAAAGCTGACGTCACCCGACGCGTGCAGGAAGGGTTTAAGGTTTGAGGTTTGAGGTTTGAGGTTTGAGGTTTGAGGTTTGAGGTTTGAGGTTTGAGGTTTGAGGTTTGAGGTTTGAGGACAGGAATAGCGGACACAAAAAAGGCCGCCAGAGGCGACCTTTTATTACTATAAATGCAACAACGCTATAAAGCTCACTAGCCTTTATCAGAGCGCGCGAAGCTGGCTCTGAGTTGCAATCCTTGCCATGTTCACCTGAACGACGACAGATTTGCAGAAAATGCATTTCGCTCCATGCGGATTGGCTCTTGTAACATCAAAATGTGATGTACGAAACTGTGAGCCATTACAGTGAGGACACTTAAAAGTAATTTTCAGTCCTTAGAGACCAACAACGTTCGCAGCAGCTGGGCCTTTGGCGCCATTTTCTACTGTGAATTCAACTTGCTGACCTTCATCTAATGAACGGAAATCGGTGCCCTGGATTGCAGAGAAATGTACGAATACATCTTTGCTGCCGTCTGCAGGAGAAATGAAACCGAAGCCTTTCTCTGCGTTAAACCATTTAACGGTACCGCGAATTTTGTTAGACATGCTTAAATCCTTAATATATCGAGCCTTCCGGCATAATGGCCTGAGAACAGATTTTAATCAGAACGTAAGAGAAGACTCAAAAAGAAGGGATGTCTCGCGACAAACTTAGAGATGAGAACTGCTTTGGTTACTTACTTTGATAGTGTCTGTTAATCAAACCGACGATTCATTAGGCCACACTTCTCACAGTGACGCAACTCCTAATTCAAATTAATCGTAATCCGTCGACTGGAGAACATGAAAGCGCGAGACTCTCTCAGGGAAGCAGCCTGGCAGGGCTCTGCAGCGATGCGTTCCTGCCGACATAAAGAGAAGTGGAGATACCCACAGAGCAAAAAAAGGGCGAGGCTCACACCTCGCCCAAAATATGCCGATCATCAATCGTAGTAAGGAACCTTACGATCCACGCCGTTGATATTGATCAGCACAAAACCGGTCGGCGCGGTCTTGTTAGTCGGTGTACCCGCCGCAGTCGCCAGCGTCACCACCCCTTTCTCGTTGGCACCGATACCCGCCAGCCCATTGTGCATGCCGAAACGTGCAGCGGGTTTCAGGTTGCTGATTTTGGTGATGTCATCAACCATCGTCATATCTGACTGGAACAGCGAGCAGGAACCGGTATCAAACCGGGTGGGACCCGTGGTCTTCAGATTGAACATGGTCTCGCCGCTATTGGCTTTCAGCTTGACCCAGATTACGGCATAGGTGGTCCCTACCCGGCCATAACGAATGTCCAGCACAGAAGGTTGTCCCATATGGTAAGCATCGGCCCAGACCGTCTCCAGTCGCTGCAGGTTGATCAGGGTTTTACCTGTGGCCGGCATATTTACCGGTGAACCGGCGGTGCCGGACGGCGTGGTGGCATCCGCTTTACCGATCAGCTCCATCACCCATTGCTGGTTAGGCGCCGGGAAATAGAGCTGCCCCAGCCGATACCAGTTATCGGTAGCGGTGTTGTTCACCACTTTATAGCCACTGTAATAGCCGGCACGCAGTGAACCGGTCATGAACGTGCCGTAGTTCTCATCCCGACGGTAGCCATATTCAAAAGTCGATAGCCATTTGTTTCCGGCTATATCATTGGTGATTTTCGCCCCCGCCTGCAGGTTGATATGACGCATCACCACGCGGGCATTGTTGAGATTGAGCGGCGTGGCGCAATCTTCAATGTTAAGCGTTTCGATGTTCCAGCCCCCGTCCGACAGATCACCCGGGTTAGTCGTGTGCTCAATCCAGACGTTGCGCATGACTCCCTGTGTGACGCGCGGCATGTAGAGCGTGGCGTCCCCATAGCCCGACTGGAAGTTAGCATTACACAGCTCAATCGCTGTTGAGTGGTCCCAGTTTCCCTTTGGTGTATTTGACCAGCCGACATCAAACACACGGGAATAGGTACTGGAGCTGTAGATCTGATCGAATTTACTGTCGAGCGTATCCTGCAGTTTAAAGACAGTTCCCCCGGTGCTTTGAGCCTTGAAGCAGAAGATATTGACGATCTGGCCTCCAACAATCGTATTTTCAAAGAATGGCTGAACGTTGCTGCACTGTTCAGGCGTGACGGTGACTTTGAGAGAGGTGTCGACAGTTCCGGCGTTAGCCTGTCCGTGCCAGCAAATGCCTTTAATGACGATTTTGCGCGCATTCACCTTGAATACCGTATTCGCGCTTTTGTCAGAGACAATGGTGGTGCGGGGTGACGATCCGAGTTCGGTATCATCACCGCTGATACCAAAGAACGGCAACTCCGTATCGGTGAGATCGATGGGTGAAATCAGGAAGCGGCCACCCGGAAATCGCACCGGCATCGCTTTCACGTAGGTGTTGTAGGTCTGGGTCCATGCCAGCATCCGCTTGAAAGCATCAGTATCATCGGTGACGCCATCCCCTTTCGCACCGAAGTGCAGAATGTTCACTTCCGTAGGATCGTTGATGGTGCGTTTCCAGTAGAAACCGTTGCCTATCGCCACCGTACCGCCATCATCTTTTAGCGGTGTCGTACTCAGGAAACCGACAAAGTCTGCGCCACCCCGGAAGCTGGAGTCCTTATCGTAATAGCGTTTAAGGCTGGCGACTTCACCTGATTTTGGTGGAACAGTGGTACGCAGTTCAGCAAAAGAGTTAACTTCGATCATAGAATCCTCCTCAGGATCACAGAGATATCGCGCTGAAATCAGCGCACTACTTAGCCGCAGCCGGATGGCCGCAAAGGGAGTCCCACATGTCGTTGTGGGTGTTGATGGCGCGCACCGTACGAACGTCCATTTTTTGCGCGTCATCGCCGTAGGTATAAAGAGGGGAAAAAAGTACGCAGGCAGAGTCGGTAATCGCTACCGGCTCAGGGTTTGTGGTATTTCGACTGCTGCAGCTTGTCACGAGCAGCAGCGTCATCAAGGCTATGGTTGTCGGTCGCCACACGGTTAGCCTCCTCGCGGTTGTATTGTTGCTGTTGCGCCACCGCGCTAACGCGGGACGCCTCCTGTTGCGCGTTATCGACGTCAGAACGTGCTTTTTGCTGCACTTTGCCGATTTTTTTGCCGCCGAAATAACTGGCGCCCAGCGCCGCAATCACGCCAGCGAGTGCGGCCAGCCAGTGCCAGCTGCCGCCCAGTAAGGTGGTAATGAGAGTCATGGTTTCGCTCCTCCCGCCTGCTCCTTCGCGGTGAGCAGGTTTTTCTGACGAACAAACTGGGCAATTACTCCCATCGCCACCATGAATGCGCCTACCAGCCCCAGGTAGTTGTGGGGCAGAATCGATTTCACGTCCTCCGGCAGCACGTTCCAGGCATCAACGGCGGCAGAGGGAAATGACTGCGCCCAGGCGCTGAGCATGGAACCCAACGACGCAAGCCAGACAGACCAGGTTTTGAAGAGCAGGCGGGCATGAGAGACAAACTGCAGGGTGGTAAAGCGCTGCAGCAGCAGCAGAATGATGATTGCCGTCAGCACGGCAATGAGAAACATGAGCCATCTCATAGCAGCCCCCTGTAAATCGCATAGGTGCCGGTGCGCATCATCTCCGCATGACGCCGGGCCCGGCCCGGCGTCTGACGCGCCCAGAGGCTGTTCATCATCGCGTCAGCCGCATCACTAAACTGTTCAGCGATGATGGAGGTGAGCATGTTTTTGAACTGCAGGACGCCCTCCACGCCCAGTTGATACGTCATGCTCAGCAACACATCGGTACGAGCGTCATTGCACTTTGTCAGCGCATCGCGCAGCAGCTCCCTGCCCTGCATCTCCTGAACTTTGTTTTCCAGAATGCACTGCTTCCAGACATCACCGACGCGCCGTGGCACGCGGAAAGTGTAATTACTGAGCGACGCCCCTTTTGGCCCAATGCGTATGCCGCCCGCCACCGTGGGGAAACCCAGCGTGTCGAGATAAGGTGTGTCGACATATCCCTCTTCAAAATTCAGTACTGCGATGATCTGGCTCATACGGACTCCTCAATGACGAATTAAGGCCTTCAGCCTTGTGAAAATAAATACATAACGCCCGCTGATCATTAACAAGCCCGGCACAGCAAAATGCCTTGCTGAAGCTGCAGCAAAACTAAACAGTAATTCAGCAGATTGCGCCCAATGAGAGCTGGAGATAACAAAGCCTTAGCCGGAACGAAAAACGGCGCGCGCTTCGTGCTTCAGCTCACGGCGTAGAGATGAACATGCGGAAGACAGCAATTGTCGAAACTGGGTGTTTCCTGACTGGCCACGCGGGGTGTTGTGATTGCGCGATCAACGCGCGGGGCGACCTGACGCTGGCAGATTTGCTCTGCGCGCCTCAGGGTTGGTGGTTCAGCTGGAAAGTTCAGTGCCTGATCGATGCTCTGTTGCAGGCTGCTGAGAGGCTGGCGCCGCCGATGGCGACGCGTACGTGCGTTGCCAGTGAAAACGCTTTTGCCATAGTGAATAATCGCCATAACTCCTCCTGTGAATGAGTATTTGGCGATGGGGTGGCAGGCGCGAGCTTTCGGGAAACCGAAGGGACCCGAATGTCGTATATCGCGGTCGCACGCTCACCGCCCGGCTGCGTAAGCAGCCAGGTGGAAAGTAAGCGAGGGGAAATAAACGGCATCTGACGACGCTGCATTTGCGCATCCACCCCATCCCAAAGTTCACTGACTTTTGGGTGGTATGATTCGCGCTTGTGCAGCGCCTGAATTGTTTAAGAGCGGGTCATCCCTGAAAAGAACGTCTTCGTTCATCCATGTCCAAATTATTAACAGGTTCTTATGCTTTATCAAACACTGTTGGTTAATTTTTTATTTACCGCTGGTTAAATTTATGAATTTATGCCGATTATTTTTTTGCAGCTCTCCGGAGAAAAGCGGCAGAAACGGCTTTAGCCGAGAATTTGATAGTGTCGCGCCTGGCTCATAATCACTTTTGCGAGCACCTTCAGGCTGGTGACCTCATCACGATTGAGATACCACGTTTCATAGCGTTTATTATCTGATATCACTGCAATTTTTTTATGCTGCAGCTGCAGGCGTTTGAGGTAGAGCTGCTCGTCGAGGGTAAAAATATAGATACCATCGCCGTCAAACATCCGCACGCTGATATCCACAAACAGCTGATCGCGCGGTGCAAAGGTGTCAGCCATAGAATCACTGTTGATAGCGATCAACCGAATGTTTTCCGCCGGACGGCCGTTGAACAGAACCCGTGCCTCATCCAGACCATATTCAATCGCCTGGATAGTCTCGACAAACTCATCGCGCGCGGGCAGGCCCGCAGCACTGCGCTGACCAATGTCGAGGCTATCAATACGAAACACACTCTTTTGGCCAGTGAGTGTACTCATCGCTACAGGTTCAGTGGATTGCTCCATGCCGTACTGGAGCCACTCTACCCTGACGCCCAGCAATTGACTGAGTGCCAGTAAATTGCCGCCATCAGGCACTGACTGCGCGTTAAACCACTTCCACACGCCTGGCGTTGAAATTTTACAGCCTTGCTGCTGCAGAGCTCTGGCAACCTGTTTGTTTCGTCCATGTCCGACAATGCCGGCACTCTCACAGGCCGCTATCAGCCTGGCGGTGAAAGCTTGTCTTGTACTTTCTTTTTTAACCATTAGTTAATAATCAGCCATAGAAGAGATACTGGATGTTATTTTCGTTATTGCTACCAGTTCATTTTATATTACCGCTCGTTTACTACCTAACCGCTTTATCAAGCATTGCTAACTATCATTATCCGCTTCAGCCTGCGGCTAAACAAAAAATATTGCCTCAGGCCGCTTGCAGCCCCGGCTTTCAGGAATGTTCCGTAAGAAATTGCGTGAATATCAGGCAGCATAATTGCCAGGGATGACGAGAACAGAACAGAAAATGATCTGATGCGCAGAAAATCCTATCTTTCACTGGTCCGAAAAATCGGGATAAAAAAAACGGGAGCCTTTGAAAGACTCCCGCTTTGTTAAAAATTATCGTCGTTATGGGCGGAGCGTATCGTCTCCCCACGCTATCCATTTATAGGTGGTCAGCGCCTCTAACCCCATGGGGCCACGGGCATGCAATTTCTGTGTACTGACCGCCACTTCCGCGCCCAGGCCAAATTGACCCCCATCGGTGAAGCGGGTGCTGGCGTTGACATAAACCGCTGACGAGTCGACCTGACGAACAAAACGCGCGGCATTACGCGTATTACGGGTGAGGATAGCATCTGAGTGCTGTGTGCCGTGCGTACGAATGTGATCGATCGCCTCATCCATATCCGCCACCAATTTAACGTTAAGATCCAGCGACAGCCACTCGTCATTGTATTGCTGAGGATTCACGGGTTTCACCGGGGCGGGGCCATGCTGAAGTTGTGCCAGCACGTTGCTGTCAGCATGCAGCGCGATTCCTTCCTGCGCCATTCGCGCGCTGAAAGCTGGCAGAAAACGTTCGGCCATCGCCTGGTCCACCAGCAGCGTTTCCAGTGAGTTACAGGCGCTGGGACGCTGTTTCTTGGCGTTGACGATCACATCAAGTGCCGGTTCAATCTCCATCGTCTCATCAATGTAGATATGGCAGACGCCAATGCCGCCTGTAATCACCGGAATGGTGGAGTTCTCGCGACACAGTTTATGCAGCCCGGCTCCGCCGCGCGGGATCAGCATGTCGACGTAGCGATCCAGCTTCAGCAGCTGATTCACCAGCTCGCGGTCAGGATTTTCAATCGCCTGGACAATGGCTACCGGTAAACCGTGCTGCTTCAGCGCGTTCTGAATGACCCGAACGGTGGCCGCATTGGTGCGCCAGGTCTCTTTGCCGCCACGCAGAATAGCGGCGTTGCCGGTTTTCAGGCACAGACTGGCGACGTCAACCGTCACATTAGGGCGCGCCTCATAAATCACCGCAACGACGCCCAGCGGCACGCGACGGCGTTCAATGCGCAGCCCGCTGTCGAGCTGACCACCGTCGATTAACTGCCCTACCGGATCGGCAAGCTGACAAACCTGGCGCACATCGCTGGCGATGCTGCTGAGGCGTTGCGGATTAAGCGTCAGTCGATCTAATAACGCGGCGCTCATGCCGTTCTGACGCGCATCGGCTAAATCCAGCTCGTTAGCCGCCAGAATGTCAGCGCTCTCGGCTTCCAACCGGTCAGCAATGGTCATCAGAACATCGTTCTTTTCTGCCGTTGACAGATCGGCCACGGTATACGCTGCGGCACGCGCCGCTTTTCCCATCTCTTCAAGCATTGTCCGCTCCTTAACTGACGATCATGTCGTCGCGGTGAACCGCCACAGGGCCATATTCATATCCCAGGATCTCGCTGATCTGCTGACTGTGATGACCGGCGATCATTCGCATCGCGTCGCTGTTGTAGCGTGAAACGCCGTGAGCGATATCCCGGCCCTGCAGGCTGCGAATGCGGATCACTTCACCGCGAGAGAAATTCCCCTGGATCGCCCGGATCCCTTTCGGCAGCAGCGAACTGCCACGTTCGATAATGGCTGCCAGTGCACCGTCATCGACGGTGATCTCACCCGCCGGTGGCGCACCGAAAATCCAGCGTTTACGGTTTTCCAGTGGCGATTGCTGCGCATGGAAGCGCGTACCGACCGGCTTACCATCAATCACATCGCTGATCACGCCGCTGCGGCTGCCCGAGGCGATGATCACATCGATACCGGCACGACAGGCAACATCCGCCGCCTGAAGCTTAGTCGACATGCCGCCAGTGCCGAGCCCGGAAACACTGTCGCCCGCCAGGGCGCGCAACGCATCATCAATGATATGCACATCACTGATCAGCTCAGCCTCAGGATTGTTACGGGGATCGGCGGTAAAAAGCCCCTGCTGATCGGTCAGGAGCAGCAGCTTGTCGGCGCCGCCGAGCATCGCCGCCAGCGCAGAGAGATTGTCGTTGTCGCCCACTTTGATTTCAGCGGTGGCAACAGCATCGTTCTCATTGATCACCGGCACAATATGGTTATCCAGCAGCGCACGCAGCGTGTCGCGGGCGTTCAGAAAGCGTTCGCGATCTTCCATGTCGGCACGGGTCAACAGCATCTGACCAATATGAATACCGTAGATAGAAAATAACTGTTCCCACAGCTGAATCAGACGACTCTGCCCCACCGCAGCCAGCAGCTGCTTTGAGGCGATGGTCGGTGGCAGTTCGGGGTAGCCCAGATGTTCGCGTCCGGCGGCCATTGCGCCAGAAGTCACGATCACAATGCGGTGGCCTGCGGCGTGCTGCTGCGCACACTGACGAACCAGTTCCACCATGTGCGCCCTGTTCAACCGGCGAGATCCGCCGGTGAGAACGCTGGTACCCAACTTGACCACTAAGGTCTGACTGCCACTCATATTTCCTGCCGTAGAGAAAAATTTTTACGAAAGGACGTTTTAACAGGAGTCGATAAGGAAGCCAACAGCCAGCGGGGGAAAAGCACGAAATTACGCGGACAAGGAGGTAGACCAAAAGTTCATGGTTAACAAGAAATCATGAAAAGTGTCATAAAAAGTTCATCACTGACGGGTAAAAAGTCCGTGTTTTACAAAAACTTTCATTTTTTTACGGTGTTCACATTGGGATTGATAGCAAATGAAGAAAAGCACACTGGCCATGCTCCTCTCCACGCTGACGCTGGCTTCTGCCGCGCAGGCTGCCGAAATCTATAACAAAGATGGCAACAAACTGGATTTGTACGGCAAAGTTAAAGCTGAGCACTACATCAGCGATAATGCCAGCCAGGATGGAGACAAGTCCTATACCCGTATCGGCTTTAAGGGTCAGACACAGATTAACGACCTGATGACCGGTTATGGTCAGTGGGAATATCAGTACAACGTTAACAACTCCGAAGGCAGTGACGCCAACAATGGCAACAAAACCCGCCTCGGGTTTGCTGGTCTGAAATTCTCTCAGTACGGTTCGGTAGATTATGGCCGTAACTACGGTGTGCTGTATGACGTTGAAGCCTGGACTGACGTATTCCCGGAATTCGGCGGTGACGGTACAGCCCGCTCTGATAACTTTATGACACAGCGCGCCACCGGTGTTGCGACTTATCGTAACAATAACTTCTTTGGTCTGGTCGATGGCCTGAAATTTGCGCTGCAGTACCAGGGCAAAAATGACGCGTCCAGCACCAACACCCGTACTGATATTAACCGTCAGAATGGCGACGGCTACGGTGCGTCTCTCGGCTATGCTCTGGGTGATTCTGGTGTGAGCCTGATGAGTGCCATCACCTCATCTGACCGCACCAACCAGCAACAGGCGCGCGCTTATGGCGGCGGTGACCGTGCGGATTCCTGGGGCGCAGGCGTGAAGTATGATGCTAACAGTGTCTACCTGGCCGCAATCTACACCGATACCCGTAATATGACGCCAATCAGCGGTACCAACCGTGCCACCGGCGCAGCGGTTGCGGGCGCAGCCAACAAAGCGCAGAACATCGAACTGGTGGCGCAGTATCAGTTTGATTTCGGCCTGCGTCCGTCTATCGGGTATGTACAGACCAAAGGCAAAGATATCGAAAACGGTATCGGCGATGCGGATCTGGTGAAATATATCGATGTGGGCGCGACCTACTACTTCAACAAAAATATGTCCGCCTTCGTTGATTACAAAATCAACCAACTGCCTGACGACAATGCGCTGTCGCTTAACAACGACGACATTGTGGCGATGGGTGTGACTTACCAGTTCTGATTTCAGGCTCGCAAACCGGGCAGATTTGGAGCTGGCAGCAACGCATAAATTCAACACGCAGGGAACACGGTCAGAAGAGGAAAGCGTCCCGCGCCAGGACGGCGCGGGCCGAGCGTGCCATGGATGGCGGCTTTTGCGTCTTTCCGATCTGACCGTGTTCTCTGAGAAGGCTCGATCCAACAGCGGGTCAGACTTCAACAAAAATGGCGAGTTTTTAAACTCGCCATTTTTTTCGTCTTTATTTCACTACACTACCCTATCAGGCGCTCAGCTTCACCGGTTTCTCATCAAAATCGCTGGCTGGGATCAGATCCAGCTCGAACTCTTTCAGCATCGCTTTAAGACGGGTATGGAAATTCCGTAAGGTCTCTTCCACGCGCGCCGTGTTCTCTTTCCCTTTGATGGTTGCCACCGACCAGTCACCCTCTTTATCGAACAGACCGATATGGTAGACATAGGTAAAGTGGTCAGCCTGTGCTTCCAGCTCCATCCACCAGCCCCAGAACTCTCGCAATTCCGGTGCCGGTTTCACATTGACGCAGGCAGCCAGGCAGTCGAAGAAGAAACGGGTTTCGCCACATTTCCCATCGCGAATATAAGGCCCAAGCTCCGTAAAGCGCTTAAGCAGGCGACTGCGGGGATGACCACTTGGTAACGTCATGCTGATTCTCCATAGGTTTTGACCGCTATACAGCCTTGATTTCCGGACGGCCAGCACGACGCTACACCGCATGGGCCCGATGACGTCATATTTCACTTAGCGGCAGCCCGGAAGAATTCCGCTACTAGTTGTAGCAAATACTGTAAATTTTGCCAGTCACCTTTTTAAACGCTTCTCCAGCCAGTCACAAATTTCATTCAGCGCCTTATCAAAACTGGCCATCACCGGCTTCACCGGAATTCGCAACGCTTTGCCGTCTGAGGAAGAGTTTGCGATAAGCCTGCTCTCCTCTTCCGGGCTGAAGAGATCGTTTTGCCAGTAGCCCGACAGCATCGGCGTGGGCGTCCGGCGGCCCAGTAATCCCTGGGTTTTAAGCGAATAGCGGTTGAGTTCAGTGCGCAGCGCACTGTCGGAGGCGGTGGCCATACCCAGCCGGCTCGCCAGCATATCCATATACATATCCGGGATCGCATCCTGCAACGCCGTCTGGGTCAGCAGAGCATGCACAATCGGGCCCAGACAGGCGACCCCACGCAACCGCTGCGATTCCAGATAGGCCAGCCGCACGGCCACGTTAGCGCCAAAGCGATAACCGAATGCCGCCACGCGGGTATGGTCGACCCAGGGCACATTGACTAGATCGCGCAGCACCTGCTGATGCAGAAAACTGGTGTCCTGATTCAGCGTCCATTTCACCGAGTTGCCCACTGACGGCACATCAATTGTCAGCATAGCAATGCCACGCGGGGCAAGGTAATCATGGAACAGGCGATAGTGATCGCTCTGTAACGAGTCGAGTGCGCCGCAAAACAGTACGGTGGGATAAGGCGCTTCAACATCCGGCGGCATATGCAGAAAGCCGCTGACCGGACTGCCGCCCGGAATAGCAAACGTCAGGATTTTCAGTTCGCCAGGCAACCGCTGAGTCGCCTCTTCATAGGCACGATTGGCCAGCGTCTGTGCCTGGTCAGCCAGTTCATCGCCTTTTATATAGGGATAAGCCGCAACGCTATAAAGATGGGCCGCATGTAGCCAGTCGTCGCCCGCCTCGCTGTCGTCGGATGCCTCCAGCGCTTTCTGCTGCCAGATGCCCGCCTGCTTAGACCATTCGAAATGCCAGTTGCCGCCGCGAAAACCAATCACGGTGTCGAGCAGCGTCTCATCAGTATGTTCAGCGTTGCTGATGGCAATACGTGCCAGCACTTCACTGATCTCCTGCGGCGTCAGGCCTCGCCATGTCCACATCAGCTTATTCAGCATGCGATACCAGCCGCGCTGGCTGTCACCCTCCAGGGCAGAGTGGACATTCGGGGTAGCGTGATGTTGGCGGCGAACCAGGGAAGAGGTTTCAGGATGTTTAAAGCGCGGCTTGAATAGCTCCTCGCTGAGATTTTTGCTCGACATACTCACTTCTCCTGCAACAGAACGGCGATGGCTAAGTGTACTGTACGGCAATTCGGGGTGCGAGGCTCAGAATGCACAACGCCCGGAAAACCGGGCGTTGTCTGATGTATATCAATCAGTTTTTTACAATCGGCGGGATATAAACGACACCCATATCCCACGGCTGCTCGATCCAGGTATCCTGCGGAATATCGACGATGTAATCATCAACCAGTGAACGACCGGCGGGTTTAGCGAAAATGGTGCAGAAACGCGCTTTCGGATACATTTCGCGAATCGCCTGCGCGGTGCCGCCCGTATCGACCAGGTCGTCGATTACGATAAAGCCTTCACCGTCGCCTTCTGCGCGCTTCAGGACTTTCATTTCACGCTGATGATCGTGGTCATAGCTGGAGATGCAGACGGTATCAACGTAGCGGATACCCAGTTCACGTGCCAGCAGCGAAGCCGGTACCAGACCGCCGCGGCTCACCGCGATAATGCCTGTCCACTGTTCAACAGGGAGCAGACGCTGGGCCAGTTTGCGGGCATGAATCTGAAGCATGTCCCAGGTAACGACGTATTTTTCGCTCATAAATAGAAATCCCAGCCAACCGAGGTGGCGTAAAAATGTGCAACGGGGAAAAGGTTGCGCGAGATTATAAGGAGTTGACGCACTAAAAACCAGCACCCGTGCGCCGGTTGCGGCTTTTTAGCGCGTCTGAGAGCGCACCCGGTAAAAAACAGTGATATTCTCAGGACTGGCTCGTCAGATTCTCTGACGGCGATTTTTCACTGGAAACTCGCGATGTCCGGCCTCGCCGGTACACTGACACAGGAGACCTGTCGTGTCTGAATTGTCTCAACTCTCTCCACAGCCGCTGTGGGATATTTTCGCTAAGATCTGCTCTATTCCCCATCCCTCTTTTCACGAAGAAGCGCTGGCGAACTACATCACTGGCTGGGCTAAAGAGCAGGGCTTCTGGTGTGAGCGCGATCAGGTCGGCAACATCCTGATTCGTAAGCCCGCCACTGCAGGCATGGAAAACCGTACTCCGGTCGCGCTGCAGGCGCATCTGGATATGGTGCCGCAGAAAAATAACGACACCGTTCATGACTTCACCAAAGATCCTATTCAGCCGTGGATTGATGGCGAGTGGGTGAAAGCGCGCGGCACCACGCTGGGCGCCGACAACGGCATCGGCATGGCTTCTGCGCTGGCGGTACTGGCTGATAACAGCCTGACGCATGGTCCGCTGGAAGTGCTGCTGACCATGACCGAAGAGACCGGCATGGATGGCGCTTTCGGTCTGCAACCCAACTGGCTGCAGGCTGAGATCCTGATCAACACCGACTCTGAAGAGGAAGGTGAAATCTATATGGGTTGCGCAGGCGGTATCGATTTCGTCTCCACCCTGCCGCTGACCCGTGAAGCCGTGCCTGCTGAGTTCCAGACTCTGAAGCTGACGCTGAAAGGGCTGCGTGGCGGTCACTCCGGTGCCGATATTCATATGGGTCTGGGCAACGCTAACAAACTGCTGGCGCGTTTCCTGGCGGCCCACGCGGCTGAACTGGATCTGCGTCTGCTGGCGTTCAGCGGCGGTACGCTGCGTAATGCAATTCCGCGTGAAGCCTTCGCTACCGTCGCGGTAGAAAGCCACAAAGCAGATGCGCTGAAATCAGCGGCAGCGCAGTTCCTGAGCGCCATCAAAAACGAGCACGGCATCAAAGAGCCGAACATTGCACTGGTCACCGAGCCGCTGGCGCATCAGGGCGATGCCCTGAGCACTGACAGCCGCGATCGCTTCCTGAACCTGCTGAACAGCACGCCAAACGGCGTGATCCGCAATTCAGACGTGGCGAAAGGCGTGGTCGAAACCTCACTGAATATCGGTGTAGTAACGATGGAAGCCGATCACGCAGAGATTAACTGCCTGATTCGTTCGCTGATCGACACCGGCCGTGATTATGTGGTGCAGATGCTGACCTCGCTGGGCCAGCTGGCCGGCGCGCAGACGAAAGCGAAAGGCGGCTACCCAGGCTGGCAGCCGGATGCAGACTCCGCCATCATGGCGCTGACCCGTCAGACCTACATCGCGCTGTTTGATAAAACCCCTAACATTCAGGTGATTCACGCCGGTCTGGAGTGTGGTCTGTTCAAAAAGCCGTATCCGGACATGGATATGGTCTCGATTGGGCCAACCATCACCGGGCCGCATTCGCCGGATGAGCAGGTTCACATCGAAAGCGTGGGTCTTTACTGGAAACTGCTGACCACCCTGCTGAATGTGGTGCCAGAAAAGTAATTCTGTCACAAAAAAAGTCAACCAGGCTCCGGCCTGACGCCGGTTACTTAAGTGACCGGCACTTTTTTATTCATAGCGTTTTAACATCTTTACGTCCACTGCATTATCCTCTACATCTGGTTTGCCGGGATTCTCATATAGAAATAAATTTCATGACCAATCCGGTAAATTATTACGGTAATGTGATACAAGTCTTATGCATCCCTTATTACCAGAGTATTATATTTCCCGTGAAAATATAAATACTCAATAATACAAGGAATGTATCATAATGGGCGCATTACAGTTTCCCTGCACAATATTTACCACCCGGAAAAAGATGGACGACTACAGTGCTGATGATATGCGCTGCGGCGATCTGACTGAGGCACAATTAAAATCCCAATACCGGCTGGATTACATTTCTGATCGGGTTGATCCCTGGACCCTGACTCTGCGTTCCTCACTGGATCGTCCTCAATCCCTGTTCTGCTGTAATCTGCGTGGCCAGGGTCGAACGATTTCCCGCCAGCAGTGTGCTGAAATGCTATTTGATGAATTTCGATCGTTATCCCGTAAATTTTCCCTGAGCGGGCCATACAGTCACCTGATCGAAAAAATGATCACGCATATGCAGAACAATAGCGGTAAGACCTTCCGTGATATGGCGTTGGATCAGGCTTTGAAAGAACATATTATCAGGGATAAAAGTGAAAACAGCACTCGCTTATTGCTGGAGAAACATCTTAAAAAAGAAATGGATTGGAAGAATAGGATCTATCCATTGACAAAAAAAGAATTACGGGAAGTCATTCTAAGGGGAAGACTACCAAAATTTGACAGGTTACAGGATAATTATAACGGCATGGGGATTACCGTTCATGATATCTCGGCAGCGCATATCACCATAAAATCACTGCATATTGATAATAACCATTATCGGGCAACGGTGCATTATAAAGTACAGGATCACTTTGGTCTCGACAGTGCTGATATAGTAAAAACAAAATTCAGCCAGTTTCATTTTTTCCGTATCTGGTTTGTTCTTCAAAGATACAATAAGTTTGGTTTTAAACCTTTCATGACGAATATGGAAACTACTATAGAAATCATAGGTAATCTCAATGAAAAATAGAATGAAAATTCTTATTTTACTGACGATTTGTGGCTTCATGCTGGCTGGTTACTTTCTATGGGCCGAACGCCGTCCTGTTGAAATCGTCAACGTTCATGGAACCGGAAATTTCAGTGACATTTTAGTAAAAAATTTTCCGATTACTGATCGTGGAAAAATTAACTGGTGGTTAAAAAATAAAGACGCCCTGAAACGACAATATGACATTCCTAAACCGGCCTCCTACGGTAATTATACGGTAAGCATCTGGTTGTTTGGAGAAGGGTACAAAGAAGATGATAAATATGACCGCCTCTGTTTTTCTGACATGAAGCCCCCCATGAATTGCATTGAAAAGGACAGGGTTTTTATAATCAGTTACAGCAAAAACAGTGGCATTACATTTACTGTCGATGATGGAGAATACAGCCTGGAAGATGACGGTAAAATAACAAAGCTAGAAAGTCATTAACTGTCCTGACAGGATAGTGGGCAGCTATTAAATCGGCTATTAGCCAGTTATCACTTCAACTTTAAAATAGTCATGAACAATATAGCCAGGAGTCTTAATAATATCGGAAGCTATAATGAAGAGCATTATTACAAAAGACGAGCCTACTGCTTGCTGTTGCAGGGGTATCGATGGCTGGCTATTTTTTGGTTAGCCTCACATCCGCCTGAGATCATTGCTATTCATAAAGGTAGTAGCGGCTTCAGTGCTGTTTTAGTAAAAAATTTTCCTTTTCCCATTTTGTCATCTCCCAGCTCCCGTTACCATCGCGGGCTCCGGGATAGACGCTGAGCTGGCATCTGACTCTTAAGTACCTTCTACCCGGCTCTAACCTGTTTTTATAGCAGCGAATTTTTCTCAGCATAATTCGCTGCTTTTTCCACCCTTTCCCCCGCTATTCCGCCACGTTCCCGCGCTTCTCTGGTCACAGCCGCCATTATGTCCAGATGTCTGGATGGCTAATAAGATTTCGTGCTAGCTTATGCGCTTTCGGCTGTTGCCGCGCCTGAAGGTTCAGGAAAAAATGCGGCCAGTGTTTCTTCAGGAGAATCATCACATGCCAGGGGTAAACTGCCTTGAGATGCGTAATATCTCCATCGCTTTTGGCGGTTTTTCCGCGCTATCGTCGGTGGATTTCCGCAGTGAGGGCCATTCGGTGCATGCGCTGACCGGCGCTAACGGCGCGGGCAAGTCTACGCTGATGGCGATCCTTTCCGGCGCGCACAGTCACTACAGCGGCGAGATCCTGCTGGATGGGGAGCCGGTTTCTATCCGCACCCCGCGTGACGCGAAACAGCTGGGTATCCATCTGGTTCAGCAGGAAGTGGATGTCGCCCTGGTACCGCAGCTCAGCGTGGCGGAAAACATTCTGCTGGATCGGCTGGCAGAGCCAGGCCACCGCTATCGCTGGGGCGAGATTCGCCGTCAGGCCCGGGCCTTACTGGCTCAGCTCGACGTGGCGCTGGACGTTAACCGGCTGGTTGAGCGCTGCACTCTGGCGGAAAAGCAGCAAATACTGCTGGCGCGGGCGCTGTCGCATCACTGCCGCTTCCTGATTCTCGACGAACCCACTGCCCCGCTGGATCAGCACGAAAGCGAGCGGCTATTTGCCGTGGTGCGTCGTCTTAAAGCAAGCGGTATCGGCGTGGTGTTTATCTCTCACCGTATCCATGAACTCAAAGCGATCTGCGACCAGCTGACGGTGCTGCGTGATGGCCGGTTAATCGAAACCGGCCCGATGGCGGCGCTGAGCGGCGAACAGATCGTGGAGAAGATGCTGGGCCATCAGCTGACCGATATCTTTCCGGCCCGCCGCGAACAACAGGCACAGCCACTGCTGCTGGCGGTGGAAGGATTGCACGATGAGCAGCTGCTGCAGGATATCTCGCTGCGGCTGCATAAAGGTGAAATTCTGGGGATTGCCGGACTGGCCGGTGCCGGCAAAACCGAGCTCTGCAAAGCGCTGTTTGGTGCCAGCAAAAGCCGCGTCAGTGGCGGTGAACTGCACGGTCAGCCGTGGCGGCCCCGTTCGCCGCACGACTCGGTCAGTCGTCGTATGGCGCTGGTGCCGGAAGAGCGTCGCAAAGAGGGGATCTTTATTGATGAATCCGTCGCAATGAACCTCAGCGTCAGCGCCGACGACAGCTTTTCGCACTGGAGCCTGTTTGGTCATCGCCAGGCGTGGCGCTGGGCAGAGCAGGTTATACGGCAGTTGCAGGTGCGCACCACCGGTCCGGCACAGACACTGCGACGTCTCTCCGGCGGCAACCAGCAAAAGGTGGCCATTGGCAAATGGCTGCGCAACAACGCGGATGTGCTGATCTTCGATGAGCCGACCAAAGGCGTGGACATTAAAGCCAAAACCGAGCTGTTCACCCTGATCGATAACCTGGCGCGCGAAGGGAAAGGCATTATTTACGCGTCGGGTGAATTTTCTGAACTGGTCGGTTTATGCGACCGGATTTGCGTGCTCTGGGATGGACGCATCGTGGCCGAGCTGGCTGCACGCGACGTCACTGAAGAGACGCTTTTGCTCTATTCCACCGGAGGAACCCCTGCGTGAGCAGCAAAGAAACCAGCCTGAACCTGACACCCTCGCCATGGCGTCACCAGTTGTTCGACTTTCTCTACAAATGGGGCATGTTGCTCACGGTGGTAATCCTGATTGCCGCCTTTGGCCTGGCCTCCGACAGCTTCCTTGAACCCAATAACATCATCAATATTCTGCGATCGATTGCCATTGTTACGGTGATTGCAATTGGCGTGTCGATATCACTGACCGTGGGCGGCTTTGATCTGTCGGTCGGCTCGACCGCCTCACTGGCGAATGCGTTAGTGATTTCACTGTTTGTCTGGTACGGCTTCGGCACCCCCACCGCGATCCTGATAACCCTGGCGCTTTGCACGCTGGTCGGTCTGTTTAACGCCTTCCTGATTGTGATCCTGCGTATCCCCGACATGCTGGCGACGCTGGCAACGCTGTTTGTGATTCAGGGTGTGGCGATGACCTACAGCTTTGGCGGATCCATCACTGAAAACATGGTGCTGCCGAGCGGTGATATGGCGGAAGGCACTATTCCGGCGACATTTGGCCTGCTCGGCCAGGTGCCAACCATTGTCATCATCATGCTGGTGGTGACCGTCGCCGCGCAGCTGGCGCTGTCTCTGACCAAACATGGTCGCCGGATGTACGCGCTGGGCGGCAATCCAGAGGCAGCGCGCCTCTCCGGCATCCGCACTACACGCTATCGGGTGCTGGCTTATGTAATCGCCTCACTGCTGGCCGGCCTGGGCGGCATCCTGCTCGCCTCGCGTATCGGTTCATCGCAGGTTAACGCCGGAAGCGGCTACCTGATGGACGCCGTCGCGGCGGCATGGATCGGCTTCTCGCTGGCCGGCTCCGGCAAGCCCAATGCGCTGGGCACGCTGGTCGGCGCGGTGATTCTGGGCGTGCTGCAGAACGGTCTGGTGATGCTCTCTGTTCCCTACTACGCGATGGACATTATTAAAGGGCTGGTGCTGGCTTTAGCACTGGCGATCACCTATATCCAGCGCCGCTGAGGCGCGTTTACCGGAGTTGATAACAATGCAAAAAATAACACTCTCGCTGCTGGCCCTGAGCCTGCTGAACGCCAGCGCTGCCTTCGCGGAGACCGTCACGCCGGTGCCTGCGGCTATCGCCAGCCATGATGGCCCGATCCGTATTGCGGTGATCCGCAACCTTGGCTCTGATGACAACACCACCCAGTTTGTGGCCGGTGCCATTCAGCAGGGTCGCCAGCTGGGCTTTAAAGTCAGCACCTTCCTGAGCAACGGCGACGATGCGCGCTTCCAGGATTTCGTGAATCAGGCGATCAGCCAGAAATATGACGGCATCGTGCTGTCGCACGGTAAAGCGCCCTACGCCAGCGGCCTGGTGAAGCGCATTGCCGACGCGGGCATCAAGCTGTCAGTATTTGATACGCCGGTAGATAGTCCGATTCCGGGCGTCACCGTCACCGCGCAGGATGACGCTTCACTGGCGCAGCTGTCGCTGGGTCAGCTTATCCATGATTTCAACGGCAAGGCGAATATCGTCAAGCTGTGGGTTGCCGGTTTCCCGCCGATGGAACGCCGCCAGGTGGTGTATGAAAAGCTGCTGAAAGAGAATCCGGGCATTCATCAGCTGGAGTCGATTGGCGCAGTTTCAACGGACGTACAGGGCGACACCGCCAACAAAATTGGTGCGATTCTGGCGAAATACCCGAAAGGCAAAATCGACGCAATCTGGGGTGCCTGGGATGCCTTCAGCCAGGGCGCTTACAAAGCGCTGCAGGAGAATGGCCGGACCGAGATCAAGCTCTACAGTATTGATGTCTCGAATCAGGATTTGCAGCTGATGCGTGAGAAGAACAGCCCGTGGGTGCAGACGGTGGCGGTCGACCCTAAAACCATTGGCGCGGTGAATATGCGGCTGGTGGCGAAGAAGATTGCCGGTGAAGAGACGCCTGCGACTTACCAGTTTAAAGCGGCATCGATCTCTCAGCAGCAGCTCGGCAGCCAGCCTGGTGCGGTGAACGTCGCGTCGCTGAACAAGATCATTCCGGGCTGGGGCAGCAATGAGGATTTCGTCGCGCCGTGGTTTGCCACCCTTGAGGCGAAATATAAGAAGTAATCCGGCGTCAGCCTTGCCGAACGGTGAGGCTGACCGTTACAGACCCAGCAGAAGTTGACGCTCAAGCTGGGGATCGACCATGGTGACATGCAGTCCCACCAGCCGCACGCCGCGCCCGGCACGACGCTCATCCCAGGTTTTCCGGGCGATGGCAATCATGTCTTCTTTATTCAGTACCGGCCAGATATGCTCCTGGGTCGTCTGCTGAAAATCACTGAACTTGAGTTTAACGCCCTGACGCGCCACCTGCCTGTCGGGTCGGATCTGCGTCAGCCGGCGATCCAGCTCGGCATAGAGAAAATCGATTATCTCCAGGCAGGCATCCCAGTCGCTGATATCTTCTGCCAGCGTGCGTTCCACCCCCAGCGATTTACGCTCGCGCTCCACAATGACGCTGCGGTCATCAATGCCATTGCTGCGCTCCCACAGCACCCGGCCAAACTTACCAAAGCGCTTTAACAGTAGCGCCAGATCGGCCTTCTGCACGTCACCGCAGGTCACCAGCCCCATCTCCTCCAGCTTTTTGGCCGAGACTTTGCCAACACCGGGGATCTTCGCCAGCGGCAGCGTCAGCAAAAAACCGGCCATCTCCGGCGGCGTAATCACGAACTGCCCATCGGGCTTATTCAGGTCAGAGGCAATCTTTGCCAGAAACTTAATCGGCGCGATGCCCGCTGAAGCGGTCAGCCCGGTTTCACGGTAGATGGTGGCGCGGATCGCCTGCGCCATCAGTGTGGCAGAGCCGTGACAGTGCGGGCTGTCGGTGACATCCAGATAGGCTTCATCCAGGGAGAGCGGTTCAATCAGCGGGGTGTAGCGGGTAAAGATGTCGCGAATTTGTGCGGAGGCTTCTTTGTAGGCATCGAAACGTCCTGGCAACAAACGGAGATGCGGGCATAGCTTGAGGGCCATGCCAGTTGGCATCGCGCTGCGCACGCCATATTTGCGGGCCGGATAGTTGGCGGTGCTGATGACGCCACGACGTTCACGGCTGCCACCAATCGCGATCGGGATGTCGCGCAGCTGGGGATTATCACGCATCTCCACCGCGGCATAGAAGCAGTCCATATCGACATGAATGATTTTACGCATACCCCCTCCGGCACTGGATAAGTATACAGTTGGCAGGGGTAACTGCAATATTTGCCGCGCCCACAATTAAAGTTTACAAATTTGTGGCCGAATATCCTTCAGTAAATCGCGAATCTGGCTGCCAGCGTCTTGCTAAAAAAACAGACAATGTTTAATGTTGCGCTGCGATAGCGGACAGTTCCGATAATGCAAACAGAGACGCACAATTTGCGTCATGTTCTATTCACCTTAAGGTATACACAGCATGGGCAAAATCGCACTCCTGTTTGCGATGATTTTACTGCCAGCCCTCAGCATGGCAATGACACCCGAACCCGTCCAGACAGCGGCTCCGGTCAGCAAAGAATTAAAGAAACAGTTACTGGGCACCCCGGTCTATATCCAGATTTTCAAGGAAGAACGCACCCTCGAACTCTACGGCAAAATCGGTAATGAATATCGCCTGCTGGATACCTACCGCATCTGTAACTTTTCTGGCGGCCTCGGCCCGAAACGCCGTGAAGGCGATTTCAAAAGCCCGGAAGGTTTTTACAACGTGAAGCTGAATCAGCTGAAGCCGGATAGCCGTTTTTATCGCGCGATCAACATTGGCTTCCCGAATCAGTTCGATCGTAATCAGGGCTACAGCGGCAACTACCTGATGATTCATGGCGACTGTAAGTCAATTGGCTGCTATGCCATGACGAACGCCTATATGGATGAGATTTTTACTTATGTGAACGCGGCGCTGCGTAATGGCCAGCAGGATGTCAGCATCAGCATCTATCCGTTCCGCATGACTGACAGCAACATGCAGCGTCACCGCTACTCCAGCGATGCCAGTTTCTGGCAGCAGCTCCAGCCCGGATACGCTTATTTTGCTAAATATCACCAGCCGCCGACGGTCAACGTCGCCAGCGGTAAATATGTGATGAACAGCAGCCCGGCACCGGTTTTAGCCAGTCCCGAAGCGGCCTCCCGTTCATTCCTGGCGCTCTCCAAGGCAGAATAACGCCCATTCACCTGGCGCAATCCGCTGCCAGGTTTCATTGGCCGTCAGTGGCTGCGTAGCAATCACCGTCACCACGTCATGCGGCGTGGTGTGCTGCTGAAAATCAACCTCCACATCCTGATCCAGTAACTGCGCCCGGCCAAAGGGTGCACGACGGGTGATCCAGAAGAGGTTGGTGGAGCAAAAGGCCATCAGATATCGCCCGTCTGACAGCAGCATGTTAAACACGCCCTTCTGCCGCAGCGTGCCAGCCAGCTCCCCGATAAAACGAAACACCGCAGGCCAGTTGCCCGGCGTGCGTGGATAGCGCGTCGCCAGCTGATGCAGGATCCAGCAAAACGCCTTCTCGCTGTCCGTTTCGCCTACCGGCCGGAATGTGCCGGTCTCCAGTTGCCGATACCCCTTGAGCTGTCCGTTGTGCGCATAGGTCCAGTGACGGCCCCACAGCTCACGGGTAAACGGATGGGTGTTTTCCAGCGACACCTGACCACGATTCGCCTGGCGGATATGCGCCACCACCGAATGTGATTTTATCGGGTATTCCTGCACCAGACGCGCAATCGGTGAGTTAAAGCTCGGCAGCGGATCTTTAAACGTACGGCAGCCTTTATCTTCGTAAAAGGTAATGCCCCAGCCATCTTTGTGAGGCCCGGTCCCACCGCCACGCTGAACCAGTCCGGTAAAGCTGAAACAGATATCCGTGGGAACATTGGCGCTCATCCCGAGCAATTCGCACATAGCTACCGCCTCTGATTAAGTGGCCTCCGCCTGTGGGAGGCCAGCGCTGTTACTTCACCATCTCTTTTTCGATCAGCAGCATCAGGATGTGGATCACTTTAATGTGGATCTCCTGAATGCGATCGGCATAACCAAAGTGCGGCACCCGGATTTCAATGTCGGCACTGCCTGCCATCTTACCGCCATCTTTACCGGTCAGGGTGATCACTTTCATTCCCTGCGCACGGGCAGCTTCAATCGCTTTAATGATATTGGCAGAGTTACCGGAGGTTGAGAGGCCCAGCAGCACATCGCCCGGACGCCCTACTGCTTCTATGTAGCGCGAAAAGACATAGTCATAACCAAAATCATTACTGACGCAGGAGAGGTGGCTGACGTCAGAGATGGCAATCGCCGGATAGCCAGGACGATTTTCACGGTAGCGACCGGTCAGCTCTTCGGCGAAGTGCATCGCATCGCAATGTGAACCGCCGTTACCGCACGAAAGTACCTTTCCGCCAGCCTTAAAGCTGTCAGCCAGCAGTACCGCAGCACGCTGGATCGCATGGATATTGGCATCGTCGCTGAGGAATTTATTCAGCGTATCAGCAGCTTCATTGAGCTCAGAGCGGATGATGTCCTGGTACATAGGGATGTCCTTTTTTAGGAGAGGTTAATCGCAGCAAGTTTAACGGAATGGCCGGTCAGCGCAAAGCGTCATGCCACGTCGGTCCGGACTCTAACGCGGAATATTGTTGCCGAAGGTGCTGCAAAAATGGGCTAAAACAGGTTTTTGTGAGGCAGGTTGTAATTGCGATGTAAACAAATTGATAAATGCTCTCAACTGCTCTAAACCTCTCTGTATAACAGGTCAGACCTCTTACTACTTGGAGCGGTTCATTATGATGGTTGTTTCGATACTTGCCACGGTGGCGCTGATTGGCGCCCTGTTCTACCACCGCCTGTCGTTACGGCTCAGCAGCGCCATTCTGTTGCTGTGGACTGCGGCGATGGCTGTTGCGCATCTCTGGACGCCATGGCTGCTGCTGCCACTGGCGATCATTCTGCTGCCGTTTAACCTGCCGTCGCTGCGCCGCAGCCTCTTTTCAACGCCGATCTTTCAGCGCTTCCAGAAAGTAATGCCGCCGATGTCGCGCACCGAGAAAGAGGCCATCGATGCGGGTACCACCTGGTGGGAAGGCGATCTGTTCCAGGGCAAACCGGACTGGCAGAAGCTGCACAACTATCCTCAGCCACGCCTGACTGCCGAGGAGCAGGCCTTTCTTGATGGCCCGGTCGAAGAAGCGTGCCGCATGGCCAACGATTTCCAGATCACCCATGAGCTGGCCGATATGCCGCCGGAACTCTGGGCATATCTGAAAGAGCATCGTTTCTTCGCGATGATCATTAAAAAAGAGTATGGCGGCCTCGATTTCTCTGCCTATGCACAAGCCTGTGTGCTGCAAAAGCTGTCGGGCGTCTCCGGGATTCTGGCGATTACTGTGGGTGTGCCTAACTCACTGGGTCCGGGCGAACTGCTGCAGCACTACGGCACCGAAGAGCAGAAAAATCATTACCTGCCCCGGCTGGCACGCGGCGATGAGATCCCCTGCTTTGCGCTGACCAGCCCGGAAGCAGGTTCAGATGCCGGCGCGATCCCCGATACTGGCGTCGTCTGCATGGGCGAATGGAAAGGTCAGCAGGTGCTGGGTATGCGCCTGACCTGGAACAAGCGCTACATTACACTGGCACCGATCGCCACCGTGCTGGGCCTGGCGTTTAAACTTTCCGACCCGGATCATCTGCTCAGCGACAATGAGAATCCAGGTATTACCTGTGCGCTGATTCCGACCAACACGCCCGGTGTGGAAATTGGCCATCGCCACTTCCCGCTTAACGTGCCTTTCCAGAACGGGCCGACACGCGGCAACGATATCTTTGTGCCGATTGACTATATTATCGGCGGTCCGGAAATGGCCGGCCAGGGCTGGCGGATGCTGGTGGAATGTCTGTCAGTGGGTCGCGGCATTACGCTGCCATCGAACTCAACCGGCAGCCTGAAAAGTGTGGCGCTGGCAACAGGTGCTTATGCCCATATCCGCCGCCAGTTCCGCGTCTCAATCGGTAAGATGGAAGGGATTGAAGAGCCGCTGGCACGCATTGCGGGTAATGCTTATGTGATGGATGCGGCCGCTACGCTGATCACAGCCGGCATTATGCAGGGTGAAAAACCGGCGGTGCTGTCGGCGATTGTGAAATATCACTGCACCCATCGCGGTCAGCGCGCCATTATCGACGCTATGGATATTGCCGGCGGTAAAGGCATTATGCTCGGGAACAGTAACTTCCTGGCCCGTGCCTATCAGGGTGCGCCGATCGCTATCACCGTGGAAGGCGCGAACATTCTGACGCGCAGCATGATTATCTTTGGTCAGGGTGCGATTCGCTGCCATCCTTATGTACTGCAGGAGATGGCGGCGGCAGCCAGCAACGATGTGAATGCGTTCGATCAGGCGCTGTTCAGCCATATCGGTCATGTGGGCAGCAGCACGATGCGCAGCCTGTGGCTGGGCTTAACTGCCGGACGCACCAGCGCCAGCCCGACCCGCGATGGCACCCGCCGTTATTACCAGCACCTGAACCGCATCAGTGCCAACCTGGCGTTGCTCTCTGATGTGTCGATGGCGGTGCTGGGTGGCAGCCTGAAACGTCGCGAGCGTATCTCGGCGCGTCTGGGCGATGTGTTGAGCCAGCTCTATCTGGCCTCCGCAACCCTGAAACGCTATGACGATGAAGGTCGTAACGAAGCCGATCTGCCGCTGGTTCACTGGGGCGTGCAGGATGCGCTGCATCAGGCAGAAGTGGCTATTGACGATCTGCTGCGTAACTTCCCGAACCGTCTGGTGGCGGGCGCCTTGCGGATGACGATTTTCGCTGGCGGTCATCACTGCCCTGCTCCGTCTGACCGTCTGGATCATCAGCTGGCAAAAATGCTGCAGCAGCCGTCAGCCACCCGCAGCCGACTGGGCCGCGGCATGTACCTGACGCCGAGTGAGCATAACCCTGCCGGTCAGCTGGAACAGGCGCTGCAGGATGTGATGGCGGCAGAAGGGATTCATGACAGGCTGTGCAAACAGACGAAGCAGCACCTCTCCTTTACCCGTCTGGACGCGCTGGCGAAGCGTGCGCTGGATCAGGGCTGGATTGATGCCAAAGAGGCGGAAGTGTTGCAGCGTGCCGAAGTCAGCCGTCTGCGTTCGATCAACGTCGATGAGTTTGAGCCGGAGGCACTGGCAGTACCGGTGCCCGAGAAAGCCCCTCAGCCTGCGTCACGCGCAAGTGAGGCGGCATAGGGTTAGCGTTGGCCTGCAGCATCGGCTCAGGGAGCATACGCCTTCCGTAAAGACGCAAAAACGCCATCCATGGCATGCTCAGCGCGGGCCATCCATGGCCCGCGATGCTTTATTCCAGGCATATGGTCCCATCGCTTGAAGTTCAGCGCTCTTCATCAGTAGGGCGGCACTATGCCAAATCAGGGGAAATCTGGCCGCAATAATTAAGCCCAAAGCGCAGGGAACAGGGTCAGAAGAGGAAAGCGTCCCGCGTCAGGACGACGCGGGACGAGCGAGCCAGGGATGGCTTTAGCAACTTTCCGATCTGTCCCTGTTACCGGCGCGGGCACACTCTTATAGCCAGCCTTTGATTTACCTGAAAGCCGACATCATGTCGGCTTTTTTTATCCTGCCTGACGGATGCGGGCAATCAGCGCATCCACATCTTCGACGTGATCGGCTGCCAGAATCAGCGTGCGACCCAGGTTAATCGCATTACGGATGCAGTCAGTGCGCATCGCCGGATCGGCAATCAGCTTCATATCCGCCACATGTGACATTCCCACCGTGCGGCGAATCAGCTCAGTGCCGCAGTAACCGATGGTATCAGCCCATACTTTACGCAGAAACGCTTCCGCATAGCCTGGATAAGCCAGCGCCTCATCGCGGGTTTTCTCTGCCGCCAGCGCCAGGAAGCCTGAAGCAAAGGTCGTCCAGAGGGTATGCACATCGCTGAGGCGCTGCTCGCGGGCATCGGCGGCCTCGCGCGGAGACAGCAGACCTGGCAGGCCGCAGTAGTTAATCAGCAGGTTGCCTGCCGCAGTACCAACATCAAAACCGATGGGACCAAAATAGCCAAATTCCGCATCAATCGCTTTCAGGCTGCCGTCAGCAACGAAAATCGAGCCGCTGTGAATATCCCCATGCAGCAGTGCTTCGGCGTGAGCAAAGAAACGATGCTTAAGACCGCCCACCGCGATGCGCAGGGCATCATCATTACGCAGGCTGGCGACCAGTGGTTCAAGCGCTTCAGGATAGCTGTTGCGCTCATGATTGGTGTAGGGATCGTTGAAGAAAAGATCTTCAGTGATTTCACACATTTCCGGATTGATGAAACGCGCCACTTCCGCTTTTTTCTGATGCGGATGCAGGATGAAATCGGACGTATGAAACAGGGTTTGCGCCAGATAGTTGCCTAACTGCTGAGCCGCTTCCGGGTAGTCAGCGCCTTTCACGAGCTCGCTACGCCAGATGCGATGGCTGGAGAGATCTTCCATCACCATCACCGCCAGCTCCGCCTCGTAATGGGTGATCTTCACCGTGTGCTGCGGACAATATTTGTAGTGCTCGACCAGCGTCTGCGCTTCCAGCCGCGCCCGATCCAGCGTCAGCGGCCAGGACTCCCCCACGCAGCGCACATAAGGCAGTGCCTGCTTGACGATAACGCGACTGATGCCCTGATCGTCATAAATCTTAAACACCAGGTTGAGGTTGCCATCACCAATCTCTTCTGCGCTGCTCAGCGCGGCAGGATTGTCCACGCCGCCAAATTGTCGGGCATATTCCACAGCATCAGCAGCAGTAAAGGTACGGTATTGCGACATTGCCTGTTCCTCATCATTCGAAGGGGGTCACTCAGGTGTAATAAGCCGTTCAGACGTCTATACATCCGTTCAGCATGTTGGCACAATACGCATCATTAACGCAACATGGATTTCACCCACAATGCAGACACTTCAAACCACCAGCTTACAGGTTCGTGACAATCAGCTCTGGATTCTGGATCAGCAGGCACTGCCGCAGCAGAAGAACTGGCTGCCCGCGCACAGCGTGCCTCAACTGATTGAACATATTCATGCACTGCGGGTGCGCGGTGCGCCGCTAATCGGCCTCTCTGCCTCGCTGCTGCTGGCGCTGCTGGCAGAACAGGGGCAGCCGCGCGCTGAACTGGCTCAGGCGCTGGAGACCCTGCGCGCCGCCCGCCCTACCGCCGTCAACCTGATGAACAATCTTGATCGGATGAAAGGGGCGCTGGCCCAGCGGGACTTTGCGCCTGCGCTGGCTCAGGAAGCCTGGCGGCTGGTGCAGGAGGATAAGCAACTGTGTGATGCCATCGCTGATGCGGGTTGCACGCTGGTGAAACCTAATAGCCAGCTGCTGACTCACTGTAATACCGGCGGGCTGGCAACGGCGGGTGTGGGTACCGCGCTGGGCGTCATTGCCCGTGCCCATCAGCAGGGCCTGATTAAGAATGTGTGGGTTGATGAGACCCGTCCGCTGTTACAGGGCGGCCGCTTAACCGCCTGGGAACTGGGCGAGCTGGCGGTTCCCTACACCCTGATTACCGACTCCATGGCCGCCAGCCTGATGGCCCGTGGCGACGTAGATGCGGTGTGGGTCGGCGCTGACCGCATTGCCGCCAATGGCGATGTCGCCAATAAGATCGGCACCTACAGCCTGGCGGTGCTGGCGCATTATCATCAGATCCCGTTCTACGTGGCGGCCCCGCATACCACGCTGGATCGCAGCTGTCCTGACGGCGCAGCGATTCCCATTGAGCAGCGCGCCGCCAGTGAAGTGACGGGCGTTGCCGGCAGTTTTGGCAGCGTGCAGTGGGCGCCAGAAGCAGCCTGGGTTTATAACCCGGCGTTTGACGTGACGCCAGCGGCGCTGATCAGCGGCTGGGTGCTGGACACCGGCGTGGTGACGCCTGACCAGGTGCAGGACGGCATCTTCCAGCCGCAGTAATGGTCTGCGAGGCGTTTGCCGCTATGGAGACGCCTCGCATAACAGGCTGACAGATTACGCCAGACGCGGATAGGCATCCGCTATCTTATCGCCGGTAAAGTTCGCCACCCAGCCTTCCTGATTGTCGAAAATACGGATAGCCGTGAAGTGGGGTGACGACCCCATATCAAACCAGTGCGGCGTTCCCGCTGGCACTGAGATCAGATCGTTTTTTTCGCAGAGGATCTGCAGGATCTCGCCATCCAGATGCAGGCAGAACAGCCCGGCACCCTCGACAAAGAAACGCACTTCATCTTCGCCGTGCGTATGTTCATTGAGAAATTTCTCCCGCAGCACGGTTTTCTGCGGGTTATCAGCACGCATGCTGATCACATCCCAGCTCTGATAGCCCTTTTCCGCCACCAGCCGATCAATCGCATGCTGATAGGCGTTGATCACCGTTTCGGGATCCGGATTTTCACCCAAATCACGATCGGCTTCCCAGCGCTCAAAACGGACACCTTTTGCATTCAGGCGGTCACGAATCGCTTCCGCGTCAGTGCTGTGCCACACCGGCTGGCTGGCTTCACGGTCGGTAAAAATAGTCAGTGCGCTCATGCTAAATCGACTCCGGGTTAATCTGAGAAAAATCCGTCACCTGACGATGGCGGCTCTCATTGTCCGCATCGCCACGCAGTAATTGCAATGTCTGCCAGCCCGCCTCTGCGGCGGCATCCAGCTCCTGATGAATATCAGAGAGAAACAGCAGCTGCTCCGCTGGCTGCCCCATCTCAGCGGCAATAGTGCGATAAGCCGCGACGTCGCGTTTGGCGCCGACGTGGGTGTCAAAATAGCCACTGAACAGGCCAGTAATATCACCTTCATCGCTGTAGCCAAATAACAATTTCTGCGCCGCAACCGAGCCGGAGGAATATACATAGAGTTCAATGCCCTGCGCCTTCCAGCGGCTGAGCGCAGGCACGACGTCGGGATAGAGATGACCGGTAAAACTGCCGTTCACGTAGCCATCGCGCCAGATCATGCCCTGCAACGCCTTCAGGCCGGTCGATTTGCGATCCTGGTCCATAAAGCCCAGCAGAATATCTGTCACGCCAGCCAGATCGGCCTGCGGCTGACCGGCTTCTTCGCGCACCGACTGCAGTGCGGCCGCCACGTCGGGCTGGTGCGCATTTTCACGCAGGAAATCCGGCAGATGCTTGCGGGCATAGGGAAACAGGATGTTATGTACAAAGCGGATATCGCTGGTAGTGCCTTCGATATCAGTAACAATGGCGCGAATCATGCTTTCTCCAGCAGGCGACGTTGACGTTCACATTCAAATAAAAATTCCAGACCTTCCAGATGACGGCGGGCTTCGCTGACATCCCGGCCCCAGCAGGTTAAGCCGTGGCCGCGCAGCAGAAAACCGTAACGCAGCGGAAAACGTGCGGCGTAATCTTCAATTTCTGACGCCAGCGCCGCGATATCCTGGCTATTGTCGAACACGGGAATCGCCAGCGTATCCAGGTGAGTATGCTGACCACTTAACGATTTTTGCATCTCATAGCCGTGCAGCAATAGCGCCGCACCCTGCTCCACCCGCGACAGCACGGTCGAATTCACCGTGTGGGTGTGCAGCACCGCGCCCGCCTCAGGAAAGAGGCGATAGATCATCGTGTGCAGGCCGGTTTCTGCCGACGGCTTACGGCCAGAGAGCGACTGGCTGGTGGCGATATCGACCTCAATAAAGTCATCCCGCGTCAGCGTGCCTTTATCTTTGCCCGATTCACTCAGCAGGCAGACATGTTCATCGCGGCGCACGGACATATTTCCGCCGGTGGCCGGTGCCCAGCCTTTTTCGCCAATCCAGTGACAGGCGGCGACCAGCTGATCTAACGGAAGACTCTGCGACATAAAGGTTCCTTACGGTGAAATGTAATCCCGGGTAAGCAAACGCTGCTGACGCGCGGATCATGACGCATGCAAATGCTAAATGGACCGTGTGTAACATGGCGCATGTAAATGCGAAATGATCCGTGTGTCAGCAAGGCGGCAAGCGCGCTTATCCCGGGGAGCTTACATGAGTAAGTGACTCGGGTAAGCAAGTGCAGCCAACACCGCTGACGCGCGGAGCATGAAGCATTTAGCCGTCTAAGCGTCTTGATTGCCAAATACTACCATCCTGTTTATAGTGGCACAAACACCGGGTGACACCGCATCAATTTTCGCGCTTAAGGCCTGACACCATGACGCAGCACAACCTGATCCCCGAGAGTAAACTTCCCTTACTCGGCACCACGATTTTCAGCCAGATGAGTGCGCTGGCGCAGCAGCATAACGCCATCAATCTCTCTCAGGGCTTTCCCGATTTCAGCGGCCCGGACTATCTGCAGCAGCGGCTGGCGTATCACGTCAGCCAGGGCGCGAATCAGTATGCGCCGATGACCGGTGCGCTGCCGTTACGCGAGGCGATAGCGGAGAAAACCGCGCGACTTTATGATTACCGCCCGGATGTTGACGCGGAGATTACGGTGACGGCGGGTGCAACTGAAGCGCTCTATGCGGCGATTACCGCACTGGTGCGGCCGGGCGATGAGGTGATCTGCTTTGATCCCAGCTACGACAGCTATGAGCCTGCGGTGGAGTTGTCTGGCGGCGTGATGAAACGCATTACGCTGCAGCCGCCCGCTTTTCGGGTGGACTGGCAGGCGTTTGCTGCGCTGCTGAGTGACAAAACCCGGCTGGTGATTCTGAATACGCCGCACAACCCTACCGCTACCGTCTGGCAGCAATCCGATTTCGCCGCGCTGTGGCAGGCGATTTCGGCGCACCCGGTTTATGTGCTGAGCGACGAAGTTTATGAGCACATCTGCTTCGATGAGGCGGGCCACGCCAGTGTGCTGGCCCATCCTGATTTGCGTCAGCGCGCCATCGCGGTGTCGTCGTTTGGCAAGACGTTCCATATGACCGGCTGGAAAGTGGGCTATTGCATTGCCCCTGCGGCGATCATCGCTGAACTGCGCAAAGTGCATCAATACCTGACCTTCTCGGTGAATACCCCGGCGCAGCTGGCAATCGCCGATATGCTGCGTGAGCATCCGGAACACTATCTTGAACTGCCAGCGTTCTATCGCGATCGCCGCGATAGGCTGGCCACGGCGCTGAGCAACAGCCGCTTTAAGGTTCTGCCCTGCGAAGGGACCTACTTTTTACTGGTCGATTACAGCGCCATCTCCGATCGGGATGATGTCAGTTTCTGCCAGTGGCTGACCCGTGAAGTCGGCGTCGCCGCGATACCCCTGTCGGTGTTCTGCGCCGATGCTTTCCCCCATAAACTGATCCGCCTCTGTTTTGCCAAACAGCCGGCGACATTAGATGCCGCCGCGGAGCGCTTATGTCAGCTTTGAAAATCACGCTATTGCAGGAGACGCTGAGCTGGATGGATGGCGAGGCCAACCTGCGCCATTTTGACGCGCAACTGGCCGGACTTACCGGACGCGATCTGATTATCCTGCCAGAGATGTTTACGACCGGCTTTGCGATGGAGGCGGCGAAAAGCTCGCTGCCAGAGGCGCAGGTGGTTGAGTGGCTGCACCAGCATGCCCGCAGCACCGATGCCCTGGTCGGCGGCAGCGCGGCAATTCAGACAGAACACGGCGCGGTAAACCGCTTCCTGCTGGTCGAACCGGACGGCACGCTGCATCAGTATGACAAGCGTCACCTGTTCCGTATGGCGGACGAGCATCACCACTATCAGCCCGGCGAACAGCGGCAGGTGTTTGAGTGGCGCGGCTGGCGCATTCTGCCGCAAATCTGTTACGACCTGCGCTTCCCGGTCTTCTCGCGCAACCGCAATGATTACGATCTGGCGCTCTATGTCGCCAACTGGCCTGCGCCACGTGCGTTGCACTGGCAGGCGCTACTGTTAGCGCGGGCGATTGAAAATCAGGCTTACGTGGCAGGCTGTAACCGCGTTGGCAGCGATGGCAATCAGCATCACTACAGTGGCGACAGCCAGATTATTTCACCGCAGGGGGAGATCCTCAGCGCGGCCGAGCAGCATCAGCGCGCCCGGCTGGATGCCGAGCTGTCACTGGACGCGCTTCAGGCTTACCGCGAGCGCTTCCCGGCCTGGCAGGATGCAGACCGGTTTTCGCTGTAAACCACCGCCGGTTAACTGCCGCGATAAGTTGACCAGGACCAGGGCGAAATCAGAAATGGCAGATGAAAATGGCTGCCCGCCTCAGCGATCAGAAAATCGATCTGTGCACTGACGTAGAGCGCATCCCGACCGGCGACGGCAAAATAGTCGCCGATTTCCGCCGTTAAACGGTAGTGGCCCGGCGTCAGCGGCTCAGGCGTCAGATCTTTCAGACGCCCGTCGCTGTCCGTTTCACCCTGTGAAATCGGAAACCAGCCTTCCGGGCTGTTCTGCTCCAGTGAAATCGCCACGCCGCTGGCCGGTTTACCCAGCGCCGTGTCGAGAATATGGGTGGTCACAGTGCTCATTGAATCGTCTCCTTAAGGCGTAACAGGGTAATTTCACGCAGTTGATCCAGCGCCTCCTGCTGCTCGGTAACATCGCTATTCTGCAACCGACGCTGCAACTCTGCGAGCATCTGTTCGCCGCTGCGCCCTTTGGCACGAATCAGAAACACCCGGCCAAAACGCGCTTCATAAGCCTTATTCCCCTGCTGCATCGCCTGTTGCAGAGCATAATCGGCCTGCTGCATCGCGGACTGCTCCCCACGCGACAGTACAGACTCTTTGTCCGCGCCGTCCGCGCGTTCGCCAATGCGGGGATGTGCTGACAAGGCCGCTTCCAGCTCGGGCTGCTGCCACTGGCGAGCCAGCGCATCGGCAGTGGCCAGTAGCGCCTCAATGGTGGCAAAAGGCCGGCCCGCCACCATCGACTGCTGCCAGTGCGGGATCGCCACACAGTGCCGGATGGCCGACTGCGCCTCGTCAGCTGACAGCTGATTAAATGTGGCTAACTCCATATTTTAACTCCGTCCGGCAATCAGCGAGACCGCTTCCAGATAAGCCTGCAGCGCAGGAGCCACATCGTCAACCGCCACCGACTCTGCCGGATGATGACTGATGCCGCGATGGTTACGCACAAATAACATGCCGACCGGCCAGCGTTCAGCGATAGCGATAGCGTCGTGCCCGGCCCCGCTCGGCAGTGACAGACTACGACCCTGCACCGTTTCCACTGCATGGCTCAGCGCCTGTTGCAGCACGGAGTCACAGGCGGTAGCACCGATGCGATAATATTCGTTCGACTCGAAGCGAAGTCCACGACGCAGCGCAATCGCCTCAGCCTGCGTTAGCAGGCTGGAGAGCAGCGTCTCCAGCGGATTATCCAGCGGACCGCGCACGTCCAGCGACAGCGATACCTCGCCGGGTATCACATTCACTGCACCCGGCGCGCAGTTAATCGTGCCCACAGTCGCGACCAGCTGCGGATCCTGCTCACGGGTGGCCTGCTCGATAAACACCATCCACTCGGCGGCGGCGGCCAGCGCATCTTTGCGATGCGTCATCGGCACCGTTCCCGCATGGCCCGCTTCGCCGGTGAAACGACAGTTGAGGCGGCGCGCACCGTTAATCGCCGTGACCACACCCAGCGCCAGATCTTCCTGCTCCAGACAGGGGCCTTGTTCGATGTGCAGCTCAAGATATCCGACGATATCCTCAACCCGCCGCGCCGCAGATGCGATCCTGTCGCTGTCGAGACCAACATCGGCCATCGCCTGCGCGACAGTAATGCCATTGCCGTCGGGATGTGTCACCCAGCTTTGCGGCCAGCTGCCGGTAATCCCGCGACTGCCCAGCAGCGTAATGCCAAAACGGGTGCCCTCTTCGTCGCCAAAGCCAATCACCTCAATGGCCAGCGGCAGGCGGCGCTGATGTTCATTTAGCCACTGTACGGTTTCAATGGCGCTGAGCACGCCCAGCATCCCGTCGTAGCGGCCGGCGTTGCGCACCGTGTCGAGATGGGAGCCGAGCAGCAGCGCAGGCGCACCCGCTTCTGCCGCCTCATAGCGCCCACAGATATTGCCGACTTCATCCTGCCACACCTGCATCCCCGCTGCCTGCATCCACTCACCGACGCAGGCGTTGGCGCGCAGATGTTCCGCCGACAGGTAGACGCGGGTCAGGCCCTCAGCCGTTTCGCTGATCGCTGCCAGCGCATCACAGCGCGCCATCACGCGCTGTGCAGCGGCCTGAGCTTCGCTGGCACTCATCATCATGCCTGGCTCCCGTAGTGATCCCAGGCGGCCTGCGCACCCGCGCCCTGCGGCGTGCGATAACCAACATGAGTCAGCACTGTTTCCAGCGCCGATAGCGTCTGCATCACGCAATCTTTGCGCGCGTTGTAACCCATGGTGCCGATGCGCCACACCTTGCCATGCAGCGGACCAAATGAGGTGCCAATCTCAATGCCGAAATCCTCCAGCATCAGTTTGCGCACCTGATCGCCGTTGACACCTGACGGGATCATCACGCCCAGCACGTTGTTCATCTTGTTTTTCAGATCGCCAAAGGTCTCCAGCCCCATTCCCTGAATGCCTTTCAGCATCGCTTCACCATGCAGTTTGTGACGGGCGATGCCGTTATCCAGCCCTTCCTGCAGGATCAGACGGGCACACTCGCGGGCGCCAAACAGCGCACTGGTCGCTTCGGTGTGATGGTTAAGCCGCTCCGGCCCCCAGTAATCCATGATCATGCCGAGATCAAAATAGTTGGAGTAGATCATTTCATCATCTCCATCCTGATGCGCCTCGGTGCGGATCCCCTGCTCCACGCATTTGCGTTTGCGGATCACCGCTTCCATCTCTGCGCTCAGGGTGATCGGTGACGTGCCCGATGGGCCGCCCAGGCATTTCTGCATCCCCGCCGATACGGCATCCAGTCCCCAGGCATCCGTTTCCAGCGGGTTGCCCGCCAGCGACGCGGTGGCATCGGTGTAGAACAGCACGCCGTACTGTTTACAGATCGCCCCCAGCTGCTCAAGTGGCTGCAGCATGGTGGTCGAGGTATCGCCCTGCACGGTCAGCAGCAGGCGTGGCCGCACTTTTTTGATCGCATCTTCAATCTGGTCCGGGGTAAAGACTTCGCCCCACGGCACTTCGATGGTGTGAACGTCCGCACGACAGCGGCGGGCAATTTCGCACAGCAGATGACCGAAGCGGCCAAACACCGGGACCAGCACTTTGTCGCCAGGGCGGATAGCGGAGAGCAGTATCGATTCGATGCCGGCACGAGAGGTGCCATCAATCAGCAGCGTCCAGCGGTTCTCTGTGCGGAACACGCCGCGATAGAGCGCCATCACTTCGTTCATGTAGTGGGTCATCGCGGGATCGTACTGACCCAGCAGCTGGCTCGACATGGCGCGCAGCACGCGGGGATCGGCGTTGATCGGTCCCGGTCCCATCAGCAGACGCTGTGGCGGATTGAGTTGCGGGTATTGTGTTATATCCATCATCATTTCCTTTTCTGATGCCCGACAGGCTATTTTATTTGCCATTCTGGCCCCGGGCAGTGCTCACACAGGCTGCTTTAGCAACCTGAACGCCCGTAAGGGCGGCCCTGAAGGGGCGAGCACAGCGAGTCATCCTCACGTACTTCGTGTACGCTCCGGTTGTTCCGCGCTGTCCGTGGTCAGACTGTCTGCAACAATAAACGCCTGTCAAACTAAACATTTAGAGACGAACCGAAGAGATAAACTGCTTCAGCTCCGGCGTCTGCGGCTGGGCGAACAGCGTTTTACTGTCGCCCTGCTCCCAGACGCGCCCCTGATGCATAAAGACCACACGATCGCCCACGTCGCGGGCGAAGCTCATTTCATGGGTGACGAGGATCAGCGTCATTCCCTCTGCCGCCAGCTGCTCCAGAACTTTAAGCACTTCGCCCACCAGTTCAGGATCGAGCGCGGAGGTGATCTCATCACAGAGTAAAACTTTCGGCGTCATCGCCAGCGCACGGGCGATCGCCACGCGCTGCTGCTGACCGCCAGAGAGGCTGGCAGGATAGTAGTCAAGACGTTCACCCAGCCCGACTTTCTCCAGCATCTGCGCCGCCAGCGCCCGGCACTCGGCCTCGCTTTTCTTCAGCACCCGGCGCGGCGCCAGCATCACGTTCTCCAGCGCCGTCATGTGCGGGAACAGATTGAAGCTCTGAAATACCATTCCGACCGAGCGGCTGATTTCACGCGCCTGCGAATCACGGTCAGTAATCGTCATCCCGCCGAGCTTGATGCTGCCCTCCTGATAGCCTTCCAGCCCGTTCATACAGCGCAGCAACGTGCTTTTGCCGGATCCACTGCGACCAATGATCGAGATCACCTCGCCCATGTCGATATCCAGATCCACGCCTTTCAACACATGATTGTCGCCGTAATATTTTTGCACCTGATTAATGGTGATGAGCGGCATTGAATTTTTTCTCCAGATACTGGCTGTAGCGAGACAGCGGATAACACATCAGGAAGTAGCCCAGCGCCACCAGCCCAAAGACTTTAAACGGCTGATAGGTCACGTTGTTCAGAATGGTGCCCGCCTTAGTCAGCTCAATGAAGCCGATTATTGAGGCCAGCGCGGTGCCCTTGATCACCTGCACGGCAAAGCCCACGGTCGGCGCGATACCGATGCGGATCGCCTGGGGTGCCACCACCCGCCATAGCGTCTGACCAAAGGTCAGGCCGAGGCAGCGCGACGCTTCCCACTGCCCTTTCGGCAGGGCGCGAATGCTGCCGTACCAGATGTCCACCAGAAAGGCGCTGGTGTAGAAGGTCAATGCCAGCGAAGCTGCGGTCCAGGGCGCGACATCAATGCCGAATAGCCCGACGCCGAAAAATGCCAGGAACAGCTGCATCAGCAGCGGCGTGCCCTGAAACAGCGCGGTGTAACCGCGTATCACGCGCGTCAGCCACTTGCGTTGCAGCAGACGCAGAAACAGCAGTGGCAGCGTTACCAGCGTTCCGCCGGCAAAGGCCACCAGCGACAGTAACAGGGTCCAGCGCGCCGCCAGCAGCAGGTTGCGCAGGATGTCCCAGTCAGTAAAGGTCGTCATCATGATGGCTGCACTCCAAACCATTTACGGCCAATTGCCAGCAGCAGATGGCGCATCGCAATCGACAACGCCAGGTAGATCAGCGTGGTCACCAGATAGACCTCAAAACTTAAGAAGGTACGCGACTGAATCAGGTTAGCGGCGAAGGTCAGCTCCTCATAAGAAACCTGGGACACCACCGACGACCCCAGCATCACGATGATGCACTGACTGACCAGCGCCGGGTAAATGCGCTGCAGTGCAGGCGGCAACACCACCCGCAAAAACGTCTGGCTGCGGGTTAATCCCAGCACCCGGCCTGCTTCCCACTGCCCTTTGGGTGTTACCTGAATTCCGGCGCGGATGATCTCGGTACTGTAAGCGCCAAGGTTGATCAGCATCGCCAGCAGCGCCGCCTCGCCAGCGGTAAGTTTCAGCCCCAGCGCAGGCAGACCGAAAACAATAAAGAACAGTTGCACCACAAACGGCGTATTGCGGATCAGCTCGACATAGATGCCCCACAGGCGGCTCATCCAGCTGGGTTTGCCGCTGCGCAGCGCCGCGCCCGCAATGCCCAGCGCCACACCACCGGTCGTCGCCAGCACCGTCAGCTGGAGGGTGACCCACAGACCGGAGAGCAGCTCCGGCCAGTAGGGCCACAGGGCGGGAAAGTTAAGTTGCCCGGTCATGAATCCGTCCTCAGGCGCCGAGGTTGGCGGGCAGCGGCGCTTTGAGCCACTCTTCTGACAGTTTATTCAGAGTGCCATCTTTGATGCCCTGCTCAATCAGCGCATTGACTTTCGCTTTCAGCGCAGGCTCATCTTTCTTCAGGCCGATAAAGCAGGGTGAATCTTTCAGCATAAACTGCGCGACAGGCGCTTTAGCCGGATTCTGGCGTGCAATCGCGGCGACCACCAGGTTACCGGTGGCGACATATTGCACCTGACCGGAGAGATAGGCAGACAACGTGGTGTTGTTATCTTCATAGCGTTTTATCTGCGCATCTTTCGGCGCAACGTCGCTGAGCACCATGTCTTCTACCGCACCGCGCGTGACGCCAATCGACTTGCCGCTCAGCGCCGACGCCGCTTTGATCTCATCACCTTTCGGACCAAATACGCCCAGGAAGAACGGCGCATAGGCACGTGTAAAGTCGATCACTTTCTCACGCTCGGCATTTTTACCCATGCTGGAGATAACCAGATCGACCTTGTCAGTTTGCAGATAAGGCACGCGGTTGGCACTGCTGACCGGCACCAGCTGCAACTTAAGTTTCATCTGCTTTGCCAGATATTTCGCCGTGTCGATGTCATACCCCTGCGGCTGAAGGTCAGTGCCGACCGAGCCAAAGGGTGGGAAATCCTGCGGCACAGCGACGCGGATGACACCGCGCTTCTGGATGTCCTGCAGTTGATCGGCCAGCGCACTTCCCGCCTGAGCCATCAGTAATGCTGCAGCTGCTACCGCCATTAAAACTTTTTTCATTATGCACCCCGGTGAGATTAACGTGAAACAAAAGATTCTTTGACATGCAATCTGCAACTAATGTGCCAATCCGGGCGGCAACAAAAAAAGGGTTAAGCGGCAGAGAGTTCAGCAGAATGCGGGCGTAATCGGAGCGACTACGCCGGGGAAGCGGCGTTCTGAAATGGGGCAAAGCACCAAAACGGTGCCTGCTAACGGTGCTCCAGTTCGTCGAACTGCTGATAAAGGTCAGCGATCTGATGAATCCGCTGACGTCCCTGAGCCAGCATTTCATGCAGCAGGGCATTGGCGATCAAGTTAACCAGACTCATGGCGGCACTGTAACTGTCGAAGGCGGAGACGCTGTCCAGCGGCGTACAGAGTTGCCAGCGCGCCAGCGCAATCACCGTCTGCGCCTGCGGCTCACACAGCGCCAGCAGCGGGATACCGGCTGCCTGCAACTGCTGCATCAGCGGGCGAATGATGCGTGGACGACGACGAAAGGCCATCACGATGACCATGTCGTCCGGTGTGATATCCACCAGCTCCTCTGCCAGCGTCTGGCCCGGCTGCGGCAGAATATGCACCTGTGAACGCGCCTGCACCAGTTGCTGGCGCAGGTGCAGCGCCACCGGGTAGGCATTGCGCATACCGATGATAAAGATGCGTTTTGCCTGCGACAGCTGCTGAATAACCTCGTTAAAGTGCTGTGCATCCAGGCTGTTAACCCACTGCGTCAGATTCGCCATCTCCTGCTTATAGTGGCGTGCCAGCAAGGTATTGCCCTGCACGGCATCACGATTATCTGTCAGCGGCATGCCGCTCTGACGCAGGATGCGTAACTCATCACGCATATCTTTGTATTTCTCGTAGCCCAGACGCTTAAACAGCCTGCTGACCGTGGCTTTCGACACACCACTGAGCCGCGCCAGCTCGGCGCTGTTGTAGCTGATCAGGTCATCGAAATGGTCAAACACGAAGTCAGCAATGCGCTGTTCCTGTGGCGAGAGCTGGGGATAGTGACTTCTGAGTCGTTCATCAAGCTGTTGCATAAGGCGTCCTGTAACTTTTGTTTCAGCACTTTTGTTTAGCAAAACCTAGCACAATTTACGCCAGGTTAACCGGCGCATTGTCATCGCAGGGTGAAAACTGGAACAGCTCTTGCTTTGTTATGGGTTCTGTCACCCGAAGAATGAGAAAACGATGATTCAAAGCAATATGGCCCCGCAGGGGATGGCGGTGACGCCGCACCATCTGGCGAGTGAAAGCGCACTCGCGGTACTGCGTGATGGCGGTAATGCCATTGAAGCGATGGTGGCCGCCGCCGCAACTATCGCTGTGGTCTATCCACACATGAATGGACTGGGCGGCGACGGTTTCTGGCTGATTCTGCCGCCCGGTGGTGATCCTGTCGCTATCGACGCCAGCGGCGCAGCAGGTTCACTGGCTCACCGCGATTTTTACGCCGATCACCCGAAAATCCCACATCGCGGACCGAAAGCGGCGCTGACCGTAGCCGGTACAGTCAGTGGCTGGCAGGAGGCACTGATGCTCTCTAAGGAGATGGGCACCCCGCCGCTGCCGCTGGCTCGTCTGCTGCGTGATGCCATTCGCTACGCCGCCGACGGCATTCCGGTGACCGCTTCACAGAGCGCCGCCACCGCAACGTTCCGCAGTGAGTTACAGCATCAGCCCGGCTTCAGCGCCACGTTTATGCCTGACGGCGAGGTGCCGCAGCCCGGCAGCCGTTTTACCCAGCCCGCACTGGCGAACACCCTGAGTCAGCTCACCGAAGAGGGACTCGACAGTTTTTATCGCGGCCCGCTGGCTCATCATCTGGCCGACGAGATGGCGACACTGGGCATGCCGGTGACGCTGAACGATCTGCAGCAGCATCGCGCCCGCCGCACAACGCCACTGCACCTCGCACACAGTGAAGGCGACATCTGGAATATCGCCCCGCCGACGCAGGGCATGGTGTCGCTGGCCATCCTCGGCATCACCGACTGGCTGGCGATGGCGGAGGCTGATGACGCGCAGACGGTGCACCGCATCGTTGAAGCCACCAAGAAAGCCTTTGCGCTGCGGGACAAACACATCACCGATCCGCGTCACGTTACCGAAGATCTGCAGGCGCTGCTGGATAGCGATCACCTTGCCACACTCGCCAGCCAGATCACCGATGGTGAGGCGGCAGCCTGGGGGAGCGGACGCGGCCCGGGCGATACCGTCTGGATGGGCGTGATGGACAGCAGCGGTCTGGCGGTCTCCTTTATTCAAAGCATCTATCACGAGTTTGGCAGTGGTGTGGTGCTGCCCGGCACCGGTATTACCTGGCAGAACCGTGGCGCGGCGTTTAGCCTGGATCCTGACCATTTACTCGCCCTTGCGCCCGGCAAGCAGCCGTTTCATACCCTGAATCCCGCCGCTGCACGCCTGAAAGATGGCCGGACAATGGTGTATGGCGCCATGGGCGGAGATGGTCAGCCGCAGACCCAGGCGGCGATTTTTACCCGCCATGTCATTCAGGGCCTGCCGTTACAGCAGGCGGTCAGTGCGCCGCGCTGGCTGCTGGGCCGGACCTGGGGGCAATCATCAGACTCATTAAAACTGGAAGGCCGCTTTGACGACGAAACGGTATTAATGCTGCGTCTGTGGGGACATGAGGTGGAGCTGCTGCCGGACTTCAGCGAATCCGTTGGCCATGCGGGCGCCATCGTGCGTCACAGCAACGGCATGTTTGAGGGCGCAAGCGATCCGCGCAGTAACGGCAGCGCTGCCGGTTTTTAACAGGAGCGAATCATGAATCAACACGACTGGGCCAGCTACATCGGCCATATGGAGCAGATACTGCAACTGGAACTGGATGACGCCCGCCGCGCTGAACTGCTGATCCAGCTGTCGCGTATCGCGGAGATGGCGGCACCGCTGATGGCGTTTCCGCTGGACGATCGGCTGGAAGTGGCAGGAGTATACCAGGCATGAGATTAGGTGATGTTTCGATTCAGAGCCTGCAACGGGCGATCCAGCAGGGTGAGATCAGCGCGGTGGAGGTAGCGAAGAGCACGCTGCAGGCCGTTGAGCAGCATAATCCGGCGCTGAATGCCTGGACGGAAGTGACCGGGCCGCGCATGTTAAAAGAGGCCAGCGCGATTGATGCGCAGCGGCAGCGCGGCGAAACCCTGCCACCGCTGGCGGGCATCCCGTATGCGGTGAAAAACCTGTTTGATGTGGCGGGTCACAGCACACTGGCCGGTGCCAGCCTGTTCCGCGATCGCCCTGCGGCCCAGGCAGATGCGTTTGCCGTGGAGAAACTGCGTCACGCAGGCGCGCTGCTGTCGGGCATGCTGAACATGGATGCTTATGCCTATGGTTTTACCACCGAAAACAGCCACTATGGTGCGACGCACAATCCGCGCGATCTGAGCCGCGTGGCGGGCGGCTCTTCAGGCGGTTCAGCCGCCGCCGTGGCCGCCGGGCTGGTCCACTTTTCACTGGGCACCGACACCAACGGCTCGATTCGGGTGCCCGCCTCGCTGTGCGGTATTTTTGGTCTTAAGCCAACTTTTGGTCGTCTGTCACGCAGCGGCAGCCATCCGTTTGTCGCCAGCCTTGATCACATCGGCCCACTGGCGCGCCGGGTTGAGGACCTGGCACTGGTGTATGACCTGTTGCAGGGTGCAGACCACGCTGACGCGTTTCAGGCTGACCGTCCACTGGCCGAGACGCTGCCAGGGCTGTCACAGGGCAGCGAAGGATTGCGCTGTGGCGTACTGGGTGGTTTTTTTGCCCGCTGGTGCGATGAGGATGCCCGCGCGGCCGTCGCGGCAGTTGCAGCCGCGCTTGAGGCTCAGGAAGAGGTGCTGATGCCGGAGGCGGAGCTGGCCCGCTCGGCGGCGTTTATCATGACCGCTGCCGAGGGCGGCAATCACTATTTGCCTGCCCTGCGCCAGATGCCGGAGCAGTTTGAACCGAACTCACGTGAGCGTCTGCTGGCCGGTACCATGATGCCTGGTGCCTGGTATGTGCAGGCACAGCGTTTCCGTCGCCATTTTCAGCAGCAGGTGTTACCGCTGTTTGATCGGTTCGATGTGCTGATCGCCCCAGCGACGCCCTGCAGCGCGATTACTATCGGTCAGCAAACTCTGACGATTCAGGGTGAGTCGCTGCCCGCCAAGGCGAGCATGGGAATGCTGACGCAGCCGATCTCCTTCCTGGGATTGCCGGTCTGTACCGTGCCGCTGGCGACCCGAAGTGGCCTGCCGATTGGATTACAGCTTATCGCCCGTCCGTTTAATGAAGAGGCAGTACTACGCGCCGCCTGGGCACTGGAACAACAGGGCATTACGATGCCGCAAATGAATATGGCAGGAGCCTGATGAACAGAGAGATTAATTTACCGCAGGTGCTCACTGAGGTAACGGCGCAGTTTTATCGCTACGAGCAGGCGCTGGTCAGCAATGACGTGGAAGAACTGGATGCGCTCTTCTGGCATGACCCGCGAACCGTGCGTCTTGGGGCGGGTGAGAATCTGTATGGCATTGATGAAATTCGGGCCTTCCGTGCCGCGCGTCCTTCAGCCGGTCTGAACAGGACGCTACGGAACACCGTGATTACGACTTTTGGCGAGGATTATGCGGTCTGCAGCACCGAATTTACCCGCCCTGGCAGCGATAAGATTGGCCGTCAGCAGCAGACCTGGGTGCGAATGCCCCACGGCTGGTGCATCGTGGCGGCGCAGGTCAGTCTGATGAGCTGACGGCATCCGGCGCTGCTCCCGTTCAGAACGGGGCAAGCGCCGGAACTGGCTTAAGGTGCCGGGTGAGTTGCGATCCAGTGGTCAGCAATCTGCTGGCGGGTACAGATCCAGACGTCGTCGTGCTGCTGGATGTGATCGAGGAAGTTCTGCAACGCGCGGAATTTGCCAGGGCGACCCAGCAGGCGGCAATGCATGCCGACCGACATCATCTTCGGCGCCGTGTCTCCCTCTTCATACAGCACATCAAAGGTGTCGCGCAGATAGGTGAAGAACTGTTCGGCGGTGTTAAACCCCTGCGGCGAGGCAAAGCGCATATCGTTGCACTCAAGGGTGTAAGGAATAACCAGGTGCGGTTTTACCGTGCCATCCTGGCAGGTAACCTGCGTCCAGAACGGCAGATCATCGCCGTAGTAGTCACTGTCGTAGCTGAACCCACCCTGCTCCACCACCAGCCGACGGGTGTTCGGGCTGTCGCGCCCGGTGTACCAGCCTGTTGGCGCTTTCCCAAACAGATCCACCAGCACATCCACCGCCTGCTGCATATGCTGACGTTCAGTTTTTGCATCCATGCCCTGATAGTGGATCCAGCGCCAGCCGTGGCTGACCACATCGTAGTCCGCCTGTTTAATCGCCTCGACAATTTCCGGATGACGCGCCAGCGCCATCGCCACACCAAAAACGGTTAGCGGCAGACCACGTTTCTGAAATTCATTGTGGATGCGCCAGAAGCCGGCGCGGGAGCCGTACTCATACAGCGACTCCATCGACATGTGACGATCGGTATAGCTGGCTGCACCGATGATGTCGGAGAGGAACTGCTCTGAGCCCGCATCGCCATGCAGCACACTGTTTTCTGCACCCTCTTCGTAATTCAGGACAAACTGCACTGCCACACGGGCGTTATTGGGCCAGGCGGCGTGCGGCGGATTGGCGCCATAACCGATTAAATCGCGCGGATAGTTTTTGTTAAAGCTGTACTCTTTCTTCTCTGCAGCGTCAGTCATTACTCCACCTGTTTTGATTCGGGAAAGTTCCGTTAGTTTAGATGTTGAAACGCACCTGAGAGAGGTTTCTGCAAAGGCCAGGCCAGATCGCCATGTTTGCTGGTGCCAAAACCAAGCGCCACCAGCGACTCGACCATTTTCACCGCTGCGCTGACGCCATCAATCACCGGCAGGCCCAGCTCCTGGGTCAGCGAAGCCGCCAGCGTCGCCATTCCGCCACAACCCAGCACAATCGCCCCGCTGCCATCTTCCCGTTTCGCCTGAATACAGCGCTGCCGCACTTTTTCCTGCGCCAGACCGCTGCCATCCTCCAGCGCCAGTACCGGCAGATCGATGGCATGCAGCGCGGCACAGTGATGGGTAAAACCATACTGCTGCAACAGATGACGCGCAATCACCAGCGTGCGCGGCAGCGTGGTGACAATGGAGAAACGTGTCGCCAGCAGCGTGGCGGTGTGCATCGCCGCCTCCGCAATGCCGATTACCGGCCCGCTGGCCAGCTCGCGTGCGGCCAGTAAACCCGGATCGCCGAAGCAGGCAATGACATGTCCGCTGACACCCTGCTCCCTGCCCAGCTTGATCTGCTCCAGCACGCCGATGGCGGCGATCGCCTCATCGAAGTGCCCTTCAATGGAGGGCACGCCCTGCGACGGCGAAACCGCCAGAATTTCGGTGCCCGGCGCGGCGACCGCACGCGCGGCCTGAGCGATAGTTTCGGTCATCGCCAGACTGGTGTTGGGATTAATGACCTGAATCAGACTCATGAAGCGACTCCAGAGACTGAGGCAAACAGTCGGGAGAAATCGGGCAGGGTTTCTCCGCTGCGCTCAAAGTGCAGGCTGGAAACGATGTGCTCAAAGTGATGCTGAAGCGCGAGAGTCAGCGGTTCCAGCGCACGAGCGCGCAGTAACGCCAGAAGATTTGCGTGATCGTCACAGCGACAGCCGCGCTGCCAGGGCGCGCCCCAGGCGGCAATTACCAGTGAGGAGCGCTGAGTCAGGCTGGTCACCATGCCGGTGAGCACCTGATTACCGGAGATCGCCTGTAGCTGAATATGAAACGCGGCGGAAAGCCGGATGGCTGCCGGACCATCATGATCGGCGTGCGCCTGGTTTTCCTGTGCAATGAGCTGCTCCAGTGCAGCCAGATGCGGAGGCTGCAGATGCGCCAGTACCGCAGGCAGATTGGCGCACTCCATTAAACTGCGGGTTGAGAAGATGTCACGTGCCTCTTCAACGCCGGGTGTCGCCACCTGCGCACCACGTTTGGGCGTCAGGGTGACCATCTGCACCGCCGCGAGGCGCTGCAGCACTTTGCGGATGCCGGTGCGACTCACCCCAAAGACCGCGGAAAGTGCCTCTTCCGGCAATTTACTGCCCGGCGGCAGCTGGTGCTCAACAATAGCGTTCATCAACGCCTGGTAAATCCCTTCATCTTTGTCCTGCAGATGAGTGGCGTCTCGCTGGCCTGTTTTACTCGTCATTACCTGCTCCGGTCGCTCGCTGTGTGCCACTATCGTATACTTGAAAAATAAATATTGTATACAACAAAACAGATCTGGCCTGAATCCTGCAATGCCGTCTTACCAGATTATTCATTCCACTTTCAGGTACAGGAGCAGGTTTCATGCCAAAACAATCAACGGTGGCCAGCGCGGCCTCTGAAGCCAGTGCACGTTACAGCCCACGGCTTTGTAACGAAGACCTGGCACCGACTCGCAATCAGAACTGGTCGTGGTACAACATCTTCTCTTTCTGGATGTCCGATGTGCACAGCATGGGCGGCTATGTGGTAGCCGCCAGTTTCTTCACGCTGGGATTAGCCAGCTGGCAGGTGCTGCTCTGCCTGCTGGCCGGGATTTGCATCGTGCAAATCTGTGCCAACCTGGTGGCGAAACCGAGCCAGATGGCGGGTGTCCCTTATGCGGTGATCTGTCGTCAGGCGTTTGGCGTGTTTGGTGCCAATATTCCGGCGGTGATTCGCGGGCTGATCGCGTTCGCCTGGTATGGCATTCAGACCTATCTGGCGGCGAATGCCCTGATGCTGGTGCTGCTGAAGTTTGCGCCGTCGCTGACATCAATGACCGTGCCACACTGGCTGGGCCTGTCGCTGCTGGGCTGGTGCTGTTTCGGCATTATGTGGTTACTGCAGGCGATGGTGTTCTGGCACGGCATGAACGCCATTAAGCGGTTTATTGATGTCGCTGGACCGGCGGTCTATGTGGTGATGGTGGCACTGGCGGGCTGGATTGTATACAAGACCGGTTTCGATGGCATCTCCTTTACCCTCGCCAGCAAATCGCTGACCGCAGGCGAACAGACCTGGCAGATGATTACGGCCACGGCGCTGGTGGTCTCTTACTTCTCCGGGCCGCTGTTAAACTTCGGTGATTTTTCACGCTACGGCAAGAATATGTCCGAGATTCGTCGCGGCAACCGCTGGGGCCTGCCGTTTAACTTCCTGCTGTTCTCAGTGGTGACGGTGGTGATTGTCTCGGGCACCCAGTCGCTGTTTGGCAAAATGATTACCGATCCCATCGAAACCGTAAGCATGGTCGGCAACGATCTGGCGGTCGCGATTGGTCTGCTGACCATGATTACCGCCACTATCGGCATCAACATCGTGGCGAACTTCGTTTCACCCGCGTTTGACTTCTCGAACTGTTCCCCACAGAAAATCAGCTTCCGCACCGGTGGGATGATCGCCGCCGTTGGTTCAGTGCTGTTAACGCCGTGGAACCTGTTCCAGTCGCCTGAGCTGATTCACTACACACTGGATGTGCTGGGATCCTTTATCGGGCCGCTGTTCGGGATTCTGTTAACCGATTTCTATCTGATTAAGCGTGGCCGTATCTCAGTCGACGATCTGTTTAATGACACGCCATCTGGTCGTTACTGGTATCGCGGTGGCTTTAACCCCAAAGCAATTGGCGCGCTGCTGCCGTCGGTAGCGATTTGCCTGGTGATTAGTTTTATCCCTTCCCTGCATCAGGTGGCGAACTTCAGCTGGTTCATTGGTGCTGGTCTGGCGGCGGGCTGCTATCGCTTTATCGCCCGTGAAGATCGTGAAGCTGAAGATGTGACCCGCGCGCATGGCGAGGTAGTGGCGCAGAAGAACCAGGCCGTCGCTGAATAGCAGACAGCAAAAAGCCGATTCATTTCTGAATCGGCTTTTTTAAAGAGATTGGCGGAACGGACGGGGCTCGAACCCGCGACCCCCTGCGTGACAGGCAGGTATTCTAACCAACTGAACTACCGCTCCGCGCTTTGTTCCCCGTCGAGAACGAGGCGCATAGTAATGGCAGGTTGTTACGGCGTCAACGCTTTTTCCAGGTGAATAAATCGTTTGCTGTTTTTTTCAGCTTGGCGTTGATTTTATCCACAAAAACAGGCCATTCAGCCACGCCACAGACAGCTGCCACCCTTTTTCATCACCAGATCCAGACGGGACTCATGGGCAACCACTTCCTCTTCGCTGGCCGTAACCACGCGCAGTGCAGAGGCGGGACGGACGATGCGCTGAATGCTCTCTCCCTGCGCCTCACGGGCACTTTCACTTTCCGATAAGAACGAGAGCGACGTCTGACCACCGGTCATGGTCAGGAAGACTTCCGCCAGAATCTCGGCATCGAGCAGTGCGCCGTGCAGAGTACGCTTGGTGTTGTCTATTTCATAACGCGAGCAGAGCGCATCAAGGCTGTTACGCTTGCCGGGAAACATACGACGCGCCAGCGCCAGGCTATCGGTAATTTTGCAGAAGGTTTCGGTTTTCTCAATGCCACGGTTCAGCTTTGAGAACTCGTAGTCCATAAAGCCGATATCAAACGGTGCGTTGTGAATGACTAATTCAGCACCGCGAATGTAGTCGAGAAACTCATCAGCGATGTCGCTGAACGCGGGCTTGTCGGCAAGAAATTCATCTGCAATCCCGTGGACACCAAAGGCTTCAGGATCGACCAGCCGATCGGGCTTGAGATACATATGAAAATTGTTGCCGGTCAGGCGACGGTTAATCACCTCCACCGCACCAATCTCAATGATGCGGTGCCCCTCATAATGTACCCCGATCATGTTCATGCCGGTGGTTTCAGTATCGAGAACGATCTGGCGGTTATTTGCAGTGCTCATAAGACCCGTTTTATGTCAGACTTAGCGTTTTTGAGAGGAAGTCTACCAGAGATGCGCAAACAGGTAGAAATATTCACCGATGGATCCTGCCTCGGAAATCCCGGTCCCGGCGGTTATGGTGCGATTTTACGCTACGGTCAGCATGAAAAGACGTTCAGCGCGGGCTATCACCTTACCACCAATAACCGGATGGAGTTGATGGCGGCGATTGTTTCGCTTGAAGCGTTGACTCAACCCTGCGATGTGGTGCTCAGCACCGACAGTCAGTATGTGCGCCAGGGAATCACCAGCTGGATTCATAACTGGAAAAAGCGTGGCTGGAAAACCGCCGATAAAAAGCCAGTAAAGAATGTCGATCTCTGGCAGCGTCTCGACTTAGCACTCAGCACCCACAAAATTCAGTGGGAGTGGGTTAAAGGGCATGCCGGACATCCGGAAAATGAACGCTGCGACGTGCTGGCCCGCACTGCAGCTGAAAACCCTGCCTTTGAAGATATCGGTTATAAAGCCGAGTCCTGATCCTCTGCCTTGCGGAACTGACGCGTCGCGTTGACCGTCTGGCGGATCTTGCTGGTACTCAGGCTCTTCTTTGCACGTGTCGGCAGCAGCGGGAAGGTGCGTTTACGTGCCACCACAATATTCAGGCAGCCCAGCGCCGGTAAGTGGGCGCTGATCAGTTTCCCGCCCTGTCGATGCCACGGCAGCACCTGAAACCGGGTGCGATAAACCACTTCATAATTCAGCAGCCCCAGCCAGTCGAGCAACCGCATCTGGCTGAACATCCGTCCGCTCCACGGCGCCTTGCGAGTTAATCCCGGCACCATTTTGCTCACGCCAAGCAGGCTGAAGGGATTAAAACCGCTGATGATCATCCAGCCATCATCGATTAACACCCTGTCCACTTCGCGCAATACCCGATGAGGATCCTGGCTCCAGGCGAGCGTATGGGCCATCAGACAGGCATCCACCGACTTCGACTCAAACGGCAACTGCATCGGGTCGGCCAGCACCTGCAACTGCTCACCTTTACTGCCCACATTGACCTGATGTGAAATAGCACAATTTTCTGTGTTGATTTCTGCGCTGAGATTGCCAAGCTTAAGCATATGAAAGCCATATAGCTTTCCGAGGTAAGGCTGAAGCTGCTGCGTTAACGCGTCGCGGAAATACTCTCCCCACGGCATATCGCGCCATGACAGCGGAGCGTTCAGAATCTGGCGTGATTTAGCGGGCTTCATGCTTTACGCTCTTCCTTTTACTACGACCTGCGAGAGGTGATGATGAATCTTACCAGTATTCCTGCGTTGCAGGACAACTACATCTGGGCACTGACGGATGATCAAGGTAAATGCCTGATTGTCGATCCCGGCGAAGCCCAACCGGTGTTAGAAAAAATGGCGTCCAACGGCTGGGAGCCGGTCGCCATCCTGCTGACTCACCACCATAACGATCATACCGGTGGAGTGAAAACCCTGTGTGAGCATTTCCCGCAACTGGAGGTGTACGGCCCTCAGGAAACCGAGGCCAAAGGAGCCAGAACGATCGTCAGCGAAGGGGATAAAGTCACGGTTCTGGGGCTGACTTTCGACGTGATTCATACCCCTGGTCACACTTTAGGACATATCTCATATTACAGCGCCCCTTATCTTTTCTGCGGAGACACCCTCTTTTCAGGTGGCTGTGGACGCCTTTTTGAGGGCACAGCAGAGCAAATGTATGATTCGTTTCAAAAGCTTAATCAGCTACCAGGAGAAACCTTAGTCTGTTGCGCGCATGAATATACTTTATCCAATTTGAAGTTTGCTGCGGCTATTCTGCCTCATGACCCGCAAATAATGGCCGAATATCAGAAAATTAAGGACTTACGCGCTGAAAATGGCATTAGTCTGCCTGTAAAACTGGCGCACGAACGGTCAATTAATTTATTTCTCCGTTCGCAAGACGTTGATTTACAACGCGCTTTAAACGTTAATGTTTCTGATGAACCGCTATGGCATACATTTGCTGTTCTACGCGAGAAGAAAGACGCTTTTTGATTTTTCGGGTTGTGTTGTGAAAAGTCGTCACGTATAGTTGCTCGTCTTTTAAGCGAACTATTGACACACATATGAAGGCTAAAGCGATATTACTCGCCTCAGTCTTGCTGGTGGGATGTCAGGCGTCCAGGAACGATGCCAATATTCCCGAACAGCATGCACAGAGTCTGTCTTCAGCTGGTCAAGGTGAAAATGGAAAGTACGGAGACGAGTTTTTGTCGCCGCGATGGCAGGAAGATGGAACTGGCCTCGCAGCAGACGCAGATCTCTGGAGTTTCATTAGTGACGAGTTGAAGATGGGGATTCCGGAAAACCCGGCAATCCGCGAACAAAAAAGAAAATTTTTAAAAAATAAGAGCTATCTCCACGATGTAACATTACGGGCAGAGCCGTACATGTACTGGATAGTCGAGCAGATACAGAAACGTAAAATGCCGATGGAACTGGTACTGCTACCCATAGTGGAGAGCGCTTTTGACCCCCGGGCAACGTCATCCGCCAATGCCGCTGGCATCTGGCAGATTGTTGCAGCTACGGGTCGAAACTATGGTTTGAAACAAAACCAGTATTACGATGGGCGACGTGATGTGGTCGCATCCACGAAAGTTGCGCTGGATATGATGCAGCGTCTTAACACTATGTTTGACGGTGACTGGTTATTAACCATCGCCGCCTATAACAGTGGTGAAGGACGTGTGCTTAAAGCGATTAAGCAGAACAAGGCGCGCGGTAAGCCGACTGACTTCTGGCATTTATCGCTGCCACGCGAAACAACCGTGTATGTGCCTAAAATGTTAGCTCTGAGTGAACTGCTCAAAAATAACAAGCGTTACGGTATCAAACTGCCGACACCTAATGAAAGTCGTGCTCTGGCGCGAGTGGAAGTGGGTCAGCAGATACAGCTGACGCAGGCTGCCGAAATGGCAGGTATGTCGCTCACGAAACTGAAGAGCTTCAATACCGGCTACAAAGGCGGTGCAACAGCGCCAAACGGCCCGCACTATATTATGGTGCCGAAGTCGAACGTCGCTAAACTGCGTAACTCACTGGCTTCCGGTGACATCGCAGCAGTACAGCCGACGCAGCTTGCAAAAGCCAGCGCGAGTGGCGGGTATAAAGTGCGACGTGGGGATACGCTTTCTGGTATCGCCGCTAAACTTGGCGTCAGCGTCTCGACACTGAAGCAGGAAAACAACCTGCGCGGTGCTGATATCCGACCGGGTCAGACTCTGACTATCGGTTCGAATGGCACCCGACTGGCTGATAACGGCAACAGCATCACCTACCGTGTTCGTAAGGGTGATTCTCTTGACAGTATTGCCCGTCATCACGGCGTCAATATTAAAGACGTGATGCGCTGGAACAGTGTGCTGGACAATGCGAAAGATATTCAACCCGGCGATAACTTAACGCTGTTTGTGAATAATAACGCAACCCCTGATACCTGATACGTTGAAAAGGCTGACAATTGTCAGCCTTTTTCTTTTATGCATCTGCCGCCGTTTACGCATTCCCCTCCCCTTCCCTTGCCTTCTGCTGGCAGCCTTAATGTCTCTTACTAACGTCCTGAACTGAACTCCACCAGTAGCGGATTATGGTCGGACGCGCGCGTGACCAGTACGGATGCTTCGCTCACTCTGAGATCGCGATAGAAGACGAAATCCAGCGGGCGGCCAAACGCTTTACGACGATGGTCGACAGTAAACATGACTTCTTCCAGTTTCATCCGCTGTGCAAACCGGTAGAGCGCATTGATGCGCTGACGGCTCCATGCATTAAAATCACCGGCCATAATTACCGGTCCCTGGTGGTGCATAATCTGCTCACCAATAGGTCCCAGCTGTTTACTGTAAACGTCCACACCGAGGCTGAAGTTAACCGCATGGATGTTGACGACCATCAGCATATCACCGGCCGGCAGAGGGTAAGCCGTGACCAGTGCCGATTTTGACAGCCTCAGCAGAGGTTCTCGCTCACGTAACGGACAACAATAGACCGGGTGCGCAGAGGCAAGTGTCATCACTCCAGAGGGGTGCTGAGGCAGCACAAAGGCGGGCACCTGATCGGCAGCCAGATAGTTACTGGTCGCAAACTCCACCAGTTCAGGTGTGGTCTGCGCCTCCTGCAGTAATACAAGATGTGCATCCTTACCAAATCCTTCCAGTACTGACATCCAATCTGCGCGTTGCTGCTTAAAGATGTTCCATACCAGGACCTTGAGATTTGGATGCGCAGGCAACGGGGCGCCGGGAGGCAGTGCCTGACCGAGATGGAGCATCGCGCCAGGTGGAAAGATCTGTTCCACTGGTTGTCCTGCTACATATCGCATTGCATAAGTTTTTTTGCGCACTTTCCCGCCTGGCTGATGATTCAAAAATACAGTTAACACCTGTCTGTTATAGGGATTCTAGACCGGGGTTTCAATGGATGCAGGTGAATGTCGGAATTCATCACGCATTTCCAGCATAAAGCAGCCCTTTTTCGCTCGCTAAGCAAATCGAGGCAGATCGGGAGGCGACATTGTCTTTGTCATCATTGAGCCCTGACAGTGGGCAGACAATTAATCAGCTCTGTCTTTGGGTAAGGATATTAGCCGTCTTTCGGACTTTATGATCGATTGTGAAGTGGCGGAGGGAGCACCGTTGCAGTCACTACGTCTGCCGGTCGGGATGCGCCTTAATGCGGTTGACTGCTACGACACTGGGGTGAGCCAGCCTGGGTGCGGGCTTTTATCGTTTTCTTACTGAGTGGACAGCTGAGCAGCGACAGCGTATGTGAACGCTTAAGAGGCTGGCATTGTCGGCGTTTAACCGAACACATTCGTAATGGTGGAATCGACAACGGGATTATTGCTTTATGTTCAGATTATCAGCTGTCGTTAACATGATCCTGCAAATCGATGGGAATCAGTGCGCGAACTTCCCGGACTGATTTAGCTGCAATGGAAAAAGCCCTGACCGTTAAGTCAGGGCTTTCCAATTAAGTGGCGGAACGGACGGGGCTCGAACCCGCGACCCCCTGCGTGACAGGCAGGTATTCTAACCAACTGAACTACCGCTCCACCGATTCTTTCACGGTTCTCAGCAACCGGCTGAGAACCGTCTGTTCCTGTTGCTTTCCTTGTCAGGGGAAAAGGAACGAATTTAATGCCTGGCAGTTCCCTACTCTCGCATGGGGAGACCCCACACTACCATCGGCGCTACGGCGTTTCACTTCTGAGTTCGGCATGGGGTCAGGTGGGACCACCGCGCTAAAGCCGCCAGGCAGATTCTGTTCTCCGCGCCGCCCGTGAAGGCCGCGCAGATTATTATCCGGTACAGGCTGAAAATCGTCTCTCTCAAAAACGCCTCTGGCGTTGTAAGGTTAAGCCTCACGGGTCATTAGTACCGGTTAGCTCAACGCATCGCTGCGCTTACACATCCGGCCTATCAACGTCGTAGTCTTCAACGTCCCTTCAGGACTCTCAAGGAGTCAGGGAGAACTCATCTCGGGGCAAGTTTCGTGCTTAGATGCTTTCAGCACTTATCTTTTCCGCACTTAGCTACCGGGCAATGCCATTGGCATGACAACCCGAACACCAGTGGTGCGTTCACTCCGGTCCTCTCGTACTAGGAGCAACCCCCCTCAATTCTCCAGCGCCCACGGCAGATAGGGACCGAACTGTCTCACGACGTTCTAAACCCAGCTCGCGTACCACTTTAAACGGCGAACAGCCGTACCCTTGGGACCTACTTCAGCCCCAGGATGTGATGAGCCGACATCGAGGTGCCAAACACCGCCGTCGATATGAACTCTTGGGCGGTATCAGCCTGTTATCCCCGGAGTACCTTTTATCCGTTGAGCGATGGCCCTTCCATTCAGAACCACCGGATCACTATGACCTGCTTTCGCACCTGCTCGAGCCGTCACTCTCGCAGTCAAGCCAGCTTATGCCATTGCACTAACCTCACGATGTCCGACCGTGATTAGCTGACCTTCGTGCTCCTCCGTTACTCTTTAGGAGGAGACCGCCCCAGTCAAACTACCCACCAGACACTGTCCGCAGCCCGGATCACGGGCCTACGTTAGAACATCAAACATTAAAGGGTGGTATTTCAAGGTTGGCTCCACGCGAACTGGCGTCCGCGCTTCAAAGCCTCCCACCTATCCTACACATCAAGGCTCAATGTTCAGTGTCAAGCTGTAGTAAAGGTTCACGGGGTCTTTCCGTCTTGCCGCGGGTACACTGCATCTTCACAGCGAGTTCAATTTCACTGAGTCTCGGGTGGAGACAGCCTGGCCATCATTACGCCATTCGTGCAGGTCGGAACTTACCCGACAAGGAATTTCGCTACCTTAGGACCGTTATAGTTACGGCCGCCGTTTACCGGGGCTTCGATCAAGAGCTTCTCCTTGCGGATAACCCCATCAATTAACCTTCCGGCACCGGGCAGGCGTCACACCGTATACGTCCACTTTCGTGTTTGCACAGTGCTGTGTTTTTAATAAACAGTTGCAGCCAGCTGGTATCTTCGACTGGCTTCGGCTCGGGGAGTAAATCCCTCCACCTACGCGCCAGCGTGCCTTCTCCCGAAGTTACGGCACCATTTTGCCTAGTTCCTTCACCCGAGTTCTCTCAAGCGCCTTGGTATTCTCTACCTGACCACCTGTGTCGGTTTGGGGTACGATTCTGTGTTACCTGATGCTTAGAGGCTTTTCCTGGAAGCTGGGCATTTATCACTTCAGCACCGTAGTGCCTCGTCGTCACGCCTCAGCGTTGATAAGGGACCGGATTTACCTGGACCCTCCGCCTACACGCTTAAACCGGGACAACCGTCGCCCGGCTGATATAGCCTTCTCCGTCCCCCCTTCGCAGTAACACCGAGTACAGGAATATTAACCTGTTTCCCATCGACTACGCCTTTCGGCCTCGCCTTAGGGGTCGACTCACCCTGCTCCGATTAACGTTGAACAGGAACCCTTGGTCTTCCGGCGAGCGGGCTTTTCACCCGCTTTATCGTTACTTATGTCAGCATTCGCACTTCTGATACCTCCAGCATGCCTCACAGCACACCTTCGACGGCTTACAGAACGCTCCCCTACCCAACAACACATAGTGTCGCTGCCGCAGCTTCGGTGCATGGTTTAGCCCCGTTACATCTTCCGCGCAGGCCGACTCGACCAGTGAGCTATTACGCTTTCTTTAAATGATGGCTGCTTCTAAGCCAACATCCTGGCTGTCTGTGCCTTCCCACATCGTTTCCCACTTAACCATGACTTTGGGACCTTAGCTGGCGGTCTGGGTTGTTTCCCTCTTCACGACGGACGTTAGCACCCGCCGTGTGTCTCCCGTGATAACATTCCTCGGTATTCGCAGTTTGCATCGGGTTGGTAAGCCGGGATGGCCCCCTAGCCGAAACAGTGCTCTACCCCCGAGGATGAGTTCACGAGGCGCTACCTAAATAGCTTTCGGGGAGAACCAGCTATCTCCCGGTTTGATTGGCCTTTCACCCCCAGCCACAGGTCATCCGCTAATTTTTCAACATTAGTCGGTTCGGTCCTCCAGTTAGTGTTACCCAACCTTCAACCTGCCCATGGCTAGATCACCGGGTTTCGGGTCTATACCCTGCAACTTAACGCCCAGTTAAGACTCGGTTTCCCTGCGGCTCCCCTATACGGTTAACCTTGCTACAGAATATAAGTCGCTGACCCATTATACAAAAGGTACGCAGTCACCCCCATAAAGAAGGCTCCCACTGCTTGTACGTACACGGTTTCAGGTTCTGTTTCACTCCCCTCGCCGGGGTTCTTTTCGCCTTTCCCTCACGGTACTGGTTCACTATCGGTCAGTCAGGAGTATTTAGCCTTGGAGGATGGTCCCCCCATATTCAGACAGGATACCACGTGTCCCGCCTTACTCATCGAGCTCACAGCACGTGTGCTTTTGTGTACGGGAGTATCACCCTGTACCCTGCGACTTTCCAGACGCTTCCACTAACACACATGCTGATTCAGGCTCTGGGCTGCTCCCCGTTCGCTCGCCGCTACTGGGGGAATCTCGGTTGATTTCTTTTCCTCGGGGTACTTAGATGTTTCAGTTCCCCCGGTTCGCCTTGCAGCACTATGTATTCATGCTGCAATGATGCACAGAGTGCACCGGGTTTCCCCATTCGGACATCGACGGCTGTAGCGGTTCATATCACCTTACCGTCGCTTTACGCAGATTAGCACGTCCTTCATCGCCTCTGACTGCCTGGGCATCCACCGTGTACGCTTAGTCGCTTAACCTCACAACCCACAGGCGTTTTACAACGCTGCGAGCTGCAAGCATTTGAGAGACTCGAACATGTCGCGCTTTTCATTCTTATTACGGAGAATGAAAACGACACGTCGTTTCAATTTTCAGCTTGTTCCGGATTGTTAAAGAGCAAATATCTCAAACGCGCCACGGCTGCTTACGCAACCAGAACGGTTTTGAGATACTGTATGGAGACACCTTTCACCTGTCACCAAGCAGGTGGCGTCCCCTAGGGGATTCGAACCCCTGTTGCCGCCGTGAAAGGGCGGAGTCCTAACCGCTAGACGAAGGGGACACGATAGTGTCACGACTTCGCAGCCGTCCTGCTCATTACTTTTTATCAGACAATCTGTGTGGACACTGCGCGGGAAGGTATCTTCAGGTAAGGAGGTGATCCAACCGCAGGTTCCCCTACGGTTACCTTGTTACGACTTCACCCCAGTCATGAATCACAAAGTGGTAAGCGCCCTCCCGAAGGTTAAGCTACCTACTTCTTTTGCAACCCACTCCCATGGTGTGACGGGCGGTGTGTACAAGGCCCGGGAACGTATTCACCGTGGCATTCTGATCCACGATTACTAGCGATTCCGACTTCACGGAGTCGAGTTGCAGACTCCGATCCGGACTACGACGCACTTTGTGAGGTCCGCTTGCTCTCGCGAGGTCGCTTCTCTTTGTATGCGCCATTGTAGCACGTGTGTAGCCCTACTCGTAAGGGCCATGATGACTTGACGTCATCCCCACCTTCCTCCGGTTTATCACCGGCAGTCTCCTTTGAGTTCCCGCCATCACGCGCTGGCAACAAAGGATAAGGGTTGCGCTCGTTGCGGGACTTAACCCAACATTTCACAACACGAGCTGACGACAGCCATGCAGCACCTGTCTCACGGTTCCCGAAGGCACTAAGGCATCTCTGCCGAATTCCGTGGATGTCAAGAGTAGGTAAGGTTCTTCGCGTTGCATCGAATTAAACCACATGCTCCACCGCTTGTGCGGGCCCCCGTCAATTCATTTGAGTTTTAACCTTGCGGCCGTACTCCCCAGGCGGTCGACTTAACGCGTTAGCTCCGGAAGCCACTCCTCAAGGGAACAACCTCCAAGTCGACATCGTTTACGGCGTGGACTACCAGGGTATCTAATCCTGTTTGCTCCCCACGCTTTCGCACCTGAGCGTCAGTCTTTGTCCAGGGGGCCGCCTTCGCCACCGGTATTCCTCCAGATCTCTACGCATTTCACCGCTACACCTGGAATTCTACCCCCCTCTACAAGACTCAAGCCTGCCAGTTTCAAATGCAGTTCCCAGGTTAAGCCCGGGGATTTCACATCTGACTTAACAGACCGCCTGCGTGCGCTTTACGCCCAGTAATTCCGATTAACGCTTGCACCCTCCGTATTACCGCGGCTGCTGGCACGGAGTTAGCCGGTGCTTCTTCTGCGGGTAACGTCAATCGGTAAGGTTATTAACCTCACCGCCTTCCTCCCCGCTGAAAGTACTTTACAACCCGAAGGCCTTCTTCATACACGCGGCATGGCTGCATCAGGCTTGCGCCCATTGTGCAATATTCCCCACTGCTGCCTCCCGTAGGAGTCTGGACCGTGTCTCAGTTCCAGTGTGGCTGGTCATCCTCTCAGACCAGCTAGGGATCGTCGCCTAGGTGGGCCATTACCCCGCCTACTAGCTAATCCCATCTGGGTTCATCCGATAGTGAGAGGCCCGAAGGTCCCCCTCTTTGGTCTTGCGACGTTATGCGGTATTAGCCACCGTTTCCAGTGGTTATCCCCCTCTATCGGGCAGATCCCCAGACATTACTCACCCGTCCGCCACTCGTCACCCAAGAGCAAGCTCTCTGTGCTACCGTCCGACTTGCATGTGTTAGGCCTGCCGCCAGCGTTCAATCTGAGCCATGATCAAACTCTTCAATTTAAGTTTGATTTGCTTAAACAAGTTAAGCGGTGCTCATCTGTAAAACGTCATAATGAATTTCATTATGTGTTCACTCGTGAGGCTTTGATATTTTGTTGCGTCCTAAGACGCTGATATCAATCCTGCGAGTGCCCACACAGATTGTCTGATAAATTGTTAAAGAGCAGTGCGAACAGTGCGTTAGCGTCCTGTCGCGAGGTGGCGTATATTACGCTTTCCTCCTGCAGAGTCAACCTCTATTTCAGAAGTTTTTCTCCGGCGGCGCAGTCTCCTGTGCCTGCTGACCCGTTTTCCGTTGCCGGTTTGCCGTGTCAGTGGAGGCGCATTATAGGGAACGGCTGAGATAGCGCAAGTGCAAATTACAACTTTTTCACTGTTCGCCTGAAATTTGCACAAAAGCGCCGTTTTAACCCTTTTTAATGCGTCCTGGCAGCTCTGCAAGGCTATTAATTACCCAATCTGCTGCGGCTTCACCTTCAGCGGTAATCGGTTTGCCACTGCGCACCAGCACTTTGGTGCCGACACCGGCAGCCTGCCCGGCCAGCATATCCTCCAGCTTGTCACCCACCATATAAGAAGCAGCCATATCAATGTGCAGCTCTTCCTGTGCCGTCAGCAGCATGCCTGGCTGCGGCTTACGGCAGTCACATTCCTGACGAAACGCTTCAACTGTTGCTTCAGGATGGTGAGGACAGAAATAGATGCCATCAAGATCAACGTCGCGATCGGCCAGCGACCAGTCCATCCATTCAGTCAGCCGCATAAAGGTATCTTCGGTAAACATACCGCGCGCGATACCAGACTGATTGGTCACAACCACCAGCGCATATCCCATTGCCTTCAGTTGTTGCAGCGCTTCAATGGTGCCGTCAATAAACTGGAAGTCATCAATCTCATGGACATAGCCATTATCGACATTAAGGGTGCCATCACGATCAAGAAAAATAGCGGGGACTTTATTCGCCACGTAGAAACTCCTGCTGTAAAAATTGCCGATCAGTATCGCATGATTGCTATAAAAGGGAGAATGTCAGATTGAATCACTTTCATTGATTTAGACGTCTGGATGCCTTAACATCCATCCAGCTTTTATAATGAACAAAAGCGACGAGGTTTCCCACACCACGGACAACGCAATACGATAATTAATAACATAATGATTAAACTTGAAAATATCACCAAAGTGTTTCAGCAAGGCTCGCGGACTATTCCGGCATTAACGGATGTGAGCCTGCATGTGCCTGCCGGACAGATTTATGGCGTTATCGGTGCTTCCGGTGCCGGTAAAAGTACACTGATTCGTTGCGTTAACCTGCTGGAGCGCCCAACCTCGGGCCGCGTACTGGTCGATGGGGCGGATTTAACCGCACTCAACGAACGCCAGTTAACCCAGGCGCGCCGCCAGATCGGCATGATCTTCCAGCATTTTAACCTGATGAACTCACGAACGGTTGCGGGCAATGTCTCTCTGCCACTGGAACTGGGTAATCTCTCGCGTGCGCAGATCAACGCTCGCGTCACTGAGTTGCTGGAACTGGTGGGATTATCCGATAAGCATGATGCCTGGCCCGCCAATCTGTCGGGCGGACAGAAGCAGCGCGTCGCGATTGCTCGTGCCCTGGCCAGTAATCCCAAGGTCCTGCTGTGTGATGAAGCGACCAGCGCACTGGATCCCGCGACCACACGTTCAATTCTGGAATTGCTCAAAGACATCAACCGCCGCCTGGGGCTGACGATTCTGCTGATTACCCATGAGATGGATGTGGTGAAACGCATCTGCGATCAGGTTGCGGTCATCAGTCACGGTGAGCTGATTGAGAAAGATAGTGTCAGCGAAGTCTTCTCTCATCCTAAAACGCCACTGGCGCAGCAGTTTATTCAGTCCACGCTGCATCTGGATATCCCGGATGACTATCAGCAGCGCCTTTCTGCCACCGCATCTGAAAATACCGTGCCGCTGCTGCGACTGGAATTCACCGGTAAATCGGTTGATGCGCCGCTGCTTTCCGAAGCGGCCCGCCGTTACAACGTGAATAACAACATTATCAGTGCGCAGATGGATTACGCCGGTGGCGTGAAGTTCGGCATTATGCTGGCAGAAATGCACGGCACAGAGAGCGATACCCGCGAGGCGATTGCCTGGCTGAAGGAGAATCATGTGAAAGTAGAGGTGTTAGGTTATGTCTGAAGCGATGATGTGGTTGCTGGGACGGGGCGTGTGGGAAACGCTGATGATGACCTTCGTCTCAGGCTTTTTCGGTTTTGTGCTGGGCCTGCCGGTCGGCGTTTTACTCTATGTGACCCGTCCAGGACAGATTCTTCAGAATCAGGGTCTTTATCGCGTGCTTTCCGCGCTGGTAAATATCTTCCGCTCGATTCCTTTCATTATCCTGCTGGTCTGGATGATTCCCTTTACCCGCGTGATCGTCGGCACCTCAATCGGACTGCAGGCGGCTATCGTGCCGTTGACCGTCGGTGCTGCGCCGTTTATTGCGCGTATGGTTGAAAACGCCTTACTGGAACTGCCAACCGGCCTGATTGAAGCGTCACGTGCCATGGGTGCCACGCCAATGCAGATCATCCGTAAAGTTCTGCTGCCGGAAGCGATGCCGGGCCTGGTGAACGCGGCGACCATCACGCTGATTACGCTGGTCGGTTACTCCGCCATGGGTGGCGCGGTGGGTGCCGGTGGCCTGGGCCAGATCGGTTATCAGTATGGTTATATCGGATATAACGCCACTGTGATGAATACGGTATTAGTGTTGTTAGTGGTTTTAGTGTATCTCATTCAATTCTGTGGCGACCGCATCGTGCATGCTGTGTCCCATAAGTAAGCAATATCACATTATTAAGAAGGAAAGGATATGTCTTTCAGATTCAAGAAAATTGCCGCTGTGGGTGCACTGATTGGCGCGATTGCGCTGGCAGGTTGCGATCAAAAAGAGAAAGACCCTAACCACATCAAAGTGGGCGTGATTGTCGGTGCTGAGCAGCAGGTTGCTGAAGCCGCGCAGAAAGTGGCTAAAGATAAGTATGGTCTGGACGTTGAGCTGGTCACTTTCAACGATTACGTTCTGCCGAATGAAGCGCTGAGCAAAGGCGATATCGACGTTAACGCCTTCCAGCACAAACCTTACCTTGATCAGCAGATCAAAGATCGTGGCTACAAGCTGGTTTCAGTGGGTAATTCTTTCGTCTACCCAATCGCGGGCTATTCGAAGAAGATCAAATCACTGGATGAGCTGCAGGATGGCGCGCAGGTTGCTATTCCAAACGATCCGACCAACCTGGGCCGTACACTGCTGCTGCTGCAGAAAGTCGGTCTGATCAAACTGAAAGATGGCGTGGGCTTGCTGCCAACCTCACTGGATATCACTGAGAACCCTAAGCATCTGAAAATTGTTGAGCTGGAAGCGCCACAGCTGCCACGTTCACTGGACGATCAGCAGATTGCTCTGGCAGTGATCAACACCACTTACGCGAGCCAGATTGGCCTGACACCCGCGAAAGATGGCATTTTCGTCGAAGATAAAGATTCACCTTATGTGAACCTGATTGTCGCGCGTGAAGATAATAAAGATGCGGAAAACGTGAAGAAATTCGTTAAGGCTTACCAGTCTGACGAAGTTAACGCAGAAGCTAATAAAGTCTTTAACGGCGGCGCGGTTAAAGGCTGGTAATTCAGTCCGTGATCTCCCTAAGGGCGGCGCTATGCCGCCCTTTCTGCTATTGGGTGCCCTGCCCGACTTGTTATTTATTCTTGTCCTTGTTTCAATAACGCCACTTTTTGAAACCTGAGGATGTTGCCATGCGTTTTTTACCGCTCTGCTTGTTAGCATTGATGCTGACAGGGTGTGTTCATGAGTATCACCCGATAAGCAGCGCACCGTCCCGGCCGCAGCAATCCAGTGAACCGACCCATAAGCCTGTGGCACGACCCGCACCCGTTAAGCTCTATACCGATGCCGCCGATCTGGTCAGTAAGCCGTTCCGCGATCTGGGTGAAGTCTCCGCTGAAGATTGCCAGATGAGCAATCAGAACTCCCCGGCCAATATCGCTACAGCACGGAAACGTCTGCAGATCAAAGCATCACAGATGAAAGCCAATGCAGTGCTGCTGCATCAGTGTGAAATCGTTACCGGCACACCAGGCTGTTATCGCCAGGCGGTGTGTCAGGGTTCAGCGCTGAAAGTCAGCAATCAATGAGTGAATTCGCCTTTGCGCAAATTGGGGTAATTCGTTCGCCGTGGAAGGAGAAGTTTGCCGTACCGCGTCAGCCAGGCCTGGTGCAGGATGGCGGCGGCGAGCTTCATCTGCAGCCACCTTACAATCAGCCGGAAGCGGTACGTGGACTGGAAGCGTTCAGCCATCTCTGGCTGCTGTTTGTTTTCCATCAGACGATGGAAGGTGGCTGGCGTCCCACGGTTCGCCCTCCCCGTCTGGGCGGCAATGCGCGCATGGGTGTTTTCGCGACACGTTCCACGTTCCGTCCCAACCCCATTGGGATGTCGCTGGTTGAACTGAAAGGTGTCAGAATTGAGAAGCAGCAGGTGATTCTGCAGCTTGGCAGTCTGGACCTGGTCGATGGTACTCCGGTAGTGGATATCAAACCTTATCTGCCTTTTGCCGAAGCGCTGCCTCATGCCCAGGCAGGTTTTGCTCAGGCTGCCCCTGCGGCTGATATGCCGGTTCGCTTCTCCGCACTGGCCCAGCAGCAGCTTCAGCAGCAGTCGCGCTACCCCAATCTGGCACGCTTTATCCGTGAAGTGCTGGCACAGGATCCCCGTCCGGCTTATCGTCAGGGCGAAACGCAGGCGCGGGAATATGCGGCCTGGCTGATGGATTTTAATGTCCGCTGGCGCATTGATGATGCCGGTACTGAAGTGATCGCTATCGACCCGCGTTAAAACCCGCTTTTGAGGCGGTGATCTCACTGGTACACTAGCCGCCAGCAAAATTCTGTCTGTGACTTTCCGATCAACTGGAACCGTAATCAATGCGTACTACTCAATATCTGCTCTCTACTCAGAAAGAGACGCCTTCCGACGCTGAAGTGATCAGCCACCAGCTGATGCTGCGCGCCGGTATGATCCGCAAACTGGCTTCTGGCTTGTACACCTGGTTACCGACCGGGGTTCGCGTGCTGAAAAAAGTCGAAAACATCGTGCGTGAAGAGATGAACAACGCGGGCGCTGTTGAGATTTTAATGCCGGTTGTGCAGCCCGCCGACCTGTGGCAGGAGAGCGGTCGCTGGGAGGAGTATGGCCCGGAACTGTTACGTATTGCCGATCGCCACGAGCGTCCGTTCGTGCTGGGTCCGACGCATGAAGAGGTGGTCACTGACCTGATCCGCAACGAACTGAGCTCTTATAAGCAGTTGCCGCTCAACCTGTATCAGATTCAGACCAAATTCCGTGATGAAGTGCGTCCACGTTTTGGCGTGATGCGTTCACGTGAGTTCATCATGAAAGATGCTTACTCGTTCCATACGTCGCAGGCGTCGCTGCAGGAAACCTATGACGCGATGTACCGCGCCTATAGTCAGATCTTCAGCCGTATGGGACTGGATTTCCGTGCTGTGCAGGCCGATACCGGCTCTATCGGCGGCAGCGCATCACATGAGTTCCAGGTGCTGGCGCAGAGCGGTGAAGATGATGTGATTTTCTCTACCGATTCTGATTACGCCGCTAACATTGAGCTGGCCGAAGCCGTCGCACCGGCCGGTGAACGTGCCGCACCATCTCAGGAGATGCAGCTGGTCGAAACACCAGACGCAAAAACCATCGCGGAGCTGGTTGAGCAATTCAATGTACCTGTCGAAAAGACAGTGAAAACGCTGATTGTTAAAGGTGCAGAAGAGAGCGGTCACGCGCTGGTTGCCCTGCTGGTTCGCGGCGATCATCAGCTGAATGAGATCAAAGCAGAGAAATCTGCCATCGTTGCATCGCCGCTGGTGTTCGCGACGGAAGAAGAGATTCGCGCCGCAGTGGGTGCGGGTCCGGGTTCAATCGGGCCTGTGGGTCTGCAGATGCCGATCATTGCTGACCGTACCGTGGCGAAGATGAGCGATTTCAGCGCCGGTGCCAACGTCGATGGTAAACACTACTTCGGCATTAACTGGGAGCGCGATCTGCCGCTGGCCAGCGTTGCGGATATCCGTAATGTGGTCGAAGGCGATTTAAGCCCGGATGGCAAAGGCACGCTGCAGATTAAACGTGGTATTGAAGTCGGTCACATCTTCCAGCTCGGTACTAAGTATTCTGACGCGCTGAAAGCTTCCGTTCAGGGTGAAGATGGCCGTAATCAGGTGATGAGCATGGGCTGCTACGGCATCGGCATCACTCGCGTGGTGGCGGCAGCCATTGAGCAAAACCATGACGATCGTGGCATCATCTGGCCAGCCGCACTGGCACCGTTCGAGGTGGCGATTCTGCCGATGAATATGCAGAAATCGTTCCGTGTTAAAGAGCTGGCAGAAGAGTTATATGCCACGCTGCGTGCCAAAGGCGTTGAAGTTATCCTGGATGACCGCAAAGAGCGTCCGGGCGTGATGTTCGCCGATATGGAACTGATCGGGGTGCCACACACCATCGTCATCGGCGATCGCAATCTCGACAACCAGGAGATTGAATACAAATCACGTCGTGCCGGTGAGAAGCAGATGATTAAGCAGGATGAAATTGTTGAGTTCCTGCTGAAAGCACTGAACAAGTAAATTGTGAAGGAAAGGTCAGATAACTTGCTTGTGTGGCCTCTAACAGCTTAAGAGTTTGCCCGGTTGCTGTAATTCCGTATCTGCTCAGGAAACAGGGTCAGATCGGAAAGACGCAAAAGCCGCCATCCATGGCATGCTCGGCCCGCGCGATTACGCACCTCATCCATGAGGTGCGCCCTGACCGGGCCAACGCATGGCGTTGTTCAAAAACGCTCCCGGCGTTTTTGTCCATGGCGCGGGACGCTTTCCTCTTCTGACCCTGTTCCCTTCGCCATGCGCTTATTCGTTGCTGCCAGAGTCACGCTGAGCTGCCTGATCAGTACTCAAACGCCCCGCCTGCGGGGCGTTTTTTATTGCACCTTGCCGCGCATCGATTTCGTCGAACTGCGACGGGCTTTTCCTTCCAGACGACGCTCTTTCGAGGCGCGGGTCGGCCGCGTAGCGCGCCGGGCTTTTTCCACGGTACTCAGCTCCTGGATCAGATTGACCAGACGTTGCAGTGCCGCTTCACGATTCATCTCCTGACTGCGATACTCCTGCGCCTTAATCACCACCACGCCATCTCCGGTAATCAAATGATGACTGGCAGTGAGCAGCCGCTCTTTATAAAACGCGGGCAGCGAAGAAGCAGCAATATCAAAGCGCAGATGAATGGCCGTGCTGGCTTTGTTGACATGTTGTCCACCAGCGCCCTGAGCGCGAATAGCCGTCAGCTCGATCTCACTCTCCGGAATCTCAACCGAACGGGATAGCATAATCATCAGCTTGCTCCCCACACCTTAATCACGTTGACCTCCGATAACCTGTTCATCAAATTAACCTTTTGTGCTCTGATTCATTCCGTCCCAGACAGCGGAATCTGTCACTTTAGCAGTGATTCGCGCACTGTTCCTGCTTTACGCAGGCTGATTTCCTCTAAATGGCTATGATATAGTCGCCAGTTAACCAGAGTATCGACGCTCTGCTGAGGGGGGCCATGTGCAAAATTATTGTGAGTTAGTTCGCCGGAAATATGCCGAAATCGGCAGCGGAGACTTAGGTTACATTCCGGATGCGATTGGCTGCGCATTGAAGGCACTTAATGATATTGCCGCAAATACTGAGCTAAACTCTTCTGTCAGGGAACAGGCGGCCTACGCCGCTGCTAACTTATTGGTGAGCGACTATGTTGATAAATGAAGCGTACCAACCTATCAATTGTGATGACTACGATAATCTGGAACTCGCCTGCCAGAATACCTGGATGCTGTCGCTGGAAATGAAAGATGGCGAACAGCTCAAGGCAAAGGCCAAAGAGATTTTTTCACGCAAGAACGTGGAATATCTGGCTATCGATCTTTCCGGTGAACATCGCGAATTACGTCTCGACCATATTGCCAGCTTTACCCATCCCGAACTGGGTACGGTGGTTGTCAGCGCTGAGTAATAGACGCATCACGGGCGGGACCTTCCCGCCCTGTTAACCCTCAGGGCTGCAACGAACTGTAGTACGCCGCCAGATCAGCTATATCACTGTCACTCAATCCCGCTACAAATGCCTTCATCACCTCAGCCTGGCCGCCAGTGCGCTCGCCCTTTTTGTAGGCGTGCAAAGCCTGTTCCAGATAAGGTGCGTGCTGCCCGGCCAGATTGGGATAGAGGGGCACAGCCGCTTTACCTGCTGCACCATGGCAGGCCATGCAGCTCCCTGCTTTTTGTGCGCCGCGTTGCGCATCGCCCGCAGCCCACGCCGGTAATACGGCGCCCACTAAAAAGGCGATAAACCATTGCTTCATTATTGTTGTTCCTCTGCGCTGCATGCCCTGTCCCAGACTATCTGACAGCCCTGTTGATCAACAGCCGCGCCAGCGTGGGTGACAAACAGATTCGGAACACAGATCAGCGTCTGGTTATAAAAGATTAACGGCAGCCGTTCTCGCTGCCACGGAGGTATCTGCAACTCCTGCCACAACTTTTTCATTTCCCTTCCACCCTGACGGCCCACCAGATGAACGTGACCCTGCGCATGAAAGCGTACGCTGACCTGCTCATCCGGCTGAGGATAACGCAACAGGCTCTGCGCCTGGCTGGCGCATAACGTGCCGAGATTCTGCGGTAACACCAGCGGCTGGCAGAGATCGGGCCATGCCAGCTCGGTGTAGCGCAGTGAACTGCGCAACGGCAGCCAGTAGAGCTGCTGACGGTAGCGGCGGAGTTCAGCCTGACCGAATCGCAGCTTCGGCTGTGCATCCCCCCGGCTCGCCATGACTTCATCGCGAATACGTTTCAGCGCTTCACGGGAGGGCATCCTGCCGCCCTGCCCGGCGATCCAGCGGCGCAATAACGCATTAGCACGCAACTCACTCATGACCATCAAGGGCGGAAAGTGCAGGCTGCCATCTGGCTGGATGAGCTCATTGAGTTGTCCGGTGAGCAGTTCATCCAGTAACTGCTCCTGCTCACTGCACAACGCCGCACTTCGGGCTGTCGCCTCGGCAAAATGGGGCCAGCGCTGGTAAAGCGCCGGCAGCAGCCGCTGACGAAGGAAGTTACGGTCGTAGCGAAGATCCTGATTACTTTCATCTTCGATCCACACCAGCTGATGGGTTCTGGCATAGGTTTCAAGCGACTGCCGCGACTGATTCAGCAGTGGACGCAGCAGCTGATGCGAACCCAGCGCACGCGCAGCAGGCATCGCCGCCAGCCCGGCCGGACCGCTGCCGCGCTTCAGCGCCAGCATAAAGGTTTCACACTGATCGTCGAGGTGCTGCGCGGTCAGTAACACTTCACCCGGCAACAATGCCGCACTGAGCGCCTGATAACGGGCGGTGCGGGCGGCGGCTTCAATGCCGTTTTCCCTGCCATCCACGGTAACGTGCAGTACCTCACATGGCAGTTGCCACTGCTCGCATACCGACAGGCAGTGCGCTGCCCAGCAATCGGCATTCGGGCTAAGCCCATGATGAACATGTAACGCCCGCAGATGGGATTCGGGATGCTGCTGCTGCCAGCCGCGAAGCTGATGCAGCAGCACGGTTGAATCGAGTCCGCCACTGAAGGCGACCACCAGCGCGGCATCAGGTTGCAACATGGCGTCAAAAGCGGGCAAAGGCATGGCAGGATCCAGAAAGTCGGGCCACTGAATGTCGCCCGCTGAGCGCGCTATTTTACGCCTGATAAAGCTCCAGCGGCAAACCATCCGGATCGGCAAAGAACGTACACTGTTTACCCGTCAGTTCATCGATGCGAATCGGCTCGCAGATTACGCCTTTACTGGCCAGCGTTGCGACAGCGGCGGCCACATCCGGCACGGTAAAGGCCAGATGACGCAGGCCACACGCTTCGGGATGACTGACGCGCGCCGGCGGCTCAGGAAAAGAGAACAGCTCAATAGTGTAGCGATCCTCCAGGGCCAGGTCGCCTTTCCAGGAGTCGCGCGCTTCACGGTAATATTCGCCCATGAGACGAAAGCCCAGCACGTCACAATAGAACGCTTTGCTGCGCTGATAGTCGGAAGCGATGATGGCGATGTGGTGAATAGCGGTTAACTGCAACATGTTGAATATCCTGATTCGGGCAGGCTGTCCCCAGACACCCTGCCGCTATTAGTCGTTTAAAGATTTATGCCGGATCGTTTTTCAGCACGCGGACGCGATACTCGCCCTCTTCCGTCAGACTGGCACCGTGAATATCGGTCTCGAAGCCCGGATAATGCCGGCCGATACTGCACAGCATCAGCAGGAAATCGAGCACGGCACGGCTCTTCTCCGTAATCATCTCTCCTGGCATCACCAGTGGCACGCCTGGTGGATAAGGCAGAATCATGTTGGCCGACACCCGCCCGACCAGTTCGCTGAGATCCACCGTTTCGATGTTGCCCTTCACCTGTTGCTGAAACGCCTGATGCGGCGTCATCTTCATTTCGGGCAGGACATCAAATGCCTGCAGCATCAGTCGCGGCAGGTCATGATGACGGATCAGTTGATGAATCCCCTGCGCCAGCGTCTGAATGCGCATATTGCGATAGAAGTCGGGATCTTCAGCGTAGAGATCCGGCAGCATGTTCTTTACCCGCAGATTGAGATCGTAGGCGCGTTTGAACTCAGTCAGACCGCGCAGCACGCTCATCGCTTTGGTTTTGTCGATGCCAATACTGAAAAGGAACAGCAGGTTGTAGGGGCCGGTTTTCTCCACCACGATGCCGCGCTCATCAAGAAACTTCGCCACCAGCGCTGCCGGGATCCCCTCGTCTGCCATCTCTCCCAGCTCGCTCATTCCTGGCGTCAGGATAGTGACTTTGATCGGATCGAGGTACATATGATCGCGATCGGCCTGCGTAAATCCGTGCCAATCCTCGTCGCCGGGCTGGATCGCCCAGCATTGCGCTTCGTCGACCTGTTCCGGCTGCCAGATATCGAAAAACCAGCTGTCGGACTCTTCACGCAGGCGCTGAACCTCACGACGAAAGTGCAGCGCACGCTCAACCGAGCGATTGATCAGCCGCTTGCCGGGATTACCACGCAGCATTGCAGCAGCAGTTTCAATAGAGGAGACGATGGCGTAATTGGGCGACGTGGTGGTGTGCATCATATAGGCTTCGTTAAACGTCTGTTCGTCGTAGTCGCCTTTAATGTGAATCATGGATGCCTGCGAAAACGCCGCCAGCAGTTTATGGGTCGATTGCGTTTCATACACCACTTTGCCCGGGGTGCGCTCGCCACTCATACCACTTTTCCCGGCATAAATCGGATGGAAATTGGTGTAAGGCACCCAGGCTGAATCGAAGTGAATCGACGGCACATCCAGCGTCTCTTTAATGTACTGGGTGTTATAGAGCAGCCCATCGTAAGTGGAGTTGGTGATTACCGCATGAACCGGCCACGTGGCGCGATCGGTCGTCGCGACTTTCTGCGTAATGCTCTCGCGGGTGAATTCATGCTTTGGAATCCCGCCAAGAATCCCCAGTGCATTGCGGGTCGGCTTCAGCCAGATGGGGATCAGATCGCTCATCATCAGCAGATGCGTCAGTGACTTGTGGCAGTTGCGATCGATCAGCACGGTGCTGCCCGACGGTGCCGCATACATGCCGACAATTTTGTTCGACGTTGAGGTGCCGTTGGTCACCATGTAACTCTGTTCGGCACCAAAAGTGCGTGCGATATACTCTTCCGCTTCAAGATGTGGACCGGTGTGATCCAGCAGCGAACCCAGCTCGGTAACGGAAATTGAGATATCTGACTTCAGGGTATTGGCCCCGAAGAAATCATAAAACAGGCAGCCTACCGGGCTCTTCTGAAACGCGGTACCCGCCATATGGCCCGGCGTGCAGAAGGTGTACTTGCCCTCTTTCACATAGGTGAACAGCGCTTTAGTCAGTGGTGGCGTAATGTGGTCGAGATAGTCATCGGTATACTGCCGGATATGCAATGCAATATCGTCGGCGGCATTCAGCGCATATTCAAAAAAGTGCAGTGGCATGCGCATCTCATTGATGCTGATGTCCATCTGAGAGTGGGTGTTGATAAAGGCATACAGTGGCAGGTATTCGTTGAGCTGATTAATCTCACCGCACAGTTCCGGGCTGTTGTGCGCGTCCCAGTCGAAGATGACGCCGCTGATACGCGGATTGTGTTCGATCAGTTTCAGCAGATCGTCACTGTTTTTTGGGTAAAGCAGCTGGAAGCCTTGCAGATTTAACGCCGCGTCGAGTTCGCGTAACGGTTCATCTTTATAAAACACGCCGTGCGCGCCCATGATCGCCAGAATATTCAATGCCCATCTCCGTGATTGTTGTGCAACCGGACAAGCATAACCGCTAACCAGGGGAAGGTGTAGCAAGGGGACGATCAGATGAGGCTGAAAGGCATCAGGCAGCGTACCGCGTTAAACCCATGGCATAAAAAAAGCGGACCGAAGTCCGCTTCCTGATTGGCTGAGCCTGAATCAGGCGTAGCCGTAGCTCATCAGGCGCTGATAACGACGATCCAGCAGCTCTTCAGTGCTTAATCCATCGAGATCGGCCAGATCAGCCAGCAGCTGTTGCTTCAGAGACTGCGCCATATCAACCGGACGGCGATGTGCACCACCCAGCGGCTCAGGGATCACTGAGTCAATCAGCTTCAGCTCTTTCAGACGGTGAGCGGTAATGCCCATCGCTTCAGCAGCCAGCGGCGCTTTGTCAGCGCTTTTCCACAGAATGGAGGCACAGCCTTCCGGCGAGATCACTGAATAGGTGCTGTACTGAAGCATATTCACTTTGTCGCCCACGCCAATCGCCAGCGCACCGCCAGAACCGCCCTCACCGATAACCGTACAGATAACCGGTACTTTCAGGCCAGACATTTCACGCAGGTTGCGGGCGATCGCTTCAGACTGCCCACGCTCTTCCGCGCCCACGCCAGGATACGCACCCGGTGTGTCGATGAAGGTGATGATTGGCATTTTGAAACGCTCAGCCATCTCCATCAGGCGCAGCGCTTTGCGATAGCCTTCCGGTGCTGGCATGCCGAAGTTACGGCGAATCTTCTCTTTGGTTTCACGGCCTTTCTGATGCCCGATGATCATCACCGGACGTCCATCAAGACGCGCAATCCCGCCCACAATCGCTTTGTCATCCGCATAAGCACGGTCGCCCGCCAGCTCATCGAAATCGTCGAAGGCGTTGCGAACATAGTCAAAGGTGTAAGGACGTAACGGATGACGCGCCAGTTGAGCAATCTGCCATGCGCCCAAATCAGCGAAGATTTTACGGGTCAGCTCAACACTTTTCTCACGCAGACGCTGAACTTCTTCATCCAGATTAACGTGTTTATCATCCTGACGACCAATTGAAGTCAGCGAATCGATCTTCGCTTCCAGTTCTGCAATTGGCTGTTCAAAATCCAGGTAATTAAGACTCATAATGTTCCTGTTCTAGTCAAACTCCAGTTCCACCTGCTCCGATCCAATCAACGAGCGCAGATCGTTAAGTAAACGATCGCTGGGCGAAATTCGCCACGCTGCACCAAAGCGCAGCTTCGCTCGCGCGTCGGCTCTCTGATAGTAGAGATTCACCGGAATAGTCCCTGAACGATGAGGTTCCAGGGACTGACGGAGCCGGTTTAATAGCTGGTCATCAATTTGCCTGTCCGTCAGCGAGATAGCAAGTCCGCGCGCGTATTTTTCGCGAGCTTCGTCGATGTCCATGACTTCACGCGCGGTCATTTTAAGCCCGCCACTGAAGTCATCAAAGCTGACCTGTCCGCTGACGATCAGGATTCGGTCTTTCTCCAGCAACTGCTGGTATTTATCTAACGCATCGGTAAATAACATCACCTCAAGACGACCGGAGCGATCGTCCAGAGTACAGATACCAATTCGGTTGCCGCGCTTGGTGACCATTACCCGCGCGGCGATCACCAGACCAGCCGCCACAGTAATTTTACCCCGATCGGTAGGATGCATATCTTTCAGACGCACCCCGCCAACATAACGCTCAATTTCTTTCAGATACTGATTAATAGGGTGGCCGGTAAGATATAGCCCCAGCGTTTCCCGCTCACCATCCAGCTGCACCTGCTCAGGCCACGGCGTGACGCTGGCGTACGATTTCTCAACCTGCTCCGGCTCCTCCGCCAGCACGCCAAACATATCTGCCTGGCCAATCGCCTCCGCTTTCGCGTGTTGATCGGCGGCTTTTAACGCGTCACTGAGTGAACTCATCAGGGCGGCGCGGTGCGGTCCAAGGCGATCGAAAGCCCCGGACATAATCAGTTTTTCCATCACCCGACGGTTGATCTTTTTAGTGTCAGTACGGGCACAGAGATCAAACAGTTCGCGGAAATAGCCACCTTCATTACGGGCGTCGATAATCGCTTCAATCGGGCCTTCACCCACGCCTTTGATCGCGCCGATACCGTAAACGATCTCGCCCGCGTCATTAACATGGAAGGGATAGAGACCCGAGTTAATATCGGGCGGCAGGACTTTCAGCCCCATCCGCCAGCACTCATCAACCAGGCCCACCACTTTCTCGGTGTTATCCATATCGGCGGTCATCACCGCCGCCATGAACTCGGCCGGATAGTGCGCTTTCAGCCACAGGGTCTGATAGGAGACCAGTGCGTAAGCCGCAGAGTGTGACTTGTTAAAGCCATAACCTGCAAATTTTTCTACCAGATCGAAGATCTTCATCGACAGTTCGCCGTCGATGCCCATGCTTTCGGCACCATCGCGGAATATGGAGCGCTGTTTGGCCATCTCCTCGGGTTTCTTTTTACCCATGGCGCGTCGCAGCATATCTGCGCCGCCCAGGGTGTAACCGGAGAGAACCTGGGCGATCTGCATCACCTGTTCCTGATAGAGGATGATGCCGTAAGTCGGTTCCAGCACCGGCTTCAGGCTTTCGTGCTGCCACTGAATGTCGGGATAAGAGATCGCTTCACGGCCATGCTTACGGTCAATAAAGTTATCTACCATGCCGGACTGCAGTGGGCCAGGACGGAACAGCGCCACCAGTGCGATCATATCTTCGAAGCAGTCGGGCTTCAGACGCTTAATCAGATCTTTCATGCCGCGCGATTCAAGCTGGAATACCGCTGTGGTTTCCGAGCGCTGCAGCATATCGAAGCTTTTCTTATCATCCAGCGGGATTGAGGCGATATCGATCGGCTCCAGCCCCTGCTTCTCCCGGCGCGGGTTGATCATCTTCAGCGCCCAGTCGATGATGGTCAGCGTACGCAGACCCAGGAAGTCGAACTTCACCAGGCCGGCATATTCCACATCATTTTTATCGAACTGAGTGACCGGGAACTGCCCGTGTTCATCGCAGTAAAGCGGCGCGAAATCCGTGATTTTCGTTGGCGCAATGACCACGCCACCCGCATGTTTACCGGCGTTTCGCGTGACCCCTTCCAGCTTACGCGCCATATCGATCAGCGCCTTCACCTCTTCATCTGCGTCATACATCGCAGGAAGCTGCGGTTCAGCAATAAAGGCTTTTTCCAGCGTCATGCCGGGATCGGGCGGGATCAGTTTTGAAATGCGATCAACAAAGCCGTAAGGATGACCCAGCACGCGGCCCACATCGCGGATAACCGCTTTCGCCGCCATGGTACCGAAGGTGATAATCTGGGAAACCGCTTCACGTCCGTACATATCAGCGACGTGTTCGATGACCTGATCGCGCTTCTCCATGCAGAAATCGACGTCGAAGTCGGGCATCGAGACGCGTTCCGGGTTCAGGAAACGTTCGAACAGCAGGTCAAATTCCAGCGGATCGATATCGGTGATTTTCAGCGCATAGGCCACCAGCGAACCGGCACCGGAGCCACGACCTGGGCCCACCGGCACGCCGTTATCCTTGGACCACTGGATGAACTCCATCACGATCAGGAAGTAGCCGGGGAATCCCATCTGGTTAATAACGGTGAGCTCAATCTCCAGACGCTCATCATATTCCGGACGTTTTTCTGCGCGCTCAGCTTCGTCCGGGAACAGGAACGCCAGGCGCTCTTCCAGCCCCTCGCGGGATTTCACCACCAGATAATCTTCGGTAGTCATATCACCGGTCGGGAACTGTGGCAGGAAATATTCGCCCAGTCGCACCGTCACGTTACAACGCTTAGCAATCTCTACGCTGTTCTCCAGCGCTTCCGGGATGTCCGAGAACAGCTCGCACATCTCCTCTTCGCTGCGCATATATTGCTGAGGACTGTAGTTGCGCGGACGCTTGGGATCATCCAGCGTATAGCCGTCATGAATGGCAACGCGAATTTCGTGCGCATCGAAATCTTCTGCATTGATAAAGCAGACTTCATTGGTGGCAACGACCGGTATTCCCTCTGCAATCGCAAGTTCAACGGCTGCATGCAGATAGCTCTCTTCGTCCTGTCGGCCAGTACGGATCAGCTCCAGGTAGTAGCGATCGGGAAAATGTTGCTGGTAAAACGACAGGCACTGCGACACCAGCGCATTGTTACCGCGCAGCAGGCTACGACCTACATCGCCGCGTCGCCCACCCGACAACAGTATTAATCCTTCCTGCAATTCGATCAGCCAGTCGCGATCGATAATGGGTCCGTCCACGCCATAACCGCGCTGATAGGCGCGGGAGATCAGCAGCGTCAGGTTCTGGTATCCGGTATTACTGGACGCCAGCACGGTAAGCTGTGTCAGCTCATCCCCCATCAGCTCACTGGCCACGTTGAAATCGGCACCAATGACCGGCTTTATCCCTGCGCTGTGCGCGCCACCGTAGAATTTCACCAGGCCACAGAGGTTAGTGAAGTCGGTAATCGCTATCGCCGGCATGCCAAGGGCAGCCGCTTTCTTGATTAGCGGCCCGGTTTTTGCCAGGCCATCAACCATCGAATAGTCACTGTGGACACGCAGATGTATAAAACGGGGTTCAGCCATATCAGTTTCCGGTTAAAACAGCGTCAGGCTATTAAAGCGTAAGGGTCTGGCGGGCAGCCAGTACTTCAGCATCGAGCAGCGCATTACGTACGGGCGCAAAACTACGACGGTGGTGCGGCGTGGCGCCATATTGTGTCAGCTTTTCCATATGCAGCGCCGTTGGATAGCCTTTGTGTTGTGCAAAACCATACTGCGGGAACAGCAGATCCAGTTCGGCCATCTCACGATCCCGCGAGACTTTGGCGATGATCGATGCTGCACTGATTTCGGCAACCAGGCTATCCCCTTTGACGACGGCCTGTGAAGGCATAGGCAATGCCGGGCAACGGTTACCATCAATCAGCACATAGTCGGGCTGGATACTCAGGCCAGCTACCGCACGCTGCATCGCCAGCATGGTAGCGTGCAGAATGTTGAGCTGATCGATCTCTTCAGGTTCTGCGCGTCCCAGACTCCATGCCAGCGCCTTCTCTTTGATTTCGTCGTACAACGCCAGGCGGCGTTTTTCCGACAGTTTCTTCGAGTCCGCCAGGCCGGTAATCGGATTTGCCGGATCGAGGATCACCGCAGCAGTGACCACCGCGCCAACCAGCGGACCGCGCCCCACTTCGTCCACACCGGCAATCAGTCTGGCGACAGGATAGATAAAATCAGGCATTCACCAGCTCCAGTACTGCATCCGCTGCCTGCTCATCGGCGTTCCAGCGGATCTGTTGATGTAATTCATGAAACGTCTGCAGCAAAGTTTCGCGCTCAGGCCCGGCATGCAACAGCGGATCTAACGCTGCAGCCAGGGCGTCGGGCTGACACGCATCCTGCAGTAACTCTTTGACCAGCTCACGCCCTGCCAGCAGGTTTGGCAGCGAGACGTAAGGGGTTTTCACCAGCCGTTTCGCCAGCCAGTAAGTGGCCGGTTTCATGCGATAACCGACGACCATCGGGCATTTTGCCAGCATGCACTCCAGTGCGGCAGTCCCGGATGCCAGAAGTGCGGCATCGCTTGCAATCATCGCCTCACGACCCTGTCCATCCAGCAGATGCATCGGCAGTTCAGGCGCAACGTCAGCTTTAATCTTCTCAAACTGTTCACGGCGACGGGCGTTAACCAGCGGCACCACGATTTCCAGCGCCGGATAGTGACGACGCAATAATTGGGCTGTTTTCAGGAAGTCAGCACTGAGCATTTCCACTTCCGCACCACGACTGCCCGGCAGCAGTGCCAGACAGAGCGCATCGTCCGCAATGCCGAGATGACGGCGCGCAGCCTGCTTATCAGGTTGCAGCGGCATGGCATCCGCCATGGTGTGACCGATAAAGCGGCAGGGAACGTTATAACGATCGTAGAAGGCTTTTTCAAACGGCAGGAAGGCCAGCACCAGATCGGTATTTCGGCCAATCTTAAACACGCGCTTTTGCCGCCATGCCCACACCGAAGGACTGACATAGTGGATCGTACGGATGCCCGTACGTTTGAGATTGCCTTCCAGCGTGATATTAAAATCGGGCGCATCAATACCGACAAAAACGTCGGGTCTGAGCTCGCTAAAACGTCGGGTGAGATCGCGGCGGATTGTCAGCAGGCGTCGCAGGCGACCCAGCACCTCGACAATGCCCATTACCGCTAACTCTTCCATCTCATACCAGGCTTCACACCCTTCAGCCTGCATCAGTGGGCCCGCCACACCGACAAAGCGTGCATCAGGATGGCGCACTTTCAGGGCACGAATCAGACCTGCACCAAGAATATCGCCGGAGGTTTCTCCGGCGACCAGGGCAATCGTTAAAGGACGCGCTGACATGGATTAACGAATTAATCCACGGGTTGAACGGGTAAAGAAGTCGTAGAAAGGCTGCACTTCGCTGTGCTGTTGCGCAATGGCTTCGATCTCCGGCTTCACTTCTTCCAGCGTTCTGCCACTGCGATAGAGCAGCTTGTAAGCGTTGCGAATCGCATGCAACGACTCTTTGCTGAAGCCACGACGCTTAAGACCCTCAATATTGATACCGAACGGCGTCGCATGGTTACCCTGCGCAATAACGTAAGGCGGAACATCCTGCGCCACGCCGGAACAGCCACCAACCATCACGTGCGCACCGATGATGCACCACTGATGTACCGCTGTCATGCCGCCAATAATGGCGAAATCATCGACCGTCACGTGACCACCCAGGGTGGCATTGTTCGCGAAGATACAGCGGTTACCAATCACGCAGTCATGCGCAATGTGGACATTGACCATCAGCAGATTATCGCTGCCCACTGTGGTGACATGGCCACCCTGCGTGGTGCCGCGATGAATCGTCACGCTTTCACGAATACGGTTGCGATCACCGATCTCAACCCGTGTTGGCTCACCGGCATATTTCAGATCCTGATTCACTTCGCCAATTGAGGCAAACTGGTAGATCTGATTATCTTTACCGATACGCGTGTGGCCATTCACCACAACATGTGACTTCAGTACTGTTCCTTCACCAATCTCAACATTCGCGCCGATAAAGCAAAACGGGCCAATGTGAACACGGGCGCCAATGATAGCGCCCTCTTCGATGACAGAACTGGGATGGATAGTGGCGGTTGGATCAATCACGAATTATGCCTCCCGGCTGCGGGCACACATCATGGTCGCTTCACAAACGATTTTACCGTCAACAGTCGCCACGCCTTTAAAGCGGGTCAGACCACGGCGGGTTTTCTCGAAAGTGACTTCCATGATCATTTGGTCACCTGGTACCACAGGACGCTTAAAGCGGGCACTGTCGATACCGGCAAAGTAATAGAGTTCGCCTGGCTCCAGTTTACCTACGCTTTTAAACGCCAGAATACCGGTGGCCTGCGCCATCGCTTCCAGGATCAGAACGCCAGGAAAAATCGGTTTACCAGGGAAGTGCCCCTGGAAAAACGGTTCATTAACAGAAACGTTCTTCACTGCACGCAGGTATTTGTGCTCTTCAAATTCCAGCACACGGTCTACCAGCAGAAACGGATAGCGATGCGGCAGCAGCTCTAAAATCTCTTCAATTTTCAGAGTATGAGTTTCAGTAGTCAAAATACTCTTCCTGTCCTAAAAATCTGATGACATCAATAACACGGCCTGCACAGATCAAAATGATCTTCCGCAGGCCGCAAATAGGTACTGTGGCGCCGGGCTTCCCTGCTTAACATTTTTATTATGAAAGCCGGTCAGTTTTGGGATGGCGGTTAGTCGTCTTTGCCGACCTTGCGCTCGATGGCTTTTAAGCGTTTGCTCATATCATCGATGTTCATCACCAGCGCTGCAGTTTTACGCCAGGTTTTGTTGGGTTGCAGCGGAATGCCTGACGAATAAACGCCTGGCTCTGTGATAGGACGCATGACCATACCCATACCGGTCACCGTTACTTTGTCACAGATTTCCATATGGCCGTTAATGACGCTGGCACCGCCAATCATACAGTAACGTCCAATCTTCAGACTACCCGCCATGATCACACCGCCTGCAACCGCAGTATTGTCGCCAATAACTACGTTGTGAGCGATCTGGCACTGGTTGTCTATGATAACACCATTGCCGATCAGAGTGTTATCAAGCGCACCGCGATCGATGGTGGTGCAGGCCCCTATTTCGACGCGATCGCCGATAATTACCGCGCCTAACTGCGGGATTTTCACCCAGTTACCGCGATCGTTGGCATAGCCGAAACCATCAGAACCGATGACGGTACCTGACTGAATCAGACAATCCTGGCCAATTTCGATCTCGTGATAAACAGAGACGTTGGCCCAGAGACGGGTGCCACTGCCAATACGGGTTTTTTTGCCAACAAAACATCCCGCACCAATAACTACGTTGTCACCCAGCTCAACATCCGCTTCGATCACTGCATTGGCGCCAATGGCGACATTGTTGCCGAGTCGGGCTGAGGGGTCAATTACCGCGCTGGGGGCGATATTTTGCGCCGGCTGTGGCGTGGTATCGAGTATTTGTGCCATACGCGCATAAGTCAGGTAGGGATTTTTCACTACCAGCGCTGCGGTATTACACCACTCCAGATCCGCTTCCGTCAGCACCACGGCTGAGGCCTTAATCAGGGCGAGTTGCTCGCGGTAACGGCTGTTTGCAAGAAAAGTGATTTGGCCAGTTGTGGCGGATTGCATAGAAGCAATACCGGAGATGACGATATCGCCATCTCCGTGCAATTCTGCATCCAACTGCTGGGCTAAATCAGCCAGTCGAATAGATGACATGAATTATTTAACCTGTTTCAGCACGTCAGCTGTGATGTCTTTTGCGTTTGATGCATAAGCCACCGCGTTGGCGTCGATCACGACGTCGTAACCATCGCTGTCAGCGACTTTCTTAACGGCATCCTGAATACGGCTCAGCAGCTTGTTACGCTCTTCCATCTGACGACGACGGTTATCCTGCTCAAAAGCCTGTGCTTTTGAAGAGAACGCTTCACGCTGAGACATGACATCTTTTTCCATGCGGCTGCGTTCGCTTGCCTTCATGGTAGAACCGTCACGCTGCAGACGCTGCATTTTAGTTTGCAGATCGCGCTCCTGGCTCTGCAACTCAGTTGCACGGCCTTTGAACTCGTTTTCCAGCTGTTTAGCAACAGTCGCACGTTGCGGTAACTGTTGGAAAATGCTGGACACGTTTACCACTGCAATTTTGTCAGCAGCCTGAACACCAGCGGAAACCGCTAAAGCAAGACCCAGACCTGCGGCACACAACAACTTTTTCACTATAAACTCCTTACCATCAACGTTTGTGTCAGCGACACAGTGTTTGCGCCGGAACAGCAACAGGTGCTGCCCGGCAGCAATACTTCAGCTATGCATCCTTGCTCAGAACATTACCAGGTTTTACCAATGTTAAACTGGAACTGCTCTGACTTGTCTCCATCGACTTTCTTGAACGGCTGGGCGTAAGAGAACACCAGCGGGCCAAGCGGTGACATCCACTGCAACGCAACACCGCTTGATACACGAATGTTGTTTGGATCGCTGTAGTCAGGAATGCCTGCCGCACGCGTTTCCGCTGTATTTTCCCAATGGGTATCCCACGCGGTACCGGCATCGACGAACACCGAGGTACGCACCGAGTTAGCATACTTCTCGCTCAGGAACGGCGTTGGCGTGATCAGCTCAAGGCTGGCGATCGCCATGGCGTTACCGCCCACCGCATCGTCAGACTTACAAACGCCATTTGGATCGGCAATTCGGCAGTTCGACGAGTTGTTATTAAAGTAGGCTGCTTTCGGTCCAATGGTGTTGGACTGGAAGCCGCGAACCGTGCTTGAACCACCGGCATAGAAGTTCTCGTAGAACGGCATCTCTTTGCCGCCGAGTCCATCGCCATAGCCGATACGACCACGTCCCAACAGCACCCAGGTACGATCCTGGTTAATCGGCACATACTGCTGACTATCCAGCGTGGCCTTATAGAAGCTGTTATCTGAACCAGGAATCGTCACTTTACCATTCAGGTTAGTGCGGTTACCGGATGTCGGGAAGAATCCGCGGTCCAGGGTGTTGTAAGTCCAGCCGTAGTTAAAGGTGAAGTCATCTGCTGAGAATTCGCCTTTGTCATTAAGCTGCTGCGGCTTACCAACCGAGTCAAGGTAACGCCACATCGCAACCTGCGGCTGCATGTTTGACAGGTCATTGTGGACATAGCCCAGACCGACACGCAGGGTGTTGTTTTCGTTAACCGGGAAGCCAAGTGTGCCATCCAGACCATAACTCTTGTTGGTATAGTCAGAAAGGTCAGCATTGTCTGCTTTGAAGTCGTTGTAGAACAGACGACCACCCAGACTCACACCGTCAACGGTGAAGTAAGGGTCAGTAAGCGAGAATTCAGCATAGGTCTGGTAATCGTTTTTGGTCCCGCTGATGCCCACGGTATTACCGGTGCCCAGCCAGTTATCCTGCGTTACGCCAACCTGGAAACTCACACCACTTTCAGTGCCGTAACCGACGCCGAAGTTGAAAGTACCGGTGTTACGCTCTTTAACTTTGTAGACCACGTCAACCTGGTCAGGCGAGCCTGGTACACGCTGGGTATCCACATCCACGGTTTCAAAGTAACCGGTGCGGTTCAGACGCTCTTTACCCTGTTCAACCAGATCGCTGCCCAGCCATGCGCCTTCCATCTGACGCATTTCGCGACGTAACACCGAGTCTTTTGACGTGTCATTACCTTCGAAACGAACATTACGCACGTAGTAACGGTTACCCGCATCCACGTTGATGTGCAGTTTCACGGTTTTGTCGGCGTCGTTGATTTCTGGCTGTGTGACTACACGCGGATAGGCATAGCCGTAGCGGCCCAGCAGTTTCTTGATGTCATCTTCCATTTTCGTGACTTTGGCGCCGTTATAGAGCTCGCCTGCCGGAATTTTGGTCAGATGTTCAATTTCTGCGGAGTGACCCGCCATGCTGCCATTGACGATTACGCCAGCAATTTTGTACTGGTCACCCTCGGTGATGTTCACCGTGATGTAGATGCCTTTTTTATCTGGCGTCAGGCTGACCTGTGTCGAATCGATATTGAAGCGTGCATAGCCGCGATCCAGATAGAAGCTGCGCAGAGTCTCAAGGTCACCTGCCAGTTTCTGCTTCTGGTATTTACGATCGCCTACTACGTTCCACCACGGCACTTCATCACGCAGCTGGAAACGGGAGATCAGTTCATCAGAGCTAAAGGCTTTATTACCGACAATGTTGATCTGCTGAATTTTGGCAGAGACACCCTCGGTAAAGACCAGCTTCAGATCGACACGGTTACGCGGCAGGGGTGTCACCACCGCTTTCACGTTGGCGGTGTATTTACCGACGCTGTAGTAGAAATCCTCAAGGCCTTTCTCAATAGAAGAGATAGTGGTGCGGTCCAGCGCTTCGCCGACACGCACACCTGAGGCTTCCAGATTTTGTTTGAGCTGATCCTCTTTCACCGCTTTGTTACCGGTGAAGGTAATGCTGGCAATGGTAGGACGTTCTTTGACCTGGACAATCAGCGTTGTACCGTCTCGCAGGACCTGAACATCCTCAAAGTTGCCAGTAGCGAACAGCGAGCGAATGGTATTTCTGACATCATCGTCATTCACCGTATCGCCAACCCGTACTGGCATGCTCAGCAGAGCCGCGCCGACGGCGACTCGCTGCAGCCCTTCGAAATGAATATCCTTCACCACGAAATCGTCTGCACCGTAAACGGTGGCGCTGCTAAACAGCAGCGACGCTATGAGCAACTTTTTCATCGCCATCGTTGTTATGCGTTTTCCTAACACATCCCTCGAATGTTCGCGTTCCAGCGGTTACAAACGTGAGAAATCATTGAAAAGTGCAAGCCCCATTAACAGCACCAGTAAAATCGAACCGATGCGATAACTAAAGTCCTGAACTCGCTCGGACACCGGTCCACCTTTGATCTTTTCGATCGCAAGGAAGAGCAAGTGCCCACCATCTAAAACCGGCAAAGGGAACAGGTTGATGATGCCCAGGTTGACGCTAATCAACGCCAGGAACATCAGGTAGTAAATCAACCCGTACTCAGCTGACAATCCTGCACCCTGCGCAATCGAAATTGGCCCGCTCAGGTTGTTCAGCTTCACATCACCGGTTATTAACTTGCCCAGCATGGAAACAGTGAGCTTCATCAATTGCCAGGTTTTTACACTGGCCTCACCGATTGCCGCAAATGCGCCATACTGCCTTACCGTCTTGTACTCTTCTGGCAGCGGGACGATACGCGGAATCACTCCCGCAAAGCCCGCCTTACTGCCATTTTTCGCTTCTGGCGTCATCGTCAGCGCAATTGATTCACCGCCGCGATCCACTTCAAGCGCCATGCTTTTACCGGGATTATCCCGGACCTGCGTGACAAAAGTCTGCCACTGCGATAATGGCTGACCATCGACTTTAACGATCCTGTCGCCTGCTTGCAAACCGGCTTCACTCGCTGGCGAGTTCGCCTGCACTTCTGCCAGTGTGGTCTCAATTTGCGGACCGCGTGGCTGAATCCCTAATGCAACGACCGGATCCTGCTTATCAGGCTCAAACTGCCAGTTACGCAAATCCAGCTGCTTCTGCTGGGTTGCATCTTCGCCAAATCGGGCCACGGTTAACGTGGTGCTGCTATCGCCGATTTTACCCACCAGCGCCATACGCACAGCATCCCAGTCAGGCGTTTCGATACCGTCAACAGCCTTAAGTTCCATGCCGGGCGTAATTTGCGCTTCTGCAGCGACCGAACCGTTTAAAATTTCACCGATTACCGGGCGTACACCTGGTACGCCGTGAATAAACACAACCCAGTAGGCAAAGATGGCAAAGATAAAGTTAGCGACAGGCCCTGCCGCAATAATGGAGGCGCGTTGCCAGACGGCTTTGTTATTAAAAGCCTGATGACGCAGCTCGGCGGGCACGCTTTCGACACGTTCGTCGAGCATTTTAACGTAGCCGCCGAGCGGGATCAGCGCGATGACAAATTCGGTGCCGTGACGATCACGGCGCTGCCAGAGCGCCTTACCAAAACCAATAGAAAAGCGCTCAACTTTGACACCACAGCGACGAGCGACCCAGAAGTGGCCAAACTCATGCACGGTAATCAACACGCCCAGCGCAACGATAAAGGCGAAGAAACTCCAGATTATACTCAACATCTTTGCCTGTCCTTAAAGGGTGCGGAACACCAGCAGCAATAAACAGGCAAACACCGGCACCGCCGCAGTCAGACTATCAATACGATCAAGCATGCCGCCATGACCGGGGATCAGATTACCACTGTCTTTAATGCCCGCTTCACGTTTAAACATACTCTCGGTGAGGTCACCCAGAACAGAGGCCAGCGTCGCGATAACCGCGCAAATCACCAGCGTACCGGTGGAGACCGTCAGCGGCGCCAGCGTGGCAAACAGCAGCGCAATCAGCGCCGATGAAACCAGGCCGCCCAGGAAGCCTTCCCAGGTTTTGCCTGGTGAGACTTTCGGCGCCAGCTTGTGCTTGCCGAACATCTTGCCAAACATGTAAGCACCGGAATCCGCTCCCCACACCAGCAGCAGCACAAACAGCAGCCACCAGGCTCCGGCGAAGTGGTCGGTTTCATAGTGATACTGGCGCAGCGCCACCATGCCCCAGAAAAAGGGCACCAGCGTTAATACGCCAAACAGTAAGCGAAGTGGACGCGAATGACGCCAGAAAGCCGCGGAAGCGGGATAGGTAAGCACCAGCAGCAGTGCCGCGACCCACCACACCAGCGACGCCCAAAGCGATGTCGCAATCTGTGGCAGATGCACCGTGTGTTGATAAGGTGGCAGCGTAAACTGCATCAGCGCCAGCAACAGACCACAAAGTACAGCCAGCCAGACACGCTGTTGCCGTGATGCCATGCCTGCAAACTGACCCCATTCCCAGGCTGCCAGCATGCAGATAACAATCGTTGTCAGGGCGAAGCCAACAGGCGGTAACCAGAATAGTGCAGCTATTACCAGCGGAATTAATATCAACGCGGTAATAAGACGAGACTTCAGCAAAGGTTACCCCCAGATTGCTCAGGCGCCGCCTGGTGCAGCGCCGCCAAAACGACGCTCCCGCAGAGAGAATGCATTCAGTGCACCTTCAAAAACGTGTTCATCGAAATCCGGCCAGAGCACATCGGTAAAATAGAATTCAGCATAGGCAATCTGCCACAGCAGGAAGTTGCTAATCCGATGCTCTCCCCCGGTCCTTATCACTAAATCCACTGGCGCCAGCTCCTGCATGCAGAGCTGCGACGTCAGGCTCTCTTCGGTAATCTGGTCAGGTCGCAGTAATCCTTCCTGAACCTGTTCAGCCAGTTTTTTCACGCCTTCGATAATATCCCAACGGCCGCCATAGTTGGCAGCAATGTTGAGCGTCAGACGGGTATTATTTGCAGTCAGGGTCTCAGAACGACGAATACGTTCCTGAATGCGGGGGCTGAAACGGCTGGTATCGCCAATGACACGTAAGCGAACGTTGTGTTTATGCAGGCTCTTTACTTCACTGTCGAGTGCCCAGACAAACAGTTCCATTAACGCGGTGACTTCCTGCGCAGGACGGCTCCAGTTTTCACTACTGAAGGCATAAAGCGTCAGGGCTTCAAGATTGTTATTGACCGCAAAGCTGACGGCACGACGCACCGATTTAACACCGGCTTTGTGGCCTGAAATACGCAATTTTCCCTGATTTTTGGCCCAGCGACCATTGCCATCCATGATGATAGCGACGTGGCGCGGACCGTTTCCCTGCTGGTCATCAGTGTTGTTGTGATTGTTAGACGACATAACGCTTAACCAATTCCTTTCATCAGAAATGCTGTGTTTTCTGAATACATTGCGCCCGATTCAAATCCCGGCACACGCTTAGTGCCGGGCTACACCGAATTCGGTGACAGACCGTGAAACGCGAGCCAGCGACTATACCATTTTCACCTGAAGCGAACAAATGGCCTCATAACGATCGGTTTCACGACGTGAAGCGCGGCAACATTTCTGTTGCCAGCGCGCGCGCAGTGCGATCGATGTCAAGGACAGCGTCCACCGAATCCGGCTCCGGACACACTTGTGCCGCCATCACTGCGCTATTAAGCGCGGCAATGTCGGTGAAGCGGATCTGGTGATTCAGGAAAGCCGCGACGGCAACCTCATTGGCAGCATTTAGCGTGGTGGTCGCCGCCTGCCCTGCCTCACAGGCATCAATGGCCAGTTTCAGACAGGGATAGCGACTAAAGTCAGGTTCTGCAAAAGAGAGCGCCGACATGCGGGTAAAATCCAGCGGCGTCACACCTGCATTGATGCGCGATGGCCAGGCCATGCTGTGGGCAATAGGCGTACGCATATCGGGAGAACCTAACTGAGCCAGCACGCTGCCATCGCAGTATCGCACCATGGAGTGAATCACCGACTGTGGGTGAAGTATCACTTCCATCTGCGCTGCGCTGGCATTAAACAACCAACGGGCTTCAATGTACTCAAGACCTTTATTCATCATGGTGGCCGAATCAACAGAGATTTTTCTCCCCATCGACCAGTTCGGATGTGCACAGGCCTGATCCGGCGACATGGCGCTAAGATCAGCTAAATCTGTGTCACGAAAAGGACCACCCGATCCCGTAAGGATAATCGACTCAATGCCATTATCCCGCAGGTCAGCGTAACCTAACTGATGCTGGATGGTAGCCGGTAAACTCTGAAAAATGGCGTTATGCTCACTGTCGACTGGTAGTAACTGCGCGTTATGATGACGCACCGCCTCCATAAACAAACGGCCGCAGGTGACAAGCGATTCTTTGTTGGCCAGCAGCACCGTTTTTCCGGCGCGAATGGCTGCCAGCGTCGGCAGCAAACCGGATGCGCCGACAATTGCCGCCATCACCTGATCCACGTCATCCAGCGCAGCCAGCTCACAGGCTGCCTGAACGCCGGAGAGCACTTCAGTATCGATCCTGATTGCTCTCAGTCGCTCACGCAGCGCAGCGGCGGATGCCTCATCTGCCATGCAGGCGTAGCGCGGCGTAAAAGCCGCACACTGTTCGGCCATCAGCGCCACATTGTGGCCAGCGACCAGCGCAGTAATCTGATAAAGCGCCGGGTTGGCGCGAACCACTGCCAGCGTACTGGTGCCGATCGAGCCGGTGGATCCCAGCAGAGTTAATCGCTTCATGAGGCTATCCGTGTGAAGTCAGCGTGCCCTCAGGCACAATGTAAAACGCCGCCAGATGTCGCATTCATACGAATACCTCTCTGTACGGCGTTTTGTCCGGCAGTGATGGGATTAGAAATCCATCAGCTCCGACTCTTTTTCAGACAGTGCGGCATCAACTTTCTTGATGTACGCATCGGTCATTTTTTGCACTTCATCCTGCGCACGACGTTCGTCGTCTTCGCTGATCTCTTTATCTTTCAGCAGCGCTTTGATTTTATCGTTGGCATCGCGACGGACGTTACGTACCGACACACGGCCCTGCTCGGCTTCGCCGCGCACGATTTTAATCAGATCTTTACGACGCTCTTCTGTCAGGGCAGGCAGCGGAACACGGATGTCGGTACCGGCTGAACTTGGGTTCAGACCGAGATCAGACTTCATGATCGCTTTTTCGACTGCCGGACTCAGTGAACGGTCAAACACGTTGATTTTCAGCGTGCGTGAATCTTCCACAGTGACAGAAGCCAGCTGACGCAGTGGCGTCGGCGTGCCGTAATATTCGACGACGATGCCGTCAAGCAGCGAAGGTGAAGCACGACCGGTGCGCACTTTGCTGATGGTAGTTTTGAATGCTTCAACGCATTTTTCCATGCGCGTGTCAGCATCTTTTTTGATGTCGTTAATCACGTTGAAACCCTTGGATTCGGTTTGACCTGGCCAGTTCCGGCATAACCGGAAGCGGGATCGATAATCATCGATAATCCTGACTGGTGCGCGATGCATTCTCATCGCGCTGACAGAATATACCTTATTTTATCTCGCCTCGGGTATTAATGCGTAATCAGAGTCCCTTCTTTTTCACCCATCACTACACGACGCAGTGCGCCAGGTTTATTCATGTTGAAAACACGGATAGGCAATTTGTGGTCACGCGCCAGGGTAAAGGCCGCCAGATCCATCACTTTCAGCTCTTTATCCAGTACTTCAGCATAGCTCAGTTGCTCATAAAGCGTTGCGTCCGGGCTTTTCACCGGGTCGGCAGAGTAGACGCCGTCAACTTTGGTCGCTTTCAGCACCACGTCCGCTTCAATCTCAATGCCGCGCAAACACGCCGCAGAGTCGGTGGTAAAGAACGGGTTACCGGTACCGGCGGAGAAAATCACCACGCGGTTGTTACGCAGCAGGCTGATCGCTTCTGCCCAGCTGTAGTTGTCGCAGACGCCATTCAGTGGAATCGCTGACATCAGGCGTGCGTTCACATAGGCGCGGTGCAGTGCATCACGCATCGCCAGGCCGTTCATCACGGTTGCCAGCATACCCATGTGGTCACCCACGACGCGGTTCATCCCTGCCTGCTGCAGGCTTGCGCCACGGAACAGGTTCCCTCCGCCAATCACTACGCCAACCTGGATGCCCAGTTCAACCAGCTCTTTTACCTCTTGTGCCATGCGGTCAAGCACACTCGCGTCGATACCAAAACCTTCAGCGCCTTGCAGAGCTTCGCCGCTGAGTTTAAGCAGGATACGTTGATAAACAGGTTTTGCGTTGGTCGCCATGGTCAGTTCTTCCTGGAAGATTGGGTGTAAAGGAGAAGTAAATTCTGATCGATCATCCGCTTACCGCAAAGAAAATGCTATTGGGATGAAACTGAAAACGTGTCTGTTGCGATTCACAGACAAAAAAGAACCGCCGGATGGCGGTTCTTTCAAAGCATTAAGACTGTTTGGACATTGCTGCAACTTCTGCAGCGAAGTCAGACTCAACTTTCTCGATGCCTTCACCCACTTCGAAGCGGATGAAGTTAATCACGTCAGCGCCCTGCTCTTTCAGAGCCTGGCCAACGGTTTTGCTTGGGTCGATAACGAAAGCCTGACCTGTCAGAGAGACTTCGCCGGTGAATTTCTTCATACGGCCTTCAACCATCTTCTCTGCGATCTCTTTTGGCTTGCCAGACTGCATCGCGATGTCCAGCTGAACCTGGTACTCTTTATCAACCACGTCAGCAGAAACGTCTTCTGGCTTAACGAATTCAGGTTTGCTTGCTGCAACGTGCATTGCGATCTGTTTGATCAGATCTTCGTTAGCGCCTTTCGCTGAAACCAGAACGCCGATACGTGCGCCGTGCAGGTAGCTGCCCAGCTCTGCGCCTTCCAGGATTGCAACGCGACGGATGTTGATGTTCTCACCGATTTTAGCAACCAGTGCAACGCGCTCTTCTTCGAACTGCGCTTTCAGAACTTCAACGTCGGTAACGCGATTAGCGGCAGCCGCTTCCAGAACTTTGTCTGCGAACGCCTGGAAACCGCCATCTTTTGCAACGAAGTCAGTCTGGCAGTTCACTTCCAGAATCACGCCGTAGTCGCCAACGATCTTGGTTTTGATTACGCCATCAGCAGCAACGTTGCCTGCTTTTTTCGCTGCTTTGATTGCGCCAGACTTACGCATGTTCTCAATCGCCAGCTCAATGTCGCCGTTCGCTTCAGTCAGCGCTTTTTTGCAATCCATCATGCCAGCGCCAGTACGCTCGCGCAGTTCTTTTACCAATGCAGCGGTAATGTCAGCCATTCCAGAATCCTCGGTTCGTGCCTGAGTACGTTTGCACCAGCAGACACTTATTTGCGGAAAATTTACTCTGTCCCGCCGTCCGGTTGGGGGCGTGACAGACTTAGATAAAATAAAGGGGCCAGTATAGGCCCCTTACAGATCACATCTGAATGCTAAGGGCTCTTATGCAGAGCAAACCTTAATTAAGCGTTTTCTAAAGACGCTTCTTCAGCTTGCTCAGCCAGGTCCTGAGAGCGGCCTTCGCGAACGGTAGTCGCAACGGCAGTCAGGTACAGGTTTACAGCACGGATCGCATCGTCGTTACCTGGGATAACGAAATCAACGCCATCTGGATCTGAGTTGGTATCAACGATAGCAAATACCGGGATACCCAGGTTGTTTGCTTCTTTGATTGCGATGTGTTCGTGATCAGCATCAACAACAAACAGTGCGTCTGGCAGACCGCCCATGTCTTTGATACCGCCCAGGCTGTTTTCCAGCTTGGCCAGCTCACGCGCACGCATGAGCGCTTCTTTTTTGGTCAGTTTGTCGAAAGTGCCATCCTGAGACTGAATCTCCAGATCTTTCAGACGCTTGATTGACTGACGCACGGTTTTCCAGTTGGTCAGCATGCCACCCAACCAGCGGTGGTTTACGAAGAACTGGTCGCAGCTCAGTGCAGACTCTTTTACTGCCTGGGCAGCAGCGCGCTTAGTACCTACGATCAGGATCTTACCTTTACGGGAAGAGATCTTGTTCAGTTCAGCCAGAGCTTCGTTGAACATAGGTACAGTTTTTTCCAGGTTGATGATGTGAACCTTGTTACGTGCACCAAAGATGAATGGCTTCATTTTTGGGTTCCAGTAACGGGTCTGGTGACCGAAGTGAACACCAGCCTGGAGCATGTCGCGCATGGAAACAGTTGCCATGATAAAACCTCTAAAGTTTGATTGGGGTTGGGCCTCCATGTATCCCATACGACCGACCTCTTTCAAGGCACCCCGGCGTATGTGTCGATACATGTGTGTTTTATTACACATAATGAGAGTTATGCGTTTCCTGCTGACCGAAACAGCCATACAGAGAATCGTCGGCGCGCTTTATACCACAAACCACCATGGGACGCCAATAAATGATCACTGATGAGCGCCAGCGCGTTCTCTATTTGGCAGCCCATTTGCTGGCTGCTAACATGACAGCACAGACCTTATTATTGTCGAAAATTTCGACAACTGCGGATTAATTTAATGGCAATTTCAATCAAAACCCCTGAAGAAATCGAAAAAATGCGCGTCGCGGGCCGACTGGCCGCCGAAGTGCTGGAGATGATCGAGCCTCATGTTCAACCGGGTGTCACCACCGGCGAGCTGGACCGTATCTGCCACGAACACATCACGCAGAAGCAGCAGGCCGTCTCTGCCTGCCTTGGCTATCACGGTTTTCCGAAATCAGTCTGCATCTCGGTGAATGAAGTGGTTTGCCACGGGATTCCCAGTGACGATCGCCCTCTGAAAGATGGCGATATCGTCAATATCGATGTCACCGTCATTAAAGATGAGTACCACGGTGATACCTCAAAGATGTTTATTGTTGGTAAACCCACTATTCAGGGTGAGCGCCTGTGCCGCGTCACGCAGGAGAGCCTCTATCTTTCCCTGCGTCTGATTAAGCCCGGCATCCGCCTGCGCGAGTTGGGTCGTGCCATTCAGAAGTATGTTGAAGCAAACGACTTCTCTGTCGTACGCGAATATTGCGGTCACGGCATCGGCAAGGGATTCCACGAAGAGCCTCAGGTATTGCATTACGATGCCGATGATAGCGGCGTCGTGTTACAGGCGGGTATGACCTTTACAGTAGAACCGATGGTCAATGCCGGGGATTACCGCATCCGCACCATGAAAGATGGCTGGACGGTAAAAACCAAAGATCGCAGCTTGTCCGCGCAGTATGAGCATACTATTGTGGTGACGGAAAACGGCTGTGAGATTTTAACCCTGCGCAAAGACGACACGCTGCCCGCTGTGCTCGTCGCCGAAGGGTAATTCCCCCAAAACAGATCAAGCCGGCGCTGAGCCGGCTTTTTTTTGGCTAAAAAAGAGAAGAGCTGCATGAGCGTGAGTCTGTCGGAAGATGTGAAAAACGGTCTGGTTGATTCGCCAGCCGAATGGGGTGACGACCAGCTGACCCGCGACATTCTGAAGCCGAGGCTGGAGCTGTTTCAGCAACATCTGGCTGCCGCGTTTGATGCCGGTGAACCCGTTGAGCCGCTGATCGATGCCCGCACGCTGTTTATTGATCGGCTGCTGCGTCGCCTGTGGCGCTTCTTTGGCTTTGATGAAATGCCGTCTACCGCGCTGGTCGCCGTTGGCGGCTATGGCCGTGCCGAACTGCATCCGCTCTCTGATATCGATGTTCTGATCCTCAGCCGCCAGCCGCTGGATGAACAGGCTGCGCAACGCACCAGCGATCTCTTAACGCTGATGTGGGATCTTAAACTGGAAGTGGGCCACAGCGTCCGCACGCTGGAAGAGTGTCTGCTGGAGGGATTGTCTGATCTGACCGTCGCCACCAACCTGATCGAATCACGGATGCTGACTGGCGATGTGGCGCTGTTTCTGGAACTGCAGAAAAATATCTTCAGCGACGGTTTCTGGCCCTCATCCCGCTTTTTCGCCGCCAAAATTGATGAGCAGCAGGAGCGCCACAAGCGTTATCACGGCACCAGTTATAACCTCGAGCCCGATATCAAAAGCAGTCCCGGTGGCCTGCGAGACATCCATACGCTGCAGTGGGTTGCCCGACGCCATTTTGGTGCCACTACCCTGGATGAGATGGTCGGCTTTGGTTTCCTCACTGACGCTGAGCGCAGCGAACTCAACGAATGTCAGGAGTTTCTCTGGCGCATCCGCTTTGCCCTGCATCTTTCCCTCCCCCGCTACGATAACCGCCTGCTATTCGATCGCCAGCTCAGTGTGGCGCAGCGCCTGAATTACCAGGGCGAAGGCAATGAGCCTGTCGAACGCATGATGAAAGATTTCTATCGGGTCACACGGCGTATCGGTGAACTGAACCAGATGCTGCTGCAGCTGTTTGATGAGGCGATTCTGGCGCTTTCCACCAGTGAAAAACCCAGATCTATCGATGACGATTTCCAGCTGCGGGGTGATTTGATCGACCTGCGCGACGAAACGCTGTTCACCCGCGAACCGCAGGCGATTCTGCGCATGTTCTACGTGATGGTGCGTAACGACAGTATCAAAGGGATCTACTCCACCACCCTGCGTCACCTGCGCCATGCACGTCGACATCTTAAACAGCCGCTGTGTCAGATTCCGGAAGCGCGACGCACGTTTATGTCAATTCTGCGCCATCCCGGCGCGGTGAGCCGGGCGCTGGTGCCGATGCATCGTCATAGCGTGCTGTGGGCCTATACACCGCTGTGGGGGCATATCGTCGGACAGATGCAGTTTGATCTGTTCCATGCCTACACCGTGGATGAGCATACTATTCGTGTCCTGCAGAAGCTGGAAAGCTTCGCCAATGAAGCCACCCGTCCGCAGCATCCACTGTGTGTCGAGTTATGGCCACGCCTGCCGCAGCAGGAGCTGTTACTGATGGCTGCGCTGCTGCATGATATTGCCAAAGGGCGCGGCGGCGATCACTCTATTCTTGGCGCGCAGGATGCGCTTGAGTTCGCTGAAATGCATGGCCTTAACTCACGTGAAACTCAACTGGTGGCCTGGCTGGTTCGTCATCACCTGCTGATGTCTGTCACGGCGCAGCGTCGCGATATTCAGGATCCGACGGTGATCCAGCAGTTTGCTGAGGTGATGCAGAATGAGAACCGGCTGCGCTATCTGGTTTGTCTGACCGTGGCCGATATCTGCGCCACCAATGAAAGTCTGTGGAACAGCTGGAAGCAGAGCCTGTTACGCGAGCTGTTTTTCGCCACCGAGAAGCAGTTACGACGCGGTATGGAAAACAGTCCGGATTTGCGGGAACGGGTGCGTCATCATCGCCTGCAGGCACTGGCACTGCTGCGGATGGATAACATTGATGAAGAGCGTCTGCACCAGATCTGGAATCGTTGCCGCGCGGACTACTTCCTGCGCCATACGCCGAATCAGATTGCGTGGCATGCCCGCCACCTGCTGGTTCACGATCTGAAAAAACCGCTGGTGCTGGTCAGCCCGCAGGCCACCCGTGGCGGGACCGAAATTTTTATCTGGAGTCCCGATCGGCCTCATCTGTTTGCTGCTGTGGCCGGTGAACTCGACCGTCGTAACCTCAGCGTTCACGACGCGCAAATCTTCACCAGCCGGGACGGCATGGCAATGGATACCTTTATTGTGCTGGAACCGGATGGCAGCCCGCTCTCCCCCGATCGCCATCCGATGATCATTCAGGCGCTGGAACAGGCAATCACTCAGTCAGATTGGGTGCCGCCGCGTACCCGTCGTCCGTCGGCCAAACTGCGGCATTTCAGCGTGGATACCGAAGTGAACTTTCTGCCAACGCACACTGACCGTCGCAGCTACCTGGAACTGGTGGCGCTGGATCAGCCAGGCCTGCTGGCGCGGGTCGGCGAAGTCTTTGCCGATCTGGGTGTCTCACTGCACGGTGCACGCATCAGCACCATCGGCGAGCGGGTCGAAGATTTATTTATTCTGGCCAACAGCGAACGTCAGGCACTGGATGAAGAAATGCGCAAAGCGTTGCAACAACGGTTGACAGAGGCCCTTAATCCAAACGATAAAGTGTGACCAGATTCAATTTGTAGACATTACTCTATTTACTTGTGTCGGGCTGTTGTCCGGCACCGCACATGACAGATCAGGAAAAAAATATGCAACAGTTACAGAGCGTTATTGAATCCGCCTTCGAACGTCGCGCTGACATTACCCCTGCCAGCGTCGACAGCGAAACCCGCGATGCCATCAACCAGGTTATCTCCCTGCTGGACAGCGGTGAGCTGCGCGTTGCTGAGAAGATCGACGGCGAGTGGGTAACGCATCAGTGGCTGAAGAAAGCAGTGCTGCTCTCTTTCCGCATTAATGACAATCAGGTAATGGAAGGTTCAGAAACCCGCTTCTACGACAAAGTCCCGATGAAATTTGCTGGCTGGGATGAAGCGCGTTTCAAAGAAGCGGGTTTCCGCGTCGTGCCGCCTGCAGCTGTTCGTCAGGGTGCTTATATCGCCCGCAACACGGTCCTGATGCCTTCTTACGTCAACATCGGCGCCTTCGTGGATGAAGGCACTATGGTGGACACCTGGGCGACTGTCGGCTCCTGTGCGCAGATTGGTAAAAACGTTCACCTTTCTGGCGGCGTGGGTATCGGTGGTGTGCTGGAACCGTTGCAGGCAAACCCGACCATTATCGAAGACAACTGCTTCATCGGTGCACGCTCTGAAATCGTTGAAGGCGTGATTGTTGAAGCAGGCTCAGTGATCTCAATGGGCGTTTACATCGGTCAGAGCACCAAAATCTATGACCGCGAAACCGGTGAAGTCCACTACGGCCGTGTTCCTGCCGGTTCCGTCGTGGTCTCAGGTAACCTGCCGTCTAAAGATGGCAGCTACAGCCTCTACTGTGCCGTGATCGTGAAGAAAGTGGATGCGAAGACGCTGGGTAAAACCGGCATTAACGAACTGCTGCGCACCATCGACTGAGTAAAATGACGGGCTGGAAAGCAGCCCGTCATCTTTTCTTTACAGCTATTCCTGGACAACATGCTTCGCGTCGCGAATTAACTGGTGCGTTTAGTTTTCATCCAGGTCATAATCCGCGCCAGTTAAATCCTGTCGCGCAATGTTCATCCCGCTTATTTATGTCTACAGTTGACGGACGTCATGAACAAGTCTGCGCGCTTCTCACTTTTGATGGAAACAACGCTATGTATGACAATCTGAAAAGCTTAGGTATCAGTAACCCGGACGACATTGACCGCTACAGCCTGCGTCAGGAAGCCAACAACGACATTCTGAAGATTTACTTCCGCAAAGATAAAGGCGAGTTTTTCGCAAAGAGCGTCAAATTCAAATATCCGCGTCAGCGCAAAACTGTTGTTGCCGATCACGCAACCCAGGGCTACAAAGAAGTTCAGGAAATCAGCCCGAATCTGCGTTATGTCATCGATGAACTGGACCAGATTTGCCAGCGTGACCAGGTTGAAGTGGATCTGAAACGCAAAATTCTGGATGACCTGCGTCACCTAGAAAGCGTGGTTTCCCACAAGATCACTGAAATTGAATCGGATCTGGAAAAATTAACCCGTAACAGCCGTTAATTTTTTGTCCGACGAGAGAGGCCAGCTTTGCTGGCCTTTTTTTATGCCCTGAATTCGGCTCCTATCCCTGCTCATCCAGCTGTAAAGCCACATAGAGCAACAGCCTGTCATCGAAATGGCCAAGATTCAGTCCGGTGAGTTCAGAAATCCGGTTTAGCCGATATTCCAGCGTATTGCGATGAATGAACAGCGCACGCGCGGTGGCGCTTGGCTGGACATTATGGGTGAACCACGCGATTAACGTGCGTCGCAGCAAGCCGTTGTTATCCATGCTCTTAAGCTTCGCCAGTGGCCGGGCCAGTTCGTTGGCCTGCCAGCCGCCACGCAGGCTGTCGAGCAGCACCGGCAACACCAGATCCTGATAAAAATAGCTGCGTAACTCGGGCATACGTTGCTTGCCCACCATCATTGTGGTGCGTGCGGTCCGGTAAGAGCGTGCAATGCTGCCAGGCCCGGTAAAGAAGTTGCCCAGTGCGATACGCATCCGTAAATGTCCGCTCTCTTTCATCCGCTGCAGTAACTGTTCCACGCGGCGGCGATGATCCTCCTGGTCGTAGCGTCCATGTCCATTCAGTGCGGGCTTCAGCACCACCATTTCGGTCAGCGACACAATAGCGATCAGATTATCGCGCTCCGGCGTGGTCAGCAGCGTTTGCAGCTGCTGTAATTCTGACATCGCGCTGTCGACGCCGAGCTGACCGCTGTCCACTTCCAGCACGGCGACCACACGCGGCTGATTGAGATCGATGCCCAACCGCTGTGCCCATTCAGTCAGTTGTGGCGACAGGGTATCGCTGCGGATCAGGTTCAGCACCAGCTCTTCACGCAGACGGCTGTCCTGCGCCAGCATATGCAGCAATCGCGCCTGTTCCAGCATCATCTCTGCGGTCATGCAGACCAGTTCGCCATAATGTCGCAGCGTCAGTGGCTCGCCCGTCAGCCCAATGACCCCGACAATGTCACCGTCGATGCGCAGCGGCAGATTAATGCCGGGCCGCACACCATGAAGATGTTTAGCCACCGCCTCATCAATATCGACAACACGCCCCTGAGAGAGCACCAGCAACGCACCTTCGTGCAACTCCCCAATACGCTCCCGGTCACCGCTGCCGATGATTCGGCCCCGCGCATCCATCACGTTGACATTACTGTCAATAATTTTCATGGTGCGTGCCACGATATCCTGCGCCAGCCGGGCATCAAGGTGATAGGTAGCCATCCATTACTCCTGGAAAAGAGGGTGAGAAACAGAATACGCATGGGTTGCGCACAGAGCATTGTGCAACTGCACAGAGCCGGGCAATCATTTACCGAATTTGCGGAGAGCATCACACTCTGGCGGCGCGGAAGGCGGGCATAAAAAAGGCGGACCGCAGTCCACCTCATGAACAGTTGTTATACCGTTACTGCATCAGCAGATAGATGCTGCTGTCACCACGTTTCACATTCAGCGCCAGAACGGCTGGTTTGGTGTCGAGAACTTTTCGCAGCTCACCGAGGTTGGTTACCGGCTGCTGGTTAACTCCCTGGATCACGTCACCCTTTTTCAGGCCGATACGCGCTGCGGCGCTGCCGGGTTTCACATTATCCACGCGAACACCTTTATCACCGGTTTCAACATTGCTGAGGTCAGCCCCTTCAATGCCGTTGTAAATGGTGGCGGACTGCACTTTCGCCTGGCTGCTCTGCTGCAAGGTAACCGAGACATCAACGGGTTTGCCGTCGCGCAGCAGGCCCAGTTTCAGTGTGGTGCCAACCGGCAGCGAACCCACTTCCGCACGCAGAGAAGCAAAGCTGCTCAGCGGTTTGCCATTCATTGAAACAATCACGTCACCCGCTTTAATACCCGCTTTAGCCGCCGCAGAGTCTGGCAGCACCTGGCTGACAAAGGCACCACGCTGTGCATCAACCTTCATCGCTTTTGCCAGCTCGGAGTTCAGTTCAGTCCCCTGCACGCCCAGCTCGCCACGTTTCACCTGACCAAACTCAACCATCTGAGCCGTCAGGTTTTTAACCATGTTGCTTGGGATAGCAAAGCCGATACCGATGTTGCCGCCATCCGGCGCCAGAATAGCGGTGTTAATCCCTATCAGTTCACCATTAAGGTTAACCAGCGCACCACCGGAGTTACCCCGGTTAATTGCCGCATCCGTCTGGATAAAGTTTTCGTAGTTTTCCACGTTCAGGCCGCTGCGTCCCAGCGCCGAGACGATCCCGGAGGTGACGGTCTCACCCAAACCATACGGGTTGCCGATCGCCACGGTGTAGTCACCGACGCGCAGGCTGTCGGAGTCAGCGATTTTCACAGCAGTCAGATTTTTAGCGTCCTTCAGCTGAATCAGTGCAATGTCAGAGCTGGGATCTTTACCAATGACTTTGGCGTCATAATGACGACCATCGCTGAGCTGCACCTGAATTTTAGTGGCGTTGTTCACCACGTGGTTGTTCGTCACCACATAGCCTTTTTCAGCGTTGATGATGACGCCCGACCCGAGAGCCCGGAATTTTTCCTGCTGGGTATCAGGGCCTGGCGCGCCACCGTTACCGCCCGCGCCGTCACCGCTCTGACACATGGGTGATCCCTGGAACGGAGAACCGTCCTGGCAGAAGGGCGAGTTGTCGCCAAAGAATTGCTGAAACTGCTGCGGCATGCGCGGGGTTTTCACGGTGGTGGTACCCTCAACGCTGATACTGACCACAGACGGCATTACCTTTTCCAGCATAGGCGCCAGGCTAGGGAGTTGCTGGCTATCGGAAGAGGCCGTTTGCGCAGCAAAAACAGTAACTGGGGCGAGCGCCATGCTCAGGCTCAACGCCAGCGCACTTAACACTAAAGTCTTTTTTTTCATTTTCATTTCTCGATAAGATTACTGTTCAGACCATTGCTGTGGTCGAAAGGTGAGATAAATGTTTTAGCGCGAAATTCCTTTAAAAGTTTAAGTCAAAGGTAAAAATTTATTCGCGGCCTTTACAAACGCCGGCTTATTCTACAGCCATCAGTCGGCGATACTCATCCCAGGCATAGAGATCGGTCATTCCACTGATATAATCCTGAATAAGCCGGAAGCGATAATAACGTTCCCACAGCAGCCGCTGATATTTATGCTCTACCACAAGGGTACGCATCTTTTGCAAATAGGCTTTACGGTGTTTACCAGAAAGCTTATGAAAAAGCCGGGTTTCAATCGGATGCTGACGCAGGAAGTCTTCATTTATCAGCGTGGTGAAAGCCTCATAGTTCAGGCGCATCAGCGGCTGATAGATCTCCAGCAGCCCTTTGATTACGCGGTATCCCTGCAACTCCAGCTGCTCGACTTCAGAGTGATTAAAGACCTGCTGGCGCGCAACAGTTTTAAACAGTTGCAGTAACCGGCCCTCTTCACCCTCATCTTCCAGCAGCGCGTGATTGAAACTGCCATCGAATATAGCAGGCAGATTATCAACGAAACGTTTCACGGCATAACTTACCAGCACGCTCTGAACATTTACGCGTAATGACATAAAAAATTGATCGCTGCGGCTTCGCCGTTTTTTACTGCAGGCTTCGCGCCAGGCTTCACCAATAGTCCGGCTGAAGGCGTCATTATTTTTAACCGGCCCCCAGGCTTTATTGAGAAACTCAAACAAACTCTCAACATTAAAGATATCTTTTTCTACAGCGTCGTCCAAATCGGCAATACAATAGGAGATATCATCCGCCGCTTCCATTATATAGGTAAGCGGAAAGCGATGGTGTTCTTCCATATTGGTGGCAGCACGTAAATCCGCAATATACTCCTGCTCAGAGAGATAAAAGCCGGGCTTCTTCATTAAGACGCTAAATTCGGCAGGTTTTTCACCCTGCCACCAGGCGGGTGCGGTATATTTCAGGATGCAGGCGACCTGAGAATAACTGAGATTGAGTTGCAGCAGCGTATGCACCATACGAATGGCCTGCGCATTGCCCTCAAAATGGCAGAGGTCCTGGCGGATCATGGCATTCAGCTGATCAAAAGCCTTCCGCTGTTCTTCTCCTTCAACGCCCGCTACCAGCGGATCCACCAGTTCGGCAGAGAGGTTCTCTTCAAACCAGTCGTTAATGGCGGCCTCGCCAAAATGGCCAAACGGCGGATTACCGACGTCATGCAGCAGACACGCCATCTCGATCAGACTTTCAAACGCGCCTTCCATCTCATCCAGTCCATACTGCGCCAGCCCGCCCTGCATCTTCAGGGTTTGCAGAATCTCTTTGGTGATGTAGCGCCCGGTTTGCTGCACCTCCAGCGAGTGCGTCAGGCGGGAGCGAACGGCGGCGTTGCGCTCCAGTGGAAAGACCTGCGTTTTCTGCTGCAGACGCCGGATAGCGGCCGAGTTGATAATTCGTCCACGGTCGCTCTCAAAATGGCGGGTAATGTAATATTCACCTTCCGGATCTTTTCGGCTGTTATAAGGGCGTGAGAAGCTGATCTTCTTCCTGAAATTGATCGCCGACATGAATTACCCCTGACTTTTTCGTGAATTAATCCCCTGAATGCCATGGTAGACTATGCCCTAAATTTTGATTCTTTACATTAGCGGAACTCACTATGAAAGCAGGCATTATTGGCGCGATGGAGCAGGAAGTCACACTGCTGCGTGACAAAATTGAAAACCGTCAAACGCTGACACTGGCGGGTTGTGAAATCTATACCGGCACCCTGCAGGGCGTTGAAGTGGCACTGCTGAAATCGGGCATTGGTAAAACCTCTGCCGCGCTGGGTACCACGCTGCTGCTGCAGCTCTGCAAGCCGGATGTGGTGATCAACACCGGGTCGGCAGGCGGTTTAGCACCGTCACTGAGCGTCGGCGATATCGTGGTATCAGATGAAGTGCGTTATCACGATGCTGACGTCACCGCTTTTGGTTATGAGCCAGGCCAGATGGCGGGTTGCCCTGCTGCGTTTGTGGCAGACAGCAAGCTTATCGCGGCTGCCGAAGCCTGCATTAAGCAGCTGGACCTGAATGCTGTACGCGGTCTGGTGGTAAGCGGTGATGCCTTTATCAATGGCGCTGAGCCGCTGGCGCGCATTCGTAGTCTGTTCCCGCAGGCGATTGCGGTTGAGATGGAAGCGACCGCTATCGGTCACGTCTGTCATCAGTTCCAGGTGCCGTTTGTGGTGGTCCGCGCGATTTCAGACGTGGCCGATAAAGAATCGCACCTTAGCTTTGATGAATTCCTGAGCGTTGCAGCGACGCAATCGTCGCTGATGGTGGAGAACCTGCTGGCGCATCTGGCGCGTGGCTAAAACGCTGCTGTTCTGCTGGCTGCTGCTATTAAGCGGCAGCCTGCTCGCTTCCCCACCGCGTGTTATCACCCTCGCTCCACACCTTACCGAACTCGCCTTTGCTGCCGGGATTACGCCGATCGCAGTCAGCGCCTGGTCCGACTATCCGCCGCAGGCGAAACAGATTGAACAGGTCGCCAACTGGCAGGGCATCAAAGCCGAGCGTATTCTGCAGCTCAAGCCGGATCTGGTCCTGGCCTGGCGCGGCGGTAATCCGCAGCGGCAGATTGAGCAGTTGCAGCAGCTCGGCGTACCCATTAAATGGATTGATCCACTGACACTGGATGAGATGTTCACGGCACTGGCCGATCTGGGCCGCTGGAGTCCCAGGCCAGAGCAGGCCGCCAGCGCGGCCAGAGCGCTACGACAGCAGGCAGCGGCGCTGCGACAGCGCTATACTCATCTGACTGCGGTTCCGCTTTTTTTGCAGTTTGGTCAGCAGCCGCTTTTTACCGCCGCCAGAGCCACGCTGCAAAATGAAGTTATTACGTTATGTGGTGGCAGGAATATTTTTGCTGACAGCCGCGTCAGCTGGCCGCAGGTCAGCCGTGAGCAGGTGCTGATGCGCCATCCTCAGGCCGTAGTTATAGCCGGAGGCGCACAGCAGGCGGAGAACATTCGTGCTTTCTGGCGTCCACAGCTCACGGTGCCGGTGATCGCCATTAACGAGGACTGGTTAAGCCGGCCGGGTCCGCGGCTGCTGCTGGCGGCGCAGCAACTCTGTTCCGCGTTGCATCCCGCACAATAAGTCCACGCATCGATTAAAGAAACAGCCTTTTTTGCCGTTAATCAATACCAGAGACGAGCGGGCCACGTATGCTCGCCGTCCTTTTAGCGCCGCGGCGCTTTTTAAAACACCAGGAACCTTATATGACCAGAGCACTGCTGCTGGCCATAGGGCTTTTGATCACCGGATCTGCTTTTGCGGGATCGATAAATGGCTCTATAGGCGCCAGGCTTGTCATCTATTCACGCTGTGAAATCAACACGGCTAACGGTCCGCTTTTGCCGCAAATCAACTGTGGCAGACAGGCAAGCGCGCAGCCACGCGTAACCCAAAGTCAGATTCAATCGCAGGGAAGCCTGAAGCAGAGTAACCGGCTGGTCACAATAGAGTGGTAAATGAGGCCGTCGGAGTGACGGCCTGCGCGATCAGATACTGAAGGATGAGCCACAGCCACAGGTGGTTTTGGCATTCGGGTTGGTCACGATAAAGCGCGATCCTTCCAGGCCTTCCGTATAATCAACCGAACCGCCCACCAGATATTGCAGGCTCATTGGATCAACGACCAGTGAGACGCCCTGCTTTTCAATTGTCATATCGCCATCGTTCAGCTGGTCGTCAAACGTAAAGCCATACTGGAAACCACTGCAACCGCCACCGGTGATATAGACGCGAAGTTTTAGCGCCGGGTTCTCTTCATCGGCAATCAGGTTTTTCACCTTGGTGGCTGCGGCGTCGGTAAACTGCAACGGCAGTGCTACTACTTCATCACTCATGTTTTACTCCGGTAAACGCCCAGGTCAGAAAACGACCTTAATAACGCTATTATCAGTCAGCACCTCAGCGCAATCAAGCTCTGCCCTTCGCACTCTGTGCCGCTTTCCCCTCCGTTCAGGACGCTGTGGGTGAATCCACCTTTCGTCTGCTGCTGCTCTTCCGTAGAATGGCGCAATATTTTTCTGAAACGCTGGAGCCGAAAATGAGTAAGTCCGAACAACTGTTTGCCGAGGCACAACGCCTGATTCCGGGTGGGGTAAACTCGCCAGTACGCGCATTTACCGGTGTGGGTGGCGTTCCACTGTTTATTGAACATGCTGATGGTGCGTATCTGTATGACGCTGATGGCAAAGCCTATATCGACTATGTCGGCTCATGGGGACCGATGGTGCTGGGCCATAACAACGCGGCGATCCGTAATGCGGTGATCGAAGCAGCCCAGCGCGGCCTGAGCTTTGGCGCACCGACCGAAATGGAAGTGACCATGGCGCAGCTGGTGTGTGAGCTGGTGCCGAGCATGGAGATGGTGCGGATGGTTAACTCCGGTACCGAAGCGACCATGAGCGCAATCCGTCTGGCTCGAGGCTTTACCGGCCGCGATAAAATTATTAAGTTTGAAGGCTGCTATCACGGCCATGCCGATCATTTGCTGGTGAAAGCCGGTTCCGGTGCCCTGACGCTGGGTCAGCCAAACTCGCCGGGCGTACCAGCAGATTTCGCTAAACATACCCTGACCTGCACTTTCAACGATCTCGACTCCGTGCGCAGCGCCTTCGAGCAATATCCTGATGCCATCGCTGCCATCATCGTTGAGCCGGTTGCCGGTAATATGAACTGCATCCCGCCGCAGCCAGAATTCCTGCCGGGCCTGCGCGCGCTCTGCGATGAGTTCGGCGCACTGCTGATTATCGATGAAGTGATGACCGGCTTCCGTGTGGCGCTGGGTGGCGCGCAGGCTCACTACAATGTACGTCCTGACCTGACCTGCCTCGGAAAAATTATCGGTGGCGGGATGCCAGTCGGTGCATTCGGTGGCCGTCGCGACGTGATGGCTGCACTGGCGCCGACCGGCCCGGTTTATCAGGCAGGAACGCTCTCCGGTAACCCGATCGCGATGGCTGCCGGTTTTGCCTGCCTGACGCAGATCGCGCAGCCGGGCACGCACGAGAAGCTCGATACCCTGACCCGCAAGCTGGCAGAGGGTCTGCGCGAAGCCGCACAACAGCAAAATATTCCGCTGGTGATTAACCATGTTGGCGGGATGTTTGGCCTGTTCTTCACCGATGCTGACAGCGTGACCTGTTACGCCGATGTGACCCGCTGCGATGTGGAACGCTTTAAAACCTTCTTCCATCTGATGCTGGAGGAAGGCGTTTACTTTGCGCCATCAGCTTATGAAGCGGGCTTCATGTCACTGGCGCACAGCGAAGAGGATATTCAGCGCACGGTTGATGCCGCGCGTCGTTGTTTCGCGAAGCTGTAATTTCGGTAACGTTAAAGATGAAGACCGGCTTGCGCTGGTCTTTTTTTTAACCTGAACGACGCAGCAGCCAGATAAAGTAAGGTGCACCTAAAAACGTCGCCATCAGCCCGGCAGGAATTTGATCCGGGAATGCCAGCATCCGCCCGCACCAGTCAGCCAGCACCATCAGTCCCGCCCCCAGTAATCCCGACAGCAGCAGTTGCGGCAAGGCACGCCGGAACCCCAGCATGCGCGCCATGTGCGGCGCCATTAATCCAACAAAACTCAGCGGACCAATAGTCAGCGTTGCGCTGGCGGTCAGCGCGGCTGCCAGCAGCAGCAGACTCAGCCGCGCGGGCGTTAATGCCATGCCGGCCGAGCGTGCGGTAGCACTTCCCAGCGGCAGCAGCGTCAGCCAGCGGCTCGCCAGTGGTGCCAGCGAGACCAGCAGCAGCGCACAGAGTGCGCTCTGGATCGCCTGACTGCCGCTGATGTTATAGGTTGAGCCGGAGATCCAGCTCAGCAGCCCGCCCATGCGGGGATCGCCACTTGCCAGCAGCAGCATCAGCAGGGTGACAAAGGCGCTGTTAAGCGCCATACCCGCCAGCAGCATTCTCTCAGGTGAGAAGCCGCCACGACTGGCTACCGCCATGATCACCAGCAGCGTCAGCGCGGCCCCCATCGCACCGGCGGGCAGCAGCCATGCCATCGCATCGCCCGGCACAAAGAACATCATGACGACGACGCCACAGGCGGCACCTGAACTGATGCCCAGCACTTCCGGGCTGGCCATAGGATTACCGGTCAGCCGCTGGATCAGGCTCCCCGCCACGCCCAGCATCAGGCCGGTCACCAGCGCAGCCAGCACGCGCGGTGCACGCCACGGAAGCAAAGAGTGCAGCATCTCGCCCGATGACCCGACCCAGCCCAGCGCATCACGCCCAAACGCCAGCGCACCCCACACCAGCAGGGCAAGCACCGCGAGACCCGTCAGCGTCCAGCGCAACAGGTTTTGTCGCTCGGCGGGTACGTTGTCGCCCTGATTCAGGGCGGGCGGCACTGAACCCGTACGCAGTCGCGGCAGCAGCCACAACAAAATGGGTACACCGAGCAGTGCCGTGGCCGTTCCGGTCGGGATATCGCGCCAGTGTGCGCTAAGCCATAACACGCAACTGTCGGCCAGCCACAGCAGCAGCGCGCCGGTAAGCGGTGCCAGCAGCATCCGGCTGAGGAGCCGTCGACCACCCAGCAGCTTCGCCAGCAGCGGCGCAAACAGTCCGATAAAACCGATGATACCGGCGACATTCACCAGCTGTGCACTAAGCAGGATTGCCAGCCCGAGGCCACCGATACGCGCCACCGAGAGCGCCAGCCCCAGATTTTTTGCTACACCATCATCCAGCCCCATCAGTGTCAGCGGACGCAGCAGCGCCAGTGCCAGCAGAAACGCCAGCAGCAGGCGCGGCCAGAGCTGCTGCACATTTTCCCAGCTCATCTGATTCAGCGCGCCGGTGCTCCACAGAAACATGTTCTGCAGCTGATCGTGATTGAAGATAGCGAAGATTTGATTTACCGCACCGCTGTAGAAGCTCAGCACCAGCCCGGCCAGAATCAGCGTCACCGGCGACAGACGTTTGCCCCAGGCCACACCAAACACCAGCGCGGCCACCAGCAACGCTCCGCCAAGCGCGGCAAACTGCTGTGTCAGCGCGCCGCCCGGCAGATGCCACAGCGTCGCCACGGTAATGCCCAGCTGTGCGCCGGAAGAGACACCCAGCGTGGTGGGTTCGGCCAGCGGGTTCCGCAATATCTGCTGAAACAGCAGACCGGCAAGCCCCAGCCCGGCGCCCACCAGCAGCGCCAGCGCCGTGCGCGGCAGCAGGCTGTAGTGAAACACCATCTGCGGCAGGCTATCGACCGTCGGTGACCAGAATGCCTGCCACCACTCATGCTGCGGCAGCGCATGGTGCAGATTAACCAGCGTCAGGCTGAGTGAGAGCAGAAACAGCAGGCTGAGGAGACCTGCGGGAAACAGAGCATGGCGCATCAGTGCGTCTCCAGCGCGCGTTCCAGCACGCGAACAAAGTGCAGCGCCGAAAGCGTAGCACCGTAATACCAGACTGCAGGGACGCGCTGAAAGCGTCCGGTGCGAACAAACGGCATGGCCTGCCACAGCGGGCTGCGCATCAACTGCTGCATCTCTGCGTCATTGTCATGATCAAAACAGATGACATCCACATTTCCAGCCTGCGCCAGCTGCTCGATGCCGATTACCGCGCTACCCCAGAAATTTGTTTCGCCCTGCCAGCCATTTTTCAGGCCCAGCAGCGTCATTACTTCCAGGAACAGACTGTTTTTACCAAAGGTGATGGCGTGACGGCTGTCGAGCAGCGACATCAGCAGAATCGTGCGTCCGGCATAGGGCGCCAGCCGCTGACGCGCCTGTGCCAGTTGCGCATCGACCTCGCGCAGATGTTGCTCAGCGCGATCGCGTAATCCAAGTCTCGCCGCCAGCTTACGCAGCGATGCCCGCGCGGCGGTGAAGGGTTTCCCGTCGCCGCTGTGAAGGTCAAAGCCCATGATCGGTGCGATGCGTGTAAGTTTCTCTTCAGGCGGGCCATAGCCATTTGAACAGAGGATCAGCGACGGCTGCATTTGTGCCATCAGCTCAAGATTAGGTTCGGTGCGCAGACCCACATCGATCACGTCCGCAGGCAGCGGCGGCTCCCCGACCCAGATGTTGTAGTTGTGCAGATCAGCCACGCCCCAGGGCGTAACGCCCAGAGCGATCAACAGTTCGGTGGGAAGCCACTCCAGTGCAATAATCCGGCCCGGATTGGGCGTGGCAGCACGCAGGGGAAGTGCACAAAACAGTGGCGAGGCCGCGAGTGCCAGCAACAGTCGGCGGCGATAAAGATCGGGCATCATCCTTTCCTTAACAAACAAAACTGACCGGCGCGCCGCCCTGCGGATGCGGTAAAATGCCCATCGGGATGCCATAGATCGCGCCGAGCACCGCAGGCTGCATAATCGCCTGCGCGTTACCTTCGGCAATCATCGCGCCCTGACGCAGTGCCACCAGATGATCGCAGTAGCGGGCTGCCATATTGATATCGTGCAGCACCGCAATCACGGTTAAGCCGCGCTGCTGGCTCAGATCTTTTATCAGCGCCAGCACCTCAACCTGATGAGCGATATCCAGCGCCGACGTCGGTTCATCCAGCAGCAGACAGCGACTGTTCTGCGCCACCATCATCGCCAGCCAGGCGCGCTGACGCTCACCGCCCGACAGACTGTCCACCAGTCGCCCGGCAAAGGGCTTTAGCCCGACCTGGGCAATCGCATCTTCTACCCTGTCCCGATCGTCCTGCCCGAAACGGCCCAGCGCGCCGTGCCAGGGATAGCGACCAATCGCCACCAGTTCACGCACCGTCATCCCTTCGGCTGCCGGTAACTGCTGCGGCAGATAGGCCACCTCGCGGGCAAACGCTTTGCTGTTCCAGCGCCCGACCGGCTGCTGATTCAGCAGCACCTCTCCGCCGCTGGCCACGTGATGACGGCCCAGCATTTTCAACAGCGTCGACTTACCGGAACCGTTATGACCAATCAGCGCGGTCATTTTGCCAGGTGGAAAGGTCAGCGAGAGGGGCTGAAGGAGAGTTCGGCCGGGCACTTCAAAACTGGCGTTTGCCAGCGTAAAAGTCGCCTCTTCTGCGTGCGGATGCGGCATGGTTATCCCTGTGAACGAACGGGCGCCGAAGCGCCCGGTTAAATCAGAATCTGAAGGTCGCGGTGCCGACAATCTTACGCTCCGCGCCCCAGTAGCAGGCGTATTCCCGGTAGCAGCTGGCGACATACTCGCGGTTGAACAGATTGTTGACGTTAACGCCCACCGTTGAGCCCGGCAGACCGAAACGACCGAGGTCATATTTAAGCGCCGCATCTACCGTGGTGTAACCGGCAACCTTAAAGTTCTGGTTCTGCTCGGTGCCAGTGCTATAGAGACCCTGGCTCTCGCCGACATAACGCACACCCGCGCCCACTGTCACGCCCGACAGGGCTGTCTCGTGGAAGGTGTAGTCGCTCCACAGTGAGGCCATATTTTTAGGGACGCTCACCGGCGTTTTGCCTTTCAGCTGCGTGTCTTCGGTATATTCCGCATCGGTGTAGGTGTAGGACGCCGTGAGGTTAACGTTGGCATTGAGTGCCGCTTTCGCTTCCAGCTCTACGCCGCGCGACCGGATTTCACCGCTTTGAACACTAAAGTTTGGGTGATTCTTCGTATCAGGATCGGCCGTCAGGTTTTTGGTTTTGGTCAGCTGATAAAGTGCTGCGGTAAGCACCACCGGGCGATCTTTCGGTACATATTTCACGCCCGCTTCATACTGTTTAGCGCGTGACGGATCAAACGCCTGACCATCATAGGTCGAACCCGCGTTTGGAATAAAGGCTTCGCTGTAGCTGAAATAAGGTGCGATGCCGTTATCAAACACATAGTTCACACCGCCGCGCCAGGTAAACGCCTGATCGTTCTGGCGATCAACGCTATCCGCCACCCGATCGTAAACCGAGTTCATGGCATAGTCGTATCGGCCGCCCAGCGTCAGCACCCAGCGGTTCCACTCCATCTGATCCTGCGTATAGAGGCCGGTCTGACGTTGCTTGTTGAGATGCTGATAAGGATCGGCAAAAGGTGTGACGCTGTTATCGCCATATTGCGGATTTACCGCGTTCAGGTTCGATGCCGAGCCAAACTGTGCGTCGATATCATTGCGGGTCCGCTGGAAGTCCACCCCCAGCAGCAGCGTATGATCAACCTGGCCGGTGGCAAACTTCGCCTGCGCCTGGGTATCGACCGCCAACTGGTTGAGCTTCTCATGGGAAACGGCCGAACCACGGGTAATTTCCTGAGTCTCCGGGGTAAACCCATTGCCATAGATACTGCGGTAATCGGTGCGCAGGTCGGCGTAACGCAGGTTCTGGCGCAACGTCCAGGTGTCGTTGAGGCTGTGCTCGGCGTTATAGCCCACCATTTTGGTGGTGCGTGAAATCTTGTTGCTCTGCTCGCCTTCATCGAAGTTGGTCGGCAGCTTGTACTGGCTGCCATCGGCACGGGTGATAGGCACTACGGTGCCCTGACGCGGCAGCCAGCCGTAGTAGCCGGTTTCTGGCTCGTTCTGGAAATAGGTCAGCAGGTCAACGCGAGTGCGATCGTCGGGACGCCAGCTGAAAGCCGGTGCGATGGTGTAGCGCTTCTCTTTGTTCATCGCCTGTTGCGCATCCTGACTGCGCGCCTGACCGGTCAGACGATAGCTGTAGACACCGTCATCATCCAGCGCGCCGCCAAAGTCAAAGCCAGTCGAGAAGAGGTTATCGTTGCCCATCTGGAACTGCACTTCGCGCAGGGTTTCCTGGGTCGGACGCTTGCTCACCAGCGAGACCACACCGCCAGGATTGCTTTTGCCGTAGAGTACCGATACCGGACCGCGCAGCAGTTCGGCGCGCTCCAGGAAATAAGGATCGATAGCAAACTCAGAGTAGTTATCCCCCTGCAGTTTCAGGCCATCCATATACTGATTGGTATTAGTTTCGCTGAAGCCGCGAATCGACAACGCATCAATCACATCTGAGCTGCCACGGTTACCGGTCAGTACGCCAGGCGTATAGTTAAATGCCCCTTTCACGCTGGTGACATTGCGCATTTCCATCTCTTCGCGGGTGACCACGGAGACAGACTGCGGATTTTTTTCAATCGGCGTATCGGTTTTCGTACCGGTGGCGCTGCGTTTGGCTGCCACAGTGGGTGCCGGGCCCCAGGCGCTTTCCGCCTCGGCGCCGCTGCCGCCATCCGCTGAAACCACCATCGTCTCCGCCTGTGCGGCGTAAAGTGAGGTGCTCAGACTGAGAGAGATCATGATGCCCAGAAGCGGTCGGGAAAATGTTTTTTTGGTGTCGGCTGCAAAAGTCGTTCGCGCATTCATAAATGTGTCTCAGAAAATAGGCCCTTAAGGGCGAATCGAAACGATAATGATTATTATAACGGATTAGATAATATGCGAACTTCAGCGGACACTGCAAGAAGAAATCCCAGTCGTGACGCCGTTTGCAGGGCGATTGATGCGTATTAATCAGCAACAAAAAAAGGGCGCCGAAGCGCCCTTATAAACCTGTCTGACTGATTTATTTGCCAAACATATCTTTGATCCAGCCTGCTACGCCGTCGCTGTCTTTCTGCTCCTGCGGTTGCTGGGCCGGTTGTTGTTGCGGCTGCTGCTGCTGCTGTTGATCAAACAGCTGTTGCTGCTGCTGAACCTGCTGCTGCTGTTGCTGACACAGCGCATTCGGATCCAGCGCCCACACCGGCAGAGAACGCCAGGTGCTGCTGCCCGTGCCACAGACAAAGTTACCGGCTGAATCGACATTCATCATCGACACATCCTCCGGTGGCGTCAGCTGCAACGGCATCGGTGCCTGAATGTCGAGGTAACGACGATAAAGCTGCATCGCGCCACTGGCACCATAGAGTTTGGTCGGCTGGTTGTTATCGCGCCCCACCCAGGTGATCGCGACTTCTTTGCCATCAATACCGGCAAACCAGCTGTCGACCAGGTCGTTGGTGGTACCGGTTTTACCGGCCAGATGCGCATTCGGGAAGCGCGCACCCAGTGCACGGGCGGTACCGTGGTCAGCAACCTGCTGCATGGTGTAGAGCGTCAGATAGGCCGCCTGCGCGGGTTCAACCCGTTCTGCCTGCGGATAGCTCTGATAGAGCACGCTACCATCTTCCGCAATCACCGAACGTACTGCAGAGAGCGATGCGCGGTTACCGCCGCTGGCGATTGACTGGAACGCCTGCGCCACTTCAACCGGCGTCAGGTTCATGGCACCCAGCAGCATCGCCGGAACCGGATGCAGCTGATCTTTCGGCACACCCAGCTTGCTCCAGGTATCCACCACCGCATCCAGCCCCAGCGTCATACCGAGGTTAACCGTCGGCACGTTCATGGAGTTGGTCAGCGCATCCACCAGCATCACTTTTCCGCTGAAGCGACGATCGTCGTTCATCGGTTTCCAGACGCTGCCGTTTGGCTGCTTCAGCGCAATCGGCTCATCGGCGATCCAGCTGTTCAGCCGGTAGCTGTTTGGCTGGCTCAGCGCGGTGAGGTAGGTGGCGGGTTTCGCCAGTGAACCAATAGAGCGGCGCGCCTGTAACGCACGGTTGTAACCGGCGTACTGCGGATCGGCACCGCCGACCATGGCGCGGACTTCACCGCTAAAGCGGTCAACCACCACCATCGCGGTTTCCAGATCTTTCAGGCCACGCTGTTTTTTCAGCGTCGGAATACCATCAATAACGGCTTTTTCGGCTGCATCCTGTGACACCGGATCCAACGTAGTGAAGATTTTCACGCCGGAGAGATCTTTAATCTTATCGCCCAGTTTCGCCTGAAGCTCGTTACGCACCATCTGCATAAAGGCAGGCTGCGGCGTGATCACGCCCCCTTTCGGCTGCACGCCCAGCGGACGCGCCGACAGCATGTCATACAGCTCCTGGTCGATCACTTTCTGCTGCTGCAACAGGCGCAGCACCAGGTTGCGTCGTTCCAGCGCCAGTTTCGGGTTACGCCACGGGTTATAGAGCGACGCACCTTTCACCATGCCAACCAGCATCGCCTGCTGATCCAGACTGAGCTCATCCACCGGGCGGCCAAAGTAGTAAAGGCTCGCCAGCGGGAAGCCGCGGATCTGATCACTCCCTGCCTGACCGAGATAGACCTCGTTCAGATAGAGTTCCAGAATGCGATCTTTGCTGTAGCGCGCATCCATGATCACCGCCATATAGGCTTCACGCGCTTTACGCCACAGTGAACGCTCGTTGGTGAGGAACAGGTTCTTCACCAGCTGCTGGGTCAGCGTACTGCCGCCCTGCACCGCTTTCCCGGCCGTGATGTTCGCCAGGAAGGCGCGACCAATGGAGTACGGGCTGATGCCATCGTGCTCATAGAAATGGCGATCTTCGGTAGCGATCAGCGTATCGACCAGCAGATCCGGGAAACCGGCGCGTGGCACAAAGAGACGCTGTTCACCATTCGGCGACTGCAGCATGGTTATCAGGCGTGGATCGAGGCGGAAAAAGCCAAAATCACGGCCGGTTTCGAGGTTTTTAATCTCGCTCAGCTCATCTTTCGTGAAGCTCATGCGCGCGTGGATCTGTCCCTCTTTACTGTCGGGGAAATCAAACGGGCGACGCAGCAGATCGATGGTGTTGCCCTTCACCGAAAACTCGCCAGGGCGGGTAATTCGGGAGACTTCGCGATACTGGGTTCCTTCCAGCAGCGCCACCATTTCACTTTTGTTGTAGGCCATACCCGGTTCCAGGCTGACCATGCGACCATAGACGGTCGCGGGCAGTTGCCACACTTTACCGTCAATACGGCTGCGAATTTCTGAGTCGAGGTAGATGCCCCATGCGACCATGACCACCACAAACACCAGGAACAGTTTAATTAACCATCCCAGCCAACGGCGTTTGCCGCGCGGCGGTTTTCCACCTTTACCTTTACGTGGCACCGGCGCTTCCTCCTCGTCATCATTAAAATCGTCCTGATCGATATCCTGTTCGATATCCCTGCGTCGTCCCCGGCCCGCACTGCTGCGCGGCGGCAACGGTTTACCTTTGCGCCCTATTGGTTCGCGATCGTTCCCAGACATGACTTTTTTTCTCCAGGCAGTGCTTACGGCAGCGCCGCTACTCTAACTGCTTTCTCGCGTGCCGCATGGCAGAACCCTCTGAATTCGATCCAGCGGACTCAACCCTGCGGGGACATTTTTTTGGTTCGCCTTGTTGGCAAGGCATTGGCCGGATCCTCTGGCCAGGGATGTTTAGGATAACGCCCCTTCATCTCTTTCCTGACTTCAGGCCAGGCACCGCGCCAGAACGCCGCCAAATCGCGGGTGATCTGCAATGGGCGCTGGGCGGGCGATAACAGCTCCAGCACCAGCGGAATACGTCCTTCCGCCACGGCAGGATTCGTCGCCTCACCAAACATCTCCTGAATCCTGACCGCCAGCGCGGGCGGCTTGTCCGCATCATAGCGGATCGGCAGCCGGCTTCCGGTCGGCACAGTGTAATGAGTTGGCAGCACAGTATCCAGCCGCTGACGTTGCGACCATGTGAGTAAATGTAAGAGTGCCGTCGTCAGGTTCACCGCCTGCAGGCTGCGGAGATCGCGCACTGCTGACATCTGCGGCAATAGCCACTGTGGCAGGATCTTAAGCAGGCTCTCATCGTCTGTGGCGGGCCAGCTCTCTTCCGGCAACCACTGCGCCGCACACTGGATGCGCAGGCGCAGCTGTTCGGCATCCGGCGTCCAGCCCAGCACTGACAGACCTTTTTCGGCAATCCAGCGCAACATGGCTGCGTGCAGCACCGCCGGTTCCGGGCGCGCCATCGGCTGTGTCTTCAGTATCAGCGCGCCAATCTGCTCGCGTCTGAACGCGCGCAGTGTGCCTTTCTCTTCGTCCCACTCCACTTCAGTGCGGCGCTCAATCAATGCGGGCTGCTGCTGGCACAACGTCTCAATGTCGACCGGTAGCGCCAGCAACATCCGGGCATCCGGCGTGGTACTGCCCTGTAATAGAGCAGGCGCAATCAGCCATTCATTGCGTGTCAGGCCATCCTGCTCATCCAGTCTGGCACCCAGGCCGTTGGCCAGTTGATAACGGCCACTCTGGTCACGTCGCCGCGCCAGCCGATCGCCAAAGCCCACCGCCAGCAAGTAGGCGAAACGATCTTCATCGACCCGTCCGCCACGAATTTTGAGTCGTTGCTGCCACTGCTGCGCGCGTCGCTGCCATGGAGACTGTGGCCGATGCAGGGCATCCCGCAGATCGGCACTGCCGCTACGCGGAGGATCTTCCAGAATCGCCACCAGCAGCGCGGCGCTGGCAACCGCATCCGGTTCATCGCCTGCGGCACAGAGCATAGCAGCCAGTCGGGGATCGCAGCCCAGCTGCGCCATGCGCCGTCCCAGCGTGTTGAGCAGGCCGTTGCTGTCCAGCGCACCCAGGCGAGTCAGCTGCTGTTTTGCGGCATCCAGATTTCTGGCGGGCGGCTGATCCAGCCACTGTAACTGGTGCGGCTCGGTACAGCCCCACTGCAGCAGATCCAGCCACAGCGACGAGAGATCGCTGTTCACAATTTCCGGTTCGCTCTGCGCCGCCGCACGGGATGCCTGCTCCTGCGGTAACAGATGCAGACAGAGTCCCGGCATCAGTCGCCCGGCGCGACCTGCACGCTGGATCATGGATGCCTGGCTGATTCGCTGGGTCTGCAGCCGCGTCACGCCGCTGCGGGCGTCAAACAGAGCGCTGCGCTCAAGCGCGCTGTCGACCACCAGCCGGATCCCCTCAATGGTCAGGCTGGTCTCAGCGATATTGGTGGCAAGCACCACTTTGCGGCGTCCGGCAGCAGCGGGAAGTATCGCCCGGCGCTGCGCCGCCAGCGGCAGTGCCCCATAGAGCGGTGTCAGGTCCACGTCGTCGCTGATGCGTGATTCCAGTTCGCGTTTCACCCGTTCAATTTCCGCCACGCCCGGCAGAAACAGCAGAAGTGATCCGGCTTCATCGCGCAGCAGCTGGGCGACTTCACGCGCGACCGCCTCTTCAAAACGCACGTTCGGATTCAGCGACGCGTAACGTCGCTCAACCGGATAGCTGCGCCCTTCTGAGACAATGAATGGCGCGTCCGGCAGCAGCGCCGCCAGCCGGGCATTATCCAGCGTGGCGGACATCAGCATGATTTTAAGGTCTTCGCGCAGCCCCTGCTGCACATCGAGCAGCAGCGCCAGCGCCAGATCGGCCTGCAGGCTGCGCTCGTGAAACTCATCAAGGATCACCAGCGACACGCCCTCCAGCATCGGATCGTGCTGAAGCATGCGCGTGAGCATGCCTTCGGTCACCACTTCAAGCCGGGTCTGTGGCCCGACGCAGCTTTCGCCACGCATCCTGAACCCCACCGTGGCTCCCGGCTGCTCACCGAGCTGCTCCGCCAGCCGCTGCGCGACATTACGCGCCGCCAGCCGGCGTGGCTCCAGCATAATGATTCGTCCCGGCAAGGCTGCATGCTGTAGTAACTGCAAGGGCAGCCAGGTCGATTTTCCCGCGCCGGTGGGCGCGGCCAGCAGGATTTGAGAGGCGTCACGCAGCGCCGCCAGGATGTCAGGCAGCACCACGCTGACCGGTAAATCGCTCACAGCAAACTCCGCTTCTGCCTGTGCTAAGATGGCGCGCATTGTAGCACGTGATATTTGCCGGAGAGCGCCATGGCGACACAACGCTTATTTTTTGCCATCAGCCTGCCTGACGAGATGCAGCAGCAACTGGTGCACTGGCGGGCAGACAACTTTCCTGCCGAGGCGGGCCAGCCAGTGGTCGCAGCGAATCTGCATCTGACGCTGGCATTTCTGGGTGAGGTCGCGCCGCAAACCTCCCAGCAACTGCAAACGCTGGCTTCCCGCATTATCCAGCCCGGTTTTGATCTCGACCTGGATGATGCCGGACACTGGCCACGTCCGGGCGTGGTCTGGCTGGGTTGCCAGCGCGCACCACTGGGTGTGCTGCAGCTCGCCAGCCTGCTCCGTGCGCAGGCCGCCCGACATGGCTGTTACCAGAGTCCGCAGCCGTTTCATCCACATATCACGCTGTTACGCCATGCCACTCAGCCGGTTGCGTTACCGCCACGCGGCTTTCACTGGCGTTTTCGCGTCTCCACGTTTTCCCTGTTTGCCTCTGAATATTCCCGGGGCCGCACCCGCTATCGCGCTCTGGCCAGCTGGCCATTAACGTCTCAGGATCCGCATGCACTTCTCTCCTCCTCTTAAACCCGCCCGCCTGATTGCCCGTTACAAACGTTTCCTTGCCGATGTTATGACGCCGGACGGTGAGGTTCTGACGATCCACTGTGCCAACACCGGCGCCATGACGGGCTGTGCTACGCCGGGCGATCGGGTCTGGTATTCAACGTCCGACAGCCTGACCCGCAAATACCCTCACAGCTGGGAGCTGACCGAAACGCAGCAGGGCCACTGGATTTGTGTCAATACTCTGCGCGCTAACCAGCTGGTGGCTGAAGCGCTGGATCAAAACAGGCTGCCCGCGCTGGCGGGGTATTCCCAGCGTCAGGCGGAAGTAAAATATGGCAGTGAAAAAAGCAGAATTGATTTCCTGCTCAAGGCAGATGCCCGGCGCAACTGCTATATTGAGGTGAAATCCGTAACCCTTCTCCATGAAGGAAAAGGTTATTTTCCGGATGCGGTGACGATTCGAGGACAGAAGCACCTGCGTGAACTGGCGACAGTTGCAGCAGAGGGTCATCGGGCCGTTTTGTTGTTTGCCGTTTTGCACTCGGGGATTGAGGACGTTTCCCCGGCACGCCACATTGATGCGGTGTATGCAGAACAACTGGCTCAGGCGCAACAGGAAGGCGTAGAGATTTTAGCGTATCAGGCAGACTTATCGGCGGAGGGAATGTTTCTTAAATCGCCGATCAACGTAACCTTGTAATATCTTTTGCAATTTTATGTGTTAAGAATGTTCTGAGCTAAGGGCTGAATACGCTGTTCCTCACAGGCTTGTCAAGGTGTGTTCATGAAGAATTGCCAACCCTGACTGCTTCTGTTATTTATAGCGGCCTGTTTTTTTCCCCAATGGGGGATCGATGTACCCCGCAGACGTTAAATGCAGGCTGGCAGCAACGCCACTGCGAGACGGAAGTCAGAGGGTATAGTGCGTGTTATCCAGGAGAAGCAACATGCAAGAAGGTCAAAACCGTAAAACATCGTCCCTGAGTATTCTCGCTATCGCTGGTGTTGAACCTTATCAGGTGAAGCCAGGCGAAGAGTATATGAACGACGCGCAGCTGACCCATTTTCGCAAGATTCTGGAAGCCTGGCGTAATCAATTGCGGGACGAAGTCGATCGTACTGTATCGCATATGCAGGATGAAGCCGCTAACTTCCCGGACCCGGTTGACCGTGCCGCGCAGGAAGAGGAATTCAGTCTGGAGCTGCGTAACCGCGATCGCGAACGTAAACTGATCAAAAAGATCGAGAAGACGCTGAAGAAAGTCGAAGATGACGACTTCGGTTATTGCGATTCCTGTGGCGTTGAGATTGGTATTCGCCGTCTCGAAGCGCGTCCTACTGCCGATCTCTGCATCGACTGTAAGACGTTAGCAGAAATTCGTGAGAAACAAATGGCCGGCTAATGCCGCGTCCAGCCTGTTACCACGCAGCGGAACAAATGTTTGTTTGTCCGCTGCGTGGTCACTTCTGAATCCTATGCCATCCTCCTGTATCGGTCGCTTCGCCCCTTCTCCCTCTGGTGAACTCCATTTTGGCTCGCTTATTGCTGCCCTGGGCAGTTACCTGAGCGCACGCGCGCAAAACGGCATCTGGCGGGTAAGAATTGAAGATATCGATCCGCCACGGGAAGTATCCGGTGCCGCCAGCCGTATCCTGCATCAGCTGGAACACTACGGCTTAACCTGGGATGGCGATGTGTTGTGGCAGTCACAGCGTCATGAAGCCTACCGGGAGGCGCTGGCCTGGCTGCAGCAGCATCGCCAGAGCTATTTCTGCACCTGCCCGAGGCGTCGCATCCAGGAGATTGGCGGTTTCTATGATGGTTACTGCCGGGAACGACAACGCGGACCCGCAAACGCCGCGCTACGTTTGCGACAGCATGCGCCGGTCTTTGCGTTTGAGGATCGACTGCGCGGCCATGTGGAGGCGGACCGACGCCTGGCACAGGAAGACTTTATCATTCACCGTCGTGATGGCCTGTTTGCCTATAACCTGGCGGTGGTTGTCGATGATCATTTTCAGGGTATTACCGAAGTGGTTCGCGGCGCAGATCTTATTGAGCCGACGGTACGACAGATTGCGCTCTATCAGCAATTTGGCTGGCCGGAGCCTGCCTGGTTACATCTGCCGCTGGCGCTTAACCATGATGGCAATAAGTTATCAAAGCAGAATCATGCACCTTCGCTGCCGGATGGCGATGCCAGACCGCTGCTGGTGGCAGCATTGCGTTTCCTTGGACAGCCTGTTTCAGACGGCTGGCAGGACTTAACGCAGGACAAACTGCTGTCTGATGCGGTGTCGCAGTGGAATATCGCTTTGATGCCGCAACAGAACGCCCTGAAACCGGATGCATAGACAACAGCATTCTCAAACGGTTCTCAACAGGCTATGATTAGCCGCTGATTTTACCTACACCCTAATTGCCACTGTCGAGGTGTCCCATTTTTACCCGAGTAGCTAATTTTTGCCGGAAAGTCCTGAAGCGTGATGAAGAGGAAGCCCCAGCAGAGGTTGAACCAGAGCGTCTGATGACCATCATCCCTCGTGAAAGCCATACCATCTCACGTAAAGACATCAGCGAAAATGCCCTCAAAGTGCTCTATCGCCTGAACAAAGCCGGTTATGAAGCCTATCTGGTAGGCGGTGGCGTGCGCGATTTGCTACTGGGGCAAAAACCCAAAGATTTCGACGTGACCACCAACGCCACACCAGAGCAAATGCGTAAGCTGTTCCGCAACTGTCGCCTGGTCGGTCGTCGTTTCCGTCTGGCACACGTCATGTTTGGCCCGGAAGTGATCGAAGTCGCAACGTTCCGTGGCCATCATCAGGTGGAAGAGATTGCAGAAGATCGTAACAGTTCGCAGCGCGCCCAGAGTGGCATGCTGCTGCGCGATAATATCTTTGGTTCTATCGAAGATGATGCCCAGCGTCGCGATCTCACCATCAACAGCCTCTACTACAGCGTGGCTGATTTCAGCGTGCGCGACTATGTCGGCGGCATCAGCGATCTCGAACAGGGCATTATCCGCCTGATTGGCGATCCGGAAACCCGCTACCGTGAAGATCCGGTGCGGATGCTGCGCGTTGCGCGTTTTGCCGCCAAGCTCAATATGCGTATTGCGCCGGAGACCGCCGAGCCGATTCCGCGTCTCGCCTCACTGCTACGTGATATCCCGCCTGCACGCCTGTTTGAAGAGTCACTGAAACTGCTACAGGCCGGATACGGTTACAGCACCTATCTTAAACTGTGTGAATATCAGCTGTTCCAGCCGCTGTTCCCGACGCTGGCACGCAACTTCACGGAAAACAGCGACAGTCACATGGAGCGGATGCTGGCTCAGGTGCTGAAAAATACCGATAACCGCATTCACAACGATATGCGCGTTAATCCGGCATTTCTGTTTGCCGCGATGTTCTGGTATCCGCAGCTTGAAGCGGCCGAACGCATCGCGCAGGAAAGTGGCCTGACCTACTTCGAAGCTTTTGCGATGGCGATGAACGATACGCTGGATGAAGCCTGCCGTGCGCTGGCGATTCCGAAGCGTATTACTTCGCTTATCCGCGATATCTGGCTGTTGCAGTTACGCATGTCACGCCGTCACGGTAAACGTGCCTGGAAACTGATGGAGCATCCGAAATTCCGCGCCGCTTACGATCTGCTGGCGCTGCGGGCAGAAGTGGAAAATAACCCTGAACTGCTGCGCCTGAGCCAGTGGTGGGGTGAATTCCAGGTGGCTGCGCCGCCGCATCAGAAAAACATGCTGAATAACCTGGGTGATGATCCGGTGCCACGCAATAAATCGCGTCGTCCGCGCCGCCGTCCTTCCGCGCCGCGTCGTGACAATCAAAACGCCTCATGACACGGGTTTATCTCGCGTTAGGCAGTAACCTGGCCGATCCGCTGCATCAGGTTGATGCAGCGCTGACCGCACTGGATGCGTTGCCGCAGACGCAACGCATCGCCACCTCTCCGTTCTACCGCACGCCGCCCTATGGCCCACCCGATCAGCCTGATTTTCTCAATGCCGCAGTGGCACTTGAAACCGATCTAAGCGCAGACGCGCTGCTTGACCATACCCAGCGGATTGAGCTGGAGCATGGCCGGGTGCGCAAGGCAGAACGCTGGGGCCCCCGCACGCTCGACATCGATCTGATGCTGTTTGGCGAAGCGGTGATCAACACGGAGCGGTTGATTGTGCCGCATTATGATCTGCAGAACCGCGCATTTATGCTGGTGCCGCTGCTGGCGATTGCCCCGGATGCCCACCTGCCCGACGGCCGCGCACTCAGCACTCTTCTTGCCGCCCTCGACAGCAGCAGCATCGCGCTGTGGCACGGCTGATCAGACAAACGCAACTCTCTGATTCCGCTCTTTCACGCTATCCAGTAAACTGCGCCCATCAGAATTCCTGAGTTGAGAGCGCCATGAAACCCACCACGATTTCACATCTGCGTCAGGCGAAAGCCAGCGGTAAAAAGTTCGCGACGCTGACCGCCTACGATTTCAGTTTTGCCCGTCTGTTTGCCGATGAAGGTATTCAGGTGTTGCTTGTTGGTGATTCACTGGGAATGACGGTGCAGGGGCACGACTCCACGCTGCCGGTCACGGTCAGCGATATCGCTTATCACACCACCGCCGTACGCCGGGGTGCGCCGCAGGCACTGCTGCTCGCCGATCTGCCATTTATGAGTTATGCCACGCCACAGCAGACCTTTGAGAGTGCCGCACAGCTGATGCGTGCCGGCGCCAATATGGTGAAACTGGAAGGCGGCAGCTGGCTGGCTGAGACCGTGCAGATGCTGACCGAACGGGCCGTGCCGGTGTGTGGTCATCTTGGCCTGACGCCACAGTCGGTGAATATCTTTGGCGGCTATAAAGTACAGGGGCGTGATGAAGCAGGCGCAGAGCAGCTGCTGGCCGATGCGCTGGCACTGGAAGCCGCTGGCGCGCAGTTGATGGTACTGGAGTGCGTGCCGGTGTCGGTGGCGCAGCAGATTACCGACGCACTCACGATACCGGTGATTGGCATCGGTGCCGGTAACGTCACCGATGGTCAGATTCTGGTCATGCATGACGCGCTGGGCGTGACTGGCGGTCACATTCCCAAATTTGCTAAAAATTTCCTGGCGGAGACCGGCGATGTTCGCGCGGCGATTCGCCACTATATCGCCGAAGTCGAGGCCGGTACCTACCCGGCGGCAGAGCACAGTTTCCAGTAATCCAGGAGAGTCACCGTGTTGATCATTGAAACGCTGTTGATGCTGCGCCAGGAAGTCCGTCGCTGGCGTCAGCAGGGTAAACGCATTGCGCTGGTGCCGACCATGGGCAACCTGCATGAAGGCCATCTGACACTGGTGGATGAAGCGCGCGCCCGCGGCGACATCGTCATTGTCTCGATCTTTGTCAATCCCATGCAGTTCGATCGCGAAGATGACCTCGCGCGCTATCCGCGCACGCTGCAGGAAGATTGTGAAAAGCTGAACCGTCACCAGGTGGATGTGGTTTTTGCGCCTTCACCGGTTGAAGTCTATCCGCAGGGTACTCAGAATCAGACCTTTGTTGAGGTGCCGGTGCTCTCTTCCCTGCTGGAAGGCGCGATGCGACCAGGCCATTTTCGCGGCGTGGCGACCATCGTCAGCAAACTGTTTAATCTGGTGCAGCCCGATATTGCCTGTTTCGGTGAAAAGGATTTTCAGCAACTGGCTATCATTCGTAAGATGGTGGCCGATATGGGCTTTGACATTGAGATTGTGGGTGTGCCCACCGTGCGGGCTAAAGATGGCCTGGCGCTGAGTTCACGCAACGGCTACCTGACAGCCGATGAGCGTAAGCTGGCACCGTTGCTGAGCCAGGTAATGCGTCAGATGGCGACACGGCTGGAGAATGGCGAGCGTCAGATTGACGAGATCATCGAGGCCGCCAGCGAGGCACTGCTGGCGCAGGGATTGCGTCCTGATGGCCTGGCGATTTGTGATGCGGACACACTGCAGCCGCTGACGGTGGACAGTCAGCGCGCGGTGGTACTGATGGCCGCCTGGCTGGGTAAAGCCCGCCTGATTGATAATCAAACTGTTGACCTGACGCTGTAACTCTTTCTGCGGCAGGTTGTTTTATTTCTCTGACAAGGTTTCTGGCTATGATTCGCACTGTTCTGCAAGGCAAATTGCACCGCGTCAAGGTGACGCAGGCGGACCTCAACTATGAAGGTTCCTGCGCTATCGATCAGGATTTCCTGGATGCTTCCGGCATTCTGCAATATGAAGCGATTGATATTTATAACGTCACCAATGGCCAGCGCTTTTCCACCTACGCTATCGCGGCTGAGCGCGGATCGAAAATCATTTCAGTCAACGGTGCAGCAGCCCGCTGCGCCTGCGAGGGCGATATATTAATTATCTGCTCCTATGTGCAGGTTGAGGATGCCGAAGCGCGTCAGTGGCTGCCTAAAGTCGCCTATTTTGAAGGTGACAACCAGATGAAACGTCTGGCGAAAGCACTGCCAGTACAGATCGCCTGATTAATCGTTTATCTAAAAAAAGGGCCGCCGATAAAACGGTGGCCCTTTTCAATTCTGCTCCAGCAATTAAACCGGTTTGGTTGTCATCGGCTTTGATGACTTTTTCATCGTAAAGAGGAAATTAAACCAGCCGTGTTTTCTCATCAGACATAATGTCCACGGCAATGCCAGCGCCACCAGAAACGCTGAAATAAACTTCAGGTCATTTACCCAGGCTGACGGGCTTTCAAACTTCACAATCTTACTGAAGAACTGAATCGCCAGATAATGCGACAGGTAAAAGACAATAGAGTTGACGCCAATGTAGTAAACCAGGTCAGATTTCAGCTTAAGCGCAATCCAGACAAAAAACGGAACCGACAATAGTGCCAGCGGTGATAATAACGCCTGGGAATGACGTTCCAGTATAAAGATATTCAGGCAGGAAAGAAGTACAAAACTCACTACTGAAATCAGCAGCGTCGGACCATGCTGCACTTTCTCTGCAATATCCACCTGCTTTCTCACTACGTAATCGCCGAGATAGAAGAAGACAAACAGATAAAGCGATTTGTTGATGTGCGTATTGTCGAAGCTGGCAAACACGCCATCCGCCTCAATCGCCGGCAGCGCCCAGCTCAGCGTCATACAGATGGCAAACACCAGCAGGAATGGCAGGTGACGCGCAAAGATAATCACAATAAAGAAAATAAACAGTGAATGCAGGAACCAGGTCATATCACCGCCACCGGTCAGGTGGGAGAGAATAATATTCATCGGTGATTGCGGCGTATTAGCCATTGAGCTGAACAGGATTTTTAATCCGCCGTAGACGGCTACCCAGACCACAAAAGGATAGAGAATACTGCGTACTTTGTTATTAAAAAAAGGCCTCAGGCCTTTTCTCAACCCTGCATCGACAAATAAACCCGAAACAAAGAACATCAGCCCCAGTCTTACCGGTGCCAGCATCTCGTTCAACAGGCTGCTAAAGGCGGTAAAATGTCCGGCGTTATTATGTACGGCGATAGTGCTGTGCAAAAAAATGATTGCGAGAATACTTAATCCCCGCAGATTATCGATCCACGTTATACGATTCATCTTTTCCTGCCTTTTATTAAAAACTGGCCCTGAATTCGATGCCATTTTTCTTATTGAGAACATCCCAAGCCCACCCTTTCATCCCTGAGCAGAGGAATAACCTTATTCCGGCGGTATTTTGATAATTCGTAATAAAATAAACAACAGTCAGAACTTAAGGCTATTCTTAAAAAAAATTTAACAGTTAAGAATCATTAAGATAGAGAAAGGTGTCAGATTATTATCTGATAATACTTAGGGTTATTTTTTGTGAGAAAGGATGTAAGCGAGGCGCCAGGCGGCTTCAGTGGCATAACAGAAACGTCAGGGTGGGTTTCAGGGGGAATTTTAAGGCCAGCCAGAACCGCAGGTATGGATGTTTTTTACTCAGCAAAAAAAAGCCACGCCCTTATCGAAGCGTGGCCCTTATGATTCAGGTTAACGTCAGGTGCGTAATCCGCGCCCGCGCTGTATCAGCGCATAGACCAGCCAGTAGAACACCAGAATAAAGGCCACCAGTACCGTGAGCGTAAACACCAGCGGCACATCGTTAATGCCCAGGAAGCCATAACGGAATCCGCTAATCATATAAACGATTGGATTCAGTTTAGAGACCGCCTGCCAGATTGGCGGGAGCAGACTCAGTGAATAGAATACGCCGCCCAGATAAGTCAGTGGCGTCAGCACAAAGGTCGGGATCAGGCTGATATCGTCAAAGGTGCGGGCAAACACGGCGTTCAGCAGGCCGGCCAGTGAAAACAGAATGGCGGTCAGCAGCAGCGTGATCGCGACCATCGACCAGGAGTGCACCTGAAACGGCACAAAGAACAGCGAGATCGCCGTCACCAGAATGCCCACGCAGACACCACGCGCTACGCCACCGCCAACATAACCGGCAATAATAATGTGGGTCGGCACCGGTGCAACCAACAGCTCTTCAATGTTGCGCTGGAACTTGGCGCTGAAGAACGACGACGCCACGTTGGCATAGGCGTTGGTGATCACCGCCATCATGATCAATCCCGGCACGATGAACTGCATATAGCTGAAGCCATGCATCTCACCGATACGCGAACCAATCAGGTTGCCGAAGATGATGAAATAGAGCGTCATGGTGATGACCGGCGGCACCAGCGTCTGGATCCAGATGCGGGCGAAACGGTTAACCTCTTTGGCCCAGATACTTTTCAGCGCCACCCAGTACAAATGTGTCATGCTTTTGCTCCTGTTTTTCCCTGCGTCGTCAGGCCAACGAACAGCTCTTCCAGACGGTTGGCTTTATTGCGCATACTCAGCACATGCACTCCCTGCGCGCTCAGCTGACTAAAGACGCTGTTGAGGCCCTGCTCACGCAGCACTTCCACTTCAAGCGTTGAGGTGTCAGTCAGCCGGTACTGAAACCCTTCCAGCGAGGGCAGCGGACTGCGCGGTGCCAGATCCAGGATAAAGGTTTCTGATTTGAGCTTGGACAGCAGCCCTTTCATCGAGGTGTTCTCCACCAGCTCACCGCTCTGGATAATGCCGATGTTGCGACACAGCATCTCCGCTTCTTCCAGATAATGGGTGGTGAGAATGATGGTGGTGCCTTTGGCATTAAGATCTTTCAGGAACACCCACATGGAGCGGCGCAGTTCGATATCCACGCCAGCGGTCGGCTCATCCAGAATCAGCAGTTTAGGCTCATGCATCAGCGCGCGGGCGATCATCAGACGACGTTTCATGCCGCCGGAGAGCATGCGCGCACGTTCGGTGCGTTTGCCCCACAGATCAAGCTGCTTCAGATACTTCTCCGCACGCTCATTGGCTTCACGACGCTCAACGCCGTAGTAGCCCGCCTGACTCACGACAATCTGCATCACCGTCTCAAACGGGTTGAAGTTAAACTCCTGCGGCACCAGGCCGAGCTGGCGTTTGGCATTCACCACATCTTTTTCCAGATCGTAGCCAAACACCCGCACGCTGCCTTCGGATTTATTAACCAGCGAGCTGATAATGCCGATGGTGGTGGATTTGCCGGCACCGTTTGGCCCCAGCAGTGCATAAAAGTCACCCGCTTCAACGTTAAGATCGATGCCCTTCAGCGCCTGCACGCCGCCGGGATAGGTCTTGGTCAGCCGGGAAAGTTCCAGTGCATAAGTCATTCTGCATCCATACCCTGTTTTGGTGGCATTGCAATGCCGTTTAAATTTATCAGACCCTGGCATATAGTACGCGCGCGCACTTTGCGCAGTAACCGGTCGCTCAACGCCATGACAGACATTAATACCCTGATCAGAAACAACCGCGAATGGTCAAAATTACTGGTTGAAGAAGATCCCAGCTTTTTTGAGCGTCTCGCCCAGGCACAAAAACCGCGCTTTCTGTGGATTGGCTGCTCTGATAGCCGTGTCCCTGCCGAACGCCTGACCGGACTGGAACCTGGCGAACTTTTTGTTCACCGCAACGTTGCCAATCTGGTGATCCACACTGACCTGAACTGTCTGTCCGTGGTGCAGTACGCTATTGAAGTGCTGGAAGTGGAACACGTTATCGTGTGCGGCCACTACGGCTGCGGCGGTGTGCAGGCGGCAATGGATAACCCGGAGCTGGGATTAATCGACAACTGGCTGCTGCACATCCGCGACCTCTGGTACAAGCATAGCGTGTTGCTGGGGGAACTCCCGCCGGATAAGCGCCTGGACAAACTGTGCGAAATCAACGTTATTGAACAAGTCTATAACCTGGGTCACTCGACCGTGCTGCAATCTGCCTGGAAACGCGGCAAAGATGTCTCCCTGCACGGCTGGGTCTATGGCATTCAGGACGGCTGCCTGCGTAACCTTAATGTCACGGCAAACAGCCGGGAGATCCTCGAACAGCGCTACCGTAATGGCATTGCTAATCTGCGGATGAACGGCGAATCCTGAGCCGATCGCGGCGTAAAGCGCGACATAGCCTACACCAGCTAACCGGTGCAGGCCTTGGAAGAATGTGCGGTCAGAGCGGGATCAGGATTCCAGCGGCACCACTTTGCCGATATAAGGCAGATGGCGATAGTGCTGAGCATAGTCGATACCAAAGCCCACCACGAACTCGTCCGGAATCGCAAAGCCGACATACTCAACGTTTACATCGACTTCACGGCGCTCTGGCTTATCCAGCAGGGTACAGATCGCCAGTGATTTTGGCTGACGCAGCTGCAGAATCTCACGTACTTTGCTCAGGGTGTTACCCGAGTCGATGATATCTTCGACGATCAGCACATCCTTGCCACGAATGTCTTCATCCAGATCTTTCAGGATTTTCACATCACGTGTGCTGGACATGCCGCTGCCGTAACTGGAAGCCGTCATAAAGTCGACTTCATGCGGCACATCAATGGCGCGGCAGAGATCAGCCATGAACATGAATGAGCCGCGCAGCAGCCCTACCAGCACCATATCGCTGCCGCTGTCGCGGTAGTGCTCGTTAATCTCTTTGCCCAGTTCAGCGATGCGCGTGGCGATTGCCTGTTCAGGGATCATCACTTCAACAGTGTGTTTCATTGCGTTCAGCCCGGTTACGTCAGAAAGCCCCGAAGTCTATCACAGACGCAGCCGCGACGGCTGTGCGGCACCCGAAGCAAACGATTACGTCGCGAAATTTATCATACAGGGTCTGCAGCTCACAGAAATGCGCATTACCTTAGAACATTCTGGCATTTACCAGCATGATTCGCTGCATGGTAGCCTTTATCCAACAGATCGTTACTCTACTCGCGCCGCTGGCCGGAGATCACAATGACTTCATATTCAGGCAAAAAAACGCATATTGGCGACAGGCCACTTCACCCTGAAACTCAGATGCTGAACTATGGCTATGATCCCCGCCTCTCTGAAGGTGCGGTGAAGCCGCCCGTGTTTCTGACGTCAACATTTGTCTTCGACAGCGCCGAAGAGGGGCGGGACTTCTTTGACTACGTTTCTGGCCGACGTGAGCCACCGGAAGGCAAATCTGGTGGTCTGGTCTATTCCCGCTTTAATCACCCTAACAGCGAAATTGTTGAAGATCGGCTGGCGGTTTATGAGCAGGCAGAAAGCTGTTCGCTTTTCTCTTCCGGCATGGCCGCCATCTCCACTGCTCTGCTGACGTTTGCCCGTCCAGGCGAGGTGATCCTGCACTCCCAGCCGCTCTATGGCGGCACCGAAACGCTGCTCAGCAAAACGCTTCACAATCTGGATATTCAGGCCGTGGGTTTCAGCGACGGTAATGATGAAGTCAAAGTGCGGGATGCCGCTCAGCAGGCGATGGCGCAGGGCCGGGTGGCGGTGATCCTGATTGAAACGCCGGCGAATCCAACCAACAGCCTGGTCAATATCCGCCTGATGGCGCGTATTGCCGATGAGATTGACCAGCAGCAGGGTTCACGACCCATTATCGCCTGTGACAACACCCTGCTCGGCCCGCTGTTCCAGCAGCCGCTGACGCTGGGCGCTGACCTATCGCTTTATTCGTTAACCAAATATGTAGGCGGTCACTCTGACCTTATTGCGGGTGCCGCAATGGGCAGTAAGGCGCTGATGGCGAAAGTGCGCGCCCTGCGCAGCGCCATCGGCACGCAGCTGGATCCGCACTCAAGCTGGATGCTTAGCCGCTCGCTGGAAACCCTGTCGCTGCGGATGGAGAAAGCTTTTCAAAATGCGGAAGCGGTCGCGGCGTTTCTGCGCGATCACCCGAAAGTGGCGAAGCTGCACTGGCTACCTTATCTGGATGCGGAGAGCGCCGAAGGGAAGACTTATCGTGAACAGTGCAGCGGCGCGGGTTCAACCTTCTCATTTGATATCACCGGCGGCCAGGCTGCGGCGTTCCGTTTTCTCAATGCGCTGTCACTGTTTAAGCAGGCGGTGAGCCTGGGCGGTACCGAGTCGCTGGCCAGCCATCCTGGCAGTACCACCCACTCCGGCGTGCCGCAGGCGGTGCGTCAGCGTATTGGTATCACTGACGCCACGGTGCGGCTGTCGATTGGCATCGAGAACGCCGGCAACCTGATTGAAGACATCAAACTGGCGCTCGATCAGGTGTAATCAGCTCACGGTAAAGCCCAGCATCATGCCGGTATCTTCATGCTCCAGCAGATGGCAATGGGCCATGTAAGCGTGTTCGGCGGCGGCGACATAATTGAAGCGTACCAGCACTTCACTGCGCCAGCCGTCGACATTCACCATATCTTTCCAGCCCTGCCGATGCGGAGCGGGCGGTTTGCCATTTTCAGAGAGAATACGGAACTGAGTGCCATGAATGTGGAACGGATGCAGCATGGCATCGCCCTCCCCTGAAATCGTCCATTTTTCATAATCACCCAGTTTCACCGCAAACGACGGTTTTTTCATGTCAAAGGCCTGGCCGTTGATCTTGTTGCCGTTGTGGAAATCGTAACCGGCGGGCGGCGCATTGCCGTGCATGCTGTGATCCATACCTTCCATGTTTTCCATACCTTCCATACCGTCCATCGGCTCTGCCGCCTTTTTCTTCGGCGTCTGCGGCATCGAATGATGACCGCCCTTGCCCATCGCTTTCTCGCCGTAGCGCTGCATCAATGCCTGCATGCCCTGCTGGTCCAGTTGCGGATCCATCATCAGTTGCAGCCAGCGTGTCGTCAGTCCGTCGGTGGCCGGCAGCGCGGGCAGCGTCGCCAGCCGATCCGGCAGCGTGGCGCTGGCCATCACCCGCAGCGGCAGGATCTGCACCAATGGCAACGGCTGGTCAAACGGCGGTAGCGTCATGCCCATCTGCTCTGTCGGCAGCGTGACCAGATCAAAGGCCTTGCCATCAGAGGTATCAATCATTACCTCAAAACGTTCGCCCGGCAGGAGCGGTAACGCGTCGAGCTTTACGGGCTCAGCCAGCAGACCGCCATCGCTGGCGATGATATAAAGAGGACGTTTATCACTGGCGGCAATGTTCAGCGAACGGGCGTTACAGCCGTTGAGTAGCCTCAGACGCATGCAGCCCCGCGGTACTGCATGCTGCGGATACTGCACGCCGTTGGTCAGCATCATGTCGCCAAACCAGCCCACCGCGGCGCGCATCACGTCGAGCTGATAATCAATATGGCTGCCATCTTTGGTCAGCTGCTTATCCTGGAAAATCAGCGGCACATCATCCACGCCCCACTGCGAAGGCAAGCGCAGCGTTCCGCTCTCTTTGTCTTCCAGCAGGATCAGGCCCGCCAGCCCCTGTGCCACCTGATGCCCGGTCTTACCGTGCAAATGCGGGTGATACCAGCAGGTGGCGGCGGGTTGATCGGGCGTAAAAGAGACCTGACGCGAACCACCAGGCGCAATCACCGCTTGCGGGCCGCCATCGACGGCGCCGGGGATTTCCAGACCGTGCCAGTGCAGGGTGGTCGCCTCATTGAGGCGGTTATAGATGTTGACCGTAACCGGTTTACCACTCTGCATCTTCAGCACCGGTCCCAGCAGGCTGCCGTTATAGCCCCAGGTCGGCACCGCTTTGCCGTTCCACTGGGTGGTGCCCTGCATCGCGGTGAGGCTGTAGCTTCCCCTGGCATCAGGTTCCAGCAGCGACGGGATCGGCAACAGTGGACGGGTGGCCGCCATCAGCGAACGGCTCCAGAGCGGCAAAGCTCCGGCTGCACTCAGTGTGGCGGTGAGTTTCAGGAAATGGCGACGTTGCATGGTGATCATCCTTGTGGCATCAGTGCAGACAGCCTAAACCCTGACCTTATGGGAAGGTCAAGTCTTACCCGTGAGAATCTGACGAAAAAAGGCGGTACAGCGCCCTGCAGCGCCAAATTAATCGAAAATCTGAGAATAACTGTGCTAACGTCATGAGCAATATCCATTGAAGAGAAAGACTATGAAGCAAAGTATCAGGATCCTGCTGTTGACGGGACTCCTTGGCTTCTCCTCCACCAGTTTTGCCCTGAGTGAATCCGAAGCGGAAGATCTGGCTGATCTCACGGCGGTTTTCGTCTATCTGAAAAATGATTGTGGCTATCAGGATTTACCGGACGCGCAGATTCGCAAAGCGCTGGTCTTTTTTGCTCAGCAGAACCGCTGGGATTTAAGTAATTACAGCAACTACAACATGAAGGCGCTGGGCGAAGATAGCTATCGCGATCTCAGCGGCATCGCCATCACCAACGATAAAAAATGTAAGTCACTGGCCCGCGATTCCCTGAGCCTGCTGGCCTACGTCAGGTAACAGCTCTGCCCTCTGCAGCCGGACATTGACCGTGCAACGGCGGTCAGTGTTAGCTATCATGTGCCGCCCATCTTCATGGCGATGTCATCAGAGGAGAGCACCATGGCCCAAAATGAAACGTGGTATGAAACCCTTCATGCTGGTTTTGGCCAGTATTTCACGGTAGACAAAGAGCTTTACCGTGAAAAGACTGCGCATCAGGATTTAATCATTTTCGAAAATGCCGCAATGGGCCGTGTTATGGCGCTGGACGGCGTTGTTCAGACCACCGAACGCGACGAATTTATCTATCATGAAATGATGACTCACGTTCCACTGCTGGCGCATGGCGCGGCGAAGAGCGTCCTGATTATCGGCGGCGGCGATGGCGCAATGCTGCGTGAAGTATCACGTCATCCTGAAGTCGAAAAGATTACTATGGTGGAGATCGATGCGGGCGTCGTAACCTTCTGTCGCCAGTATCTGCCAAACCACAGTGCAGGCGCCTATGACGACCCACGCTTTACGCTGGTGATTGATGACGGCGTTAATTTCGTCAATCAGACCCAGGAAAAATTCGATGTCATCATCTCTGACTGTACGGATCCAATTGGTCCGGGCGAGAGTCTGTTTACCTCCGAATTTTATGCGGGTTGCAAAGCGTCCCTTAATGAAAATGGCATCTTCGTGGCGCAGAATGGCGTCTGCTTCCTTCAGCAGGATGAAGCCGTCAACAGCCATCGCAAGCTGAGCCACTATTTTGGCGATGTCAGTTTCTATCAGGCGGCGATTCCGACCTACTACGGCGGTATTATGACCTTTGCCTGGGCGAGTGATAATCCGGCGCTGCGCCAGCTTGATACCGCCACTCTGCAGACACGTTTCAAGGCTGCTGGCCTGACCTGCCGTTATTACACACCAGCGATTCATACCGGCAGCTTTGCTCTGCCTCAATATCTGTTAAATGCTTTATCTGCCGCGTGCTGATCGGGCATTTTTAAGGGGTTAACAAAATTGCAAAAGCTAAAACTACATGGCTTCAATAACCTGACGAAAAGCCTGAGTTTTTGTATTTACGATATCTGTTACGCGAATACTGAAGCTGAACGCGATGGTTACATCGCCTACATTGATGAACAATATAACGCTAACCGGTTGACGGAAATCCTGACGGAGACCTGCTCAATTATCGGGGCTAACGTGCTCAACATTGCACGCCAGGATTATGAACCGCAGGGAGCCAGCGTCACGATTCTGGTCAGTGAAGAGCCGATCGATCCCAAAGATATCGATAACTCCGAGCATCCAGGCCCGCTGCCAAACTCGGTAGTGGCGCATCTCGATAAAAGCCATATCTGCGTGCATACCTATCCGGAGAGCCATCCTGAAGGCGGGCTCTGCACCTTCCGTGCGGACATTGAAGTCTCAACCTGTGGCGTGATCTCACCGCTCAAGGCGCTGAACTACCTGATCCACCAGCTGGAGTCAGACATCGTTACCGTCGATTACCGGGTGCGCGGTTTTACCCGTGATGTGAAAGGGATGAAGCACTTTATCGATCACGAGATCAATTCGATTCAGAACTTCATGTCTGACGATATGAAAGCGATGTATGACATGGTGGATGTGAATGTCTATCAGGAGAACATCTTCCACACCAAGATGTTGCTGAAAGAGTTCGACCTGAAACACTACCTGTTTAACACCCGCCCGGAAGATCTCAGCCCGCAGGAGCATAAGCGTATTACTGACCTGCTGTGGAAAGAGATGCGTGAGATCTACTACGGCAGAAATATCCCCTCAGTGGGCCTGAAAACCCTCTGATGATCCGGCGCGCAGCGTGACACCCCATAACCTGCGCGTCTCTTCCCACTTATCCCTCCGACTTTTCATCACGGCAACCGCCGTAATTCCCTGATCGCCAGCAATAATTTGCCTGCCAGAGCGTGCTACTTTCAGCGCTGAACGCTCATTTCTCAACCACTACAGGCAAAAAAAATGGCAAGAATTAACATTATTGATTTCGCTGCCGTCCCGGACGCCACCTCACTTTCCACTCAGGCGATACAGCGCGCGATTGATAGCGCATCAGCAGGCGACACGGTGCTGATCCCGGCTGGCCGCTTTCTGACCGGTGCGCTGTTTCTGAAAAGTGAGATGACGCTGGAGCTGGCGAAAGATGCCATGCTGCTCGGCAGCCAGCGGCTGGAGGACTACCCGGACATCCCTACGCGCGTGGCGGGAATTGATATGGTCTGGCCCGCGGCGATGCTTAACATTAATCACTGTCGCAACGTCACCGTCTGCGGCAGCGGCACGTTCGACGGACAGGGTGCCGTCTGGTGGCATAAATTCTGGGGCGACGACGAGAACAGCGGGATGCTGGCGGACTATACCCGTCGCGGCCTGCGCTGGGTGGTGGATTACGACTGCAGGCGTCCACGTAACGTAGTGGTTTACGAGAGCGAATGCGTGACGCTGGAGGACTTCACCTCACAGGATTCCGGCTTCTGGAACCTGCACGTCTGCTATTCGAAACAGGTGAATCTGCAGAGGCTACGTGTCATGAACGCCACCGGCCCCAGCACCGACGGCATTGATATTGATTCCAGCCAGTTAGTGCGTGTGGAGAGCTGTACGGTCTCCTGCAATGACGACAATATCTGCGTGAAATCGGGTCGCGGCGCGGAAGCACAGCAGCTCGGCAGAACCGCACGCGATATCATTATTCGCGACTGCACTCTGCTGAAAGGTTCGGGCATTACCCTGGGCAGCGAAACCTCTGGCGGTATCGAAAATGTCATCATCGAACACAACCGTTTTTCCGGCACTGGCGTCGGCTTTCGCATCAAGTCCGCCCGAAATCGCGGCGGCTGGATCAAAAACATCGTGGTTCGCCATCTGAAGATGGAGGATGTCTGTTATCCGTTTATGCTGCAGCTGAACTGGTTCCCGCAGTACAGCTACAGCGAACAGCCCGCCGACACCAAACAGCCGCCACACTGGCGTAAGCTGGCATCAGGCGTCACGGGTGATGCTGGCCTGACGCGGGTTGAGAATATCAGTATCAGTCATATCAGCAGCAGCCTGACTCAGCCAGCGGCGTTTTCCCGCGCCTTTTTTGTTGAAGGCACGCCGGAAAACCCAATCGAACAGCTGAGTTTCAGCGATATTACGCTGCAGGCGCAGGAGTTTGGCAAAATAGCGGGCGTAACGAATCTGAGGTTTGAGCGGGTTACGGTAGACGCGCCGGCAATGACGCGCGAAGAGCATGACGCCTACGCGCGTTAACGGCGACTGCAGAAGATAAACGCGCAGTGCTGCTCTCACCCTGCTTTACGATGAGGTCAGAGAAGCACGGCGCGTTCAGTTCAGGCAGAGGTCAGCGCCAGCGTAATACCGCGCTCGCGCAGCGTGCGACAGACATCCTCGTCTAACCGGCTGTCGGTCACTACATCGGTCAGATCATCCACCGGTGACGCGCAGAACAGCGACCAGGAGCCATATTTACTGCTGTCCGCCAGCAGAACCCGACGCGCCGCATTGGCCAGCAGGTCATGTTTCAGCCCCGCTTTCTCTTCAGTCGGCGTGGTAATACCGCGCTCAAGGCTCCAGGAGTTACAGCTGACAAACGCAATATCGGGATTGATGCTGCGCAGCAACCGCCGTCCATGTTCACCCACACAGGACTGACTGGAGTCGTCGATCCGGCCGCCAATAATCGTCACTTCGATCTGCTTAAACTCAGACAGAAACAGTGCAATGTGCAGGTCGGCCGTAATGACCCGCAGCGGCAGATGGGTGAGCTGTCGCGCCAGCTCCAGCATGGTGGTTCCTGCATCCAGCACCACCGCATCGCCCGCCCGGACAAAACTGGCGGCGCATGCGGCGATCGCCTGCTTCTCGGCCAGGTTCCGCTGCATTTTCTCCAGCGTAGTCGGCTGGGCAGGAATAAAACGATTCAGGGTGACGCCGCCATGACTGCGGCTGATCACGCCCTCTTTATCCAGCTTAATTAAATCACGTCGAATCGTGGCGGGTGAGGCGGAAATCGCACTGACCAGTTGCTCAACAGTCACCAGATTATGGCTTTTCAGGTAATCCATAATCTGGTCAAGACGGCTCTGTCCCTTCATATTTCCCTATGCGAGCTGCATCGCGAGTTTAATCGAGATCGCCATGCTGTCAGACTTCGCTTTACCTGTCCAGGCGATATCAAATGCCGTGCCGTGGTCAGCAGAGGTGCGGATAAACGGCAGGCCTGCGGTAATGTTCACGCCATCATAGAAGCCCAGCAGTTTAAGCGGGATGTGCCCCTGATCATGGTACATCGCCACCACCATGTCATAGCGTCCATCCTGGCACTGCAGAAACACCGTGTCCGGCGGGCAAGGCCCGGAGACATCAATCCCCTGCGCTTTCATCGCCTCAATCGCGGGGGCAACGGTGGTGATCTCCTCATCGCCAAACAGCCCGTTCTCGCCAGCGTGCGGATTAACACCTGCCACGGCGATACGCGGGGCGCTGTAGCCGACACGACGCAGGAAGGTGTCCGCCATACCAATTACCGTTTTGATGCGCGTCTGATTGAGCGTGTCGAGGAACTTACGCAGTGCAATGTGGGTTGTGACATGAATGACTTTCAGCTTATCGGTGTAGAGCACCATGGCGTAATCTTTGGTGTCAGTCAGGTGCGCCAGCAGTTCGGTATGACCCGGATAGAGATGGCCCGCCGCATGCATCGCCTCTTTGTTCAGCGGCGCGGTGGCTATGGCATGCACCTCACCGGCCAATGCCAGTTCGGTGGCACGCTTTACGCAGCGCCATGCCAGATCCCCCGCCTCTTTCTGCACCACGCCAGGTTTCAGCGCGTCGGGATCGGCCAGCGGCTCATCGATCACATTGATAATGCCGGGCGCAAACCGTGCATCCTGTACCCGATCCAGCACCCGCAGCTCGGCCTGTGGCGTGATGTTCATCGCCATAATGCGGCGCAGCGTACTGGCACAGCCAATCACCACGGCAGGAATGCCATTCAGCTCACCTTCAGAGAGCGCTTTAATGATGATTTCCGGGCTGATGCCCGCCGGATCGCCCATGGTGATCGCAATAATTTTACTCACTCGACTTCTCCTCAATAAAACCAATGGCTGCTACCAGGGTATTTTCATCACCAAAGCCACCCGCTTTGGTCATCACCGGCAGAGTAAATTCACTGTTAAGCAGAACCCCGTGCGGCACACAGCCCGCCACCAGACCCTGAATTTTAAAGCCGCTGGCCCCCAGCGCCTGAGCAACGGCTATCGCCACGTCGCCGCCCGACAGATAGAGCGCATGCGGCAGCTGTGCCCGGCACAGACTCAGGGTCATTTCGCCCAGCAGCTGACAGATCGCCTCACCCAGCTGCTGGCGCGTCACGCTGTGCTGCTGGCAGAGATCCTCGATCGCGTGTCGCTGGGATTCATGCTGGCAGGTACGGATCACCGTGTGGCGACCGGCACGCAGTGCGGCAGCCGCCTGTTCAATCCAGCTATCCCGGCCACACCAGGCGGGCTGCTGAAACAGCTGACGAATATCAACATCCACGATTTCCACTGCCTGCTGGTTAAGCAGCGTGGCGATCTGCTGCTCTGCCTGACGACTCATCGATCCCACCACCGCCAGCACAGGCCGCGAAGGACAAGAAGGACGAACTGAGAGCGCAGCACCCAGCGCATCGCTTAATCCGGCGGCCCCGACCAGCAGAGGCTTCTCTGCCAGCCGCGCCGCAGCGGTAATGAGTCGCGCCAGGTCGGCCTCCGTTTCGGCATCTACCACCACCACGCCCTGCGCAGCTGCCAGCACGGCATCCAGCCGATCGCTGCGCAGCGTGGCGAGATCGATCTCCATACCGTCGATCTGCATCTGATCGAGAATCCGGGCGCTGAGGATCGGGGTTTTGGGATCGCTGGCAAATTCGGTATCCGTCAGTAACCGCTGATTCACCCACACGCTGCCCTCACGTGTGGTGCGGCCCAGGCGCGGCACGGCCGGTGCCACCAGCGCCAGCCTTTTGCCGCTGGCGCGCAGTGCCGCCACCGTTTCAGCACCGACGTTGCCACGCAGCGTGGAGTCGATCTTTTTGAACAGCCAGCCCTGCTGAAACTGTGCCGCGTAATGCTGTACCACCTGCGTGACGTGCTCTGCCGCCTGACTGATGCTGACCGCCCGGCTGTCAGTACTGATTACCAGCACATCCGCCGCCTCGTCGGGCTGCGGCGCGGCGGTGCCGAACAGCACATGTACACGGGCACCGGCCTGTGCCAGTCCACTACCTGCATCGTTAGCACCGGTAAAGTCATCGGCGATGACCAGCACCGGGGTTTTCCATATTGATGAGCCCATCCTCACTCCTGTCAGGCTATTGCCGCTGTATTTGATTATATTCAATCATGATTGATTATATGTGAGCAAGTTCAAATTAATCGAAATCGATATGCCTTATAAAATTAGCCACAGAGAGTGACTGACTTCGCATTGCGCTGAGCAAAATTAATCATCTGCTCAGTCATGACAGAAAAAAGGGTATGAAATGAATATTAACAGCACGGTGATTAGCGGTTATCAGGCGTTAAACGACATGCGCTATCTGCTGAATGGCGTAACGACAGCGATAGTGGTGACAGACCGGAACATTGAAGCGATTCCGGCGGTTCAGGCGCTGATGGGGCAACTCCGGGATCAGATTCCGCGTATCAGCGTGGTCAACAGCGTGCCGCCCGAGCCGAGCCAGCATGATGTGGCCGCGATTATAGAAACGCTCGCGCAGCGCCAGGCCGACATGGTGATTGGCATCGGCGGTGGCAGCGTGCTGGATGTGGCGAAGCTGCTCTCGGTGCTGTGCATCGACGGAGCACCGTCGCTGGACGCTCTGCTGGCAGGCGAAAAACCGCAGCGCCGCACCCGTTCAATGCTCATCCCGACCACTGGCGGCACCGGTTCTGAAGCGACGCCGAATGCGATTCTGGCGATCCCGGAGAAAGAGACCAAAGTCGGCATTATTTCACCAGTGATGCTGCCCGATGTGGTGGCGCTGGTGCCGGAACTCACCACCAGCATGCCACCGCACATCGCCTCGTCTACCGGCATTGATGCCCTGTGTCACCTGATCGAGTGCTTCACCGCCAACGTGGCCAATCCGGTCAGCGACAACTATGCGCTGATTGGCATGAAGAAGCTGTTCGCTCATCTTGAAACCACCCTGCGCGAGCCAGAGAATCTGCAGGCGCGGCTGGAGATGCTCTGGGCCTCCTATTATGGCGGCGCATCGATTGCCCACGCGGGTACACATCTGGTACACGCAATGTCTTATCCTCTCGGCGGCAAATACCACCTGCCACACGGCGTCGCCAACGCCATTCTGCTGGCACCTTGCATGCGTTTTGTCCGTCCGGCCGCAGTGAGTAAATTTGCTCAGGCCTATGACCTGTTGCCCGATGCCAACCTTCGTCTGAACGATGAAGAAAAATCACATGCGCTAGTCGACTACTTCACCGCGCTGGTGGTGCGACTGCAGCTGCCTGCCAGCCTGGAAGCGCTGGGCATCGGTCCGGATCACCTGCCCTATTTAGTGGAAGCGGCACTCGACGTTCAGCGTCTGATAAAAAACGTGCCGATGGCGGTCACCGCCGACGATGTGCGCGCCGTCTACCTGACGCTGTTCCCTTCCTGCCAGGCGTAATGAGGATTGTCATGAATAAGAAAATAAACGGCGTACTGACCGCCATCGTCACCACCTTTGATCGTGAAGGTGCCTTTGATCCCGTGAGGCAACGTGAGCAGGTCAGACGCCAGATCAATGCCGGAAACGGCATCTTCTGTGGCGGAACTAACGGCGAATTTTTTGTGCTGAACGAGCAGGAGAAGATTGCAGTCACCACCACCTGCGTCGATGAGGTCAACGGCCAGGCCCCCGTAGTGGCGCATATCGGGGAGATTTCGACCCGTGAAACAATCCGGCTCGGCAAACAGATTGCCCGCCTTGGCGTGGATGCCGTTTCAGCGATCACGCCGTGGTTCGTTCCACTGAAGCAACAGGAGCTGATCGACCACTATCAGCGCGTGGCTGACGCGCTGTCGGTGCCGCTGTTCCTCTATAACATTCCGGCGCGCACCGGCAATACGTTGCAGCCAGAGACCGTCCGTACGCTGGCCGCGCACCCGAACATCATCGGCATCAAAGATTCAGCGGGCAGCTATGAAAGTCTGAGCGGATTCCTGCAGGCCACCGCCGATTGTGACGGCTTCGATGTGCTGAACGGCCCCGACTCGCTGATTCATCAGGGATTCGTTGATGGCTGCTCCGCCTCCATTTCCGGGCTGGCAAACGTGGCACCGGAGGCGATTAACGCCATCTGGGCGCGCTTCCGTGCCGGCGATATTGCCGGTTCGCATCAGGCACAGGAGAACGTCACCGGCCTGCGCACCGCGCTGTACAGCATCGGTTTCTCACCGGCCGCCGTGAAAAAAGCGGTCAGCCTGCAGGGCTTTGAGGTGGGTGAAAGCCGCTATGCGGTGCAGTTCAGCGCCGATGAACAGCAGCAGATTCGGCAAATCGTGAACCATTACCTGCAATAACGTCCATCGCCTTTGTACCCTATCGGTCAGATGAGAACGAACCTGATGGTCGCCATCTGCCAGAACAATCGAGGTCATGATGAAAGCATTTTCAACTGAGAGCACCTTACTGATCGTCGGCATGGTGGTCGCCTATATCCTGTTCACCACCTGGCTGACCTGGCGGCTGCGCAGTAAAACCAGCGGCGACTTCATGGAAGGCTCCCGCGCCATGCCCGCCTTTATCGTTGGCATTATGCTGATGTCAGAGTATATCGGGGCAAAATCGACCATTGGCACGGCGCAGGCAGCCTTTGAGGATGGCTTCGCCGCCTCCTGGTCGGTGATTGGCGCGGCGATTGGGTTCCCGCTGTTTGGCCTGATTCTGGTCAAACGCATCTACAACACCGGAAAAATCACGATCTCCGGTGCCATCGCCGAGAAATATGGCAGCTCAACCAAGAACATTATCTCGCTGATTATGATCTATGCGCTGCTGCTGGTGAACGTCGGGAACTACATCAGCGGTGCGGCGGCGATCTCCACCGTGCTGAAGATCGACCTGACGCAGGCGGCCTTTATCACCGCGGTGGTCAGTACCTTCTACTTTGCGTTTGGCGGCATGAAAGGCGTCGCCTGGGTTACGCTGCTGCACAGCGCCATCAAGTACATCGGGATTCTGATTATTCTCTATGTGGCGCTGAAAATGACCGGCGGCGTGGCCCCGATGATCGAGAAAATGCCGGCGTTCTACTGGACGTGGGATGGTCACGTCGGTGCCAGTACCATTGTGGCCTGGCTGATCGGGACCGTGGGTTCGATCTTCTGTACGCAGTTTGTGATCCAGGCGATCTCCTCCACCAAAGATGTGAAGTCCGCGAAGCGCGCTACCTGGGTCGCCTTCATCTTCTGCCTGCCGATCGGTCTGGCGATGGCGCTGATTGGCGTGGCGGCGAAGTTTGCGCATCCCGATATCAAGAGCCTCTATGCGCTGCCAGTGTTTCTGCAGGATATGTCACCGTGGCTGGCGGGTATCGTCACCACCTCGCTGGTGGCCTCGATTTTCGTCAGCGTCGGCACCGTTGCGCTGGCCATCGCCTCGCTGGTGGTGAAAGATTTTTACGTGCCTTATCGTAATCCGACGCCGGAGCGCGAATTTAAAGTGACGCGCTGGATCTCGATTGGCATCGGCTTCTTCCCGCTGCTGTTTGTCCTGTTCTTCCCGGAAGTGCTGAAGCTCTCGTTCTTTACCCGCGCGATTCGCCTGTCGATCACCGTGGTGGCGATCATGGCGTTCTATCTGCCGTGGTTTAAGAGCACGCGCGGTGCCAACGCCGGTCTGATTGGTGCCTGCGTGGTCACGTCCGTCTGGTTCCTGATGGGTAATCCGTTCGGTATCGACAATATGTATTTGGCGCTGATTACGCCGGCCATCATTTTGGTGATTGACCGCTGTATCCCGTCACGCCAGTCTCAGCCTCAACCGCAACACAATGCACAAAATAGTGGAGCCTAATATGACTCAGGAAACCGTCACCGCAGAACGCACCGGCCTGGTTGCGCCGCACCCGCAGGATAGCGCCCAGCAGATTGCGATGCTGCCCTCCTCCTGCCCGCAAAACCATGCGGCTAACCTGCTGCCGCTGCCCGATGGCGATCTGCTTTGCGTCTGGTTTGGTGGCACGCAGGAAGGGATTGCCGATATCTCAGTCTGGTGTTCCCGGCTGACAAAAGGCAGCGATCGCTGGAGTGACGCGCAGAAGCTTTCTGACGATCCGGGTCGCTCAGAACAGAATCCGGTGCTGTTTCTCGATCCCGACCAGGTACTGTGGCTGCTGTGGACGGCGCAGAAATCAGGTAATCAGGACACCGCGATCGTGCGCTATCGCCAGTCTCACGATATGGGCAAAAGCTGGGGCGAGATCAAAACCCTGCTGGATAAGCCCGGCACCTTTATTCGTCAGCCGATTGTCGTGCTGCCCAACGGCAACTGGCTGCTGCCGGTGTTTTACTGCCTGACGCAGCCCGGCGAAAAGTGGGTCGGCAGCTATGACGTCAGCGCGGTAAAAATCTCAGAAGATAAAGGCCAGAGCTGGCGCGACGTCAGCGTGCCTGACAGCACCGGCTGCGTTCATATGAACGTGACCCTGCTGGATGATGGCTCGCTGCTGGCACTCTACCGCAGTCGCTGGGCCGACCATATCTACCAGAGCCGCTCGTTTGATCAGGGTGAAAGCTGGAGTGCGCCCGAGCCGCTGTCGCTGCCCAACAATAACTCCTCCATTCAGGTCACGACGCTGCGCAACGGTCATCTGGCGCTGGTGTTCAATGCGATGAGCGCCGAAGGGGCCAGCGAGCGCCGGTTGTCGCTGTATGACGAAATTGAAGATGATGAAGAAGACGGTGACGTTGCGGTTGCCGCCGAGCCGGTGGTGCACAGCGGGCGCACCGCCTTCTGGGGCGCGCCACGAGCGCCAATGACGCTGGCGATCTCAACAGATGGCGGCAAAAGCTGGCCGCTGCAGCGCAATCTGGACGAGGGCGACGGCTACTGCATGACCAATAACTCTCAGCAGAAGTTAAACCGTGAGTTCTCTTACCCCAGCATCAAGCAGGGTGTGAACGGCGAACTCCATATCGCCTACACCTGGTATCGCCAGGCAATTAAATATGTGCGGGTCGGGGAGTCCTGGGTGCAGGGAGGTGACGCGTGATTGAAAAGATGGCGCTGGTGACCGGCGCAAGTTCCGGCATCGGTCAGGCGATTGTGGATCGCCTGCTGGATGAGGGCTGGCAGGTGATTGGCCTGAGCCGATCGGCGATAAACCGGTCAGACGCGGGCTGGCAGAGCCATCAGATCGATATCAGCGACAGTGCGGCATTGCAGGCTTTACTGGACAAACTGCCGGTGCCGCAGGCGGTGATCCATGCAGCGGGAATGATGCAGGCCGCGCCGCTCGGGGAGCTGGATCTGAACGCCAGCACACGCCTGTGGCAACTGCATGTTGCCGCCGCAGAACAGCTGGCCAACCATTTTGCGCCCCGGATGAACGCGGGCGGCAGAATCGTGTTGCTGGGTAGTCGCACGTCAGGCGGTGCGGCGTGCCGTAGTCAGTATGTGGCCACTAAATCGGCGATGATCGGCATGGTGCGCAGCTGGGCGGCAGAGCTGGCACCGCGCGGCATTACAGCCAATATCGTGGCGCCAGGTGCCACCGAAACGCCGATGCTACAACAGCCGGGCCGGGCCAGTTCCCCGCCGCGCTTGCCACCGATAGGCCGCTATATTCAGCCGCAGGAAGTCGCCGGACTGGTCGGGTTCCTGCTTTCGCCTGCGGCCGCGACAATCACCGGTCAGCAGCTGGTGATGTGCGGCGGTGCGTCGCTGAGTTGATGAACAGGCCGGGCGACTCGGGTAGCCCGGCCTGTATCAGCGTAAAAATTACCGTACGGGTTTACCGTACTGGTTCACAAACTGGCGATAGGCGGCGATCACCAGCTGAAAATCTTCAATGCCGCAGAAGGAGAGGCTCTCTTCGTCGTAGTAGTTCATCCCCTCCTCCATGCCGTCATCTTCCAGAGCCAGCAGGTTGGCGCGAATCATTACCTCTTCCTCATCCAGCAGGATGGTGTACTCGCTACCGACGCGCTGCCACTGACGCACGCTGCCTTTGACGTCTTCGATTGCGGCTTCGACTTCATCCAGCAATCCTGGATCGTTTTTCACCTCTTCGTTGAACCAGTGGCCGACCGCTTCATGATCCATCGACATACGAACTTTAATCTGTCCGGTCACATCGCGTAAAAATTCATATTCCATCGCCCGTTCCTCTTAACGTCATCGCGTCACTAAATGAGTGTCAGCGCTGCCTGCGCGGCAAAGTGTGACACGTCGCGCATTATTACAGGCTGTCTGGCGAAATCCAGCTTTTGATCGTCTCTCTGGCCAATGCCGGGACGAAAAAAAGGGGCGAATCATCGCCCCTTTCTGTTACTGCCAGGTGAAGAATCAGACCGCAGTCTGGAAAATCACGCCGTCAGCTTTGTCAGTGTACTGCGCCAGCTGGTCAAAGTTGAGATAGCGATAAGTGTCGCTGGCTGTTTTATCAACCTGCTCCATGAATTGCTGATACTCATCCGGCGTTGGCAGTTTGCCAAGCAGAGACGCGACCGCAGCCAGCTCCGCAGATGCCAGGTAGACGTTAGCGCCATTACCCAGACGGTTCGGGAAGTTACGGGTCGAGGTGGAAACCACCGTCGCACCGTCTGCAACACGTGCCTGGTTACCCATGCAGAGTGAACAGCCTGGGATCTCGATACGCGCACCGCTTTTGCCGAATACGCTGTAGTAGCCCTCTTCGGTTAGCTGTGCTGCATCCATCTTGGTTGGCGGTGCCACCCACAGACGCGTTGGCAGCTGACCTTTGTGGCTATCCAGCAGTTTACCGGCGGCACGGAAGTGACCAATGTTAGTCATGCATGAGCCGATGAACACTTCGTCGATCTTCTCGCCCTGAACGTCAGAGAGCAGACGTGCATCGTCCGGATCGTTTGGTGCGCAGAGGATCGGCTCTTTGATGTCAGCCAGATCGATTTCGATCACCGCAGCATATTCAGCATCGGCGTCTGCTTCCAGCAACTGAGGATCGGCCAGCCATTTCTGCATGCTTTCAACACGACGCTCCAGTGTACGACGATCGCCGTAGCCTTCTGCGATCATCCACTTCAGCAGTACAATGTTGGAGTTCAGGTATTCAATAATCGGTGCTTTATCCAGCTTGATGGTACAGCCCGCAGCGGAACGCTCTGCTGACGCATCAGACAGCTCAAACGCCTGCTCGACCTTCAGATCCGGCAGACCTTCAATCTCCAGGATACGGCCAGAGAAGATGTTTTTCTTACCTTTCTTCTCAACGGTCAGCAGACCCTGTTTGATCGCATACAGCGGGATGGCGTGAACCAGATCGCGCAGCGTAATGCCTGGCTCCATTTTACCTTTGAAGCGCACCAGCACCGATTCCGGCATGTCGAGCGGCATAACGCCGGTCGCGGCGGCAAACGCCACCAGGCCTGAACCCGCTGGGAAAGAGATGCCGATAGGGAAACGGGTATGGGAGTCACCACCGGTGCCCACGGTATCCGGCAGCAGCATACGGTTCAGCCAGCTGTGGATAATGCCGTCACCCGGACGCAGTGATACACCACCACGGTTCATGATGAAGTCTGGCAGCGTGTGGTGCGTGCTCACATCCACCGGCTTAGGATACGCGGCAGTGTGACAGAAGGACTGCATCACCAGATCGGTCGAGAAGCCCAGGCAAGCCAGATCTTTCAGCTCGTCACGGGTCATGGGACCGGTGGTATCCTGCGAGCCAACCGAGGTCATCTTCGGTTCGCAATAGGCGCCTGGACGAACACCGGCTACGCCACAGGCGCGGCCCACCATTTTCTGCGCCAGTGAGAAGCCACGGGTGCTCTCCGCAACATCTTTCGCCTGACGGAATACGGTGCTGTGCGGCAGACCCAGTGACTCACGCGCTTTGGTGGTCAGTCCACGACCGATGATCAGCGGAATACGGCCACCGGCACGCACTTCGTCAATCACCACTTCGGTTTTGAGTTCGAAGCTGGCCAGCAGTTCGTTGGTTTCGTGATTGCGGACTTCACCTTTAAACGGATAGATGTCGATGACATCACCCATGTTCAGGTTGTTGACGTCTACTTCAATCGGCAGTGCGCCTGCATCTTCCATGGTGTTGAAGAAGATTGGCGCAATTTTACTGCCCAGCACCACGCCGCCGCCTTTTTTATTTGGCACGTTCGGGATGTCGTCGCCCATAAACCACAGCACCGAGTTGGTGGCAGATTTACGCGAGGAACCGGTTCCGACCACATCGCCGACATAGGCCAGCGGGAAGCCTTTGGTCTTAAGCGCTTCGATCTGTTTGATCGGACCGATGTTGCCTGCCTCATCCGGCTCAATGCCTTCACGGGCATTTTTCAGCATCGCCAGGGCGTGCAGTGGAATGTCCGGACGTGACCAGGCATCCTGGGCTGGAGAGAGATCGTCGGTGTTGGTTTCGCCAGTGACTTTGAACACCGTAACGGTGATTTTCTCAGCCAGTTCAGGACGTGACAGATACCATTCCGCATCGGCCCACGATTGCATCACCTGCTTCGCGTATTCATTACCCGCTTTCGCTTTCTCTTCAACATCATAGAAGTTATCGAACATCAACAGGGTGTGTGAAAGGGCTTTCGCCGCGATTGGGGCAAGCTTGCTATCGTCCAGCGCTTCAATCAGCGGGTGAATATTGTAACCACCCTGCATGGTGCCGAGCAGTTCAACCGCTTTTTCAGGAGATATCAGAGGAGAGGTTGCTTCGCCTTTAGCGACAGCCGCCAGGAAACCGGCTTTGACATACGCCGCTTCATCGACGCCAGGTGGGACTCGGTTGACCAATAAATCGGTCAAAAATTCTTCTTCACCCGCAGGTGGATTTTTCAGCAGTTCAACCAGCGCGGCCATCTGGGAAGCCTCTAAAGGCTTAGGTACAATTCCCTGGGCAGCACGCTCGGCAACGTGCTTACGGTATTCTTCTAGCACGACGTTATCCTCGCTCTCATTATGTAGGGCTTTCCGACCACCTTGCTCACTTATGGAGAACACACTTCCCTTTCTCGTCCAGGTTGAGGTGCCCGGTTTCGCGGAGGGCAGAATAGCAGGATTCCGTCTGTTTGTTAATCTGTTTACAAAAATACAACATAATCCACTACGCCCATTCTGCCCGCTTATCTCCCCGCATCAGGCTCCTGAGTGAGCCGATTTGGTCTCACAGCAGCTTACCGTATTCCAGTGAAATGGCGACACGATAAGGTCAGCTTTGCAGCGGTTTAAGCGAAATGATTCAGTGAAATAGATAACCGACAGGAATAGAACGCGGTGTGAATCGGGTGTAAAACAGCGGTGAGTTTGACAAAATCTCAACACCAGAGCGAAGTGTGAGGTTCTTTTGGCGTCAGAGGATTACAGCGTAGTTTTCATTTCCTGCAGTGATAGTGGCTGGTCCCGCCGCCAGAACGCGCCCTCTTCCCTTTCCGTCATGGCAAGAGGGCTCAATTCTCTTTTAATACCTGCACTGCCTGCCTGGGCAATCCATTTTTAACAAATGGACGCCATGACCGCTTTTGTTCTGCGTTAATTTTGCAGGTTAGCTGGCCAATTGGCAGGCAGCTGGTCAGGCGGACAATCAATCACGCTTTCATTATTTTCGCCCACTTCGCGGATAACGGTCAGCGTCGCGAATTCATCGATAATCTCAGTTGGATAAGCCGGACCCGTTTCGCGGAATTTTGCCATCTCTTCCAGATGATCGTTCTGGAAGCAGACGGTTTTTTCCGGGTTGTTCATTACCCAGCGAGGGAAGAAGATGGTGCCATGGAAGATTTTATCGGCCAGATTAACGGCCAGGCTGACATCGGTGCCGGTAGGTTCGGTCCAGGAGACTTTATAGACATCCTGCGCCAGACGAACGACATAGACATGCTGATTTTTAACCCAGCGATTTCCCACCATGCCGCTGTGAATACGGTAGTCGATGGTGCTGGCATTTTTGATGTAGAGCTCGTAGTTCCAGCCATTGTCATAGGTATAAACCAGATGTTTACCGACGATGCCAGACAGGTCATGTTTATCAAAAGTACTCATGATTAACTCCTCATTTGTTTCCGTTGAGAGGATTATTGCGCGTTACAAAAGCGATGAATAACGCTATTTTTAGCGCTAAATAATTCATTTTTTAGATGAGTCAACATGTACAGGACAACGCTGGAACAGTGGTATCTGCTCGATGCAGTAGTCAATGAAGGGAGTTTTGCGCTGGCAGCGGAGAAGAACCATCGCAGCCAGTCTTCATTGAGCTACCAGCTGGGCCTGCTTCAGCAGCGGCTGGGGCTGACGCTGTTACAGCAGGAGGGCCGCCGTGCGATGCTGAGTGCAGAGGGACATCAGTTGCTCGCGCAGGTGCGTCCTTTGCTGGCGGGATTCAGTGCGCTTGAGGCGCAGGCTAATGCACTACAACGCGGCGAGCGGTCACGCATCGATCTGATGGTCGATGCGACGCTGCCCAAACATTTGCTGTTTGATGTGCTCCAGACCTTTCAGCAGCGCTATCCCCATGTGCGTATCTGGTTCAGCGAAATCGTCCGAAGTGAAACGCCTGACAGACTGGCGGAAAATCAGGCCGATCTCTGGCTGGTGGCGCAGCAGGGCGATACGCAGTTTGCAGGCGAAAGCCTGATGAGTGTCGATTTCGTCGCCGTTGCCCATCGCGACCACCCATTACACCGCGAACCCGCCCCGCTTAATGCGGCCACGCTGGCTCGCTGGCCCTGCATTACCATACTGGATCGTCAGCAACAGCAGCAGTCAGAGGTGAATGGCGAACAAGCGGAAAACTGGTCATTTACAACACTGTCGGCCGCGATTGAGGCGGTCCAGCACCAGTTAGGTTATGGCTGGCTGCCGGAACAGAATATCGCCGCGCTTTTAGAGAGCGGTGAGCTTCGTCCCCTGCCGCTACTGCAGGGCCGCCGACGCAGCAGTTCACTGGTGATGCATATAAACGAAGAGAGACTGCCGGCCAATAGCGCCATTGCGGCACTGGCGCAGATGTTTATTGAACGGGTGGCGCAGGAGAAGCGCATAGCTGAGCGCTAAAGAGGCTGAGATTGTTTCCGTTGACGCGGGGAACACGCAAAAAACACGCATTCCAAAGATTAAGCTGCGGTTTATCCCCCTCAAGCGTGGAACACCAGATTGGCGATCATTGGCAGGCCCCTGATTGTGGTTATATAAGGCTGTGGTGAAGGCCGGAACGCTGCTCAAGTAATCGCAATCATTATGTATAGATTATAGTAATCTATATCTTAATATACCAAACGTTCTCATACGATCAGATTGCTGGCCCAAAGCGGTAATCTTTGGTCTATCCGGCACTAAAGCTATCTACACAGTCAATCACCGTCGATACAAAGCGCCTAAAGAACGAGAGCCGATCCCCTTTAACGAAAACCAAATTACTGATGCTGAGATAGCTAATCGAGGTATGACATTCACCTATGAGCTTTTCAACATCTATCACATGATAGAATCAGGGGTTATCAGCAAAGAGGCTGCTCGTGAAGCCTTCAAGCAAGAATGCCTCATGGACTTCAGACACAGCCTTCACCGGCTCGACTTCAATCACTGCTATGATCGAGCGGTGGTTTACTCCCTTATAATCCCTGCCGACAGCAACTTTACTGTCTCAAGGTTTGATAAAATCGCAATACAGCACAGTGAGAATCATTGGCACTTACTCAATATTGAAAGCATTGAGATAGACCGTGTTCCTTACGATGAGGTAAGCAATGGCACAGTCGGCATCAAGGTTGATAGGATAGTGCCGGAAGCAAGGGACTACTATGTAGTCAAAGTAAGCGAGGATAAGGACCTTCAGGATGCGTAGCTACAGTGAGATCGCAAAGCGTATAGCCAAAATCATTATATCGCCTGAGTCAGCGATAGGATTAATGCATGGAGTCCTGTCTGTGCCTACAGACATTGGCTATCTTGCCTATGGATTTCTTGATACAGACAGCCGCTATCAACGTGAAACAGAGAAAATAAGGATGGTTAGTGCCATCAGGCATGGCATTCTTGAAAATCACAACTTCATGAAGACAATCGAGACTGTGCTCAATATCTTCAACAAGAATGTGCCTGAATTCAAGCAGAACGCTATCTATAGCAAAACGATGGCTTCAGTTGCTGGCCGGACGCTTACGAACTCACTAATAGCCGGAAGATTAGCAACTACCATTGCGCAGCGTAGCTCCTTCCTTGTTGCGGTCAGAGGTGGCCTGATTGGTAATGCTTTACTGATCGGTGGCATGACAGAGAGATGTGTCTACACCTCTGAAAAGCTTCAAAAGAACAACCCAGAAGTCTACAACGCGCTACGCGTGCGGAACTATGATTTACTTTACTTCTTAGTTGAGCCAGCTCTGAACCCCTTCTTAGAAGCTCTGAATGTAAAGCGAACTCAGGGACAACCGGCTTTTGAGAAGATCATTGAGATGGTAGACCAGGAGGTAAACGCTAATGCGAGATAATGGGCCGGCTAAGTTGAGCTTAGGTAAACGCATCATGTATAGCCTTATAGAGGCGTCAGGTGCGATCATAGGCGGGTTCTTGCTCTTACTATGCTGCTACTGGTTCTTTCACTATGAAACGTGGCATGAGAGGCTTATAGCGATTGGCTTATCTATAGGGGTTGTCTATCTGATAGGTAAGGTCTTACCTGAACGGCCAAATCAGTAAGCCCCTCATGGGGCTATACTAAGTTTTATCAGCTCAGGCCTCATCTGAAAGTTACCCGTTATTTATACAGGTATCTATCAGAGTATATTTGGATTGAATTCTTCTCAGCCCAGAGGCGTTTTCCATCAAGTAATATTTCCATAAGCGTCCGGCCAGGGCACATTTTCCCCTGATGAGTTCGCTAATTATTAAGTGAGCCAGCCAGTCATTAAGATCAGATTTTAATGTGTCGGGTTCACCATACAGGTTTTTGTGGAACGTCACCTGATATAATTCCTGCAATATCGTGATGTGGAACCGCATCGCAGTTGCCGTTCGTCTATGGTGACATCGCTTTGGTCTTCGTATGGTCTATATCATTTATTGCCAGACAAAGTTGATAATCATGCTGCTCCACTTTGCCACAGTACTCTATGCCTCCTTCGGTCAGTATTCTTAGAATTGGCAGGCCCTGAGACGCATAAATTGACAGTACACGTTCATTCAGCAGATCTGCCGCTGCAATAAAACGTGTCACGTGGGATAACCATGATTTACAGGCGGTTTATCCCCTGCTAACGCGTGGAGCACTCTAAATTTATTTGCCTGATTACTAAATACTTATTCGCACTCAAAAATTCCACCAAATTTAACGCTCTGATTTTACCCAACATCACACCTAATCCCACCACCAGAATCCAGGCCAAAAAAAAGCCCCCATTACGGGAGCTTTCTCAATAGCTGCGGCAGAAACTTATTTCTTCTTCGCTTTCGCGTTAGGCAGATCGGTGATGCTACCTTCGAAGATCTCTGCAGCCAGACCCACTGACTCATGCAGGGTCGGGTGAGCATGGATGGTCAGCGCGATATCTTCCGCATCACAACCCATCTCAATCGCCAGACCGATTTCGCCTAACAGCTCACCGCCGTTAGTGCCGACAATCGCGCCACCAATAATACGGTGCGTCTCTTTGTCGAAAATCAGTTTGGTCATACCGTCTGCACAATCAGAAGCGATAGCACGGCCTGAAGCAGCCCACGGGAAGGTGGAGGTCTCGTAGCTGATGCCTTTCTCTTTCGCTTCTTTCTCGGTCAGACCGACCCAGGCAACTTCTGGCTCAGTATAGGCAATTGAAGGGATCACTTTCGGATCGAAGTAGTGCTTCAGACCGGAGATCACTTCGGCGGCAACGTGGCCTTCATGCACACCTTTATGCGCCAGCATTGGCTGACCGACGATGTCGCCGATAGCATAGATGTGTGGCACGTTGGTACGCATCTGCTTGTCGACGCGGATGAAACCGCGATCGTCCACTTCCACGCCCGCTTTACCAGCATCCAGACCTTTACCGTTCGGCACACGACCGATAGCTACCAGCACCGCGTCATAACGCTGCGCTTCACCTGGTGCTTTTTTGCCTTCCATTGAAACGTAAATGCCATCGTCTTTCGCTTCAACGGCGGTCACTTTGGTTTCCAGCATCAGGTTAAATTTCTTGCTGATTTTCCTGGTAAAGACTTTCACCACGTCTTTATCCGCAGCCGGGATGACCTGGTCGAACATCTCAACCACATCGATCTCTGAACCCAGCGCATGATAAACCGTCGCCATTTCCAGACCGATGATGCCGCCGCCCATAACCAGCAGACGCTTCGGCACTTCTTTCAGTTCCAGCGCATCGGTAGAGTCCCAGACGCGTGGATCTTCATGTGGAATGAATGGCAGTTCGATTGGGCGTGAACCCGCAGCGATGATGGCATTATCGAAGTTGATGGTGGTCGCGCAGCCTTCTCCTTCAACCACAAGGGTGTTAGCACCGGTGAATTTGCCCAGGCCATTAACCACGGTGACTTTACGACCTTTTGCCATACCTGACAGGCCGCCAGTCAACTGGTTGATAACCTTCTCTTTCCAGCTGCGAATCTTGTTGATATCAGTAGATGGCTGGCCAAACACAATGCCATGCTCTTCAAGGGCTTTCGCCTCTTCAATCACTTTAGCAACGTGCAGCAGCGCTTTAGATGGGATACAACCGACGTTCAGACAAACACCACCGAGGGTGCTGTAACGCTCTACCAGTACGGTTTCCAGACCTAAATCCGCACAACGGAAGGCTGCAGAGTAACCTGCAGGACCTGCCCCAAGTACCACGACCTGGGTTTTCATCTCTGTACTCATCATGACCTCTTAATTGATATCCGGCGGGTCAGACGTTCTTATAATGCCCTTGTTCCACCGGGACTTTCACCGCAAGAGTTTACAGAATTGTTAACAAACTGCCAACAGCGGCGCGACGAATCGTTAAAGGAAGGCCGGCATTCGCCGGCCTTCTTAACATTTACATAACTAAACGACGAATATCAGACAGCATATTGCCGATAATGGTGATGAATCGCGCACCATCAGCACCGTCGATCACGCGGTGGTCGAAGGAGAGAGAAATCGGCATCATCAGACGCGGAGTAAACTCTTTACCGTTCCACACCGGTTCCATCGCCGATTTAGAGACACCCAGGATAGCCACTTCCGGCGCGTTAACGATCGGCGCGAAGTGGGTAGTGCCCAGGCCGCCCAGGCTGGAGATGGTGAAGCATCCGCCCTGCATGTCGCCCGCTGTCAGCTTACCGTCACGCGCTTTCTTCGAAATCGCCATCAGTTCACGGGACAGCTCGGTAATGCCTTTCTTATTCACGTCTTTAAAGACCGGAACAACCAGGCCATTTGGCGTATCAACCGCCACACCGATATTGATATATTTCTTCAGCGTCAGTTTCTGCGCATCTTCAGACAGCGAACTGTTGAAGCGTGGCATCTGCTCAAGCGCCGCAGCGACCGCTTTCATGATGAACACCACTGGGGTGTATTTCACATCCAGCTTACGCTTCTCTGCTTCAGCATTCTGCTGCTTACGGAAAGCTTCCAGGTCGGTGATATCAGTTTTGTCGAAATGCGTAACGTGCGGGATCATCACCCAGTTACGGCTCAGGTTCGCGCCAGAAATTTTCTGGATACGGCCCAGTTCGACTTCTTCGATTTCGCCAAACTTACTGAAATCAACTTTCGGCCATGGCAGCATGCCAGGCAGACCGCCGCCGCTGGCCGCAGCAGGTGCTGCTTCAGCGCGTTTCACGGCCTCTTTCACGTAAGTCTGCACGTCTTCTTTCAGAATGCGACCTTTACGGCCGGTGCCTTTGACTTTCGCCAGGTCAACACCGAACTCGCGCGCCAGGCGACGAATCACCGGGGTAGCGTGAACGTAAGCGTCGTTCTCTGCGAACTCACCTTTGCTTTCTGCTTTAGCGGCGGCAGGTGCTGCTGCGGCTTTCGCTTCAGATTTGGCAGCAGGCGCCGGTGCGGCTTCCTGTTTCGCAGCCGCAGGGGCAGCCGGAGCAGCACCTTCGACTTCGAACACCATGATCAGTGAGCCGGTGCTGACTTTATCGCCCGTCGCGACTTTCAGCTCTTTGACGATACCCGCAAACGGTGCCGGCACTTCCATAGAGGCTTTGTCGCCTTCAACCACGATCAGTGACTGCTCAGCTTCCACCTTGTCGCCAACCTTAACGAGGATCTCGGTGACTTCAACTTCGTCTCCCCCGATATCCGGAACGTTAACGTCTTTTGCGCCCGCAGCCGCGGCAGGTGCCGATGCCGCTTCTTCTTTCACTTCTGGCTTCGCATCAGAGGCCGGTGCTGCACCTTCTGCTTCAAAGACCATGATGGCTGAACCGGTGCTGACTTTGTCGCCGGTCGCAATGGTGATCTTTTTGACCACACCCGCGAACGGAGCCGGGACTTCCATTGACGCTTTGTCACCTTCGACGACAATCAGTGACTGCTCGGCTTCGACTTTGTCGCCAACCTTAACCAGAATCTCAGTGACTTCGACTTCGTCACCGCCGATATCCGGCACAGCCACTTCTTTGCTGGCAGTGGCCGCAGCAGCGGCTGGCGCAGGCGCCGCATCCGCTTTCTTCTCTTCGGCGGCGGCAGGGGCTGCTTCCGCAGCGCCTTCAGCATCAAACATCATGATCAGCGAACCGGTCTCAACTTTGTCACCGGTAGAGATTTTAATCTCTTTGACTACGCCAGCCTGTGGCGACGGCACTTCCATTGAGGCTTTGTCGCCTTCCACGGTGATCAGCGACTGCTCGGCTTCCACCTTGTCGCCAACTTTCACCAGAATCTCGGTGACTTCAACTTCGTCAGACCCGATATCCGGTACCTTAATTTCGATAGCCATTACTCTATTACCTCTTAAGCCAGACGCGGGTTAACTTTATCGGCATCGATATTGAATTTGGTGATAGCGTCAGCCACCACTTTCTTCTCGATCTCGCCGCGTTTAGCCAGCTCACCCAGCGCGGCAACCACCACATAAGATGCATCAACTTCAAAGTGATGACGCAGATTCTCACGGCTGTCAGAGCGACCAAAGCCATCGGTACCCAGTACGCGATAATCGCTGGCTGGGACATAGCTACGAACCTGCTCAGCGAACAGTTTCATGTAGTCGGTTGAAGCAACAGCAGGTGCGTCATTCATCACCTGAGCGATGTAAGGTACGCGCGCTTCTTCAGTCGGATGCAGCATGTTCCAGCGCTCACAATCCTGGCCGTCACGTGCCAGTTCGGTGAACGAGGTGACGCTGTAGACATCAGAGCCGATACCGTAATCTTTCGCCAGAATCTGGGCGGCTTCACGAACGTGACGCAGGATAGAACCTGAGCCCAGCAGCTGTACTTTACCTTTGCTGCCCTCTACCGTTTCCAGCTTGTAGATACCCTTACGGATACCCTCTTCCGCGCCCTTCGGCATGGCTGGCATATGGTAGTTTTCGTTCAGCGTGGTGATGTAGTAGTACACGTTCTCCTGCGCTTCGCCATACATACGCACCAGACCGTCATGCATGATGACAGCCACTTCATAAGCGTATGAAGGATCGTAAGAGATACAGTTCGGGATAGTCAGCGACTGAATGTGGCTGTGACCATCTTCATGCTGCAGACCTTCGCCGTTCAGGGTAGTACGACCCGAGGTGCCGCCGACCAGGAAGCCGCGCGCCTGTTGGTCGCCCGCCAGCCACATCAGATCGCCGATACGCTGGAAGCCGAACATCGAGTAATAGATGTAGAACGGGATCATCGGCAGGTTGTTGGTGCTGTAAGAGGTCGCCGCAGCCAGCCAGGAAGAACCTGCGCCCAGCTCGTTGATCCCTTCCTGCAGAATCTGGCCTTTCTCGTCTTCTTTATAGTATGCAACCTGCTCGCGGTCCTGCGGGGTGTACTGCTGACCGTTCGGGCTGTAGATACCGATCTGACGGAACAGACCTTCCATACCAAAGGTACGCGCTTCATCGGCGAGGATTGGAACCAGACGATCTTTGATCGACTTGTTCTTCAGCATCACATTCAGGGCACGCACAAAGGCGATGGTGGTCGAGATCTCTTTGTTCTGCTCTTCCAGCAGCGCACTGAACTCTTCGAGTGCTGGCATTTCCAGCTTTTCAGTGAACTTCGGCTGACGCGTTGGCAGGTAGCCGCCTAACTTCTCGCGCTGACCATGCAGATAAGCATGCTCTTCTGAGCCTTTTTCGAAGGTCACGTACGGCAGTGATTCGATTTTGTCATCAGCAACCGGCACGTTGAAGCGATCACGGATATAGCGCACGCCATCCATGTTCATCTTCTTCACCTGGTGAGCAATGTTTTTGCCTTCCGCGGTGTCGCCCATACCATAACCTTTGATGGTATGCGCCAGGATCAATACTGGCTTGCCTTTGGTGTCCTGCGCTTTTTTCAGCGCCGCGTAGATTTTCTTCGGATCGTGGCCGCCACGGTTCAATGCCCAGATTTCATCATCGGACATATCTTTAACCAGCGCGGCGGTTTCCGGATATTTGCCAAAGAAGTGCTCACGCACATAGGCACCATCGCGGGATTTAAAGGTCTGGTAGTCACCGTCGACCGTTTCGTTCATCAGCTGAATCAGCTTGCCGCTGGTATCTTTGCGCAGCAGCTCATCCCAGCGACCGCCCCAGATGACCTTGATCACTTCCCAGCCAGCACCGGCAAAGATGCCTTCCAGCTCGTTGATGATTTTGCCATTACCGGTTACCGGGCCATCCAGACGCTGCAGGTTGCAGTTGATGATGAAGACCAGGTTATCCAGTTTTTCACGGGTGGCGATGGTGATCGCACCTTTAGATTCTGGTTCATCCATCTCGCCGTCACCCAGGAAGGCGTAGACGGTCTGCGCAGAGGTATCTTTCAGGCCACGGTGTTCCAGATATTTCAGGAACTTCGCCTGATAGATCGCTGACAATGGACCCAGGCCCATTGATACGGTCGGGAACTGCCAGAATTCCGGCATCAATTTCGGATGCGGATAAGAAGAGAGGCCTTTACCGTCAACTTCCTGACGGAAGTTGTTCATCTGCTCTTCGGTCAGGCGGCCTTCAAGGAACGCACGCGCATAGATACCCGGAGAGATGTGGCCCTGGAAATAGACCAGATCGCCGCCATCCTTCTCACTGCGCGCGCGGAAGAAGTGGTTAAAGCACACTTCATAAATCGTCGCAGAAGACTGGAAGGAGGACATGTGGCCACCCAGTTCCAGATCTTTCTTCGATGCGCGCAGCACCGACATGATGGCGTTCCAGCGGATTGCGGAACGGATACGACGTTCAAGAGAGGTGTTGCCCGGATAATCGGGTTCATCTTCAACGGCAATAGAGTTGATGTAGTTGCTGATCGCAGAAGATCCTGCAGCCACGTTTACGCCGCCTTTGCGGGCTGCACCCAGTACCTGATCAATCAGATACTGTGCACGTTCAACACCTTCTTCACGGATGACCGATTCGATCGCCTGTAGCCAGTCACGAGTTTCAATCGGATCCACGTCATTGTGTAAACGTTCTGACATGGGTGTGTTCCTTATCTGTGTCTAATACGTTGAATAATCGGGAGCCTGTTAAAGCAGATGCAGGCAGGCTCGTCTGATATCAGTACGATCTTTGTCGCACGTCATTCCTTACGTTGCTGTAAACGACGCAGGGAGCGTTCTCGACGGCTCTGCTCCCGACTTCTGTCCAGCAAGATTTCCTCTATGAACGCCAGGTGACGGTGTGAAGCCTCGCGCGCTTTTTCTGGCTCACGGGCCACAATCGCCTCAAAGATTCTGGCGCGGTGACCGCTCACTTTTGCCAGCATTTCCCGGCGCGAGTAGAGCAATTCGAAATTCTGACGAACGTTTTGTTCCAGCATAGGGCCCATTGAGCGTAGCAAATGTAAAAGCACGACATTATGGGCTGCTTCTGTGACAGCGATCTGATACTGCATCACTGCGTCCGCTTCGGCGTCTAAATCGCCGCTGTCCTGCGCCTGCTGGATATTCAGATGGCAGTCGCGAATGCGCCGCAGGTCTTCCTCTGTGCCGCGCAGTGCCGCGTAATAGGCGGCAATGCCCTCTAAGGCATGGCGCGTTTCCAGCAGATCAAACTGGGATTCCGGATGGCCGGCGAGCAGCTCAACGAGTGGATCGCTTAAGCTTTGCCAGAGATTCTCCTGCACGAACGTTCCGCCACCCTGTCGGCGCAGCAATAATCCTTTCGCTTCTAAGCGCTGGATCGCTTCGCGGAGAGACGGACGTGAGACATCGAATTGTTTGGCGAGTTCGCGCTCAGGCAACAGCTTCTCTCCCGGACGCAACGTGCCTTCCATAATCAGGGATTCGAGCTGTTGCTCGATAGCATCGGAGAGCTTAGGTTGGCGAATCTTACTGTAAGCCATCATCCCTTCTTATTAAGCCAGGCGTCCGGAGTAAATTGGTAATACCAATTGCAATGAGGTGCCGGTAAAGTAACAAAGTATTCACCTTGTGTCTATATGGTGTCTGCGACATTCACCTCGCCTTAAAGCCTGTCCTGGCGCTAACTCGCGGTTAAAAAAATGAAAAAATCCGCTACGGCAAATGTTAAATAATTGCACTTTTACCAAACCTTACACCTGCTTAGCGCTTGATGAGTGCGGCAGCCATAAGTGAAAGCTATTCGTCATTACCCGAATTTCATGGCAGAAGTTTCGACAGGCAGACGTGACCAGGACGGCGTTTTTTCAGTCAAGTCTCAGCACGAAAGGCGAAAGCAGGTGCAAAGCGAATCGCTTATCACTATTCTTGTCGCCAGGGTAGCAAATGGCCGCATTCAGCACGCCAGATACCGTAAAATAATCAATACGTTATTGTAACTCCTTCATTACAGCGGATTGCGCTGCGAACGAAGAATAAAAACATCACGAGGTTTGTATGGAACAGCAGCAAGGCGAAGCGCTGAAACGTGGTCTTAAGAACCGCCATATTCAGCTCATCGCGCTGGGTGGTGCAGTGGGAACCGGCCTGTTTCTGGGCAGTGCATCGGTCATTGAATCCGCCGGACCGGCCGTTATTCTGGGCTATGCGATTGCCGGGTTTATTGCCTTTTTAATCATGCGCCAGTTAGGTGAGATGGTCGTGGAAGAGCCGGTTGCCGGCAGCTTCAGCCACTTTGCCTATAAATACTGGGGCAACTTTGCGGGTTTTGCTTCGGGCTGGAACTACTGGGTGCTCTATGTGCTGGTTGCCATGGCAGAACTCACTGCCGTCGGCAAATATGTCCAGTTCTGGTGGCCTGACTTTCCGACCTGGGCGTCGGCTGCCCTCTTCTTCGTGATGATCAATGCTATCAACCTGACCAACGTGAAAGTGTTTGGTGAGATGGAGTTCTGGTTCGCCATCATTAAAGTGGTTGCGGTCATTGGCATGATCCTGTTCGGCGGCTGGCTGCTGTTCAGTGGTCATGCCGGTCCGCAGGCGACAGTACGCAACCTGTGGGAACAGGGCGGCTTCTTCCCGCATGGCATTGGCGGCCTGGTCACCGTCATGGCGATTATCATGTTCTCATTCGGGGGTCTGGAGCTGGTGGGTATCACCGCAGCTGAAGCGGATAACCCGGAAGTGAGCATTCCAAAAGCGACCAACCAGGTGCTGTGGCGTATCCTGATTTTCTACATTGGTTCGCTGGCGGTCCTGCTGTCACTGATGCCGTGGACCCGCGTCACCTCAGAAGTCAGCCCGTTCGTCTTTATCTTCCACGAACTGGGCGATGCCATGGTGGCGAATGCGCTTAACGTGGTGATCCTGACGGCTGCCCTGTCGGTCTATAACAGCTGCGTTTACTGTAACAGCCGCATGCTGTTTGGTCTGGCACAGCAGGGCAATGCGCCGAAAGCACTGCTGAAAGTCGATCGTCGCGGTGTACCGGTGTTAACGATTCTGGTCTCTGCTGTGGCTACTGCGCTGTGTGTGCTGATCAACTACCTGATGCCGGGCGAAGCGTTTGGCCTGCTGATGTCGCTGGTGGTCTCTGCACTGGTCATCAACTGGGCGATGATCAGCCTGGCGCACCTCAAGTTCCGTCGTAAGAAAGATCAGCAGGGCGTCACAACCCGCTTTAAAGCGCTGCTCTATCCGGCAGGTAACTGGATTTGCCTGATCTTCCTGGCAGGGATTCTGGTACTGATGGCGACCACGCCGGGCATGGCGATCTCCGTCTGGCTGATCCCGGTCTGGCTGGTCATTCTGGGTATTGGTTACTTTATTAAAAACCAGACGCAGAAAGCCTGATGCTCTACTACGTGCTGCGACCTCTCAGGGAGGTTGCAGCACGTACCTCTGATGCCCGATCCAGCTCACACTTCTCTTCCCGCACCTGTTTTGTCCATCTTCATGACGAATTTCTCCCGTTCATCTCACTGATTTCCTGACAATACTTCCTGTTCACACTGGATGCGCAGGAATAAACCATGAAAGGTACAGCTCTCCCGTTTCGGGAAAAACTGGGATATGGCATGGGTGATGCCGGATGCAACATGATTGGCGGTGCCATCATGCTGTTCCTGAACTACTTCTATACCGATGTTTTCGGCCTTGCTCCGGCGCTGGTGGGAACCCTGCTGCTTTCGGTCAGGGTGCTGGATGCGGTTACCGATCCGATTATGGGCGCCATCGCCGATCGCACCCAGAGTCGCTGGGGCCGTTTTCGTCCCTGGCTGCTGTGGGTTTCCGTTCCCTATGTGGTCTTCAGCGTTCTGATGTTCACCACACCAGACTGGACCTATCACAACAAGGTCATCTGGGCGTTCGTCACCTACTTCCTGATGTCACTGACGTATACCGCGATTAATATTCCTTATTGCTCGCTGGGTGGCGTGATTACCAACGACCCTGGTGAACGCGTCTCCTGCCAGTCCTACCGTTTTGTCATGGTCGGTATCGCCACGCTGATACTTTCTCTGTCGCTGCTGCCGATGGCGGAGTGGTTTGGTGGGGAAGATAAAGCGCGCGGCTACCAGATGGCGATGGCGGTGCTGGCCACGATTGGTCTGGCGATGTTTCTGTTCTGCTTTGCCACAGTTCGTGAACGTATCCGCCCTGCTGTACCGAGCAATGATGACCTGAAAAAAGATCTGCGTGACGTCTGGAAGAATGACCAGTGGGTGCGCATTCTGCTGCTGACCTTCTGTAACGTCTGTCCTGGCTTCATCCGCATGGCAGCCACCATGTATTACGTCACCTGGGTCATGGGTCAGTCCACGCACTTCGCCACGCTGTTTATCAGCCTGGGCGTGATTGGCATGATGTTCGGCAGCACGCTGGCGAAACTGCTCACCGATCGCTGGTGCAAACTCAAAGTCTTCTTCTGGACTAATATCGCATTGGCGCTCTTCTCCTGCGGCTTTTACTGGATCGATCCTCACGCCACGGTGATGGTCGTAGTGGCTTACTTTGTGCTGAATATCCTGCATCAGATCCCTTCTCCGCTGCACTGGTCGCTGATGGCGGATGTGGATGACTACGGCGAGTGGAAAACCGGCAAGCGCATCACCGGCATCAGCTTCTCCGGCAACCTGTTCTTCCTCAAGGTGGGACTGGCAGTGGCCGGTGCAATGGTCGGCTTTCTGCTGTCGATCTATGGCTACAATGCGGGTGCTAAACAGCAGTCCCCTGAAGCGATTAACGGCATCATGCTGCTCTTCACCATCATTCCAGGCGTCGGCTATCTGATTACCGCCGGCGTGGTGCGGCTGATGAAGGTCGACCGCAAAATGATGATTACCATCCAGCAGGATCTCGCGCTGCGCCGCGAAAACTTCCACGAGTTACACGCTGTTCGCCTGCGCGACGGTGCTGCTACGCCAACCGGAGATGTTAAATGACTGCAATCCTGCCGAATCCTTTTATTGAGCAGCGCGCCGACCCCTTTATCCTTCGCCATGAACAGCACTACTACTTTGTGGCATCAGTACCGGAGTATGACCGGCTGGAGATCCGACGCGCCACAACGCTGGCTGGCCTGCGCAGCGCCGAGCCGGTCGTGGTCTGGCGCAAGCCTGATAGCGGCCCCTGTAGCGAGTTAATCTGGGCACCCGAATTGCACTACATTGACGGCCAGTGGGTTATCTATTTCGCAGCAGCGCCGACGCGGGAGATCAAAGAGGGACTGTTTCAGCACCGGATGTATGCGCTGGTGTGTGAGGCGGCAGATCCATTGCAGGGCGAATGGCAGCCCTGCCGCCGGGTTTTCAGCCAGCTCGACAGCTTCTCTCTGGATGCCACGCACTTCGTACATCAGGGCAAAAACTGGTATCTCTGGGCGCAAAAAGATCCCGTGATTCCCGGCAACTCTAATCTCTACCTGGCTGAGCTGCTGAATCCCTGGACGCTGAAAGGTACACCGGTGATGCTGAGTCGGCCAGAATATGAGTGGGAGTGCGCAGGGTTTAGCGTGAACGAAGGTCCGGCGGTGATTCGTCACAGCGATCGGCTGTTCGTGACCTACTCCGCCAGCGCTACCGATGAAAATTACTGTCTGGGGATACTGTCGATTGCCGCTGATGCCGATCCGCTTGATGTCACCGCCTGGCAAAAATCGGCACGCCCGGTCTTTGTATCCAGCTGGGACAACCATCAGTATGGGCCAGGCCACAACAGTTTTACCCAGGATGAGGCGGGACGCGACGTGCTGGTTTATCACGCGCGTAACTACACTGAAATTGAGGGCGATCCGTTGTGGGATCCGAACCGCCACACCCGACTGAAATATTTCAGCTGGCGGGAAGATGGCACGCCCGATTTTGGCGTGCCACCTGCCGATTACACCAGCGTGCCGTAAATCGTCAGCAACGCAACGGCAACCACCAGCACCAGTGAAGTGCGTTTCGCTAACGCCACGGCAACCCGTGGCGTTTCTACTTTATCGGTGTGCGGATCGCGTGACAGGGAGAACTGCGCCAGCGTCGTCAGCACCTGATACTGAGAACGGTGACGATCAGTCAGCGAAGCAAACCACGCAGGCAGCGCTTTTTCGCCGTGGCCGAGCAGCGCGTAAGCCACCCCCGCCAGCCGCACCGGGATCCAGTCGAGAAGATGCAGAATCGCATCCACGCCAGACTGCGAACGCGCCATCGGTGTACCATGTTTTGCCAGCCAGCCTTGCCAGGCTCGCAGAAACGCATAACCCACCAGCAGCACCGGACCCCACGGCCCTCCCACCACCAGCCAGAACATCGGCGCAAGATAGAAGCGGAAGTTTATCCAGATCAGTGCATTCTGCAGTTCACGCAGGAACTCGCGTTCGCTGCATTCTACCGGCACGCCATGAATCAGCGTCAACTCAGCCGCCATCGCCTGATGCGCCGCGTCGTCGTCATGACTGGCTGCTTTCAGATAGCTATGGTAGTGCTGACGCACCGAACCGGCACCGATGCAGAGCAAGCCGGCGACGATCCAGAACAGGAGTTGTAGTACACCAAACAGCAGGCCTTTCAGACTCCATACCACCAGCGCGGTCAGCGCCATCGCCAGCACGGTCATCAGCAGAGTACGCATCATGGAGAAATGTCGGCGATGCCGAAAAATCGGCTCCAGCCGGTGTTCGATCTGCCAGTGCTCGCCCAGTTTAAACAGGCGCTCCCAGCCTAAAACCAACAACAAGGTAAACAACGTCATACTGACTCCGCAAAAATCAGGATTTTTGCTGCGTTAACAGCTGTTTGTAGTAGTCCCAGTCAAAAGCAGGTCCGGGATCGGTCTTTCGTACCGGCGCGATGTCACTGTGCCCCGTGATACGTGAAGGCGTTAACGGGTAATGCTGCAGCAGCAACAGGGTTACCTGCTGCAGGGCCCGATATTGCGCTTCGCTATAGGGCTCACTGTCTGTTCCTTCCAGCTCAATCCCTATAGAGAAGTCGTTGCAGTTTTCACGTCCTTCAAACTGCGAAATGCCTGCATGCCAGGCACGTTTATGAAAAGGGACATACTGCACGATCTCCCCGTCACGACGAATCAGGCAGTGTGCCGCGACTTTCAGCGCGGCGATATCCGCAAAATAGGGATGAGCATCCGGCGGAAGTGTGCCGGTGAACAGCTTGTCGATCCACGGCCCGCCAAATTCGCCGGGTGGCAGGCTGATATTGTGAATCACCAGCAGTGAAGGCGCTTCATTGTCTGGCCGTTCATTGCAATGCGTTGACGGCACGTGACGCGCTCCGGTCAGCCAGCCCTGTTCGATTTTCATACCCATTTTCCTTGTTTCAGCTGGCTGAGAATAGCATGAATAATAAAGGATTCTTGCCTCTTAGTGTGCCGGTTGGGTCACATGACAACGCTGCGTGTTAAGGATACTAAACAAAATACGATTCGTTGCTGGAACCTGATGGCGGTTCAGGCTATTGTGTCACCCTCTGTCATTTCTCGTTCTGGAGTAAAACACCTATGTCATCTCGTGGTTATGATCCTGACAGCCGCCGTCAGGCACTCATCAAACGCATTGAAAGTGACATCCCGGATGCGGTTGCACTGGCGTTAAAAGAGGATCTTGGTGGAGAGATCGACGCTGACCGGGATATTACTGCCCAGTTGTTACCTGCCGATATCCAGGCTCATGCGCAGGTCATTACCCGTGAAGCGGGTGTTTTCTGTGGTAAACGCTGGGTGGAAGAAGTCTTCATTCAACTCGGCTCGCACGCGACACTGAGCTGGCATGTCGAAGATGGTGATCAGATCGAGGCAGACCAGCTGCTGTTTGAAATCGAGGGTCCTGCCCGACTGCTGCTGACCGCAGAGCGTACCGCGCTTAATTTTGTGCAAACACTCTCGGGCGTTGCCACCGAAGTCAGCCGCTATGTCGCACTGCTGGCGGGAAGCCAGACACAGCTGCTGGACACGCGTAAAACCCTGCCCGGATTGCGGACCGCGCTTAAATATGCCGTGCTCTGTGGCGGTGGCAGCAATCATCGCCTGGGCCTCTCAGATGCCTACCTGATTAAAGAGAACCATATTATTGCCAGCGGCTCAATTGCGCAGGCAGTGGAAAGAGCGCAATGGCTGCAACCCGATGTGCCGGTTGAAGTTGAAGTGGAATCACTGGAAGAGTTGCGTCAGGCGCTGGAAGCCGAAGCCGATATTGTGATGCTGGATAACTTCAGCCTGGAAGAAATGCGTACCGCCGTCGAACTCAACCAGGGAAGGACGCTGCTGGAAGTCTCCGGTAACGTTACCGAAACAACCCTGCCGCAGATCGCTCTGACCGGCGTGGACTATGTCTCTGTTGGCGCACTGACCAAGCATGTGCGGGCGCTGGATCTCTCTATGCGTTTCAAACAAAAGTAGCCTGCGCCACCGTAACCCGACCCGACGATTTTGCGACCCCGCTTCCGGCGCAGTTTCGACTGCGCTGCAATCCTGAAATCTGTTCACACCACACTTTCCAGTTTTCCCCTCTCTGACTGTCTTTTACTGCTACTGATTTTTAACCTGTCGCCTTCTTAAACAGGAGACGATGTGATGAATCATCAACGTGGATTTACGCTGGTTGAATTGATGATTGTGGTCGGTATTGTGGCGATCTTAAGTGCCATCGGCTTGCCCGCTTATCAAAATTATCTGCAGCGCGCTGCCCTCACCGACATGTTGCAAACAATGGTGCCGTTTAAAACTGCGGTAGAGCTCTGCGCCATGGAGCGTGGTGGCCCAACCCAGTGTCATGCAGGAGAAGCGGGCATTCCGGCAGCCAGAGGATCGCGCTATGTCTCGGCACTGAGCGTGACCAACGGTGTGATTGCATTGACTGGCCAGGAAAGTCTCAATGGCCTGAGCGTTGAAATGCTGCCGGTCTGGGACAGCACGGATGGCGGCATCAGATGGCAACGCAGTTGCACCAGTAGCAACAATAGCCTGCGCGACAATTGTCAGGATCAGTTCCGCTTTGCGGATAAAGGGGCCAGCGATGAACAAGCCTGATGAAGCGATCGCGGCTTTATGTCAGCGCTATCGCGCCTTGGTGTTACACCATGATGCCAGTCAGCTGCGTGTGGCCGTCGCAGAAAGCGTGCCGCCCGGACTGTCTGAAGCGCTTCATTTTGCCAGCCAGTGTAAGATTGAGATCGAATGCTGGCCGCAGGCCCGGCTCGACCAGCTTCGGCATGCCGACACACCGCTGGTGGCGCGTGAAGAGGCGCCCGCAGAGTCAGCGATTGAGGCAACACAGCTGATCCTGCGTCAGGCGCTCGAACGCCGCGCCTCCGATGTGCATATCGAACCCTGCCGCGAGGGTTTACGCGTGCGACTGCGCATTGATGGCGTACTGCATCCGCTCTCTTCATTACCTGCCACTCAACCTGCATCGCTGCTGGCACGACTGAAGATTCTCGGCGGGCTGGATATCGCCGAACGACGGTTACCACAGGATGGTCAGTTCAGCATGGAGATCGCCGGTAAACCCGCCTCGTTTCGTCTGGCCACGTTGCCCATCTACGGCGGGGAGAAAGCCGTAGTCAGGCTATTGCAGAGTGAAAGCGCGGCGCTGTCACTGGATAAGCTCGGTTTACCCACTGCGCAGCTACGTCTGTTCTGCGCTGCGCTGGCCCAGCCGCAGGGATTGATTCTGGTGACGGGCCCCACCGGCAGCGGCAAGACATTCACGCTCTACAGCGGACTTAGCGCGCTGAATAAACCTGAAAAAAATCTCTGCAGCGTTGAGGATCCGATTGAGATCCCACTGCCGGGCATCAATCAGACGCAGATCCATGCTAAAAACGGGCTCGATTTTAACCGCGTGCTGCGGGCGCTGCTGAGACAGGATCCCGACGTCATCATGGTGGGCGAAATTCGCGATGCCGAAACGGCAGAGATTGCGGTTAAAGCAGCACAAACCGGACATCTGGTCCTTTCCACGCTGCACACTAACTCCACCGCCGAGACGCTGACCCGGCTTCGACAGATGGGAATTCCCGGTTATCTGCTTGGGTCAGCACTGAAATTGATCGTTGCTCAGCGTCTGGTCAGACGCCTTTGCCCTCACTGCCGTCAGCCTGCTCAGGCAGTGGCACACTATCCTCCGGAACTCTGGCCTGGCACCCTGCAAACCTGGCGTGCCCCAGGCTGCGACCACTGCTTTTCCGGCTATTTTGGCCGGCTGGCGCTGTTTGAACTACTGCCCATTAATGCCAGACTGCAAAATGCGATCGCCGCCGAGATGCCGCTGGAGAATCTGCTGAATCTGGCGAAACAGCAGGGATTGCGCACCCTGCTGGTTTCCGGTTTAGAGGCGGTAAGTCGGGGCGATACCTCCCTGGAGGAGATGCAACGGGTGATTGGGCTGGACGATGGCTAATGCCTCTTTATTCAGCTGGCAGGCGGTCGACAGTCAGGGTCAGTTACTCAGCGGTCAGCTACTGGCTATCGACAGTGACAATCTGCTGCTGATGCTGGCGCAGCGTGATCTTTTGCCGGTGAGCTGGAAGCGTGAAAAAGTCTGGCGTCCGAGGGACTGGAAGTGGCAGCACAAAACCGATCTCATTCGCCAGCTGGCCACCTTGCTCAAAGCGGGCCTGCCGCTGGCAGAGAGTCTGGTTTTGCTGGCGGAGGGGCAGCCGCATGCTGGCTGGCGGGCCCTGATGCTAGCTCTGCATCATCGGGTACTCAGCGGTGCGCCTTTTTCACAGGCTTTGCGTGAATGGCCGCAGATCTTTCCGGCACTCTATCCGTCCCTGATGGAGGTAGGTGAACTCACCGGTCAGCTGGATGTCTGTTGCAGCGAACTGGCTCAGCAGCAGATCCGCCAGCAGCAGTTATGGCATCAGGTGGGTAAAGCGCTGCGCTATCCTCTTTTTATTCTGCTGGTGGCGATGGCTGTCACCTGCGGCATGCTGCTCTTCGTGCTGCCGGAGTTCGTTGCGGTTTATGACGCCTTTGATGCGCCCCTGCCCGCCTTTACCGCAGCGGTAATGCAGTTATCTGCCGCGCTTCAGGAATGGGGAGGTGTGCTGACCCTGGGTGTTTCGCTGATGCTGACTGGATGGCATCAGCTGCGACGACGATCTGAGGGCTGGCAACGCCGTGAGCAAGCATTTTTCCTGCGCATCCCGCTGCTTTCCGGATTGTGGCGCGGCACACAACTGACGCAGATCTATACCATTCTGCATCTCACACAGAGCGCCGGGTTAACGCTGTTACAGGGGCTATCCGCCGTTAAGGTAACACTCTCCTCATTGCTCTGGCGGGACGCGATAGCCGGACTGCAGCAACATATTGCTGAGGGAAGTCCTCTGCATCAGGCGCTGATGCAGCATCCGTTGTTCACGCCATTATGTGGTCAGCTGATTCGCGTCGGTGAGGAGGCGGGCGCCCTGGATTTGATGCTGGCACGTCTGGCTGAATGGCATGAGGCCGAAACGCGAGAGCGCGCTGACACACTGGCGGCTTCGCTGGAACCGATGATGATGATGGTGATTGGCGGCATTGTTGGCACACTGGTGATTGCCATGTATCTGCCGGTCTTCGGGCTGGGTGATGCGATGCATTAGGGGCGCACGCTGCGCCCCGGATGGCTATCGGTTGAAAACCCGGTTCTCCTGCTCGTTAACCCGAATAAAGGTCGTGCGTTTGGTCAGCTCTTTCAGGCGCTCGGCCCCTACGTAAGTGCAGGCGGAACGCAGCCCACCCAGGATATCGCGTGCTGTCTCCGCCACCGGACCTCTTAAGGGCAGCTTGACCGTTTTGCCTTCTGCCGCACGGTACTGCGCAACACCACCAACGTGACGCTTCATCGCCGATTCGGAACTCATGCCATAAAAGAGCATGGATTTTTCGCCATTCTCTTCAACAACCTGCCCTTCGCACTCATCATGTGCCGCCAGCATGCCACCCAGCATCACGAAGTCAGCACCGCCGCCAAAGGCTTTGGCGATATCCCCCGGCACTGAACAACCGCCATCACTGACAATCTGTCCGCTTAAACCATGCGCCGCATCAGCACACTCGATAACGGCAGAAAGCTGCGGATAACCTACACCGGTTTTTACCCGGGTTGTGCAGACCGAACCCGGGCCAATGCCCACTTTGACAATATCCGCGCCGGAAAGAATCAACTCTTCCACCATTTCGCCCGTGACGACATTACCGGCACAGATTGTTTTAGAGGGGAAAGTTTCACGCGCGCGTTGCAGAAAATCGACAAAATGTTGTGAGTAACCGTTGGCCACGTCGATGCAGATAAACTGCAGATCGTCTGACAGCGCCATAATGGCGACCAGTTTACTGAGATCGGACTCTGAAGTGCCGGTGGAGACCATAACATGTTTAAGGCATGTCGCAGGCACGCGCTGAATGAACGCGCGCCAGTCATCAACGCTGTAATGTTTGTGGACTGCAGTAAGGATATTGAAGCTGGCGAGCGCCTCGGCCATCGAAAATGTGCCGACGGTATCCATATTGGCGGCGATGATGGGTACGCCGCTCCAGCTCAGGCCCGAATGTCTGAAGGTAAAGCTGCGTTCCAGCTCAACCTGTGAGCGACTTTGCAGCGTGGAGCGTTTGGGACGGATTAAGACATCTTTAAAGCCCAGTTTCAGATCTTCTTCAATACGCATAAATAGTGTCCTGGTAAGTGGCAACGAATCGTCGTTCGCGAAGTAAGCACAGCTCCAGTAGCGTTATGATACGCGCCTCTCGCTGTGCGACAAGACTGCGAATTTCACTTTATTTACGCTACAATCCGTTAAATTTAGTTGTGATTTATCGGTGTGATCTGACACCCATTTTTGCCTTTTTTAGTCAGATCATTACCCTGAACCCATGTCGTAAAAGAAGTCAGGTGAGAAACATGCCCTATATCGTCGCGCTTACAGGGGGGATCGGCAGTGGAAAGAGTACGATTGCCCAGGCATTCGCCGCGTCTGACGTGGACATTATTGATGCTGACCTGATTGCCCGTGAAGTTGTTGAACCCGGCACGCCCGCTTTGCAGGCTATAAAGGGGCGCTATGGCGCGTCGATAGTGACGGAGCAGGGCATGCTTGATCGTAAACAACTTCGCGACATTATTTTCCAGAAGCCGGAAGAGAAAAGCTGGTTAAACGCACTGCTTCATCCGCTGATAAACGCCCGGACGCGACAGCTGATCGCCCAGGCCACCTCACCTTATGTGCTCTGGGTAGTGCCATTACTGGTGGAAAATCAATTACAGCACCAGGCTGATCGGGTACTGGTGGTGGATGTTGATGAGGCAACGCAGTTAGCGCGGACTCAGCAGCGTGACCATCTTTCCGTCGAACAGGCGAAACGTATTCTTGCCGCACAGGCCACGCGCCAGCAACGCCTCGCCTGTGCCGATGACATTATTGATAACAGCGGCGAGCCCGACGACGCCCTGCCACAGGTTGCCGAACTCCATCAGCGCTATCTCAGGCTGGCGGCAACGAAACAGGATTAATACCATGAGTACACCCGTTCTGTTTGAACACCCACTGAATGAAAAAATGCGAACCTGGTTGCGGGTTGAATTTTTGATTAATCAGTTAGATGAAACCACGCTACTGGATAAAACCGTTAATGCGCTGACCTTTTTTCGCCTGATTGGCGAGTTGCTCGACATTTTCGAGCGCGGCGATATGCGGACTGAACTGTTGAAAGAGCTGGAGCGTCAGCAGCAAAAATTACGTGCCTGGGCTGATGTCCCGGGTGTCGACATGACGCTGGTAAATGCTCTGCACGATAAACTTAAAATTCAGTCAACGCAGTTGATGAATGCCCCGCGTATGGGACAGCAACTCCGCGAAGATCGTCTGATTGCCCTGGTGCGCCAGCGACTCAGCATTCCCGGCGGATGCTGCAGCTTTGATTTGCCAGGCCTGCACATCTGGCTCCATCTGCCGCAGGAAACACGCGATGCGCAGGTCGAAGCCTGGATGCAGACGCTCGCGCCCCTGCATCATGCGCTGGCGATGGTACTGGATCTGATCCGCCAGTCCGGCGCATTCCATATGCAGACCAGTCTGAACGGTTTTTATCAGGATAATGCCGAGGGTGCCGATCTGCTGCGATTGCAGTTATCGCTGGACGATGCCCTCTATCCACAGGTGTCCGGACATAAAAGCCGCTACGCCATTCGTTTTATGCCATTTGATAGTGAGCGCGGTGAAGTTCCGGCCCGCCTTAACTTCCAGTTGGCCTGTTGTTAGAGGTAAACATGCAGCAAGAAGTCATGACCGTTTCCTGTCCGCAGTGCGGCAAAGATGTCATCTGGGATGAGCTCAGCCCGTGGCGCCCTTTTTGCAGTAAGCGCTGTCAGCTTATTGATTTAGGCGAGTGGGCCGCAGAAGAGAAACGCATTCCCAGCAGCGACGATATGAACGACAGTGACAACTGGAGTGAAGAAGAGCGCTGATAACAGGATGGGGCGCGCTGCCCCATCCACTCAGAGTTCGCCGGCGACCAGACGCGCAATCAGCTGATGATTCGCTGGCGGAAACTCCTCCGCGACCAGCGCATGCTGATCAACCCAGCGCTGCGGTTGCCCCTCTTTGCCCCACGGCTCCCCTTTCCACCCTTCAACCAGAAAGAAGTGCAGCGTTACGCGCAGATCGTCATAGCTGTGATCTGCATGACCAATCGGGCGAGCCTCGGTGACATCGATCCCGGTTTCTTCCTGGAGCTCCCTTATGAGTCCCTGTTCGGCGCTTTCGCCCGCTTCAATCTTACCGCCAGGAAACTCCCACTTATTTGCCATGTAAGAGGTCGATGCGCGCTGGGCAAGGAAAATCTGTTTATTGGCATTGCGAATGATGCCAACTGCAACCTGCAGGTGCTTCATGAAGACTATCCGGTAGTAATGGTGAATGAAGGCTGATTTTAGAGCATGCCGTAACGGAAGTTAACCGCTTTAGCTCAGCATGGGCATAGTCATCGTGGTGGCAAAGGCCATAAAAAAAGGAGCCAGCGGCTCCTTTTTTATCAGCATTTAACCTCAGGCGATACGGCCATGACACTGCTTATACTTTTTACCGGAACCACATGGGCAGGGATCGTTGCGGCCCACTTTGCGTTCTCCACTTTGCTCAGCCACAGGCTCAGCTGCCAGCAGATCTTCTTCCACATGGCTCAGCTGCTGTTGCTGTGCCAGACGTTCAGCTTCTTCGCGACGCTGTTGCTCCATCGCTTCAACTTCTTCTGGCATGCGCACCTGAACTTTGCTCAGCGTACTGATCACTTCATACTTCAGTGATTCAAGCATTGCGGCGAACATGGCAAAGGATTCACGCTTGTACTCCTGCTTTGGATCTTTCTGCGCATAACCGCGCAGATGGATACCCTGGCGCAGATAGTCCATCGCTGCCAGATGCTCTTTCCACAGAGAGTCCAGCGTCTGCAGCATCACGCCTTTTTCGAAGTTGCGCATCATTTCAGCGCCGACGATCTCTTCTTTCTCTGCGTAGCTTTCCATGGCATGGGTCATGATGCGTTCACGCAGCACTTCTTCATGCAGATCGGGCTCTTTGTCCAGCCACTCTGCAATCGGCAGGTTAAGATCGAAGTCAGTGCGCAGACGCTCTTCCAGGCCAGGCACGTCCCACATTTCTTCCAGCGACTGTGGCGGAATGTAGGTATCGATGGTGGCTTTGTAAACATCGTGGCGAATGCTGTTGATGGTTTCGCTCACATCAGACACATCCAGCAGCTCATTACGCTGACTGTAGATCGCACGACGCTGGTCGTTAGCCACATCATCATATTCCAGCAGCTGCTTACGAATATCGAAGTTACGGCTTTCGACTTTACGCTGTGCGTTGGCAATCGCTTTAGTCACCCACGGGTGCTCAATCGCTTCGCCTGGCTTCATGCCCAGTTTACGCATCATATTCGATACGCGATCGGAGGCGAAAATACGCATCAGCGCATCTTCCATCGACAGGTAGAAACGAGAAGAACCGGCGTCACCCTGACGACCTGCACGACCACGCAGCTGGTTATCGATACGACGGGATTCGTGACGCTCAGTACCCACAATATGCAAACCACCTGACGCCAGCACCGCGTCATGACGAATCTGCCAGGCCGCTTTAATCTCTTCGATTTGCGCTTCAGTTGGCTCTTCCAGTTCGGCCACTTCAGCGTGCCAGCTACCGCCCAGCATAATGTCCGTACCACGTCCGGCCATGTTGGTCGCGATAGTGACCGCGCCCGGTTGACCAGCCTGCGCCACGATGTCCGCTTCGCGGGCGTGGAATTTGGCGTTCAGGACGTTATGTTTGATACCGGCGCGGGTCAGTTCATTAGAGACCACTTCTGATTTTTCAATCGAGATGGTGCCCACCAGTACCGGCTGTCCATTGGCTGTACGCTCACGGATATCTTCGATAATCGCATCGATCTTCTCTTTCTCTGTCATGTAGACCAGGTCAGCCAGATCTTTACGCACCATCGGACGGTTAGTCGGCACGACAATGGTGTCGAGCTTGTAAATAGAGCTGAATTCGAACGCTTCGGTATCAGCAGTACCGGTCATACCGGCCAGCTTTTCGTAAATACGGAAGTAGTTCTGGAAGGTAATAGAGGCCAGCGTCTGGTTCTCGTTCTGGATCTCTACGCCTTCTTTCGCTTCAATCGCCTGATGCAGACCATCTGACCAGCGACGACCCTGCATGGTACGGCCGGTGTGTTCATCAACAATTACCACTTCGCCATCTTTCACGATGTAATCAACATCGCGGGTAAAGAGTGCATGCGCGCGCAGTGCCGCAGTGACATGGTGCATCAGCATGATGTTAGTCGGCGAGTAGAGTGACTCGCCCGCTTCCATGATGCCCTGGCTGACCAGCAGCTCTTCCACTTTCACCAGACCGCGTTCAGACATATGAGCCTGACGCGCTTTCTCATCGACCCAGAAGTCGCCTTCACCCTGATGGGTTTCAGTATCTTCTTTATCCTGGCGAACCAGATGAGGGATGATCTTGTTCACTTTGGTGTAGAGATCAGAACTGTCTTCTGCCGGACCGGAGATGATCAGCGGTGTACGCGCTTCATCGATCAGGATGGAGTCGACCTCATCCACCAGCGCATAGTGCAGTTTACGCTGTACGCGCTCTTCCGGACTGAACGCCATGTTGTCGCGCAGGTAGTCGAAGCCATACTCGTTGTTGGTGCCGTAGGTAATGTCTGCTGCATAAGCTTCACGCTTCGCCACAGCCGGCAGGCCCGACATGTTGATACCAATCGTCAGACCCAGGAACTCAAACAGTGGTCGGTTGTTTTCCGCATCACGCTGTGCCAGATAGTCGTTGACGGTCACCACGTGAACGCCTTTGCCAGACAGCGCATTCAGGTAGGCGGGCAGCGTTGCAGTCAGAGTTTTACCTTCACCGGTACGCATCTCCGCGATGCAACGGTCGTTCAGCACCATGCCGCCAATCAGCTGCACATCAAAGTGACGCATACCGAACACACGTTTACTCGCTTCACGCACGGTCGCGAACGCTTCCGGGATCAGACTCTCCAGCGATTCGCCTTTTTTCAGACGCTCGCGGAACAGGTCGGTTTTAGCTTTCAGTTCATCGTCAGAGAGCTTCTCAAAATCAGGCTCCATCTTATTGATGACATCTACCACCTTGCGCATACGACGCAGCGTACGATCGTTACTGCTACCAAAAACCTTGGTTAATATTTTGCTAAACATAATAAATATATTCTCAATTCAGCCGGAATATTCCGGACTGCGAAATCTAAACAGAGTGAGTAAAACCAATACTATTAGCAGAACAATCGGGCGGGTCCGGCGCGGATGCCATGCACACTGGCATGCCATTCTACCCATGAACGGGTAACGGCCATGAAGAGAGGCGGTGTTGCCATCTGCTGCGGTGCGGTATGCAGCGCAGAGTGCGATGTCAGTAAATTATGCAGTGAGTCAATCAGCGCCAGCTTTTGGGCCGCCAGCGGTAACTGCTGTTGTTCCGCCTGCGCCTGGGGGGCAAGCGTGAAAGAGAGGTGACGAATAACGGTGCGGATGGCGTGCTGATGCCAGTAATCCACGCTGAAGCTCGGGCGCCGTGACGCTTCCTGGAGCCGGATTAAATGATCAAAGCGTGTGGCATTGCCAAGAAAGAGGCTGCTGGCTGGCGATTCAGAGGACGCGTTGGGTTCGGCGCTTTGCGCACAGGCTGGCAGGCCAAAGCTGGCCGCTACCATCCCTAACAGGAGATGGGGCCAGAAATAGCGTCTACCTAATTGTCGCCAGCGCTGAAGAATCCCGATCACAACCTTTCCATCGCGCATGCTCTGTTGCGCTCTTGTTTTCGTGTACCCGCCGCGAGCCGCAACGGATTTCGGCCTGTAAAAGCGCCACAGATAGTAACATTAATGTGGGGCATCCACACCTGGGATTAAAGTGGCGGTGTGAGAAAACGCGTGTGATTGTTCAGCAATTCAGCAGAACAGACAATGTGTTGCGAGCGACGTCGCAGTCGTCAGGAGTATGACAGAAAGCCATAAAAAAACGGCTGGCGCCGCTGACCGGAGAGGGTGTCAGCATAACCAGCCGTTTCACGTTCTGAGGTAGTTAAGCCAGAACCAGATTCGGTGCTTTGAATGCCACTGGCAGTTCAGCTTCGTCTTCGAAGGTTGCCCATTCCCAGGCTTCCTGCTTAGCCAGAACCGCTTGCAGCAACTTGTTATTCAGCGCGTGACCCGATTTAAACGCAGAGAATGCGCCAATGATGTTGTGACCACACATAAACAAGTCGCCAATCGCGTCCAGCATTTTGTGACGAACAAACTCGTCCTCAAAACGCAGACCTTCTTCATTCAGTACGCGGAAATCATCCAGACCTATCGCACAATCTAAGCTACCGCCCAGGCACAGGCCTTTAGACTGCAGATATTCGATTTCACGCATAAAGCCAAATGTACGCGCCCGGCTGATTTGACGAACAAAGGCGTCAGCAGAGAAGTTCATCGCATAGCGCTGTGAGCTGGAGTCGATAGCCGGGTGTTTGAAGTCGATGGTGAAATCAAGCGAGAAACCGTTGTACGGTTTGATCTCGGCCCATTTGTCACCCTCTTCCACACGCACGGTCTGCTTAACACGCACAAATTTCTTCGCGCTGTTGAGCTGCTCGATACCCGCATCCATCAGCAGATAGATAAACGGTGCTGCGCTGCCATCCATGATCGGGATTTCCGGCGCATCGACTTCAACAATAATGTTGTCGATACCCAGACCCGCCAAGGCGGCATTGAGGTGTTCAACCGTTGAAATACGCACGCCTTCATCATTCACCAGGCAGGTACTCAGCATGGTGTCGCGCACGTATTTTGCATCAGCCGGAAAATCTACCGGTGGATTCAAGTCGGTGCGACGATAGATGACCCCGGTATTAGCCGACGCAGGGCGTAATGTCAGTGTGACTTTTTTGCCGGTATGTAAACCGACACCCGTCGCCTGAACAATACGTTTTAATGTCCTTTGTTTGATCATCGCATTATCTCGCAGTATCACCTTTCCGACCGCCAGTATACTTTACCAGCGGACAGACACTTTAGCACAAAGAGCGGATAATCCCAATTATAGGGTTAATCCTAATCGGCCTGCTTACGTAAAAAGGCCGGAATATCAAGATAGTCAGGCTCTTTGTTCGACTGCGCAGCCTGGTCGTTAACGACTTTGGCAGCTGGTTTTTGCTCCTGCGGCAGCGGTGACATACCGTGCTGCTGATAGCGATGATCCATCACTGGCTGGCTGGCTGGCTTGTTGGTGACCAGCGTGATTTCCGGACGTTTGTCCATGCCGATACCGGTTGCCACGACAGTGACGCGCAGTTCGTCATTCATTTCCGGATCCAGAGAGGTACCGATTACAACGGTTGCGTTGTCAGAGGCGAAGGCGCGGATAGTGTTACCCACGGTCTCAAACTCATCCAGACGCAGGTCGAAGCCCGCAGTAATGTTGACCAGCACGCCACGGGCGCCTGACAGATCAATATCTTCCAGCAGTGGGCTGGAGATCGCCATTTCAGCCGCTTCTTCCGCACGATCTTCACCGCACGCAACGCCTGAACCCATCATGGCATAGCCCATTTCGGACATCACTGTACGCACGTCAGCAAAGTCGACGTTCATCAGGCCCGGACGGGTGATCAGCTCGGCAATACCCTGGACTGCGCCTTTCAGCACGTCGTTAGCAGCGCCAAATGCATCCAGCAGGGAAATACCACGGCCCAGCACTTTCAGCAGCTTGTCGTTGGGAATAGTGATCAGTGAATCGACGTGCTTAGAAAGTTCAGCGATCCCCTGCTCAGCAAACGCCATGCGCTTTTTGCCTTCGAAGTTGAACGGCTTGGTAACAACGGCCACCGTCAGGATACCGAGATCCTTAGCCACTTCAGCAACTACAGGGGCTGCACCGGTACCGGTACCGCCGCCCATGCCTGCTGCGATGAAGACCATGTCTGCCCCTTCCAGCGCAGCCCGCAGTGCTTCGCGATCTTCTTCTGCTGAGTTACGGCCTACTTCCGGATTCGCACCCGCACCCAGACCTTTGGTAATGTTATTACCGATCTGAATGGTCTGGCCGACAGCTGTTTTACGCAGCGCTTGCGCGTCGGTATTCACAGCAAAGAATTCCACACCTTCGATACGTTCGCGTACCATGTGCTCTACGGCGTTACCGCCGCCGCCACCGACGCCGATGACTTTAATCACCGCGTCGTTGGTTAATTCCATAGGTTCAAACATGATTTCTCTCCGTTATGTGCCTGTCGCCTGGAGATCACTAAAGAAAACAGCATGATCCCCTTTCACAAAAATTAAAACTCTTTTTTTAACCAACTGTTAATACGCTTGAACCAGTTACCTACTGAGACCCGTTTTTCGGTCTCTGCATCACCGTTCATGTGCGACTCTTTGCCGTAATGCAACAGTCCCACGGCAGTGGAGTAGTACGATTCCTGCGCATAGTCAGTCAGGCCGGTAATATTCAGCGGCTGTCCGATACGCACCTGCGTATGGAATACGCGTTGCGCACAGGCCGCCAGTCCTTCAATTTGCGCTGCACCACCGGTCAGGACAATGCCTGCGGCTAAGTGATGCTTTACGCCCTGCTGACGCAGTTGTTCCTGTAACTGCAGAATCTCGTCATTAACCAGATTCAAAAGTTCGGTATAACGCGGCTCAATCACTTCCGCCAGCGTCTGACGTTGCAGGCTACGTGGTGGACGTCCGCCCACGCTCGGTACCTCAACGTTCTCATCTTTGCCGACAATCGAGCCCAGCGCGCAACCATGACGCACTTTAATCGCTTCAGCATCCGTTGGCGGTGTGCCAAACGCATAGGCGATATCGCTGGTGACAACGTTGCCTGCATACGGAATAACCTTAGTGTGCCGTAAAGCGCCGCCGGTATATACGGCTATGTCCATTGTACCGCCACCAATATCGACAACACACACGCCCAGCTCACGTTCGTCTTCAGTCAAAACGGCAAAACTGGAGGCGAGACCGGCAAAAATCAGCTGATCTACTTTCAGTCCGCAACGCTCAACGGCTTTAACGATGTTCTTCGCCATGTCGTTGTGGCAGGTGATCAGGTGCACTTTCGCCTGCATACGCACGCCAGAAAGCCCAACCGGATTCTTGATCCCTTCCTGATAGTCGATCGCGTATTCCTGAGGAATAACGTGCAGGATGCGATGCTCGTCGCGCACTCTCACCGATTTAGCGGTATGTACGACATTCTCTACATCATCCTGAGTCACTTCCTCTTCTGAAATCGGAACCATCCCGATTTCGTTCTGACAACTGATATGTTTGCCCGATAAAGCAAGGTAGACGGAGGAGATCTGGCAATCCGCCATCAGCTCAGCCTGATCGATGGCGCGCTGAACGCATTTCACCACCGACTCAAGATCGTTTACGCCACCTTTATCCATACCACGGGAAGGACAGCTGCCCACCCCAATAATGTTGACCATACCATCGGGCAGAATTTCCCCAACCAGGGCGGCAACTTTCGCAGTGCCGATTTCGAGTCCAACTACCAGTTTTCTGTCCGTTGCCTTGATCATTGTTGTTTAGCCTGTGCCTGGTTCTGTTGCTGATTACTGTCCTGTGGCTCCATCACGACCGGTGTCCAGCCAACAGAAGCGCCCGAGTCATATCGCAAATCCACGTAGCTGATACGTTTGCTCTCGTTCTGACCTTGCTGTTGCAGTACCGGGTAGAGCTCAATAAAGCGATTCAGTCGTTTCATGGTGTCGCTGCGTCCCAGTTCGATGCGTACATCATCACTGGTGACCAGCTGCCATGAACGACGGGCCGTCATTGACGCCACCTTCAGAGTAAACTTCCGGGCTTTTAGCACATCATCCATGCTGTGATAGCCTGCCAGGACCTCTTTTTCACTCCCTTCTGGCCCATACAGCATCGGCAGTGTCTCTTTGCCGACATGACTGGCGGGTACGCTGAAGGCGTTACCTTCTGCATCCACCATATGCAAATCGTTCCAGCGCGCCACCGGCGTATACTCCACCAGGTGGATCTTCAGTTCGTCCGGCCACTGCTTACGCACACTGACCTGCTTAATCCACGGCAACCGCTCAACCTGCTGCTGCAGAATGTCCACATTCTGTGACATAAACGTGCCGGGCGGACCCAGCGACAAAATCGCCTGTCGAATATCGTCGTGCGTGGTGTAATGCGTCTGTCCTGTCACCACCAGTTTTGACAACGGCAGCCGGGACGCATCGTTCATCCACTTCAGCACCACCAGCCCGCCGGCAACCATAATCCCGATAACGATCAGCAGGAAAAAAATGCCGAACAGTCGGGCACCGTTACTGCGCCCGGTGCGAATACGCTCCTGCGGTTCACGGTTTCGAACTCTCATCGCCGCCTGTGACATATCAGTCGGCCAGCTCCAGAATATGAGCAACCAGCTGCGGGAAGCTCATGCCCGCCTGTTTCGCTGCCATAGGGACCAGGCTGTGGCTGGTCATGCCCGGCGAGGTATTGGCTTCCAGTAACTGAAAGCGCCCTTCCCCGTCGGTCATCACATCAACCCGTCCCCAGCCACGACAGCCCAGCGCACGCCAGGCCGCCAGCACCAGCTGCTGCAATTCAGCTTCACGTTCAGCACTTAACTCGGCCGGACAGACGTACTGAGTATCGTCAGAAATGTATTTAGCTTCATAGTCATAGAACTCGCTGGCGCTCTTTATTTCTATTGAGGGCAGGATACGATCGCCCACAATCGCGACGGTATACTCCGCGCCGCTGAGAAACGCCTCGACCAGTACGTCATTGTCGTACTTAAACGCCATCTCCAGTGCCGCTGGCAGCGCGTGCAGATCGTTAACACGGCTGATGCCCACGCTGGAGCCTTCACAGGCTGGCTTCACAAACAGTGGCAGGCCAAGCGCTGCAATCGCCGCGTTGCTCTCCTCATCCAGCCCGCCCTCAAACTGCTGACGCGTCAGCCAGACAAATTTTCCTGATGGTAAACCACGACCCTGCCACAGCAGTTTGGTGCGCAACTTATCCATCGTCACCGCCGATGCCATCACGCCGCTGCCGGTGTAAGGCAGTTGCAGGAATTCCAGCACCGCCTGCATCGTGCCATCTTCACCGCCGCGACCATGTAGCGCGATAAAGGCTTTGGTGAACCCCTGCTCTTTTAGCGTCAGCACGGAGACATGGCGGGTATCGATGCCATGTGCATTGATACCCATTTCCCGCAATCCGGCAATCACGGCCTGACCCGAGTTGAGCGAAACCTCGCGCTCTGCCGACGTGCCACCCATTAATACTGCAACTTTATCCGCCATGACGATCCTCCGCTTTGCGTTCCGGCTGGAGCTTCGTGTCCGCCAGCTTGCGGGCAACCTTGCCGACGTTCCCGGCACCCTGTACCAGAATCAGGTCATTGCCTGACAGCAGCGGTGCAAGCATCTCCGGCAGTGCGTCATGTTCCGGCACCAGAATCGGATCGACCTTGCCCCGGTTACGAATGGCACGGCAGAGCGAACGACTGTCAGCGCCTGGAATCGCGGTCTCACCAGCGGAGTACACATCCAGCATCAGCAACACATCGACATGCGACAGTACGTTGGCGAAATCATCAAACAGATCGCGGGTACGGCTATAACGGTGCGGCTGAAACACCATCACCAGCTTTTTATCTGGCCAGCCTGCGCGCGCGGCTTTAATCGTCGCGTCAACTTCGGTTGGGTGATGACCGTAATCATCCACCAGCATCGCGGTGCCCGGTTGTCCATTGACCGGCTCGGTCGGGAATTCACCCAGCAGATCAAAGCGACGACCTGTGCCCTGGAAGCTCTCCAGTGCGGCCAGAATCGCATTGTCTTCGATGCCTTCTTCACTGGCGACGGCGACAGCGGCGGCTGCGTTCAGGGCATTGTGGCGGCCCGGCGCGTTCAGCGTAATCTGCAGCGGCGCTTTATCCTGACGAATCAGAGTGAAATGCCCCTGCGCACCACTCTGCTCGTAGTTTTCAATGCGCAGATCCGCATCGTCACTGAAACCGTACGTGGTGATATGACGGCCCACGCGAGGAAGCAGGTCACGAATAACTGCATCATCCACGCACATCACCGCACGACCGTAAAACGGCAGGTTGTGCAGGAAGTTAATAAAGGTCTGCTTCAGGTTCTCAAAATCGCCCTGATAGGTGTCCATATGGTCAGCTTCAATGTTGGTCACAATCGCCACCATCGGCTGCAGATGCAGAAACGACGCATCGCTCTCATCCGCTTCAGCAATCAGATACCGGCTGTTACCCAGACGGGCATGGGTTCCAGCTGCTTTAACCAGTCCGCCGTTAACGAAGGTCGGATCGAGACCCGCTTCCGCATAAATGCTCGACACCATCGCCGTCGTCGTCGTTTTGCCATGGGTCCCTGCAACGGCAATGCCGTGACGGAAACGCATCAGTTCAGCCAGCATCTCCGCGCGACGGATCACCGGAATGCGCTGTTCACGTGCCGCTACCAGTTCAGGGTTATCCTGCGAAACGGCGCTGGAGACCACGACCACGCTGGCATCGGTCACGTTTTCAGGGCGATGGTTAAAATAAATAGTGGCACCCAGCGCAATCAGATTCTGCGTCACCGGGTTAGGGGCCAGATCTGAACCGCTGATATGGTAGCCTTCATTTGCTAACACTTCGGCAATACCGCCCATGCCAGCACCGCCGATGCCGACAAAGTGGATGTGCCGGACGCGACGCATCTCGGGCACGATAGAACGCAGTTTTGCCAATTGTTGTGTATTCATCGCTCTCTGTTACCTGCTATTTCAGTTTGTACCCAGTCCGGGTACAGGTCAGACGCGCTGACCGGAATGATTACTTTGCGGCGCGAGCCACTTCCTGAGCGACTCGTTCAGTCGCATCGGGGATAGCCACCTGACGGGCCTGTTCAGCCATCGTCAGCAGTGTTGCACGATCCCAGTGGCGTAGCAGATCCGCTACAGCCTCCGCAGTAAATTGCGGCTGCTCAAAAATTCTGGCGGCGCCCGCTTTTTCCAGCGGCAGCGCGTTCCAGTACTGCTGGCGATCTTTGTGCTGAAACGGCACAAAAATGGCCGGTAAACCAGCGGCAGCAACTTCGCTCACGGTTAACGCACCGGAGCGGCATACCACCACATCAGCCCAAGCATAGGCAGCAGCCATATCATCAATAAATTCGGTCACTTTATGCTGCGTCTGACCGACCTGCTGATACGCTTTCTCTGTTTCAGGCAACGCCCCTTTACCGGTCTGATGCCACAGGGTGATCTCATCACCCACCAGCGCCGCAATCTGCGGTAGCGTCTGGTTCAGTATCCGTGCGCCCTGACTTCCACCAATCACCAGCACCCGAATCGGGCCATGACGGTCTGCCAGACGTTGCGCAGGTAAAGGCAGTGCCAGAACGTCAGTGCGAACCGGATTTCCTACCACGTCGGCGGCAGGAAACGCGCCCGGAAACGCCTGCAAAACTTTGGTGGCGATCTTCGCCAGCCATTTATTGGTCAGACCGGCAATACCGTTCTGCTCATGCAGCACAACCGGAATACCGCAGCTCCAGGCCGCTAAGCCGCCCGGACCGGAAACGTAGCCGCCCATGCCCAGCACGACATCCGGCTTCCACGCTTTCATGATGCGACGCGCCTGACGCCATGCATTGAAGATGCGCAGCGGTGCCAGCAGCAACGCTTTCATGCCCTTACCGCGTAGTCCGCTGATGCGGATAAAGTCGATTTCGATGCCGTGCTTCGGCACCAGATCGGCTTCCATACGGTCGGCGGTGCCTAACCAGCGAACCTGCCAGCCCTGTTCCATCAGGTGATGGGCGACAGCCAGACCGGGAAAGACATGTCCGCCGGTTCCGCCTGCCATCACCATCAATCGCTTACCGCTCATCGACCACCTCGGGTAAACGCCTGCGCTTTCGCCAGGCGCGTTTCATAATCTATGCGTAATAAAAAAACGATGGCGGTCGACATAATGATCAGACTCGACCCACCGTAACTGATCAGCGGTAAGGTCAGACCTTTGGTCGGTAACATACCCGCGGCAGCCCCGACGTTAACCAGCGCCTGGAAGCTGAACCAGACACCAATCGAACAGGCTAAAAAGCCGGAAAAACGCTGATCCAGTTCCAGAGCACGACGGCCAATCGACATCGCACGAAAAGCGACGAAGAATACCATTAAAAGTGCCAATACCACACCGACGTAGCCGAGTTCTTCCCCGATGATGGCGAAAATAAAGTCGGTATGGGCTTCCGGCAGATATTCCAGCTTTTGCACAGAGTTACCGAGCCCCTGCCCCCAGAATTCACCGCGACCAAATGCCATCAGCGACTGAGTCAGCTGGTAGCCGCTACCAAAGGGATCTTCCCACGGATTCCAGAACGACGTCACACGGCGCATACGGTAGGGTTCTGCAATGATCAGCAGAATTACCGCAAAAATGCCGGAGCCGATAATTGCCATGAACTGCCACAGCTTGGCACCTGCCAGGAACAGCATCGCCAGCGTAGTCACAAACAACACAACCACCGTACCGAGGTCCGGCTGTGCCAGCAGTAACACGGCCAGCACGACCATCACGCCCATCGGCTTACAGAAGCCCCAGAAGTTGTTACGCACCTCTTCCACTTTGCGCACCAGATAACTGGCGAGATAACAGAACAGAGAGAGCTTCGACAACTCAGCCGGCTGGATACGCAGTGGACCCAGTGCAATCCAGCGCGATGCACCGTTTACCGAGCTACCAACTACCAGAACAATCAGCAGCATCGCCACCGTGACCATCAGCATCACGTTGCTGTAGCGCTGCCAGAAATCCATCGGCACCCGCAACGTGACCAGTGCCATACCTAATGCCAGCACGATGTAGAAAGCATCACGCTTGGCGAAGTAAAAGAGATCGTCATTCAGACGCTGACCCACCGGCATTGATGCCGACGTCACCATCACAAAACCAATCACCGCCAGGCCCAGCGTGAGCCATAGCAGTGTGCGGTCATAGAGCACCAGTGAAGAGTCATCACTTTCACGTGCGCCCATGACCCAATCTTTCAGGCGTCCTGAGAAATATCCCGCCAGTCCGGCACCAGGAATACGCATCAGCTCAACTCCTTCGCCAGTTGCGCGAACTGCTCACCGCGCTGCTCAAAGTTACGGAACTGGTCAAGGCTGGCGCAGGCCGGCGACAGCAGAACCATATCGCCTGCGTTAACCTGCGGCGCGATCTGCTCCATCGCCTGCCGCATGGTTTCTGTGCGCACGGCGATATCAGGACGCAGCGCGGCCAGCGCATCACCGTCGCGGCCAAAGCAGTAAAGACGCACGTTGTCGCCCTGCAGCCAGGGGATCAGCGGCGTAAAATCGGCTGACTTACCATCACCGCCCATCAGCAGCCACAGCGTTCCCTGAACCTGCAGGCCATTGAGCGCCGCTTCGGTGCTGCCGACATTGGTCGCTTTGGAGTCATTGATCCAGCGCACGCCCTGATGTTCATGGACCAGCTGGAAACGATGCGCCAGACCGTTAAAGTGCGTTAAGGCCGCCAGGCTTGAAGCGCGTGGCAGACCGACCGCATCGGCCAGCGCCAGTGCCGCCAGCGCGTTGGTATAGTTGTGCTGTCCCACCATCTTCATTTCAGCGGTGTTCAGGACTTTCTCGCCCTTCACCCGCAGCCAGATGCTGCCTTGCTGCTTATTCAGGTGATAGTCACCAAAATCGACACCAAAGCTGACACAGCGGGTATCTGCGCCGCGGACCGGCATTGTCAGTGCGTCATCGGCGTTAACGATGCAGATCTGTGCATTCTCATAAACCCGCAGCTTGGCGGCGCGATACTGCTGCATACCCAGCGGATAGCGATCCATATGATCTTCACTGACGTTGAGCACGGTTGCCGCAGCCGCTTTCAGACTGTATGTGGTCTCAAGCTGGAAGCTGGAAAGTTCCAGTACATAAAGTTGTGCTGGTGATTGCAGCAGACTCAGTGCGGGCAGACCGATATTCCCGCCAACGCCCACCTGCCAGCCCGCGGCTTTCGCCATTTCACCCACCAGCGTTGTAACGGTGCTTTTACCGTTGGAACCGGTGATCGCCACGATAGGTGCCTGCGCCTCGCGGCAGAACAGCTCAATATCACCGACGATTTCGATTCCGGCTTCGACGGCTTCGCTAAGAATCGGATGCGCCAGCGCGACGCCAGGGCTGGCAACAATCAGATCGGCCGCCAGCAGCCAGTCACCGTTGATGCCGCCCAGGTGACGTTCAACCTGCCCGGGCAATTTATCCAGCCCCGGCGGCGAGACACGGGTGTCCATCACGCGGGGCGTTACGCCCTGCGCTAAAAAGAAATCAACACAGGAGAGCCCGGTAAGGCCCAGCCCGATAATGACAACTTTTCTACCCCGATAGTCAGCCATGATTAACGCACCTTCAGCGTGGCCAGGCCAATCAGCACCAGCATTAGCGAAATAATCCAGAAGCGCACAATGACGCGCGGTTCCGGCCAGCCCTTGAGTTCATAGTGGTGATGGATCGGCGCCATGCGGAAAATACGCTGGCCGCGCAACTTAAACGATCCCACCTGCAGGATTACCGACAGCGTTTCAACCACAAACACGCCACCCATAATCACCAGTAAAAATTCCTGACGCAGCAACACGGCGATGGTTCCCAGCGCGCCGCCCAGCGCCAGTGAGCCGACATCACCCATAAAGACCTGAGCCGGATAGGTGTTGAACCACAGGAAGCCCAGCCCTGCCCCGACGATGGCGGTACAGACAATCACCAGCTCACCGGCGTGACGCAGATAAGGAATATGAAGATATTCAGCAAACTTCACGTTACCGGTGGCCCAGGCAACCAGCGCAAAGCCTGCGGCGACAAAGACGGTGGGCATGATCGCCAGACCATCGAGACCATCGGTCAGATTGACCGCGTTACCCGTTCCGACAATCACAAAGTAGGCCAGCAGCACATAAAACAGGCCTAACTGCGGCATGATGTCTTTGAAAAAGGGCACCACAAGCTGGGTCGCCGGGGTGTCTTTACCTGCTGCATAAAGCCCGAACGCGACGCCCAGAGAAATAACCGACATCCAGAAATATTTCCAGCGGGCAATCAGTCCCTTAGTATCTTTGCGCACCACTTTGCGGTAGTCATCGACAAAGCCGATGATGCCAAAGCCGATGAGCACGAACAGCACGCACCAGACATAGGGATTCGACGGATATGCCCACATCAGCACCGAAATGGTGATGGAGGTCAGAATCATAATCCCGCCCATTGTTGGCGTTCCGCGCTTACTGAAATGCGATTCCGGGCCATCGTTACGGACAACCTGACCAATCTGTAATTTCTGCAGCCACGCAATCAGGCGCGGCCCCATCCAGAGAGAGATAAAGAGTGCTGTCAGCAGGCTGACAATGGCGCGAAACGTCAGATAGGAAAAGACGTTGAAGCCCGAATAAAAAGCGACCAGATGCTCGGCCAGCCAAACTAACATGTTCCTTTCTCCTTTAAGCTCTGTACTACCTGCTCCATGGCGGCACTACGCGAGCCTTTTATCAGGACGGTAATTTCTGAGTGTTCGGACAACAATTGACGCAAACGTTCAGTCAGCGCTGTCTTATCGCTGAAATGTTCGCCAGCTTTGCTGTTTTCACTAATAAAATGGCTGAATTTTCCGCAGCTCAATACGCGATCAATACCTGCATCACGTGCCGCATCCCCGATTTCGCGGTGGCATTTTTCGGTCTCATCACCCAGTTCCGCCATATCGCCGGCGACCAGCACCCGGTAGCCCGGCATCTCTGACAGGACCTGGACGGCGGCGGTCATCGATCCGACATTCGCGTTATAACTGTCATCCAGCAGCAGCTGATGCGCAGAGAGGCGCACCGGGAACAGGCGACCTGGCACCGACTGCAGGTTTTTCAGCCCCTGCTGAACGGCGCTAAGCGGGGCATCCACTGACAGGGCCAGAGCCGCCGCAGCCAGTGCGTTGGCGATGTTATGCCGACCCGGCAACGGCAGCACAATCTCAGCCTCACCACGCGGTGTCTTCATCACAAAATGGGTGCCGTCCTGCGCAATGCGGATATCACGGGCAGAGAAATCACACGCTGCCGCCTGCGGCGAGAAGCGCCACACGGTTTTGTCCTGCAGCGTGGTCTGCCAGTTTGGCCAGTCGTTGCTTTCCTCATTGAGAATCGCAATGCCATTCGCCGGTAAGCCCTGAAAAATCTCGCCCTTGGCTTTAGCGACACCCGCCAGCGAACCAAAGCCTTCCAGATGGGCCGCTGCCAGGTTATTCACCAGCGCGCTTTCCGGTTTAACCAGGTCGGTGGTGTAGGCGATTTCGCCCTGATGATTAGCGCCAAGCTCAATTACCGCATACTGATGCTCTGCGGTCAGACGCAGCAGCGTCATCGGCACGCCATAATCGTTGTTGAGATTGCCTGCGGTGTAGAGCGTCTCACCGCACTCACGCAGAATCGCTGCCGTCATCTCTTTAACCGACGTTTTGCCGGACGAGCCGGTCAGCGCCACGACGCGGGCAGTGGACTGCTGACGAACCCAGGCACTCAGTCGGCCAAAAGCAAGTCGGGTATCTTCCACGACGACCTGAGGCACAGAGACAGGTAAATGCTTACTGACCAGTAACGCCTGTGCGCCACTGTCAATGGCCTCTTCAGCGAAGTCATGGGCATCAAAACGTTCGCCCACCAGCGCGACAAACAGACTGCCTGCTGTCACTTTGCGGGTATCCGTCGTTACGTCATTCAGGGTTAAATCACTGCCGTGCAGCGTTCCGCCGGTGATCTCCGCAAGCGTTTTTAATGAAACCGGAATCATGCTGCGCCTCCCAGCAGTGCCGCAACCGTGGCACGATCGGAGTAGTCGAGACGGCGATTGCCGATGATCTGATAATCTTCGTGGCCTTTACCGGCCACCAGTACGATATCGTCAGGCTGAGCCTGCATGATGGTGTTAGTGACGGCCTGCGCGCGGCCAGACACCAGCCGGGCGCGGCCCGGATCCAGCAAACCGGTCAGAATATCGTTAACAATCGCCTGCGGATCTTCGCTGCGCGGATTGTCGTCGGTAATCACCACCACATCCGCATATTGCTCAGCAATCGCGCCCATTAATGGTCGTTTGCCTTTGTCACGATCGCCACCGCAGCCAAACAGACACCACAGTTTGCCTTTGCAGTGCAGGCGGGCTGCTTCCAGCGCTTTTTCCAGCGCATCCGGCGTATGGGCATAATCCACCACGACCGTCGGTTTTCCTGCGGCGCTGAACACTTCCATACGCCCGTTGACCGGCTGCAACTGCGGTGCAACGTTGATCAGCGTCGCCAGCGGATAATCCAGTGACAGCAGCGTCGCCAGCGCCAGCATCAGATTGCTGACGTTGAACGCGCCCATTAATGGACTGTTGATTTCTCCGTTGCCCCAGCTGGAGCTGAAACGGATGTGTGCGCCGTTATCGTGGTACTCCACCGCATCGGCTTTCAGCCAGCGGCCATGGCAGCCAGGCTGGAGGTTATTCTCCATGGTGACTGCCACCGCATCCGGTAAGCGCGCCAGCCAGCGACGACCGACTTCATCATCGGCGTTAAGAATCGCCTGCCCGACCTGATGCTCAGAAAACAGCAGCCATTTGGCTGACTCGTAGCTCTGCATATCACCGTGATAATCGAGGTGATCGCGGCTGAGATTGGTAAAGACCGCTGCGGCAAACGGCAGCGCCGCGACGCGATGCTGAACCAGTCCGTGTGACGAGACTTCCATTGCGGTCAGGCTCGCCCCTTTTTCCGCCAGATCGTTCAGCAGATGCTGAACATCAACTGCTGAGCCGGTGGTATTTTCTGCCGCGGACAAGTGACCCACCAGCCCATTCCCGACGGTGCCCATGACCGCGCTGGTTTCACCCAGCAGCGTTGCCCACTGCGCCAGCAACTGGGTCGTGGTGGTTTTACCATTTGTACCCGTAACGCCAATCAGCGTCTGTTTCTCACCCGGCTGCTGATAAAAACGGCCTGCTAAGGCTGAAAGACGCTGAGGCAATTGGGCCAGATAGATAACCGGTACGCCGTGCATTTCACGGATTTCGCCGTCGGCGGCTTCGCCTTCAGCTTCGGCCACCACGGCGGCGACGCCCTGAGCAATCGCCTGCGGGATGAAACGGCGTCCATCGACCTGATGGCCTGCAACAGCGACAAACAGATCGCCAGAAGCCGCAATGCGGCTATCCAGTGTCATGTCGCGCAGTGGGCGCGCCGGCGCGCCTGGCACCCAGGGGCCGAGTAAGTCGCGCAGGTTACGATCTGTCACTTGTTTCCTCACTTCTGTTAGTCACCAGCTCATTCTTGTCATTGGTCGGTAACGCGTCCGGCTCGATGTTCATGGTGCGCAGTACGCCGCCCATGATGGCACCAAACACCGGGGCAGAAACCGCACCACCGTAATACTTGCCGGCCTGGGGATCGTTGATCACCACCACCAGCGCGAATCGGGGATGACTGGCAGGCGCAACGCCTGCGGTATAGGCAATGTATTTGTTGACGTAGCGACCATCGGGCCCGACTTTTTTCGCTGTACCGGTTTTTATCGCAATCCGATAACCTTTGATGGCCGCTTTGACCCCACCGCCACCAGGCAGCGCCACGCTTTCCATCATATGCATCACGGTTTTCACCAGTGACTCATCGAAAACGCGTTGTCCCGCGACGGGCGGATCCACTTTGGTAATCGACAGCGGGCGATTAATGCCATAGCTGCCAATTGTTGCGTAGACTCGCGCTAACTGTAACGGCGTTACCATTAGCCCGTAGCCGAAAGAGAAGGTGGCCCTCTCTATGTCAGACCACCGTTGTTTTTTAGGGTATAAGCCACTGCTTTCCCCGACCAGCCCCAAATTGGTCGGTTTGCCCAGTCCAAAGCGCGCATAAGTTTCTACAAGCGCTGAGGAAGGCATCGCTAACGCCAGACGTGAAACACCGACGTTACTCGATTTCTGTAAAACCCCTGTCAGGGTCAATTCGTTGTAGCGCGCCACATCCTTGATCTCATGACCATTGACGCGATATGGCACGGTATTCAGGACACTGTTCTCTCTGACCACGCCGCGTTGCAGCGCCGCCATGACCACCATCGGCTTCACGGTCGAGCCAGGTTCGAAAATGTCGGTGATGGCGCGGTTACGCATCAGATCTTTCGGCGTGTTGCCAAGATTATTCGGGTTGTAAGCCGGGCTGTTGGCCATCGCCAGTACTTCGCCGGTATTCACATCCACCAGGACTGCCGTGCCCGATTCCGCTTTGTTAAAGGCCACGGCGTTATTCAGTTCACGGTAGACCAGCGCCTGTAAGCGCTCATCGATGCTGAGAGTCAGGTTATGCGCGGCCCGGCTGTCCACAGAGGAGATATCTTCGATGACGCGACCGTAGCGATCTTTACGCACCGTCCGCTCGCCCGGCGCACCGGTCAGCCATTTATCAAAACTCTTCTCAATGCCTTCAATGCCCTGCCCGTCGATGTTGGTAAAGCCAATCAGATGAGAGGTAACCTGCCCGGCAGGATAGTAACGGCGCGACTCTTCGCGCAGATGAATACCGGGAAGTTTGAGTTTTTTGACGTAGTCGCCGATGGCCGGATTGACCTGACGCGCCAGATAGACAAAGCGGCCTTTAGGATTGGCATTTACGCGCGCGGCCAACTGGTCAAGGGGGATAGAGAGCGCATCAGAGAGTGCCTTCCAGCGGCTGTCCAGCGTGACGCCACCACCGGCGTGCAGCTCTTTTGGATCCGCCCAGATGGCATTAACCGGGACACTCACTGCCAGCGGTCGTCCGGCACGATCGCTGATCATCCCGCGCGAGGTTGGCACCGCCTGAACGCGCAGCGAGCGCAGATCGCCCTCTTTGACCAGCTTGCCAGGATTGATCACCTGCAGCCAGGCAACACGTGACAGCAATCCACCCAGCGCCAGTAAAATACAGCCGCACAGCAACGCAAAACGCCAGCTTACAAAGCTGGCTTTATCTTCCGGTTTCTTCAATTTCAGCGTTCTGCCTGTGCCGCTCATTCGCTAACTTAAGTCCTTATTTCTGCACCACGATATTTTCTTGTGAAGGATCAACGTGCTGCAGCTGCAGCTTCTCGGTGGCGATGCGTTCAACACGGCTGTGATCGCCCAGCGCATTCTCTTCCAGAATCAGGTTGCGCCACTCGATATCCAGCGCGTCACGCTCCAGCACCAGCTGTTCACGCTGTGCCGTTAACAGTCGTGTTTTATGCGTGGTGGTGACCACCAGCACGGCAGAAACCACGACAGCGATCAGCAACAGCACCGGAATCTTGCCCTTTCGCAGCAGATCCCCGCCGATAACGGCAGGCAGACTGTGACGCTCGTTACCGATCATGCGTCGGTTTTCTCCGCGATACGTAAAACCGAGCTGCGCGCGCGTGGGTTCTCAGAGACTTCAGCGTCACCCGGCGACATTTTGCCGAGCAACTTCAGTTCACGGCCACCCAGGGCTCGCAGCTGATGTTCAGTCATCGGTATTCCGGCCGGCACCTGTGGTCCACGACTCTGATCGCGCATAAAGCGCTTAACCAGCCGATCTTCCAGTGAATGGAAGCTGATCACAGAGAGACGGCCCTGCGGTGCGAGTACCTGAACCGCGCCTTTCAGTGCGATATCGATCTCTTCCAGTTCACTGTTAATCCAGATGCGAATGGCCTGGAAGCTGCGTGTAGCCGGATGTTTAAACTTATCTTTCACTGGCATAGCGATGGAGATGACTTCAGCCAGTTCACGGGTGCGGGTCATCGGCTGCTCGCGATTGCGCTCGACAATGGCCCGGGCAATACGTTTAGCGAATCGCTCTTCACCGTAAGTCTTCAGGACGAAAGCGATATCTGCCTCTTCCGCGTGCAGCAACCATTCTGCGGCTGAGTGACCACGCGACGGGTCCATTCGCATGTCCAGCGGTCCGTCACGCATAAAGGAGAAGCCGCGTTCAGCGTCATCCAGTTGCGGCGATGAAACCCCCAGGTCCAGCAAAATCCCGTCAATTTTTCCGACCAGATCCCGTTCAGAAACATACTCTGCCAGCGCAGAAAAAGGGCCATGAATAATTGAAAAACGCGGGTCGGTAATCTCAGCAGCAGCGGCGATAGCTTGCGGATCACGATCGATGGCGATCAGTTTTCCCTTCTCTCCCAGTTGCGAAAGAATCAGGCGTGAGTGGCCACCACGACCAAATGTGCCGTCGATGTAAATACCGTCTTCCCTGATATTGAGGCCGTTAACCGCCTCATCCAACAGCACGGTGGTATGTTTGAAATTTTCCTGCATAGCTATAGCGACAAGTCCTGCAACCGCTCAGATAAAGGTTCCTGAGCCGACTGTTCTGCGTCAATATCGTCCCTGACTTGTTGATACCAGGTCTGTTCATCCCACAGCTCAAACTTATTGAACTGTCCAACCAGCATCACTTCTTTGGTTAATTTTGCGTGCTGCCGAAGCGTATTCGCCAGCAGCAGGCGGCCTGCATTGTCCATCTGACATTCACTGGCATGTCCCAGCAGCAAACGCTGCACGCGGCGCTCAAGTGGATTCATACTGGAAAGGCGTGCCAGCTTTTTTTCAATGATTTCCCATTCGGGCAGGGTGTAAAGCAACAGGCATGGCTGGTGGAGGTCGATGGTACAGACCATCTGCCCCTGAGACTCCCCAATCAGCAATTCGCGATATCGCGTGGGTACGGCGAGCCGCCCTTTGCTGTCGAGATTGACTAACGTTGCTCCGCGGAACATGCCAGTCTCTTCTCCTCATCACCCATTTACGCCACTTTATCCCACTTTTTACCACGAAACGAGTTTAAGGATCCCATGAAATCCTTGTCAAGCCGGAGCGGCAGTTGAACATCACTCTTTACAAGGCGCAAAATTAAAGTCTGGCGACGATATAATCGAATAAAAGGAGAAACTAAAAATTAAGCCAATGAATAACTGAATAAAAAAAATGGCTTGGGGAAAAAAGACTAAAAATGAAACAATGTAAAGGGTTAAATATTTATCCTGATTTCTGAGACAGCGGCGGCATTTTAGGGGATTTCTGAATGGAAGCCCAGCGGCTTCAGGGCAGACGGGAAAGAAGGTTTGTTGAAGTTGTAAGCAAATAATAGGTATCGGGCTTTCTGCTTTGTTAGATTTGATGAGCAGAATTTACCCTTTTTTACGTCGAACTGTTTATTTAATCAGTAAATCGCGAAATAAAAGGGGCAGTATAATACTGCCCGTTACTCATTTAACTCTTCGGCTTAATTGTCCGCGACGGTATAAATTACGCCGGATACGGGTTAAGCCTGGTTTTGGTTTTCGGGGTTCGTCCAGTGAGGCTAAAACTAATTCCAGCACGCGCTCTGCCACGTCACGATGACGCTGACCAACGGCCAGGACCGGACACTCAAGAAAGTCCAGTAATTCGTGGTCGCCAAAGGTGGCAATCGCCAGCTCCGTCGGCAGGCGGCCGTTTCGTTTCAGCGTCACATCCATCACACCCTGCAGCAGCCCAAAAGAGGTGGTGAAAAGCGCCTCTGGCATCGGATGATCTTCAAGGTATTTCTCAAACAGTGCAGCAGCAGCAGTGCGTTCGAAGCTGTTGCAGTAGATATAATCAATCGGACGGGGATCGTCTTTCCAGGCATCGCGGAAACCCATTTCGCGCAGGAAGCTCACTGACAGTTCGGGTAACGCACCGAGGAACAGCACATTTTTAACGTCGAGCTGACGCAGTTCAGCAGCCAGTGTCTGGGCATCGTCCTGATCGGCCCCGACGACACTGGTAAAATGTTCACGATCCAGCGCACGGTCCAGCGCAATTATTGGCAGAGAATCGTTGATCCAGCGCTGATAAAAGGGATGCTCTGGCGGTAATGAGGTGGAAACGATAATTGCATCGACCTGGCGCTGCAGCAGATGTTCAATGCAGCGCATCTCGTTTTCAGGCTGATCTTCAGAACAGGCGATCAGAAGCTGATAGCCGCGCTGACGTGCCTGTCGCTCAAGATAGTTTGCAATACGCGTATAACTGGTATTTTCCAGATCAGGGATCACTAACCCAATGGATCGCGTACGCCCGGCGCGCAGCCCCGCAGCCACCGCATTAGGGTGATAATTATGTTCACGTACCACTGCCATGACTTTTTCAACGGTCTTGTCGCTGACACGATACTGCCGCGCTTTGCCGTTGATCACATAACTGGCCGTGGTGCGCGACACGCCTGCCAAACGCGCAATTTCATCCAGTTTCACAATAACCCCACCATCAAATCCGCTTTTACGGCAGAAATAGCCGCAGTTAAGCTATGGATAACTCATGTCTATCATCTAACAGCAGAAAAGTGCGCGGAGCAACCGCTTTTCTGAATGTAATCCGCCTGGCGCATAAAAAATAAAAAAACCCGGCATTTCGCCGGGTTAGGTGAGGATTGATGATGACGCAGCGTGATTAACGCATGATGCGATCGCCGCGTGAAACGCCGACGATACCGGAGCGCGCCACTTCAACAATTTCAGCGACATCGCGGACGGTGCTCAGGAAGGCGTCCAGTTTGTCGCTGGTGCCTGCCAGCTGAACCGTGTACAGCGTCGGCGTTACATCGATGATCTGACCACGGAAGATCTCGGCGTTACGCTTCACCTCTTCGCGACCATAACCACTGGCCTGAATCTTCACCAGCATGATTTCGCGCTCAACATAGGCGCCCTGCCCCAGCTCGGTGACGCGCAGGACATCCACCAGCTTGTGCAGTTGCTTTTCAATCTGCTCCAGTACCTTCTGATCGCCCACCGTCTGAATGGTCATCCGCGACAGTGTGGGATCGTCGGTTGGCGCCACGGTCAGGCTTTCAATGTTATAGCCGCGCTGTGAGAACAGGCCGACGACACGGGATAATGCGCCGGATTCGTTCTCCAGCAGAACTGATAAAATACGACGCATAATTATGTCCTCTCCGTTTTGCTCAACCACATCTCATCCATGCTGCCACCGCGAATCTGCATTGGGTAGACATGTTCGCTACCGTCAACGGTGACATCCACAAAGACCAGACGCCCCTTCGCCAGGGTTTCCAGCGCCAGCGTCAGCTTCTCTTCCAGCTCAGCCGGATGCTCAATCGCGATCCCGACGTGACCGTAGGCTTCCGCCAGACGCACGAAGTCAGGCAGCGATTCCATATAAGACTGGGAGTGGCGACCCGAGTAGATCATATCCTGCCACTGTTTCACCATGCCCAGCACCCGGTTATTCAGGTTCAGTACCAGCACCGGCAGATCGTACTGCAATGCTGTTGAAAGCTCCTGAATATTCATCTGGATACTGCCATCGCCCGTTACGCAGATGACGGTCTCTTCCGGCAGCGCCATTTTCACACCCAGCGCCGCGGGCAGGCCAAAGCCCATGGTGCCCAGACCGCCAGAGTTGATCCAGCGGCGCGGTTTATCGAAAGGATAATAGAGCGCAGCAAACATCTGGTGCTGACCTACATCTGACGTGACATAGGCATCGCCTTTGGTCAGCCGGCTGATGGTTTCAATCACGGCCTGCGGCTTAATTTTGTCGCTGGTGCGATCAAATTCCAGACAGTGACGACTGCGCCAGCCTTCAATCTCCTGCCACCAGTCGTGCAGGCTTTCAGCACGTGATGGCGTGTCGCTTTGCGTCAGTAACTCCAGCATCTGCTGCAGCACCTGTTTTGCATCGCCGACAATCGGGATATCCGCCGACACCGTTTTGGAAATAGAGGTCGGGTCGATATCGATGTGCATCACCGTGGCATTGGGGCAATATTTCGCCAGATTGTTGGTGGTGCGATCATCAAAGCGAACACCGATCCCAAAAATCAGGTCGGTGTTGTGCATCGTCATATTAGCTTCATAGGTGCCGTGCATACCCAGCATGCCGACACACTGACGATGGGTGCCAGGAAACGCGCCCAGGCCCATCAGCGAGGTCGTCACCGGAATATTCAGGCTTTCTGCCAGCTGTAACAGCTCCGCTTCACAGCCTGCGGTAATGGCACCGCCACCCGCATAGATCACCGGCTTCTTCGCCGCCAGCAATGTTGTCAGCGCGCGCTTAATCTGCCCTTTATGACCCTGAATAGTGGGATTGTAAGAGCGCATGCTCACTGACTCCGGCCAGTGATAAGGCAATTTGTTCGCCGGGTTCAGGATATCTTTTGGCAGGTCAATCACCACGGGTCCCGGACGGCCGCTGGAGGCCAGCCAGAATGCCTTTTTCAGCACGCTTGGGATCTCTTCGGTGTTTTTCACCAGGAAGCTGTGCTTCACCACCGGACGAGAGATGCCGACCATGTCGCATTCCTGAAAGGCGTCATAGCCAATCAGCGACGACGGAACCTGACCCGACAGAATCACCAGCGGAATCGAGTCCATATAGGCGGTGGCGATACCGGTAATCGCATTGGTTGCACCAGGTCCGGAGGTGACCAGCACCACGCCGACTTCACCCGTCGCGCGCGCCAGGCCATCAGCCATATGCACCGCACCCTGCTCATGGCGCACCAGAATGTGATCGATACCTCCGACGGTTTGCAGCGCATCATAGATATCTAAGACTGCGCCACCCGGATAACCGAATACCTGCTTCACGCCCTGATCGATTAACGAACGGACGACCATTTCGGCTCCTGACAACATCTCCATCTTCTGCCTCCAGGCTTGCGGACCCGGCTCTGTGAATGCGCCCGTTTATGCGTATCACGTTGCCCCGGTGCCTGCTTTGCCAATCAAAATCTTATGTTTATGCACGACAGCGGAAACGTCAGCCGCTGTCCGGTTACAGAGAAATCTGTTGCGTTTATTTTTCTGAGAGTAGGTCGATTACCATAACCGCAGTTACACGGGCAGGCAAACCGCAAACCCGCGTAAATTAAAAGGCAGGGACGTAAAGCCTCTGGCCGATAAGAATTGGCTACGCGGATTAAACTAATTACGCGGCAGAACCGCAGAGGAAAATGCTGGGTATGAAATTATTTTCAGCGTGATCTAAGAAATAACGAAAACTTATTACCGGCTGCAATAGCCCACTATCGTCTGACATTTTTCTTTTCTGGCGTAATTAACCAGGAAATCACTAAAGCACATTGGATTATGCTAACCAGCAGGTGATAAATGCTGTGTTCCCGCATAACACCATGCAAACAAAATACTTATAATTCAATTAAATAGAATTTAAATCGCGCCCCAGCGCCCCGCATTCCCGCGCTGATTGCGTCCACAGTGAGGGTCGCGCTGTTCATTACGCTGCCTGACCGATAAATAACAGAATATCTTCCTCTGGCGCCCAGGAGAATACCCCTGCATTGAAGGTTGACATCCCTGAATGATTCCAGTACCAATATGTACAGCACAACATTTTATAAGGTTTGAATCCATGTTTCGTTCTGTTCGCCTTCTCGGTCTACTACTAAACGCACTCAGCTTGCGCGGTAGACTTGTGGGCGGAATCAAACACTGATTCAAACCTGCTGAAAGTTAAAAACCCGCGCCTGTCGCGGGTTTTTTTATGCTCGTTGCCAGGCCAGAAAAAGCATAAGGATGAATACGATGAGCCAGCAAGTCATTATTTTCGATACCACTCTGCGCGACGGTGAGCAGGCATTACAGGCCAGCCTGAGTGTGAAAGAAAAATTGCAGATTGCGTTAGCGCTGGAGCGCATGGGCGTGGATGTAATGGAAGTCGGTTTCCCGGTCTCCTCACCGGGCGACTTTGAGTCTGTTCAGACCATTGCGCGTACCATCAAAAACAGCCGCGTCTGCGGACTGGCGCGCTGTGTAGAAAAAGATATCGACGCAGCTTATGAGTCACTGCGTGTTGCCGAAGCCTTCCGTATTCATACCTTCATCGCCACTTCCCCAATGCACATCGCAACCAAACTGCGCAGCACGCTGCCAGAAGTGATTGAGCGTGCGGTACATATGGTGAAGCGTGCGCGTAACTACACCAGTGACGTTGAGTTCTCCTGTGAAGATGGCGGCCGTACCCCGATTGATGACCTGTGCCGTATGGTGGAAGCCACGATTAACGCCGGTGCGACCACCATCAACATCCCGGATACCGTTGGTTACACCCTGCCAGGCGAATATGCGCACATTATCAGTGAACTGATGAACCGCGTTCCTAACATCGATAAAGCGATTATCTCTGTGCATACCCACGATGACCTGGGTATGGCATCCGGTAATGCCCTGGCTGCTGTCCAAGCAGGCGCGCGTCAGGTTGAAGGCACGATGAATGGTCTGGGTGAACGTGCCGGTAACTGTGCGCTGGAAGAGGTGATCATGGCGATTAAAACCCGCCAGCAGATCATGAACGTACACACCAATATCAATCATCAGGAAATTTACCGTACCAGCCAGATGGTCAGCCAGATCTGCAACATGCCGATCCCAGCGAATAAAGCCGTGGTCGGCTCCAATGCTTTCGCCCACTCTTCCGGTATTCATCAGGATGGCGTGCTGAAGAATCGCGAGAACTACGAAATCCTGACGCCGGAATCGATCGGCTTACATAAAATTCAGCTCAATCTGACTTCTCGTTCCGGCCGTGCGGCGGTAAAACATCGTATGGAAGAGATGGGTTATGCCGAGCAGGATTACAATCTGGATACGCTGTATGACGCTTTCCTGAAACTGGCCGACAAAAAAGGTCAGGTCTTTGATTACGACCTGGAAGCGCTGGCCTTCATCAACAAACAGAATGAAGAGCCGGAGCATTTCCAGCTGCACGAATTTAACGTCCAGACCGGTTCCAGCATGACTGCCACCGCCTCGGTTAATCTGGGTTGCGGCGATGTTGCTAAATCTGATGCGGCTACCGGTAACGGCCCGGTTGACGCGGTTTACCAGGCGATTAACCGCATTACCCAGTTTGACGCTGAGTTGGTTAACTACAAACTGACCGCTAAAGGCCACGGCGAGAATGCGCTGGGCCAGGTCGATATCGTCGTAAGCTACAACGGCCGCAAATTCCACGGAATTGGTCTGGCGACCGATATTGTGGAGTCCTCCGCTAAAGCGATGGTCAACGCCCTGAACAATATCTGGCGTGCCCGTCAGGTTGAACAAGAATTGCAGCGCAAATTTAAAGACCAGAAGGAAACCGTATAACCATGTCCAGTTCATCTCATATCGCAGTTTTACCCGGTGATGGTATCGGCCCGGAAGTGATGGCGCAGGCGATGAAGGTGCTTGATGCCATTCGTCAGCGCTTTGATATGCAGATCACTACTCAGGAATATGCGGTCGGCGGCATCGCTATCGATCAGCATGGAGAGCCTCTGCCACCGGCAACGGTTGCAGGCTGCGAGCAGGCCGACGCGATCCTGTTTGGTTCCGTTGGCGGTCCGAAGTGGGAGCACTTACCGCCCGCATCACAGCCGGAGCGCGGTGCGCTGCTGCCGCTGCGCAAACATTTTAAGCTGTTCAGTAACCTGCGTCCGGCTGCGCTCTACAGCGGTCTGGAAGCATTTTGCCCGTTGCGCGCCGACATCGCGGCTAAAGGCTTCGACATTCTGTGCGTGCGTGAACTGACTGGCGGCATCTATTTTGGCCAGCCGAAAGGACGCGAAGGCAGCGGCCCGGAAGAGCGTGCTTTTGATACCGAGGTCTATCACCGTTTCGAAATCGAGCGCATTGCCCGTATCGCGTTTGAATCGGCGCGCAAACGTCGCAACAAAGTCACCTCGGTTGATAAAGCTAACGTGCTGCAGACCTCGGTGATGTGGCGCGAAATCGTCAACGAAGTGGCTAAAGAATACCCGGACGTGCAACTGAGCCACATCTACATCGACAACGCGACCATGCAGTTGATCAAAGACCCGTCGCAGTTTGACGTGCTGCTCTGCTCCAACCTGTTTGGTGACATTCTGTCTGATGAGTGCGCCATGATCACCGGCTCGATGGGTATGCTGCCGTCAGCCAGCCTGAATGAAGCGGGCTTTGGCCTGTTCGAACCGGCGGGGGGATCAGCGCCGGATATCGCCGGACAGAATATTGCCAACCCGGTCGCCCAGATTCTGTCGCTGTCATTGCTGCTGCGTTACAGCCTGAATGCCGATGCGGCAGCCGACAGTATCGAACGCGCCATCAGTCGTGCACTGGAACAGGGCTACCGCACCAAAGATTTAGCCGGTGATGGCCCAGCGGTCAGCACAGATGAGATGGGCAGCATCATTGCCCGCTTTATCGCCGAGGAAAAATAAAAAAATGAAAACCTTATACCAGAAGTTATTTGATGCACATGTCGTCCATGAAACGCCAGAAGAAACCCCATTACTCTACATTGATCGCCATCTGATCCATGAAGTGACCTCGCCCCAGGCCTTTGATGGTCTGCGGGCGCACGGACGTAAAGTCCGTCAGCCGGGCAAAACCTTTGCCACGATGGATCACAACGTCTCTACCCAGACCAAAGATATCAATGCGTCGGGCGAGATGGCGCGTATTCAGATGCAGGAGCTGATGAAGAACTGCGAAGAATTTGGCGTACAGCTGTATGACCTGAATCACCCATTCCAGGGCATCGTCCACGTTATCGGTCCTGAGCAGGGTATGACGCTGCCGGGCATGACCATTGTGTGCGGCGACTCGCACACCGCCACCCACGGCGCGTTCGGCTCGCTGGCGTTTGGTATCGGCACCTCTGAAGTGGAACATGTATTTGCCACTCAGACCCTGAAACAGGGTCGGGCGAAAACCATGAAGATTGAAGTACTGGGCCAGGCGTCCACCGGCATTACCGCCAAAGATATCGTGCTGGCGATCATCGGTAAAACCGGCAGCGCAGGCGGTACTGGTTATGTGGTTGAATTCTGCGGCCCGGCCATTCAGGCGCTGAGCATGGAAGGTCGTATGACCCTGTGCAACATGGCGATTGAGATGGGCGCGAAAGCGGGCCTGGTAGCACCGGATGACACTACTTTCAACTACCTGAAAGGTCGTCAGTTCTCCCCACAGGGCGAGAAATGGGAGCAGGCCGTTGAATACTGGCGCACCCTGAAATCTGATGAAGGCGCGAAGTATGATGCGGTAGTGACGCTGCATGCTGAAGAGATTGCACCGCAGGTCACCTGGGGCACCAACCCGGGCCAGGTGATTGCCGTTGATCAGTTGATCCCGAACCCGGCCTCATTCGCCGATCCGGTTGAGCGCGCCTCAGCGGAAAAAGCGCTGGCCTACATGAACCTGCAGCCGGGCATTAAACTGACCGATGTTGCGATTGATAAAGTGTTTATCGGCTCCTGCACCAACTCACGTATTGAAGATCTGCGTGCCGCCGCCGCTATCGCCAAAGGCCGCAAAGTCGCGCCTGGCGTGGTCGCGATGGTGGTGCCGGGTTCCGGCCCGGTCAAAGCGCAGGCTGAAGCGGAAGGTCTGGATAAAATCTTCCTGGAAGCGGGCTTTGAATGGCGTCTGCCTGGCTGCTCAATGTGCCTGGCGATGAACAATGACCGCCTGAATCCGGGCGAGCGTTGCGCATCTACCAGCAACCGTAACTTTGAAGGTCGCCAGGGCCGTGGTGGACGTACCCATCTGGTCAGCCCGGCGATGGCCGCGGCGGCTGCCGTGACCGGCCACTTTGCCGACATCCGTGAACTGACGACAGGAGCTTAAGTCATGGCGAATAAATTTACTCAGCACACTGGCATTGTTGCACCGCTGGATGCCGCGAACGTCGATACGGACGCGATCATTCCCAAGCAGTTTTTGCAGAAGGTGACCCGTACCGGTTTCGGTCAGCATCTGTTCCATGACTGGCGCTTTGAAGATGACGCTGGTACGGTGCCGACGCCTGGCTTTGTGCTGAATAAGCCGGAGTTTAAAGGCACCAGCATCCTGCTGGCGCGCGAAAACTTTGGCTGCGGCTCCTCACGTGAGCATGCCCCGTGGGCGCTGACCGATTTCGGTTTCCACGTGGTGATTGCGCCGAGCTTCGCGGATATCTTTTACGGCAACAGTTTCAACAACCAGCTGTTGCCGGTGAAATTAAGCGAAGAGGAAGTGGATGAGCTGTTCAGACTGGTAGCGGCCCAGCCAGGCATCAGCTTCACAGTCGATCTGGAAGCACAGACGGTGACGGCAGGCGACAAAGTCTATTCGTTTGAACTCGATAGCTTCCGTCGCCACTGCATGATTAATGGCCTCGACAGCATCGGCCTGACGCTGCAGCATGAAGCGTCGATTTCGCAGTATGAGCAGAATCAGCCCGCCTTCCTGCGCTGATTGCGTTAAAGCAGGGCGACATCCCGTCGCCCTTCTTCTTTATACGTCGCGCACCCGCGCCGACATCACCAGCGCCACTATCGCCAGCCCGAATGCCAGCCAGTAAACCGCCTCATGCCCAAGCCGCTCACTCAGTGTTCCCTGAATCACCCCAGCCAGAATCATGCCCGTTGAGATCGAATTGGTGAACATGGTGGTCGCCGCACCGGGTCGTCCTGGCATCAGATCCTGGAACCACAGCATCCCTATGCCAGCAATAATCCCGACAAACACCGCATTAAACAGCTGTAACACCATCAGCGAGGTGCGGGAGTTGAACAGCACCAGCCCCAGATAAAACAGGACGCCCGCAGCCACCGCGATCAGCATTAACCGCCGCTTGCCGATGCGACGCGCGTAATGGCCCGCCAGCAGCATCACCGGGATTTCCAGCCCGGCCGCCGTTCCCATCAGCAGACCGGCCAGTTTCTCCGGCAGACCCAGCGTTGTGCTGATATAGAGCGGCATATCAATGATATACATCGTGTTGCAGGTCCACATCGCCACCGAGGCGAGGAACAGCAAACGCACATCGCGATCGCGCCAGCCGCTCAACGGCAGCCCGCCGCTTTGCATCAGTGGCTGCGAACGTGGCACCGACGGCAGGGTAAACCAGACCAGAAGAATACACAGCAGAAACAGCACCGCGGCCACCATAAACAGCGTCACAAAGCCGTAGTTCAGCGCCAGCGCGAACGATAACGGCGGCCCAATCACCCACGCCAGCGACAGCTGCGCACGCATCACAGAACTGAACATCACTGCTTCACGCGCCGACTGATCGGCATACTCTCGTGCCAGCGCAAACAGCTGCGGCATAGAAACACTGGCCAGCGCTGACAGCAGTACACCCAGTGTCAGCAGAGTCAGATAGTCGCGGGTAAAGGCAAACAGTAGCGCATTCACCAGCGCCATCAGGCAGCAGAAAAGAATGATATGACGACGATCGCCGACGCTGTCTGAGCGCTTTGCCACCAGCATACTCACTACGATACCGGCCACCGCATTAATGGTGAAAAACAGCCCGACCCAGAAGGGCCGCGCCTGTACCTCGCGCGTCAGAAACAGGCTGAGCGTCGGTGCCTGCAGAGCACCCGCGATGCCCAGCATGAACGAGGCGACCATAAAAGCGAGGTAAACCGGGTTGATGCGGCGCTGCCGCGTTAACAGCGATTTCATTCGAAATCCCTTACAGAACAAACAGAGGGGAAAAAAGAAGGGTAGACGATACCGCGCAACATGAAAAAAGCCAGCAGAGATCATCTGCTGGCGGTGTAAATGCACCCTACTCAGAAAAGCACTCCGCTGAACAGCGAAGTGAGGGTCGAACGCCATTCACTGCTGAATGCCTCCCGCTCTTCCCATAGCGTAAAGTTTGCTCTTAAAATGGGGCAGGAAAAACAGAGCGCTTTTCACAGGGAGTTCCCCTTTTATGTCCTCATCACGTCTGAAGCAGCAGTTCATCCGCCTGTGGCAGAGTTGTCAGGGCCAGACGCAGGAGATTACGCTCAGCGAACTGGCTGATCTGCTGCACTGCTCGCGCCGCCATATGCGCAATCTGCTCAACCGGATGCAGGCCGCAGGCTGGCTGACCTGGCAGGCTGAAGCCGGACGCGGCAAGCGATCGCAGCTTATCTTCTGCTACACGGGCCTGGCCCTGCAGCAGCAGCGTGCCGAGGATTTGCTGGAACAGGATCGCATCGATCAGCTGGTCCAGCTGGTAGGCGATAAAAACCAGGTGCGGCAGATGATCAGCGCGCACCTGGGGCGCAGTTTCCGGCAGGGCAAGCATATCCTGCGGGTGCTCTACTATCGTCCGCTGCTCAACCTTTTGCCCGGCTCGCCGCTGCGGCGCTCGGAAACCCACATTGCCCGACAGATTTTCAACGGTCTGACGCGGATAAATGAGGAAAACGGGGAAATCGAACCCGATATTGCGCACCACTGGCAGCAGACGTCTCCACTTCACTGGCGCTTCTTCCTGCGTCCGGCGATTCGCTTCCATCACGGCAGAGAACTGGAGATGGAGGATGTGCTCGCCACGCTGGAGCGTCAGCGCCCCCATCCGCTCTTTTCCCATATTGCGCAAATCGACTCACCTGCCCCCTGGACGCTGGATATCCGTTTAAGCCAGCCCGACGAGGGCTTGCCCTGGCTGCTGGGCAGCGTCAGTGCGATGATCCTGCCGCGCGAATGGCCGACGCTGCACGACTTTGCTCGCCAGCCAGTTGGCACCGGTCCTTACCGGGTGATCCGCAATCAGGAGAGCCAGCTGAAGATCGAAGCGTTTGATGACTACTTCGGTTTTCGCGCGCTGATTGATGATGTCTCTATCTGGGTACTGCCCGACATCAGCGATGAGCTGGTCTATGCGGGTGTCCGTCTGCAGGGCGGCAGCACCGATGAAGTTCAGGAGGAGAGCCGCCTTGAAGAGGGCTGCTACTATCTTTTGTTCGACCAGCGTTCAGAGCAGGGTCGCAACGAAGCGGTCCGGCGCTGGGTCAGCTACCTGTTTAACCCCATCGCCCTGCTCAATCACGCTGGTGTCGGCTATCAGCGCTACTGGTTTCCGGCGTATGGTCTGCTGCCACGCTGGCATCATCGCCGTGACCTGACGCCAGTAGAAAAACCGCCCGACTTAACCCATCTGACGCTGACCTGGTACAGCCAGCACGTGGAGCATGAAGGCATCGCGAATGCGCTGCGTCCGCTGCTGGCAGAGCATGGCGTCACGCTGGAGACCCGTGAGATCAGCTACGAAAGCTGGTATCAGGGCGAAACGGAGAGTGATATCTGGTTGGGAAGCGTGAACTTTACCCTGCCGCTGAATTATTCGCTGTTCGCACAGCTTTATGAGATCCCGCTGCTGCATCACTGCCTTGCTATCGACTGGCACGGCGATGCGGCCCGCTGGCGCGAGAAAGCGCTGCCGCTGGCCGAATGGAGCAAACAGCTGGTCGACGAAGCCGGCCTGCATCCGCTGTTTCATCACTGGCTGTTGCTTGAAGGGCAGCGCAGTATGCGCGGCGTCCGGATGAATACGCTGGGCTGGTTTGATTTTAAATCGGCCTGGTTCGCCCCACCCGCGCTGTGACGCTTTCGCCCCGGCGCTGAAATGACTAGAATGTGACGTTCTCAACGGGGTGCGGCCTGCCACAAGCAAGCCGCTGAGAGAGACCCGTCGAACCTGATTCGGTTAATACCGACGTAGGGATTTGAGAGGCCTCTGTGCTCAGATCCTTTGCGACTCATCCCCTATTCTCCTGAAGGAGCGCAAAGTGTTAAACAAAGTTCTGCCGGTGCTGCTGTTACTCTCCGCCCCCGTTCTGGCGGCTAAGCCGGTTCTCACGGTCTACACCTACGACTCCTTCTCCGCCGACTGGGGCCCTGGCCCGGCGGTTAAAAAAGCCTTTGAAGCACAGTGCGACTGCGAGCTGAAATTCGTCACGCTGGAAGATGGCGTGTCGCTGCTGAACCGCGTGCGGATGGAAGGCAAAAACAGTAAAGCCGATGTGGTGCTGGGGCTGGATAACAATCTGGTGCAGGCCGCGCAGAAAACCGGTCTGTTTGCCGAAAGTCAGGTCGACACATCGACATTAAAACTGCCCGATGGCTGGCACAGCACCACCTTCGTGCCGTTCGATTATGGCTACTTCGCGTTTGTTTATGACAAAACGCGGCTGAAAAATCCGCCAAAAAGCCTGAAAGAGCTGGTCGACAGCCCGGAGAAGTGGCGGGTGATCTACGAAGATCCCCGCACCAGCACGCCCGGCTTAGGTCTGCTGCTCTGGATGCAGAAAGTCTATGGCGATCAGGCTCCGCAGGCGTGGCAAAAGCTGGCGCAGAAAACCGTGACGGTCACCAAAGGCTGGAGTGAAGCCTATGGCCTGTTCCTCAAGGGCGAAGGCGATCTGGTGCTGAGCTACACCACCTCTCCGGCTTACCACATCATCGAAGAGAAGAAAGAGAATTACGCCGCTGCACCCTTTGCAGAGGGTCATTATCTGCAGGTCGAAGTTGCCGCGCAGCTAGCCAGCAGCAAACAGCCGGCGCTGGCACAGCAGTTTATGAAGTTTATGGTCTCACCTGACTTCCAGCGCACCATCCCCACCGGCAACTGGATGTACCCGGTGATCGATACGCCGCTGCCAGCAGGTTTCGCGGCGCTCAACGTGCCTTCCACCGCTCTGCAGTTCTCACCGGAAGAGGTGGCCAGCCAGCGTTCAGGCTGGATTAGCCAGTGGCAACGCGCCGTCAGCCGCTGATGCCGCGCTGGCTGATTCCCGGTTCGCTCGCCACGATATTGCTGACCATCGTGGCATTTATGGCGTTCGGTGCACTCTGGAGCGCCGCACCGGACACGGACTTACGTAGCGTGCTGCAGGATGACTATCTGCATCACGTTATCGCGTTCACTTTTGGTCAGGCACTGCTCTCCGCCCTGCTGTCGCTGCTGCCTGCGGTGCCGCTGGCGCGGGCGCTCTATCGACGCCGTTTTCCAGGTCGTCTGCTGCTGCTGCGCCTGTGCGCCATGACGCTGGTGCTGCCGGTGCTGGTCGCGGTGTTCGGTCTGCTGACCGTCTATGGTCGCAATGGCTGGCTGGCGCAGTTGTGCCAGCTGGCAGGGATGGGTTATCACTTCTCCCCGTATGGTCTGCCAGGCATCTTGCTGGCGCACGTCTTCTTTAACCTGCCGCTGGCGACCCGCCTGATGCTGCAGGCGCTGGAGAGTATTCCGGCGGAACAGCGTCAGCTGGCGGCACAGCTCGACCTGCGCGGCTGGCATCATTTTCGTCTGCTGGAGTGGCCATGGCTGCGGCGTCAGCTGTTGCCGACCGGTGCGCTGATCTTCATGCTCTGTTTCGCCAGCTTTGCCACCGTACTGTCACTCGGCGGCGGTCCGCAGGCCACCACCATTGAGCTGGCGATCTTCCAGGCGCTGAGTTATGACTACGATCCCGGACGCGCAGCGCTACTGGCGCTCATCCAGCTCGGCTGCTGTCTGACGCTTGTGCTGCTCAGCCAGCGTTTCAGCAAGGCGATTCCCGCCGGAACCAGTCAGCTGAACGGCTGGCGTGATCCGCAGGATTCGCGTGGAGCACAGCTGATGGATGCGCTGCTGATTCTGCTGGCGCTGATGCTGCTGCTGCCCCCGCTGGCGGCGGTCATCGTCGATGGTCTGCACGGCGGACTGCGTGGCGCGCTGGCGCAGCCTGCACTGTGGCAGGCCACCTTGACGTCATTGCGTATCGCCATCGGTGCCGGTCTGATCTGTGTGGTGCTGACCATGATGCTGCTGTGGAGCAGTCGGGAACTGCGTCTGCGCCAGCGTCCGGCGGCGGCACAGTTGATCGACACCAGCGGCATGCTGATTCTGGCGATGCCAGGCATTGTGCTCGCCACCGGCTTTTTCCTGCTGTTCAATGCCACTATTGGCCTGCCTGATTCGGCAGAAGGGCTGGTGATCTTTACCAATGCGCTGATCGCCATTCCCTATGCGCTGAAAGTACTGGAAAACCCGATGCGGGATGTCGCAGAGCGTTACGGCAGGCTCTGCGATTCGCTGGATATCCACGGCTGGAACCGGCTGCGGCTGATCGAGCTGCGGGCGCTGAAACGTCCGCTTGCCCAGGCGCTGGCCTTTGCCTGCGTACTGTCGATTGGTGATTTCGGCGTGGTGGCACTGTTTGGCAACGCTGACTTCCGCACACTGCCGTTCTACCTTTATCAGCAGATTGGTGCCTATCGCGGCGCAGATGGCGCGGTCACCGCCCTGCTATTACTGCTGCTCTGCTTATTGCTGTTCACGCTAATGGAAAAATTACCAGGCCGCCATGCTGACTCTTGATAACCTCACTTACCTTTATCAGCATCTGCCGATGCGCTTCAGCCTCAAGGCCACACGTGGCGAGCGCATCGCCATTCTCGGCCCCAGCGGAGCCGGGAAGAGCACCCTGCTGAGCCTGATTGCCGGTTTCCTGCCGGTGAAACAGGGCACCCTGATGATTGACGGGCAGGATCACACCCACAGCGTGCCAGCCAGACGACCGGTTTCGATGCTGTTTCAGGAGAACAACCTGTTTCCGCACCTCAGCGTACAGCAGAACATGGCGCTGGGGCTGCATCCGGGATTAAAACTCAGCGCTGAGCAGCGTCAGCAACTGGCTGCACTGGCCGATCAGGTGGGATTAGGCGATCTGCTAAACCGTTTGCCGGGCGAGCTGTCGGGCGGACAGCGACAGCGTGTGGCGCTGGCGCGCTGTCTGCTGCGTGATCGTCCGGTGCTGCTGCTGGATGAGCCTTTTTCTGCACTGGATCCCGCGTTGCGCGGCGAGATGCTGCAACTGGTGCGTTCAGTGTGCGAAGCGCGCAGCATTACACTGCTGATGGTGTCGCACAGTCTGGAAGATGCCCGGCAGATTGCGCCGCGCAGCGTAGTGATTGTGGATGGACGGGTTTACTGGGATGGCGAGACCCGACAGCTGCTGTCGGGTGACACGCGGGAGGCCGAGGTCCTCGGCATCCCGCGCCGTTAAGCGTTACGCGAAGAAAACCTGCCACAGCAGATGACGGAAAATCGGCATCATCGGATGGAACTGAATGCCGACAAACGCTGCGACGGCGATCACCAGCCCCAGCGGACCTGCCCAGCGCAAACGCTCCGGCGGCAGCCAGGCAGTCGCCCAGTCACGACTCTTGCCACTGCGCCACCAGCGCCAGCATAACCAGCCCCCGAGCCATATCAGCAGTGCTGCGCCAAGTAACAGCCATTTAAAGCTGCCGCCCTGCGCGGCTTTCGGCACATCGATCGCCACGCCTGCCAGAATACCAGGCAGCAGATAGAGCGGTGGCCAGAGGATGCAGCCGATAATGTTCGGCGGCAGAAATTTACGCACCGGCAGCTCCAGCATACCGGCCGCCAGCGGGATCAGCGGACGCGTAGGTCCCACAAAGCGCCCGACCAGAATCGTAAACATGCTGTGCTGATGCAGGGCGTGCTCGGTTTTATCCAGCAGGCCTTTGTACTTTTGCAGATACTTCCAGCGGTGCAGCGGCCCCTGGAATTTCCAGCCGATACCGTAAGAAACCCAGTCACCAATCAGGCAGCCCGCAAAACCCGCGGCCCAGGCCGGGTAAAGGCCCAGCTCGCCACTGCCGATCAGCGCGCCCAGGCTGGCCATCATCACTGTACCTGGCAGCAACAGGCCGACCAGCGCCAGCGACTCCAGAAACGTCACCAGCGCAACGGCAAACAGCGCCCATTCCAGAGACTGCGTAATCAGTTGTTGAATCCAGGCTTCCATAATCATCCTAAGTAAAAGCAGAAGGCTGGATTGTCCAGAGCCAGCCACACAGCGTCAAGGCAAGAATTGTAGGACAATGTTGACAAAACCGGTGACGAGAACTGTATAAATATCCATGGTATACTTAAGCCGTTTTCTCACCCCTGAAATACTGAGTCCGGAGAACATCTGAATATGCCCCGCGCAGGTTTTCTGCTCACCCGCCACTGGCGCGACAGCCCGCATGGCACCGAAATTATCCTCTGGCTCGCCACTGATGCCGGTGCGCAGCGCGTGGTGCTGCCCGTGCAGGAGTCTGTCGCGTTTATTCCCGAAGAATTTCAGGCGCAGGTCAGCGAGCTCCTCAAAGATGAACGTCAGTTTCGGATTCAGTCGCTGGCGCTGAAAGATTTCCGCCGCCGCCCGGTTTTTGGCCTCTACTGCCCGCAGCATCGTCAGCTGCAGCGCATTGAAAAACGGCTGCGTGAACAGGGCATTCCGGTGTATGAAGCGGATATTCGCCCGCCGGAGCGCTACCTGATGGAGCGTTTTATTACCGCGCCGGTCTGGTTTGAGGGCGAGCAGCGCGGTGATAGCGTAGTCAATGCGCGGCTCAAACCCCATCCCGACTATCGCCCGCCACTGAAGTGGGTCTCGCTGGATATTGAAACCACACAGCATGGCGAGCTCTACTGCATCGGGCTGGAGGGCTGCGGTCAGCGTCAGGTTTATATGCTCGGCCCGGCCAACGGTGATGCCAGCACGCTGGATTTCGAGCTGATCTATCTCGACAGCCGACCACAGCTGCTTGAAGCGCTGAACCAGTGGTTTGCAGATCACGATCCGGATGTGTTGATTGGCTGGAACGTGGTGCAGTTTGACCTGCGGGTGTTGCAAAAGCATGCCGATCGTTACGGCATTCCACTTCGTCTTGGTCGCCAGCAGGCCGCGCTGGAGTGGCGTGAACATGGCTTTAAGCCCGGCGTTTATTTTGCGCAGGCCAGCGGGCGGTTGATTATTGATGGCATTGACGCGCTGAAATCAGCGTTCTGGGATTTTCCCTCATTCAGCCTGGAGTCGGTATCGCAACAACTGCTGGGTGAAGGTAAAGCAATCGATAATCCCTGGCAGCGCATGGAGGAGATCAACTGGCGTTTTGCCAACGATAAACCGGCGCTGGCACGCTACAACCTCAAAGACTGCGAGCTGGTGACGCGCATTTTTCATAAAACGGCGATAATGCCGTTTCTGCTGGAACGCGCGGCGGTGAATGGCCTGGCAGTCGATCGCCACGGCGGTTCGGTGGCCGCCTTTGGTCATCTTTATATTCCCCGGATGCATCGCGCGGGATTTGTCGCACCGAACCTGGGTGATGTGGCGCCGGAAGCCAGTCCGGGCGGCTATGTGATGGATTCGCGCCCTGGTCTGTATGACTCGGTGCTGGTGCTGGATTATAAAAGTCTCTATCCGTCGATTATCCGCACCTTCCTGATCGACCCGGTGGGTCTGGTAGAAGGACTGGCTCATCCTGATGATGCCGATTCAATCGAAGGTTTTCGCGAAGCGCGTTTCTCCCGGCACACTCACTGCCTGCCTGCGATCGTCGAGCAGATCTGGCTGGGGCGTGAAGCGGCGAAAAAGCAGAAAAACCAGCCGCTGTCTCAGGCGCTAAAGATTATCATGAATGCCTTTTACGGTGTGCTGGGCACCAGCGCCTGCCGTTTCTTTGATCCGCGCCTCGCCTCCTCAATTACCCTGCGCGGTCACGCCATCATGCAGCAGACACGCGCGCTGATCGAGGCGGAAGGCTATGACGTGATCTATGGCGACACCGACTCCACTTTTGTCTGGCTGAAGTCCGCCCACAGTGAAGAGCAGGCCGCCGCGATTGGTCAGCAACTGGTGCAGAAAGTGAATGCCTGGTGGCGTGACCACCTGCAGCAGACCCACGGGCTGACCAGCGCACTCGAGCTGGAGTATGAAAATCATTTTTGTCGTTTTCTGATGCCGACCATTCGCGGCGCGGAACAGGGCAGCAAGAAACGCTATGCCGGACTGATTCGTGACGCCGCCGGTGAACGCATGGTTTTCAAGGGGCTGGAGTCGGTGCGAACGGACTGGACCCCACTGGCAAAAGCGTTTCAGCAGCAGCTCTACCACCGTATCTTCCACCGTGAGCCGTGGCAGGATTACATTCGCACCACCGTCGCGCAGCTGCTGGCGGGTGAACTCGACGATCAGCTGATCTACAAAAAGCGTCTGCGACGTCCGTTAAAAGAATATGAACGAAACGTGCCCCCGCACGTGCGTGCCGCCAGGCTGGCGGATGAGCAGAATCGTAAATTAAACCGGCCTTTGCAGTATCAGAATGGAGGCCGGATTCGTTACGTCATTGCCACGGCAGGCCCCGAGCCACTGGAGGCACGCAGCACGCCGCTGGATTACGACCACTACGTTACGAAGCAACTTCAACCGGTCGCGGAGGGGATTCTGCCCTTTGTCGAAGGGGACTTTGCTACACTTATTACCGGGCAGCTGGGGCTTTTTTGACAGGTGACGAATGCCCTGCCATCCAGTACCATAGCGCCCTTCCTGAAACTCACCGCTCTTAAAGCCCGCTCCAGACCTTGTTGTCTGGTGGTAGCGCTATTGCCTGAGCTTTGGGAACACCTTTAAAAACGTTAAAATTCGAGCAAACAATATATGGTTTTTACATTAGGTCAGCGCTGGATTAGTGATACGGAAAGTGAACTGGGACTGGGCACCGTGGTGGCGATCGATACACGTATGATCACCCTGCTGTTCCCCGCTACGGGAGAAAACCGCCTTTACGCCCGCAACGATTCGCCGGTTACCCGCGTCATCTTTAATCCGGGTGATACCATCACCAGCCACGAAGGCTGGCAGATGCGCGTTGATGAAGTACGCAACGAAAATGACCTGATGACCTATATCGGTACCCGTCTGGATACCGAAGAAAGCGACGTGATGCTGCGCGAAGTGATGCTCGACAGCAAGCTGGTATTCAGTAAGCCGCAGGATCGTCTGTTTGCCGGCCAGCTCGACCGGATGGACCGTTTTGCCCTGCGCTTCCGCGCCCGTAAATACCAGAGTGAGCAATACCGCCTGCCGATTAGCGGCTTACGCGGTATGCGTACTAACCTGATCCCTCACCAGCTGCACATCGCCCATGATGTGGGCCGCCGCCATGCGCCGCGCGTGCTGCTGGCTGATGAAGTTGGCCTGGGTAAAACCATCGAAGCCGGGATGATCATCCAGCAGCAACTGCTGGCTGGCCGTGCCGAGCGCGTACTTATCGTGGTGCCTGAAACCCTGCAGCATCAATGGCTTGTTGAGATGCTGCGCCGCTTCAACCTGCGCTTTGCGCTGTTTGACGACGACCGCTACACCGAAGCGCAACACGACAGCGACAATCCGTTTGAAACTGAGCAGCTGATTATCTGCTCACTCGACTTCGTGCGTCGCAACAAACAGCGTCTTGAAATGCTGGCCGATGCCGAATGGGATCTGCTGGTGGTCGATGAAGCGCACCATCTGGCCTGGTCAGAAGGCGAGCCAAGCCGTGAATATCAGGTTATTGAACAGCTGGCTGAAAAAACTGCCGGGGTTCTGCTGCTGACCGCGACGCCAGAGCAGCTGGGCATGGAGAGTCACTTCGCCCGTCTGCGCCTGCTTGACCCGGACCGTTTCCATGACTTTGCCGCCTTTGTTGAAGAGCAGCAGCATTTCCGCCCCATCGCCGATGCCGTTACCGCGCTGCTGGCGGATAAAGCGATCTCCCAGGCGGAGATGAACCGGATCAACGATCTGGTCGGCGAGCAGGACATCGAGCCGCTGCTGCAGGTTGCCAACAGCGACCGTGAAGGCAAGCTGGAAGCGCGTCAGGAACTGATCTCCATGCTGATGGATCGCCACGGCACCAGCCGCGTGCTGTTCCGTAACACCCGTAATGGGGTTAAAGGTTTCCCGAAACGCGAACTGCATCAGATCCGCCTGCCGCTGCCTGCGCAGTATCAGACGGCAATTAAAGTCTCCGGCATTATGGGCGCGCGCAAAAGCGCAGAAGAGCGGGCGCGCGACCTGCTCTATCCGGAGCAGATTTATCAGGAATTTGAAGGCGACAGCGGCACCTGGTGGAACTTCGATCCGCGCGTGGAATGGCTGATGGGCTATCTCACCACTAACCGTAAAGAGAAAGTGCTGGTGATCTGCGCCAAAGCGGCCACCGCGCTGCAGCTGGAGCAGGTACTGCGCGAGCGCGAAGGTATTCGTGCAGCGGTGTTCCACGAAGGTCTGTCGATCATTGAACGTGACCGTGCTGCCGCCTGGTTCGCCTCAGAAGAGAATGGCGCGCAGGTGCTGTTGTGCTCTGAGATTGGTTCAGAAGGCCGTAATTTCCAGTTTGCCAGCCGTCTGGTGATGTTCGATCTGCCGTTTAACCCGGACCTGCTGGAGCAGCGTATAGGTCGTCTGGATCGTATCGGTCAGGCACACGATATTCAGATTCTGGTGCCGTGGCTGGAGCAGACCGCACAGGCCGTGCTGCTGCGCTGGTATCACGAAGGGCTGGACGCATTTGAACACACCTGCCCGACCGGCCGGACAATCTATGACAGCGTCCATTCACAGCTCATCGGCTATCTGGCCGCACCGGAAAACAGCGAAGGCTTTGATGCCTTTATCACCGACTGCCGCAAACAGCATGACGCGCTGAAACTGCAGCTGGAACAGGGTCGCGATCGCCTGCTGGAGCTGAATTCAAACGGCGGTGAATCGGCTCAGTTGCTGGCTAACGCTATCAGCGAGCAGGATAACGACACCGGCCTGGTGAACTTCGCGCTTAACCTGTTTGATATTGTCGGTATCAATCAGGAAGATCGCAGCGATAACCTCATTGTGCTGACCCCTTCCGATCACATGCTGGTGCCCGATTTCCCTGGCCTGCCGGAAGATGGCTGCACCATCACCTTTAACCGCGATCAGGCGCTGTCACGTGAAGATACTCAGTTCATTACCTGGGAGCATCCGCTGATTCGCAACGGACTGGATCTGATTCTGTCGGGCGACACCGGCAGCAGCGCCCTGTCACTGCTGAAGAACAAGGCGCTGCCGGTGGGGACGCTGCTGGTCGAGCTGATCTATGTGGTTGAAGCCCAGGCACCGAAGCATCTGCAACTGACCCGCTTCCTGCCGCCAACGCCAATCCGTCTGCTGATGGATACGAAAGGCACTAACCTGGCAGGCAAAGTGGAGTTCGAAAGCTTTAACCGTCAGTTGAATGCCGTTAACCGTCACACCGCCAGTAAACTGGTGAATGCGGTGCAGCAGGATGTCCATGCGATTCTGACTCAGGCCGAAGAGAGCGTCGTCAGCGAAGCGCGTGCCGTGATTGAGGCGGCACGGACCGAGGCGAATGAGAAGCTGGGTGCCGAGCTTTCGCGTCTTAACGCGCTGAAAGCCGTCAACCCGAACATCCGCGACGACGAAGTTGAGGCGCTGGAAAGCAATCGTGAACAGGTGCTGCAAAGTCTGGATGAGGCCAACTGGCGTCTTGACGCGCTGCGCCTGATTGTGGTGACACACCAGTAAGCTCAGGGGCCGCATGGCCCCTTATTTTTGGAAAGCCCCATGGAACCTTACAACCCACCGCGTGAACCCTGGCTGCACATCCTTTATCAGGATGCGCATATCATGGTGGTGAACAAACCCAGCGGTCTGCTCTCGGTACCCGGTCGTCTGGATGAGCACAAAGATAGCGTGATGACGCGGATACAGCGTGATTTCCCGCAGGCGGAATCTGTGCACCGACTTGACATGGCGACCAGTGGCGTGATGGTCGTGGCGCTGACCAAGGCGGCGGAGCGTGAGCTGAAACGACAATTCCGTGAGCGGGAGCCTTCCAAAACGTATGTGGCCTGCATCTGGGGTCATCCGGAGAAGGAAGAGGGGCTGGTTGATCTGCCGCTGATTTGCGACTGGCCAAATCGTCCAAAGCAGATGGTTTGCTTCGAGAACGGCAAAGCCGCACAGACAGAATATCAGGTGCTGGAGTATCGGGCGGACAACAGTACGCGGATTTCGCTTAAGCCGATTACTGGCCGCTCGCACCAGCTAAGGGTGCATATGCTGGCGCTGGGCCACCCGATTCTGGGGGACAACTTCTATGCACATCCGGAGGCGAAAGCGATGGCGCCCCGTTTACTGCTGCATGCGGAGTCACTTACCATTACCCATCCGGCATTTGGTAATGCCATGACGTTTCGTCAGCCCGCGGACTTTTAAGGTTTACGGCAGGACTGTCGCCGTGGCCTCCTCTGTTGCAGAAGAGGCCACAGGAGCGACGCATTACTTGAAGCCTTTCTCTTTGCGAATCAGATCGTAAGCCGCCTGAATTTCCTGCGCTTTCTGCTTCGCCATCTCCATCATCTCTGGCGGTAACCCTTTCGCCACCAGCTTATCAGGATGATGCTCACTCATGAGCTTGCGGTAAGCACGTTTAATCGTGGTGGCGTCATCACTGCTCTTCACGCCCAAAACGCTACAGGCATCTTCCAGCGTTGGACCACGTTGCGCCTGCTGAAAGCCGCCTGAACTGCGCTGCCCGCCGCCAAACTGCTGGCCGCCCTCCATCATGCGCAGGAACTGATCGAACTGACCACGCGAAATGCCCAGCTCTTCGGCAATCACGTAGAGTACCTGTCGCTCATTGGGGTGCAGTGAGCCGTCGGCAAAGGCGGCCTGGATCTGAATCTCCAGGAACATCCGAATCAGATCGAACCGGCCAAAACAGGCGCTGCGCAGTTCTCGCAGCTTGCTGCGCAACGGGTAATCCGCCTGCTTACCTTCGCGGAACGCGCGCTGAGCAGCCGTGCGTGAGTCACCGTGCAGCTGCATCCGCTCCATGAGCAGTGAAGCAATCTGGATATCCGCTTCCGTAACCCGCCCTTTTGACTTGGTCAGATGGCCCATCACCTGAAAGGTGGTGCTGAAAAACAGCGTCTGCCGGGTCTGATTATTTGAAAAGTAAGCCTTGCCTTGTGCGCCACGTACTTTGTCAATCATATGGCCAATGATCAAACCGATCACAATACCCCAAAAGCCTGCGCCGGAAAGTAATCCCACCGCCAGACCCATAACTTTTCCCCAGTAGCGCATAAACTCCTCAATTCGCCATGCTTGCGGCTGAAAATTGCATTATCATACCTGTCATTTATCTCAGCGCCTAACGGCAACGCTGACAGACCAGGATTAACACTGGCGCAACGCCGGGCAGTAAGTTAGTCTCTGACCCGATTGTCGGCATGATGCCAGTTTTCATGGAATTCTCGATACCGCGTATGAAAAAACATATACCTACCCTGCTGGCCACACTGATCGGCGCAGCCATTAGCCAGCAAGCCTTTGCCGACGATTTGATGTCGCAGTGTATGTTAGGCGTGCCGAGTTATAACCGCCCGCTGGTCAACGGTGATACCAACCAGCTGCCTGTCACTATTCACTCCGACGCCGCCAAAGGGAACTATCCCAATGATGCGGTCTTTACCGGCAATGTGAATATTGAGCAGGGCAACAGCCGTATGCAGGCGGATGAAGTTCAGCTTCATCAGCGTCAGCAGGAAGGCCAGACGGCGCCAGTGCGTACCGTCGATGCCCTGGGTAATGTGCACTACGATGACAACCAGGTCATCCTGAAAGGTCCGAAAGCCTGGTCAAACCTCAACAGCAAAGATACCAACGTCTGGAACGGTGATTATCAGATGGTGGATCGTCAGGGACGCGGCACCGCCGACCAGATGAAGCTGCGCGGCGATAACCGCTACACCATTCTGGAGAACGGCACCTTTACGTCCTGTCTGCCCGGTTCCAACAGCTGGAGCGTGGTCGGTTCACAAGTCATCCAGGATCGCGAAGAGGAAGTGGCGGAGATCTGGAACGCCCGCTTTAAGCTGGGTCCGGTTCCGGTGTTCTACAGTCCCTATCTGCAGTTACCGATTGGCGATCGTCGTCGATCCGGTTTCCTGATCCCGAATGCAAAATTTGGCAGCAACAACGGCTTTGAGTTCGTGCTGCCTTATTACTGGAACATTGCGCCCCAGGCCGATGCGACCATCACGCCGCACTACATCAGTAAGCGCGGCATGAAATTTGAAAACGAATTCCGTTATCTGACGACGCTGGGTGCCGGTCTGGTCGAATTCGACTACCTTGGCTCCGATAAGCAGTACGATAACGACAAAGCACTTCGTGGCATCGCCGAGGATTCCAGCTCCGACCGCTGGTTGTTCTACTGGCAGCATGCCGGTGTCTATGAACAGCACTGGCGTTTCAACGCCAACTACACCAAAGTCAGCGATCAATACTACTTCAACGATCTCGACTCGAAGTACTACAGCTCCACCGACAACTACGCCACGCAGAAATTCAGCGTTGGTTATGCGGACACCAACTGGGACGCCACACTCTCAGCCAAAGATTTCCAGGTGTTTGGCAGTACTACCAGCAATAACGTCTACCGCGCGATGCCGCAGTTGGATGTTAACCTCTATCAGAATGATATCGGCCCGTTTGATGGCCGGGTTTATGCTCAGGCGGTGAAATTCACCAACGTCAACAGTCGTCTTCCTGAAGCGACCCGTTTACACGTTGAGCCAACCCTGAACCTGCCGCTCTCCAACGGCTGGGCCAGCCTGGATACCGAAGCGAAGTTCCTGGCGACCCACTATCAGCAGACTGACGTTGATTATTATAACAATACGGCCAATGGCTTCAGAGGAAGCAATAGCGGCGAACTGGATGAATCGGTAAACCGCACCCTGCCGCAGTTTAAAGTGGATGGCCGGCTGGTGTTTGACCGCGATATGGACTCCGCAGTGGGTTATACCCAGACGCTGGAACCACGCGTGCAGTATCTTTATATCCCTTACCGCGACCAAAGCAATATCTATCCGTACGACTCTACGCTGCTGCAAACCGACTACACCGGTCTGTTCCGCGATCGTACCTATAGCGGCCTGGATCGCATCGCTTCAGCCAATGAAGTGGCAACCGGTGTTACCTCGCGTATTTATGATAACGATCTGGTTGAACGTTTTAACGTTTCTGTGGGTCAAATCTACTCGTTTACCCCTTCTCGTACTGGTGTGAATCAAACCAATAAAGAAGATGATACCGGCAGTCTGATTTGGGCTGGCGATACATACTGGAAAATCAGCGATCGCTGGGGTGTTCGGGGCGGGCTGCAATATGACACCAAACTCGACAACGTCTCCCAGGGCAATACTGTTCTGGAGTACCGTCGTGATGCCGACCGTATGGTGCAGTTGAGCTACCGCTACAGCAGCCCGGAATATATCGCGGCAGCGTTAAATGACAGCAACCTGGTGACCAATCCTATCTACAAAAATGGGATTTCACAGGTGGGCACCACGGCCAGCTGGCCGATTGCCGATGCATGGTCTGTGGTAGGTGCTTACTACTACGATACCCGCAACAAGCGTCCGGCGTCGCAGCTGGTTGGCCTGCAATACAGCTCATGCTGTTACGCTCTCCGGGTCGGTTACGAGCGCAAAATTAACGGTTGGGAAAACGACGACAGTAAGTACGACAACCAAATCTCATTCAACATTGAGCTGCGTGGTCTGAGTCCTAACTATGGCTTAGGCACCAACGATATGCTGCGTCAGGGCATTATCCCTTACCAGCCTGCTTTCTGATGTTGTGATGTTTAACAGGCAATCCCGCAGTGCGGAACCAACAATGGATAAAGTATGAAGAACTGGAGAATGCTGATTCTTGGTGTGGCAATCAGTGCTAACACCGCGTTCGCAGCACCACAAGTCGTTGATAAAGTTGCAGCCGTGGTCAATAACGGCGTGGTTCTTGAGAGTGACGTGGATGGCATGATGAGCACCGTTAAATCTCAGGCCCAGCAGGCTGGTCAGCAGTTGCCGGATGATAAAACGTTGCGCCATCAGATTCTGGAACGTCAGATCATGGATAACATCATTCTGCAGATGGGTGATAAAGCCGGGGTTCAGATCAGCGATGAGCAGCTGGACCAGGCGATTCAGAACATCGCGGCGCAGAATAAGATGAGCCTTGATCAGCTGCGCAGCCGTCTGGCTTATGACGGCATGAACTACAGCGTTTATCGTTCTCAGATTCGTAAAGAGATGACCATTGCTGAAGTGCGCAACAACGAAGTGCGTCGTCGCATCACGATTCTGCCGCAGGAAGTCGATACGCTGGCGAAACAGATTGGCTCTCAGAACAGTCAGGGCACCGAACTGAACGTCAGCCATATTCTGCTGCCACTGCCGGAAAACCCGACACAACAGCAGGTTGATGAGCAGGAAACGCTGGCGAAACAGCTGGTTGGCGAACTGAAAAATGGCGCTGACTTCGGCAAAATGGCCGTGACCTACTCTGCCGATTCGCAGGCGCTGAAAGGCGGCAACATGGGCTGGGGTAAAATCGAAGAGTTACCGACCCTGTTTGCTCAGGCCCTGTCGAGCGCCAAAAAAGGCGATATCGTCGGTCCGATTCGCTCGGGTGTGGGCTTCCACATCCTGAAAGTGAACGATCTGCGTGGCGAGAACAAAAATGTCTCAGTCACTGAAGTTCATTCACGTCACATTCTGCTGAAGCCATCGCCAATCCTGACAGATGAGCAGGCACGCGCACAGCTGGAGCAGATTGCTAACGATATCCGCAGTGGTAAAACCACCTTCGCGGCGGCGGCTAAGCAGTACTCTGATGATCCGGGTTCAGCGAACCAGGGCGGCGATCTTGGCTGGACCTCTCCGGAAGTCTTTGATCCGGCCTTCCGTGACGCGCTGCTGCGCCTGAAAAAAGGCCAGACCAGCCAGCCGGTTCACTCCTCTTTCGGCTGGCATCTGATTCAGTTGCTGGATACCCGTCAGGTGGACAAAACCGATGCGGCCCAGAAAGAGCGTGCTTACCGTATGCTGTTTAACCGTAAGTTTGCGGAAGAAGCACAGACCTGGATGCAGGAACAACGTGCCAGCGCCTACGTGAAGATTCTGGATGGCAATGCGCAGTAATCACCGTGTGGTGATCACGCCCGGCGAACCTGCCGGGATTGGTCCCGATCTTACCGTTCAGCTGGCCCAGCACTCCTGGCCGGTTGAACTGGTCGTCTGCGCCTCGCCTGCCCTGTTGCAGCAGCGTGCGGCGCAACTCGGTTTACCGCTGACCCTGCGTCCCTATCAGCCTGGCGTGGCCGCTGAGCCACAGCAGGCGGGGACACTGACTATCCTGCCAGTCGAAACGGCCGCGACGGTCACGCCCGGCGAGCTTTGCGTCGCCAACAGTGACTACGTGCTGGCCACGCTGGCGCGTGCCTGTGACGGTTGTCTCGACGGTGAATTCGCGGCCCTGATTACCGGTCCGGTGCACAAAGGCGTCATTAATGATGCCGGCATCGCCTTTACTGGCCATACTGAATTCTTCGCCGATCGCGCAGGCGGCCATCGGGTCGTCATGATGCTGGCGACAGAGCAGCTACGCGTCGCGCTGGCTACTACCCATCTGCCGCTGAAAGATGTCCCCGCTGCGGTGACCCGCGACTGTCTGCATGAAGTGATCACGATTCTTCATCGTGATCTGCAGCAGAAGTTTGCCATTGCCGAGCCGCATATCTACGTCTGTGGTCTTAACCCTCATGCGGGCGAAAGCGGCCACATGGGTCGGGAAGAGATTGAGACCATTACGCCAGCCCTTAATGAACTGCGTCAGCAGGGCATTAAACTGACCGGCCCGCTGCCTGCGGATACCCTTTTCCAGCCTAAATATCTGCAACATGCCGATGCAGTGCTGGCGATGTATCATGACCAGGGTCTGCCGGTACTCAAATTTCAGGGGTTTGGCCGGGCGGTAAATATCACCCTGGGCCTGCCCTTTATCCGGACTTCAGTTGACCACGGCACCGCGCTTGAACTCGCCGGTCTGGGTCAGGCTGAACCGGGCAGCTTCATCACGGCGCTTAACCTCGCCATCACTATGATCAAGAGCAGTAATGAATAATCGCGTCCATCAGGGGCACTACGCCCGTAAACGTTTCGGGCAGAACTTCCTGAACGATCAGTACATTATCGACAGCATTGTCTCCGCCATCCATCCACAGCGCGATGAAGCGCTGGTAGAGATCGGCCCAGGCCTGGGTGCCTTGACCGAGCCGGTAGGCGAACGCCTCGATAAATTAACGGTGATAGAACTGGACCGCGATCTCGCTGCGCGTCTGGAAACGCATCCGTTCCTTGGCCCGAAACTGACTATCTTCCAGCAGGATGCCATGACGTTCGACTTCGCCGCACTGGCGCAGGAGAGAGGCCAGCCGCTGCGGGTATTTGGTAACCTGCCATACAATATTTCGACCCCGCTGATGTTCCACCTTTTCAGCTATACTGGTTCGATCAAAGATATGCACTTCATGCTGCAGAAAGAGGTGGTTAATCGTCTGGTCGCCGGTCCGGGTAATAAAACCTACGGTCGTCTGACGGTAATGGCGCAGTACTACTGCCAGATCATTCCGGTGCTGGAAGTGCCTCCGCACTCCTTTACGCCGCCACCGAAAGTGGACTCTGCCGTGGTGCGTCTGGTGCCGTATGCCGAGCCGCCGTATCCGGTCAGCGATGTGCGTATTTTGAGCCGTATTACCACTGAAGCGTTCGGCCAGCGTCGTAAAACGCTGCGCAACAGCCTGAGCCACATGGTGGCTGCCGGCGCGCTGGAGGAGTTATCCATAGATCCAACCCTGCGTGCCGAGAACGTCTCCGTCGCGCAATATTGTCAGCTGGCGAACTGGCTGGCGAATCATCAGGGAAAATCGCAGGAGTAAGTCATGAGTGAAACGGCCCGCGTCTCCGTCCATGTGCAAAGCCAGTACGTTGCCTCACAATCCTCACCGGATGATGATCGTTACGTCTTCGCCTATACCATTACGATTCGCAATCTGGGCCGTTCCTCAGTGCAACTGCTGGGACGTTACTGGCTGATTACCAACGGTAACGGCCGCGAAACGGAAGTTCAGGGCGAAGGCGTGGTGGGTGAACAACCGCTTATCGCGCCAGGCAATGAGTTTCAGTACACCAGCGGAGCCGTGATCGAAACACCGATGGGCACCATGCAGGGACACTATGTGATGGTCGACGAACAGGGTGACACCTTCCATGTCGAGATCCCGGTGTTCCGCCTCGCCATTCAGACCCACATTCATTAATTCATACGCTTTTTGCCCGTTTAGTCGGGCAGCTTCCTGATGGATAAAACCTTATGAGCACATACCTGATTGGCGACGTTCATGGTTGCTACGACGAATTACGTGCCTTGCTGCAACAGGTTGATTTCAATCCTGAGCAGGATACCCTGTGGCTGACCGGCGACTTAGTGGCGCGGGGTCCGGGCTCACTTGAGGTTCTGCGCTATGTAAAATCGCTGGGCGACGCAGTGCGTCTGGTGCTGGGCAATCACGATTTACATCTGCTGGCGGTCTACGCTGGAATCAGCCGTAATAAGCCCAAAGATCGCCTGACACCGTTGCTGGAAGCGGACGATGCGGATGAGCTGATCAACTGGCTGCGTCGTCAGCCGCTGTTACAGGTTGATGAAGAGAAAAAGCTGGTGATGGGACACGCCGGTATCACACCGCAATGGGATATCGAGACCGCGAAAAAGTGCGCGCGTGAAGTCGAAGCGGTACTTGCCAGCGACAGTTATCCGCTGTTTCTGGATGCGATGTATGGCGACATGCCGAATAACTGGAGTGAAGATCTGACTGGTCTGGCACGTCTGCGCTTCAGCACCAACGCGCTGACCCGCATGCGTTACTGCTTTCCCAATGGTCAGCTGGATATGATCTGCAAAGATGCCCCTGAATCTGCCCTTCCTCCGCTAAAACCCTGGTTTAACATTGCAGGTCCGGTCGCACGTGACTACACCATTGTGTTCGGTCACTGGGCCTCGCTGGAAGGCAAAGGGACGCCTGAGGGAATCATCGGTCTGGATACCGGTTGCTGCTGGGGCGGAACGCTGACGCTGCTGCACTGGGAAACGCAGCGCTATATGGTGCAGCCCTCCAATCGCGAAAAAGCGCTGGCCTCCAGCGAAAGTCTGGCACCGCCCGCGCTATAACGGCGATGCTGGCCGGCAAGGCCAGCATCCTCTCTTATGCGCCGATAATGCCGCCATCTTCGCGGGTGATCATGATCACTGACGACCGGGGACGCGGACTGTTATCGGGAAAGTGCGAGTCACCCTCTTCGCCGGGATGCTGCACATTGACGAACAGCGTTTTGTAATCTGGCGTGAAGGTGATGCCCGTCAGCTCGCATGATTTGGGGCCAACCATGAACCGGCGGATCTCCCCACTATCCGGATCCCCTACCAGCATCTGATTGTTCCCCTGCCCCTGATAATCCTCTTTATTACTGTACTTGCCATCGGTCAGGATCCATAACCGCCCGTGCGCATCAAACCCCAGACCATCGGGACTGTTAAAGGTGTTTTCAGCGGTGATGTTAGGTGTACCGCGATAGATCCCTTCAGGATGCGCGATCGGATTGCCGCACAACGCATAGATATCCCACTCAAACGCCTGCGCCGTGGCATCGCCCTTTTCATCCCAGCGGATAATCTGGCCGTAGATATTTTTAGGACGCGGATTCGCCGCATTAACCGGCATGCCTTCATTGCCGCGTTTGTTATTGTTAGTCAGCGTGCAGTAAGCACGACCATCATGCGGGTTAACAGCAATCCACTCTGGCCGGTCCATCCGCGTGGCGTTAACCACATCAGCCGCCGCACGCGCATTAATCAGAATATCGGCCTGACTGTTAAACCCCTTTTCAGCGGTGAGTCCATTTTCACCCCACTTCAGCGCCAGCCAGCGGCCGGTACCTTTCAGCGGCGTGCCCTGCGCATCGCCATTGAACTGCGCCACATAGAGCGTGCCTTTATCCAGCAGTCCGTGATTGGCTTTGGCATCATCCGGGATGACGTTGTCGTCTGAGACATATTTATAGATATACTCGCCGCGCTCATCGTCGCCCATGTAAACCACCAGCTGACCGGTTTTAGCGACCGTAACGGCGGCATTTTCGTGCTTGAAGCGCCCCAGTGCAGTGCGTTTTACCGGCACGGAGTGAGGATCAAAGGGATCGATTTCGACAATCCAGCCGTGGCGGTTAAATTCATTGGGGTTTTTGGCGATGTCGAAACGGGGATCAAAGTCGGCCCAGTTACGCTCTGGCTCGGCGGCATTCAGGGTATAGCGCTTTTGCTGCGGCGTTGGCGTAAAGTCCGCCTGATGGGTACCAAAGTAGGTGTCGTAGTTCTCTTCACAGGTGAGATAAGTCCCCCACGGCGTTTTACCGTTGGCACAGTTACCAAAGGTGCCAAGGACATGCATTCCCTGTGGATCGGCGGCGGTCTGCAGCGCTTTATCGCCCGCTGCCGGACCGGAAAAGCGCATCGGAGTATTGGCGGTAATACGGCGGTTGAACTCAGAAGGACGCACCACCTGCCAGCGATTGTCCTCATCCCGTTTGACTTCAACGATGGAGATGCCGTGCGCCGCCTGCGACTTTTTCACATCTTCCAGGCTGGTCGCTTTGCTGCCGCCGTGGGCGAACAGCGTCGGCTCATTCACATATTCATTGTTGATCGCCATGACGCCACGCTGGTCATTAATGGCGAAGAAGCTCATACCGTCGTTGTTGTCACCGAACTGCTTTTCCTGATCTTCCGCGCTGTTATTGCCGTGCGGATCAAATGCGACGGCGCCATTCACCAGCGGATCTCCCCAGGAGATCAGCACGTCTGCGCGATAGCCGGGGGCCACCACAACCTCATCGGCGGTGGATGCGGCAATCCCCTGAAAGCCCAGCAATGGGCTTCCCGCTGGCTTCTCCTGCGCCAGTGCGCTTCCTGAGAGTGTGAGGCCGCCGCTGAGAAAGCCGGTCAGCCCGAGAGCGCCGGAACCGGCAATGAATTTACGACGAAGAGGATCACGCAGACGGTCAGTGCTTAATGCGGAGAGTTCGGTTTTCATTATTAATTGCTTCCTTCATGAAGATCCCAGAAAAGAAGCAATGCTAATGAACAGAGATGACAGCCAGGTTACAGTCTGGCAAAGGGAGGATCAGCAACGACGGTCAAGGATCTCAAAGCAGTAGCTGTGGGAGTTCTGCTCGTCAGCATCGTGAAACTCGCTGAACGTAGACTGCCACTCATCCGGCTCGTAATCCGGGAACTGTGTATCACCTTCAACTTCTGCATCAATGTGCGTCAGATAGAGACGATCGGCGCGCTTCAGCATCTGCTCATAGACGCGTCCACCGCCAATCACCATGATCTCTTCAGCATCACCGGCTGCCTGTATCGCCTCATCCAGGGAGGTGACCCAGGTGACGCCTTCCGTGGTGCCCGGCTGGCTGCTGACCACGATGTTCAGTCGGCCAGGTAACGGACGACCAATAGATTCAAAGGTCAGTCGACCCATAATGACCGGTTTCTTCAGCGTATTGCGCTTGAACCACGCCAGATCTGCAGGCAGGTCCCACGGCATGGCGTTCTCCATTCCAATAATGCGATCTGCTGCTAATGCCGCGATAAGACTAATCATGTTAACCACTCACTGAAAAAATTGGCGCCATGATACGTAAAGGTGAAACTTTCGTCGATAGGGGAAAAGGTCTATTTGCGTAAAGCTTTTCATGATGCCGCTTTTCATGCCCTGTGCAGCGTTTTTCACCGCGTAATCGCGTCAGTTTGCCGCAGCTCGCCAGCGACTGGCCTCAGGCTGGCACAAAAAGCGTGCGCAAAAGGAAACGGCTCCCGGAGGAGCCGTAAAGCCTGGTCTGGCTAGCGGTAAGATCGGTGCAGCACAGGGAACACAGTCAGATCGGAAACACGCAAAAGCTGTCATCCATGACCGCTCGGCCCGCGCGATTACGCACCTCATCCCTGAGGTGCGCCCGTATACGGGCCAACGCTTTGCGTTGTTCAAAACGCTCCCGGCGTTTTTTTCCATGGCGCGGGACGCTTTCCTCCTCTGCCTGTGTTCCCTGCCCGTTAAGATCGTTTATCGCTGCAAGCCTGATTAAGGCTCGTCAGGATGATCAGAAGTCGTAGCGCAGACGCACCAGATTCATATCACCCAGATTATCGGTGCTGGAGGTGAAGACATGTTCGTAGTCAACACGGAAGCCGTAGTCGAGGAACAGCACCACACCCAGACCGTTGTCGATGCGCTGGTAATCACGACCGGTCATGACCTCAATGCGATCACCCATAACATAAGGCTGAACCGCTTTCAGACCATACTGCCCCACCGGGATTTTGTAACCAGCGAAATATTCAACGCCCCACGCATCGCCAGCAAAGTAGTTACGCGCGTCTTTGCGTTTGGTCGTCATGAAGTTCTGATACCAGCCACCACCGGCTGACAGCGTCCAGTTGCCTGGTGTCCAGCTTAATGCAGAGCCGTAAATGTTCTGATCGTAATCGCGGCTGTCGCCATTGTTCGGGTTACGCATCGCCGCGCGGGTGTAGTTCCACGCCGTGCCCCAGCTCAGTTCATCAGAGATATGGTAATCCACGCCCAGCGAGCCGCCGCCTTTGCGCTTATAGCGCAGGCCATTGCCTGGCAGATATTCGTTATCGTCGAACAGATAAGAGGCGTAAATATCCGCATCGCCGAAGGTGTTTTTATATTTCAGCTGCTTGCGTGAACGGTAAGATCCGTCGTAGTCACCGTTGATTCCGTTGCCCGGTGCCTGGCCGATCATGTCGTAATCCCAGATATCGGTCTTGGCGCCCACAGTGTCATAATACACGCTGTTCTGCTGACCAAAGGTAAACTGACCCCAGGTTTTGCTTTTCAGACCGGTGTAGAGCTGGCGACGCGTGGTGTTATTGGCACCGTCAGCATAGTGGCGATCCCAGCCGAAAACTGCCGGGACGTTAACGCCCAGCTCGTAATAGCTGATCCAGCTCACGTCATCAAACAGGTAATAGTCAGCACCGAAACGGAAACGGGTGCCGCCATCAAAACCGTCACGCTTGTAAGATTTGTCATCCACGCCGGTCTGATGATTGAACTGAGCACGAATGCTGCCGCCAACCTTAAAATTAAGACGGCTAAGCGGATCGCCCGCCTGCGGATCCTGCTTTAACAACGTCACTTCCGCCTGGCTGGCGAAAGGAAGAATAGCCATCAGTGCAGCCACTGCACTCAGAGAAAAAGTACGCATTTTCATTTTTTAATTATGTCCTGATACGCTCCAGTGATGAGCGGCAGGCATAGTACTGGCGAAAAATCCGTACAGGAAGTGTTTATATTATAAATTTGTGCGAACCAGCCCCATTCGCACCTAAAGCTAAAAAATTAAGCCAAATCAGTCACTTTAACACAAATCCCAACCCCTTCCCGGACCTGACTTTCAGATTATCGCCAGTGAAAGGGCCAAAAAAAACGGCTCCCGGAGGAGCCGTTTTCACATTACATCGCCTTTATCTGGGCATGCATTTCCTGCACGGAGATAACCTGTTCCGTCGGATCTGCATTCAGCGCCATCGCAGTCGCGAAACCGCCGTTCAGCGTAGTGTCGTAGTGCACTTTATACTGCAGTGCGCTACGGCGAATCAGCTTCGAATCTTCAATCGCCTGACGACCCGCCGTGGTATTCACGATGTAGCTATACTCGCCATTCTTCAGACGGTCCTGAATATGCGGACGACCTTCATGCACCTTGTTAACCAGGCGCGGATTAATGCCCGCCTCGCCCAGTACCACCGCCGTGCCGTGAGTCGCATCCAGTTCAAAACCGAACTTCTGCAGCTTAGCCGCCAGGTCAACGATACGTTTCTTGTCGCCTTCACGCACCGACAACAGCGCACGGCCCGACTTCTTCATATTGCTCTGTGCGCCCAGCATCGCTTTCGAGAACGCCTCAGCGAACGTGCGGCCCACACCCATGACTTCACCGGTAGAGCGCATTTCTGGTCCCAGAATCGGGTCAACGCCCTGGAACTTGTTGAACGGCAGCACCACTTCTTTAACGGAGTAGTAAGGCGGAATCACCTCTTCAGTGACGCCCTGCTCTGCCAGCGTTTTACCTGCCATCACGCGCGCGGCCACTTTCGCCAGCGGTACACCCGTCGCTTTAGAGACGAACGGAACGGTACGCGCCGCACGTGGGTTGACTTCAATCAGGTAGACTTCGTTGTCTTTCACCGCGAACTGGACGTTCATCAGGCCGCGAACATTCAGCTCGAATGCCAGCTTCTCAACCTGCTGGCGCATCACATTCTGAATCTCCTGACTCAGCGTGTAGGCCGGCAGTGAACAGGCGGAGTCACCGGAGTGAACACCAGCCTGCTCGATGTGTTCCATGATGCCACCAATCAGCACCCGCTCGCCGTCGCAGATCGCATCCACATCCACTTCGACCGCATCATCCAGGAAGCGATCCAGCAGCACCGGCGCATCGTTGGAAACCGAAACCGCCGTCTGGAAGTAGCGCTTCAGGTCGATTTCATCGTAGACGATCTCCATGGCACGGCCGCCCAGCACATAAGAAGGACGGACCACCAGCGGATAACCCAGGCCAGCAGCTTTCTCCACCGCCTGCTCCAGCGTCGCGACGGTGGCGTTAGCCGGTTGCTTCAGATTCAGGCGATCAACCGCCTGCTGGAAACGTTCACGGTCTTCAGCACGGTCAATGGAATCCGGGCTGGTGCCGATAACCGGTACGCCTGCGGCTTCCAGCGCACGCGCCAGTTTCAGCGGGGTCTGACCGCCATACTGCACGATCACGCCTTTTGGCTGCTCGATGCGCACAATCTCCAGCACATCTTCCAGCGTAACCGGCTCGAAGTAGAGGCGATCGGAGGTGTCGTAGTCGGTCGAAACGGTTTCCGGGTTACAGTTAACCATAATGGTCTGGTAGCCATCTTCACGCAGCGCCAGTGCGGCGTGAACGCAGCAGTAGTCGAATTCAATTCCCTGGCCGATACGGTTGGGTCCACCACCCAGAATCATGATTTTTTCACGATCCGGACTCGGATTGGCTTCGCACTCCTCCTCATAGGTGGAGTACATGTAGGCCGTGTCCGTCGCGAACTCTGCGGCACAGGTATCTACGCGCTTGTAAACCGGGTGCAGATTAAACTGCTGACGCAGCTTGCGGATTTCGCTCTCCGCCACACCCGCCAGCGTCGCCAGCCGTGCATCGGCAAAGCCTTTACGCTTCAGCGTGCGCAGGAAATTCGCATCCAGGCTATTAACGCCTTCGCGGGCGACCTGATCTTCCAGTTTAACTAGCTCTTCAATCTGCACCAGGAACCAGCGGTCAATGTTGGTCAGATTGAACACGCCATCGACGGACATGCCTGCACGGAAAGCATCTGCGATATACCAGATACGGTCTGAACCGGCATCTTTCAGCTCACGACGGATGCGGGTTAACGCTTCCGGGTCATCGAGGTGCACTTTCGGGTCGAAGCCGTTAGCGCCTACTTCCAGGCCGCGCAGCGCTTTCTGCATGGACTCCTGGAAGGTACGGCCAATCGCCATCACTTCGCCGACCGACTTCATCTGCGTGGTCAGGCGATCGTTGGCACCGGCAAATTTTTCGAAGTTGAAACGTGGGATCTTGGTAACAACGTAGTCGATTGAAGGCTCGAACGAGGCAGGCGTTAAACCGCCGGTGATATCGTTCATCAGCTCGTCGAGGGTATAGCCAACCGCCAGTTTGGCCGCCACTTTAGCAATCGGGAAGCCGGTCGCTTTTGACGCCAGCGCTGAGGAGCGTGACACGCGCGGGTTCATCTCGATGACAATCAGTCGGCCATCTTTCGGGTTAACGGAGAACTGCACGTTGGAGCCGCCGGTTTCAACACCGATCTCACGCAGTACCGCCAGCGAGGCGTTACGCATGATTTGATACTCTTTGTCAGTCAGCGTCTGGGCAGGCGCTACCGTGATGGAGTCACCGGTGTGAATCCCCATTGCGTCGAAGTTTTCGATTGAGCAGACGATGATGCAGTTATCGTTTTTATCGCGCACCACTTCCATCTCATACTCTTTCCAGCCAATCAGCGACTCATCAATCAGCAGCTCATTGGTGGGAGAGAGATCGAGACCGCGTTCACAAATCTCTTCAAACTCTTCGCGGTTGTAAGCGATGCCGCCACCGGTGCCGCCCATGGTAAAGGAAGGACGGATAATGCACGGGAAGCCAACATCTTCTGCCACGGCCAGCGCTTCTTCCATAGTGTGTGCGATGCCGGAGCGCGCCGTATCCAGACCAATGCTTTTCATCGCCACGTCGAAACGACGACGATCTTCTGCTTTGTCGATCGCATCAGCAGTCGCACCAATCATGGTGACGCCAAACTCTTCCAGCACGCCATGACGTTCCAGCTCCAGCGCACAGTTCAGCGCTGTCTGTCCGCCCATGGTGGGCAGTACTGCATCCGGGCGCTCTTTTTCGATGATTTTGCGCACCACTTCCCAGTGAATCGGCTCAATGTAGGTCGCATCAGCCATTTCCGGGTCAGTCATGATCGTCGCCGGGTTGGAGTTCACCAGAATGACGCGGTAACCCTCTTCACGCAGCGCTTTACACGCCTGCGCACCGGAATAGTCAAATTCGCAGGCCTGGCCGATCACAATCGGACCGGCACCAAGAATCAGGATGGATTTTAGGTCTGTACGTTTTGGCATGAATTAGCTCCTGATTACTTCGCTTGCAGACGGAATGCGTCAATCAATTCAATAAAGTGGTCAAACAGCGGCGCAGCATCACCCGGCCCCGGGCTGGCTTCCGGGTGACCCTGGAAGCTGAATGCTGGCTTGTCAGTGCGATGGATGCCCTGCACGGTTTTATCGAACAACGAAATGTGGGTCACACGCAGGTTCGCTGGCAGATTGTTCTCGTCGACCGCAAAACCGTGGTTCTGCGCGGTGATCATCACGCGGTTATTTTCGAGATCTTTCACCGGATGGTTACCACCATGGTGGCCGAGTTTCATCTTCACGGTTTTAGCACCGCTGGCCAGCGCCAGCAGCTGATGACCCAGGCAGATACCGAACACCGGAATATCTGTCTTCAGGAAGTCCTGAATCGCGCTGATCGCGTAGTCGCACGGCTCCGGGTCACCAGGACCGTTGGAGAGGAAAATGCCATCCGGATTCAGCTTCAGCACCTCTTCAGCTGGCGTCTGTGCCGGAACCACAGTCAGACGGCAGCCGCGATCGACCAGCATACGCAGAATGTTGCGCTTGGCGCCGTAGTCATAAGCCACCACGTGATATGGCAGCGACTCCGCAGCAGCCTGCTCTGGCAGACCTGCGTCCAGTGTCCAGCTGCCCTGCTGCCAGCTGTAAGTCTCAGTGGTGCAGACCTCTTTCGCCAGATCCATTCCTTTCAGTCCCGGGAATGCCTGGGCCTTTTGCAGCGCCAGTGCGGCATCCGGATTGTCGCCGGCAATAATGCAGCCGTTCTGCGCCCCTTTCTCACGCAGCAAGCGCGTCAGCTTGCGGGTATCGATATCGGCAATCGCCACAATGTTGTTGCGCTGCAGGTAGGCCGACAGGCCTTCTTCGCTACGGAAGTTGCTGGCAATCAGCGGCAGGTCACGAATAACCAGGCCCTGCGCATGAATCTGGCTGGATTCTTCGTCGGCGGCATTGGCACCGACATTACCGATATGGGGATAAGTGAGAGTAACGATTTGGCGGGAATAGGAAGGATCAGTGAGGATTTCTTGATAGCCGGTCATTGAAGTGTTGAAAACGACTTCTCCCACTGCCGATCCTGTTGCCCCGATGGCCCGACCGTGGAATTGGGTTCCGTCTTCCAGAACCAGGATTGCTGACTTTATCAAAACATCCTCCAGGGAATAAACAGTCAATATATCTGCATATTAATTCAAAATAGCCGCCTGAATCAATGCAAAAACCGCCTGAATTGTCGATTTTTGGCAAATTGCGCGCATTCTAATGACAGCCCTGGTCATTGTCTACCCTGCAGCGGGATTTTTTCACACTTATCTGCCTTATGAGGTAAAAAACAGGTATGAGCGGCAAAAAGAGAGGAAAACCCGGCAGAATAATCGTTTGCCAGGCGACATAAAAACGAAACCGGCTTAAGCGGCCCCTTATTTTTGACCAAATGGTCAAAAACGGCGTCCATCAGGGAAAATAAATGAAGAAAAGATGGGAAAACAACAACCAGAAAGTAATTTTGAATCAGAATGGATATTTTAAGATAAAATTAAGGGCAATGAAAACATTGCCCCTTTTCAATCAAGGTATTAACGATTGAAATAACCACATCACGATGGTTCACAACACTCACAACATCGACAAATCCAGCACGTCACGCATATCAAACAAACCAGATTTCTTATCTTTTAGCCATAAAGCTGACTTAACGGCGCCATTTGCAAAGGTCATGCGACTTGAGGCCTTGTGGGTAATCTCTACACGCTCACCGATATCTGCAAACATCGCCGTATGCTCACCCACGATGTCACCCGCGCGAACCGTAGCAAAACCAATGGTCTGTGGCTGGCGTTCACCGGTGTAGCCTTCACGCGTATAAACCGCATGCTCGTCCAGTTTCCACTGCATGGCATCGGCTATCGCCTCACCCATCGCCAGCGCGGTGCCAGACGGCGCATCCACTTTATGGCGGTGATGGGCTTCGACAATCTCAATATCCGCATATTCACCCATGACTTTGGCAGCCTTCTCCAGCAGCTTCAGCACCAGGTTAACCCCCACGCTGAAGTTAGCGGCAAAGACAATGGCGATATCTTCCGCCGCCGCGCGAATGGCTGCTTTGCCTGCCTCATCAAAACCGGTGGTGCCAATCACCATCGCTTTTCCGTGCTCACGGCAGATCGCCATATACTCCAGCGTGCCTTCCGGACGGGTGAAGTCGATCAGCACATCAAAGTCGTTAGTCACCGCGCGTAAATCGTCAGCGATGAGGATGCCATTCTTTCCGATGCCCGCTAATTCACCAGCGTCGCTGCCGATCAGCGATGAGCCTGGACGGGCCAGTGCCGCACCCAGCTCAACGCCTTCTGCCTGCTGCGTCGCCAGAATCAGATTACGGCCCATACGGCCCGGCGCGCCCACAATAGCAATCCGGATAGTGTTCATATTTATTCATTCCTAAAACAAAACTATGCATCCAAAGCGTCATCAGGTTAACGGTGAGTTAACAGTCACGCCACTAATAATCCATGATAATAAGAATTTTATGCCAGCCGCCTGTGATTATCAGTAAAAGCAATCATCGCAGTGAACAACGGCATTTCAGCCGGGCTATAAAAACAAAAAAGACCGAACAGAGTCGGCCTTTTTATCAGTCATATCGAAGCGTTACTGCACGTTACGTACGTCGACGCGCAGCTCTTTAGGCACTTCAAAAACAATATTCTCTTCACGGCCAATCAGCTCAATCGCCGCTTCGCCACCCAGCTCACGTAACCGCTGGATCACCTGCTGCACCAGAATATCGGGGGCTGAAGCACCTGCGGTAACGCCGATGCAGGCCACGCCTTTTACCCACTCTTCCTGTATATCATCGGCAGAATCGATCAGCTTCGCCAGTTTACCGGCACGCTGTGCCAGCTCGGCCAGACGGTTAGAGTTCGAGGAGTTTTTCGAACCGACCACCAGCACCACTTCCGCATCTTTCGCCAGTGTACGAACGGCTTCCTGACGGTTGGTGGTGGCGTAGCAGATATCATCTTTACGCGGCCCGATGATCGCCGGGAAACGCTGACGCAGGGCATCAATGATGTCTGAAGTGTCATCCACAGAAAGCGTGGTCTGCGTCATGAAGCTCAGATTGTTTTCGTCTTTGACGGTCAGTCTGAAGACATCTTCCGGCGACTCCACCAGATACATGCCACCATTGGGGTTGTTGTATTGCCCCATGGTGCCTTCAACTTCCGGATGACCCGCGTGACCAATCAGAATCGCTTCCACGCCTTTACGGCTGGCGCGTGCGACTTCCATATGAACTTTGGTGACCAGCGGACAGGTAGCATCGAACAGCATGGTCAGATTGCGCGCTTTAGCTTCGGCACGCACCGCCTGTGAAACCCCGTGCGCGGAGAAGATCAGAATGGCGTTATCCGGCACTTCGCTGATCTCTTCAATAAAGATGGCACCGCGCTCACGCAGGCTGTTCACCACGTAACGGTTATGCACCACTTCGTGACGGACGTAGATGGGCGCGCCATACATCTCCAGCGCGCGCTCAACAATACTGATGGCGCGATCAACGCCAGCGCAGAAGCCGCGCGGATTAGCTAACAGGATTTGCATCGTTCGTCTCCAGTGCCGGATCGATTTCCAGCACTTCTACATCAAACTGAATACGGCGACCCGCCAGCGGATGGTTGAAATCGACGGTGATAGAATCACCGGAGACTTCGCGGATCACGCCTGGCATTTCACTGCCGCCCATGCCGCTGAACAGCATGATGGCACCCACTTCCGGTTCGCCTGCATCAATAAAGTCCCGACGCGAGAAATACTGGATCAGGTCAGGGCTGACGCCACCAAAGGCATCTTCCGGTTCCAGAGTAAACTGTTTAGTCTGACCCGCTTTCAGCCCCAGCAATGCCTGCTCAAGCGCTGCAGAGAGGCTGCCATCACCAAGACGGAACAGCGCGGGCTTGCCGTTTGCACGGGTCGATTCCGCCGTCGAGCCATCTTCCAGCTTCAGCGTAAAATGCACCAACACCGCGCTTTCGCGCTGCACGAACTCAGTCATCACTTACCCTTTCTGTTTAGCCTGTTTGCCGTTCGGGCTGAAAAAGCCCTCCAGCACCACCAGTGCAGCCCCAATACAGATGCCGCAGTCAGCGATATTAAATGTAGCGAAGTGCCAGTTACCGACATAAAAATCGATAAAATCGACCACAAAGCCATGGTACGAGCGATCAAACAAATTGCCGATCGCGCCGCCAATGATCAGAGCATAGGCGATATTGGCCATCTTCTGACTGGCATGATTGCGATACATCATCACCACCAGTGAGATCACGATAGCCAGCGCGATACCCGCAAAGAACCAGCGCTGCCAGCCGCCTTTGTCCGCCAGGAAACTGAACGCCGCGCCATAGTTGTGCGCATAGAACAGGTTCAGGTAGGGCATCAGCGGCTGGGTTTCATGCAGCATCATGTTGTTCATCACCCACTGCTTACTGGCGAAGTCGACAACAATCACCACCAGCACCAGCCACAGCCAGCGCAATCCGGTTGATAAAATAGGTTTACGCATCAGGCAAATTCACGCTGTTCGCCGTCACCGGCTACGTTAGTGTAACAACGACCACAGACCTCAGCATGCTCAGGATTCTGTCCGACGTCGGTAGTGTAATGCCAGCAGCGCTGACATTTCTCGCCTTCCGCCTTGTGCAGCGCGATTTTCAGACCTTTCAGCAGTTCACTCTGCTGCGCTTCATCGTTCGCCAGCGCGTAATCCGCCACCTGTGCGCCAGAAGTCAGCAGCACAAAACGCAGCTCATTACCCAGCGCATGCAGTTTAGCGGCCAGCTCCGGATCGGCATACAGCGTCACCGTTGCTTCCAGTGCACCACCGATACGTTTATCCGCACGCGCCTGCTCGATCACCTTGTTCACTTCGCCACGCACTTTCAGCAGCTCGGCCCAGTAGGCATCATTCAGCGCTTCATCTTCCGCCAGGCCAAACAGACCCTGATACCACTCTTCGGTGAAGACATACTGCGCACGTTCGCCTGGCAGGTAGCCCCAGATCTCATCCGCTGTAAAGGACATGATCGGTGCCATCCAGCGCACCAGCGCTTCGACGATGTGCCACAGCGCGGTCTGGCAGCTGCGACGCGCCAGGCCATCACCTTTCGCGGTGTACTGACGATCCTTGATAATATCGAGATAGAAGCTGCCCATCTCAATCGAACAGAACTGCATCAGACGCTGGATCACTTCATGGAAATCGTAGTTCTCGTATGAGGCAACGATATCAGCCTGTGCCGCCTGTGCGCGACCCACTGCCCAGCGATCGACCACGACCATCTCTTCCGGTTTCACCAGATCGGTGACCGGGTTGAAGCCGCTAAGGTTAGCCAGCAGGAAACGCGCGGTGTTACGGATACGACGATAGGCATCGGCAGAGCGCTTGAGGATCTCATCGGAGACCGCCATTTCACCCGAGTAGTCGGTTGAGGCCACCCACAGACGCAGAATATCGGCGCCCAGTTTGTTCATCACATCCTGCGGCGCGACCGTGTTGCCGATTGATTTCGACATTTTACGGCCCTGACCATCCACGGTGAAACCGTGCGTCAGTACCTGACGATAAGGCGCTTGGCCCTTCATTGCCGTGGAGATCATCAGCGAGGACATAAACCAGCCGCGATGCTGATCGGATCCTTCCAGATAGAGGTCTGGCGCATGTCCGCCAAATTCCGGACGCGCATCCACTACAGAATAGCTGGTTGAGCCGGAGTCAAACCAGACATCCAGCGTATCCGGCACTTTAACGTAGTGATCGGCGTCGTCGCCCATCAGTTCACGCGGGTCAAGATCCCACCAGGCCTGAATACCCTCCTGCTCAACACGCTGCGCCACTTTCTCCATCAGCGCCAGCGTGTCAGGGTGCAGCTCTTCGCTCTCTTTGTGAACGAACAGCGCCATCGGTACGCCCCAGGTACGCTGACGAGAGATACACCAGTCAGGACGGTTCGCCACCATCGATTCGATACGCGCCTGGCCCCAGTCCGGGATCCACTGCACGCCTTTGATCTCTTTCAGCGACTGCGCACGCAATCCTTTCTGATCCATGCTGATGAACCACTGCGGCGTGGCGCGGAAGATGATCGGCGTTTTATGGCGCCAGCAGTGCGGGTAGCTGTGCAGCAGTTTCTCAACGTGCAGCAGCGCGCCTTTCTCTTTCAGCAGTTCAACGATCATGTCGTTGGCTTTAAAGACATTGACCCCATCCAGCGTCGGATACGTGCCTGGCAGATAGGCGCCATCCGGTCCTACCGGATTCGCGGTTTCGATGCCATATTTCTGGCCAATAACATAGTCATCCGGGCCGTGGCCTGGCGCGGTGTGAACGGCACCGGTACCCGCGTCCAGGGTCACGTGCTCGCCCAGTACGACCAGCGACTCAAGCGCCAGGAACGGATGCTGGAACTTCTGCAGCTCCAGCGCAGCGCCCTGACATTCGCCCAGCACCTGCCATTCGCTGACACCGGCGCGCTTCATGACGCTTTCCACCAGCTCTTTCGCCAGGATCAGGGCGCGGCCGTCGATCTGGATCAGCTGGTATTCAAATTCAGGATGCAGGGAGATCGCGCGGTTAGCCGGTAATGTCCACGGCGTCGTGGTCCAGATAACCAGTGAGATCGGGCCATTAACCTGGGATACGCCGAACGCCCCACGCACCGCGTCGGCATCAATGGCGTTAAACATCACATCAATCGACGGTGACGTTTTGTCGTAATATTCCACTTCCGCTTCTGCCAGGGCAGAACGGCAATCCAGGCACCAGTGCACCGGCTTCGCGCCTTTGTGCAGATGGCCATTACCGATGATTTTACCCAGCGCACGAATGATGTTGGCTTCGGTACCAAAATCCATGGTCAGGTAAGGACGATCCCAGTCGCCCAGCACGCCCAGACGGATAAAGTCCGCTTTCTGGCCTTCAACCTGTTCAGCAGCATATTTGCGGCATGCGGCACGAAATTCCGCGGCGGTGACTTTCTCGCCTGGCTTGCCGATCATCTGCTCAACTTTGTGTTCGATTGGCAGACCGTGGCAGTCCCAGCCGGGCACATACGGCGAGTCATAACCCGCCATGCCTTTCGACTTAACGATAATGTCTTTCAGAATCTTGTTAACGGAGTGACCAATATGAATGCTGCCGTTCGCATAAGGAGGGCCATCATGCAGGATAAAGGTTTTTTTCCCTTTTTTGGCTTCGCGGATGATGCCGTACAGGTTGTCGGCATACCAGCGTTGCAACATTCCCGGTTCGCGTTTGGCCAGATCGCCACGCATCGGGAATCCCGTTTCCGGCAAATTCAGGGTAGATTTATAGTCACTCATCAGATTCTCGATTCCGTTTTTCGCTCAGGTTAAAGCAGCCCAAAGAACTGCCGGGCCGTTACCACATCGTTCGCAATTTGTTCTTTCAACGCCTCCAGTGAGGCAAAGCGCTGCTCGTTTCGTATTTTCTGTTTCAGCACCACATCAATGTGACGACCATAGAGATCGATATTGATGTCGAGCAGGTGAACTTCAAGCTGCTGGCGTAAACCTTTTACGGTCGGACGGGTGCCGATATTAGCAACACCCGGCAGTGGCTCGGGCGTCAGACCCTGTACCTCCACGGCATACACTCCTTTCACCGGCGTGACGCTGCGGCGTAAAGGGAGGTTCGCAGTCGGGAAACCCAGCGTGCGTCCCAGTGCATCACCGTGCACGACGCGGCCGGAAATAGTGAAGGGATGACCTAACAGCGACTGCGCCAGTGCTAAATCATCCGCAGCCAGCGCCTGACGCACGGCAGTGCTGCTGATTCGCTTACCACCGTCACAGAAGGTTTCGGTGCTGACGACCTCAAAGCCATACTCCACACCGGCTTTCTGTAATAACAGGAAATCCCCCTGGCGACCAGCGCCGAAGCGGAAATCATCACCTACCGCAAGGTACTTTACATCCAGCTTGTCGACTAACAGGTCACTGATAAAGCGCTGTGCAGACAAGGCCGCAAAGCGACGATCAAACCGCACGCACAATACTTTATCCACACCCGCTTCCGCCATATAGCGCAGTTTTTCACGCAGGCGTGTCAGGCGCGCCGGGGCTTTATCACCGGCAAACAGCTCCAGCGGCTGTGGCTCAAATACCATCACCACGACGGGCAGATGACGCTTAAGTCCCTCTTCACACAGTCGCGACAGCAGCGCCTGATGCCCGCGATGTACACCATCGAAATTACCAATGGTCAGAACGCAGCCGCGATGCTGCTCGTTAAGATTATGAATACCGCGGATAAACTTCATGGCTGGCCCAAACCGGTGGAAATCGGCGGATTATACCCTTGAAAGCGGCTCAGGTTAACCCGTCTGCACGCCTTTCATGCTTTAGCGGCTGCATTTCCTGTTGCAGATGTGCATGTTAAGAATTTTGTCGCTAAATACTGTATTCAGTGAGGGGAAGCTGGTAGAATCTTGCGCCATCAAATACGTAATCGAGTGCCGTTCTTAGAGCGACGCTTATTTGCACAAATCCATTGACAAAATCAGGTTAGAAGGGCATAGTCCTCGGCCTTTGATTTGTCTCTATAGAACACATTTGGGAGTTGGACCTTGGCTAATATCAAATCAGCTAAGAAACGCGCCGTAACATCTGAGAAACGCCGTAAGCATAACGCTAGCCGCCGCTCAATGATGCGTACCTTCGTTAAGAAAGTATACGCGGCGATCGCTTCAGGCGACAAAGCTGCTGCGCAGAACGCATTCAATGAAATGCAACCACTTGTGGATCGTCAGGCCGCTAAAGGTCTGATCCACAAAAACAAAGCTGCACGTTATAAATCTAACCTGACTGCACAGATCAACAAACTGGCTTAATCGCCGCTTGTTAATCGCTTTGTTGAAAAAGCCGGCTTACGCCGGTTTTTTTTCGTCTGTACTCTGGCGGGGAAAGAGTCCGCTGAAGTCTGCGTGACAGAGACGCTGCACCGCCGGATGCTGAATCATCCGTTCGGCAAAGATGATATGGTACTCCTCTGACACGGTATCAAGCCGACCAACCTCTGTAACCGCATCACGCTGCCCGCTATCCTGCTCATCCAGCACTGGCGCGACAAATATGGCATTCTTACGCGCACCAAACGCCTTCATCAGTGCCGCATCATCAAACTCCCCCAGAATCTCCACCTGCAGCCCCTGAGTCGTAATCCAGTTGAGGATTTTCCGGCCGAGCATTGAGCGGCGTCCTGGAATCAGCAGCGGACGCGCTTCCAGGCAGGCAGGAAAAGTGAGACCGGTGAGCGGCTGAGCAGACCAGAAACTGACCGGGCACTCCCCCAGCTTCACCGAAAACAGCCCTTCCTGTTGAGTGGGGTCGATGGAGCAGTCAGAGATAATCATATCCAGCTTATGCTGACTGAGCTGCTCCAGCAGCATTTCGTGGGTCGACTCAAAACAGCGCAGATGCGTCTTCTCCTCTGCAACCACCGCCGTTTCCAGCACCTTACTGACCAGCTGCTTAGAGAGCGCATCGGCGACTCCGACATCCAGCAACAGGTGGGACTCCTTGCGGTAGTTCACGATATCCAGCATCTCCTGACCCAGCATAAACATGCGGTCAGCATAGCGGAACACCAGTTGCCCCAGTTCAGTCGGCACCAGACCCCGCCCCTGACGACGGAACAGCTTGCCCTGCAGGCGCTCCTCAAGCGTCTTAATCTGCCCGGTAATGGTCTGGGGAGTCAGAGAGAGTACCTCTGCTGCCGCTGTCACAGAGCCGCTTTTGCAGATCTGCCAGAAGTAATAGAGATGGTTAAAATTGAGCTGATTCATCGAAAAAAAGGAGGCTTTCGCCTCCTCTCCATTAACGCAGTTTAATCCGCAGCAGGGTATAACCAATAACCGCTGACAGCACAGAACCCGTCAGGATCCCCAGTTTAGAGAAGGTCACAAGCTGCTCATGTGCCGAATCGAAGGCGAGCGAACTGATGAAAATAGACATCGTAAAACCGATGCCGCACAGCACGCCAATCGCCATGATATCGCGGATGGTGGTGCCGTGAGGTAATACCGCCAGCCGCAGTTTGACAGCCAGCCAGCAGAACAGGGTAATGCCCAAAGGTTTACCGATTAACAGGCCGAGGATGATGCCAGACGGCTCCGGTGAAAAGACATCACTCAGCGTAATACCGGTCAGTGAAATACCGGCGTTCGCGAAGGCAAACAGCGGCAGAATAAGCCAGTTCACCCACGGCATCAGACCGTGCGCCAGATGTTCTGCGGGTGAATGCCCTTCTCTCTTTTCCAGCGGTATGAAGAAGCCCACAATGACGCCCGCCAGCGTGGCATGGACGCCGGACTTCAGCACGGCGGTCCAGAGCACGATCCCAACCAGCATATAGACCGAGATTTTACGGACATTAAAGTAATTGAGCAGTGCCAGCACAACAATCGCCCCTGCCGCAACGCCCAGGGAGAGCATTGAGAGGCCACTGGTGTAGAACAGGGCGATAATAACGATAGCCCCGAGATCATCGATAATCGCCAGCGCCATCAGGAAAACTTTCAGTGCAGCAGGAACACGGCTGCCAAGCAGGGCGAGGACACCCAGAGCAAACGCGATATCGGTCGCCGTAGGGATAGCCCAGCCGTTGCGTGCTATCTCATCACCATGGTTGAAGCCGAGGAAAACAAGCGCGGGCAGTGCCATACCGCCTAATGCCGCAATGACGGGAAAGATCGCCTTGTCACGACTGGCAAGTTCGCCGACTATCAGCTCACGCTTCACTTCCAGACCAATCAGCAGGAAAAACAGCGCCATCAGCGCATCGTTGATCCATAACAGCAGATTTTTACTGATATCCAGTGCACCGAAGCGGATTTGAACGGGTTCATTGAGAAACGCCTGATAGCCGTGAGCGGTTTCGGCAGAGTTGGCGAGAATCATGGCCGCCACAGCTGCCATGATTAACACCATGCCATTACTGGCGTCACTTTCAATGAAGCTTTTAAGCAGGTTTTTGAGACTACGAGGCTTATTCAACGTTTATCTTCCTGATCAGCGATAGAAAGATAAAGAGTGTAGCGGCTCATATAGTTCGTTAAAAGCAGCTTATGCCTCGCCTTTTCTTCGGTTTAACCGAATTAAGGGCGAAAAGCCGGTTGATGCTAATAACAGATGGCGTATAGCATCCAGCAAAAAAAACGGAGCCCGCGGCTCCGTTTTTTAGTCTGATACGGTTTAGCGTGTCAGATCGTCAAAGAATTTCTTCACACCGTCGAAGAAGCTCTTAGAGCGTGGGCTGTTATGCTCGCCGCTTGGGCCGCCAAAACTCTCTTCCAGTTCACGCAACAGCGTTTTCTGTTTTTCGTTCAGGCTGACCGGTGTCTCCACCACAACACGGCACAGCAGATCGCCGACCGCGCCGCCACGGACAGATTTGACGCCACGTCCGCGCATGCGGAACAGCTTGCCGGTCTGGGTTTCTGACGGCACTTTCAGCTTCACGCGACCATCCAGTGTCGGTACTTCAATCTCACCGCCCAGCGCCGCCATTGCAAAGTTGATCGGCACTTCACAGTAAAGGTTGTTCTCTTCACGTTCGAAGATCGGGTGCTTCTTCACCGAGACCTGAACGTAGAGATCGCCCGCTGGTGCGCCCTGCTCGCCCGCTTCACCTTCGCCACTCAGACGGATGCGATCGCCGGTGTCGACCCCTGCCGGGATTTTCACTGACAGCGTTTTCGACTTCTCAACGCGGCCGTGGCCATGACAGGCGTTGCACGGATCTTTAATCACCGAGCCACGACCATGACAGGTCGGACAGGCCTGCTGAACAGTGAAGAAGCCCTGGCGCATCTGCACCTGGCCTGCACCGTGACAGGTTGAACAGGTTTGTGGCTGGGTGCCCGCTTTCGCGCCGCTGCCGTGGCAGACATCACACTCTTCCAGCGTTGGAATGCGGATCTCTTTGGTCACGCCGCGTACCGCTTCTTCCAGCGACAGCTCCATGTTATAGCGTAAATCGGCGCCACGGGATGCGCGCTGACGGCGTCCACCACCAAAGATGTCACCGAACACGTCGCCAAAGATATCGCTGAAGTCTGCACCGCCGCCACCAAAGCCGCCGCCGCCGAATCCACCGCCACCCATGCCGCCCTGTTCAAAGGCTGCATGACCATACTGATCGTAAGCCGCACGCTTCTGCGCATCGGTCAGGATTTCGTACGCTTCCTTGACCTCTTTGAATTTAGCTTCGGCTTCTTTATCACCTGGATTGCGGTCCGGGTGAAATTTCATTGCCAGGCGTTTGTAAGCCTTTTTGATTTCACGCTCGTCCGCGGATTTGGCGACGCCTAAAATCTCGTAGTAATCACTCTTCGCCATGTTTATTTAGCCCTTAACATGATCGCACGGGCGTGGAGAGATCTCCTACGCCCGTGCTGGTTTCAACGGCTGTCAGGCCAACCGTCGCGCCCGGTCAGGGGCAATTATTTCTTGTTGTCTTTCACTTCTTCGAATTCAGCATCGACAACGTCGTCATCTTTCTTCGCTGACGCGTCACCGGCATCTGCTGCACCCGCCTGAGACTGCTGTGCTGCTTCCATCAGTTTGCCAGACACTTCCATCAGCGCCTGCATTTTGGCGTCGATTTCCGCTTTGTCTTCGCCTTTCAGCGCAGTTTCCAGCGCGGCCAGTGCGGCTTCGATTGGCGCTTTGTCATCAGCTGACAGTTTGTCGCCTGCTTCTTCCAGCTGCTTACGCGTGCTGTGGGCAATCTGGTCACCCTGGTTACGCGTCTGAACCAGCTCTTCAAACTTACGGTCAGATTCAGCATTCGCTTCCGCATCACGCACCATTTTCTGGATCTCATCATCGCTCAGACCTGAAGAGGCTTTGATGGTGATTTTCTGCTCTTTACCGCTGTTCTTGTCTTTCGCTGATACGTGCAGGATACCGTCGGCATCGATGTCGAAGGTCACTTCGATCTGCGGCATACCGCGTGGCGCATTCTGGATACCGTCGAGGTTGAACTGGCCCAGTGACTTGTTGTCATTGGCACGCTTACGCTCACCCTGCAGCACGTGAATGGTCACGGCTGACTGGTTATCTTCAGCCGTCGAGAAGACCTGGCTGTGCTTGGTTGGGATGGTGGTGTTCTTGCTGATCAGCGAGGTCATCACGCCACCCATCGTTTCGATACCCAGTGACAGCGGGGTAACGTCCAGCAGCAGCACGTCTTTCACGTCGCCACCCAGTACACCACCCTGAACCGCAGCACCCACAGCAACCGCTTCGTCCGGGTTCACGTCTTTACGTGGCTCTTTACCGAAGAACTCAGTCACTTTGGCCTGAACCAGTGGCATACGTGTCTGACCACCGACCAGGATAACGTCGTTGATGTCTGAAACAGACAGGCCGGCATCCTGCAGCGCAACTTTCAGAGGCGCGATTGAGCGTGCAACCAGATCTTCAACCAGTGATTCCAGTTTAGAACGGGTCACTTTGATGTTCAGGTGCTTAGGACCGGTCGCATCTGCCGTGATGTATGGCAGGTTAACGTCGGTCTGCTGTGCAGAAGAAAGCTCGATTTTTGCTTTCTCTGCGGCTTCTTTCAGACGCTGCATCGCCAGTGGATCGTTGTGCAGATCGATACCCTGGTCTTTTTTGAATTCAGCAACCAGATAGTTAATCAGGCGGCTATCGAAGTCTTCACCACCCAGGTGGGTATCACCGTTGGTCGCCAGAACTTCAAAGGTTTTTTCGCCGTCAACTTCGTCGATCTCGATGATTGAGATATCGAAGGTACCGCCACCCAGGTCATAAACCGCGATGGTGCGGTTGCCCTGGCCTTTATCCAGACCGTATGCCAGTGCTGCTGCAGTCGGTTCGTTAATGATACGTTTGACTTCCAGACCTGCGATACGGCCGGCATCTTTGGTCGCCTGGCGCTGCGCATCGTTGAAGTAGGCCGGTACGGTAATAACCGCTTCAGTCACTGGCTCACCGAGGTAATCTTCGGCGGTCTTCTTCATTTTCTTCAGCACTTCAGCAGAGATCTGCGGAGGTGCCATTCTCTGACCTTTTACTTCCAGCCATGCGTCGCCGTTGTCAGCGCCGGTGATTTTGTACGGCATGATTTTAATGTCACGCTGTACTTCTTCGTCCTGGAAGCGACGACCGATCAGACGCTTAATTGCGAACAGGGTATTCTGCGGGTTGGTCACTGCCTGACGTTTAGCCGGTTGACCGACCAGAATTTCGCCATCCTGTGTATACGCAATAATTGAAGGCGTGGTGCGATCGCCCTCGGCATTTTCCAGCACGCGTGCTTTGGTGCCATCCATGATCGCAACACAAGAGTTGGTTGTACCCAGGTCAATACCAATAATCTTACCCATCTAAACATCTCCCACTTAAATTCGTTGCCAATTTGGGTTGTGAACCTTTTATGTGGGCGAGTTGTTTGCATTCAACCTGCCAGCACATGCTTTTTTTCCAACGTTCACAACGCTCGATGACAAGTAAATGGGGCCGCTTCGATGCGCATCAAGGGTTAAACCAAAAAAAATTTTTTATCGCTGGCCCTGCCGGGATCAAAGAACGCTGACACAACGCTGAATATGATGCGTCCCCTTGCTCCTCCCGGGGAGCAGGATGGAATCCGTTTATGTAATCAACACTCTTTCACTGCCGAGGAATTATGGCGAATTCAACGCTGGCTAACCCTGCCCCGCTGGGATTGATGGGTTTTGGCATGACAACCATTTTGCTGAACCTGCACAACACGGGCCTGTTTGCCCTGGATGTCGCAATTTTAGCGATGGGGATTTTTTATGGCGGGATCGCGCAGGTGCTGGCCGGTCTGCTGGAGTTTAAGAAGAACAATACCTTTGGGCTGACGGCTTTTACCTCATACGGCATGTTCTGGTTAAGCTTCGTGGCGATCCTGCTGTTACCGCAAATGGGTCTGGCAAACGCGCCTGATGAACGCTTCCTGGGTGTCTGGCTGGCACTGTGGGGCATCTTCACGCTGTTCATGTTTATCGGCACACTAAAAGGTACGCGGATGCTGCAGTTTGTTTTCGGCTCGCTTACGCTGCTGTTTCTGCTGCTGGCCGTGGCTCATCTCATGCACCTGCCTGCGCTGGTGGTCTCTGCGGGCTGGGTCGGGATCATCTGTGGTGCCAGCGCCTGCTATCTGGCGATGGGCGAGGTGCTGAATGAAACCTTTGGACGCACCCTTTTGCCGATTGGCGCAAAAATACGTTAAGCATATTTTCAGCCATAAAAAAACGCGGAGCCTGGCTCCGCGTTCTTACTTTACAACGAATTAATCCCCTGATTCAGTCCCGGCTCGTGGCTGACATCACGCCGCAGCCAGATCCCTGTCAGCAATCCCACCAGCGCCAGCGCCATCACATACCAGCACGGTGCCATCACGGAGACATTCATCAGCAGCGACACCAGGATCGGTGTCAGGCCGCCAAAGATCGCGTAGGAAAGATTGTAGGAGAATGAGAGTCCGGTAAAACGCACCTCTGCCGGAAAGGCGCGCACCATCACAAACGGCACCACGCCGACGATACCGACGCTGAGCCCCGCCACGCCATAGAGCAGGAAGAGCTGCTGCGGATAGAGGGCGCTCAGATGATAAAACTGCCAGCTACAGATCGCCAGCAGCAGGCTGCCGACACACAGGGTACGACTGGCACCAAAACGATCCGCAGCGAGTCCGGCAATAATGCAGCCAATGCAGAGCATTACGGTGGCAATGCTGTTGGCCTGCAGAGTCAGTGCGGGCGCGATGCCCTGCTGCTTCTGCAGCCAGACCGGCGACATCAGGATCACCACGACGATGCAGGCGGAGAGCAGCCAGGTCAGCAGCATGGAGATCACAATCGATTTTTTGTGCTCCGCCAGCACGGTTTTCAGCGGCAGGGTTTCAGCCAGCGCTTTGCGCTGCTGCATCTCAATGAAGACCGGTGTTTCATGCAGCCAGCGGCGCAGGAACATCGCGAGCAACCCAAACACGCCGCCCAGGAAGAACGGAATACGCCAGCCGCCGTCATGAATCGCCTGCTGCGACATCGAGGTATTGATCAGTGTCGCCACCAGCGACCCCAGTAAAATGCCGATGGTCAGCCCGGCCGTCAGTGTGCCACAGGCGATGCCGATACGTTTATAAGGCACGTGTTCAGCGACAAACACCCACGCGCCGGGCACCTCTCCGCCAATCGCCGCGCCCTGTAACATTCGCATCAGCAACATCAGCAGTGGCGCTGCAATCCCAATCGTCTGCCAGGTGGGTAAAGCGCCCATCATTAAGGTTGGCAGCGCCATCAGCAGAATACTCAGGCTGAACATCTTCTTGCGCCCGAGTTTATCGCCAAAATGCGCCATCACAATGCCGCCCAGCGGACGTGCCAGATAGCCTGCGGCAAAAATGGCAAACGTCTGCAGCTGTCGCAGCCACTCCGGAATATCTGCGGGGAAGAAGAGTTCGCCAATCACCGTGGCGAAGAAGACAAAAATGATGAAGTCGTAGAATTCCAGCGCGCCGCCGAGCGCGGCCAGCGCCAGGGTTTTGTAATCCTTACCGGTCAGACGCTGTGTGTGAGTCGGATTCATAATATTCCAGAGGCAAAGAGAGAACGTTGTAAAGATAGCCTTACTATACCGTCAATCTTTTGCCACACCAGCCAGGCTGTAGCTTATGCCTGAAATGGGGAATATTTAGTTATTTATCTCACGTATCGCGCTTTTAGGGCGAAATGCTGCTACGACCTCGCGATGCGTTTCGACATAAGGCCCTTCCAGCAGCTGTAAACAATAGGGTACGGAAGCAAAAATGCCGTGCACTTTTACGTTGCCCTGCTCATCCTTCAGCCCTTCCAGCGTCTCTTTGATCGCCTTCGGCTGACCCGGAAGGTTGAGGATCAGCGACTGTTTGCGAATTACCCCAACCTGACGCGACAGAATCGCGGTCGGCACAAACTGCAGGCTGATCTGGCGCATCTGCTCACCAAAACCCGGCATTTCCCGATCGGCAACGGCTAAGGTGGCATCCGGCGTCACATCGCGCCGGGCCGGACCGGTGCCGCCAGTGGTTAATACCAGGTGGCAAAAGCGTTCATCGACCAGCTCGCAGATCGCGTGCTCAATCATCGGCTGCTCGTCAGGCACCAGACGGGACTCAATCTCAAACGGGCTGCTGAGTGCGCGACTCAGCCAGCTCTCCAGCGCGGGGATCCCCTCATCCTGATAGATGCCGTTCGCGGCGCGATCGGAGACCGAGATCAGGCCAATGCGTAATGTATTCATGATTAGCTTCGCTGTGATTTACCGCGGTGCGGTGGAGTAAAAGGGGAATAGCAGAGAGGATAATATAAAGTGAAAGGGTCGGAAAAGGGAAAACCGTGGCAGCCTGCGCCGCCACGGTCAGCCGGTTACAGCAGTTCTGCCAGCATCTTCTCAAGTTTGCCCTGATCAACGGCAAAGTTGCGGATACCTTCTGCCAGCTTCGCAACCGCCATAGGATCCTGGTTGTGCTGCCACAGGAACTCAGACTCGGTCATGCGGGCCGGACGCGCTTTCACTTCGCCGCTGTAGCTCAGTTTACGCTCCAGGGTGCCTTCGCTCTCTGCCAGCTCTTTCAGCAGCGCAGGAGAAATGGTCAGACGGTCACAGCCAGCCAGCTCGATGATTTCGCCGACGTTACGGAAGCTCGCGCCCATCACGACGGTTTCATAGCCGTGCTGCTTGTAGTAGTTGTAGATTTCAGAAACTGAAACCACGCCTGGATCTTCGTGCGCGGCATACTCTTTCTTATCGGTGTTCGCTTTATACCAGTCGAGGATACGGCCAACAAACGGAGAGATCAGGAACACGCCCGCTTCGGCACAGGCACGCGCCTGAGCAAAGGAGAACAGCAAAGTCAGGTTACAGTTGATACCTTCTTTTTCCAGCTGCTCTGCAGCACGGATGCCCTGCCAGGTAGACGCCAGTTTGATCAGGATGCGGTCATTGCTGATACCGGCATCATTGTAGAGTTTGATCAGGCTGCGGGCTTTCGCGATGCTGCCTTCTGTGTCGTAAGAGAGACGCGCATCGACTTCAGTCGAGATGCGGCCTGGGATCAGTTTCAGAATTTCCAGACCAATGTTAACGGCCAGCTTGTCAGAAACCAGCTGCAGCTGCTCTTCTTTGTTGCTGCTCTGCTCACGCGCCCAGCTAATCGCTTCATCGATCAGTTTACGGTATTCAGGGATTTGTGCGGCGTTGAGAATCAGAGAAGGGTTGGTGGTGGCGTCTTGTGGCTGATACAGCTTCATGGCTGCAATGTCACCGGTGTCGGCGACTACGGTAGTAAGCTGACGCAGGGAGGTAAGTTTGTCCGTCATGTTCTTTTCTCTTAGTTAACTGTCAGTGTGAAAAAAGCTGTTGCGATAATATCACGCGTCAACGGTGGCGCAAGGTCAGGGAATGCCGTTTACGATAGCGCGAACAAATAGGAGTGATTCGTCATTCTTTGCGGCTTTTTTGGTACACTGCGAAGCCTGATAAGCCGCCAATGCCCTGTTAAACCAGGCATTAACCGAGGAAGCAACTATGTTGATGGTGATCTCTCCTGCTAAGACGCTGGATTATGAAAGCCCGCTGGCGACAACGCGTTTCACCCAGCCTGCGCTGTTAGAAAAGTCACAACAGCTGATTGAGATTGCGCGCGATCTGTCACCCGCCAGCATCGCCTCGTTAATGGGCATCAGTGACAAACTGGCGCACCTCAATGCCGATCGCTTTAACAGCTGGCACCCCGACTTCTCACCTCAGAATGCCCGTCAGGCTATCCTGGCGTTTAAAGGTGATGTCTATACCGGTTTGCAGGCCGACACCTTCAGCGAACAGGATTTCGATTTTGCTCAGCAGCATCTGCGCATGTTGTCGGGCCTGTATGGCGTGCTGCGTCCGCTCGATCTCATGCAGCCTTACCGGCTGGAGATGGGCATTCGTCTGGCGAATCCGGCGGGTAAAGATCTCTACACCTTCTGGGGCGATCTCATCACTGAAACATTGAATGCCGCACTGGCAAAACAGGGTGATGAGGTGCTGATCAACCTCGCGTCAGACGAATATTTCAGGGCGGTTAAGCCGAAGAAACTGCAGGCACAGCTGATTAAGCCGGTGTTCCTTGATGAGAAGAACGGCAGCTATAAAGTCATTAGCTTCTATGCCAAAAAGGCGCGTGGATTGATGAGTCGCTATGTGATTCAGCAGCGTCTGACAACGCCGGAACAGCTTAAGGCGTTTGATGTGGATGGCTATCGTTTTGATGCGATCAGCAGCAGCGAGAGCGAGCTGGTCTTTAAGCGCGCGGAGCAGTAACAAGCGCGCGGAGCAGTAACGCCCACGCACTCTACCTGCCATAAACAGGCTTCCCGTAATCCGGGAAGCCTTTCACCGCATTACTTCAGCAGGAACGCCCGCAGCGAGGCGAAGTCACCCTTCATCTGATGCGACAGCAGCGGCAGATCGGCGCGCTCCGCTAACTCCAGCGGCAGCGTCAGGGTCTGCTCAAGAATCGCTTCCACGCTTTCGCGGAATTTCGCCGGATGCGCAGTGCCGAGGAACAGACCGTATTCGCCTTCCTGCAGCTGATCGCGCAGCAGACGCCAGGCGATGGCAGCATGTGGCTCGGAAACGTAGCCAATTTCCGCCAGTTCACGCATGGCAGCGCGCGTGGTCTCATCAGAAACCGCACCACAGGCGAGATCGGTTAAGCGCCAGGTTTTACGGCGGAACAGCTCTTCCACACGCGGCCAGTTGTTAGGCTGGCTGACATCCATGGCGTTCGACAGCGTAGAGACCGTCTGGTTAGGCTGCCACTCGCCGTTGCCGAGGAAGCGCGGCACCGTATCGTTAGCATTCGTGGCAGCGATAAAGCGTTTGATGGGCAGACCCAGTGATTTCGCCAGCAGACCGGCCGTCAAATCACCAAAGTTGCCGCTCGGTACAGAGACCACCAGCTGATTGCGTTTTTCCTGTGGCAGCTGTGCGACCGCCTCAAAGTAGTAGCAAATCTGCGCCAGCAGGCGGCTGATGTTGATGGAGTTAGCCGAGTTCAGGCCAATCGTCCGCTTCAGCACTTCATCATCGAACGCCTGTTTGACCAGCGACTGGCAGGCATCAAAGTCGCCGTCGATAGCGATGGTTTCAATGTTGCCGCCCAGCGTACAGAAGAGTTTCTCCTGCAGCGGACTGATTTTGCCCTGCGGATAGAGGATCACCACACGCACGTTCTTCATGCCGTAGAACGCGTGCGCCACAGCCGCACCGGTATCACCAGAGGTGGCGGTCAGAATCGTGATCTGCTCATCAGAGCCTGAAACATACGACAGCATCTGCGCCATAAAACGGCCGCCGAAATCTTTAAATGCCAGCGTCGGGCCGTGGAACAGCTCCAGACAGGCGATATCTTCGCTGACAGCTTTTACCGGGGCCGGGAAGGCAAAAGCGGCTTTAACACGCTCCTGCAGCTGCTGGGCCGGAATCTCGTCACCAATGAAAGCCGAGAGAATTTTGCTGCTGCGGCTGACAAAATCCATCTCCAGCATCGCGTCGATGTCGGTCAGTTCAAACTCTGGCAGTTCCAGCGGAAAGAACAGACCCTGCTGCGAACCCAGACCCTGTTTCACCGCCTGGGCGAAGCTGACCTGCTCGTTGTGATCCTTAAGATTGTAGAGTTTCATGCGTTATCCCAATTGTCGTGCGCCAGCCGTGTCGAGACGGCAGATATGGACGAAGCCTTCATCATTCTGCAGATAGTGCTGGCTCAGCCAGTCAGCCATCCGCTGTGCCGTTTCCATCTGATTGCAAACGGCGAAAAGTGTCGGACCAGAGCCTGAGATACCGCACGCCAGTGCGCCAATATCTTTCGCGGCCTGCCGCGCCTCGGCGAAGCCAGGCAGCAGTCGGGTCCGGTAGGGTTCTGCAATCACATCCTGCATCAGTTTAGCGGCCAGCTGCGGCTGACGCGTATGACAGGCGTGAATGAAGCCGGCCAGCAAACGGCCATGTTTGATACAGTCCTCTTTGCGGTACTGCGCCGGTAAAATAGCGCGCGCTTCTGCGGTCGAAACTTTGATGCCCGGATAGGCCATCACCCACAGCCAGTCGTCAAAGCCCGGCACCGCCTGGCTGATGATCTCATTTTCCTGCAGCATCAGCTGAATGCCACCGAGGAAGCAGGGAGCGACATTATCATAATGCACGCTGCCGGAGATCCGCCCTTCCAGCTCGCCCATCAGCGTCAGCAATGTGCTGTCGCTGAGTGGCTTGCCGCAGAATTCGTTCATCGCCATTAAACCGGCCACTACCGAGCAGGCGCTGGAACCCAGACCGGAGCCGATGGGCATATTCTTCTCCAGAGTCATCGCCACCGGGATCGCTTTGCCCACCGTCTCGCAGAAAAGCTGCCAGCACTGATAGACAATATTCTCTTTCGGATCGGCGGGCAGCTTGCTGACAAAACGTCCGGCGTTGGTCAGAGAAAACTGCTCAGCTGCTTCCACAGAGACACAGTCACCCAGCAGGGAGCCATCGACCGGCGACACCGCCGCGCCCAGCACATCGAAGCCGACGCTGACGTTGCCAATCGAGGCCGGTGCGTAAATTTTTACCATGATTAAACTCCCAACTTCCATGACAGCGTACGCAGCAGATCGGCAAAAACACCGGCCGCTGTGACATCATTTCCTGCACCGTATCCACGCAGCACCAGCGGAATCGGTTGATAGTAACGGCTGTAAAACGCCAGGGCATTCTCGCCGTTTTTCACTTTATAGAGCGGATCGTTGCCGTCAACGGCGTCGACCTTCACTTTACAGACGCCACCCTCTTCGATCACGCCCACGTAGCGCAGGACTTTGCCCTCATTCTGCGCTTGTGCAACGCGATCGGCAAAGGCGTTATCCAGCTCGGGCAGACGCTGCATAAACTGCTCAACATCCTGAATTTCGGTCAGACTGGCGGGCAGCAGCGGCTCGATCTCAATATCACTCATCTCAAGCTGATGACCCGCTTCACGCGCCAGGATCAGCAACTTACGCGCCACATCGGTGCCAGCCAGATCGTCACGCGGATCGGGCTCGGTGAAGCCCATCTCACGCGCCATGTTTGTCGCCTGCGACAGCGAAACGCCTTCATCCAGCTTGCCGAAGATAAACGACAGTGAGCCAGAGAGGATGCCGGAGAAACGCAGCAGTTCATCACCCGCGTTCATCAGGTTCTGCAGGTTTTCGATCACCGGCAGTCCGGCACCGACGTTGGTATCGTAAAGGAATTTACGACGCGATTTGGCCGCGGCGGCACGCATCTGCTGATAGTAATTCCAGGATGACGTGTTGGCCTTTTTGTTCGGCGTCACCACATGGAAGCCTTCGCTGAGGAAGTCAGCATACTGATCGGCAACGGCCTGGCTGGAGGTGCAATCCACAATCACCGGATTGAGCAGATGATACTCTTTTACCAGACGGGTCAGACGGCCCAGGTTAAAGGGCTCTTTGGCTTCGGCTAATGCCGACTGCCAGTTGCTTAAATCAATACCGTGAACGTGGGTTAACAACGCCTGCGAGTTAGCGATACCGCACACACGCAGGTCGATATGCTTTTTCTTCAGCCACGCCTGCTGGCGATGCAACTGATCCAGCAGCGCACCACCGACTCCGCCGACACCCACCACGAACACTTCGATCACCTGATCGGTGGCGAACAGCATCTGATGCACCACGCGCACGCCGGTGATCACTTCGTCATTATTCACCACGACCGAGATAGAACGCTCAGAGGAGCCCTGCGCTATCGCCACGATATTGATATTGGCGCGTGCCAGTGCCGAGAAGAATTTTGCTGAGATGCCGCGCAGGGTGCGCATGCCATCACCCACTACCGAGATCACCGCCAGGTTTTCAATGATATCCAGCGGATCGAGCAGCCCATCTTTCAGCTCCAGATAGAACTCCTCTTCCAGCACATGACGCGCCCGCGCCAGCTCGCTCTGCGGCACGCAGAAACTGATGCTGTATTCGGAAGAGGATTGGGTGATCAGCACGACAGAGATGCCGGTACGCGACATGGCCGCAAAGACTCTGGCCGCCATTCCGACCATCCCTTTCATGCCGGGACCGGAGACGTTCACCATCGCCATATTATTCAGGTTAGTGATGCCTTTTACCGGGCTTTCATCCGGCTCGCCTTCGGCACCAATCAGGGTGCCGGGTGCCTGTGGATTGGCGGTATTTTTGATCAGGCAAGGGATCTGGAACTGGGCAATCGGCGCGATGGTGCGGGGATGCAGCACTTTGGCACCGAAGTAGGAGAGCTCCATCGCCTCCTGATAGGACATCGACTTCAGCAGACGCGCATCCGGCACCTGACGCGGATCGCAGGTATAGACGCCATCTACATCGGTCCAGATTTCACAGCAGTCGGCGCGCAGACAGGCGGCCAGCACAGCGGCTGAATAGTCTGAACCGTTGCGGCCCAGCACTACCAGCTCGCCACGCTCATTACCGGCCGTAAAACCCGCCATCAGGATCATGTTTTGTGGTGGAATTTGACTGGCTTCGATGCGGCGGGTCGATTCGGCAATATCAACTGTGGATTCCAGGTAGTGGCCTATTGCCAGCAATTTCTCCACCGGGTCGATCACGCTGACCTCATGACCGCGTGCCTGCAGCAGCGCTTCCATGATCGCAATCGAGAGTTTTTCTCCGCGACAGATAATCGCCGCGTTCACGCTGTCCGGGCACTGTCCCAGCAGGCTGATACCGTGCAGAACCTGTTTTAACTGCGCAAACTCAAGGTCAACGCGGGTTTTGAGTCGATCAAACTCAAAGCCCGGCTGTGCATCAGCCAGTCCCTGCAGCAGCTCGCTGAAAATGCGTTCGGCGTCGCTGATATTCGGCAGAGCGTCCTGACCACTGATGGTTTTTTCAATCATCGCCACCAGATGGTTAGTGATCTTTGCTGGCGCAGAGAGCACGGTTGCAACCTGTCCTTGTTGCGCATTACTTTCCAGAATGTCAGCGACGCGAAGAAAACGTTCCGCATTCGCTACCGAGGTCCCGCCGAATTTCAGCACTCGCATGATATAAACTCTCCTGAATTTAAGCCGAAAAAAAAGCCCGCACTGGTTAGGTGCGGGCTTTTTTTCTGTTTTTCCTGTATGCGTCAGCCCGCACCGTTACCTGTGGTAATGGTGGTGGTAATAATTGTGGTGTTCAGGCTGATTTTACGCATTTAGATTTATTGTCTGTCTGTTTTTGTCTGTCCGTCTTGCGTCCAGAAGTAAAGCAAAGCGCACGTTAAGTCAACCCGATTTGTCCGGTGGACAGATTTCAACCACTGCGCACAGCCACCGCTGAAACCGTGAAACGCTATGCGATCGTTTGCCATGCTGAAATCCTCTGCGATCTGTTGCTATAAAATCAGCTTTTTGCCGAGGATTTATCTGTGAGTTTTTTTTCAATATCGTGCAGCAGACGGTGCAGCATCGCACTGTCGCGCTGTTCCAGCAGACCTACCCGCTGATCGATCCAGTCTGACAGCTTCTCATCATCACTGACCTCCAGTTGCGCCAGCAGCTGATGGAATCGCTGGCGCAGCGCCTGTAACTGCTGACCATCGGCGGCAGACGCAACAGGCGCCTCAACCTGATTCAGCGTCGAGAGTTGATAGCAATAGACCATCACCGCCTGACCGAGATTCAGTGAAGGATAGTCATTCGCCATCGGGATGCCCGTCAGCAGGTCGACCTGTTCCAGCTCTTCATTAGTCAGCCCGCTGTCTTCGCGACCAAATACCAGCGCCATACTGTTGACCCACTGACGCTTCTCCAGCAGTTGCGTTTCAACCTGTTCTGGTGTGGCGTAGTAACGAAACTTTGCCCGGCTGCGCGCAGTGGTTGCGACAGAAAAATCGATGTCCGCTAACGCGTCTGCCAGGGTAGCAAAGGTCTGAATGTTATCAAGAATGTCGCCAGCACCATGTGCCACACGCCGCGCAGCAGGATCCTGCCAGGCGTCGCTGGCCACGATGCGCAGCTGGCTGAACCCCATGGTTTTCATGGCACGCGCCGCAGCGCCGATGTTTTCTGGCCGCGCAGGCGAGACGAGAATCAGTGGGAAAAGCATATTTAATCCATTGGTCAATTTATCTAACGTCATATTAACATGGCTCTTAAAGATTCAGGTGCCAGAAGGTAATAAGAAAATTGTGGATTAATGATGTTAAAACTGGTTAAAACTGATGGCCTGAACCTTTTTATGGGCAGAAGGCGTTTTATTAAAAAAAACGTTATTTATCCATTTAAATTCAATAAGATAAAATGTGATTTCCAGCCGGTTCAATTCTGGCCTGCATGAGTTAAAAATGTAACGAAAATGATGCTTTTTGTGAGCTAAACAGGCATTCTGCGAGAAGTTTTTCACAAAAGTGTTAACGTGCTACAATTGCATTTGATATAAGTCAACGAAGCGTTGTTTTTATGCTTATCGGTTGTAGTTGGTGCTGTTAGGTTGCTGTTAATACAGTTAGGATATGCGCCATTATCATTAACGCCCGGGGCATGCAATTTTCATCCTGACTGGCTGAGCTAATACTGTTGTTGACGTTGATAGATGGCTTATCAAAATATGATTTCGTACAACGGTTCTGCGCGGCCCGCCGCTCTCGATGATGGAGAACGCCATACCGCTGTACGCCCTGTTTTCAATTTGTTGGCAAATTTTAGGTAGCTAAACATGCAGACCCCGCACATTCTTATCGTTGAAGACGAACTGGTCACGCGTAATACCCTCAAGAGTATTTTTGAGGCGGAAGGTTATGTGGTGTATGAGGCGACTGATGGTGCTGAAATGCATCAGGTGCTGACCGACAATGACGTTAACCTGGTCATCATGGACATCAACCTGCCTGGCAAAAACGGTCTGTTGCTTGCCCGTGAACTGCGTGAGCAGGCCAATGTCGCCCTGATGTTTCTGACCGGCCGTGACAACGAAGTCGATAAAATCCTCGGTCTGGAAATTGGCGCTGATGATTACATCACCAAACCGTTTAACCCGCGTGAGCTGACTATTCGTGCCCGTAACCTGCTGTCGCGCACCATGAATCTGGCTATGCCAGGGGAAGAGCGCCGTCAGGTAGAAAGCTATAAATTCAATGGCTGGGAGCTGGATATTAATAGCCGCTCTCTGATCAATCCGAACGGCGAGCAGTATAAACTGCCACGTAGTGAGTTTCGCGCCATGCTGCACTTCTGCGAAAATCCGGGCAAAATTCAGACCCGTGCCGACCTGCTGAAGAAAATGACCGGCCGCGACCTCAAGCCGCACGATCGCACCGTCGATGTCACCATTCGTCGCATCCGTAAGCATTTCGAATCCACGCCGGATACGCCAGAGATCATCGCCACCATTCATGGTGAAGGTTATCGCTTCTGCGGCGACCTGCACGAGTAAGTGCTTGTTTGATGCAGCAAATAAAAAAACGCCTCCTGGGGCGTTTTTTTATGTTCAGTGCCACGGCATTATGAATGCCACAACATTATCAGTGCCACGGCATAATCGGCACGGCGCTGAGCGCATTTTTCGGTGAGCCATCAACCACTTTATCGGAATAGGTCAGATAGACCAGCGCATTGCGCTTTTTGTCGTAGAAGCGGACAACCTGCAGCTTCTTAAAGATTAAAGAGGTGCGCTGGCGGAATACTACTTCCCCCTCTGCTTTGCCCTGTGCAATTTTATCACTCACTTCAACCGGACCGACCTGCTGACAGGAAATGGCGGCATCAGAGGTATCCTCTGCCAGCCCCAATCCGCCTTTGATTCCCCCGGTTTTTGCCCGGCTGATATAGCAGGTTACATTTTTAACATCCGGGTCATCGAAAGCTTCAACAATAATCTTGTGGTCAGGCCCGAATATCTTGAAGACCGTATCAACAGAGCCAATCTGTTCGGCAAAAAGCGGGCTGGAAAAGGTCAGCGTAGTCAGCGCAGCGATCATAAGTCGGGATATTGTCATGGAGTTACCATTGCAAATGGAATAGATGAGAATGTAATGTACTGTTAATCGATACAATGACCAAACCAAAACGGGTTTTAGCCCGTACTGATTTAGCACAACCTTCCCCGAGAAACGTCCCACGTCTTTTGAGCAATGAGTGCTAATATTCTTCGAATGCGTTTAGCTGCACCACCAGAGTAGAGGATGTTTTATGGACCAAGCCGGTATCATTCGCGATTTGCTTGTCTGGCTGGAGAGCCATCTGGATCAACCCCTTTCACTGGACAATGTTGCCCAGAAAGCGGGTTACTCTAAGTGGCATCTGCAAAGGATGTTCAAAGACGTGACCGGGCACGCAATCGGCGCCTATATCCGTGCCCGTCGTTTGTCTAAAGCCGCCGTGGCGCTGCGCCTGACCAGTCGCCCGATCCTGGACATCGCACTGCAGTATCGTTTTGATTCACAACAGACTTTTACGCGTGCATTCAAAAAACAGTTTGCACAGACACCGGCCTGGTATCGTCGCTCTTCCGAATGGAATTCATTCGGTATCCGTCCCCCGATTCGCCTGGATGATGAGACGCAGCCGGAACCGGCTTTCGTCAGCCTGCCGGAAACGGTGCTGGTGGGACAAACCCAGAACTACACCTGTATTCTGGAGCAGATTTCCAGCTACCGCGATGAAATGCGAATGCACTTCTGGAAGCAGTTCCTGCTGGAAACGGACACGATTCCGCCTGTGCTGTATGGCCTGCATCAGGTGCGTGCCAGCCAGGACAAAGATGACGAGCAGGAGATTCTTTATACCACTGCGGTGCCTGCTGACAGCGCGGTGAACCTGCATTCTGGTCAGAAGGTTATTCTGGAAGGTGGCGACTATGTGCAGTTCACCTTTAACGGTCCGCGTGTCAATTTGCAGGAATTTATCCTGCTGCTCTACGGTACCTGCATGCCAACGCTGGGGCTGACCCGCCGTGAAGGGCAGGATATCGAACGCTTTTATACCCATGGCGGTAAAAAGCGCAGTGAGCCACCGACTGAGATTCGGTGCGAATATCTGATTCCGATTCGCCGCCAGCAGGCTGAAGCCAGCTAAGTTTAAGGCTGTCGTCATCGTGACGGCAGCCTTAAGCAATCAGCGTTGCAGCTCGTCGAGCGCAGGCGCATCCAGATGGGAAATATCCCCCGCCGTCTCTACAATCCAGCCTTCTGCCAGCCAGGCGCTCTGCTGATAATCCACACGTGAAATAGAGCAGTTACGCAGGCGCAGGCGACGTTCCGCATAGGCGGGCAGCCCCAGAATTGTACTGACCAGAGACCCGAGCGCCATACCGTGGCTGACCAGCAGCGGACGGCTTCCGGCAGGCAGATCGAGACAGGCATTCAGCGCGGCGTGCATGCGCGTCGCCATCTCCGTCATCGACTCTCCTTCAGGGATACGGCCACCTTCGGTCCCGTTGACCAGTGCAGCGCGCCACTGCTCCTCTTCCGTCGTTAAGCCATCCAGCGGACGCTTCTCCAGCACACCCATATTCAGTTCACGCAAGCGCGCATCAAGCGTCACTGAGCAACCGCAGGCATCTGCGATAATCTCGGCGGTGCGACGCGTGCGCCCCAGATCGCTGGCAATAATGTGCGTGATGCCCAAATGCTTCACGCGCTCACCCACCTGCCAGGCTTGTTGCTCACCTTTTTCCGTCAGCGGACTGTCGGACTGACCCTGAATACGGCGTTCCGCATTCCATACCGTTTCACCGTGACGAACAAGATAGACCTGTAGCATGTTAGTTTCCGTTATACTGCGACAAAAATCGCTTTAGACCCTGTTCCATCAAACGTCATTGTTGCAGACATTCCAGACACAGGCAGCGCGGAACAATCCGGCGTACACGCAGTACGTGAGGGTTGTCAGCACAGCCCGGGTTCAGAATGACAACGAAAACAGCCGGATGGGTCAGGCGCTTAATCATCTGAGGGTTTAATCAATTATGTACCATGTTGTCGCAGCCACAACCAACCCAGCGAAGATTCACGCGATTGCTCAGGCTTTCAGCGACGTTTTCGGCGAGGGATCCTGCCATATTGAAGGGGTCGAGGTCGATAGCGGCGTTGCTGCACAACCGTTAACCCATCTCGAAACGCGAACTGGCGCACGTCAGCGCGTGATGAATGCCCGGCAGGTCCGACCAGAAGCGGCATTCTGGGTCGCCATTGAGGCGGGCATCGAAGATGACAGCGCATTTGCCTGGATGGTGGTGGAAAATCAGAAACAGCGTGGCGAGTCGCGCTCGGCCAGTTTCACCCTGCCTCCGGTGGTGCTGGCGGGTCTGCGTGAAGGCCGTGAACTCGGCGAAGAGATGGCGCGATTAACCGGCATCGACAATATCAAACACAAGGGTGGCGCAATCGGGGCGTTTACGAACGGCCTGCTCAGCCGATCCAGTGTCTATCATCAGGCACTGATTCTGGCGCTCTGCCCGTTCGTTCATCCGCTCTATCAACAGTAATCAGGCGCGTCCCAGACGCGCTTCCAGCCAGCGTTTCAGCTCGGGCGGCGCCTCTTTCAGGCTATTAGACCCACGGGTAATCGTCGCGATGCCGACGCCGAGCTCATTTTTCAGCTCGCGCTGGCTCATCTCGCCATTCATTAACTCTTCGATAATCCGCAGACGGGTGCCGAACGCTTCCCGCTCATCGGGCGTCATCATCAGTTGCATCAGAGGCAGTGCATGGCCATCAGCAAAGGCCTGCTGCATCAGCACGACAAAGCGCTGCCAGCTATCTTCTGCCGGATGTGCATCGGTAGAGAGGGAATCAGAATGGGTCATGAAGAGGCTTCCGTACTCGCTAAAGAGTACGGAAGCTTAGCACAGCTAGTAACGGCGATTCCACTCAGCATCTGACAGGATCTTGTCAGGCTTGCCCATGAAGTAACGATAGTAGGCGTCATACGCCAGCACACTCTTCACGTAGCCGCGCGTTTCAGAGAACGGAATGGTCTCAATAAATGCTACGGCGTCGAGATTGCCCGCGCTGGTTTTCAGCCAGCTTCGCACCCGGCCCGGCCCGGCGTTATAGGCCGCTGAGGCGAAAATCCGGTTCTGGTCGAACTGCTGATAGACATACTCCAGATACTGCGTACCAATCTGGATATTGGTTTCCGGATCAAGCAGCTGGCTGGTGTTGCTGTAGCCAGGTATATCGTACATCTTCACAGTATGCGCCGCCGTGGCAGGCATAATCTGCATCAGACCACTGGCGCCGACCGGCGAACGCGCTTTCGGGTTCCAGGCGCTCTCCTGACGCGAAATCGCCATCGCATAGCTCGGTGGGATCTGCTTCACCTCGGTATTTCGCTCATAGACACTCCGCCACGCCAGCGGGAAACGCTCTTTCAGGCTGTCCCACATTTTGGCGGTGATAGTCGCCTGCACGCTGAGATCCCACCAGTCCTGCTCGTTGGCGTAGCGCGCCAGCATCTGCTGCTGCGTATGCGTCCGGCTGCCGATCAGATTGCTCCATTCGCTACGGGCCAGGTTATCCAGCCCCCAGTACATCAGCTCGCGGACGCGGGCCAGCTCGGGTCCCTGGAGGGTGGCGCTGTCAGGCTTCGGCGCTTCATCAATCTGCAACGGATAGTCTACGCCCAGCCGCTGAGCAGCCACCATCGGATAGAAGCCGCGTTCTTTCATCAGCTTGCGCAGGATCTCTTCCGCTTCCTCTTTACGATCTTTCTCAAACAGCAGATCGGCCTGCCAGTACTGCCACTCATCTTTCTCTTTGGCTTCCAGCGGCAGACGAGCAATCCAGGTGTTCAGGCCGCGTCGGTCATGCTGAGAGAGCGCCAGCCGCACCCGGCGTTCCACCAGCGCGGTAGACTCGCTGTTCATCACTACTGCATCGCGCCAGCGTGCCTGCTCAGAGGTGAGATCGCTGCCCATCATGCGCCAGACCACAATCTCCTTCAGCGCCTGCTCATCTTCCGGCCCCATTTTCTGGGCCCGGACCAGAATCGGAATCAGGCTGCGGGCATTTTCCATGTCCTGCCGCGCCACACGCGTAAAGGCGTAAATGGTGGCCTGACGGGTAAAGTCGGTTGGCCCCACGGCACTGGCGAAGGTGCTGACGGTTAAAGGATCCTTTTGCAGGGCCTGTATCGCGTCAGACATGGTCTGATAATCGGCAGGCAGCGTCTTCGCCAGATAGCTCACCAGGTTGTCATTACCGGCTTTCATCGCCAGCCGGATACGTTCCAGGATAGTAATCGGCGAAATCTGACCGGACGCCTGCCAGACCGAGAAGAGCTTATCGCAATCCGCAGGCAGCGCCGTGCCACGCAGCCAGATCTGCTTCGCGCCATCAAACGCGGCCTGCTGCTGCCCGGTGGCCCATTTGGCGTAATACCAGTTACAACGCGCCTGCACCGGCTTGGGTTCGGTCGGGCTGAAGTTCAGCACGCCCTGCCAGTCCTGTCGGTAAGCCAGCACGTTGATAAAGCGGGTGCTGAGCGATCGCGCGGGAGGCAATGTCGGGTACTGGCGAATAAAGTTCTGCACGGCCAGGGTGGTCTCCTGATCGAGATCCTGAGCCAGCAGGCGATATTGCAGATAAGGATAGAGCGGATAGTCCTGTAGCGTAGGCAACAGCTGATCCACGGTGGCCATCTGGTTACTGTCCCAGGCTTGTTTAATTTGTTGATAACGTTGCCGTTGTTGATCAAGCGAATCGGCCCATGCGCTGCTGGCCGAACCGACCAGGCAGATCCCTATCATCCAGTTACGCCACTTCACCACGTAAATCTCCTCTGTTGCTGGGGCCGGCAACTTGCCAGACAGTCTTCATGCTAACCGGGCCACCGCACTCTTGCCATGTTCTTCACAAAATTTACGCATACAGACAGTTAACGCACCGTCATCGCTCAGCGTACGCGCCGTGATTGTGCAAATTATCATCAGTAAATCTTATTACCCAGCGATTTAAACTGTTGAATCATTGCGTTAAAAACTGGCACACGCTTTGCTCTGTTGAATTCCATCTTGTATACCAGCTGGAATTCTTCGTATGACTTCTACCTTCGGCCTGACGCTTCCCGCCTGGCAGCAGCGCACTCAGCAGGCACCACAACAGATCCGTTCGCTGCTGAGTGCGCACCTGGCAGCGCTCGACACACACGATAATGCCTGGATCTATCTGGCGACACCTGACCAGTTAGCGGCACAGATTGAACCGCTGCTGGCAGACTATGAACGCGATCCCGCGTCGCTGCCGCTGTTTGGTGTGCCCTTCGCCGTAAAAGATAACATTGATGTCGCAGGCTGGCCGACCAGCGCCGCCTGCCCTGCGTTTACCTATACCGCCAGCGAAGATGCGGTCGCCGTCGCCCGGCTGAAAGCCGCTGGCGCAGTCGTCATCGGTAAAACCAACCTCGATCAGTTCGCAACCGGCCTGGTCGGCACCCGCTCGCCCTATGGCGCGGTCAGTAATACCTTTGACGCTGATTACGTCAGCGGTGGCTCCAGCTCTGGCTCGGCATCGGTGCTGGCGCGCGGACTGGTCGCTTTTTCACTGGGCACCGATACCGCAGGATCGGGCCGCGTGCCGGCGGGCTTTAATAATATCGTCGGACTCAAGCCGACCAAGGGCTGGTTCTCTGCACGCGGCGTGGTGCCCGCCTGTCGCCTTAACGACACCATTTCGGTATTTGCGCTGACGGCAGAAGATGCGTTTAGCGTCGCCAGTATCATGGGTGGCTACGATGCCGGTGATGCCTATTCGCGTATTAATCCGCGCACCGCCCCAGCCAGCCTGCCGCGTCATCCCCGTTTCGCTATTCCGGCGCACCCGGCGTTTTTTGATGATGCTGCCGCTGAAGCGGCCTGGGATCAGGCACTGGAAGCGTTGCAGGCGGGCGGCGCGACGCTGCATCCCATCGACTTCACGCCGTTCCGGACGCTCGCTGAACAGCTCTACTACGGTCCCTGGGTCGCCGAACGCACAGCGGCGGTGGGTGAGATGCTTGACCGTCCGGCGGAGATGGACCCGGTAGTGCATGAGATAGTCACCAGCGGCCTGAAATACAGCGCGGTGGACGCCTACAAGGCGGAGTATCTGCGGGCCGAACTGACGCGTCAGATTCAGGAGACGCTGGCACAGTTTGACGCGCTGGTGGTGCCGACCTCACCCACCATTCATACCCTGGAGGAGATGAAACAGGAGCCGATTTACTTCAACTCGCAGTTTGGCACCTACACCAACTTCACCAATCTCGCCGACCTCTCTGCCCTGGCGCTGCCCGCACCGTTCCGCAACGACGATCTCCCGGCAGGCATCACGCTGATTGCACCCGCCTGGCACGATCGGGCGCTGGCGGAATTCGGCCTTCGCTGGCAGCAGCAGCTCGCCCTGCCGCTGGGCGCGACCGGTCAGCCGTGGCCGACCCGATCCACAACCTTACCTGTCTCACCTGACCACGTCCGGCTGGCGGTAGTGGGCGCGCATCTCACCGGCATGCCGCTCAATTTCCAGCTCACCGAACGCAATGCCGTCTGGGTGGAAGAGACGAAGACCGCGCCACACTACCGCCTCTTTGCCCTGCTGGAAGGTGCAATCAAAAAACCGGGCCTGATGCGTGACGAACAGGGAGCGGCGATCACCGTTGAGCTGTGGGATATCCCACTGGCCCGTTTCGGCGAGTTTGTGGCGGAGATTCCGGCCCCACTGGGGATCGGCAGCCTGACGCTGGCCGATGGCCGCGTTGTTAAAGGCTTTATCTGCGAAGGCTCAGCGCTGAAGAGTGCGCTGGAAATCACTGAGACGGGCGGCTGGCGCAACTGGCTGGCATCACAGGGGAGTCACTGATCATGTTCACTACCGTACTGATTGCCAACCGCGGCGAAATTGCCTGCCGCGCCATTCGGACCCTGAAACGCCTCGGCGTGAAAAGCGTCGCGGTCTATTCAGACGCTGACCGTAATGCGCAGCACGTTAAGCAGGCGGATATCGCCATCGCCCTGGGCGGCGAGAAGGCCAGCGACAGCTATCTGCGCATCGACAAAATTCTGGCGGCGGCGCAGCAGAGCGGCGCGCAGGCGATCTGGCCCGGCTACGGATTTCTTTCCGAAAGCCAGCCGTTTGCCGACGCCTGCGATGCGGCAGGTATCGCCTTTGTCGGCCCCACCGCACAGCAGATTGGGGAGTTCGGCCTTAAGCACCGCGCTCGTGAACTGGCCGCCAGCGCGGGTGTGCCGATGACGCCCGGCACACCCCTGCTCGCCTCGCTGGAAGAGGCAATGCAGGCAGCTGATAAGATTGGCTATCCGGTGATGCTGAAAAGCACGGCGGGCGGCGGCGGCATTGGCCTGACGCGCTGCGCCGACGCCGATGCGCTCGCCAGCGCCTGGGAGAGCGTGCGCCGTCTTGGTGAGCAGTTTTTCAGTGATGCAGGCGTATTTCTGGAACGCTGTATCGATCGCGCCCGGCACGTTGAAGTTCAGATTTTTGGAGACGGCAAAGGCAACGTGGTAGCGCTGGGCGAACGCGACTGCTCACTGCAGCGCCGCAATCAGAAGGTGGTGGAAGAGACGCCTGCGCCCGGCCTGTCGCAGGCGACGCGTGATGCCCTGCTTGCCTCGGCGGTGCGGCTCGGCGAGCGGGTCAACTACCGCAGCGCAGGCACCGTGGAGTATATCTACGACGTCAGCCAGCAGGCCTTTTACTTTCTCGAAGTGAACACCCGCCTGCAGGTGGAGCATCCGGTCACCGAATGCGTCACCGGCCTCGATCTGGTGGAGTGCATGTTGCAGGTGGCGGCGGGCGATGCAGTGGACTGGTCACGTCTGCAGCAGGCGCCGCAGGGCGCAGCGATTGAAGTGCGGCTCTACGCGGAAGATCCGCTGAAGAACTTTCAGCCCAGCCCCGGCCTGTTAACCGGTGTCACCTTTCCTGACGGCGTGCGGGTCGACAGCGGCATCGAAACCGGCAGCGAGGTCTCCAGCTTCTACGACCCGATGATCGCCAAGCTGATTGTGCATGCCGACACGCGCGAGGCGGCACTGGAAAAACTTCATCATGCGCTGGATGCGACTCAGCTGCATGGCATCGCCACCAACCTCGACTATCTGCGCCAGATCACCCGCAGCGACGCGTTTCGCAGCGGCAACGTCTGGACGCGCTATCTCGACAGCGTTGTGCCTGCCGCCTCCGTGGTGGAAGTGCTGCAACCCGGCACCTTCAGTTCGGTGCAGGACTATCCCGGCCGCCTCGGCTACTGGGATATCGGCGTGCCGCCTTCCGGCCCGATGGATGATTTCGCGTTCCGTCTGGCAAACCGAATCGTGGGTAACCACGAGGCAGCAGCAGGCCTGGAGTTTACCCTGCAGGGGCCGACGCTGCGTTTCCACTGTGATGCCATTCTGGCGCTGACCGGCGCGGACTGCGACGCCCGGCTTGATGGCGAACCGGTCAGCGCCTGGCAGCCGCTGGCGGTGAAAGCGGGACAGACCCTGGCACTGGGACGCGCCCGGCAGGGCTGCCGCAGCTATCTGGCGGTGCGCAACGGCTTCGACGTGCCGGAATATCTGGGCAGCCGCAGCACCTTTTCACTGGGCCAGTTTGGCGGTCACGCCGGACGCACCCTGCGGGTGGCCGATATGCTGGCAATCTCCCGGCCTGAACGGGCAGCCTGCACTACACCGGCCCCGGTCAGCGATCCGCAGCCGCTTGATGCGACGCTGATTCCCCACTACGGCAGCGAATGGCGCATCGGCGTGCTTTATGGCCCGCACGGCGCACCGGACTTCTTCACCCAGGCCGCCATCGACGAATTCTTTGCCAGCGACTGGCAGGTGCACTACAACTCCAACCGCCTCGGCGTACGGCTGGTGGGTCCGAAACCAACCTGGACCCGCGCCAACGGTGGCGAAGCAGGCCTGCATCCCTCCAACGTTCACGACTGTGAATATGCCATCGGCGCGGTCAATTTCACCGGCGACTTCCCGGTGATCCTGACACACGACGGCCCGAGCCTGGGCGGCTTCGTCTGTCCGGTGACCATCGCCAAAGCCGAGCTGTGGAAAGTGGGCCAGGTCAAACCGGGCGACACCATCCGCTTCCACCCGATTACCGCAGACGATGCACTGGCGCGGGAAAAAGCGCAGATGCACCTGATCGATACCCTGCGGCCGGATCATCCCCCGACCTTTGCCGTGCCGTCGCTGGCTGAAACCGCCCACGGCTCCGCCACGATTCTGTCCGCCATCGAGGCCACCGGCAGCACGCCGAAAGTGGTCTATCGTCAGGCCGGCGACAAATATGTGTTGATTGAGTATGGCGACAACGTGCTGGATCTGGCGCTGCGTCTGCGCGTGCACCTGCTGATGAATGCGCTGACGGCGCAGGCGGAGCCAGGCGTTGAGGAGCTATCGCCAGGCGTGCGCTCACTGCAGGTACGCTACGACAGCCGCATTATTTCACAGTCCGCCCTGATGTCGCTGCTGCTGGCGCTGGAAGCGACGCTGGGCGATGTCAGCACGCTGAAAGTCCCGTCGCGCGTGGTGTGGATGCCGATGGCGTTTGAAGACAGCGCCACGCTGGGTGCGGTCAGCCGCTATCAGGAGACGGTGCGTGCCAGTGCGCCCTGGCTGCCCAACAACGTGGACTTTATCCAGCGCATTAATGGCTTAAGCAGCCGCGATGAGGTGCGCGACACCCTGTTCAACGGCAGCTATCTGGTGCTGGGGCTGGGCGATGTTTACCTCGGCGCGCCCTGCGCCGTGCCGATCGATCCGCGCCATCGCCTGCTGAGTTCCAAATACAGTCCGGCACGTACCTTTACCGCCGAAGGCACGGTCGGCATTGGCGGCATGTACATGTGCATCTACGGCATGGATTCGCCCGGCGGCTATCAGCTGGTAGGCCGCACGCTGCCCATCTGGAACACCTTCCTGAAGAATCCGCAGTTCACAGCCGATGCGCCGTGGCTGCTGCGCTTCTTCGATCAGGTGCGCTTCTATCCGGTGAGTGAAACCGAGCTCAACCAGCTGCGCGAAGATTTCCGTGAAGGCCGCGCCAGCCTGCGCATCGAAGAGACGCAGTTTGATTTTGCCGCGCACCAGCAGTTCCTCGCCGACCATGCCGCTGAGATTGCGGACTTCCGTCAGCGCCAGGCGACCGCCTTTGAACAGGAAGTGCAGTTATGGGCGCAGGAAGAACAGAACGCACCGGCGGCAGATGAAGTGCCTGACAGCGTGGGTGAAGTGGATGAAGGCGGACTCGCGGTGCAGGCCGACCTCAATGGCAACATCTGGAAAGTGCTGGTGCAGCCGGGCGACGAGGTCAGCGCCGGACAGACGCTGATTATCGTCGAGGCGATGAAGATGGAGCTGGCGATTGTCGCGCCGCAGGCCGGTCGGGTGACGCGGATCGCCTGCCAGGCGGGCCGCCCGGTCAGCCCTGGCGATACCCTGCTGTGGCTGGAATAAGGAGCGCCGATGACAACCCAACCTCAATCCCCTAAAGCGCGCCCGGAAGCGCTGGCCGAACGGGTCTATCAGGCGCTGAAGGCCGATATTTTCGCCTTTCGCCTGATGCCGGGCGATCGCTTCAGCGAAAGCGAAATCGCCGGACGGATGGCGGTCAGCCGCACGCCGGTTCGCCAGGCGCTATTCCGGCTGGAGCGCGAAGGCTTTGTCGAAGTCTGGTTCCGCAGCGGCTGGCAGATTAAAAACTTCGATTTTGCCTGGTTCGAATCGCTGTATGACCTGCGCACCGTGCTGGAGTGCGAGGCGGTAAAACGCCTCTGCGCCCTGCCCGCGCCTCAGTGTGCCGCGCTGTTACACGAACTCAACCAGTTCTGGTGTGAAGCGGAGGCGCTCACCGAAGGTCTGGTGGTGTCGCAGCATGACGAAGCGTTTCACATGGCGCTGGTCGCGGCCGCGGGTAACCCGGAGATGGCGCGCATACACGCCGAACTCACCGAGAAGATCCGCATCATCCGTCGGCTCGACTTCACCCGCGATGATCGCATCTGTGCGACTTATCAGGAACATGCTCAGATTTTACAGGCGATTTTTGCGCAGCAGACAGATGAGGCGCAACGCATCCTGACCGATCACATCGCTGTCAGTAAGGCGGAGGTCAGGAAGATCACACTGCACCGCCTCCAGCAGGCCCGGCTCCAGCTCACCGAATAACATAACAACCACTCAGGGGTTTAAATGATGAAAAGACGTTCGTTGATCAAGGCTTTCGCCCTCTCCGCTACCGTTGTCAGTATGGGTTTCGCCTGGAGTGCGCAGGCGGCTGACACCATCAAAGTGGGGATCATGCATTCGCTCTCCGGCACCATGGCGATCTCTGAAACGCCGCTGAAAGATGTGGCGCTGATGACCATCGATGAGATCAACGCCAAAGGGGGCCTGCTGGGGAAAAAGCTGGAGCCGGTAGTGGTCGATCCCGCCTCTAACTGGCCGCTGTTTGCCGAGAAAGCACGGCAGTTGCTGACCCAGGATAAAGCGGCGGTGGTGTTTGGCTGCTGGACCTCGGTATCACGCAAATCGGTGCTGCCGGTGTTTGAAGAGCTGAACGGCCTGCTCTTCTATCCGGTGCAGTATGAAGGGGAAGAGATGTCACCTAACGTCTTCTACACCGGCGCGGCGCCTAACCAGCAGGCGATTCCGGCAGTGGAATACCTGATGAGCGAAGATGGCGGCAGTGCAAAACGCTTCTTCCTGCTGGGCACCGACTACGTCTATCCGCGCACCACCAACAAGATCCTGCGTGCCTTCCTGCACAGCAAAGGCGTGGCAGATAAAGATATCGAAGAGGTCTACACGCCGTTTGGTTACAGCGACTATCAGACCATTGTCTCCAACATTAAAAAATTCGCGGCAGGCGGTAAAACGGCGGTGGTCTCCACCATCAACGGCGACTCCAATGTGCCGTTCTACAAAGAGCTGGCTAACCAGGGCATCAAAGCCACTGACATTCCGGTGGTCGCCTTCTCAGTGGGAGAGGAAGAGCTCCGCGGCATCGACACCAAACCGCTGGTGGGTCAGTTAGCGGCCTGGAACTATTTCGAGTCGATCGATAATCCGACCAACGCGAAATTTGTTGCCGATTACCGCGCTTACGCCAAAGCACATAACCTGCCGAACGCCGCCACCGTGGTGACCAACGACCCGATGGAAGCGACTTATGTCGGCATCCATATGTGGGCGCAGGCGGTGGAAAAAGCGGGCACGACGGACCCGGACAAAGTGCGGGCGGCAATGGCCGGTCAGACCTTTAAAGCGCCGGATGGCTTTACCCTGACCATGGACCAGACCAACCACCATCTGCATAAGCCCGTCATGATTGGTGAAGTGGAAGAGAACGGCCAGTTCAGCGTGGTGTGGCAGACCGATAAACCCGTGCGTGCCCAGCCCTGGAGCCCGTACATTGCCGGTAACGACAAGAAGCCCGATTACCCGGTGAAGACTGCGCAGTAATTTTCGTTGCTGATAAGAAAGCGTCACCCGCTGTAAAGCGGCAGCACGGCAGTGGTCATTCGACTGCCGTGCTGACCTCCCCAAACGAGGCTCCTTTTATGAATCTATGTCGCTGTTTTTTCAGCCTGCTTCTGTTGCTGCCGCTGTTTGCCAGCGCCGGACCGGCGGCTGACTTTGCCGCCGCCAGCCGCAGCCAGCAGGCCACGCTGCTGCAACAATGGGCTGCCGCGCCGGACAGTCAGCGTCTGCCGCTGCTGGAAGCGTTAAAAGCAGAAACCGTGGTCATCGACCAGAACAAACAGCCATTCAGCCAGCAGGGATCGACGCTGCAGCCGCTGGATGCGGTGGCACAGCCCACGGGTAACCTGAAAAAGCTATTTATGAACAATCGCCTGCGCGTGCTGGTAAACAACGCGCTGGCTGCGCACCAGCTGGTGAGCAGTGATGCGGCCCTGCGTCTGCGCGCAGCGCAGCAGCTGCAAAATGAGGGTGCCGCAGACCAGTTGCCGCTGCTGGAACAGCGGCTGGCCGCTGAACAGGACAGCCGGGTACATGCTGCATTAGCGCTGGCACTGGCGAATCTGCAACTGGCGGATGGCGAACCGATGGTGCGCCTGCGGGCGGTGAAACTGCTGGGTGAGTCCAGCGATCCCAATACGCAGGCCAGCCTGCAACGCCTGACCCAGCCCGCGAATGAGCCAGATGTCACGGTACGGGCGGCAGCGGCCGAAAGCCTGCAACAGATTCAGAAACGGCTAATGTGGGGCGATCTGCTGGGGCAGGCCTTCAGCGGCCTGTCGCTGGGCTCCATCCTGCTGCTGGCCGCGCTGGGCCTGGCGATCACCTACGGGCTGCTGGGGGTGATCAACATGGCGCACGGTGAAATGCTGATGCTCGGCGCGTACGCCACCTGGTGGGTGCAGAGCCTGTTTCAGCAGTTTGCACCGGACTATTTAGCCTGGTATCCACTGCTGGCGTTGCCGGTCGCCTTTATGGTCACCGCCGCCATCGGCATGGCGCTGGAACGCACCATCATCCGCCATCTCTATGGCCGTCCGCTTGAGACGCTGCTCGCTACCTGGGGAATCAGCCTGATGCTGATCCAGCTGGTACGGGTGCTGTTCGGGGCGCAAAACCTGGAAGTGGCGAATCCGTCGTGGCTCTCAGGTGGCCTGCAGCTGCTGCCCAACCTGGTGCTGCCGTGGAACCGCATCGCGGTGATCCTGTTTGTGGTGTTTGTGCTGGCGCTCACCTGGCTGCTGCTGAACCGGACCCGCCTTGGCATGAACGTGCGCGCCGTGACCCAGAACCGCGCCATGGCGGAGTGCTGCGGCGTGCCAACGGGTCGCGTCGATATGCTGGCGTTTGGCCTTGGTTCGGGCATTGCCGGGTTGGGAGGCGTGGCGCTGTCGCAGCTTGGTAACGTCGGACCGGAGCTGGGTCAGGGCTATATCATTGACTCGTTCCTGGTGGTGGTGCTGGGTGGCGTCGGCCAGCTGGCAGGCACCGTGGTTGCCGCGTTCAGCCTGGGCATTCTGAACAAAGTGCTGGAGCCGCAGATTGGCGCGGTGCTGGGTAAGATCCTGATTCTGGTGATTATCGTGCTTTTTATTCAGAAACGTCCGCAGGGACTGTTTGCGGTTAAAGGAAGGGTGACTGACTGATGACGCAACCCATCACACTTCGCATGGCGCGCACCGCGCCGCGCCTGGCGATCAGCATCGGCGTGGCGATCACTCTGGCGTTACTGGTGATGCCGTTTCTGGCGCTGCTGCCCGCCGCCCATCCGCTGGCGATCTCCACTTATACCCTGACGCTGGTCGGCAAAATCCTCTGCTATGCGGTGGTCGCCGTGGCGCTGGATCTGGTGTGGGGTTACGCCGGACTGCTGTCGCTGGGCCACGGGCTGTTCTTTGCCCTCGGCGGTTATGCCATGGGCATGTACCTGATGCGCCAGGCCGCAGGCGAAGGCTTGCCCGCCTTTATGTCCTTTCTCTCCTGGCGAGAGCTGCCCTGGTTCTGGACCGGCACCGAATACTTCGCCTGGGCGCTCTGCCTGAGCATGCTGGTGCCGGGCCTGCTGGCGCTGCTGTTTGGCTTCTTCGCCTTTCGCTCAAAGATCAAAGGCGTCTACTTCTCCATCATGACCCAGGCGCTGACCTACGCCGGTATGCTGCTGTTCTTCCGTAATGAAACCGGATTTGGCGGCAACAACGGCTTCACCGGCTTTACTACCCTGCTCGGCTTTTCGGTGACGGCGACCGGAACCCGCATCGGGCTATTTATCGCCACGGTACTGCTGCTGCTGCTGAGCCTGGTGATTGGCTTCACCCTGGCGCGCAGCAAGTTTGGCCGGGTACTGACTGCGGTGCGGGATGCCGAAAACCGTCTGATGTTTTGTGGTTACGATCCGCGCGGCTTCAAGCTATTAGTCTGGACGCTCTCCGCCGTGCTGTGCGGTCTTGCCGGGGCGCTCTATGTGCCGCAGGTCGGCATTATCAATCCGGGAGAGATGTCACCAGCCAACTCAATAGAAGCCGCGATCTGGGTGGCGCTGGGTGGACGCGGTACGCTGATTGGCCCGCTGCTGGGCGCAGCAATTGTTAACGGCGCACGCAGCTTCTTCACCGTCGCCTTCCCTGAATACTGGCTGTTTTTCCTGGGACTGATGTTCATCCTGGTGACACTGTTTCTGCCGCACGGCGTGATTGGCCTGCTGCGCCGGAGGAAAAAATGAGTGATGCCCTGTTTACCCAGCCTCAGCTCGCGGATCGCCATCGGGCGCAGCGCGATCCCGTCCTGCAACTGGAGAAGATCAGCGTCTCGTTTGACGGCTTCCGGGCGCTGACCGATCTTTCGCTGCAGATCGGCATCGGGGAACTGCGCTGCGTGATCGGCCCCAACGGCGCAGGCAAAACTACGCTGATGGATGTGATCACCGGCAAAACCCGCCCCGACGCCGGCCGGGTGATCTACGACCAGGACAGCGATCTGACCCGTCTGTCGCCGGTAGAGATCGCCCGCGCCGGCATTGGCCGTAAGTTCCAGAAGCCTACGGTGTTTGAGGCATTAACCGTATTTGAGAATCTTGAGATCGCGCTTAAAGCCAATAAATCGGTCTGGGCCAGCCTGCGCGCTCGTCTCAGCAGCGAACAGCGCGACAGAATTGATGAGGTGCTGAAACTGCTGCGGCTGGGTGGCGAACGCCAGCGCCGTGCGGGCCTGCTATCGCACGGCCAGAAGCAATTTCTGGAGATTGGCATGCTGCTGGTTCAGGAGCCGCATCTGCTGCTGCTGGATGAACCGGCGGCAGGCATGACTGACGCAGAGACGGCCTACACCGCCGAGTTGTTCCGCAGCCTGGCGGGCAAACACTCCCTGATGGTAGTGGAGCATGACATGGGCTTTGTCGAGACCATCGCCGACCATGTCACGGTGCTGCATCAGGGGCAGGTGCTGGCCGAGGGTTCGCTGCGCGAGGTTCAGGCCAGTGAGCAGGTTATCGACGTTTATCTGGGGCGCTAAAATGTTACAGGTTACTGAACTGAATCAATATTATGGCGGCAGTCATATTCTGCGCGGCCTGTCGTTTGAGGTAAAAATTGGCGAAATCACCTGTCTGCTTGGGCGCAATGGCGTGGGAAAAACCACGCTGCTGAAGTGCCTGATGGGGCTGATCCCGGCGAAGTCAGGCGAGATTCAGTGGCAGCAGCAGCGGATGAATGGCCGCAAGCCGCACCAGCGGGTGCAGGCGGGCATCGCCTATGTGCCGCAGGGACGGGAAATCTTTCCGCGTCTGACGGTCGAAGAGAACCTGCTGATGGGCCTGTCGCGCTTTCCGGCGGCGCAGGCGCGTGAAGTGCCGGAGGAGATCTATCAGCTCTTTCCGGTGCTGCTGGCGATGAAGTCACGCCGGGGCGGCGATCTCTCGGGTGGTCAGCAGCAGCAGCTGGCGATCGGCCGGGCGCTGGCCTGTCGGCCACAGCTGCTGATCCTTGATGAGCCGACCGAAGGGATCCAGCCCTCGGTGATCAAAGAGATCGGCGCGGTAATCCGCCAGCTGGCGCAACGGGGAGATATGGCGATCCTGCTGGTTGAGCAGTTTTATGACTTCGCGGCAGAACTGGCGGACAGCTATCTGGTGATGTCGCGCGGTGAAATTGTGCAGCGTGGCCGCGGCGACACCATGGAAGCAGAAGGTGTGCGCGGCCTGGTGGCGATTTAAACCCGACTCAGAGCAGGCCGGTCTCCACAGAGAAGTGACGCTGCTCGCCGCTCGCCAGGGTGATCAGCGTGCCGGCCTGCTGCGCGGCAAGAAAACCCTCTGGCCGACAGGTGGCGGGCAGAATATAGGCCGCCACCTGCTGGTCATGGTTGTGCAGCAGCCAGCGGGTCGCGTGCGGGAACTGCGCGGTAGAGAAGCGCGTCATCAGCGCGTAGCCCTGCGGCGCATGCAACTCAAACTGTACCTCATCACCATACTGCGGCAGATCGTCCGCAAATAAGACGATCTCGGGATCGCAGAGCTGCGGTTGATCGAGCTGCTGTAACGCCTGCGGAACGCGCGCCAGTTGATCCGTGTAATCCCGCCAGGCGGGCGTTGGTCGCAGGTGCGCCGGGATCGAGCGACGCAGTTGGAATGCCCCTTCGGGGATCGACTGCCGGAAGCGCCCCTGATCGATCCACGCGCTGTTGAGGTGACACATGTATTGCAACGGCATCGGTGCACCCGCCAGATTGGTCACCGTCATCTCTATCGTCAGACGGGGCCTGTCGGCCTGAATGCGAACGGCGGGTGCCGCAAGGTAATGATGGCCGAAGCCTTTAACATATTCACACTCCCCTTCCAGCGACAGTGTCTGATCGTCCAGCACCAGCCAGGCACTATCCATGCGGGCGCAGGCCATTTCCCCGTGCAGCGGATGATTGTCCTCTGGCGCGGGACAGCCGTTAGCCAGCAGCCCCGAATGAAAGGCAAAACAGCCATAGGTATCTATGATCGAATTCGCGGGCAGCGGCTGCTTAAAGCTGTGGCCCATGGTCAGGTTATGATCGTCAAACTGCACGTCCCAGATCATCTGCCCGAGAAACGGCAGCACGGTCACGCTGCCGCGCCGGTTATGAATGCGCACTGCCTCGATTCCTGCCGGATAGCGAAACACCTCAACCCGGAAGTCATCGCTTTCCAGCAGCAGCGAGGGCGTGGTGTGAAACTGGTCACGCGCTAAGGGTAAACGGGTTCTCATGGTAACTCCTCCACCAGACGACCGGCCGCAACCGGCTGTTTTTTATGGCGCAGTTCGCCGTAGAAGTAGAATCCGACCCAGGCGAAGCAGAGCAGCGAGACGCCAAACGCCAGCTGCATTGATCCCAGCGTGTCAGACACCAGGCCCTGTAGCGCCGGGACAAAGGCCGCGCCGACAATCGCCATCACGATAAACGCGCCCGCCACTTCAGTGTATTTATTATCGACCGTCGCCAGCGTACCGGCGTAGATCGTTGCCCAGCAGGGCCCAAACAGCACGCTGACAAAAACGGCGGCGTAGACGGCGGTAAAGTTCGGCACCAGCATCACATAAGCCAGCGTCAGCACGCCCAGCACCGAATAGGCGATCAGCACTTTCTCGGCACGGAAGCGGGTCATCAGGAAGTTCGCCACGAACTTGCCGATAAAGAAGCAGACGAAGCTGTAGATCATAAAGTTAGAGGCGTGACGTTCATTGGCCGCCCCCAGCGTCAGCGCCAGACGAATGGTAAATGACCAGACCGCCACCTGCATGCCGACATACAGGAACTGGGTCAAAATGCCGCGTTTAAAGTGACGGTTAGCCGCCAGATAGCGGAAGGTCTCGCCCAGTGACGGCCGGGATGTCTCATTACTCTCTGGTTTGCAGCGCGGATAGCGGGTGAACATAAACAGCAGCATCACGACCACCAGCACCATCACCAGATATTTGTAAGGCTCCAGCGTGTGCTCCAGCATTGTCAGGCGGAAAGCATGCGCCTGCTCTGCCGTCATGGCTGCCATCTGACTCTCCAGACTGTCGCCATCCTGGAACACCAGATATTTACCCAGCACAATCCCCATCAGCGCACCGATCGGATAGAAGGTCTGGCTGACGTTGAGGCGCAGCGTCGCATGATCACGATGACCAATCATCGAGCTGTAGGTGTTGGCCGCCGTTTCCAGGAAACTCAGGCCAATGGCAATCGCAAAGATCGCCGCGAGGAACATGGTGTAGGTCGCCATGTGCGAAGCAGGATAAAAGGCGATACAGCCGGCAATGTAGAGCGCCAGACCGATCATAATCGCCATCTTGTAACTGGTTTTGCGGATCACCAGCGAGGCGGGGATCGCAATCAGAAAATAGCCGCCATAAAAGGCGCTCTGCACCAGCGCACTGGCGAAGTCGCTCAGGGCAAACACACTTTTAAACTGGGTAATCAGGATATCGTTGAGACTCGCTGCACAGCCCCAGAGCGGGAAGAGGCACGACAGCAGAATGAACTGGAACAGCGGCGTTTTATTCAGATAGCCATCAGATTGCTGAACAATTTTCTGTTGCATAGCAGAACCTCAGTTACGGTTGAGAAAACGCTGGAAAGTCTCTGCGTCGGGATAAGCGCGCTGCGTGCCGCGCCCGGTGACGCTGCAGGCGGCATAGGCCGACGCCTGTGTCATGGCGGCGGCCACATCGCCGGTTTTCACCAGCAGATAGGCAAAGCAGCCGATAAAGGCATCACCTGCGCCGCTGGTATCGACCGCCTGAACCGGCGTCGCGGCCACGCGATGCACCTTGTCGCCGCTCATCCAGACCGAGCCCCGGCTGCCCAGAGTAATGATCAGATTTTTAAGGCCGCGCTTCAGCAGCGACTGCCCCGCCAGGATCACCTCGTCATCGGTGCTGACGGGCAGGCCGGTGAGGATCTCCAGTTCGGTTTCGTTCGGCATAAAGAAGTCGCATTTGCAGGCGTAGTGAATATCCAGCGAAGCGACGGCCGGTGCCGGATTCAGGATCACGTTGATCTGATGCTGGCGGGCAAAATCGATGGCGTAATAGACCGTCTCCAGCGGGATCTCCAGCTGCAGGATGATCAGCTCACAGGCTTTCAGCGCCTCTGCCGCGTCGTCGATATCAGCCGGTTTCAGCTGCTGGTTGGCACCTTTGATAATCAGAATGCGGTTTTGCGACTGGTCATCGACAAAAATCGGTGCCACACCGCTGGAGTTGCCTGGTGCAGTGGTGACAAATCGCGTGTCCACGCCCTGCTGCTGCAGGTTCGCGACGGTGTTGGGCGCAAAGAGATCGTCGCCAACTTTGCTGACCATCATCACGCTGCCGCCCATTTTCGCCGCCGCAACCGCCTGGTTAGCGCCCTTACCGCCGCAGCCAATCGCAAAGTCAGGCGCTTCAAGGGTTTCGCCCGCTTTCGGCAGGCTGTTGGTATAGGTAATCAAATCGACCATGTTTGAGCCGATGACCGCAATTGTCATGACCATTTCTCCTGGATATTTTGCAAACTTCAAATGTTATTAAAGTCACAATAACCTTTCTTAAAAGTTAAATGTGTGACAAAAACCACAACATGAGTGCGCAAAATCGACAATATGCGACAGGGAGCGGGATTTTAAGTGTTACTATTATAACAAAATAACATCATTGAGCCTGCTGGCTGAGCAATGTGAACGCCTGCGGCGATGAGCGGTAGTCACCGCACAGCGGAGGTTTGCGGGCCTTTCAGAATGCGGGTAAGATTGGTTGCCAGCCTGGCGGATGAGACGCAACTCATTAAAATCTGTGAGGTTTGTCGCGTATTGACGTCGGTTCCGGCGTCTTTCCTCCGCATTGCAGGATAGGTAAACAGAGATGACCATGGAAACCCGGCGCGACGAACGCATTCACAAGCTGACACAGGCGCTTAAACGCACCGATAAACTGCATCTCAAAGACGCGGCCCAGCTGCTGGGTGTCTCAGAGATGACGGTTCGCCGCGATTTAACCGAACCGGGCTCCAGCGTGGTGTTACTGGGCGGCTACATTGTCAGCGACCCAAAAAGTCATACCGGCCACTATTTTGTCAGCGATCAGCATGGGCAGAATGCGGCCAGAAAGCAGCGACTGGCGCAGGCGGCGGCCAGCCTGATTAACGAAAACGATACGGTCTTTTTCGATTGCGGCACTACCCTGCCCTATATCGTTGATGCGATTCCCGACACGCTGTCGTTCACTGCCATCTGCTGTGCTATGAACACCTTTCTGACGCTGAAAGAGAAACCTGGCTGTAACGTTATTCTCAGTGGCGGTGAATTTCATGCTGACAACGCTCTGTTTACACCGATTGGCGTACACACCATCCTGGACGATCTTTGTCCGACGCTGGCTTTGATCTCTGCGGCGGGTATCGACAAAGATCAGGGGGCGACCTGCTACAACACCAATGAACTGATGATGAAACATCACGCCATGCTGCGTGCCCGAACGTCGGTACTGGTGGCTGACAGCAGTAAATATGGCAAGGTGCTGCCTGCCCGCATTGCCGGGCTGCAGCGTTTTGACCTGCTGGTGAGTGACAGCGCACCCGATCAGGCGTTACAGAACTGGCTGGCGCAGCAGGCGATACCGCTTCGCCTGCCCTGAGCCTGCCTCTGCCGTCATTTCAGCGATTACGCGCGGAAATCAGACAGTTATTTCATACGTTGTCCGGCATCACCGCCCTCAGGGCATTATTCGCCGCCCCCCGGCTGGGATTAAACGGTGAAAAAGGCTAAACTTCGACATCATTCCAACGACCAACAGACCCAGAGGCTCAATCCAACGTGGCTCAATTCGTCTATAGCATGCATCGCGTCGGCAAAGTGGTCCCGCCGAAGCGACATATCCTGAAAAACATCTCACTCAGCTTCTTCCCCGGCGCAAAAATCGGCGTACTCGGCCTGAATGGCGCGGGTAAATCTACCCTGCTGCGCATCATGGCCGGCATCGATAAAGATATCGAAGGGGAAGCGCGTCCGCAGCCAGGCATCAAGATTGGCTACCTGCCGCAGGAGCCGCAGCTTAACCTTGAACACACCGTGCGCGAGTCGGTTGAAGAAGCGCTGTCAGAAGTAGTTGGCGCACTGAAACGTCTCGACGAAGTTTATGCGCTCTATGCCGAAGAGGATGCAGACTTCGACAAGCTGGCCGCTGAGCAGGGCCGTCTTGAAGAGATCATCCAGGCGCACGATGGTCACAACCTGAATACCCAACTGGAACGTGCTGCCGATGCGCTGCGCCTGCCAGACTGGGACGCGAAGATCGCCACCCTTTCCGGTGGTGAACGTCGCCGCGTCGCCCTCTGCCGCCTGCTGCTGGAAAAACCAGACATGCTGCTGCTGGACGAACCGACGAACCACCTGGACGCCGAATCTGTCGCCTGGCTGGAGCGCTTCCTGCATGACTTCGAAGGCACTGTGGTCGCGATTACGCATGACCGTTACTTCCTGGATAACGTGGCAGGCTGGATTCTGGAACTTGACCGCGGTGAAGGTATTCCGTGGGAAGGCAACTACTCCTCCTGGCTGGAGCAGAAAGATGCGCGTCTGGCGCAGGAAGCTTCTTCTGAAGCCGCGCGTCGTAAGTCGATTGAGAAAGAGCTGGAGTGGGTGCGCAAAGGGCCAAAAGGCCAGCAGTCTAAAGGAAAAGCCCGTCTGGCTCGCTTTGAAGAGCTGAACAACACGGACTACCAGAAGCGTAACGAAACCAACGAACTGTTTATTCCGCCTGGTGCCCGTCTGGGTGACAAAGTGCTGGAAGTCAGCAATCTGCGTAAGTCCTATGGCGACCGTGTGCTGATTGACGATCTTTCGTTCTCCGTGCCAAAAGGGGCAATTGTCGGGATTATCGGTCCTAACGGCGCGGGTAAATCGACGCTGTTCCGCATGATGTCCGGTCAGGAACAGCCTGATTCCGGCAGCATTGTGCTGGGCGAGACGGTGAAACTGGCGTCCGTCGATCAGTTCCGCGACAGCATGGATAACTCCAAAACCGTGTGGGAAGAAGTTTCCGGTGGTCAGGACATCATGCGTATCGGTAACACCGAGATGCCAAGCCGCGCCTATGTTGGCCGCTTTAACTTTAAAGGCGTCGATCAGGGCAAACGCGTTGGCGAACTGTCGGGTGGTGAGCGTGGTCGTCTGCACCTCGCGAAACTGCTGCAGGTTGGCGGCAACATGTTGCTGCTCGATGAACCGACCAACGACCTGGATATCGAAACCCTGCGCGCGCTGGAAAACGCCCTGCTGGAGTTCCCGGGCTGTGCCATGGTCATCTCGCATGACCGCTGGTTCCTGGACCGTATCGCGACGCACATCCTGGATTACCAGGATGAGGGTAATATCGAATTCTTCGAAGGTAACTTTACCGAATATGAAGAGTACAAGAAGCGTACTCTCGGCGCCGACGCACTGGAGCCGAAGCGCATCAAGTACAAGCGTATGACGAAGTAATCGAATAAACGGGCGGCAGCGATGCCGCCCTTTTTGATGGTTCACTCAGCGATAAAACTCTCTGAACACCGGTGACTGCAGCGCAAACTCAATAAAGCGCGCCAGCGCAGGCGAATTCAGTTTACGGCCCGGATAGACCAGCCACAGCTCATTTCCCTCGACTTCCCATTCCGGCAGCACCGGCACCAGCCGGGGATCCGCCATCGCCCCATCGGTCAGAAAGTGCGGCAGCAGCGTAATGCCTGCATCGCCCAGCGCCGATTCGCGCGCATAGAGTAAATTGTCGGTGAGATGGCCAGGCGGCAGCAGCCAGCGATAGAACGCGCCATCACGCTGCAATACCCATTCATTCCATGCGCGATGCGCGATACAGCGGTGAGCTGACAGCTGCTGTGGGTGAAGCAGCGGCGGGTGCTGATTAAGATAGTGCTGCGAAGCCACCAGCAGTCGTGGGCAGTTGCCTATCCGGCGGCCAATCAGCGAGGACTCCTGCGGCTGACCGGTGCGCAGCGCCACATCAAAGCCCTCCTGTACCAGATCCCGCATCTCATCGGAAATCGAGACATCCAGCGTCACATCAGGATAGAGACGCAAAAACGCTGCATTACAGCGCGCCAGCAGTGTGGCCCCAATGCCCGCCGGACTGGTGATGCGCAGACGACCGCTGGGGTTTTCACGCAGGCTGGCGATAGCCTGATCGGCGCGTTCACTGGCCTGCATCATCTCCTGACAATGCAGCAGATAGCGCTCACCGGCAAAAGTCAGATTGAGCTGGCGGGTGGTGCGATTCAGCAAACGAATCCCCAGCCGCTGCTCCAGCTGGCTGATACGCTGACTGACACTGGATTTAGGCAGGCCTGCGCGTTCTGCCGCGCCGGTAAAGCTGCCGCACTCCGCCACCAGCGCAAACAGCGCCATGTCCTGCCACTGACGAAATGCCATTGTTCACCTCAGACGAACACTCTATGAAAGATTGTCCATCTTATCACCGTTAAAATCAGGTTCTACACTTAAGGCCTGTCTTCATCATTACAGCTGGTCTTGCCATAGAGAGTATGTACACCGACTCCCGACCAGGCTGTCAGAGAAAAGAGCCAGACTCTTTGCTTAACTACACAGGAAAACGTTATGTCTATTCGCGCTATCGCAATTAATCCCGAAAATCCTGAACACTTTACTGAAATTTTCCCTGAAACCCCCACGCCAGGCGAGTATGACCTGCGTGTCGAGGTCAAAGCCGCCTCGGTCAACCCGGTTGATACCAAGGTGCACAAAGGGGCGAAGAAGAACGGCTTACAGCAGCCACGTATCCTGGGCTGGGATGCCAGCGGCGTTGTGCTGGAAGTGGGCAGCTCAGTCAGCAACTTTAAGCCTGGCGATGAAGTCTTCTACGCCGGCGATCTGACCCGTCCAGGCAGCAACAGCACTGAGCAGCTGGTGGACTCACGCATCACCGGCCATAAGCCAGAGAGTCTGGACTGGGCACAGTCTGCCGCGATCCCACTGACGGCCCTGACCGCATGGGAAGGTTTGTTTGAACGACTGAACCTGGAGACGGCATCGGAAGATCAGACTCTGCTGATCGTTGGCGGCGCAGGTGGTGTTGGATCACTGGCGATCCCCCTGGCGAAGCTGCGCAGCAAAGTGAAGATCATTGCGACTGCCTCGCGTGAAGATTCCGCCCAGTGGTGCCGCGATCGCGGAGCCGATGTGGTGATCAATTACAAAGATATGATCGGTGAGCTGGAGAAACAGGGCATTAAGCAGGTTGATTATATTTTCTGCCTGAACGATACCGACGGTCACTGGGAGACGATGGCGAAGCTGATCGCACCACAGGGTCATATCTGCACCATCGTGGAAAACGAACATCCGCTGTCGATGGATCAACTGAAGCTGAAGAGTGCGGCACTGCACTTCGAGCTGATGTACACCCGCAGCATGTTTAATACCCCGGATATGGCGCGTCAGGGCGAGATTCTGGATGCGGTATCAGCATTGCTGGATGAAGGTAAACTGCAAACCACGCTGAGCGAAACGCTGCACGGCTTAAGCGTTGAGACGTTAACTGCCGCCCATCAGCGTGTGCTGGAAGGCCACATGCGCGGCAAAGTGGTCATGGTCTATTAATGCGCTGACCCGGCTGCCGTGCGGCAGACCGGGTCACAGCTGGCGTTACGGCTGGGCGTTTTTCTCGCCCAGCATCGCTTTGACCAGCTCAATGCAGCGCAGGAAACGCGCATCATAATCATCTTCCTGCACGTGCAGGAATTCGATGTTGTTTTCACGCAACATTGTCACCAGCATCGACTGAAACTCCCGCCGATCCACGGAACTGCCCAGACTGCGCAATCCATCTGCGACCCAGGGCACGTTATTCTCTAACAGAATCACCAGATCAAAACGGTATTCATCGATCAGTGCCTGCACAAAGGGATGTTCGCGCCCTTCATACTTCAGACAGAATGCCTGCGTGGTCACAAAATCGGTGTCGATAAACGCCACTTTATTGGCGTATTTAACGGCGAAATCGATGTACTGTGCCTGACCCAGCGCGATCTTGTCGTAATCGGAATATTGCAGCGCCATTTCGTCACCGCCCAGATGGGAGAAGACATAGTCGCGGCCATATTCCCAGGCGCTGGTGGTGTTAAAGATGTTGGCGAGCTTATTCACCAGCGTCGATTTACCGCTCGACTCGCCGCCGAGAATCGCCACGGTGCGCACAAAGAACGGCTTCACTTCCGTAGGAATGTAATCCCAGAAGCGGAACGGATCCTGACGAATCTGCGCGCCACTGATGCTCATAAAGGATCGGTTGGGATCGACCAGCACGGTCTGAATGCCAAGGTGCTGCTGATACATCTCCGCATCGGGCGCTTCACTGGTGTAGATGCAATCAGGTGCAATGCCGTGCTCGCTCAGAAACGCGCTGACGCCCTTGCTCCAGACATCCCAGCCATGCGGATAGGGTTCAATCCCCTCCTCATCAAAGGCGTGGATGCGGATATTTTTCTGATACTTAAAGGTCTGCAGCAGCCAGCGCAGGCGATCGCTGACCGTAGGCTGCTGTGACATCGCGCTGTTCTCAAACAGTTCACGGTCACGCGGCTCGTCATAACCCATAATGATATGCAGCTCATCCACCTGACTGCAGGCGCGCTGAATCAGATAGATATGGCCGGTGTGCAGCGGATAAAACTTACCAAATACCACGCCCACCGTTTTATCGCGGCGCGGAAATTCAAGGCCCAGGAATCGGTGAAGCGCCTCCAGTTTTTGCGCGCTGGGGCTTTTGATTTTGGCATTGAGCAACTGGCTTAGATAGCCTTTGGTCATGCCGCTGGCATCAGCGACCTGTTGCAGCGTATGGCCCTGCTGGCGAATAGCCGTTTTCAGATAATCAAACGACGACATGTCGTGCCTCCTGCATCAATGCGGTTAAGGTGGGAGCGGCCTGCCCGCGACGCCGGCTGGCAGGCCGCAGGCGCATTACAGATCGTCCAGAATCGCCAGCGCATCGGCCAGCTTCTTCGCGCTGAAAACCTGCATCCCGGCAATCGGTTTTTTCGGTGCATTCCCTGCCGGTACAATGGCGCGTTTGAAGCCATGCTTCGCCGCTTCAGAGATGCGCTCCTGACCGCTGGGCACCGGACGGATCTCACCGGCCAGTCCCACTTCGCCGAAGATCACCAGATCCTGCGGCAACGGACGATCGCGCAGGCTCGACACCATCGACAGCATCAGCGCCAGGTCCGCACTGGTTTCGGTGACTTTAACACCACCAACCACGTTGACGAATACATCCTGATCCGCCATCTGCAATCCGCCATGACGATGTAAAACGGCCAGCAGTATCGCCAGGCGGTTCTGCTCCAGACCCACCGCTACGCGGCGTGGGTTGCCCATCATGGAGTGATCGACCAGCGCCTGAATCTCCACCAGCAGTGGACGCGTGCCTTCCCACAGCACCATCACCGAGCTGCCAGAGGTAACCTCTTCGCCCCGTGACAGGAAGATAGCGGACGGGTTGCTGACTTCACGCATGCCCTGCTCTGTCATGGCAAACACCCCCAGCTCATTGACCGCACCGAAGCGGTTTTTATGGCTGCGAAGGGTGCGGAAACGGGAGTCGGCATCGCCATCCAGCAGCACCGAACAGTCGATACAGTGCTCCAGCACTTTCGGCCCGGCCAGTGAGCCATCTTTAGTCACGTGACCGACCATGATGATCGCGACGCCGCGCGTTTTAGCGAAGCGCGTCAGGTAGGCGGCGGTTTCACGCACCTGCGCGACGCTGCCGGGTGATGACTGGATCTCCGCCATGTGCATCACCTGGATCGAGTCGATCACCATCAGCTGCGGCTGCTCCTGTTCGGCGATCAGGCAGATCTGCTCAATGCTGGTTTCCGACAGCATATTCACATTTTCGGTGGGTAATCCCAGACGATGGGCGCGCATCGCAACCTGTTGCAGTGACTCTTCACCGGTGACGTACAGGGTTTTCATCCCCTCTGACAACCGGCACATCACCTGCAGCAGCAGCGTGGATTTACCCGCACCAGGACTGCCGCCAATCAGAATGGCGCTGCCCGGCACCACCCCGCCGCCCAGTACCCGATCAAACTCTTTGAAGCTGGTCGAGAAGCGCGGTAACGCCTCCAGGCTGATTTCAGAGAGCTTCTGCACCCGGCTGGTTCCGGCGCTGCCGGCATAGCCACTCAGGCGCTCGTTACGCGCAGCAGCAGGCGAGGCAGCAATGCGCACCTCGGTGATGGTGTTCCAGGCGTGACAGGCGCTGCATTGCCCCTGCCAGCGTGGGTAATCTGCGCCACATTCGTTACAGACAAATGCGCGTTTTGCCGCTTTGGCCAAATCAATACCTCAGTTAACGCTCTTCGTGAATCAGGCTGCCGGTGAGGATGCAGAACACCCCCATTAAATCGGCATGGCGAATGGTGACCGCGGTCTGCTCATTCACCTTAGGTTTAGCATGGAACGCAATGCCCAGCGCTGAGGCTTTGATCATCAGCAGGTCATTGGCACCATCGCCGATCGCCACCGTCTGTTCCGGCGCGATATTAAAACGCTCCGCCAGCTTCTTCAGGGTATCGGCTTTGTATTGTGCGTCGACAATCGGACCCAGCACGTTGCCGGTCAGTTTGCCGTCGCGAATTTCGAGTTCATTGGCCACCACCGCCGACAGATGCAGCTTGTCGCGCAGGTATTCGGCGTAATAGGTAAAGCCGCCGGAAGCGATAGCAATCTGCCAGCCCAGCGCCTGCAGCTTCTGCGTCAGCGTCGTTAAGCCTGGCATTAATGGCAGAGCATCACGTACCTGTTTCAGAATATTGGCATCTGCGCCCTGCAGCGTGGCGACGCGCTGACGCAGGCTGGCGGTGAAGTCGAGTTCGCCGCGCATCGCACGCTCCGTGACTTCCGCCACCTGCTCGCCGCAGCCCGCCAGTTTTGCAATCTCATCGATGCACTCGATCTGAATCGCGGTCGAGTCCATATCCATCACCAGCAGGCCTGGCGTCTTGAGATACGGGATTTTGCCCAGCGGCGCAACATCCAGCCCGGCATCGTGCGCCAGCTTGCTGGCAAACGGCGTCAGCGATCCTGCCAGTCGAATCACCTGATACTCATCGACGTTCCAGGCGCTGACGATCACCATCGCGGCCCCCAGCTGGTGCTGGTAATCGGTGAGCCGCTGCTTGTCCAGCCCGCGGCCATACAGCAGCCAGCCGGTGCGGCCAGCGCGATAATCCAGCGGCATCACTTCATCACCGCTAAGAGAAAGGGGCAAACCCGGCCAGAGGGAAACATCGGCGGGAAGATCGCACCAGGTTAAACGATTTGGCATCAGAGCTCCTGTAGGGACAACAAAACCACGCAAGAGGCTACCTTGTCTGCGCCGCTTCTGGCAACATAATCTCCAGGCTTTCTGTTGTGATATGACCCGGATGAGTAATGGCTAAAACCGCACTGAAATTTCGCTTACATCGGACCGTGATCGTTCTGATCTCCATGGCGCTGCTGGTTGTGCTGATGCAGGGCGCATCCTGGTTCAGTCTTGGTCATCAGGCGGCGCGTTCTGAACAGGTCGAGGAGCTGGCACATACACTGACCAGCCAGGTGGCGTTTAGTCTTAAGCCGTTGATGGACAACAGTGAAAATAACCGCACTCAGATAGAAGCCATTCTTAACCAGATGACGGCTAACAGTCGTATTCTGGATGCGTCGGTGTATGACGGCGACGGCAGTCTGGTGGCGCACAGCGGTGAAAATATTAATGTGCGTGATCGGCTGGCGCTCGATGGTCAGCGCGCAGGCAGCTATTTCAACCATCAGATTGTGCAGCCGCTGGCCGGGAGCGATGGCCCGCTGGGCTTCCTGCGCGTGACGCTGGATACCCACGTGCTGGTCACCGACTCGCATCAGGTCGATAACACCACCAATATTCTGCGTCTGATGATGCTGCTGGCACTGGCGATCGGCATTATTCTCTCCCGCACCCTGCTGCGCCATCGCCGCACCCGCTGGCAGCAGTCGCCGTTCCTGCTTACCGCCAGCACCCCGGTGAAAGAGGACCGGGATGAGGACGACGAGAAGAAAGAGTAGTGTTCTGCGCTGCGGTAAAGATAAAACGAGAAAGGCCCGCTGTGTGGGCCTCAGACTGCTGACAAACCCTGGCCTGATCGCTGTGAGACCGAGCCTGCGCAGGAAAGCGGGTCAGATCGGAAAGTCGCTTACGCCAATCCCTGGCCCGCTCGGCCCGCGCCCTCCATGGCGCGGGACGCTTTCCTCCTCTGACCCGGTTCCCTGCGTATTGAGCTAATCAATCGTTGCCAGATGTGCCTTGATTTGAGTTTTTCAGCAGTCTGAAGGCATGCAATGCGGCCTTATTAGTGGAAAAATGTGGATTTGCGAGGCGTGTTCCGTTAGCCAATCAACAACGCTTCCAGCTCACCCAGCGATTTAACCTGCCAGGTGGGTTTGATATGTTCTGGCAGCGGTCGGGTGCCATGATCGAGCCAGCAGGTTTTCACTCCCGCGTTCATCCCGCCCAGAATATCTGACTCTGGCGTATCCCCCACCATCAGCACCCGCTCACGATCCGGATTGCCCATCAGCTCCAGCGCGTAGTCAAAAATCGCGGCCGCCGGTTTTGGCACGCCAACCTGCTCAGAGATTACCAGCGCCGAGAAGTAATCACGGAAGCCGGTGCGCTCCAGACGCGTCTGCTGCAGCGCGGTAAAGCCGTTGGTGATGATCCCCATCTTTACCTTGCCATGCAGCTGGTTCATCAGGCTGACCGCGCCCGGCAGCGGCGTGCAGATCTCGCCCATCGCGCTGAGGAAGCCGCTGTTGAGGATCTCTGGTGCCACGCTGAGCTTTTCGCTCCAGTGGTTGAAACGCTGAGTCTGCAACTGTAACGCTGAGATGGCGCCGTTCTGATAATCGACCCACAGCGGCTTGTTGATCGCCTGATAATCGCTGTAATCCTGGTCGGTGAACTGCACGTCATAGCCGGCGAACAGGCGCTGCAAACCGGCATAGGCGTCGAAATGGAAAAGGGTATCGTCCGCATCAAACAGGATGCAGTCCCAGTTATCTGTCATTAAAGCTCCTTAACACCACTACGGCGTCAGGGCCATGAGAATGGCATCTTCACGGCCGCTGGCGGTGGGATAATAGTTGGGGCGACGACTGACCTGATTGAATCCAAGCTGCTCATAGAGCGCAATGGCGGGCAGGTTCGAGGCCCGCACTTCCAGCCACAGCGTCAGCACGTTGCGTTTGATCAGCTCATCGATCAGATGCTGCAACAGCTGGCGGCCATATCCCCGGCGCTGAAAGTCAGGATCGACCGCGATGTTAAACAGCGAGGCTTCGTCCAGCACCACCTGAGTAATGGCAAAGGCGACCATTTTGCCGTCGGCGTCGAGACGTAAATTAATAAAGCGCTCGCCCTGATTGCTGGCAAACGTCTTTTCACTCCAGGGAAACGCGTGGCTACGACGCTCAATGGCAAAGGCCTGCGCCAGGTCGTCAGGGGTGAGTAAAGAGATGGCTGTCATGGTTACACATCTGTTGCCAGAGCGCGCGTTTGGCGACGCCGCTGCTGATCAGTTCATTGAAAGAGGCGCTGGTTAATGCCACGCCATTAAAAGTCTGTTCGCTCTCTACGCCGAGCAGCCAGCCCGCGCAGTTCAGCGTTTCCGGCAGCATCTGCAGCTGATCCGGCGTCACGGTCATTACCTGAGCGGGTTGCAGATTGAGGGTATGCAGCACATCGCGCATCAGCGGTTCATGCAGACCGGGTGGCGCGTCAGCGACAATAATTAACTGCGTGTCCGGTGCCAGCGTGACGGCAATTTCGCCCTGAAGCACGCGCGGGCGGCGCAGCTGATACTGCGTAATTCCCATTTGCTGTAAAAGCCAGTCGCGCCTGGACGTCATGGTGTTACCTGTTCTGCTAGCTGAATGCGACGCTATGCTAGCAAACCCATCGAACATGCGCCAACAAACCACTATAATCCCCGCTCAGATCTTACAGGAGCCCTACATGTCTGCTTTTACCCCGGCCAGCGAAGTCATTCTGCGCCACAGTGATGAATTTACCGCCCGCCATGTTTTATTTGCTGGCGATCTGCAGGATGACCTGCCCGCTCAGCTGGAAACCGCCTCATCGCGCGTTCACACCCAGCAATATCATCACTGGCAAAACCTGAGCCGCCGTATGGGCGAGCAGGCGCGTTACGGAATGGTTGCGCAGCCGGAAGATGTGCAGGGATGCGATACCCTGGTCTACTTCTGGACCAAAAATAAGCCGGAAGTACAGTTCCAGCTGGAGAACCTGCTCTCGATGCTGCCAGTGGGCTGCGACGTGTTCGTGGTGGGTGAAAACCGCAGCGGCGTCCGCAGTGCCGAAGGCATGCTGGAGTCGTGGGTGAAGCTGGAGAAGATCGACAGCGCGCGTCGCTGTGGTCTCTATCATGGTCGCCTCGACAAACAGCCTGCATTCGATGCCAGCACCTTTGGTCATCAGTATCAGCTGGATGGTCTGACCATTCACACTCTGCCTGGCGTCTTCAGCCGTGACGGTCTGGATAGCGGCAGCGCCCTGCTGCTGTCGACCTTTACCCCGCACACTAAAGGTAAAGTGCTGGATATGGGCTGTGGCGCAGGCGTAATTGCCGCCTCACTGCCTGCCCGTTCGCCTAAAGTACGCCTGTGGCTGTGCGACGTGCATGCCGCAGCCATTGAAGCGAGTAAATTGACGCTGGCCGCCAATGGCATCGAGGGCGAAGTTTTCGCCAGCAACGTCTTCTCTGACGTGACCGGCCGTTTCGACATGATTATCTCTAACCCGCCGTTCCATGAAGGCACCCAGACCAGCCTCGACGCCGCACAGGCGCTGATCCGGGGAGCAGTAAAGCACCTGAACACCGGTGGCGAACTGCGTATTGTTGCGAACACGTTCCTGCCTTATCCGCAGGTGCTGGATGAAGCTTTCGGCAGCCACGAAGTCATCGCACAGACCGGCCGCTTTAAAGTTTATCGCGCCGTCTATGGTCGTGGTGCCAAAACACGATAAGGGCTTTTAACGTCATTAATCGCGTTGCCGGGCTGAAAACGTTGCTTTTTACAGCGATCGTTTCAGCCCGACGAAATAGTTGTTGACGCAAAGAGTAAAATCTCTAGAATGCGCCTCCGTGGTTGTAACATTCTCAGGATGTTACGGGTATGCGAAGGTGGCGGAATTGGTAGACGCGCTAGCTTCAGGTGTTAGTGTCCTAACGGACGTGAGGGTTCAAGTCCCTCTCTTCGCACCAAAATCACATGTTTCATATCGCGAGCACTGCGCGAAGGTGGCGGAATTGGTAGACGCGCTAGCTTCAGGTGTTAGTGTCTTAACGGACGTGAGGGTTCAAGTCCCTCTCTTCGCACCATTGCGGTGATATGAACAGACAACTCGATGCGAAGGTGGCGGAATTGGTAGACGCGCTAGCTTCAGGTGTTAGTGTCTTAACGGACGTGAGGGTTCAAGTCCCTCTCTTCGCACCAACGTTGTCATCCTCTGGCTTTCCTGCTGGTCTCAGCTGCATTGTTGCAGCGTCGCTTTATCCCTTTCCTGTTTTGTTTTCTTCCCGTGGCATTCACTTTCCCGGTCGCGACACCCTGAACACCCGCTTTACGCCTTTACGCCTGTATTAACTCAGATGAAAATTCACAGAGATCGCCGCCAGTCCACCTGCTAACGCCAGACACGAAGGCAATAACAGATAGTGACGCAGACGCTGGTTAAATAGCATGACGACAGTCAGCAGCAGCGCAACTGTCATCACCAGCCGCCACTGGCTGAAGCTGGGTTCCCATAACGCGAACAGCGGCAGCGCGATGCAGGGCAACAATACGCCCCACGCACTATCCAGTTTTTTACCCAGCGCCCAACTGACGCCCCACAAACCGCAGGCCGCAATAATCGCTATTCCCATGACGCAAACCTCAAATGATAAGCATTCCCATTATCATATGTCAGTTTTGCTTTGCTTGCAGCCTGTTTTTGTCACGCCTGGCAACGAAGATGACAGACCAGTTGGAAAATGCTAGATTGCGACCGATAACACCTTTAATAACAGCACCAGCAATAATTTGCTCACTGTCTGGCACAACCTGTTTATGCCGGCTTGCGCTTTGGTATTTCAGGGTCGTCACGAGTATTTATAATGAAATTACAATCATATGAAGAACTGAAACAGAGTAAATACCGGCTTTCAGTGATGCTTTTTCTGTTTTTAAATATCGCCGTTTCGCTATTTTATCTGCTGCCAATAATGAGCAATGAGAAAATCGATACCACGTTGCCGGTAATTTGTGTCGCATCTTTTAGCGGCATAATGTTAATTGCACATTTAATATGGTCTAAAGTAAAACTCCCCCTTTTAAATCCTGTCGCGCTGGTGCTGGGCGCGCTCTGGGCCTGGCACATTAATTATCGTTTTCATCAGGTATTCTATTTTGATGGCGGCTTTCTTATTATCAGTTTGATCAGTGTGTTATTTGTTAGTGCCATCGCCCTGAGCGATTATCTGGGGGCTTTTTGTCTCCATGTCGCGCCACCGGTGCTCACCGTATTACTACTTGATAATGGGCAGCACCTGCCGCTGATTCTGCTGACCATTATGCTGCCGCTGATTGGTTTCTCACTCCAGCATCTTATGCGTCGCCGTGCCGACAACTTTACCCTGCGGCTGATGCACCAACTCTATGAAGAGAAAGAGACCTTCAGTGACCTCAGCATGCTCGACCCACTGACCGGACTGTATAACCGTCGTGGCCTGAAGAACCGACTGGACAATATTCTGGAAAACCATGCTGGCAGCCACTATGTGCTGCTGCTGGATATCGATCATTTCAAAGCCTACAACGATAATTATGGGCATGCGATGGGTGATCAGGCACTGGCGCGGGTCTCTGTGGCTATTCGGGATGCAGTCCGTTCACGCGATGTCGTCACCCGCTATGGCGGCGAAGAGTTTCTGGTGTTAATGACCAATGTGAACAGCTCCATCGCCATGAAACTGGCAGAGCGCATCCGTCAGTATGTGCTGGATTTAGAAATACCCCATCTTTTTAATGAGACTGTTTCAACCCACGTCACCATCAGCGCCGGCATTGCGCCTATCTACGATAATGATTTTGATCAGGCGGTAGCCAATGCTGACAGCGCATTATATGTGGCTAAGAATCAGGGCCGGAATACTATTCTTGCCTGGGAAGATCTTCCGCGAAAACAGCATGAGACCTTAAGTGAACCAGCCTGATTAAGCACAACTCGGCTGGTAATAACCCTGACATTGCCGCGCTATGGCCGGTTCTGCACTGCGCAGACGGGTTTGTTCGCTGATCGCATTCCCCACCCAATCCCCGATGGCAGCGACGTTTTTTTACGCGACTTGTAGAGTTAATCAATAACGATTATCATTTGCTTTCTTATCTACACTTTTCGCGAGTCGTCATGGCAACCGTTTCAGCTCAGGAACAGCGTTTCAACGCTCAGTCGATGATCTTTCGGCAGAATGACCGTCCACTGGCGGAAAGTCTGCACGAGCGGCTGCAGCAACAGCGTAGTTATCTTCTTGATTCTGTTAAATTCAGCCAGCCCGCTCCGCACGACACGCAGACACTCGTTGCCTGGTCACAATCAGAGGCTTTTGCCCAACTTATCCAGCGCTACAGCGATTATCTCTATCGCGATCATCCTGATGCGGTTCGTGAAGCAAAGCCGGTGCTCTCTCTGTGGGCGCAATGGTATTTTGGCCTGCTGCTGCCCCCGATGATCATGGCGTTGTTACAGGAGTCGCGCGCGCTGGACTGCTCACCAGAGCATATTCGTGTCGGTTTTCATGAGAATGGTCATCCGGCCACGTTCTGGATTGATGTGCAGGAGGATGAAGAAGCCCGCTATCTTAACCCTCAGCAGCGTATTGATCGGCTGATTCAGCAGCATCTGATCCCGGTGGTTAATGGTATTACTCAGCATGGTGATATCAACGCCCGACTCATCTGGAACAACATGGGCTACTCATTGCAGTGGTTTCTGGGTGAGCTGAAAAGTCAGATCGATGAGACGCTGGTACTGCAACTGGAGCAGGCGCTATTCTTTAACCAGAAACTGCTGGATGGCAGCGAAAATCCGCTCTACCGCACCATGATCATGCGCAATGGCGAACTGGTCCGTCGCAGCTGTTGCCAGCGTTATCGCATCCCTGATGTCGAACAATGCGGCAATTGCACCCTGAGCGGCAGCTAAACAGACGTAATTACCACGAATTCTCCGTTTATCTCGTTTACAGGCACTGAGGCTTGTGGCAATTTTTACGCCTTCGATCAGCCTGGAGAGAAAGATGAGTCTGGAGTCCGTGCGCCAGTTCTTTGCCGAACACGCCCCTGAAATTGAAATTATCGAGCTGGCAGAAAGCACTGCAACGGTCGGAATGGCTGCGCGCGCCCATGGCGTGACGCCAGGAGAGATTGCGAAAACCCTGTCACTGAAAGTGAAAAACGACGTCGTGCTGATTGTGACACGCGGCGATGCCCGGCTGGACAATCGCAAGCTGAAAGCCGCGCTAGGCGCAAAAGCGCGGATGCTGAGCGTTGATGAGGTTATTAACTGGACCGGCCATCCGGTTGGCGGCGTCTGTCCGTTCGGTCTGGAGAATCCGCTGACCGTTTACTGTGATGTCTCACTGCGCAGTTTCGACGAAGTGTTACCCGCCGCTGGCGCTATCCACAGTGCCGTCCGCATCTCGCCACAGCAGATGGCTGAGCTGACCAACGCCCGCTGGATCGACGTGTGCGAAGCGATGTAATGCTTTGCATCTCTTGATCCAGCCCTGATGCTGCACACCTCCTGACAGCGTTTATCAGCCTTTGAGGGTCATTGCCGCATCATGCAAACCTATCAGGCGCGCCAGTAAGCGGGTGAGTTAATCGCCCATCTCAGTCAGCCGCTTAAAGGCTTCTTCGATGATCGACAACAGCATCGTGTTATCGACGCGGTGCAGCACATGAACCCATGCGCCGCAGTGCTCAGGTACGCCGACAGCAAGCCGTAGCGGCTGACGATAACGCCAGCTTTTACCGCGCGTTGCACCGGGACGTAGCTCGATATCGACACGGTAATCGATGCCAGACGCGACCCGCTGGTTCAGCAGCCAGGCCACAACCAGTGCATCGTGGATCCAGCATCCCGCCAGTTGACGCGTTTCCATGGAATAGTTGATCCATGGACGCAGCGTGTCTCGCACAAAATCGGCCAGCGGATGATCGACAGCAGTAAGACGGGTGAGATCCTGCTGGGTCAGCAGCGTCTGCGTGGTGACATCCATTGGCACCAGCGTCACGGCGGCACCGCTGTGCAATACCTGATGCGCAGCCTCCGGATCCAGGCCAAAATTGGTGTCTTTGATATAATCATCCAGCGTAAACACGCCACCCATGATGACAATTTCTGCCACAGAGTCTGCCATCGCAGGATAGCGCTGCATTGCCAGCGCCACATTCGTCAGCGGGCCAATCGCCACCAGGGTAATTTCGCCCGGATTGTCGCAAATCAGTTTGCCCATCGCGTCAGCAGCATCAAACGCATCCGCTGCAACATCTGCTGGTTGACGCACGCCCTTCCACAGCTCACTCAGCGCAAGCTGATTGACCCGATTATCCAGCGTTTCACGCCACGGCGCAGGATCTTCCTGTAACGCCTGCGTCGCACCCTGGATGACCGGAACAGACGATCCCAGCCGGACAATCAGATCTTTGGCGACGCGCGCGCCCACGTCGCTGGGTGTATTGCCCGCCACGGTAGTGATTAATTCCAGCGACAGTGCAGGTGAAGCTAATGCCAGCGCAATCGCCAGCCCATCATCGGTGTTGGCACCCGCGATACCGTTGCCGGGATCGCAATCAATAATGATTCTTTTCATATTTTTATACGTTAACTCTGACTTTGCGGCTGGCAACCGCAGGATTCACCGATTTCAAGATAGTGTGGAAACTCCTTCAATTGCGCTTCGCTCTCGCCCTCTTTCAGCATCTGAATCGCAGAGCGGGCCATGTCACGCAGTGGCTGGCGCACAGTCGTTAATGTCGGGACATGAAATGACGAGTGATTGGTTCCGTTAAAGCAGACCAGCGCCACATCCTGCGGCACCCGAATCTGATGTTCGGAAAAGGCGCGAAGCGCACCAATCGCCTGACCTTCGTTACTGGTAAACAGTGCACGCGGCACACAACCCCGCGCGATCATAGCCTGCGCTGCCTCGTAGCCACCCTGAGGGGTGTAGCTGGCGGGAAACATCAGCGACTCATCAATGTGCAGGCCACGATCCTGCATTGCATCACGCCAGCCCTGGATGCGATCCTGTGCATTGAGCATATCGACCGGACCGCTGATAATGCCGACCTGCTGATAGCCGTGACTTAACAGATGCGCCGTTACCTGCCAGGCGGCCTGACGTTCATTCACCCGCAGCATGTTAACGCCCGGCTGTGGCTCAACCCGCTCCAGCATCACCAGCGGCGTACCGCTGGCTTTAATCAAATCAATGTAAGGATGGCGATCGACGCTGTTGTAAAACAGCCCATCCACCTGACGGTTAAGCAGTCCCTGAATTAACTCCAGTTCTCGCCTGCGGTCATCACCGGCATCTCCCAGCAGCATAACGTGACCGTGGTTCATCGACTCCTGCAGCAACATGTGCGCCATGGAGGCGACAAAAGGATTGCCGATATTAGGCACCACCAATCCAAAGGTCTTGGTATTACCGGATGCCAGTGCGCGTGCTGCGGCATTTGGCCGGTAACCCGTCGCTTTAATCGCTTCAAGTACCCGCTGACGGGTGGCCTCAGCGACCGGACGCGGCCCGTTGTTAATGACATAACTGACGACTGCCACTGAGGTGCCTGCCGCTTTCGCAACTTCTCTGCGGGTCACTTTTCCCGTTAATGACTTAGGCACATCATGTCCCTCCATAAAAACAGGCCGCTTTACACGGCCTGCTGGTTGTCGCTCTCTTCTGGCAGATGAGATCCTCAGGTACTGCTAGATGGCATCTTCAGGCAGATTCAGATTTCGCCCTCGCGTCTCAGGCGCGACAAAGGTAGTAAAGAATCCAATGGCGGCCATTGCCGAGAAATAGACTGCAATCGGCCACCAGTGACCGGTATAAGAAAGCATAGCAGCGGCAACAAGCGGTGCGGTGCCGCCGGACAAAATCGAGCCCAGTTCTTTAGCCACCGCCATTTTGGTATAGCGATGATGAACACCGAACATCTCGACACCCCAGGCCGCCTGCACGCCAAAAATACCCAGTGACGCCAGCGCCATACCGACCACGATTACCGGAATCACCAGCATCGGTTCACGGGTATCCAGCAGCGTAAAAGCAGGCCAGGCGTAAAACATCAGCAACAGACAGAAAACGCGATACACGATCCGGCGACCAAAGCGGTCAGAGAGCCAGCCCGCTAAAGGAATGATCAGGAAGCCCAGCAGCGACGCGAGAAACACGGCGGTGGTCGGTACAGACTTATCCACCATCAGCACTTTTGCGACGTAACCCACGATGAAGCCCTGCGCCAGATAGGAAGGGCCGTTTTCGCCGATGCGCAGGCCAACCATGGTCCAGAAAGCGCGGGTACGCTGGAAGAAAGGCCGCTGATCGACCACCGACGCTGCCTTCATGCCAGCACGTTCCGCTTCCATCTCCGCTTTTCTGCGCTCAAACACCGGCGTTTCTCGCAAATGACGGCGAATCCACAGCGCAACCAGTGCAATCAGCGCACTGCTGAGGAAAGGAATGCGCCAGCCCCACTCCAGCAGGCTCTGCTGATCCATCTGCACCACCAGCAGCCAGACCAGCGAAGCCAGCAGCGTGCCACTATTGGAACCCAGCGCGATCACAGAAGAGACCAGTCCGCGGCGCTCTGTCGGCGCATATTCGCCCAGCATCACCGTGCCGCCCGATAACTCCGCACCCGCGCCGAATCCCTGTGTAAAGCGGAGCAGAACCAGGCAGGCAGGCGCCCATACGCCAATAGAGGCGTAGCCCGGGATTAAGCCGATAAAGGTTGTGGAAGCACCCATCAGAATAATGGTGGAGATCATGACGACCTTTCGGCCTTTGCGATCGCCGAGCCAGCCAAAAAACAACGCGCCGATGGGCCGGGCAACAAAGCCGACTGACCAGGTCGCGAAGCTGGAGAGCAGCGCCATGGCTGGGGTTGATTCGGGAAAGAAGACGTCGCCAAAGATGATACCGGCAGCCAGGCCATAGAGCGCGAAATCCGCGTACTCCATTGCCGTTCCGAGCCAGCATGAGAAAGTGGCGCGCCAGAAATCTTTGCGGCCTGAAGGGGTGTCAAACCGCTCATCGGCGGCTGAAGTGGATGACAGTGATGCCTGCTGCTTAACGGAATTGTGTGCCGTCATAACCCTATCCCTGAATGAGTATGCAGATCGATAAACGCCCGTCCATGGGTCGATTCCCTGATGAAAGCGGAATCCCCCGGTGACGACGTTCAGTGGGCGAACCATGATGAAAGGTTAAAGGATTCCCTGGTGTTGGAATCGTATTCATCGCCCCCTTTCGCCGGTGTATTTTTCACCGGTCGCTTAAACTGAGCGAATATAACTTAACAATCGATGGAGCCTACTGTGCATCGGGCACCGTGAGCAATCACTGGGGACTTAGTGTATCTACGCGCGTAGATAAATCAATAGATCCTGACGATATTTGTTAGAAAAACTTCATTATAACATTCCGTCATCACCCATTTTTTGCGCAAATTCAGCGAGTTAAACGCCTTCTTATTGCACAAAAAAAGTTACCAGCGCCTGTAAGTTATCTGATTCACTAATCATTAAGCACGATAAAAGGGGCAACGTTCCCTTCATCATTTTCAGTTATCGCACGCGCAGATTACCTGCAAATGACACTGGCTGTTTATTCTGAAAAATCACCGTAAACACAGGCAATGCGTTACCCTGACCAAAAGGCCGGACAGAGATACGATGAAAATTATTCTGATGCGACACGGTAAACCTGACCACCAGGCGGCGGGTCGCCAGAGTGTGCAGGCACTGGCTGACTGGTGCGAAGCGTACGATCTGTCACAGGTCAGTGACGGACCGCCGCCGCGCAGCATCGAAATTGCCCGTCAGGCTACGTTTATCGTCTGCAGTCCCCTGCCCCGCGCGCAATCCTCACTGAGCCAGCTCGGTCTGGAACCCCATGAGGTTGATGCGCTGTTCAGCGAAGTCGCCGTGCCGCTGGTGAAAACCGGTGAGGTACAATTACCGACCGTGTGCTGGCTGGCCCTGCTGCGGCTTTTGTGGTTTTGCGGTTATGCAGGCGACGCGGAGTCGCTGCAACATGCACGCAGCCGCGCTTCGGCGGCGGCAGAAAAACTGATCGATCATTCACAGCAAGGCACGGTACTGCTGCTGGGCCACGGCATCATGAACAAAATGATTGCGCGTGAGTTACGAAAACGCGGCTGGCAGGCAGAGAAGCATGCCAGCAGCCGGCACTGGAGCACTGCGATCTATCATCGTCCGTTTATCTGACCGAGCGGAAAATAGCCCAGTACCTCACAGCCCGTGCCAACACGCGGCGTGGCAATGACTTTACGCTGTGCCAGATCGATCACACTCAGCGTGCCATCATCCTGATTGGCAATCAGCAGCTGTTGCCTGTCGGGCGTGAAGCAGCCATCCATCGGCATGTTACCCACGCTGATATCGCCCAGCGGATTCAGCAGATCGTCAAACAGTGTCACCCGCGGTTCCTGATCCCCTATTGCCACCAGCTGTTCGCCATCGGCGCTGAAGCGAACCACCTGACAAGGCTGCTGATGACCCGGCAACGTAATGCGCTGGCGAATACGGTGGCTCTGCCGATCGATCAGATAGAGCAGCGGCGCGTCAGCGGCACTGGCGACCAGATAAGGGTGTTTCGGTGATGCGGCAATGCCCGCAATCGGGCCAGGAAGCAGGATGGTATCGATCACCCGTCCTTCAGCTTCACAGAGATCCACGACGGTGATGGTCGCATCCTCTTCGTTATCGGTGAACAGCTTGCGGCCGCTGGGTGACAGTGTCAGGCGATGCGCATTGTGAGAAGGAATCGGGATAATTTTTTCTACTTTGTCAGTCTGCGGATCGATCACCGCCACGGCGGCACTCTGCTCACAGCATAGATAGACTTTGCCATCGCGCCCCAGCTGTCCGCTGTGGGGTGCCCGCAGCGGCGACAGATCGATAAAGCCACTGATCTCGCGACGCTGTAAATCAATGACCGCCACTTTATGACCCGGATGCGGGTTATTACCTTGAACGCCGTCGCCATAAATAGGCACATAGGCCTTACCCCAGGGGGCCAGCATCAGGAGTTCATGCGGCCGCGGTGGAAAAGCGTTCAGTTCCCGCTCGACCGCGAAGGTTTCCGGATTAAGAAACAGGACGCGATTACCCTGTTTATCGACCGCCAGTAAACCGTAAGCTTCACTCTGCATGCGCACTCCTTTCTCAGTAAGTTCTTCTTAAGCGTAGACAATCCTCTTCAGCCTGTCTGATGCTGCGGATTGATGAGCCGGGCTTACCCCACCTATTAAGTGCAATATTCACGACTGCGGTGACCAGGCCTTATGTCAGCCCGATAATAAAGCATGATATTAAGATATTCCTTAATTAAGGGTTTCGTTATATTTAAATAAATGATTAACAGCGACCATATTATTATTTAGACAAGATGACCGGATTATTTCCGTATTATCCTAAAATCAAAAAAAGACATAGCTAATGTGTAAATAATGTTTTATTAAAAAGGTGCAGTGCAATTAAACAGCCGTGAGGAAACTTCCGCGCGCTAAACCACTGCGTCGCCACCAGGGAAAACCATTCATTCATTCCCGCACTCATCGGAATTGCAGCCAGTATGCAATGCCAGCCGTTGCCGCCGCACGCGGAACGGGCAGAGCCTGTACTGTGACGGGAAAATAAAAATAACAGGTGCACCATGACTTCACATCGCCAACGTCCAGCGCATAAAATCTGGCGTAACTGGAAAAGAATATCGTTCAGTAGCCAGATGTTATGGAATAAGAAACAGCAGAGACTCTGTCAGGCACCGGAATATGATCCGGGACAGGAAGATAATGTCGTATTGGTCTCGCAGCAGAAAGATCTGCCGGAGATTCCAAAAATTGTCTGGATGGTCTGGCATAACGATCACCTGCCCACCTCAATGGCGCTGAACATCAGTAAAATCCGGCGGGATAATCCCGATCACCAGGTGCATCTGATTACACAGCGCACGCTGTCGCAGTGGCTGCCCGAACTCAGCTTTATCTCTTCGGATCTGACGCTGGCCCATAAAAGTGAAATTATCCGGCTTGAGCTGATTCACCGTTATGGTGGCATCGGCATCGACTGCAGCACCCTGCTGTTTGAGAACCTCGCCTGGGTGCATCGCGCGCACGAGGCACGGCCAATGGATCTCATCGGTTACTACCGCGAGCAGTCAACGATGAACCTGCTGGCGCCGGTTACTGAGAGCTGGTTTCTGGCCGCGCCACCGCAAAACCCGTTTATTCGCGAATGGCTGAAACAACTGGCGCCGGTTAAAAACGTCGGTATCCGCAACTATTTCCATGAACTGAAGAAGCGCGATGATTTTCCGCTGATTGTGCAGAATATTGATAATCCCTCGCGCCAGCTCCTGTCGCTGGCACAGCAGGTTGCGATGCGTGAATACCGGCGGGCCAATCTCTATCTGCGTAAAGGCGAAGCCAGCGCCTGGTACTATCAGCGTTTACATGCCGACAGCAGCAGCGCCTTTGCGCAATCCGTGATGTTTCATCAGCGGCCACAGACGCCGCCGCCGATTATCAAATTAACCGGCAACGAGCGGCTGCATCTCGACTTCAATCTGCGGCTGGGTTTGTATAACCGCAGCAGTTTGATCGGCGAGATGATGCAGACCACACCGCCTGCGCTGGCATTGCCCTCAGCGGTCAAAGCGCGCGCGTAGCCACTGCGTGAACGTGGTGACCGCGCGGGGGACCTGCGCCGCCCAGGGCCGGACGATCCACAGGCGGGCTGCAAAGGCCTCAACAGGCTGCCACGCCGGCAGCACCTGCCGCAATGTACCGGCTGCCAGCGCCTCACGGGCGCTGAAATCGGGCAGCATCGCAATCCCCAGTCCCTGCAGCGCCGCATCGCGTATTGACTCGCTGTTGTTGGTGGCAAAGCTGCCCTGAATCCGAACCTGCACCTGTTCGCTATCCGTTGTCGTCTCAAACCGCCAGCGCGGTGACTCGATGCCACGTGGGTAGTAAAGACAGTTGTGCTGTTTCAGATCCTGTGGCGACTGCGGTACACCCTGCAGGCTGAGATAGGCGGGTGAGGCCACCAGCAACGTCCGGGTATCGCATAGCGGCAACGCGACATGGGTTTCCGGTAGCGTGTCACTGTGTCGAATTGCCAGATCAAAGCCTTCGCTGCTCAGTGACACGATGCGGTCTGTCACATCCAGCTGCAGACGCACCTGCGGATAGTCACGCAGAAACTCGCCAATGATTGGCACCAGTTGCTGACGGGCAAACGCCACTGGCGCGGTCATCCGCACCAGACCCCGCACCGGTCCGGCGGTATCGCGCACGCTGAAAAAACTCTGCTCGATGCGGGAAAACGGTTCGCGGAGCTCCTCCACCAGCTTCTCGCCTGCTGACGTCAGTCGCACACTGCGCGTGGTGCGCTGTACCAGCAACACACCAGCCATCTCTTCCAGCTCTTTGATTTTCTGACTCATCGCCGCTTTGCTGACATCGAGCCGCTCTGCCGCGCGGGTAAAACTGCCCTGCTCTGCCAGTACGGTCAGCCAGTGCAGATGATCCCACAGCGCATCCGTTTTCATCTCTTTCATTGTGATTGTTCACTATAGTGAATAATCATTTCAGGCTACGCGCTTTTTCCCGCCGGATAAAGCGGTCACCATAGCGTTATTAATCATGATGAGGAATTCGCTATGCCACTGCTGCAATTTGATGTTATTCAGGGTCGTTCAGAATCCGAACTTCGTACACTACTGGATGCAGCGCACCGCGCTGTGCTTACGGCCTTTAACGTGCCTGAACGCGATCGCTACCAGATTGTTCAGGAAAACAAGCGCTATCAGATGGTGTTTCAGGATACCGGACTGGGATTTACACGCAGCGATAATCTGGTAATGGTGCGGGTCTATACCAGCCCACGCAGCAGCGAACAGAAACAGCAATTTATGGCGGAGCTGGCACGTGAGCTGCGCGAACATTGTGGTGTACAGGGCAACGATTTAATGATCAGCTTTATCACCAACGACAAAGGTGACTGGAGTTTTGCCGACGGCGAAGCACAATATCTCACCGGCAAACTCTGAAAAACGTCCTGACCTCTGCTCTGCTGACGGTGCGCGCCAGCCACCGTCACGCCTGATAACCTCCCTTCTGGAATGACAATTAACCAATCTGCTCTCCACCGCACAATTCGGGCCGGATATGTTGCAGCCGGATGACAGCCAATATAGATTGTCGAAAAACCATCCCCCGAAGATGGCTGGTTGCGTGAAGCCTCGCGTAACCCTGAAAAGAGGATTTCCCATTGTCCGAATTGGTGTCCGTCGCCTTGTTTCTGGCCGCTATTGCCATTTATTCCTGTAAAGCCGGGCGTAACAAATTCTGGTTTATTGTTGTTCTGATTCTGCTGGTGCTTTTCGTTGTGCTGAACGCCACCCTTTATGCCAGCAACTATTTTACGGGTGACGGCATCAACGATGCGGTGCTGTATACCCTGACCAATAGCCTGACCGGCGCGGGCGTCAGTAAATATGTGGTGCCGGCGATTGGCCTGATCATCGTACTGTTTCTGCTGTTCTGCCTGCTGTCGTGGATTCTGCGTCGGCGTAAGCGTCCCCATCACATGGGCTGGTCGCTGCTGGCGGCTGTCTGCGCGCTCGGCTCCGTGCAGACCACCCCGGCTTTTCGCCAGGTCGCGACGCTGATTGTGTCGCATACCCAACTGGCGGATTCTGACTTCGACAACTTCTACAGGGTGCCGCGTAATCGCATTGAGCAGCCGCACCTCAACGTGGTTTACATTTATGGTGAAAGCTTAGAGCGCACCTATTTTAACCCCATCGCTTTTCCTGGTTTAGCGCCGGAGCTAAGCCGGCAGAAAGAGCAGAGCATCGACTTCAGCGAAACCGAACAGTTGCCTGGCACCGATTACACTATCGCGGGCATGGTTGCCTCACAGTGTGGCATTCCGCTGTTTGCGCCATTTGATGGCAATGCGTCGGCGTCACTCTCCAGTTTCTATCCCCAGAACGTCTGTCTGGGCGACATCCTGAAAAACTCCGGCTACCAGAACTGGTTTATTCAGGGCGCCGATCTGCGTTTTGCCGGTAAAGACGTCTTCCTGAAATCGCACGGTTTCGATCCCGAAAACCTGTATGGTTCGCAGGAACTGAAAAGCCGCGTTGCCGATCCCACCTACCGCAATAACTGGGGTTATTACGACGACACCGTGCTGGATGAAGTCTTTGAGAAATATCAGGAACTCTCACAGGCCGGTAAACCTTTTGCGCTGTTTACCCTGACCGTCGACACCCATCATCCTGACGGGTTTATCTCGCGCAGCTGCGATCGCCGGAGTTACAGCATTGAGGGCAAACCAAACCAGTCATTCAGTGCAGTCGCCTGTTCGCAGGAGCATGTTGCGCGTCTGATTTCGCGCATACAGGCATCACCGTGGTTCAAAAATACCGTGATTGTGGTGAGTTCCGATCATCTGGCGATGAACAACACGGCGCATGCGTGGCTGGTTAAACAGCCTCGTCGCAATCTGTTCATGGTGATTCGCGGCGATAAACCGCAGGCGGAGCTGATGGAAGCGAAGCGCAGCACGCTGGATAATGGCGCCACGCTGCTGGATATTCTCGGTGGTGACAATGCGATTGGTCTGGGCCGCAGCAGCCTCTCCTCGATTTCGCTCTCCACCCAGTTCGACGATATGAAAAGTAAGGTGACGAGCTGGAAACCTGACATCATCCAGTTGTGGAACTTCCCGAAGAAGATAGACAACTTCACGGTGGATCAGGCGAAGAATACCTTCAGCTTCTCAGGCACCACCTTTAAATTGCCGATTCTGTTCCGTATCAGTGACAAGCATGTAGAGCCAATGCCGGAAGGAGAATATTCGGCTCCGCTGCGCTATCAGCTGGCCGATTTCACCTCCGCTGATAAATTCCTCTGGGTGGATCGCTGTTTTAAAATGGCGCGGCTCTGGCAGCCTTCGCTGGCCCTCTCCGGCGATCTCTGTGTGGCGATGGGGCAGCTCGGTGGCACGCCGTCGGTGACGCACGTCGATAAAGCGCAGTGGAAAGGCAACGTGAAGTTCCCGGACGGCGCCGTCAGCGATGCGCGTTACCAGCAGAACCTGGCGCAGCTTCGTATTGAAGATAACAATATTCGCTACAGCGCCGACAGCTTCCGGCTCGACGTGCCTGGCGCACCGGAAAGTGTTAAAAGCTTTAGCGGCATCTCACGGCCAGAGATCTGGGGACGCTGGTCTAACGCCAATCTCGCACCAGAAGTGCATATCGACTATGTCGATGCGCTGCCCGCAAAGTTCGATCTGGTGATCACCGCGCGCGCGTATGGCCCCAATGCACACCGCGCCATTCCGGTTCGGGTCGGCGACCAGCAGCAGTTGCTGTCGTTGGGTGAAGAGGTTTCGACGCATACCCTGCATTTTGACAACCCAACGGCCAGCCATCGTCTGGTGATTGCACCACCGGAGCCGCAACTGAGTAACACCGGCAATATCACCGGTCAGGATCCGCGCAAATTAGGCATTGGTATGGTTGAAATTAAAATCGTGCCACAGTCATAACGCCCGTTTTTCTGGTCACGCCTCTGCGGATTACCGCAGAGGCCCATCACCTCAAATCCTGTCTGACTTCACCGGGTCAGCTCCCCGCTCAGGGCCTGTCGCGCAGCGTTTCCAGCTTCTCGCGCTGCTGACCGTCGGCGGTAAAGTTATCCCCGGACAGCCAGCGCTGCATCCCCTTTTTCACCCGTGGCCATTCGCTGTCGATAATCGAGAACCAGCGGGTGTCACGCGAACGCCCTTTATAGACGATGGCCTGACGGAACTCGCCTTCGAAGCGGAAACCAAGCCGTGCCGCCGCTTTTCGTGAAGGGGCATTACAGCTGTCGCACTTCCATTCATAACGGCGATAACCCAGCGTTTCAAACGCGTAGCGCATCAGCAAAAAGTGCGCCTCCGTTGCCATGCGGGTTTGCTTCAGCCGGGGCGAAAAGGCGACATGTCCGACCTCTATCACGCCATGTTCAGGCTGAATGCGCATTAACGACAGGGTGCCCACCGCCTGATCTGTTGCGAGATCGATCACAGCGAAATGCAGCGGGTCGCGGCTGGCCTCCAGTTGCATTGCATAATCCTGAAATGCCTGCCGGTCACTAAACGGCCCCATAAACAGATAAGTCCAGTCACGCTCATCCTCCGCCAGCGACCACGCCTCAAACAGGGCATCGCTATGCCGTGCCACGCTGTAAGGCTCCAGCCGGCACGCCTGGCCAGTGAAAATCTGATGCTGCGGTAATGGACGGGTTTGCCAGTCTGGTAAAGGCTGACCGACCGGCTGACCGTATTGATTCAGATGTTGTGACATATCGCCTCCCGGCTGCAGATGATAGCCGCAGATTGCCACTATCCTGGTGGGTTAAAAAGGTCCACTATCGTGAAGAATGATAGACCCACGAGAAGAGACAATGAAATCGGTGATCCCGCCATTACTGCTGGCTCCCTTACGATCCGCAGCCGGAATGACGCTGCAGCAGCAACTCTATCAGCGGATAAAACAAGGCATTCTGCAAGGCCAGCTGGCTGCCGGCACGGTGTTACCGGCGACACGGCAGCTGGCACATGAGCTGCAGGTTTCGCGGAATACCGTGCTGAACGTCTGGACACAGCTGCAGGCAGAGGGCTATCTGATGAGCGATAGGCAAGGCAGCCGCATCAGCTCACTGGCTTTGCCGGCCCGGCAGGCGGATGACGACACGTTAGCCAGCTGGCCGCTGGCAAAACGGATTGATGCCCTTAACCAAGGCCAGTGGATCGACACCGGCTCATTGCCCCTGCGTCCCGGCATACCTGCCCTGAACCATTTCCCGATGGCGGCATGGCGCCGGGCGCTGAGTCAGGTCATGAGCCACACGTCACCGCATCTGCACGGCTATGGCGATCCGTTTGGCGAAGCAGAATTGCGTTCCGTGCTGGCGCAACAGTTACGTATCACGCGCGGTGTACGTTGTGATGCCGGACAGATCGTGATTACTGAAGGTGTGCAGCAGGCGCTTGCGCTGTGTGTCGCCCTGCTAAGTAATCCGGGCGATCAGGGCTGGATTGAAGAGCCGGGCTACCGCAATGCCAAAGCGGCTCTGCAGGCCGGGCAGCTTAACCTTGTCCCGATCCCCACCGATGAACAAGGAATGGCGCCCGAGCCGGAGCACTGGAATGCGGCGCCACCTCGCCTGATTTATACGACGCCAACCCATCAGTATCCTACCGGCGTGGTGATGAGCGCGGCCCGGCGTCTGGCGCTGATTGCCGCCGCCCGACAGCACCAAGCCTGGATTATTGAAGATGATTACGATGGCGACTTCCATTACCACGGCGAGCCTGTCATGGCGATGCAGGGCATGACCGAAAATGCGCCGGTTATCTATCTCGGCTCATTCAGCAAGACACTGTTTCCTGCGCTACGTATCGGATTTATGGTGCTGCCCGCGCCGCTGGTCAGCCGCCTGCGACCGGCGCTTCATCAGATCCTGCGTGGTGGTCATCGTCTGGCGCAACAGGCGCTGACCCGTTTTATTCTCAATGGTGAGTATCGCCGCCATCTGGGCAAAATGCGTCGTCTCTATCGTCAGCGACAGGGATTACTGCGAACCGAACTGCAGCGCGCGGCGGGTCAGGCAATGCCGTTGCTGGGCGGTAACAGCGGGATGCATCTGGTGCTGCCGCTCGATGCGCATCAGGATGACGTCGCCATTGCCCGCAAACTGCTTCAGGCTGGCTACGCACCCACAGCCCTCTCGACCTTCTATCTGACCGAACCGGCGCAGCAGGGTCTGGTTATTGGATACGGTAACTGTAGCGACACACAAATTACGTCAGCGATGCGTCAGCTAAGTCGGTTACTGGGCTGGCCTCATGAACCTGCCCGGTGAGGCGTCAGGCGTCAGGTCATGACAGAAAGTGTGCGGTGGTCGCGGGATTCTGGTGCAGCCCGGAGGTTGATGCAGAGCATTGCTCCTGGCAGAGAGCCCGCGAGGGTGGCAGGCATTGCGGACAGACGTTTCAGCAAAAAAAGCCGGTCTGACTGACCGGCTGATTTTTTAACCGCATAGGTTAACCGCGGAAGAAGATATCGCCTGATTTACCCATGACAATTTTGCCGGTGTCATTGGTAATAAGAATGTAGTTGGCGTTGATATAGGCCCAGTGGGTATTTGCCTGCGGGGCGGGCAGATTACGCTTTTGCCACTCGGTGATGGTGTACGTTTTATCGGTGTACTTCTCTGGCACGATGTCACCGATTTTATACTCTTTGTAGTCGATGATGATGGTGCTGAGTTCGTAATTAGGGCGTGCGCCGTTGGACGGTGCCGGAGAAGTCGGCGTCGTCGGCGTAATGCCATCATTAGATTGTGAGCTGGTCTGCGGCTGGTTTTGCGCGGCACCGGTGTCTGGCTGAGCGCTGCCCGTATCAGGCGTAGCGGGCTGGGCACCCGGGTTTGCAGGCTGAATCTGCGGTGGTGGCGGAACGCTATCCGTTGCTTCGCCAGCAGCCTGTACAGCGGGGATCAGGCTCAGTGAGCCAACCAGTAATCCCATTGATAAAAGTACACGTTGAGTCCTGCGCATAATGATTTCCACGTTGAATTTTGACAGTCAGGCTAAAATTTATCGCACTTCAGTTCCGGTACGCTAATGCTATGTGTAAGGCAACACAGCGCGATTCACTTTACTGTGCACAGCTCAGGTAACGGATCACTGTTCGACCACTTTATCCTGAGTTGCCAAATCGACCAACAACGCAATGCCTAAATAGTTGCTCCAGTTAAAGCCGTTCTGCAACACCACGATCGCATTGCCGTTACGTTTATCATAGCCGATAAAACTGGCGTAACCGCCGATATACCCCACCTGATAGGTGATCTGCTGACCTTCAATCGTGTCGGTAACCCAGGCGATGTTCTGCGCCTGCGTACCCTGCTGATACCATGCGCGGTTCACCGCCCTAAACGCCCGATCCTGCGCCGTATCATCGGTGGCATCAAGATGTGCGCGCAAATAAGCACTCAGGTCACGCGCATTACTGTAGAGACTGGCCGCCGCCACCATGTTGCCGCGAAAATGCCAGTCGGGCGTCAGCGAGCCGCGGCGGATAAATTTTGGCTGATCGCCTGCATGGCCCAGCGCACGCAGCGGATAGCCTGGCAGCGTTTCCGGGACAAAACTGCTTTGAGTCATCTTTAACGGGGTAAAGATAAGCTGTGATGCCAGCGTCTGAATCTCCTGATGAAAACGGGTGCGTATGATAAAACCGAGCAGCGCATAGCCGAGATTGGAGTAGTGTGGCATGCGTACCGCAGGTGCAGAGAAGTCCGCCAGATAAGTCAGCAGCCTGTCACTGTCGAGATTGCCATAGAAATTCTCGCCAGTGCCAAGATAACGAACGAATTGCAACAGCATCGGCAGGTCCATATCCTGACGCGGCAGGCCTGAGGTGTGGGTTACCAGTTGCAGTAGGGTGATGCGCTGCGCATCAGGACTAAGATGAACCTCTTTCGGTAGCAGGTCGGCCAGCGTATCACTCCAGCGCAGCTTACCCTGTTCAACCAGCTGGATAATCACTTCAGCCGTCACGCCTTTACTCAGCGATCCCAGCGCAAACAGGGTATCGGGCGTGACAGGATAGCGATGCACCTTGTCAGTGACGCCAAACGGGTAATAGCGCGTCGGGCCGCCGTGATGAATAACGGCGATGCTGATGCCGGGAACCTGCTTCTGCTGCATGTAGTGATGCACGATGTCATCGACATTTTCTTTAAAGGTGGCGTGGGTCAAATAAACACGGTCGCCCACCGGCGCGGAGGTTTGCGACAGGGTTCCGCAGCCCGCCAGCAGGAAGATCATGACGGGCATAAATCGCATTATGACTCTGCCGATCCCGTGGCTGCTCTCGGCCAGTGGTGCGAGATATACAGCTAAAGCCTGGCTGCCGGAAAATCCATTTTTCATTTAATAATCATCAGGTTAATTTTATTTACTACGCAGCAGCCTCTCTGTAGCGCAAAAATGTACCACAAAGTGCAGCAGGCTATCGCCTGCATAATGGGGTCAAAATGGTGTTAAACGCGGTTTAACCCCATGCCAGCGCCGGACAGGGTTAGCTGTGTTGAACGCCCACAAGGGTGTACACTGCTGCGGTTTTAAGGCTCAACGCCGCGCTGAAATTTTCACATGCCCGGGAGGCAACCGCATGAAAGAAGGCCCACTGTCCGAGAAAGAGCTGCAATGGCTGGAAGATATGCTGGAAAAATATGGCAGCGAAGCGTCGATTATTGATGTCTCCGAGCTGGATGGTCTGCTGACTGCCGTTCTCTCCGGCCCCACTACCGTTGAACCCAGCCAGTGGCTGGTGGCTCTTTGGGGTGGCGAGAAGCAGATTCCAAAATGGAGCAACGAGCGTGAAATGACGCGCTTTATGTCGCTGTGCTTCCAGCATATGAATGATGTGGCTGACCGCTTATCTGAGTTCCCGGAGCAGTTTGAACCGCTGTTTGGCATCCGCGAGATGGAAGGTCTGGAATTTACCGTGGTGGAAGAGTGGTGCTTCGGCTACATGCGCGGTGTCGCGCTGACCGACTGGTCTGCCCTGCCTGCGGATCTGCAGCCTGCGCTGGACGCTATCGCTCTGCACGGCGTGGAAGAGAACCTCGACAAGATCGACGCCATGACGCCAGACGAAATGGAAGCCAGCATTGAGGCGATCCGCCCTGCCGCCCTGGCGCTGCACGATCACTGGATCTCTCAGCCGGAAGCGATTCCCGTGCCTCAGAAACCGGTCGCGGCAGAGAAGCTACCTGGCCGCAACGATCCCTGCCCGTGCGGCAGCGGCAAAAAATATAAGCAGTGCTGTCTGCATTGATCTGATGCCCGGGATCTGCTTCGAATAAAGGTCCCGCCGTTGAAGATGGCATAAAGATAAAATCTGGCCCGGTGTATGCCGGGCTTTTTTCGCGTTAGCGTAACCCGGCTGAAACAGGTAGTGATTTCGCCACGCAGACCCGACAGGTTCTGCCCATAGCCATCGGAGTATCGTACCAAATTCGGTCACTGTCGATGAGCTGTCAAAACCCTCCCAATCTCTTCCCTCACATGTTTCACTCCACCCGAATTATTTCAAAAATACCCCTTCAGGTGGTCAGCCTGCCCACTCTGTTGTGGCCATGTTTTAATATTTACATGGCTGAGGGCCTTTGTTTAGATGATAACTGACACCTCGAATAACAAATTAAGCGGAACCTGATGATGATGAAGGCGCTGACTGAGCGGCAACTGACGATTATGCGACAGCTTATTTCTCATAACAGTTACGTGAGCCTGCAATTTATTTCTGAAAAAACAGCCATCACCAGCCGAACCTTACGCCGCGACATCGCTGACATTAATGAAAAGCTGGCTGAACAGGGCATCAATATCAGCGGAAAAAGTGGGAGAGGGATCACAATTAAATTCTCTGATGCCCAGGCAGAAATAGCTGCGCGCCGGATTTTTTCAACCGAGGTGGATGATTTCAGCAGCAACTTCAGGATGCTGAAAATAGCATCGGATTTATTAATGCTTTCACCAAAAAGTTCATCCATTAGCGAACTCGCGGATAAATATTTTATCAGCCGCGCGTCGATAGTGAATGATTTAAAAACACTGGAAGTCTGGTTGCATCAGTTTAATTTAACGTTATTGAAAAGCCGCGTCGGCACCAGTATTAAAGGCAGTGACCAGAATATTCGCATGGCGATGAAAGCGCTGGTATTAAAATCGATTTATAACCGTCAGGACATGATGGAAAGCCGCCTGGATGAAAGCACACTGCAGGAGCTTTCAGAAAAATTTGGTCAGCAGGCTGTCCATTTTACCCTGCAACTCATCAATTTTATTGAACAGCAACTGCACTATACGATTAGCGATCCTTACTACATTAATTTGTTTACCCACATTCTGGTGCTGATTCACCGCAGTCACTCGCCGACGCACAGGACCGACGCGCGCGCTGTGACCATGAGCCGGGTCAGCGATCATCACGCCTGGCAGGTTTCGCTGGCGGTGGTAGAGCGCATCGAGACCGCCTGTAATACGGTGCTGGTGGCTGAAGAGTCTCACTCTATCTATCAATATCTTGTCTCCTCCGGTAAAGCGGGCGGTGAGGTGCCATTGCAGGATGAGTCGCTAATTTCAGAACGTGAAACCCGCTTTGCGCAGGAGTTGATTAGCCGGGTGGCGCAGCGCATCAACATTGAAATCACGACCGACCAGAACCTGCAGGCGTCCTTGTCCTCGCATATCAAGCCGATGCTGAACCGTCTGAGATATCACATCCGGATTAAAAATCCGCTGCTGCATGATATCCAGACCGAGCTGGGAACGGTTTTTGCCGCCGTCAAAGCGGTGATCAACCAGCTGACGCAGGAGTACAGCCTGGATGAGATCAGTGACGATGAGGTGGCGTACCTGACGGTGCATATCCAGGCGGCCATTGAAAACAGCATCAAAGTAAAGCGGGTACTGCTGGTCTGCTCCAGCGGTCTGGGCACGTCGCAGCTGCTTTACGGGCGGATTATCCGCGCCTTTCCCGACTGGAAGATCATCGACATCGTGCCTGGGAAAAATATCGCGGACTCCCTGAAACGCCATGAGTGTGATGTGGTGATATCCACCATCCGGCTGGAGCCGCTGGAAAAACCGGTGGTTTATGTTTCAGCGCTGTTTTCGGCGAAAGATATCGCAAGAGTCACAGAATGTCTGGTATCGAATTCAATTAATTAATAATGGAGAAGTAACATGACAACAGCCGTGGCGATTAATGAAGTTCTGAAAGAAGAGTGCATTATTCTCGATGTCGATTGCCAGACAAAAGAGCAGATTATTTCTCAGTTGACTGACCTGCTCTGCCAGACCGGCGCGGTCACCGATAAAGCAGCATTTCTGAAGGATGTTTATCTGCGTGAAGAATTAGGCTCTACCGGATTTGAAAACCATATTGCGATTCCGCACGGTAAATCCGCTGCCGTCGCAAAAACCCGGATTGCCGTGGGCCGTTTACGCCGCGATATTCCATGGGAAACCATTGACGGCACCAGTGTTCGTTTAGTGATTCTTTTCGCGGTAAAAGAGTCTGATAAAGATGTCGGTCATATCAAAATGCTCGCCAGAATATCCATTGCGCTGGGCGATGAAGATGTCGTCGAACAGTTACTGACTGTCCCGCATCGAGAAGAGATGTTTCATTTACTGTTGTCCCGCTCGGGATCCTGAATAAATCAGAGAATGTAATGAGATAAAAAGCTTAAGGAGGTATTCCAGGTTGTAGCCATTCCTTCAGACCGAAAAACATAAATATAAAATTTTCACTGGAGAACGTTTATGAACATTATTGCCATTACCGCCTGTCCTACAGGTGTCGCCCACACCTACCTGGCCGAAAGTAATTTGAAAAAAGCGGCTAAAAAACTGGGCCTGAATGTATTAGTTGAAACCCAGGGCGCGATTGAAAGCGAATATATTTTCAGCGAAGACGATATTCATCGGGCCGACGTGGTGTTAATTGCCGCGGATAAGAAAGTCGAGATGGCGCGCTTCCAGCACAAAAACGTGATTGAGGTGCCCGTTACCCGAGCCGCAAAAGATGCCGAAGGCCTGTTAAACGCCATCGTGAACGGTGAGCTGGCTCCCCGCCTGGTGGATTCAGCATCGCAGCCGAATGCGTCTGAACCGGCTAACAGTGCCCGTGAAACGTCAGGTTCCCGCTCCTGGATGTCTGAGATTTATGTGCACCTCATCACCGGTGTAAACCTGATGATCCCGTTTGTCGTGGCGGGCGGCATTCTGATCGCTCTGAGCTTTTCATTCGGGATTACCGCGGCCACACCAGGGGACGCGAATTTCAGCCCGATAGCGAAGATGCTCTCTGATATCGGCGGCGGTTCGGCTTTTGCCCTGATGCTGCCGATTCTGGCACTGGGCATCAGCCAGTCTATCAGCGGCAAAGCGGGCATCGTGGCGGGTGCAGTGGGCGGGATGATGGCGATCCACACCGGCTCCGGCTTCCTCGGGGCACTGATTGCGGGGTTCCTGGCAGGATACATCACGCTGTTGATCAATAACCATATTCATCTGCCTAAAGCGGTCGCCGGCCTGAAACCCATTTTGATTGTGCCGCTGCTGAGTGTGCTGCTGACCGGTGCACTGATGGCGCTGTTGATTGGTGAACCGATTAAAATGCTGCTCGGCTGGCTGACCGCCTTCCTGAGTTCTCTGGGTAACGCTAACGCCGCCCTCCTCGGCCTGCTGTTCGGCATGATGGTGGCTTTCGATATGGGCGGTCCGCTAAATAAAACCGTCTGTATGTTTGCGATTGGCCTGATGTCGAGCGGCATCTATGGACCGATTGCCGCCTGTATGGCGGCGGGCATGGTGCCGCCGCTGGGCATCGCGCTGGCAACCACCCTCTTCCGCCGCAAATTCACAGAGCAAGAGCGTGAGACCGGCAAAGTCACTTACATCCTCGGCCTGTCGTTTATTACCGAAGGCGCGATCCCCTATGCGGTCGCCGATCCACTGCGCGTCATCCCGGCCATTGTGGCGGGTTCCGGCTTAGCGGGCGCCCTGTCGATGATGCTGGGCTGTGCTTCACGCGCCCCGCACGGCGGCATCTTCGTCATCTTCATTCCTAACGTGATCAGCAATGTCATGGGTTATCTGTTTGCGATTGCTGCAGGCAGTCTGCTGACGGCGCTGATCCTGCTGTTTCTGAAAAAAGATATCTCCGTTCCTGAACAACAAGGATAAAACCTATGCTTTACAACATGAAAGATCTGCTCAGCGTTGCACAACAGCATCAGTTTGGTGTGGGCGCGTTCAACATCGCCAGCGCGGAGTTTGGACGGGTGGCGGTTGAGACTGCCGAGCGGCTGGATTCACCGCTGATTCTGGAGATCCATCCTGAGGAGATGGCGTTTACCGGCCCGGAATTTATCGGCTATCTGCGGACGCTGGCGATTCAGGCGCGTGTGCCAGTGGTAATCCATCTGGACCATGGCCGTTCGCTGGAAGAGGTGATGAAAGCGATCTACGCCGGTTTTACCTCGGTGATGATTGACGCCTCGTCTCATCCTTTCGAGCAGAATATTGCGCTGACGAAGAAGATTGTCGAGATAGCGCACACGATTAATGTCTCCGTGGAAGCGGAGCTGGGCACCATCGGTGTGGCGGAAGGCAGCGGCGAAGGCGGCAGCAACGAGATTCTCTATACCGATCCGCAGCAGGCCGAGACCTTTGTACGCGAAACCGGCACCGATACGCTGGCGGTCGCCATCGGCACCTCGCATGGCCTCTATCCCAAAGGGAAGCAGCCGAAGCTGGATATCGAGCGTTTGCAGCAGATTCGTAAGGTGGTGGATATTCCGCTGGTGCTGCATGGCGGTTCGGGTAACAAAGACTGTGAGGTCGCGGAGTCGATTCGTTATGGCGTCGGCAAGATTAATATCTCCAGCGACATGAAGAAGGCTTTTTTTGTGGCGCTGGATCAGGAGCTGAAACAGGGCGGACACGAGCCTAATTCACTCTTCGTTAAACCGATGCAGGCGGCAAGTGAAGTGGTCGCAGCGAAGATGGCGCTGTTTAGTTCGGTGGGGAAAGCGGGGCTGTATCGGTAAGCCAGTCACCAATGACTAGTGGAACACGGCTGCGATTCAAAGAGACACTGAGGATTCGGTGTCTCTTTTGCTGCTATCACAACACTCAGCGCTCTGTGCGGCTGACTAAAATTCAGGGGCGTTTAGCGAAGCGACCTCTTCAGCCACGGACGGTAATAAATGTGTTCAGCCTGGAAATCGACCGCGCCTTTATTACCGGTGAGACGCTGAGCCAGCGTTAATGCAAAATCGAAGGCGACACCCAGCCCCCGGCCACTGAGCAGATTGCCATCCTCCACCACATCCTCCATTACATACTCGCCATCTTTGACCTCCAGCCCCAGCTCGCCTGAACATGTATAGCGACGGCCTTTCAGAAGGTTATTGCCACCCAGCACCCGGGCGGCGGCAGAGCAGATAGGTGCAATCAACATGCCGGCGTCATCATGTCGCTGAATTAAAGCAGTAACAGCAGAGCTGGCGGCCAGATTCTTAGAACCCTCAGGCCCGCCTGGCATGATCAGCGCATCGAATAAATGTGCGTCCGCTAATTCTTCAATCAGCGTATCTGCTTTAATGACGGCACCGTGGTAGCTGACGATCTCGCGCTGAGTCTGACAGGCAACGGTGGTGACTTTGATGCCAAGCCGGCTGAGGATATCGAGAGTAATAAACGCTTCTGCTTCTTCAAATCCTGTGGCCAGGAGTAATGCTGCATTTTTGGACATATTGCCTCCGATGACTTTCAATAAATGAAACACCGTTTCATTTTATCGGCATTCTACCAGAAGTTTTCTGCTGTCGATGACTCTGTTTAAAAAAGGGAGGGTTTACAGCGTGTGCATGACAGGATGCCACTGGCAGCGCGCGGGGCCGCTGGTCTTTATTCATGCGTGAGCCATGAGCTGGTTTTTCTGCGCGGGTGATCTCGTCCTCTTCAGCCGGGTTCATGCTATCAGAGGGCTTAATTACAGCAGTGCGGTTGGGTTGGTTGAAGGTTCAGGGTGATGAAGATTGGTTACTCCCTGACTGAAACGTCAGCCGGCGGCGCTGAAAGAATAGCGCAGCGTTTATCCAGTAGCGACTCAACGGATGCCCGATTGCCCTTATCCCAGCCGCGCCGGGTGGTGAGCAGGATAAATCCTTTTTCTCCCGAGAACGTTGTGGGGATGAGCGCCACGCCAGACTCCGCCAGCTGCGGCGGCGACAGATGAAAATGGCTCGCTACGGAGGAGACAGGATAGATCCCCATCGCCGTGGGCTGCATAACGCGTCGGGCATAGTAGGTGTGGTTTAGCAAACGGTCGGGCAAGGGTCGCCAGTCATCACCAATATAGCGCCTCTCGGCCTGAAGCTGGCGATAGACATCCTCCCGCAGGCAGGTCAGATGAATATGCAGTTGATTCTGGCTGCGGCCATAAGCGGAGTTCAGCGCCATACCGAGCCGATCCTCCGGCACTTCAGCGCCATAGGCCGCCATCAGACGATAACGCATTAACCAGGCGTAGCCGAAATAATCGGGACGTCCGGGCCGCGTCAGCGCAATGCTCTCAATGCCGGACATCGCTACCGTAGGCACCAGAATAAAGTGCAGCTTATGGCGAGGATTCTGGATGATGCTGTAGCCCTGTGTGGCGTCCTGCGGAAGATAGACTTGCTGGCAGGGAGCTGGATCGCGACGATAGTGATAGTTATTCATGCAGAGGTCATGCGTGACCGTCCACAACGCGTCAGAGCGGGCGCATCCTGTCAGCAGCAGCGCGATGACCAGCAGCAGCGCGATAACCAGCGGCAGAGACCGACATCGCCATAGCATTTTCCCGTTTAGTGGATTCAGTCCGGTCAGGCGACTCAATGCAGGTATAACCTCATTAGCAAGGGTTTATAGTGGGGGCGCTTTTTATCCGAATGGCAAATCAGCATTCAGCCTTAAGCAAGAGATGCACTCACCTTTTTCTTCAAAAGGTTAAGGAATTCTGCTGGCGTCGTTTCCCATAATTCTGTAGAAAATTCCGCGCCATAGCGGCTTTAGAAGTCCTGCTCCAGGTTGTCACTCTCCCTCATAAATTGTTCAATATCACCTATCAAGCCGTGCCGAGAGGCGGGAGTAGAATCTGCAATCCATGCGTTGATTTGAGCATCGATACTTTCACCACTACCGAACAGGTCGTAGTCTTGTCCAAAATAGATGGCAATAAGGCTATCCAGTCCGGCTATGTCAATGTTTTTCAAAGTCGTAACCTCGGCGACTCAATTATTCAGAACCTTGGTCAGCTCAACCTCACGGGTTATGGGATTAAAGTACAGATAGAACTGATCCCCATCCAACTGATCAGGTCTTGCCCATATTTCCTTTTCACCCAGACTGCGCTTTTGCTTCGTGTATCCCAGCTTTTCGAGATAAGCGCGCAGCGATGCAGTATCTGCAGCTCCTTTAAATACGATGCTATTTGAAGGGGAATAACCGTCGCCAGGGTGCGACTCGAAATAGAACTCGTCCGTTATACGTGGTGCTTTTTCGATATCTGAGTCTGTCAGTGTATGGTATTTAAAAAAATCGTGTTGTGTGTAAACAGTCGCCTCATTTGAGCACGCTGCAACAAACCAGACAAACAGACCGCCACAAATAAGCACGGTAGCAACCATAAGCGCGGACCACTTAAACAGGTTTTTCATTGCTTCGTCCCCATGAATGAGAGTGATGTCCCATCATTGGTAACGACCTTAACAATTCCAGATGTGAAATCGTTCCACGGCCTGAGCCAAGTCATAAAATGCGGAAGATATACTTTATACGGCTGATGTCGCAGGCATTTATCATCCGGGTCGGGAAAAAGAATCGGACGGAATCCATGATTTTTATGGGAACCGATAGCCCCATAGTAGTCCCAGCGCCGAACAGCTGAATCATAGCTGACTGGCTTGAGACGATAGCCATACCGACCCGGTATGATAGCCCGATAAAAACCAAACAAATCGGAAACCAAATCCTCGCCACTGAAACCGCTGTCTGTATACCATGAGAATGAACGCAGACTTTGCAGGCTTTCGAATCTGGATGCGGTGTTTATCATCATCGCCAGCATGATTCTGTTAATCTCATCGGTGTCCCGGCCTCGCTTGATTTCCCAGTGAGAAAACTTCCCAACGCCAAACCGCGATTTGAACTTAAAAACGCCCATATCCTGCCGGTACATGACTGGATAAGATGGCTTGCTGCTACGCTCACCTTCAGCGAACTGACGCCTCAACGCAGCCACGTCATTGCCACGGGCATGGCCCATATCAATCCAGCCCAACACCTCGGTGTAAACTATGCCTCTGTCGAGTACGTCAAAGGATACCCCATCCTTAATTTCTCTTCGGGTGCTCATACTTACATCTCCTTATGTAGTTTGCTCGTGAATGGTATAGATGATTTTTCAGACAGTCCAGCCGGGAAGCTGTTTCATTAACCTGCTTACCATTGATTAATATTCCAGGTGTGCTGCATGCCGGTTTGGGCAACAAAGCGGGCGCTCCGCCTTCTTATTCTTTGGGATAAGAGAAATCAGCTGTGACTAGATGCGAAACTGACTTAGCAGATTGAACCTCATAGGCGAAATAGTATCGCTCTCCTGTTGTGAATTTAAATCCGAACACAGGAAGGCACTCACCTTTTGGAACATAAACAGGCTTGTCATCAAAAACCCTGTGAAAGGAGTCACTTTTATCGCTGTTGATTTGAATGGCAGTGATACTTTCTTGTGGCTCCAGTGGCGACACTACACAAACTCGATTGTCTTTGAGAAACGCCGTTGTAGATACGCGCCCCACCATTCGATCGCCAGGCCCAGGACATCCCGTTAAGAGAAATACGACACCCAGCAATATTTTGTTTTTCATGTTCAACGCTCCTTCCCTGTTACGACCTTATGGCAATGCGAGGGGCAAAAAACTACTTCACTTATTATAAAATTCGTTTTTTTTATTCATCTTCTTCTCAATCACTCTGACTATGATCTGATAACCGTTGAGGGTTAGCACTGTTCTGATGACTATTAGCGTAACCCTCACAAACCTTCAATATCGCGTTGATTGTATAGCTTTGCTAACGCTGTCCAAAAATTCTGCTCTCCCTCTGTAGATTGATCTGATGGCTTTACCAGAAGGAAAGTTATTACGAGCAAGGTGACGGCGATAAGGATTCTAACCCCCCGCCTTGACAGGTTTCGCTTCCATTTAACACCAACTCAATTGTGCCAAAAGACATTAGCCCGTTACGTAATTTTACTTGTGAGGTATTGAGTAATGCCTGCCGAATAGCCATGGAATCAGTTCGGTGTTGTAAAGTGATGTAGCCTAACGATATACCAAGCGGGCCGCGAAAATGCAGCCTGAAATTTCCTCGCTCAACATTATACACCCTGATATTTAACCGCCCCCGATGCGATGTCGGGAGCGGCTTTTCCCTCAGACGACTTTCTGTTTACCGGTAATGGCCTGAATAAAATCCTGCACCTGCTTTTGTTTCCGCGCCGACAGCTTGCATACCTGGCGCAGCGACTGCATCAGTTCGCTCTCCTGCCGGGCAGTGAGCACAATACAGCCTTCCATTACCTTTACGTCTACTACTGTACCCATGGCAAAACCGGCAGCTTCCAGCCATTGTCCTTTCATGGTGATGGCGGGAATCTGACTGTAATCCGGATAGCGGCTCGCGTAGCCAACAGTTAATTGACGGTTATTTGAAGGTGAGACTTCTGGTTCAGACAGTTGTGCAATAGAATGGGCGTCAGTCATGATTACTATTCTCCGTAAATAGTAGTTTTGATTAGCGGCGCGGGTGTGTTGGCGCACATTCGCACCGCGCTAAACACCTGTACATATCATCAGGAAAGCGAAAAAAAGTCCAGCTGAAAGCAGCGTAAAATAAGCTGTTTATAAAATCATTTGAATATAAATATTAATTTTTTCTGGCTGAAAACAATAAGACGCGCACCGAAAAGGTGCGCAATAAAATAAGGATCAGAATTTTTTACGCGAGGCTTTTTTACCTGTGCTGGCTGCCCGTTCGGATTTAATTTTTTCAAGCAACGCGGCGGCGCTTTTTTCACCGCTGATCAATTCCGAATTTTCTGCCCGCCACTGGGCTGTGAGTTCACCACGGAATGCTTTCACAAGGATTGATTGAGTAAGGTTGTTGACGCGGGTTAAGGCATTGTTGACCTGTTTCTCAATGGTGTCGGCATAGGCGAAAAGCTGTTCTACACGGCGGACGATTTCATGTTGTTCTGGGAGTGTGGGGAGAGAAAGTGCAAGGCCTTTTATTGATGTCTGATTAATAGTATTTTGGCCTGCACTTGTTGACAAACTATTACGAAGATAGAAGCGGCCTTCACCTTCATTAGCTATGAAAGTTAAAAACCTAGAGGATATTTTTTCTGAATTTAAACGTAAACGTATGAAGTGGTCGCAAAAACCTTCGATTTCATAAGTCTGTTTATATTCAATAAACCTACCGGCTAAGTCTGCACTACCATTTACTCGAATAACTAAAATATCGCTTTTCTTTAGGGAGTATTTATTTATTTCTTTACTATCTAATGTGATCTTTCTTTCATTACCATGAATGCGTTGTGCATTTTTGAAATCCGCTAAACGTAATATAGTAATATCTTCGCCATCAGTTCCGCTTCGTTTTGCAAGACCATTACAAGAATCGATAATGAGCGTACCCAGCGTAGTGTTGTCCCAGCTAGTAATTACTTGGTTTTCCCTATAATCTTCTGTTAGTTTCCCACTAACTGCCGCAGCCAACACAGCCTGACGAAAACGTTTCAGGATTTGTGGGATTTGCTCAAGACGTGCTTTGGTGCTGTCAACCTGCACCAGCAACGTATCGAGTTTTTCAGCGATGATTTTTTGTTCGTCACGTGGCGCAAGTAAAAAATCGAATCTACTAAGGTCCTCTTTGTTAAATCCATTTTGTGCAGAGCGAGATAATAGTTTCAAAGGAAATTGAAATATCTCGGACTCAAGATAGTAACGAATATAGGAGCGTTCTAATTCCTGAGGATAGATCACTTTTGCAAGAGCAACATTGTATGCCCCTTCATGCCCTGTGCATATTCTTCCGAGAGATGCACCATATCGACCGATTAGCAAATCCTCTTTTCGGCATGTTTTTAGTTTTTTTGTCTCAGGAATATATGTTGGAACAGGTTTCTTACCAAAGTCCCTAATCTGTAATAAACGAATATATCCTTCTTTTTCCTCAGCAATAAACTCGGATTTAGGCGGTTGAGTTCCACCTTGTACATCCATTAAATCTGTAAATTTAGAGAGCACCCACCCCTCCGGCAATTTCCCCGCACTCATTCCTTCACCTCACCAAATGCTTCCTGCAGCAACTGACGCTGTGCATCGGCTTCATCGCTTGCACCCAGTTCACGCATTAGCGCATCCAGTTCGCCCATCGCCTGAACCAGTTCACCCATCGCTTCTGCCGCTAAAATACCTGGCTCTGGCAAACTGTCGGCGTCGATGCTGTCTTTATCTTTCAGCCAGGAGATATCCAGCGAATCGGACTTCGTTGTGCGGATCCATTCGCGGCTGAATTTGCGCCAGCGGCTGGTCGCCAGATGCTGATCGGTATTTTTGTTCTCTTCGCTGTCGGCTATTTCCGCCTCTTCGGCGTTAAAGCTCCACTCGCCTTCGCTGCGCGGGCTTAAGCCGTGCGGGTCTTCGCCAAATACACGTTCGAACGGCTGTAAATGGTCGTCGGTGAATGGCGTGCGCTTGCCAAAGCTCGGCATATTGGTTCGCAGGTCATAGACCCAGACGTCATCGGTGCAGTTCTTATCCTGCGTCGGCTTCGCCACGGTGCCCTTGGTGAAGAACAGCACGTTGGTTTTCACGCCCTGAGCGTAAAAAATACCAGTTGGCAGGCGCAGAATAGTATGTAGATGACACTTATCCATCAGATCGCGACGAATGTCGGTCCCTTTGCCACCTTCAAACAACACGTTATCCGGTACTACCACCGCTGCACGGCCGCCAGGGAGCAGGGTTTCAACGATATGCTGCATAAAGCAGAGCTGTTTGTTGCTGGTCGGATGAACGAAAGTACGGGTGATGTTGGTGCCCGCTGCGCTGCCAAACGGGGGGTTGGTCGCGACCACATGCGCCATCGGTAATGTTTCACCATCGCTGCCCAGCGTGTTTCCCAGACGGATTGCGCCACCGTGATCGAGATTCCCTTCTATGTCATGCAGCAGGCAGTTCATCAGCGCCAGACGGCGGGTGCCCGGCACCAGTTCCAAGCCCACGAAAGCGCGATGGATCTGGAAATCCTGCGTATCGTTATCCAGGTCATCCAGATCGTTGGTCTGCGACTTGACGTAGCGATCGGCTTCAATCAGAAAGCCCGCTGTACCGGCTGCCGGGTCCTGTACGATTTCACGCGGCTGCGGTTTCAGCAGGTGAATAATGGTTTTGATCAGCGGACGCGGGGTAAAGTACTGACCTGCTCCCGACTTGGTTTCGTTCGCATTCTTCTGTAACAACCCTTCGTACATATCGCCGAAGTCATCGCGGGATTTCCCGTGCGCACCGTTATACCAGTCCAGCGAATCCATATTGCTGACCAGCTCGGTTAACTGTTTTGGCTGAGTGATCGTGGTGTTGACGTTCTGAAATACCGCCTGCACCAGTTTCTGGTTATCAGCGCCCAGATGAACCAGCAGGTTACGGTAGAACTGCAGCTGATCCTGGCCGATGCGGGCTTTTAGATCATCCCATCGATAGCCCTCAGGCAGGTAGTCCGCTTCCTGACCGGTCTCTTTACACATCTTCAGAAACAGCAGCGAGGCGAGTTCGTTAACGTAGTTTTGATAGGAGACACCGCCGTCGCGCAGGTTGTCGCAGAGCTTCCACAGCTTCGCGACCAGATCGTTGTTGTTCATTGCGTATTCCGTAAATAAACAGCGGCCCTGTTCAGGGCCGCAGAAGAAGACATTGCCGGGGATGATAACGCGTTAAGCAGGCTCGTCCCAAATGTAATCGCTGAACTTATCGAGCAGGTTATCGAGATCATCGTCGAACGTTTTTTGCAGCATCGTTTTGCCGCCACGGCGATGGAAATTACCCGTTTTGAAGACGTCGTCGTCAAGCACCACCTTCTCTTTCAGCGCGGTGGCTAAACGATCGAGCCAAATCAGTTGCTCACTGTTCCAGTCGTTTTCGCCTTTTATGCGCTCAAGGGCATGGTCGACACGTTCATCAAATGGCTTTAGCGCATCACCCACCGCTGCACGGCGAATATGGCCGATCAGGCGGGCGGCGATATCTTCATTGCGTGTCTCTTTCCACGCTTTGCGCAGGGAAGACTCCTCGAAGTGCTGGCGATCAAACCACTCCTGCAGTTCGACCAGTCCTTTGCGTGTAAGATCGCGCGGACGATTAATCACTGCCTGCAGGGCGGGCTGCGCATTCGGGGAACGTTGTACCAGCGAATCAAAGGCTTCGAGGAAATCCTGCGGCGTGTCGTAATTCCCATAGAGCGACTTAACGCTAACCACTTCGTCGTCAATATCAAGGAAGATTGGCGCATCATTCAGGCTGTTGATATCTGCTTTGAGCTTCTCAAGACGGCCAATGAAGCCTGGCAGTTTGTTTAAGACTTCAGCACTCCAGTTCACCCCTTTTTCCCGCAGACGCGAAGCGAAACCGTTAAAATTAACACCTGCCGCGTCCTGGCATAGTTCATCCAGACGACGCACCTGCTTATCTACAGTTTCGCTGCGGTCACGATTAAACGTGGCCAGGCCGATAATACGCTGGAGCTTAGCGATCAGCTGTTCATGGCTGTGCTCGGCAAAGCTGCGACCATCTGCCTCGATCGTTTTGTGGGTCTCAGAATCAGTGATTTCATTGACCAGCGTTTGCAGTTCGACCTGAGGACGGACAACCACCGGGCGCATGGTATCGACACTTTCCAGCGAGCCATAGATATCGACACAGTCAAAAATCTTAAAGCTCGTTTTCGCTACCGCAGGACAAAGGCGCGTCGCACGGCCTTTCATCTGCTCGTACAGAATGCGGCTGCGTACCTTACGCAGGAAAACGATATTACAAATCGACGGGATATCCACGCCGGTGGTCAGCAGATCGACAGTGACAACGATATTTGGCAGCCGTTCTTTGTTAAAGCGGGTGATCATGGTCTGTACTTTGCGTGAGTCTTTATCGGCATCGCCGGTAATCTTGATAATCGCGTCGTGTTCCAGCTGCGGATACTTTTTCTTAAACGCGGCACGCAGCTCTTCCACTACCATATCGGCATGGTCATTAGTGACACAAAACACCAGTGTTTTTTGCAGCCCGGTTGGATCAAGATACTCGGTCAGTTCATTACAGACAGCGCGGTTAAATCCGGGAATAATCACGTCGCGGTTAAAACTGGCAACCTCAAATTCCTGCTCATCTTCCAAGGTATCGTTGATCATTTCACCCTGCGAGTTAATGCGTTCTACCTGCGCTCCCTGAGCAAGATAGACGCCCTCCTGTGCATTGCGAGTTATGATCTGAATCGGCGGATCCTGGTCGATAAGATAACCGTCGATAACCGCAGTACGGTAGGTGTAGCGATAAACCGGATCGCCGAAGATCTGCACCGTATGCAGTGCAGGCGTGGCGGTCAGCGCGACTTTGACGGCATCAAAGTGGTCCAGAATACGACGATAGGCTGAGACATAATCAAGCTGGCTGCGGAATTGCAGTTCTCCCTCAGTCTGCTCTTTATCAAGAATGTAGCCACGATGTGCTTCATCCACGACGATACAGTCATAACGGCCAACCGGCATGGGTTCGTCCGATTGCAAGGTGCGTTTAACCAGCGACTGAACCGTGGCAACGTGAATTTTAGTACTGTCTTCCGGGAATTTATCCGTCAGCCCTTTGATATCGAAGATGCTATTAAAGGTATCGCCGTTAATACGCGTATCGTCAAATGCGCCCAGTGCCTGCTCACCGAGAGAACGTCGGTCCACCAGAAAGAGAATGCGCTTAAAACGCTGGGACTGAATAAGACGGAACATCAGAGCGATCGCGGTACGGGTTTTGCCTGTACCGGTGGCCATCGCCAGCAGGATCTCCTGCTGCCCATTCACGATGGCAGTTTCTACCGCCCGCACAGCATCTTCCTGATAGTAGCGCAGGCCCAATTCGCTCATCTCCGGATTATCAGCAAACCACTGATTTTGCCTCTGCGGATCGCTGCCGAGCATATCCAGCAGCTCTTCCGGTCGATGCCACTCCGGCAAGGCTTTCGACATGTTGGTGGTGTAACGGACGTCACGATACCAAATGCCACTTTTGGTCTTCATCGCCGCGCGGTATTCGCGCCCGTTGGTGGAGTAGCAGAAGGGAATTTTAAAGCGCTGTTCACCGCTGGTATCCTGCCAGCTGATTTCATACGCTGGCACCGCTTCGTGCACCTCTTCGGCAGCGAACTCTTCCAGTAACGTATCGCGCAAGAATGCATTGTCGAAGTATTTACTGTAGCGATAGGACTCGTTAAGTTTATCGGGAACGTCGATATTTTTACGTTTCGCCTCAACGACCGCGATGGGCTTAAGGCCAACGAATAAAACGTAATCTGCAAAGCCCTGCTTGCCCGTTTCATCTTTACCGGTTGGCCATTCAGCAATTGCTTTACTGACACCCGGCTCCGGACGTGCGCCTTCTGAGAAGCGCAATGCTTTGCTATCGGCCTGCCAGCCAGCTTTACGCAGCTGCGCATCAATCAGGAAGCGGCTTTCTTCTTCTGTCAGGTCGAGCGTACGTTTGATGGCCTGATCGGTAATTTCATTCTGATAAGCTTTTCGTTCCTGCTCGGTCTGTTTCGCCAGCTCCGCATTTTTCTCAGCCAGCTGGGCTTCAAGTGCCGCGAGCCGTGCCTGCGTTTGTGCTTCGGTTTCCTGCTGCTTACCTTCCAGAATAGCGATATAACCATTCAGACTGATCAGTTTTTGTTGCTGCGCTGCCAGTTCTGACTGACTCTGCGCTTTTTCGCGAGTCTGCTGTTCCAGCTGCTGTTTCAGTGTCAGCACTTCCTGGTAGTAGAAGTTTTCACCACGTTCCGGCAATGCAAAGACAGGTACCGCGAAGTCATAATTTTTGGTGACCAGACGGTAGTACCAGACACCCAGACGGAAACCGAGCCGCAGACACATCTGCGCGTCGTCGAGATCGTTATGGTATTCATGCACCGCCTGGTTACCAATACGGCGCAATTTGTGGAATACAGAAAGGATGGTGTCGTCAACGAACGCAATTTTACCCAGCTCACGCAGGAGATCGTGTTGATTCTCGCAGGTCGGTATACCCAGCAGCAGGCCAAGATGTTTAGCTGTCGCTTCACCAAACATACGCATCTTAACCAGCGTGGTGTTGGGATCGTCCGGATAATTGTTCTCCGCCGCGCAGGCGATAGCGTAAGTAAAGTCGTTGACGCCTTTAAGAAACTCAAAGCTGGATTTAGTCATCAGCAGTATCAATCCATCACTGTGCAGGCCTCTCCGTTATTGAGACCCGTAACTTTTTAGCTTAACTTTTTCTAATGTGTTTAACAATGGATAACAGTGCCTCAACAGGCCGATTCTTACTACCTGTTTAAACAGACTCATAATGCGTTTTTTGATTTAGCTTTATTGCGCCAGCCGGAGCATGAAAGGGATACCTGTCCGATTTTAGTACTGTACAGCGATTATCCCTTTGCTCTTTGAGAGCAGGCGACTTTAGTTTTGCCCTATTCTGCATACAGAATGCAAAACATGGGCCTGTAGTGAGACAATACTTTGCCTGATCTCTCAATTTTATTTTTTGACTGTGTACAGGTAATCACATCCGGGCTGTACTCTCTGGCTGTTCACTATTGCTTTTTTTCCTGCCTGCTGATGCAGACTTAGAGATTCAAACTATTGACTTTGGCAGTTGTAATGTTAAAGGCATCCTGTATTCTGTGAGAAAAATAGCCTGCTTAACTGAAGGGATAACGTATGCCTGCCGAGGGAAAATCCGTCTGGGGAATTACCGGTCATCGGCGCATACCAGATCCTGAAAATCTGTTTAAAACAATATTACGTCAGAGTGAGTTACTGCTAGCTGATGGTAATGCGGTATGTGGCTTAACGCCGCTTGCGGAAGGTGCAGACCGCATTTTTGCTCAGGCATTATTACAACTGGGCATTCCTTATTGCGTACCACTTCCCCTTGAACAGAAAAATTACGAACATGATTTTCCAGATTCCCTCGCTGAATTTCATTCTTTACTGGAAAGGGCGCAAACGGTCTTTACTCTACCGCGCTGCCCATGGCTAGCGGAAAGCGAGATTCAGCCTGATGTTTACGGCAGAAATTTTCAGTACCTTAGCGTAGGCGTTTATATCGCAAACCAATCCGATGTTCTTTTCTCTGCATGGAATGGCAAGCCGGCACAGGGAATGGGTGGCACTGCCCAGATTACTCATCTGTTTCAGGACTTTACTGTTTTGAAAACCGCAGTTAATAATGAGCAATATTATTATTTCCGAGCCCTGGGCAAAAAAAAAATAGTGACTAATCGCAAATTAATACCTTTGGATGTGGTACAGGATAAATGAACCCTTTACATTTTACGCTTAAAAAAATCTCAACATGGCATAACGCCTATTTAAAAAAACATAGCCAGCATGAGCAAAGCCATCATGAAGAAGCCTCTCCGTCTTCCTACACCGATGAGTGGCATGATCTGAACTGGCATGAAGAACAGTCGCATCATTACAGTTGCTTATTTCGTGGCGGCGTTCTGCTAAGTTATACCCTTGGATTCCTTGCGGTAGTGTTCGCAGTCATCCCTATTTCTGGAATAATTCGGGAAGAAACCATTCATCATTATGGCTTTTTATTTGTATTACTGGAACTGATCGCAATTGCGTTAATTATCGCCATCTATGTTTCCGGCATGTCAAACAAAGATAATGGATCTGGCCGTCTTCTATTTCAGAACTGGCGGGGAAACTGGCAGCGGCATCGTACTCATAGTGAAATTTTACGCTATCAGGACGCGATAGTCTGGCTTAAACCAGACAATGTGATTCGTAAGTATCATATTCCGGATGCCGTACTGAATGCCTCCATTCCCTCCGCCGAAACGATGTTTCGCCGCTTACAAGTAATACTCGCCGAACAACAGGCCTACAACGCTCAGAAAAAAAACGAATATCATTTTGTTCAGCATCGCCTTCATACTATTGCCAAATGGAGCTTTATTCTGACGCTGGTCTGCTGCCTGGCGCACTTTTTTGTCCACTCGGCCGCGCTTTCTGCCCTTTCTGCCATTCTTCCCGCGCTTGGCTCATGTTGCCACGGCATTGCCTCAACCGCTGAATATGAAAAATTAGCGCAGCAGTGCCATCAGACAAAACTATTGCTGGATAACTTCGCACAAGGACTGGTTGTTAACGAGCAGAGGTTACTGACAGATGAAGCCGCGCTGCGCAAAGAAGTTAAGCAGTTCCTTGAAATAGTATTGGATGACAGGGATAAGTGGTACATCTTCACTAGCTCCAGCAAATTACCACTATGACTTTATTTTGATTTCAGGAAAGAGATAGATATGTCATCACCAATTTTTATTAGCCACTCTTCCCGCGATCGGGACTGGGCCTATCGACTCATTAACGATCTGGAAAAACGTGGCGTTCCTTGCTGGATTAGCTCACGTGACATTGAACCCGGTGCCGATTATCAGAAATCTATTGTTGATGCGCTTGAGGCGGCTCCAGCAATGGTGCTGTTATTTAGCGACCACGCGAATAATTCCAAAGAAATCCCGCGTGAAATGGCCATTGCCAGTGGCCAAAGTAAACCGATGATACCGGTACGAATTGAAGATGTAGTCCCACGTAATGCGCTGGTGTATAGCCTGACTAATGCTCAGTTCCTTGATTTGTTTGCTAACTATGAAGGAACCATGACACGACTGACGGAAGCGCTTCTCCGCCAGATAGCCGCCAGTAAACTGAATGTTTCCGGTGCGAGGCCCGCTATCGTAGTCGATAATCCGGCACTGACAGAAAGTTTAAAATCCAGCGACGTTAAAGATCCCACGAAGCATGCCCGTTCTGAAAAGGTTACTTCACAGAAACCAAAATCCAATAATAAAATCTATATGGGCGTCGGTGCACTAGCGCTCATAGCGATTTCTGGCGTTGTCATCGTGACATCGCGGGATGACACGCCTCAGACGCAGACCGTTCAGCCAGCACCGTCTCCACAGGCTGCTCCCTCTGCCACTAAATCAGCGCCATCTGAAGCCGAGCAGCCACAGCATCGTGAAGCCAAAGTGGTGACACCTTCACAAAATCCCACCCGCTCTGCCGCACCTGAAAAGGAAGCAGCAACAGACGACATCAGTACATTGGTAGCCAGCACCAGACAACTGCCTCCTGGTGATCGTATTGAGGCATTACAAAAAAGTCCGCTAATGGAAAGTCAGAAGCTCACTGCGGAACAAATGCTGTCGCTGCTGAGCGGCACTAAAAACAGCCAGCGTAGCAATCTAATCGAAAATCTGCTGCCTTTCACAGAGCAACCCATTGCTGTTCCTGACGCGCTGAAACTACTGAATTTAACCGGTGATAGCTGGGCATCTGCAGTCACTACGTTAAATCCGGCCTTACAAGATAACCTCAAAAGTGAAGAGGTTCTGGCATTGCTGGGAACCACTTCATCCTCAAGCCGCGCTCGCGTACTTGAGCACATTGCTCCCAAAGCCGTTGCACCATTTGACCTGGCCATTGTCGAGAGAATCTTAAGGCCGATGAATGATAGCCGAAGCGGAGCCATTCGCACGCTGGTCAATTTGCTGCCTCAGCCGCTTCCCGAAGAGAGCTTTGGCATGTTATTGACGTCCATTAATAATAGCCAGCGCAGCAATACCATTGAAGCGATGCAACCAGTGCTTCCAAAAACGCTGACGCTTTCCGGCGCACTGAAACTACTCGAAAATACGAATGACAGCTGGACCGCTACACTTTCTACACTTGCGCCAAGGCTACCTGATAATCTAACTGCGGCTGAAGGAGCGCATTTGTTAGGTAATACGCAAAACAGCGCACGTTCACGCGGCCTGGAATCGTTGGTTCCTCATTTAGCTGCTGGACTGAAGGGGAGCGATACAGAATCTATCTTAAGAAGCATGAACGATTCGTGGTATTCCGGGGTTTATTTACTGGCTTCACGACTGGCAAAAGATCAGGATAGCACATCAGTTCTGACACTTTTGGGCATGACTAAGAACAGTACTCGCCAGCGGACAATAGAAGCATTAGGTAGTGTCTTGCCCGCTAAAATCAGCGTGGATGATGCGGTAAATATGCTCAATGGCACGGGTGACAGCAGGTTATCAACAGCCATCTTTTTACTGCCTTATTTACCATCGCAGCTTAATCAGCAAGATCTGGATAGCCTGGCGGGAAATATGAGCAAATCTGACCGGCTAAGACTGGTTGAGGCAATGAAACGGTAGCTGCTCGCTATTAGCAAATTAGAGGAAGGTCCAGGGAGGGGCCTTCGATCAAAACGTTAATGTTCATAAATCTGCCTTAAATCCTTTACACCTTTTATTTCAGGTAATTTGCAGGCTATTCCTACAGATTCGACCGGACTAACCTTCACCTTATTTTAACCAGATGAGGGAGCTCTGAAGAGAATGTGCGTGATTACAAACATTATTGAATGATGCAATATCCGTTGATGAGCATATCTCTTTTCAGTTGATGTTGACTGAAACAGGCTGAGGGATTAGACGGGGTAAACGCTGCAAATTTCAGAGCTCAGACACAAAAAAAGCCGCCCTTGAGCGACTTTAATTTGCATACGTGGTGCGAAGGCCGGACTCGAATTTCACACCCAACAGACTGATATCAATGTAGTTTAGAAGCAGGAATAAATGGTTATACCCGCACTTGTACCCACAAGTTACAATCCGTATAAAAAACAGACAACATTAGTGGGTATAAAGCTATATCAGTAGAACACTTATAAAGCTTTGAATGCAAGATCCAGGTAGGAAGAGCTGCTTTCCTGAAGGGCAACAACTGAACATAATCACCTGAGAGGTAGTTGGTGAGCTATGACCTAAAATGGAGTCATTAGCTAAATAGCTGTTCCGAATACCGCTCCACTTGACGCACTGAGTGGTTTTTAGCCAATTAACCATAGTGTTCAGTGAAGCACTGTGGTAGCTGGATTTCTTGCCGATAATGAGTAATCCCTTACGCAGCAAGGCTCGACACAAGGTGTAGCACAATTAGGAACAGCTATTTAGGCCATATGTCAAACTTGGATGGATACTAGAATATGGAAAATAACAGAATAAACAAACGCTTTATAAAAATACGTTCTTGGTTTTTAACAATCCTTACACCTGCGTTCGCGTCAACTTCTATTGCGGCATTGTTTGTCTGGTCGCATCTTGCGCGTATTGGACAAACAGGACTTTTTTTTGACAGCATCTCTTTTTCATCATTATTCAGTTATCTGATGGTCTTTGCTTGTGTCAGCATGCTCCTTTTTTGCATTGTATTATTTATGCCCTCGATACTGACGGGACTCTTTATTTCCAACTATCAGGGGGAAAGCAGTTTCCGGAATGAGCTGACAGAAAACAACATCAAAATCGTTCTTCTGACCTCGCTATTGTCAATACTGATATTTTTTGGCTATTTTTTCCTCATGCACAACGTTGGAAAAGAAGTTGCACAGAATGTGTCACTTCAGTTAAGTACTATTTGGCTTTGCAGCTTTATACTTTCCCTGTGGTTCAATGGCTCTATTACTTATAGACTGATAAGCACAGAGGGTAAGTGGAAGAAGATCAAAAAGGTTCTTTCTATGCATTTTTTACAACCAGTGCTCTTCTCCCTTACAGCCTGTATATATATTTTTCCTCTTGAGTTATTTCTTCGTACGTTGGAGTTTCCGGACGGAACAAACGAGATCTGGCAGGCGTTGACTGTTATAGCGCTATCCATGTTCCTGATTATTTTCTCACTTATTCCCGGCGTTGTTTTCCTCAGGTTAAGAACCCGCACCAGCTTGTTACATCAAGTAACTGTTACGGGTGGAATCATGGCTGGAATACTATTCCTCATTTTTACTTTTGTGCATATGGTACCAGCGTTGATACTAACGATGTTCCTTAAAACATCAGGGATAATGGACCTGACACCTCATACTTATGGCGTACCGACTGCCGCATATCCTGCTGAATATTTTAGAGACTCGGCCTGGCAGAGTGTACGATCTTCAGATGAAAAATACTATTTACTTAAGGCAGTGAAAATTTATTCACTCGGAGACATACGCCTTATCTGTCCACTAAATATCATTCAATCATACAAAGACAGTCTTCAATACCAACTATTGGATACCGCCTATGATGATAGCGTTCGTGGCAAACTTCAGGATGCAGTTTCTCATTGCCGTAGGGTAAAGAGTCAGGAGCTGCTGACACTTGAAAAATTACCACAGGTGGAAACCAAAAAGTAAACATGCAAGAAATGCGCAGGGATGTCCACTTAAGCAAAAAGTGGACATCCCGTGGTGTTGGAATGGTATTACCCATCACCGATATGGCTAACCGTGAAAAGAGAATAACAGGGATTTTATATCAAGTTTTTCCCATCAGGGAAATGCAGGCCAGAATTTTGCAAAGTGTCGCCAATGATAAATGGCACAACCCATAAACGCAGCGGGTTTTCCTTTTGATGGCTGAATTCATAGGGATGAGCTGATGGCTGATTAAAACCCTCATGTGAAGGGTAAATCAGAAGCATATCCCCTATTCCATCCTGATAGTTCAAACCGTAGGCCAGCAACTGGTAGAGGTCAGCCTGCGACTGTTCGAGTGTCGCCTTTCCGCTTTCCACCATTTTCCATTTAACATCACAAATCATCGCCTGATCCCCATTCTCCCCACGGGGTCGTAGATGGATATCGGGCCTAAGCTTAAAAACTCCTTTGCCATTGAGACGAACCAAGGTGTGCGAATCCACCTGTGCCTTGACATGCCAGTTATCGTTACAACGATGACGCATCCACGCAGTCACAAAAGATTCAAACACAGCTTCCATTGGGAAAAGCAGTGAAATTGCGTTGGCGTCACCCTGCATGCAGTGGGGCGACTGCCCCATCAAAATCAGCCGCGCCCACGCCAAAGCAAGCTCATAGTGACGCATATGTCGGTCGAGACACACCTGGTCGAAGGCAATGCGAAAATCACCAACAGGCGCAATATCGTCAAAGTGGACCTGTAAAGAGTTAACTTGTAGTAGTAACTGTGGATTGCTGATCTGACGGCGAATTTTATCGATCGCAGCTCTCAGTATTCGGTTTTCCGGACGTTCAGCGCTGTAATCGTCAAACTCCACTTGAAAGCGATCCCGACGCACACAGTTTTTGCTTAATTGTGCGGAGACCCGTAACTTTCCTTTCATCCAGGGCAAATTGTCCTGCTGACGTATATAGTCACGCTTTAAACCTTGGCGCACAATCTGCTGTACGCTATCGATAAACTGTTGAATAAATACATCCATCAGCGGCATCTTCGAGGTTCGAACTCTGGATGCTGAAGTGGCAATATGGCGAAAAGATTTTAGCGTACGTAGCATCATCAAAAGCTGCTGACGCGCATTATCAATGTTCTCATCACGCCGCCCCGTTTTTGGCAACACTTCAATAAACGCATTTCCTGGAAGAGAGATAACACCAGCATAATTTTTTACTTGCAGAGTTTTTACACTCCCCCGGCTGCGCAGGGTTAGCAGACGATGAGTGTTATCCGCGTCATCTTTCAGACACCGTTCCTCAAGCCACTCAAACAGCCTGGAGGGCAAAACGACCGCATTATTTATGCGGCCACCATCTTTCTCATCAATCAGAAGTCCGTACTCGAAGACGGTAAAGTTTTGACAAGATGTCATTCCCTGCTCCCAGGTTTACTATTTTTTGGCGCATAAATTTGTTGCCAGGCGAGCGGATTATTCCAGACATCATCGCTCTCAGAGGCCAAATGGAAACTGGCACCGATATCATGCAGATCTTCAGTTCCGCTATTGCCAAAAAGATCCGCAAACTGTTTCTGGTCTTTCACCTCGCATACGAACTGTAGGTGCGGGTTTTCACTTTTCTGATTGTCGCCCAGCACCATGCGGATTTTTTGCCAGTCGTTGTAGAAGTACTCTTCCAGCAGAGGCAACACTTTATTTCGCATAATCCGCTTCAGCCTTTCGAAGGCCAGCTCTTCGTCCTCTTTAGCCTGTACAACCGGAATGAAAAAAGCATGGCCCAGAGTATGTTCTCTGTCGTACAGCACCTGAATACGGTCATTAAGTGTCTGTAACAGTCGTGGCAGATCAATGCCTTTGACGACCGTATCTTTCAGAACCGTGATATCCGGCAGCATCGCTTCAAACTCAAATCGGCGACGCAAGGCGGTATCCAGTGCGGTGAGCGAACGGTCAGCGGTGTTCATTGTGCCGATTAAATAAAGATTGTTCGGGACGCTGAATGAGGTAGAAGAGTAAGGCAGCATAACGCTAAGCGCCTCCGGTTCTCCGAATCGTTTTGAGGTTTCAATCAGAGTGATCAGTTCACCAAAGATTTTGGAGATATTGCCACGGTTGATCTCGTCAATAATCAGAACGTAATTTTGTCGTTTTTCAGATACTGATTCCTGTGGATTGGAAGGCAAACCTTCCTGTTTAATCAAGTAATTAAGGATGCTACGTACATATGACGGATTGTGTACCTTTGCCTGAGGGTTTTGGTAAACCAGACTGATATTCTTAAGGTAAGCATTGTAGCCCTGCCCTAAATCTTCTTTTTTCGATTGCGAAGGGAAAATACCGAAGGTGGTCTGGCTTTTGTAAGCCAGTTGGAAGGCTTTGCCCTGCAGTGTTTCAAGGGTAATGCTTCCAGTTTCAGATAAACGTTCTTGTAGGCGGGCAAGTGCCTCGTCAAGCTTCTGCTGAACACCGGCGTGACCAAAAGCAGCATCTTCACAAATTTGCTTAAAAATGCCCGCTTTGATTTCGTAGCGCACATTGCCGTCTTCGGTAGTCTCTGCTCTTAGCCCTTCGATGAACTCTTCATAGCCAAAACTCTGATGGAAGGTGATAAAGCGCACCCGCTTTTCAGCAATAAGTCGGTCATAAATCTTTTTCAGCTCACGGCGTTTTTCGTGCTCCTCTTTACCTTCCTGAAGCGAGTAGGCTGCCGGTTCACAAGCACGTACGGCCAGATCGATTGTGCGGTAAGTTTTACCAGTACCTGGCGGACCATAGAGGATAGTATTTTTTGGCAGTTGCGGGGTGGTAACTTCCTCGTCTTGATCGTCTTCCGGCAAGGTAGTCTCGTTACCAATTAATCCAATATCGTTCTTCTGAATAACCTGCGTATAGAGATGCCAGAGAGACATATTCAGCTCGATAGGATCGACATCATTACCTAGTGCGCGGTGCAATGCTTTCTTGAGATCAAGATTGCGAGCGAACCACTCCTGATCCTCTGAAAGGCCAAGTTGAAAATGGTTATTGCAGTAGTTGTAACTGCTAAAAAAATTGCTGATATTCACGACATTCGTAATTTTTGACGGATAGAGAGCGGCAAAGGCGCGATGGCAGAGAGCCCAGTACACCTTGTTCAATATTTCGTCCGCTTTAAGTTTAATAAGGCGCTTAATCACCCGGTCGTAATTCTCCTGCGTACACTCTTCTGCCATCATGCGAGTGAGAGAGAGCAGCTGTTTTTGCGCCGTTTCGAATTCAAATTGGGACATACCGCCCTGTCGGAGGCTGGAGATGCCATTACTACGCTCGTACCAAATCTGTCGAATTGTATCCGTAGAAAAGTTGGGTTTTTCGGCTTGAATCTGTTCTACAAGCTGACGATAGTCTTTGCCCCAATCGGGGCTGTATTGATTATTTTTTGCGATATGAGAATGAAAGAAAGAGGCTAATGCAGAGGAATCCTGAACCATCACATACTCCGTGTGTAAGGCGATTTAGAAATGGGATATCTGCATCTTATCGGATTAATCTTAATTCAGTCACTACCTGTTCAAGGGAAGCAACAAAAAAATTAGTTAAAGGTGTTTCAATAAATTCAGTCAGTTACTCTACAAAATGCCCAATTCGATTTTCAACGGCTTTAAAATTACTGCTATTGCCTCAGCAGTGCCGGATAGTGCTTCGCGATGATGTCGTTCATACGCTCAATCAACTCCAAGCGTTTAAACGTTAGATGAGCCGTACCCTTCTGAAAGTAACGAATTCTGAAAAAATTATCTTCGTAAACGTCCTTAGCCGGATTATCACGAATATGCTCCATCAATCGGGTAGAGATATCACCCCGGTTGTCAGGGATGGGTTTACCTCGAGTATTTAGAACCGTTAGGGTGAACCAGCAAAACCATGCCTTCGCCGTCAGTCAGTTTATAGGCTTTTGCTTCCGGTTTCGCCGAACGAACCTTCACATCACTCAGAGCCATGATGAGTATCCTTTCAAGGGTTCTGTGTGGGTACAAACATTATCGAACCGGGATATACCCGCAGATGTACCCGCATCAGTAAGTTGATGTAGATTGAATCAGGTTGACTTAGGTTGAGTGAAAAAGCGAGGAAAGCCTTGCGGATACTGGATTTCAGGCACAAAAAAAGACGTCCGTTGACGTCTATTGATGTTCCGATGGTGCCGAAGGCCGGAATCGAACCGGCACGCCTCGCGGCGGTGGTCGCTTATCCAGCAAGCTGATCTAAGCTATTGAATCAACAGCTACAATTTTGCCACTTCGACAATCTACACAAGCAATTCTACCGTGTAAAAGCACCTGCAAAATAACTGGGGTTTATATGCAGGTCAAGAAAGATCGTTATCTCGTCTTAGATTTATGCGGAAACTACTATGTAAGGATCACCATCCCTGCATATATGCGTCATCTGTTTGAACAGAAGCGCTATTTCGTAAAGAGCACAGGAACAAGTGACATAAGGCAAGCAAGGCTATTCAGAGACGCTATAGCCGTTGAATGGGCACGTTTACGGGAACAGGTTAAACCTAAAGAAGCCAGCAAGATTGAAAAGGCTATTGAAGAGCTAAAATCAGCCAGTATAAGTGCATTTGAAATGCCGATGCAGCAATTCAGTAGTGTGCAAACTGGCGGTGTCCCTACCCTACTTATGATGCGTGACATCTACATTTTGAAATTCAGTGAGAAGAGAAAGCTCACTACCCTATCGAAAACCAATAAAGCGGTTGAAGTGCTGTTATTGCACCTCAAAAAACGTGATGTGAAGTTGAAGGATGTGAACAGAACAACAGTAACAGCCTGGATAGATAGCCTTAAGGAAGATAAGGCCGCACAGACAATACAAAACTACATTAGCTCCCTTGCTCAGATTTGGGATCTGGCTAGGAACCGGTATCACGATGCACCACAGGATAACCCCTGGCGTGGTCACGCTTTGGAGGCAAAAAGCAGTAAGGTGAGTTATCAACCGTTCACAGTGTCAGAGTTAGCAAAAGTATTTGCTGCATTGGAAGGTGACGAAGAGATGCAAGCAGTTACATTAATTGGGATGTATAGCGGGATGCGACTCAATGAGATCTGTTCACTGAAATCAGAAAGTATCAAGACAATCGAGGGTGTATTGTGTTTTGAAATCAAGGAGGGGAAAACGAAATCAGCAGCAAGGATTGTCCCTGTGCATAGTCAATTAAAGGGGTTGGTTATTAGGCTGCAACAAAAGCCTTATGACGGCTTCCTTTTCTACCGTGCATCAATCACAGACCGTGCAGACGGCAAGCGCTCTACGTGGCACACACAACGATTTACCAGGGCTAAGCGTAAGGCTTTGGGAGAAAATGGAAATGAATATAAAGTTTTCCATTCGTTAAGGGGAATGTTTATAAGCCAGTTGGATAGAGAAAAAATACCTGAAGACCGTATCGCTTTGCTTGCAGGACACGAGCGCGGCAATACGGAAAGTTTTAAAACATATTCGAAAAACTCCGCTTCGCCTGCTGAGTTATCAGAATATATTGAGAAAGTCGCTTTCGAAATAAAATCAGGCGATAACTGATAGATTTATCGGCGCGAGAGCATAAGAAGAACGTTCTGCGCCTTAGCCTTAGCCTTATTCATAGAAATACTGCTGCTAACACCTTGAAGATATCCCCTATTGAAAGCTGTTGGCTTGCTGGCAATGTGGATTCATACCAGACAAAAAGCACAGCGATAATGCACCAGGCAAAAGCCAGCTTACTCTCTGGCTCTTCTTCTTTCTTGTTACGTTGAAACATCGATCACCATCCAGCATATGAAGATTGTAGAGCCTGCGTCTGGCGCTGCTGTCCTGCTTCAAAGATTGCAGTAACGTTAGTGTTAATAACTCGGCTAAACTCACTATCATTAACGCCTGTTTCACTCCTAACGATAATGTCAGGAATGTTAACAATAACAGGCGGTGCAGACTGATAACCTACAGGCTGTGACATAGCCCCTTTAGGACTAAATGCGCTGATCATCTGTTGAGCGCTGCTATCAAGCTGGTTAGGCTTTTCACCCAGGACAGGGGCGAACATATTCGATGTGTTCTGTGCTGCTTCCTGAGATCTACCGCTAAAGCCTTTGATCCAGTTCCAGAGTGCATCTCCTGACGCATTAGCGTTAGCCATTGCAGCCGGATCAGCGCCAGCAATACCAGTATTAGGGTTAACAGGTGCAGGCTTGAAGCTGAGAGCGTTAGACACATCCTTGCGCTGTTCTGGCGTCACTTCGTTGCGATGGAAGAGATTAGACAGGCTTTCTTTTGTCTCTCGAATACTCTTAACCAGGCTTCCCAATTGAGTGATGAAATCGCCCACTTGTTGCCCCATCCACTTAGCAGCGGGAAGCAGATCGTGTAATGCTTCTTTCAACTGGTCACTACTGCCTACAGCATCCAATACACCGTTGCTAAACTCGTTGCTAAGCCCTTGTGAAGCCTGATCGAGTACAGCGCTAAACCGCGTAGCCTTCTCTGTGTTGTTGGCTGTCTCGTCTGTGAGGTTGGCCCCTGCATACGTCATCTGTTTAATAACGTCTACAAGCCCCTGTCCGTTGTTCTTAAGCGCTGGCAACAGGTATGTAAGCTGATCACCTAAACTTTCGATCAGGTTGGCTGTCTGTGCATCTGATAGCCCTTTCTGCTGTCCTGCATTCACTGTAGCTTGAATAAAATCAAGCGGGTTTTGCTGAAAGCTTTTGATCGTGTCTTTATCCCAGCCAAATTGGTTGGCAATATCGCCCACGGCCCCGCCGCCGCTCCATTCCCCTTGTTTATTCAGTGTGGCATTGTTTACGAAGTCACCGATCTTTTCCCTGGTATCTTTAATCTGATCGCCTGATTTCTCGTTGTTGGCGTCAAGGAAGCCAGCGGCTTTCTGTGCCTGAGTCATCGCTAGCAGACTGTTGGCATTGATCCCAAGAGATTTAGCAGTGTTGATTACTTCGCGGTTTGCTTCTGTCGTGTCGCGCACTGTATCGATTGCTTTGCTTAAGCCCAGCCCCACAGCACCCACACCCAAAGCACCTACGCCAGCAGCGCCCAAACCGCCTAACAAGCCCTCTGAAAGGCTCCCTTTCTTCACGAAGTCTCTAGCGGCTCCACCTGCGACACCTCCGGCAAATCCGTGACCGCCTCCAGCACCGCCAGCACCAGCGCCGCCGCCTTCCGCTTTACGTCTCTGTGCAGCAGCACGGCGCAAGAGTGTGATCTGTTCCCTGATCTCTAAGTTGGTACGTGCAACGCTCTGGCGTCCGTGTTCCAGTTCCCGAGCCTGTCGGTGAATCTCACGACTCACTTTGTTCTCTTCGTCTGCTGTGCGTCCTACAATGCCGTTAAGCTGTAGAAGCGCTGAGCGGCGTTTTAAGTCGGCTTGTTCTGCACGTCTTGCCCCTGCAAGGGCTTCCCTGTCTGCGGCCTTCTGTGCGCGTTCTGCGGCTTTCTGGTCGCTAAGTTGCTTACGTGCATTCTGTGCCTTCACTCGGGCTAGCTCACGCTCTGCTTTCTTCTGACTGTCATTAAACTTTTTAGCAGGTGCCTGGCGCACTTTGACAGATTCAGAATATTTCTTTAGTTGCTCAATAGATTTCTTTGCATCATTAAAAGACTTTCTATCAACTTTAAAATCTACAACGTTCGTTAGCTTTTGAACATTCATCCTAACGATTCCCCTTTAATATTTAAATGTAGTTTACATAATCGCTTTGATTATTTGCTTTGGTTGTCTACAGCTTTCTTTAGCGCTGCATCCAGTGATAATCCGTCTCTGTGAATGTAAGATTTAACTGTGCTGTATTTCACATCAAGTAGCTTACACATCCAGCTAACATTAATAGCGCTTTCGTGTTTGTTTAAATCAACTTCAATATGTGTTCCGGCACTCTTTAGGATCATTTGCATTATTAATTCACTCTCTCTTTATAAATAACAAAAGGGACGAAGCCTTTAAGCCCCGCCCCTTATGGCTTAGACCCTAAGATCTAAAGATGTTAGATTTCGCCTGTAACGCCACCATAAACGATTGCTTGCGGCTGCTGGACAACAGGCAGGATGCTAACCTCTGTATGCACACCAGGGAAGCCCCAGCGCTGATCATAGGTGAGATAGCTACCGATTCCGTTATCATCTAATACGTGGCTTTCCATATGGCGTACAGCCTTCCCTACGTGCAGATCAAACAGCGATGCACCAATCAGGCGAGGAACAGCAACAAAGCCGTCTTTGTCTGCCAGGTATTTTTCATACTGAGGCAAGCCGCCGATATCCAAGAACACAACACCATTCAATGACATGCCCCCAGTATTAGATACAAGGCTCAGTTAGTAATGTCGGATCCTTCACTCTCAGAATTACCCTTTCTCCAGCCCGCCGCAAATTCAGACGGCGTCTGATAATTGAGCGCGGAGTGCGGGCGGCACTCATTATAATCCTGACGCCATTCACTGATGGTTTTCCTGGCATGACTGACGTCGCTGAACCAGTGCTCATTCAGGCATTCATCGCGAAAGCGTCCGTTAAAACTCTCAATAAATCCGTTCTGTGTCGGCTTGCCGGGCTGGATAAGTCGCAGCTCCACTCTATGCTCAAAGGCCCACTGATCGAGCGCGCGGCAGGTAAACTCCGGGCCCTGATCGGTTCTTATCGTCGCAGGATATCCACGAAACAGCGCAATGCTGTCCAGAATACGCGTGACCTGCACGCCTGAAATCCCGAAGGCAACAGTGACCGTCAGGCATTCCTTTGTGAAGTCATCGACGCAGGTAAGGCACTTGATCCTGCGACCAGTAGCCAGCGCATCCATGACGAAATCCATCGACCAGGTCATGTTGGGCGCCGCCGGGCGGAGCAGTGGCAGACGCTCTGTTGCCAGCCCTTTACGACGACGTCTGCGTTTAACGCCCAGCCCGTTCAGATGATAAAGGCGGTACACGCGCTTGTGATTAACCAGAAGCCCTTCACGGCGCAGCAACTGCCATATGCGGCGGTAGCCAAAACGCCTGCGCTCCAGTGCCAGTTCAGTAATGCGCCCTGATAAATGGGCATCAGCCGCCGGACGCTGAGCGTCATAGCGGCAGGTCGACAGGGACAAACCTGTGAGTCTGCAGGCACGACGTTGCGACAGACCGGTCGCATCACACATCAACACCACGACTTCGCGCTTCTGGTCTGTCGTCAGTACTTTCGCCCAAGAGCCACCTGAAGCGCCTCCTTATCCAGCATGGCCTCGGCGAGCAGCTTCTTGAGTCTGGCGTTCTCTTCCTCAAGTGACTTCAGGCGCTTAACCTCAGGCACCTCCATGCCGCCATACTTCTTACGCCAGGTATAAAACGTGGCGTCGGAAATGGCGTGCTTACGGCAGAGTTCCCGGGCAGAAACGCCGGCTTCAGCCTCGCGGAGAATACTGATGATCTGTTCGTCGGAAAAACGCTTCTTCATGGGGATGTCCTCATGTGGCTTATGAAGACATTACTAACATCGCGGTGTATTAATCAACGGGGAGCAGGTCAATGGTGGCTAATCGTCGTGCGGCCTACCCCAAAGATACTTTTATCTTTGCGGGCAAGGGCAACCGCTGCAAAAAGGATACGCCAGTAAGCCGCGTATACGTATCAACGTCGATCAAGAAGGCGGCAACAAAGCTAGGCATTGATGGAACAATCAGCGCTCATAGCTTCCGCAAGTATGGCGCTACACAGGTGTTAGATAAGACAAAAGACTTAGCACAGGTTAGCGATCTTCTGAATCACACCAATTTCCAGAGTACCAAAGCCTATCTAAAGCTGAGCGCTAAAAGTGCTGGCATTGCAGTGTCACACATTGAAATCTAAGCAATTTACATAAGCTGGACTGCAAGAATGCTAAAAATCTTCGGGGATGCTTCTCAGTTAGGAATGAGTGTGAAACTTGATTACTCGTTGTTTTGCTTGTGAAATTAAATCAGAATATAAGCTTAAAAATCAAAAGGGTGTTAAATGAACGTTAAGATTATTGCGTCTTTGGCGGTGCTAAGTTCTATATTATTATCCGGTTGTGCTCATCGTGCGCCCGTGAACCCTAAAGCGGCTCCAGCTCCAGTTACCCCACGTATAACAGGCGTAGAAGTGTGTAAGTTCGCTATCTATGCAGGTAAAGACTTCTATCAAGGGAAAGACGTTACCTTAATCACTTATAACACTGGCGATCAGTGGGTGAAATTTAACAACGGTTCTAATAAACTAGTGATCGATAGCCCGTATGTAAAAGGCACAACCAATAAAATGTACATAATCAAAGACTACACAACTGACGGTAAGCTGATCATTGGCAGCGCTTACGAATGTAAGTAATTGCAGAAAAGGAAATTTAAGTGATTAAACGTTTAATGCTAGGAAGTGCTATTGCTCTGTTTTTTGCTACTGGTCCTGCCTCTGCCATTGAGATTAAAAGCGTCATCAAAGGTGCAGATTCCTATGTTTATAAGAAAGACGGTGATTTCTATAGCGATATCTTCTCGGGCTATGTGATGGGTATAGGAGAAGCCACACAAATCAAGCTATGTGTCCCGCCTGACACTAGCAATGGAGAAATCCTGTCTAAGGTTGCTTACTCAATTCTCCGGCACAAAGAACTATACAATGGTACAAGTAAGACTCTTGTAGAATTTGCTTTAGTTGATTCTTTCCCTTGCTCCTAGTGCTCTCTGTTCTATTTTGAAATGACCAGATTTAGAATAAAAATTTTAGAGAAAATGGAAATGATTAAACGTTTATTAGCTGTAGCTGTATTGGCTTCGTTGGTGAGCGCTCCGGCGCTGGCGATCAATTCGCGCACTTTATATGACTTTGCTAATGGATATCAGGGAGCAAATGGCAGAAATTTCAGTACAGCGTATTTCTTGGGTTATGTAGCATCGGTTACAGATGCTATGAGGAGTAAGCTGTGTATTCCTGACGAAGAAACTTATGTAGATACAGCTGACAAGGTTAAAAAATTTTTGATTGCGCACCCGGAATATAGCACTCAAGATGCCTATGTTCCTATCTGGAGCGCCTTGCAGGATTATTACGCCTGCCCCCGTACTTAATTAACCACCACTTAATGCTTTTATTGAAATCATTAAAACAATGTTATCAGTACATTTAGAGGGCTGGCATAGTGCTGGCCTTTCTTGTATCCTTCCCTCTAAACATCTTTGGAGGGTAAGCCAATGACACAGAAGAAAGAGTACTATCACCCGCTCACGGCAGACGAATTAGCAAAGGCTAAGCTGTTCAAGATCAGCGCTGAGATTGATTTAGAGCTATACAGGACGTTTAAAGCGGAGTGTGGCGCTAGGGGCTTAAAGATGAAGGAAGAAATAGCCAAGGCTATCGCCAATCACCTTAAGCTTTTAAAAAAGGCTAACAAGGAATAGTAAAATAAAAGCTATTTTTTAGACAATAGCAGCCATAAAGCCCCGTTGGTGGTAATAGCAACAAGCGGAGCGAAGCGACTTCATCAATTGTCCAGAATGATCACACCTTATCAGGATAACCGTGTACCGTTAGGAGCGTGGCTGAGACGCTGGCAGAGCCGGATCTGTAGCTACCGGGGCATATACCACCATAGACCTGTTTACGCAGCCATAAGGCCGCACATCGGGCTTAAATGCGTGTGATCAATCGTGTCTTGGTATAAGGTTTAGAGATGCTGGCACATCTTCCGGCTTCAAAGGAAACAGCAGTACAAGGTTGAGCCTGGAAACTACTTGCCACAGCGTGATAACATACCAAAGCCATTAACAAACGCAGTGGCTTTTATACGGGAAAGAGTTTAGACAATTTCTAGGAGCAAGAAAGATAGAGTAAACATCCTATCTGCTTGATTTAACTAAGAAAAGTGTAAATGGTGCCGAAGGCCGGAATCGAACCGGCACGCCTCGCGGCGGTTGATTTTGAATCAACTGCGTCTACCGATTTCGCCACTTCGGCACTGAAGGGTATGCGGAAAACGTTGAGGATTATACCGTTACCCCCTGTTTCCGCAACCCTTATCCGCAGGCGATGGTGCAACTGCTGAAAAAAACGTCTTTTGGCTCGCAGGTTCTACTCACATAACAAACCATCTAACCCGAAACAGGCTTCACATCCGTTACGAATGTCGGCAGATCCCAGGTGCCGCCCGCATGGATATAACGACACATGCCGGTCCCGCCGTCATAGCTTTTGCGGAATGCCTGGCCGTCCCAGACCCAGCTTTCCTGACTCATGCAGTCCCCGATGCCCCGGCCTTTCTGCACACTGGTGATCTCGCCTTTGTCGTAATCCGACCCCGAAACGGTCACCAGCACCGGCTGACCTTTAAGCTGGTTATCAATCACCCAGTAGCCATAGCCTTCGTTATACGCAGCTCGCCAGCAGAGTGCCGAAAGTAACGCGTGGCTGTCATCCAGTGGCGTAAGCGTGGGTCCGTCGGTTTCCGGGTCGATGTTCTCTGCCGATGTAAACAGGCTGTCGCACGTGTCATCGTCATTACGATTAACCGTCGGAAGCAGTCGGGTTTTCAGCGCAGCGATTTCTGGATCGGTCAACAAACGGGGTTCACCGCTAAGGGTCTTTGCCGCCTGTATTACGGGTGCGGGCACAGCCTTAGCCACGCTGCTTTCCGGTTTATTGCCCTTTTTGGTGAGCGCGCCTGGCGTGCCGATACGGCCCTGCACGTCGTCCGCTTTTAGCAGCACGGCATAAGCGCCTTCATTGGAAAGCATGAAAGGTTTGGAACCGCCTTTAAATTCCACTTTACCGCTGCCTTTCACTGCCTTAATTACCGCAGAGGTCTGGCTGGCCGACATTTGCCAGTTGTCATCAGCAGCCAGAAGATCGCCCGCTGGTTTACCGTCGATCCAGAGCGTCAGCTTTTCCGCCGGTTCGCTGTCATCTTCGGTGTCGCCCAGCGTCACTTCTCCTGTTGGCTCGATTCCAGGACCCGCATCACGGGTGAGCAGGATGGAGCCGGAGGGATCCTCTTCTTTGCCATAACCGGCAATGCGGCAGGTCAACGTGTTATCACAGGCAACTTCCCAGTCTTTGTGCTCAAGGGTTCTTGCGCTCTGCGCGGCCTGAGCCGAGAGGGATAGCATCGCCAGCATGAAAAGCATCGGTTTACAGTTCACTTTATTCCCTTATGTTTTATTTCTGATATCAGTGCTGATATCGCTCTCACCACGGGTCAAAACAGGCGCAGAAGTGCCACACCTCCCTGCCGTTTTACAGTCGCGTCAGGGTCATTTCCTGCACCTCAGCCGCTGGATTGGCCTCTTTCACGGCGGCAAGAAAACCAACAAACTCCCGATTAAAAAGGGTGTAGTTGTTCAGGACTCTGAACTCCCTTTCGGTGCTATAAGACCCGGTGACGTAACGAACAAGCCATACCCGGCGATTACTGACTTCAGTTCCGCTGACTTTTATCCTGATAATATTCTTCAGCGGAACTTTGCAAAGCGTTTCGCCTTCGCGCTGCTGATACAGGAAGTCGCAGTCATAGTAATAATCTTCCGTGTTCATGCCCAACTTTTTCAATATCGGGGTGTTAGCCGATATCTTTTTCATCATTCCTGGAGAAGGAGGGAGCCCTTTTTTAAGGGGCAAAGGCTTGAAGCAATACCAGATGAGCAAAATGAAGAAAGCTAATGACAGAAGTGAGAAAATAAAATAAACAAACTGATGCATTTAAATGACCCGACCTGTTCGGATAGCTCCTGATTATATCGAAGAAGATATGACGCCGTTATCAGTTTTTACCGCCCACCAACGCAAAGATTCAACCTGTCGGTTGGCTCCTTCTTGCATCTTGCATTATCAGCATCGGGCATCAAATCTGCCCGTCATCGCCTGTTGTCAGGTCCGTCGCCTCAATGCGTATGGTCATGATGCAGTTTATTTTCGACCTTATCCTTCACTTCGCTGGCTTTATCCTTCACCTTCTCAGTCAGGCTCTCTTTGTGGTCACGGTTATGCACGCCGGTTATCCGTAGAAACTTTACAGAAAGTTTTTACATAAAATCTTTAATAATTGTCATTTTGGCGCGGCCCTGACCGTCAAAAGATTGCCATGACAGTTACAATATTTTAATGTTTACGCATCAAAGGACACGGCTTCCGGGGAAAAGCAATGGACGCAAAAATGCTCGCCAGTTCAGTCTTATCGGGCGTGGTTTCAGTACCAATGGATTTTTATCTGGGACTGGAGCGAACCTTTCAGGATTTAAACCTTTCTGACGGTGGCAAACGCATTCAGTCACGCAATATGCATGACGACGTCCGCGTTGGCCGGGCTGTCTACCAGGCTTTCAGGGACAGAAATAAGATAGCGAAAATCGTTAATATCATCATTGATGATTCGCTGCAGTACCTTCCCGAACCCGCACTGCGTAAGGTTTATGACAAGCTTATAGGCAATGCAACGTCAATGACAAGCCGGACGGCTACACAACTAACATTGTCTTCTTACCTGGGATCAAAGGTCATCAGTGGTGTTATGCTGTCATTCATTTCCCGCGTGGCACTCCGAGGCCTGACCGGTGGCCTGACTGGTGGCGTTATCGCTCAGGGCGTCATTTCCCGCGCCTGTGAAGCCTCCAGGCGACTTCAAATGCAAAATCCTGAACTGTGGCGGAAACTGCGGGTCAACGACTACGACATGCTCTATTTCTTGTTTGAAGAACCCCTGCAGAACTTCATCAGAATGGGTGAAATGCTTCGTAAAAACCCCTCGGCCTCCAGAGAATTTATTAATGCTATCGAAAATTATTAGACTTCTTCGTAAGCTCATCGCCGAATTGTCCGGCGGCCTGGTATTAATGGCTATGGTCGTGGGCATATTTTTGGCTGCCACGCTGAACGAAGGTGCCATGCGCATCATTGCTCCGCTGCTTGTTCTTGTCGCGGGACTGGTTGTTTATGGCCTGACTCATCTGATTGCTGAAAAGCCAGACCGCCATTAACCTGCACTGACTTAAGCCCGGAAAACCAGCTTAAGTCGTCGTGAGTTCAGACCAGATACTTTACGCCCCCTGCCCTGCCTCTTGCGGAACAGGATTGATAAAACGTGAATAGGGTGATGTTCGCCAGACAGGATAAAGAAATTTTTAGCCGCACTTTACTTTTGGAATTTAATTTCACTAATGCGACTTTTATTTACACCGTAATAAAAACACAATACAACCCGGTATAAAAATATAATTTCACATATAAATACCAACAAACTTTAAGCATCGACTGCTGGAACTTTCAAATAAGAGATATGATAAATTAATTCAACTAACACGACTCCTGACAAACCCCAAAAGAATATCAATTAATTTCTCAGCAGTACCGCGATTATTACCCAACAATAAAACCTCATCACGAAACAATAATATCCTCACTCATCCAGATACCCCCCGCTCAATTACAGAACATTCTCAAAGCGCTATTTAAACCAAAATTTCAGGAACTTTCTGCTCGTCAGCCTCTCTTAGCAAAACTAAATAAGAAGATACTGAGGTTAAGATGAAGCAGGCACAACGCAGTGCATGGGTTTTGGGCATGGCGGCACTTCTGGTCGCGGGCAGTGCAACAGCGGCAAGCTGGCAGGATCAGCTGAGCAGTGCAGCGTCGCAGCTCAGCCAGCAGAACAACGGTAGCACCACCAGCACCACGCAGCAGAATGGTGGTCTGTCGCTCTCTTCTATTACCAGCATGCTGGGCGGCGGCGACAAAGCGGTCAGCGCCAACAGCATGACCAACGCGGCTGGTGTGATGCAGTATTGCGTCGAACACAACGTGGTGAAAAACAATGTGCAGTCGGTGAAAGATCAGGTGCTGAGCAAGCTCGGTCTTAACACCACCACCGCGCAGGAACAGAAAACCGATTACACCCAGGGCGTGGCAGGCCTGCTGAATACCGGAAATGGCCAGCAGCTGAATCTGCAAAGCCTGAGCAACTCACCCATGGGTGAGAAGCTCAAAACCAAAGCCTGCGACGTGGTACTGAAGCAGGGTAAAAACTTTATCTCCTGATCCCCCTATTCATCTCTCCCCTCGCAGCACTGAGGGGAGCATTAAACCCCGCCATGCTGTGATGCCTGACATTCCCATAACCTGGGGTTGAGCGCTATAGTGTTGTTTTGGTTTCTACAGGACAGCACGCATGAAAGGCATCAACATCGCACTTTACTTCGACCCCGATCAGATTCAGGCCTGCGTTCACGAACAGGATGACAGCTATCTCAGCAAAAAATTCGAGTATGACGATGGCGTGATAGAAGAGATCTACCAGTGGCTGGAGCAGTATGAACCCAAACGCACGCACATCTGCCTGATTGAGAACGAAACGGCCGAACTGCTGGCCGATGAGCTGGTCGACAGTGGATTCCGCGTCCATCAGGTCACCATGCATCAGCTGCTGAGCTGGTTCGCCACCGAACCACCGTCCACGCCAGACGGCACGCCTATGCGCGCCATGCTGCGCTTCCTGGAAGATGAACATCCGCGTGAATATGAGTCCCGCACGCCGCAGACTGAAGCACTGATGGAGATGTTCGACGAGCTCGATGCGCTGGAGATGGTCGATGACGCCGACGACGAAGACACGCTGCCAGGCGATCTGCTGCGCGCCATGAAGAAGCACAAAATCACCGCCAGTGCTGCGGCTCAGCGTCTGTTGCCGGACGTCAACGAGCGTATCCGCGAACATCTGATGCAGTATCCCGAACTGATGACGCCAGAAATCCTGCAGGACTTCTTCCCGGAGCTGCTTGAGGCGCTGGAGCGCCCGAAACACTAATCAGGGAGTGCAGACATGCTGGAGCTGATTAAAGCCGTTAGTCTGGGGCTTGTCGTGATCCTGCCGCTCGCCAATCCACTCACCACCGTGGCGCTGTTTTTGGGGCTGGCGGGTGATATGAATTACCAGCAGCGGAACCGGCAGGCGCGCCAGGCGTCAATTTATGTTTTTGCCATCATGGTGGTGGCGTGGTACGCAGGCAGCGCGGTGCTGCATACCTTTGGCATCTCGATACCGGGTCTGCGTATGGCCGGTGGGCTGATCGTTGCCTTTATCGGTTTTCGGATGCTGTTTCCGGCCAAGCCTGCGGGCCATTCGGTTGAAGCAAAGCAGAAACTGGATGAGCTGGATGAAGCCAAAGAGCCGGTGAATATCGCCTTTGTGCCACTGGCGATGCCTAGCACCGCGGGACCCGGGACCATTGCGATGATCATCTCGTCCGCCTCGACGGTCAGAAGTGGCGTTGATTTTCCCGCCTGGGTGATTAGCGTGGCGCCGGTGCTGACCTTCCTGCTGGTGAGCCTGATCCTCTGGATCTCTCTGCGCAGTTCGGGAGCCATCATGAAGCTGGTGGGCAAAAGCGGCATTGAGGCGATCTCGCGCCTGATGGGATTTTTGCTGGTCTGCATGGGCGTGCAGTTCATCATTAACGGCGTGCTGGAAGTGGTGCGCACCTTTCACTGATCCGGAATGTCCCCTCTCCTGACGGGCAGAGGGGACTGCCTGATTACTTCAGCGTTTTACGTACCTCTGCAACCTGATCTTTACTCACCGCTGGCGCGGTGTTGCTCCAGCCCTGGCGAATAAAAGTCGCGAGCTGCGCGACTTCATCATCGCTCAGACGCTGGGCAAAGCCCGGCATCGCCAGCGTAGACGGTGCTTTCGCCGTAGAAGGCTGCTGCGCACCGGCCAGAATGGTATGGATCAGACCGGTTGGATCCTTCGCATTCACGATGGTTGCCCCATCCAGCTCCGGGAAGATCGCGGGTGCGCCTTTGCCGGTCACGAAGTGACAGGCACCGCAGTTATCCAGATAGAGACGCTCCCCTTCGCTGAGGTTCTTCGCCGCCGTGAGCTTCGCTTCCGTTGCCTGCTGCGCCTGCACGCTGAACGCCTGCAATGGCGGATTGCCGCCCAGGAACTTCAGGTAGGCCGCGATGGCTTTCAGATCGGCATCGGTCATGTGTGAGCTGCTGTGCTCAACCACCGAGGTCATCTCACCGCCCACTGCCGCTTTATCGTTACGGCCGGTCTGGAGGTAATCCACGATCTCCTGCTCGCTCCAGTGCGGCACACCGCGCAGTGACGGCACATCCCAGTTGTTCAGGCTGCCGCCTGCCAGGAATTTATCATCACCACTGTCCAGCGCTTTCTCGTTCATGCCCAGACCGCGCGGCGTATGGCAACTGCCGCAGTGGCCCAGACTCTCCACGATATAGGCACCGCGATTAACCTCGGCTGATGCGCCACCAATCGGCTGGAACGGCTTATCTGACGCGAACGCCCAGTTCCAGAAGCGCATGCCCCAGCGCTGGCTGAACGGGAAGCTCAGATCGGTTTCCGGCGGCTGTTCTGCGCTCGGCTGCACGCCTTTCATGAAGTAGACGTAAAGCGCGTGGATATCGGCATCACTGATTTTGGCGTAATCAGGGTATGGCATCGCCGGATAGAGATGCGATCCATCCGGTAACACTCCCTTGCGCACCGCGTCAGAGAACTGCTGCTCGCTGTAGTTGCCGATACCGTGCTGCTTATCGGGCGTGATGTTGGTGGAGAAGATGGTGCCAAGGTTCGACTCAATCGCCAGTCCACCCGAATAGGCAGGCTTGCCGGGCAGTGAGTGGCACGCCATGCAGTCGCCCAGCCGGGAGAGATATTCGCCCTGCTTAATCAGTTGCGCTTCATCTTCGGCGTGAGCCGGCAGCGCAAATCCGCTGGCCAGCAGCACCGCGTTGGCAAAAATAAAAGACTTCAGTTTCAGCTTATTCATGCGCTTATGCCTGTACCAGTGGGCCGGGATTTTTCAGGTAGTGATCTTTGATCGCCTGCGCCGCCATCAGGGTAATTGCACCGATGGTATCGGTCGGGTTCGCCTGGAAGTTCTGCGGGAAGGCATTACCGCCCGGCACAAAGACGTTATGCACATCCCAGCTCTGCAGATACTTGTTGAGTGCAGAAGTTTTCGGGTTATCGCCCATCACTGCGCCGCCCACGTTGTGGGTAGAGACATATTTAGTGAGATCGAAATCCGCGCCCATCGGCAGGAAGCTCATACTCATGCTGTCCGGGTTCAGCTCTTTGGCGATGTTGCCGACGATGCCTTTCAGATGCTGCTGCAGCTTCAGCTCGTTCTCTTTCCAGTTAAACGTCATGCGCAGCAGTGGCAGCCCACGGTGATCGTTGTAGTTGGGATCGAGATCCAGATAGATATCGCGGTAAGACTGGCAGGTGGTGGTGATGCTGATCTTCATCGAATGACCGTACCACTCTTCCAGACCTTCCTTGTAACCCATGCCCCAGGATGGCGTGCCTTTTGGCAGCGCAGTACTGATCGGCGTACCGGTCGCCTGTGAGCTGTGGATCTTCGCACCGCCCAGGAAACCGAGCGAAGGACCGTCGAAGTTGCCTGGCGAGATATCGTTAAACATCTGGCCGGTCGCGCCCGCCGTGGCGTACGGATTGAAGTTTTTATCTTTGAAGAACAGCGTCGCGCCGCCGTTCGACAGGAACGCGTAGTTACGCCCTACCACGCCCTCTTCGGTAATCGGGTTGTAAGGCTTGCCGATGCCGGAGAGCAGCATCAGACGCACGTTGTAGAGCTGGAAGCTGCTCAGCACCACAATTTTCGCGGGCTGGAAGCACTCGTTGCCCTGCGCATCGATGTAGATCACGCCTTTCGCGGTTTTCTTATCATCGTTCAGCACCACCTTGATCACTTCTGCGTTGACTTCATACGAGAAGTTCGGCATGCGCTTCAGCGAATCCATGACTGCGGTCTGCGGCGATGCTTTGGAATAGTTCAGGCAGGGATATTTACTGCAGTAGCCGCAGTAGTTGCACGGGGCGATCTGGTTGCCGTACGGGTTTTTCCACGCACGCGACACACAGGCTGACGGGTTCGGGAACGGATGGTAACCGAGTTTGGTCGCCACCTCTTTGAACATTACGTTGTTTAACGTGTCATCCAGTGCAGGCAGCGGATAAGGCTCAGAGCGCGGGCCTTCAAACGGATCGCCTCCTTCCATGATTTTGCCGCGCAGGTTGCCGGTGTTGCCCGACTGGCCGCAAATCAGTTCGAATTTGTAGTAATAAGGTTCGATCTCTTCCCAGCTGAACGGGAAGTCCATTACCCGCATATCATCCTGCAGAATGCCCGGCTTATACGCCTCGTCGACATAGGTCTTCAGTTTGATATCGGTTGGCGTCGGACGGATCAGTACCGCTGTCCAGTGCAGGCCAGAACCACCTACGCCGGTGCCCGGTGCAAACGCGCCCCATTTACGGGTGGGCAATGCGGTCTGGCTGCTGTTGTAGCGTACGGTGACCGCCACTTCGGCGGGCGTTGCAAACACTTTGTTGCGCACTGCATAGGCGTATTCATCCGCCGGTTTTGGATAGGCGAACTCGTCGTAATCACGATCGCCGCCACGCTCCAGCGCGCGCACGTCCAGACCGGCCAGCGCCAGCTCGATGCTCATCAGCGAGCCTGCCCAGCCGAGGCCGCAGACCACGACGTCGACTTCTTTTTTAGTAACCTGTGCCATGATAATCCTGTTTCAAATACCTGATGTGGAAGCGCGTTATGCGCGTTCACCTTTGATGCTGACCGGGCCCAGCGGATAAGGCACGTTGTGCTGTTTCACCCATTCGGTGAAGCTGGCACGGGCGCCCGGGAATCCGATGGCGATCCAGGCTTTCATGCCTTTATTACCGCCGTACATCGGGTCGGCCAGGTAGCCATGCTTGGTATCTGAAAGCAGCTGGCTGAAGAAATGGGAAGGTTTAAGATCGGCTTCGCCCAGCGCGGCAAAATCGATCTCGTTTTTGTTGACCTGGGTCAGCACCGCATCTTTCTCTTCCAGCGTCAGTGCATGAAACGCTTTCTGATGTGTGTTCTGCGACCACTGATTAATCAGCCGGATACCGGTCTGATACATCTGCTGTGGGCGGAACGGAATCTGATAACCCATGGTGGCCGGCGCCTGGGTATTAAAAGGCCCCTGCAGGTAGATTTCGCTGCCAAACGCCTCGCTGTGCAGCTGCTGATCGATAAAGATTGGCACGTTGGTTTCCAGCGCGCCCGGCGCTTTGCCTTTGCCGCCCGCCGGAATCAGGCGGTCGGTAGCAGCCAGAATGAATTGCCACTCATCGGCGCTGAAAAAGATCGGTTTGTAATCGGTTAACTCGGGTGCAGCCATCTCTGCAGCCTGTGCCGCAGTCATGCCTTTCAGGACCAGCTCACTTAATGGCAACGCCAGCAGTGAACCGAGCAAAAATTTACGCCTGGTGGTGGGTTTTTCTAAAAGCATATCCGCACGACTCTCATCTGCTAAATACCCGTTTAATTTGTTATGTCGCTGAAAGGCTGAATAGAGTCAGGAAACTCCACGCAGAGATAAATGCAAACAGCACTGACGACGGCAAAACAGACAAGGGCGGGTAAAATTATGGTTCGGTGACTAACGGAACTTATCGGTTAATAACCTGGCAATATTAGGGATATAAATATTTCTGAATGTAAAAATTGAATTAAAAAGATGTCGAAGTGAAAGTTTATCATGGTGTTGCAGAAGGGTTATCGAGAGGTAAAAGATTTACATCGCTGAAATCGGGGATAAAACCGCATAAACATCGGGTATTTGGCTGATTCGACGCAGAATGGAGGGCGTTATTTTCACTCTGTCATCATCACGTCTGCTAACCGATAAAAAAAAATCATACTTCCATACAAGAAAAGCGTTTCTTATCGCTAACACTATAGTGGCTTTATCAGCCGCACAATCAGACAGTGCGCAATTTGTGATCGTATGAGTAAAAGCGTATTAATTTTGTGCATTTTAAAGTAACGACGAAATAATTACTGACAGACACTATCTTATTTTGTCTCTTTGCCCAAATCGCTGCGCAAATATTTGTGCAAAGCTCATAACAAACCGGCATTTTGAGATTATCAGGCGCCCGATAGAGTAGAGCAATCAACGGCTCAGGATAATGCTCAATGCGCAAAACACTCTTGTCACTGGTTACTGCTCTGGCACTGGTTCACCCGGCACATGCCGCCACGCCTGCTGACACTCTGGTGGTCGCTGTGCCACTCGATGGCATCATCAGTTTCGATCCGGCGGAAAGTTTTGAAACCGTCAGTAATAGCAGCCTGCGCAATATCTACCAGACGCTGCTGGAGCCGGATCACCAGAACCCGCAGAAGCTCTCGCCACTGGCTGCCACACGCTGGCAGGCCGGGAAAACGCCCCACAGCCTGGTGTTTGACCTCAACCCGCAGGCTCATTTCGCCAGCGGTCATCCGCTCACTGCGCAGGATGTTGTTTTCTCCTTAACCCGCGCCGTCAGACTCAATAAAGCGCCCTCTTTTATCCTGGGCGAGTTTGGCTGGACGCCGGAAAATATCGATCAGCAATTCACGGCGATCAATGACCACCAGTTTGAGCTGCGCTGGCCCGCGGAGATCGGCAGCGATCTGGCGCTGCGCCTGCTTACCGCGCCGGTCGCCTCCATCGTCGACAGTAAACTGGCGCAGGAACACGCCAGCAGCAACGATTACGGCAATGCCTGGCTGAAGAACCACTCCGCTGGCAGTACGGCTTATGCCATAAAACAGTTTGTGCCGCTGCAGGCGCTGGTGCTGGAGGCCAACCCCCACAGCACGCAGAAGCCGCATCTGAAGCGCGTATTACTGAAAGGTGTGGCCGATCCCGGATCCCGGCGTCTGCTGATCCAGCAGGGTGATGTGGATGTCGCCTGTCAGCTCGGCCCGGATCAAATTGCCGCACTGAAAAATACTGCCAATGTGCGGGTCGATGCTTTTCCGTCCAGCCTGATCTATTACCTTGGCTTTAATACCCAAAGTCCGCAGCAACCGGCGCTGGGAAATCCGGCGCTGTGGCAGGCGGCACGCTGGCTGGTTGACTATGACAGCCTGGCAAACCAGCTGTTGAAAGGTCAGTACCGCATCCATCAAAGCTTCCTGCCGGACGGCTTTGACGGTGCGCTGAACAGCACGCCGTTCCATTACGATCTGAAAAAGGCGCAGGCAATATTGCAAAAAGGCGGCATTAAACCCGGCACGCATATCGCGCTCACGGTAGTGAACCAGCCGCCCTATATTGATGTAGCGCAGGCACTGCAGGCGAGTTTTGCCAAAGCGGATGTGAATCTCGATATCCAGCCGGTGGCGGAATCAGAGCTGTGGAGCAAAATGCGCAGCCGCGACTTTCAGGCAATCTTCACCTACTGGGGCGCGGACTATATCGACCCTAACACGAATGCCAGCACCTTTGCCTCTAACGTGCCAGGCGGCGGCAAAACCCTGGCGTGGCGCGTCGGCTGGTCCATTCCGGAACTCAGCGCCCAGACCCGCGCTGCCGCCGGAGAGAGCGAAATCGTGAAACGTCGCAACCTCTACACCAGGCTGCAAACCCGCATTCAGCAGGATTCGCCGTTTGTTGTGCTGCTACAGGGTGCCGTCCAGGTGGCGGTGCGCAGCAACCTTAATCACCTGCAGCAGGGCATCGGTGTCAGTCTGCTGAATTTTGAAGAGGTGCAGAAGTAAGTCCTGGTTTGAGGCCGTTGCTTCACGCAGCCGCGGCCTTTTTTGGTGAATAGTTCTCCTCCTGTGCCGCTCTGGCTTGCTATCCTTCAGGCATAACCTTCAGCCTGAGAGTGGAAAATCATGACTTCCCCGCTACTGATTGCCCGTACGCCAGATGTCGAACTTCATCTGTTACCGCAAATGGCCAACCGCCATGGCCTGATCACCGGCGCGACCGGTACCGGTAAAACCGTCACGCTGCAGAAGCTGGCCGAATCGTTCTCTGCCAGTGGCGTACCGGTCTTTATGGCCGACGTCAAAGGCGACCTGACCGGCGTGGCAATGGCGGGACAGTCCAGCGAAAAGCTGCAGGAAAGGCTGGCGAAAATCGGCGTCACCGACTGGCAGCCGCAAAGCAGTCCGGTGGTGTTATGGGATATCTTCGGCGAGAAAGGTCATCCGGTGCGTGCCACTGTCTCCGACCTTGGGCCGCTGCTGCTGGCGCGTCTGCTGAACCTCAATGAAGTACAAAGCGGCGTGCTGCAGATTATTTTCCGCATCGCCGATGACCAGGGTTTGCTGCTGCTGGACTTCAAAGATCTGCGCGCCATGACTCAGTACATTGGTGACAACGCCAAAAGTTTCCAGACGCATTACGGCAACATCAACAGCGCCTCGGTCGGCGCGATCCAGCGTGGATTACTGACGCTGGAGCAACAGGGCGCGGAACACTTCTTTGGTGAACCGATGCTGGATATCGCCGACTGGATGCGCGTCGACAGCAATGGCAAAGGGGTGATCAACATCCTTTCCGCCGAGAAGCTTTATCAAATGCCGAAACTCTATGCCACCAGCCTGCTGTGGCTGCTGTCGGAGCTTTATGAGCATCTGCCGGAAGCGGGCGATCTCGATCAGCCAAAGCTGGTGTTCTTCTTTGATGAGGCGCATCTGCTGTTTACCGACGCACCCGTGGTGCTGCTGGAGAAAATCGAACAGGTGATGCGGCTCATCCGCTCCAAAGGCGTCGGCGTCTGGTTTGTCACCCAGAACCCAGGAGATATTCCCGATCGGGTGCTGGGGCAGCTCGGCAACCGCGTGCAGCATGCCCTGCGTGCTTTCACCCCTAAAGATCAGAAAGCAGTAAAAACCGCCGCCGATACACTGCGTGCAAACCCGTCATTTAACAGTGTTGAGGCGATTCAGGCACTGGGCACCGGCGAAGCGCTGATCTCCTTCCTGGATGCAAAAGGCAGCCCGTCGGTCGTGGAACGCGCCATGGTGATTGCGCCCGGCTCGCGCATGGGTCCGGTTACCGGCGATGAACGCAACGGCTTAATCAACCATTCGCCGCTGTATGGCAAATATGACACTGAAATCGATCGCGAATCGGCGTTTGAAAAGCTGCAAAAAGGCGTCCAGGCCGCCAGCGATGAAGCCGGTGCGCCACCCGCCAAAGGCGACGAGGTTGCGGCAGACGATGGCATTATCGGTGGTCTGAAAGAGATCCTGTTTGGCCGAACCGGGCCGCGCGGCGGTAAGCACGACGGTGTGGTGCAAACCATGGCGAAAAGCGCCACCCGCCAGATCACCAGTCAGATCATTCGTGGGGTACTCGGCAGCCTGCTGGGTGGCCGTCGCCGATGAACCCGGCTCTCTGCTAAGATCAGGTTATGGATAAACAATACGAACTGAAACGGACGAAACGTCTGGCACTGTTGCTGTTACTGCTCGCCGCAGCCACTTTTATCGTCACCCTTTTTCTGCCCCCTGGCTTTTGGGTCAGCGGCGTCAAAGCGATTGCGGAGGCCGCAATGGTCGGCGCACTGGCGGACTGGTTTGCGGTGGTGGCGCTGTTCCGGCGCGTGCCAGTGCCCTTTATCTCACGCCATACCGCCATCATCCCGCGCAACAAAGATCGTATCGGCGAAAACCTCGGGCGCTTTGTGCAGGAGAAGTTTCTTGATACTGATTCACTGCTGAATCTCATTCGCCGTCACGATCCTTCAAACCTGCTGGCGCAGTGGCTGAATGCGCCGGGCAACGCGGACCGCATTGGCCGCCATCTGCTGCAGGTGATGCGTGGCTTCCTCGATCTGACCGATGACGCGCGGATCCAGACCTTTATGCGCCGCGCCGTGCATCGTGCGATTGACAAGGTCGACCTCAGCCAGACCAGCGCCATGGTGCTGGAGAGCCTGACCAAAAATAACCGTCATCAGGCGCTGCTGGACGCGGCCATCGAACAGCTGCTGAAATTGCTGCATAAACCCGCGACCCGCGAGTTTATTGCCATGCAGCTGGTGCGCTGGCTGAAACGCGAGCATCCGATCAAAGCCAAAATGTTGCCGACCGAATGGCTGGGCGAACACAGCGCCGAGCTGGTGGCAAACGCGGTCGACTCGCTGCTGGATGATGTGGCACTGGATCAGGGCCATGATCTGCGTCTCGGCTTCAATCGGGCGGTAGACAAGCTGATCGTTAAATTGCAGAACGATCCGGAAATGGCCCAGCGCGCCGAAGAGATCAAAGGCTGGCTGAAAGAGGATGCCTCATTCAACCGCTACATCGGCGAACTGTGGAATGACATGCGCAACTGGCTCAAAGCCGATCTCAGCAGTGAGGATTCGCGGGTGCAGGAGAAAGTACGCGGTGCCGCGCTGTGGCTGGGTGAAACCCTGGCAGCCGACCCGGCGCTGCGCGACTCCATGAATCAGCATCTGGAGCAGGCGGCGCGCAGCGTGGCGCCGGAGTTTGCCAGCTTCCTGACGCGTCACATCAGCGACACGGTGAAAAGCTGGGATGCGCGCGACATGTCGCAGCAGATCGAACTCAATATCGGCAAAGACCTGCAGTTTATCCGCATCAACGGCACGCTGGTTGGCGGCACCATCGGGCTGATTCTCTATCTGCTGTCGCAGCTACCCCAGTTAATCCCGCTGCTGAGCCGCTAACCGCCTGGGTTAGCCGGATGCAGGTGGATAGAGGCCAAACCCGGTGATGATGGCCTTAACAAAGCTGCGGATTTTCACCGTCTGGCGACGGCCCGCTGGGATTAGCACATGCATGGGACGTGCTGGCCCGGCATAATCGGGTAGCACCTGGACCAGTCGTCCCTGCCTGATCTCCTCAGACAGAATGCTGGCGGGTCCCAGGGTAATGCCGTAGCCCTCCAGCGCTGCGTGCAGGAGCGCTTTCCAGTCATTCGATCGCATTCTTCCCTGCGGATGCACTTCTTCGACTTTCCCGGCCTGAGTAAACACCCAGCGGCAGGGTTTTGAAGGCGACCAGATGCCATAAACGAGACAGGCGTGGTTCTCCAGATCTGCTGGCGTGGCAGGAAAACCGTGCCGTGCCAGATAGGCGGGTGACGCACAGGCTATCAGCTCATAGGGCTTTAAAGGATGGGCGATAATCGAACTATCGGGCAGTGCACCAATCCGGATCACCACCTCATATCCCTCTTCAAACGGATCAACCAGCCGATCGCTGAGTTCAAGATCAACCTGCGTATCAGGAAACCGATCAAGATAGCGGGTCACAAACGGTGCCAGGCTAAAAGAACCAAAGGTGACCGGCGCGCTGACCTTTAGCGTACCAGACGGGCGCTGCTGCATATCCAGCGCAATTGCATCCGCTTCCTGCACTTCAGCCAGCACGATTTTGCAGCGTTCATAATAGTTGCGGCCCACATCCGTCAGACTTTGTCGTCGGGTGGTTCGATGCAGAAGAAGTGTGCCAAGGTGCTTCTCCAGCGTGGCGATATGCTTCGCCACCATTTGCGGTGAGATGAGCAATTTCCCGGCAGCGGCGGCAAACGAACCTGATTCTGCGACGGTAACAAACACGTTCATGCTGGTGAGCCGATCCATGATTCCCTCCTGTTGGTTGTTTATATTGCGTCCGTTTGTCGATTTATTCACCTCCTGTTTTTAATTAAGGTCAGGATGTGAAACTCATCGAGGAACAACCCATGAAAATAGGCATTATTGGCGCAGGCTTTGTTGGCCGGGCGATTGCAAAACTGGCGATTAAAACGGGACATGAGGTGATGCTCAGCAACTCACGCGACCCACGAACGCTGTTCAGTCTGAAACCGATGATTGGTTGCGAAACCGGTACTGCCACCGAGGCTGCAAACTTCGGCGAAGTGGTCGTGATCGCTGTGCCGCTCACGGCAACTGAGCACCTCCCGGCAGCGGAGTTACGGGGAAAAATCGTGCTTGATGCGGTCAATTACTATCCCGACCGCGATGGCGACATCGAAGAGCTACTTAGTGGTGGCATCAGCACCAGTGAACGGCTTGCCCGCCAGTTTCCCGGCAGCCGGATCACCAAGGCATTTAATGCCATCCGCATGACCGATCTGGAAACCCAGGGCCTGCCCCCGGGCGATGCGAACCGTCAGGCGCTACCGCTGGCGGGAGATGACAGCGAAGGAAAGGCTATCGTCACGGCGCTTTATGATGCCTTTGGGTTTGATGCGGTGGATGCGGGCGCGTTAGCGGAAGGCTGGCGTTTCGAGCGTGCGACACCCGCCTATTGTGTCGCACTCAGCAGAGAACAACTTATCAGGACACTTTTGGAGACCACCCGGCGCTAAGCATAAACAGCCTGTGGGTATAGAGAAAAGCGGCTGAAACTGTCATTCGCAGACGGCTAATAAACGTATGCTCCCTGAGCTGGCACGGTTAGCCAACTAAAAAGGCCGCTTTCGCGTAATGCCGATCAGTTAAGACAGAAATGATCGGTTGAACGATCCAGTGGCTGAGTGAAAATCCTTAAAGAAGCATTATCCGCGGGCGGTAAAAAAGAAACCGCAGCGTTACCCGCTGCGGCGTTCTTAAAAGCTTAACTGACAAGCATTACGCCTCATCAGCAGGTTTTTTTGTGGTCTGCGCCAGGTGATAAAAGGTGGTTAAGCCGGATCCAGCGCAGCCTGTGCGATCGCCATAAAGTGTTTTACCCTCTCGCGATCCACATCGGTCCACCAGACACCATCCACCTTAAGTGCACTGGCCACAATTACGGCCTGCGTGCGGCCCAGAATCTGGCAGACGTTAGCGGGTGTGACGCCCGACCCCACCAGCAGGGGTAAGGTGGTGGCGGCGCGGATCTCGTCGATTTCCTCCAGTGTGGCGCTGTCACCGGTGCGCTGTCCGGTGGCGATAACTGCATCTGCTTCAAAGAAATCAACATCGCGTGTCAGTTCCTGAATGGAGCGATCGGCCACTATCGCATGGCTGCCGTGTTTAACGTGACTGTCGGCAAACACCCGAATATGTTCGGCGCGCAGCTGGCTGCGGTAGCGCAGCGCTTTCGCGGCAGCCCCTTCAATAAAACCTTCGTTGGCGATATAAGCATTGGCCCACTGATTGACGCGGATAAAATCCGCCCCGCCCGCCAGCGCGGTGGCAAAAGCAGGTAATGCAGCGTTCGCCAGCACGTTAATACCCAGCGGCACGCCGAAACGTTCGCGTACTTTTTCCGTAATCACCGCCATCAGCGCCGGCGTTTCCGGGCCGATATCCTCAGGTTTGGAAAAAGGAATATCGCCATGATTTTCCACAATCAGGCCGTGAACGCCGCCCAGAATATAGTTTTCCGCATCACGTAATGCTCGATCAATTATCGCGCTGACGGGTTTACCGCGATATTTAGGCGAACCCGGAAAAGGGTCACAGTGAATAACACCAATAACAGCTTTAGGACGGGAAAATATCGCTTGTATTGCATCAATTTTTTCTGCTGATATAGCAACCATCGCTTCTTAATCCTGTTCAGGAAAACACTATGCGTGTTTATGTGGCTGGTAATATTACTGTCGATGAAACCTGGTCTGTTACCGATATTCCAGCTAAGGGCGCCTCTGTTCACGGTTATCAACGTTCGCAGGATATCGGCGGCAAAGGCGCGAACCAGGCGATCGTATTATCCCGCTGCGGCATCGAGACCTGTTTACTTGCCGCGACCGGTCATGACAGCAATGGAAAATGGATCCGTCAGCAGCTCATGAACGAGCCCGTGACGTTATTGCCCACGCAGTCCATTACCGCGTTGAGCGACACCTCACTTATTCTGCACAGCGCCGATGGCGATAACGCCATTATTACCAGTAAGACGGCGGCCGAGGCGCTGGATATTGATACGCCTCGCCACCATCTTGCCAGCGCGCGTCCGGGCGATCTGCTGGTGCAGCAGGGCAATTTCTCCCCTGAGAAAACCCATGCGCTGTTCAGTCTGGCTAAGTCCCAGGGACTGATTACCGTCTTTAACCCCTCGCCAGTGCACGCCGGTTTTGCCGCATGCTGGTCGCTGGTGGATATCGCCGTGGTCAATCAGCACGAAGCGCAACAGTTACAGCCCGACGCAGTAAACACAGTGGTGACTACGCTCGGAAGTGCAGGTGTCTGGCTCACTCAGGGCGACCAGCGAATATTCTGCCCGGCGCACCCCGCCGATGCAGTAGATACCACCGGCGCAGGCGATACTTTTCTGGCCGTGATGCTGGCTTCCGCGATCCTGCGCGAGGGTGACATTGATGCATTAGCACTCGCGCATGCCAGTCAGGCTGCTGCGCTGACCGTCAGCCGTTATGGCACACGTCAGGCCTTTCCCACTGCAGAAGAGCTCGCCGCACTGCTCCAGTCAGGCGGCGAGTCAGCGATTACTTAAACATCGCGCGGTAGCTGTCCACGTTAGTTTTGGTTACCACTGTGGCCGGCACCAGAATGGTTTTTGCCACCGTTTTGCCCGACGTAAGCGCGTTCAGCGCTTTTACTGCCTCTTCACCCATCTTTTTCGGATCCTGCTGCAGCACGGCCGTGACATAACCGCCATCAATGCCGCTGATGGCTTTTGAGGTCAGATCCCAGCCAAAGACTTTGATTTCCTTCTGGCGCCCCTGATTTTCAACGGCAGCAATCGCACCCAGCAGAGCGGGTTCACCGGTCGCGTAGATAGCCGTTAAATCCGGGTTACCGGTAATCAGGTTTTCTGCTGCTGTCATCGCAGTATCCTGCACGTTCTGACCATCAACCACATCCGCCACGGTGATACCCGGATTGCTCTTGATGGTTTCTTCAAACCCTTTCTGACGCTGGTTCTGTACGGCCGAATTCAGTGCGCCCACAATGCCCAGCCGCGCTTTGCCGCCCATATCTTTCGCCACGTAGTCGACAAAATATTTACCAATAATTTTGCCGCCTTCCAGGTTATCCACGCCCACCTGTGCTGCCTGCGGCCCCGCTGGTAATACCGCATCAATGGCAATCACCGGTATTTTAGCTGCCGCTGCTTCTTTTATGGCTGGCATAATGCCGTTGACGTCAATTGCATCCACCATAATGCCCTTCACGCCCTGCTGAATATAATTTTCTATCGCATCGTTCTGCGACACGGGATTATCGTTGGCATTGAAGATCACTAAATTTTTACCACTTGCTTTCGCTGCTTCCTGGGCGCCCTTGTTCATCTGATTAAAAAACAGGGCCTGCTGATTAATCTGAACCAGCGCATATGTGGAAGCGGCTTGCGCCAATGAAAATAACGAACCCGCAGACAGTAAGCCGGTTGCCAGTGCAACAGCGCGCAGTTTTCTGGTGTTAAATGCCATCATCTTAAAATTCCTCGTCGGGAATGAGAGATAACCAGTCGATCTCCGCATCGAAATGCAGAGGGATTATTGTTGGCGGGCAAATATCGTCTGAATGGCTGCTTCAGCCAGGACCTGAATAATCGACTTTCTGCACACCGTCCATTATGGTGCACGTATGAAAGAGAGTAATCGGGCTTGGGAGTGACTCCCGGGTAATGCGGTAAACTGCCTCTAACATTCGCTTCTGCTTAAATTTTGTCAAGCGATTATTTTATCGTCAGCGGTCAGGGAAAAAACTGTATTCGCTGCGCGCAACTGTGTTACTGATAGCCGATTCCGGGCAAGATGGCAGATGATATGAGTAAAAAACGGGTGCTGTTATCCGATGTTGCAGCGCTGGCCGGACTGTCAAAAGCGACCGTTTCCCGCTATATGAATCAAAGCATTATCCTGCCGCAGGAGACGATCGACCGCATTGAAGCGGCGATTCGCCAGCTGGATTATCGCGGTAATAGCCTGGCTCGTCGCCTGAGCAAGGGCGGCAGTGAAACCCTGGGGCTGGTGCTACCCGATATTACCAACCCCTTCTTTGCCGAACTGGCGGATGCCGCCGAAGAAGCCGCCTCTGCCCATGGCTACAGCCTGGTGCTCTGCATTACCCGAAACCACCCTGGCAAAGAGAGTCAGTTTATCCGCTGGCTGGATACCTGCCAGGTGGACGGCCTGCTGTTTACCACCAACCATCCTGATAACGGCCTGTTACGTAAAGAAATTAACCGCCACCAGCGCATCGTGCTGCTGGATGAAGATATTCCGGGTAGCGTGGTGCCTAAGGTCTTTGCCGACAACGTTCAGGGAGGCCGGATTGCTACCGAAAACCTGATCGCCGCAGGTCACCGGCACATTGCCTTTGTCGGCGGTCCGGATGAACTGATGAGTGTGCGTGAACGCTACCAGGGCTTTTGCACCGCCATGGAGCAGGCTGGCCTGCATGTCCTGCCTGAATGGGTGATGTATGGCGAATACCAGCGCGAGTTCGGTAAACAGGCGCTGGAACGGCTGTTTAGCTGCGCTGAGCGCCCTACCGCCGTCTTTGCTGCCAGTGATTTTCTCGTGCTGGGATTGATGGATGGCCTGCGCGCGCGCGGACTCAAAGCACCCGAAGCGCTGTCGCTGGTTGGCTTTGATGACGCGACCTATGCCGACTTCACCCTACCCCGTATTTCAACCATCCGCCAGCCCGCACGCGAGCTGGGCCGCACGGCGGTAGAGATTATGTTGCGTATTCTGAATGATGACCTGTCGATCCCCGCCGAAACCCGCCTGCCGGTAGAGTGGGTGGCGCGTGACTCGATCCAAATTTGTTAACAACGTCCCAGAATGGCGCAAAAGCGCACAGCTTTGGCGCAAATAATGAGCTTTTTAATTTCTCAGGTTTATAGTAAGTAAACCGGTTTACCTAAAGTAAAATGTTAAATGCATTTTATTACAGTTAGTTAGACCGCGAGTGTAGCGCCTGTTCACAGGCTGGCACGGAAGCTGCAATGTCGTACCTGGCAAACAAATATCGTTGTAGCGTGTTGTTCTGTGTGTTGAGACAAAGGTTTTATCCTGCAGGTAAACCGGTTTACAAGGGTGTAAACCGTGCCGGATAACCCTTTTTACATGCAGATTGACAGTCCTGTTAGCGGTGATGGGAGTAATCACATGCAGCAAGCACAAACTGCCCAGACACGGGTAGAGATGGTGAATATTACCAAGACCTACGGCGCGATACGGTCGCTTCGCGGCGTAAACCTGCAACTGGCTAAAGGTGAAGTGCTGGGGCTGGTGGGCGACAACGGCGCGGGCAAATCGACCCTGACCAAGGTGCTGTCAGGGGCTGTCGTGCCAACCAGCGGTACGATTCGTATTGATGGTGAGGACCAGCATTTCAGTAACCCGGCGGATTCTCGCCGCTGCCATATCGAGATGGTTTATCAGGACCTGTCGCTGTGCGATACCGTCGATGTGGCAGGCAACCTGTTTATGGGACGTGAGCCGATGAAGTCCATTCTCGGCATTCCGTTTCTGGATGAAGAGAAAATGCACGCTGATGCACGGGAGATGCTGAAAGGGCTGGGGATTTCTATCCCGGACACCCGGCTGCTGGTGCGCAATTTATCCGGCGGGCAGCGCCAGGCGATTGCCATTGCGCGCGCGGCCGCTTTCGATCCCAAAGTGCTGATCATGGATGAACCTACCGCCGCGCTGGCCGTCGCCGAAGTGGAGGCGGTACTGGAGTTGATCCGCCGGGTGTCAGCACGTGGCGTGAGCGTCATCCTGATCACGCATCGCCTGCAGGATCTGTTCCTGGTCTGCGATCGCATCATGGTGATGTACGAGGGCACCAACGTGGCGGAACGCCGGGTGGCCGATACGGACCTGACTGAGATCGTCAATTTGATCGTGGGTGAAAAATTTGTCGCCCGCTCGGCCGCAGCGCACTGAGCGAGGTAACAGGATGACTATTATGAATCTGAGCAGTTCCCGTATGGCACAGCACTCGCTGCCGCGTCGCCTTCTGCATAACCACTCTGGCGTAGTCAGCATCGCGCTGTTTTTCGTATTCTGCTGCGTGGTGTTTTCCCTGATCACCGGCAACTTTCTCAGTAGCGCTAACTGGCTGAATATCATCCGTCAGAGTGCGCCATTGCTGATCGTCGCCACGGCAATGACGCTGGTGATCACCACGGGTGGGATCGATCTTTCCGTGGGGTCAACACTGGCCCTTGTCGGCGCCTTGTCCGCTATCGCCCTGAATAACTGGGGCCTGCCCTGGCCGGTGGTCTTGCTGGGCGGCCTGCTGCTGGGTGCGCTGGTCGGTGCTATCAACGGCTTTTTTATCGCCTATGAAGGCATTCCTGCCTTTATCGTCACGCTGGCGACGCTGGCGGTGGTGCGCGGCGTGGCGCTGCTGATCACTCAGGGTTACTCCATTCCCATCCCCGCTGATAGCCTGTTCGCCTTTATGGGACGCGCATGGGTGCTGGGTGTGCCGATGCCTGCGCTGATTGGCATCGTGGTGCTGGTGGTCGGCCATATCGTGCTGAACCATATGCGTTTTGGTCGCTATGTCACGGCCATTGGCGCAAATGCAGAAGGTGCGCGCCGTAGCGGAATTAATACCAAAGCCGTCACCATGAAAGTTTACATCATCAGTGGTATGGCGGCGGCGCTGGCGGGCATGATCATCACTGCTCGCCTGGGCAGCGGCTCTTCTAACCAGGGCGAAGGCTTTGAGCTGCAGGTCATCGCTGCGGTGGTGCTGGGCAGTACCAGCCTGTTCGGCGGCTTCGGCACCGTTGTTGGCACGCTGTTAGGCGCGCTGTCGATTGCCATCATCCAGAACGGCCTGATTTTGTCGCATATCTCCCCGTTTTATACGCAGATCGCCACCGGTACGATTATTCTGCTGGCCATCTGGCTGAACACCCGCATTCTCAACCCGACGCGGTCGGCGGCGAAAGGATAGCGCATGAAACATTCTATTTTTCGCCATCCCGATCCGCTGCCACTGGGTATCAGTAGCGGCTATGTGATGACCGTGCTCGGCCCATTGCCGGTGAGTGAAATGGGCGTAACGCTGATGCACGAACATATCCTGCTGGATGCCTCAGGCAAATGGGTGCCGCCCTGCTGCTGCGGCGATCGTCATCTGGCGGAAATGCCGGTCAGCATTGAAAACCTGGGCGAACTGTCACTCAACCCGCTTATCAGCCGCGACAACTGTCAGCTGTTTGATGTGGATTTGGCGATTGAAGAGCTGATGAAGTTCCGGGCGCTGGGCGGCGATACGGTGGTGGATCCCACGAATATCGGCATTGGCCGCGATCCCAAAGCCCTGCAGCGGATCGCGCGCCTGACCGGGCTGAATATCATCATGAGCACCGGGCTGTATCTGGAACCGTCACATCCGGACTGGATGAAAACGATCAGCATTGAAGCACTGACCGACAAGCTGATTTACGACCTGGGCGGCAGAGAAGATAAACCCGACGTGCTGGCAGGTCTTATTGGTGAGATCGGCGTTTCCAGCCGCTTTACACCCAATGAAGAGAAATCCCTGCGGGCTGCAGGCCGCGCCAGCGCTGCGACAAATGTGCCGATTGAGGTGCATCTGCCCGGCTGGGAGCGTCTGGGTCATCGTGTCCTGGATATTCTTGAAGAAGAAGGGGCTGACCTGCGCCATGTCGTGCTGTGCCATATGAACCCCAGCTTTGCGGATAAGCGTTACCAGCGCGAGCTTGCAGAGCGCGGAGCCTTCCTGGAGTACGACATGATCGGCATGAGTTATTACTACGCCGATGAATCTGCGCAGTCGCCGTCCGATGAGGAGAATGCCCGCGCCATTCGCGAGCTGATTGATGACGGCTTTATTGAACAGGTGTTGTTGTCGCAGGACGTGTTCCTGAAAACCATGCTGACCCGCTACGGCGGTCATGGCTATGGCTACATCCTTAAACATTTTGTTCCGCGCCTGAAACGCCATGGCGTCAGCGGCGAACAACTTGAAACCTTACTGATTGCTAACCCACAGCGCGTTTTTGGTGGGTAAGGGAGAACCGTAATGCAGAAGAAAATTTTACTGGTCGGTGAGTCCTGGACCAGCACGTCCGTTCACGTCAAAGGCTTCGATCAGTTTGCCACTGCTACCTGGCATAATGGCGCAACCGACTTTATGGCAGCGCTGGCCGACAGTGATTATGCCATCACCTACATGCCCGCTCATGCTGCCGCCACCGAGTTTCCACTCACGCCTGATGGGCTTTCGCAGTGGGACGCGATCATTCTGTCCGACATCGGTGCGAATACGTTGCTGCTGCACCCGGATACCTGGCTAAAGAGCCAGCGCACAGCGAACCGCCTGACACTGATCCACGACTATGTGGCCGCAGGCGGCGCACTGATGATGATTGGCGGCTACTTTAGTTTTCAGGGTATCAATGGCGGTGCGCGCTATCGCAACACGGCCGTGGAGAAAGTCTTGCCAGTGCGCTGCCTGGCCTGGGATGACCGCATTGAAACGCCTGAAGGGGCTTATCCCAGCGTCACGGAATCTCACCCGCTATTTAGTGATATCCCCAACGAATGGCCATGGTTACTGGGTTATAACGAGGTGGAAATGCACCCTGAAGGCAAACTGCTGGCGACCATTGCCGGCACGGAACATCCGCTGCTGGCGGTGCGCGAATATCAGCAGGGCCGTTCACTGGTCTGGACCAGTGATATGTCGGCGCACTGGCTGCCGCAGGAATTTGCACAGTGGCCGGGTTATCGCCAGCTGTGGATCAACTGTCTGGACTGGTTAACGGTGCGTGGCGAATGAGCCAGAGCCTGATACTGGCGCAGCAACTGCTGCGTTTTGACACCATTAATCCCCCGGGCAATGAAGCAGCCTGCATGCAGTTCCTGGCAGACTGGCTGACGCAGCGTGGCTTCGACGTCACCCTGTCGACCTTCGGTGAAAACCGCCTGAACCTGATTGCCAGCCTGCCTGGCAGCCTGCCTGGACCGAAGTTAGCGTTTACCGGCCATCTGGATACGGTTCCTCTCGGCAACGCCGGCTGGCAGTACGATCCGTTTGGGGAAGTTGTGGGCGACAGGCTATATGGGCGGGGATCGAGTGACATGAAGGCCGCCGTCGCGGCTTTTGCCGTCGCCTGTGTGACGCACCAGCAGGCAATTCAGCAAGGGTCGGGTGTTGTCCTGTTGATCACAGGCGGGGAAGAGACGGGGTGCGACGGCGCGCAAGCACTGATTGATACCACCGACCTGCCCGAGGTTGGCGCATTGATTGTCGGCGAGCCTACCAGCAACTATCCGGTTATCGGCCACAAAGGCGCACTCTGGCTACGCTGTGAAACCCGGGGCAAAACAGCGCATGGCGCGATGCCTGAGCTGGGTATTAATGCCATTTATCTGGCGGCGGAGGCACTGGGCAAGATTCAGCACTTCTCACCCGGCGCACCTCATCCGCTGATGAAGCAGCCAACCATTAACGTCGGACGCATTGCCGGCGGTCTGAACATTAATTCCGTGCCCGATCGTACGCAGTTTGACGTGGATATCCGTAGCGCGCCCAATCTGCATCACGCAGCAATTCGTCAGCAATTGACAACATTACTGGGAGAGAGCGTCACGGTGACGACGCTGGTGGATCTGCCAGCGGTGTTGAGCGAAGAGAATCAGGCCTGGATTCAGTCGGTTTATCAGCACTGTCAGGCATTACATGACGCCCCGCTGACACCGCGCATTGTGCCCTACTTTACCGATGCATCATTACTGCTGCCCGCGCTGGGCACGCCGCCCTGTATTATCCTGGGTCCCGGCGAGCCCTCAATGGCACATCAGACCGATGAGTATTGCCTGCTGACCCGGTTAGCAGAAGCGGAAACGCTGTATGGTGCAGTGATAAACGACTGGATGCGTTGATGCATTAATGAAGGGATTTATGACACTGCGGGATGACTGAAATGGCACAGGGTGCGTGCCATGAAAAAGGCCGCCCTGAGAGGCGGCCTTTTTGCGGCTGACTGTTAGCGCCGCTTAATCAACATAAACATACTGATCGCGAAGAACGCAAAGCTCGGCAGAATCGCGCCCAGAATCGGCGGCAAGCCGTAAACCAGGCTTAGCGGGCCGAAAATCTGGTCCAGCACGTAGAACAGGAAGCCAAAGCTGATACCGGTGACGACACGCACACCCATCGACACGCTGCGCAGCGGACCAAAGATAAATGACAGCGCCATCAGCATCATCACCGCGACGGACAGCGGCTGGAAGATTTTGCTCCACATATTCAGCTCATATCTTCCCGCTTCCTGACCACTCTGCTTCAGATATTTACTGTAGCTATGGAGACCGCGAATCGATAATGCGTCTGGATCCAGCGCGACGACACCCAGCTTATCTGGCGTCAGATTCGTTTTCCATTCGCCACTCAGGCTCTGTGAACCGGTAATCTGCTTTGGATCGGTGAGGTTCGACTCATCGACCTGGGACAGCAACCAGCGTTTTTTGTCTTTGTCCCATGTGGCCGTCGCCGCGTAACGTACACTCTGCAGACGACGCTGGTCATTGAAATTGTAGATGCTGACGCCATCAATTTCGTTGTCGCCTTTAATGCGCTCAATATAGATGAAGCTATTGCCATCTTTCGCCCACAGACCATTCTGCGTCGAGACCAGTGCACCACCGTAAAGCTGCTGCGCCCGGTAGTTACGTGCCATCTGCTCGCCCGACGGCGCGACAAACTCGCCAATCGCCATGGTCAGCAGCACCAGCGGAATCGCCGTTTTCATGACTGACAGCGCCACCTGCATACGGGTAAAGCCCGCCGCCTGCATCACTACCAGCTCACTGCGCTGCGCCAGCGCGCCCAGTCCCAGCAGCGCACCCAGCAGCGCCGCCATCGGGAAGAAAATCTCAATATCTTTAGGCACGCTCAGCAGAGTGTAATAACCGGCGCTCAGCGCGCTGTAGCTGCCCTGGCCGGTTTTACGCAGCTGGTCCACGAACTTGATGATGCCGGAAAGCGACACCAGCATGAACAGCGTCAGCATGATGGTATTGAAGATGGTTTTACCAATATAGCGGTCAAGTACGCGAAACATCAGACCGACCCTCCGCGGGTAAAGCGGGCGCGAATCCGACGCATCGGCACCGTATCCCACAGGTTAAGGAGCACCGCCAGCACCAGATAGCTGATATTCACTACCCACATCCAGAGCGCCGGATCGAGCCGCCCTTTCGCCCCGCTCGACTTCAGCGAGCTCTGCAGCAGGAAGAAAATCAGATAGAGCAGCATCGCAGGCAGCATTGACAGCACGCGCCCCTGACGTGGATTCACCACACTGAGCGGCACGACCATCAGCGCCATCACCAGCACCGCGAACACCAGCGTCAGACGCCAGTGCAGCTCAGCCTGGAAATCAGGTGTTTTATTCGCGACCAGGTCGCTCAGGCTCGCCTGCTCTGAATCGTTAGGGTCAAGCGTTGCCGCTTTATAGCCCACAATCGCCTGATAGTTGGTGAAGTCGGTAATACGGAAATCACGCAGCAGTGCGGTGCCCTCAAAGCGGGTGCCTTTATCCAGCGTCACCACCTGCGAGCCATCTTTACGCTGTTCCAGGTGGCCGCTGTCAGCCAGCACCACCGAAGGGCGCGCGTTGCCTTTTGGCCGTAACTGCGCCAGGAACACGTTACCAAAGTTGTTGCCCTTCACATTCTCGACAAACAGCACGGCGCTGCCGTCGCCGGAGGTCTGGAACTGTCCGGCGGCCATGGCTGCCGCGCCTGGATTGGCTTTGGCGTTCTGCGTCACCTCATCCTGATAACGGGATGACCATGGTCCCAGCCAGATGACATTAACCGCTGCCACCACGGAGGTGAACAGCATCAATATCATCGCGGCTTTCACCAGGACGGCTTTACTCAGGCCGCAGGCGTGCATCACGGTAATTTCACTTTCCGTGTAGAGACGCCCCAGCGTCATCAGAATTGCCAGAAACAGACTTAAGGGCAGTATAAGTTGTGCCATTTGAGGCACACCGAGTCCTAACAATGTCAGAACGAGGTTTGTCGGCACTTCGCCATCCACCGCGGCACCCAGGATCCTGACTAACTTCTGACAAAAGAAGATGAGTAACAGGATAAACAGGATAGCCAGCTGGCTTTTGAGCGTTTCCCGAACCAGATATCTAATGATGATCACGCTTAGTACGCCTGTGAAAACTTGTCTTTTTGCAGGAAAATCGCTAGTTTCAACGCTTATCAGCCATTTTTCTTCATCAATGGCCGTCGCCGTAGCTAAATTTGTATGAAAAACGCGTCCGGGTGGTGAAAAAACAACATCTTGTCACCCTGATTCATTATGACCTCCAGCGGCAGAATGTCATGCTGCGACAATGAATAAATGGGTCATGAGCGCGCTACATTCTAGCGGCAGCAGCGGCCGTTGTCTTTAAGATTCAGGAGAGTGCATGGAGTTCAGTGTAAAAAGCGGAAGCCCGGAAAAACAACGCAGTGCCTGCATTGTCGTTGGCGTTTTCGAACCGCGTCGTCTGTCACCGATTGCCGAGCAGCTGGATAAAATCAGCGACGGCTATATCAGCGCCCTGCTGCGCCGCGGCGAGCTGGAAGGAAAAGTGGGCCAGACACTGCTGCTGCATCATGTGCCAAATATCCTGTCAGAGCGTATTCTGCTGATTGGCTGCGGTAAAGAGCGTGAGCTGGATGAACGCCAGTACAAGCAAGTCATTCAAAAAACCATTAATACGCTGAACGATACCGGCTCAATGGAAGCGGTCTGCTTCCTGACCGAGTTGCATGTCAAAGGCCGCAATACTTACTGGAAAGTGCGTCAGGCGGTGGAGACCTCTAAAGAGGCACTCTACAACTTTGATCAGCTGAAAAGTAACAAAGCAGAGCCGCGTCGTCCGCTGCGCAAACTGGTGTTTAACGTGCCGACCCGCCGTGAACTGACCAGCGGCGAACGCGCAATCCAGCATGGCTTAGCGGTTGCAGCCGGTATGAAAGCAGCGAAAGATCTCGGCAACATGCCACCCAATATCTGTAACGCCGCTTATCTGGCGTCACAGGCACGTCAGCTGGCGGACGCTTTCAGTAAAAATGTCACAACCCGCGTGATCGGCGAACAGCAGATGAAAGAGCTGGGCATGAACGCCTATCTTGCGGTCGGTGCCGGTTCACAAAACGAATCGCTGATGTCGGTGATTGAATACAAAGGCAATCCGGATGCGGAAGCGCGGCCGATTGTGCTGGTAGGCAAAGGGCTGACCTTTGACTCCGGCGGCATCTCCATCAAGCCTGCCGACAGCATGGACGAAATGAAGTATGACATGTGCGGCGCAGCCGCCGTCTATGGTGTGATGCGTATGGTGGCAGAGCTGAATCTGCCGCTGAACGTGGTCGGCGTACTGGCGGGCTGTGAAAACATGCCGGACGGACGTTCAATGCGTCCGGGCGATGTGCTGACCACCATGTCTGGCCAGACCGTTGAAGTGCTGAATACCGACGCCGAAGGCCGACTGGTCCTGTGCGATGCGCTGACCTATGTCGAACGTTTCGACCCGGAAGTGGTGATTGACGTGGCGACACTGACCGGCGCCTGCGTGATTGCGCTGGGCCATCACATCAGCGGGCTGCTGTCGAACCACAATCCGCTGGCACATGAGCTGATTAGCGCCTCTGAGCAGTCAGGCGATCGCGCCTGGCGTCTGCCGATGGCGGATGAGTTCCATGAGCAGCTGGAGTCCAACTTTGCCGATATGGCGAACATTGGTGGCCGTCCTGGCGGCGCAATTACCGCCGCCTGCTTCCTGGCACGTTTCGCCCGCAAATATAACTGGGCGCACCTGGATATCGCCGGCACCGCCTGGCGCTCCGGTAAAGCCAAAGGCGCCACCGGACGACCGGTGCCGATGCTGTCGCAGTTTCTGTTGAATCGGGCAGGATTGAACGGCGACGACTAAGCGCCCTCTTTTCTGACAGCAAGGGCGGATCTGATTCCGCCCTTGATCTTCTGATGAGCAAACCGATGAAAAACGCAACCTTCTACGTGCTGGAAACCGATGCAACGAGCGATGGCCTTAGCGCCGTTGAAGCGCTGGTGTGCAATCTGGCGGAAACACGCTGGCGGGCCGGAAAGCGGGTGTTGATCGCCTGCGAAGATGAGCAGCAAGCCATTCGTCTTGATGAAGCACTGTGGCAACGGCCAGCAAATGCCTTTGTGCCGCACAACCTGGCGGGCGAAGGCCCGCGCTACGGTGCGCCGGTCGAACTGGCCTGGCCCCAGCGTCGCGGCAGTTCACAGCGCGACCTGCTGATTAGCCTGCTGCCCCACTTCGCAGATTTTGCTACTGCTTTCCATGAAGTGATAGACTTCGTTCCTTACGAAGACGCTCTCAAACAACTGGCGCGCGACCGCTATAAAGCGTATCGCAGCGTTGGATTCCAATTGAATACGGCAGCGCCACCACAGCCGCAAACGACATAGCAGAAATGGAAAAGACATATAACCCGCAAGATATCGAGCAGCCGCTTTACGAGCATTGGGAAAAGCAGGGCTACTTCAAACCGAATGGCGATACCAGCCAGGAAAGCTTTTGCATCATGATCCCGCCGCCGAACGTCACCGGTAGCTTGCACATGGGTCACGCCTTCCAGCAAACCATCATGGACACCATGATCCGTTACCAGCGCATGCAGGGGAAAAATACCCTGTGGCAGGCGGGTACTGACCACGCGGGCATCGCCACGCAGATGGTGGTTGAGCGCAAAATTGCGGCTGAAGAAGGCAAAACGCGCCAGGACTATGGCCGCGATGCATTCATCGACAAAATCTGGCAGTGGAAAGCAGAATCTGGCGGCACCATTACCCGTCAGATGCGCCGTCTGGGTAACTCCGTCGACTGGGAGCGCGAGCGCTTCACCATGGACGATGGCCTCTCCAATGCCGTTAAAGAAGTGTTTGTTCGCCTCTATAAAGAGAACCTGATCTACCGTGGCAAGCGCCTGGTAAACTGGGATCCTAAGCTGCGCACGGCGATCTCCGATCTGGAAGTGGAAAACCGCGAGAGCAAAGGCTCAATGTGGCATATCCGCTATCCGCTGGCTGACGGCGCAAAAACCGCTGACGGCAAAGATTACCTGGTGGTCGCCACTACCCGTCCGGAAACCCTGCTGGGTGATACCGGCGTGGCGGTTAACCCGGAAGATCCACGTTATAAAGATCTGATCGGCAAATTTGTAATGCTGCCGCTGGTGGGTCGTCTGATTCCGATCGTGGGCGATGAACATGCCGACATGGAAAAAGGCACCGGCTGCGTCAAGATCACCCCGGCGCATGACTTCAACGACTACGAAGTCGGTCGTCGTCACAAACTGCCAATGATCAACATTCTGACCTTCGACGGTGATATCCGCGACCGCGCTCAGGTGTATGACACCAACGGCGAAGCCAGCGATGCCTGTTCCGATGAGATCCCGGCTGCTTTCCAGCACATGGAGCGCTTTGCCGCGCGTAAAGCGATTGTCGCCGCCGTCGATGAACTGGGTCTGCTTGAAGAGATCAAACCGCACGACCTGACCGTACCTTACGGCGACCGTGGCGGTGTGGTTATCGAGCCGATGCTGACCGACCAGTGGTATGTGCGTACCGCGCCGCTGGCGAAAGTGGCGGTTGAAGCCGTTGAGAATGGCGACATCCAGTTCGTGCCGAAGCAGTATGAAAACATGTACTTCTCCTGGATGCGTGATATTCAGGACTGGTGTATTTCCCGTCAGCTCTGGTGGGGTCACCGCATCCCGGCCTGGTATGACGACAACGGTAACGTCTACGTTGGCCGTACCGAAGAGGAAGTCCGCGCTGAGAACAACCTGGCCGCCGATGTGGCGCTGCGTCAGGATGACGACGTGCTGGATACCTGGTTCTCATCCGGTCTGTGGACCTTCTCCACCCTGGGTTGGCCGGAAAACACCGAAGCGCTGCGTACCTTCCATCCGACCAGCGTGCTGGTCAGCGGCTTCGACATCATCTTCTTCTGGATTGCCCGCATGATCATGCTGACCATGCACTTCATCAAAGATGAAAACGGCAAACCGCAGGTGCCGTTTAAAACCGTCTACATGACCGGTCTGATCCGTGATGAAGAAGGTCAGAAGATGTCGAAATCCAAGGGCAACGTGATTGACCCACTGGATATGGTCGACGGCATTTCGCTGGAAGCGCTGCTGGAAAAACGCACCGGCAACATGATGCAGCCACAGCTGGCTGAGAAGATCCGCAAACGTACCGAGAAGCAGTTCCCGGACGGCATCGAGCCATCAGGCACCGATGCGCTGCGTTTCACGCTGGCAGCACTGGCCTCAACCGGTCGCGACATCAACTGGGACATGAAGCGCCTGGAAGGGTATCGCAACTTCTGTAACAAGCTGTGGAACGCCAGCCGCTTTGTGCTGATGAACACTGAGGACCAGGATTGCGGACAGAACGGCGGCGATATGACGCTGTCGCTGGCGGATCGCTGGATTCTGACCGAGTTCAACAACACAGTAAAAGCCTACCGTGAAGCGCTGGATAGCTACCGTTTCGATATCGCGGCTAACCTGCTGTATGACTTCACCTGGAACCAGTTCTGCGACTGGTATCTGGAGCTGACCAAGCCGGTGATGAACAGCGGCAGTGAATCTGAATTGCGTGGCACCCGCCATACGCTGGTTCACGTGCTGGAAGCGCTGCTGCGCCTGGCGCATCCGATCATTCCGTTTATCACTGAAACCATCTGGCAGCGCGTGAAGGGACTGAAAAATATCAGCGACGACACCATTATGCTGCAGCCTTTCCCGCACTATGATGCGTCGAAAGAAGATGCCGAAGCGAAAGCGGACATTGAGTGGATGAAGCAGGCGATCGTCGCGGTGCGTAATATTCGTGCCGAGATGAACATCGCGCTGAGCAAGCCGCTGGATGTGCTGCTGCGTGACTGCTCGCCTGCTGCGCTGCGTCGCGTTGAAGCTAACCGCAACTTCCTGTCGCGCCTGGCGCGTCTGGAAAGCCTGACCATTCTGCCTGCGGGCGAGAAAGGTCCGGTGTCGGTGACCAAGCTGGTTGAAGGCGCAGAGCTGCTGATCCCGATGGCGGATCTGGTGGACAAAACCGCTGAGCTCGAGCGTCTGGCGAAAGAGCTGGTTAAGCTGGATGTGGAGATCGAGAAGATCGAGACCAAGCTGGCGAACGAAGGCTTTGTTTCACGCGCGCCGGAAGCGGTCGTTGCGAAAGAGCGCGAACGCGTGGCAGACCTGCAACAATCAAAAGCAAAACTGATTGAACAGCAGGCGGTCATTGCGGCGCTCTGATTAATTCATTGCTCTGAAAAAAAACCCTGCGCGCTGGCGCGGGGTTTTTTTATGGATAAAAATGTAACGTGTAGGGTAACGACCTAAAGAGTGCGCTAATCGCGGCACCAGACCGGACCTGATCGCTCTTCGCTAGCAAACAGTACTGACTCATTTCGACAAGTTCTGCTTTGGCTTTTTCATCGACCTGCCAGGTGAAGGCATTATTTTTTAATGCGATCTCCCTCAATGCGCCCAACTGTTTTGGGCAGATCAGATACGTTTCACCGTTTGAAAAAGCCTTGATCCCTACTATCATACGTTCTGTGCCCCTCATATTATTTACTCCCCAAATATTCTGGGGGAAATAATAGGCTGGAAAGCTCTCCGTTTTAAAAGCAAAAACCTGATCATGCCAGGAAGCCATGCCGACGATTTCAATCGCGCGTTGATTAATCTGTATAAGCTGAACGGAAAATAGCCAGAAAATGGCAATTACCAGCGCCGGAAAGAAAGCCATGACAGCTTTAAAACCATGCTGAGCTTTGACCTTATTCGTCAAAAGAGAAAGTAAAGACGGCATAAAAAGAAGAATATAAATTGCGACTACAATAAAATATTGCACCCACGGTTTCTCATGTGTGAAATAGATATTTCCTTGCACCAGAAACCTAAGCGGCAAAACGGAAAAAAGAGCGACCATTAATGCAAATAGGGTGTAAATTAAATTAATAAACGCCTTACTCGCTTTTATCTTTTCCCAAATGAATCGCCACCTGATTTTTGGCGTCAGAGGCGCAGAGCAACTTCTTATTCTTTTACTACGCGCTATCAGGAAACGACGATGCTGTTGTCTGTGCCCATTGAACTTGTTATTAACATAAACATGTAATAGAAAGGCGATGATAGCTGCCGCTCCTGCAACCCACCAGATAGATAATTTACCCAAAAAGAGAAGTGCAAAAAAAGCAACCAATATCGCGGTCAGCGCGCTAATTGCGCAGCATCCCTCATTATATCTGATTTTTAGTTTTGTTTTCTTCTTACTCAGCGTGCCTGAAAGTGTGCAAAATCCAGAAGGCAGGAGTAGCGTCATAGAAAAGACACTAAAGAAAAGTAGTGAAGTAATTAACACAGCAATTACGCCAGACACATTATTAATAATAAGCGGAAAAACATCCAGTCTGCCTATCCATTTTAAATAGCCCCATACGTTAATAAAACCTGCGATAATAAAAAGAGGAAATAGCTCTTTGATGATTTTAAAAAATCGAGAGAAAATCACTTAATGCCTCCATGCACGTCAATCAATATTGCTTTTCCCTGACGATAATGCTATTTCTGGTGAATGTCTAACCGATTTTAACCACGCTATTTTGCCATGACCCCTGAAACCCAGCCCTCACTCATAATACGGCCGATTACTGTCGCCGATAATCCGCATATTGCCCAGGTGATTCGCGATGTTTCTGCGGAGTTCGGCCTGACGGCTGACAAGGGCTACACCGTCTCCGATCCCCAGCTGGATCACCTGTTTGAGCTCTACAGTGCCGACCAGAGCGCCTACTGGATTATTGAATATCAGGGCAAGGTGGTCGGTGGCGGCGGTGTTGCGCCTCTCGCCTGCAGCGCGCCCGATATCTGCGAGTTGCAAAAGATGTACTTTCTGCCGGAGGTGCGCGGGCAGGGTCTGGCGCGCGAACTGGCGCTGAGGGCGATGGAGCATGCACGCGGCCACGGCTTCCGTCGTTGCTATCTGGAAACCACCGCCAGCCTGACGCGGGCGATTAAACTCTATGAGTCGCTGGGCTTTGAGCATATCGATAGCGCGATGGGTTGTACCGGCCATGTCGACTGCGAAGTGCGGATGCTTAAACAGCTATGAAAATCGGGGCTGCCAGCCCCGTGACTATAATTGGTTCAGAGCGCCGGAACGCCGCTGTGAAAGCGTAATTCGGTGTCAGGTTCGCTGATTAACCGCCCTTCTGTTATCCCAATCGCCTGCACGCGTGGCGTAATGTCTTTAGTGGCAATCTGCGCCGCCAGCGTTAAATAATCCTGATAGTGCCGCGCCTCTGAGCGCAGCAGCGACAGATAGAACTTTGCCAGTTCGTCATCAAGATAGGGTGCCAGACTGGCGAAGCGCTCGCAGGAGCGCGCCTCAATGTAAGCGCCACAAATCAGCTTATCCACCAGGGTTTCCGGCTCATGCGTCGTCACTTCACGCAGCAGCGATTTGGCGTAGCGGCTGGAGGTGATCTTCTGATAAACCAGCCCGCGCGACTGCATAATTTCCCACACCTGATAGAAGTGATGCAGCTCCTCTTTAATCAGCAACACCATCTTCTCCACCAGCTCATCCGCCCAGGGCAGCGCATTGCGCACAATGATGCGTTTCGTCAGGTTTTTATGGGCATTGATAAAGTCGCTGTCGCCATCTTCGCGGAAGATAAAATCTTCATAGGGCTTCAGCCACGCCAGAATAGCGTCGCCGCTGGGTTTGTCGGCGACATATTTGCGGATCAACCACACCGCAGTCTGCGCGGCTTTCAGTTCGCACACCAGATGGTCGGTTAACAGCAGAGTCAGATTTTCTGGTTTGCGCGCCTCATCAATCCAGGCCTGTGGCGTGCGACAGTGCAGAAACTGATAGATCGGTTCAAGTAACGGTGCGTAGTTCATGATGTCAAAACAGGTGTGGCAGAGGTGACAGGCGGAGAACTCTCCGCCCCAGCTACTTAGTGGCGAATACCATTATCATCTTCATCTTCGATGGCGTCGTCATCTTCGTCTTCATCTTCGGCATCGGGATCTTCGAAATAGGTGCCCCAGCCGTCATAATCGACGTTGTACTTGCCAATCAGGTTCACCAGCTGTTCAACCTGCGCATCAATCAGCTCCGGCTTCAGTGCAGATTCGCTGATAATATCGACACACATCACCGTGGTGCCATCTTCCAGCTCCAGCTCTTCCGGCTCGGTCACTTCATAACCCAGCTTGAAGGCGTCAACCGCGGCTTTTTCCAGTGAATCAAAATTATTGCATGAGAGATGATGCTCGATGGTATAGAGCGCATCAGGATCGCTGCCATCCTCCAGCAGCTCTTCAATAACCTGCCGCGTCTCTTCCTGCTGCTCTTCCAGTAATGCTTCATATGCCATGACAATGTCCTCTCTGAGTTCGGCAATAATCAATTATTTTCCCACACTGCCTGTCGCGCCACTACACAAAACGAAAAGTTTATTCAGCTCACACTTGAAAATGAATATTCATACGGTTAAATTGAATTTTAATTCATTTTAATGCTTACCGGAGTGTTGTATGAGTCAGCTGTATCAGCGCCATTTCCTCAGACTTCTGGATTTTACCCCCGCCGAAATTGATCATCTGCTGTCCCTTTCCGCTGAATTAAAACAGGCGAAAAAAAGCGCCAGCGAAGTGCAGTATCTGAAAGGTAAAAACATCGCGCTCATCTTCGAAAAAGACTCGACCCGTACACGATGCTCTTTCGAAGTTGCCGCTTACGATCAGGGTGCAAACGTCACTTATCTGGGCCCGAGCGGCAGTCAGATCGGCCATAAAGAGTCGATGCGCGACACTGCAAGGGTGCTGGGACGCATGTACGATGGTATTCAGTATCGCGGCTACGGTCAGGCGCTGGTGGAGACGCTGGCGGAACATGCGGGCGTGCCGGTGTGGAACGGTCTGACTACCGAGTTTCACCCGACCCAGTTGCTGGCTGACCTGCTGACCATGCAGGAGCACCTGCCGGGCAAAAAGCTCAGTGAGATGACGCTGGTTTATGTGGGCGATGCGCGCAACAACATGGGTAACACTATGCTGGAAGCGGCGGCACAGGTGGGTCTGGATCTGCGTCTGGTGGCACCGAAAAGCTGCTGGCCAGAGGACGAACTGGTGGCGCAGTGCCGTCACGCCGCGCAGCAGACCGGGGGTAAAATCACCCTTACCGAACATATTGCCGACGGTGTGAAAGGCGCTGACTTTATCTACACCGACGTCTGGGTGTCGATGGGCGAAGCCAAAGAAGTCTGGGCCGAGCGTATCGCCCTGCTGCGTGACTATCAGGTTAACCGCGCGATGCTCGATCTGACCGGCAATCCGCAGGTTAAATTCCTGCACTGCCTGCCCGCTTTCCACGATGATCAGACCACGCTGGGTCAGCAGATGGCAGAGCAGTACGATCTGCCCAACGGCATGGAAGTGAGCAACGAGGTGTTTGAGTCGCCGCACAGCATTGTGTTCGACCAGGCCGAGAACCGGATGCACACCATTAAAGCGGTGATGGTGGCCACGCTCTCGGACCAACATTAACGGCAGAACTGTGGGTCAGCCTGGCTGGCCCACAGTAACCTCCCAGTTTCTGATCCGATATAATTATCTCCGCCCCCCCACTTCTGCTGAATTCATTTCAAAATAATTATTCATCACCTGAACATATTCCCGACTTACCCGCTTCGGTTTTATTTTTAACTCTTTGAACCACGACTTAAAAAAATTAAAACCACGAGAGGGTCACAGGAATAGATTTCTGTTTACCCATAACGCGATTGAATATCTATTGTACTTTCATCATTTAATTAAAAATATTTACTCAGTCATAAAATATAAAAATTCAAATCAAGAATAAATCCTATTAAATTCATATGCATAAGATAAATAAAAAAGGCAAAAACGGCTCTAAAAAGGGAATGCACCTTAAAATAAGTCATCAACAACCCTTAAATATTCACTCACGCATAAAACTTAAATCTGTTATTGATGACGTTTATCAACTTCATTGAGATTCCTTCACCCTACTGTTTGTAACGTGATAAAAATCACGTTCAGCATTTCATCAACGCTTATTATCCCCCCGAAACTTAATCGCTAAGCGGGTCAAACAAGGTGAAAAGAAATATTCACCCGGGCCCACTATTGCTTAAAACGTAGGGAACTGAAGATGAACAGACATTATGTCGGATCTGAGATTGGGCAGCTGCGATCCGTGATGCTGCACCGCCCCAATTTAAGCCTGAAAAGATTAACACCTTCCAACTGTCAGTCGCTGCTGTTTGACGACGTGCTTTCGGTAGAGAAAGCCGGAGAAGAACACGACGTGTTCTCTAAAACACTGCGTCAGCAGGGTGTTGAAGTACTGCTTTTTACCGATCTGCTGGCTGAAACGCTCGGCATTCCCCAGGCGAAAGCCTGGCTGCTGGATAATCAGGTTTCAGATTATAACCTCGGCCCCTCTTTCGCTGCCGATATCCGCGGCTGGTTGGCAGATGTCGACCATCGCCAGCTAGCGCGCTACCTCTCTGGCGGCCTGACCTACGGTGAAATTCCAGCGGCTTTCAGCAATATGGCCATCGATCTGCATTCGCCGGATGATTTCATCATGGCGCCTCTCCCCAACCATCTTTTTACCCGCGACACCTCTTGCTGGATCTACAACGGCGTCTCAATCAATCCGATGGCGAAAACCGCCCGCCAGCGGGAAACCAATAACCTGCGGGCGATTTATCGCTGGCACCCCGCATTTTCCCACGGCGACTTTATTAAATATTTCGGCGATGAAACCACCAATTATGAGCATGCCACACTGGAAGGCGGCGACGTGCTGGTTCTGGGCAATGGCACGGTAATGATTGGCATGTCGGAACGCACTACCTCCTGCGGCATCGAGTTCCTCGCCTGTTCGCTCTTTCAGCATAAACAGGCCAGCAGGGTGATTGCCATCGAGCTGCCAAAACACCGCGCCTGTATGCATCTCGATACCGTGATGACCCAGCTCGACCATAGTATTTTCTCCGTCTACCCGGAGGTCATCGATCAGCAAACCCGCTGCTGGACCCTGACCAGCAACGGACGCGGTGGCCTGAACCGCAAAGAAGAGAGCAGTTTTATGCAGGCTATTGAGCAGGCACTCCATCTCGACCAGCTGTGCCTGATCACCACCGGAGGCGACCGCTTTGAAGCCGAACGCGAGCAGTGGAACGATGCCAACAACGTGCTGACTGTGCGTCCTGGCGTGGTAATTGGCTACGAGCGTAATACCTATACCAATGAAAAATATGACAAAGCAGGCATCACGGTGCTGCCGATTCCCGGCAACGAGCTGGGCAGAGGTCGCGGCGGCGCACGCTGTATGAGTTGTCCGCTGGAACGTGACGACCTTTGAACAGGGAGAGAGCAATGAAAAAACCTTTACTGGTAGTCGCGCTGGGCGGCAATGCCCTGCTGAAGCGGGGCGAGCCGTTGGAAGCCGATGTTCAGCGCAGAAATATCGAACAGGCGGCAGAAGCCATTGCCGCCCTCACCGCTGAATGGCGGGTGATTCTGGTACACGGCAACGGGCCACAGGTGGGCTTACTGGCTCTGCAGAACAGTGCCTGCGATGCGGCAGCCCCCTATCCACTGGATATTCTTGTGGCCGAGACCCAGGGAATGATCGGCTATCTGCTGCAGCAGGCGCTGCAAAACCATCTGCCGGATGTCCAAATCAGTATGCTGCTTACCCAGGTCGAAATCGCTGTCAGCGATCCCGCCTTCCTCAACCCAACCAAATATATCGGCCCGGTTTATTCCCCTCAGCAGGCCAGGCAACTGGCGAAAGAACAGGGCTGGACGATGAAAGCCGATGGCGAGTACGTCCGCCGGGTGGTGCCTTCTCCCCTGCCAGTTCACATCGTAGAGCACGAAGCGATCCTCGCGCTGACGGAGTTGGGACATCTGGTGATCTGCAATGGCGGCGGCGGCATTCCGGTGATCCGGAACCAGCAAGGCCAGCGCCACGGAGCCGAAGCCGTTATTGATAAAGATCTCTCAAGCGCACTGCTGGCGACCCAACTTTCCGCCGATGCTCTGCTGATCCTCACCGATGCGGATGCCGTGTACCTCAACTGGGGAAAAGCTGACTGCCGCGCATTGCATCACGTGACGCCTGCCGACTTGCTGGGTATTCCGTTTGATGCCGGATCGATGGGTCCGAAAATCGCCGCCGCCTGTGAGTTTGTGACACAACGCGCAGGGATAGCCGGGATTGGCTCTCTCGCCGATGCCACAGAGATTCTCCGGGGCCATAAAGGCACCCTTATTGCCACCCATTCAACAAAATAAAAGGAAAAAATCATGCCTGTTTCATTACATAACCGCCATTTTCTCAAGCTGCTTGATTTCAGCCGCACAGAGATTCAGTTCCTGATTGATCTTTCCTTCTCGCTTAAAAAAGCCAAATACAGCGGCCACGAGGAGCAGAAGCTGATTGGGAAAAATATCGCGCTGATTTTTGAGAAGACTTCCACCCGTACTCGTTGCGCATTCGAGGTGGCGGCCTTCGATCAGGGCGCTAAGGTGACCTATCTCGGCCCCAGCGGCTCGCAGATTGGCCATAAAGAGTCGATGAAAGATACCGCCCGTGTGCTGGGCAGGATGTATGACGGTATTGAGTACCGCGGCTTTGGGCAGCAAATCGTCGAGGAGCTAGCCGCCTTTGCCGGCGTGCCGGTCTGGAACGGCCTGACCAACGAATTTCACCCCACGCAAATCCTGGCCGATCTGATGACCATGCTGGAACACGCGCCGGGCAAACAGCTGCATCAAATCGCCTTTGCCTATCTCGGCGACGCCCGCAACAATATGGGAAATTCCCTGATGGTGGGGGCTGCGAAGATGGGGATGGATATTCGCCTGGTAGCCCCACGGTCCTTCTGGCCGGAGGAAGAGCTGGTTGCGCAATGTCGCGAGCTGGCGAAGGAGAGCGGCGCAAGGATCGTACTGACTGAGGATGTGGCAGAAGGCGTGGCAGGTGTGGATTTCCTCTACACCGATGTGTGGGTCTCAATGGGAGAGAGCAAGGACGCCTGGGCCGAGCGAGTGGCGCTGATGACCCCTTATCAGGTGAATGCTGCCGTACTGAAGGCCACGCAAAGCCCGCAGGTGAAATTTATGCACTGCCTGCCTGCTTTCCACAATGAGCAGACGCAAACAGGTCGCGAAATCGAAATGGCTTACGGGCTGAAGGGGCTGGAGGTCACCGATGACGTGTTCGAATCCTCTCATTCGATTGTTTTTGACCAAGCGGAAAATCGTATGCACACCATCAAATCGGTGATGGTGGCGACTCTGGGCAGTTAACTCCCTCAGCCGCCGCCGTACCTGGTGCGGGGGCGGCTGGCTGACGACAAAGGATAAGACGTTATGCATAAATTCAGCTTTCCTTCGGCCTATACCATTTTGCTGGTGCTGATTGCCCTGGTGGCTGGCCTGACCTGGGTTATTCCTGCCGGGCAATACCGGATGGAGATGAACCCGGCCCTGAATAAAGAGGTGCCCATTGCCGGAACCTGGCAGCCAACGGCCCCGCAACCACAGGGGCTGGTGGCAATAGTACTGGCCCCAGGCGACGGTTTTTATAATCACAAGACCGACCAGGCCGGGGCGATTGATGTCGCGCTATTTATTCTGGTGATTGGCGGGTTTCTTGGCGTGGTGACCAAAACCGGGGCAATTGATGCCGGTATTGAGCGGGTGACGCAGCGCCTGCGGGGCAAAGAAGAGTGGATGATCCCGATACTGATGGCGCTGTTTGCCGCAGGCGGCACCATTTATGGCATGGCCGAAGAGTCGCTACCTTTCTATTCTCTGCTAGTGCCGGTGATGCTTACCGCCCGTTTCGACTCGGTGGTTGCCGCTGCTGTAGTAATGCTGGGAGCCGGAATCGGCACCCTGGGATCGACGATCAATCCCTTTGCTACCGTAATAGCCTCCAATGCTGCGGGGATCCCATTTACCGCCGGGATCGGGCTGCGTCTGATCATTCTGTTGCTCGGCTGGCTGATCTGCGTCGCCTGGGTGATGCGCTATGCGATCGGTATCCGTAAAGATCCGGCCAGGTCGATTGTGGCAGATCTGCAGGAAGAACACCGATCGTTTTTCCTGCGTAATCAACCCAGCGGCAACATGCTGGCCTTCACGCCGGTGCGTAAAGTGATCCTGCTGCTGTTTGCTTTAGCCTTTGCCATCATGATTTATGGCGTCTCCGTGCAGGGGTGGTGGATGGCGCAAATCTCCGGCGTGTTTCTGGTGGCTGCGATTATGATTGGACTGATTGCCCGGATGAGCGAGAAAGAGCTGACCACCACCTTTATCGACGGTGCGCGAGATCTGTTGGGGGTGGCACTGATTATTGGTATCGCCCGCGGCATCGTGGTGGTCATGGATAACGGGATGATTACCCATACCGTTCTGCATGCTGCTGAAGAGATCGTCACCGGCCTCTCATCCGTCGCTTTTATCAGCGTGATGTTCCTCCTCGAGGTGATCTTATCATTTCTGGTACCTTCCTCTTCCGGGTTGGCAGTGTTAACCATGCCGATCCTCGCCCCGCTGGCCGATTTCGCCAGTATCAACCGGGATCTGGTCGTGACGGCCTATCAGTCAGCTTCCGGGTTGGTTAATCTGATCACCCCCACTTCCGCCGTGGTGATGGGCGGCCTGGCGATTGCTCGCGTACCCTACGTGCGCTGGGTGAAATGGATCGCCCCGCTGCTGCTGATCCTCTTCGTGCTGCTGATGGCGGTAATTGGCCTCGGGGCAGCATTATAACCTCATAATTAATAAAAACTTTATTGATTCACTACGGCCTTATTCCCCACCCACCACAGCGTAAAATAATGCGATGGTAAAAAAATCCAGGGCAACATTAGAGAGAGAACAGCAGCAGCTGGCACTTTGCCGCCAGCTTATCGCCAACCACAGTTTTCACAGTCAGCAGGAGATCAGGCTGGCCTTCCAGCAGCGTGGCTGGCCTGATATCAGTCAGTCAACGATCTCAAAGCTGATAACCTTGCTGGACGTGATTAAAATAGCCAATGCCAGAGGAGAGAGAATCTACGCTTTAAACCCGTTAACGCAGGCGAAACCCGATGCAATCAGCCCGCTTTGCGCGATGGTGATCGACGCTGATTTTAACGATAATTTTGTTATAGTTCATGTGGTTGCAGGATATGCCCGTGCGATAGCCCGGGTGATTGAACACGGCGAACTGCCGGGGATACTGGGTATTGTTGCCACCAACAACAGTATCTGGATTGCCCCACGTAACACGCAGCAAACCCGTCAGTTGCATCGCCGGATCCTCAGACTGTTAAATCCCCCTGCAGATGAGGAAACGTGGTCCGATATGTCAACAAGAAGCGGGATCACGTCTTGAAGTCACTGCGGAACCGCGTATACTTTGCGGCGATTTGCCGGGAGGAAGTATGTTGTTAAACACCGCTGACATTGTCGCCCAGACGCGCCTCACCGCAGGCGGGCAGTGTCGTTTTTCCTTACCTGGCGTCACCGATCTTAAAAAAAGCCCCTCATTGAGGGGTTTTTTTTTGTCCGCAATCCGGCCGCGCAGAGGAGAGAGCTATGCCTAACCCGCTATATCGCAAGCACATCATTTCAATCAACGACCTCAGTCGTGAAGAGCTGGAACTGGCACTGGACACCGCCGCCAGGCTGAAAGCCCATCCGCAGCCGGAACTGCTGAAGCACAAGGTTATTGCCAGTTGCTTCTTTGAAGCCTCGACCCGTACCCGCCTGTCGTTTGAGACCGCGATTCATCGCCTTGGCGCATCAGCGGTAGGCTTTGCTGACGGCAGTAATACCTCGCTGGGCAAGAAAGGCGAAACCCTGGCCGATACCATTTCCGTGATCAGCACCTACGTTGATGCGATTGTGATGCGTCATCCGCAGGAAGGCGCGGCGCGGCTGGCAACGGAGTTCTCTGGCGGCATTCCGATTCTCAACGCCGGTGACGGCGCGAACCAGCATCCGACCCAGACCCTGCTCGATCTCTTCACCATTCAGGAGACCCAGGGCCGTCTTGGTCAGCTGAATGTGGCGATGGTCGGTGACCTGAAATATGGCCGCACGGTGCACTCTCTGACGCAGGCGCTGGCGAAGTTTGATGGTAACCGCTTCTTCTTTATCGCGCCCGATGCGCTGGCAATGCCGGCTTATATCACTGACATGCTGGATGAGAAGAATATCGCCTGGTCACGTCACGACAGCTTTGAAGAAGTGATGCCGCAGCTTGATATTCTTTACATGACGCGGGTGCAGAAAGAGCGGCTCGATCCGTCAGAATATGCCAACGTAAAAGCGCAGTTTATTCTGCGCGCCACCGATCTCACGACGGCACGTGACAACATGAAAGTGCTGCATCCGCTGCCGCGCATCGATGAGATCACCACCGATGTCGACAAAACCCCTTACGCCTGGTATTTCCAGCAGGCGGGTAACGGCATCTATGCGCGCCAGGCTCTGCTGGCTCTGGTTTTAAACAGCGAACTCGCCCTGTAAGGAGATTTCCCATGACGCAAGACAACAAATTGCAGGTCGAAGCAATCAAACGCGGCACGGTCATCGACCACATTCCGGCGCAGATTGGCTTTAAACTGCTCTCCCTGTTCCGGCTGACCGAAACCGATCAGCGCATTACCATCGGTCTGAATCTGCCGTCGGGTGAGATGGGCCGCAAAGACCTGATTAAGATTGAAAATACGTTTCTCACTGACGATCAGGTCAATCAGCTGGCGGTCTATGCACCCCATGCCACGGTTAACCGCATCGACGATTATGAAGTGGTGGCGAAGATCGCCCCGACGCTGCCGGATCATGTTGAACGGGTGCTGACCTGCCCCAACAGCAACTGTATCAGCCGCAGCGAGCCGGTCTTCTCCAGCTTTACCGTGAAGCAGCGCGCCGACGATGTGCATCTGAAGTGCAAATATTGCGAGAAAGAGTTCGCCCGCCATGTGGTGCTCGGTCACTGGTAATCGCCCTGCCCGACCTTATAATGGGCAACACTGGCGGCATCGCCGCCTGACGACGTAATCAAAGGAGCCATGATGTCACGTGAAATCAGTACTGAAAAAGCCCCTGCCGCTATCGGTCCCTATGTTCAGGGTGTCGATCTGGGCAGCATGATCATGACCTCCGGTCAGATTCCGGTTGATCCGGCGACCGGCCAGGTGGCAGATGACATTGCCGCACAGGCGCGTCAGTCACTGGAAAATGTGAAGGCGATTGTTGAAGCTGCGGGTCTGAAGGTTGGCGACATCGTGAAGACCACGGTGTTCGTAAAGGACCTGAATGATTTCGCCACGGTCAACGCGACCTATGAAGCGTTTTTCACCGAGCATGAAGCTCACTTCCCGGCGCGTTCCTGTGTCGAAGTGGCGCGTCTGCCAAAAGATGTGAAAATCGAAATCGAAGCGATTGCGATTCGTCGCTAAAGCGTAAGCCGCCGCTCTCCGGGGATACAGGAGAGCGGCGGTGAATCACTTAACGCTTAGCAGGTCGCCACAGCCACAACACGGCGATCGCCAGCGCAAACAGCACGCCAAAGCCGACGCCCGTCGCTACCGCAGGCGCGCCCGCCTTAATCGCCAGTGTATAGAGCCCCAGCATAATCAGCATGGCGCTGTTCTCACCCAGGTTCTGTACCGCAATGGCGTTGCCTGAACCGACACTCTCTTTGCCCCGCGCCTGTAACAGCGCATTCAGCGGCACCACAAAGAAACCGCCCAGTGCACCAATCAGCATCAGCACTAAATAAGCATTCAGCAGAGAGTGCTGCAGCGCAAAGACCACCACCATGACACCAATCAGCACACCAGCCGGCATACAGCGACGCACGGTCTCCAGCGTCACCAGCTTCGCCGCCGCCGCTGCGCCAATCACAATGCCAATTGCCACCATGGCATTCAGCGTGGTTGGCGTGGTGTTGTCATTGATCCCCAGCGCCACCGGCACCCAGAGCACCAGCAGGAAACGCAGCGTAACGCCTGCGCCCCAGAACAGACTGGTGCCGAGCAGCGAGAAGCGGGTTTCTGCATCACGCCATAGCAGCGCGGCAGCACTGAAAAAGCTGCGTACCATCACGCCGAACTGCCAGCTCTGACCAGGCCGCGCCGCCTGCAGTTTCGGGATAAACAGGTTCGCGACCACAGCGATGCCGTAGGTCAGCGCACAGATGCCCAGCGCCGCCAGAATATGCCAGTCAGCCAGCATGCCGCCCGCCACCGAACCCAGCAGAATGGCGGCGATGGTCGATGCCTCCATCAGCCCGTTGGCTTTCACCAGCTTCTCGCCGTGGGTGATCTCACCGAGGATGCCATATTTGGCCGGCGAGTAAGCCGCTGCGCCCGCGCCTACCAGGGTATAGCCGATGAAAGGATTGAAGCCGAAGCAGATCACCAGCGCGCCCAGCAGCTTCAGGCTATTAGCGAGCATCATCACCCGCCCTTTCGCCATGCTGTCCGCCACCTGACCGACAAACGGCGCCAGCAGAATATAGGCCGCGACAAACAGCATCTGTAAGACCGGCTGGCTCCAGTCGGGATAGAACTGACTTTTCAGTACCGCCAGCGTGGCAAACAGTAGCGCGTTATCGCCAAACGCCGAAAAGAACTGGGCGATAATCACGGCAATCATGCTGCGCGACATCAGCGGCGCATTACGATCAAGGCTCATGCCTGCTCCTCTTCCGCCATTTTTTTCAGCGTGACGTAATCGGGTTTACCACTGCCCAGCTGCGGCAACTGCTTCATGACGCGGATATCACGCGGCAGTGCCAGCTCTGGCGCACCCAGCTCGCGGGCTGCTTTCTGCAGCCTGTCGCGCACCAGTTCAGCGTCCGTGGTGAACAGCACCAGTGCCTCGCCGCGCTGTCCATCCGGACGCAGCGACGCCGCATGTTGTTTCTCCGGCGACGCCTTCAGCGCGATCTGCTCGACGATCTCCAGCGACACCATCTCACCCGCGATCTTCGCAAAGCGTTTGGCACGTCCCTGAATCTGGCAGAAACCGCCTTCATCGAAGCTGACGATATCACCGGTGTCATACCAGCCCGCTTCCAGATTACCTTCGCCATCGTCGGCGGCCGGGGCTTCCAGCACGCCAGGATTTTCGACCCGCAGATAGCCCTTCATCACGTTTGGTCCACGCAGTTGCAGGCGTCCGCCCTGCTCAATGCCCGGCACTGACATCAGGCGTGAATCCATGCCCGGCAGAATGCGTCCCACAGTGTGTGTCTTCGCTGCCATCGGCACATTAATCGCCACAACCGGCGCGCACTCGGTGACGCCGTAGCCTTCGAGAATGCGAATGCCATACTTCTCGATATAGAGCTGACGGGTGTTCTCCTGCAGCTTCTCCGCACCCGCAACGACATAGCGCAGACGGGCAAAATCATAGGGCGCGGCAAAGCGCGCGTAGTTACCCAGGAAGGTTGAGGTGCCGAACAGCACGGTGCAGTTACGGTCATAAACCAGCTCCGGCACGATGCGATAGTGCAGAGGGCTGGGATAGAGAAAGACCTGAGCACCGGTCATCAGCGGCGTAAACAGCCCGACGGTCAGACCAAACGCATGGAACAGCGGCAGCGCCGACATAAAGCGGTCGCGCGGCGTGAAGTCGGCGATGGTGCGGATCTGCTCGACGTTCGCCAGCAGACTTTTATGGGAATGCACCACGCCTTTAGGGTTGCCTTCAGAGCCGGAGGTAAACAGCACCATCGCGGCATCTTCCGGCTGTTGAGGTAACTGGGCGCGATGCGGCATCAGCAGATGGGCAAGGATCCACAGCTTGTCTTTGCCCGTGACGGTATCTTTCAGATCTTCCAGGTAGATCCACTGCACATCGTCCAGCCCCTGCGGCAGATGCCACAGATTGCCTTTGTCCAGGAACTGCCGCGACGTGAAGACGGTTTTAATCTGCGCCGCGGTCAGTGCTGCACGCATGCCGTTAACGCCCGCGCTATAGTTGAGCATGGCCGGAACGCGCCCGCGCAGTGTGGCACCGAAAATCGCCGCCGCCGTCACGGTGGTATTAGGCAGCAGGAGCCCCACCACTTCACGCGGCTGGCTGTAACGCTCCAGAATACGGCCTACGCCCAGCGACTTCTTCAGCAGGCCGTTATAGCTGTCGGGTTTGAAATTCACATCTTCGATGCAGCGCTTAAACGCGCCGTAACGCGTCCGCGCCGCCAGAAACGCCTCAAACAGGGTTTCACGCGGACGCACTGCCATGCGCGCTTCCATCATCACATGATGCAGATGCTCACCGGCCAGCACGCGGCGATCGCGCGCCCGTTTCGCCTCTGGCATCGGAATGCGGGTGGCGGGCAGAACGGTGAGAGTGATGCGCGGGAACAGGCGACGTTTAAACACGCCCGCCAGACGACCAAACGGCGTGTATTCAGCGCCTTCAATGCGCATTGGCACGACGTTAGCGCCGGAACGCGCCGCGACAAAGCCTGCCCCGCTGTAGATTTTCATCAGCGAGCCGGTAACAGTAATTCGTCCTTCCGGGAAGATGACCACCGGACGGCCCGTATCAATCAGCCGAACCAGCTGCTTCAGCGCCATGGGCCGGGTGGGATCCAGCGGCACAAAGTCGATAAAGGGTTTAACCAGACGCATAAACCAGCTTTCGCTGATGGTCGAGTAGACGGCAAACACCGGTTTAACAGGCAAAAATAGCGCCAGCAACATGCCGTCCAGAAACGACATATGGTTCGGTGTGATCAATACCTTCTGCTTATGCAGTTCGGCGACGTCGCCCCGCAGTTCGACCCGCCATAACAGGCGAAATATCAGGCGTAAAAATGTGAAAGCCATGCCAGCTCCTTAGCATCGTGAAAAATAGCCCTCACGATGCAGGATTTGACTCGGTTCGACAACCGAATTATCGGCAATCTGATACTGCTTCAGGGGGCCTGCCAGCCACCGCCCAGCGCGGCAATCAGCGCGACGCTGCTGACCCACTGCGTGGTCGCAAGCGTCAGCAAACTCTGCTGTGCGCTCAGGCTGCTGTTCTCAGTGGTCGCCACATCCAGGTAGTCAATCATGCCCGCCTCATACTGCAGGCGTGTCACCCGCGCCGAAGTCTGGGCCGCGTCGGTGGCGCGCTGCTGCGCGGCGATTTCGCCCTGCAGCGTGTTCAGCTCCACCAGCTTATCTTCCACCTCCTGCATCGCGGTCAGCACCGTCTGACGATAGGTGGCTACGCTGGCATCCCAGCTTGCCCGCGCCTGATCGACCTTCGCCGAGGTCGCACCCGCATCGAGCAACGTACCGCTTAGCGCCGGTCCCAGTGACCAGACGCGGTTCGGCAGCGAGAAGAGCGAATGCAGCACGGAGGCGCTGACACCACCACTCGCGCTCAGAGTCAGGTCAGGATAGTAACCAGCTACCGCCACACCGATGGCGGCATTGGCGGCGGCCATATTACGTTCGGCGTACGCGATATCGGGACGGCGCTGTAACAGCTCGCCCGGCAGGGCTGCCGGAATCGCGGGTAATGTGGCCGTCAGTGGCGCAGCGGGCAGACTGAAGTCGGCCGGAGCTTTGCCGATCAGCAGTGCAATGGCGTGCTCCATCTGCGCACGCTGCCACTGATAATCCTGCGCCGAGGCGCTGGCGCTCTCCCGTTGCAGCTGCGCCTGGGCCAGCGTGGCACGCGACGCGGTGCCCGCCTGATACTGGCTGATAATCACGTTCAGATAGTGCTGATAAGCATCGACGCTCTGCTGATAGAGCGCGATTTTCTGATCCATGATGCGCAGCTGGAAATAGTCCTGCGCCAGCTCAGACTGGGCGCTCAGCGTGATGTTGGCCAGTTCTGCCGCGCTAGCCGAAGCACTGGCGCGGTTCTCCTCCAGCGTGCGCCGCAGTTTACCCCACAGATCCAGCTCCCAGCTGGCACTCAATTCCGCCTGATGGCTGCTGCTGGTGGTGCGAACGCTGCTGTTGGTGGCATGGCTGCCGCTGCGCGTTACGCTGCCGTCATAGTCCAGCGAGGGAAACAGCGCTGCACGTGACTCAGCCGCCAGAGCCTGCGCCTGCCGGTACTGCGCGGCATAGGTTGCTACGTTCTGATTCGACACGCTGACCTGGCTCAACAGCCCGCTCAGCGTGGCGTCATGGTAAACCGTCCACCACTCGCCTTTGCTTTGCGCATCCAGCGGTGTCGCCGGCTGCCAGCCTCGGGCCTCTTTATAGTGAACCGGCATCGCTACAGACGGGCGCTGATAGTCAGGACCCACGCTACAGCCGCACAGCAGCATCACAACAAACGGGATGAGAGGTTTCATGGATCAGGATTCCGCAGGGCGCAAACGACGCCATTGACGTTGAGTGGCACGGCCCAGACGATCGAGCCAAAGATAAACAACCGGCGTGGTGAACAGTGTCAGCAGCTGGCTAAGCGCCAGCCCACCTGCAATCGCTATCCCCAGCGGACTGCGCAGGTCGGCATCACCGCCGCTGCCCAGCGCCAGCGGCAAGGCGCCAAAAAAGGCGGCCAGTGTGGTCATCATGATTGGCCGGAAGCGCATCAGGCACGCCTGGGTGATCGCCTGCTGCGGCGACATGCCCAGCCGCCGCTCCGCATCAATGGCGAAATCAATCATCATGATGGCGTTCTTTTTCACGATGCCGATCAACAGGATGATGCCAATCAGCGCGATCACCGTGAGCTGCGTGTTGGTCAGCAGCAGCAGCAGCATCGCTCCGACGCCCGCTGACGGCAGCGTCGAGAGAATGGTCAGCGGATGGATATAGCTCTCATAGAGCACGCCGAGCACGATGTAGACCGCCGCCAGCGCCGCCAGAATCAGCCACGGCATGGTGGCGGTCAGCTGTGAAAAGGCCGCGGCGGTACCGGCAAAACCGGCATGAATGGTCGAGGGCAGGCCCAGCTTAGCCATCGCCTGTTTAATCAGTAACTGCGCCTGCTCCAGCGAAACGCCATCATTGAGGTTAAATGCCACCGTGCTGGTGGCAGACTGGCCCTGATGCGCTACCGACAGCGGCGCGTTGCCACCGCTGAAACGGACAAAGGCGGAGAGCGGCACGCGATCACCGCTGTCGTTAATCACATAGAGTTGCTGTAGCGTCGCCGGATTCGCGGTGTCGCTGTCCTGCAACGACATCACCACGTGATACTGATTCAGAGTGTGATAGAGCGTGGCGATCTGCCGCTGGCTGAAAGCATTATTCAGCAGTGTATCCAGCATTTTCACGTTGACGCCCAGTCGGGTGGCGCGGTCGCGGTCAATCGTCAGCTCCACCTCCTGACCGCCCGTCTGCGAGTCGGAATCTACGCTGTTAAGCTGGGGAATGGCTGCCAGCGCCGCCTGCACTTTCGGCGTCCAGACCCGCAGCAGCGCAAGATCGTCCGCCTGCAGGCTGTACTGATACGTCGCGTTAGCGCTACGTCCGCCAATGTGCAGATCCTGCGCCGCCATCAGGAACATCTGCGCCCCGGCGATATGGCTGGTTTTGCGCGTCAGTCGGTTAGCCACTTCAGTAGCCGTGGCATCGCGCTGGCTAAAATCCTTGAGCCGCACAAAGAAGTTGGCGCTGTTGCGGGAGCCAAACATCCCGCTGCCCATAGACGACATCACACTCTCGACCGCCGGATCTTTCTGAATGATCTTTGTAAACATCAGCATTTTCGGCTTCATCGCCTGGAATGAGATGTTCTGATCGGCACGCAGCGCGCCCATCAGCAGCCCGGTGTCCTGATTGGGGAAAAAGCCCTTTTGCACCACGGTAAAGAGAAAAACGTTCAGCAGCACGGTCAGCAGCAGGCTGAGCAGCGTCAGCTTCTGATGGCGCATCACCCAGGCCAGCCCGCGTCCGTAGGCAGCCAGCAGGCGGTTCAGCTGATTTTCAATAAACTGATAAAGCGGATGTGGTCGCTGGCTGACGGGCGGTTTGGGCTTTAGCAGGCGTGCGCAGAGCATCGGTGTCAGGCTGAGTGAGACGAACAGCGAGATCAGCAGCGACACGGTGAGCGTTACGGCGAATTCGCGGAACAGCCGTCCAACAATGCTGCCCATCAGCAGGATCGGGATAAACACCGCAATCAGCGACACGGTCATCGACAGCACGGTGAAGCTCACCTCCTGCGCCCCGCGCAGCGCCGCCCGCAGCGGACTCAGCCCACGCTCAATATGGCGAGTGATATTCTCCAGCACCACAATCGCATCATCCACCACGAAGCCAGTGGAGACGATCAGCGCCATCAGCGACAGGTTATCCAGGCTGTAACCCAGCAGGTACATCACCGCGCAGGTGCCGATCAGCGACACCGGCAGCGCCAGCGCCGGAATGATCACCGCCTGCAGATTGCGCAGGAAAATAAACACCACCGCAATCACCAGCAGCACCGCGATCAGCAGCGTCTCTTCGGTGTCATACAGTGAGGCGCGCACGCCGGGCGAACGGTCAACCACCACTTTCAGCTGGCTGTCAGCGGGCAGACTTTTTTCCAGCAGCGGCAATTGCGCTTTGATCGCGTCGATGGTTTCGAGCATGTTCGCGCCCGCCTGACGTTTAATGCCGATCATCACCGCAGGCGTGGCATTGAGGAATCCCGCCTGATAACGATCTTCCACCGAGTCATAGACCGTGGCGACGTCGCGCAGCCGCACCGCTTTGCCCTGCTGCCAGGTGATGATCAGATCGCGGTAGCTGGCGGCCTTTTCCAGCTGTCCGTTGCTGTCCACCAGCCACGACTGGTCACTGCTCTGCAAAATCCCCTTAGGCAGATTGGTGGTGCTGTTGGCGACAGCGGCGCGCACCGTCTCCAGCGAGATGCCGTAATGCGTCAGCTTCAGCGGCTGCAGATCGATGCGCACCGCGGGTAAAGCGCTGCCCATCAGCGAGACTTCGCCGACGCCCTGCACCTGCCCCATCACCTGTTCGATTTTGCTCTCTGCCAGGTCATAAAGCTCGCCGGGCGAGCGGGTGGCGGAGGTCAGCGCCAGCATGACAATTGGCGCATCTGACGGGTTGGCTTTGCGATAAGTTGGCAGCGAGGCCATCGCGCTCGGCAGCAGGCTGCGCGCCGCGTTGATCGCCGCCTGTACGTCGCGTGCCGCGCCATTGATATCGCGGTCCAGATCAAACTGCAGGATGACCGTGCTGGAGCCCTGCGAACTGCTGGAGGTCATCTCACTAATACCGGCAATCTGCCCCAGCGAACGCTCCAGCGGCGTCGCGACGGTGGCGGCCATCGTTTCCGGGCTGGCCCCCGCCAGGCTGGCGCTGACCATGATGGTCGGGAAATCGACCTGCGGCAGCGGTGCCACCGGCAGCAGCCGGTAGCCCAGCGCGCCGAGCAACAGTATCGCCAGCGTCAGCAACAGCGTCGCCACCGGACGAAAGATAAACAGCCGGGTCAGATTCATTGTCCACTCCGCGCCTGCTGCTGACGGCGTTTCACCCAGGCGTTGCCGCGCTGCGCCAGCCCATCAAACAGCAGGTAGATCACCGGCGTGGAAAAGAGCGTCAGCACCTGACTGACAATCAGCCCGCCGACAATCACCAGCCCCAGCGGCTGCCGCAGCTCTGCGCCCGAGCCGGAAGCCAGCATCAGCGGTAACGCGCCGAGCAACGCCGCCATGGTCGTCATCAGGATCGGGCGGAAGCGCAGCAGACAGGCCTGATGAATCGCGTCACGCGGGCTGAGATGCTGCTTATGTTCTGCCTCCAGCGCGAAGTCGATCATCATGATGGCGTTCTTTTTCACGATGCCGATGAGCAGGATGACCCCAATCAGCGCAATCAGGCTGAACTCCGTGCCTGCCAGCAACAGCGTCAGCAGCGCGCCCACCGCCGCCGACGGCAGCGTTGAGAGAATGGTGACCGGATGGATAAAGCTCTCGTAGAGGATGCCGAGTACCACATACATAGTGATCAGCGCCGCCAGAATCAGCCACAGCGTGTTGCCGGTGGCACTCTGGAACGCCGAGGTTTCGCCCTGGTAACGCAGCGTGGTGCTCTCTGGCAGGTGCAACTGCTGCCGCACGTCGGCGATCGCCCGCTGCCCATCCTCCAGCGAGTAGCCCGGATTAAGGTTGAAGGAGATCATCACCGCCGGAAACTGATTCAGCCGCATGTGCATCAGCGAGCCGGTGCGCTGATGAATAGTGGCGATAGCGGTAAGTTTCACCATGCCGCTGCTGGCCGTGTCGCTATCAGAAGCTGAGCTGGACGTCGACGTTGATGAAGACGTTGATATTGATGTTGATGTTGATGACGAAGAGGTGGATGAAGCCGTGCTGGTGGTTGATGACGAGCTGCTGCCGGAAGAGGGCTGCAGATAAACATCATCAAACGACGCCGGACCCTGCTGGTAAGCCGGAGCGACTTCCAGCACCACCCGATACTGATTCGACTGGGTGAAAATAGTCGAGACCAGACGCTGACCAAAAGCGTTATAGAGCGCGGTGTCCACGTCCGACGCAGTAATACCAAAGCGCGCCGCTTTATCGCGGTTCAGCTCAACGTATGAGACGCGCCCCTGATCCTGCAGGTTACTTACCACGCCATTAAATTCGGGCCGCTGCTGCAACGCTGCCACCATTTTTGACGACCCGCTGACCAGATTCTCACTGTCGGCGTCGTCCAGGGTGAACTGATACTGACTCGGCGAGACCTGGTCGTTGACGGTGAGATCCTGCGCCGGTTGCAGATAGAGCCGGATACCTGGCACATCGGCGGTCGCCTGTTGCAGTTGTTTAATCACCTCATCCGCTTTCACATCACGCGAGCCAAATGGCTTAAGGTTGATCTGTAACCGTCCGCTGTTGAGGCTGGTGTTGGTGCCGTCGATGCCAATCGTCGATGAGACGCTTTCCACCGCCGGGTTTTTCAGAATCAGAGCCGACAATGCCTGCTGCCGCATGGCCATCGCTTTAAATGAGACATCCTGTGAGCCGACAGTAATGCCCTGAATCAGCCCGGTATCCTGGGTCGGAAAGAAGCCCTTCGGCACCATCATATAGAGCAGCGCGGTCAGCCCGAAGGTCGCCAGCGCCACCAGCAGCGTCAGTTTCTGATGGTTAAGTACCACGGTCAGCAGCCGGTCATAGCCGCGCACCAGCGCATCGAAAAGTTCGCCGCCCTTGCGGGAAAAAGTTGACTGCTGTTCGGGCGGAATGTGGCGCAGCAGATACGCACACAGCATTGGCGTCAGAGTCAGCGACACCAGCATCGACACCAGAATCGCCACCGCCAGCGTGATCGCGAACTCCCGAAACAGTCGCCCGACCACATCACCCATAAACAGCAGCGGGATCAGTACGGCAATCAGTGAAAAGGTGAGCGAGATGATGGTGAAGCCAATCTGCTGTGAGCCCTTCAGCGCAGCCTCCATCGGCGACTCGCCCTGCTCCAGCCGCCGGGAAATGTTCTCGACCACCACGATGGCGTCATCAATAACAAAACCGGTGGCGATAGTCAGCGCCATCAGCGACAGGTTATTCAGGCTGAAGCCTGCCAGATACATCACACCAAAGGTGCCGATCAGCGACAGCGGCACCGCCACGCTGGGGATCAGCGTAGCGGCCACGTTGCGCAGGAACAGGAAGGTCACCATCACCACCAGCGCAATCGACAGCATCAGCTCAAACTGCACATCACTGATCGAGGCGCGGATGGTCTGAGTGCGGTCGGAGAGAATCGTCATCTTCACCCCGTCCGGCAGCGCCGCCTGCAGCGCGGGGAGCTGCGCCTTGATGTTGTCCACCACCTGAATTACGTTTGCGCCCGGCTGGCGCTGCACGCTAATCACAATCGCCGGCTGGTTGTTGGCCCACGCTGACTGGAAGCTGTTCTCCGGGCCCTGTTCAATATGGGCGATATCTTTCAGGCGCAGCGCCGCGCCATTTTCATAGGTGAGAATCAGGTTGCCGTACGCGTCGGCGGTGCGCAGCTGGTCGTTGGCATCGATGGTGACCGAATGATATTTCCCGTCAAAGCCGCCTTTGGAGCCATTAACGTTGCTGTTGCCAATCAGCGTATTCACCGCCTCCAGCGTCAGATGATGCGCCGCCAGCGCCTGAGGATTCATCTGCACCCGAATCGCGGGCTGATGTCCGCCCGCCAGCGTCACCATCCCGACACCGGAGATCTGCGACAGCTTTAGTGCTACCCGGGTATTGACCAGATCCTGCACCTCGGTCAGCGGCAGCGTGCTGGAGCTCGCCGCCAGCGTCACCACTGCACTGTCCGCCGGATTAACCTTTTTATAGGTCGGCGGATTGGGCAGATTGTCGGGCAGCAGGTTATTCGCCGCATTGATCGCCGCCTGCACCTCCTGCTCGGCGACATCCAGCGACAGATCGAGGCTGAACTTCAGGGTAATGATCGACGCGCCGCTGGCGCTGGTGGAGCTCATCTGGCTCAGCCCGGCCATCTGCCCTAACTGGCGCTCCAGCGGCGACGTGACCGACGACGCCATGACATCCGGGCTGGCGCCCGGATAGAGCGTGGTGACCTGAATGGTCGGATAGTCGACCTGAGGCAGCGCCGAGGTCGACAGAAATTTATAGGCAAAAATACCGGAGATCAGCACGCCGACCATCAGCAGAATGGTGGCGACCGGACGCAGGATAAACAGGCGAGACGGGTTCATTTCGACACGGCACCGGCAGCAGGTGTCTCATCGGCCAGCGTGACTTTGCTGCCGCTGGTGAGGCGATCGATCCCTTCTGTCACCAGCCGATCGCCTGGCGAAACGCCGCTGAGGATCGCCTGCTGATCGTCGCCGAACGTGGGGCCGGTGGTGACCGCTTTGCGCGTGACGGTGTGATCCTGATTGATCACAAAGACAAAGCTGCCGTCGCTGCTGAGCTGCAGCGCCTGCGCCGGGATCACCGTCGCGCCTTTCAGCACCCGGAGCTGCAGCCGCAGATTGACAAACTGGTTAGCAAACAGCGACTCATCCTGGTTGGCGAACACCGCCTTCAGCGCCACGGTGCCGGTGGCGGTGTCGATCTGGTTGCTGATGAACTTTACTTCGCCGCTGGCGAGCTGATGCTGGTTGTCCTGATCAAACAGCGTGGCGGGCAGGCTCTGGCCCTGATGCAGGACGCTGACCAGCGCCGGGATATCGCTTTGCGGCACGCTAAAGGTCACGGCGGCGGGCTGCATCTGGGTGATCGTCACCAGGCCCGTGCTGCTGGCGCTCTGAACCATGTTGCCGGGGTCGATCTGACGCAAACCGACGCGCCCGCTGATCGGGGCGGTGATGCGGGCATATTCAATGCTCAGCTTCGCACTGGCGATCTGCGCCTGATCGGCGGCGACCGCACCGCGATACTGCCCGACGGTGGCAATCTGGCTGTCCAGATCCTGACGCGCCAGCGCGTCCTGTGCCGCCAGTTTGCGGTAGCGCGCCAGCGTCAGTTCGGCGCTGTTCAGCAGCGCCTGATTTTCGCTGAGTTCGCCCTGATACTGGTTCAGCGTCGCCTGATAGCTGCGCGGATCGATCTGCGCCAGCAACTGCCCGGCACTGACCTTCTGCCCTTCGGTAAAGAAAACCTGCTCCAGCTGGCCGTCAACGCGGCTGGTCACCGTCACGCTGGCGTTGGGGATCACCGTGCCGAGCGCATTGAGCCACACCGGCACATCCGCCGTGCTGGCCATACCGCTGTGAACCAGCGTCGCCCCGCCGCCCATCATGCCATGCGCGCCATGCCTGCCCGGCGGCATCCCCTCACCCGGCCCATGACCCGCCGTCAGCAGACGCCAGATAACGCCCGCGACAATCGCAACCACCAGCAACAGGAGCAGCCATTTGAGCCCAAAAGTACGCCCGGGGCGAGAAAGGTGAGTCATCGTCAAACTCTTCAGGTAAGCAGAAAAAGAAATCCCGGAACATGCGGAATGCGGCAGTGTGAACCGGCTGAGGCGAGCAAAAAAACGCCAGGGTTCACGGCGGCCATTATCGGTGAAAGCCGACGCGCCTTTCTATTGGCAAACTGTCAGGGTTTCGTTAAGAACGATGATGATTTAACGGCGGTTATACAGCGGGGAAGAGAGCGTCCGGCGAGCAGGCAAAAAAAACCCACGCATCTGCGTGGGTTGGTGTAATAACAGAGATCTCACTGCCGAAGCGGTGTTGTTTTCACACCCATCAATACCTCTGGGACTGCTATCCTCGCACTGATTGACCGCCCGGGGACAGCGAGAAAACGCAACCGAATTCGGGGAAGTGCAACGAGGTGTGAATATCTTTCACGTCTCGCTTACACTCTGATTCCACTAAGATTTATCCGAAGTATTGGTCGCCGGTTTCGTGTAAATGGCATCTGGCGCAATGTTCATGTGTTTCAGCACCGGCCCCATAATATTACCGAACACTGGTGCGGCAACCGAGCCACCGAAGTGATCGCCTGCCGTTGGATGGTTGATCATCACCACCAGCGCCACTTCAGGATGGCTGGCTGGCGCAATACCGGCGGTGTAGTTGACGTAGCCGCCATCATACTTGCCGCTGGTGCCCATTTTTTCCGCCGTACCGGTTTTGGTCGCCAGACGATAACCCGGCACCGCGGCTTTCAGCCCGGTTCCGCCCGGCAGGACGTCACTCTCCAGCATATGCACCACCTCTTTTACCGTTTCCGGGTTGGCAACCTGCCGCCCCATGACCGGTGGCGTAACGCGGGTGATCGACAGCGGACGGTAAACGCCATAAGAGCCGAGCGTGGCGTATTCACGGGCAATCTGCAGCGGCGTGACACGCAGGCCGTAGCCAAAGGAGAAAGTGGCCCGCTCGATATCGGCCCAGCGGGTACGGTGCAGCGGGAAGTAGCCGACGCTTTCGCCGGTCAGCCCTAATCCGGTGGGTTTACCCAGGCCAAACGCCTGATAGGTATTCACCAGCGCTTCCGCAGGCATCGCCAGCGCGAGGTGTGATACGCCAATGTCACTCGATTTCTGCAGAATGCCCGTCATGGTCAGGCGCGGCCAGTGACCGACGTCGCGGATCAGGTGGCCGTTCACGCTATAAGGCGTGGTATCGATGACGGAATCCGGGCGCACCAGGTGGCGCTCCAGCGCCTCCATGACCACTAACGGCTTAACAGTCGATCCCGGCTCATAGCTGTCATTGATGGCCGAGTTACGCATCTGCGCCGGGGTCGCCCCTTCGTAGTTATTAGGGTTGAACGACGGATAGGAGGCCATCGCCAGAATCTCGCCGGTGTCAATTTTCACCAGCACGGCGGCGCCTGAATCCGCCTTGTTGATCAGCACGCCGTCACGCAGTTTGCTGTAAAGCGTGTACTGGTCATATTTGTCGATGCTGAGCTGCACCGTTGGCGGCTGAGTCGGCGGCTGATAGTTGATCATGGCGATGATATTGCCCGCCGCATCCTGACGATAGACCTCTTTGCCCGGTTCGCCCTGCAACACTTTATCAAAGCCTTTTTCCAGGCCATTAAGACCCACGTTATCCGCACCCACAATGCCGAGCAGCGGCGCAGAGGCCTCGCTCATCGGATAGAAACGGCTGTCGTCGTAGACTTCGCTGATGCCTTTCAGCTTCAGTTCTTTAATATCTTTCGCGATGCCCAGTTCAACTTTACGGCCCAGATAGAGGAAGCGACGTTTCGGGTTAGCAGTGATCTGCGCCGCCAGCTCTTCAGGACGGGTGTTAAGCGCCGCCGCAAGATAGGCCCATTTAGCGCTGGTGAAATCGGGGTTACTCTCAAGCACTCGCTGCGGATCGGCAATGACATCGCGCGATGGCACGCTAAGCGCCAGCGCTTCACCGTTACGATCCAGCAGGGTACCGCGGCTGGTCGGCAGCGTGACGGTACGCAGCGATCGCTGATCGGCTTCGTGCTCCAGCATCGGCTGATTCAGGAACTGCAGGTCCGCGACGCGCGCCAGCAGCACCACCAGACAGGTCGTGACACCCAGGCAGATCAGCCGAAAACGAAAAGGGTTAAATGGCGCTTTTATCTGGTCTTTTCCCAGTAGTTTTTTAATCCGGGGCATGGCATTCCGCTGCGCAAAATAAGAGAAAGAGGCTGGTGCCAGCAGTTATAAAGAAAGCGCTGGCTGTATAACAGGAAAACTGTGTATCAGTTCGTTATCGGCCGCAGATTTTGGGCAAAAAAAACCTGCGCATCTGCGCAGGTTGGTGTAATCAAGAAAATCTATTGATGTTCACCCATCAATACCTCTGGGACCCTGAATGTAGCAAGAGGGATTAATCGGCTGCTATCTCTCAAACGCAACAGTTACCCGCAAAATGTAACCAGCCATGAGATCCTTACGCTATTGTGCAATCCTGATGTTTTTTGATTTCCACCAGGCAACTCATGGCGTTTGGTCCCTGCGTCAGCGACGAGGTTCCGATATCGAGCGTCAGCACATTGGGGTTACCCGCGCGATCGTGCGGCTGCCACGCCTTGCCAAAACCAGGATCAAACCAGGCACCGGTAGAGATAATGACCACGCCCTGCGTCACGCCCTCGGTGATCCGCACGCCCGCCAGCATCACGCCGCGTGCGTTGCTCACCTCAATCTCGTCGCCCTCCACCAGACCGCGCGCTGCGGCATCCTGTGGATGCATGTAGAGCGTTTCGTGTCCGGCAGTTTTATTGCCCTGCACCGTTTCGGTGGCATCCAGCTGGCTGTGTAACCGGTCCGAAGGCTGAATTGAGATCATGTGCAGCGGATAGTCGTGGCTGACCGGCGAGCCGAGCCACTCCTGCGGTTCACGCCACTCCGGATGACCGGCAAAATCGTCAAGCTGGTAGTCCGCAATGGTCTGGCTGAAAAGCTCGATTTTGCCGCTGGCGGTTTTAATCGGGTTCGCCTGCGCATCGGCGCGGAACGCCTCCATAAACTGATAGGGCTTGCCGCCTTCCGGAATTTCCACAAAGCCGCGCTGCCAGAACGCATCAAATTCGGGGAAATCGATGCCTTTGCGCTGATGCGCGGTCGCACACTGCTGATAAAGATGGGCGATCCACTGCATCTCATTGCGCCCTTCGGTGAAGGTGTCGCGATAGCCGAGGCGCTCGGCCAGGTCCGCAAAAATATCGAAGTCGTTGCGCGCCTGGTGCTGCGGTTTGATCGCCTGATGCATCGCCAGCACAAAGCGATCGCGTGAGGAGCCACCGATATCATTGCGCTCCAGCGTGGTGGTGGCAGGCAGCACGATATCCGCCATCTGCGCAGCAGGCGTCCAGACGATATCCTGCACGACCACCGTATCGGGCCGTTGCCAGCCTTCCACCAGCCGGTTCAGCTGCTGGTGATGATGGAACGGATTGCCGCCCGCCCAGTGCACCATGTGAATGTCAGGATAGTGCAGCGTTTCGCCCTGGAAGCGGTACGGCTGGCCGGGATTGAGCAGCATATCGCTGATGCGCGCCACCGGAATCGACAGCCCGGACGGATTGGGGCCGGTGCTCATCATCGGGGCTGGCCCCTCCTGACGCGGATTGCCAACGCTGTTCATTGAACCGTGACCAAAGGAGAAACCTGCGCCCGGCAGGCCTGGCTGGCCGAGCATCGACGACAGCGCAATCATCATCCAGTAAGGCTGTTCGCCGCGATGGGCGCGCTGAACGGAATAGGAGCAGGTAATAAAGCTGCGCTTGCCGGTCAGCTGCTGCGCCAGCTGCACAATTCTATCCGCTGGAACGCCGGTGATACGACTGGCCCAGCCAGCGGTTTTCGCCACGCCGTCGGTTTCACCCAGCAGATAGGCACGCAGCTGCGGCCAGCCGGTGCAGTGGCTGGCGAGAAACGCTTCGTCAACCGCGCCGCGCTGGGTGATTTCATGGCCCAGCGCCAGCATCAGCGCCACGTCGGTATTGGGGCGAATCGGGATCCACTCGGCGTTAACGAATTCCGGGCAGTCATCGCGCATCGGGCTGATGTTGATTACCGGCGTCCCTTTGGCCGCCAGCTGCATCAGCGCCGGTTTCAGGCTGTGCTGCCCTGCGCCACCCGAGGCAACCTGGGCGTTTTTCAGCGCCAGCCCACCAAAAGCGACAAAAATTTCGGCGTGTTCCACCACCTGCGGCCATTCGGTGACGCGCCCGGTCAGCGGCATATACGTGCCGATTACATAGGGCAGGAAGAACTGCGCGGCACCCCAGCTGTAGTTGCCCTGCTGATCGACGCCACCGCCACCCTGAAAGTAGAAACGACGAACCAGGGTGCGGGCGTGATTAACACGTCCAGCCGATGACCAGCCGTAGGAGCCGTTGAAAATGCCCGATGCACCGTAACGCTCCCGCACGCGGCGATTCTCCTCCGCCACCAGGTCCAGCGCAGTTTCCCAGTCGACGGCGACAAAATCTTCCCGGCCACGCAGCGTGCGATCGCTCTTTTCGCGTGACTTTAGCCACGACCGACGCACCATCGGCTGGCGAATGCGTTTGTCGGAGTAGACCAGTTCAGGAATGGTGTGGATCATCGGTGACGGATCGGCATCGGCGAAGAAGGGTTCGCAGCCAATCAGGCGATCGTTTTCAGTGACGGCGGTAAAGGCGCCCCAGTGAGCCAGATGTGGCACTTTGGTTTTCATCGTTGTTTTTCACGGTAGCCAGGTGGGAGATTGAGCATAACACGGGGCGGCGGCTGAGCAGAAGATGTGCCTGAGTGCCCGATTTCGCCCCTTTTTGCGACGACGCTGACATTCTGTCGGGTTGATGTGTCCGCCCTTTTCCGTAACACTGATGTGATGTGTAAACGTTTTCCCCAAAGCAGGTCAACGCATGGCTACCATAAAGGATGTTGCGCGACTGGCGGGCGTTTCTGTCGCCACAGTCTCACGTGTAATCAATAATTCTCCCAAAGCCAGCGACAGCTCCCGACAGGCCGTAGGCCAGGCGATGGAGCAGCTTCAGTATCACCCGAATGCCAACGCACGCGCGCTGGCGCAACAATCGACCGAAACGCTCGGCCTGATTGTCGGTGACGTCTCCGATCCCTTTTTTGGCGCGATGGTTAAAGCCGTGGATGAGGTGGCAGGCGATACCGGTAACTTTTTGCTGATTGGTAACGGTTACCATAATGAGCAAAAAGAGCGGCAGGCGATTGAACAGCTGATGCGTCATCGCTGCGCGGCGCTGGTGGTTCACGCCAAGAAAATTCCCGACGCAGAGCTGGAAGTGCTGATGAAGCAGGTGCCCGGTATGGTGCTGCTGAACCGGCTGATAAAAGGCTTTGAAAAGCGCTGTATTGCGCTTGACGATCGCTACGGTGCCTGGCTTGCCACCCGTCATCTGATCCAGCTCGGCCATCAGAATATCGCCTTTATCTGTTCGACCCACACCATCTCTGATGCCGAAGATCGCCTTCAGGGTTACTACGATGCGCTGAAAGAGCACGGCCTGCCGTGCAGCGACCGGCTGGTGACCTGGGGCGAACCGGATGAAGTCGGCGGTGAGCAGGCGATGACGGAACTGCTGGGGCGCGGCAGGAACTTTACCGCTGTCGCCTGTTACAACGACTCCATGGCGGCAGGTGCACTGGCAGTGCTGAGCGATAACGGTGTTCGCGTGCCGGAAGAGATGTCACTGATCGGCTTTGATGATGTGCTGGTGTCGCGCTATGTGCGACCGCGCCTCACCACCGTCCGCTATCCGATTGTCACCATGGCGCAGCAGGCAGCCCAGCTTGCGCTGGCACTGGCTAACGATCTGCCGCTGCCGGAAGTCACCCACATGTTCAGCCCGACGCTGGTGCGTCGCCATTCAGTCAGCGGCCCGGCCTGATGCCACGGTGGCCGGTTCCGCACCGGCCACCGCATTTACTGAAAGGCGCGCAACAGCGTCTCCAGCGGCCTGACCAGCGCAATCACCGTTTCATCCTGCACCTGCGCAGCGGCATCGAGTGTCGCATGCATCTCCGCCACTTCACTGGCACCAAACGCCTGATTGCGGACGTAAGCATTCACCAGCGCGAGGCCCATGGTGCTCAGCACCTCAATCTGCTGCACGCTGTGTGCCAGCGGCTTCAGCGTCGCGCTACCGTTGATGATCGGCATTACCGCAGTCGTGTTGGCCTGCCAGCGCTGCAGCGGCGCACGAACTGCGGAGGCAGCGGCCGGGTTATTACGGTTGGCGATTAACACGGCGACATGCTGCGCCAGCTGGCGCACCGCCTCACTCTCGGCAGGCAGCACATCCGCCAGCCGGTTTAACGGCTCGTGATAGTCGTAATGGCCCGCCTGAAACTTCAGATGCTGGCGGGTGTAGTACTGCGCCGGTTCCAGCACCTCAGCCAGTATTTGCAGTGGGGCAATATCGTGCCCGTTGGCCAGCCGCATCATTTGCTGCTCCGTCTGGGCTTGCTGCAGCGTTCCCACCGATACAGTGCTCCAGCGATCCATCGCTGACAGCCGCGAATACATTGAATCCATGTTCGTGACATCCTCTGCCGACCATAACCGCTCAGCCACCACAAAGGCGCGCGGCCACAATTTGGTATCAATAATCTGGCTGTTGATGTTTTCCGCCCACAGCGCTGCCTCACCACCCAGCAGATTGTGCTGCACCTGTTCTGGCATGGGCAGCACGGGCGCGATGCCCGCCGGCGGCTGCATCAGGCGCTGACCGCTGGTGGGATAACGGACGTTGCCTACCAGCACATAGCCTTTGAGGGACGGCTGCTGCAGCGTGAACACCGGCTGGAACGGTCCCATCCAGCTATCCACGCTGAACTGCACCTGCTGCGTCGAGAGCCAGTTGATCTCACGAACCATCCGCCGGGACTTGCCGTCGAAGTCGATAAAACCGCGCCAGCCCGACTCGCCCTGAATGAGCGTAAAGCTGCCCTTCACCGGGCTGCCTTTGAGGCGCGGCATCGTGAATGACCAGCTCTGCGCCTGATCGCCGGGCCGCAGACGATCCAGGCCGTTGAGCCCGCGCGGCGTGACCTCATTGCGGTAGTGGTAGCTGGCAGGCTGGGGCTGATCGAGGTAGAACCCGGTGGAGAGAATGCCGCGCGTGTTCTCTTTTGCCAGCGCACTCAGCGTATCCTGGCCCTGCCACGACTGGATCAGAATGCTGCGCGGCAGATCGGGATGGGCGATCTCATCCCAGCCCACCATCTGACGGTGATGGGCTTCCAGGATCTTTTCCACCCGCTGATTGAAGTACGCCTGAAGCGCATGCGCATCTTTCAGATTGTGATCGCGCATGAACTGCTGAATCGCGGGTGAGTCGTTCCACTGGGTGGGATCGACTTCATCGCCGCCGATGTGCAGCCAGGGATCGGGGAAGATCGCCGCCATCTCACCCACCAGCGTGTCGATCACCTGATAAACCTGTTCGTTACTGGGATCGAGCAGCGGTTTAAAGACGCCCCAGCCGCGCTCCATCTGATAATTTCCCGGTCTGCTTATCAGCTCCGGCATCGCCACCGCCAGCGCAGAGGCGTGTCCCGGCATATCCAGCTCAGGCACCACACGCACCCCACGCTCGGTGGCATATTTCACAATCTCCCGCATCTGCTGCTGACTGTAGTAGTTGCCATCGCTGGCTTTCTGCTGCAGCTGGGGATAGTGGCTGGAGGCAAAGCGCCAGCCCTGATCGTCAGTGAGATGCCAGTGAAAGACGTTCATTCGCGCGGCGGCCAGGCCGTCGATCTGACGTTTAAGTGTCTCTACCGGCATAAAGTGGCGCGCTGTGTCGATCAGCACACCACGCCACGGAAAGCGGGGATGATCGTGGATGGTCACGTAAGGAATCGTCGTGCCCTGTGCACCGTTCTGGATCAGTTGCAGCAGGGTTTCCATACCGCGCATCGCGCCAAAACGGCTGGGTGAAGTTAACAGGACACCGTCGCCATCGACCTGCAACTGATAGCTCTCATCGCTGTCGGGCAGTGGCAGCGGGTCCACCGCCTTTGCAATGACGATACGTATAGTCGGCGCGGCCACCGGCTGGGATGCAGGCAACAGCGGCCAGCCCGTCTGGTTACTGATTCGCGCCAGCCAGCGTGCTTCAGCACCTGCCAGATGATCACCTGAGATTTGCAGCGTCAGTTGCGGCGTCAGGGTAAGTGCACCGCCACTGGCGGGCTGCTCCACCTGCTGCGGCCAGGGCATCAGTGGCAGCGGACTGGCCAGGACGAGTGGACAAAAGGCTGAAAGCAGGAGCAGAGAACGGGGTAACCACATTGGCGGGCATCCTTGTGACGTCAACGTTTTAACAGGGCATAACGTTGATTAAAGTTGCTGCACGCCAATACGCCAGTTAATCACCCGGAAACCTGATCTCAAAACCTGATTCTTACCTCAGTCGGCATTCCCTGCCGTGTTGAATCTTCCTTGTTTCAGGTCAAAACAGAACGCAATAATTCGCAGCAATCACTACATGTAGGGGATAGAATCCATCAAACACCTATATGTAGTTTACGGAGAGAGAAATGGCGACGGTGGTCATCAAGCGTGATGGATGTCGGACGGGTTTTGATGCGCAGCGTATTGAGCAGGCCGTCGCGGCGGCGGCACAGGCAGCAGAGGTCGATGACCTGGCCTGGTGCACGCAGGTCGCTGAGCAGGTTGCCCTGCGGCTGGCCGATCGTCCGGAAGTGGATATCCGGGAGATTCAGTGTGCAGTGGAAGAAACGCTGATGGCGGGCCCATACCCGCAGCTGGCGCGCGCTTACATTGAATACCGGCACGATCGCGATGTCGCTCGCGATCGTCAGAGCCAGTTACATCACGCCATTCGCGGCCTGGTCGATCAGACCAACGCGGCGCTGCTGAATGAAAATGCCAACAAAGACAGCAAAGTGATCCCGACGCAGCGCGATCTGCTGGCCGGGATCGTGGCAAAGCACTACGCGCAGCAGCAGATCCTGCCGCGCGATGTGGTGCTGGCGCACGAGCGCGGCGAGATCCACTATCACGATCTCGACTACTCGCCCTTCTTCCCGATGTTCAACTGCATGCTGATCGATCTGAAAGGTATGCTGACCAACGGCTTCAAAATGGGCAATGCTGAGATCGAGCCGCCTAAATCGATCGCCACCGCCACCGCCGTCACGGCGCAGATCATCGCCCAGGTCGCCAGCCACATTTACGGTGGCACCACCATAAACCGCATTGATGAAGTGCTCGCTCCGTTTGTTGAGCAGAGCTATACCCGGCATCTGGCGATTGCTGAGCAGTGGCAGATTCCACAGGCAGAAGAGTATGCACGCCAGCGTACGGAGAAAGAGTGCTACGACGCTTTTCAGTCGCTGGAGTATGAGGTGAATACCCTGCACACCGCCAATGGCCAGACGCCGTTTGTCACCTTTGGTTTTGGTCTGGGGACTGACTGGGCAGCGCGGCTGATTCAGCAGTCAATTCTGCGCAACCGACTAGCGGGGCTGGGTAAAAATCGCAAAACAGCGGTGTTTCCAAAACTGGTGTTCAGCATTCGCGAGGGCGTTAACCGCCGGGCGGGCGACGTTAACTACGACATCAAGCAACTGGCGCTGGAGTGTGCCAGCAAGCGGATGTATCCCGACATCCTCAATTACGATCAGGTTGTGAAAGTGACCGGCTCATTTAAAACCCCAATGGGCTGCCGCAGCTTCCTGGGCGTTTATGAAGAGAATGGCGAGCAGATTCATGAAGGGCGCAATAATATCGGCGTGATCAGCCTGAATCTGCCGCGCATTGCGCTGGAAGCAGGCGGCGATGAGGCGCGTTTCTGGAGGCTGCTCGATGCGCGCCTGCTGCTGGCTAAGCGGGCGCTCATGACGCGGGTGGCGCGGCTGGAGAAAACCAAAGCACGCGTCGCGCCCATCCTCTACATGGAAGGCGCCTGTGGCGTCCGGCTGAATGCGGATGATGAAGTCGGTCCTATTTTCCGAAACGGCCGTGCATCGCTGTCGCTGGGCTATATCGGCCTGCACGAAACCCTGAATGCACTCAGCGGCGGTCATAAACACCCTTACGATGACGCGGCGCTGCGTGCTAAAGGTGTGGAGATTATCGCCTGTATGCGTGATGCCACCGAGCGCTGGAAAGAGGAAACCAGCTACGGTTTTAGCCTTTACAGCACGCCGAGCGAGAATCTGTGCGACCGCTTTTGCCGTCTTGATGCCGCGCAGTTTGGCCTGGTGCCGGGCGTCACCGACAAGGGCTACTACACCAACAGCTTCCATCTCGACGTTGAGAAGAAGGTCAATCCTTACGACAAAATCGACTTTGAAGCACCCTATCCGCCGCTGTCGAATGGCGGATTCATCTGTTACGGCGAATACCCGAATGTGCAGCACAATCTCAAAGCGCTGGAGGATGTCTGGGATTACAGCTATGACCGCGTGCCCTATTACGGCACTAACACACCGATTGATGAATGCTACGAGTGCGGCTTCAACGGCGAGTTCACCTGTACCAGCCGCGGCTTTACCTGCCCGAACTGCGGCAACCACGATCCGGCGCGCGTCTCTGTCACCCGACGGGTCTGTGGCTATCTGGGCAGTCCGGATGCACGGCCGTTTAACGCCGGTAAGCAGCAGGAAGTGCAGCGTCGGGTAAAACATCTTGAAGAGGGACCGCTGGGATGATGCATATCCATCGCTACTATGATGTCGATATTATTAATGGTCCCGGCACCCGCTGCACACTGTTTGTCGCCGGTTGCGAACATCAGTGTCGCGGCTGCTACAACCAGAGCACCTGGCGGCTCGACTCCGGCGTGCCCTTTACACTTGAGATGGAGGAGCAACTGCTGGCGGATTTGCAGGATACGCGCATTCCGCGCCAGGGATTGTCGCTGAGCGGCGGCGATCCGCTGCATCCGCAAAACGTGCCGCACATCCGCCGTCTGGTAAAACGGGTGCGGCAGGCGTGCCCCGATAAAGATATCTGGCTCTGGACCGGTTACCGGATGCAGGAGCTGAACAGCGCGCAGCGCGCTGTGCTGGACTATCTCGACGTACTGATCGATGGTCGCTTTGTCGAAGAAGAGAAAGATGCCACGCTGCAATGGCGCGGCAGTCGTAATCAGATTATCTGGCCGTTACGCTGAGTGACGCGGGATATCGCCTGACTCAATGACAGTGACACTCTCACCTCCCTGGGTGAAAGCCTGCTGGTGCAGACAGCGCGCGACGTCGCGCGCATGCACGGCGCGCCAGTTACCCGGCAGCAGCGCGAAAAGTGGCCCCGCCAGGCTTTCACCGCCGCGCTTCTGCTTGCGCTCTCCCAGCAGCAGTGAAGGCCGCACCAGCGTCAGGCGCGGCCAGCCCTGATGACGCAGCGCATTCTCCATTTCACCTTTAACACGATTATATAAAAACGGTGAGTGACGACTGGCGCCGTGCGCGCTGACCACCATCATCTGCTTCTCCCCTAAGCGTAATCCGCACAATGCACTGTCCACGACCAGAGTGTAATCGACGTGGATGAATGCCTGTTTGCTGCCCGCCTGCTTACGCGTGGTGCCAAGACAGCAGAACACCGTATCCAGTGAACAGTCCAGCGGCCCCAGCACATCGGTGAGATCGGCTTCAACCGGGTTCACGACTTTCTGCATCACAGGCAGTGGCCGTCGGGTTGGCGCGATGATTTCATCGACGCGCGGATCCTGAATCAGTAAGCGCAGCAGATGCGACCCGACTAAGCCGGTTGCACCGGTCAGTAATACGCGATTCATCTCAGATTCGTCCTTATTTCACTGCGTATAGGTTAAAAGATAGCTGATCTTCACGGGCTGGCTTGCGTTCTGACTCTCAGCGACCAGACTTACAGCGTTATCCGGAAAGCGCGCCTCGCGCTCCACAAATTTCAGGAGGAAAAAGATGAGCAAGAAAGTTGCGGTTTTAATTACCGATGAATTTGAAGACTCAGAATTTACTTCACCTGCGGAAGTGTATAAACGCGCTGGTTTTGAGGTGGTTACCATTGAGAAACAAGCCGGTAATGTTGTTAAAGGCAAGCAAGGCGAAGCGGAAGTGACCATCGATCGCAGCATCGATGACGTCAGCCCGGCTGAATTTGACGCCCTGCTTCTGCCAGGCGGTCACTCGCCTGACGCCCTGCGCGGCGACGATCGTTTCGTGGCCTTTACCAAAGAGTTTGTTGCCAGCGGCAAGCCCATTTTTGCCATTTGCCACGGGCCACAGTTGCTGATCAGCGCGAATGGCGTTCGCGGTCGCAAGATGACCACGGTTAAAGCCGTTGCCATTGACCTGATCAATGCCGGTGCTGACTTCCATGATAAAGAAGTGGTGGTAGACGGCGATAAGCTGGTCACCAGCCGCACGCCGCACGATTTACCGGCCTTTAATCGTGAATCCCTGCGGATCCTCGAAGCGCTGTAAACCCGATACGCCCTTTTCAGCTGAAAGGGGCGTTTCTATTTTTCCCGCACCCAGGCAATTTTCTTGCCGAATCCCAGCGCATTATCCGTCATTTTCACCTCATCCAGCTCAATCTCCCACAGCGGTGCCGACACTTTGCGTGAGACCGGAAAACGTTTCTGGTAAGCGGCTCTGGCAATCTGCTCTGTGGCCTCCTCCAGCCTTTTAATCCAGCCACGATACTGCACCCCTTTTATCAGCAACACACTTCTGGGCTGACCATTAACGGTGCCCGCCACCTGCGGATTCTGCACCATCAACTCGCCATGGCGGGTATCGGGTTCGGTCATGATCCAGAAGACCATGCGCGTCTCATCAAAGACGTAATAGCAGTTAGCGCACCACAGCTGATCGTCGGCGGTACAGCAGAGTGAAAGCACATGCTGCTTTCTGAGGTAGCGAACCAGATGGGCGTGATCGGACAAGATAAACTCCTGGCGGTGCACCAGAGCGTGAAGCGCGCTACACTGCCCGGCACCTTTTTTTGGGAAATGATTGCGATGAGTCAGCAGTGGCAACTCTACATCGTCCGCACGGCGAAAGGGATTCTGTACACCGGCATCACCACGGATGTGGTGCGCCGGGTCGCTCAGCACCAGAGCGGGCGTGGCGCACGTGCGCTACGCGGCAAAGGTCCGCTGGACCTGGTGTTTCACTGTGCAGCGGGCGATCGTGCCAGCGCCTCCAGACTGGAGTATCAGGTTAAGCAACTGCCCCGCCAACAGAAATTACTGCTGGTGGCGGCTCAGCCGATCAGTCTGGAGAGCTGGCTGAGTATTACGGCTGGCGATTAAAGGGTTCGGCGTAGTCGATCTGCCCTTCCGCGCCGTCATAAGCATTCTCCGCCAGACGGTAGACCTGGAATGCGGCCTCTGTTCCCGGCCAGCGACTGCGCAGACCGTAACGTGCCGCCGGTTCAAAACCAAAACGGTTGAACAGCGCCGGATCGCCCAGCACGACGACCGCGCTGTAGCCAAATTCATTGAGCGTATCCAGCCCCTCATAAATCAGCTTGCTGGCCAGACCCTGGCCGCGTAGCGTCTCATCGACGGCCAGCGGTGCCAGAGCCACCCAGCCGCGATCTTCACCCTGAACGCTGACCGGACTGAATGCGGCATAACCCAGCACCTGTCCTTCCTCATCAGTGGCGACCACGCCGAGCGTCAGCAGACCATCTTCACGCAGCGCCTGAGTCAGTTCCGCTTCTGCCGGGGTGCTGAAGCAGCGTTTGAGCAATGCGTCGATGCCCGCGGCATCAACACCAATTTCGCTACGGATCAACATGCGGCACCCGCGCGCGCCCGTGCGGCCTTCGCGTCCTGTTTCATACCGGCATCGATAAATTTCGCCATCTGTTCAATTGCCGTGCGTAACGCGGTGGGCATAGCCTCAGGTTCAATAGCATCCATTACGTTCTTCACCTCAAGTCCCAGTTCAGTGTCACCTTCAATCACCAGCCGGCGTTGAAAGAACAGCATATCGGGATCTGCTTTACGTGCTGCCACCAGCAACAGATCATTGGCATTGCCCCGAAACCAGACATCCGCTTCGGACTGTTGCAATACCGCCAGTCGGCCGTCCTGCAGCGTGGTGATCCAGTGCAGATTGAGATCGGCAATCTCGATACCCAGCAGGCGACCGTTCAGAAAGTCTAACTCACCTTCAGCCAAAGCATGGCGAAATTGCCAGTTTAAGAGTTGTTGCAGAATCAACTGTTTGACCGGAAATGGGGTGAGTGCTGCGGGTAACCCTAAGATTTTAGGGCCGTTTTTTACAAAATGGGCATGTATCCGCTCTAACACTTTCGTCACTCCCTTTAGAAAATTTTACGTATATTGCCATATCCTTTTCTGCGCGCCTCCTCTGAGATCAATAAAAACGGCTGCGGTGGCAAGGAAAAAAGTGCCGCCAGTACGGATGAACTGGAATTTTTCTGCCCCAAATCAACACTCTTGCCGGATCAGATGCCTAGACTCGACGCCCATCGCATGTTGAGAGGAACATCTATGGAACTGCTCTGTCCGGCAGGAAATTTACCCGCCGTCCGCACCGCCACAGAGAATGGGGCTGATGCAGTCTATGTGGGACTGAAAGATGACACCAATGCCCGTCACTTTGCGGGCCTGAATTTCACCGATAAAAAGCTGGCTGAAGCGGCGCGCTATCTGCATCAGCATCGGCGCAAACTGCATGTGGCAATTAACACGTTTGCCCATCCGGATGGTATGGGGCGCTGGCAGCGGGCAATCGATGTAGCGGCGCAAAACGGCGCCGATGCGCTGATCCTGGCCGATATCGCCACGCTGGAATATGCCGCGAAGCACTATCCGCAGGTTGAACGTCATCTCTCTGTCCAGGCTTCCGCGACCAATCTGGAGGCAATTCGCTTTTACCATCGCCACTTCAATCTGCAACGTGTCGTGCTGCCGCGCGTGCTGTCGATTCATCAGGTTAAACAGCTGGCGCGCAGCACGCCGGTGCCGCTGGAGGTGTTCGCCTTTGGCAGCCTGTGCATTATGGCCGAAGGCCGCTGCTACCTCTCCTCCTGGCTGACTGGCGAATCACCTAACAGCGCGGGCGCCTGTTCCCCGGCGAAATTTGTGCGCTGGCAGCAGACGCCAAAGGGCATGGAGTCACGTCTCAATGAAGTGCTGATTGATCGCTACGCGCCGGACGAAAGTGCAGGTTACCCGACGCTATGTAAAGGGCGTTATGAGGTTAACAATCAGCGTTATCACGTGCTGGAAGAACCCACCAGCCTCAACACCCTGGAACTGCTGCCGGAACTGCTGCGGGCAGGCATCGCCTCAGTGAAAATCGAAGGCCGTCAGCGCAGTCCCGCCTATGTTGCTGACGTGGCGCGCGTCTGGCGTCAGGCCATCGATCGCTGCAAAGCGCAGCCGGAACAGTTTGACGTCGCGCCGCAGTGGATGCAGACGCTGGGCGATCTCTCCGAGGGCACGCAAACCACGCTGGGTGCTTATCACCGTGAATGGCAATAAGGAGTCATGATGCAATATGCCCTTGGGCCGGTGCTCTGGTACTGGCCAACCGATACGCTGGAAGATTTCTATCAACAGGCTGTCCGCAGTCGCGCAGATATTATCTATCTCGGCGAAGCGGTGTGCAGTAAACGCCGCGCCACGCCCTATGCGCGCTGGATGGATCTGGCCCGCGAAGTCGCGGCCAGCGGCAAACAGGTGGTGCTGAGCACGCTGGCATTGCTGCAGTCACCCTCTGAGCTGAAAGAGCTGCAGCGTTACGTTGAGAACGGCGAGTTTCTGATTGAAGCTAATGATATCGGCGCGGTCAATATGGCCGCTGAACGTCACCTGCCTTTTGTCGCGGGCCCGACGCTGAATGTCTATAACGCTGACACGCTACAACTGCTGGTCAAAGAGGGCATGACGCGCTGGTGTATGCCGGTGGAGATGTCCCGTGACTGGCTGCTACAGCTGCTGGAGCAGTGCGAGAGACGAGGTATCCGGCAGCAATTTGAGGTGGAGGTGCTGGGCTACGGTCATCTGCCGCTGGCGCTCTCGGCGCGCTGCTTCACCGCCCGCTCGGAAAACCGCGCGAAAGATGACTGCGAAACCTGCTGCATCAACTATCCAGCAGGCCGTCGCGTTAACTCTCAGGAGGGACAGCAGGTGTTCGTCCTCAATGGCATTCAGACCATGAGCGGCTACTGCTATAACCTGGGTAACGATCTGGCCGGTATGCGCGATCGGGTTGATTGTGTCCGGCTCTCGCCGCAGGGTGTCACGACGCTGGCGGAGATCGACCGTTTCCGCGCCAATGAAAACGGCCAGGCACCGTTAATGGTCGCGAAAGGCAGCGATTGTAACGGTTACTGGCGCAAACTGGCGGGTATGACGCTGGTCTCCTGAGTAAAAGCACATACCGGCTATATTCCTGCACAGGTTAGCAGTTTTAATAGAAGGAATGATGCGTAATACTTAATGGTGCAGGCCTTCACTTAATGCCTGCGCCATTCAACGGGAGTAGTCATGTCTGATAAAAAACCTCTTCGCCTGTCCGTACTGGATCTTGCGCCGATTCCACAGGGCGCGACCGCAAGGGATGCGTTCCATAATTCACTGGCGCTGGCGCGTCAGGCGGAAAAACTGGGTTTCGAACGCTACTGGCTGGCTGAACATCACAACATGACAGGGATTGCCAGCGCCGCGACGTCAGTGCTGATTGGCTATCTGGCGGCGAATACCGAGACCCTGAGGCTGGGATCGGGCGGGATCATGCTGCCTAACCATGCGCCGCTGGTCATCGGCGAGCAGTTTGGCACGCTAGCTTCCCTTTATCCTGGGCGTATTGATCTCGGCTTAGGTCGTGCGCCAGGTTCTGACCAGCGCACCATGATGGCGCTGCGCCGTCATCAGGCCAACATGCACATCGACACCTTTCCCGAAGATGTCGCTGAACTGATTAACTGGTTCGATGCTGACGCGGATGCGCAGCTGCCAGTGCAACCGGTGCCCGGTCTGGGTCTGAAAATTCCGGTCTGGCTGCTCGGCTCCAGTCTTTACAGCGCACAGCTGTCAGCAAAAATGGGCCTGCCGTTTGCGTTTGCCTCCCACTTTGCGCCTGACCAGCTGTTCCAGGCCCTGCACGTCTATCGCGAGAACTTCAAGCCATCGGCGCGTCTCGACAAACCTTATGCCATGGTCTGCATTAATGTGGTTGCCGCTGATAATGAGCGGGATGCACGTTTCCTGTTTACCTCAATGCAGCAGCAGTTTATTAACCTGCGCCGCGGCAAACCGGGCCCGCTACCGGCACCGGTTGAAAACATGGATAACCTCTGGTCACCGTCAGAACAATATGGTGTTCAGCAGGCACTCAGCATGTCACTGGTCGGCGATATTGATAAAGTGCGTCATGGGCTGGCCTCACTGATGCGTGAAACCCAGGCGGATGAGATTATGGTCAACGGCCAGATTTTTAACCGCGATGCGCGCCTCAAATCCTTTGCCATTGCGATGGAAGCGGCAAACAGCCTCTAATCAGTTTTGCGGTGGGCGGCGGGTCTCCGTGCTCACCGCCAGTTCACGGCTGTCCCTCGCCGGTGATTGCCCATACAGGCGGCGATACTCCCGGCTGAACTGTGACGCGCTCTGATACCCCACCCGATAACCTGCCGTACCGGCATCCAGCTTTTCAACCAACATTAAACGCCGTGCCTCATTCAGCCGAAGCTGTTTCTGGTATTGCATCGGCGTCATGGCAGTGACGGCTTTGAAGTGATGATGCAGTGAAGAGATACTCATGCCGACATTACTGGCAAGCTGATCGATTTTCAGCGGCTGATGAAAATTCTCCCGCAGCCAGCGTGCAGCCTGTGCCACCCGACTGCCCGGCCGCTCAGCCAGCGCCATGTTTAAAATCCGCGAGCCTTCTGGCCCGGTCAGCAACCGGTAGAAAATCTCCTGCTCAATGAGCGGAGCCAGAGCATCAATATCTTCGGGATGGTCAAGCAGGCGTACCAGTCGAATGACCGCATCCACCAGCAAAGGTGAGACTTTGTGTACGGTGACGCCGCGTTCATCAGGTGCGATCGCCAGCGGCAGCGCGGGAGGAAACTTTTCAAGATAGCGCCTCAGCCGGGATTCGTTGATGGCAATACCAATCCCCAGATTCGGCTTTTCCGGCGTGGCGACAGTCACGCAGGCGCGTACCGGCATATCGAGAGTCACCAGCAGCAGATCACCCGGCCCATAGTGCAGCACCTCATCACCCATATGCAGCGCTTTACTGCCCTGCGCCACCAGCGCAAAACTGGCCCATTGAGCAAAGTGCATGGGCTCAGTGGGCGCTGAAACCCGGCCAAAAAACAAGCAATCGATGGCACTGGAATGCCGGCCATCCTCCGGCGCATGACGGGCAATTAACTGTGCCAGCGCCTGCCACTTATCACTCTCTGTCACTCTGTTCTTCCCCCTCCTGCTCGCTGTGCTGATATTACCTGACCTCCGGCCAAATACCTGTTGCGATAAGGCACTTTTGCAGGATTGTGCAAAAAGCTTGCAGGATTGCGCTACCCGCTTCTCAGCACCAGCGCGCATAGTCTTTCGACGCAATCATTACGGCGGAGAATGACATAATGAAAGCACTGCAGAACAAAATCGCACTGGTGACCGGCGCCTCGAAAGGCATAGGTGCGGCGATTGCTATCGCCTTTGCCGCAGCGGGCGCACGCGTCGTGGTCAATTATCGTCAGGATGAAGTCGGGGCCGCTGACGTAGTCAGCGATATCATCACCCTGGGCAGTGAAGCCGTGGCAGTTCAGGCAGATATCTCTCGCCTGCGGGATGTGGAACGGCTGTTCGCCACCACCGCAGACTGTTTCGGCGCACCTGACATTGTGGTGAACAATGCAGGCAGCTTTCATCACGGCGAGTTTGAGGCGCTGACACAGGAGGAGATGCAGCAGCAAATTAACGTTAACCTGCTCGGCACGCTGATGGTCTGTCAGCAGGCGATTCGCCACTTCCCCGCGCACGGCGGCAGCATTATTAACCTCAGCGCCCTTAACAGTAAAAACAGCACGCCGGGCTCCGTACTCTGGGCAGCCACCAAAGGTGCGGTGGATACCCTGACTCAGGGACTGGCGCGCGAGCTGGGTGCCAGGAACATACGGGTTAACGCCCTGGCGCCTGGCATGATCCTGACTGAGGGATTACTGGCAGCGAAGAGGATGAGTCCGCAGCTCAAAGCGCAGCTGCTGGCGGCTACGCCGTTGGGGCGTTTTGGTCTGCCAGAGGATGTCGCGCAGGTGGCGCTTTTTCTGGCCTCTGAGGAGTCCGCCTATGTCAGCGGAGAGCGCGTCATGATTAGCGGCGGTGCCTGACGGGCATAAAAAAAGGGAAGCCAGTGGCTTCCCTTTTTACTACGACGCTAAGTCGTTATGCATCACGACGACGTGGAGCGGCAGCTGCGCCTTCTTCACGACGTGGACCACGGCTACCTTCACGGTTAAATGTACGTCCACCGCCTTCACGACCACCTTCACGGCGTTCAGAAGAGAAGCGACGACCACCTTCACGGTTAGCTGCGCCCGGACCGCCAGCACCTGGACCACGACGCTCACCGCCAGCTGGACGACGATCACCACGGCCTTCGTTTGGCTGTGCATCACCCAGCAGCTGCATATTCATCGGTTTGTTCAGAATACGCGTACGGGTGAAGTGCTGCAGCACATCGCCTGGCATGCCTTTCGGCAGCTCGATAGTTGAGTGGGTGCCAAACAGCTTGATGTTACCGATATAGCGGCTGCTGATGTCGCCTTCGTTAGCGATAGCGCCAACAATGTGACGAACTTCAACACCATCATCGCGGCCTACTTCAATGCGGTACAGCTGCATTTCACCAACGTCACGACGTTCGCGACGTGGACGGTCGCCATCACGGCTTTCGCGGTTTTCACGCGGAGCACGATCGCCACGCGCTTCACGGCTGTCACGACGGCCATCACGCTCGTCACGATCGCGGTATTCGCGACGTGCAGGACGTGGTGCTTCTGGTGGCAGAATCAGAGGACGTTCGCCCTGTGCCATCTTCAGCAGTGCAGCTGCCAGTGTTTCCAGATCCATTTCATCTTCAGGCTGCATTTTAGCCAGCAGAGCACGGTACTGATCCAGATCGCTGCTTTCCAGCTGCTGCTGTACTTTCGCGGCAAATTTAGCCAGACGACGCTCACCCAGCAGTTCTGCGTTAGGCAGTTCAACTTCAGGAATGGTCAGCTTCATTGTACGTTCGATGTTACGCAGCAGACGACGCTCGCGGTTCTCAACAAACAGCAGCGCACGGCCAGCACGACCGGCACGACCGGTACGGCCGATACGGTGAACGTAAGACTCTGAATCCATCGGGATGTCGTAGTTCACAACCAGGCTGATGCGCTCTACGTCCAGGCCACGGGCCGCAACGTCGGTTGCAATCAGGATGTCGAGACGACCATCTTTCAGGCGTTCCAGCGTCTGCTCACGCAGTGCCTGGTTCATGTCACCGTTCAGCGCGGCGCTGTTATAGCCACTACGCTCCAGCGCTTCTGCCACTTCAAGGGTCGCGTTTTTAGTACGCACGAAGATAATAGCAGCATCAAAGTCTTCAGCTTCCAGGAAGCGAACCAGTGCATCGGTCTTACGACCATAAGCAGTCCAGTAGCTCTGGCTGATATCAGGACGCGTGGTCAGGCTTGACTGAATACGCACTTCCTGTGGATCTTTCATGAAGCGTTTAGTGATACGACGAATCGCTTCCGGCATAGTTGCAGAGAACAGCGCAGTCTGATGATCCGCTGGAATCTGTGCCATGATGGTTTCAACGTCTTCGATGAAGCCCATACGCAGCATTTCATCAGCTTCATCCAGCACCAGACCACGCAGGTTAGACAGGTCTAACGTACCGCGTTTCAGGTGGTCAAGCAGACGACCAGGCGTACCTACAACAACCTGTGGACCCTGACGCAGTGCGCGCAGCTGCACGTCATAACGCTGGCCGCCGTAAAGGGCGACGACGTTCAGGCCACGCATGTGTTTAGAGAATTCGGTAACTGCTTCAGCAACCTGTACCGCCAGTTCGCGGGTAGGTGCCAGCACCAGGATCTGTGGCGCTTTAACAGTAGGATCAATGTTGTGTAACAGCGGCAGAGAGAAAGCCGCAGTTTTACCACTCCCGGTCTGCGCCATGCCTAACACGTCACGGCCCGCCAGCAGGTGAGGAATACACTCAGCCTGGATTGGGGATGGCTTTACGTAGCCCATGCCATTCAGTGATTCAAGGATGTCGGCGTTCAGGCCAAGGTCAGCAAAAGTGGTTTGAATATCAGTCATGTAGTACACGTGCCTCTTAGATTGCGGCGGCCAGTCTACATAACTCGTCGTGAAAACTTTCAGTCATTTTCATCAAAAAGTGTGAACCGGCTCAAATTAAAAGTTTTGACGAACAGAAAAGCCTTCATCCTTTAAGATGATGACTTAACAGGTTTTACAGGCAAATTAAGTTCGTCAGCTATTGCTGGTCAGATTCTGATAAATCGTCTTGTGCCTGGCCGAGTTGCGCCAGTTCCAACAATGCGTATCGGTGTTCAACAAAGTTATTGACGTTGTTGGCCACCGCCAGTTTGAACAACGCTTTCGCGTCGTCCTTCTCCCCCAGACTTAGGTAGTACTTACCTAAATAGAAGTTGGTTTCACTGAGATGTTCAGCGAGCGAGGTGTTATCCGTTGCGTCCGCCTTGAGACTTTCCATCAACGTTTTCTCGTTGATATCTCCAAGGTAGAACTCGACAATATTCCATCCCCATTGATCTTTCGCCGCTTTGTCGTAACGCTGTTGAAGCGCCACTTTTGCCTTGTCAGCATCCATCTCACGTTCAACGAGATAGAGCCACAGACTGCGGAAAGGATCGTTAGGATCGTCTTGATAAAACGCCAGCAGATCATCTTGCGCTAACTTGTATCGACCGCCGTAATAGAGGGCGATACCACGGTTTAAATGCGCATAGTTGTAAGTTGGATCAAGCTCAAGTACAGAATCAAACGCGTCATAGGCGGCATCAAAGTTGCCCGCCTGCGTTAAATATATGCCTAAGTAGTTAAACACTTCGGGCATATCTGGTCTTATAGACAGCGCTTGCGAAAAATCGTTCCGCGCTAATGCCCGCAGACCTAAACTATCATACAACACTCCGCGCTCATATAACAGCTGTGCGCGTTCATCATCGGTGAGAGCGCGACTGGCAAGAATTTGTTCCATGCGCGCCAGTATCACTTCCTGCTGCAGTGTGGGCTGTAAAGGCACTGCAAGAACTTCGTTCTTACGCCAATTGGAGTTGCTGCATCCTGCCAGCGTCAAAGCTGTCGCAACAAAACACCAGCGCAGAAAAGGCTTCATTTCCCACTCCCGAATACAAACATTGGGATAACCATCCTGTCATCCGCCTGCTGTGCACAAGGATTCCCGCCCTCGCGATGATACAAACGCCCCTCTCTGCCAGGCAAAGAGGGGCAAACCAGCAACGTCTTATTCCGCGTCAGGTGTAATCACCGCTGCAGCTTCTTCAGTCTGCGGCTTAGATTCTGTCGCTTCTTTGATGCTCAGACGTACGCGGCCCTGGCGATCAACTTCCATCACCTTAACCGGCACTTCCTGACCCATCTGCAGATAATCAGTCACTTTCTCAACGCGCTTATCAGCGATTTGTGAAATGTGAACCAGACCTTCTTTACCACCACCGATAGCGACGAAGGCACCGAAGTCAACGATGCGGGTCACTTTACCACTGTAAACGCGGCCCACTTCGATTTCTGCAGTGATCTCTTCGATACGACGAATCGCTTCTTTCGCTTTCAGACCATCGGTCGCAGCAATTTTAACGGTGCCGTCATCTTCAATTTCAATCGTTGTGCCGGTCTCTTCGGTCAGTGCACGAATCACTGAGCCGCCTTTACCAATCACATCTTTGATCTTGTCAGAGCTGATTTTGATGGTGTAGATGCGTGGAGCAAATTCAGAAATCTCGGTACGCGGTGTGCTGATAGCCTGTTCCATAACGCCGAGGATGTGCAGACGCGCACCCTTAGCCTGGTTCAGCGCTTCCTGCATGATTTCACGCGTGATGCCTTCGATTTTGATGTCCATCTGCAGCGCGGTGATACCTTCACGGCTACCGGCTACTTTGAAGTCCATGTCGCCCAGGTGATCTTCATCGCCCAGGATGTCAGACAGAACCACAAACTTCTCATCTTCTTTCACCAGACCCATTGCGATACCCGCAACGGCGGCTTTGATTGGCACACCTGCATCCATCAGCGCCAGTGAAGCACCACAGACAGAGGCCATTGAAGAAGAACCGTTAGATTCGGTGATTTCAGACACTACACGCACGGTGTAAGGGAAATCTTCCGCTTTTGGCATAACGGCTAACACGCCACGTTTCGCCAGACGACCGTGACCAATTTCACGACGCTTAGGCGAACCTACCATGCCGGTTTCGCCGACAGAGTACGGAGGGAAGTTGTAATGGAACAGGAAGCTGTCGGTACGTTCGCCCATCAGCTCATCCAGGTTCTGCGCATCGCGGGTTGTACCCAGCGTGGCCGTAACCAGCGCCTGCGTCTCACCACGGGTGAACAGTGATGAACCATGGGTACGTGGCAATACGCCAGTACGCACGTCCAGACCGCGGATCATATCTTTTTCACGGCCATCGATACGTGGCTCGCCATTCAGGATACGGGTACGAACGACGGTTTTTTCGAGGCTATGCACGATATCGCCGATTTCTGAACCATCCAGCGTTTCATCTTCAGCCAGCAGAGCAGCAATGGTTTCGTCTTTAATGACGCCAACCTGCGTGTAACGCTCCTGCTTGTCAGTGATGCGGTAAGCATCGCTGATGCGCGCTTCTGCCAGGGCAGCAACACGAGAAATCAGTGCGGTGTTAGCCGCTTCTGGCTGCCAGTCCCAGCGTGGTTTGCCAGCTTCTGCAACCAGGGCATTGATGTTTTCGATAACAATCTGCTGCTGATCGTGGCCAAAGACCACAGCGCCCAGCATCTGCTCTTCTGACAGGATCTCAGCTTCAGATTCAACCATCAGAACGGCATTCTGCGTACCCGCAACAACCAGATCCAGACGAGACTGTTTCAGCTCATCTGCAGTTGGGTTCAGAACATATTGATCGTTGATATACCCTACGCGCGCTGCACCGATTGGGCCATTGAACGGCAGACCTGACAGCGCCAGCGCGGCAGAAGCACCCATCATCGCAACGATGTCCGGGTGAACCTGTGGGTTAACAGAAACCACGGTTGCAATAACCTGGACTTCATTAACAAAGCCTTCCGGGAACAGTGGACGAATCGGGCGGTCAATCAGACGCGAAATCAGCGTTTCGCCTTCGCTTGGACGGCCTTCACGACGGAAGAAGCTGCCTGGGATACGACCAGCAGCGTAAGTACGCTCCTGATAGTTTACGGTCAGTGGAAAGAAGTCCTGACCTGGTTTAGATTTTTTCTGACCTACAACAGTGACGAACACTGCAGTATCGTCCATGCTCACCATTACAGCGGCTGTCGCCTGGCGAGCCATCATGCCGGTTTCCAGCGTGACGGTATGTTGACCATATTGGAATTTGCGTACGATCGGATTCAGCAAAGTCAAAGTCCTTAACTTCGGGGCATGGCTATCTGTAGCCCGCCATTGATTACCAATCTTCAGCTGCATCCTCGCGACTAATGACAACCCTCGACCGCCTCTGCGGTAAAGCCTCTCATTAGCCGCGCGAAATTCTGCAAACTAAAGATCACACTAAGCAACAATACATCAGTTTGGACCGGATTGCTGCCGATTGCTCGAAAAAAGGGGCCATAAAGGCCCCCTCTTCACGAAACTCGCACAAATCTGATCGTAAGCTGCACACAGTGCAAAAAACCACATAATGCCCCGACGATCAGATTTTTCAGACTTAGCGACGCAGACCGAGACTTTCGATCAGGCTGCTGTAGCGTGCAACGTCTTTACGCTTCAGGTAGTCCAGCAGCTTACGACGCTGAGATACCATGCGCAGCAGACCGCGGCGGCTGTGGTGGTCTTTTTTGTGCTCAGAGAAGTGACCCTGCAGATGGGTAATCTGCGCGGTCAACAGGGCAACCTGAACTTCGGTTGAACCGCTGTCGTTAGCACCACGGCCATATTTAGCAACGATCTCTGCTTTAGCTTCTACGCTTAGAGACATAATAAACTCCGGTAATAAATGAATGTATGGGTGCCGATCTCTAATTCAGCATCCCGCTTTAAAGCCGCACTATTCTACTCTGCGCCTGATAGCAACGCAAACGCCCCATCAGCGAAAAGTGGCCGCACGACTTAATCCTGATACTCAACCACTAAACGACGCGGCGCAAGACGCCCATCAGCGGCAATTTCTGCCATGCCGATAAACTTACGCGCTTCGCCTTCTGATACCCTGACCAGTCCCTGTGCAGGCGCATTACTCGCCTGTACTGGCTGTCCCAGGCGGAACAAATCTGCCACGGCAGTCGGGATATTCACTTCAGGGAAATCAGAGGCCGGGCTGTCCATTGGCAGCAGCAGCGGATCAAGCTGCGATTCCAGTGAGATGCCAGCGTCAGTGGCTTCCGCCAGCAGGGTATTGAGCTGCTCCAGCGTCACCATCCTTTCATAGGGATAACGGGCAACCTGCACACGACGCAGCATGGTGACATGCGCACCGCATCCCAGCTTTTCACCCAGATCATCAATGATGGTGCGGATATAGGTGCCTTTGGAGCAGTGAATTTCCAGCTCCAGCTCATTATCCTGCCAGCGAATAAACTGCAGCTCATAGACCGTGATCGGACGCGGTTCACGCTCGATCACAATGCCCTGACGCGCATACTCATACAGCGGACGTCCCTGATGCTTCAGTGCCGAAAACATTGAGGGCACCTGCAGCGTTTCGCCGCGGAAGCTCTCCAGGGCGCTATCGAGTTCGGCCTGACTGAAGCTGACCGGACGCGTCTGCACGATGTTGCCATCGGCGTCTGACGTGTCAGTCCGCTCGCCCAGTCGGGCTATCACACGGTAGCGTTTGTCGGAATCCAGCAGATATTGAGAAAACTTGGTTGCTTCACCCAGGCAAATTGGCAACATGCCAGTGGCCAGGGGATCAAGCGCGCCGGTGTGTCCTGCGCGATTAGCGTTGAAGATACGCTTTACTTTCTGCAGGACATCATTCGACGAGACGCCTTGTGGCTTATCCAGCAACAACACGCCATGGACGTCGCGACCGCGACGACGCGGACGACTCATTACGCCTCCTCGTCATCGCCAGTGGCGTCAGGACCACGACGTTCAGCATCATTCTTCACAACGCTGGTGACGAGATTGGACATACGCATCCCTTCAACTAACGAGTTATCGTAGAAGAAGGTCAGCTCAGGCACGATGCGCAGACGCATCGCTTTACCCAGCAGAATGCGAATATAACCTGACGCTTCTTTCAGCGCTTTCAGGCCATGTTTAATGGCATCTTCATCTTTGTCGTTGAGGAAAGTGACGAACACTTTTGCGTAGGCAAGATCGCGTGACACTTCAACGCCAGACACCGTGACCATCATGCCGAGACGTGGATCTTTAATCTCACGCTGCAGGATCATCGCAATCTCTTTTTGCAGCTCTTGTGAAACGCGCTGCGGGCGACCAAATTCTTTCGCCATCATTATTTCTCCCAAATAATTCGGGAGGCCAGAGGCCTCCCAAATTGCAACACATCAGCAGTCTATTACTCGATGGTGCGTTTAATTTCGATGATTTCAAACACTTCGATCATATCGCCAACGCGAACGTCGTTGTAGTTCTTCACGCCGATACCGCACTCCATGCCGTTACGCACTTCGTTGACGTCATCTTTAAAGCGACGCAGAGATTCCAGCTCGCCTTCGTAAATCACCACGTTGTCACGCAGGACACGGATTGGATTGTGACGTTTGATGTTACCTTCCGTCACCATACAACCGGCAATGGCGCCAAACTTCGGTGATTTGAATACGTCGCGGACCGCAGCCAGACCAATGATCTGCTGTTTGTACTCTGGTGCCAGCATACCGCTCATCGCCGCTTTAACTTCGTCAATCAGGTTATAGATGACAGAGTAGTAGCGCAGATCCAGGCTTTCTGCGTCAATGACGCGACGCGCAGAGGCATCGGCACGAACGTTGAAGCCAAGCAGAATGGCGTTAGAAGCAGCCGCCAGGGTCGCATCGGTTTCGGTAATCCCGCCGACGCCTGAACCCACAATCTTCACCTTCACTTCATCGGTGGAGAGTTTCTGCAGAGAATCAGAGATGGCTTCGACAGAACCCTGAACGTCAGCTTTCAGAACGATGTTCAGTTCAGATACTTCGCCTTCGGTCATGTTAGCAAACATGTTCTCGAGCTTAGATTTCTGCTGGCGAGCCAGTTTAACTTCGCGGAATTTGCCCTGACGATAGAGTGCAACTTCGCGTGCTTTCTTCTCGTCACGTACCACAGTCGCTTCATCACCCGCAGCCGGCACACCGGACAGGCCCAGAATCTCAACCGGGATAGACGGACCCGCTTCCATGACTTCGCGACCCAGCTCGTCACGCATTGCACGAACACGGCCATATTCGAAACCACAAAGAACGATGTCGCCTTTGTTCAGCGTACCTTCACGTACCAGCACGGTGGCAACCGGACCACGACCTTTGTCGAGGAACGATTCAATCACCACGCCGCTCGCCATACCTTCACGGATAGCGGTCAGTTCCAGGACTTCCGCCTGCAGCAGGATAGCGTTTAACAGATCATCAATGCCGGTACCCGCTTTCGCAGAGACATTCACGAACATGTTTTCGCCGCCCCACTCTTCCGGAATGATACCGTACTGGGTCAGTTCGTTTTTAACACGATCCGGATCCGCTTCTGGCTTATCGCACTTGTTCACGGCAACCACAACCGGCACTTTCGCGGCTTTGGCGTGCTGAATAGCTTCAACAGTCTGTGGCATTACGCCATCGTCTGCTGCAACCACCAGGATAACGATGTCGGTAGCCTGCGCACCACGTGCACGCATCGCGGTAAACGCGGCGTGGCCCGGGGTATCCAGGAAGGTGACCATACCGTTGTCAGTTTCAACGTGGTAAGCACCGATGTGCTGTGTAATGCCGCCCGCTTCGCCAGAGGCGATTTTAGTGGAGCGGATATAGTCCAGCAGAGACGTTTTACCGTGGTCGACGTGGCCCATGATGGTGACAACCGGCGCACGAGACTCCTGCGCAGCATCGGTATCACGATCGTCCATTACCGCTTCTTCCAGCTCGTTTTCACGACGCAGGGTCACTTTGTGGCCCATCTCTTCGGCAACGAGTTGTGCAGTTTCCTGATCGATCACCTGGTTGATAGTCGCCATTGCGCCCATCTTCATCATCGCTTTGATGACCAGAGAACCTTTCACTGCCATTTTATTAGCCAGTTCGGCTACGGTAATGGTTTCGCCAATCACAACATCACGGTTAACAGCCTGCGCTGGCTTGTTGAAGCCCTGCTGCAGTGCGCTAGGTTTGCGATGCTTGCCGCCTTTACCACCACGAACCTGCGCACGCGCTTCTTCACGGTCAGTTTTGGCTTCAGAGTGTTTGTTGCCTTTTTTCGCCGGACGCGCAGCTTTAGCAGTCGTCCGCGCACGCGCACGACCTGCTTCAACCTGACGGTCGTTTTCATCTTCCGCCTGACGGGCATGGGTAGAAGTGGTGACGTGATAGTCGCCTTTATCCTCTTCTTCCGGTTTTTCCCATTCAGCTGATTTCTCTTCAGCCAGACGGCGGGCTTCTTCGGCTACGAGGCGGGCAGCCTCTTCCAGCTTACGGCGCGCTTCTTCTTCAGCTTTACGCTTCAGTTCAGCAGCTTCTGCTTCGCGACGGGCTTTGTCTGATTGCGCAGCCTTTGTCACTTCGTCGGTAGGTTGATTTGTCACTTTGTCATTTTCCGCTGCTGCACGTTTGGCCTTATCAGCGGCTTCGCGCCTTGCTTTGTCTTCGGCTTCACGTTGCGCTTTCTGTTCAGCTTCGCGACGGGCTTTTTCTTCAGCCTCGCGTTGCGCCTGCTCTTCCGCTTCACGCTGCGCCTCGGCTTCAGCTTCTGCCTGAGCTTGCTCAGACTCTGCATCACCTTTCACATAGGTACGCTTTTTGCGGACTTCAATTTGCACCGACTTACTTTTACCCCCGGTGCCTGGAATATTCAAGGTGCTGCGCGTTTTACGCTGCAATGTCAGCTTAGCTGAACCGACCTGACCGTGTTCACGGTTCAGATGAGATAGTAAGGTTTCTTTCTCTTGCTGGCTCACCGCGTCATTTTCAGACTTAGGGATACCCGCATCAGCAAATTGCTGTACCAGGCGATCGACCGGAGTCTGAATTTCTGCGGCCAGCGATTTTACGGTTACATCTGTCATGCTGTTCCTTCCTGTTATTACGCGTCATCGCCGAACCAGCAGATATTACGTGCGGCCATAATCAGCGCGCCGGCTTGTTCATCAGACAGGCCTTCAATATCCGTCAGATCGTCAACACCTTGCTCAGCGAGATCTTCCAGCGTGCAAACGCCTTTCGACGCCAGGCGGAACGCCAGCGCACGATCGAGGCCTTCAAGATTCAGAAGATCCTCAGCGGGCTCCTGATTTCCAAGACTCTCTTCTTTCGCCAGTGCCAGGGTGGTTAACGCATTTTTTGCTCGTTCACGCAGGGCTTCAATGGTCTCTTCGTCGAGGCCGTCGACTTCCAGCAGCTCGTTGATTGGCACGTATGCCAGCTCTTCCAGCGAGGAGAAGCCCTCTTCCACCAGTACGGTGGCGAACTCTTCGTCGATGTCGAGATGTTTAGTGAACATATCGATCGCTGCATGTGCTTCAGCCTGATGCTTAGCCTGCAGATCATCGACGGTCATCACGTTCAGCTCCCAGCCACTCAGCTGCGAAGCGAGACGCACGTTTTGGCCGTTACGGCCGATCGCCTGAGCCAGATTGCCAGCTTCTACGGCGATATCCATGGTGTGATTATCTTCATCAACCACGATTGACGCCACATCGGCCGGAGCCATGGCGTTGATAACAAACTGTGCCGGGTTATCGTCCCACAGCACGATATCAATACGCTCGCCACCCAGTTCACTGGAAACTGCCTGAACACGCGCGCCGCGCATGCCCACACAGGCACCGACCGGATCGATACGTTTGTCGTTGGTTTTGACTGCAATTTTAGCGCGCGAACCCGGATCACGGGCGGCTGCTTTAATTTCAATCAGTTCTTCGCCAATTTCTGGCACCTCGATCCGGAACAGTTCAATCAGCATTTCGGGTTTGGAACGCGTGACGAACAGCTGCGCGCCACGCGCTTCCGGACGTACAGAGTAGAGTACGCCACGAATACGATCGCCTGGGCGGAAGTTTTCACGCGGCAGCATATCTTCGCGCAGAATGACCGCTTCGGCATTGCTGCCTAAATCGAGGGAAATGTTGTCGCGGTTAACTTTTTTCACCACACCGGTGATGATTTCGCCTTCCTGCTCACGGAACTGATCAACCACCATTGCGCGCTCAGCTTCGCGCACTTTTTGCACGATAACCTGCTTAGCAGTCTGGGTGGTGATACGGTCAAAGGTGACCGATTCAATCTGATCTTCGACATATTCGCCCAGATTGAATGCTTCATCTTCGAAGCGGGCCGCATCCAGCGTGATCTCGCGCGTCGGCTGTGTTACCTCTTCAACGATTTCCCAGCGGCGGAAAGTATCGAAATCGCCACTGCGGCGATCAATGCTGACGCGTACCTCAATTTCCTGCTCGTACTTTTTCTTGGTCGCAGTCGCCAGCGCGCTCTCCAGCGCTTCGAAGATTTTCTCACGCGGCAGGGCTTTTTCGTTAGAAACGGCTTCTACAACAGCTAAGATCTCTTTGTTCATCCTGGTTAGCCTCAATCCGGACTTTTAAAAGTGGGGGACCAGGTTCGCTTTCTGAATATTACTCAGCGCGAACACTTCATCGCTACCCTCAACGTGCACCGTGATCATCTCGCCATCAACTGACTTGATGGTTCCCTGCCATTTACGGCGGTTCTGAACGGCCATACGCAACACCAAGCTCACTTCTTCACCCATAAAGCGGGTGTAGTGTTCAGCGGTGAACAGAGGACGATCGAGTCCCGGTGAAGAGACTTCAAGGTTGTAAGGAACAGTAATAGGATCTTCAACATCCATTACCGCACTTACCTGGTGGCTGACATCGGCGCAATCATCGACATTGATGCCATCTTCACTATCAATATAGATGCGCAGGATAGATGTGCGACTACGAACGAATTCAATTCCAACCAGTTCGTAACCCAGCGCTTCTACGGGAGCCGATACCAACTCTGTCAATTTTTGCTCTAATGTGGACAAGCCCACCCCCAAGACATAAAAAAAGGGCCTATAGCCCAGTATTACGATTCGCTAATAACAAAAAACCCCGAATATTCGGGGCTTTTAATCACTGGACCCTGTATGCCGCAATGCGGCCCGGACTCCATCCAAAGAATTTTCTTTCAAAAAATAGCCGTGAATGCGTCCGTCGATGCATACAGTATATTTGAAAAAGAACTCAAAGGGAAAGTGGTTGCGGGGGCCGGATTTGAACCGACGACCTTCGGGTTATGAGCCCGACGAGCTACCAGGCTGCTCCACCCCGCGTCCGAAAACGTGGCGAATAATACGCCAGACCTGCAAAAAATGCAAGTGATACTACGATTTGGTACCGAGGACGGGACTTGAACCCGTAAGCCCAATCGGGCACTACCACCTCAAGGTAGCGTGTCTACCAATTCCACCACCACGGCACTGCACTGACCACAACGATTCGTTGTGCTGACGACCTTACTTAGGAATATCGCTGCCCGGTGTAACCGGTTGAGCTGGCTTTTCAGTCTGTTGAGAAGACTGCGCCGGCGCAGAAAGATTTTCCCACTCACTTCCTTTTGACGCTTTATTGCTGTTCAGATTACCCAGAACCAGGCTGATGATGAAGAACAATGCCGCTAAAATGCCAGTAGTACGGGTCATGAAATTACCTGAACCCGACGAACCAAACACTGTACCGGATGCGCCTGCACCGAATGAGGCTCCCATATCAGCGCCTTTGCCTTGCTGCAGCATGATCATACCCACGAGGGCGATAGCTACAATAAGGAAAACAACTAAAAGAGCTTCGTACATATTCAACCTGTTCCTTGCACGATAATCGTACAGTTAAAGCTTCACCAGTATTGATGGGGAGTCTCGTCATCACCCATCAGAAGCGGGTGTGAATACTAACCAAAGGCGCATATCTCTGCAAGTGCAATTTTTACCACCCGAACTGATTGCAGAAAAAAGCGCCATCCCGGTGATTTTACAGGCAGTTCCACACTCTGCAGACTGCCTGTTACTGTTTTAAACGGCCTTGACCTGATCGGCGATGCGATTCGCCAGTTCGGTGACCTGTGCTTCATTTTCGCCTTCGACCATCACACGAATCAATGGCTCGGTGCCGGACTTACGCAGCAGAACACGTCCGCGACCTGCCAGCGCTTTTTCCACTTCCGCGGTCACGGTTTTGACGGCATCGCTTTGCAGCGGATCATGTTCACCTGAAAAGCGCACGTTGACCAGAACCTGCGGCAGCATTTTCATACCACTGCAGAGATCGTGCAGGCTCATGTGGTTGCGCACCATTGCAGTAAGTACTTGCAAACTTGCAACGATACCGTCGCCGGTCGTGGTTTTATCGAGCAGGATCACATGACCGGAGTTCTCAGCACCGAGACGCCAGCCCTTCTCCTGCATCTTCTCCAGCACATAACGGTCACCCACTTTGGCGCGGGTAAACGGAATGCCAAGCTGCTTCAGCGCTAACTCCAGTCCCATGTTACTCATCAGCGTACCCACTACACCGCCGCGTAACTGTCCCTGGCGCAATGCTTCACGTGCAATGATATAGAGGATCTGGTCACCATCCACTTTGTCGCCCAGATGGTCAATCATCATGATACGGTCGCCGTCGCCGTCGTAGGCCAGACCAATATCAGCTTTCTCGGCCAGCACACGCTGCTGCAGCAGTTTGAGATCGGTGGCACCGCACTCTTTATTAATGTTCATGCCATCTGGCTGGACACCAATAGCAATGACGGTCGCACCCAGTTCACGCAATACATTCGGCGCGATGTGGTAGGTGGCACCATTGGCACAGTCGACCACAATCTTCAGGCCATTCAGATTCAGTTCGCTGGGGAATGTCCCTTTGCAAAACTCAATGTAACGCCCTGCGGCATCCACGATGCGGCTGGCACGGCCTAACTGCGCTGATTCAACACAGGTAATCGGCTTTTCCATCTCCAGCTCAATCGCTTCTTCAACGTCATCAGGCAATTTGGTGCCTTCGGAGGAAAAGAACTTAATCCCGTTGTCGTCAAACGGGTTGTGCGACGCCGAAATCACAATGCCCGCCTCTGCGCGGAAGGTGCGGGTCAGATAGGCGATGGCGGGCGTCGGCATTGGGCCGGTGAACGCCGCTGTCAGGCCTGCCGCAGCGAGGCCTGCTTCCAGCGCGGACTCCAGCATGTAGCCAGAGATACGGGTATCTTTACCAATAATGATCTTCTTAGAACCATGGCGCGCCAGCACTTTACCTGCGGCCCAGCCGAGCTTCAGGACAAAATCGGGGGTAATGGGGGTTTCACCGACTTTGCCGCGAATGCCGTCTGTACCGAAATATTTACGATTACTCATGATACTCCTTTTGCTCTTCGGGTCGCTTCGACCACGCGCATCGCTTCGGCCGTCTCTTTTACGTCATGCGCGCGAATAATCTGCGCGCCCTGCATGGCAGCAATCACCGCGCAGCTCAGGCTGCCGGTTAAACGCTGTGATGGGCCGACATTTAACAGCTGACCAATCATTGATTTACGCGACATCCCAACCAGCAGCGGCAGACCGAAGTGGTGAAAATCGCCCAGATGAGCCAGCAGTTCATAATTGTGGCTGAGATTTTTACCGAAACCGAAGCCCGGGTCGAGTATCAGCCGCTTTTTTTTAATTCCCGCCGCTTCACAGCGTGCAATCTGCTGAGCGAAGTAAGTGTCCACTTCGCTTAAGATGTTTTCGTAAACCGGTGCCTGCTGCATGGTGCGCGGCTCGCCCTGCATATGCATTAAACAGACGGGAAGTCCGGTAGCGGCTGCAGCATCGAGCGCGCCTGGTTCAGAGAGTGAACGAACGTCATTAATGATGTGAGCACCCACTCGCGCAGCTTCCCGGATAACCTCGGCTTTAGAGGTGTCTACCGAAATCCAGACTTCAAAACGCTGGGCGATGGCTTCGACCACCGGAATCACCCGCTCCAGCTCTTCCTCCACACTCACTTCATCAGCGCCAGGACGGGTTGATTCACCGCCCACATCGATAATGGTGGCGCCTGCATTAACCATCTCATTGGTATGCGTCAGCGCATCAACCAGCGCGTTATGTTTACCACCATCTGAAAAGGAGTCCGGCGTGACATTCAGAATGCCCATCACATGCGGGAAAGATAAATCGAGATGGGAATCACGGGCAAACAACTTCATGGTGAAAACTCCTTGCTGATCAATATCTGGATGTAAAAAACCCCGGACCAGCCGGGGTTTTGTCTGACGATGTTGCGTCTTATTTGTTGTACTGCTCTGACATGGTATTGCCTGGGTTTGGCGTACGCGGTTCATCAACCGGACGTGGCGCCTTTGGCGTACCGTTGCTATCTGAGTTGCTGCCTGGATCTTCCCAGCCTGCTGGCGGACGCACTTCGCGGCGTGCCATCAGGTCGTCGATCTGCGGTGCATCAATGGTTTCATACTTCATCAGCGCGTCTTTCATCGCGTGAAGGATGTCCATGTTCTCACCCAGAATGCGGCGAGCACGCTGGTAGTTGCTGTCGATCAGGTGTTTGACTTCCTGGTCGATGATGCGGGCAGTTTCATCAGACATGTGTTTCGCTTTCGCGACAGAACGTCCAAGGAACACTTCACCCTCTTCTTCTGCATACAGCAACGGACCCAGTTTTTCAGAGAAGCCCCACTGCGTCACCATGTTACGTGCCAGGTTAGTCGCGACTTTGATGTCGTTAGACGCACCGGTAGAAACACGTTCTGCACCGTAGATGATCTCTTCTGCCAGACGACCGCCGTAAAGCGTTGAAATCTGGCTTTCCAGTTTCTGACGGCTGGCGCTGATCGCGTCGCCTTCAGGCAGGAAGAAGGTCACACCCAGCGCACGACCGCGCGGGATAATCGTAACTTTATGGACCGGATCATGCTCTGGTACCAGGCGACCAATAATCGCGTGGCCGGCTTCGTGGTAAGCCGTTGACTCTTTCTGCGATTCCGTCATCACCATGGAGCGACGTTCCGCACCCATCATGATTTTATCTTTCGCTTTCTCGAACTCAACCATCGACACCACACGCTTGTTTGAACGGGCGGCGAACAGCGCTGCTTCGTTGACAAGGTTGGCCAGATCGGCACCGGAGAAGCCTGGGGTACCACGTGCAATGATCGCTGCATCAATATCGGTAGCCAGTGGCACACGACGCATATGCACTTTCAGGATCTGCTCACGACCGCGTACATCGGGCAGGCCTACAACAACCTGACGGTCAAAGCGGCCCGGACGCAGCAGCGCAGGGTCCAGTACGTCAGGACGGTTAGTCGCGGCGATAACGATAATACCTTCGTTACCTTCGAAACCATCCATCTCAACCAGCATCTGGTTCAGCGTCTGCTCACGTTCATCATGACCACCGCCTAAACCGGCGCCACGCTGACGACCAACGGCATCGATTTCATCGATGAAGATGATGCACGGTGCCGCTTTCTTAGCCTGTTCGAACATGTCGCGCACACGGGATGCACCAACACCGACAAACATTTCCACAAAGTCAGAACCGGAGATAGTGAAGAAAGGCACCTTCGCTTCGCCAGCAATCGCTTTGGCGAGCAAGGTTTTACCGGTACCCGGTGGCCCCACCATCAGAACGCCTTTTGGAATTTTACCGCCCAGCTTCTGGAAACGGCTCGGCTCACGCAGATATTCCACCAGCTCAGCCACTTCATCTTTCGCTTCGTCACAACCTGCGACGTCAGCGAAAGTGGTTTTAATCTGGTCTTCCGTCAACATGCGGGCTTTACTTTTGCCGAAGGACATCGCGCCCTTTCCGCCACCGCCCTGCATCTGACGCATAAAGAAGATCCACACACCGATCAGCAGCAGCATCGGGAACCACGAAATGAAGATTGAAGCCAGCAGGCTTGGTTCTTCCGGCGGTTCGCCAACCACTTTGACGTTTTTGGTCAAGAGGTTATCGAGCAACTTAGGATCATTGACAGGAATGTAGGTGGTATATTTATTGCTGTCTTTTTTGACAACGTTAATTTCACGCCCGTTAATGCGTGCCTCGCGGACCTGATCCTGGTTCACTTCCGACAGGAAGGTTGAATAATCAACCCGACGGCCATTCGACTCGCTGGGCCCAAAGCTCTGGAATACTGACATCAGCACGACCGCGATGACTAACCAGAGAATCAGGTTTTTCGCCATGTCACTCAAGGGATTAACCTCATATTACATCGGTGTTAACAGATAGCGTAGGGTACTATAGTTCCTGCATACATGGAATCGCAGCAACGCTGCGGACTTCTCCAGCAATTTGGTTATAGTTTGCGCCCAGTCGCCACAATGTACACTTCACGTGAACGAGAACGTGAAGCGTCCGGCTTACGAATTTTTACTTTCGTAAACAGGGAGCGAATTTCCCGCAGGTATTCATCGAAGCCATCTCCCTGAAACACTTTCACTACAAAACTGCCGCCAGGTGCCAGGATATCCCGACACATCTCCAGCGCCAGCTCCACTAAATACATCGACCGGGGAATATCTACGGCAGGTGTACCACTCATATTCGGCGCCATGTCGGACATGACAACCTGAACTTTCTGATCGCCAACGCGCTCGAGCAGCGCATTGATCACCGATTCTTCACGAAAATCGCCCTGAAGGAAATCGACACCGACTATTGGATCCATTGGCAGGATATCACAGGCAATGACGCGCCCTTTGTTCCCGATTTGCTGTACCACATATTGCGACCAGCCACCGGGTGCGGCACCCAGATCTACCACGGTCATACCGGGTTTGAACAGCTTGTCACCCTGTTGTATTTCATCAAGTTTAAACCAGGCGCGCGAGCGCAACCCTTTTTTATGCGCCTGGAGCACATATTTATCGCTAAAGTGTTCCTGAAGCCAGCGGCCGGAGCTGGCTGAACGCTTTTTACCCGTCATATTATTTCCAACTAAATCGTCATCGTAGCGATAAACCTGCACGCAATGGGTTGCGTCGATTTGGTGATATACCCGAGATGGCGGTAGAATGAACCGTTTTCAATCCCTGAGTAAGTAAAAAACTACGATGAATCTAAGTACCAAACAAAAACAGCACCTCAAGGGCCTCGCCCATCCACTCAAGCCAGTGGTTATGCTGGGTGGCAACGGCCTGACTGAAGGCGTGCTGGCCGAAATCGAGCAGGCTCTGGCGCATCACGAACTGATCAAGGTAAAAATCGCCTCAGAAGATCGTGAAACGAAACAGCTGATCGTTGAGGCTATCGTGCGTGAGACCGGTGCCAGCAACGTACAGGTGATCGGCAAAACGCTGGTGCTGTATCGCCCCTCTAAAGAGAGCAAAATTTCTCTGCCACGTTAAGTGGGCAAAGAAAGTGACATGCTCTTACCTCAGATAAAAGGCCGCGATGCGGCCTTTTTCTTTTCTTTACATTGTGCTTTAACGCTTTTCAAAGCGTAGCAACATCTTAAAGGTATTCCACCTTCAGGATTTCGTACTCAACGTCGCCGCCTGGGGTTTTAACAATAGCCACATCATCGGCCTCTTTTCCCACCAGGCCACGCGCCATTGGCGAATTGACCGAAATCAGATTTTGCTTAAAGTCCGCTTCGTCATCGCCCACGATACGATAAGTCGACTCTTCGTCGGTCTCGACATTCAGTACGGTCACCGTTGCGCCGAAAATTACGCGGCCAGTTTTAGGCATCTGGGTGACGTCGATCACCTGCGCATTGGAGAGTTTGGCTTCAATCTCCTGAATACGCCCTTCACAAAAACCCTGCTCTTCACGCGCAGCATGGTATTCCGCGTTCTCTTTTAAATCGCCGTGTTCGCGTGCGTCAGCGATAGAGGCGATAATGCGCGGGCGCTTCACGGTTTTCAGCTCGTTCAGCTCTTCGCGCAATCTTTCAGCGCCTCTTAACGTCATCGGAATCTGATTCATTTAAGCTCCTCGCCCTCTTTCCTGTTAACGATGTCATCCTGACCGGTGACTGCAGAAAAAAGCGTTCTGCGGCACATTAGCCCGTTTTTGCAAATAAAAGAATCCTGACCCGGAGATGCTTCCAGGCCAGAAAAGAGTTTTGCAATTTGATACGTATTTTACCCCAGAGTTCACTGCGGGTCATCGTTTACTTTGCACCGTCCGGCAACGTAGTATTGACGCCCTCACCTGCCAGTTACCGCGAGATTATGCGATTTTCACGACTTGTTACCGGATTAAGCTGTGCATTTATGCTGCAGGCACACGCAGCGCCAGTTGATGAATACATGCAGTACCTGCCAGACGGTGCCAATCTGGCGCTGATGGTCCAGAAAGTGGGTGCTTCAACACCGATCATTGATTATCACGGAAAACAGATGGCCCTGCCCGCCAGTACCATGAAAGTGGTGACGGCGCTGGCGGCATTACTGGAACTGGGTGGCGATTTCCGTTTTCAGACCACTTTTGAGACTCGCGGCGCCATTATAGATGGCACCCTGAACGGCGATTTAGTCGCACGTTTCGGCGGTGATCCCACTTTAACCCGTCAGGATCTGCGCAACATGGTCGCGGCGATTAAGAAGCAGGGTATTAACCATATCAAAGGCAATCTGGTTATCGACACGTCCGTGTTTGCCAGTCACGACATGGCGCCGGGCTGGCCGTGGAACGATATGACTCAGTGCTTCAGCGCCCCGCCGGGTGCAGCGATTGTTGATAAGAACTGTTTCTCGGTGTCGCTCTACAGCGCGAATACGCCGGGTGAAAATGCCTTTGTTCGCATCGCCTCCTATTATCCGGCGCATATGTACAGCCAGGTCCGCACCATCGGCCGCAACAGCGGCGAAGGGCAATATTGTGAACTGGATGTGGTGCCGGGCGAGCTGAACCGCTACACGCTGACTGGCTGTATGCGTCAGCGTGCCGAACCGCTGCCGCTGGCCTTTGCCGTGCAGGATGGTGCGGCCTGGGCTGGCGAGATTCTCAAGGCGGAACTGCGGTCGTCAGAGATTGATTATAGCGGGCATCTGGTGCGTCAGACGCAGGTCACGGAGCCAGGCACCGTACTGGCATCGACCCAGTCCGCGCCGCTGCATACGCTGCTGCACACCATGCTGAAGAAGTCAGACAACATGATTGCCGACACGGTGTTCCGCACTATTGGTCATCACTACTTCAACGTACCAGGAACCTTCCGTGCCGGGCAGGATGCGGTTCGTCGTATCCTGAAAGCGAAAGCCAACGTCGATATGGGCAACAGCATCCAGGTCGATGGTTCCGGCCTGTCGCGCCACGACCTGATTTCGCCGCAAACCATGATGCAGGTGTTGCAGTTCATTGCGAAGAATGACAACACGCTGGATTATATTTCGATGCTGCCGCTGGCTGGCTATGATGGCACGCTGCAATATCGGGGCGGACTGCATGAAGCAGGACTGGATGGCAAAGTCTCGGCGAAAACCGGTTCACTGCAGGGCGTCTATAACCTGGCGGGCTTTATCACTACCTCAAGTGGCGCGCGGGTGGCGTTCGTTCAGTTCCTTTCCGGGTATGCGGTACCGCCGGAAGATCAACGTACCCGTCGTATTCCCCTGGTGCGTTTCGAGAGCCGACTCTACCGCGATATCAATCAGAACAACTGATTACGCAGTAATAAAAACGCAGCAGGTGATCAACCTGCTGCGTTTTTTTATGGCTGAACGCTTCAGAAGCAGATATCAGCGTCGCCCTGAAGAGCAGGCTCCAGAAAGAACAATGCCCCCTTTCATTCCTGAAAGGGGGCATCCTATATCACGCTGTAGCAGACGCGCGGTTAACGCTGATAGATGATTTCAACACCTTCGTCGTCTTCATCATCCCAGTCGTCATCCCACTCTTCATCTTCCACTTCGACCGTGTTTTCAATGGTTTCTTTGTGGTAATCGTCCCACATAAACTCCACTTTTTCCGGCTGTTTCTCTTCAAGCTCGGCTTCTTTCGGGTTGGCATTGATGAAGCTCATCACGTCCCAGCAGAGTTCGTTGACACCAGTACGGCTTGCGGCAGAGATCAGGTAATACTTATCTTCCCAGCCCAGCGCTTCAGCAACGGCTTTTGCCCGTGACTGCGCTTCTTCTTCGCTAATCAGATCAATCTTGTTGAAGACCAGCCAGCGTGGCTTGTTGAACAGCTTCTCGCTGTACTTTTCGAGCTCGCCGAGAATAATGCGGGCATTTTCAACCGGATCGCTTTCATCGATCGGATCGATGTCGATCAGGTGCAGCAATACGCGGCAACGCTCAAGGTGTTTCAGGAAGCGGATACCGAGGCCAGCACCGTCTGCTGCGCCTTCAATCAGGCCAGGAATATCAGCCACGACGAAGCTCTGCTCGCTGTCCATACGGACTACGCCCAGGCTCGGCACAAGCGTGGTAAATGGATAGTCCGCCACTTTTGGTTTGGCAGCTGAAACAGCACGGATAAAGGTTGATTTACCGGCGTTCGGTAAGCCCAGCATCCCAACATCTGCCAGCAGCATCAGCTCCAGCTGCAGGTCACGTTTTTCACCTGGAGTACCCATCGTTTTCTGACGAGGACTGCGGTTCACTGAGGATTTGAAGCGCGTGTTGCCCAGACCATGCCAGCCGCCCTTGCCGACCATCAGTTTCTGACCGTGACGCGTCATGTCACCGAGTGTCTCACCGGTACCCTGATCGATAACCCGGGTGCCGACCGGCACTTTAACTTCGATATCTTTACCGCGTTTGCCTGTACAGTCGCGGCTCTGGCCGTTCTGTCCGCGCTCTGCCCGGAAAGATTTTTCGAAACGATAATCGATAAGGGTATTGAGGTTTTCATCAGCGATCAGATAAACATCACCGCCGTCACCGCCATCACCGCCATCAGGGCCGCCTCTCGGGATATATTTTTCGCGGCGGAAGCTCACGCAACCATTACCGCCATCACCGGCGACGACCAAAATTGTCGCTTCATCTACAAACTTCATTTTCTATCTCCGTCACACAATCGTCTGCAGCACTCTGCAGACGGGTCCGCCAGGGTCTTCTGCGCTGACCAGCGGCGGATAAATCAGGATTGGCTTTCGCCAGTGCGTACACAAAGTGTACAGCAAACTTTTGTGATGCGTCGCTTTTACCGCAACAGACCGCAGAATGTAAAAAGCCCCGCAGGAGCTGCGGGGCCTTCAATTCGTGCGTTCAGACGTTAAACGTCTGCGTCACGACAACCTTACTCAGCAACGATGCTGATGTATTTACGGTTGTTCGGACCTTTAACTTCGAACTGTACTTTACCGTCTGCGGTAGCAAACAGGGTGTGGTCACGACCACAACCTACATTGGTACCGGCGTGGAATTTGGTGCCACGCTGACGAACGATGATGCTACCTGCCAGAACAGATTCGCCACCGAAACGCTTTACACCCAGACGTTTTGCATTGGAGTCACGACCATTTCGAGTCGAACCACCAGCCTTTTTATGTGCCATTTGTCAGATCTCCTCTTACGCCGTGATACCAGTGATTTTCACATCAGTGAACCACTGGCGATGGCCTGCTTGCTTACGGTAGTGCTTACGACGACGAAACTTAACAATCTTAATTTTCTCGCCACGACCGTGAGCAACAACTTCTGCCTTGATCATTCCGCCTGAAACCAGTGGCGCGCCGATTTTCACGTCTTCGCCATTAGCAATCATCAGAACCTGGTCAAACTCAATCGTTTCACCGGTTGCGATGTCCAGCTTTTCCAGGCGAACGGTCTGACCTTCGCTAACTCGGTGTTGTTTACCACCACTTTGGAAAACCGCGTACATATAAAACTCCGCTTCTGCGCTTGCCTTTTAGTTCATCAGGCGGCGCGCTAAATATTCACAATAGGGCGCGAATTCTACGCAAAACTCCAGAAGAAGACAAGAGCACTTTGCACACTCTTGCAGAAAAAAAACACAGGCTGAATGCAACCGTTTCTCAGGCACAAAATTCAAGTACAATCAGTAACAGATTACCTGAACGCTGGCTGAGTAAACCACTTACCATGGCAGAGATAACGAGTCATAGCTGAAAAGACGAATGAACTTAGAACAGATTAATGAATTAACCGCACAGGATATGGCTGCCGTTAACCAGACCATCCTCGACCAGCTGAATTCAGATGTCTCGCTCATCAACCAGTTGGGCTATTACATCATCAGTGGTGGGGGCAAGCGTATCCGTCCCATGATTGCCGTGCTCTCCGCACGTGCCATGGGCTACAAGGGCGACCTGCACGTGACCAATGCGGCGCTGATCGAATTTATCCACACCGCCACGCTGCTGCATGACGATGTCGTGGATGAATCCGATATGCGTCGTGGCAAAGCGACCGCGAACGCGGCGTTTGGCAATGCGGCAAGCGTGCTGGTCGGTGACTTTATTTATACCCGCGCCTTCCAGATGATGACCAGCATGGGTTCGCTGCGTATCCTGGCGCTGATGTCAGAGGCAGTAAACGTCATTGCTGAAGGTGAAGTCCTGCAGCTGATGAACGTCAATGATCCCGACATCACTGAAGAGAGCTACATGCGCGTCATTTACAGCAAGACAGCGCGTCTGTTTGAAGCCGCCTCGCAGGCTTCTGCAATTCTGGCTGAAGCCACACCTGAAGAGGAAAAAGCCCTGCAGGATTATGGGCGCTATCTGGGTACGGCTTTCCAGTTAATTGACGACTTACTGGATTACAGTGCTGATGGTGAAACGCTGGGTAAAAATACTGGCGATGACCTGAGTGAAGGCAAACCCACCCTGCCACTGCTGCATGCGATGCAGCACGGCTCGCCTGAACAGGCGAAGATGATCCGTGAAGCCATTGAACAGGGAAATGGCCGCCATCTGCTGGAACCCGTACTGGAAGCGATGAATCAGTGTGGTTCTCTGGAGTGGACGCGCAGTCGTGCCGAACAGGAAGCGGATAAAGCCATTGAAGCCCTGAGAATTCTGCCGGAATCGCCATGGCGCAGTGCCCTGGAGTCGCTGGCGCACATGTCAGTTCAGCGCGATTTTTGATCCCTCACGGAGCCTTCCGGGCTCCGTTTTCATCTCAGTCCGTCCCCATTATTCTTATTTCCTGCAAGCATTTGCACACCTTTTGCGAGTCATCCCACAGACCCGGCGCTGGATCTAAAAATAACTGGAAATTAATGGAAACTTTTTGCTATAAAACCCCTGTTCTTTCCAGATGGCACTAAAAAGGAAAGCCAACGTCCTGCTGGACGACGCAATGACAAGGAAAAGGAGAACAGGTTATGGAAAAAATAAAGGAAGACTGGCATCCGGCTGACATTATCGCGGCGCTGCACAAACGCGGTATGACGCTGGCAGCACTATCACGCGCATCGGGTCTGAGTTCGTCAACACTGGCTAATGCGCTGACGCGCCCGTGGCCCAAAGGAGAATGGCTGATCGCCGACGCGCTAACGATTCACCCGAGTGAGATCTGGCCCAGTCGATATTATGATCCCCACACCCACCGCCTGCTGGATCGCAGAAAACGTATCCGGACGCCTGCAGCGCATTCCGACAGCAACTGAGACCGCAGGCTATTTTCAGGCGAAAAAAAACCAGCCCTGAAGGGGGCTGGCTTTTTGAGTGCCTCAGCAGACTTACTCTTCGCTGACACGCTCGATGTTCGCGCCCATTGCTTTCAGTTTATCTTCGATGTGCTCATAGCCACGATCGATGTGATAAATGCGATCAACGAACGTCGTGCCTTCCGCAATACAACCCGCCAGAACCAGGCTGGCAGAAGCACGCAGATCGGTCGCCATCACCTGCGCACCTGACAGGGTTTCAACCCCATGACAGATTGCCGTGTTGCTCTCAATCTCAGCATGTCCGCCCATGCGAATCAGTTCAGGGATATGCATAAAACGGTTTTCGAAAATGGTTTCGGTAATCAGACCCGTGCCTTCCGCAACCATGTTTAACAGGGTGAACTGTGCCTGCATATCTGTCGGGAACCCCGGATGCGGAGCGGTGCGCACGTTAACCGCTTTTGGTCGCTTGCCGTGCATGTCCAGACTGATCCAGTCTTCACCGGTTTCAATATCGGCACCCGCATCACGCAGCTTAGCCAATACAGCATCCATGGTATCTGGCTGGGTTTTGTGGCACATCACTTTGCCGCCTGAAATGGCAGCAGCCACCAGGAAGGTACCGGTTTCGATACGATCGGGCAGAACGCGATAAACACCGCCACCCAGACGCTCAACGCCTTCGATGGTGATTTTGTCGCTACCTGCGCCACTGATTTTGGCACCCAGGGTGTTAAGGAAGTTGGCGGTATCGACAATTTCCGGCTCACGCGCCGCATTCTCGATCACAGTGGTACCTGTCGCCAGCGTCGCTGCACTCATGATAGTGACCGTTGCGCCAACGCTGATTTTGTCCATGACAATCAGCGCGCCTTTCAGGCGTCCATTGACTGAGGCTTTAACGTAGCCCTCTTCCAGTTTGATCTCAGCACCCAGCTGTTCCAGACCGGTGATATGCAGATCAACCGGACGCGCGCCGATAGCGCAGCCACCCGGCAGAGAAACCTGACCCTGACCAAAACGCGCCACCAGCGGACCCAGCGCCCAGATTGAGGCACGCATGGTTTTGACCAGGTCATAAGGCGCACAAAACACATCTACCGCACTGGCATCGACATGCACAGAACCGTTGCGTTCGACCTTCGCACCCAGCTGGCTCAGCAGTTTCATGGTGGTATCAATGTCGCGCAGCTTTGGCACGTTCTTAATCTCTACCGGCTCTTCAGCCAGCAGGGCAGCAAACAGAATAGGAAGTGCGGCGTTCTTTGCCCCGGAAATGGTGACTTCACCACTTAAACGGGTGGGGCCTTGCACACGAAATTTTTCCATCAACACGGCTCTCGATTAACTAGCTAAAAATTGGACTCGCTCACGGCGAGTTCACCACGCAGAAGGATCAGAAACCGTTGAGTTTACGGTCACGTGCCCATTCAGCGGGAGTATAAGTTTTGATAGAGACAGCATGCATGCGGTTATCCGCGATGAATTCCATCAGCGGCGCATAGACAGCCTGCTGCTTTTTCACGCGGCTCAGTTCGCCAAACAGTTCGCCTACGGCGATCACCTGAAAATGGCTGCCATCGTTGCTCATCACATGAACTTCGTCTAAAGGCAATGCGGCCATCAGCACGGCCTGAATTTCACTGTTTTCCATTGGGCTTAACTTCACTTAATAATAATAAGGCTGACATAGTAGAGGAAAGCGGCTGACTCTTAAATACGCAAAAGCCCCTGCTGGAAACAGGGGCTTAGCATAACAACCGGAAATCAGGCGCTTTTATCCGCAGAAACAATAATCTGTTGCAGATTGTAAAGGGTAATCAGCGAGCGCAGTTTGTCACTGATGCCTGTAAAGCATGGGGTTATACCCTGTGCACGCGCGATTTCCCGCAAGTGCACCAGCAGGGCGAGACCGGAAGAGTCCACCCGCTCCAGCCCCGCGACGTCGATAGTATCGACATCTTTGATCAGAGTCTCGCGTTGCTGCCACAGGCTCATCAGCGTGTCGCGATCCAGTTCGCCTTTAAGTAATAGCGTGCTGGCTTCCCGCTCCCAGCGTAACGATTCGTGCATTATTGTTGTTTATCCAGCGTGATCGGTTGTGCCGCAGAAGACTTCAGTTGTGCCGTCAGACCATCAATACCTTTGGTACGCAACAAATCGCTCCACTCATTTTGTTTCGTGGTGATCATGCTGACGCCTTCGGCGATCATGTCATAAGCCTGCCATTTCCCGCTCTGGCTATTTTTACGCCACTGGAAATCGAGGCGTACCGGCGGACGTCCATTTGGGTCAATAATGGTGACACGAATAGCGACAATCTGGGCGTCGCCTAACGGCTGTTCGGGCTGAATCTGGTAGCTCTGGCCGTTATAGAGTGCCAGTGCCTGACCATACGCCTGCGCCAGGTAATCACCAAAGGCGCTGAAATAGGCTTCACGCTGAGCAGGTGTTGAGTCACGATAGTAGCGTCCCAGCACTAACGCGCCTGCATATTTAATCTGCACATATGGCAGGAGCTCCTGACGCACAATCTCACGCAGGTAGTTGGGATCCTGCTTGATTTTCGGCTGCTCATTTTTCAGACGGGTGAATGTCTTCTGCGCCGCTTCGTTCATCAGCTTGTAAGGATTGCTCTGATCGGCTGCGGTCGCCGTCAGCGGTACCGCTACCACCAGCATGGCAATCATCAATAAACGTTTAAACATGGTAAACCCTCTTCTTTAAGGTTGAGCCGGTGCCGCAGGCGCAGCACTGTCGCCTTCCTGCGCGTCTTTGGAGTCAGTTTTTTGTTTGTTATCGCCGCTCTTATAAAGGAACTGGCCGATCAGGTCTTCGAGCACCATGGCTGACTTCGTATCACGCAGCGTATCGCCATCTTTCAGCATCGCCGAGCCGAGCTCAGGATCGTCAAAGCCTAAGTTCAGCGCCAGGAACTGCTCACCCAGCAGGCCCTGAGTACGGACAGCCAGCGAGCTGGTATCTGAAATTTTATTCGCATACTGATCGCTGATCTCCATGGTGACACGCGGCAGCAGCGTTTTCGGCTCAAGCGCTATTTCTGTCACCCGGCCAATGACCACACCACCAATTTTGACCGGCGAACTGGCTTTCAGGCCGCCGATATTGTCAAAGGTCGCGTAGAGTTTCCACGTCGGCTCTGTGCCCATCGACTTTAAATCGGCGACGCGCAGACAGAGAAACAATGCGGCGATCAACGCCATAATCATAAAAATGCCAACCCAGATTTCGCTTTTTTTGCTTTGCATTGCATCAATTCCCAAACATCAGTGCTGTCAGCACAAAATCCAACCCGAGCACCGCCAGTGAAGCATGTACTACGGTACGCGTTGTCGCGCGACTGATCCCTTCAGAAGTGGGAATCGCGTCATAGCCATTAAAAAGAGCAATCCAGGTGACCGTTACGGCAAAGACGGCGCTTTTGATGATGCAGTTAACGACATCGGTTCGGAAATCGACCGCGTTCTGCATAGCTGACCAGAAGAAACCGGGATCGATCCCCTTCCAGCTCACGCCAACCAGTGCACCGCCTGCAATACCGACCGCAGTGAAGATCATGGTCAGTAGCGGCATGCTGATAAAACCGGCCCAGAAGCGCGGCGAGACTACCCGGCGCAACGGATCCACCGCCATCATCTCCATACTGGAGAGCTGTTCAGTGGCTTTCATCAGGCCGATTTCAGCCGTCAGTGCCGATCCTGCCCGTCCGGCAAACAGCAGCGCGGTAACAACCGGCCCCAGTTCACGCAGCAAGGAGAGCGCCACCAGCATACCCAGACTGGTTTCTGCACCATAGGTGTTCAGCACCAGATAGCCCTGCAGTCCGAGTACCATGCCGATAAACAGACCTGAAACCACAATAATCAGTAACGACAGTACGCCAACACTATAGAGTTGTTTGATCAGTAGCGGCGTATGTCTGCGGAACGCGGGTTTTCCCACCAGCGCGTGAAACAGCATTAATCCTGCGCGTCCAAAACTGGCGCACGTTTCAATTCCCTGACGACCGAATGACGCCAGCGCCTTCAAGACCATCTGTTTAGTTACTCCCTGAGCCGGTTAAATCAGCGAGATAGTCGCCGGCAGGAAAACGGAAGGGAACCGGACCATCCGCATGGCCATCAATAAACTGGCGCACGCGCGGGTCATTATTCTCTCGCAGTTCCGGCGTGGTGCCGTGTGCGATAATTTTTTGTCCGGCCACGATATAGGCATAGTCCGCAATACTCAGTACTTCCGGTACGTCGTGCGAGACCACAATACAGGTCAGGCCCAGAGCATGGTTAAGTTCGTCGATTAATTTTACCAGCACGCCCATGGTAATGGGATCCTGTCCGACAAAAGGTTCGTCGAACATGATCAGCTCCGGCTCAAGCGCAATTGCACGCGCCAGTGCCACACGGCGTGCCATCCCGCCCGACAGCTCAGCTGGTTTCAGCTGGGCAGCACCGCGCAGGCCTACCGCTTCCAGCTTCATTAAGACAGTGCTGTGCAGAATCGGTGCAGGCAGACGGGTATGTTCACGCAGCGGCCAGGCCACATTTTCATAGACCGTTAAGTCAGTAAACAGGGCACCAGACTGGAACAGCATGCTCATTTTCTTGCGCGCTTCGTACAATTTAGCGCGTGACAATGACGGAATGTTTTCGCCACGGAAAAAGATTTCACCGCTGGTTGGCTGAAGTTGCCCCCCAATCAGGCGTAGCAGAGTGGTTTTTCCTATCCCCGATGGCCCCATTATCGCCGTGACTTTCCCTTTCGGCACGGTCAGCGAAATGTCGTCGAAGATAGTGCGATCTCCGCGCGAAAAACTCACGCCACGAACCTCAACCAGATTCGTTTGCTGCTGGATCATTATTACCTCTTGTAAGGATCGGGCGTAAACATGGGGTACGATGGTAGCCTGTTCGGTCCTGATTCACGATAGCTTTACAGAAACTTACCGCTAAGATTTGGCGAAAATGGTCATTAAATTTACTTTTGCCGTTCAGGCGGTCAAAATCAGCGCCTGTCTCGCCAAACAGAACCTTAAACCGGTCGGGAAAAGCATTGCCGGCCCGGGTTTTTACGCAAGGATTTTTCATGTTCTTAGCTTCTGCACTGCTGATTATCGGTTTGCTTTTACTGGCATATGGTGCCGATCGTCTGGTGTTTAGCGCCTCAATATTGTGTCGATCTTTTGGCATCCCGCCACTGATTATCGGCATGACCGTTGTCAGCATCGGCACCTCGCTGCCCGAGATGATCCTCTCCTTTTCAGCGGCGCAGCATGGCCAGATGGATCTTGCTGTGGGTACCGCGCTCGGCTCGAATATTACCAACATTTTACTGATCCTCGGTGCCGCTGCGCTCATGCACCCGCTTTACGTCCATTCTAATCTGATACGCCGCGAACTTCCGTTAATGTTGCTGGTTACCCTGCTCAGCGGATTCATGCTGTTTGACAATCAGCTTAGTCGACTGGATGGAATTGGCCTGATCGCCATAGCCGCTATTTATCTGATGGTGGTGATTCGCATTGCACGGAAAGCGGAACAGGACAATAACGACACCCTGACCCGCGAACAGCTGGCCGAACTGCCTCGCGAAGAGAGCGGAAATACAGTGGCCTTTCTCTGGCTGGCCGTCGCGCTGATTATACTGCCGATGTCGACGCGGATGGTGATCGATAATGCGACCGCTTTTGCCGACTACTTTGGCGTCAGTGAACTGGTCATGGGCCTGACGCTTATCGCCGTGGGAACCAGCCTGCCTGAGCTGGCAACGGTCATTGCTGGCGCGCTGAAAGGTGAAGATGATATCGCAATCGGCAATCTGATCGGCGCCAACATTTATAATATTGCCATCGTGCTGGGCCTGCCGGCGCTGATTCATCCTGGCAGCATCGACTATCACGCTTTTGCCCGTGATTATTGGGTGATGCTGGGCGTCAGCGTGCTGTTCGCCCTGCTTTGCCTGCTTCGTCGCCGTCGGGTTGGTCGCACGGCAGGCTTAATTTTACTCTGTGGTTTCTTCGTCTGGGTGACGCTGCTCTGGATGCAGCCGGCATTTATGGACGGTTAACAAGGACAGACTCACTATGTCATATCAGCAACCAACAGCATTTGATTTTCAGCAGGCGGGAAAAACTGTCCTGCGCATCGAGCGTGAAGGACTGGAACAACTCGATCAATATATCAATGACGATTTCGCCCGCGCCTGCGCCCTCATTTATGCCTGTCAGGGAAAAGTAGTGGTCATGGGCATGGGCAAGTCTGGCCATATCGGCAAAAAAATGGCGGCGACCTTTGCCAGTACCGGCACGCCCGCCTTTTTTGTGCATCCGGCTGAAGCCAGCCATGGCGATCTGGGGATGGTGAGCAAAAATGATGTGGTCATCGCCATCTCTAACAGCGGTGAGTCCAGCGAAATTCTTGCGCTGATTCCGGTGTTAAAACGTCAGCATATTTCGCTGATCTGCATCACCGGACGGCCTGACAGCGCGATGGGACGGGTTGCCGATGTGCATCTTTGTGTTCATGTTCCGCAGGAAGCGTGTCCGCTGGGTCTGGCGCCCACCTCCAGCACGACGGCCACGCTGGTGATGGGTGACGCGCTTGCGGTTTCGCTGCTGGAAGCGCGTGGATTCACGGCGGAAGACTTTGCCCTCTCCCATCCTGGCGGTGCGCTGGGCCGCAAGTTGCTGCTGCATGTGGCTGATATCATGCACAGCGGCGATGAGCTGCCGCACGTCACGCGGGATGCTTCACTGCGCGATGCGCTGCTGGAAATTACGCGCAAAAACCTGGGACTGACGGTGATCGTCGACGGTCTGATGAAAATTGAAGGCATCTTTACCGATGGCGACCTGCGCCGCATTTTTGATATGGGCATCGATTTTCAGCGCGCCACCATTGGCGAAGTGATGACGCCGGGTGGCATCCGCGTCCGGCCAAATATGCTGGCGGTTGAAGCCCTGAATCTGATGCAGACCAAAAACATTACCTCGATTCTGGTGGCCGATGACGACCGTCTGCTCGGTGTGGTACATATGCATGACATGCTGCGCGCTGGCGTAGTCTGAACAGGAAGAGAAAATGCAACAGGCAACTCCCCCGATTGAAACCTGCTATGGCCCGGTCAGCGCTGATGTTATGGCACGCGCCAGCAACATTCGTCTGCTGATCTGCGACGTCGACGGCGTGATGTCCGACGGGGTGATCTACATGGGAAATAATGGCGAAGAGCTGAAGGCATTCAACGTGCGGGACGGTTATGGTGTGCGGTGTTTGCTGACCTCTGATGTAGAAGTGGCTATTATTACCGGCCGTAATGCCCGTCTGATGGAAGATCGCTGCAAAACGCTCGGCATCCGTCATCTTTATCAGGGACAATCGGATAAGCTTTTGGCCTATCGTGAACTTCTGGATAAACTGTCTCTTTCCGACGACCAGGTCGCCTATATTGGTGACGATCTGATTGACTGGCCGGTTATGGCGAAGGTGGGATTAAGTGTGGCAGTGGCGGATGCACACCCGATCCTGTTGCCACGCGCCCACTACGTCACGCGGATCGCCGGTGGACGCGGCGCGGTACGCGAAGTATGTGACCTGATATTAATGGCGCAGAACAAATTTGAGGATGCCAAAGGGCAATCAGTATGAGTAAAAGCAGGCGTTGGATAACGCTGATTCTGACCTTGATTGCACTGGTTTTGATCGGCTGGAATCTTACTAACCAGGATGACAATGGCACGCCCGTCGGGCCCGACAGTCAGTCGCCGACCTACACCAGTGCTGATTCACACACTGTGGTTTATAACCCGCAGGGCGCGCTGTCATATAAACTGGTCTCAGACAAAGTGACCTATTTCTCGGATGACGAGCTGAGCTGGTTCGAAAATCCGGTGATGACCACTTATGATGAGAATAAAATCCCTACCTGGACGTTACGCGCCGATAAAGCAAAGCTCACCAAAGATCGTATGCTTTATCTGTATGGCCATGTTGAGCTGAATACGCTGACGCAGGATTCTCAGCTTGAGCGCATTAAAACTGATAACGCACAGATCAACCTTGTCACTCAGGATGTTACCTCTGATGATCAGGTAACATTGTATGGACGCAGTTTTAACTCCACCGGCATGAAAATGCGCGGCAATTTACGGACAAAGAACGCCGAGTTAATCGAGAAGGTCAAAACCTCATATGAAATTCAAAATGAACAAAAATAGCCTGAAGCTTTTAATGGCCAGCATGTTGCTGGCAACCAGCGTTCCGGCGCTTGCCCTGACCGGTGACTCGGATAAGCCCGTCAACATTGACTCGCAGAATCAGGCACTTGATTTGCAGGGCAATGTCGCGACCTTTACCGGCAATGTCATCGTGACGCAGGGTTCAATCAAAATCACGGCGGATAAAGTCGTGGTGACCCGTCCCGGTGGCGACAGCAAGAAAACCATCGTTGATGCCTACGGCAACCCCGCTACGTTCTATCAGATGCAGGACAGCGGCAAGCCGGTTCAGGGCCATGCCTCAAAGCTGCACTACGAACTGGCTAACGACTTCGTTGAACTGACCGGCAATGCGTTCATTGAGCAGCAGGACAGCAACATCAAAGGCGATCGTATTACCTATCTGGTAAAAGAGCAGAAAATGCAGGCTTACAGCCAGGGCCAGAACAAGCGCGTCACTACCGTCCTGGTGCCGTCGCAACTTCAGGATAAAGGTTCGTCCAACAGCGGAAAGAAGAGTAACTGATAGCTATGGCCACATTAATCGCAGAAAACCTGGCGAAGGCATATAAAGGCCGTCGCGTGGTAGAAGATGTCAGTCTGCAGGTAAAGTCCGGCGAGATTGTCGGCCTGCTGGGTCCGAACGGCGCCGGTAAGACCACCACCTTTTACATGGTGGTCGGTATTGTCCCGCGTGACGCTGGCCGTATCATTATTGATGATGAAGATATCAGTATCCTGCCGTTGCATGCCCGTGCGCGTCGTGGCATCGGCTATCTGCCGCAGGAGGCCTCCATTTTTCGTCGCCTCAGCGTCTACGATAACCTGATGGCGGTACTGCAGATTCGTGACGATCTGACAGAAGAACAACGTCAGGATCGCGCCCGTGAGCTGATGGAAGAGTTTCACATCGAGCACCTGCGCGACAGCATGGGTCAGGCGCTGTCGGGTGGTGAGCGACGTCGTGTTGAGATCGCACGCGCACTGGCCGCTAATCCTAAATTTATCCTGCTGGATGAGCCTTTTGCCGGTGTTGACCCGATCTCCGTTATCGACATCAAGAAAATCATTGAGCATCTGCGTGACAGCGGCCTCGGCGTGCTGATTACCGACCATAACGTGCGTGAAACCTTAGCGGTCTGTGAGCGGGCTTATATTGTCAGCCAGGGACACCTGATTGCGCATGGCACACCCAATGAAATTCTTGCGGATGAGCAGGTTAAGCGGGTTTATTTGGGTGAAGAGTTCAGACTCTGATAAGGTGTCGTTAATACCGATGTTTACCTGGGAACTACCATCCTGTCTATGAAGCAAGGTCTACAACTCAGGTTCAGCCAACAGCTGGCAATGACTCCACAGTTGCAACAGGCGATTCGTCTGCTGCAACTCTCTACGCTTGAACTCCAGCAGGAGTTACAGCTTGCACTCGAAAGCAATCCGCTGCTTGAGCAGACTGATCTGCATGAAGAGATCGACTCCAGGGAATCGCCGGAGTCTGAGGCGCTGGATACACGCGAAGCGCTTGAGCAGAAAGAGATGCCCGATGAACTGCCGCTGGATGCCACCTGGGATGAGATCTACACGGCGGGCACGCCTTCCGGCACTGGCACCGATTATCAGGATGATGAATTACCGGTTTATCAGGGTGAAACGACACAGTCACTGCAGGACTACCTGATGTGGCAGGTTGGATTGACGCCTTTCAGTGATACCGATCGCGCTATTGCCACCTCTATCGTCGATGCTATCGATGACACCGGATATCTCACCGTTTCGCTTGAGGAGATCCTGGACAGTATCGGCAACGATGATCTCGAAGTGGATGAAGTTGAGGCGGTGCTGAAACGCATCCAGCGTTTTGACCCGATGGGTGTTGGTGCGCGCGACCTGCGTGACTGTCTGCTGGTGCAGCTGTCGCAATATGCGCCCGACACACCGATGCTGGCAGAAGCACGCCTGATCGTCAGCGAGCATCTCGACCTGCTGGCCAATCACGATTTCCGTAGCCTGATGCGAGTGACGCGCCTCAAAGAGGATGTACTGAAAGAAGCGATGGTGCTGATTCAGTCGCTGGACCCGCGTCCGGGTCAGTCGATCAATACCAGCGAGCCAGAATATGTCATTCCCGATGTCCTGGTGCGTAAAGTTGGCAGTCGCTGGACGGTTGAACTCAATGCCGACAGCTTGCCACGCCTCAAGATCAATCAGCACTATGCGGCAATGGGCAGTTCAGCGCGCAACGACAGCGACAGTCAGTTTATCCGCAGTAATCTGCAGGAAGCCCGCTGGCTGATTAAGAGTCTGGAAAGCCGCAATGATACGCTGCTGAAAGTAACGCGCTGCATTGTTGAGCAACAGCAGGCGTTTTTCGAGCAGGGTGAAGAATTTATGCGTCCGATGGTGCTGGCAGATATCGCCCAGGCTGTTGAGATGCATGAATCGACCATTTCTCGCGTGACTACGCAGAAGTATCTGCACAGTCCCCGTGGCATTTTTGAACTAAAGTACTTTTTCTCCAGTCATGTGAATACGGAAGGTGGAGGCGAAGCCTCCTCAACCGCGATTCGTGCGCTGGTGAAAAAATTAATTTCGGCGGAAAATCCAGCCAAACCCTTGAGCGACAGTAAACTGACCTCAATGTTATCTGATCAGGGGATCATGGTGGCACGGCGTACCGTCGCCAAATATCGTGAGTCTTTATCCATCCCGCCATCGAACCAGCGTAAACAACTGGTTTGAAAGAAATGAGAAGGAAGACCTATGCAGCTGAACCTGACCGGGCAACATGTTGAAATCACACCGCCTCTGCGTGAGTTCGTCAACGGGAAATTTGCCAAACTGGAACACTATTTTGAACATATCAATCAGGTCTATATTGTCCTGAAAGTTGAGAAAGTCACTCAGGTGGCTGATGCAACACTTCACGTGAATGGTGGCGAGCTGCACGCTACATCGGAAGCGGAAGATATGTATGCGGCAATTGATGGGCTGATCGACAAGCTGGCCCGTCAGCTGACCAAACACAAAGATAAACTGAAAAAACACTAATCTTCACGCTAGCAACGCGCGCCTGGCGCGCAGAGCCGACAGGATGGGGCGGATAATCCGCCCCGTTTTGTCATCTGAGTAAGCGCAGCTTGTCTCAGAGGTAATGACGCGCTGGCGGCGAATGGCCTGGTGAACACGCAAGTGAAATGATAATGAACAACGATCTTACACTGGAATTGAGCACAGTGCTTTCGCCAGACTGCACCCGCAGCGGCGTACACTGCCAGAGCAAAAAACGTGCGCTGGAAATCATCAGCGAACTGGCCGCTAAGCAGCTCAACCTGCCGCACCAGACGCTTTTCGAAGCGATCCTGACCCGCGAACGCATGGGCAGTACCGGTATTGGCAATGGGATCGCGATCCCTCACGGCAAGCTGGAAGAGGATACGCTGCGCGCGGTTGGGGTTTTTATCAGCCTCGAACAGCCGATTGCATTTGATGCCGTCGACAACCAGCCGGTCGATCTGTTGTTTGCTTTGCTGGTCCCGGCCGACCAGTGCAAAACACACCTGCACACCCTGTCACTGGTGGCGAAACGTCTGGCAGATAAAACGGTCTGCCGTCGTCTGCGCGCTGCCCAAAGTGATGAAGAGCTCTACGCCATTATTACGGAAATCCAGACAGAGCAGTAACACGTCTTTACCGGCCAGGTGCCGGTTTTAAAACGGGAGAAAAGGTCATGGTGCTGATGATCGTTAGCGGTCGTTCAGGCTCGGGGAAGTCAGTGGCGCTCCGTGCGCTGGAAGATATGGGGTTCTACTGTGTTGATAACCTGCCGGTCGTGCTACTGCCCGAGTTAGCTAACTCGCTGGCGGAGCGTAATATTTCGGCAGCAGTCAGCATTGATGTGCGTAACATGCCAGAATCTCCGGAAATTTTTGAAACCGCGCTGAATAACCTGCCTGACTCATTTTCACCTCAGCTGCTGTTCCTGGACGCCGATCGTAATACGCTGATTCGTCGGTACAGCGATACGCGCCGTCTGCATCCCCTTTCCAGCAAGAATCTGTCCCTGGAGAGCGCGATTGACGAAGAGAGCGATCTGCTGGAGCCATTGCGTTCGCGGGCCGATCTCATCATCGACACCTCAGAGATGTCAGTGCACGAGCTGGCCGAGATGCTGCGTACCCGCCTGCTGGGTAAACGTGAACGTGAGCTGACCATGGTGTTTGAATCCTTTGGCTTCAAACATGGCATCCCTATTGACGCTGACTATGTGTTTGACGTGCGCTTTCTGCCCAATCCCCATTGGGATCCCAAGCTGCGGCCGATGACTGGCCTCGATCGCCCTGTGGCGGCCTTTCTTGATCGCCATACAGAAGTGCATAACTTTATCTACCAGACGCGCAGCTACCTTGAACTCTGGTTGCCGATGCTGGAAACCAACAACCGTAGCTATCTTACCGTAGCGATTGGCTGCACTGGTGGCAAACACCGCTCAGTCTATATCGCTGAACAGCTTGCGGATTACTTCCGTTCGCGTGGTAAGAATGTACAGTCACGCCATCGTACGCTGGAAAAGCGCAAATCATGACCGTCAGACAAACTGTAGAAATTAAAAATAAGCTGGGCATGCACGCCCGTCCGGCAATGAAGTTATTTGAGCTGGTGCAGAGCTTTGATGCCGAAGTGTTGCTGCGCAATGAAGCGGGCACGGAAGCTGAAGCCAGCAGCGTGATTGCGCTGCTGATGCTCGACTCAGCCAAAGGCGGACACATCGAAATTGAAGCCAGCGGGCCGGAGGAAGTCCCGGCGCTGGCTGCGGTCATTGAGCTATTTGAAGCGGGTTTCGACGAAGATTAAGGCCTAGTCGAGTTTGTTACGCTGTAAAAAACCTTCTCCGCCAAGCTGGCGCATCTGACGCAGTATCCACTGTTGCCGTTCTCTGACATAACCTGAGGGGGCAGCAGCACGATAACGAATCGGATTGGGCAAAACCGCCGCCAGCAAAGCAGCATCTGCTGCCGTAAGCCGGCTGGCAGGTTTATGGAAATAGTGCTGTGAAGCCGCTTCAACGCCAAAGATACCCGGCCCGAACTCCGCGATATTGAGATAGACGGTCAGAATGCGTCGCTTAGTCCAGACCGTCTCAATCCCGACTGTCAAACCCGCCTCCAGACCTTTGCGGATCCAGCTGCGGCCATCCCAGAGAAACAGATTTTTCGCCGTCTGTTGTGACAGCGTGGACGCCCCGCGCATCCGGCTGTCGCTTTTATCCAGTACAGATTCAATTGCCGCAACATCGAAGCCCCAATGCTCAGGAAACTTTTGATCTTCTGAGGCGATAACCGCCAGTCCCATCCAGGGCGACATCTCGTCATGGCCGACCCAGTCTGAATGGGCGACATAACTAAAATCACCGTGTAACCAGGCACCAATCTGTCGTTCAGCCATCACGGCTGAAAACGGCACCGGCAGGAATGAAAAGAGTAAAATACCTGCCAGCCATGCGCCCAGCCATACCAATACGATTCGACCGACAATCCGTCTGATACGCTGTCCGACGCTTCCTTTATGCTTGTTCATGCAATCTTCCCACACTTGTTCCAGACGTTAATCAATCACTCATGTAATCACTGCCACTAACACAGGCTTTTTACGATTATCGCTGAAAACGGGACGACAGTTTCCAGACTTTATTCAATCATTTTGCATCAAAATGCTGCAACAGTTCGAAATAGTTCAAGGACTTCCGTAAAAAAGGAATCGGTTCCATTGCTTACCCTTGCTTAGGCGCTTTCCAGATAAACAGTTAATAAAGAGTAATAAGCGCCGGATTGAATCATTCGCTATATTTAACTATTATTTTTTTCTTAATCAGATGAAGTTTAAACCTTAATCAGAATCTTCGTTATAACGCTCAAATAAACAGCGCTTAACTGACTCCCTCCTGGCCATTATGGCACTGTTGGCTTCCTTTAAAGCCTCAGGTGTGCAGACGGGAAAAGGAGAAAGTTTTAGATTCTTTTTAATCATTCCAAATCGTTTTGGATAATTCGTATCATTTCAGGCTGTGTGCTTGCAATATCAGCGCGTTAGCCACACTGGAGAGGTGAATGTTAACGCGGCTTCACTTTACTGCAGCGCAGACTCTGCGTCCCAGTCTGACAGCCTTAAAACTACACGAAAAAGAGCAAATATGGTCAAAACACCATCAATACAGCGTGTAAAATGATTCCTTACTTGACTGTGTTGGCAAATTAATGTTTTCTGTATTTAAACGCTGCTCAATATCACAAATTTTAATGAATCTTGTCGCACGAGAAGATGAATTTGCTAAGGTGATAACAGTGTTAACCAATACCCTGCGGCTGCATTAATTATTCATATCATAGCGGTCGCAATGATTTCCCTGGTGTTGGCGCAGTATTCGCGCACCCCGGCCTCGGCTGGGGTCATTTTTTTCCGGGATATCACTTCTCCTGCTCTGATACCCAGTCACGCAGTACCTGCACATCATGTCGCCACTCCTGTTTCAACTCATCGATCCATTCAACAACATTGTCCCACCATGCCGGTAACTCCGGACTCTGAATCTGTTTCGCCAGCATCTGCAAACGCTGCAGCCCTACTGAACCCGCCGCACCTTTAATTTTGTGGCCTTCTTCAGCAATCCCTTTCTGATCTCGGGCCATCAGATTGGATTCCAGAACCGCAAGATAGTCTGGCATCATTTTTTCAAACATCGTCAGACTTTGGGTTATCAGACCGGGGCCGACCAGTTCGATATACTGTTCGAGCATGGCAACATCCAGCAGCATCCGACTTTTGTCGTCGCTGACATCAAGCGTTTCTTCTTCCGCTTCTGCCTGATAATCCCAGTACTTTTTAATCATCGCAGTCAGTGCTGGCACCGCAAGAGGCTTGCTAAGCACGTCATCCATGCCTGCGTCGAAGTACTCTTTTTTGTCCTTGAGAACATTGGCGGTAAGTGCAACCAGCGGTGGCAGATGTGTTCCCTGATACTGCTGGCGAATCGCACGCGAGACATCCAGCCCGGTCATATCAGGCAATTGAATATCCAGCAGCACCAGATCAAACTCCAGCGGGTCAAACATCGCCAGCGCCTCACTGCCGGTCATGGCGACCTCAACGCTACAGCCCAGCTTTTCCAGTACTGAGCGCGCCACAATCACGTTGAGCTCAATATCTTCGACTAACAGTACGTGCAGTGCAGGCAGTGGCAGGCTGTCATCCACACCTTCGTCCTCCACCTCTTCAGCAATACGCGGGGCTTTGATTTCAACGGTGAAGCATGAACCTTGTCCTGGTGCACTGTGAACCCGGATATCCCCGCCCATCGCCTGCGCCAGTCGGCGTGATACCGCCAGCCCGATACCGGTACCGGTTGCGGGTTTGCCGCCATGCTGGTCTTTAACCTGATAGTACATGGCAAAAATCTTGTCCTGCTCGTCCTGGCGAATCCCCATGCCGGAATCCTGCACCTCAAAGCGCAGCGTCTCGTCCTGCTCATAGGTGACCCGCACGACAATTTCACCCTGTTGGGTAAATTTCACGGCGTTACCAATCAGGTTCCACAGAATCTGGCGCAAGCGGGTCCCGTCGGTGGAAATCATATGCGGCAGTGGCAGTTGCGGCGCGAGCACAAATTTCAGCCCTTTTGGCTGTGCCAGCAGGCCGGAAAGATTTTCCAAATCGGCCAGGAAGCCGGTGAAATCAAGCGGCTGATTATCCAGTTGCACTTTACGGCGTTCGATTTTGTCCACCTCAATGACATCATTAAAGATGTTGCCCAGCGTGATGGCAGAGACGTGGATGGTTTTCAGGTATTTCAGCTGTTCCTGATTAAGGTCGGTATCCAGCAGAATACGGCTCAGGCCAACAATGCCATTAAGCGGCGTACGAAGCTCGTGGCTGATCGTAGAGATAAAGGTGGTCTTCTCCCGGCTGGCGTTCTCTAACGCGTCCTGATAGCGCTTACGCTCGGTTATATCGCGGCCAAAACCCATTAGCCCGCTGCGCTTACCCACACGGTCGTAATAAGGCACTTTACGGATCTCGAAACAGGCTTTGCGCCCGTCGGGATATTGCAGCCACTGTTCATAGGTCAGCGAGACGTTGTGGCGGAATACTTTTTCATCTGTTTCAAGCACCTTCGTTGCCGCTTCATCATCGTAGATATCACGCGGAGTCAGGCCGATCAGCTGCTTTTCGCTTTTGCCGGTCAGTAATTCCATTGCACGGTTACAGCCGGAGAACTGTTTATCGATGTTGCGATAGAAAACCAGGTCTGGCGAAGCATCCAGGAATGAGCGCAGGAAGGAAGATTGCTGCTCCAGCTCAATCTGTGCCTGCTCACGACGCGTCACCTCTTCACGCAACTTGTCCATCACCTGCTCACGAGCCAGCTCCGCCTTTTTACGGTCGCTGATCTCCTGATTCAGCTGCGTAATGGTCTCTTTCATCTGCTGATTGAGTTCCAGATCACGTGTGCGCATCTCTTCCAGCTTGTCCACCAGCCTGGCCAGTCGTTGTCGTGACTCTTCAAGCTGATCGACCACAACGGACAAGAAATAGACTGCCCAGGGCGTAATCAGCAGCCCGAAGAAGACCGAACGCACCACGTCAATACTCTCAACATGGCCCCGCAGCACCATCGTGACCGCCATCTGGACAATCATCGCCAGCACCACCAGCGCAGACGCCAGCAGCAGCGAGAACCTCACCAAACCCAGCTTGACCATTAAATCAACGTAGTACTGCGCCAACAGACGAATTTGTTTCATAACAACTCCCTGGATGAGAAACAGCCTCATAATAGCGCAGTTACCCTGCTGACGTCGCAGCACGTCGCAGGGAGAAGCGGGATAAAACGCCCTGTTATGGTGCATCCGCGCGGCCGATCGGCGACGTTAAGGACAAAGCGGTTAAAACCCTTGACTGACTGTGCCAAATGAATAATCTGTAAGGCCGCCAGCGAATCACCGATTTCTCTGTCCGGCCTTTTTTCAATATCCTGGCAGACTCCTGCTGCGCAGGCACACCTTTCATATATGCATACCCATTCATCTTTAATGATGTTTTACGCACGCTCATCCTGATTAATTTTTCTTATAACCAATGGCTGTTTCATTCAAATAGTCGGACATAAGAAAAACAGATACATGCTATGCATCAACGGTGTTGAACAGCATTTAATGCTGTCTAACACCCCGTCACCAGCATGGTGCAGAGATCTGATGCCTGCACTACAGTGAGTCAGTTCACATTTATCGGCCGATCGACGGGTGCCAAAGTGATACATTTTAAACCATAAAAATCATTTAATTCATAAAGTTATATACATTAAACACCTGATTACCCCGTCTGACCACGCCATTTGACCTGATTACGCTTTCCCGATAAGTTGGAAATCCGCTGAAAGCTTTCCAGACGGGCCATTGTCTCGGCATATCTATGCAACAAGAAGACTCCCGCGTGGTTTAAGTCATCTCCTTTAAGAGACCGGAAATCAGAGAGCAGCTCAATTAAGGACGTTTTACCGATGTCTGGAGAGAAATGCTCAGGGCTATGACGCGCGCTCGACAGAGCATGGCGATGAAAATGATAGCGCCCCAGTGCGCCCAGACCCTGAATCAGTGCAGGTAATGTCAAAGCAGTTTAAGGAGACCCTCAATGTCCACTAAAAAACCTCAATCCTATGGCTTGTATGATCCGACAGCAGGCAGTGACAGCTGTGGTGTAGGTTTCATTACGCGTAAGGACGGCGAGCAGACCCACGAGATTCTGCAGATGGCACACAGCGCTCTGTGTACCGTGCCTCACCGCGGCGGTATGTCCGCGGAAGGCGTCGGCGATGGTGCGGGGGTCAACGTTGATCTGTCGCTGCACTTCTTCCGCAAAATTACCGGCCAGCCGCTGGAAGCGGGTCGCTTTGGTGTCGGCAACTTCTTCGTGCCAAAAGATGCCGGGCTGCGCGCGAATGCCGAACGTCTGGTGGATGAGGCACTCAGCAGCTTTGGCCTGCCGGTGATCATGAAACGCGACATGCCGCTCGACAGTAGCGTGACGCGCCCGGCCGCCGTGCAGTTTCAGCTACCGATTTTGCAGTGGATTTTCACTGCGCCAGAGGACGTGGTCGACCAGAACGACTTCGAAAAACGTATCTACCGCGCCCTGCTGACCATTGAAGCCCGTGCGTTTACCGAAAGCGAATTTGGCGGTCTTTATCCGCTGTCGCTGTCATCACGCACCCAGGTGTTTAAAGCCCGTCTGAATTCCAATGAAGTGATCCCTTACTTCAAAGATCTGACCGATCCGGACCATCAGGTACGCGGGCTGTTCTTCCATACCCGCTTCTCCACTAACACCGATCCGCATACCACCATGGCACAACCGTTCCGCCTGATGGCGCATAACGGTGAACTGAACACTGACCGCAAAAACCGCATCGCCGAGTCGGCGCTGGCGCTGGCGCGTGGCAAGAAAATCGTCCGGCCAAAAGGCCAGTCTGACAGTTCGCGTCTGGATCAGAGCATCCACAGCCGTCTGATGGAAGATAACCTCGATCTGATCACGGCCGTTGTCTCGATGATGCCGCCCGCCTGGGAAAACGACAGTTCACTGCCGACAGAAGTGCGCGACATGCTGGAGTATTTCTCGCTGTATGAAGAGAAGAACGACGGCCCTGCAGCATTAATCTTTGGCAATGGCGAAGTCATTGGTGCTCGTCTGGACCGTCTTGGCCTGCGTCCACTGCGTTCAGTCGAAACGGCTGAGTATATCGGTGCAATGTCAGAAGCCGGGCAGATCGCGTTTCCACCTGAAAGCGTGTTGCGTCGTGGCCGAATCGAAGCGGGCGGCATGCTCTATTTCGATCATCGTGAAAAACGCAGCTACACCACGCTGCAGGCGCTGGAAAAACTGGCTGCAGAGAAAGATTATTCTGCGTTGCTTCGCGAAGCGCGCGTCGGTCTTGACGATCTGCCTGAGATCCCGGCAGAACAGCAGGGTTCACCGTTGCGTTATCGTGGCGACCTGAAAACCTATCAGCGCTTTGTTGCCTACTACTACAACCAGGAAAGCTTCAAGTTCATGATGGACCCGATGCTGAACACTGGCGCAGAGAAGATCTCTGCGATGGGTTACGGTAACGCCATCAATGGCTTATCCGATCATGAAGGCGGCATGGCGCACTACTTCTCTCAGCGCTTTGCTCAGGTGACCAACCCACCGCTGGACTCTATCCGCGAAGTGGACGGTATGACGCTGCGCGTCGCGCTGGGCGCAAAACCGCATCTGGGCCGCAGCAAAGGCCGTCAGATTGTGGTGCCGAGCCCCATCCTCAGCCACCTTGATATGCTGCGTTTACGTGAGCAGAAAATCGCGCCTTATGCCCGCTTTGAAATGCTCTATGAGCCCGTGATCGGTAAAGATTTGCTGAGCACCACGGCTAACGCGAATGCGCTGGAAAAAGCGATTGATGACCTGGCGCAACAGGTAGTGGATTTTGCCCGCTCTCAGGGTGGCATTGCCGTACTGACCGATCGCCACATCTCGTCGAAACACGCTGCAATCCCGATGTTGCTGGTGGTATCCGCCATTAACCAGCGTCTGGTGCAGGAAGGCCTGCGTCTGGATGTTTCTCTGGTGGTGGAGAGCGGCCAGAGCATCTCTTCGCACCACATTGCCGCCACACTTGGTTTCGGCGCTTCCGCTATCTACCCACTGGGCGTACAGATGCGCGCAGAGGAGAAATTTGGTGAAGGTGAAGAAGGCAACAAAGCCTTTAAACGCTATGCCAAAGCGGCTGAAAAAGCGCTGATGAAAACCATGGGCAAAGTGGGCCTCTGTACCGTTGAGAGCTACAGCAGCGGCGAGTTCTTTGAGCCTAACTTCCTCAACACCGATGATCCGGTGTTGAAAAAGTATTTCCCGAATATCAGAACACCGGTGGGCGGCGCAGGCTTCGCAGCAATCGCGGCGATGGCAGTAGACTGGCACCAGAGCGCACTGAAGATTCAGGGTGAATCTGAAGTGCCATTGCTGGGCCTGTTTAAAGAGCGTGCAGAAGGCGCGGGGCACTCTTACGGCACCATCGCCGTACGTACTTTCATCGACATGACTGAAGAGCCGATTCGCTTTGCCGACAAAGCGCGCGAAGAGGACAACTTTATCCGCCTGATGACGCTGGCAAAACTGGATAACGCGTTTGGCATCAAGCCCGAAACGTTCAAAGACAGCAGCTTCGAGCGCATCCCGGATGACGTCATCAACAATTTTGCCATTACTGCCGATTATCGTCAGTTCTCAAGCCTGATGTACGAAGAGCGTAAACGTCGTCCGGCGGCCCTGCGCGACATCCTGACCTTCCCGGCTGATTTGACACACATCGACAGCGAAGCGGAGTTCCGTCGCAAACTGGGACGCTACTCACTGACCAACAACGGCTTTGCGATTCGCGGCATGGTGTGTGAAGCGGTGGATGGCAGCCTGAATCACTTCATGCTGCGTCTGACCGATGCCATTGAAGGGCTGAAGCCTGAGAGTGAGCGCCTGCAGAACCTGTCACGCGCCCTGAAGTTCCGCTTCGGCGATGATATTGAGAGCAGCGAAGTGGTTGAAGGGGGTCTAAAAGTGACCGCGTACGGTAAAGCGGCAGATTATCTGTCACGTATCTTCACCACCCTGCCCTCACTGCCGCTGAGCGACGTACAGCCAGCCTGTGAAATTACCCGTACCTTTGCCTCCGGGGCGATGAGCCACGGTGCGCTGGTCGCGCCTGCTCATGAAGCGGTTGCACACGGCACGAATATGGTCGGCGGCATGAGTAACTGCGGTGAAGGCGGTGAGCACTACTCCCGCCATGGCACTATTCGTGCCTCCCGTATCAAACAGCTGGCTTCCGGTCGTTTCGGCGTCTGGGCTGCCTATCTGGCAGATCCAATGCTGGAAGAGCTGGAGATCAAAATTGGTCAGGGTGCGAAGCCTGGCGAAGGCGGACAGCTACCGGCAGCCAAAGTCACGGTAGAGATTGCGGCTGCGCGTGGCGGCACGCCTGGCGTTGAGCTGGTTTCTCCACCGCCACACCATGACACCTACTCCATCGAAGATCTGGCGCAGTTAATCCACGACTGTAAAGCCGCGCGGGTGCGCGTTATCGTCAAACTGGTCTCGTCTGAAGGCATCGGCACCATCGCGGTTGGCGTAGCCAAAGCCGGTGCAGATGTGATTAACGTGGCGGGTAACACCGGCGGTACCGGCGCAGCGTCTGTCACCAGTCTGAAATACACCGGACGCGTAGCCGAAATCGGCATCGCTGAAGTCCACCAGGCGCTGTGCGCCAATGGTCTGCGCGATAAAGTCCTGCTGCGCTGCTCTGGCGCGCAACAGACCGGCAGCGATGTCGTGAAATCTGCCCTGCTGGGCGGCGACAGTTTCGAGTTCGGCACTACCGCGCTGATGATGCTGAAATGCGTGATGGCGAAGAACTGTAATGTGAAGTGCCCGGCTGGCTTAACCACCAATGCCGAAGCCTTTGATGGCGATCCACGTCAGCTGGCGCAGTACTTCCTCAACGTGGCGCATGAAGTGCGTGAGATCCTGGCACGTATGGGTCTGCGTTCTTTGCGTGAAGCGCGCGGTCGCTCTGACCTGCTTCACCTGATGGATCACCCGCTGGAAGTGGGCAAACTCGACTTACGCGCCATGCTCACCGTGGTGCCTGAACTGAAAATCGACAAGCCGGTTTATCTGGAAAAAGATTTTGAACTGGATGATGGCTGGATTGAGCAGCTGAAACTGTCGCTGGTGGAGCAGGGAAATCCTGACGTCGCACTGGGCGATGGCATCGTGCTGAATAACCGCAACAAAAGTGTCGGTGGTCAGCTGGCTATCGATATCGAACGCATGCTGAACCATCAGTTGAGCGCGGAGCAGTTAAACCTGATGCCTGATGTCATGACTGACGATCGCGGTCGCCGCTATCTGGCGCCTGAGAGCGTAAAAATTTCCACAACCGGCTCTGCCGGCCAGTCATTTGGCGCATTCTGCAACGATGGCATGCAGCTGGCACACTATGGCACCTGTAATGACGGTGTCGGCAAAGGACAGTGTGGCGGCGAACTGATTGTGATGTCGCCGGGTGGCGGCGCGCAGGATGCCGATGGCAACGTGCTGATTGGTAACTTTGCGCTGTTCGGTGCAACTGGCGGACGTCTGTTCGTACAGGGCCAGGCCGGTGACCGCTTCGCGGTGCGTAACTCAGGTGCAACGGCCGTCGTTGAAGGCGTGGGTGACTTCTGCTGTGAATATATGACCAACGGCGCCATTCTAAACCTGGGCACCTTTGGTAAAGGATTTGGCAACGGCATGAGTGGCGGCTTTGCCTACCAGTACGATCCCTATGGTTCGCTGGCAAGCCACGCTGCCGGGGACTCTGTGCGGTTTGGCTCCATTGCCGATCAGGATGAGATGGCGCAGGTGCACAAGCAGGCGGTACTGACCATGCTCAACTGGCACATTGAGGCGACGAAATCGCCACCTGCTGCCTGGCTGCTGGAAAACTGGGAAACAGAGTGTCATCACTTCGTTTATGTGATGCCACGTTCGCTGCTGCTCTATCAGGATGGCGGTGAGATCCTGAAAGCCAAGAGCCGTAAAGATCTGCTCGAAGAGCTATCAACGGCGCTGGCAGGCCATCAGGTTGCCAAGTTTAAAGCCGCGTGGCGTCAGGGTAAAACCATCGCCAACGGTGCCGTACCAGCCTATGGCGCGACCGATACGCAGGAGATGTTTGTCCTGCTGAACAACTACACCGTGCTCAGCTTTGCCCAGCAACTGGCACTGGCAAAATTGCCGAAAGGCACGCCGGTTGAAGATCCGGCGGTAGAAAAAGCGGTGCGTAATCTGCTGATGACAGAAGACTTTTCGCTGGTCAGTAAGCTGCAGCGTCATGCCCGTTCCGCCATCGAGAGTTACAGCGATGACGAACTGGCGAGTCTGATTGGGACCAAACGCATGTCAGATTACAAAGCGGCGCTGACGCAACGTAATATCCGCTCCATGGACAGCCTGGCAACCTACGGCTGGATCATGTATCAGGATGCCTGTAACCGGGAAGTGCTGGGTCATCTGCCTGACTTTGAAGAGCTGTTTGCACGTGCGGCATTGCCGGAAATCGCCGCTGCGGTGGGTAAACTCTCCTGACAGTGATACTGATCAGGCTGAACTGAATATTATTAATTGATCATTGCCCGGATTAATCGTTGTACCGGACAGATGCAAAACCGCTCTCCCCTGCTGCAAAATCTGCGGCACGGGAAAGCGGAACGGCTGTCACACCGGACAACGCCACTGATATCGGGCGAGAACGGGATTGAGTAAACGTACCCATGAAAATTCCTTATATTCCAGAAGATGCACCTTTTAATGGCGATCAGAAGTACTGGCTGGCTGGCTTTCTTGCGGGGCTTCACTCCCGTTTGCTGGTGTTAGAAGACAAACAGCAACCTGCCGCAGGTACGGGTGCAGCCGCGACCACGCAACTGCACATTCTGTATGGCTCGCAGACCGGCAATGCCGAAGCGCTGGCGCAGACCGCAGCAAAATCTGCCCGCGCGAAAGGGCTGGTTCCGGTGGTTCAGGCGCTGGGCGATGTCGATCTTGATGTGTTCGCCACCATGCGCCATGTGCTGATTGTTACCTCGACCTATGGCGAAGGGGAAATGCCGGACAACGCACAGCTATTCTGGGATGCGATTTCTGCCAGTACCGCACCGCGTCTGGAGCAGATGCATTTTGCCGTGCTGGCGATTGGCGATACCGGTTACGACGGCTTCTGTCAGGCGGGCAAGTTCATTGATATGCGCCTTGAGCAGCTGGGCGCGAAACGCGTGGTTGATCGTATCGATTGTGATATTGATTATGAAGAGCCTTCCAGCGAATGGCTGAACAGCTCAATGCCACAGTTTGCTGCCAGCGCGGGCAGCAGCGGCACCGTGCTGGAGAGTGCACCTGAAGCGCCTGTGATTCCTGGCAGCAATAAATCGAATCCGTATGCCGCCGCACTGATCACCAACAAGCGTTTGTCAGGCGAGCAGTCAGCAAAAGATATCCGTCATTTCGAATTCGACCTGTCGGACAGCGGTCTGAAGTATGAAGCGGGCGATGCGCTGGGCGTGATTCCGGTCAATGAACCGTCGCTGGTCAGCCTGCTCCTGACTCAGCTTAATGCTGATTACCAGACACCGGTGCCCGGCTTCGACCGCAGCCTCGGCGACCTGCTGACCTACCAGTTTGAGATTTCAGAGCCGTCGCGCAAGTTGATCGAATGGGTTGGACAGAACACCACCAACCAGGAACTGCGTCATGTGTTACAGCATGATGATAAAGATGCGCTGGGCGTGTGGCTGTGGGGCAAAGATACGCTCGACCTGCTGCAGCTTGAACTGACGCGCTCGCTGGCGGTGCCTGAATTCGTCGCTCTGCTGCGTCCGTTGCAGCATCGTGCTTACTCCATTTCGTCCAGTTCTAAAGCCCATCCTAACCAGGTGCATCTGACTGTTGCCTCAGTGCGTTATCACAGCGGCGGCCGTAATCGCGGTGGCGTCTGCTCCACCTATCTGGCCGAGCGTGTGCGTCGTGGCGAGAAACCCGCCATCTTTATTTCACCCAATAAATCGTTCCGCGTGCCGGCTAACAACAGCGCACCGCTGATCATGGTGGGACCCGGTACCGGCATCGCCCCATTCCGGGCCTTCCTGCAGGAGCGTCAGGCAACCGGCGCGCAGGGAAAAAACTGGCTGTTCTTCGGCGATCAGCATCAGGAACATGACTTTATCTATCAGGATGAATTACTTGCCTGGCGGGATAATGGCTTGCTGACCCGCCTGGATCTGGCGTTCTCACGCGATCAGGAGAAGAAGATCTACGTGCAGAGCCGGATGCTTGAGCAGGGTGCAGAACTCTATGCCTGGCTGCAGGAAGGGGCTTACTTCTACGTCTGCGGCGATGCATCGCGCATGGCGAAGGATGTGGATAACGCGCTGTATGAAGTGGTTCGCCAGTTTGGTGGGCTCTCCACCGAGCGCGCTGCAGACTACGTGGATCAGCTGAAGAAAGAGAAACGCTACCTGCGCGACGTCTACTGATAGCAAAGGTGTGCTGAAAGAAATCCGGCTTGCGCAGGCAGCCGGATTTTTTTTATCTCTTTTTTATGAATAACAGGCAAAAAAATACCCGTCGGATGGACGGGTATTCACGGCTATTTCACTACACGGAGTGAAGGGCGTCCGCCACGAGGCGGTGGATCGTCGTCAGGCGGTGTCTCGTCATCGCGGGCATCGTCAGGACGATCGCCATCAATCACGGACATCATGGTCTCTTCCTGACCCTCTGACGTCTCCTGCGTACCCAGCTCGTAAGCAGGTTCAGGCTCAAACATCGTCCCGGCACCGTTTTCACGCGCGTAGATTGCCAGAATCGCCGCCATCGGCACATTAACCTGGCGAGGAACACCACCAAAGCGCGCATTGAACGACACCTGATCATTCGCCAAATCAAGGTTACCCACCGCGCGTGGCGCGATGTTCAGGACAATCTGACCATCACGCGCATACTCCAGCGGCACCTGCACACCGGGCAGATTAATATCGACCACGAGGTGCGGCGTCAGCTGATTGTCGAGCAACCAGTCATAGAAGGCGCGAAGCAGGTAGGGACGACGTGCAGTAAGTTGCGACATTTCCATACGTTAAGCCCGGGCTTGCAGGCGCATTTCACGTTCAGCTTCAGTTAATGAAGCAAGGAAAGAGTCACGCTCAAATACGCGGTTCATGTAGCCTTTCAGCTCTTTTGAACCTGAGCCAATCAAATCGATGCCCATTGACGGCAAACGCCATAACAGCGGCGCCAGGTAGCAATCGACCAGACTGAACTCTTCGCTCATGAAGTAAGGGGTACGACCAAACAGGGGTGCGATAGCCAGCAGCTCTTCACGCAGTTGCTTGCGTGCTGCTTCAGCTTCCTGACCCGTGCTGTTCTCAACTTTCCGCATCAGGCTATACCAGTCCTGCTCGATGCGATGCATCATCAGGCGGCTATCACCACGGGCAACCGGATAAACCGGCATCAGTGGCGGATGCGGGAAGCGCTCATCTAAGTATTCCATGATGATGCGTGATTCATACAGCGTCAGCTCACGATCTACCAGCGTCGGTACCGTGCGATACGGATTGAGGTCAATCAGATCCTGCGGCAGGTTATCCATTTCGACCTGCTCGATCTCTACGCTGACACCCTTCTCCGCCAGGACGATACGTACCTGATGGCTGAAAATGTCAGTAGGACCAGAAAACAGCGTCATTACCGAACGTTTGTTGGCAGCGACAGCCATGAAAACCTCCAAGTTTGTTCACAAAAAGATACTGCAAATAGCCAACCACACGGCGACTCACTTGCTTATCGAACTCGCACGCAACCTGGTTAGCCGCGCCGTAGATACTGACGCCCCGACAGTGGGAAGGCGCATAACGCACCGGCCTGCGGGCGCAAAGTGACACAGAGTTTACCAGATTTTAGGCTACTTGTGGGCGTGGAATGAATGTTTGCAGGTAAATTGAGCGCGACGTTACGGTTTTCGCCGGAAGTCGAGGGGACGGCAGTAAATAAAAAACCCGCCGAAGCGGGTTTTTTGAGCCAATTGTCGCAGCCGGAGCTGCAAACAATTAACGCTTGGAGAACTGAGGACGACGACGTGCTTTACGCAGGCCGACTTTCTTACGTTCAACCTGACGCGCATCACGAGTAACGAAGCCTGCTTTACGCAGTTCGCCACGCAGTGATTCGTCGTATTCCATCAGAGCGCGGGTGATACCGTGACGGATCGCACCAGCCTGACCAGAAATACCGCCACCTTTAACAGTGACATACAGATCGAATTTACCAACCAGGTCCAGCAGCTCAAGCGGCTGACGAACTACCATGCGGGCAGTTTCGCGACCGAAGTACTGTTCCAGAGAACGTTGGTTAATTACGATGTTACCGCTACCCGGCTTAATGAATACGCGAGCGGTAGAGCTTTTGCGGCGACCAGTGCCGTAGTTTTGAGTTTCAGCCATTGCCTTTAATCCCGATTAAATGTCAAGAACTTGCGGTTGCTGTGCCGCATGGGTGTGCTCGTTGCCTGCGTAAACTTTCAGTTTACGATACATAGCACGACCCAGCGGGCCCTTCGGCAGCATGCCTTTAACCGCGATCTCAATCACACGCTCAGGACGGCGAGCAATCATCTCTTCAAAGGTCGCCTGTTTGATACCACCGATGTGACCAGTGTGGTGATAGTAGATCTTGTCAGTACGCTTGTTGCCGGTTACAGCAACTTTTTCTGCGTTCAGAACGATGATGTAATCACCAGTATCAACGTGCGGAGTGTATTCCGCTTTATGCTTACCACGCAGACGGCGCGCCAGTTCAGTCGCCAGGCGACCCAAAGTTTTGCCCGTTGCGTCAACTACAAACCAGTCACGTTGGACGGTTTCTGGTTTAGCTGTAAAAGTTTTCATCGAAAAGCTTACCCAAATTAAGTTACACGTTGGTGAAATCCCAAACGCTTAAGTAAACGAATGAGGCTCACACGACCATTTTGACCAGCAAGCCACCCCTTCGGATAGAGTTACTGGAACACAGAGGATTTGGGAAAAAAATCCTTTGCTGTAACGTGGGGTCGCAAGATTATAGAGAAGTCGGTTACAAAAATCGAACCCTATTTCGGTATTTATCCTGTTTATTCTCACGGCAGGTGCGGCAAACGCAGATACTCTTCGCTCTGCATCTCCTGAAGGCGGGATAAACAGCGCTGATATTCGAATTTCAGCCGCGTGCCCTGATAAATCTCGGTCAGTGACGTCTCCGCCGCGACTACCAGCTTCACATGACGTTCATAGAACTCATCGACCAGCGCCAGGAAACGGCGCGCCTGATCTTCGGTTTTATAGATCATCACCGGCACGTCATACAGCAGCACGCTGTGAAAACGGCGCGACAGCGCAATATAGTCATGCTGACTGCGCCCTTCACCGCACAGGGTTTTGAAGTTAATCGCCAGCACGCCTTCGCTGACACCCAGCGTCGGCATCTGGCGGTGATTAATCTCCAGAACCGGCGCCGCTTCTGGCTGGCTGCCCGACAGCGCTTTAAACATCCGCGTCATTTCAGCGTGCGTTTCCGGGTTCAGCGGATAGTTCCACAAGTGTGCGGAGGTCAGCGTGCGCAACCGATAGTCGATACCGGCATCCACGTTCATCACATCACAGTGGCGTTTTATCTGCTCAATGGCTGGCAGGAAGCGTGCACGCTGCAGACCATTGCGATAGAGATCGTCGGGCGGAATGTTCGAGGTGGCCACCAGTGCGATACCGCGTTCAAACAGCGCTTCCATCAGCGTGCCCAGTAGCATCGCATCCGTGATATCAGAGACAAAAAACTCATCAAAACAGAGGATGTCCGTTTCGGCTTTAAATTTGTCCGCGATAATCAGCAAGGGATCGCTCTGACCCTGGAGCTGCGTCAGCTCTTCATGCACCCGCAACATAAAGCGGTGAAAGTGCAGGCGCAGTTTTCGGTCGCCAGGAATAGACTGAAAAAAGAGATCCATGACCCAGGTCTTACCGCGCCCGACACCGCCCCACATATAGAGTCCACGTACCGGTTGCGGCGTCTCGTTTTTCTCTTTGCCGATCAATTTTGACAGGCGACCCAGCAGGCCAGATGCGGCTGGCGCGGCAGATTGTTGCCGGGCAACCAGCGCCTGCTGCAGCGCGTCTAAACGGGTAATTGCTTCGCGTTGTACGTCATCGGGCCTGAATTCGCCCTGCGACAGCGCCTGCTCATAGCGTGCAAGCGGAGTTGAGGTTTGCATTGTTGTTTCAAAGTCCCTGAATGGTGTCTGATTCATACCACGGTTGCTGAAAAAAAGGCCGTTCTACACTAAGCCATGCTGCTCCAGAGTTCCACATCCATAAGATTAACGGGTATAGTGACTATTATTGAAATGGTGCAATGCCCTACGGAACAATGGAAATAACACGGGAGTCATTATGACCTGGGAATACGGGCTAATTGGTTTAGTGGTAGGTATTATTGTCGGCGCAGTCGCCATGCGTTTTGGCAACAAAAAGCTGCGTGAGCAGCGCAGCATGCAGTATGAGCTGGAAAAATCGAAAGCGGAGCTGGCTGATTATCGCGAAGAACTGACCAACCACTTCGCGCAGAGCGCGGAGCTGCTGGACAACATGGCGCGTGATTATCGTCAGCTCTATCAGCACATGGCAAAAGGCTCCAATGACCTGCTGCCAAATCTGCCTGGGCAGAAAAATCCGTTTGCGTATCAGCTGACTGAAGCTGAAGCGGATAACGATCAGGTCCCGGTGCAGATGCCGCGCGACTACTCTGAAGGCGCATCGGGTTTACTGCGTGGCGAGCGCCCTGCCCGCGACTAATCTTTTTGGGGCGCAGCCTGTCTGCGCCCACTGAATTTGCGAACCCTGACCGCAAACGACTGTCACATTGATTAATTCCTCCCACCTTTTGCAGCGAGAGCGTTGTAGCAATGAAAAAACAAGCACGCCTGTTTAGCGCATTAGCCCTGAGTATTGGGATGAGTCTTGCCGCCGCGCCAGACGCGATGGCAACGCTGCCAGCACAAATTGCGGGCCAGCCGCTGCCGAGTCTGGCGCCGATGCTGGAGAAAGTGTTACCCGCCGTGGTCAGTGTTCACGTGGAAGGCACCGATTCAGGTGCACAGGCTCAGGATATTCCTGAACCGCTTAAACGCTTTTTCGGCCAGATGCCTGGCGGGAATAGCCAGCCTCAACCGTTTGAAGGTCTGGGATCTGGCGTCATTATTGATGCCGCCAAAGGTTACGTACTGACCAACAATCATGTGGTTAACGGTGCTGATAAGATCAGCGTACAGCTTGGCGACGGCAGCGAATATGACGCCAAACTGATCGGCCATGATGAGCAGACCGATATCGCGCTGATTCAGATTCAGGGCGCGAAAAACCTTACGCAGGTGAAAGTTGCGGATTCTGATCAGCTGAAAGTGGGCGACTTCGCGGTGGCGATCGGTAACCCGTTTGGTCTGGGACAGACCGCCACGTCCGGGATTATCTCTGCGCTGGGCCGTAGCGGCCTGAACCTGGAAGGGCTGGAAAACTTTATTCAGACCGATGCTGCGATTAACCGCGGTAACTCAGGCGGTGCGCTGGTCAATCTTAACGGCGAGCTGATCGGTATCAATACCGCTATTCTCGCCTCCAGCGGCGGAAACATCGGTATCGGCTTCGCCATTCCCAGTGATATGGCGATGAACCTCGCGCAGCAGCTGATCAAGTTCGGTGAAGTGAAGCGTGGTCAGCTGGGTATTAAAGGCACTGAAATGACGGCCGATATGGCTAAGGCCTTTAATGTCGATGCGCAGCGCGGTGCCTTTGTTTCTGAAGTCTTACCGCAGTCTGCCGCACAGAAAGCGGGCGTGAAGTCAGGCGATATTATTACGTCCATCAACGATAAGCCGATTACCAGCTTCGCTGAGTTGCGCGTAAAAGTCGGCACCACACCGCCAGGCGAACAGGTCAAACTCGGCCTGCTGCGTGAAGGGAAACCGTTAACGGTTACCGTCACGCTGGAGCAGAGCGCCCAGACTACCGCGAGCGCACAGCTGATGTCCCCTGCGCTTCAGGGCGCAACCCTGAGTGATGGACAGACGAAAACCGGGGATAAAGGCGTGAAGGTCGATACCATCGAGAAAGGCACACCCGCTGAGCAGGTGGGTCTGCAGAAAGATGATGTGATTATCGGTGTTAACCGCAACCGGGTTCAGACCATTGCTGAAATGCGTAAAATACTGGAGGGTAAACCGCCGGTGCTGGCTCTGAATGTAGTGCGTGGCGATGAAAGTATCTATCTGTTGTTGAGATAAACCTCGCATTACGGCGGACACAAGCACGTGTGTGTCCGCCGCTCTCATGCTATTCTCCCCTGCGATCTCCCCTGGCGTGATTTAACACCATGTTTCTTAAACTCTTGCGTGCCGTGGTGCTGGGCCTGATTGTGGCGGGTATTTTGCTCGCAGCACTGCCTGCACTGCGTATGGGCAGCGACGCCCTTTATAACCACGAAAATATTACCGACGAAACGCCCTTTAGCTTCAATCAAGGGGTGCGACGCGCCGTGCCTGCTGTCGTGAACGTTTACAATCGCAGCGCCCACACCAACAACAATCGTGGGATCACTACCCTGGGTTCAGGGGTGATCATGAATGTTAAAGGCTACATCCTTACCAACAAGCATGTTATCAACAATGCTGATCAGATCATCGTGGCGCTGCAGGATGGCCGCTTCTTTGAAGCGACGCTGGTGGGTTCCGATGGAATGACCGACCTGGCGGTTCTCAAGATTACGGCCTCCGGCCTGCCGGTTATCCCGATTAATCCAAACCGTCAGCCGCACATTGGTGATGTGGTGATGGCGATCGGCAATCCTTACAACCTCGGTCAGACGGTGACGCAGGGCATTATCAGCGCCACGGGCCGCGTAGGTCTGAGTTCGTCAGGCCGACAGAACTTCCTGCAGACCGATGCCTCAATCAACCAGGGTAACTCCGGCGGTGCGCTGATTAACTCGCTCGGCGAGCTGATGGGTATTAATACCCTGACCTTTGATAAGAGCAATGATGGTGAAACACCGGAAGGAATTGGTTTCGCCATTCCAACGGTCTTAGCCTCAAAAATCATGGATAAGCTGATTCGTGATGGTCGGGTCATCCGCGGCTATATCGGCATTACCGGGCGTGAGTTACCGCCGCTGCATGGACAGGGCAGCAATCTGGATCGGGTTCAGGGCATCATTGTCAGTGTGGTCACACCAGACGGGCCCGCAGATAAAGCCGGGATTCAGGCCAACGATGTGCTGCTCAGTGTAAACGGCAAGCCGGCCATTTCCGCACAGGAGACGATGGATCAGGTGGCAGAAATTCGCCCGGGTTCAGTGATTGAGGTGCAGGTGCTGCGCAACGATCAGAAACTGACGCTGCCGGTGACCATTCAGGAATTCCCGGACAATAGTAACTAGCTAAAACCGGAGCCAGGTCAGGGATGGCCCAGCTGATCGCAAAGAAGGCCGCCATCCATGGCGGTCGGCCTCGCCATCCTGGCTCGGACGCTTTGCTCTTCATCCGGGCCAACCCTTCCCCACTATTCCGTCACCGTTTGTGAATAACCGATTAGCAGCGATCCACCGGAAACGCGATCACGTCACTCAATGACTCCGCTTTCAACGCCAGCATGATCAGACGATCAACACCCAGCGCGACCCCCGAACAGGCTGGCATACCATGCGCCAGTGCATCCAGCAGATAAGTATCAATAGGATGTACAGGCAGGCCACGCGCCGCTCGACGCCGGTTATCCTGTTCGAAGCGCTGACGCTGCTCACGGCTATCGGTCAGTTCACGAAAACCGTTCGCCAGCTCAATGCCCTTGTAATAGACCTCGAAGCGCTCAGCCACACGGTGATCTTCAGTACTGATCTCCGCCAGTGCTGCCTGGCTGGCCGGGAAATGATAAACGAAGCAGGGTTTATCCTGACCAATCTTCGGTTCCACGCCCAGCATAAACAGCAGCATCAGTAAGGTATCGCGATCTTCTTCTGCGCGCGCCAGCTCGCCTTCACCCAGCTTCTCAGCCGCTTCACGTAACTGCGCTTTATCCGCAGACAGCGGGTCCAGCTCCAGATGACGGATAAACGCCTGCTGATAAGAAAGCGACTCTGCGCTGTCACACTCCAGCACCTGCTGCATCAGATCGTCGACTTCATTCATCAGGCGGTACATGTCGTAATGCGGACGATACCACTCCAGCATGGTGAACTCGGGGTTGTGGTGACGTCCCGCCTCTTCATTGCGGAAGCTGCGCGCCATCTGGTAAATCGGGCCACTGCCTGCCGCCAGCAGGCGCTTCATATGATATTCCGGGCTGGTCATCAGCCAGAGATCGCGCCCCTGCGCCGCGCCAGGCCCGACAAAACGCGTCTGGAATGGCACCAGATGGATATCGGTAATCGTTGCCTGACTCATCGCCGGCGTATCCACTTCCAGCACGCCGCGATCGGCAAAGAAACGACGCACTTCAGCTAAAATAGCGGCGCGTTTTAACAAATTGGCGATGGATGCGCTTGGTTGCCAGCTTGCCGTTTCGCTCATGGTGATGACTCCTGATACAAATTAGGGTGGGAAGTCTACCTGCAATGCATGTGGCAAACAATCTCGCGCCCATGCTGCCAATAACAGCGTTTCAGCTTCTATACTTAAGCGGTTAAATCACAAAGGAATCCCACTATGTCTCCATGGAAAACAGTTGTTGCCAGCCTGAGTGCTTTTCTCTCAGTCGCCTGCAGTACTACGCCGCCAAAAAACGTCACGGTCATAGATAACTTCGACAGCCAGCGCTACCTTGGTCAGTGGTATGAGATTGCCCGCCTTAATCACCCTTTTGAGCGCGGCCTTCAACAGGTAACGGCAAACTACAGCCCACGTGAAGATGGCGGTCTGAAAGTGATCAATCGTGGCTACAACGTTAAAAAGCAGCGCTGGCAGGAGAGCGTGGGCAAAGCCTATTTCACTGGTGAGCCACAGCGTGCATCCCTGAAGGTCTCTTTCTTTGGCCCCTTCTATGGCGGCTACAACGTTATCGCACTGGATCCCGATTATCGCTATGCGATGGTGTGCGGCCCGAATCGCCACTATCTCTGGATACTGTCACGCACACCGCAGCTGGAGCCGGGCGTTAAAGAGAAACTGGTTGAACAGGCACGTCAGAACGGTTTCCCGGTGGAAGAGTTAATCTGGGTAAAACAGAAATAGTGCAAAAGCTGGCAAGCCGGTACGAAAAGCATTTCGTACCGGTTGGAATAACAGGTTACTTCGTGCTGTTCTGAATCGCCTGGCCACCCGCTTCGACATCTTCACCGACGCCACGTGTTGTATTACACGCCGTCAGCAGAGAAGAGAGCACCAGTACAGAGAAGATTGCGGCAATACTTTTCTTTAACATAACAATGTCCTTTTTGATGGATGTAAAGTACAGCGCTTTAAGCATAGCCGGATTTACGGCAGTTGCTGCTGGCGCGACTCTAAAAAAGACAATCCGTTAGGTCATTTTGCCGCACGGGAAATGGCACCACCTAAGTGGGAGACGTCTTCGCCAAAACCGTGGAATGTGTTGCAGGCGCTTAACGCAGAAGAGACCAGCAACGCGAACGCGATTAATTTTGCCAGCTTGATCATTTTTTTCTCTCAGACAAGAAAAAGGCGCATCCGGAGATGCGCCTGCGAATCTTATTTCACGCGTGACACGTATTCGCCAGAGCGGGTGTCAACTTTGACCACTTCGCCCTCTTGCACGAACAATGGCACTTTCACCACGGCGCCGGTAGACAGCTTGGCTGGCTTGCCGCCAGTACCCGCAGTATCACCTTTCAGGCCAGGATCGGTTTCGATAACTTCAGCTTCGATAAAGTTCGGCGGCTGAACGGCGATCGGGCGACCGTTCCACAGCGTAACGATACACTCAGCGTTATCCTGCAGCCATTTCGCTGCATCGTTTACCGTTTTCTCTTCAACCTGGAACTGCTCAAAGCTTTCCGGGTGCATGAAGTGATAGAACTCACCGTCGTTGTACAGGTAGTTCAGGTTGGTATCTACAACGTCTGCGCCTTCGGCGGAGTCGGTAGATTTAAAAGTTTTCTCAACGCGAGAACCCGTCAGCAGGCGACGCATTTTAACGCGTGCGAATGCCTGACCTTTACCCGGTTTAACGAACTCACTGGATTCGATGGCATACGGCTCGCCTTCGAACATGATTTTAAGACCGGGACGGAAATCGTTGCTAGAATAAGTCGCCATGAAGGCCCTCTACGAAAATTGACACTGGTACTAAGCCAAAAAAATGGCACACATTGTAACCCTAAAAACACCTTCCAGAGAAGATTGGTTGCAGCAACTTGCGGATGTTGTCACCGAACCTGATGAATTACTGCGGATTTTAGCCCTGGATCAGCACACCGAGCTGGCTGAAGGTGCGGATGCGCGGCGTCTTTTCGCCTTACGGGTACCGCATGCGTTCATCCGCCGGATGAAAAAAGGCGATGCGCACGACCCACTGCTGCTTCAGGTACTGACCCGTCGCCAGGAATTCATCGATGCGCCAGGTTATAGCACCGATCCGCTCGATGAACAAAGCAACGTTGTGCCTGGATTGCTGCATAAATACCGAAACCGGGCATTATTGCTGGTAAAAGGCGGTTGTGCCGTTAACTGCCGCTACTGCTTCCGCCGTCATTTTCCCTATCAGGATAATCCCGGCAATAAGCGTAGCTGGCAGGCTGCACTGGACTATATCGCCGAACATCCCGAGCTGGATGAGATCATTTTTTCCGGCGGCGATCCTCTGATGGCCAAAGATCATGAGCTCGCCTGGCTGATCGCCGCGCTGGAACAGATCCCGCATCTCAAACGTCTGCGCATTCACAGCCGCTTACCGGTCGTTATACCGGCGCGTATTACCGAACAGCTCTGTCAGATGCTAAGCGATACCCGACTGCAGGTGATTATGGTGACGCATATTAACCATGCGCAGGAGATTGATGAGGCGCTGCGTGAGTCGATGATCAGGCTGAAGCGTGCCGGTGTGACCCTGCTGAATCAGAGCGTGCTGCTGCGTGGCATCAACGATAATGCCCAGACGCTGGCTACCCTGAGCAATGCGCTGTTTGATGCCGGTATTCTGCCCTACTATCTGCACGTGCTGGACAAAGTCCAGGGCGCCGCGCATTTCTTTGTCTCAGACGACGAGGCACGCCAGCTGGTTCGGTCCCTGCTCTCACAGGTCTCCGGCTATCTGGTGCCAAAGCTGGCGCGTGAAATCGGCGGTGAGCCGAGTAAAACACCGTTAGATTTGCAGTTACGTCAGGAATAAAAACGGCCAGCGCAAGGCTGGCCGGTTGAATACGGTAGGATGCCCGACTCACACTATGGGCACTTATAAACCTGGCCAGTCATTTTGCTGTCGAGTGGCGCGAACGCGGACAACAGATTCTGCGTCGGGCTGGTGGCACCATAAATCACGTTGCCGCCCATCTCGGCTGCACGATTGCGCAGATCATTGGCCGCACCACGCAGTGCGCTGGTTTCACCGCCTGCACCGCTCAGCCAGTTGCTCTGTGAGCCGGTGATATTGCCCAGAAGCTGACAGTTATTGCCAGGCTGCTGATCGGTAAACGTCACACGCTGCCCCGCTGAAGAGAGTTGCGTAGAGCTGCTGCAGCCCGCCAGCAATAACGCGCCAGCCGTCAGTCCGAGCAAGAGGTTAATCCGCATTGTAATCCCCATTTATTATCATCAGAGTCGGGTGGCAGCGTAGCAGAAAAAGATCTCTTTTTTCTGAACATTCATTGCCTTAATCCCGTTATATCATCTTCATATTTCATACTGTATTCAGGCCAGCAGAGTGGCGCGTCCCGGTAACTTACGATAATAAGTCCATCCGGCGAGGCGGCAGCAGTCAGCGTGCAGACAGCGGAAGATATCAAGAGGAAAGACGAACGATTGCGACACTACTTATACTATTTTCCCGCCCAAAAGAAAAACCCCCGACCGTTTCCGATCGGGGGTTCTGTGATGACTTAAGCAGTCAACGGCAATTACATCATGCCGCCCATACCGCCCATGCCACCCATACCGCCAGCGCCGCCGCCTAAATCAGGTGCGTCGCCTTTAGGCATGTCAGTGACCATACATTCGGTGGTGATCATCAGACCTGCAACTGAGGCCGCGTACTGCAGAGCAGAACGGGTCACTTTGGTTGGGTCCAGGATACCGAAGTCGATCATGTTGCCATACTCTTCAGTCTGCGCGTTGTAACCGTAGTTACCGTCGCCCGCTTTCACGTTGTTAGCAACAACAGATGGCTCTTCACCGGCGTTAGACACGATCTGACGCAGTGGAGATTCCATCGCGCGCAGCGCAACTTTGATACCGACGTTCTGATCTTCGTTCTGACCACGCAGATCCGCCAGCTGTGCTGCAACGCGAACCAGCGCCACACCACCACCTGCAACCACGCCTTCTTCTACAGCAGCACGGGTTGCGTGCAGCGCATCTTCAACGCGGGCTTTCTTCTCTTTCATTTCAACTTCAGTTGCTGCGCCTACTTTCAGAACGGCTACGCCGCCTGCCAGTTTCGCTACGCGCTCCTGCAGTTTTTCTTTGTCGTAGTCAGAGGTTGCTTCTTCGATCTGCTGACGAATCTGGGTGACACGGCCCTGGATTGTCGCTTCTTCACCCACACCGTCGATGATGGTGGTGGTGTCTTTGTTGATCACAACGCGTTTAGCCTGGCCCAGATCTTCCAGAGCCGCTTTTTCCAGCTCCATACCGATTTCTTCAGAGATCACGGTACCACCGGTCAGGATAGCGATATCCTGCAGCATCGCTTTACGACGGTCGCCGAAGCCTGGTGCTTTCACAGCAGCCACTTTCACGATGCCACGCATGGTGTTAACCACCAGCGTTGCCAGCGCTTCGCCTTCAACATCTTCCGCGATGATCAGCAGTGGTTTGCCTGCTTTCGCAACGGCTTCCAGCACTGGCAGCATTTCACGGATGTTAGAAATTTTCTTGTCAGCCAGCAGGATGAACGGAGATTCCAGTTCAATCGCACCGGTTTCTGGCTTGTTGATGAAGTAAGGAGAGAGGTAGCCGCGATCAAACTGCATACCTTCAACCACATCCAGCTCATCCTGCAGGCCGGTGCCTTCTTCAACGGTGATCACGCCTTCTTTACCGACTTTTTCCATCGCCTGAGCAATCAGCTGGCCTACAGTTTCATCGGAGTTAGCAGAGATGGTACCCACCTGCGCAATGGCTTTAGAGTCTGAGCAAGGCACAGACAGCGCTTTCAGTTTCTCAACTGCAGCGATAACCGCCTGGTCGATACCGCGCTTCAGATCCATCGGGTTCATACCCGCTGCGACCGCTTTCAGGCCTTCGGTGATGATAGACTGAGCCAGTACGGTTGCAGTGGTGGTGCCGTCGCCTGCAGCGTCGTTCGCTTTAGAGGCCACTTCTTTCACCATCTGCGCGCCCATGTTCTCGAACTTGTCTTCCAGCTCGATTTCACGTGCCACAGAAACACCATCTTTAGTGATGGTCGGTGCACCAAAAGATTTATCCAGAACCACGTTACGGCCTTTCGGGCCCAGGGTAACTTTTACTGCATCTGCCAGTACGTTCACGCCACGCAGCATTTTTACGCGTGCGTCATTACCGAATTTTACGTCTTTAGCTGCCATCTTTAAATATCCCTTAAATTCGTTTCGTTCAGTGAATTACGCGTAAAAATTACGCTTCAACAACGGCCAGAATGTCGCTCTCAGAGATGATAAGCACCTCTTCGTTGTCGATTTTCTCGGTTTTAGCACCGTAACCTTCATTGAAGATCACGACGTCACCAACCTTCACGTCCAGCGGCTTAACGTCGCCACTCTCAAGGATGCGACCATTGCCGACAGCCAGAACTTCACCACGGGTGGATTTACCGGCTGCAGAACCGGTCAGCACGATGCCGCCAGCTGATTTAGCTTCAACTTCTTTACGCTTGACGATGACGCGATCGTGCAATGGACGAATTTTCATTTGATAGCTCTCCTTTGAGAAGTCCAATCATTCAGTTTTGGGGTTGAACACCGGGCTGCATGGCTTCCGGCCTCGTGACCAGAGAGATAGGGCCGCCACCACCCACTTTCAAGGGGGCGGACAACAAATTTTTTTATCCGGATGTGATAAGTGGTGACTTTTTAAACAGATGATGGGGTAAATAAAAAACGCAACCCGGAGGTTGCGCTTTCAGAGGCTTAAACTGCGGTTAACGATCCTTGTGATCGTCATGGTGCTCAAGGCGATCGCTATTTTTACGCTCGAACTCGCCATCCATGGTATAGCCGCTATCAGGGCCAGCACCCGGTCCGCGCCAGACGCGCAGATGGGGCATCAGTTTCAGCGTCAGATGCTTCTGTACCGGTGGCAGCAACAGCAACAGACCCAGCAGATCAGTGAAGAAGCCAGGCAACAGCAGCAGGAAGCCCGCGATGATCAGTGACACGCTTTTTATCATCTCACTGGCCGGGCTTTCATTACGCGCCAGCTTCTCCTGCATCAGCATAAAGTTCTTCATGCCCTGATTTTTGACCAGCGACACCCCGATGCACGAGGTGAACACCACCAGAAGCATGGTAAGCAGCACGCCCATGACGTGTGCCACCTGAATGAAGAGTGAAATCTCTATCCAGGCCAGAATAAAAAAGACTAATAACGGTATCCAGCGCACCGTACTCTCCTGTAAGTAGGGGCTGAACGGCAGCGTGCCGGTCAGCAGAAAGCGTTCATCCTGAGGATGATAAGAAAAGAGATGGGCACCCGCGCCGCCATTTTCAACCGATCGTATCAAATTTATCCTGCGGGGTTAATTTTGTAACCAACTTCACATATCGTTAACCAGACTGCAGCATTAAGTGATCTGCATGCGTGCTTTTCTTAAGCATCAGAATATGATCGCACACGCCCCTTTGAAGACGGATAATATGTCGGCACGGGCACACCACGACAAAATAAACACATCCTTTGTGATGGTTAGCGGCAACAATAAGAAGGTTATCATGGCGAACAACATTCGTATCGAAGAAGACCTGTTAGGCATGCGCGAAGTTCCGGCGGATGCCTACTATGGCGTTCATACTCTGCGTGCGATTGAGAACTTTTATATCAGCAACAGCAAAATCAGTGACATTCCTGAATTTGTCCGCGGCATGGTGATGGTCAAAAAAGCAGCGGCGATGGCCAATAAAGAGCTGCAGACTATTCCGCGCAACATTGCCGATACCATCATTAAGGCCTGCGACGAAGTGCTGAACAACGGCCGCTGTATGGACCAGTTCCCTGTTGATGTCTATCAGGGCGGTGCCGGAACCTCGGTCAACATGAACACCAATGAGGTGCTGGCGAACATCGGCCTGGAGCTGATGGGCCATCAGAAAGGGGAATATCAGTACCTCAACCCCAACGATCATGTGAACAAATGCCAGTCTACCAACGACGCCTATCCAACCGGTTTCCGCATCGCGGTCTACAGCTCTCTGCTGAAACTGCTTGATGGCATCAGCCAGCTGGCCGAAGGCTTCCAGCACAAAGCTGATGAATTCCAGACCATCCTGAAAATGGGCCGCACCCAGCTACAGGATGCCGTGCCGATGACTCTCGGTCAGGAGTTTCACGCGTTCAGCGTACTGCTGAACGAAGAAACCAAAAGTATTCTGCGCACCGCTGAACTGCTGCTGGAAGTGAACCTGGGCGCGACTGCCATCGGTACCCGTCTCAATACGCCGGATGGCTATCAGCATCTGGCTGTACAGCGTCTGGCGGAAGTCAGCAACCTGCCAGTAGTACCGGCGGAAGATCTGATTGAAGCCACCTCTGACTGCGGCGCTTATGTGATGGTCCATTCGTCACTCAAACGTCTGGCCGTGAAGCTCTCCAAAATCTGTAACGACCTGCGCCTGCTCTCATCCGGTCCGCGCGCGGGTCTGAACGAAATCAACCTGCCAGAGCTGCAGGCGGGCTCCTCCATCATGCCAGCCAAGGTCAATCCGGTGGTGCCGGAAGTGGTAAACCAGGTTTGCTTTAAAGTGATTGGCAATGACATCACCGTCACGATGGCCTCTGAAGCGGGCCAGCTGCAGCTCAACGTGATGGAGCCAGTTATTGGCCAGGCGCTGTTTGAGTCAATCAGCATCCTGACTAACGCCTGCTACAACCTGCTGGAGAAGTGCGTCAACGGCATTACCGCCAACCGCGCGGTGTGCGAAGCCTATGTCTTTAACTCGATTGGTATCGTCACTTACCTCAACCCTTACATCGGCCACCACAATGGCGACATCGTCGGCAAAATCTGTGCGGAAACCGGTAAAAGCGTGCGCGAGGTCGTGCTGGAGCGTGGTCTGCTGACGGAAAGTGAACTGGACGATATCTTCTCGGTACAGAACCTGATGTACCCGGTTTATAAAGCCAAACGTTATACCGATGAAAACGAACAGTAAGGCTTAACCGACGCAGGTTAACCAAAGGCATACCGCGATCAAAACGGTGTGCCTTTTTTTTTGGTACACAGCACACCCCGGTTTTACCGATTTAATGTTCAGGAGTGATTCATGTTTGTGGTTGAGCTGATTATCGTCTTGATGGCGATCTGGTTGGGCGCACGTCTTGGCGGCATTGGCATTGGCTTTGCTGGCGGGATGGGCGTGTTGATCCTGACGCTGGGATTTGGCATGGCACCCGGCGCTATCCCGTTCGATGTGATTGAAATCATCATGGCGGTGATCGCGGCTATCGCTGCGATGCAGGTGGCCGGCGGCATGGATTATCTCGTCAGCCTGGCTGAACGCCTGCTGCGGCGTCATCCGCGCCATGTCACGCTGCTGGCCCCGCTGGTCACCTACCTGATGACGCTGCTGGCCGGTACGGGTCATACTGCGTTCTCGACGCTGCCAGTGATTGCGGAAGTGGCGAAGGAGCAAGGCGTACGCCCTTCCCGGCCGCTATCGATTGCAGTAGTGGCTTCACAAATAGCGATTACTGCGTCACCGATTTCAGCCGCCGTGGTCTTCTTCGCCACACTGCTTGAACCGCGCGGTATCGGCTATATCACCCTGCTGGCGATTGCCATCCCCTCAACCATGGTGGGTCTCTTCCTGGCCGCGCTGGTGACTAACTTCTTAGGCCGTGAGCTGAAAGATGATGAGGTTTATCAGGCCCGCCTCGCCAAAGGCGAAGTCACGCTGCGTGGCGCCAGCCGTTACCAGGCAAAACCGGGCGCGAAAAAATCGGTGCTGCTGTTTCTGACGGGCATTGTGGCTGTGGTGCTCTATGCCACCGCAACCAGCGCCAGCGTCGGGTTAATCGTCAATCCACCGCTGCCGCGCAATGAAGCGATTGTGGTGTTTATGCTGACCATCGCCACACTCATCAGCCTGACCTGCAAACTCGACACCAGTGAGATCCTCAGTGCCAGCACCTTTAAATCCGGCATGAGCGCCTGCATCTGCGTAATGGGCGTCGCCTGGCTGGGTGATACCTTTGTAAAAGCGCATCTGGCCGAGATTCAGATGCTGGCTGGTGATACGCTAAAAACCTATCCATGGATGCTGGCACTGGTGCTCTTCTTCGCTTCGATGCTGCTCTATTCGCAGGCCGCCACCACCAAAGCCCTGATGCCCGCCGCGCTGCTGCTGGGCGTGACGCCGCTGACGGCCATCGCCTCCTTCGCCGCCGTTTCGGCGCTGTTTGTGCTGCCGACCTACCCGACCCTGCTGGCCGCCGTTGAGATGGATGACACGGGCTCAACCCGGATTGGCAAGTTTGTCTTTAACCATGCCTTTATCATTCCAGGGGTAATTGCCATTGCGCTGTCGGTGCTCTCTGGCTTCGTCTTCGGTGGGTTGCTGTTATAGCCCGCTCATCGTGTTACGGATGGAGCGTGCTATCATCGCCGCTCTTTTAAACAGGAGTCTCAGGATGAATGCTGTCGTTATCCTCTGCACTGCGCCTGATCAGGCCACGGCAGACCATCTTGCCGCCTTAGCGCTGGAGGCCAGACTGGCAGCTTGCGTGACACTGCTGCCGGGTGCCACATCCTGGTATCTCTGGCAGGGCAAAATGGAGAAGAGCAGCGAAATCCAGATGCTGCTGAAGTGCGACAGCGATCATCAGCAGGCGCTGTGTGAATTGCTTAAAGAAGCACATCCTTACGATGTCCCCGAATTGCTGGCGCTGCCGGTTCAACATGGAGATAGTGAATACTTGTCATGGCTGCACGCATCTCTCGCTTAATTACGCTTCTGCTGACGCTGTTTATCTGTCTGCAGGCGCACGCATCCCTCTTTTCTAATCCGGCGACCAGCCGCTTTGTGCCCGTTGATCAGGCGTTTACGTTTGACTTCGACCAGCAGGGCGCTCAGCTTAATCTGCACTGGAAAGTGAAATCGGGCTATTACCTCTATCGCCAGCAAATCCACATCACGCCGCAGAACGCGACCCTCGCGCCGCTGACGCTACCGGCTGGTCAGCCGCATGAGGATGAATTCTTTGGCAAAAGTGAGATCTATCCGCAGGACCTGACGCTGCCTGTGATACTGCAACAGGCGGGCACCGGTGCCACACTCAGCGTGACATATCAGGGTTGTGCCGCCGCCGGGTTCTGTTATCCCCCCGAGACGCGCAGCGTACCGGTGAGTGCGGTAGCAGCCAGCAGCGCACCTGCGCCGGTCAGTGCACAGCCCACGCCCGCTAATCCGCTGCCCTTTTCCCCGCTCTGGGCGCTGCTGATCGGCATCGGCGTGGCATTTACGCCCTGTGTGCTGCCGATGTATCCGCTGATCTCCGGCATTATCCTGGGCGGAAATCGCCACTATTCGCTGGGCCGGCTATTTGCGTTGGCGATGGTTTATGTTCAGGGAATGGCGCTGACCTATACGCTGCTGGGCCTGGTGGTCGCGGCCGCGGGCCTGCGCTTCCAGGCCGCGTTGCAGCACCCATATGTGCTGTTGACGCTCTCCGTGCTGTTTATCGTGCTGGCCCTGTCGATGTTCGGCCTGTTTACGCTGCAACTGCCCTCGAGCCTGCAAACCCGTCTGACACTGTGGAGCAATCGTCAGCAGGGGGGATCGCTGCCCGGCGTCTTTCTGATGGGCGCGCTGGCCGGCTTGATCTGCTCGCCCTGCACCACTGCCCCGCTTAGCGCTATTTTGCTTTATATCGCGCAGAGCGGAAATCTTTGGGCCGGTGCCGGGACGCTGTGGCTCTACGCGGTCGGCATGGGATTACCGCTGATCGCTGTAACCCTGTCTGGAAATCGACTGCTGCCGAAAAGCGGTCCGTGGATGCAAACCGTCAAAGAGGGCTTTGGTTTTGTCATCCTGGCGTTGCCAGTCTTCCTGCTTGAGCGGGTACTGGGCGACGTGTGGGGATTGCGACTCTGGAGTCTGCTTGGCGTGGCGTTCTTTGGCTGGGCGTTCAGCGTCAGCCTGCGTGCCAGCAGCGGTAAGTGGCGCGTGGTGCAGATTGTCATGCTGGCTGCGGCGTTAATCAGCGCACGTCCGTTACAGGACTGGGCATTTGGCGGTCAGGCGGTACAGCATGCTGTGGCACCGCTGCCGTTCCAGCCCCTCCAGACGCCGCAACAACTCGATAGCGCGCTGCAGCAGGCACATGGTCGCATCACTATGGTCGATCTCTACGCAGACTGGTGCGTCGCCTGCAAGGAGTTTGAAAAATATACCTTTAGTGATAGCGCCGTGCGCGATAGCCTGAGCAAGGTACAGCTACTACAGGCTAACGTCACAGCCAACAGCGCCAGCGACAACGCGCTGTTGCAGCACCTTAGGGTGCTGGGCTTACCGACCATTTTGTTCTTTGATGCGCAGGGCCGTGAAATCACCGACTCGCGCATCACCGGGTTTCTCAATGCCGCCGATTTCCAGGCGCATTTGCAGAAACTTACCCCATAAACAACACTGGACAGGTCATTGCCCGGCGAAATTGCCGGGCCTGCATACCAGAGGAGAGTCACTTGCAGCGTGAACAGATACTCGAGCATGCATTGAATGTGCTTGAACAGAACGGCCTCGCCGCCACCCTCTCATTGGAAACCCTGGCGGGAGAGACTGAATTAACGCTTGATCGGCTTCAGCAGTTCTGGCCCGATCGCGACGCGCTGCTTTATGATGCGCTCCGCTATCACGGCCAGCAGATTGAAACCTGGCGCCGTCAGATTCTGCTGGATGAATCTCTGTCGCCGGATCAGAAACTGATGGCACGCTATGAAGTCCTGAGTGAGCAGGTCAGCAAAGGCCGTTTCCCGGGCTGCCTGTTTATCGCCGCCTGTAGCTTCTACCCTCAGCCCGATCAGCCCATCCATCAACTGGCCGAGCAGCAAAAACGCGGCTCATGGCAGTTCACCCATGACATTCTGGTGCAACAGGAGCTGGATAACCCAGGTATGGTGGCCGATCAGATGGAACTGATCCTTGAAGGTTGTCTGAGCAGGCTACTGGTGAAGCGTAATGTGCAGGATGTCGCCACCGCTCAGCGGCTGGCGGAGGATGTCTACAGCATCGCGCTGTGCCGCAAAAATGGCGCGCTGGCCTGAGGTTTTACCTGCTTTGACTGAAATTCAGGCAATCAGTCACGTTTCCTGGGGTTTTTTAGTGAAAGCCGTTGACGACCCGCAGCCTTTACGGTTTAATGCGCCCCGTTGCCCGAATAGCTCAGTCGGTAGAGCAGGGGATTGAAAATCCCCGTGTCCCTGGTTCGATTCCGGGTTCGGGCACCACAATTTAAAGAAACCCGCCTCTGGCGGGTTTTTTGCGTTCTGGAGCGAACCCGTTATCGAAGGTTCGATATACTCGCCACATCCTGTGGCTCGCCCTACGGGTCGCGCAGGCGCGCAATGCAAAAATGCTCCCGGCATTTTTGTCCGGGTTCGGGCACCAAAATTTAAAGAAACCCGCCTCTGGCGGGTTTTTTGCGTTCTGAAGCGAACCCGTTATCGAAGGTTCGATATACTCGCCACATCCTGTGGCTCGCCCTACGGGTCGCGCAGGCGCGCGAGGCAAAAATGCTCCCGGCATTTTTGTCCGGGTTCGGGCACCACAATTTAAAGAAACCCGCCTCTGGCGGGTTTTTTGCGTTCTGAAGCGCCAGATTCTACACCTCAGCAATACTTTTTATGCCACTCATCTCCGCTAATGCCGATCCGCATTTCGTGCCTGACTCCGTTTGATGGTCAGTGATCTCGGGTGATGGATCAGATCGCCCGCCATATCTCTTTGGGTAAACGAATGAATTAACGAGTTTCTCCCGCGCTTACTCTTTAGCGGTCTGTTTTATTTCCGCATAGCGGGCTATCAATTGTTTCAGGTGCATCTCCAGTTGAACTCTGGCTGTAACAGGTAACGGTAAACCGGCAGGATTTGCGGACAACTCGCGCAGTTGCTCCTCAGCCGGTATGGATCGATTAAATGACTGCATTGAGGAAAAGACCACTGACTTCAGCTCACTCACCGTCATATATTTTCCCTTTTTCTCATCCAGCCCGTTTAGCCTGTCACTCAATTTCTGTAGCGCCGTCATCCCCTCATGCCAGCCATTCAGGCGTTCTGTCGGTAGTGCTGCAGCATTAAGCTGTTGCTGCCAGTGCAATGCCATAGATGTTGCCTGCTCTGGCCACAGTACCCTGGCCTGCTCAATCAACAGACGGCTATAGTCAATATTCCAGTCAGCAGGTAATTCATCCAGCCGGGCAAGCTGCTGCTGCGTCTGAGTGAGGAGTTCCTCGGGTAGTGGAGACTGCTGGCGTAATTGCGCCAGTTTGTCAGGCGCAAGAACTGCAGGTAATGGTGCCAGCGAGGCGGCAAGCTGAACCCTCAGCGGGGAAGGCCGTTGAATAAGGTGCCAGCTCCACAATGCGGCAGCGCTTATCAGCAGCATGGTACACATCCCGGCCATAAAGGATTTCCACTGTTTCACCGGCGTGGGCACTGTCGCCAGCACATCCACATTCGGCTGCGGTTCCGGCTGCGCAACGTACACCCATTTCACTGTGCCGCCTGGCGTCTGGATATCTTCAGGCGAACCATCCGTAAGCTCTCTGGTGGATGCGGCAGCCGCATTCGTCACGGAAGCTGGCGACACAATACCAGACTGATTTTTTAACCCTGAACAGGTTGTATCATCACTGTTTTCCAGCCGGACAGCACTGTTGTGCAGCAGTGTTCGCAGGGTATCAAGCTGGCTCAGATGCTTAAGCTCCAGACGCTGTAATACTTCTCCCAGCCGGGTAAGTTTTTGCTCTGCATGATAAAGCTGGCTGAGGTCGCTGTAATTCAGCGGGATCATACGCATCAGTTGATGCAGACGCTGACTCAGACTGCTGAGAATTTCCATACGAGCATGGACAGGCTGAGGCCATAGCACACCCCACTGATGGCTTATCAGCGCTTCCAGTATCGCCAGCCCTTCATTGAGACCGAATAATCCGGTTAGCTGCGTGCGGGCCAGCGTATACCAGGCCACTGTCTGTAGCTCCACTCCATTTTGTTCAAACAGCGAGAGGCAAAGTTTTTCGACATAATGCCAGTTAACATCAGGACGCGCCGGATGTGTCAGCTTACTCAGTTCATCGCGAAGGGCGGCGTAATCCGATAGCGTACGCGGATCGCCACCGGTTTTAATTTTACGTTGGGTGATGTCATTCATGACAGGTTGTCCATTTGACGGATCTGAAACAGTGGAAGAGGGTTTGTATAGGGAGTTGCGGATTCGCTTTCAGATTGTGTGATTCTGCAGAAATAGTGGTACTGACCGCTACGGCAGGAGCGCCAGAATCAGATTAAAAAACGTGCTTTCATCGAAATGCTGTACTGCCAGAGATAAAGCATCTGGCGACATAAAAGACCAGCCACCCGAATTACCTGACCGCATGCACAAACGCCCCAGGAACGTTATGCCGCCTGCTGCATGGAGCGTTACCTCCACACATCCGGTCACGCCCTGACCGTAAAGAAATAGCGGCATAAACTTTACGATCCTGTCGTCGTGACGCAGAACGATAGCAGAAATATCAAAAACCCCACTCTCCACCAGCAGGTCCGTCACGGATGTACTGAGCGTCTCTACCTTCAGTCCGGTATCCACCAGCCACACGTCGATCTGCTCCTGAAGCTGCGTCATTCGCAGGCGAAACTCCGCGATATCGGCCTGCGTTTTGCTGGTAAACGAGACAGGCGCGGGTTGTCTGGCCCGTAGTTTTTTGAGGAACTGCGATTTTACTGTCATGGTGTTGCCTGACCTTACATACGGGTTGCTGTGTCGAGATACTGCTGCTGTTTAAGATGGCGCAGGAGAACACGCCTTTCGGGCATAAACTCCGTGCCATATCGCACCAGTCCAACCCCTTTAAGTTCAGCGTCAATGGCATAGCGCAGTTCTCCGGGAATATTCTGCTGCTGAAGAACAACATCTATCTTTTTCAATCGGGGTTCATATTTGAGCAGCACGGCCGATAGCGTGCCCATCAGCTCATGGGCCGTTCCCGGCATCCCCTGCAGAATTCTGGTCATATCGGGCAGGCCGTAATCCGGCAGATGTGCAAGCGTGCCGGCACGGCAGTTAAGGATGCGCTGCATATTATCGAGTACTGACAGGATGAGCTGATTTTCCTCACTGACCTGGTTGAGACCAAGGCCACCGGTGAAATGGCCGGTGAGCATTTCATACAGCGAAGGTGTGTTATGTCCCTGGGTCATCAGCGGTCCTTAAACGGCAGTAGTGTCAGATGATTGTTACCCGCTTCCAGAATGCGCGGCTTATCGGGATCGAGGTCTTCACGCTGTAACACCCGCTTCCAGGTGTTGTTGACAGTATCCGGGTGGCGAAACAACCCCACCACCGCCACAAACTGCGCGTCGGCCTCCATCGGCATATTCAGGCTGACATCACCGCCCGGCTTCACCACCACATCACGGCTGGCAAGCAGGTCGGCTTGCAGAATGGCCTCTCCCTCTTTCAGCAGCTGTTGGTAGACCGTTTTGTCAAAGGTATTGCGGTCTTTCAGCTGGTAAACCCGGACCACCACCGGTTCAGACAGCGAGTTACTTTCCCGTGAATCGGTGTTCAGCGCTTCACGTGCGGTGAAATCCAGATGCAGCACATTAATATTTTTATAAAACAGAGCGTTAAATGCCGATTTGGTACCCTCAGTGATGCCCTGCGTTACCCCGCAGCCCGTCAGACTGCATGCCAGCAGTGCAGGTAGCCAGCACGCGGGATTAATCAAATGTGTACGTAACATGTCGGTTTCCTTGTTGTGGTGTGGCGGGCTGCAGGCCGGTGTAATAGCCCAGTTCCGTGGTAAAAGTCTGCGGGATGTCGTCCGGCAGATTATCTCTCTCCACACCCAGTACGCCGTTCATACCCAACCAGAAAGGACCGTCGCCGAGCGGTGGAGCGGCCAGCAGATGAGTCCGTGTGGTCAGGGTGATTTTTGCCTTAAAACGCCAGCCAAGATAAACGCGCAGCATCACCAGAAAATCCTGATACAGCAGGCCATCCGGCTTCCAGTTTTGCGACTCCTGCTCATTATCTGTGGACAGAGCAATCAGCAACTGGCTGTTGGCATCCATCGCCTCTTCGCCAAGCGGCGTGTTACCGTCCAGCAGAAAATCGTTATCACCGTAAAAACCCAGAGGCTGACTGACCTCCACAGGCCGAAGACAGTAAGGACTGACCTGCACAGTGGTATCCGGGGCCAGCAAAGTCACCAGTCCCTGCATCCCCTCCTGGGTTTTACCGGGCTGTTGCAGCACACCCAGCAGCGCCAGAAAGCGGGAGACGGGTGTGGCAATATGGTTAGCGGTGCCGGGAATACCCAGCCCCACCAGACCCAGAAGCGACTGCGAAATGGTGTCGGTCCCGCCGGGCTCAAATGTGGCCGGGTAAGAATATTTACGCCAGATGCGGTAAAACTGCGTCAGGATGCGGTGGCTGAAGATATCCAGAAACCCCTGCAGCGCTTCATGCCCTTCACGGCGCTGAGTGATGTCATCAAGATAGGTGGTCGGCAAGGGGGAATCGACACCATACATCCCCATAAAGGTTGTTCGGATGAGCGGAGGCCTGCTGTCATCAGCCTCGTCATAGTCGACAGCTTTCAGTTCACTGACCGGAAACCCCATTCCCGGATGCGGTGCAAATCGCACCGGGTCATCCGCCGGATGGCTGGTTGAGCCCATTAGCGGCCCGCCGGGATTACGCTTCTCCAGCAGCTGACATAAACGGTAAAAGTTAATGCGGTGAAGATCAGCTTCCAGTCGCGGGCTCAGCCGGGAATGCGGCGGTTGTGCTTCTCTTCCCATTGCAGGCGTTCTCCGGTCGGTTGCAGGATAATAATCAGGCGGTTAAACAGGTAGATATCGGTGTAGAGCGCGAAGAAGCGACTCAGCATCTCGCCAAATAAACAGATGTCGCCACGTCCGGCAAAACCGTGGCTTTCGAGCGTCACTTCGATCTGCACACCACGCACCAGGTAGCCCTGCTCAAAGCGCTCGGTTTCGCTGTGCTTCACGTCAATGATGGCTTCCAGGCGGCGGCGGTTCATCTCGCTGTCAGTCCACTCGTACAGCGCCAGGGTGCCGCGTAGCACGTCGGCGTTGTCCATCATCGACAGAAACCCGCTGCCGAGATGGCTCAGCACGCGCCAGTGAAAACGATCCTGTGCCGGGGGATAACAGGGCAGCGTCGGCGCGCAAAGGTTACGTACGGCGATGCTGGCCGAGGTGGTTTTCATCACCGTATCGAGAACCGTGCTCTGCAGCGCACGGCGTGGCAGCTGGCCGTTGGTGCCGGTGAGCGTCAGTGACAGACTTTCATCTTCCGGGACCGTATGGTTATCAAAGGCTTCGCCGCCGAGGATAAGCCAGGTGTTATGCAGCCCGGAAGGCCCCCGACGCACGCGGGTATGGTAGTAATATTCCGGCGCTTCATGCCGCATCATTCCGCCTTTGTGGCGAAACCCGGAAAATGGGACATAGGTATGCTGGCTCGATGACATCACCGAATCCACCGCATATATCTCGGTATGGCCATCCTGCACGCGCATCGGACGCAGCATATATTCAGTCTGCAGTGCGTTAAGCGTCAGCGGATCCGACTCCAGCGGGAACAGGTTGATTACCGGTACGCAGTTCAGGCGAAGGTGCTTTTCCGTAAAATTGAAATCATGCTCCCAGCGTTGCGCCAGAACCACATCGATTTCAAACCAGGGGAGCTCAGCCGGAAAGACCACTTTCTCCAGCCCACGCAGGCCCGTGAACATGAATTTCTCACGGAAGGTGAAGTACTCCAGCAGTAACTGGTAGCCGCTGAAGCTGCAGTTTCCTTTCGACCAGAGGGTATCGTCATCGCCAAATCCCAGCGCGGTGAAATGTCCGGCAAGCGGTCTTCTGTCCGTGTCACCCGGCATCCGTAGCCAGAGCTGCGCCGTGTTCATGGTAAAGGCTTCATGCATGGCACAGGCCAGGGGTGCGTCAGCATTGAAGTAAAGGGGTATCTGTCGGAGATCGACCCGGCTCCAGTCGGCAAGATGGCTGCAGTTAAAGCGCAGGCTGATGATCGAATGCCCGTCAGGACCCGTCGATAATCGGGCATATTCCAGTGACAGCGGCTGAAGGATAATCTCTTTGGTAGTGCTATAGCGGCAGCGCGTGCCCTTCTCACCGACGGGCCGCGAGTTCACCTCAAAACCTTTTACAATGCGCATCTGCTCTTTCATTTCACGCCAGTCGGGCGTGAACTCCACTACCGACATCGACGGAATGGTACGCAGGTAATGCGGCCACAGCAGGCTGACCAGTCCTTCGGTCAGCTCCGGCAGATCGTCATCAAGCTTCTCGCGAAGCCGGCCCATCAGGAAGGCAAAGCCTTCAAACAGGCGCTCCACGAACGGGTCACGCGCCCCCGCTTTATCAAGGTTGAGCATGGCTGCCTGATCAGGGTGAGCACGGGCAAACTCTTCACCGGCTTCCAGCAGGTAGCGCATTTCAGCGTCGTAATAACGCAGAGTTAAGTCATCCATAGCATTTTATTCTGATTGGTCAGGGGAAGGTTCAGGCGAAATAAAAACTGACAAGATGGAAAAAACCGGGGCGGCAAAACAGAGCGAATCAATACGATCCATCATTCCTCCATGTCCCTCGATCATCGCACCGAAGTCCTTTACGCCGCGATCTCGTTTAATCGCGGACTGCATAGCCCGCCCGCAAAGCCTAGCAGCGTAATCACCAGAGAGATCAGCGCGGCCTGCCACGGTGCGAAAGGAGTGACCCACCACAGCAGTGCGCCCATACGCTCAGGCAGGTAAACGCCAGGCTAAATGCGACGCACGCCATCAGCGCGCAGACAATACTGGCGAGCGAAATCTGGTTCGGTGTGATGTTCATTTTCCCTAACCAGCGGGCACTGTTTTGCGCCCAGCGCTTGTCGCGTGTGGCAAGCGGGCGGCGTTCCTTACTATTTATTTCCATCAGATAAGCTCATAAAAAGAGTCAAAGGGGGGAGTCAACGGATTCAGCCGCAAAGCACTGCGCTGCCTGCCGGATCGATCGCAATCAGATCGGACAAAAGCAAATCCATCTCGGGCTGAAGTCGGGATTTATCGGTTTCACTGCGTGTGGCTTTCATGCGCAGCAGTCTGAGGCGGCGTGATTTCACTTCAAACAGCAGTGCGGGTGTCCAATGCGTGAGGGTAATTGCCTGTGCGGCACTGTCGAGCTCACCCAGCAGATGCAGGGCCAGTTCATTCCTGCCTTTCTGTTCAGCCACGCGAGCCATCACCAGACGCAGCAGCCATTTGTCTTTTGTGGCGTCTATGCCCGGGCGAGTCTGCAGCCAGTGAAGTGTGGCATCCAGACCATCGGTGTCCGCTTTCTCCAGCGCTTCCGGCTCAAGGGCCAGGATTTGGTTATCCATCTCACTGACGGCACTGATCGGTTCATCACGCCAGCCTGACATATCATCCAGTACGCTCTGATTTATCCAGTTCAGCGTGACCTCATCGGCAAACGGTGTACCGTCATTAAAAGCCAGGGTTTCAAGCCCGATCAGGCGGCGCAGCAACCCTTTCAGGTCGGCGGCGATGATGTCTGCCAGCACATCCTGCCCCGACTTGATCAGGGCCTGGTGGATATACCACTGCAAATCCAGCCAGAGGTGATTGGCGCCACGCGAGAAGGTGCTGTCCGCCTGCTCCAGTATCTCTGACCAGCTCTGCTGCAGGTACAGACGTTTGAGCATGGCCCGCTGATCGGCCCGCGGCGGTTCGATACGCGTTTTCCCTTCGGCATCCGGTGCCGGAATCGTTCTCAGCGTGTCATGACGCAGGCTTTTCATCAGCCGGTGTGCTGCCAGCCAGCCGTCGGGCTGATCACGCAGATATTCCGTCAGGGTTCGGGCCTGGGCCAGCAAATCCTGACCAGAGGCAATACGACTCAGGCTCGGTGCGTCAGGTGCAGTGGTAAGCGTGGAGGCCTGGGAAAGTACTGTATTACCTGCATTCTGCGGCACCACAGCATCCACGCCACCCGCCTTTATCAGGCGAGATTCCAGCGCACTGTAAAGGGCATTCAGTTCCGGTCGGGACGCTTCAGGTTCAGCGTCAAGGTTATCGCGGATGATCAGCAGCGCGCCGGCGGTACGTAGTGCATCCTCGCGTACGACCTCCGGGTAGAGTGAGAGACTGTTCAGGAGACGGGGACCCGCGAGCCACTCCAGCGCGGCCTTCCGGCTGCGATCACGCTGTGGATGAAGCTGCATGCCGAAGCGCAGCAGTAAACCCGCCAGCAACTCAAGCCCTTCGGCAAAGCCTGCTTCGCCATCCTGATGCAGGCGCGCCCAGCAGTAATAAGTCGCAATCCGGATATCTTTGACCTCAGTGGTCAGTAACTTTTCAGCAAGCCCACATATCAGCCCGGTATCAATCCCGGAGAGTTTATTGACCTCCTCCCGGATACGCTGAAAATCATCATCATAGCCTGGGTCTTCTCCGGTCGGACTGACGTCACTTACCGGAGCTAACCAGGGGTGCCAGCTTTCTATCCGTGCCTGCGCCTGTCGCCGCAACTGAATTTCATCCGCCTGACATGCGGCAACAAGATTCTGCAAAATGCTCATTCGAGACCCTCCATGTCACTGTTTCCTGTATTAGCCATCAGCGCCTGCGCGGTGGCGGCGCTGTCCACACTGAATATCTGATCCGGCAGCGTGAAACCGCGCAGATCCAGCAGCGCCAGCGGCCCTTTTCCGAGTTGTGAGCGCAACACCCACTGCAGAGTACGACCGTCCGGGGCAGTGAAACTCATCATCCACTGGCTGCGGTCAAGCTGCTGGCGCTTGCCCTGCTCCAGCCAGCGAATAAACCCCCAGGTTCCGCTGTAGTCACCGAAGAGACGTGCCCCGGCGTTGACCGTAGTCCAGGTCAGCATGGTTCCCGGCTTGTAAGTGTCTCCCGGCCAGCGAAAGCTTTGCCAGTCAGCCATCTGGTTGAAATAGTACAGCTTTTGTCCATCAATGGTCAGTTGAGTTTCCACTACCTGAGGTGCCGGACGTGCCTGAAGTTCGAAGCTGATACCCTGACTGCCGTCGGTAAACAGAATGTCTGACAGCTGGCTCAGTTTATTGATGGCACGCAGGAACGTCGGGTTAAAGGTCAGCCCCTGGCTGTTGACCTTATCCGGTACCCACTGGCTACCTTCTTTGTGCAATACGCCGCTCAGTTCCGTGGTCAGGAAGCGTTCAATACGCCCGCTGTCCTTGCGTATAAACTCGGCCAGCATCGGCAGAGAGGCATCGCTTTTACTGGCGGCAAACGGGAAACGACCGTAAAAGGCAGTTTGCCAGTTCGCGACAACTGACCGGCTCCATTTGTCATTCAGACTGGCTGCCGATGGCTGAAGCACGGTCTCCCAGGCCTGGCTCAGTGGCTGCACAAACATCGTATTGCCAAACCCACTCCACTCTTCACCCAGACTCGCGGAAATCAGGCTGCCATACTGTTGAGTATCAGTGAGGTCCACGCTTTTACCCTGAAATACGGTTTGTGCCAGGTTTTGCATCATCTCCTGCGGATCAGAGGCACTGGCCACCTGTTGCAGGCGCAGACGCACGCGGGTGATACGGGTCAGATACGTCTGCAGACTCAGAGAGTTGTCCGCCGACATGACGTTGTTGCCCTTGTTTTTGCCCAGTAACTGCAGCAGTGGGCCAAAGGTCTCGTCCAGCGGCCCCTGCGGAATTGAGGCGGACTGGTCGATTGCAGGTTTGTCTTTCCCGCCTGTGAGGTCTTTAGCTGATTTGATGAGGGAATCTGAAAGGCCTTCGCTTCGCTGTCCGGTCTGCCCCTGCCAGGCGAGGGTATTCATCAGGGCAATCAGTGGCGACTGGCGGACATCACTCATGAGCGTCAGCTGGTCGGTGACGTCCGCAATATTGTTTGCCGGGTTAAGCCGCAGGCTGTTGAGAAAGCTCAGCCAGCTGCCGGCAAAGTCGGTGAAGTAACGCTGTATCAGACGTGCTTTCAGGGCTTCCGGCGACAGGTCTGACGATACTGCTTTACGGGAATCGCTCAGTACCCAGTCAATTTCGTCACGGCGGGAACTGGCAGCCTTTTCTATAGCCTGCTGAATGCCGCCTTCCCAGGCCTGGCGGGTGAACATGCCTGGTACCACTTCATCGGTGGTGAACAGACGACGGGCATCGGTGCCGCTGGTCATGTCGTCAAGAGAGAGATCGGCAAAGTTACGACTTACGGATTTGAGCATGTTCTCATACAGCGTGCTTTCTGCATTGCGGCGACCAATCTGCTGCAACAGTACCTGACGACTCTGACTCACCAGTTGTGCATCCGGTGTGACTGTCCACTGTGGTTGCTGAGGCAGTTCATTCATGTAGAAAGCCCACAAATCCGGGGAGAGGCTTTGCCACAGGCCGGTTGAAATGCCCATCCGCGTCGGCTGCACGTCTTTCATAATCCGGGCGTAAAACGCGCCATCGGCTTTATCCGGACGCGCCATCATTAACCAGGCTTTTAGCTGGTCATAGCCTGGTTTCGCCAGGAGGATCCGCTGGTCGCTATTAGGTGCGGAGTTTGCCAGCGCACTGACTTTCTGCATCAGGGCCGTATTCGCTGGATCGCGTATCAGCCGGTTGTTCGCCACGCCGTACCAGGGCAGCATCGCGTCGAGCAACTGCGGGTTGTGATCCAGACCGAAGCGCTGATACCACGGAGCGCCATCGCGAATACGGTGGTGAAGGCGTCCCGCATCATTACGCAGGGCATGCAGAGCCGTGAGGTGGTAATCCGATACGGAAGGATGCCCGACCAGACCATGAGCCTGCTGCGCAACAGAGACAATCTGCAGACGATTAACTGCAAACGACAGCAGCATCCCCGCGCCCCATACGCAAAGGATGGCCATCAGTGCCCAGCCAGTCGTCTGTTCCCACGCCATACCGACGCGGCGACCACGTATGCGGGTACAGTCATCCACTATTCCTTGCCAGGTCAACGGCAGAATCAGCGCATGACGTTGTGATTCCGGGAGATATTTCCCGACGCCGGCAGTTGCATCACCGGTTATTCCCTCAGCAATATCAGCAGGTTTACTCGCAGGCAGGCTGAACATCAGGCCCCGCAGCGGAACGCGCTGCTGGGAGGCAGATAACCAGGGTACCAGCTGCTGAGCCCAGCGCCTGATACCTCCCTCTTTAAGGTGCTGACCCAGGCGCAGCAGAAAGTCGTGGCTGTTATTTTCCACAACCTGTTGTAAACCCTGTGTCTGCAAGGCAGGCAGCATCAGTTCCAGCTGGTGAATAATATCGTCTTCTTTTGCACGCGGGGGGAAGCTTGCCCCTACTGCCTGTTCCGGGCGATTCTCCTGCGGCCAGTGGCTGTCGCACAATTGCCACAACCAGACGGGCGCTGAATAACGCAACAGTTCGCTGATTTTTTCCAGGCTGCGTAGATCGTTGTCACTGATTTGTGGGGTCAGATTAAGCGACTGCGGCATTACCCGGACAATACCGTCCAGAGGACGCCCGCAGCGCAGTTTACGCAGCGCGGTGTATTTTTCCTTATCGGGTTCAGAAGTCAGACTGCCGCCGTATATCAGGACGGTACGATTGCCTTCGAGCCACTGGTTTTCGTGAAGGCCCGGTACCAGCTGTTCGATTGCCGCTTCATCGCCAGTGATTAACAACAGACGGGTTTTACGCCGCCAGAAGAGGTTATAGCGGCGACGGAGATGGCTGCTGATGTCCGTGCTGAGAGTCAGACAGGGCATTCTTTTCTTTTTGACCGGTCTGGAAGAAGCCTCCCCCATCACTTTATCCCGTATCATTAAATGAAAAGCGATAAACCCCAGCACCAGTATGCAGAGCGACACTCCCCAGACAACAAAGCAGGCCGTTATGATTCGACGTATCAAAACCCATTCCGTGGAGAGATCTTCCCCCCAATACCACCACAGCAATCCACCTGCCAGCACAAGCAGCGTGATAGTGGCAACAAACAACACCGCCGTGGCAAGCACAGAAAATTCAGCGGGTTTATTTTCCTTCACCATAAGGTTTAATAATTCCAAGTGCGAGAGTATGAAGAGGGTCTTTGGCTATCCAGCCGCAGGGTTCTTGATAGTTTTTTGCGTAAAGGGCTGCCAGAACCAGCACGATAAGCATTTCCATATCATTGGGGTTGCCCCAGTTGAGGTCCTGAACGTGATGGGTCACATTCCAGCCGCTTTGCGCCAGGGCGGGCAGCGTCGGCTGTGAGAACAGCATGCAGGCGTCAGGCGGCTCTTCGCAGCCGCTTTGCTGCTCCGCTCGTTCGCAGGCTGCGGTTAAAACCTCTTTCCCGGCGATATCGTAAACCTCTCCACGGGTGAGGCTGACCAGTCCTTTCTGCGCGACCAGACACAGTGCAGCGGACTCACCGGCAGGCAGCACAGAATTAAATGAGGCCGCTATCGAATGACACCCGGCAACCAGAATGGCCTCTGTTTCAGGAAGCGTTTGAGCCGTTGAGGCAAGTGCAGACAGCGTCTCTTCGCCTTGCCATGCCTCCGGTTTTTTCGGCAGCACCACGTCCGGAAATGAAACCTGCATTTGGGTACAGAATGCATGCCAGGCATCCAGAGAACCCTGCCAGTAACAGCGACATAAGTGTGGGAGGGGGGAATCTGCGCTTTGCGTCTGCCATTGCAGCACCAGCATTTTTGCCAGCAAAGCCTCGCGTTCAGTCACCGTATCGACCAGTGTTCGACCAATACGCAGCGCTTTCCCGCCCGGCTCATTTTTTATCTCAGGAACCCGATGCTCGCGTTTTAACAGCCGCAGCCAGTGTGACGTATCGGTTCCGGCCGGGCCCAGCAGCACCATTTCACTGAGCGCGAAACGGTGTCGATGCTGCTTCCACCAGGCCTGCTGCTGCTGCTCAACCAGTTGTTCATAATATCGGGCGTTATGGGCCGAAGTCCGGTAATACAGCAGGTGTATTAACCAGAGCATGCCCATCAGGATCACCGCGCCAGCCATTCCTTTTATGGCCAGGCCGGCACCGTTCCCGGCAGGTTGAAGCAGCGCACCGCCCCCACCGCACAGCAATATCATCAGCGCGCCCGCTGACAACCATCGCTTTACCGCAGGAGGACGCGCAACCCGATAGAGTGGATACTCCGGTAACGGTCTCACAGCTCAATGCCACAATCGGGAAAGGAGCTCACCAGCGTACAGCCACAGGCACAACGGTGACCGTGCAACGCCACCGGCTGTCCGTCAACTTCCGATAATGAACTGCCTTCGCTGATGACCGTCATCCCATGTTTATTGCACTTCACCGCATCGCCTTTGCAGGCAATCCCGTTACCGAAGAGAAGATAATGCCCGCCCAGCACTTTTCCACCGTACTCCCGCAGGGTATCGCCCTCGCGTATCACTGCTTTCATCCTTAATTCCTCCCTGAATCAGGCCTTTACGGTTGCCTTTAGATTTTCCGCCCAGCTGGACTCAATCATCGATTTTGCCAGCGCCAGCCGCTGATCGCTGATGATCTGAGTTTGCTGTGCAACCACCGTGCCGGGCTCCATCGTTGGCGCCTGCAGCTGTGCGGCATCAGACAGCATCGGTAATGGTTTACCGGAAAGCAGATCGATGGCCTGTTTTTCGAAATAAATGCCCCCCGCGGTACCGGCAAGCCCCGCAAGTTTGCCCTTCACGGTTTTCTGTTTAATGATTACGGCCGCGCCTGCGGCAAGGGTCGCAGCGCCAACCACCGCCCCGGCAATCATCAACGGCGTCATCGGCTTACTGCTGCAGTTGCCGAAATAGATCATCCGGTAGAGGAAATAGCTGCCCCAGGGTTCGCGGGAGCCTAAGGCGTTGTGCATAAACCACGCGCGGGAATCATGAACCTGATCGTCAAACAGCGCGCGCGTCAGCCCGGCAGACCCGGTCGCGTTGCTCGCTTCTCCGGTCCCCGGGAAAAGCACGTCCTTGCGATCGTCACCCGCGGTTTTTATTTTCAGCCACTCACCGTACTGATTGTCGTTATTCAGCAGGAAGACGGCGTTACTCACTGAATCGATGACGGTAAACCGCCAGTTCCCGGTATCCGACCGGGAGAGGCCGCTGTAATCTTCCCTGAACTCTTCGGCGGCCTGGCGCAGCTGAGTTTGCGCCAGTGCGGCGTCGAAATCCTTCGGACCCGGCGGAAGCATCAGGAAGCCCTTTTCCGCAGTGTGGGCGGCTTTCATGGCCCGGCGAGTATCGTCAATTTTTCTCTTTGCTTCTTTCCAGTCTGCCTCAGACTGCTTTCTGACCAGCGGATCGCTGTCTTTATCCAGCCCGTTCGCCGCCGAATCAACATAGAAGCGCTGTGTTTTGTAGGTTCCACCGGCATAGCGATTGATACGCCACGCGGTGATCCAGCCCATCTGATTTTCAAGGGCTTTCTCCAGGCTGACCGGCGCGCGTGGCGGATCATAGTTTGCGGCTTGTTCGGGGGAGAGGGGTTCATCGGGAGCTGTAAGGCCGAGGGTTATTTCGCGCCAGGCATTGAAACGATTGATTAATATTTCTGATATATAAAATTCCCGTCCTAAATCAAAAGGCATAGTTCTCCAAGTGCTTTGTGCCAAATCCACAGGCAGCACTTCCTTAGGTACTTTTAAGGGGGCACCAGATCCGAAGGCAGAGGCATACATTTCATGTAGCGCTATTTGTGACAACAAATAGCCGTCGTTGTCTGCATTGGCCTTTCCCTGATCCCCCGGTGGATAGCCTCCCCCTAAATCCGAGTGCATTCCCGGATAAACTACCTCAAGGCTGTTCGCCGGATACCTACCATCCGGGCGGCGAATCGAATCCAGTGGAAAGCAGAGCCGCTGCTCATGAGAAGAGACCAGGTGGACGCACTTCTTAACCAACCCGCCGTAAGTCTTCTCAGCCGGCAGCTCCTGGGTCCCGTTCGCCCAGCCCATATGCCCTTCCGCCACCGGGGCGATATGCGCCACGCCCACCGAGGCCACGGTATCCAGCAGGCCGAGGAACTCCACGCTGAGCGGAATTTTCAGCCCGTCCACCGCCAGACACTGCTCGGGTTTGTCTTTTCCCTCCTCAGGCTTTGGCAGCAGCTCACTAAGCCAGTTAACAAAAGCCCTCGCCGCTGCTGCCCCGCGCGAAAAGCCGTACACGTAAAGTTTGATCCCCAACAGCTTCGGCTTTCCAGGTTCAACAGGTACCAGGGCCTTTTGCAGATCTGGTGTCATCTCTTTCAGCAGGCTCTGGAAGGTCTCAAAACGGTTGGCCGCGCCGGTCAGCCCAAAGGACGCCACAGAGGTTGCCATTTTATTCACCGCGCTCCAGCTCACACCGTTCGACAGACTCTTCTTAGTTGTCGTACGCTTCAGGGCATCGATAATCCGCAACAGACCCCAGTTGATGCGGTCCTCACCATAGGTCGCCGCCGCCAGGCCCATCATGCTGAAATCCAGATCGTTCACCTCGGGAAAAGGCGTCCCGACGCCGGGAATATAATATTTGTAGTATTTGTCATCGCCGCTGCCATCAGCATCCAGCGACTCCTCATCGTTTACTACTCCCCCGGCAGCCCCCTGCCCGATAGTAGCGCGAAACAGACGGGCAATATTGGTGGGGTGCTTCGGGTCAGCAATATATAAGTCATGATTAAGGTTATTGCCGGTGCCGTCGAAAAACAGGCTGATATGCAACGTTTTACAGCACGGGGGCTCCACGCGTCGCCCGGCGGCCAGACACAGTTCCTGCCGGTACGCAAGCTCGTGATTGTCCTGCTGCGCGCAGTTTTTACCGACCAGCGCAGCCTGAGTGGGTAAACGCCCCTGAGCCGGAAACACCGGCGGGAACCACGCCAGTTCGGTGATTATTTCGGACATACTCTGGGCTCCGGCATCTTAAGAGGCTCTTTGATCGGGTGTTCCGGATGGCCATAGTTCGCACAGCTGGTCGTCACTTTCACCTCATCGCAGGGCAGAAAATGCACTGTGATCCCGCAGGTTTCCTGCCCCGAATAGTCCGGTACCGGTACCACCGCGCTGTGCTGGCGATTATTAGCACTCATTTTTTTTTCCCAGGCCAAATACTTTTCCGTATTTGCAAATCCCGGAAATCCTTTTGTAGATGCTTCACCACTTTCCCAGTCAATTTTTACCGTCATTCCGGGCCGCCACTTCGCCGGCACACCATAGCAGCAGCCACCACCTCCCCCCTGCCAGGGGCCAATAGCATCAATGCCGGACTGACCATCGACGCTGAAATGGTTGATGGCCCATTTGGTATGGTTGATTGCCTCTATGGTTCCACCACCACCCCGGCTTTCCGCGTTCGCCTGCTGCTGGCTGCAGCCCGTCAGCAACACGGCACTCAGTACCACGAGGTAATGTCGTATTTTCATTTTATATTCCTTTAATAAAGAAACAGATGATGTGCGTCCTGCTTAGCCATGCCCCTGTGGGATGGCATGGCTAAGCATTACAAAAGGGGAATAAAGGCCAGACGGTGATTAAGATTATTGCCGATTCCGTAGAAAAACTTCGATATTCAATGCTTTATAAAATCTCGCAGTTGTCCTGCTGCGAGCAGTTTTTACCAGCCAGCGCAGCCTGAATGGGTAAACGCCCCTGAGCCGGAAACGCCGGCGGGAACCACGCCAGATCGGTAATTATTTCGGACATACTTTTGGCTCCGGCATCTGCAGCGGCTCATTAATTGGATAGCCTGGTCTGCCAGGGCTCACGCAGCTTGTAGTCACCCTGACTTCATCGCAGGGCATAAAGTGCACCGTGATCCCACAGGTTTTTTGCCCCGTATAGTCCGGTACCGTTACCACCGCGCTATGCTGGCGATTATTAGCACTCATTTCTTTTTCCCATGCTCGATACTTAGCCGTATCTGCAAACCCAGGAAAGCCTTTCATTGAGGCTTCTCCGCTTTCCCAGTCAATTTTGACCGTCATACCCGGCCGCCACTTCGCCGGCACACCATAGCAGCAGCCACCACCTCCCCCCTGCCAGGGGCCAATAGCATCTATACCCGACTGACCGTCGACGCTGAAATGGTTGATTGCCCATTTTGTATGGTTGATGGCGACAATAACCCCGCCACCGCCGCTTCGGGTTCCGGCTTTCGCCGCCGGCTGACTGCAGCCCGTCAGCAACACGGCACTCAGTACCACGAGGTAATGTCGTATTTTCATTTTGTATTCCTTTAATAAAGAAACAGATGATGTGCGTCCTGCTTAGCCATGCCCCTGTGGGATGGCATGGCTAAGCATTACAAAAGGGGAATAAAGGCCAGACGGTGATTAAGATTATTGCCGATTTCGTAGAAAAACTTTGATATTCAATGCTTTATAAAATATCGCAGTTGTCCTGCTGCGCGCAGTTTTTACCAGCCAGCGCAGCCTGAGTGGGTCAACGCCCCTGAGCAGGAAACACCGGCGGGAACCACGCCAGTTCGGTAATTATTTCGGACATACTCTGGGCTCCGGCATCTTAAGAGGCTCTTTAATCGGGTGTTCCGGATGGCCATAGTTCGCACAGCTGGTCGTCACTTTTACCTCATCGCAGGGCAGAAAATGCACCGTGATCCCGCAGGTTTCCTGCCCCGAATAGTCCGGTACCGGTACCACCGCGCTATGCTGCTTATTCTGGGCCTTCATTTTTTTTTTCCAGGCCAGATATTTATCCCAATTTTCGTAACCGGGGAAATCCATTGAGTATCCCACACCAGTTTCCCAGTCAATTTTGACCGTCATACCCGGCCGCCACTTCGCCGGCACGCCATAGCAGCAGCCGCCCCCGCCGCCCTGATACGGCCCGATGATGTCTATTCCCGACTGACCGTCGACGCTGAAATGATTGATTGCCCATTTGGTATGGTTGATTGCCTCTATGGTTCCACCACCACCCCGGCTTTCCGCGTTCGCCTGCTGCTGGCTGCAGCCCGTCAGCATCAGGGCCCCCAGTACCACGAGGTAATGTCGTATTTTCATTTTATATTCCTTTAATAAAGAAACAGATGATGTGCGTCCTGCTTAGCCATGCCCCTGTGGGATGGCATGGCTAAGCATTACAAAAGGGGAATAAAGGCCAGACGGTGATCAAGGTCATTACCGATTCCGTAGAAAAACTTCGATATTCAATGCTTTATAAAATCTCGCAGTTGTCCTGCTGCGAGCAGTTTTTACCAGCCAGCGCAGCCTGAGTGGGTAAACGCCCCTGAGCCGGAAACACCGGCGGGAACCACGCCAGTTCGGTGATTATTTCGGACATACTTTTGGCTCCGGCATCTGCAGCGGCTCATTGATTGGATAGCCCGGTCTGCCAGGGCTCACACAGCTTGTAGTCACCCTGACTTCATCGCAGGGCATAAAGTGCACCGTGATCCCACAGGTTTTTTGCCCCGTGTAGTCCGGTACAGGTACCACCGTGCTGTGCTGCTTATTCTGGGCTTTCATCTTGTTTCGCCAAACATTGTATTTTTCCCTATTTGCAAACCCCGGAAATCCCTTTGAGCCTCCAACCCCCGTTTCCCAGTCGATTTTAACCGTCATTCCCGGCCGCCATTTCGCCGGCACGCCGTAGCAGCAGCCACCGCCGCCGCCCTGATACGGCCCGATAATATCAATCCCCGACTGACCATCGACGCTGAAATGATTGATTGCCCATTTGGTATGGTTGATGGCGACAATAACCCCGCCACCGCCGCTTCGGGTTCCGGCTTTCGCCGCCGGCTGACTGCAGCCCGCCAGCAGCAGGGCACCCAGTACCACGAAGTAATGTCGTATTTTCAATTTGCATTCCTTTAATGAAGAATCAGATGATGTGCGTCCTGCTTTGCCATGACTTTTCGGAACGACATGACTAAGCATTACCGAAGGCGAGCAGCCACATAACCCCACTTTCAGACGTCTGCTGAAGGTCGTCCGGTCAGGGTCCCAATCACCCAATCCTCTCGCTCTTCATCCAGTATCATCCCTTTGGCGGTAGCGGATAACATACCGTTGAAACAGGCAGTAAAACGCTGATCCTGAGAGGAAAATCCAGCATCGGGAACATTACGATGGCGAAGCATGAGCTTGACGTCGCAGATGCACATCAGGGCTTCAAACTGGCTATCGCTTAAGGCGATGTTCTGACACTTCTCGTTGATTCCAGGCTGGGCTCCCTGCCCCATCAGCACTCCCGGCTTCTCGTCGAGATCCAGCCAACTCCAGAACAGTGCCGGACGCTGCAACTGGGCCTGCTGATCAGGCTCCAGAATATGAGAAAACAGATAAGGGAAAATACGGGCATCAAAGTATCTGAACAGCCCTGCACGTCCCTCATGTGTCGCATCAGTGCAGGCAGTTAACCATTCAGCCAGAGTAGTGAAAGGCCAGGGAGAACAGACCACCAACAGCGGGGCAGTCTTTTGTACTTTCTGAGCCAGTTCCATAAACCACTGCTTTTGCTGAGGATCATGTAAAGAGATCCTGATTAACAGCGGCGACTCTTCATGCAGAGCATCTTCCGGCAAGCCCTGATAAAGAGACTGCCATACCAGAGATGATGAAAAATCCCGCAGTACAGGAATGACGGAAAAATCAATACCGCATTGGTCGAGAACAAAATCCAGGTGAGTCATTTTTATATCAGCACAGGTTTGCTGAAGCAGATTCACCCAGTCAGCGATATGTGTCGTATTCACTTATGACTCCCTTGGCACAAAGCCCTGTGCCAGCTGTTGCGCCTTTTTCAGGCACTCTTTACATACTGACGAAGGCAATTCTGGCAATGAATAATCCTCACTCGTCGGGCCCTGTAATTTATGCTGCCCTCTGAGGCTTAACAGGCCTGGACCATGCACGTTGATTTCACCCTCAGGCGTGAGCTTGATGTAAGCACCACCGCAGGCAAGCGTGATCCCATTCTTTGCCGTCAGCTGCAGATGCCCCTGAGTGGACTGCACCGTGACATCCTTCATTGATGTGAGCGACAGCGTATCTGCGTGGGATTCCACCGCCAGCGGGCCTTTGGCAGAGACCAGGCGAATGCCTTCCTGATGCGCCATCACCGAAATGGCCTGGCTGGCATTGACCGAATAGCGCTGAGCCGTGCTGAGATTAACTTCACCCTGGCTTTGCAGATACAGACCTTTCCCTGTGTTTACTACTGCTGTTTCAGGTGTGACGGCGGCAATACCTTTTGGCGCAGACATCAACAAAACCGGTTCTTTGAGTTCGCTGGCTCCTGAAACAAGCGCCTTCAGGGGTTGCGCATCCGGTGCGAAGTTTTGGTGAGTCCTTGCAAGCCCTCCCCATTCTGAAACCTGATTGACCGCACCTTTCAACAGGCTAATCGCTTGCTCCATCGCCAGAACGTCGCCCTGCGCCTTTGCCTGTCCGTCCGCCGAGATAAATATCCCTTTCTGCGCCCGGATAGCGCCCCAGCTGTCGGTTCTGAGCTCAAAACCCTCGCCGCGCTGTTGTTTTTCGCCATCGACCAGATGCCCCAGGTTCAGCTGGCTCTTGCCGCCGTATTCGGTGCTGACCTTGATGTGCTCCCTGCCCCGCTCATCGTCGAGACGGATTTTGTTATTCGCCGGCGTGCGCAGTACATTACGTTTGTAGTTGCGGATGATGACGGGGTCCGGGTGCGCCGAATCATGCAGCACGCCGGCGATATAGGGCCGGTCCGGGTTGCCGTCCTCAAAGCCAATCGCCACTTCGGTGCCTGCCAGTAGCGGCAGGTGCAGACCGTAAGTGTCCCCGGCGTACGGGCGGGCCTGACGGACCCACAGGCTCTCAAACCCCGTTTCCCTTTTTTCACGGTCAAACAGCATGCTGACGCGATAGCGGCCCTCTTTATCAACATGTCCGTAGGTGTCGTTCTCCGTGGTACTGGTGACGCGTGCCGGTAAGGTGCCAGCCATCACCGGACGATTGCCGGGGGCCGGACGGAAGCAAACATCTGCGCTGTCCGGGATACCGTCAAACCTGACGCCAAAATCCTCATCACGCCGCGCATGACTGTGTATCGCCGTGATGACAACGCCATGCGCAAACACCTCTGCCACTTCGTATCCGCCGCTGACTTTCAGGACCTGACCGGGAGAGAGTGTCGGGCAACTGGTGACAGCATGGATCTGCGTCTGGCCGTTCAGATAGCGCTCATGCCGGATGCGGGCGTAAAATGCACCGGACTCCGGGGCCGGATGACGTTCGTAGACATTACCCGCTGTCAGCCAGTTATCCGCCCAGTGATAGGCCTCACCACAGGTGGTGGCATCCCCGCGGGTCACGTCGGCCAGGGCATTCATCTCTTCGGTGGCCTGGCGGTAGTTGTAGTCGCGGGTGCTGACCTGCTTCTGCACCACGTTATGATGACTCTCCATCTCCCAGACCGCGTCCACGCCGTGCGAATGCTGCCCGGATGGCGGCACCGAGGGCAGCGTCAGGCCTTTCTCATAGCCCTGCTGGCTGTCACAGAACTCCACCACGTCGATATTCAGGCGCGTGTCGGTGGTGAAGCGGAACCAGATACCGTTTTCGCCCAGCAGGCGGGTAATAAAATGCAGGTCGTCCTCGCCGTACTGCATCACCTGCTCGCGGCGCGGGTACTCACCGCTCAGCGAAAACAGAAAATCCTGGCCGCGCATGCCATGGCGCTCACGGAGGATTTTTTCCACGATTTGTGGGACCGACATGTCCTGATAAATGGTGTTCTGGTGCGAACGGTCGAGCAGCGCCAGGCGCGGCCGGAGCGTTACGGCATAGTGGGTTTCATCTTTTGAGGTGCCAAGCCGTTCCAGGCCCGTAACCACGCCCTGAATCACCCGAACCGGCTGCTGTATTCTGATGCCGTAACCCTGATTAACCGGGGCCTGCAGCGTCAGAGAGGCCGCCTTCATCAGCATCATCTCTTTGCTGATAGCATGGTTATCACTTGTGAATTCAATGCGGTAGCTGAACGGCGTGCTCAGGGCTTCGTGACCTTCAAACGCCAGCACATCAAGATCGGCTTCACATCCCTTTACCGTCAGCAGATGGTGGCTGTGGCTGAATCTGATCAGGGGATTGGTGCTCATTCAGACGCTCCTGGTATCGGGTCAAACTCCAGTCCGATTCCCTCTTCCTCACTCCAGCTAAGGCGTAATGACCGGGGTTTCTGTCTTGCCGCCATGTAAGTCAGCAGCTGCTGACTCAGCACCGGCAGAATCTGCTGATTAAGCAGACTGTCAACGTTACGCGCCCCGGTATCCGGCAGCAGGCAGGCGGCGGTCAGTGCGCCATACAGGCTCTCGTCAATCTGCGTGGTCAGGCCGTAATGGCGATGAAGGCGCCTGCTGACCTGTGACAGCTTCATTTCTGCAATGGTACGCATCGCAGCTTCCGCCAGCGGGCGGTAAATCACGGTCTGGAAGCGAGCCAGCAGTGCGGGCTGAAAGTGGTCGCGTAAAATCGGGTGCAGCAGTTCCTGCAGATCGCCTTCCGTGGCCTCCGGCTGCTCATCAAGCAACTGCATCAGTGGGTCGCTGCCAAGGTTGGAGGTCATCAGGATAACGGTATTGCGGAAGTCGATTTCGCGGCCTTCGCCGTCGCGCATAAAGCCGCGGTCAAAGACCTGATAGAACAGGTTCATGACGTCGTGATGCGCTTTCTCGACTTCATCCAGCAGGATCACGCTGTAAGGGCGTTTACGTACCGCTTCGGTGAGGATGCCGCCCTGGCCGTAACCGACGTAACCCGGCGGCGAGCCTTTCAGCTGCGATACGGTGTGTGGCTCCTGGTATTCGGAGAGGTTAATGGTAATCAGCGACTTCTCGCCGCCGTACAGCACATCCGCCAGCGCCAGGGCGGTTTCGGTCTTGCCCACGCCACTCGGCCCGACCAGCAGGAACACGCCCTGGGGGCCGTTCTCTGACGTCAGCCCGGTCTTCGCTGCACGCAGGCGCTGCGCAATGGCATGGAGGGGAGCATCCTGACCCACCACACGCCGGCCCATTTCATTTTCCAGCGTCAGCAGTCCGGCCTGTTCATCTTTCATCAGTGAGGAGAGTGGCACACCCGTCCAGTCAGCAATAACGTTCGCAACCGTACGGGTGTCCACATCCACCTGAACCAGCACGTCGCCCTGCTGTGCCTGCTCAAGCTGCTGCTGCAGGCCGGAAATGTTAGCCTGATTGCTGATATCCTGCCGGCCGGCTATCAGTTGCTGCGCCAGCGCCTTTTCACTGCTGAATCGCGCTTCCTGTTCTCCGATGCGCACATCCAGTTCCGTCCGCAGCTGTTCAATGACACCCAGGCGATCACCATGACGGTTGCTGCCGGCGGCGATGTCGTCCAGCAGCGCCTGCTCTTCCAGCGCCAGTGCGGTAAGCCGTGCCTTAAGGCGTACAATCTGTTCCGGCACCGTATCAAGACTCATGCGCACTCGGGCAGCTGCGGTATCAAGCAGGTCAATCGCCTTGTCCGGCAGCTGACGGCCGGTCAGGTAACGGCGGGACAGGGTGACCGCGGCTTTAACCGCATCGTCAGTGATATGCACGTTATGGTGTTCCGCGTAGCGTGATTTCAGGCCTCTGAGCATCAGGCAGGCGGTATCGTCATCCGGCTCGTCGACCTTCACCATCTGGAAGCGCCGCTCCAGCGCGGCATCCTTCTCAAAATATTGTTTGTACTCACTCCAGGTGGTTGCGGCAATGGTGCGCAGCTCGCCACGCGCCAGCGCCGGCTTCAGCAGGTTGGCCGCATCGGCTCCGCCCGCCTGATTACCCGCGCCGATGATGGTGTGGGCTTCGTCGATAAACAGCAAAATTGGGGTCGGCGACTGCTGTACAGCATCGATGACGTTTTTCAGCCGCTGTTCAAATTCTCCCTTCACACCTGCGCCCGCCTGCAGCAGGCCGAGGTCAAGGGCGTGCAGAATAACCGGCTTCAGACTTTCCGGCACGTTGCCTTCGGCGATACGCAGTGCAAGACCTTCCACCAGCGCGGTTTTCCCCACACCCGGCTCGCCCACCAGGATCGGGTTGTTCTTGCGACGGCGGGAGAGAATGTCCACCATCTGGCGGATTTCCGTGCCACGGCCGAACACCGGATCAATCTTTCCTTCCTTTGCCTTAGCGGTAACGTCCAGGGTAAATTTATCCAGCGCATTCTGCAGCGCCGGGTTCAGTTCGCCCTCTTTCTGTTCTGCACCAACCGGACGGCCAGTAAACTCCACATCTCCGCCATGGTTCTGTGCCAGTTGCTCTTCATATTGCACTTCCGGGCGTTCGTCCGATTGTGCATCGAGCAACGGACGCAGACGTTCCAGCTGGCTCTGGCCCAGCGTCAGCAGTGGCCACAGCCCATCGCAGCGTACCAGGTTCTGTTTTTCCACCAGAGCCATCAAAAGATGCTGGCTTCGGATTTGCCCTTCACCATTAAGTGAGGCAATCAGCCAGGCTTCCTGCAGCAGAGTCTGAATGGCATCAGACAGCTGTGGACGATGGCGAACCGAGCGCGGCTGCCTGTCCAGCCAGCCCAGCAAATCCTGCCAGATGGCGTCCATATCCCACTCGTAGCGGCGTGCCAGCACCGTCAGGTCACCCTCGCCCTGCTCCAGCAGTTTCAGCAGCCAGTGCTCCGGCAGAATTTCTGCGTGTGCGCGGGTCTGGCAGAGCGAAGCCGCCCCCTCCATCGCGCGGGCACAATAAGGGTTCAGACGTCGCAGCAGGATGGCTGGATTTTCCATAAAGTTCTCTCTTTGTCGGTTCCTGGACACGCTACCGCCCATCGCTGTTTCCCGTTAAGGGGACCAGAGCGCATTCGGTCAGCAGGCAGATTGTGGGTTTCTTTGCTGAAAGCCCGTTTCAGACAGGCGCTCAGCAAAAAACTGCGGACAGGAAATCCCGTCCGCATCGGGCTTACGCGGTGGCGCGTTCGTTCCAGCTATCGGAGTGGATGATGTTGCCGTCTTTGTAGGTCCAGGTGATTTTTTCGTAGCGCAGTTCGATGCGCTCAAGGTGGTTGTGCTTCTCGTAAGAAGGGTCCTTGACGTCATACATTTCAGGATTGACCTTCACCACTTTCACGTTTTCCAGTTTGGTGTTGAAGTACTCCACTTCCTGGCCCGCGTCGTTGATTCTGTACCACCTGAACTCCGCAGATTTCAGGGTCTGGCCGGTGGTCACCGCCTTGTACAGATACGGGCTGGCCGAATCGATCTCCTTGGTAAACAGGAACGGGGTGTGGATACGGGTGCCGGTCAGCTTGCCGGTGTTGTTGTCGGTCGGGATGTACAGGTTATGCTCCTGCGCCACCACTTCGATGCTGCCTTCACGGTCCTGCACGTCCACAGACCCTTTAATGTCCGCGCCACCGTCGTCTTTCAGCCAGAGATAAACAGGAATTGCCATGGCATTACTCTCCATTGTGTTGTGATACGTCATCATCCTGCGATGACGCCTGGGTGTTGCCCGGTATCTGACAGGCGTTCGCCTGCGGAACCAGACTGATTTCGACACGGCGGTTGAGCGCCCGCCCCGCCGGGGTGTCATTGGTTGCAACAGGGCGGCTTTCGCCATAGCCCTGCACCGCAAAGCAGCTTTCCGGCACGTCACCGGTGTCGCGCATCCAGTCACGAACCGCGGCGGCACGCCTGAGCGACAGCGTCTGGTTCAGTTGCGGATTACCGGTGTTGTCGGTATGCCCGGACACGACAATCAGCCAGCCCGGTTTTGCCTTAATGCCGACCAGAGAATTGACCAGCATTCTGGTGGAGCCTGTTTTCAGCACCGCTTTGCCGGAGTCAAACAGCGACATACTGTCGAGACGGACAATTTTCGTTACCGGTTGAGGGATCGGCTGGGGTTCAGGCGGCAGTGACGGGGGTTCATAAGAACGGATGGCATCCAGCACAGGCATTCGCAGACGCTCACCCTGATACAGGCCGAGGCTCATCCGTGCCGGTACCCCATTCCGCGCCCAGCCATCCAGCTCTGTCGCATCATCACGCAGAGTGGCAACGGCGCTGGCTTTTGGTCCGGAATCCTGCATCGGAATACGGTCATAGCGGGCAATATCGAAACTCACACGCTGCAGCAACTGACGATTGTTCCAGCCACTGCTAAGCAGTGCTGCGGTTGCCGCCAGCGTGAAAATACCGAGAGCACAACGCCAGCTGCGTCCACGCGAGGTCAGGCCCTCTCCTTCTGGCAGCAGCGGCAGGACAAAATCCGGGAAGGGGGATAAAATCGTACTGTCGGACCCGATTGGCTGCCAGCCTGCCACCTGCTGCATCGCCGTGCGATGGGAAAGCCATGCTGTCCAAACTGATGTGGCCAGACTTCCGGCAAGAATTGGTCCCATTCCCCATAGCATCGCCAGCGGTGCAATGGCAGGAACATCGGGGTTCTCATCTGTAAAGACAGCTTCAACGTGGTGATGGAACCAGCTCATCAGACTGTTCATCAGCACCTGTTGCTGCATCGCAGGCAGCCCACCGGTGGTGATCCATGCAGCGATGGAACACGGTGCTGAAGACGCACGCCACATCCTCACGCTTTCCCCCGGTATGGCCACCTGCCAGAGCATGTCATTCATCATCGCGCTGCCAACCTGACCATTCAGAACCAGCGGCAGAGAATGGCCCGTTGCTTTACGCAGTTGGCTGATTTGCCAGCGCAGAGCCAGCAGGTGTTGGGTAAGGCGCTCGCTGTCGGCATGTTTCTGCGGGCAGACAGTAATCATCACCGACAGCTGACGCCCCCAGTCGGGACGAAGCCACAATACCTGACGGGCTGCCTGCTCCAGATCCTGATGATCTTCCACACGGATCCAGCAACCCTGCGCGACCGTGAGCACCGGTGACGGCTGCGTCCAGGCTTGCGGAAGATCGCCACAGATCAGCACCACAGGATGGCGATAAGGCGCCTCCGGAAGACCATCCAGATGCAGGATGACATCCTGCGCCGCACGACGACTGGCGACAGTCAGGATCGCCAGGATCAGCCCCAGAACGGTAAGCAGAACGAGCACGGACATCAGCCGGGATAGCGGCAGAAACCCCAGGCAGATCACTGCACTCAGCAGGGCGGCCCACAGCGCAAGTCCGCGCTGTTGTGCAGGACTCATGTCACGGCTCCCGGCAACAGGGTCAGCAGCGTCTGATCCAGCCAGTAGTTCAGCCCCCACCAGAGTGCAGCCACCACCACTACGCTCAGACCAATACGCACGGGCCATGACGCCAGCCAGCCGCCCATTCGGCCTGTGGCAAGGCTTTCCGCCAGCACCGGATGGGTTTGTGGATAACTGAACGGCGTGACATGTTCGCTGAGTGCACTGACAAGTTTCTGGCGCTCCGGGTCACTCAGCGATCGGAAACTGCCGAGAAATCCCAGCATCATGACGCGCTGGAAGCAGGTCACGACAGCATGGTCAGGATCGGGCTCACGCAGCACATCCCGCATCCGATCACAGAGCGTATCGCCAGCGTCCATGGTGCCAAGGAAATGTCCCTGCAGGGGAATGTCATACCACTGCACACAGGCATCATCCTCCACACCGCGACCTTTGACTGCCTCATCAAGCAGCGCACACTGCGCAGTGAGAATATGCTGACAGCTGACTTCATCGAGTTCCTTCGCTTTCAGCGCCTGCTGCACCCGTTCGACATCAGCAATGCAGTACTCCCACAACAGGCGTCCCTCTCCCTCCTGGAATATCGGACCGTGACACAGGCTAATCACCTGCAACCAGGTATTCTGCAGCAGGGCATCAATATCAATGGACGCGGACACGCCACGTTTACGCTTACTCATGTTCTCAGTACCGCAAAGAGTTCAAGTTCAGGCTCGCCGAGCATGCCCGGAACGTAAAACATGCAGGTGCCACCCTGAAGCATTTCAATAGCCAGAGGATGAGAGACATCAAGGCTGAAATACTGGTTTTCCAGACGCAGTGGAATGGCGGCAGGCACATGGCGCAGTGGCGTCAGCGGTACGCCTGTCCGTGACGAATTGACGATACTCCTGACGTGATCGGGACTGCCGGCCTTGCACTGGCGCGGGAACTGCTCCTGCAGCCGGGCCACCGGCATGGGTGAACGCACGGAGAGATAGTAATCAGCCCCTTCGCGCAGCCGTGGGTCATGCAGCCGGGCCTGCCAGAAGTGAAGCCGTGCATCATGCTCAAGCTCAATAGCCACCACCCGCGACGGCAGACTGGCCTCAAGCAGATCGCCCAGTAAATCAAACAGTGGCGGGAAGACGTTATTCAGCTGCTCATGCTGCCAGACCGGAATGGCACTGACCTGGTGTTCCAGCGAGAAGGTCAGAAGACTTCCCGCAAGCCGCGCCAGCTCCGGGTACAGACGTTCAGGCGGGCTTTGCGGGTGACGCTGAAACTGACTGAGTACCGGTTCAGCGCTGTTCAGGGCATTGAGCAGCCAGAAAAGGGAGACGTCAGCCACGGCAAAATCGGCCATGCGTTCGTTACTTTCACGACGCATATTCATCAGGCGACTCAGACGAGCACGCAGTTGCGTCATCAGCTGCTCCAGCTGAGTCACCAGCCAGCGGCTGCCCTGCAGAGCCAGCAAAGGCGGAAGCCAGGTGTCATCGAGTGCCCAGCCTCCCTGCGAATCCTGCTGGAGACGGGCAACCGGACAGGTCAGGTAATCGCTGTTGTTCTGATGGGCGAAACGCAGCGTCAGCAATGGCTGCATCACCGCAATCTGACGGGTGTCTTCCCCGAATATATTCCGGACATCCCGCCAGCACTGGCGGTAGCGCACCGGACGCTCGGCCACCTCATCAGGTTTAAGGCAGTTACCGCCATTCGCGCGCATCAGCGGAAGAGCCAGAACGACCACCACGTCCTGTGATTCATCCTCAAGTGCCAGTACCGGTGGCAGATCGTCAGCATTATCCGTGTCGATAAGCGTGCCGTCCGGGAACCGAAGGTGCAGATGGCGGGCCTGCAGTCGGCCCAGCCTCAGCGTTTCTGGTTCAAAAGCGACATTTATCACGCCCCAGGGGTGTGATAACCCCATTCGGGCGATACCTTCGGCAGACCAGGCCGCATACGCGACCTGTTGCTGGAAGTGCTGGGGAGAGACCATCACGCCTCTTCCCCATAACGGCTGTTCCGTTCTCATTGGCTTCCTGCCTTAGCTTACGATTTTACCTTCGGCATCCGGGAAACCAGTGACAGGTTGACGTCCATCCCTTCCACCTGAAAATGCGGCACCGCATACAGCTTCACGCGGAAGAAGCCCGGGTTATCCTCAATGTCTTCCACCACCACTTTCGCATCGCGCAGCGGGTGTGAGGCCTGCAGCTCGTCGCCCGGATCGGTCATCTCCGTGACCAGACTGCGCACCCAGGTATTGAGCTCCAGCTCCAGCAGCCGGCGGTCTTTGGTGGTGCCGATGTTTTCGCGCTGGATCAGCTTCAGGTAGTGGGCAATACGCGACAGCAGGAAGATGTACGGCAGACGGGCATTGATGCGGCTGTTAGCCGTCGCATCGGCGGTGTCATACAGGGCCGGCTTCTGCGTGGAGTTTGCCGAGAAGAAGCAGGAGTAATCGCGGTTCTTATAGTAAGAGAGCGGAATGAAGCCCAGGTTTGCGAACTCAAATTCGCGGGTTTCCGGGATCATCACCTCTGACGGGATCTTCACCTGATTACCCGTACCCAGATCGTACAGATGAATCGGCAGGTCCTGAACGGCACCCCCGGCCTGCGGGCCACGGATCTGCACACACCAGCCGTTGCTGATGAAGCTGCGCACCATGTTGGACGCAAAGGCAAACGCGGCGCTGGTCCACAGGTATTTGTCGTGATCCGGGCCTTTCACTTCCTCCACGTAGCTGAAGCTGCGCACCGGCACGGTGTCCGGGCCGTACGGCAGCCGGCCCAGCACGCGCGGCATCACCAGACCGATGTAGCGGGCATCGTCCGTCTCGCGGAACGATTTCCACTTGATGTATTCGGCGCGGTCAAAGTAGTTGCCGATGTCCCTGATGGCCGCCACCTCCTCCATGCTCTCTTTCAGGAAGAATTTCGGGCCGGCAGAGCCGATAAACGGCATGTGCGCGGCGGCAGACACTTTGGAAATACTGCGCAGCAGGGCGACATCCTGCGCAGACGCATCAAATTCGTAAGCGGAAATCAGCGCGGCAACCGGCTCCCCGCCCGGCGTGTCATACTCATCGATATAGGTGTGTTTATAGAGGCCGCTCTGGATGATTTCCGGGCTGTCTTCGAAGTCCTGACGCAGGTCTTCTTTGGACATATCCAGCAGCTCAATCTTCACGTTCTGGCGAAAATCGGTTTTGTCGACAAGGGATTTGACGCCGCGCCACAGGCTCTCTGTTGCCTGAAAGGCCTCATGGTGCATGACGGCGTCAAGCTGGCGGCTAATCTGCCAGTCCAGCTCCGCGATATGGTGGTCAATCAGGTGTTTGTCGAGTTTTTCAACCTTTGAGCCCGCCTTGGTCAGGCACTCCAGAAAAACCTGCATGCCCGCCGTCAGCCGCTCGTCCGCCGTGGCCTCCGACATCGCCTGCGCGTCCTGCCAGGTGTCCAGCGCACTCAGCGCGGCGACCGGCGTCAGATTGATTTTTTCAAACAGCGAGGCATAAATCCCGCCGGCTGCAGGACGTTCCTGCACCACACCTTCGCCAGCCGCGGCACTGCCGTTTTGTACAGACATCAGCATCTTCCTTATTAATCCGTTAAATCGTTATGGCTGTTCAGGGACCAGGGCTGAAAGTTCGGCTCTGAGCTCTGCGCTTAGCGTCGGGTCGAGCAGGATGTTTTCCAGTGCTTTGCGGAACGTCTGGTTGTCCAGCAGGTTCGCCTTTAAATCACGCAGTAAACTTCGCATGGAAAGCATGGCTTTCAGCTGGGGAATCTGGCGGGAGACCTGCTCCGGGGTGAAATCCTTCATGCTACGGAAGGTCAGGCTGATGTTGTCTTCGCTGCCGTCACCGGCCAGCGTGTTTTTAACCGTCAGGTTTACTTTCGGGGAATATTCAGAAAGCACGGCGTCAAAGTTATTTTTATTCAGGTTAATTTTTTTGCGCTCGGACAGGGGCGCAGACGCCTGACCGTTACTGAAGTCGCCCGCCACCAGTAATTTCAGCGGGAGCTCGGTTTTTTTGCCTGCGCCTCCCGTGTGCAAATCAAGTTTTAAATTAATGCGCGCTTTGGGTATTTCGGACTGAAAGGAAGAGTCAGACATGGTTGTCCCTGTTCTATGAATTGACAGAAGCGGTCAGTGCCAGTGAGAAATAAACGGAAAAGTAAGACCCTGCCAGAACAGCTTCACGTTTCACGTCATCCGACGTAAATCAGAAATCCGGAATTAAAAGCGGGCGTATTCCCTTCACCAGCATGTCGACACGGTATTTCTGAGTCATTTGTCTGAAATGAAAAAATTCAGATAAAACCCAGTAGGCGGAGTGTAGGAACGTTGAATGCCTGAGCGTAAACGGAAAGATGTAACAGAATATTACCGATGCTGATTTTAACAAGCCCGAATCATCATGATGATTTATAAGAATTTTCCTGCGAATCCCGATAAGGTCTTACAGAATAAGGGTGTGCAGTAAGCGGCTGATTTACATTAATCACTAAGCAGTACGATTTTCCATCAGTTGCGCGAAATATCTGATTTATGGCTTTATTCAATAAACGGGAAGCAGGAGAAGATAAATGTTTAAAAAAACAAACAGCATTTACTGTGTTTCAATAAAAATTAATCGCTTGGTTAAATCGGTGTTATTTATTTTGCTGAACTAAAATGACAACGCTGGTTAACAGATTGTTTCCGGAATAGTGAAATGACGCGTGCAATGACACGATATGAATGAGGGGAAAATAGAAATCACGTCTGCGACCTGCACATGTTAGCCGCTGCTGAATAAACATGAGCAGGAACAACAATCGTTCGGATGCAGACAGAGTGAGTCAGACAATGATGAGATGTGCAGCGTTTAACAGAATTATTTAATGCTCCGGCGGTCATGCGTCCAGGTACTATATCTCTGCACAGGTAATCGGATTTCTGGAACCCCTCATGCTCTGCTGCTTACTTTTCCTGTCAGCCATCGTTCCGGGCTTTAAGTAAATTAACCGGCCAATACGGGCTGTCTGGCCCATATCCAACCGGTTTATGCTCAGTCACAGGAGATAGCGCTTAACTTTATACCGCAGCCGTAAAGTCTGCTCGCTCACGTTATATTCGCTTCAGCACGCCACCCACACCGCTCCGGCGTCCGCTGATTTCACGCATTGCGCCACCCAGCGCACGCCCGCTAATCCGGCATGCACATCGGGATACCAGAAATCCTCAAGGAAGGCAGAGTCGTGGCGATCGGTCGCATCCATAGCCAGTGCGAAGCGGCGATAAAGATTCGACCAGGCTTCAAATAATCCCTCGGAGTGCCCTCCGCCAATGCGGTCCTCTTCCAGCGCGCGCGGGCTGAGATAGCCCATGCCGCGCTCCAGAATCCGCACGGGTTCGCCCTGCACTTCGTATCGCAGCTGGTTTGGCTGCTCATCCCACCACTCCAGACTGGCTTTCGATCCAACCACGCGGATCTTCTGCCCATGCATCGATCCGGCATTTACCGCCGACGCCCAGAGCGTGCCGACCGCGCCGTTGTCATACTCCATCATCACAAAGGCGTTATCCTCCAGTGGTGCACGCGACGTGACAAAGCTCTGGCGGGAACAGAGCAGACGCGTCACTTTTAACTGCGGCAACATCGTTTCAGCGATAAATAGCGGATGCGTCGCCAGATCGCCTAACACGTAACTCGGGCCAACAAAACGCGGATCGACCCGCCAGCGGGTGCTTTCACTCTGTAGCTCCACCGCTTCATTATGGAAGCCATGAGCAAACTGCATATTCACGATGCGGATCTCTCCCAGGGCCCCTTCGGCAATCATCTCTCTGGCCTGATGAACCAACTGATGCCCGGCATAACCATAAGTGACGCCAATAATTTTCTGCTTCTCACGACTTAGCTGCTCCAGCTCATCGGCCTCTTCGACCGTAAAACAGAGCGGCTTCTCGCATACAACATGTAGCCCGGCATTGAGTGCCGCCCGACAGATGGCGAAATGGGTATTGTTAGGTGTGGCGATCGACACCGCTTCTATGCCATCTTCGCGCCCTGCTTCCCCGGCGAACAGGCTGGCATAATCAGGATAACAGCGTTCAGGTGCCACACCCAGCGCCTGACCGAACTCGCGCCCACGTACCGCATCAAGATCAAACGCGCCCGCCAGCAGCACAAAGTTACCGTCACGCTGTGCCGCCGAACGATGGATATAACCAATCTGACTGGTGCCGCCGCCACCGATCATGCCCCAGCGAAGTGAGCGATTAGCCGCTTTTTTACCGTTAATCATGCTGTTGTCCTCAGAATCCTGTTGATCGGAGATAGTCCAGACTGGCTTTAACATCCCGCAGGCTGGTGTCGGCATGGCGCGGATCACGCTCCTGTTCGATGGTGATCCAGCCCTGATAATTACGCTCAGTCAGCAGATTACGCACCGCCGGATAGTCGATTGCGCCCTGCCCGAGCGGACACATCACGCCCTGCGCGCAGGCGGTGAAAAAGTCGAGTCCGCGAGAGCGCGCGTCACGCCAGATCTGCTGGTTGACGTCTTTAAAATGAAGGTAATCGATGCGCGACCAGTACTGCTCCAGCGACGCAACGGGATCCATTCCGGCGTAATAGAGATGGCCGGTATCCAGGCATAAACCGGCGACGTCATGCGGAATGTCAGAAACCAGCTGCGCCAGCTCATCAGCAAACTCAATGCAGCCGCCCGCATGCGGATGGATCACCGGCCGCACGCCATACTCCTGCCAGGCAATCTCGCTCAGAATAGTGATGTGCTGCATCATGCACTGCCAGTCATCCGCGGAAAGGCGTGGCGCTTTTTCTGACTGACCCGCATATTTCGCCCGCTCCGGATTGCCGAAGTCGATGATCACAAGATAAGGCGCGCTGGCTCCAGGTGTTCTGGCGGCTGTCGGCACGCTGGCGAGCGTGCGACACAGATTGTGAGTCAGCGTCACCAGCGCCGGAAAATGCGCCTCACTGACTAAATCATCAAAAATCGTCCCCGCCACCAGCGAAAGCGAGTGGGCATTAAGCTGCCGGGTCAGCTCATCGGCATTCACTGGCAGATAACCCCAGGGGCCGAGTTCGATGCTGGGGTAGCCAGCCTGCGCGGCCTCGGTCAGGACTTTGTGAAACGGCGGTAGCCAGGGATTAGCGGGATCATCCACGCCCCAGCTACAGGGCGCATTAGCAATATGAAAGGTCATGATATCTGCCTGTGCAGTGAGAACTGCGGGCAGTATCAAATAAAAATTTCATCCTGGACAACAGTGAAAGTTTCATTTTTTGATAGAGATCGCGTTTAAAAATTGCGATAAATGATAGATTACTATCAAATATAGGCTAACCTGCTCTTTTTACAGGTTTTCACGCGTCACGATCTCAAACGGCACGGTGACCTGCGCAAAATGGTCGTGCTGCTCCGATCGGCTGTGGAGACAGGTATGTATGACCGCCTCTGCCATGGCATCAAGGCGATGACGCAGCATCAGCGTGATGGTGCCGTCAATCAGCGCCAGTTCATCACCCGGCAGCGGACCGTGGCACAGCAGGTCGATCTCCCGGCGCCCGCTCTCACGCAGTGCCCGCACCACACCCTCTATGCCGCCGCAGGGCGCATAAATCATCACCAGATCATCATGGGTCTCCAGCAGTTGGCGGGTTGCCTGATAGCCACCCTCTGACGACTCAAAAGTCTTTAACGGTTCCAGTACCCGCTGACGGATGCCCGACTCACGCAGATAGGAGCGAAAACTGATCTCGCTGCTCTCCTGGCAGGTAAAGCGGTGATCGCCCAGCAGTACTCCGACGCATCCCGGCTCACGCAGCAGATGCTGCGCCATCCATGCGGCAGTGCGCCCCGCTTTTTGATTATCAATGCCGATAAACCCCGCATGCTCACAGGGCGAGAAATCGGAGAACAGCGCGTAGACTCGTACGCCCAGTCGTGACACATCCTGAATGGCGTGACGAATCAGCGGATGGTCCAGCGCCACCAGCGCAATCACATCGCTGCGCTGAGCCAGCTGACGCAGCGACTGCGCCACCGCGTCCACTTCGTGAATGTCATGCCAGCAGAATTCAGGTTCGCGGCCCTGTGGCTGCTGCATCTTAAGCTGCTGATTCAGCGCTTCGCCCAGTTGCTGATAAAATGAATAGCGGGCAGGCAGCAGGATAAAGCTCACGCGCAGTGGAGTCTCTGCCAGGGTCGGGATGGCCTGACTGTGTGCCTGCGTCAGGCGATAACCCAGCTCGCGCGCCGCCGCCAGCACTTTCTGTTCAGTCACGCTGCGAACCGGCGCACGGCGGTTCAGCACCCGGTCTACCGTCGCCACACCCACGCCCGCCGCCTGCGCGATCGCGGTCATCGTCACTTTAGACATTATCCTTCTCCCTGCTGCTATCGGTAGCGTTAGCTGACGGCTACGCTTTTAGATTCTGTTAAATAAGCCATCAACACTTTATCGTGACACGGCCATTTCCTCTCATTTTTTTGATAGAAAATCAGTGCTAACCTTGATCACCCTCTCAAAATGAAACATTCATTTCTTTCTGCATTCTCTTCAAAACATCTATTTGCTAAAACGGATAAAAATCCCACACCGATTCGGTTGATGGGATCACATCATTAAAAGGTTAGAGCGACGACGGCGGGCTTTCTATAGTGGAGTCCTGAGCACCACCTGCCCGTACGTAAAAAAGGAAAAGCTATGTTCCCTTCAACGCTTCCGGCTCCACGCATAACGGATGCCAGCCAGGTTCCACGACTGCGCTGGGGCATTATCGGGCCAGGCTGGATAGCCGATCATTTTGCCCATGCGCTGCGTCGGCATACCCGGCAGCAGATCACGGCAGTCGCCGCACGTGACCCGGCAAAAGCGCAGGCCTTTGCCGACAAATGGGCAATCGGCCATGCCACAGACAGCCTGGATGCGCTGCTGGCGCGGGAGGATGTTGATGCGGTCTATATCGCTACGCCTCACAACCACCATTTCCCCGATGGTCTGCGCGCGATTGCCGCCGGAAAGCCTCTGCTGATTGAAAAGCCGCTGGCGCTGAATGCGCAGCAGGCAACGCAGCTTAAACAGGCCGCCGCTGCCGCGAACCTGCTCTGCATGGAGGCGATGTGGTGCAACTTCACGCCGAAGTATGACGTCATCCGTCAGTTGCTGGAGGATGGCGTACCCGGTGAGGTCCACACCCTGATTGCCGATCATGGTGAGTTTTTCACGCCGGATCATCGCATTTTCAATGCCGACCTGGCGGGCGGCCCAATGCTTGACCTCGGCAGTTATCTGGTGGCGCTGAGTGTGTTTGTGGGCGGCGGTGCGCCTGAAACGATCGTCGCCCGTGGTCAGCCCGTCCCGAATGGCCGCGTTAACGGTCAGACGTCGATGCTGTTTACCCATCGGCACGGCATGCAATCGTTGCTGAATACCACGCTGTTCAGCAACACGCCAGGCTGTGCGGTGATCGCCGGTCGCGACGCCACGCTGGAGCTGGCGGGCCAGTTCTATGCGCCTGGTGATTTTACCCTGACCTCCAGCGACCGGTGTCACCGCCTGCAATGGCAGGAACCCACTAATCGGTATGAACAGCTCAGCCATGAAATTAACCACTTCGCCTGGTGTATCGGCCAGAACCTGACCGACTCCCCTGTCCATTCGCTTGACCAGGCGATTATCACCCTGGCTGCGATGGACAACGTCAGGCAGCAGATTGGCATCACCTTCAATGAAGAACAGCAACTTTAATGTGCCTGGAGCAGAAAGATGAAAATCGCTTTTGATGTGGATGTAATCAAAGATTTAGGCATCACCCGTATGGTTCATCAGGTGGCCGACTGGGGATACAAATATATCGAACAGTCGCCACATCCGCAGATCAACCCGTTTTATAAACATCCTAAAGCCAGCCGTGAAATCATCACCGAGTATAAAAATGCGTTAAGCGCCACCGGGCTGGAGATCTCCTCGTTTATCGTTGTTTACCGATGGTCAGGTCCGGATGAGCTGCGCCGTCAGGCAGCGGTGAAGAACTGGAAGCGGATGATTGAGATTGCGGTTGAGATGGGTGTGCAGGTGATTAACACCGAACTCTCCGGCACCCCTAACGAACCGGAAATCTGTGAAGAGATGTTCTATCGCTCAATGGAAGAGCTGTTGCCGATCATCGAACGTGAAGGCATCCGCGTCGAAATTCAGGCGCATCCGTGGGATTTCTGCGAAGAGAACAACGAAACCGTGGATATCGTGAAGTCGTTCCGCAGCGATAACGTAAAGTATATCTACAGCGCGCCACACACTTTCTTCTATGACAAAGGCAAAGGGGATGTGAAACCGATGCTGGAGTACGCGGGTGACGATCTGTCGCACATGCTGATCGCCGATACCATGAACCATACAAAACACTGTCGCTATATCGTTAACCCGCCAGGCGTGGATGCCACCATCCACCAGCATGTTGGCGTGGGCGAAGGCGAAGTGGACTTCGATACCCTGTTCAAAACGCTGCGCGACACCGGCTTTGCTACCCGCACCCATAAAGTCGGCGGTGAACCGATCATCGCAGCGTCTCTGTTTGGCTATCCGGAAAAGATGAAAGTTCAGGCGATTGAAACCCGCGAACTGATTGAGCGCGAACTGCTGTAACCGACCTGCCGTGCAGTCATGGCTGGCTGCACGGTAATGTCTGTTCAGGACAACAAACGCCCCGCCTGACACACTTTTATTCACTTTTCTCTGATGCCGCGACCCGCCTGAGCTCGCCCCGTTTTAGCACACCCTCGCACAGCCAGCAGAGTTAAACCCCCTTTGCAGCACCTGCTACACTCCAGACCAATACCACACCATAAGGCGAACTTTCATTATGTCGGAAAATGCATATCAGCCCGCAAAAGTCTGGACCTGGGACCCTGAAGCCAAAGGTAACGGCGCGAAAACTAATCGTCCGTTTGCAGGTCCCACCCATGAAAAAGCGTTGCCGGTCGGTAAACATCCTTTACAGCTCTATTCGCTCGGCACGCCTAACGGCCAGAAAGTCACCATCCTTCTGGAAGAGCTGCTGGCACTTAACGTCAACGATGCTGAATATGATGCCTGGCTGATCCGTATCGGCGAAGGTGATCAGTTCTCCAGCGGTTTTGTCGATGTGAACCCGAACTCGAAAATCCCTGCGCTGAGCGACCACTCCGCAACGCCGCCGATTCGGGTATTTGAATCCGGCAATATTCTGCTCTATCTGGCGGAAAAGTTTGGCTACTTCCTGCCGAAAGATATCGCTGGCCGTACTGAAACCCTGAACTGGCTGTTCTGGCTGCAAGGCTCAGCGCCTTATCTCGGCGGCGGTTTCGGTCATTTCTATCACTACGCGCCAGAAAAAATTGAGTACGCCATCAACCGCTTCACACTGGAAGCGAAGCGTCAGTTTGATGTGCTGGATCGTCGGCTGGCTGATAACCGCTATCTGGCGGGTGATGACTACACCATCGCTGACATCGCCACCTGGCCGTGGTACGGCAACATGGTGCTGAATGACCAGTATGGCGCAGCCGAATTCCTGGATGTGCAGTCCTATAAAAATGTGGTTCGCTGGGCGAAAGAGATCGCACAGCGTCCTGCCGTTATTCGTGGCCGCAAGGTCAACCGCGTCATGGGCGACCCGGCCGATCAGCTGCATGAGCGTCATGATGCGGCTGACTTCGATACCAAAACCCAGGATAAAAAAGCGTAAGGAGAGACCTGTGAGTGCATACGTTGTATTTATTCGTGATAACACCCTGAACCCGGACGAAATGGCGATCTACGCCGAGAAAGCGGGCCAGGCGCGCGGCGATCATCAGATCAACCCTCTCGCCTTTTATGGCGAGCTGGAAACGCTGGAAGGTCAGGAAGCAGAAGGTGTGGTAATTCTGGAATTCGCGAGCCGTGAAGAAGCACATGCATGGTATGACAGCCCGGAATATCAGGCTGCCAAAGCGCACCGTCTGAAAGGCGCGAACTATCGCGTGGTGCTGGTCGAGGGTGTAGCTAAGTAAGACTTCAGGCGGCAGCGATGCCGCCTTTTTTATTGCAGCGTGATACGCGCCACGCCATCCAGAAGCTGATGGCTGTGGTCGTCATTGAAGCCCTGCTTCAGAGTCACATACAGTGTCTGGCCGTCCGGTGAGACCAGCAGGCTTTCTGGATGCCCCTCAAACGACCAGCTGTTTTTCACTTCATACGTGGTGCCATCCAGCTGCAGCACCTTCTTCGATTCGCGCTGGCTGATATAAATCTCATTGCGCTTACCGTTAAACTTAATCCCCACTGAATCGCCTGGATCAAGGCGCTGAATCACCTTGCCGCTGCGCTCATCAAACACCAGGGTATTTTTCTCTTTGGCGTTATCCGTGACAAACAGGCGACCGGTTGCCGGATCTTCTGCCATATTCAGGAAGTGAGTGTCCTGCCCATCACCTGCCGTCAGGCGCTGCTCGATTTTGTGATTGCGCGGATTGATCACCAGGATTTCACCGCTGCCGTTCGCCGCATAAATGCGATCGCTGACTGGCGAGAAGATAATGCCTGTAACACCTTTGCCAGCATTTTTAATCCGGGCTTTCAGCGTCAGGGTTTTCGCATCAACGACCCAGATCACGCCAGGTTCGTCTGCGCCGCCGACATAGAGCAGCCCGTCATGCAGAAAGATCTCGCGGGTTTTCACCGGCGATCCTTTCTCATTCTTCTCGTCAAACATCAGGCGCTTCAGCACGTTGCCGGTATCGGGATCGATCTTAGCGATGCCACCATCCACTGATTGGGTGGTGTAAAGCGCGCTGCCATCCTGTCCACTGCTCAGACCCGCATTTTTCAGATCGTAATGCCCCGCCCCGGTGCTTTGCAGCGTGGTGCCATCAAGACGATAGATCATACCGCCACTGATATCCTTGCCCTCGGGCGCACTGACCACATAGAGCGTATTTTTGGCGGGCAGATACGCCATCTCATATAATCCGTCGCCCAGCTCGCGCTGAATCAGATTGTCGGGGCTGGAGGGCTGCATCACCATCAGCGCATTGCCATCCACTTTTTTCGCTCTCATCTGGCACGCCGTCAGGCTGAAGGTGGTGACTATCGCCAGTGCGAGTGCCGCTTTACGCGAGCTGAACAACGCTTTCATAGTTAACTCCCCTATCCATCTGCTGCTCCCGGCAGGCCGCAACACAGCGGGCAGGCAGGGAAGAAAAAGAATGAGAATCATACGCATCACTAAAAAGGGTGTAAACGCAACGGCACCCTGAAGCAACCGAATCAGCTTAATGCGGTATATTTATTGTCCACAGGCGCTTTTCTGTGCCCGTCACTCAATTTATAACCTCGACTAATCAACAACCTGAAGATTATTCTGCAAAAACGCCACAAACGCGGTAATACGAGCCGGAAGCTGGCGTTGCGCCTGCCAGACCGCAAAGATATCACCATCAGGTGCCTGCCAGTCCGGTAGCACCGGCAACAATTCGCCCGCAGCCAGGCTGTGTTGCGCATCCCACCAGGAACGCAGCAGAATGCCATGTCCATCCATCGCCAGCCGCATCGCTACTTCACCATCGTTGGTGATCAGGCTGCCGCGCACTTTCTGGCTGATGCTCTGTTCACCGCAGGTCAGCCGCCACAGGGTAAAATCGCTGTCGTGCTGACGCAGTAAAATGCAGTTGTGCTGCGCCAGATCGCGCACAGTGGCAGGCAGGCCGTGCCGGGCAGCATAGGCGGGCGAACAGCAGAGGATACGCGGATTGGTTCGCAGCTTACGTGCCACCAGCCGCGAGTCAGGCGGCTCCCCAACGCGGATATCGATATCCATGTGCGCATCAAGAAAATTAAGCGGCTGGCTGCTGAGTTGTAACGACAGTGAGAGCTGCGGATGCAGCGCGGCAAAAGCCGAGACGCAGGGCGCGATATGGCGACGGCCAAAACCAAAGGAGGCGTTGATGTTGAGGGTGCCGCGCAGCTGGGCTGTTTCACCGCTGACCGCCTCTTCCAGCGCCGCAAGCTGATCCAGCAGCGGACGCGCGCCCGCCAGATAACGGCGGCCTTCCGGCGTCAGTTCCAGCCGGCGTGTGGTGCGGCGCAGCAATTGCACACCAAGGCGCTGCTCCAGCTGGCTCAGACGTTTGCTTACCGCTGCCAGTGACAGGCCCAGTTCGCGCGCCGCCGCAGTCAGACTATCCAGCGCGGCCAGGCGAACAAAGAAGGCTAAGTCATCAGTGGAGGTGCGGGATTCTCTACTTTGATTCAACAATGGATTGCCTTTCAGGCTCATTATTTCCCCGGAATCGACAGTTATACTGCGTACACAATTCGAACATCAACCGGAAAGGTGCCCTGTGACTGATAAAATCTACTCTATTGCTGTGATCCCTGGCGATGGCATCGGCAAAGAAGTGATGCCGGAAGGCGTCCGTGTAATGAATGCGGCTGCTGAGAAATTTAACATTCCGCTGCGCTGGGAGTGGTTCGATTACGCCAGCGCTGACTACTGGCAGCAGCATGGCAAAATGCTGCCTGACGACTGGTTTCCGCAGCTGAAAGCCTTTGACGCGATCTATTTTGGCGCGGTCGGCTGGCCCGATGTGGTGCCCGACCACGTTTCACTGTGGGGCTCGCTGCTACAGTTCCGCCGTGAGTTCGACCAGTACGTCAATCTGCGTCCGGTGCGACTGATGCCAGGGGTGAAAGCGCCGCTGGCAAACCGTCAGCCTGGCGACATCGACTTCTATGTGGTGCGTGAAAACACCGAAGGTGAATACTCCAGCGTGGGTGGCACCATGTTCCCTGGCACCGACCGTGAAGTGGTGATTCAGGAGACGGTGATGACGCGCACTGGTGTTGACCGCATCCTGAAGTTTGCTTATCAGCTGGCGCAGAGCCGGCCGAAGAAGCACCTGACCTCCGCCACCAAATCCAACGGCATCGCTATCACCATGCCTTACTGGGACAGCCGCGTCGAAGCGATGTCCGGCCAGTTCCCCGAGGTTCGCGTCGACAAGTATCATATTGATATTCTTACCGCCAACTTCGTGCTGCACCCGGACTGGTTTGATGTAGTGGTGGCCAGCAACCTGTTTGGGGATATCCTCTCCGATCTCGGCCCGGCCTGTACCGGCACCATTGGCATTGCGCCCTCCGCCAATATTAACCCGGAAGGCCTGTTTCCCAGCCTGTTTGAGCCGGTTCACGGTTCTGCGCCGGATATCGCAGGCAAAGGCATCGCCAATCCTATCGGGCAGATCTGGTGTGGGGCGATGATGCTGGAGCATCTCGGCTACAAAGCGGCGGGTGATGCGGTGTTAAATGCAATTGAACGTACGCTGGCGGCGGGAGAGCATCTGACGCGCGACCTCGGCGGCAACGCCAGCACCGAAGAGCTCGGCGCGGCCATCGCCGCCGCGCTGTAAATCAGTCCGGCAACTGCACCACGCATTCAGCATGCCAGCCTGGCGGTAACGGCGCGGGCCTGTTGATCACCAGGTTGTGCAGTTGCAGGTTCTCTACCCCGCGCGCAAACAGGCCCGGCAAACCGCCGGGATAGCGCTCTACGCCAAAGGCTTCACCGGTTTTCGGGTCAAGTTTGTAGGCGTTATCCAGCCCCATGCCGGTCGGTGAGTCGGGGTTACAGGGTGGTCGCACGTCATAGTGTCCCTGCGTCATCGGCGACACGGTCTGCCGCATCTGAAGCTGGCTGATAACCACATCGCGTATCCAGCCCGGTTCTGCCGCATGCAGATTAATCGCCCCTTCCGCCACGCCCGTCATGTTGCTGAACTGCACCTGCTCCACGACGCCAGGTGTGATGGCGGGATCGCGATGGCGCACAGAAATATGCAGCGGATCGGCTTTGCCCCAGTGACAGGGCGGCGCATGGTGACAGGCAAAGGTCAGGTTACTGAACAGCAGACGCCGCATTGCACCGCCGTCACGCGACAGAATGCCGATACCCCGGTTGGAATCAAAAATGGTGCAGCCGGTCACCGTGACATCTTCCACATCATCCCAGGTTTCGGTGCCGATTTTAAAGGCACAGCTGTAACTGCGAAGCAGGCAGTTGGTGATCATAATCTGCCGCGCCGGACGCCGCAGCGCAGCCGGTTTGTGGGTGGTTTTAATGCAGATAGCGTCATCAGCGGCACTGAGGTAGCTGTTGCTGACAAACACCGCCTCGCATCCGTCAATATCCAGCGCATCGGTATTCGGCATAGTCATCGCGTTGTCGATAGTGAGATGGTCGATATGCACATGGCGACAGCTCACCAGATGCACCGTCCACATTGGCGCCTGCACGATGGTAAAGGCGGTCAGCGTCACCTGCTCGCAATCTTCAAACACGATAATGCGCGGCCGGTCAGGACGCGGCAGGCGATAACCCTGCTCATCCCGCTCAGCGGCGAACCAGGCTTCACCCTCGCCATCGATGCGGCCAGTGCCGCTGATAGTGATATTGCGCTGGCCCAGCGCATAGAGCAGCACGTTATGGGACTTCTCAGCACAGCTGAGTGCCTGCACCGCCTGGTAGTCAGCCAGCCGCGGACTGGCGATCAGCACCGCACCCGCTTCCAGGTGCAGTTCAAAATCAGATGGCAGATTCAGGCAGCCGCTGCGATAACGCCCGGCAGGCAGGGTAAGACGCCCCCCGCCGGCCGCCGCAATCTGATCCATGGCGCGCTGCAGCACGGCCGTGTCCGGGGTTTCGCCATCGGCGACAGGATGAAAATCAGCAAGGGAAAGGTGCATCATGCGTCTCCCGCAGGATTGAGGAGGAGAAATTCCAGCACGACACGGCGCGGGAAACCTTTGTCTGGTCGCCAGTACGCCGTTTCGTGCGGGATATCACAAATTACTTCACGGCCCCTTCAGTGACGCCGCTGATAAACTTGCGCTGGAAAATCAGGAACACCACGATCAGCGGCATAATCACAATCATTGCGCCCGCCATCAGCACCGGAATGTCGATGGTGTTTTTGTTCTGGAAAAACATCATGCCAATCGGCAGCGTGCGCAGCTCATCCTTGTTGACCAGAATCAGTGGGATCAGAAACTCGTTCCAGGTCCAGATAAACAGCAGCAGCCCCAGCGTCGACAGCGTTGGCCAGATTGCCGGCACCAGAATGCCCCACAGAATTTTGACCCGCGACGCCCCATCCATCACCGCCGCTTCTACCAGCTCTTTCGGCACCTGCTGAAACGCGCTGGCGATCATCAGCGTGGTAAAGGGCAGCGACAGGGCGATTTGCGGCAGGATCAGCGCCAGATAGGTGTTGGTGAGCCCCATCCAGCGCAGCTCGTGATAGAGCGGAATGATAAAGGCTTCACTCGGCAGCACCATCCCCAGGGCCAGCATCGCCCCAATCACTTTTTTACCGGGGATCTTCAGCCAGGCGAAACCAAAACCAGCCAGAATACCCAGCAGCACGCTGAACAGTACGACCGGAATCACCACCAGCACCGAGTTGAGGAAGTAGACGTTAAAATGCCCCTGCTGCCACGCGGTCACGTAGTTTTTGAAATTCAGCGAGGCTGGCAGCGTGAAGATGCCCTGGAACAGCTCCATCTGGGTTTTAAACGAGGTCATCAACGCCATCAGAAACGGCAGAATCGTCATCAGCGCTACGATCCAGATCAGCGCGCGTGAAATCACCGGCGTGCTTCGCATCAGTAACGCTCCTTTAAGGCCAGATGAATCAGATAGTTGATCCCTAAAACAATAATCATGCTGAACACCGCCACCGACGAGGCGTAGCCAAAGTAGTGCAGGTCAAAGCCCTGCTTATACATAAAGATGTTGGTGACCATGGTGGAGGTGCCTGGGCCGCCCTGCGTCATCACATAGACCAGGTCAAAGGCTTTCAGGCTGGCGATCACCGTCAGCAGCAGCGCAATCCGCAGCTCGGGCCGCAGGCCGGGCAACGTAATACGCATAAATTTCTGACGGCGCGATGAGCCATCCAGATCGGCGGCTTCCAGCAGTGAGGGATCCATACGCTGCAGGCCTGCCATAAACAGCACCAGACAGAAGCCGAAGAAGTACCAGGTCGCGACCAGACCGACAGCGGGCAGCGCCCAGGTGAAATCACCCAGCCAGGAGAGCGCCAGCTGGGGCAATCCGATCGCGCGTAATATCTGATCGATGGGGCCAAACGCCGGGTTGTAGAGCCAGCGCCACACCACACCCAGCACTGCCATTGGCATGATGTAGGGCAGGAAGAAGAGAATGCGCAGTACGCTGCGTTCGTTATTGTTGCGCGTGTCATACAGAAAGCTGCAGAGCAGCAGGCCGACGCCAATCGGCAACAGGGTATAGAACAGCATCAGGATGGCGTTATTGCCCAGCGCAATCCAGAACACCGGATCGCTGAACATCCGCATGTAGTTGCTGATGCCACTAAATACCGGCAGTGAGGTGCCGTCCCATTCGGTAAAACTGATGCCCAGCGAGGCCAGCAGCGGGCACAGCAGAAACACCGCATAGACCAGCACCGCAGGCAGAACATAGAGGAAATTACGCCAGCTGCTTAAATTCAACATAACCCTACTCGTGGTTCAGAACGATGCTCAGGCCCGGCTGTTCGCCGGGCCTCCGGCTTAATGCTTCAGGGTTTTCAGGTAACGCTGATAGTTGTTATCAAAATTCACCACCATCTGATCGGGGGTCTGACGGCCCGCCAGCAGCAGCTGGACGTTCTGATTCAGCTCGGCATTCATAGTCGGTGTTGCCCAGTCCACGTAGTGGCCTAAACCGTCATAGTCGTTGAGCGTCAGCCAGACCTGATATGCCTCCGCCAGCAGCGGATTATCCGCTGGCATTTTGGCCGCTTTATTCGTGCTGGCCGGCAGGAAGCCCACTTTCAGCCAGCGGTTCGCCATGGCATCAGAGACCATATAGTTGATGAACTTCGCTGCACCCTCCTGCTGATCTTTGCCTTTGGCGGTGCTGGTAATTGAGAACGCCAGATCGGTACCGCCCACCATCAGCGGCTGTTTCACGCCTTCACCGGCAGGCATCGCGGCGAAGTGAATATCTTTGTTGTCTTTAAACTGGCCGAGATACCAGGTGCCGCTGACCAGGAACGCAGCCTGACCGTTCTGGAACAGCGTCGCCGCATCGTCGTGACCAATGCCCTGGAAGCCAGGGAAGAAGTAGCCTTTGTCGGTCCAGCTCTTCATCATCGTGGCGGCATTGACCAGCTTGCTGTCTTTGAAGGTGCCGCCCACATCGTAAATCAGATTATCCAGCGTCTTGCGGTCATGGCTTTCAATCTGCGCCTGCCACAGCGTGCTAAGCAGTTGCTGGCCCATGTTGCCATCCAGCAGGCCGAGCATCATCGGCGCGGTGCCCTGCTGTTTCAGCTTCGCCATGGCACTCTCCAGCTCAGCCAGCGTTTTCGGCACCGCAATGCCCGCTTTGTCCAGCACCGCTTTGTTGTAATAAAGCCCGACCATTTCGCCCAGGCTGGCGATGCCATACAGCTTGCCGCTACCAAACTCGCCGCTGTCTGACCAGCGGTTACGTTTCAGAATCGAGTCCGGGAAGCGGGTAGTCCAGCCGTCGCTGGCGGCATAGCTATCGAGCGGCAGCAACAGCTTATCTTTAACCAGCGAACCCATATCGCCGCCGCCCTGGTTGACCTGGGCGATCTGCGGGCCATCACCGGCAGTCAGTGCCAGCTTCAGCGGAATACGGGTATCTTCAAAGGAGTGAACCGAGCGGTTAATCACGATGCCGGGATTCTGCTGTGAGAACTCTTTAATCCCTTCATCCACCGCAGCGGTCTGCTCAGGGTAGTTGTAGATATCCCACTCATTCAGAGTGACAGCAGCGTGGGCGGCATGAGAGACGCTGCCCGCCAGCAGGCCCGCTACCAGCAGCCGACCCACATTGCGAATTCGGAACGAACGAACGGAAGAAACAGACATTATGCTCACCTTCTTCAGACCAGGGTCGGCATCCTTTCATCTCACCGCCTGACATCCTGCAGGCTGCAGCCGCACACAAACGCACTCACTCATACTTACTTTAATAGAAAAATAAAGTCAAACAGCCTGCCGACCGAATTGTCAGGCTGTGAGCACGCGCAAATAAACAGTGACATGGCGTGAAAATCAGCACGCCGCGCTGGCTTTTACGCCATTAACCGTGGCGGCACGTCGCCAGCCACTTTTTCTGCAGCAGGAGATGCCAGAGGAATAATCGCAAAATAACGTCCTGATAAAACATATGAAAATCCTATCACGCTCACACTTTTCTCTTTTGACCGGCCGTGAATCTGCCGCCAGCCGCCCTGTTCCGGGCGTGTTGGCGATCACAGTTGTGCATCCCGATGCCGGTAAACATTGCCGAACCGCCTGCGTTAGTGCGATAAGGTAATTATTCTATCTTGAAAACTAAGTCCACTTTCATTAACGTAACTTTTACCTGCGGAGCTGTTCAATCCCTGACCGGTTCCCTCACTCACGAGAACTCACCATGGCGAATCAAGGTGTCATTCGTCCGGCCACACCGGCGGACTACCCGGCGCTCTACCGCATCTGCCTGGAAACAGCCGATGCGGGCGGCGATGCCCGCGCGCTCTACTCCGATCCTGACTATCCCGGCCAGCGTTTTGCCGTGCCCTATGCGCATTTTGCGCCGGACTTTGCTTTTGTACTGGAGCAGGACGGTGAGGTGCAGGGTTACGTGGTCGCCGCGCCGGATACCCGCGCGTTTGAAGCGCAGCTTCAGGCCGAATGGTGGCCGCAGTTGCAGGAGAAATATCGCGATCGCAGCGCCAGTGCCCCGCTCGACAGCAAAGTGCTCGATTCAATACGCCATCCCGAGCAGGCCGCTGAGATCCTGGTGACGCAGTGGCCTGCTCATCTGCATATCAACCTGCTGCCGGCGGCACAGAAAGGCGGCTGGGGTCGCCGGATGATTGAGCATGAACTGGCGGCGCTCCGCGCTGCTGGCGTCAGTGGTGTTCATCTTGGCGTCAGCCTGCAGAACGAGCAGGTTTGTGCCTTCTATGCGCGCATGGGGTTTACCCCAATCATGCGCAGCAATGCCATCTACATGGGCCAGTTACTCTGAGTGAGGTAGCCGATGACCAGCCTGCGCTTGCAGAATGTGAAGAAGTCGTATGAACACGTTAATGTCATTCATGGCATCGATCTGACGATAAACAGTGGCGAATTTGTCGTGTTTGTTGGGCCATCTGGCTGCGGCAAGTCGACGCTGCTGCGGATGATCGCCGGGCTGGAGGAGATCAGCAGTGGGCAGTTGCTGATTGAGGAGCAGGACATGACACAGCAGCCCGCCACTGAGCGCGGCATCGCGATGGTGTTTCAGTCTTATGCGCTCTACCCCAACATGACGGTGCGCGGCAACCTGGCGTATCCGCTGGAGGTAATGAAAAAGTCCAAAGCGGAGATTAACGAGGCGATAGCCCAGACGGCCGCCCGTCTGCATCTCACCGAACTGCTCGACCGCCTGCCGCGCGCGCTCTCTGGCGGACAGCGACAGCGCGTGGCAATTGGCCGGGCGATTATCCGTCATCCGCGCATTTTCCTGTTTGATGAGCCACTCTCTAACCTTGATGCAGAGCTGCGCCTGCAGATGCGCATTGAGATTGCCCGGCTGCACGCCTCGCTTGGCAACACCATGATTTATGTCACCCACGATCAGCTGGAGGCAATGACGCTGGCTGACCGCATCGTGGTGCTGCGTCAGGGCCGCATTGAGCAGGTCGGTGCACCGCTGACGCTTTATCACGACCCGGATAATCTGTTTGTCGCCGGTTTTATCGGCTCACCAAAAATGAACTTCCTACGGGCGGAAATCAGCGCCACGGGCGCGGGGGAAGTGCAACTGCGGGTGCCGGAACTGAAGATTGAGGGGCTGGTGCTGAAAATCGCCGCCGACTGCCGCGAGGGACAAACCGTCACGCTGGGCATTCGTCCTGAACATTTCCAGCCTGCCGCGCAGACGCCGGACGCATTGCGCTTTCACGGCGAGCTGGCTTATGGCGAGATGCTGGGTCACACCAACTATCTCTACCTGGATATCGGGCGTGAACAGATGCTGGTCGTGGAAGAGCGCGAGGCGACGACGCGCGAGCTCGGAACCCAGGTTGAACTGGGCTTTTCTGCCGCGCACTGCCTGCTGTTTGATGAGCAGGGAATGCGCCTGCGCTAAGGACGCGTGGAAACAAAAACGGGCGCCGCAGCGCCCGTTTTTTTATTTGAGAGATCACTCAGGTGACCGGCTCTTCATCGGCCTGCGCCGCCAGCAGATCAAGCAGCCGGTTGACGGCAAAACCCGCCGCACCCAGCGCCCACATCCGGTTCGATTCCGTCAGGAACTGCAGCGGCGTCATCTGTGGCGTCAGTTTAAGCCGGTAGGCCTGGAAGCTCTGAGTGATGTGATCGAGCAGAATGCGCGACGCCATGTGCGGCTCCATCGCCAGATAAACCACATCCGGATCGTAGGCCACTGACAGGTTCGCCAGCGAAATGCCCAGCTCACGTCCTGCTTCTTCCAGCACCGCCAGTACCTCAGGCGCAGGACGCTGATCCAGCGCCTGCAACGTGAGGCCTTCCACCGGTTCCTGCGCTGCAAGCCGCTGCAGAATGGCACGCGATGAGGCGACATCCTCCAGCAGACGCAGCGAGCCGTCCCCCACCAGCCCATTGCCAATCTCGCCCGCTTTGCCGTGACGGCCACGGTAGAGCTGACGATTCAGGATGATGCCCGCACCAATCCCTTTGCCATAGGTGGCGATCACCGCCGACTGTGCATTGCCAAGCTGACCAAACACCAGCGCCGCCATTGCCATCGCGTTGGCGTCGTTCTCGATAAATACCGGCAGTGAGAAACGTTCTTCCAGCAGACGCGCAATCGGGACGTTGTCCCAGTCGAGCACTTTAGAGCGAATGCAGTAGCCATTTTCAGCATCCACCAGACCCGACAGTGCCAGACCAATCGCACCCACCCGCTTCTCCTCCACGCCGCGCAGGAATTTCGCCAGCGCATCGCCAAGCTGGCGGGGTGTCAGCGTGCCTGTGGGCATCTGCTGTTCGCCCAGCAGATTGCCGCTGAGATCGGTCATAACGATAAGATTACGTTCCGCATTGAGCTGAATGCCAATCACGCTGGCGCGATCGGGATTGAGGCCCAGCAGGGTTTTTGGCCGCCCCATTGATACGCGACGCAGCCCCAGCTCCTGCACAATCTCCTGCGCAAGCAGGCGATTAGTGGCCTGCGACACGGTCGACATGCTGAGTCCGCTTCGGACTTTCAGGTCTGACTGACTGATCGGCGCATTTTCAACAATCAACCGCAGAATACGCGCGGTTACGTTGGGAGCGGTCATAAGTTCCTCGGGTTATCTGGCGGAAGAAGCTCCGCCAGCGTCAGATCGGTAATCGGACAGGCGCCAGCTGCTGCGCCAGTATCAGCGCGCCGCTCAGGGCATCGCCCTGCGGCCTCACCAGCCGGGCCTGAATATCGTCGTCCAGCCAGCGCTGAATCGGCGTGGCCAGGCCACCCATCAGCGCCACCCGCCCGCTGCTCAGCGCAATCAGACGGCGCACCATCAGGCCGATATCGGCGGCAGTCTGATGCAGCAGATCCTGAGCGTGACGGTCGCCCGCGTCGGCGGCTGCAAAAATCCGCGGCACCACGCGGGCCCAGTCTGCAGGCGTCGCTGAGCGCGTCCAGAGCAGCATGGTTTCCGGGCTGTCGTCAAACTGCGTCATCAGCTGCTGTGTAAAGGCGCTCTGTGGAATGATCGCCTCATGGGCCAGCAACGCCAGACGCAGTGCACGACGACCCAGCTCAGCACCCGATCCCTGATCAGAGAGGGCAAAGCCCCAGCCACCCAGCAATGTAAACTGCTCGCCATCCCACGCGGCTCCCTGACTGCCGGTGCCGATAATAAAGACAGCGCCCGGTGCGCCGGAATGTGCACCCGCACAGGCGATTTCCACATCGCTGACCACCTGTAACGCCGCACAGGCAGGCTGCCAGCTGGCAAGCCTTGCCTGCACCGAGGCGACATTGGCCCCCGCTAATCCGGCAACCAGCGCGGTCTGCGCCAGAGCCTCCGGGGCTAATCCCGCGTGTGACAATATCCGGTCAATCAGTTGCCCGACGCAGGTCAGCGCCGCGTCGTAATCTGACCAGACGTTAGCTGGACCGCCAGTGGCTTCCGCCAGCACACGGCCCTGCAGGTCGGTTAACCGCGCACGACACTGTGTACCGCCGCCATCAATGCCAAGGAGATAGTGTGGTTGCACGCGCTTCCTTCCCTGATTAAGGGTTATAGCCATAATGAGCGAACGATAGGATAAAAAAACTTAAATCGCAATAACAAATAAATATGGCAAAAACATATCGACACTTTTTCGTTAATTTACATGGCTATAACAAAAATCACCCTCGCAAAATGCGCAGCACGTTATTGACATTAGTTTTTCTGTCGTAATAAGTTGGTGGTCAGATTATCAACAGGCGCGTCCGGACACAGGCGGGCTATGCATCATCCGAATTCAGGAGCAGGGGTTTAACATGAAAGTAGGCATTATCGGTCTCGGCTTTCGTCTGTCCCACGTGATCAAAGAGTTCAGCAAAGCCGACGACGCCTTCTCGGTAGTGGGTTATTACGATCCGGCGCCCGCCGGACTGCCTAATCTGCACAGCTTTGGTATCGCGCCCGGCCAGTCCTTTGCGTCCATCGACGCGCTGCTTGAACACGGCGGAATGGATGTGGTGCTGGTTGGCTCACCCAACTTCCTGCATCTGGAACATGTGGGTCAGGCGCTGGCGGCGGGCTACACCGTGTTTACCGAAAAGCCGGTGGTGATTAATGAAGAGCAGACCATGGAGATGGCGAAACTGGTGCGCCAGTATGGCGAGGCACGCATTCTGGTTGGTCTGGTGCTGCGTTACTCCCCGCTCTATCACGATCTGCTGGCGGCACGCGATGCCGGACAGTTGGGTGAGATCACCTCGATCGAGGCGACAGAACATATCAAGCCTTACCACGGCGCATTCTTCCAGCGCGACTGGCGACGTCTGGAGAAGTACGCCGGTCCCTATATTCTGGAAAAATGTTGCCACGACATCGACCTCTACCAGGGGCTGTTACAGGAGCGTCCGATCCGCGTCGCCAGCTTTGGTGGCCGGAAATCCTTTACCCCCGCGCATGCGCCGCAGGGTGCGATCACCGCGGAGTCAGAGCTCTACCACGTGAAACCCAGCGGCTGGTCGAGCACCGACGCCGTCTTCGACAGCGACGCTGATATCGTCGACTACCAGACTGCCCTGATTGAGTACGAAGGCGGCGCAACACTCGCCTTCCACGCCAACCTGAACGTGCCGGATGAGTTCCGCCGTTTCTGTGTCATGGGCACTGACGGCATGGCGGAAGGCGACTTCGTACGAAACTACTTCCGTGTACATAACGCGCGCAGCGGTGAGAAAGAGGTCGACACCGCCTACAGCGGCAACGCTTATGATGGCCACTATGGCGCAGATGCGCTGATGGCCGAAGAGATCGTTAAACATATTAAACAGGGAACACCGCTGAAAGTTTCAGTCGTGGACGCGCTGGAAGCGGGCCTCACCGCCATAAAAATCGATGAGGCGCGCAAAACCCGCAGCGTAGTGGATATGCGTGAAAGCTGGCAAACATTTGACGCCAACCTGGGAAAAACCGGGGCCTGATAGCCCCATCCTGCGGGTCAGCCTCCCCCTCTGATCCTGGGATTTGAATGGCAGTATGACTGGTAACTTCCTGTACTGGCCTTCGGGCCAGTTACAACCTTTGTACTGAGCCAGCTAATAAAACCTGCGCCAGCGACCACGCACTCACCGCACAAATCCCCACAACCAGCCAAACAAACCGCTCCTCAGCCCGAGGAAACTTACGCACTTATAGTGATGGGAGCATACGCCTGTAGCAAAGCATCGCGCCGCCCGGATAAAAACGCAGGGAGCGTTTTTGAACAACGCAACGCGTTGGCCCGGCAACGGGCGCACCTCAGGGATGAGGTGCGTAATCGCCCGCGCTGAGCCTGCCAGGAATGGCGCTTTTGCGTCTTTGCGAAAGGCGTATGTTCCCTGAGCGTGCACCGCAGACCATAACCGCACACATCTCCTCAGCCAACCCAACCCGCTACAACGCTAGTCCTGAACCGGATCCACCTCATTCTCAAGCTTCTGACGCCGCCGCAGATGCGGAAACAACTTCATCCACAACGCCACCACAATCAGCGTACCGATGCCGCCAATTGCTGCCGCAGGTGCTGCGCCCACCCAGGCGGCCAGCAACCCCGACTCAAATTCACCCAGCTGATTCGAGGTATTAATAAATATCGCGTTAACCGCATTCACCCGCCCGCGCATGGTATCCGGCGTATCCAGCTGCACCAGCGCACCGCGAATCACCATACTCACCATATCAAAGCCGCCGAGGGCGCAAAGCGCCAGCAGTGACAGCCAGAGTTGCGTGGAAAGCGCGAATAGCAGGGTCGCAACGCCAAAGCCTGCTACTGAGCCAAACATAATCATCCCGACATGTTTTTCCAGTTTATGACGGCTCAGCCAGATACCCACCAGCAACGCCCCCACCGATGGCGCACCGCGCAACATCCCCAGCCCCCAGGGCCCGGTGTGCAGAATATCTTTGGCAAAAATCGGCAGCAGCGCCGTCGCGCCGCCCAGTAACACCGCGAACAGATCGAGTGAAATCACCCCAAGCACATCTTTACGGTCACGGATAAAGTGAATACCGGCAAACAGATTCTTTAAATTCATTGGCAAACGGGCCTGCACCGGGCACTCATAGCGCAGCAGACTCACCAGCGTCAGCGAAATCAGATAAAAGAGTCCGGAAACGCCATACACCACATGCGGGCCAGCAACATAAAGCAGCCCGCCAAGCGTTGGCCCGACAATCACAGCCGCCTGCCCGCCAACTGAATTCATCGCCATAGCACGTGCCAGAATCGAAGGAGGCACCAGTGAGGGCAACATCGAAGACATCGCCGGCCACTCCAGCGCTTTTGCCACCGCAATCATAAAGACCAGCCCCCAAAGCGCGGTCTTATCGGCAGTATGAAATAAGGTAAGCACCACTAATGCCAGCAGTGCGACAAATTCCACCAGTTGGCCGAACAGGACGATGCGCCGCCGGTCATACTGATCCGCCAGATGACCCGCTGGCAGCGCCAGCAACACCGACGGCAGAAACTGCATCAGGCCAATCATCCCTAACGCCATTGCGCTGTTGGTCAGCGCATAGATCTGCCAGCTGATCGCCACCGAGAACATCTGAAAACCAAATGATGAGCAGGTGCGCGCTAGCCAGAAGGCGACAAAAGTCCGATGTCGCCACAGCGACTCTTCCGCTGCGGATGCCATAAATCCCATGTCTTATCCCAAATCAGGTGAGAAAACCCGCGTCGTTGCGCGGTGTTATTGGTGTAAATGTTGACGATACCCGGTTAACAGACCCGGATGAGAGCGCATGGCCTGCGGCTCCAGCCCTGTCTTACTGCGCAATACACTGCATTACTTTGCAGTAACGGTGTGTCAGCCCCATCCTGATTATTAACAACCTATTGATACCTACCATTGAATATATTCCAGCACATCATCAGATACCAAAGGAATTATCATCTCACTGTTAATAGGTATATTTACTTTCTAATCCAACAAAAGGGTGATTTGGATTATGCAGTTGATCTATATTTATTCACGCGTTTAAAAAAATGCGATTTTTTATATGCTTAATTATCAATAAATCCTTTTTATTGCATTTCGTAGAGATAATGAAAAACAGTTTATATAACCCTTATGTTACTGAACCTATTCATCACGTTAAGCGTAATGTCACAGGCATTTGCTATAGCGTGCCTTATCTTGAGCAAAACCAGGACCGCGGAAATATACTTAATACAAACAACATTGTTTCATTGCACAACAAAATTGCAAGTGAAGAAGCATTAATGATTGTTCCGGTTGGCGATATTCGTTTGCAGGAAATGATCGCGATTCCGGACGCCTATGCACATTTACAAAATGAGCGCGTCCGGATTGGAATAAATTATTCCAGCTTAGCTGCGAACAGTGCGTCACTGCTTGAATTAACAACGAAATTTGATTTCTGGCTTTATGATTTTGCACCGCCGGGAGCAGACTGGCGACTACTGGAATCCTTTCCTTTTTCAGGTATTGTTTTAACTGAATCGTTCTTCAGTGATAATTACGAAAAATTTACCTTTCCCTTTTTTATGGCGACATTCCGTGAAAAAGGTGCAGAGGTCATCGTGCGATGTCATACGCCACCTTTAACCGCTGAACAGTTTACTGAGATAAACATCAGCGGCTGGCAACAGCAACGCTCGGATGGCGAACTTATTAGCGGCTGATTCACAAATCCTGCCTTCCGGCGTTAAGGGCACATGGCGGTGCGCTTAACGTCCTTTAATCCCTCATAAAATGTCGTATTACTCCAATTGTTAAGCGCTTTAAGCTAAAAAAATCAAACCTCGATCTAATTTTGCTATAACATTTAACACAAAGGGACCGTCTGTCTTAGCGGAAGAGATACTCAAGAACACCTTTAATCATTTGTACTTGATAACTGGAAACAGCCTATCTGGTTGTTTTCGTGTGTTTTATGGCAACGAAACGAGGTCGATATTATGGGGAAAAACTCCTCATCTTTTGGCGTAATTCGTTTCCTGACAGTACTGTTCGCAGTGCTGACGGGCGCGTTTATGCTGATTGGCGGTGGCTGGTTAGCCGCCATTGGTGGTTCCTGGTATTACGTTTTCGGCGGTGTGATTATGCTTATCACCGCTTATCTGCTTTCCCGTCGCAAAAGCACTGCGCTGGTTCTTTATGCGCTGCTGCTGATCGGCACCCTGATTTGGGGCGTGTGGGAAGTGGGTACCGACTTCTGGGCACTGGCACCACGCACTGATGTGCTGGTGATCTTCGGTGTCTGGCTGATCCTGCCGTTTGTTTATCGCAGCTTCAATGCCGGCAGCAAAGCGGCACTGGGTTCGATGGCTGTCGCGCTGATTGCCAGTGCCATCGTGCTGGCTTATGCGGTATTCAACGATCCGCAGGTTATCAACGGGTCTGTACCAGAAACCGCTGACAACGCTCCGCAGGCTACGCCGCTGAGCAACATCCCGGATGCTGACTGGCCCGCGTATGCGCGCGATCAGCAGGGAACCCGTTTCTCGCCGCTGAAGCAGATTAATCACCAGAACGTGAAAGAGTTGCAGGTTGCCTGGCAGTTCCAGACAGGCGACATGAAAACCCCTAACGATCCCGGTGAAATCACCGACGAAGTGACCCCGATTAAAATCCGCGACACGCTTTATCTCTGTTCGCCACACCAGATTCTGTTTGCGCTGGATGCGGCAACCGGTAAGCAGAAGTGGAAGTTCGATCCGGGCATGAAGGTGAACCCAACCTTCCAGCACGTGACCTGTCGCGGTGTCTCTTACCACGAAGTGCCCGCAGCAGCCGATGCAGCGAACACTCAGCCTGCAATCTGCTCACGTCGTATTTATCTGCCTGTGAACGATGGCCGTCTGTTTGCGCTGGACGCAGAGACTGGCGAACGCTGCCCGTCCTTTGGTGTCAACGGCGAGCTGGATCTCCAGCATAAACAGCCTGTCACCACAGCGGGTATGTACGAGCCAACTTCTCCGCCGGTGATTACCAATACCACCATCGTGATGGCGGGTGCGGTTACCGATAACTTCTCGACTCGCGAGCCATCAGGCGTGATTCGTGGCTTTGATGTGAATACCGGCAAACTGCTGTGGGTATTTGATCCCGGCGCGAAAGACCCGAATGCTATTCCGGCTGATGAACACACCTTCACCATGAACTCTCCGAACTCATGGGCCCCGGCAGTTTACGATCCGAAACTGGATACCGTTTACCTGCCGATGGGTGTGACCACGCCGGATATCTGGGGCGGCAACCGCACGCCAGAGCAGGAACGTTATGCGAGCAGCGTACTGGCCCTGAACGCCACGACCGGTAAGCTGGTCTGGTCTTATCAGACCGTGCATCACGACCTGTGGGATATGGATCTGCCGTCGCAGCCGACACTGGCTGATATCACCGATAAAGATGGCAACACCGTACCGGTTGTTTACGCGCCAGCGAAAACCGGCAATATCTTTGTGCTGGATCGTCGCACCGGCAAGCCAGTAGTTCCCGCGCCAGAAACGCCAGTGCCACAGGGTGCCGCTAAAGGCGACCATGTTGCTGCCACTCAGCCCTACTCTGAGCTGACCTTCCGTCCGAAACAGAACCTGACGGACAAGGACATGTGGGGCGCGACGATGTTCGACCAGCTGGTGTGCCGCGTGATCTTCAAGCGTCTGCGCTATGAAGGTCCGTTCACGCCGCCATCTGAGCAGGGCACGCTGGTCTTCCCGGGTAACCTCGGTATGTTCGAATGGGGCGGCATCGCAGTCGATCCTAATCGTCAGATCGCGATTGCTAACCCAATGGCGCTGCCGTTTGTCTCTAAGCTGGTTCCACGTGGCCCGGGCAACCCGATTGAGCCGCCAAAAGGTGCTGAGGGTGGTTCAGGTACGGAAACCGGTATTCAGCCACAGTATGGCGTGCCGTATGGCGTCGAGCTGAACCCGTTCCTGTCACCGTTTGGTCTGCCTTGCAAACAGCCTGCCTGGGGTTATGTCTCCGCGGTGGATCTGAAAACCAACAACGTTGTCTGGAAACAGCGTATCGGTACCGTTCGCGACAGCGCACCGGTTCCGCTGCCGTTCAAAATGGGTATGCCAATGCTGGGTGGTCCTGTCACCACCGCGGGCAAGGTATTCTTCATTGGAGCGACCGCAGATAACTACCTGCGTGCTTTCAGCACCGATACCGGCGAACTGCTCTGGGAAGCACGTCTGCCAGCAGGCGGCCAGGCGACGCCGATGACCTATGAAGTGAATGGCAAGCAGTACGTTGTCATCGCGGCGGGTGGTCATGGCTCGTTTGGTACCAAGCTGGGTGACTATGTGATTGCCTACGCATTACCTGATCAGAAGTAATTCACTGGAAAGTGAATAACAAAAGGCGGACTCCGGTCCGCCTTTTTTTGATCGCGCTATTTCTGCATTCCGCGCCAGTTAAGCCACGCGCAAAATAACATTACTCCGCAGGTTGCCAGAAAAACGGGTCGCATCCCAAACGCACCGCCGATCACCCCACCAAACAACGGGCCGCTCACCTGGCCGATATATTGCGCCGAGGTCGAATACCCCAGCATCCGCCCCACCTGTGAAGCCGGCACGTTATGGCGGATAATCGCCGTGATGCACGGCATCAATCCGCCCAGGGCCATCCCCATCAGAAAACGTAATAACACCAGTTGCCAGGCTGCCGTGATAAATGCCTGTGGAATCAGCAGCAGCCCGCTGATTACCAGACCGCCGGTCAGTACCCGCCAGTGCCCCACCCGATCGGCCAGACGACCCAGTCGGGGTGCCGCCAGGATCGTGCCCAGCGCCGCAGCAGACATCACCAGTCCGGCTACCACTGTGACCTGATGGTCACCCCGCACAAACTCGCCCACATAGAGCGTGATAATCGGCTCAATCGACATGCTGGCGAAAATCAGCAACATGCCCGAGAGCCACATCAGCCGCACCAGATTGTGGTTAACCGGCTGCTCTGCAGGCAGCTGTTGCGGATTGCCGCGCGACGTCGCCGCAGCACGCGGCAACTCCCTGAGTAAAAATGTGGTGGCGAGGAAAGCGAGAAAAATCACCGCGCCCGTCAACCAGAAAGTCTGACGGATGCCAATCAGCGGCGGCAAGACGCCCCCTAGCAGCGGCCCGACCACGTTGCCCGCCATAATGCCCGAGGAGAGGATGCCCAGCGCCCAGCCGGTCTGCGCTTTTGGGGTTTGCGCTGCCACCAGAATGGTCGATCCCGATGCGTAGCCGCCCAGCAGCCCCGCCAGCAGGCGCAGCGCCACCAGTTGCCACGGCGCCGTCGCCATGCCAATCAGCGACATCGCAATCGCCATTCCGAGACTGGCCCGAATCAGCATCAGTTTACGACCATAACGATCAGCCAGCCGGCCCCACAGCGGTGCCGTCAGCGCGGCGCTGAAAAAGGTCGCTCCATAGGCCAGCCCGGACCAGCGGGCAATAGCCGCAGGCTGCTCAACACCCAGTTGCTGAATATAGAGCGGCAGAAACGGCAGCAGCAGCGTCATCGCCACGATAGTGGTAAATGAGCCAGCGACGCAGACTGCTAAATTCCGTTTCCAGTGTTGAAACTCTGCCGTTTCGGGTAACTGTTGCATGGTGATATCCGTTGAATGATCAGGGATACAGGCTAACCGGAGTCGCGCAGCAACAACAGTCGTGGCGGAATAGTTACTCTGTGGCGCTGATTGTTGTCAGCAGGCAACAATCAGCCTGGATTTAGCGCCTCAACCAGTGCATCACACAGTAGCGTCACCGGTGACACCGGGTCGGGATGGTCGTGAAGCAGGAGATAGCTTTGCAGGCGATCCATCTGCCACTCCGGCAGCAGCTGCTGGATATCCCCACGCGCCATCGCCTCCTGCGCCATGTAGGAAGGCAAATACGCGATGCCACTGCCCGCCAGCGCGGCATTAAGCAGCGCCATGCTGTTGTTGGCGCGAAAACGACTGCGCACGTCCAGCGCCAGTCGCTGTTTATCCCGGCGGAACGGCAGCGCGGCGGTGTGTGCCGGACCATGGAACATCAGCAGGTCGTGGCGCGGCAGCATTTCGGGGTGGGTGATGGCGGGCCGCTGCGCCAGATAAGCGGGCGCGGCATAGAGTCCCCAGTCGATATCGCTCAATACCCGGAAATTGCCCTGCTGCGGGGATCGGGATCGGATCACAATCGCCAGATCCGTCTGATCGTCCAGCCGATCATGATTGCGATCGGTCAGATCAAGATCAACGTTGATATGCAGATGACGACGCAGAAAAAGGTTCAGAACAGGAACGACACACTGGCAGCCGAAGGTGACGGGTGCCTGAAGTCGGATATGGCCGGCGGGCTGCTGATGCAACTGCTGCACAAAGGCTTCGGCACGCTGGACTTCTGCCAGCATACGCACACAGTAGGGATAGTATGCCTGGCCCATCTCGGTGAGTGCCAGCCGCCGCGTAGTGCGCTGCAATAATCGGATACCGAGCCGCAACTCCAGCCGGGCGATCTCCCGACTGACATGGGATTTGGACCAGCCCAGTGCGCGGGCCGCTTCACTGAAACTCTGTAACTCTACTACCCGAGCAAATACCAGCATGGCGGTTAAATTCGCGCCGTTTTCCATGTTTCCCGACTCCGAAAATAAAGGGATGCTGGCAACAAACTAACACGTTCAGGCTGGGACGCTGTGGCGGGCGGGAAAAAAAGCGAGGCAGAGGCAGGAGGAGAATGGTGCAGAGCGCGGGCCGACCTTCCCGTCTGCTGGCTGTGACGGGAAGATCTTATCAGGCATCAGCTGGCCATCGCCAGGGGGAACAGCAGCCGATCCGGCTCGACGCGACGCTGACGGCGCAACTGGCCCGGCGTCATCATGAAATAGTTTTTAAAGGTGCGGGTGTAGGCCTGCTGGGTATCGAAGCCGTAGTTCATCGCCACCTGCAGTATCGCTTCGTTGCTGCTCAGCAACGTGAGCGCAGACTCGGTCAGGCGGCGCTGACGGATATATTCTGCCAGTGAAAAACCAGTATGCTGTCGAAACAGGCGTTGCAGATGCCAGCGAGAATAGCCTGAGCGGCGCGCCACTTCATCCAGGTGCAGATCGTGTCCTAAGTTATTCTCAATCCAGTCCAGCAAACTCCGAATAAACTCGCGCTGATTCATGGTTCCTCCTGTCGATTCTGATGTGCAGTGGAACCACTTTACTTGTTTAAATTTATCCCTTAATTAGCAGAAAATTAGCGCAGAATTAGCAAGGACGGAAACGGGTGCCGCATTGCGCGGCCAGACGCGACTCCAGCAAAACGTTAAGGCCGGCAGACTGCCAAAATAATTTGTGCTGAGGCAAGGGCGAATCCCCAAGAGCTGACATCAGTCAGTGACTGGGGTGAGCAAAAGCAGCCAACGCCGCCACAGTGCGAAGTATGACAGCGGTCCGCCAAAATAATTCGTGCTGTGGCAAGGCGGCAAATGCGCGAATCCCCGGGAGCTGACATCAGTCAGTGACTGGGGTGAGCAAAAGCAGCCAACGCCGCCATAGTGCGAAGTATGACGGCGGAAGGATAATTCTGGCCTAACAATTGATGAGTAAACTCTCTCTTATCTTTATGAAGGAGATCAGCCATGCGCGTGTTACTGGTTGAAGATGATGAAATGATCGGCGCTAACCTGCAGCAGGCACTGCAGGGCGCGGGCTGGTCGGTGGATTGGGTGCGCGATGGCGTCTATGCCCAGAACGCCTGGAGCGAAGGCGGCTACAGCTGCGTGCTGCTCGATCTCGGCTTACCACGGGATGATGGCCTGCAGGTCCTGCGCCGGGCGCGCGGGCGCGGCGACGCGACGCCAGTACTCATTCTTACCGCACGCGACACGGTGGCGCAGCGGATTCAGGGACTCGACAGCGGTGCTGACGACTACCTGCTTAAACCGTTCGATTTACAGGAAGTTATGGCCCGGATGCGAGCCATTACCCGACGCAGCCACGGCGCGGCAGACTCGGTGCTGGGCAGCGGCGATGTGCAGCTGGATATGATGACCCGCGAAGTGCTCTACAAAGGCCAGCGTGAGCAGCTTACGGCGCGCGAATATGCCCTGCTCTACGCCCTGCTGGAGCGGCCGGGCGCTATTCTGTCACGCGAGCAGCTGGAAAACCGTATCTATGGCTGGGGCGATGAAGTCAGCAGCAACGCGGTGGATGTGTTGATCCACGGGATGCGCCGCAAGCTGGATAACGACGTGATCCGCAACGTGCGCGGTCTGGGCTGGCGGGTGCCGGCAATATGAAACCTTTTCGCTTTATGCGCTCACTGCGAAACAAATTACTCTCTACGCTGCTGATTATTCATCTGCTGATGATCGGTGGCGTCACCTGGTATTTCTTCAGCTGCTACGGCGATATGGTCGGCACCATGAAGGACGATCAGCTGGCGAAAATCGCGGATGCCTGGTCCACCAATAAACAGATGCCCGCCCTGATGCCGATGCTTATTGCGCCTGACAAGGCGAAAAGCGCCTTTGTGGTGCAGCTATGGGACGATCAGGGCCAGTTGCGCGCCAGCTCATGGCCGGAGCTGCAGGCCCCGCTGCAAAACCAGCGTGGCTATCGCGACGTCCATATCGGTCAGTGCGACGACTGTGAATGGCGCATCTATACCCGGCCCGGCTTGCCGGGCAGTGAGATTAAAACCATTCAGGTGATGCACAACCTCAGCTACATGAAGGCATTGATGGTCAAGCGGGCGCTGTCAGCGATCATTCCGATGATCCTAATGATGCCGCTGTCGCTGCTGGTGATCTGGCTGGTCGTACGCAAGATCACCCGGGATCTGCAGGTCGCTTCGCGTCAGATTGCGGCGCAGGAGACGCATCATCCGCACAACGTCTCACCCGAAGGCTTGCCGGATGAGATCCTGCCGCTGGTGGCCGCCTATAACTCGCTGCTGAGTAAACTGCGTGAGGCCTGGTCGTCACAGCGTCAGTTTTTGGAAGATGCCGCTCATGAACTGCGCACGCCGGTAACGGCCGTGACGTTACAGCTGGAAAACCTGCGTCAGCATATTCAGCCAGGCGAAGCGAGCCGGCAGTTCAGCCAGCTGGAAGCGGGCGTGACACGTACCCGTCACCTGGTCACGCAATTACTCAATGTCTCACGCCAGGATGACCAGAGCGTGGTCGCCAGCGTTGAGCATATCGAACTGGAAGATCTGCTGAAAGAGAGCATTGAGCAGCTGATGGTCGTGGCGGATAAACGCGGCATCGATATCGGCTTTAATGGCTCCACGCAGTACCGTCTGCAGGCCAGCCGTTCCGAGCTGCGAAGCCTGTTCGATAATCTGATTGGTAACGCCATGCTACACACCCCGGAAGGTAGCCTGGTCGATGTACTGCTGCATCGGGTTGCCGGAAAGACCGTGGTCGATATTGTGGATAACGGGCCGGGCATGCCGGAATCCTTTATCGAGCGCGCATTTGATCGCTTTACCCGTTCGCCTGATGTTAAAGCTCAGGGTAGCGGCCTGGGATTATCCATTGTGCGCAACGTCGCTCAAAAGCATCAGATTCACGTCGCCCTTTCTAATTGCCTCTCGCCACAGGGTGCAATTTGTGGTTTGCAGGTTCGCGTTACACTTCCCTGATTCCCGCTGTTTGATCACGAACCAGACAACGTAAACGGTTGCCTGGTTCCGTTCGATCCACGCCGTTATTGTGAAGCTCATCACATTTTAGCTGAATTGTAATGCAACACTTTTTGACAAACGTGAGCAAAATCTATTTTCTATCGATCTGTTACAGGCACGCTACGCGGGCTGAAGAACTGGCTGTTATTTGCTGTGAAACCCTCATTCCCATCAAGGGACCGATTTTTCTCTGACTGCGTCTGCTGTGCGGCGGTCAAAAGCATGTGGCTGATAATAATGAAATATAAAACGTTGATAGCAGGTGCCGTGCTGGCATGTTCATTGAGTGGTGCTGCGCAGGCAGCGGAAAGCGATCCGCAGTATGTCTCCGACTGGTGGCATCAGAGCGTAAACGTGGTCGGTAGTTACCACACGCGTTTCGGACCGCAGTTTAACAACGACGTTTATCTGGAATATGAAGCGTTTGCCAGGAAAGACTGGTTTGATTTCTACGGCTATCTCGACGTGCCTAACTTCTTCGGCGTGGGCAACAGCAATGCCAATGGCGTGTTCGACCACGGTTCACCGATGTTTATGGAGATTGAACCACGCTTCTCTATCGACAAGCTGACCGGCACCAGCCTGGCCTTTGGCCCGTTCAAAGAGTGGTATTTCGCCAACAACTACATTTACGACATGGGCCGTAACAGCGATAACCGCCAGAACACCTGGTACATGGGTCTGGGCACCGATATCGATACGCACAGCGATGTCGGCCTGTCGCTGAACGTCTATGCCAAATATCAGTGGGAAAACTACGGCGCGGCGAACGAAAACAGCTGGGATGGCTATCGCTTTAAGGTGAAATACTTCGTGCCAATCACCACGCTGTGGGGTGGTAACCTGGGCTATGTGGGCTTCACCAACTTCGACTGGGGTTCCGATCTCAATGAGAAAGGCGGTTCATCACGCACCAGCAACTCTATTGCCTCCAGCCACATTCTGTCCCTGGGTTACGATCACTGGCACTTCTCTGCGGTGGCGCGTTACTTCCATAACGGCGGACAGTGGGCGGATGGCCAGGAGCTGAACTTCGGCAAGGGTCCGTTTGAAGTGAAATCGACCGGCTGGGGTTACTACCTGGTGGCGGGTTATAACTTCTGATAATAGCGGGCGGTTGCAACAACCGCCCGTTTAGTCGGTGAGCTGGCCCAGGACATCACGCATCAGGGCCAGCTTTTCAGCTGCAGGCTAATCTGATAAGCACTGCATCTGCTCTGCATTTAATTCTGCGGCTTCTCAACATTGATGCGCCATGGAATGTTGAATTTATCAATGAACATCGCGAATCCGTTCGACCAGAACGTCTCCTGCCACGGCGTCGTCACTTTGCCGCCTGCCGATAATTTCTCAAACCAGGCTTTGCCCTTTTCAACATCATGGGTAGAGAGGCTGACCGCGTAACCCGCATGCTCTGACGCTGGCGGCTGTTCGGTATTGCCATCGCTGAGCATCAGCTCACCCTCACCAATGCGTAATTGCGCATGCATGATCTTTTCTGGCGGCTGTGGCGCTGCGGACTCATCGCCGACCTGCTCACCCTGATCCGGCATATCACCGAATTTCATTTTAGAGAGTAACTCTCCACCGGTTGCCTGCAGGTAAAAGTCGATAGCCTCTTCACAACGGCCATAGAGAAACAGATAAGGACTAACTTGCATCGTAACCTCTATTTGTCGGTTGGATTTTTTCAGTACCTTAACAGTGTAGACGATCGACTTTACGTATTGATTTTACTGACAATAACGGCGAAAGAGTTGTGCCATATAACTGCTCATTGGGGTCAGCGTCGTGTCTTTGCGCTGAATCAGATAGAAGATCGCTTTCGGCAAAGGGTCATCGAGCGACAGTGCCACCAGCGAACGGCCCAGAATGGGATCGTCAATCACGTCGACCGACAGAATACTGATGAAATCACTTTGTGCCACCAGGCTGGTGCAGGCCATAAAGGTTTCACAGGTCACCACGATTTTAGGTGCCATGCCGCGCTCGCCAAACAGATCGTGCAGCAAGCGATAGTAACTGCCTTTCGGGGTTGGCATCGTCCAGTCTGCCTGCTGTAATTCTGCCAGAGAACGGGCTTTCTCCAGCGGATGGCCTTTGCGCACCACCACTTTGTACTCGCGCTCCATTACCCGCTCATACATCAGCTCCTGATCGAGATGGCTCTGGTCATACGTATTGATAGTGAAATCGAGCGCCCCCTGACGCAGCTCATGCACCATAGAGACCAGCTGGCCTTCAACAATGCGCACCTTCACGAGTGGGTATTCGCGATGAAACTGGTTTATCACCTGCGGCATGATGGTGCGGGCCACGCTGCCACCCACGCCAATATTCACCTGACCGCCGCCCAGCCCCAATCGCTGCTGGATATCCTCTTCGGCGACCCGCAGCTCTGCCAGTACCAGGCTGGCATGACGAAAAAAGTTATCACCGATATCGGTCAGCACGACACCCTGCTGACGGCGGATAAACAGCTTTGCCCCCAACTCGCGCTCCAGCTCCTGAATCGCTTTGGTTAACGCCGGTTGCGACAGCCCGGAAAGTCGGCTTGCCGCCCGGATACTGCCCTGTCGCGCCACGTCAGTGAAAGCGCGCAGCTGATGAAGTTTGAGATTGGCAGACATAGTTTTTCGATAACCGTTGTTTATCAGTCACAAGATATTCGCATCTTATGCCGCCCAACTCCATTGTGTAGATTCGATGCAGTGCATAAAAAATCAACAACGAGGAGAGAGCCGATGAGACCCCTTTCAGAGCACGTCTGCGCCCTGCTGCCAAAGCTGCAACAGTGGCGTCGCGACTTCCATCACTACGCCGAATCGGGCTGGCTTGAGTTCCGCACCGCGACGTTAGTCGCAGAAGAACTGCATAAGCTCGGTTATCAACTGGAGCTGGGCCGTGAAGTGATCGACGCCGATGCGCGGATGGGCTTACCTGACGAAGCCGTACTGAAGCAGCAGGAGGCGCGCGCGTTACAGCAGGGCGCGCTACCGCAGTGGATCAGCCACTTCTCCGGCGGATTCTGCGGCATTGTGGCGACACTTGAGACCGGTCGCCCCGGTCCGGTGATGGGCTTTCGCGTCGATATGGATGCACTGGATCTCAATGAAAGCCAGGCCGACGATCATCTGCCACAGCGTGAAGGGTTCGCCTCCTGCAACGCCGGCATGATGCACGCCTGCGCCCATGACGGTCACACCACCATTGGTCTGGGCCTCGCTTCCGTGCTGATGGCGATGAAAGATGAACTCAGCGGCACAATTAAACTGATCTTCCAGCCCGCCGAAGAGGGTGTGCGTGGTGCCAAAGCGATGGTCGCGGCAGGCGCAGTCGATGACGTTGATCGTTTTACTGCGATTCACATCGGTACCGGCGTGCCGGCAGGCGAAGTGGTATGCGGCAGCGACAGCTTCCTGGCTACTACCAAGCTGGATGTTCACTTCACCGGCGTCGGTGCTCATGCGGGCGGTCGCCCGGAAGAGGGTCGCAACGCCCTGCTGGCTGCCGCACAGGCGACGCTGGCGCTGCATGGCTTAACACAGCACAGCGGCGGCGTGGCGCGGGTTAACGTTGGCGTGCTACAGGCAGGAACCGGCCGCAATGTGGTGGCCGACTGCGCCCTGCTGAAAGTCGAAACCCGTGGCGTCACTAATCAGGTTAATGACGATATTTATCAGCAGGCGCTGCGGGTGATTGACGGTGCAGCCGCGATGTATGGCGTTGAGCAGCAGGTTTCATTAATGGGTGCTGCACGCAGCTGTACCCCGACACAGCCGTGGGTCGATTTTATCCATCAGCAGGCAGATGCACTCGGCATATTCGACTCTGTGGTCGATCGTAAAGCGCAGGCGGCAGGTTCGGAGGATGCCACTTACATGATGGAGCGCGTAAAGCAGCGTGGCGGTCAGGCCTCTTACGTCATTTTTGGCTGTGAACTGGCGGCGGGTCACCACAATGCGAAATTCGACTTTGATGAGCGGGTCATGCCAGACGCCATCACGTTGCTGGCAACACTGGCGCTGAATCAGGCACAGTTCGGAGGATCACAATGATTGAAGCATTTATTGCCGGGTATATCGATCGCCATCAGCTCCGCTTCAGCACGCTCAGTGACGCTATCTGGGACACGCCGGAAACCCGTTTTGCCGAAACCCGATCCTCTGCTCTGCTGGCTGACGCGCTGGAAAAAGAAGGATTCACTGTGGAACGCGGTGTGGGTGGCATCGACACCGCCTTTATCGCCAGCGTGGGCAGCGGCAAGCCGGTGCTCGCTATCCTCGGCGAGTTCGATGCGCTGGCTGGTCTGAGCCAGCAGTCGGGCTGTGCACGGCCGCAGCCGCTGGAGGCTAACGGCAACGGACACGGCTGCGGCCACAACCTGCTCGGTACAGCAGGTGTAGCCGCGGTGTGCGCCGTAAAAGCCTGGATGGAACAGCATCACACGGGCGGCACGGTTCGCTTTTACGGTTGCCCTGGCGAAGAAGGCGGATCGGGCAAAACTTTTATGGTGCGCGAAGGGCTGTTTGACGACGTTGATGCCGCGGTAACCTGGCATCCTGAAGGCTTCAGCGGCATGTTCAATTTGCGCACGCTCGCCAATATCCAGGCGGCGTTCAGCTTTAAAGGCATCGCGGCGCACGCGGCCAACTCTCCCCACCTGGGCCGCAGCGCGCTGGATGCCGTCACGCTGATGAATACCGGTGCCAACTTTCTGCGCGAGCATATCGTGCAGGAAGCGCGTCTGCACTACGCCATCACCAATAGCGGTGGCGTTTCACCGAATGTGGTGCAGGCTGATGCAGAGGTGCTTTACCTGATTCGCGCCCCGGAACTGCCGCAGGCGCAGGCGATCTACGAACGGGTGATTAACATCGCCAGGGGCGCTGCACTGATGACCGACACCACGCTGACCGTGCGTTTTGACAAAGCCTGTTCAGACTACGTGCCTAATCGTGCACTTGAAGCGGTCATGGAGCGCTATTTGCATCAGTTTGGTTTGCCCGACTACAGCGACGAAGAGCGCGCGTTTGCGGCGGAACTGCGTGCCACTCTGACCGATGACGATCTGCGCAACGCCCGGCTCAATGCCGCCCGTACGGGTGGCGAAGCCGGTCATGCCTGGGCTGCGCAACTGGGCAATAAGCTGTTCATGGATGAGGTCGCGCCCTATGCGGTTACGCGTGAGCTGCTGTATGGCTCCACCGATGTCGGCGATGTCAGCTGGGTGACGCCGACCGCACAGTGCTTTGCGCCCTGTTTTACCTTCGGCACGCCGCTGCACACCTGGCAACTGGTGGCGCAGGGCCGCACCACTATCGGGCATAAGGGGATGTTTCTGGCAGGCAAAGTGATGGCGGCCACGGTGTTAACACTGCTAACGGATCCGCAGGCGCTGGCAGGCTGCCGGGCCGAGTTTGAACGGGTGCGCGCCGCGCAGCCTTATATCTGTCCGATCCCGGCGGGGATCACACCAACAAAACTGGCCGAATGAGCCACCGGCCGTGTCTCTGACACGGACCACTATAAAAATAGTGCAAACACATCCCTGCTTCAGCGGAGCCGACTCTGAACTCACCGTCGGTCATATACCATGACCGACGCCAGACCGGGCCTGCGCCGATAGGGGAAACACAAGACGAGAACCCATACCATGGAAGCAACATCCGAGAACCGAAGCCCCGGCAGGCTCTTCAGCTGGATCGAGCGTGTGGGCAATAAAGTGCCCAACCCGTTCTTACTGTTTGTTTATTTGATCGTGGTGCTGATGGTGGCCACCGCCATTATCAGTGCACTGGATCTGGCGGTAAAGAACCCCAGTAACGGTGAAATGGTGCGGGTGAACAACCTGCTGAGCGTCGCAGGCATTCAGTGGATCCTGCCCAATATCATCAAAAACTTCAGCAGCTTCACCCCGCTGGGATCGATTCTGGCGCTGGTGATTGGTGCCGGTCTGGCGGAAAAAGTCGGCCTGCTACAGTCACTGATGGTGAAGATGGCGTCGCGCGTCAGCCGTCGTTACGCCAGCTATATGGTGCTGTTTATCGCCTTCTTCAGCCATATTTCCTCGGATGCTGCGCTGGTGGTGATGCCGCCACTCGGTGCGCTGATCTTCCTGGCAGTGGGCCGTCATCCGGTTGCAGGCCTGCTGGCGGCCATTGCCGGCGTCGCCTCTGGCTTTACCGCCAATCTGCTGATTGTCACCACCGATGTGCTGCTCTCGGGCATCAGCACCGAAGCGGCTAAAGCCGTCAGCGATACGGTGCATGTCAGCGTCATCGACAACTGGTTCTTTATGGCGACCTCGGTGATTGTGCTGACGATAGTGGGCGCGCTGCTCACTGATAAATTCGTCGAGCCGCGCCTGCCGCAGTGGCAGGGCAACGGTGAGAAGCTGGCGGCACTGACGCCTCTGGAGAACCGCGGTTTGCGGGCCGCCGGGATCGCCGCGCTGCTGTTTATCGCCCTGATGGCGCTGCTGGTGGTCCCCGAAAATGCACCGCTACGCAATCCCACCACCGGCGCCATCATTCCTTCGCCTTTTATTCAGGGCATTGTGCCCATCATCATTCTGTTCTTCTTTGTGGTGGCGATTGCTTACGGCGTGGTGACACGGCAGATCCGCCGTCCGGATGATATCCCGCAGCTGCTGGTCGATCCGATGAAGGGCATGGCGGGCTTTATTGTGATGGTGTTTCCGCTGTCGCAGTTCGTGGCGTTCTTCAACTGGAGCAACATGGGAAAATTCATGGCAATCGGGCTGACCGATGTGCTGGAAAGCGCAGGCGTCAGCGGCGCGCCCGCCTTTCTGGGCCTGATGTTCCTGTCGGCGTTTCTCTGTATGTTTATCGCCAGCGGCTCAGCAATCTGGTCAATTCTGGCGCCGGTCTTTGTGCCGATGTTTATGCTGCTCGGCTTTCATCCCGCCTTCGCTCAGATGATTTTCCGCATCGCTGACTCCGCCGTACTGCCGCTGGCACCCATGTCGCCCTTCCTGCCGCTGTTCCTGGCCTTTTTGCAGCGTTATCAGAAAGATGCGCAGCTCGGCACCTATTACGTGCTGATTTTCCCCTATCCGCTGGTGTTCTTTATCAGCTGGATAGCGCTGCTGATGGTGTGGTATCTGCTGGGTCTGCCAATTGGGCCGGGTGTCTGGCCGAAACTGCCTTAAGTCTCAGTGCCACCGATGCAGGCATTATCGGTGGCGCTTTCTCTCTTTTCCGGCTGGGGGATATCGGGGCATGGGTTGAGTGCCCGAATAGCCTTCACATCGGCCACCGTATAGCGCGTAACACGACCAGGCACCCGGACGCCGTTTTTGATCTCAACAGCTTCTTCCAGCGATGCTTTCAGCTCGTCAAAAAAACTCACGTTAACCTCATCTTTCCGTAATTGGGTCTGCTTCTTCAGCTCAGCTTTTTCCGCGTCCGTGAAGAAAGTGTCACAAAGCGGGACTATGCTAGCGCAAGGACGCCATTTGCATCCATGCGGACCTGCCCTCACGTGACCGGGCTGAGAGACAGCCCGGAATTTGCGGCATGCAGATCCTGCTCCAGTCGTCGCTGCCGGAGTACGTGCGCCACAGATGGCAAAACCTGCAACGTACATTGCTAAATCGTCAGCAACACCCCGCTCGGCAACGGCGGATGAATTGATTATTCTGCTATTTCTTCGCTTGCTAACGGTTAACTCTGTTAGTCCTTATCTGACCGGCTGCGAGTCGTCTCCACACTGCCTGAGGTTCATGCTGAAATGACCACTACCTCCACTAGCCTGCCGCCACTGCACGCTTCATCGGCGGCCCGCAACAGCTTAGCCGCACGGGTTGATGCGCTGCCCTCCTCCACCGGTTTGTGGCGCTTTATTACGCTGCTGGCGCTGGGCGGTTTTTTTGAGCTTTATGACCTGTTTGAAACCGGCTATATCAGCACCGGCCTGCTATCCGCAGGCGTCTTTCACACCGGCGCGGCAGGCGTGCTGGGCTTCTCCGATCAGGCGGCATTCGCCTCGGCCACTTTTCTCGGCCTGTTTTTCGGTGCCAGCCTGCTGGCGCCCTACGCTGACCGCTTTGGTCGCCGTCTGACCTTTATGTGTGCGCTGCTGTGGTATGGGCTGTTTTCACTGCTGATGGCGTTCCAGCAGAGTGCGGAGATGATTATTCTGTTCCGATTCCTGGTGGGGATCGGGCTGGGCGTCGAGCTGGTGACCATTGACACCTATCTGTCGGAGTGGGTGCCGACCCATCTTCGCAGCCGCGCCTTTGCCTTCTCTTTTTTCGTGCAGTTTTTGTCGGTACCCGCCGTGGCGCTGATGTCCTGGTGGCTGATTCCGCAAACGCTGCTCAGTCTTGAAGGCTGGCGCTGGGTGGTGATCGCAGGCGCGGTCTGTTCACTGGTGATCTGGCTGGTGCGCAGAAATCTGCCGGAGTCGGCACGCTGGCTGGCGCAGCAGGGCCGTCATCAGGAGGCGCATCAGGTATTGTCCACGATGGAGCAGCGCTGTGGTATCCCGGCTGGCCCCGCTGTTCAGCCCGATGACGCCGCAGGGCAGCTGCCAAAACGAGGGCGTTTCAGCGAGATATGGTCACCCGCTTACCGCAAGCGCACCCTGATGCTGGTGGTGATGAACTTTTTCCAGGCGATCGGCTTTTTCGGCTTTGGTAACTGGCTGCCTGCGCTGCTGTCAGGAAACGGTGCCACGGTGACGCACAGTTTGCTTTATGCCTTCTTCATCACGCTGGCCTATCCGCTCGGTTCGCTGATCTGCAGCCGCTACGCTGACAAGCTGGAGAATAAGTGGCAGATCGTCCTGTCGTCGCTGATGACGGTGGTGTTCGGCACGCTGTTCGCCTTCCAGACGCAGCCAGTATTGCTGATTCTCTGCGGCTTCCTGATCACCTGGTCCAACGCCTGGCTGACCTTCAGCTTCCACGCCTATCAGACCGAGATCTTCCCGACCCATATCCGCGCGCGGGCAGTCGGCTTCTGCTACTCCTTCAGTCGCCTTTCTACGGTCTTCAGCAGTATTCTGATTGGGGTGATATTGCAGTATGCCGGCACGCCAGGCGTAATCACCTTTATCGTGCTGAGCATGGTGATGGTGATGCTGTCGGTAGGGATTTACGGGCCGAAAACACGCGGAATCGATCTGGAGAATATTTAAAAAAAAGGCCGTCATCCTGTTGATGACGGCCTCTGTTACTGTCGGTTATTTACCTTCCAGTACGCTGATATCCGCACTGCCCAGCCGATCTTTCTCATCTTTACGCAGCTCAGCGACCTGTTTCGCGCTGACCTGTTTCGACGCCGTGTTGCCCCAGCTGTTGCGCACGAAGTTCACCACGTCCGCCACCTGCTGATCGTTCAGACGCCAGCCAAATGCTGGCATAGTAATGGTCGACGGCGCGCCATTCACGCCAGGCAACTGCCCGCCCACCAGCACGATATGGATCAGGGAGGTGGGATCGTCCGCCAGAACGACCGGATTACCGCGCAGCGCTGGATAGAAGCGTTTATAGCCACTGCCATCGGTTTTATGACATGCCGCGCAGCTGTCAACGTAGGTTGCAGCACCCGTCTGGCTGTCATCACCACGCCACAGCGCTTTTGCCGTGGCATCATCCACGCTGAACGCTGCCTGATGGGGATCTTTCGCACCCAGTGACTTCAGATAGCGCGCAATTGCCGTGATATCAGACTCGCTCAGGTGCTGCAGACTGTGTTCCACCACATCGGTCATGCCACCGAACGCGGCAGTCTGGTCGTTGCGGCCATAACGCAGGAACTGACGCAGATCGTCTTCGCTCCAGCGCCCCAGCCCATCGCGGTTATCGCCGCGCAGGTTGCTGGCGGTCCAGCCATCAATAGGAGCACTGCTGCCCGCCAGATAGTCGCTGCCCTCTTCGTTAGTCAGCGCCTTCTCCTGCATGGTGATGCTACGCGGTGTATGACAGGCCCCGCAGTGGCCCAGTCCTTCAACCAGATAGCGACCGCGTGCCAGCACCGGATCTTCCTCTGCTGCAGGCTGGAATGCTTTCACGTCGGGCGCAAAAATCCCGCGCCAGACCGCCAGCGGCCAGCGCATCGATAGCGGCCAGGGAATGTCGCTCTCCCGATTTGGCTGCTTAACCGCCGCAACGCCATGCATGAAGTAAGCGTAAAGCGCCTTCATGTCTTCATCGCTGACCACGGCGTAGGAGGGATAGGGCATCGCCGGATAGAGCGTATCGCCGTTTTTCGCTACGCCGTGACGCACCGCTTTCTGGAAGTCGTCGTAGCTGTATTCACCAATGCCGGTGTCGCGATCGGGCGTAATGTTGGTGGAGTAGATGGTACCAATGGGTGTCGCCATCGGCAGACCACCGGCAAACGCCGCGCCGCCTTTGCTGGTGTGGCAGGCAACACAGTCCCCGGCACGCGCCAGATACTCACCCCGTTTAACCAGATCGTCCTGGTTGCTCTCCGCCAGTGCGGCAAACGTCAGGGAGCCAAGAACCAGAGCCAGAATGCTATTTTTCATCGCCATATCCTTATGCCTGCACCAGTGGGCCGGGGTTTTTCAGGTAGTGTTCGCGAATAGCTTTGGCTGACCAGTAAGTCAGCGCCGCCACCATGCCGGTCGGGTTGTAACCCAGTCCCTGCGGGAAGGCGGATGCGCCTGGAACAAAGACATTCGGCACATCCCAGCTTTGCAGATAACGGTTAACCGCACTGGTTTTGGGATCGTCGCCCATGATCGCCCCGCCGCTGATATGGGTGGTCTGATACACCGTGGAGTCAAAATGGGTGCCCGGCTTTTTCGCGCCGCCGATGATCATCTTTGGATTCATCGCTTCAGCAATATTGCGCATCTTATCGACCATAAACTGCGCCATTTTGATGTCGTTATCCTGCCAGTCAAAGGTCATGCGCAGCAGCGGCTGCCCATAGGCATCCTTGTAGTTAGGATCGAGATCGAGGTAATTGGCGCGATAGGACTGGTGAGCGCCATGCGCATCCATCGACAGGTGATGCGTGTAGGTGTCCGCTACCGCCGCTTTCCATTTGCTGCCCCAGTTAGGCGTACCCGCAGGCACTGGCAGGCCAGAGATCGGTTTGGTGCCCGCCTGGTTGACCCAGAATGGCGAACCGCCGACAAAGCCCAGTGGCCCATGGTCGAAGTTATCCGCGTTGAAATCATCCACCGCGACGCCTGCACCACCCGCACCGATAAACGGATTGGTGGTGGTGTTTTTATCAAACAGCGCCTTGAGCGTAGAGAGGTTCTGATAGGCGAAGTTACGGCCCACAGTGCCTTCGTTGGTCATCGGATTGTACGGTTTGCCGATGCCCGACAGCAGCATCAGATGCACATTGTGGAACTGGAAGGCGGAAAGGATGACCAGATCTGCGGGCTGAACCTGCTCACGGCCCTGTCCATCCACATAGGTCACGCCGGTGGCACGCGTTTTGTCATCGCTGAGATTGACCCGCAGTACATAGGAGTTGTTGCGCAGCTCAAACTTCGGCTCCTGACGCAGCGCGGGCAGGATATTGACGTTCGGCGACGCTTTGGAATACATGTAGCAGGCGTAGCCGCTGCAGTAACCGCAGAAGTTGCACGGCCCCATCTGCGCGCCATAGGTATTGGTGTACGGACCTGACGTATTGGCGGAGGGCAGATCATAAGGATGATAACCCACTGACTCTGCCGCCTGAGCAAACAACTGCGCCGAGTAAGTACGCTTCTGCGCGGGCAGCGGGAAGTTATCTGAGCGGTCGGGCGCAAACGGGTTACCACCTTTATCTTTGCCGACCACTTTACCTTTGATACTCCAGGCGCTGCCTGAGGTGCCAAAGACTTTTTCCGCCTTGTCGAAGAACGGCTCCAGTTCATCGTAGCTGACGCCAAAATCCTGAATCGTCATGCCTTCCGGAATGAAGTTTTTACCGTAGCGCTCTTCGTAATGGCTGCGCATCCGCAGCTCAACGGGATCAACACGGAAATGGACGCCTGACCAGTGCAGGCCTGCGCCACCGGTCCCGGTGCCGGGCAAAAATGCCGCCAGCTGGCGATAAGGTACCGCCGTCTGAGAAGCGTCATGACGAATCGTCACGGTGCTTTTGGAGAGGTCCTGGAAGAGCTTTTTGCGGACGTTATAGGTCAGCTCATCAATGGACTGCGGATAGGATCCATCGGGATAGGTATCACGATGCGGCCCGCGCTCCAGCGCCAGTACGTTAAGGCCCGCTTCAGTCAGCTCTTTCGCCATAATCGCGCCTGCCCAGCCGAAGCCGACAATGACCGCATCCACTTTTTTCATTTCGTTTGCCATGCTTAGCTTCTCTCTCCGCGAATCGACACTGACGGGAACGGATACCGTTCGCCGCGCTCTACCCAATCCATAAAGTCGGCGCGAGCGCCAGGGAAGTTGATCAGCTTCCAGCCGACCATGCCCTGATTCCCGCCGTGGATAGGATCGCTAAAGAAGCCTTCACGGGTGTTCTGCAGCAGGAAGCTGAAGAAGACTTTTGCCGGCAGCTGGCTGAATTCCGCGCTGCCACTCTCCATCGCCTGCAATAAGGCATCCTGCTGCTCACCGCTGAGCTGAGCAAAGACCTTGCCGTGCTGCTTTTTGCTGTAATTATCCGCATCGGCCAGACCAAGGCGGTAAATCTGCTGTGGCACCAGCGGCAGCTGATAGCCCAGCTCTTTCGGCAGGTCGGGATTAAACGGACCCTGCATATACCAGTTCGATCCCGTGGCATACGGCGTATTCATTTGACGATCGATAAATTCCGGCACGCCCGCTTCCAGCGCTCCCGGTCCGCGTTCATCGCTGGGAATCAGGCGTGCCACGGCGGCGGTAATAAAGGCAAACTCTTCGGCGGTAAACCAGTTCGGCTGGTAATCACGTGCCTGCTGCGGTGCGGCCGGGGTTTCAGCCGCCTGCGCGGCCAGCGGAAGGGAGAGCGCGCCCATTGCGGTGGAGCCTACCGCCATCGCAGGCGCCAGGGTAATTGTCTTCAGCAAAAAATCCCTGCGTGAATGACCCTTTTTTTGTTCTGACATGACATTGCCTCATTCCCGCACTCACTGGCGGTATGAAAAAGTGGTGGTTGCGTTGTAATGGTTTTTATCAGCAGATACAGGCGTGGCGCCTGCTTGTTACCGGTAACAAACCTGCATATTGTATCACTGCCATTCACAAAGATTTAGTTCAAAGAAACAAAATCGCACAATTTCATTAACATCTATCTTCTTCCTGTCATGAGCAGAAACAACAGACTACAGACAGCGACACGTCAAAAACGTTATAACAAGCAATACACAACAGCGGAGTACCTATGTTTAAGTCTTTTTTTCCGCGGCCAGCGCTGTTTTTCAGCTCTGCGGCTGTCTGGAGCTTATTAGCAATTTTTGCCTGGTTCGGCTTTGCCGCCCATCTGCCAGGCATCTGGCCCACTTTTGAAACCGCAATGAAGCAGCCCCTCCCAACGACGGCGGCGCGTTTTATTGCCGCAAGTCAGCTCTGGTTTTATCTCTATTACTGGATAATGGTAGCTATTTTTGCCGGGGCCTGGCGGCTTATTGATCCGCATCCATGGCGGCGCTGGTCTGTGTGGGGTTCTGCGCTGATCATCTTTGTCACCTGGTTTGGCGTGCAGGTAGGTGTCGCCATTAATGCCTGGTATGGCCCGTTCTACGATCTGATTCAGAAAGCGCTGACCAAAGCGGGATCGGTGCAGATTGCAGAGTTTTACCATGAGGTTATCTCTTTTCTCGGCATCGCATTAATCGCGGTGGTGATTGGCGTACTCAACTCCTTCTTTATCAGCCACTGGGTTTTCCGCTGGCGTACGGCCATGAATAACTACTACATGCACAACTGGCAGCGCCTGCGTCATGTCGAAGGTGCTGCACAGCGTGTGCAGGAAGACACCATGCGGTTTGCAACCACGCTGGAAAACTGGGGGGTGAGTTTTATTCAGGCGATTATGACGCTGGTCGCGTTTTTGCCGGTGCTGGTCGCGCTGTCACATCATGTGAAAGATATTCCGATCCTCGGCAATATTCCTTACGCGCTGGTGATAGCCGCTGTGCTCTGGTCCGTATTCGGCACCGGGTTGCTGGCGCTGGTTGGGATTAAGCTGCCGGGGCTGGAGTTCCGCAATCAGCGGGTTGAAGCCGCCTACCGTAAAGAGCTGGTTTACGGCGAAGACAATGCCGATCGCGCCGGGCCACAAACGGTGCAGGAGCTGTTCAGTCGGGTGCGGGTTAACTACTTCCGACTCTATTTCCATTATCTCTATTTCAATATCACCCGCATTCTCTATCTGCAGGTCGATAATGTGTTTGGTCTTTTCCTGCTGTTCCCGTCGATTGTCGCGGGCACGATTACGCTGGGCTTACTCAACCAGATCACCAACGTGTTTGATCAGGTACGCGGCTCGTTCCAGTATCTGATCGCCTCCTGGTCAACGCTGATCGAACTGATGTCGATCTACAAGCGTCTGCGCAGCTTTGAGCAGATTCTGGATGATGTGCCGCACGATGAGATGATGCGCGAGGCATCGGAAGACGTGTAACGGGTGAGGATTGCCGTTTTTTGACATAAAAAAGCCACTCGTCAGAGTGGCTTTTTCGTTTGCAAAATCTGGAAGTAAAATCTTTTATTTCAGCAGAAACGCCGCCAGGACGCCCGAAGGCGTCCTGTCAGCATCAGAGGGTAAATTGCAGCTTATTTCAGCAGCTCAGCAGTCATGTGAACGCCGTTGTTGGTGTAGGCTTCAGTGATTTTATATGAAGCACCAGCATCCTGAGCCTGCGCAGCGATTTTCGCTTCAGCACCGTCCAGCGTAGAGTCGACAGCGGTCACAGATTGGGCGAAGCTGGCGAATGGCAGAACAGAAAGGGCGATAACAGCTGCAAAAGTTTTGATAGATTTCATGGTCAATTCCTCGGTTAATTTTTATCAGGTAAGGCGTGCTGCCTTGTTGATAGATATATTAGCCCTGAAGTTGATCAGTAAAAAGCGGAGGGTTTTGCTTAACTCATTCAATAAAACTGATGATAAAAAGCACATTTCGCACAGTTATCACTCAAAAGGTTAATAATCCAGATTCAATAAAAAAGGCAGCATAACGCGCTGCCTTCAGAGAATTATCCGTGATGCCTTACCCGGCTGAAGATAGTTAGCGCAGCCAGCAGCATCAGTACGCCGCTGGCAACAAACACACCGCCTGCGCCGCGCAGGTCAAACATCCAGCCGCCTGCCGCCGCACCAACGGTAATCGCCAGCTGGATAGTGGCAACCAGTAAACCGCCGCCCGATTCCGCATCATCCGGCACCGCGCGTGAAATCCACGTAGACCAGCCGGTTGGCATCGAACCAAACGCCATCCCCCAGATCGCCACGCCCGCGCCGACCAGCCAGCTGACATCACCAAAGCTCACCAGCAGCAGCGCGGTGATACTCATTAACAGCGCCATGCCACTCAGCGTCAGCGACACACTACGGGTGACCAGATAACCGGCCAGCGAGGTGCCAAAAAAGTTCGCTACGCCAAAGGCCAGCAGCACCAGCGACAGCTGATTAAGGTTGAGCTGCGCGACACCTTCCAGAAACGGACGCAGGTAAGTAAAGAAGGCGAAGTGGCCGGTAAACATCATGATCACGGCCAGCATGCCCCACTGCATCACACCGATACGCAGCAGTGCCAGCACCCCGCCGTTGCGGGCTTTGTTCTCTGCCGGCATGGCGGGCAGCGTAAAGAATTGCCACAGCAGCGCCACCGCGCCCAGCCCGGCGGTCAGCATAAAGATGTTGCGCCAGCCGACCAGTCCACCGAGATAGCTGCCAAGCGGCGTAGCGATAATTGTCGCCAGCGAGATACCACTAAACACAATAGAGAGTGCACGTGGCACCTGATCGCTGGGCACCAGACGCATAGTGATAGCGGTTGAAAGTGTCCAGAAGCCACCAATGGCCATACCCAGCAGCACCCGCGCCAGCAGGATTACCGTCAGGTCAGCCGCAAAGGCCACCATCAGCGCAGAGGCGATCAGCAACAGTGAAAAAACCAGCATCACAATACGGCGGTCAATTCGCCGCGTGACGCTGCCGGTCACCAGGCTGGTAAACAGCGCGACCAGTGCAGTAATGGTGACGGTCTGTCCCGCCTGCCCTTCGGACACACCGAGACTGTGCGCCATCGGCGTCAACAGACTCACAGGTAAAAATTCGGCGGTGATGAGGCTGAACACCCCAAATGCCATGGCAAATACCGCACCCCACGCGGGACGGGTCGGCGAGGAAACCTCATCAGCCACTTCGGTTGTCAGACTCATGCTGCTTCTCCGGAAGATAAAAAAAGTGAGTGTGAGCATAGAGTGTCGCATCAGGACGATCTATGATGCTTACACCTTCATTTTTGATAATTCGTCTGGAATCACATGAGCCACTATGGAGATCTGACCAGTGAACTGCTGATGGGGATGCGCCTGTATGGCGTGAACTACCAGCGCATCGCGGTAAGCGCGCCATTCGGGTTGCGCTACGAGCACGCACCGGGCCGGGCGCAGTTCCACTTTGTCGGGCGTGGCTCACTGCTGGTGCGCAGCGCCTCCGGCGAGGTGTTTCAGCTCAACAGCGGCGATGCGCTGCTGGTGCCACACGGTAAACCGCACAGCCTGATCTCCAGTGAGGAGGCGGACTGCCAGTGCATTAAAAACATGGCGAGCAAGCCGCTCTGCGACAGCGTCTGCGCCATCGCCGCCCCGGAAGATGCCGGTGAGGACGAGCACAGCGTACTGCTGTTCAGCGCCTGCATGGCGTTTGAGCTTGGCGGCATGCAGCCGCTGATCAATACCATGCCGGATGTGATGCTGGTGAGCACTCTGCTGTCGCAGTACCCGGAGATTCAGCCGATCCTGGCCGCAATGGAGCGGGAGTCACGCACGCGTCAGGCGGGGTTTGCCGGCATTCTGTCGCGTCTGGCGGATGTCGTGGCCGCACTGATTGTGCGCGGCTGGGTAGAAAACGGCTGCGGCCAGAGTAGCGGGCTGGTGCAGGCAATGCGCGACCCGCGTCTGAGTCAGGCGATTGCCGCGATGCATCGGGAGCCGGGCGAAAACTGGACGGTAGCGCGACTGGCCAGCGTGGCAGGCTGTTCGCGCTCGGTGTTTGCCGGACGTTTTCTCAATGCCACCGGTATGACGCCGCTGCGTTATCTTACGGAGTTGCGGATGCGGCTGGCGGTGCAGCGGATTGTGAACAATGGGGAAGCGGTGGAAGCCGTGGCCTATCATCTCGGCTACGGCTCGATTGCGGCGTTCAGTCGCGCGTTTAAGCGGATCGTTGGTCAGTCGCCTGGCGCGCTGCGTGCCGGACGCGAAGGCACGCAGGCGCTGGCTTCTTAGCGAAAGACGCTGATCGCTTCCACCAGACGGTTAGCCTGATGGGTCATGCGACCAGACGCCTCAGCGCTTTCTGTCACGCGGGCAGCGTTCTGATGGGTGATATCATCGAGATCTTCTACTGCTGAGCTGACCTCGCTGAGCGCCGTCGCCTGTTCCGCCGTAGCGGCACTGATCTGGGCGATTAGCGCAGTGACATTCTGCACCTGCGACACGATATCCTGCATCGTCCGGCCCGCCGCGCTGGCATGCTCATTGCCCGATTTGACCCGGCTGCTGCTGGTTTCAACCAGCATTTTAATCTCGCTGGCGGCTTTAGCGCTGCGTTGCGCCAGGCTGCGAACTTCACCCGCGACCACGGCAAAGCCTTTACCCTGCTCACCTGCCCGCGCCGCTTCCACCGCAGCATTCAACGCCAGAATATTAGTCTGGAAGGCAATGCCGTCGATCACGCTGGTTATATTGGCGATACGCGTTGAGCTGTCGGCAATTTCGCCCATCATGCCCATCATATCCGTCATCACATCGCCGCCTTTGCTGGCGGCGTGACTGGTGCTGGCTGAGAGGCTATTCGCCTCATGTGCAGTTTCGGTGTTGCTCTTCACCGTCGCGGTCATTTCGTTCATGGTCGCCGCGGTTTGCTGCACGTTAGCCGCCGCCTGTTCAGTACGGCGACTCAGTTCGTTGTTACTGCGGGCGATGGCATCACTGGCACTCAGCACATTGATCGCCTGGCCGCTGACATCATCCACCAGCCAGCGGAACATCAATCCGAGCTGGCCAATGGCACGTAGCGTGACGCCGACCTCATCCACACGATCCATCTGTTCAACCTGATGGCTGGCACCGGTCGCTACGCGGAGCGCCTGTTTGCACATCCGCTCAATAGGACGTGAAATCTGCTGCTCCAGCCACACACTGCAGAGCAGAAGCAGCCCAGCCATTCCCGCAGCAAAGCCTGCCAGTGCAGTGTGGGTCATGCCCAGTGCCCAGACGCCCGCCACCGAGAGAGGCAGTAACGCCATCAGCGTGCTGCGAATCCGCCAGCGCAGGGGCAGCGTCTTCAGGATTGAGGCGGGACGACGCCAGCCGCTGCGCACCAGCAGGCCTTTGTGAAAACGTCGCCCTCTGGCGCGGCCTTCACGAAAATCCTGATAGAGCACTTCTGTCTGACGCACCTCTTCAGCCGTAGGTTTGGTGCGCACGGACATATAACCCTGCACTTTACCGTCGCGTACGACCGGAATGGCATTGGCACGCACCCAGTAGTGGTCGCCGTTTTTCCGGCGGTTTTTGACCAGCGCAGTCCAGGGTTCGCCCTGCTTCAGCGTCGCCCACATATCGGCAAAGGCTTCTGGCGGCATATCGGGGTGACGCACCATGTTATGCGGCTGCCCGTTGATCTCGTCAGCAGTGAATCCGCTTGCTTCGATAAACGCGTCGTTGGCGTAGGTAATGTGGCTGTTGAGATCGGTGGTCGACATCAGTGTCGCATGATCATCGAACAGATATTCACGCTGAGAGACAGGCTGGTTGTTACGCATCAAAAGTCCTTGGAGACCCGACGTCCTGCACGCAACAGTCTGAGGCGCAGCGTGAAAACGGCGGGCTGAGAAATAACGATTACCCTTTTTTATATTTTCGGCATGCCCGCGCCGACTCTTTAGTAATACGCTTTAATTTCTGCCGCGAAAAAAGCCACTTTGCAGCGGCTTTCACACTTTTGATCTGTTTTTATCCGTTAGCCAGACTGGAGAATTCCGGCAGTGGCTTAACTGAGGTCAACATTACGGGTGCCAAACCACCAGGTGAGCAGAAAACCGCCGGTCCATGCGACGATCAGCCCGGCCAGGTAAACTGCCATCCCGGCGAAGATGCCCTGGCTGGAGGTCATCAGTGGCAGAGTGACCAGCCCGGACGGCCCGAATACCGTGTTCATCCCCACTGGCAAACCCAGCCACGCGACCAATCCAATAAAAAAGCCGCCCAGTGCTCCGCCGCCACAGGCGGTGATAAAGGGCTTGAGGCGGGGCAGCGTGACACCATAGATCAGCGGCTCGCCCACCCCAAGCAGGCCGGGGACAATTGCACCTTTGATCTGCGCCCGCAGCAGCGCGCCTTTTTCTGCTTTGCACCAGAGTGCCAGTGATGCGCCGACCTGGCCTGCGCCCGCCATTGCCAGAATCGGAAACAGCGAGTTAAATCCCTGGGTTTCCATCAACGCAAAATAGACAGGAATAAAGCCCTGATGAATACCGAACATCACCGCAATCAGGAACAGTCCAGCCAGCAGCGCGCAGCCAAAGGGATTGCTATTGAGGTGGATAAACAGCCACGACATTCCCTTAAACAGTTCGCCGCCCAGCGGCATAATCAGCAGATAGGTGATGGCGCCCGTGATCACCAGCGTAAACAGCGAGGTGAGGATCATATCCAGGTTGTCAGGAATGATTTTGCGCAGCTGTTTCTCTATCCACGCCCCGATAATCGCCGCCATCAGCACACCGATAATGTTGCCGCGCGGATCGATCGTCAGACCAAAGAAGCTCTCCATACCGCTGTAGTAGCCGGTGGTGGCCGTGGGCACATAGCCGAGCACAAACAGCGAGGCGATGATGGCGCCGTTTACGCCGCTGCCGCCAAAGGCTTTCTGTGCGTTATAGCCGATCAGAATACTGAGAAAGGTGAACAGCCCTTTGCCGAACACCTTCATGTAGGCCACGGTGTGCAGCAGCCAGGGCGCGTGATCGCCGGGCGCATTAAGATGGAGACTCTGTTCAATCAGCGTGGCAAATCCCAGCAGCAGTCCCGCGCCGATAAAGCCTGGGATTAGCGGCGTGAAGATAGTGGCGAAGCGCGACAGGAACTGATGCACCCCACTGGTCTGTTTCGCCTTTAGCTGCTGCTTCTGCTGCGCTGCCAGCTGGCTAAGCGCCGCCGTTTCGCCCTGCGAAGCCATTGCAGTATCACCCTGCGACAGCAGGCTTTGCATTCCCTCGGCGGCGGTTTGCGCTTTTCCTGGCCCCACGACAATCTGTAACTGCGCATCGCTGTCGATGACCCCCAGCACGCCCGGCAGGCTTTTTAACCTGGAAAGATCAGCCTGTTCTGGCTGATTCAGCGTCAGGCGGAGCCGTGTCATGCAGTGACCGCAGGCCGCGATATTCTGCGCACCACCGACCGCCTGCAGGATGTCGCGTAACAGTGCCTCGGTGATTTTCGCCATCAGCGTGCCCCCGCTGCCTGTAGCGCCTGACGGATAAAGCCCTGATGCTGACCGAGCAGCGCTTTGGCCTCATCGGCGTTCAGGTCAGCCAGTACCATCAGGATGGCGGTTTTGCAGTGTCCGCCACAGCCGGTCAGCGCCGCACGAGCAGTCGCGTCATCACAATCCGTAGCCTGCATGACGATGTTGACCTGGCGCTGCACCAGTTTCTGGTTAGTGGCTTCCACATCGACCATCAGGTTGCCATAGACTTTTCCGCTGCGGATCATTGATCCGGTGGTGAGCATGTTGAGCACCAGTTTCTGCGCCGTGCCCGCTTTCATGCGGGAGGAGCCGGTGACCACTTCCGGACCGACCACGGGTGTGAGCGCAATGGCGGCAACCTGTGACATCGCGCTGCCCGGATTACAGCTAAGCGACACAGTGGTCGCGCCCAGTTCATTCGCGTAAGCCAGCGCACCCAGCACATAAGGTGTGCGACCACTGGCGGCGATACCGACCAGCACGTCATGGCGGCTAAAATGGATGTCTTTCAAATCCTGCGCGCCCTGTTCCCGGTTATCTTCGGCGTTTTCAACCGCCTGTAGTATTGCGGTGTGGCCGCCGGCAATCAGGCCAATCACCTGCTCACGCGGCGTGCCAAAGGTAGGCGGGCATTCGCTGGCATCCAGGATGCCCAGCCGCCCGGAGGTGCCCGCACCGCAATAGATCAGTCGTCCACCTGCACGAAACGCGGCACAGATGGCGTCAACGGCGGTGGCGATTTGCGGCACGATGGCCTCAACCGCCAGCGCCACCTTTTTATCTTCGTCATTAATGACGCGCAGCATCGCTTCGGTGGAGAGTTCATCAATGTTCTGGCTGGCCGGGTTGCGGCCTTCGGTGAGCATCTGGCTGAGGTCGAGTTTCATGGCGGGCTCCGCTAAGGAATAAATTATTCGATTTACTCACTATCATAACGAATGATTAATTCATTGAGTGAGATCTTTTTTCAATGGCTGTGGGGTGGGTCATGTTGCGGGGGATTGGGCTGGTTAGCGTTGAGCTTAAGCAGGGTGCCTGGCATTCGGGGCTTAATGGCTTTGTGATCAGAGCCAGTCAGAAAAGGTTCACCTGATCGTAAAGACGCATTCGTCATCCATGACGCTCGGCCCACGCCATCCCTGGCGGTGGGACGCTTTACTCTTCAGGTGAACCTTTTCTTCCCTTAGGCTGTTTTATTGCTGTTTGTAAAGGGCTTGAGCTTGCCGATAAGATTTAAAAATCCGTGCTGTATCGCAAATAAATCCTTCGATACGATCTTTTGATTTTCTTAAAATACAGCGCATAGCTGGCATAAAGGCGGATACAAAGGGGGAGCGGAGTAAAGCGTCCGCCGCATGGATGCGGCGGCCGAGGCCCCAGGGATGGGTTTACGCCGACTTTACGTAGCCACCCTTTGTGTCCGACTGAAAGGCACAATGCGGTTTAAAAGCACGTTGATTTAATCAATATAAAGTTGTGACGTTCTGCAGTCATATAAGGCTGCCAGCTTCTCAAGCGTTTGTTTTTGAGGTTTCTTTCTCGACTCTAACTTCGAAACGCCAGCCTGCGTGATGCCTAATTTGTTCGCGACCTCTTCCTGCGACATTTGCCGATGTAAACGCCAGGCAACATGCAAAGGAACAGATTGCCTCCGGCTGATTTTCATTACGTCATGGGGAATCGTTTCGTCATCATCCGGTCCCGCTTTATAGGTGAGAGGCTCAAATACGTCGTCTAAGTGACGCCCGGCCATGAGCCGGTTAAACAACTCAATGGGGATGACGGCACCCGTGCGGTTCCCGCGCTCGTCTGTCAGAAACTGTATCGCATTCATGGTTAATCACTCCTTACTGCCGCAACAGTCCAGACCTGATCATCTGCTGGCGCGACTTAGCTATGTTCTTATCTGCTCTTAACTCAGTGGTGACGCAGGCTAACCCCAACCGCTTGCTAACGCTTTTTATACGTGGTCGATGTTCTTCTTACGACTTCTAGAATAGCGATAACCACTGGCTGACCTTTCTCTATCTTCCACAGCACGCGGTAGTGACCCACCACCAACTTCATTCGCTTCTCTTTATCATCCGTCAGCTTTTCGACCTTCAGATGGGAATATCAGGCCACTTAGCCAGCGCCTCTACAGCATCTTCGATGGCGTTACCTTCTTTCTGAGGCAGCCCATATAGCTGTTTCAATGCCCTTTTCGTCCAGTTAATTTCTGGCATCCGTCAACACTCCTTGTTGTCAAAGCACGCTTTCAATCCACCTTTAAAAATAACCAAATTCAGTCATAAAAGCAACGAAAAAGCTATCAAAAGCGCTATTTAGTTATATTTATATAACTAATTTTTTGAATGCTCATCCTGCTAAGAACGATGACAAAGCCACACAAACAAAAAGGGCCCAACTTTCGTTGAGCCCCTCTTTACGTTAACGCTGTTCTCAGCTTGCGGTCTGTGTACGCAACTGCAGCTCATACTCTTTTGCCTGTTCAGCGTCGAACTGGTTTTCCCAGCGGGCAATCACCAGCACCGCCAGCGCGTTACCGACCACGTTCAGCGCAGTACGCGCCATATCCATGATGCGGTCAACACCGGCGATAAACGCCAGACCTTCAAGAGGAATACCAACGCTGCCCAACGTGGCCAGCAGCACCACGAACGACACGCCTGGCACACCCGCGATCCCTTTCGAGGTCACCATCAGCGTCAGGACCAGCACAATCTCATCGGTCAGCGACAGGTCAATGCCGTACAGCTGGGCAATAAAGATCGCCGCGATACTCTGATACAGCGTCGAACCATCCAGATTGAACGAATAACCGGTCGGCACCACGAAGCTGGTTATCGCTTTTGGTGCGCCGTAGGCTTCCATCTTCTCCATGATGCGTGGCAATACGGTTTCTGAGCTGGAGGTAGAGTAAGAGAGAATCAGCTCATCCTTCAGGATACACATCAGCGTAGTAATCCGCAGCTTACAGAAGCGCGCGACTCCGCCCAGCACCACAAAAGCGAAGAACAGAATTGCCGCGTAAACCAGCAGCACCAGCTTAGCCAGCGGCCACAGCGAGGCAAATCCGAAGTTAGCGATGGTCACCGCAATCAGCGCAAACACACCGACCGGCGCATAACGCATGATCATGTGCGTCACTTTAAACATCGTTTCAGAAATGCCACGGAACAGGTTTACCAGCGGATCGCGCTGTTCCGACGGCAGTGACGACAGACCTAAGCCAAACAGCACCGAGAAAAAGATAATCGGCAGCATGTCGCCCTTCGCCATGGAAGCGAAGATATTCTGCGGGATCAGCGACAGAATGGTGGTGACCAGGCTGTGCGGACCGCCCTGTACCTCTGCCGTTGTCGCTTCATATTTAGAGATGTCCACCGTTGCCAGCGTTGACATATCAATGCCGGTGCCGGGTTGAAATACGTTGGCCAGCGTAATACCGACCACAATGGCAAGGGTGGTGATCACTTCAAAGTAGAGAATCGTTTTGACGCCGATGCGTCCCAGCTTTTTTGCATCACCCACGCCAGCGATGCCGACAACCAGGGATGAAATCACAATCGGTACCACAATCATCTTGATAAGATGAATAAAGATATCGCCTGCAGGATTGAGAATGTTAGCGACTAACCATTCACGATTGTCTGGCTGATTATGCAATACAGCACCCACAACGATGCCAAGCACCAGGGCTGTCAGAATCTGCCAGGCCAGGCTGATTTTAAAACCTTTCATAACGCGTAATTTCCTCAGTCAAAACCCGTTTCTCTCTACTGCGAAGGTGCAGAAGACAATACACACAGGGAGTGAGCAAAAAGCCCGGTAAATTAGAGGGTGTTTAGAAACAGCGCCTCGTATGAAAATCTGATGATTCCCATACCCATTTTCAGACGCGGTCTGAGTTGATACCTGCAGAACAGGGGCGAGATAAGTACCATTTTCACTGTGGTAAATGCAACCCCTGGCAGATCCGATTAAAAGTTAGCCACCTAAGCAGCATAAAGTGCTGCCGGAAGTAAAAATACCTAACCTGCTGTTATGAAAAGTAATACTTAGATGAATTTACGCATAGCTATTCACTACTGGTTAAAAAGGCTGCCGGCGCGTTTGCTTGCTTTTTATCCAGCCCATTCCCTTTTCATACCCCTTCTTAATTCCCCATCGCCGTCAGAGCGTTAAACGAAAGTAGCAATCCGGCTTCACGTTTTGCGGCGGAAGCGCTATCACGTGATCTGTGGCGCAAAAAAGAAACAAAGACTCAGGGCAGGCTTTAATTAACCATTGATTGACATATCATTAACATCTTCAAGGAGATCCGCCATGAGCCAAAATCACATTCATCCTGTTCCAGAGAATATTGCAGCAAACACCCTGATTACAGCAGAGCAGTATCAGGCGATGTATCAGCAATCTGTCGACGATCCAGACAGCTTCTGGGGCGAACAGGGCAAAATCCTTGACTGGATTAAGCCTTACAGCAAAGTGAAAAACTGCTCGTTTGCGCCAGGTAACATTAACATTCGCTGGTACGAAGATGGCACGCTCAACCTGGCGGCAAACTGCCTTGACCGTCATCTCGCCACGCGCGGCGATCACCCGGCGATTATCTGGGAAGGCGATGACGCCAGCGAAAGCAAAACCCTGACCTTCCGCCAGCTGCATGCTGAAGTCTGTCGCTTCGCCAACGTGCTGGAGCTGCTGGACGTGAAAAAAGGCGACGTGGTGGCGATCTATATGCCGATGGTGCCGGAAGCCGCGGTGGCAATGCTGGCCTGCGCGCGTATTGGTGCCGTCCACTCGGTGATTTTTGGCGGCTTCTCACCGGAAGCGGTCGCTGGCCGTATCGTCGATTCCAGCGCTTCGCTGGTGATTACGGCCGATGAAGGGATCCGCGCCGGTCGCAGCATTCCGCTGAAGAAAAATGTCGATGATGCGTTAAAAAATCCCAACGTCACCAGCGTGAAAAACGTGGTGGTGTTCCAGCGCACCGGTAAAGATGTGGGCTGGGTTGAAGGCCGCGATCAGTGGTGGCATGACCTGATGCTCAACGCCAGCACCAACCATTCTGCAGCCGAAGTCGGCGCGGAAGATCCATTGTTTATCCTTTATACGTCGGGTTCAACCGGTAAACCTAAAGGTGTGCTGCATACCACTGGCGGGTATCTGGTCTATGCCGCCACCACCTTTAAGTTCGTCTTTGATTATCATCAGGATGATATCTACTGGTGCACCGCCGATGTCGGCTGGGTAACCGGTCACAGCTATCTGGTGTATGGTCCGCTGGCCTGTGGTGCCACCACCCTGATGTTTGAAGGGGTGCCGAACTGGCCAACACCGAGCCGTATGGCGGAAGTGGTTGATAAACATAAAGTCACCCTGCTTTACACCGCGCCGACCGCCATCCGTGCGCTGATGGCGGAAGGGGACAAAGCGATTGCCGGCACCGACCGCAGCAGCCTGCGCATTATGGGCTCGGTCGGCGAGCCGATTAACCCTGAAGCCTGGGAGTGGTACTACAAGAAAATTGGTAACAGCCGCTGCCCGATTGTGGATACCTGGTGGCAGACCGAAACTGGCGGCTTCATGATCACGCCGCTGCCGGGTGCGACCGAACTGAAAGCCGGTTCTGCCACCCGACCGTTCTTTGGCGTGCAACCGGCGCTGGTGGACAACGAAGGTCAGCCACAGGAAGGTGCCTGTGAAGGCAATCTGGTGATCACCGAGTCGTGGCCTGGACAGGCGCGTACCCTCTTTGGCGATCATGACCGTTTTGAGCAGACTTACTTCTCTACCTTTAAAAATGTCTACTTCAGTGGAGACGGTGCCCGTCGCGATGAAGATGGCTACTACTGGATCACGGGACGCGTTGATGACGTGCTCAACGTCTCCGGTCACCGCCTGGGAACCGCTGAGATTGAATCGGCGCTGGTGTCGCACCCTAAAATTGCCGAAGCGGCCGTGGTGGGGATCCCTCACAGCATCAAAGGCCAGGCGATTTATGCCTATATCACGCTGAATCACGGTGAAGAGCCGTCGCCAGAGCTGTACACCGAAGTGCGCCAGTGGGTCCGCAAAGAGATTGGCCCCATTGCCACGCCTGATGTGCTGCACTGGACCGACTCACTGCCGAAAACCCGCTCCGGCAAAATCATGCGCCGTATTCTGCGCAAAATTGCCACCGGTGATACCAGCAACCTGGGTGATACCTCTACCCTCGCCGATCCTGGCGTAGTTGAAAAACTGCTTGAGGAGAAACAGTCGATCAAAATGCCTTAAGCGCACGCTGTCCGGCGGGAAGATCGCTTCCCGCCACCCCCGCCCTACGCAGTCTGTTCCGGTAGTCACAAATATTATAACCAGCTGAATCCACGCCCTGTCGTGAGGTTCTTGCCTGCAAGCCCTCTGGAGAAAATGTGATGAATGACGCCCTTTCGAATCAGGATGCAATCAATCAGCAGATTGAACGTAATCCGCTTTTTCATGAGTTAGTCCATAAGCGCCAGGCGTTCGCGACGCTGCTGTCGCTGATTATGCTGGTGCTCTATGTCGGTTTTATCCTGCTGATTGCGTTTGCGCCCGGCTGGCTCGGTACGCCGCTGCATGCCGGAACCAATGTGACGCGCGGCATCCCGATTGGCGTCGGGCTGATTGTGATGTCATTTGTGCTGACCGGTGTCTATGTCTGGCGCGCCAACGGGGAATTTGACCGTTTAACCAAAGCGATCCTCCGCGAGGTGAAATCATGACCCGTCTCACCTTATGGCTACTGGCCCTGATGTTGCCGTTTTCAGCGCTGGCCGCCGATGCGATTACCGGTGCGGTGCAGCGCCAGGCGACCAACTATCAGGCGATTATCATGTTTACGATTTTCGTCGGCGCCACGCTGGGGATTACTTACTGGGCGTCAAAACGCACCCGTTCGCGCAACGACTACTACACTGCGGGCGGCAATATCACCGGCTTTCAGAATGGCCTGGCGATGGCGGGTGACTTCATGTCAGCAGCCTCATTTCTGGGCATTTCGGCGCTGGTTTACACCTCCGGCTATGACGGACTGATCTACTCGCTCGGCTTCCTGGTCGGCTGGCCGATGATTCTGTTTTTAATTGCCGAGCGGCTGCGCAACCTGGGTCGTTATACCTTTGCTGACGTCGCCTCCTATCGTCTGAAGCAGATGCCGATTCGCACCCTGTCAGCCTGCGGTTCGCTGGTGGTGGTGGCGCTCTACCTGATCGCGCAGATGGTGGGTGCCGGTAAGCTTATCCAGCTGCTGTTTGGCCTGAACTATCATGTGGCGGTGGTTCTGGTGGGCATTCTGATGGTGATGTACGTGCTGTTTGGCGGCATGCTGGCAACCACCTGGGTGCAGATCATCAAGGCGGTGCTGCTGCTGTTTGGTGCCTCTTTTATGGCCATCATGGTAATGAAAGCAGCCAATTTCAGCTTTAATACGCTGTTCACCGAAGCGATGGCAGTCCATCCAAAAGGCATCGCGATTATGCAGCCTGGCGGACTGGTGAAAGATCCTATCTCGGCGCTGTCGCTGGGGCTGGGCCTGATGTTTGGTACAGCCGGATTGCCGCACATTCTGATGCGCTTCTTCACCGTCGCGGATGCCAAAGAGGCCCGTAAAAGTGTCTTCTGGGCCACCGGCTTTATGGGTTACTTCTACTTCCTCACCTTTATTATCGGCTTCGGTGCCATCCTGCTGGTGGGCGCTAATCCGGCCTTTAAAGATGCCAGCGGCGCCTTGATTGGTGGGACCAATATGGCGGCGGTGCATCTGGCTAACGCCGTGGGCGGCAGCACCTTCCTGGGCTTTATCTCAGCGGTTGCCTTTGCCACCATTCTGGCCGTGGTCGCGGGCCTGACCCTGGCGGGTGCGTCGGCGGTTTCTCACGACCTCTATGCCAGCGTGTACCGCAAAGGTCAGGCGAGCGAGAAAGATGAGCTGCGGGTTTCTAAAATCACCGTGCTGGCGCTGGGCGTGGTCGCTATTGCGCTGGGTATTCTGTTTGAGAAGCAGAACATCGCCTTTATGGTCGGGCTGGCCTTCTCAATTGCGGCCAGCTGTAACTTCCCGATCATTCTGCTGTCGATGTACTGGTCAAAACTCACCACGCGCGGCGCGATGGTGGGCGGCTGGCTGGGTCTGCTGACTGCCGTCATTCTGATGATCCTTGGCCCAACCGTGTGGGTGCAGGTGCTGGGAAATGCGACACCGATTTTCCCGTATGAATATCCGGCGCTGTTCTCCATGGTAGTGGCATTTGTGGGCATCTGGCTCTTCTCTGTCACCGACCATTCGCAGCAGGGCGCAGAGGAACGTTCGCGCTTCCGCGCACAGTTTATTCGCTCGCAGACGGGCACCGGCATTGAACAGGGTAAGGCGCACTGATCGCCGTTTAACATTGATAACGAGCAGCCAATAAAAAAGGGCGACTACAGAAGTAGTCGCCCTTCTCTTTCACGCAACAGAATCAGAAGCGCAGAGATGCACCCACGTACGGGCCATCGACCAGCACGTTATCTTTGCGTCCATCTTTGTTGTTCAGTTCGATGTACTGATAACCCACACGCAGGTTAAGCAGTGAAACCGGCGTGAAGCTCAGGCCGCCAGCGGCTTCCTGATAGCTGTCGAGGTGATCGGTGAACGACTCTGGCGCGTAATAATACTCACCATACAGGCCCCACATGCTGTTGAAGCTGTAGTGTGCTGCACCACCCAGCGCCACCGCAAATCCATCTTTTCCATCTTCAGGATGGGTGAAAATCGCTTTTGCGGTCGGCGCCAGACGCAGCGGCCCGAAATCAACGTTGTAACCCAGACCGGCACCGTAGGTGCTGCCGTCATGGTCGCTACGCAGCCAGTTACCTTTCAGAAACAGACCGGGTGTTGTGGTGCCCAGACCCAGGTTCAGGTTGGTGTTGTGTTCGCTGACATCAACACTGCCTTCAATTGCCTGAGCGGCGCCGCTCAGTAAAACCAGCCCAAGGGCGCTCCCGGTAACAAGTTGCTTAAACATGATTCCACTCCGTGAAGGACAATTAATTCGGCCGCAAGGTTAACAGCCTGAAACGGAGAGACAACAAAATCCGGGAAACTTTACGTAAAAATACGTGTCGCGTTCAGAATTACCGCTGCCTCTGCGCTACGCAGTGTAGACTATATTGTCCACATCAGGTGTCCAATCAGCGGGGCCAGCACCACGGTCACTACGCCCGAGAGCATCATGACCAGGCTGGCGACCACGCCCTCCTGCTGCCCAAGCTGATAAGCACGCGCCGTTCCGGCACCGTGCGACGCAGCCCCAAACCCGGCCCCTTTCGCCACACCCTGCTTGATTGCGAGGCGCAGAAAAAGCACGTCACCTACCGCCATGCCAAACACGCCAGTGATGACCACAAACAGCGCAACCAGATCGGGCTGACCGCCAATCGGTCCGGCTGCGGCCAGCGCAAACGGGGTAGTAATGGAGCGCACCGCCAGACTGCGCTGGATTGACTCCGGCAGGGTCAACAGCCGCGCCAGCCAGACCGAGCTGCAGACAGCGACCAGTGTGGCGGTCAATACGCCCGCGCTCAGGGATAGCCAGTGCCGCTTAATAATCTCCACGTTCTCATAGACTGGCACTGCAAACGCCAGCGTAGCGGGTCCCAGCAACCAGAGCAGCCAGTGGTTTTCAGCAATGTAATCCTGCCAGCTGATGTGCGTCAGCAGCAGCAGTCCGACCAGCACCAGCGGCGTCATGACCAGTGGCATTAACAGCAGTGTCCGCCAGCGGCTATAAAGCCGTTTATTCAGCGCATACACCAGCAGCGTAACCGCGACACACAAGAGACTGATGATAAAATCACGCATCTGGATTCTGCTTACGCGCGGCGCGCGCGACTTCATACTGATAAAGCCGGTCCACGACCCAGGCGGTCGACGCCAGCACCAGCGTCGTACTGACACCAATCACCACACAGATGCGCCAGCCATCCACACGCAGCAGCGCGCCATAGTTCACGACGGCCACCACCGCCGGAATAAAAAACAGCAACATCTCGGCCAGCAGCCAGCGTGACCCGGCTTTTACCCAGTTCAGCGGCACAATCCGCGTTACGATCAACGCCAGCAGCACCAGCATCCCGACGATATTGGCAGGCAGTGGCAGGTGCAGCCAGCTCACCAGCTGTTGACTGGCGACAAACAGGCCAATATATAACCCTACCTGCAGTGGCAGGCTAAGCCATTGCACTGCGCGGTTGCTGAGTGGAGTGAGTGCTAACGCCATCACCGTGTCTCCCCGATTAAATTGATGTCGCCAGTATAAAACGCCAACAGAGTGTGAAAAAAATGAATTAAAATTATCGTAATCATGCCTGAAAGGAATAGTTATGGACGTGCGCGCCCTGCGTTACTTTACTGAAGTGGTTCGCCAGCAGAGTTTTACCCGCGCGGCACAAAAGCTGTTTGTGACGCAGCCAACCATCAGCAAAATGCTGCGCCAGCTGGAGGAGGAGCTGGGCTGTACGCTGATCCTGCGCGATGGCCGTCGTCTTCATCTTACCGACAGCGGTCAGGCGGTCTATCAGCGTGGCCTGGCGATCCTGCAGGAGTTTCATCAGCTGGAAGCGGAGATTGGTGACATCAACCAGCTTAAAACCGGCGAGCTGCGACTCGGCATTCCGCCGATGGTCGGTATGCAGATAGCCGGATCGATTTCCGCCTTTCGCCGCCGCTATCCCGGCGTTCAGCTGAAAATCTCTGAGTTCGGCGGTCTGACCGTTCAGCAGGCGGTGCTGGCGGGCAGTCTGGATATCGCCCTGACCGCACTGCCGGTCGACGCTGAGCTGCCGCTGAACACCCTGCCCCTGATGCATCATCCGCTTTGCGTGCTGCTGCCGCGTCGCCCGGAGTGGCTCAGCCGCCAGCAGATTGGACTGGCAGAACTGGCCGCGCATCCGCTGCTGATTTTCAATGAGGAGTTTTCGCTGAATCGTCAGCTAATGCAGGCGTTTCAGCGGCTTAACCTGACGCCCACGGTGGCAGTGCGGAGCGGTCAGTGGGATTTTCTGGCGGCGATGGTGCAGGCGGAAATGGGGCTGGCGATTCTGCCAGAGCCTATCTGTCAGCGGCTGGATAAGCAGTCGCTCTTGTGGCTGCCGCTGGAATCGGAACTGAAGTGGAGTCTGGGTTTAATCTGGCGGGAAGGGAGTTATCTGTCGCGCAGTGCGCAGGCGTGGATCAACTGTTGCCGGGAGCACTGGCCGGATGAGCCGCCGCGCCTGTCGGTGTGAAAGGCTGGCACGCCCGCATGAATGCGCAGGCGTGCCGGTCAGACTTACTCTTCTTTTTCGATCAGCAACGCTTCCAGTAGGTCCAAATCGTGCAGTAACGTCTGCATCGTCTCATTGGAAATTTGCTGGGTCGCGCGCAGATGATAGAGCTCCGCGCGCTCGGCACGCAATCCGGTCAGACGGAAGCGACGCTCAAGGTTCTCAGCATACAGCGCGTGTTCGAGGTCATTCTTTCCTTCGGCACGACGACGCAGGTTGCCAATCACTCGCAGACTCACCTCTTTGAGCAGTTCCGGATCGATGTTCTCTTCCGATCCGTTATCCAGTCGCTCTTCCATCTTGTGAAGGCTTTCAATCGCGGCGCCTGCCATTACCGCACGGGCATTCTGCAGCTCACGGCGGTGCGCACCTTTATCAATGGTATCCACGCCACGCAGGAGAATCGGCAGCAGCACTACGCCCACCAGCAATGAGAACAGAATCACACCGGTGGCGATAAACACCAGCTCATAACGCGCCGGGAAAGGCTCGCCATTGGTCAGGAACAGCGGAATCGACAGCACACCGGCCAGCGTAATGGCACCGCGCACACCAGCAAAAGAGGCGATCAACAGCTCACGTAGCGAGTAGTTAGAGAACTCCATCGGCTTCTTCTTCAGCAGCCGTTTGCTGAAACGCTGCATAATCCACAGCCAGCCAAAACGCACGATCATCAGCGCGGCGTAGACCAGCCCGATATCGGCAAACAGCATCCAGAGTTCGACGTTCGGATCGGCCTGTGCCTGGTCGATTGAGGTCTGCAGAATATCCGGCAGCTGCAGGCCCAGCATCAGGAAGACCATGCCGTTGAACACGAACTCCAGCATCTGCCAGACGCTGTTTGCACGCAGACGCATCGCCAGCGGGGCCTGACGAATAATACCGGAACGGGTGATGGTCATACCGGCCGCCACCGCCGCCAGGATGCCTGAAACACCCAGATGTTCAGCAATCAGATAAGAGGCGAAAGGCAATAGCAGCAGCAGTACGGTCTGAGTGGCCGGATCGTCACCGCTCCAGCGGCTGAGCAGGCGCAACGACTTACCGTAGAGCCAGCAGATTGCCACACCCGCGACCAGGCCACCCACGGCGACCTTCAGAAACTCAATGCTGGCACCGCCCCAGGTAAACACCATCGTGCCCATGGCAACGGCCACGGCAAATTTCAGTGAAACCAGACCCGATGCATCATTCATCAGGGCTTCACCCTGCACAATCGACATAATCTTTTTGGGAATGCGGCCTTCACCCACAATGCCGGAAAGCGCCACGGCATCGGTAGGCGACAACACGGCCGCCAGCGCCAGCGCCGGAATCAACGGGATACCCGGCACCAGCCAGTAGATCAGATAGCCAATGCCGAACACCGTAATCAGCACCAGCGCCAGCGCTAAGCCAATTATCTCGCGGCCATGATGCAGGAACTCACTGATGGGCGTCTTCCAGCCATCCGCAAACAGCAACGGCGGAATGAACAGCACCAGAAACAGCTCTGGATCAAAGTCGACATGCAGACCAAACGTTGGCCAGGCCAGCATCGCACCCACGGCGATCTGAACGAGTGGCAAGGGGATCTGAAAAGGGAGAATACGAGCCGCGACGCCAGAGAGCGACACGACCAGCGTCATGATGAGAATTGTAAAAAAGATTTCCATGCTTTCCTTAGGCGTCGTTTCTTTCAATCATTGGTTAAGCATTAAAGTGTAAAACAAACTGCGGTGAAGGGTGTCAGCTACGCGTGCGCCGGGCGGGAAAAAAGTGACAAATACCGGGCGCACAAGCGCACGCCCGGTTGTGCCGTCAGATAGCCCAGCCACCGGCGTAAAATGCCACCAGCGCGACAGCAATAATGACCGTACCGACGTTGAGCTTACGCCATTCACCGGCAAAGAGGCGGCCCACCACCAGGCTGGCAAAACCGATCATGATGCCGGTTACGATGTTGCAGGTGAGCACAATGATCACGGCCGTTAGCAGGCCCGACATCGCATCGACAAAATCATTGAAGTCGACTTTTGCCACGTTGCTGAGCATCAGCAGCCCCACATACATTAAGGCGGGTGCGGTCGCGTAAGCCGGCACCAGATAAGCCAGCGGTGACATAAACAGAATAGCGAGAAACAGCAGGCCAACCACAATCGCAGTAAGACCCGTTTTGCCGCCTGCTGCGGTGCCTGCCGCCGATTCGATATAGACCGCAGCCGGTGATGCGCCCACCAGTCCCGCGAACAGGCTGCTGACAGAATCACTGGTCAGCGCACGGCCGCCATTAATAATCTGGCCCTGTTTATCCAGCAGATTGGCCTGACCCGCGACCGCGCGAATCGTGCCGGTAGCGTCAAAGACCGCGGTCATCACGAGTGCCAGTACGCTGGGCAGCACCACCGGCTGCATCGCGCCCATAATGTCCAGGCTAAACAGCAGCGACTGACCGCTGGCATCACGCAGGCTTGGCAGTGCAAACAGTCCCTGCCAGGTCACCGCTGGGTCAAAGATCAGGCCCAGCAGTGAAATAGCGATAATCGTCAGCAGAATGCCGCCGGGCACCCGCCGCTTCTCCAGTCCAATGATCGCGGCCAGTCCCAGCAGCGTCATCATCACCGGGAAACTGGTGAAGTGGCCCAGTGCCACCGGCAGGCCCGGTGCCGGATTTTTTACGACCAGCCCGACGCCGTCAGCCGCAATCAGCAGCAGAAAAAGGCCAATCCCGACGCCGGTTCCGTGCGCTACACCCATTGGCAGATTACGCAGGATCCAGGCGCGGATGCCGGTCACCGAGATCAGGGTAAACAGCAGGCCCATCAGAAACACTGCACCCAGCGCCACCGGCACGCTGATGTGCTGACCCAGCACCAGGCTGAAAGCGGTAAAGGCGGTTAAAGAGATCGCACAGCCAATCGCCATCGGCAGATTGGCCCATAGCCCCATAAGGAGGGAGCCAAAGCTGGCGACCAGGCAGGTGGCGACAAACACGGCGGAGGGGGAGAAACCGGCTTTGCCCAGCATTCCCGGCACCACGATGACGGAGTAGACCATCGCCAGGAAGGTGGTGAGTCCGGCCAGAATTTCCTGGCGCACGCTGCTGCCGCGCGCCGAGATCGAGAACCAGGCGTCCAGTTTTCCACTGGCCGGGCGTGATTCAGTTGACATAGTTGAGCCTCAAATTTCTTGTTGTGTGGATCGCTCTGCGACCATCGCTGTCCCTGGAATAAGCGGGTAGACGGCGTCACTGCCCGGTTTAACCTGGCAGGCAAACGTTTACCTTGCCGCAGATAGTTAGCCGCTAAAATCGGCCAGATAAAAAGGCAGGGGATTATCGGGCGTTTAGCGGCACATTTTCAACAGCAACAGGGAGATTCATCAGCATAAAAATCAGAGATAAAGAGGGGATAGGCGTCCGGTACAAGCCATGATCACTCGCTGACATCCTGAAGTTAAAGCGATTTTCCGGAGAAAAAGCGCACCGGCGCAGGCATGAGGAGATCCGACGCGCCGGTGGAAAAGAGAACTAACCTGGCAGTGAAAGCTCGCCGCCCTGATCAATCGCACGTTGCCAGGCAGCACGCTGCTGCACGGTCTGAAGCCATTTCTGCGTGGCAGGCATCTGATCGAGTCCGGCACGTTGCGCCAGCGCCAGCAGCGGAAAGCTCATCTGGATATCCGCAATCGAGAAACGCTGGCCGGCAAACCAGGGATGCGTAGCCAGATGCTGTTCGATCATCTGCATGTGCGGCTTCAGCTGTTTATCCAGGAAAGCTTTCTGCACGCCTTTGCCGAATGCTGCCCCAACCGGACGCAGCAGCCAGGGCACCGGTGCTTTGCCCATCTGACCAAAGATTAGCTTCATGACCAGCAGTGGCATCAGCGAGCCTTCGGCATAATGCAGCCAGTAGCGGCACTGTAGCCGTGATTCCTCATCACTGACTTTCAGTCGGAACGCGTGGTCATGTTTCTCTTCAAGATATTCGAGAATGGCACCGGATTCTGCCACCACCCGATTGCCATCGGTAATGACGGGCGATTTCCCCAGCGGATGCACTTTTCTTAACGCCTCCGGAGCCAGCATGGTCGGTTCGCGTTGATAGCGTTTAATCTGGTACGGCACTTCAAGCTCTTCCAGCAGCCACAGCACCCGATGTGAGCGCGATTTCTCGAGATGGTGAACGGTGATCATCATGATTCCCTGTGTTTTGACCTTCACCAAGTATAGACGTCACTCTGTATCGGTATGTTTATCATCCTGTTCCGGGTCGAGTAGCACGGCACCTGAGCCCTGCTGACCCAGCCGATCGCCGGGGTTGCGCAGCGGGCAGTCGCGCATCGACAGGCAGCCGCAGCCGATACAGCCATCGAGGTCATTGCGCAGGCGGGTCAGGGTTTCAATACGCTTATCCAGCTCTTCGCGCCAGTGCTGCGTCAGGGCATCCCACTCTGGTGTGGACATACGCTTGTTTGCGGGAATATGGTCCAGACTGTCACTCACGGTCGCCAGCGGAATACCGATGCGCTGCGCAATCTTGATAATCGCGACACGTCGCAGCACGTCACGGCTGTATCGCCGCTGATTGCCGCTATTTCGCGTGCTGGAGATCAATCCTTTTGTCTCATAGAAGTGCAGCGCCGAGACCGCCACACCGCTACGGCGCGCCACTTCACCCGGTGTTAAAACCGGTTTTGGATAGTTGCGTTCTTTTTTCATCAGGCTCTTTACCTCAAGTTAACTTGAGGAATTATACTTGCTCTCCATCGAAACCCCTAAACTCCCATTAGCGTTTATTAAACACCAGAAGGATGAGGCCATGATGCAAGAAGAGATCATTCATTCCCTGACGCACTGGATTGACCAGAACCTGGATAAGAGCTTGTCGATTGATGAAGTTGCGGCCAAATCGGGCTATTCGAAATGGCATCTGCAGCGTATGTTCCGTTCCGTAACGAAACAAACGCTGGGTGGCTATATTCGTGAGCGCCGCCTGACGCTGGCAGCTGAAGCTTTGTCACAGACACAGCGACCGGTGTTTGATATTGCGATGCAGTATGGCTATGACTCGCAGCAGACCTTTTCCCGCGTGTTTCGTCGTCAGTTTGCACAGACGCCAACCGCTTATCGGCACACCATGCGTCGTCAGGCGATTCAGCGCCCTCGCCTGCCAGGTTTTGGCTATAACGATCCAATCAATAGCTTTACCCAGCGCACCACCGGCGAGTGTTGCCCGGTTCGCTGATTTTCCGTTGCGCCCGCTCCGGGCGCATCTGACTGATTTCCCCGCCGTTCTTCTTCTGCTGCCGACCCTTCCTTCGTGTCACTGCCACACCCGTGTAAATTTTGTTCAAAATTTAAAATCGGGTGATATAATGTGACCCAAGTCACACTTTGAACCTGGTTTGACGGCGTATAAGTCTCCCCTGACACACTTTTTCGCCGCCGGTGATGTCTGCAGATTGTCAGGATTACCTGTTGATATTGAGGTCCGGCCAATGGCTACGTTAACCACCAGTTTTCTTGTTATGCGTTGGGAATTGCTGAGCGCAGTTATGATGTTTTTTGCCAGCACCCTGAAAACTAAACTTCGTCAGGATAGCCGTCACGTGATGGCATTTATGTGTGGCGGGATTGGTTTAGGCATGACCTGCTGGTTTGTCACCGGTCTGATGGGCATTACCCTGAGTATGGATAACGTGCATAACTTCGTGGAAATCTCAAAGCATGCCTTTATTGAAGCAATGAGCCAGGCGCCTGCTGACTGGCCGATGCCCTGATTGATTGCCTGAATTTTGCGCATAAAAAACCCCGCTAAGCGGGGTTTTTTATATTGCTGTGTGTGCTTAAATTTTCTTCAACATGGCAGGAATATTAACATCCTGCACGGTAGCGCCCGGGCTCTGCGTTCCGCGGCGGTCCTGAATCCACATATCTCCCATCATCTGATTTAAACCACGATCTAAGCCGGTGACCAGTCCTGCACCTGGGGTGAAGGTCAGTTCGCCAAAGTAGATCCGTTCGTCATGGATATACCAGTCCACACGTACGTAGTCGAAATCACTGGCCAGTTTTTTACTCAGTTCGAGCGCATGTTCCAGTGACGGCATAATCGGTGACACATCCAGACCGGTATCGCGAATTTTGTGATAGGCCTCGTTGAGGTTGTTCACGTAGAAATTCATCGACAGCAGCGGCTGACAGCGGTTGTAGATCACCTGCAGCACATATTCGAACTTGCCATCCCGCTTGTTGAACATATGGAACTTGTAATCAATCGGCGCGCTCTTGCCATCACCAATGTACTTCTCAACCAGGATACGTGGCTTGATGTAGCGATAGTGAATCTCACGCGCTTCGTTGGCAAAGTCAGTCTTCAGCCAGCGATAGCAGTCATGAATGATCTGCTGCTTGCGCAGGGCATCCGGCTCTTCCAGCAAAATCTCAACCATGTTGGAGGCGTGGTTCGGCTTGATCACCGTCCCCTTCCAGCAGGGTAAGCTGTTCAGCGTTGTCGGGTCAGTGGTTTCGTGTACCAACGGAATCAGGTATTCATTACCGATTTTTTCAGCAATGAATTCGCGCACCGAGTACTTATCTGACAGACGACCGTAATTCTGGTAATCGCCGAAGATAAACTTACGGTACAGCACCTTCTCATTGAACACTTTTGGCTGACGCAGATTGGGCAGCTTTCTGAACTTGTGGAAGTAGTAAATGCGGTCCTGATAAGCCCAGGGCATCTTCTTAATAAAGTACTGCACACTTCTTCTGAGTTCTTCTTTCAACTTGAGCATATCTGACCTCATTTGTATGTTTTGTAGTTGAGTGAGGAAACCTGAATCTTTTGAATGACGCCGTTTTTAAAGAAGTAATTCATTACGGTCAGGGACAAAAGTTCTGAAAGGAAAACGCTCCACGCGGCCCCCATGATGCCGTGACCCTGGATCAACCACCAGGAGAGCGGCAGACTGATGACCATCAGGCAGATGATTTTCCTCAGTAAGTAGTTAAATCCTCCCTCTTTGACCATGTAGCGATACGCTACGGTCCCCATTGCCGAAAAGCTGGTCGCTATCGACAGCAACGTAATGAGACTTCCTGACTGTGTGTATGCCGGTCCGTACAACGCAATGATGATCCGCTCGCCATACAGCGAAATAACAAGCAGCATCAACAATGAAACACCCATAACGTAACCATTGAGCCGCGCAGCCAGCTTAATGGCGACCTCACCGCGCTCCCTGAAGATCTCAGTGAAGCAGGAGGTGATGAGCGCTACCGGGATAAAAATCCAGGAAGCGGAAATGGTATTCGCCGCCGCAAACAGACCCAGATCGCGGGCGGGAGCCGTGCCTGCCAGAAACATCTGTGCGGCTTTGACCTGCACCGAAATAAAGATGCTGGAGATGGCCAGCGGCAGTCCGGCATACATCAGATAGCGCAGATAAGCGGTACGCTTCTCGCGGGGCGGCATCTGATCCTGATGGTCCTGATAAAAGTTGCGACGCTTGATCAGGTAAGGCACCAGCGTGACGGCGACAATCGACAGCGTCAGCCAGAGTGGATTGAGACGCAGCCAGGCGACGATAAAGCTGATGCTGAAACTCAGCAGCATGCCCACGGCGTTAGCAATGGTGTTAAGACGCGAAGCAAGACGCGCGTTGTTATAAACGCTGAAGGTGTCCTGGGTGACAAAAACGGAGGCAACAAATGAGGCCAGTGCAAACGCCAGGAAATTTTCCTGCATGTTGTACCAGACCCAGATTAAGACTGGCACCGAAGTGACCAGCAATAACACCATTCGCAGCGTACGGGCAATGGTCATCAGGCGCAGGCCTTTTGACGCATTTTTGCTGACGCGCTTAAACAGAATGGTTTCGGTGCCAAAAATCGCAACGGTTTGCACCATCGCAAATAGTGAGGTTGAAAACGCCATCTGACCAAACACCGTTGGGCCAAAAGACTTCGCCACGTAAGACGTCACAAAAATGACGCCAAAAACGGAGATGATCTTCTCAGACATCATCCAGGCGGCATTAGACATTACGCTCAATTTCATCGACTCTTCCTTAGTATTACTCAACTACAACCGCTTCGGTACAACATCCCTGTAACGAATTAATAAGCGCTCAGTGGGCCTGGCGAAAATGTAAGACTTCAGACCAAACTGGTCCGAAAATTGAGATGCAAGTCATAATCCGGAGAGTGAATTCAGGATAATTCTTATTATAAATGGTGCGAATCACTTCAAATGGAAACGATTTCAGGCTGAAAATAAAACAACCCTAAAGCGCCTGACCGCCATATTAATCACATCGCTCAGGCTAAATATCCCGCATACGTTGTATTTATTTCGTATTTTGGATGCGATGAATTTATAACAAAAATGCCCCTCCAGGAAGGTACGCCCCCCCGATAAGAATAAAATAAGATTTATCCCATGATGATATTTCTTCTAAATATCTTAATTTAGGCTTCGCAATTCAATTCGCGCACTTTAATACTGCCTTAATAAAACCTTACAGTGCCAGAAATTATTAAAGTCATTCTCATCCATTAATCGATAAGAAAGGTAAGAGCATTTATGAGAAAGTCACGATACAGCGAAGATCAAATCACAAATGCCATTAAAGCTTCTGAATCGGGCGTGAAAGTCAGAGAGATCTGTGAAGAGTTAGGTATCTCTGAAGCCACGTTCTATAGCTGGAAAAAGAAGTTTTCTGGGTTGTCTTCGGAAGAAGGCAGAAAAATCAAGGAGCTGGAAGAAAAACTGCAAAACATCACGCGTGAGTTGCAGACGCTCAACTCCGATAAAGAGATGCTGCAGAGCGTTCTGAAGCACTTCTTTACGACAAATGAAAAACGTCAGGCTGTGGATTTCCTGCAGGCCACCTTCGACATCGGTACACGCCGTAGCTGCAGACTATTAGATATCAGTCGCAGTGTGTACCATTATCCGTCAGGCACGGAGAACCGCTAAACCCAATGCTACCGCGCTTTTTAGACTTAACGCTGAGATTTGTTCTTACCAGAAGAGATGAAGATCATTTAACAGGACAATTGCGGCACCCTTTTCCGCTCCATTTATAACTAATGAATGGCTTCACGGCTAAGCTTCTTTTTTTGCGGTAAAATTGATTCACAACAGCAAAAGTCTCGCATTCTACGCCTGTTCTTCCCTTCCCAATCTCGTTGACACGGGGTTGGGCCCTCTATTTCTTACGTAAGCCCAGCTAATCGTCGGAACTAATTCTGCTTAATACTATTAAGCTGCTTTAAACATCGTGCAAAAAACAGCCGTCGCCGTTTTAAGTTAACGGTGGCCCTGACTCAAATTCTGCGGCTGCGCTTTAATTTCCGATGATGGGTTTATTGCATAAACTTTCTCCAGGATTAATCCGGGATAAATAGTTTATAGCTCCTTATCACTAACGTTACGCGCTTCTCTTTTCACTCTCATCATTGCGCATCATTGATGCCAGAGATTAATCTTTAATTAATAACGCAACGGCGGAATTCTCTTACTCATTTATCACTGAGTGAAGTTAATGGTGGTTTTTCGCCTCTCGTTCTCAGTGCCACCATGCAATAAAAAGCCGTGAGAGAAAGCATAATGTCCATAATGCTGCGCTATTTTTCCTGATTAATGACCGATATCTGAGCAATAAAACACGGTCAGACCCGAAAAGGCGTGTTCTCCGCAGACCGTAAGTACCGTTTTTTCACTGAAGAATGGGGGATGAGAGAGACAATTGCGGGAGACGGTACTATCACCTGGTGGAATGAAATCGATTTCGCGGCATAAATCTGTCGGAGAGCGTGCAAATCGGCATAGGGTTTAATCTTAAAAAGCCGCGCGACATGCTGTTCGCGCGGCAGAGCGATTTGGATGGACGTTGCGGTTTACTCGTTCAATGAGACCACAAGAGGTTGAGGTTTAATACGCATTGCCCACAGCACCCCAGCCAGCAGACAAACAATGCCGGTCACAGTGAGCTGCGGTGGCCAGCTTTGATACCAGAGAAAAGTCCACAACAGGCCAAAAAGAATCTCGAAAACGATCAGTGGCCCCATCAATACGGTCGGCAGACGCTGGCTGGCAGCGTTCCAGCATAAGGTGCCGAGCCAGGAGCAGAGCAGGCCAATGGTCAGCATCAGAGAGATAAACACGCCGGGACGCGGCCCAAATGGCAACGAAAAGTCGGGCTGTAGCCAGGTGAGCTGCACACTGACCAGCGCATACATGATCAACGCCATGGGCAATGTGACCAGACCCTGCGCGGTGGCCCAGGTCGACGGCCGCAGCTCGGGATGTGTGCGCAGCCAGCGGGCATTACGCAGCGGATACCAGGTCCAGCAGACTACGGCCAGTAGCGCCAGCACGATACCTGTGAGATAACGGCTCAGATCAAGCAACTGGCCCTGACTTTTTAGCTCCGCCGCGTTTACGCAGAGTAAGCCGGCCGCCATCATGACAAGCGCCGGAAACAGCCGCCGCCACGGCAATCTTCCTTCAAGATGGCCGTAACAGAGATTGGCCGTCACGGCGATCACCACCGGCAGTGTGCCAATAATCATGGTCGAGACCGGGCCGCCAGTGCGCTGAATGGCGTTCGCCAGAAAAGCATAGTAGAAGAGGTTTCCCACCAGCGAGAGTTTTACGGCCTCAAGCCAGTCGGCGCGAGCCAGCTGACGCAGGCGATGACGACCATGCCAGGCCAGCGGCAGCGCAATCAATCCAAACGCCACATAGCGTCCCGCCGACTGCAGCGCGCCGGGGTAGTCAGGCACCAGCAGTGGCCCGACAAAGATCAGCCCCCACATCAGCCCGGCGGTGACGGCAAACATGACACCAGCAAACATGATTCCTTCCTTATATAGCTTTTTGACAGAGTGTGGCGGGTTCGGGCGGGGAATGCTTGTAGCAGATTGCGGTGATATCAGGATTGGCGCACCTGCTTCTGATAGCGGCCCGGCGTGATGCCGTACCGATTGGCAAAAGCGCGGGTGAGATGAGCCTGATCGGTTAATCCCACCGCCGCCGCGACGCTGGCGGCCGCTTCTCCCTGAGCCAGCCTTTGCTTGGCGTCATAGAGCCGGAAAGCCATCAGCATCTGATGGGGCGTCACGTGATAGTGCTGGCGAAAAGCGCGTAAAAAGTGCCATGGCGATAACGATGCCAGCGCTGCCAGCTCATCCAGCCGCACGGGTTCAGCAAGGTTGGCGCGCAGGAAATCTTTTACCTGATCAAAACGATGCCGGGTGTCGGGTCTGCCCTGTGAAGACATGCATGCCAGCGGACGGATCTGCAGCAGCAGTTCCGCGATCAGGCTCTGACGTGCCAGTTCAGACTCCGCCTGCCAGAGTGCGGCAAGTGTTCGGGAGAGCGGTTGCGCCACACGTGAATCGGTCAGCAGCGCCTCATTAAACCACCAGCCGCGATCGCCGGTCAGTTCGTCCATCAGCTGCGGCTGAATGTAGATCATCTGATAGCGCCAGCCCTCTTCGCAAGCGGACTCACCGGTGTGCAGCTCATCCGGATTCATCATGACCAGCGAGTTCTCCGGCGCCGTATATTCAGTGCCACGATAGCGAAAGCGCTGTGCACCCGCTTCGATAGTGCCAATTCCGAAAGCTTCATGGGTATGCGGTTCAAAGGCGTAGCGGGAGATGTGAGCCTGATAAAGCTCCACACCAGGCAGCTCTGCGAGTTGCTGAAAGCGGGCGCGATCTTTTTCATAGGGGAAACTCGCCGGAACACCGTCCACTTCTCTCTCCTTATTTAACCAGTGGGTTAAGCATGCCTGTGACCAGGGTGGAAATGCAAAAGATTGCTATCCATCACGCCGCAGGTAACACTGTTTTTTTAAACCCGATGGAGTTAAGCATGGCACAGCGGGTGGTATTGGTTGTCGATATGCAGAATGGCGTATTCAGCTCGCCACGCTTCGATAAAGCGGGACGAGTGGCGCAGATTAACCGGCTGACCGCACGCGCCGACATCCCCCTCTTTATACAACATCGTGAAGGCACGATGTGTGAGGGGAATGAAGCGTTTGAGCTGCTGACGGAAATCGCTCAGCCTGCTGGCGCGCACTACATCACGAAAACCGCCTGCGACAGCTTCTGGCAAACCGAGCTGGGCGCGCTGTTAGAAAGGCTGGCGATTAAGGAATTTGTGGTGTGCGGCTGTGCCACAGACTACTGCCTGGATACCACAATAAAAGTCGGAGCCAGTGCGGGCTATGCCATCACCGTCGCTGCGGATGCACACACCACGGCAGATCGCCGCTGGGTCAGCGCCGATGCGCTGATTAACCAGCACAATGAGGTGTGGGCTTCACTGCTGATCCCCGGCAACGTGCCGCGTGTGCTGAGCACGGAGGCCATTCTGGCAGAATGGTCGTAACAGGCCGCAAAAGCCGCGCATAAAAAAAGCCCGCATAAGCGGGCTTTTTGCACTCTTTGCCAGAAGAATTCCAGCCAGCGAAATCAGAATGGAATATCGTCGTCGAAATCCATTGGGGGTTCGTTGTTGTTGCTGGCCGGCGCGCTCTGTGGCTGCTGCGGACGAGACTGCGCGCCGCCACTGAACTGGTTGTTATTGCCCTGCGGCTGCTGCGGCTGACCCCAGCCATTGTTGTTGCCACCCTGCGCGCCGCCACCTGCTGGCGCACCCGCGTTTCCACCCTGCTGACGGCCGCCCAGCATCTGCATGGTGCCGCCAACGTTAACCACGACTTCGGTGGTGTAACGTTCCTGGCCGCCCTGATCCTGCCATTTACGGGTACGCAGCTGGCCTTCGATGTAAACCTGCGAACCTTTTTTCAGGTATTCGCCTGCGACTTCAGCCAGTTTGCCAAACAGCACCACACGGTGCCACTCAGTGATCTCTTTATTTTCACCGGTCTGCTTGTCGCGCCAGCTCTCTGACGTAGCCAGCGTAATGTTGGCAACAGCGCCACCATTTGGCATGTAACGTACTTCCGGATCCTGACCCAGATTCCCGACAAGAATCACTTTGTTAACGCCACGACTGGCCATGTTGCTGTCTCCCGATGAGTTAATGCATACAGTCTAATCTATCAATTCTAACACGTCCTGCGGACTGTTTCCCACTTTCGAGCAGGGTTCCAGTTTTAACGCTCTCTGTTCTGGCGCGCAAGAGTACTGGATATTTATTCAGTCTATTTTTTGTGCCATAATGACACGTTTATTCTGGCCGTGTCGGCAAGGCGCGGTGAGTGCTGCTAATCCGGGAAAGGTGAATGGATAAGATCGAAGTTCGTGGTGCCCGCACCCATAATTTGAAAAACATCAACCTGACCATCCCACGCGACAAACTCATTGTGGTGACCGGCCTGTCAGGTTCAGGTAAATCCTCACTGGCGTTTGATACGCTGTATGCGGAAGGTCAGCGCCGCTATGTAGAGTCGCTCTCTGCGTATGCGCGCCAGTTTCTTTCGTTAATGGAGAAGCCGGACGTCGATCATATCGAAGGTTTGTCGCCCGCCATTTCCATCGAACAGAAATCCACCTCGCATAACCCACGTTCAACCGTGGGAACCATCACTGAGATTCACGATTATCTGCGTCTGCTGTTTGCCCGCGTAGGCGAACCGCGCTGCCCGGATCATGATGTGCCGCTGGCGGCGCAGACCGTGAGCCAGATGGTGGATCAGGTGCTTTCCCAGCCGGAAGGCCGTCGCCTGATGCTGCTGGCACCGGTGGTGAAAGATCGCAAGGGTGAGCACACCAAGACGCTGGAAAATCTGGCGACGCAGGGCTACATCCGTGCACGTATCGATGGCGAAGTGTGTGACCTCTCCGATCCGCCGAAACTTGAGCTGCAGAAGAAGCACACCATTGAAGTGGTGATTGACCGCTTTAAAGTGCGTGACGATCTGGCGACCCGTCTGGCGGAGTCGTTTGAAACCACGCTGGAGCTCTCCGGCGGCACGGCTATCGTGGCGGACATGGATGACAGCGCCGCAGAAGAGCTGCTCTTCTCGGCTAACTTCGCCTGCCCCATCTGTGGTTACAGCATGAGCGAGCTGGAGCCGCGCCTGTTCTCGTTTAACAACCCGGCAGGCGCCTGTCCAACCTGCGACGGCCTGGGCGTACAGCAATACTTCGATCCTGACCGCGTGGTGCAGAATCCTGAACTTTCTCTGGCAGGCGGCGCAATCCGTGGCTGGGATCGGCGCAATTTCTACTACTTCCAGATGCTGCGTTCGCTGGCGGAGCACCTCGATTTTGATATCGAAGCGTCGTTCGGCAGCCTGCCCGAGAACGTGCAGAAAGTAATTCTGTACGGATCAGGCAAAGAGAGCATCGAATTTAAGTACATCAACGATCGCGGCGATACGTCTGTTCGCCGTCATCCGTTTGAGGGCGTGCTCAATAACATGGAGCGCCGCTACAAAGAGACCGAGTCTTCAGCGGTACGCGAAGAGCTGGCGAAATTTATCAGCAACCGCGCCTGTGCCAGCTGTGAAGGCACCCGTCTGCGTCGTGAAGCGCGCCACGTCTTCGTCGAGAACACTACGCTGCCGACCATCTCTGAGATGAGCATCGGCCATGCGATGTCCTTCTTTGAAAACATGAAACTCAGCGGCCAGCGCGCGCAGATCGCCGAGAAGATTCTGAAAGAGATTGGCGATCGCCTGAGCTTCCTGGTCAACGTCGGCCTGAACTATCTCTCGATGTCCCGTTCCGCCGAGACCCTGTCCGGTGGAGAAGCGCAGCGTATCCGTCTGGCCAGCCAGATCGGTGCCGGCCTGGTCGGTGTCATGTATGTGCTGGATGAGCCTTCAATCGGCCTGCATCAGCGCGACAACGAACGTCTGCTTGGCACCCTGATTCATCTGCGAGACCTCGGTAACACCGTGATCGTAGTTGAGCATGATGAAGATGCGATTCGTGCCGCTGATCATGTCATCGACATCGGTCCGGGTGCAGGCGTCCATGGCGGACAGGTGGTGGCTGAAGGTACCGTCGATCAGATTATGGCGGAAGACGCGTCACTGACGGGCCAGTTCCTGAGCGGCAAGCGGGGTATTACGGTGCCAGAGGAACGCGTCAAAGGCGATCCGGCCAAAGTGCTGAAGATTACCGGCGCACGCGGCAACAACCTCAAAGATGTCACGCTGACGCTGCCGGTCGGGCTTTTCACCTGCATTACCGGTGTGTCCGGCTCTGGTAAATCGACCCTGATCAACGATACGCTGTTCCCGATTGCCCAGCGAGCGCTGAATGGTGCAACCATCGCCGAACCGGCACCTTACCGCGAAGTGGCGGGACTGGAGCACTTCGACAAAGTGATCGACATTGATCAGAGCCCGATTGGTCGTACACCGCGCTCCAACCCAGCCACCTATACCGGCATCTTCACGCCGGTGCGTGAACTGTTTGCGGGCGTGCCGGAAGCGCGTTCGCGTGGCTATAATCCGGGTCGCTTCAGCTTTAACGTTCGAGGCGGACGTTGTGAAGCCTGTCAGGGCGATGGTGTGCTGAAAGTCGAAATGCACTTCCTGCCGGACATTTATGTGCCGTGCGACCAGTGCAAAGGCAAACGCTATAACCGTGAAACGCTGGAAGTGAAGTACAAAGGCAAGAGCATTCACGAAGTGCTGGAGATGACTATCGAAGAAGCACGTGAGTTCTTCGATGCCGTGCCGGCGCTGGCGCGTAAGTTGCAGACGCTGATCGATGTGGGTCTTACCTATATCCGCCTCGGTCAGTCCGCCACTACCCTGTCCGGCGGTGAAGCCCAGCGTGTGAAGCTGGCGCGTGAACTGTCGAAGCGCGGCACCGGTCAGACACTCTATATTCTTGATGAGCCGACCACCGGTCTGCACTTTGCCGATATCCAGCAGCTGCTGGAAGTGCTGCATCAGCTGCGCAATCAGGGCAACACCATCGTGGTCATTGAGCACAATCTTGACGTGGTCAAAACCGCAGACTGGATTGTGGATCTCGGTCCGGAAGGCGGCAGCGGCGGCGGTGAAATCCTGGTTGCCGGCACGCCAGAAACCGTGGCGGAGTGTGAGAAATCCCATACTGCACGTTTCCTGAAGCCTCTGTTACAGAAGTAATTCCTGCAGGCCCGCCGCGTGCGGGCCTTTTCATGACATCTGCTGATTCAGCCAGAAAAATGCAGAATCAGGCAAGATTCAGACATGTATAGGCATATACGCTTTTCCCCAGGCTGACTATCCTTAAGCAGTTCCTCTTTGGCACGTCCCTGGCGTCGCCCTGTTTTCGCAGCACATTAACGCTGCTGCACTTCATCGAATAACACTCACGACACATCGAAACTGGAGACACCATGAATATTACGCATGCGTATGCTGCTCAGGATGCAAAATCCAAACTGGCACCGTTCGATTTTAAGCCGCGTGAGCTGCGCGCCCATGACGTTCAGCTTGAAGTGCTGTTCTGTGGCGTTTGCCACTCAGACCTGCACCAGGCCCGTAATGAGTGGAAAAACACCATTTTCCCTGTGGTTCCGGGTCATGAAATTGTCGGTCGCGTGACCGCTGTTGGCCCGCAGACGCAGAAATATAAAGTCGGCGATCTGGTCGGCGTCGGCTGTATGGTCGATTCATGCCGCAGCTGTCCGAGCTGTCAGCAGGGTCTGGAGCAGTATTGTGAAAACGGCTTTGTCGGCACCTATAACGGCGAAGATCGTGAAACCGGCGCCATTACCTACGGCGGTTACTCAACGTCGATGGTGGTTGATGAGAGCTTTGTGCTGCGCATTCCGGAGAACCTGGAGCTGGCGGGCGTTGCACCGCTGCTGTGTGCCGGTATCACCACCTACTCACCGCTGCGTCACTGGAATGTCGGTCCTGGCAAGAAAGTGGGTATCGTCGGTTTAGGCGGCCTGGGTCATATGGGCGTGAAAATTGCCCATGCAATGGGCGCACATGTGGTGCTGTTCACCACCTCGCCGTCCAAAATTGAAGATGGCAAACGTCTGGGTGCCGATGAAGTGGTGATTTCTAAAGATCCAGAGCAGATGGCGCAGCACGCGAACAGCTTTGACTTCATTCTGAACACCGTGGCTGCTCAGCACGATCTCAACCCGTTCATCACCCTGCTGAAACTGGACGGCAACATGACGCTGGTCGGTGCACCGGAGCACGATCACCCGGCACCACAGGTGTTTAACCTGATCTTCAAGCGTCGCAGCATCGCCGGTTCACTGATTGGCGGCATCGCAGAAACCCAGGAGATGCTCGATTTCTGTGGTGAGCATGGCATTACGTCAGACATTGAACTGATCGCGATGGATCAGATTAACGAAGCCTATGAGCGCATGCTGAAAAGCGATGTGAAATACCGCTTTGTTATCGACATCAATACCCTGCGCGAGCAGCCTGCCGCGTAACCCGTCAGATCTGACACCCTCTTGCTCGGGTAAGAGGGTTTTTTTATTGCCGTTTATCGGGCAGCCGCAACCTGCTGGAATGAAGCATCGACCAGATAGTAAATCTGCGAATCTTTCAGCGAGCCGTCCAGAAACAGCGTGCTCCAGTGTGACTTGTTCAGATGCTCACTGGGAATGATGTCGCTATGCTCTTCGCGCAGTAATTCGGCCAGCGCAGGCGTCGATTTCAGCGAAACGGCTGGCCGCCCTTTTGCCTCATGCACCATTGCAAACAGCACACCGTTGCTTTTAATCTGCGTTGCCTTCCAGTCACTGTGGACGCTCTGCTCCGCGCCCGGCTTGCTCATGCAGTAGGTCAATAAATCTGAGTTATTCATTACGACTCCCCTTGTAACGTAGCGACAATCCGCCTGGCACCGCCCTCAATGCGATGCTCGCCCAGCCAGATACCCTGCCAGGTGCCCAGCACCAGACGCCCCCGCTGAACCGGCAATAACAGCGAAACGCCTACAATCGATGATTTGATATGCGCCGGCATATCGTCACGCCCTTCGTAGTCATGCTGATATGGTGCGTTCTCCGGCACATGCCGCATGAAATGCTGCTCCATGTCGCTGCGCACCGTCGGGTCACAATTCTCATTTAAGGTTAACGACGCCGAGGTATGCTGTAACAGCAGATGCAGCAGACCGGTTTTGATATCACGCAGTCCGGAGAGCGAGTTGACGATCTCATCGGTGACCAGATGAAATCCACGCGGCTTCGCGCTCAGCGTAATAGTTTGTTGATGCCACATAGCGTATTCCTGAAACGGTTATCCCGTTTAAGTGTGCAGCATGACGCCGAAAGGTAAACCCTGACCCATAAAAAAACCGCCAGAGCGAACCCTGACGGTTTAATTTACAGCCTGACAGCCATTACATCACGGCGGCAAAGGCTTCAGCGACCTGATGCACGTTTTTGCTGTTCAGACCGGCCACACACATGCGGCCGCTGCCCACCAGATAGATGCCAAACTCGTTACGCAGACGATCGACCTGTTGCGCACTCAGGCCGGTATAGCTGAACATGCCACGCTGTTTCAGCAGGTAGTCAAAGTTTTTACCTGGCAGCGCGGTACTCAGCACATCCACCAGCGACTGACGCATCGCGAGAATACGCAGACGCATCGCTTCCACTTCAGCCAGCCAGCTGTCTTTCAGTGCCTCATCATTGAGAACGCGCGCAACCACCTGCGCACCAAAGTTAGGCGGGCTGGAGTAGTTGCGGCGAACGGTGGCTTTCAACTGGCCCAGTACGCGCGCTGACTCTTCGGCGCTGTCACAGACGATGGAGAGACCGCCTACGCGCTCGCCATAGAGCGAAAAGATTTTGGAGAAGGAGTTACTGACCAGCGCAGGCAGACCCGCCGCCGCGACCGCACGCAGTGCATAAGCGTCCTGCTGCATACCGGCACCAAAGCCCTGATAGGCGATATCAAGGAAAGGAATCAGCTGCTGTGCTTTCAGCACCTCAACGGTCTGATCCCACTGCGCATCAGTCAGGTCAGCGCCGGTCGGGTTATGGCAGCAGGGATGCAGCAGCACGATGCTCTGCGCAGGCAAGGTTTTCAGCGTGCTGATGAAGGCATCAAATCGCACACCGTGGGTCTCTGCGTCATACCAGGGATAGGTATTGACCTCAAAACCTGCGCCATTAAAGATCGCGATGTGGTTTTCCCAGGTCGGATCGCTGACCCAGACTGCAGATTGCGGGAAGTAGCGCCTCAGGAAATCCGCGCCCACTTTCAGCGCGCCAGAACCACCCAGCGTCTGAATCGATGCAATCCGGCCCGCGTTTAACAGCGGATGATCGGCACCAAACAGCAGTGGTGCAATCGCACTGCGGTAACTGTTCAGCCCTTCCATCGGCAGATAGAGGGAAGCCTGATGCGGCTCAGCATAGATCTGCTCTTCGGCAGCGGCGACGGCCTTCAGCTGCGGGATGATATTCTGTTCGTCGTAATAGAGCCCGATACTCAGGTTAACTTTGTGTTCGCGTGGATCTTGTTTGAACGCTTCCATCAACGACAGAATCGGATCGCCAGCATAGGCATCAACGTTTTGAAACACGGTGTAGGTCTCCATGATTGGTCCAGAAGTCAGAGGCGGATTAAACCCGATAGCGTCCCGGACGATGGTTCATTGCAATTATCAGATTCAGGATCACCGCGCCCGCAATAGACGCAAGCAGGATGGGGCCGCTCACCACAAACAGTGAGGCCAGCACGACGCAGGTATCAACCGCCATTTGCAGTTTACCCGCGCGGATCCCAAAGCGATCCTGTAGCCACAGGGCCAGAATATTGATGCCGCCCAGGCTCGCCTTATGACGAAATAACACTATAAACCCGATTCCCATGATGACGTTACCGAACAGTGTCGCATAGAAGGGGTTAAGGTCAGAAAAGTGGACGAACAGCGGGTGCAGCTGGGTAAACAGCGATACCAGTCCGACGGCACAGAACGTTTTAAGGGTAAATTCCCAGCCCATGCGTTTTACCGCCAGCCAGTAAAAAGGGATGTTGATCAGGAAGAACGCGCTGCCAAACGAAAGCGGCGAGAGATAACTGATCAGAAAGGCGATGCCTGCGGTGCTGCCGGTCAGCGCGCCCGCCTGTTTCAGCATAATGACGCCGAACGAGACCATCAGGGTGCCGAGCACCATCGCCAGCGCATCTTCAATGCGCGAATGTGGGACGCGGGAGGGTTCTGCGATGTTATCCATGGAGGTTTTCTCAGTGCAAAAGATGCCGTTTCTATGCAAAAAACACACCAGCGTCACAACCCTTAACGGCTGTAAACGAAGTGCCCGCGATATCCTGTTGATATCTAAGGCGCTTTATAACGGAAACGTGTGCACAAATTCTGGCCTGCACCATCAACCTATGCATTAAAGTCCGTTAACATGCGCGTTACTTGCATTTATTGCCGCAAGTGTGCACCAAAACCGCACATCACGCACCTTTTTAGCGCGTCTTCTCTCCGGGGATCATCATCAGCCCGTTCTCTTTCATTCGTCCCAGTACTACCGAGGTTTTCACATGGGAAACACTCTGGTGGCCCGCGACTAACTGGCTGATTAGTGCACTGAGAGAATTGAGATCGGCCACTGCCACTTTAAGCAGATAGTCAGCGTCGCCGGTCGTTTTGTAAGCATCCACGATCGCCTGCTCCTGCTCCACCATGCGGTGAAAGCTCTCGACATATTCTGCGGTGTGGTTAATTAAGCGCACCTCGATTAATCCCACCATGCCAAGTCCGATCGCATCGGGCGACAGCCGGGCGTGATAACCCAGGATGAGATTAGCCTGTTCCAGATTGATACGGCGGCGGGAACATTGTGAGGCGGAAAGGCCGACCAGATCGCTGAGTTCCTGATTGGTCAGACGGCCGTTAGTTTGTAATAAAGTGAGGATTTTAAGGTCGTAATCGTCTACGTGAGTCATTCCGTTTCCACATCGGTCCGGGCGTCGCTTTATTACAGATAACCCGATTACCCGAGAGGTTGTCCAACACTATTTTCTGATGATGGGTGCTGTCATGCACAGATCGTGCATGACAGCACAAACCGGCGATTATTCGTCGTCGTATTGCGGGCCCGCGTAGTTATCAAAGCGCGACCACTGACCGTTAAAGGTCAGGCGCACCGTACCGATGGGACCATTACGCTGTTTACCCAGAATGATCTCGGCGATCCCTTTGAGATCGCTGTTTTCGTGGTAAACCTCATCGCGGTAGATAAACATGATCAAATCCGCATCCTGCTCGATCGAGCCCGATTCACGCAGATCCGAGTTGACCGGACGCTTGTCAGCACGCTGTTCCAGTGAGCGGTTGAGCTGCGACAGCGCCACCACCGGTACATTCAGCTCTTTGGCCAGTGCTTTCAGCGAGCGGGAGATCTCCGCAATTTCCAGCGTACGGTTGTCCGACAGCGCCGGCACACGCATCAGCTGTAAGTAGTCGATCATGATCATGCTTAAGCCACCGTTTTCACGGTAGATGCGCCGGGCGCGCGAACGCACTTCGGTAGGCGTCAGGCCAGAAGAGTCATCAATGTACATGTTCTTCTTCTCCAGCAGGATGCCCATGGTGCCGGAGATTCGCGCCCAGTCCTCATCATCCAGCTGTCCGGTTCGGATGCGGGTCTGATCGACGCGAGAGAGCGAGGCCAGCATACGCATCATGATCTGCTCGCTGGGCATCTCCAGACTGAATATCAGCACCGGCTTTTCCTGCAGCATGGCGGCGTTTTCGCACAGGTTCATCGCAAAGGTGGTTTTACCCATCGACGGACGTGCGGCGACAATAATCAGGTCAGAGCCCTGCAGGCCTGCGGTCTTTTTATTCAGATCCTGATAGCCGGTATCGACGCCGGTGACACCATCGTGCGGCGTCTGATAGAGCGATTCGATACGGGAGACGGTCGATTCCAGAATCTGCTCAATGTTTTTCGGGCCAGCATCTTTATCCGCACGCGCTTCCGCAATTTTAAAGACGTTCGACTCGGCAAAATCGAGCAGCTCTTCGCTGTTACGTCCCTGCGGATCGTAACCGGCATCGGCAATCTGGTTGGCGACGGAGATCATCTCACGCACCACCGCACGTTCACGCACGATGTCAGCATACGCGCCAATGTTTGCCGCGCTCGGGGTGTTTTTCGCCAGTTCAGCCAGATAGGCGAATCCGCCCGCCATCTCCAGTTCACCACGGGTTTCCAGCGATTCGGAGAGCGTAATCAGGTCTATGGGTTTGCTGTTTTCCAGCAGCCGCTGCATCTCGGAAAAAATCAGCCGATGCGAGCGGTTGTAAAAGTCATTCGCGACGACGCGCTCAGAGACGTTATCCCAGCGCTCGTTATCCAGCATTAACCCACCGAGCACCGACTGCTCCGCTTCCAGAGAATGCGGGGGCATTTTCACGCCTGCGAGCTGGCGATCCTGCGTTTCGTTCGATTTGTTGGTGGGTTTATTTCCTGCCATAGTGAATGCATTACCGATCTTCTGTGGGGACGCGCAAGTATACCTTAGTTGGGGTGCGTGCCTCACCCTCATGATGAAACAATCACAGGAGTCAGAATGGCAAAGCGTATTCAGTTCAGCGCACATGGCGGTCCGGACGTTTTAGCGTGGACGGATTTTGAACCTGCTGACCCCGCTGAACATGAAGTGCAGGTTGAAAATCGCGCTATCGGGATTAATTACATCGATACTTATGTTCGCAGCGGGCTCTATCCGGTTGCCGATTTTCCCTCAGGCCTGGGGACAGAAGCCGCGGGCGTGGTGTCGCGCGTAGGCCATGGTGTGACCCTGTTTAAACCCGGCGATCGCGTGGTCTACTGCATGGCGGCTATGGGTGCTTACAGTGACGTGCACAACGTGGCGGAAGATCGCCTGATGCATCTTCCGGAAGCCATCAGCTTTGAGCAGGGCGCAGCCAGCTTTCTGAAAGGACTCACCACGCAATATCTGTTGCGCCAGACCTATAAAATCAGCGCCGGTGAGACCTTCCTGTTTCATGCTGCCGCCGGCGGCGTCGGATTAATCGCCTGTCAGTGGGCAAAAGCGCTGGGCGCGCATTTGATCGGCACCGTGGGTTCAGCGGAAAAAGCCACCATGGCGAAAAATGCCGGCGCCTGGGCGACCATTAATTACCGCGAAGAGAACATTGCACAGCGCGTCAGCGAGCTGACTGAAGGGAAAAAAGTGGCCGTGGTGTATGACTCCGTGGGTAAAGATACCTGGGAGGCGTCGCTGGACTCGCTGCGCCGTCATGGCCTGATGGTCAGTTTTGGTAACGCATCGGGGCCGGTAACCGGCGTTGATCTCAGTATTCTGAATAAAAAAGGCTCACTGTTTGTGACCCGCCCTTCACTCTTTGGCTATGTCACCAACCGTCAGGAGCTGGAAATCGCCAGCGCCGAACTGTTCTCTCTGCTGGCGAGTGGCGCAATTAAAGTGGATGTGCCGGAACAGCAGAAGTTTGCGCTGAAAGAGGCCAGCAAAGCGCACCAGTTGCTGGAGAGCCGCGCCACGCAGGGATCCTGTCTGTTAATCCCGTAATTGCAGGCAACAAAAAGGGCTTCCCATGGGAAGCCCTCTTCTGTTTTTTATTTTTTGTTCGCGCTGGTGTAGGGACAGCGGCGATGAATTCATGTCGAGTCGATGGCACATCGATTTGACCTCAGGCATCCTGCCAGAAAACATAAGTAAAAAGTATGGTTAATTGCAGTTCAGCGCTGAGCAATCTCTCACAGTGTGATCATCACCGCATTTAGCGCCAGCCTTTACGGTCCAGCCTGTCGATTTTACGTCTCAGCTTACGACGCGCTCGCGCATCGCTGTCGCCAAAAAAGGCCCGATGCAGCCATACAGCGATCACCGCCAGCACCAGCCACGGCAATACTTTGATCACGAGTGCGAACAGTCCACCGACAAACATCACGATGGTTGCGACAACCAGTGCCGCCAGCACACCAATCAGCGAAACACCGGTCAGCAACAGCATCAGGAAAAACCCTAATACGAATAATATTTCCACGTCAGCGCTCCTTTTTTGAAATCGATTGTTATCGCTATTACAAGAAGCGTGCCAACCATTAATTCATTGATTTTTATATAATAAAAATCAAAAGCCGCATGACGCTTTGGCGAAAAAAACCATAAAGTGGCGTAAAAAAAACCAACCCTGATGGCTGGTTTTTCAGGACGGGATTGCAGATCAGGCTTCCTGCGGGATCTTATCCGCTACCAGCGCCAGCGCGGCTTCCAGCACACGGACATCAGCACCCGGTTTGTGGGCGTTTTCACTCAGGTGGCGTCGCCATTGACGGGCGCCGGGAATGCCCTGGAACAGTCCCAGCATATGGCGCGTGACGTGCCCCAGATAGGTGCCCTTCGCCAGTTCCGCTTCAATGTAGGGGTACATGGCGCGCACCACGTCCACCGGGTTAGCCGCCGGATGCTGACGACCAAACAACGTCTGATCGACCTGCGCCAGAATGCCGGGGTTTTGATAGGCTTCACGTCCCATCATCACACCATCGAGGTGTTGCAGATGAGTCTTTGCCTCTTCCAGCGTTTTCACGCCGCCATTCAGCGCGATCGTCAGATGCGGAAAATCGCGTTTCAGCTGATAGACGCGTGGATAATCCAGCGGGGGAATTTCGCGGTTCTCTTTAGGGCTGAGGCCAGAGAGCCAGGCTTTGCGCGCATGAATGATAAATGTCTCGCACTCGCCGCGTCCCGCCACCGTGCCGATGAAATCAGTCAGGAATTCATAGCTATCCAGCTCATCAATCCCGATGCGGGTTTTCACCGTGACCGGAATGGAGACCACGTCGCGCATCGCTTTAATGGCATCCGCAACCAGATTCGCTTCGGCCATCAGGCAGGCACCGAAACGACCATTTTGTACGCGATCGGAGGGACAGCCGACATTGAGGTTCACTTCATCGTAGCCACGCTGCTCTGCCAGCTTCGCGCACTGCGCCAGCGCCGCCGGATCGCTTCCACCGAGCTGCAATGCGACCGGATGTTCCGCCTCACTGTAAGCCAGGTAATCCCCTTTGCCATGAATGATCGCGCCCGTGGTCACCATTTCGGTGTAGAGCAGCGTATCGCCGGTCAGCTGACGATGAAAATAGCGACAGTGACGATCGGTCCAGTCGAGCATAGGGGCAATAGAGAAGCGTTGCGAAGAGAAATTAGACATGAAGCGCAGGCAATCCGGTAATTAAAGATGATGGAATTCTGTGCAAGGATAACACAAGGTCGGGCGATAGTGCATCGCCCGACCCCGACAGCCTGAATAACGCGGTTAGAAGTTAAAGCCGAGCTGCATCATCGCGCCCCAGGTGTTGTTAGCACCCACTGAGCCAGCCAGATCCAGATGGACGGCTTTGTTAAACGGTGACACACCAAAACCTGCTGTGGCGACATTCTCGTCGTGAGAACGCATGTCCGCACGATAACCGCCACGCAGCTGCAGCCAGTCAAATACGCGGTATTCCGCGCCCACCGCCGCATACTGGCTGTTATCCTGGCTTTTGAAGCGTTTGGTTTCCGTCAGATCCACATCGCCCGTCACGGTAAACGGACCTTTATCCCAGGAGAGACCGGTGGTGACCAGCGGGCGAATCTGGTAGGTGTCGCGGTAACCATTGACCTCTCTGGTCTGCAGATCGCGTGAAACCAGGTTCTGTCCGGTCACGCCCAGCGTCCAGTTTTCAGCAAAGGTGGTCGCCAGACCGGCATCAACGTTAAAGCCGGTGTCGGTGCTGCGATACTTACTATTGTTGATGTCGTTCTTGTCGTAGTTGTAGATGCTGGCGGTATAGTTATAGAGCCAGGTTTTCTGCACTTTTGGCGTCACACCAACAGATACTGGCTGACCGGCGATGGTGAACTCATGCGCCACCGCGACACCGTAATCGGTGGTCAGTGCCGCCAGGCCATTGGCGCTGGAGCGCAGGTTATTTTGATCGCCAGGACGTGGGAACCGCGTACCGTCAGCAACACCGCGCAGATAGTCGATATCACCCTGTACGACATTGGCGCGGACGTGCGCGGTTCCGTAGGCTTTGGTGATAAAGGCGAAAGGCAGGGTCTCATTGGGGATGGTCACGGCCACGGCCGCACCCGCACTGCCATCCGCTTTGTTGCCACGCAAATCGCTGAGTTTGTTAGCGACATCGCCGGAGGCGGCGCGTAATTCAGGGTAGCCGCGGAAGAAATCCGCTGGCGTAAAGTTATTCAGCACTGTGCGGTAACGATCCACGGTGTCCGAAATATCATCGACTTTATCAAGCAGCTTATCTTTGTCAGTAACCTGAATACCCGCTGAAGGAACAATAATGCTGACGTTATCGTCGGGTTTAGCACGCGTCATCAATGCCGGGTTCGCCAGCACTGCGGAACCATAAAGAGAAGATGCTACGCCGGTGCCACCCATGGCGTCATTACGTGCATCGTACCAGGTCCCTGCCGCCATGGCGGAAGAAGAAAGGAAAAGCGCGGTCACTACAGCGGAGTACTTCAGCGCTGAACGTTGAGCGGATTTTTTCACCATTTGCCTGCCATCACCTGAGAAATTGTCATTGAAACATTCAACGACTGAATAGTTTGTTAGCCCTATTGTGAACCCTGGCTAACGCGTTATTGCTGTGAATTCAAAGGAAACAGTGTCTTAATTCAAAGGATTGGACGTTTTCCAATCAAAAAACCGTTGTAATAGTTCAGACTGCATCGGTGCATTTCAAACAATGCCAGACTTTTCTTAAGTCTTTCTGAACATTACTTCTTAACTCAGTGAGATGCAAAGCAAAATGCCAACAAATTCCGCTTCAGACGGTTGCAGAATGGATCTGAATTATCGTCATATTTGAGATAAAAAGCGGGCTGAATTCTAAATATGCTGCTTTATCAGGCGAATAATGCTGTTTTATCAGACAAAAACCAACCTCAGCACCGCGAAACTATGTGTGATAAAATAACATCACTTATCCAGCGGAGAATTTTCATGACCAACCTGACGTCGCAGCAAATTTTGATTCAGGCCGAAAAAATGTGCCTGCAGCGCGGTGTGCGTCTGACTTCGCAGCGTGCTGAGGTGTTGCGCCTGATGGCGGAACAGCCGGGCTCTATCAGCGCCTACGACCTGCTGGATCAACTTCGCGTCAGCGAACCACAGGCTAAGCCGCCCACGGTCTATCGGGCGCTGGACTTTCTGCTGGAACAGGGTTTCATTCATCGGGTGGAATCCAACAATAGCTACGTCATGTGTCACCACTTTGAAGCACCGGCACATACGTCAGTCATGCTGGTCTGTGACCGTTGTGCAGCCGTTACTGAGAAACAGGCACAGGGCGTAGAAAAGATTATCGCGACACTGGCGGGTGAAGCGCAGTTTGCATTACGCCACAGCGTGATTGAAGCACATGGTTTATGTGAAAGTTGTGCCGTCGTTGAAGCCTGCACGCACCATGAGAGTTGCGATCATAATCATCAGGATGAGGGTAAAAAGCGGGGAAAACGCGGCTGACGGGCACATCCTTGTGCGGTTCCGTCCCTGTACTGTTCCGGTGCAGGCGCGCCGGAAGGATTTTAGCGGGCTATCGGGTAATGCGCTGATTACCAGCGGTAATCTTTATTGGTGCCTTCCCAGTCTGCTACTTCGCGCTCTGCTTCATCTTTTGCATAGCCGTAGCGTTCCTGGATTTTACCGACCAGCTGATCGCGTTTACCTTCGATAACCTGCATATCATCGTCGGTCAGCTTGCCCCATTTCTCTTTCATTTTGCCTTTGAACTGCTTCCAGTTACCGCTCGCTTCATCTTTGTTCATGGCAGACCTCCAATCCTCGGGTTAAATAATTATCTTGCTGCTTAACAAAATAACGATACAAAGCGCGGGTTAACTTCGCTTGTTAGAGTTAATTGTAGTAGCCAATTTCAAAAATGCAGAATAATACAGAATAATCCGTATCCTCCCGAGTCAGCGCTGCTGGATCACGCCTCAAACCAGCTGTTCTGACGCCAGTGCTTACGCCAGATGAGCCACAGTGACAGGCCGCGCAGCGCCAGGAATACCGTCACCGCCAGCCAGAGACCGTGGTTGCCCAGCAACGGTACGCTGAGCAGCGTCAGAAAGTAGCCAGCCGCCGCCACGACCATACTGTTACGCATCTCGCGTCCACGTGTCGCCCCGATGAACATTCCATCCAGCAGATAACACCAGACGCCGATCAGCGGCATGATTATCTGCCAGACCAGATAGCGGTCAGCTGTCTGCTGCAGTGACTCAAGCGAGGTCAGCAGGGTAACAATCTGCGGGCCAAAAATGGCATAAACCAGCGAGAAGAAGAGCGCGACTACCACCGCCTGCCGACAGGCTGAGTGCCAGACGTGCTGCAATTTACTGCCATCTTTTGCGCCATGCGCTTCGCCGGCAAAAGCTTCAACCGCGTAGGCAAAACCATCCAGCGCGTAGGCAGTAAAGGTAATGAACATCAGTAATACCGCGTTAACCGCCACCACGTCCGGACCCAGCCGCGCACCCAGCACGGTCAGCGAGGCGAAACAGAGCTGCAGCATCAGAGAGCGCAACATGATATCCCGGTTCAGTCGCAGCAGTCGGCCGCTGTCACCGCACCAGCTCTGCTTCAGCAGATTAAACGTAATACCGCGCAGCTTTAACACCCGCCAGACCATGATGCCGCCGACGCCCAGCGTGATGTACTCCGCCAGCGCCGTGGCGGTTGCTGCTCCCGCGACACCCCAGTGCAGCCCCATCACCAGCCAGAGATCGAGCACGATGTTCACCAGATTGCCCACTATCAGCAGGATTACCGGCGCCCGCGCATACTGAACGCCCAACAGCCAGCCCAGGATGACCAGGTTTGCCAGCGTGGCAGGTGCACTGAGCCAGCGAATCTGAATAAACAGCGCCGCCTGTTCCAGTACATCAGGATTGCCACCTACCAGATGGGTCGCCAGCTGAATAATCGGATAACGCAATGCGATGAACAGCACGCCGGCCAGCAGCGCAATGATCAGCGGCTGCGTCAGCGCGCGTGCCAGAGCGGTTTTATCGCCCGCACCAAACGCCTGCGCCGTCAGGCCAGTGGTACTCATTCGAAGGAAAAGCAGCAGCATAAAGAGGAAGCTGGTCACTGTGGTCCCGACCGCAACCCCGCCAAGATAGACAGGGCTGTCGAGATGACCAATAACTGCAGTATCGACCACGCCCAGTAAGGGAACGGTGATATTTGAAAGGATCATCGGCAGCGCAAGCCGCCAGAGATTTTTATCCGTTGCCGTGATAAAGCGCATTCGCCGTTCCGTGCTCAGTGTCGCTGCAGCAAAGCAGGCAACAAAATTAGGGCAGACAGAATAGCATCAGAAAAGGCGAATGCACGCAGGCCTCAGAATCAAAGCCACTCGCCGTTACGCACCACGCCAACCGCAAGACCTTCAATGGTCAGTGACTGCGCACGGGTGTCGACCACGATAGGGTCAAAATCGCTGTTTTCAGGCAGAAGATGCACGATAGCACCCTGCTTTTTCCAGCGTTTAACGGTGACTTCATCATCAATGCGTGCAACGACAACCTGACCGTTGCGCACATCCTGGGTTTTATGTACCGCGAGCAGGTCGCCGTCCATAATCCCGATATCTTTCATCGACATTCCGCTGACGCGCAGCAGGAAGTCGGCAGAAGGCTTGAACAGGCCCGGATCCACTTTGTAGTGGGTTTCGATATGTTCCTGCGCCATGATCGGCTCACCGGCAGCAACCCGGCCAATCAGCGGTAGTCCTTCTGAAACTTCTTCTTCCATTAACAGACGAATGCCGCGTGATGCACCCGAAACGATCTCAATAACGCCTTTACGCGCCAGCGCTTTCAGATGCTCTTCAGCCGCATTTGGCGAACGGAAGCCCAGTTGCGCGGCGATCTCTGCACGCGTAGGCGGCATGCCCGTTGAAGATATATGGTCGCGAATCAGGTCATAGACCTGCTGCTGCCTGCTGGTTAATGCTTTCATCCCGCCCCCTGGTTGTTTATACAGTCGCTGTGAGTATATACAGGTATTGGCGAAATGGAAACCGATTGTCAGGGAAAACGCGCCCTCAGGCGCGTTATGGAAGGCTTATCGCAAATGTGTCCAGAGCAGCGCGACCCAGACAAACAGGGCCAGTAAGATGCTGATCAGTACCGCCGCCGAGCCCATGTCTTTGGCCCGGCCCGCCAGGGGATGATGTTCCTGACCAATCCGGTCAACCACCGCTTCAATGGCGCTATTGAGGATTTCGACAATGACGACCAGCACCACGGCGCCAATCATGAGGATGCGGGCGATCACATCGACATCCAGCCAGCACGCGATAATAATAGCGGCCAGCGCAGCCAGGGCTTCCTGCCGAAAGGCGGCTTCATGCTGCCAGGCGGCACGCAGTCCCTGCCAGGAGTAGCCTGCGGCTTTTACTATTCTGATAAGTCCGGTGGCATTATTTGCCATGATGTGGGAACCCTTTCATTCAATTGACGTCAATGTCTGGGCTGCGTGCAATTGGCACCACCACAGATCTTCGCTGCGCTTTCTGGTATGCTTGCGGCGCTTTGCTAACAAGAGGCTTCATGTTGTCTATGTCAGGTTGGCGTAAACTCTATTACAAATTACTTAATTTACCACTCTCCTTTTTGGTAAAAAGTAAGGCCATTCCGGCCGATCCCGTGTCTGAACATGGTCTGGATCCGACCCGACCTATTATGTATGTTTTGCCTTACGATTCGAAGGCTGACTTACTGACTTTACGCGCACAGTGTCTGCGGCATCATCTGCCCGATCCGCTGATTCCGCTGGAGATTGATGGTTCGCTGCTGCCGCGCCACGTGTTTATTCATAATGGCCCACGCGTATTTCCCTATTTTGTGCCCAGCGTTGAATCGGTAAAAATCTTTCACGATTACCTCGACCTGCATCGCAATAATCCTGAGCTGGATATTCAGATGCTGCCGGTCACCGTGATGTTTGGTCGTGCGCCAGGACGTGAAGTCCAGGGCGAAGCGACGCCGCATCTGCGTGTGCTGAATGGGGTGCAGAAATTCTTTGCGGTCATCTGGCACGGACGTGACAGTTTTGTCCGCTTCTCGCCGACCGTCTCGCTGCGCCGCATGGCAACGGAACACGGTACGGACAAGTCGATTGCCCAGAAACTGGCTCGCGTGGCACGCATCCATTTTGCCCGTCAGCGACTGGCGGCGATCGGCCCGCGTTTACCGGCGCGTCAGGATCTGTTTAATCGTCTGCTGCAATCCAAAGCGATTGAAAAAGCCGTCGAAGATGAAGCGCGCAGCAAAAAAATCTCCCATGAGAAAGCCCAGCAGAATGCTGTTGAGATGATGGAAGAGATCGCTGCTAACTTCTCCTATGAAGCCATTCGCGTCACCGACCGTGTGATGGGCTGGCTCTGGAGTCGTCTCTATCAGGGCATCAACGTCAATGGCGGTGAAAAAGTTCGCCAGCTGGCGCAGGATGGCCACGAGATTGTCTATGTACCCTGCCATCGCAGCCATATGGATTATCTGCTGCTCTCCTATGTGCTCTATCATCAGGGGCTGGTGCCGCCGCACATTGCCGCGGGTATCAATCTCAACTTCTGGCCAGCCGGACCGATTTTCCGTCGTCTGGGCGCCTTCTTTATTCGTCGTACCTTTAAAGGCAATAAGCTTTACGCCACGGTATTCCGCGAATATCTCGGCGAGCTGTTCACCCGCGGCTATTCAGTTGAATACTTTGTCGAAGGAGGCCGTTCACGTACCGGTCGCCTGCTGGACCCGAAAACCGGCACCTTAGCCATGACCTTACAGGCGATGCTGCGCGGCGGAAATCGCCCCATCACGCTGGTGCCGATCTACATCGGTTATGAGCACGTGATGGAAGTGGGCACTTACGCCAAAGAACTACGCGGTGCAGCCAAAGAGAAAGAGGGCTTCATGCAGATGGTGCGCGGCTTACGCAAGCTGCGCAATCTCGGTCAGGGTTACGTTAACTTCGGCGAACCGCTGCCGCTGGTCAACTATCTCAATAAGCGGGTGCCGGAATGGCGCGACGCGATCGATCCGATTGAGCCGCAACGTCCGAGCTGGTTAACGCCGACCGTTAATGACATCGCGGCCAGTCTGATGGTGCGTATTAATGAAGCGGGCGCGGCTAACGCGATGAACCTCTGTGTCACGGCGCTGCTGGCGTCACGTCAGCGCTCACTAACCCGTGAACAGCTGATTGAACAGCTGGAGTGCTATACCCAGTTGCTGCGTAATGTGCCTTATTCGCCCAATGCGACCGTACCCGATCTTTCCGCAGAAGCGCTGCTGGATCACGCCCTGGGTATGAACAAATTTGAGAGTGAAAAAGACAGTATTGGCGACATCATCATTCTGCCACGTGAGCAGGCAGTGTTGATGACCTACTACCGTAACAACATTCATCACATGCTGGTGATGCCGTCGCTGATTGCCGCCATTGTTCAGCAACATCAGACGCTGAGTGAAGCGGAACTGCTGCGTCAGGTGAGCCTGGTCTATCCGATGCTGAAGAGTGAACTGTTCCTGCGCTGGCAGACCGATGAGCTGCCACAACTGCTGACCGACGTAAGTCAGGAGCTGGCACGTCAGGGCCTGATTACCTTCGAAGCGGGTGAGTTGCGCTTTACCGCAGCACGCTATCGCACGCTGCAACTGCTGGCCGCCGGTGTGCGCGAAACGCTGCAGCGTTATGCCATTACCTTCTCGATTCTCAGCGCCAAGCCGACGATTAACCGTGGCACGCTGGAGAAAGAGAGCCGGACGCTGGCACAGCGTCTGTCAGTGTTGCACGGAATCAATGCGCCGGAGTTCTTCGACAAAGCGGTCTTTACCTCACTGGTACTGACGTTGCGTGATGAAGGGTATATCAGCGACAGCGGTGATGCCGATGTCGCGCAGACCCTGGCGACCTGGCATATTCTGGCTGACCTGGTCACCAGTGATGTCCGCATGACGATTGAAACCGCGGTGGCGCACGACTGACCCCCGCGCGCATTGTAAAAAGGCGACCTCATGAGGTCGCCTTTTTTATGCCCAAAACTTTCAGAACAGCTGACTGAACGGCGGCGTATTCATCAGTACGCCCAGGAACAGCACCATCCCGACGTAGTTGTTATTCAGGAAAGCCTGAAAGCAGGGCTGACGTTCGCGCCCGGCGATCAGCTTCTGCTGATAAACAAACAGCGCAGCCGCCAGCAGCAGCGTCCAGTAGAAGGCACCATTCAGATGCAGCATCATGCCCACCAGCGCCATCAGCAGCAGGGTCGCCAGTTGCAGCAGGCCAATGATCAGCTTGTCGAAGCGACCAAATAAAATCGCCGTCGATTTCACACCAATCTTCAGATCATCATCCCGGTCCACCATCGCATACTGCGTGTCATAAGCCACCGTCCAGCAGATATTAGCGATAAATACCAGCCAGCAGACCAGAGGTAAGGACTCACTAACTGCGGACCACGCCATGGGAATTGCCCAGCCAAACGCGGCACCCAAAACGACCTGCGGCAGATGGGTATAGCGCTTCATAAAGGGATAGACCCAGGCCAGCGCCAGCCCCACGACGGAGAGCATAATCGTCATCAGATTCATGGTCAGCACCAGCGCAAACGCCACCAGCGCCAGAATCACAAACAGCAGCTTAGCCTCTTTTGCACTGACCGCGCCGCTGGCCAGTGGACGGTGCTTTGTGCGCTCAACGTGACCATCGACTTTCCGATCGGCGTAGTCATTGATCACACAACCGGCTGCTCGCATCACGAAAACCCCGGCCACAAACACCGCCAGCACCGGCAGCGGCGGAATCGACATATCCGCCAGCCATAACGCCCAGAGCGTTGGCCACATCAGCAGCAGCGTACCGATCGGTTTATCAATACGCATCAGGCGAGCATAGGCCCGCCACTTATTCATACTTACGCTATTTTGCACCACAGAATCCTCAGACCAGATCGCGATAGAGCGGCGATGCCGGCAAAAACAGTTCAGTCAGCAGCAGCGGTTTGCCGGAAAGACGCAGGCGTGAACGCCGTCCCCACAATCCCTCTACCTGGCCCGGATCAATAAAATCGCGGGTCAGCGTCGACGAGGAGAAAAGATAGCGACCCAGAGGACGGGTGCCCAGCTGTTGCAGCATCGCCTCTGGCCCGTTGAGGGTACTTTCCGGCACCAGCGTGCGGCCAGCCAGCCAGGGCTGATCGTCGCCGAACAGCAGCACTTCACGCAGCCAGAAGCGTTCGTCGTCTGGCAATAACGCCCTTTCCTCACCCAACTCGCTGGCGTCGATAAAGCCTTCACGCAGCGGCTGAACCGTGACCCGCTGACAGTGCTGTTCAAAACGGCGCGTCATTGAATCCTCCTCCATCAGCCAGTCAAGCAATGGCGGCGCAAGGGTGGCCTGCGACGGAGAAAGCCAGTTGAGCGAACGTAATAAGCTGAGTGCGTCTTGCGACATAGCACCACTCCCGATAATTTTCAGGTCGCTAGTTTAGCGCAGAGAGGCGATGCGAACACCTGCCGTCGTGTCAGACGGCAGGAGGATTACTCGCGTTTCAGCCGGTTGCTGTTTGCCAGCCACAGGGTGACGACAAGAATCAGAATCGCCGCAGAGTAGCAGAGCGTATCGAAGGGATTTTTATGGTCGACGATGATCAGGCGGATAATCGCCGTGATCCCGATATAGACAAAATAGCGCAGGGGAAAATGATAGCCCGACTGAAAGTACTTAACAATCAGGGCGATAAATTCGAAATAGAGGAAATAGATGACGATTCCATCAATCAGCAGATAGGAGGAAGCCTGCTCGCTGGTGTTAAACAGCACGTTTGCCAGATGAATCGTTTCTTTGCCTAAAAAGACGATCAGGATAATCGCCAGACTCAGTAGCCCCAGATTCAGCACCCATTGCAGTACCGTTGCAAGGTGGCGGGCCAAAGGATTTTTGTCACTCATGTTGCGCCTTTAAAAAGGAGTTATTAGCGCAGCATCATGCGCGAGTGTGACGCAAATCACAATAACGCCTCAGGCCTCCACATCAACACAGAGCGCATCGTAACGCCAGTATTCACAATCGCAGTCAATCACCTCTTTTTGCTGATTGCGGTTGATGCGGGTGATCAGCAAGCCGGGGCTGCCCGGTGCCACATTCAGTGTGGGCGCTGCGACCTCGGGTAAAGGGCCTGGCATAATCGTAAAACGCGCGCCGCCATAACGAATACCGTAGCGCTGGTCATAGAGATCGGTCAGGGAACGGGTCAGGTCTTCATCAAGCAGGCCAGGGAAAAAACGGGGGTTGAGGTAGTGCTCAACATAGAGCACCGCACGCCCATCAATGCGCCGCAGGCGGCGTATGCAGTAAACCGCCGAGCCGGGTGCCAGCCGCAACGCAGTGGCTACGCTCTCGTGCGCCGCGACCTGCTCAGCGGCGATCACCTCAGTGGTTGCCTGACGCCCCTGCTGCGTCGCCATGGCATGAAAGTGGCTGTGATGCAGCGGGTTGTAGATCAGACGCGGCGGTGCGATAAACCAGCCACGACGCAGTTCACGGTAGATCATCCCCTGCGCTTCCAGCTTGCCCAGCGCTTCCCGCAGAGTAATCCGCGTGGTGCTGAACGCCTCGCTTAAGGCACGCTCTGCCGGCAGGCGTCCGCCGCTGAACTCACCTGCCTGAATGCGTGTCAGCAGTGCGCTGGCTATCGCATCCGCCGTTTTGAGTGCTATCGACTCCACAACAGTAGCCTCATTTTGGTGCGACTTCGCACTTTTACTGGTCAGATAAACACGCCTGTGGCGGGCGAACGCGCCACGTCTTTCATCGCCCATTCCCCGCACAGCGCCGCTTTGTCATAAATCGTTCATATAGAGGGGCTACATTGGCTCGGTTCTTGCTGGACTAGACCAGCCAGGCCCATCAACTTACACCCGGAGCAACTGAGATGAAAGCGTTTATCGCCTCTGTAGTAGCCAGTGCTGTAGTCCTCACCCTGCCCGTTGCGCAGGCCGCCGATAACGACCTCGCCGCGCTGGAAAAAGCGGCCCGCAGTGAAGGTCAGGTCAACAGCGTCGGGATGCCAGACAGCTGGGCCAACTGGAAAGATACCTGGAACGACATCAGCACCAAATATGGCCTTAAGCACAGCGATACCGATATGTCATCGGCGCAGGAGCTGGCGAAATTTGATGCAGAGAAAGAGAACGCCAGCGCTGACATCGGCGATGTGGGCGCCGCCTTTGGTCCAATCGCTGTCGCGAAGGGTGTAACCCAGCCCTACAAACCGACGCACTGGGATCAGATTCCGGCCTGGGCCAAAGATAAAGAGGGTAACTGGGCACTGGCTTATACCGGCACCATCGCTTTTCTGATCGACAAGCAGCAGGTTAAAGATATCCCCCACAGCTGGGCCGATCTGAAGAAAGGTAAGTATGTGGTTACTATCGGTGACGTCGGCGTGGCAGCTCAGGCGGCCAACGGCGTCCTGGCTGCCAACTACGCCTTAGGCGGTGATGAGAAGAACCTGAAACCGGCGCTGGCCTTCTTTGCCGATCTGGCAAAACAGGGGCGTCTTGGCGTGACCGATCCGGTGATTGCCAACATTGAAAAAGGTGAAGTGCAGATGGCAGTAGTGTGGGACTTTAACGCCCTTAACTACCGCGACCAGATTGACAGAAATCGCTACGAAGTGGTGATTCCGTCTGATGGCTCAGTGACCTCCGGCTACACCACCATCATCAACAAATATGCGAAACACCCTAACGCCGCAAAATTGACGCGCGAATATATCTTCTCAGACCAGGGACAGATCAATCTGGCTAAAGGCTATGCCCGCCCGATTCGTGCTGAGCATCTGACGCTGCCAGCAGACGTTCAGGCTCGCCTGCTGCCGCAATCAGAATATAAAAATGCCCGTCCGGTTAAGGATCAGGCTGCCTGGGATAAATCGTCGAAAATGCTGCCGCGCCTGTGGCAGGAAAACGTCATCATCAACATGCAGCAGTAATTCGCGGCAGGGAGAACGGAATGAAGACCATCCTGGTAGTGCTGGACGGCCTGAGCAATCAGGTCGCACAACATGCAATGGGTTACCTGCATGCCGAATGTTCACAGGGCAACGGGTTCTATTACCGTATGACCTGTGAATTGCCGTCGCTGTCGCGCCCGCTTTATGAGTGCATTCTGACCGGGGTTCCGCCGGTCAGAAGCGGCATTATTCATAATGGCGTCAGCCGGTTAAGTCGCGAGCGCAGCGTGTTTCACTTTGCGCGTGCGGCGGGCCTGACTACGGCGGCGGCGGCCTACCACTGGGTGAGTGAGCTTTACAACCGCACTCCGTTCGTTCCGGCGCGCGATCGTCACACCGATGCGCCGGACCTGCCCATTCAGTTCGGCCACTTCTACTCTGACGATAGCTATCCTGACTCGCATCTGTTTGAAGATGCGGAGAGCCTGCGGCTGCGTCACGATCCCGATTTTCTGCTGATCCACCCGATGAATATCGACGATGCCGGTCATAAGTCGGGGCTCTCTTCGCCGCAGTACCGCAACCGGGCACGTATCGCCGACGGCCTGCTGTCGCAGTGGATGCCGCTGTGGCTGGCCGAGGGCTATCAGGTGATGGTGACCGCCGATCACGGCATGAATGACGATCGCTCCCACGGCGGGATTCTGCCGGAGGAGACCACGGTGCCGCTGTTTGTCTTTGGTCATGCTTTCTCGCTGCAGCCTGACCTTGCGCCGCAGCAAACCGACCTGTGTGGCACGCTGTGTGAACTGCTTGAGGTGGCGCATGACAAGCCGGTCTGCCGCGGCCTGCTGGCGGAGTCACAAAGATGAAGGGAAAAGGCGTCGCACTGCTGCTGCTGTTACCTTTCACCCTGTTCTGGGTCGCCTTCCAGCTGGCACCGCTGTTGTGGATCGCCATCAACAGCTTCTGGAGTGACATGAACAGCCAGTGGGGCTGGGATAACTATCACGACATCCTCACCTCACCCTTCTACCAGCAGGCATTTCGATTTTCGCTGGATATCTCGCTCTGGTCCAGCGTCTGGGGATTACTGATTGCGCTGGTCACCGGCTATTCGCTGCATCAGCTCGGCGGCGGACGACTGCAGCGCTTTCTTATCTCCTTTACCAACATGACCAGTAACTTTGCCGGTGTCCCGCTGGCGTTTGCCTTTGTGATTCTGCTGGGGCTGAACGGCTGCCTGACGCTGCTGCTGCGCCATTATGGTGTGATTGAGAGCTTCAGACTCTTCTCGCGCAACGGCATGGTACTGGTCTACACCTGGTTTCAGATTCCGCTGGGCGTGCTGCTGCTCTATCCCGCCTTCGACGGGCTGAAAAAAGAGTGGCAGGAGTCGGCCGCACTACTGGGCGCCAGCCGCTGGCGCTACTGGTGGCACATCGGACTGCCAATTCTTTTCCCGGCGCTGCTCGGAACCTTTGTGATTCTGCTGGCGAATGCCCTCGGCGCTTACGCCACGATTTACGCCCTGACCACCGGTAATTTCAACGTGGTTCCGGTACGCATCGCTGCATTGGTTTCCGGTGATATCTCGCTGGATCCCAACACCGGCAGCGCGCTGGCAATGTTGCTGGTGGCTATCATGGCGCTGATTACCCTGGTACAGCAGTATCTGGTGCGCCGCAGCTATCTCAATGCGAAACAGCCATGAAAGGAGCCGTCATGTCACGTGCTGAGCACCTCTATCATCGAATCATGGTCGGGTTACTCTTTACTCTGCTGGCGCTGCCGTTGCTGGCCACGCTGCTTTATGCAATCTCCTCCGACTGGAGCAATACCATTCTGCCGCAGGGCTACAGCCTGAAGTGGTTCATCCAGCTCTGGAGCGACCCGCGATTTTTGACGGCGCTGGGCCATTCGCTGCTGATTTGCTTTGGTGCGCTGCTGTTCTCGCTAGCGCTGGTGCTGCCTGCCATGTTTGTAATTGCTTACTACTTTCCCCGGCTGGATTCAGTAATGAACATCCTGATCCTGATGCCGTTCGCCGTGCCGCCAGTGGTGTCATCCGTGGGATTACTCCAGCTCTACTCGTCGTCACCACTGATGCTGACCGGCACGCCGTGGATTCTGATTGGCTGTTATTTCACTATCGCACTCCCCTTTATCTACCGGGCACTGTCGAACAATATGCAGGCGATCAATCTCAAAGAGCTGATTGATGCGGCACAGCTGCTGGGGGCCAGTACCTGGCAGGCAGCGATCTGGGTGGTGCTCCCCAACCTGCGCAAAGGGATGCTGATTGCCGTACTGCTCTCTTTCTCCTTTCTGATTGGTGAGTTTGTCTTCGCTAACCTGCTGGTCGGCAACCGCTATGAAACCCTGCAGGTTTACCTCTTCAACATGCGTAACGGCAGCGGTCACTTCACCAGCGCGCTGGTGATCTCCTACTTCTTTGTGGTGCTGCTGGTCACCTGGCTGGCCAACGCCCTGAATCCCGAACGAGGCTGAATATGAGTTACCTTGAGGTCAGAGAGCTGAACAAGTCCTATGGACCGACGCCCATTTTCGAGCAGATCGATTTCAGCGCCGCTGAAGGGGAATTTGTCACCCTGCTTGGCCCCAGCGGCTGTGGTAAATCAACGCTGCTGCGCTGTCTGGCGGGACTAACCAGCGTCGACAGCGGTGAAATCCGGCTGGAAGGCAAAGATATTGTGCCGCTGGCCCCGCAGAAGCGCGCCATCGGCATGGTGTTCCAGAGTTATGCGCTGTTTCCCAACATGACGGTGGAGAAGAACGTCGCGTTTGGCCTGAAGATGCAGAAACTGCCCGAAGCACAAATCCGCCAGCGGGTGCTGGAGGTGCTGGAGCTGGTTGAACTCAGCGACTATGCGCGCCGTTATCCGCACCAGCTGTCGGGCGGGCAGTGTCAGCGCGTGGCGCTGGCGCGTTCACTGGTGACGCGTCCGCGACTGCTGCTACTGGATGAGCCGCTGTCGGCGCTGGATGCGCGTATCCGTCGTCATCTGCGCGATCAGATCCGGCGCATCCAGCGTGAGCTGAATCTCACCACCCTGTTCGTGACCCATGACCAGGAGGAGGCGCTGACGCTCTCCGATCGCATCGTGCTGATGAACCGGGGCAAAATCGTGCAGAACGGCGACGCCGAAGCACTCTATACCCAGCCGGTCGATCTGTTCGCCGCCGGATTTATTGGCAACTACAACCTGTTGAGTGCTGAACAGGCAACGCGACTGACCGGTCAGCCTTTTAATAGCCAGGTGGCCATTCGTCCGGAATCGATGCTGTTCACCGCGCCAGACCAGGGCATTCCTGCGGAAATTCTCAGCCACAGTCTGCTGGGCAACGTGATCCGCTATCGGATCCGCGCGCATGACGTCGAACTTTCAGTGGATGTGCTAAACCGCTCGGCGGCGGATTTGCACCCCGCAGGCAGGAAGATTGGTCTACAATTAGAGATGTCGACTTTGCGCCAGGTTGCTTAAAACACAGGAAAAAATCACGCATAGTACGGCAATCCCCTTTCACAGATTGCTCTCTCTGTCAGGCTGGCAGTCTGTGCTGCTTGCAGCCTGACACAAGGAGCGACACCACGTGTTAACCCTGCTTAATCTACTCTCTGCAGTGGCCCTGCTGGTCTGGGGCACGCATATTGTGCGAACCGGCATCATGCGGGTCTATGGTGCCGATCTGCGCCGCGTCCTGAGCCGCAGCATAGAAAAAAAACCGATGGCGTTTCTGGCGGGCATCGGTGTGACCACCCTGGTGCAGAGCAGCAACGCCACGACCTTGCTGGTCACCTCGTTTGTGGCGCAGAATCTGGTCAGCCTGACACCCGCGCTGGTAGTGATTCTGGGTGCGGATGTCGGTACCGCCATCATGGCGCGTATCCTGACCTTTGATCTCTCCTGGCTTTCACCGCTGTTTATCTTTTTTGGCGTGGTCTTTTTCCTCAGCCGCAAGCAGACCCGCGCCGGTCAGTTAGGCCGGGCCAGCATTGGTCTGGGCCTGATTTTGCTGGCATTGCAGCTGATTGTTGAAGCGGCTCGTCCGATTACCCAGGCCGCCGGTGTCCAGGTCCTCTTCTCCAGCCTGACCGGCGACGTGATGCTTGATGCACTGCTGGGTGCGGTATTCGCCATTATCAGTTACTCCAGTCTGGCCGCCGTGCTGATCACCGCAACGCTGACCGCCACCGGGGTCATTTCGTTCAAGGTCGCGCTCTGTCTGGTGATTGGTGCCAACCTTGGGAGTGGCCTGCTGGCAATGATCAACGCCAGCGGCTCGAATGCCGCCGGTAAACGCGTGGCGCTCGGCAGCCTGCTATTTAAGTTCGTTGGCTGCATCGTAATCCTGCCGTTTGTCGATATTGTGGCTACCTGGCTTGATAAGCTGCCGGTTAACGATGAAGAGTTAGTGATTTTCTTCCATGTGTTTTACAACCTGATTCGCTGCGTGGCGATGGTGCCGTTTGCTGACCTGATGGCGCGCCTTTGCCGTCGTATGATTGCCGACGACGTCGATAACGCACTGCACCTCAAGCCTAAGCATCTCGATCGCAGCGCGCTGGATACCCCGGCGCTGGCGCTGGTGAATGCCGCCCGCGAAGCGCTGCGCATCGGTGACGTGGTGGAACAGATGCTGGAGGCGTTTAATAAAGTCGTGCATGGCGAATCCCGCGAGGAGCGCACGGTGCGTCGGCTGGATGATGATGTCGATGTGCTCTATACCGCCATCAAGCTCTATCTGGCGCGGATGCCAAAAGAGGATCTCCCCGAAGAGGATTCGCGCCGCTGGGGCGAAATTATCGAGATGTCGCTGAATCTGGAGCAGGCCGGAGACATTATTGAACGGATGAGCGGCGATGTGGCCGACAAGTCGCTGGCAGCGGGCCGCGCGTTTTCTGCCGAGGGATTAAAAGAGCTGCAGGAGCTGCAGGAGCTGTTGATTGCCAACCTCAGAATGAGCCTGTCGGTGTTTCTGTCGCATGATGTCACCAGCGCCAAACGGCTGCGCCGCGCGAAACATCGCTTCCGCCTGATGATTCGCCGCTACTCTCACGCCCATGTTGATCGCCTGCACCAGCAGAACGTGCAGAGCATTGAGACCAGCTCACTGCACCTTGGTCTACTCGGCGACATGAAGCGTCTGAATTCGCTGTTCTGCAGCGTGGCCTATACCGTGCTGGAACAGCCCGACGATGAGCGGGATTACGAATAAGGCGTGTGAACAGACCATTGCGACAGGCTGAAAACACCCGGCGCAACAATAATGAGAAGCGGCGCATCATCATGCGCCGCCACAGTTACTTCTTCTTAATCGGCTTACCGGACCAGTAACCCGCCAGCAGTGAACCTGACAGGTTGTGCCACACCGAGAACAGCGCGCCCGGCAATGCCGCCAGCGGTGAGAAGTAGAGTTTGCCCAGCGTGGCCGCCAGCCCGGAGTTCTGCATGCCAACTTCCAGCGCCAGCGTACGGCAGGTCGACTCATCGAAACCAAACAGCTTGCCACCCCAGTAACCACCAAGCAGGCCAATCGCGTTATGCAGGATTACCGCCGCGATCACCATCAGACCCACCGATCCAATAAAGCCCTGACTGCCCGCCACCACCGCACTGATGATCAGCAGAATGCAGACCATGGAAAATGCAGGCAGCCAGGGTTCCACCCGGCGAACCACGCTGTTCATGCTGTGATGAATGATCAGCCCAAGGCTAATCGGGATCACCACGATCTTCACAATACTCAGCAGCATACCCACCACATCAACCTGAATGTGGGTATCAACGTAAAAGCGGGTTAACAACGGCGTGGCGAACACCCCCACCAGCGCAGAAACTGACGAGATCGTGACCGACAGCGCCACATCCCCTTTCGCCAGATAGATCATCACGTTGCTGGCGGTGCCGCTGGCCACGGAGCCGACCAGAATCATGCCGGCTGCCAGATCGGGCGGCATATGAAACAGTTTTGCCAGTCCCCAGGCGGCTAACGGCATCACCAGATAGTGCAGGAAAGTTCCGGCAATTACCGGCGCAGGTCGGGTCAGCACCCGTTTGAAATCGTCGATATTCAGCGTCACACCCATGCCGAACATAATCAGCATCAGCAGATAGGTGACCCAGGGGCCGATGCCGAGAAAGGTACCAGGAGAGTAATACGCGGCGACAGACAACAGCACGGCCCAGAGCGGGAACAGGCGGGTTAACGTGGCGAGCATAGCCAGACTTCCTTATAAGAATGTTATGTTTTATGCAGGTTTGCCATAGAGAATCGCCAGACAGGAACGACTGCCGTGACGAAGGCGGGATCATAACATTTCATTATCATGGCGTAAGGCGAAGATGGGGCGAGGCGGCAAAATGCGGATCGACTGCTGCCGATCCGCAGAATATTGGCGAAATTACGCTGCTTTTTCCTCTAAACCACGGTAGATCGAACCACCTGGCACGGCACCGATAATCGGCATTAACCAGAGGATTACTCGAACAGATTGCGATGCAGGGTACGTACCACGCTTTCCGCATCGTTGCCGGGCACCAGGAAGCAGAGATTGTAGCTGCTGGCACCGTAGCAAATCATCCGCAGGTTGAACGGATCGAGTACACCAAACACCTCTTTGCCGACACCGCATGCTTTTGACAGCTGGTTGCCGATAATCGCCACCAGCGCCAGATCTTCTTCCACCTCTACCCGGCACAGCGACGAGAGTTCAGTCAGCAAGGCCTGGGTCAGCAGACTGGCGCTGGTTGAGGTCGAGCCGGTGGTGTCGAGGGTCAGCGCCACGCTCACTTCGGAGGTGGTGATCAGGTCAACCGAGACGTTGTGACGTGCCAGAATGTTGAAGAGTTCGGCGAGGAAACCAAACGTATGCAGCATGTTAAGGCTATGCAGCGTTAACAGCGTCTGCTTGCGGCGTAAAGCCAGCGCCCGGAACAACGGCGGGTTACGGGTTTCGTTGCAGACGCGGGTTCCGCCCGCTGCCGGATCCTTGCTGGAACCGACGAAGACCGGAATACCCCGACGCACAGCAGGAAGCAGTGTCGCGGGATGCAGCACTTTCGCGCCAAACGTCGCCATTTCGGCGGCTTCTTCAAAAGTGATCTCGTCAATGCGCTTCGCCGTCGGCACCACGCGGGGATCGGTGGTGTAGATGCCTGGCACATCTGTCCAGATATCCACCCGCGCCGCATTCAGCGCTTCGCCCAGCAGCGCGGCGGTGTAATCACTGCCGCCACGCCCTAAGGTGGTGGTGCGCCCCTCACGTTCACTGCCAATGAAGCCCTGAGTAATGACCAATGCCTGCCCGATGCGCGGCTGTAACTGCGCCGTCGCCTGCTCCGCCAGCACCTCAACATCCGGTACAGCCCGGCCAAAATGATCGTCGGTGCGCATCACTTTACGGACATCGAACCACTCCGCGTTAACCTGACGTTCACGCAGAATTTCCACAAACAGCAGTGATGACATCAGCTCGCCGTGGCTGACCAGTTCATCAGTCAGGGCGTTAGAGGTGGCCAGTGAAGCCGCTTCAGAGAGCATGCTGATATTGTCGATCATCCGATCGATTTCATCGCGGATCACTTCCGGATGCTGCAGGCGATCGACAATGGCATACTGAATACGGCGGATATCATCAAGCAGAACAGCGCGCTGCGGAGCCTGCTGGCCTTCAGCCAGCGCCACCAGCAGATTGGTAATGCCCGCCGAAGCAGAGAGCACAACCAGACGCGTACTGGCGTCCTGCAACACCACATCGGCGCTGCGGTTCATCGCTTCAAAATCGGCTACGCTGGTGCCGCCAAATTTTGCCACTATCAGAGTTTGAGACATGTAGGACCTCGTGTCAGGTTATCTTGTTCTCGCCGATGAAAGGGTCGAGAAACATTCTTTCAGCCAGGCACAAGGAAAGAGCAGAAACGGGCGGACAAGATCAGATAGACGAGTCACCCAGAAGCGCCCCACCTTGCGAAACGTCGACTGCAGACGTTTCTGGTGACAACCCAGAGGATTCAGCCCCTGTAGCCGACAGGCAGCACACCGTGTGCTGACCCACCTCGGCGTCGCTCCCCATTATGTGTTTTCACCGGATACGGTTCCTCCAACACACTACCTGGGCGACGCGCCTCTTCTGGCTTGCGCACAGGTGCGCAAGTAGGCGCATAGATTTAGCCTTTTCTGGACCTGCTGTCAATGTCAGCGATGGCTGGAGAGCCGCATCAGAAAACAAATTAACCCGCGCCGCAACGGCTACAGTGCTTAATGGGTTCAGCACCTGCAGCAATCCCTGATACGGCACAACGTTTTGCGCAGACTTTTGCGCCACACTTTGCTGCGCGCGGGGTCTGTGCCCCGCAGGGTGTTCGCGCCAGTGAATGCTGACGATAAACCACAGCGTGCCGATCGCCTGTCCGGTGCGCGCTGACAAAATTTTTCCTTTCAGTTACAACTGTGGTCATACTGAAACGCTAAACGGGCATGATGTGCCTCCGATGGAATGACGGTTCTTAATATCAACAAGAGTGTTGCCATGAAAAATATCAATCCGACACAAACCGCAGCCTGGAAAGCGCTGCAACAGCATTTTGAGCAGATGAAATCGGTAGAAATTGCCGATCTGTTCGCCCAGGATGCCGATCGTTTTGCCAAATTCTCTGCCACCTTTGATGATCAGATGCTGGTGGATTTCTCCAAAAACCGCATCACCCAGGAAACGCTCGATAAGCTCCAGGCGCTGGCCAAAGAGACCGATCTCAGCGGTGCCATCAAGTCTATGTTCTCGGGTGAGAAGATTAACCGCACTGAAGATCGTGCGGTGTTGCATGTCGCACTGCGCAACCGGAGCAACACGCCGATTCTGGTGGATGGCAAAGATGTGATGCCAGACGTCAACGCGGTGCTGGACAAGATGAAAGGCTTCTCAGAGCGCATCATCAGCGGCGAATGGAAAGGCTATACCGGTAAAGCGATCACTGACGTGGTGAATATCGGCATCGGCGGCTCCGACCTCGGCCCATTTATGGTGACAGAGGCGCTGCGCCCGTATAAAAACCATCTGAACATGCATTTTGTCTCCAACGTTGACGGCACCCATATCGCCGAAACGCTGAAAGACCTCAGCCCGGAAACCACCCTGTTCCTGGTTGCCTCCAAGACCTTCACGACTCAAGAAACTATGACCAACGCCCACAGTGCGCGCGACTGGTTCCTGAAAACTGCTGGCGATCAGCAGCACGTAGCGAAACACTTTGCTGCGCTGTCGACCAATGCCAAAGCGGTGGGTGAATTCGGTATCGACACCAACAACATGTTTGAATTCTGGGACTGGGTTGGCGGCCGCTATTCACTGTGGTCAGCCATCGGTCTGTCGATCATTCTCTCAATTGGCTTCGAAAACTTCGAGCAGCTGCTGAGCGGCGCACATGCCATGGACCAGCATTTCGCAACGACCCCGGCTGAGCAGAACCTGCCGGTGCTGCTGGCGCTGATTGGCATCTGGTACAACAATTTCTTTGGTGCTGAAACCGAAGCGATTCTGCCTTATGACCAGTACATGCACCGCTTTGCCGCCTATTTCCAGCAGGGAAATATGGAGTCAAACGGCAAGTATGTGGATCGCGCCGGTCATCCGGTGGACTACCAGACTGGCCCCATCATCTGGGGTGAACCTGGCACTAACGGTCAGCACGCGTTTTATCAGCTGATCCATCAGGGCACCAAGCTGGTTCCGTGTGACTTTATTGCGCCGGCTATTACCCATAACGCGCTGACAGATCACCATCCGAAGCTGCTCTCTAACTTCTTTGCCCAGACCGAAGCGCTGGCGTTTGGTAAATCACGCGACGTTGTCGAGAAAGAGTTTACCGATGCCGGTAAATCTGCAGAGTCAGTGGCCCATATCGTGCCGTTCAAAGTGTTTGAAGGGAACCGCCCGACTAACTCCATCCTGCTGCGTGAGATCACCCCATACAGCCTGGGTGCGCTGATTGCCCTGTATGAGCACAAAATCTTCACTCAGGGCGCCATCCTGAATATCTACACTTTCGATCAGTGGGGTGTGGAATTAGGTAAGCAGCTGGCAAACCGTATTCTGCCGGAACTGGAAAATGAGGATGAAATTACCACTCACGACAGTTCCACCAATGCCTTAATTAATCGTTATAAATCCTGGCGTTAATCGGCATTAATTTTACCGGGCGGCAACCTTGTCGCCCTTTTTTTGTCTGTTTTAACATCTTATTGGGTAATTCATCAGGACAGAGATGCCTGCCAGCACGGGAAAAGTCTTAAAATACCCCAGGATAATTCTGAACATCACGCTCCGGAACAGCGCTTAATCCAGTATAAAGCGGATCTGATAATAGCGGCGTTACGAGGTTAACTATTGATTCATAGCCATATTTAATTTAAGGCCTTCTGAGTAAATTCTGATTATTCTTATTCCGTACCATTTATAAATAAAAAAGAACATTACGCTTTGCATTCCCCTTAGCAGCAGCGAAATATAGGGTATCAACCGGAAATACTCCGATATAAAAAGCAGTTATCCCCAATATTACTGATTAAATCACGCAATCATCCCGCCATTTGCCCTGGTTTTTATAGCACTGAACTCTGATATTTTGTTGCCCTATAATGAACGCGCCCGCAATGGGACTGTCCGTCGCACTGGTCGCAGCCTGTCTGCATAGCCATTGTCGCTGGTCAGAGATCCTTCATTCACTCAATGCAGGAAACGTTGTTATGAAAAAAACTATGGTTGCCGGTGCAGCCTTGATCCTCGTTGCCGCCTCCTCAAGCGCATTTGCTGCGCCGCAGGAAGCAGGTGAAGCAGGTACTGCAGCAGGCGCGCAGGCGGGAGCAATCTCTGCTGGTGCTTCTACCGCTGTCGGTATCGGCGCACTTGGTGCGTTGGTCGGGCTCGGCATTGCCGCTTCTGGCGGTGGTGACGGTGCAAATACCGGTACAACAACCACAACCACGACGAGCACCACTCGTTGATGGATGCCCGAAACGCGTCTGATTACTGAACGGTAACAAACCGGCGAGGCTGAAAAACTGACTACGGTGAGGATTTCAGCGGAGCCACATTGTCTGCCGCTTTGCAGCCAGACGGGACGGGCAGAGCACCTTTAAACATAACCACACGCCTGTGTGGTTATTTTTACTTTGGCATGACTTATCAGGGACACACAGTGCGCCAACTTCCTCTGCTGCTCGCTTGCCTGCTGCTGCAGGCCTGTACACAAACGCAAAAAGGTCTTGAACAGACTTTGCTGCTCGCGGTTAACGGTCCGGATGACGTCACCGTTACCGATCAACAGGTCAACAATCTCCCCTATGCCAGTCTCTACGCTCGTCTGAATGACGGTCCGCGCATTTTTGTGGTGCTGGGCTACAGCGAGCAGGGACAGCAGAAATGGGTCACGCAGGATCAGGCGATGCTGGTAACACAGCATGGCCGTCTGGTTAAAACCCTGGGCTTACCCGATAACCTGCTGAGCGTCAGCAATCTGCAACAGGATCCGCTCGCTGACAGTCTGCATATCAGCAACGGCGCTGGCTGGACCCGCATCGTGCAGTGGACCGAGCAGGGTAAGGTTCGCGGCGCGACCGTGCGTTCAACCTTCCAGCGCGGCACCGACGAGGTGCTGACGGTTGCAGGCAACCGCATCCCGTGTCGTGTCTGGCATGAGCAGGTGAGCATCGACAGCAGTAACCGCGAGTGGGAAAACACCTTCTGGATCGATAACAGCAGCGGCGATGTGGTGCAGGCCCATCAGATGCTGGCGGCCGATGCCTTCCCTGTTGATATCACTATTCTGAAGCCGGCGAAATCATGAAAAAAATCACTATTTTGCTGGCCGGGCTGAGCCTGTTCAGCGTCGCAGGGGCGCAGGCTGCTGCGCAGGTTACTGTCCATACACCGCACAATGGCGGTCAGGCTGAGCTGAGCCAGATCACTGATCTCTCACAGCTGGTGACCCTGCCTCCACTGCAGGTCAACACGGACTGGCGCAGTACCTTTATTGCCGAGCGCGGTGCAACCGCAGTCGCCCGGCAGCAATATCAACAGACGCTGGGCGCGTTACGGGCCTGGCGTGCCGACAGCAGCGGCGATCGGGCGGCGGCCATTGATGAGGTGATTCGCCAGCTGAGCGCCATTAAAGTGGCTGGTCGTCAGTTCACGTCGCTCGACCCGGACTGGATCCGCTTACATCCGGCGGACAACCGTCGGCTGGAAGGCAGCTATGACCTCTATCTGCAGGCGCCCACCGATTCAGTGCTGCTGCTCGGCGCACTGAGCGGCGCAGGCAAGGTGAGCTGGCAGCCGGGTAAATCAGTACGCGACTATCTGGATGGTCATGACGCACTCTCCGGGGCAGAACGCAATTTTGTCACGGTGATTGCCCCTTCAGGCGCCACACAGCAGGTGCCGGTTGCTTACTGGAATCGCCGCCATGCGGAAGTGGAGCCAGGCAGCGTTATCTGGCTGGGCTTTTCGTCATGGAGCCTGCCAGGCAGTGATGAAGACCTGAACGATCGCATCCTTTCCGTACTGACTCACCGGATACCAGACTGATGAAAAAACGTTATCTCTTCAGCCTGTTGGCTGTTTCCGTGGCGGCAGCCTGTCAGGCGCAGGCTGACACTTTCCCCGCGCCGGTGGGTCCTTCACAATCCGATTTCGGTGGTGTTGGCCTGATGCAGGTGCCGACGGCGCGCATGTCCAGAGAGGGTGAATTCAGCCTCAACGCCCGCGACAACGATCAGTATCGTTACTACTCTGCCTCACTGCAGCTCTTCCCCTGGCTGGAAACTACGGTGCGTTATACCGACGTGCGGACCCGTCAGTACAGTGCGGTATCAGAATTCAGCGGCACACAGAGCTACAAAGATAAAGCCTTCGATTTGAAACTGCGCCTGTGGCAGGAAGGTTTCTGGCTGCCAGAGGTGGCGGTGGGAACCCGCGATCTCGGCGGTACTGGCCTGTTCGACAGCGAATATCTGGTGGGAACCAAAGCCTGGGGACCGTTCGACTTTACGCTGGGCGTCGGCTGGGGCTACCTCGGCAACAGCGGCACGCTGAAGAACCCCTTCTGCTCATACAGCGACAGCTATTGTCAGCGTCCGAAAGTGGGCGAAGCGGGTTCCATCAATGGCTCGCAGATGTTCCATGGTCCGACTGCCCTGTTTGGCGGCGTGGAGTATCAGACGCCCTGGCAGCCGCTGCGCCTTAAGATGGAATATGAAGGCAACGACTACCAGAATGACTTTGCTGGCCGCCTTGATCAGCGCAGCAAGCTCAACGTCGGGGCAATCTATCGTGTGACCGACTGGGCCGACATCAACGCCAGCTACGAACGCGGCAATACCTTTATGTTTGGTGTCACCATCCGTACCAACTTCAACGATCTGCGTCAGGCGCACATCGACAGCGAGAAGCCGGCCTATAATCCGCAGCCGCAGCCGAAACTGCTGGAACCGACGGTAGTGGGCACGCAGCTGACTGATCTCAAGTACAACGCCGGCCTGGACGGTCCGCAGATTCAGACTCAGGGCCACACGCTCTATGTGTCAGGTGAACAGACGAAGTATCGGGATACCCGTGAAGGCGTCGATCGCGCTAACCGCATCATAATGAACCATCTGCCTGATGGTATCGACACCATCAGTGTCACTGAGTCGCGCTTTAACATGCCGCAGGTCACCACTGAGACCCAGGTCGCCAGCCTGCGTAACGATCTGGAAGGCTATCCGCTGGGCCATGAGCAGCCGCTGCAACAGACCCGTAAAGAGCCGGTCGATCCGGGGAATACTGAGCAGGGTATGTTTATCCGTAAAGATCGCCTGAACTACAGCCTTTCTCCGGTGCTGAATCAGTCGGTGGGCGGCCCGGAAAGCTTCTATATGTATCAGGTCGGCGTCATGGCAAACGCGGATTACTGGCTGACAGATCACCTGCTGGTAGGCGGCAGCCTGTTTGGTAACCTCGCCAACAACTATGACAAGTTCAACTATAACGGCGCACCGGCTGACTCTTCACTGCCGCGCGTACGTACGCACATCCGCGACTACGTTGAGAACAACGTTTACGTCAACGATCTGCAGGCGAACTATATGGGCCACCTCGGTAATGGCTTTTATGGTCAGGTCTACGGCGGGTATCTTGAGACAATGTACGGCGGCGTGGGCGGCGAGCTGCTCTATCGTCCGGTCGATGCGAACTGGGCGGTGGGCGTCGATGCCAACTACGTCCGTCAGCGTGACTGGGACAATATGATGCAGTTTAACCGCTATAAAGCGGCAACCGGCAACCTGACGGGCTACTGGCGTCCATGGTTCATGCAGGATGTACTGGTGAAAACCAGCGTCGGTCAGTATCTGGCGAAAGATAAAGGCGTGACGGTTGATGTGTCGAAGCGCTTCGACAGCGGCGTGATGGTCGGTGTTTATGCCACCAAAACCAATGTGTCGTCTGAAGAGTATGGCGAAGGCGACTTCACCAAAGGCTTCTATATCTCCATCCCGATGGATCTGTTCACCGTGACGCCAACGCGTGGTCGCGCGCAGGTGAACTGGGTGCCGTTAACGCGTGATGGTGGTCAGATGCTGGGCCGTAAGTACCAGCTGTATGATCTGACGTCGGATCGCGACGCTCGCTTTAACTAAGCAGAGGCGGCCTTCGGGCCGCTCAACGCTGTTTACAGAAGCAGGCTCAGGGAGCAAACGCTCTGCGTAAAGACGCAAAAACGCCATCCGTGGCATGCTCAGCGCGGGCCATCCCTGGCGCGGGACGCTTTCCTCCTCTAACCGGGTTCCCTGGGCGTTGAGTTTCTTCATTGCTGCCAGATTTACCCGGAGCTGGATTTGTCAGCAGTCTGAAGCGGCCCTGTGGCCGCTTTTTATTTAGTCTGCATCGTAGCCGAGATTCGGCGCCAGCCAGCGCTCCACCTCCGTAACCGACATCCCTTTGCGTGCCGCATAATCTTCCACCTGATCACGCTGAATCTGCGCCACGGCGAAATAGCGGCTGTCAGGATGGCTGAAATACCAGCCAGACACCGCCGCACCCGGCCACATCGCATAAGACTCGGTGAGTTTCATGCCGGTCTGCGCTTCCACTGCCAGCAGACGCCAGATAGTGGCTTTTTCGGTATGCTCCGGGCAGGCCGGATAGCCTGGCGCCGGACGTATCCCCTGATAATTTTCGCGAATCAGCTCTTCGTTGCTGAGATTTTCGTTGGGCGCAAAGCCCCAGATCACCTTACGCACCCGCTCGTGCAGGTATTCGGCAAAGGCTTCTGCCAGACGGTCAGCCAGCGCTTTCACCATGATCTTGTTGTAGTCGTCGTGCTGACGATCATAAGCCTCCGCCAGCGCATCCTCTTCCAGTCCGCCTGTCACCGCGAACGCGCCAAGATAATCCGCTTTTCCGGAGGTTTTCGGCGCGACAAAATCCGCCAGGCAGTAGTTAGCGAAGTCGGTTTTCTCGGTCTGTTGACGTAAGTGATGACTCACACACAACACTTCATCGCGCCGCTCATCACTGTAGAGATGAATATCATCGCCGACCCGGTTCGCCGGGAAAATACCGACCACACCACGCGGTTTCAGCAGTGCCTGCTCACTTAATCTGTCGAGCATCGCATTGGCATCGGCGAACAGACGCTGCGCCTCTTCACCGACCACCTCATCTTCAAGAATGCGGGGATATTTGCCCGCCAGCGACCAGGTCATAAAGAATGGCGTCCAGTCGATGTAGTGGCGCAGCGTAGCAATGCTGGCCTCCACCTGGCTGACACCGAGACGGTGCGGCACTGGCGGCGAGTAGCTTTCCCAGTCAATCGACGTGGCGTTATCGCGTGCCGTCTGCAGCGAGACCGGCGGCGTGCGCGGCTTTTTGCGCGCATGCTGGATGCGTACGGTTTCGTACTCTTTGCGCGTTCGGGCAACGAAATCGTCTTTTAAGGTGGCGGAGAGCAGTGATGAAACGACGCCAACGGTGCGTGAGGCGTTCTGCACGTAGACCGTCGGGCCGCTGTAGTGCTGCTCAATTTTGACGGCAGTATGTGCCTTCGAGGTGGTCGCGCCGCCAATCAGCAGCGGTATGGTAAAGCCCTGACGCTCCATCTCTTTTGCCATATTGACCATCTCATCCAGCGACGGCGTAATCAGACCGGATAAGCCAATGATGTCCGCATTCACTTCGCGCGCCGTTTTAAGGATTTTTTCGCCCGGCACCATCACGCCAAGGTCGACAATTTCGTAGTTATTACACTGCAGCACCACGCCGACAATGTTTTTGCCGATGTCATGCACATCGCCTTTAACGGTGGCCAGCACGATTTTACCGTTGCTGCGCCCCGCCTCTTTGCTGGCTTCGATAAAGGGCTCCAGATAAGCCACCGCCTGCTTCATTACGCGTGCCGATTTCACCACCTGCGGCAGGAACATTTTGCCTTCGCCGAACAGGTCACCGACCACGTTCATGCCGGACATCAGCGGACCTTCAATCACTTCTATCGGACGCGGCACCTGCTGGCGCGCCTCTTCGGTATCCTGCTCAATAAACTCCGTGATCCCCTTAACCAGGGAATACTCCAGTCGCTTCACCACGTCCCAGCTTCGCCACTCGGCGAGCTGCTTTTCCTGCGCACCATCGCTTTTGCCGCCACGGTATTTCTCTGCCAGCGCCAGCAGCCGCTCGGTGCCATCATCCCGGCGGTTAAGGATCACATCTTCTACCGCCTCGCGCAGTTCTGTCGGCAGATCGTCATAGATGGCCAGCTGACCTGCGTTAACGATGCCCATATCCATGCCGTTTCGGATGGCGTAGTAGAGGAACACCGCGTGTATTGCTTCACGAACCGGATCGTTGCCCCGGAATGAAAACGATACGTTGGAGACGCCGCCGGAGATCATGGCATGGGGCAGTTCACGCTTGATATCTTCACAGGCACCGATGAAATCCATGGCGTAGTTGTTGTGTTCGTCGATGCCGGTGGCGACTGCAAAAATGTTCGGATCGAAGATAATATCTTCCGGTGGAAAACCGACCTGCTCGGTGAGGATCTGGTAAGCACGGCGGCAGATCTCAATTTTACGGGCGCGCGTATCCGCCTGGCCCACTTCGTCAAACGCCATGACTACCATCGCCGCCCCATAACGCCGGACCTGCCGCGCATGGTGGATGAAGGCGGCTTCACCCTCTTTCATCGAAATCGAGTTCACGATCCCTTTGCCCTGAATGCACTGCAGCCCTTTCTCAATGACCTCCCATTTGGAGGAGTCGATCATGATCGGCACGCGGGCAATATCGGGCTCGCCTGCAATCAGATTCAGGAAGCGCACCATCGCTGCTTCAGCATCGAGCATCCCTTCATCCATGTTGATGTCGATGATCTGCGCGCCGCTCTGCACCTGCTGCAGCGCCACTTCAAGCGCTTCGTTGTACTTCTCTTCTTTGATCAGCCGCTTAAATTTTGCGGAGCCAGTGACGTTGGTGCGCTCACCAACGTTAACAAACAGTGACTCTGCGGTGATGTTCAGCGGCTCAAGACCCGAGAGACGACAGGCCACTGGAATCGTCGGCAATGGACGCGGCGCAACACCGTCAACCGCCGCGACCATGGCAGCGATATGCTTCGGCGTCGTACCACAACAGCCGCCAATAATATTCAGGAAACCCGAGGTCGCCCATTCACCAATCTGCTGCGCCATCAACTCTGCATCAAGATCGTATTCGCCGAACGCGTTGGGCAGACCGGCGTTAGGATGGGCAGTCACGTAGCCTTCAGCAATGCGTGACAGCTCCGCCACATACTGACGCAGTTCATCCGGTCCCAGCGCGCAGTTCAGGCCAAAAGAGAGCGGTTCGGCATGGCGCAGTGAGTTGTAAAAGGCTTCCGTGGTCTGGCCGGAGAGCGTCCGGCCTGACGCATCGGTGATGGTGCCGGAGATCATCAGCGGCAGCGTGACACCCAGCGCTTCCATCTCGGTCTGCACTGCATAGATGGCGGCTTTGGCATTCAGCGTATCGAACACCGTTTCGATCATAATGATGTCGGAACCGCCCTCCACCAGCGCACGGGTTGATTCGCGGTATGCCTCTACCAGCTGATTAAAGGTGACGTTTCGGTAAGCCGGATCGTTGACGTCGGGTGAGATCGAGCAGGTGCGGTTGGTCGGGCCGAGCACCCCCGCGACATAACGCGGGCGGTCCGGTGTTTTCGCCGTCCATGCATCTGCGCAGGCTCGCGCCAGCCGGGCCGCTTCATAATTGATCTCCGCCGACAGACTTTCCATCTGGTAGTCCGCCATCGCAATCGACGTGGCGTTAAAGGTATTGGTTTCGAGGATATCTGCACCTGCAGCCAGATAAGCGTCGTGGATCTCGCGGATCACGTCCGATTTACTCAGCACCAGCAGATCGTTGTTGCCTTTGAGATCGCAGGGCCAGTCAGCAAAACGGCTGCCGCGATAATCCTCTTCCTCCAGCCGGTAACTCTGGATCATGGTGCCCATGCCGCCATCCAACACCATAATGCGTTGTGCGAGCTGCTGATGCAGCGCGTCGATTTTATTGCTCACTGTTGCCCCATTCACGTCAGTCTGCTGGCGGAAAACCCTGTTTTCCATTCTGGCACAACCCTGTCTGGCGACAAAGTAACCTCACCTGAGAGATTTTCAGATCACCGCCTCACAGGTCTGACCAGAAAACCAGCGTTTGCAAACCGCGTGATTAAAACGAAAATGATTTCCACAATGCAAAAGGAGAGACAACAATGGCCACGCCCGTTCCTGTTAAGCGCGGTAAGAAACCCCGCGGCACCCCTGTCGCCGCACCCGCGGGCGGTCAGGTTCAATCGCTGACGCGCGGCCTGACGCTGCTGGAGCTGATTGCAGATTCACATGGCAGCGTGGCGCTGACCGAGCTGGCGCAGCAGGCGGGTTTGCCAAACTCCACTACGCATCGCCTGCTCAGCACCATGCAGCAACAGGGCTTTGTCCGCCAGGTGGGCGATCTCGGGCTATGGACGATTGGCGCACACGCCTTTGTGGTTGGCAGCAGTTTCCTGCAAAGCCGTAATCTGCTGGCGCTGGTTCATCCGGTGTTGCGGAGCCTGATGGAGCAGTCCGGTGAAACAGTGAATCTGGCGGTGCTGGACCTCAGTGACTATCAGGCGGTGATCATTGATCAGGTGCAGTGCACCCAGCTGATGCGGATGTCAGCACCGATTGGCGGCAAGCTGCCAATGCATGCGTCAGGCGCGGGCAAAGCCTTTCTGGCCCATCTGGGTGAAGAACAGATTACTGCCCTGCTGCATCAGAAAGGATTGCACTACTACACGCCAAAAACCCTGATGTCGCCACAGAGTCTGAAAGAGAATCTGGCACAGGTGCGTAAAGCGGGCTTTTCGCTGGATGATGAAGAGCATGCACTCGGACTGCGCTGTGTCGCTGCACCCATCTATGATGAACATGGCGAGGCGTTTGCTGCCCTCTCCATCTCCGGCCCTATCGCCCGCATGACAGACGACAGGATTACGGAATTAGGTGCGCTGGTCATCCGCGAAGCGCGTCAGGTTACGCTGGCGTACAGCGGTCGCTAACCCTCTCTGGCGTATAGCAGACGCTGAAACGCTGCGTCTGCCGCCAGGCGATCACCTCTTCAACGTGGCCCTGCGCGATGCGCTGCTGCTGTGCGCGCCACCAGCTGGCGTCGAATATTTCCGGATGCAGTTCCAGCAGTAAAGCGCCGGTCGCGGTTTCGCTGCATAACGCATAGCGGAAGGTTTCGGGAAAGACATCGTCTGGCCCCACGCTGTACCACGGCTCGGCACTGAGTTCATCTTCCTCATAGCGTGCCGCGGGCACCTCCCGGAAGTTCAGCTCCTGCATCGGGCGGATCTCATCGTAATCGTAAAATATCACCCGCCCATGACGGGTTATGCCGAAGTTTTTAAACAGCATATCGCCGGGAAAGATATTGGCTGCCGCCAGTTGTCGAATGGCATTGCCATACTCTTCAATGGCATGACGTCGCTCGGCTGGGCTGGCCTGGGCAAGATAGAGATTCAGCGGCTGCATACGGCGCTCCAGCCACAGATGACGAATAATCAGGCGATCGCCTTCGATATACAGCTTCTCTGCCACACAGGCGTGGAGTTCCGCCAGCAGCGCCGGTGAGATGCGCGCCAGCGGCAGTGCAAACTGTTCAAACTCCTGGGTATCGGCCATGCGCCCCACGCGGTCGTGCTCTTTGACCTGCTGATAACAGGCGCGGACCTGTGCTTCCGTCACCTCTTTTTGCGGTGCGAAGCGATCCCTGATGACCTTGAATACCCAGTCAAAGCCCGGCAGCGTGAAGACCAGCATCACCATGCCGCGCACGCCAGGCGCGATCTCAAAGGCCGTTTCACTCTCTGCCAGCGCCTGAAGATATTCGCGATAGCTTTCCGTTTTACCGTGCTTCTGGCAGCCAATCGCCATATAGCGTTCGGCCAGTGTTTTAACGGGAAGAATGGGTTGCAGCCAGGCGACCAGTGCCGCAGGTACCGGGGCATACACCATGAAATAGGCGCGGGCAAAACCAAAGACAATGCTGGCGTCATTCACATCCGTCAGACAGGTGTCGATCCACAGTTCGCCGGTTTCCGTGCGTTGGATCGGCAACAGACAGGGAAAGATACCCGCTGGCAGATGCAGACGCGCCACCAGCCAGGCCGTTTTGTTGCGATAAAAGAGCTCACTGTTGACCTCGAGCCATGCCTCGCTCAGCCGGGGAAAATGCGACTCCAGGTGGCGGACAATCCAGCCCACATCACGCGCGCGGTGCTGCCACGGTAGCGTCAGCGGTAAATCCTCCAGTATCTGATCTACCAATGCCCGCCAGCCCCGCTCCGGCTGGTAACGCCGTGATAAGGGGCGCAGAGGTGTGACCGGCACGGTCAGGGACTGAGAGCTGAAGATAAACAGCCGGTCAGGTTGCAGGTCAGCATGTCCGTGTAGCCGGCAATAGACGGAATTAAAGAAGCTTTCGGCAATTTCGTGCCGGGGATAGCCAGGCAGCAGGCTTTGATAGTGATCCTTGACCCTCAGCCAGAACATCGCATCCCAGCTTGCCGCACCGTTCAGCACGCGCAGTTGATCGGCAACCAGGCTGACGTGATGATCATAGAGATGAATGCGAGCCTTCATGGCATGCTGCACTGCCTGCCATTCCGCCTGCTCAAAGCGCTGCTGCGCACCGGCAGTAATATCCAGAAAGCGGCCATACTGAGCATCAAATCCCTGCAGGATAGTGTGGGCAATCAACGATTCGCGTGGCGGCATAGTCAGCTCCGGTCAATGCCCGCCCGCATGGTGCGGGCGGGGAACCCATCAGAGGAGAAGCGTCAGAACTGGTGCTCTTCGGTCGAGCCGGTGAGCGCGGTGACCGAGGATTTACCGCCCTGAATGATGTTGGTCACCTGATCGAAATAGCCGGTGCCCACTTCCTGCTGATGTGACGAGAAGCTATAACCGCGATAGCGGGCCGCGAACTCAGGCTGCTGAACCTTTTCCACATAGTGGCGCATCCCTTCACCCTGCGCGTAGGCATGGGCCAGATCGAACATGTTGAACCACATGCTGTGGATGCCTGCCAGCGTGATGAACTGGAAGCGATACCCCATGTCGCTGAGCGCCTGCTGAAATTGCGCGATAGTGCGGTCATCGAGGTTCTTTTTCCAGTTAAACGAGGGCGAGCAGTTGTAGGCCAGTAGCTTGCCGGGGAAACGCGCATGAATAGCGTCAGCAAAACGCTGCGCCATCGCAAGATCCGGTGTTGAGGTTTCACACCACAGGATGTCTGCATAAGGTGCATAGGCCAGTCCGCGACTGATCGCCTGTTCAATACCGGCATGAGTGCGGAAGAAGCCTTCTGCCGTCCTGTCGCCCCGGATAAAGGGACGATCGTATTCATCGCAGTCTGAGGTAATCAGGTCAGCGGCGTCGGCGTCGGTGCGAGCCAGCAGCACGGTTGGCACACCCATCACATCGGCCGCCAGTCGTGCCGCCACCAGTTTCTGAATCGCTTCCTGGGTCGGTACCAGCACTTTGCCACCCATGTGACCGCATTTTTTAACCGCCGCCAGCTGGTCTTCGAAGTGGACAGCCGCCGCCCCCGCCTGAATCATCGCCTTCATCAGCTCATAGGCATTGAGCACGCCGCCAAAACCGGCTTCAGCATCGGCAACAATCGGCAGGAAGAAATCAGTATGCCGGCTGTCGCCCTCTTCAATGCCGCTGGACCACTGAATCTGATCGGCACGCTGAAACGTCTGGTTAATGCGGGTCACCACTTCCGGTACGGAGTTCACCGGGTAGAGCGACTGATCGGGATACATCTGTCCTGCCACATTGGCATCCGCAGCCACCTGCCAGCCAGAGAGATAGATCGCTTCAATGCCCGCTTTGGCCTGTTGCAGTGCCTGCCCGCCACTGAGCGCACCCAGGCTGTTGATGTAACCTTTCTTCGCCTCGCCGTTCAGCAGCGCCCATAACTTTTCGGCACCGCGCTCTGCCAGCGTACAGGCAGGCAGAACGGAGCCGCGCAGATTAACCACCTCTGCTGCGCTGTAAGGGCGGATAATGCCCTCCCAGCGTGCGGTCTGCCAGAGTTGTTCCAGTTGATCGATCTGTTGAGTACGTGTCATGGCAATAGCTCCTCTGTTCAGGGGATCAGGCGGTAGCCTGGCAGGGTAAGAAAGGAAACCAGTTCGCGTTCGGTGGTGATCTGCGCCATCAGCTGTGCCGCGTCGTCATAGCGACCAGCGCTGAAGTGGGCTTCGCCCAGCGCGTTTTGCAGCAGATGCAGCTCTTCGTTCAGCCAGCGCAGAAACAGTTCGGCCGTAACCTGCTGGCCGTTGTTCAGGATTTGCTGATGACGAATCCATTGCCAGATTGAGGTCCGTGCAATCTCAGCGGTGGCGGCATCCTCCATCAGCCCGTCAATCGGCACACAGCCGTTACCGCTGATCCAGGCTTCAAGGTATTGCAGCGCGACGCGGATGTTGGCGCGCATCCCCGCTTCGGTGCGCTCACCCTGACAGGGCGCAAGTAACTGCTCCGCCGTGATCGGGGCATCCTCTTCCCGCATAACATGCAACTGGTTGGGTTGGTCGCCCAGCACGGCATTGAAGACCGCCATAGCGGTGTCTGCCAGGCCCGGATGCGCAATCCAGGTTCCGTCATGCCCGTTGCCCGCCTCACGCTGTTTATCTTCCGTCACGCGCTGCAGTACCCAGGCATTACGTGTTGGGTCTTTAGCAGGAATCAGGGCTGACATTCCCCCCATCGCGAAGGCTCCCCGACGGTGACAGGTTTTAATCAGCAGACGTGAGTAAGCATCCAGAAACGGCTGCGACATAGTGACTGACTGGCGATCCGGCAGAACGCGATCCGCATGCTGTTTCAGGGTTTTGATGTAGCTGAAGATGTAATCCCAGCGGCCGCAGTTGAGGCCCACAATGTGATCGCGCAGATTCCACAGGATCTCATCCATCTGAAACACAGCGGGTAACGTTTCAATCAGGACGGTAGCCTTGATCGTACCGCGCGGCAGATCGAACTGATCCTCGCTGAAACTGAAGATCTCACGCCACCAGGCGATCTCCTGCCAGCTCTCTGTTTTCGGCAGATAGAAGTAAGGCCCGCTGCCTTTGGCCAGTAAAGGCCGGACGTTGTGGAAGAAATAGAGCGCGAAATCAAACAGCCCGCCCGGAATCGCCTCACCCTGCCAGCTGACATGTTTTTCTGACAGATGCAGACCGCGAACCCGGCACATCAGCACCGCTGGGTTTGCGCCGAGCTGATAAATTTTGCCTTTGTCGCTGGTGTAACTCAGCGTGCCCTGCACCGCCTCGCGCAGTGTGAGCTGCCCTTCCATCAGCTTTGACCACTCCGGTGACAGCGAATCCTCAAAGTCGGCCATAAAGACTTTTACGTTTGAGTTCAGGGCATTAATGACCATTTTTCGATCCGGTGGGCCGGTGATCTCAACCCGACGATCTTCTAAGTCGGCCGGAATGGATTGAATACGCCACGCACCCTCTCTTATGGAAGCAGTTTCCATATCGAAGTCTGGCAGATAGCCCTGGTCATAGCGTTGCTGACGCTGCTGGCGTGCCAACAACAGCTCGTTGCGTTGCGATGCAAAGCGTGCGACCAGCGCTTCCAGAAAAGAAACCGCTTCGGGCGTTAACAGCTGTTGTTCGGCATGGCTAAAGGGCTGGCTGAAATTCAGCGCAGGGCTGATCACTGAGTCTGTCATGCTGGCGTTCTCCTGTATTCAAAGGATCGAATGCAGCGGATCCACACGGTGTTTATTTTGTGAGCTACAGGAGCAGAGCATAAGCATTTATTTTTCTAAATCAAAAACTATTTCCATTTTTATACACCAACCCAGCTATCCTGATGTTTTATATGGATTTAAAGTTTTATTTATTAAAGGAACGACTTTCATTGCTGTTTTTCAGGCGAAAAAAAACCGTGTTGCCATCGGCTAACACGGTTCAGTTGATCTTCGGGCGGGACTACTCCAGCGTTGGATTCATGCGACGCAGATCGAATGGCGTGATCTGGTAAACGTAGTAGTTGAGCCAGTTCGAGAACAGCAGATTACCGTGGCTACGCCAGGTCGCGCGCGGTGGCAGGGCCGGATTGTCCTGTGGGAAATAGTTATAGGGGACTTCCGGATTCACACCCGCTTCATAATCACGATGATACTCACCAGACAACGTCAGCGCGTCATACTCCGGATGGCCAGTAACAAATACCAGGCGTTTGTCTTTACTCGCCATCAGATAGGCACCGGTTTGTTCCGATTCAGCAAACAGCTCAAGATCGGTGTAATCCGAGATCAGTTGAGTAGGAAAATCAGCATAACGAGAGTGTGGTGCGAGGAAATTATCATCAAAACCCCGGGTCAGTAAGGCATGAGGATGCAATATCTGATGTTCATAGACGCCGGACAGTTTGTTATGTCGGGTTTGCTTGGGAATGCCATACAGAATATTAAGCGCCGCCTGCACGGCCCAGCAGACAAACAGCGTTGAGGTGACGTGCTCATTTGCCCAGTGCAGCACGCGCTGAATCTGGGGCCAGTAAGCAACATCATTAAAATCGACCAGCCCCAGTGGCGCACCTGTCACGATTAAGCCGTCATAGTTGTCATGCTGGATATCTTCAAAATTGCAGTAGAAGTTGTTGAGGTGCTCAGTGGGCGTATTGCGTGACTCGCGGCTGTCGATGCGCAGCAGCTGAATATCGATCTGTAAGGGCGAGTTGGAAAGCAGACGCAGAAACTGATTCTCTGTTTCGATCTTTTTCGGCATCAGATTCAGTATGAGCACTTTAAGCGGTCGGATCTCCTGAACACTGGCGCGCGACGACGTCATGACAAAGACGTTTTCGTCACGCAAAAAATTCACTGCCGGTAATTCGTCGGGAACCCTGATTGGCATAACCTGCTCACCTCTCGCAACCATATAAACGTTTAGACATCTGGATGCCCAACATTAGCCTGATCGTTGTGAGATGTCGAGGTTTCATGCGGAAAATGAAAATGTTTCAGCTTAAAGGGGCATAGTATTAAAGGGACATAGCGCAGACGCAAAATAATGCAGACGTAAAAAAGCCCCGCACTTTCGTGCGGGGCTTCTTCACTTATATAATGCCTGGCAGTTCCCTACTCTCGCATGGGGAGACCCCACACTACCATCGGCGCTACGGCGTTTCACTTCTGAGTTCGGCATGGGGTCAGGTGGGACCACCGCGCTAAAGCCGCCAGGCAGATTCTGTTCTCCGCGCCGCCCCTTAAGGCCGCGCAGATTATTATCCGGTACAGGCTGAAAATCGTGTCTCTCAAAAACGCCTCTGGCGTTGTAAGGTTAAGCCTCACGGGTCATTAGTACCGGTTAGCTCAACGCATCGCTGCGCTTACACACCCGGCCTATCAACGTCGTAGTCTTCAACGTCCCTTCAGGACTCTCAAGGAGTCAGGGAGAACTCATCTCGGGGCAAGTTTCGTGCTTAGATGCTTTCAGCACTTATCTTTTCCGCACTTAGCTACCGGGCAATGCCATTGGCATGACAACCCGAACACCAGTGGTGCGTTCACTCCGGTCCTCTCGTACTAGGAGCAACCCCCCTCAATTCTCCAGCGCCCACGGCAGATAGGGACCGAACTGTCTCACGACGTTCTAAACCCAGCTCGCGTACCACTTTAAACGGCGAACAGCCGTACCCTTGGGACCTACTTCAGCCCCAGGATGTGATGAGCCGACATCGAGGTGCCAAACACCGCCGTCGATATGAACTCTTGGGCGGTATCAGCCTGTTATCCCCGGAGTACCTTTTATCCGTTGAGCGATGGCCCTTCCATTCAGAACCACCGGATCACTATGACCTGCTTTCGCACCTGCTCGAGCCGTCACTCTCGCAGTCAAGCCAGCTTATGCCATTGCACTAACCTCACGATGTCCGACCGTGATTAGCTGACCTTCGTGCTCCTCCGTTACTCTTTAGGAGGAGACCGCCCCAGTCAAACTACCCACCAGACACTGTCCGCAGCCCGGATCACGGGCCTACGTTAGAACATCAAACATTAAAGGGTGGTATTTCAAGGTTGGCTCCACGCGAACTGGCGTCCGCGCTTCAAAGCCTCCCACCTATCCTACACATCAAGGCTCAATGTTCAGTGTCAAGCTGTAGTAAAGGTTCACGGGGTCTTTCCGTCTTGCCGCGGGTACACTGCATCTTCACAGCGAGTTCAATTTCACTGAGTCTCGGGTGGAGACAGCCTGGCCATCATTACGCCATTCGTGCAGGTCGGAACTTACCCGACAAGGAATTTCGCTACCTTAGGACCGTTATAGTTACGGCCGCCGTTTACCGGGGCTTCGATCAAGAGCTTCTCCTTGCGGATAACCCCATCAATTAACCTTCCGGCACCGGGCAGGCGTCACACCGTATACGTCCACTTTCGTGTTTGCACAGTGCTGTGTTTTTAATAAACAGTTGCAGCCAGCTGGTATCTTCGACTGGCTTCGGCTCGGGGAGTAAATCCCTCCACCTACGCGCCAGCGTGCCTTCTCCCGAAGTTACGGCACCATTTTGCCTAGTTCCTTCACCCGAGTTCTCTCAAGCGCCTTGGTATTCTCTACCTGACCACCTGTGTCGGTTTGGGGTACGATTCTGTGTTACCTGATGCTTAGAGGCTTTTCCTGGAAGCTGGGCATTTATCACTTCAGCACCGTAGTGCCTCGTCGTCACGCCTCAGCGTTGATAAGGGACCGGATTTACCTGGACCCTCCGCCTACACGCTTAAACCGGGACAACCGTCGCCCGGCTGATATAGCCTTCTCCGTCCCCCCTTCGCAGTAACACCGAGTACAGGAATATTAACCTGTTTCCCATCGACTACGCCTTTCGGCCTCGCCTTAGGGGTCGACTCACCCTGCTCCGATTAACGTTGAACAGGAACCCTTGGTCTTCCGGCGAGCGGGCTTTTCACCCGCTTTATCGTTACTTATGTCAGCATTCGCACTTCTGATACCTCCAGCATGCCTCACAGCACACCTTCGACGGCTTACAGAACGCTCCCCTACCCAACAACACATAGTGTCGCTGCCGCAGCTTCGGTGCATGGTTTAGCCCCGTTACATCTTCCGCGCAGGCCGACTCGACCAGTGAGCTATTACGCTTTCTTTAAATGATGGCTGCTTCTAAGCCAACATCCTGGCTGTCTGTGCCTTCCCACATCGTTTCCCACTTAACCATGACTTTGGGACCTTAGCTGGCGGTCTGGGTTGTTTCCCTCTTCACGACGGACGTTAGCACCCGCCGTGTGTCTCCCGTGATAACATTCCTCGGTATTCGCAGTTTGCATCGGGTTGGTAAGCCGGGATGGCCCCCTAGCCGAAACAGTGCTCTACCCCCGAGGATGAGTTCACGAGGCGCTACCTAAATAGCTTTCGGGGAGAACCAGCTATCTCCCGGTTTGATTGGCCTTTCACCCCCAGCCACAGGTCATCCGCTAATTTTTCAACATTAGTCGGTTCGGTCCTCCAGTTAGTGTTACCCAACCTTCAACCTGCCCATGGCTAGATCACCGGGTTTCGGGTCTATACCCTGCAACTTAACGCCCAGTTAAGACTCGGTTTCCCTGCGGCTCCCCTATACGGTTAACCTTGCTACAGAATATAAGTCGCTGACCCATTATACAAAAGGTACGCAGTCACCCCCATAAAGAAGGCTCCCACTGCTTGTACGTACACGGTTTCAGGTTCTGTTTCACTCCCCTCGCCGGGGTTCTTTTCGCCTTTCCCTCACGGTACTGGTTCACTATCGGTCAGTCAGGAGTATTTAGCCTTGGAGGATGGTCCCCCCATATTCAGACAGGATACCACGTGTCCCGCCTTACTCATCGAGCTCACAGCACATGTGCTTTTGTGTACGGGAGTATCACCCTGTACCCTGCGACTTTCCAGACGCTTCCACTAACACACATGCTGATTCAGGCTCTGGGCTGCTCCCCGTTCGCTCGCCGCTACTGGGGGAATCTCGGTTGATTTCTTTTCCTCGGGGTACTTAGATGTTTCAGTTCCCCCGGTTCGCCTTGCAGCACTATGTATTCATGCTGCAATGATGCACAGAGTGCACCGGGTTTCCCCATTCGGACATCGACGGCTGTAGCGGTTCATATCACCTTACCGTCGCTTTACGCAGATTAGCACGTCCTTCATCGCCTCTGACTGCCTGGGCATCCACCGTGTACGCTTAGTCGCTTAACCTCACAACCCACAGGCGTTTTACAACGCTGCGAGCTGCAAGCATTTGAGAGACTCGAACGTGTCGCGCTTTTCATTCTTATTACGGAGAATGAAAACGACACGTCGTTTCAATTTTCAGCTTGTTCCGGATTGTTAAAGAGCAATATCTTAAACATGACTCGTAAGTCATCTTTAAGATATGTGGGCAACATCTTTCACCTGTCACCAAGCTTTGGCGTCCCCTAGGGGATTCGAACCCCTGTTACCGCCGTGAAAGGGCGGTGTCCTGGGCCTCTAGACGAAGGGGACAATTAAGTCTGTCTTCGAAAGACACTTTGCTCGTTATTTTCTATCAGACAATCTGTGTGGACACTGCGCGGGAAGGTATCTTCAGGTAAGGAGGTGATCCAACCGCAGGTTCCCCTACGGTTACCTTGTTACGACTTCACCCCAGTCATGAATCACAAAGTGGTAAGCGCCCTCCCGAAGGTTAAGCTACCTACTTCTTTTGCAACCCACTCCCATGGTGTGACGGGCGGTGTGTACAAGGCCCGGGAACGTATTCACCGTGGCATTCTGATCCACGATTACTAGCGATTCCGACTTCACGGAGTCGAGTTGCAGACTCCGATCCGGACTACGACGCACTTTGTGAGGTCCGCTTGCTCTCGCGAGGTCGCTTCTCTTTGTATGCGCCATTGTAGCACGTGTGTAGCCCTACTCGTAAGGGCCATGATGACTTGACGTCATCCCCACCTTCCTCCGGTTTATCACCGGCAGTCTCCTTTGAGTTCCCGCCATCACGCGCTGGCAACAAAGGATAAGGGTTGCGCTCGTTGCGGGACTTAACCCAACATTTCACAACACGAGCTGACGACAGCCATGCAGCACCTGTCTCACGGTTCCCGAAGGCACTAAGGCATCTCTGCCGAATTCCGTGGATGTCAAGAGTAGGTAAGGTTCTTCGCGTTGCATCGAATTAAACCACATGCTCCACCGCTTGTGCGGGCCCCCGTCAATTCATTTGAGTTTTAACCTTGCGGCCGTACTCCCCAGGCGGTCGACTTAACGCGTTAGCTCCGGAAGCCACTCCTCAAGGGAACAACCTCCAAGTCGACATCGTTTACGGCGTGGACTACCAGGGTATCTAATCCTGTTTGCTCCCCACGCTTTCGCACCTGAGCGTCAGTCTTTGTCCAGGGGGCCGCCTTCGCCACCGGTATTCCTCCAGATCTCTACGCATTTCACCGCTACACCTGGAATTCTACCCCCCTCTACAAGACTCAAGCCTGCCAGTTTCAAATGCAGTTCCCAGGTTAAGCCCGGGGATTTCACATCTGACTTAACAGACCGCCTGCGTGCGCTTTACGCCCAGTAATTCCGATTAACGCTTGCACCCTCCGTATTACCGCGGCTGCTGGCACGGAGTTAGCCGGTGCTTCTTCTGCGGGTAACGTCAATCGGTAAGGTTATTAACCTCACCGCCTTCCTCCCCGCTGAAAGTACTTTACAACCCGAAGGCCTTCTTCATACACGCGGCATGGCTGCATCAGGCTTGCGCCCATTGTGCAATATTCCCCACTGCTGCCTCCCGTAGGAGTCTGGACCGTGTCTCAGTTCCAGTGTGGCTGGTCATCCTCTCAGACCAGCTAGGGATCGTCGCCTAGGTGGGCCATTACCCCGCCTACTAGCTAATCCCATCTGGGTTCATCCGATAGTGAGAGGCCCGAAGGTCCCCCTCTTTGGTCTTGCGACGTTATGCGGTATTAGCCACCGTTTCCAGTGGTTATCCCCCTCTATCGGGCAGATCCCCAGACATTACTCACCCGTCCGCCACTCGTCACCCAAGGAGCAAGCTCCTCTGTGCTACCGTCCGACTTGCATGTGTTAGGCCTGCCGCCAGCGTTCAATCTGAGCCATGATCAAACTCTTCAATTTAAGTTTGATTTGCTTAAACAAGTTAAGCGGTGCTCATCTGTAAAACGTCATAATGAATTTCATTATGTGTTCACTCGTGAGGCTTTGATATTTTGTTGCGTCCTAAGACGCTGATATCAATCCTGCGAGTGCCCACACAGATTGTCTGATAAATTGTTAAAGAGCAGTGCGAACAGTGCGTTAGCGTCCTGTCGCGAGGTGGCGTATATTACGCTTTCCTCCTGCAGAGTCAACCTCTATTTCAGAAGTTTTTCTCCGGCGGCGCAGTCTCCTGTGCCTCTCAACCCGCTTCCCGTTGCCGGTGTTCCGTGTTGATGGATGCGCATTATAGGGAGTTGTCGGAGAGTCGCAACCCATAAATTGCATAAAAGAGAGCGTTCGCTGCATTCCACAGCAAAAGCCGCTGTTATACGCAGTTACACACAATGTTATCCACACAGAGCGGGCTATATGAATTTAGGCGAGCATCGCGCAAACGTTTTCGCTACAATGCCGGGCAATATTCCGGACACCCCTTTTCGGGGCGTTACCTGAGGTTTTTGATCTTTTCTTCCTATATAGAAGAGAAAACCGCTATGAAGCCTGACGTAACGCTCTTATATACGCGAAACAAAGCCAAGGGATAAACCACCATGCAACAACCTCGTCCTGTACGCCGCGCATTGCTCAGTGTCTCTGACAAAGCCGGTATCCTCGAATTTGCTCAGGCGCTCTCAAGTCGCGGTGTCGAGCTGCTCTCCACAGGTGGAACAGCTCGCCTTCTGGCGGATGCGGGTCTGGCTGTCACTGAAGTCTCTGACTACACCGGCTTCCCGGAAATGATGGATGGACGCGTCAAAACCCTGCATCCGAAAGTGCATGGCGGCATTTTAGGTCGTCGCGGCCAGGATGATGCCATCATGGCGCAGCACGATATCAGCCCAATCGACATGGTGGTCGTTAACCTCTATCCCTTTGCACAGACTGTCGCCCGTGAAGGATGTTCACTGGAAGATGCAGTGGAAAATATCGACATCGGTGGCCCGACCATGGTGCGCTCTGCTGCAAAGAACCATAAAGATGTCGCCATTGTGGTCAGCAGCGGCGACTACGATGCCATCATTGCTGAAATGGACGCTCATGAGAACGCACTGACGCTTGAGACCCGTTTCGATCTGGCAATCAAAGCCTTCGAACACACCGCCGCTTATGACAGCATGATCGCTAACTACTTCGGCACCCTGGTGCCCGCCTATCACGGTGAACGCAATCAGCCCGCTGGCCGTTTCCCGCGTACCCTGAATCTGAACTTCATTAAGAAGCAGGACATGCGTTACGGCGAAAACAGCCATCAGGATGCAGCCTTCTATATAGAAGAGAATATCAGTGAAGCCTCAGTGGCCACTGCGCAGCAGGTTCAGGGCAAGGCACTCTCCTATAACAATATTGCTGACACCGATGCTGCACTCGAGTGTGTCAAAGAGTTCAGTGAACCCGCCTGCGTCATCGTCAAGCATGCAAACCCTTGTGGTGTCGCAACCGGTGATGATCTGCTGGCAGCCTATGAGCGGGCTTATCAGACCGACCCAACTTCCGCGTTCGGCGGCATCATCGCCTTTAACCGCGAGCTGGATGAAGCGACGGCTCAGGCGATTATCAGCCGCCAGTTTGTTGAGGTGATCATCGCACCCGCCGTTTCCGAAGCCGCGCTGAAAATTACCGCGGCTAAACAGAATGTCCGTGTGCTGATCTGTGGTCAGTGGCAAAACCGTACTGCCGCACTGGATTTCAAACGCGTCAATGGTGGCCTGCTGGTCCAGGATCGCGATCTCGGTATGGTGGATGCCAGCCAGTTGCGCGTGGTCAGCAAACGCCAGCCAACCGAACAGGAGCTGCGTGATGCGCTGTTCTGCTGGAAAGTGGCGAAGTTTGTTAAGTCCAATGCCATTGTTTATGCGCGCGACAACATGACAATTGGTATAGGTGCCGGGCAGATGAGCCGCGTCTACTCCGCTAAAATTGCAGGTATCAAAGCAGCCGATGAAGGTCTGGAAGTCAAAGGATCCGCCATGGCGTCAGATGCTTTCTTCCCGTTCCGTGATGGAATTGATGCTGCAGCGGCGTCCGGCGTGAGCTGTGTTATCCAGCCTGGCGGCTCCATCCGTGATGAAGAAGTGATTGCGGCGGCTGATGAGCACGGCATTGCCATGATCTTCACCGACATGCGCCACTTCCGCCATTAATTGTTCTGGAGAGTAACAGATGAAAATTTTAGTAATCGGTAATGGCGGACGTGAACATGCTCTGGCCTGGAAAGCGGCTCAGTCGCCGTTAGCGGAAACGGTGTTTGTCGCGCCGGGTAACGCGGGCACCGCATTAGAGCCTGCGCTTCAGAATATTGCGATCAGTGCGACAGATGTTCCCGCCCTGCTGGAATTTGCCCAGCGCGAAAAGATCGATCTGACGATTGTCGGACCTGAAGCGCCGCTGGTGATCGGCGTGGTCGATGCGTTCCGTAAGGCAGGCCTCGCTATCTTCGGTCCGACTCAGGCCGCTGCACAGCTGGAAGGTTCTAAAGCCTTCACCAAAGATTTCCTGGCGCGTCACCAGATCCCCAGCGCGGCGTACCAGAACTTTACCGACGTTGAGCCTGCTCTGGCGTATCTGCGTGAGAAAGGCGCGCCAATCGTTATCAAAGCCGACGGTCTGGCCGCAGGTAAAGGCGTGATAGTCGCGATGACGCTGCAGGAAGCTGAAGATGCGGTTCAGGATATGCTGGCCGGTAACGCCTTTGGTGATGCCGGACACCGCATTGTGATTGAAGAGTTTCTGGAGGGCGAAGAAGCCAGCTTCATCGTGATGGTGGACGGCGAGCATGTGCTGCCCATGGCCACCAGCCAGGATCACAAGCGTGTGGGTGATGGCGACACCGGTCCCAACACGGGCGGCATGGGTGCCTACTCCCCGGCGCCGGTGGTTACCGATGAGATCCACCAGCGCGTGATGGATCAGGTGATCTGGCCGACCGTGCGTGGCATGGCCGCTGAAGGCAACGTCTACACCGGTTTTCTTTATGCGGGCCTGATGATCGATCATACCGGACAGCCGAAAGTGATCGAATTCAACTGCCGCTTTGGCGATCCGGAGACGCAGCCGATCATGCTGCGCCTGCAGTCGGATCTGGTCGATCTTTGCCTGGCTGCCTGTGACGGTAAGCTGGATCAGAAAACGTCACAATGGGATCCACGACCTGCGCTGGGTGTGGTGCTGGCAGCTGGCGGTTATCCGGGTGATTATGCGCAGGGCGACCAGATTCATGGCCTGCCACTGGAGGAAGTGGCTGACGGTAAGGTATTCCATGCCGGAACACGTCTGGAAGAAGATCGGGTGCTGACCAACGGTGGCCGCGTGCTGTGTGTCACCGCGCTGGGCGACGACGTAGCAGCCGCACAAAAGCGGGCTTACGAGCTGACAAAGCCGATCTCATGGCAGGGTAGCTTCTGTCGCCGCGATATTGGCTACCGCGCCATTAATCGTAAATAAGCACAGGGGGCACAGCGTGCCCCCTTTTCACTTCACATATCGTCTTCTGTCGGCTGCTGTGAGCAGTCATCCTGCTGACTGACCCGCAACAACTGTAGCCCTTCCGGCGCTTCAAGCCACGACACCATGAGCGGTGCCGATGCGCTCTGCTGCTGCTGTATCAGCAACTGCCGATCGTCAGCGTCAAAAGCGGGTCTGACCTGCTGGCCTTCACACGTCTCCAGTCGATCGCTTCCCAGCCAGTGTCCCTGCTTCAGAAACACCCTGCCGCTTAAAAGCGCATCGCTGAGGTTACGCATCCGCTCCGCATCAAACTTATAGAGCTCAATGGCATCCGGGCTGACCGCCTCACGCCGCCCTGCAAGCTGGCGCTGCATGAAGTTGAGACCACCCGCCTGATCAAAGCGCAGGGTCACATCGTCAGGCTGTTTGCCCTTTACCTGGCGCTGAATGCTGATCAACGACCCTTCCAGCCAGACGTAATCTGTCACTTCACCTTCACCGCCACTGAAGGGTGTATAGAGGGTGCGAATATGGACCGACTGATGATCGCTATTTTTGCGCCAGATACGGACAACACCACGATCGGCAAGATAGCCACTGGCAGAAAAAGGAGGAATATCCGGAGTTGAGCTGCAACCGAAAAGAATCAGGGAGAGAAACAGAATACAAAAACGCTGAAACAGCGGGGTCATGATGGCTTGCCTCTTAAACAAAAGGGGCGAAACGCCCCCTGTTTTAAAGCTTAACCGCAGTGCGACGTCTTACTTAACGGCGTCTTTCAGCGCTTTACCAGACACGAATGCCGGTACATTTGCTGCAGCGATTTTGATCTCTTTGCCAGTCTGCGGGTTACGACCGGTACGCTCAGCGCGGTGGTTCACTTTAAAAGTACCAAAACCAACCAGTTGTACAGCATCACCATCTTTCAGAGACTCAGTGATCGCAGCCAGAGTAGATTCCAGCGCTGCCTTTGCCTGGGTTTTAGACAGGTCAGCTTTTTCTGCGATCACATCAATCAGTTGAGTCTTGTTCATAAGTTATCCTTAAAGTGTATTTATCGCTTGCTAAGCAACGAGTGCGAGGGAAAAGCCATATTCTGGCACTCTTCTGCCTGCACGCACCGATAGCCACAATTTTCAGCCCCCCAAATGTAGACCAGACAGGGGGCCAATGTGAAGCCTCCAGGCGCGCTAATTCGGGCCTGAAGTCACGTTTTATCGCCTTACTGCTGGAAATTTATACCGATGTTGCTAATTCCAGCTTCACGCAGATCAGATCGCAGACCTTTAATCAATTCAAGGTCGCGCTCTTCACACTCCGCCAGCAGGCGGAAAATCTCCCACTGAAGGTCCCACTCATCGATGATAGCCGGGTTTTCACGCAGCTCGTCATCGGTCATTTCGCGCCCAGCCTGGGTCATCTCCAGCATAGCGACAGTGGTAATTGACGTCTCGCTGACTTCAATTGCATGTTCAAGCGTTTCACCGCTCAGCTGCGCATGCACGACTTCGCTTAGTGCCACACAGGCATCAATAGCCGGGTAAACGCCGTAAACGTCAAACGCATCGCCATCCGGAATGGCAGCTTCGAGCTTTTCCAGCTGGCTGTCGAAGTTAATCTTCGCATCTTTGACCGTCAGGTTTTCCCAGATCAGATCAAGAATGCGGCGATATAGCGCCGGATCGGCAAATTCAGTCTGCTCGCAGAACGCCCGATAGTTGGGATACATGCGCTCGCACAGGCAGGCCATAAACGTAAGGTGCTGCCAGCTTTCCAGCTTCGCCAGACGCAGATGAACGGGATTTTGTAACATAAAGGTGGCTCTTATTCGTTTCGCTGGCCGCAGTGTAACTGCAAAACCGCAGCACAAACAGTGTTAAAGCGCGTTTTGCCAGCGCTGGAAAGCGGTTCTGTTCGAGGCAACCGCATCGGCCCAGCGGGTCGGTTCCGGCAACCGGTAACCGCGCGTACAGTTTTCGACCCACTGCAGCGCAGTATTCAGGCTGACGCGATGACCCGTGGCGACAAACAACGGATTACAACGCAGCTTGCTGCGCCATACCCAGCCAATTTGCTCACCTTTGTCGATCAGCGGCTGCCGGCTGCCGGGCTGCGCGTCCAGATCGTCAAAACGACCGCACAAACGGCTTTTCGCAACGCCAATCGTCGGCACATCCACCAGCAGGCCAAAATGCGATGCGACGCCCAGTCGTCTTGGATGCGAAATACCGTGCCCATCCACAAACAGCAGGTCCGGCTTTTGTTCCAGCATCTGCCAGGCGGCCATCAGTGCCGGATACTCGCGGAATGAGAGAAAGCCCGGAATGTAGGGCATGGTGGTCTCAACGCGCGCGATACGATGCTCCACCAGCGTTAGCGAGGGATACTCCAGTATCACCATCGCCGCCCGCGTTACGGTGCCTTCCTGCTCAAATCCAACGTCCGCCCCGCCGATAAAACGGGGCGGCAGCACATCAAAGTCATCCTCACGCACTACCTCAGCGGCGCGTTGTAACTGCTCAGCGCGGAGTGCGGCAATGTCCATAATTACTCCTGATGCCAGGGACGTGATAAACGATGCACCGCTTCAACAAAGACACCCGCATTTTCAGGTGGTACATCCTGATGAATGCCGTGACCCAGATTGAAGACATGCCCGGTACCCGAGCCAAAACGTTCCAGGATGCCGGCCACTTCCTGTTCAATACGCTCCGGTGCCGCATAGAGCATTGAAGGATCCATGTTGCCCTGTAGCGCAACTTTGTCGCCCACGCGACGGCGGGCGTCGTCAATATCGGTGGTCCAGTCGAGACCCAGCGCATCACAACCGGTGGCTGCCATCGCTTCCAGCCACTGCCCGCCGCCTTTGGTGAAGAGCGTCACCGGCACGCGGCGACCGTCATTTTCACGCAGCAGGCCATCAACAATTTTATGCATGTAGTGAAGTGAGAACTCGCGATAATCACGACCGGTCAGCACGCCGCCCCAGGTATCAAACACCATGACAGACTGCGCACCGGCGCGGATCTGAGCATTGAGGTAGAGGATGACGCTGTCGGCCAGCTTATCCAGCATCGCGTGCAGCGTAGCCGGATCGGCATACATCATCTTTTTGATTTTGGTAAACGCCTTGCTGCTGCCACCTTCCACCATGTAGGTGGCCAGCGTCCATGGACTGCCTGAGAAGCCAATCAGCGGCAGATCGCCGTTCAGGTTCTTACGGATGGTGCGGACCGCATTCATCACGTAGCCCAGTTCCATTTCTGGATCGGGTACCGGTAAACGCTCAACGTCAGCGCGACAGGTCACAGGGTTAGAGAAACGCGGGCCTTCGCCGGTTTCAAAGTAGAGACCCAGTCCCATCGCATCAGGAATGGTCAGGATGTCACTGAAGAGGATAGCGGCATCCAGCGGATAACGGCGCAGCGGCTGCAGGGTGACTTCGCAGGCCAGCTCGGCGTTTTTGCATAGCGACATAAAGTCACCCGCCTGGGCGCGTGTCGCTTTGTACTCCGGCAAATAGCGACCGGCTTGTCGCATCATCCATACCGGCGTGACATCAACTGGCTGGCGTAACAGGGCACGCAAATAACGATCGTTCTTCAGTTCACTCATCTCAACACTCTCTCAATAACAGGCGTGTAGTGTAGCACTTTCACGCTTCGGCGCGGCACAGGGCGACAGTATCTTCAATCAGACGACGCGCCACGGTGCCGGGAGGTGGCAGCAACGGCAGGTCATCAAAACGGAACCAGGCCGCATCCAGCAGTTCTTTGCCGTCGTGTTGCAGATCGCCGCTGTCATACTCTGCCATAAATGCTGTCATCAGCGATTGCGGGAAGGGCCACGGCTGGGAGGTCACGTAACGGACATTTTTGACGCGGATATTGCTCTCTTCCATCACTTCACGGGCCACGGCCTGCTCCAGTGTCTCACCGACTTCGACAAACCCCGCCAGCACGGTATAGACCTTATTGCGATGGCGGGCATGGTTCGCCAGCAGGATTTCATCGCCGCGACGGATCGCCACAATGATGCAGGGTGCAATCTGCGGATAGTAACGCTCGCGGCAATGGCTGCAGAGACAGGCAAATTCATGTTTGCTGTGATGCATTTCATGGCCGCAATAGCCGCACCAGCGATGAGAACGGTAGAATTCCGCCAGCTGAACACCGCGACCCACCAGCTGAAACAGCGCTGCATCCTGATCGATTAGCTGACGGACTGAGAACATATCGGCAGAACGCGGTTCACAAATCAGCCAGACTTTTTCGCCCTGCCACTCACCGATGGTCCGGGCCTTACTGCCAGTTAAACCAAATTTTTCGGCGTTTCCGTGGGGTAAATCACCTTGTGGCAACCAAATTTTCTGTTCATGGCTGACAATCCACCATCCAGCGTCTACGCTTGAGATTTCGCATTGCATTTATTTCGTCATCCTTAGCGTCAAATCGCACGCTGAAGCCCTGATGTTAAGTGTGTAGATAAACAACTATAACTCACATGGAGTTAGATATGCTTAACCAGTTAGACGTCCTGGCTGAACGCGTAGGTGGCAGTAATGAACTGGTCGATTCGTGGCTTGAAGCCCGTCGTCAGCTACTGGTGACCTATTATCACCTGGTGGGTCTTAAACCTAATAAAGAGGCGCTGACGCGTCTGGATGAACAGGCGCTCGACAACTTCTGTCATGGCCTGGTCGATTATCTTTCTGCGGGTCACTTCAGTATCTATGAGCGTGTGATCAGTGAAATGAGTGGCGACAGCCCGATGATCGCTGCCGCGCAGATTTATCCCCCGCTGGAGGCCAATACGGAACGTCTGATGCAGCTCTATGACGGCCACCTTCAGCAGGCGATTGATGACGAAAACTGCATGACCTTCCAGCAGGCGTTGTCCGAAGTGGGCGAAGTGCTGGAAGCCCGGTTTACACTTGAAGATAAGCTGATTCAGCTGGCATGGGACAACAAGCTCGTCCCCCCGCCAGTGGCGAATGACAGCCAAATCGCCCGCCCGGCCTGATTATCGCCGTCGGGAAAGGGGTTGAGATTATCTTCCAGCCCTTTTATGCTAAACAGGTTCTGCGGAGCGCTTTCCAATGAACCTTTTTTATTTGTGCTTTGAAATTTAAGCTTTTTACGCCGGAGTCTGTTACAGGACGCCAGTGCAAAAAGTAGCTTCTTGTCGGAGTGCCCAGTTGGGCTGAGACCGTTAATTCGGGATCCGCGGAACCTGATCAGGTTAGAACCTGCGAAGGGAACAAGAGTAAATATTCTCTGTATGTCAGCACGCTTACGCTGTCTATACGGTTACTCCTTCCGAACTCCGGACAAGCATCGTTCCCTCTTAACAGGAAGATTGCTATGTCTGACCCAAAAATGACCCGTCGTGAACAGCGTGCCCAGGCGCAGGAATTTATCGATTCTCTGCAAAGCGGCAGTGCCTTTCCCCAGTCCCGTCGCATCTGGATTACCGGCAGCCGGGAGGATATTCGCGTACCCATGCGTGAAATTACCCTGAGCCCGACCCACACTGGCGGTAGCAAAGAACAGCCTCTCTATGAGCAAAATGAAGCGGTGCCGGTCTATGACACGGCAGGCGCTTATGGTGATCCCGCGGCAGAGATTGATGTGCATCGTGGCCTGGAAAAGCTACGCGCGCGCTGGATTACTGAACGCGGCGACAGCGAACTTCTTGAACAGAACAGCTCAGGCTATACCCAACAGCGACTGGCTGACGAGGGGCTGGATCATCTGCGCTTCGATCACCTTCCGACACCGCGCCATGCCCGTGCCGGGCGCCGCGTCACGCAGCTGCACTATGCCCGCCAGGGGATCATCACCCCGGAGATGGAGTTTATCGCTCTGCGCGAAAACATGGGGCGCGAGCGAATCCGCAGTGAGGTGCTGCTGCAACAGCATCCGGGTCACAGCTTTGGTGCGCATCTGCCCGCCCGCATCACCCCCGAGTTTGTGCGTCAGGAAGTTGCTGCCGGACGCGCTATCATCCCGGCGAATATCAATCACCCTGAATCAGAGCCCATGATCATAGGCCGCAACTTTCTGGTTAAGGTTAACGCCAACATCGGTAATTCGGCGGTGACCTCTTCCATTGAAGAAGAAGTGGAAAAGCTGGTCTGGTCAACTCGCTGGGGTGCCGATACGGTGATGGATCTCTCTACCGGTCGTTATATTCATGAAACGCGCGAATGGATTTTGCGCAACAGCCCGGTGCCTATTGGTACGGTGCCGATCTATCAGGCGCTGGAAAAAGTGAATGGCGTGGCGGAGGCGCTGAACTGGGAAATATTCCGGGACACGCTGCTTGAACAGGCGGAACAGGGCGTCGATTACTTCACTATCCACGCGGGCGTGCTACTGCGTTATGTCCCGATGACGGCGAAACGTCTGACCGGCATCGTCTCGCGGGGCGGATCGATCATGGCGAAGTGGTGCCTGTCCCATCATCAGGAGAGTTTCCTCTATCAGCACTTCCGTGAGATCTGTGAAATCTGTGCGGCGTACGATGTCTCCCTGTCGCTGGGCGATGGCCTGCGTCCGGGTTCGATTCAGGATGCCAACGATGAAGCGCAGTTTGCCGAACTGCGTACCCTGGGTGAACTGACCCGTATTGCCTGGGAATATGATGTTCAGGTAATGATTGAAGGTCCGGGCCACGTGCCGATGCATATGATCCGCCGCAACATGACGGAACAGCTCGAGCTGTGCGATGAAGCCCCCTTCTACACCCTCGGTCCGCTGACCACCGATATCGCGCCCGGCTATGACCATTTCACCTCGGGTATCGGTGCCGCCATGATTGGCTGGTTTGGTTGTGCGATGCTGTGTTATGTCACACCTAAAGAGCATCTGGGTCTGCCCAACAAAGAGGATGTGAAACAGGGATTGATCACCTACAAAATCGCGGCGCATGCCGCCGATCTGGCCAAAGGCCACCCCGCTGCGCAGATCCGTGATAACGCCATGTCCAAAGCGCGCTTTGAATTCCGCTGGGAAGATCAATTCAATCTGGCGCTGGATCCCCACACGGCGCGTGCTATGCATGACGAAACCCTGCCGCAGGAGTCAGGAAAGGTGGCTCATTTCTGCTCGATGTGTGGCCCTAAATTCTGCTCAATGAAAATTTCTCAGGAGGTGCGCGAGTTTGCAGCACGCCAGGATGCGCGTGCCGAGCCGGTTGAAGTGGGCATGGCGCAGATGTCAGACCGTTTTCGCAGCCACGGCGGTGAGCTTTATCACCCTGCCGATGCCATTAAGGAGGAGTAACGATGCCCGCATTCCCTGCTACCGCCCCGCGCCTGGGGCTTTATCCGGTGGTTGATAGCCCCGAGTGGATTGAACGCCTGCTGGAGATGGGCGTTAGCACGCTGCAGCTGCGCATTAAGGATCAGCCCGATGCGATCGCTGAGCCCGCTATTGCCCATGCGATTGCACTGGGAAAACGCTATGACGCACGCCTGTTTATCAATGACTACTGGCAGCTGGCAATTAAACATCAGGCTTATGGCATACATCTGGGGCAGGAGGATATGGATGTGGCCGATCTTGCCCGCATTCATCAGGCCGGATTGCGTCTGGGGCTCTCCACCCATGACGACGCGGAGCTGGATCGCGCGCTGGCAATCCAGCCCTCTTACATCGCACTTGGGCATATTTTCCCGACGCAGACTAAAGAGATGCCTTCTGCGCCGCAGGGCATTGAGCAGCTGAAGCGACATCTGGCACGCCTGACGCATATTCCCACTGTGGCGATTGGCGGTATCTCGATTGCGCGAGCACCTGAGGTACTGGCTACCGGCGTTGGAAGTATTGCGGTAGTGAGTGCGATTACTCAGGCAGATGACTGGCGTGAAGCAACCCGGACACTGATGGCGCTGGCAGAACCTGGCCATTAAGGATTTGTGGAAGCTGTGCCACATAGCCGCTGCAAAACAGGTAATGCCCGCATTCTTCCGGGAAAGCAGCGCGCAAACGTGAGGGTTGCCGCTGGCGTGCTGTGAGCCAAAACCTTAACGTGGCATCCGTCAGGTTAAGGTTAACTGACCAGGGCCGGTTCCCTCCTCTTGCCGGCCCTGCTTCTTCTTTCCTCTATACGATAGCAGAGGCTGAAGTCTGCGGCTCATGCTGGCACGAGAGCATAGCGCGTTCGACGGCCGCACCCACCCGCGCCAGCGCCTGTTCAGTTTGCTCGTTTATTGGCAGCCCGTAGTTTAAGCGCAGGCAGTTGCGATATTTGCCCGAGGCCGAAAAGAGTGAGCCTGCGGCAATCTGAATTTTTGACTCGCGCAGTTCCCGGTTAAGCAGGACCGCATCAAATGCTTCCGGGAGTTCAATCCACATCAGAAAACCGCCCTGAGGGCGGGAAACGCAGATGCCGCAGGGAAAGTAGTGGCGCACCCAGCAGCTAAAGGTTTCATAGTTACGATGATAGATTTGCCGCATCCGCCGTAGATGCAGCTGATAATGGCCCTGGCGGATAAACTCCGCAACCGCATGCTGAGGCTGCGTGGCGGTGGAGCCTGTGACGATATATTTCATGTGCAGCACGCGGTCGCGATAGCGTCCTGGTGCAACCCAGCCGACACGTAAACCGGGCGCCAGCGTTTTAGAAAAAGAGCTGCACAGCAGAACCCGGCCATCGAGATCCAGCGCTTTAATAGTAGGTGGGCGCGGGTATTCCCAGGCTAACTCACCATAAACATCATCTTCGATTACCGCCGCATCAAACCGCTGCGCCAGCGCCAGCAATGCCCGCTTACGCTGTTCAGGCATGATGAATCCCAGAGGATTATTGCAGTTCGGCACAACAACGACTGCTTTAATCGGCCATTGATCAAAGGCCAGTTCCAGCGCTTCCAGACTGATGCCGGTGACCGCATCTGTTGGGATCTCAATGGCACGAATGCCAAAGCCGCGCAGGGTTTGCATGATGCCGTGAAACGACGGTGACTCAACGGCAATGATATCGCCCGGCTCGCAGACAGCCCGAACGGAGACCGATAACGCCTCATGGCAGCCGGTGGTAATAACAATGTCATCGGCGGTGAGCTGGCAGCCGCTGTCTATTGCCAGCCGTGCAACCTGTTGTCGCAGCGCGAGAACACCATAGAGGTTGTCATAATTCAGCAGCGCCATGTCCTGCTTCTGCGCCTGACGGCTGAATGCTTTCCACAGCGGCTTAAGCGTCGGCTGAGTCAGATCCGGCATACCGCTGCCCAGCTGCAACACATCATCCTCCAGTCGGCTGTTAATCAGCTCCAGTACCGCATCCCACTGCGTCACCTCAACCGGCCGCTGTGCAGGACGGGTCAGCGCAGGCATCGGGGGTGTCGCTTTGCGCGAGGCGACAAAATAGCCGGAGCGAGACTGCGGCGTGATCATCTGCTTCTCTTCCAGCAGATGATAAGCCTGCTGTACGGTGCTGATACTGACGCCATGTTCGGCACTCAGACTGCGTACCGAAGGCAGGCGCTCACCACTGCGATATAAACCCTGTTCAATGCGCTGAGCCAGCAGTGTGGCCAGATGTTCATATCGCGTCATTGTATTTCCTCTGTCTCAGATGATGAGCATTAACCAGTACAGTTATGCTTCTTTTTTACCATTCAGATCACGACAACCGCAATCTGTATGTTAAAAAAAGGTGATTTTTGCGTCTGTATCATACAGAGCGATGCGATGAAAATGGTCCTCAGATACTTCACTGAGGGCACTATCATGGGATACGACGAGAATCGCGCAGCTAAACCCTTTACAGGCACACCTTACCAGCTGGTTCGTTTCATGTGGCGTAGTTATAAACGCTGGCAACTACGGCGTGAAACCCGCGTCATCCTGTCGAAACTGAGTGACAGTCAGTTGAAAGACATTGGTCTCAGGCGCAACGACTGGAATGCCTGAATGACAGACAAAAAAAACCCTGCCGAGGCAGGGTTTTTATCAGGCAAAGAACGATTAATCGTTTTTGTTGCCGCCGAGACCGGCGTTCAACAGTTCAGCCAGGCTGGCTGAGGCTTCATCCGCAGTAACCTGCGGTGCAACCGGCACTTCACCTGCCGCTTTACGGCGCATACGATCCTGATGGTACGCATAACCGGTACCGGCCGGAATCAGACGACCCACGATGACGTTCTCTTTCAGGCCGCGCAGTTCGTCGCGCTTGCCTGCAACTGCTGCTTCGGTCAGGACACGTGTCGTCTCCTGGAACGATGCTGCAGAGATGAACGATTCGGTAGCCAGTGACGCTTTGGTAATACCCAACAGGTCACGCATGAAGGTTGCGCCAACTTTTCCGTTCGCTTCCAGATCACGGTTAGAGATCTTGATGCGAGAGAATTCAGCCTGCTCACCTTCCAGGAAGTCTGCACTTCCTGCGCTCACGATGGTTGCTTTACGCAGCATCTGACGAACGATGACTTCGATGTGCTTATCGTTAATCTTAACGCCCTGCAGACGGTAAACTTCCTGCACTTCGTTAGTGATGTAACGGGTCACCGCATGCACGCCACGCAAGCGCAGGATGTCATGTGGAGACTCTGGGCCATCGGAAACCACGTCACCGCGCTCAACACGTTCACCTTCGAACACGTTCAGCTGACGCCATTTCGGAATCATCTCTTCGTACGGCTCGCTACCATCCAGCGGGGTAATGACCAGACGACGCTTACCTTTGGTCTCTTTACCGAAGGAGATGATGCCGCTGATCTCCGCCAGAATCGCGGGCTCTTTCGGACGACGCGCTTCGAACAGGTCAGCAACGCGTGGCAGACCACCGGTGATATCTTTGGTACCGCCAGATTCCTGCGGAACACGCGCTAACGTGTCACCGGCACTGATCTTAACGCCATCTTCCAGCTGAACAATCGCTTTACCTGGCAGGAAGTACTGAGCCGGCATATCGGTGCCCGGGATCAGAACGTCGTTGCCGTTGGCATCAACAATTTTCAGCGCAGGACGCAGATCTTTACCGCCCGCAGTACGTTCAGCACTGTCCAGAACCACCAGCGAAGAGAGACCGGTTAAGTCATCTGTCTGACGGGTAATGGTCTGGCCATCAACCATGTCAGTGAAGCGAATGAAACCGCCCACTTCGGTGATGACTGGCATGGTATGCGGATCCCAGTTTGCAACGGTTTCACCCGCGGCAACCTGCTCACCATCACCTTTCGCCATGGTAGAACCATAAGGAACTTTATAGCTCTCTTTGGTACGACCAAATTCGTCGATCATTTTCAGTTCAACGTTACGCGAGGTGATCACCAGCTTGCCTGCCGAGTTCGTTACGGACTTGGCGTTGGTCAGCTTGATGGTACCTTTGTTCTTCACCTGAATGCTGGATTCAGCAGCCGCACGTGATGCCGCACCACCGATGTGGAACGTACGCATCGTCAGCTGTGTACCTGGCTCACCGATGGACTGTGCTGCGATAACACCGATCGCTTCACCTTTGTTGATGATGTGACCACGTGCCAGGTCGCGACCGTAGCAATGCGCACACACACCAAAGTCGGTTTCACAACCTACAACAGAGCGGACTTTCAGGCTATCAACTGAGTTCAGCTCCAGCACGTCACACCAGTGCTCATCGAGCAGCGTGTTGCGTGGGACCAGAATGTCAGCAGTGCCCGGCTTCAGAACGTCTTCTGCCGTCACACGACCCAGTACACGTTCACGCAGTGGCTCTTTAACGTCGCCACCTTCGATCACTGGCGTCATCATGATGCCTTCGTGTGTACCACAGTCATCTTCGGTAACAACCAGATCCTGTGCAACGTCAACCAGACGACGCGTCAGATAACCGGAGTTCGCCGTTTTCAGTGCGGTATCCGCCAGACCTTTACGTGCACCGTGGGTTGAGATGAAGTACTGAAGTACGTTCAAACCCTCACGGAAGTTCGCCGTGATTGGTGTTTCGATGATGGAACCATCTGGTTTCGCCATCAGACCACGCATACCGGCCAGCTGACGAATCTGTGCAGCAGAACCACGCGCACCGGAGTCGGCCATCATAAAGATGCTGTTAAAGGAAACCTGTCGCTCTTCTGCACCGTCGCGGTTAATCACAACTTCGGTAGAGAGGTTTTCCATCATCGCCTTGGCAACACGTTCGTTGGCTGCTGCCCAGATATCGATGACTTTGTTGTAACGTTCGCCTGCGGTTACCAGACCAGACTGGAACTGTTCCTGAATTTCAGCCACTTCCGCTTCCGCTTCGGTGATGATTTCCACTTTCTTCTCTGGAATAACCATATCATCGATACCGACTGACGCGCCTGAACGGGCAGCGTAAGCGAAACCGGTGTACATGGTCTGGTCAGCAAAGATAACCGTCGGCTTCAGACCCAGAATGCGGTAACAGGTGTTAAGCATTTTGGAGATAGCTTTTTTGCCCAGCGCCTGGTTAACGATAGAGAACGGCAGACCTTTCGGCACGATCATCCACAGGATGGCACGGCCAATCGTTGTATCGATGATGCTGGTTTTAGCAACCCACTCATCCTGCTCGTTTTTCTCGTGTTCAGTGATACGCACTTTAACGCGAGCATGCAGAGAGGCCAGGCCAGCGCGATAAACACGCTCAGCTTCTTTCGGGCCAGTCAGCACCATGCCTTCGCCTTTAGCGTTAACACAGTCACGGGTCATGTAATACAGACCCAGTACAACATCCTGAGAAGGAACGATGATTGGCTCGCCGTTCGCAGGTGACAGGATGTTGTTAGTCGACATCATCAGCGCACGCGCTTCCAGCTGGGCTTCCAGCGTCAGCGGTACGTGAACAGCCATCTGGTCACCATCGAAGTCGGCGTTATAGGCCGCACAAACCAGCGGGTGCAGCTGGATTGCTTTACCTTCGATCAGAACCGGTTCAAAGGCCTGAATACCCAGACGGTGCAGCGTAGGCGCACGGTTCAGAAGAACCGGGTGCTCACGGATCACTTCGTCGAGGATATCCCAGACAACCGCTTCTTCGCGCTCAACCATTTTCTTCGCGGCTTTGATGGTGGTGGCCAGGCCACGCAGTTCCAGCTTGCCGTAAATGAACGGTTTGAACAGTTCGAGTGCCATTTTCTTAGGCAGACCGCACTGATGCAGACGCAGGTATGGACCAACGGTGATAACCGAACGACCAGAATAGTCGACACGTTTACCCAGCAGGTTCTGACGGAAACGACCCTGCTTACCTTTGATCATGTCAGCCAGCGATTTCAGCGGACGCTTGTTGGAACCGGTGATCGCACGACCGCGACGACCGTTGTCCAGCAGTGCATCGACCGCTTCCTGCAACATACGCTTTTCGTTGCGTACGATGATATCTGGCGCAGCCAGATCCAGCAGGCGCTTCAGACGGTTGTTACGGTTGATCACGCGACGATAAAGATCGTTCAGATCCGACGTTGCGAAACGGCCACCATCCAGCGGTACCAGCGGACGCAGATCCGGTGGCAGAACAGGCAGCACGGTCAGGATCATCCACTCTGGCTTGTTACCAGACTGTACGAACGCTTCCAGCAGCTTGATACGCTTGGTCAGCTTTTTACGTTTGGTTTCGGAGTTGGTTTCGTTCAGCTCTTCACGCAGCTGCTCGCACTCCTGCTCCAGATCCATGTTTTTCAACAGGGCCTGGATCGCTTCGGCGCCCATTTTGGCGTCGAACTCGTCACCGAACTCTTCCAGAGCGTCAAGGTACTGCTCTTCAGTCAGGATCTGACGCTTCTCGAGGTTGGTCATGCCACCTTCGATTACCACGTAAGATTCAAAGTAGAGCACGCGCTCGATGTCACGCAGTGGCATATCCAGCAGTAAGCCGATACGCGATGGCAGTGACTTCAGGAACCAGATGTGCGCTGTCGGCGACGCCAGTTCGATGTGGCCCATACGCTCACGGCGTACTTTAGTCTGGGTCACTTCAACGCCGCACTTCTCACAAATCACACCACGGTGTTTCAGGCGCTTATACTTGCCGCACAGGCACTCATAGTCTTTTACCGGCCCGAAGATACGGGCACAGAACAGACCATCGCGCTCTGGCTTAAAAGTACGGTAGTTAATGGTTTCTGGCTTTTTCACTTCACCAAAAGACCAGGAACGGATCATGTCTGGCGAAGCCAGCGCAATTTTGATCGCATCAAACTCTTCGGTCTTAGTTTGCGCTTTCAGAAACTTAAGTAAGTCTTTCACGGATTAGCTCCCGTCGGAGTGAGACTCAGAGGGCGTCCAACCGAAATTGAACGCCCCGTAACCAGTACAATTGCGAGCGCTTTAAACCCTGCGCTATCAGGCGGCGGCGAACCGCAGCCTGAAAAGGGGTTACTCGTCTTCCAGCTCGATGTTGATACCCAGCGAGCGAATCTCTTTCAACAGTACGTTGAAGGATTCCGGCATGCCCGGTTCCATCTGATGGTTACCGTCAACGATGTTTTTATACATCTTGGTACGGCCGTTGACGTCATCAGACTTAACGGTAAGCATTTCCTGCAGGGTATACGCGGCACCGTATGCTTCCAGTGCCCATACTTCCATCTCACCAAAGCGCTGACCACCGAACTGTGCCTTACCACCCAGCGGCTGCTGAGTAACCAGGCTGTAGGAACCGGTTGAACGTGCATGCATCTTGTCATCAACCAGGTGGTTGAGTTTCAGCATGTACATATAGCCAACGGTTACCTGACGTTCGAACTGCTCACCGGTACGGCCGTCAAACAGGGTAATCTGACCGGAAGAAGGCAAGCCGCCGAGCTGCAGCAGCTCTTTGATTTCACTCTCTTTCGCGCCATCAAACACCGGAGTGGCGATTGGCATACCTTTCTTCAGGTTCTCTGCCAGACGAAGAACTTCGTCATCGGAGAAGGTGTTCAGGTCAACTTTCTGACGCAGATCGCTACCCAGGTCATAGGCGCGCTGGATGAATTCGCGTAGTTTCGCGACTTCTTCCTGCTTCTTCAGCATGGCGTTGATCTTCTCGCCGATGCCTTTCGCTGCCATGCCCAGGTGGGTTTCCAGAATCTGACCGATGTTCATACGCGATGGTACGCCCAGCGGGTTCAGAACGATGTCAACCGGCGTGCCGTTTTCATCGTAAGGCATATCTTCGATCGGGTTGATCTTGGAGATAACACCTTTGTTACCGTGACGGCCTGCCATTTTGTCACCCGGCTGAATCTGACGCTTAACAGCCAGATAAACCTTAACGATTTTCAGCACGCCTGGTGCCAGATCATCGCCCTGGGTGATTTTACGACGCTTACCTTCGAGTTTTTTCTCAAACTCGTGCTTCAGTTCGTCGTACTGCTCTGCCAGCTGCTCCAGCTGGTTTTGCTTGGCTTCGTCAGTCAGACCCAGTTCCAGCCAGCGCTCGCGCGGCAGCTTGTCCAGTTTGTCTGCTTCAACGCCACCAGAAATCAGGACGTTCTGAATACGGCTGAACAGGCCCGCTTCCAGAATCTGCAGTTCTTCAGACAGGTCTTTTTTGGCCTGCTTCAGCTGCATCTCTTCAATTTCCAGCGCACGTTTGTCTTTTTCCACGCCATCGCGGGTAAAGACCTGAACGTCAATCACGGTACCTGACACGCCATTCGGTACGCGCAGTGACGAATCTTTCACGTCAGAGGCTTTTTCACCGAAGATAGCGCGCAGCAGTTTCTCTTCTGGCGTCAGCTGGGTCTCACCTTTCGGCGTGACCTTACCAACCAGAATGTCACCACCGGTCACTTCAGCACCGATGTAGACAATGCCTGACTCATCCAGTTTAGAGAGAGCGGCTTCACCCACGTTCGGGATATCAGCGGTAATCTCTTCCGGCCCCAGTTTGGTGTCACGCGACACGCAAGCCAGTTCCTGAATATGGATAGTCGTAAAGCGATCTTCCTGAACCACACGCTCGGAGACCAGGATGGAGTCTTCGAAGTTGTAGCCGTTCCACGGCATGAACGCTACGCGCATGTTCTGGCCCAGTGCCAGTTCACCCAGATCGGTGGACGGGCCATCTGCCAGCACGTCGCCGCGCTCAACCGGCTCACCCAGAGAAACACATGGCATCTGGTTGATGCAGGTGTTCTGGTTAGAACGGGTATATTTGGTCAGGTTATAAATGTCGATACCGGCTTCGCCAGCATGCATTTCGTCTTCGTTCACTTTGATAACGATACGTGATGCGTCGACGTACTGAACGGTACCGCCACGTTTCGCAACGGCGGTAACACCGGAGTCAACAGCAACAGCACGTTCCATACCGGTACCAACCAGCGGCTTGTCAGCACGCAGAGTCGGAACGGCCTGACGTTGCATGTTCGCACCCATCAGGGCGCGGTTGGCGTCATCGTGTTCCAGGAACGGGATCAGGGACGCACCGACAGAAACGATCTGTTGGGTCGAAACGTCCATGTAGTCAACCTGATCACGGCTGAACAGACTTGATTCGCCTTTGCTACGGCAGGTGACTAAGTCATCAACAAACGCGCCGTTATCATCAAGAGGGGCGTTCGCCTGAGCGATAACGTAGTTACCCTCTTCGATAGCAGAAAGGTAATGAATCTCGTCAGAAACCAGACCGTCGATAACACGGCGATAAGGTGTCTCAAGGAAACCGTACTCGTTCGTCTGTGCATAAACAGACAAGGAGTTGATCAGACCGATGTTCGGACCTTCAGGGGTTTCGATTGGGCAGACACGACCGTAGTGCGTTGGGTGTACGTCACGCACTTCGAAGCCGGCACGCTCACGCGTCAAACCACCCGGGCCGAGAGCAGAGATACGACGTTTGTGCGTAATCTCTGACAGCGGGTTGTTCTGATCCATGAACTGAGAAAGCTGGCTTGAACCAAAGAACTCTTTCACCGCGGCCGAAATCGGCTTCGCGTTGATCATGTCCTGTGGCATCAGGGTATCCAGGTCGCCCAGTGACAGACGCTCTTTAACCGCACGCTCAACACGCACCAGACCCACACGGAACTGGTTCTCAGCCATTTCACCGACTGAACGAATACGACGGTTACCGAGGTGGTCGATATCGTCCACTTCGCCTTTACCGTTACGGATGTCGATCAGCTTCTTCATCACTTCGATGATGTCGTCTTTGCTCAGGATGCCTGAACCTTCGATTTCATCACGCAGTAATGAGCGGTTGAACTTCATACGACCAACAGCAGACAGATCGTAACGATCTTCAGAGAAGAACAGGTTCTCAAACAGGTTCTCTGCTGCTTCGCGTGTTGGCGGCTCACCAGGACGCATCATGCGGTAGATCTCAACCAGTGCGCTCAGGCGATCGCTGGTTGGGTCGACACGCAGGGTCTCGGAGATATAAGGACCGTGGTCCAGATCGTTGGTGAACAGCGTTTCGATGCGCTTGTGACCGGACTGGCTCAGTTTAGCCAGCAGATCCAGTGACAGTTCCATGTTCGCTGCAATGATCAGCTCACCGGTGCTCTCATCGATGTAGTCTTTAGCGACCACTTTGCCCGCGATATATTCAACCGGAACTTCGATGTGCTGAATGCCATCTTTTTCCAGCTGACGGATATGGCGCGCAGTAATACGGCGTGCTTTTTCGACGTAGACGGTGCCGTTCGCTTCGATATCGAAGGTAGCGGTTTCACCGCGCAGGCGCTCAGGCACCAGCTCCATCTGCAGCTTGTTGTCACGGATTTCAAACACCACTTTCTCGAAGAAGATATCGAGGATCTGAGGTGTAGTGAACTGCAACGCACGCAGGATGATAGTGGCCGGCAGCTTACGACGACGGTCAATACGGACAAACAGGTTATCTTTCGGGTCAAACTCAAAGTCGAGCCATGATCCGCGGTAAGGGATGATACGTGCGTTGTACAGCACTTTACCCGATGAGTGGGTTTTACCCTTATCGCTATCAAAGAACACGCCAGGACTACGGTGCAGCTGAGAAACGATAACGCGTTCGGTACCATTAATAACAAAGGTACCGTTGTCGGTCATGAGCGGAATTTCGCCCATGTAGACTTCTTGTTCTTTAATGTCTTTTACGGTGCCTTCTGGCGCTTCGCGCTCATAGACCACCAGACGCAGTTTCACGCGCAGCGGTGCCGAATAGGTCACGCCACGGATCTGACACTCTTTCACGTCAAAGACAGGTTCACCCAGGCGATAGCTCACATACTGCAACTCAGAGTTGCCGCTGTAGCTCGCAATAGGGAATACAGAACGGAATGCAGCTTCCAGTCCGTACTGACCTTCTGGATCTTGCTCGATAAACTTCTGGAACGAGTCGAGCTGGATGGAAAGGAGATAAGGTATGTCCAGTACTTGCGGACGTTTACCAAAATCCTTACGAATACGTTTTTTCTCGGTATAGGAGTAAACCATAGGGTTCCTCAGCTAGCTGACAAGTCGACCCACGCTGTCCGTCCTGACAGGACAGTTCATGCAACACGATTTTGTTTGATTCACTGGCTGCGCGGCAGCAGTGCAATACCTCTTTCTATCACGCTTAAATCATTTCATCGCTTTTGAGAAGGCAGGGAACCCGCACAGGAAAGCGGTATATTAAGTCGTCGATAGAGAAAGATATTGAAGAGTAACAATGGACAAACAGTGTGAAACCCCATTGAGACCCTGTAGCGCAAAAAGGCTGGTGACCAAAAAGTCACCAGCCATCAGTCTGAAACTACTCAGACTGCAACCCGAAGGTTGTCTTACTTAACTTCAACTTCAGCGCCAGCTTCTTTCAGAGCAGCTTCAAGTGCAGCTGCGTCGTCTTTGCTGATTGCTTCTTTGATCACGCCAGTTGCTTCAACCAGGTCTTTGGCTTCTTTCAGGCCCAGACCAGTTGCAGTACGTACGGCTTTGATTACTGCTACCTTGTTCGGGCCAACAGCTTTCAGGACTACGTCGAATTCAGTTTTTTCTTCAACAGCTTCAGCCGGGCCAGCAGCAACAGCTACAGCAGCAGCAGCAGAAACGCCGAATTTTTCTTCCATTGCAGAAACCAGCTCAACAACTTCCATTACGGACATCGCTGCAACAGCTTCCAGAATTTGGTCTTTAGTGATAGACATGACAATTGTTCCTAAGAATCAGAAAAAGTTTATACGTAAGCAAGTACGAAGAAAAGAATATGGCCTTAAGCCGCTTCTTTTGCATCGCGTACAGCAGCCAGAGTGCGGACCAGTTTGCCGGCAGCGGCTTCTTTCATGGTCGACATCAGACGTGCCAGTGCTTCTTCGTAGGTCGGCAGAGTTGCCAGACGGTCAATATTGGCCGCCGTGATCAGCTCACCTTCAAAGGCTGCAGCTTTGACCTCAAATTTTGCATTCGCTTTCGCGAAATCTTTGAACAGACGAGCAGCAGCGCCCGGGTGTTCCATAGAATATGCAATCAGGGTCGGACCAACAAACGTGTCTTTCAGGCACTCAAATTGAGTTCCTTCAACGACGCGGCGCAGCAGGGTGTTACGAACAACACGCATGTAAACGCCAGCTTCACGGCCTGCTTTACGCAGTTCGGTCATTTTATCAACGGTAACGCCACGGGAATCCGCAACAACCGCTGAAAGCGCACCTTTGGCTACTTCGCTGACTTCAGCAACAATCGCTTGTTTGTCTTGAAGATTTAATGCCATTAGCTTTTGCTCCTGGATTTGACCGGGAAAGGATTTCCCCGGAACTCACTTCACTTAACCACCCCGAAGGGTGGTAAGCGCTCGAACACGGTGAGCAGAATCCAGCTAAGAAAAAATTCTTTTGGTTCTGTCACCGTCTACGCAGGGTATTAAGCGGAATATCCGGAGATAAACAGCGCCTGCGGTCTTGGACGGAGGCCAGGATAAGGCCTGGCTCCAACCTAAATTCTGTGTGACACAGCAGAGTCAGAAGGAAAGGCGATAAACGCAACAGTCAGTTCCGACTCTCTGATGTCCTGTTCTGCTAATAACAGAACAACGGGCGTAAGATTCTAGGTGAATTTTTCGCCCGTTTCAAGCAGCAATTAGTTTGCTGTTGCGTTCAGACCAGCCTGGTCAACGGCAACGCCGGCGCCCATGGTGGTTGAAAGGCTGACTTTCTTGATGTACACGCCTTTCGCCTGAGATGGTTTTGCTTTTTTCAGCGCGACCAGCAGAGATTCCAGGTTTTCTTTCAGTTTGTCAGCGTCAAAGTCCACTTTACCGATGGTAGTGTGGATGATGCCGTTTTTGTCGTTACGATAACGAACCTGACCCGCTTTAGCATTCTTAACTGCTTCAGCAACGTTAGGGGTTACAGTACCGACTTTCGGGTTTGGCATCAGGCCGCGTGGGCCCAGAATCTGGCCTAACTGGCCAACAACGCGCATTGCATCCGGAGAAGCAATAACAACGTCAAAATTCATTTCGCCTTTCTTAATCTGATCAGCCAGGTCTTCCATACCTACCAGCTCAGCGCCTGCTGCTTTAGCAGCTTCAGCGTTTGCGCCCTGGGTGAAGACAGCAACACGTACTGAACGACCAGTACCGTGTGGCAGAACGGTCGCGCCGCGCACGTTCTGATCAGATTTACGTGCATCAATGCCGAGGTTGACAGCAACGTCAACGCTTTCAACGAACTTGGCAGTAGCCAGTTCTTTCAGCAGAGCAACAGCTTCAGCAATGTCATACTGCTTGGTCGCGTCAACTTTGTCGCGAATTACGGTCATGCGCTTGGTCAGCTTAGCCATTTCTTAGTCCTCTACTACCAGGCCCATGGAACGAGCAGTACCTTCGATTGAGCGAGTCATCGCTTCAACGTCAGAACCAGTCATGTCCGCAGCTTTGGTTTCTGCGATTTCACGTACCTGAGCACGAGTCACTTTACCGACTTTATCTTTGTTCGGCTTACCAGAACCAGACTTGATGCCCGCTGCTTTTTTCAGCAGTACGGCAGCCGGAGGCGTTTTGGTAATGAAGGTAAAAGAACGGTCGCTGTATACGGTGATAACAACAGGAGTCGGCAGACCTTTTTCCAGAGATTCGGTCTTAGCGTTGAACGCTTTACAGAATTCCATGATGTTAACGCCCTGCTGACCCAGTGCTGGACCAACCGGTGGACTTGGGTTCGCCATACCAGCTGCAACCTGCAGCTTGACGTAGGCTTGGACTTTCTTAGCCATGATATTTCCTCAATTGGGTTATAGCGCCTGTAAAGGCTCCCCGTGATAACGATTTACACGCTGTTGCCAGCGCATAAAAACAAAAGGCGCGAAATTGTAGTTAAATTTCGCGCCTGCTGCAACAGCTAATTTGTGAGCGGAAAGAGGTTAACCTTTCTCCACCTGACCAAAGTCCAGCTCAACCGGTGTTGCGCGACCAAAGATAGATACGGAAACCGTCAGGCGGCTCTTCTCGTAATCCACATCTTCAACCACACCGTTAAAGTCAGCAAATGGACCGTCATTAACGCGAACCATTTCACCCGGCTCAAACAGCGTTTTCGGACGAGGCTTGTCGCCGACCTGCTGCAGACGGTTCATGATCGCATCAACTTCTTTATCGCTGATAGGCGCCGGACGGTCAGAGGTACCGCCGATGAAACCCATCACGCGCGGGACGCTGCGTACTAAGTGCCAGCTGGCGTCATTCATGACCATCTGAACCAGTACGTATCCCGGGAAAAACTTGCGCTCGCTCTTACGACGCTGGCCACCACGGATTTCAACGACTTCTTCAGTCGGAACCATGACGTCGCCAAACAGCTCTTCCATGTTGTGCAATTTGATATGCTCGCGCAGCGATTGGGCTACGCGGCCTTCAAAACCGGAAAACGCCTGTACGACGTACCAGCGTTTCTTTGGAGCTTCAGACATCTCAGAACCTCAGGCCAGTGATAAACGATACCAGACGGACCAGAATACCATCCAGCCCCCACAAAATCAGTGACATCACGGCAGTAACCGCGGCAACGATTAACGTGGTGTGCAGCGTTTCCTGGCGGGTTGGCCAGATAACCTTACGCATTTCTGTTCTTGCTTCACGAGCAAAAGCCACGGTCGCTTTGCCTTTGGTCGTTAAAAGCGCAATGCCGCCAGCCGCTGCAATCAGTACAACTACGGCTAATGCACGCAGTGGCAGTGACACATCACGATAGAGGTAGTTACCTACAATCGCTGCAAGCAGCAGTAATACAACTACTACCCACTTTACCGCTTCCAGGCCACGCCCGCTCCCTTGAGCTTCGGTATTCGCACTCATAAACCAACCTGCCACAATAATTCAGAAACTATTCTGCCCCGCAGTGCGAGGCGTCCAAACCGAATGAGCTTTTGAGGCGTAACTCGGTATCCAACGCCGCATAACAGAGCCTGTCTCAGCAATGATTATGATTCAAAAAATCACTGATGAGCCAGGTTCTATGAAACAGCGTGCAAAAAGGGCATCAAATGATGCCCTTTCCGTGTGCATTGCGTCAAACGTTATCGGTAATTATGCGATAACTTTAGCAACAACACCCGCGCCAACGGTACGGCCACCTTCGCGGATTGCGAAGCGCAGACCTTCGTCCATTGCGATTGGGTGGATCAGGGTAACAACCATTTTGATGTTGTCGCCTGGCATGACCATTTCAACGCCTTCTGGCAGCTCTACTGAGCCGGTTACGTCAGTTGTACGGAAGTAGAACTGTGGACGATAGCCTTTGAAGAACGGAGTATGGCGACCACCTTCGTCTTTAGACAGAACGTAAACTTCTGACTCGAACTGGGTGTGTGGCTTGATTGAGCCTGGCTTAGCCAGAACCTGGCCACGCTGGATGTCTTCACGCTTGATACCGCGCAGCAGAACACCACAGTTTTCGCCTGCCTGACCCTGGTCCAGCAGCTTACGGAACATCTCAACACCGGTACAGGTTGATTTCGCAGTATCTTTGATACCCACGATTTCAACTTCGTCGCCGACTTTAACGATGCCGCGCTCAACACGACCGGTAACAACAGTACCACGGCCAGAGATTGAGAATACGTCTTCGATTGGCAGCAGGAACGGCATGTCGATCGCACGGACTGGATCCGGGATGTAGTTGTCCAGGTGTTCAGCCAGTTCGATGATTTTCGCTTCCCACTCAGGAACGCCTTCCAGCGCTTTCAGAGCAGAACCACGAACGATTGGGGTGTCGTCGCCTGGGAAGTCGTACTGTGACAGCAGGTCACGTACTTCCATCTCTACCAGCTCCAGCAGCTCTTCATCATCAACCATGTCACACTTGTTCAGGAACACGATGATGTAAGGAACGCCAACCTGACGACCCAGCAGGATGTGCTCACGGGTTTGTGGCATTGGGCCATCAGTCGCAGCAACAACCAGGATCGCGCCGTCCATCTGCGCAGCACCGGTGATCATGTTTTTCACATAGTCGGCGTGGCCTGGGCAGTCAACGTGAGCGTAGTGACGTGCAGCAGTCTCATACTCAACGTGAGCGGTGTTGATGGTGATACCGCGGGCTTTTTCTTCAGGTGTGCTGTCGATCTGATCGAATGCACGAGCCTGGCCGCCGTTGGTTTTAGCCAGTACGGTAGTGATAGCTGCAGTCAGGGTGGTTTTACCGTGGTCAACGTGACCGATGGTGCCCACGTTTACGTGCAGTTTGTTACGTTGAAATTGCTCTTTAGCCATCGCTAGTCCCTCTAAGACACGGATATATCAATGATATCATCACATTAACCAGGCATTGCCTGACTGCAAGGAAGTTACAGAGAAAATCAGGAGGGAGATTAAAGGAAGTGGTGCTGATACCCAGAGTCGAACTGGGGACCTCACCCTTACCAAGGGTGCGCTCTACCAACTGAGCCATATCAGCACATCTGGAGCGGGCAGCGGGAATCGAACCCGCATCATCAGCTTGGAAGGCTGAGGTAATAGCCATTATACGATGCCCGCATCCTGGAACTCGGCTACCTGTTCTTTCTGTAGCTTGCAGATAACAGTGAATGTTTCTCTGCTATCTACTGTCTGCCAGCGAAGCTGACCGACGTTGACTTCGCTAACGCTCAGTCTGAATTCAGGGTGATAAGTGACTCACCTGACAGATAAACAGGTTGTTTACCTGTACTCAACCGTGAGGCTGAGATGGTGGTGGGAGAAGGATTCGAACCTTCGAAGTCTGTGACGGCAGATTTACAGTCTGCTCCCTTTGGCCGCTCGGGAATCCCACCTACTTGATGGTGCCGGCTACCGGAATCGAACTGGTGACCTACTGATTACAAGTCAGTTGCTCTACCAACTGAGCTAAGCCGGCATCAAGTGGAGCGCATTCTAGGAAGGTCGGGCCTTCGATGCAACTAAAAAATCACTAATTTTGTTCTATCGCTTACTATTTGTGCAAATCATCGCATTCTGGCGTTTTTGTGCAGAATATTTGTGCGATCTGGTCCTGTTTTTACACCGCCCACCCTGCCTCGCTATCGTCCCCTGCTGCTCTGGCATGCTCTTTTTAAGGTAAAATATTCCGCCCATCGCCTTTTTATTTTGCGCAGCCTGTTCTGAGTGATGCTTTTTTAACCCTTATCGGCGTTATTTTTCGTGCACTTAAGATATCTGCAGAACAGGGAGACGTTTTTGTCCTGCATATCTCTCTCGCTGGTACGACGATAACGGTAAAAAACGGTTCCAGTGTCTCGCAGCTCTTTATTCTTCAGTCGGGAAATATACGCTGCATATTGAATGTATGTGCTTTTAGCCTCTCTGTACGCCGTTACAGCTCTATTGGGTCATACAGGGCGTCTGACTGCTATTTAAGGCAGATAAAAGCCGCACATAAGCTTTGATGGCCCGTGTAGCACTATACGTAGTGATACAGCTGTCAGAATTAGCGTTATTATGATGTTTTGTGGGTATGCCGACGAAAGCGCGATCACGTTTATCTTTTTACTTCTGTTAAAAGCCATACTGGTGATACCCTCCAGCCCATTGTTCTCACTGATAAACCAGCGATTCGTGATTTATTTCACCTGTGCTCTCCTGCTTATCGGATGACACGCGGTTGATAGCAATGAATTTGCGGTCAGATGCATGCTTATGGATAAAACGACCCCCCTGACAACGCCTTATTTAGAGTTCACTCGTGAGCAGTGGGCTGCATTACGTGATTCCGTTCCTATGACACTGTCAGAGGAAGAGATCGCGCAGCTGGAGGGCATCAACGAGGATCTCTCGCTGGAGGAGGTAGCAGAAATTTATCTGCCACTTTCGCGTCTGCTTAATTTCTATATCAGCTCTAATGTTCGTCGGCAGGCTGTACTGGAGCAATTTCTCGGCACCAATGGCCAGAAAATCCCCTATATCATCAGTATTGCGGGCAGCGTAGCCGTCGGTAAAAGCACAACTGCGCGTGTATTACAGGCGTTGCTCAGCCGCTGGCCTGAACATCGTAAAGTAGAATTGATCACGACGGATGGCTTTCTTCATCCCAATGCCGTGCTGAAAGAGCGCGGATTAATGAAGAAAAAAGGGTTTCCGCAATCTTATGATATGCACCGGCTGGTCAATTTCGTCTCCGATTTGAAATCAGGCGCCAGTCAGGTCACAGCACCGGTCTATTCGCATCTGATTTATGATGTCATCCCTGATGGCGATAAAGTGGTTCAGCAGCCTGATATCCTTATTCTGGAAGGTCTGAATGTATTGCAGAGTGGCATGGACTATCCCCATGACCCACATCATGTCTTTGTTTCAGACTTCGTTGATTTTTCTATCTATGTCGACGCTGAGGAAGAGCTGCTGCAAAGCTGGTATATCAATCGATTCCTCAAATTCCGCCAGGGTGCATTTACCGACCCGGACTCTTACTTCCACCATTATGCCCAGCTCTCAGAAGCGGAAGCAGTAGAGATAGCGGGCAATTTATGGAAAGAGATTAACTGGCTAAACCTGCGGGAAAATATCCTGCCAACACGCGAACGGGCCAGCCTGATCATGACTAAAAGTGGCAATCATGCGGTCGACAGGGTTCGCTTGCGTAAATAACCGCTCCAGTAAAAAAGCCTGCATTAGTGCAGGCTTTTTTGATCAGAGAGGACGTAGAGATATTTCTCCGCCCACCCAGGCTTTTATTTCGCCATCCTGCTCAAGTAACAGGCCACCCTGACTGTCAATGCCCCGCGCAATACCATGCACTTCACGTTCACCAATGAGCAATTTAACAGGCCGGTGAATAAAGTTATCCAGCACCATCCAGCGTGTAACAAAGGGCGTTAACCCTTCCTGCTCAAACAACGGCAGGGCTTCGCGCAGATTATTTATCAGATGGGCGGCCAGCTCATTGCGGTTAACGGATACACCGGCTTCCTGCAGGTTAATCCAGCCCTGATTAATCTGCGATGCATCGGCTGTACGCATAGCAAGGTTAATCCCGGCCCCCATGACGATATGCGCGGCATCACCCGTTTTACCGGTCAGTTCGACCAGAATACCTGCCAGTTTGCGATCGTTAAGGTAAATATCATTGGGCCATTTGACGCGAACATCATCAGCCCCTAATGAACGTAATGTCTCAGCAATGATAATACCAATCACAAGACTAAGACCCATCGCCGCAGCGGGTCCCTGCTCCAGACGCCAGTACATAGACATGTAGAGATTAGCGCCAAAGGGAGAGAACCATTGACGCCCACGACGGCCACGACCAGCCTGCTGATACTCAGCGATACAGGCAGCACCCGACTCCATCTCATGCATGCGCTCCAGCAGATACTGATTTGTGGAGTCAATCACCGGGATAACAGAGATATTGCCCTGCTTAACCTGAGCGACAATTGCCTGCTCATCCAACAGCTGCATCGGGGCAGAGAGACTGTAGCCCTTCCCTGTCACGGTATAAACGTCAAGTCCCCAGCTTTTTAAGGTCTGGATATGCTTGTTAATGGCTGCGCGACTCATGCCCAGTGTTTCACCCAGCTGTTCGCCAGAATGAAACTCACCGTCAGATAAAATATCGACCAGCTTTAGCGGGATACTGTTGTCTTTCATGCGATTACCCCGACAGCATTGCACTCGCCCTGTGCCTGAATAAACCGCACCTCAGGCTCCAGCCAGACATCAAACTTTTCACCCACCTTCGCACGCACGGTTTTTGCCAGCGCAACGATATCGTCAGGTGTGGCATTATCAGCATTAATCAGCACCAGAGCCTGTTGCTGATGAACGGCGGCACCGCCGATACGATAACCTTTCAACTGACACTGATCGATAAGCCATCCGGCTGCCAGCTTGGTTTCACCATTCGGCATCAGATAGTGTGGCATAGCTGGAAAATGCGCCAGCAAGGCGCTGCACTGCGCCTCGGTAACGACCGGATTTTTGAAGAAGCTGCCTACATTCCCGGTCACTTTTGGATCCGGTAATTTGCTCTGCCGCATCTGGCACACCGCGTGATAAACATCCCAGGCGCTAGCCGTTACCGGATTCAGAGTCTTCAGATCACCGTAGGTCAATACGGGCTGCCATTGTTTAGGCAGGATTATCCCGACCGCGACGATGACATAACCTCTCTGATAGCGATGCTTGAAAATGCTGTCACGATAGCCAAATTCACAGGCTTCACGATCGAGACGCTCTGTCTCACCACTGTCCAGGTTAAGCACATCCACATATTCGCAGACATCTTTTAATTCCACACCATAGGCACCAATGTTCTGAATCGGTGCAGAACCCGTCATTCCAGGGATTAATGCCAGATTCTCCAGGCCAGTGATCCCTTTTTCCAGTGTGCTCTTAACCAGCTGATGCCAGTTCTCACCTGCTCCGACATGCAACTTCCAGTACTCATACTCATCCTGAATGTTGATGCCTTTAATGCGGTTAAGTACCACAGTACCAGCGAAATCATCCAGAAAGAGGACATTGCTGCCTTCACCAAGCACCATGAAAGGGGTTTGATCACGCTGGCTGGCCTGCCATGCAGCCAGAATGGCAGCTGGCGTCTCAGCAACGATGCGTTTCTGTGTATGTACTTCAAGCCCAAGCGTATTGTCGGCTTTTAAGGAAGGATGCTGGCTGGACATTTGACGACCTTTACTGAGTTATCTGGGCGTAGTTTACCGTATCAGGGAGGGGTTCTCAGGCTGTTTTCGGGGATTATGATGAGGTTTTTCACGATCTGCAGACGTAAAAAAGCCCCGCACTCTCGTGCGGGGCTTCTTCACTTATATAATGCCTGGCAGTTCCCTACTCTCGCATGGGGAGACCCCACACTACCATCGGCGCTACGGCGTTTCACTTCTGAGTTCGGCATGGGGTCAGGTGGGACCACCGCGCTAAAGCCGCCAGGCAGATTCTGTTCTCCGCGCCGCCCCTTAAGGCCGCGCAGATATATCCGGTACAGGCTGAAAATCGTCTCTCTCAAAAACGCCTCTGGCGTTGTAAGGTTAAGCCTCACGGGTCATTAGTACCGGTTAGCTCAACGCATCGCTGCGCTTACACACCCGGCCTATCAACGTCGTAGTCTTCAACGTCCCTTCAGGACTCTCAAGGAGTCAGGGAGAACTCATCTCGGGGCAAGTTTCGTGCTTAGATGCTTTCAGCACTTATCTTTTCCGCACTTAGCTACCGGGCAATGCCATTGGCATGACAACCCGAACACCAGTGGTGCGTTCACTCCGGTCCTCTCGTACTAGGAGCAACCCCCCTCAATTCTCCAGCGCCCACGGCAGATAGGGACCGAACTGTCTCACGACGTTCTAAACCCAGCTCGCGTACCACTTTAAACGGCGAACAGCCGTACCCTTGGGACCTACTTCAGCCCCAGGATGTGATGAGCCGACATCGAGGTGCCAAACACCGCCGTCGATATGAACTCTTGGGCGGTATCAGCCTGTTATCCCCGGAGTACCTTTTATCCGTTGAGCGATGGCCCTTCCATTCAGAACCACCGGATCACTATGACCTGCTTTCGCACCTGCTCGAGCCGTCACTCTCGCAGTCAAGCCAGCTTATGCCATTGCACTAACCTCACGATGTCCGACCGTGATTAGCTGACCTTCGTGCTCCTCCGTTACTCTTTAGGAGGAGACCGCCCCAGTCAAACTACCCACCAGACACTGTCCGCAGCCCGGATCACGGGCCTACGTTAGAACATCAAACATTAAAGGGTGGTATTTCAAGGTTGGCTCCACGCGAACTGGCGTCCGCGCTTCAAAGCCTCCCACCTATCCTACACATCAAGGCTCAATGTTCAGTGTCAAGCTGTAGTAAAGGTTCACGGGGTCTTTCCGTCTTGCCGCGGGTACACTGCATCTTCACAGCGAGTTCAATTTCACTGAGTCTCGGGTGGAGACAGCCTGGCCATCATTACGCCATTCGTGCAGGTCGGAACTTACCCGACAAGGAATTTCGCTACCTTAGGACCGTTATAGTTACGGCCGCCGTTTACCGGGGCTTCGATCAAGAGCTTCTCCTTGCGGATAACCCCATCAATTAACCTTCCGGCACCGGGCAGGCGTCACACCGTATACGTCCACTTTCGTGTTTGCACAGTGCTGTGTTTTTAATAAACAGTTGCAGCCAGCTGGTATCTTCGACTGGCTTCGGCTCGGGGAGTAAATCCCTCCACCTACGCGCCAGCGTGCCTTCTCCCGAAGTTACGGCACCATTTTGCCTAGTTCCTTCACCCGAGTTCTCTCAAGCGCCTTGGTATTCTCTACCTGACCACCTGTGTCGGTTTGGGGTACGATTCTGTGTTACCTGATGCTTAGAGGCTTTTCCTGGAAGCTGGGCATTTATCACTTCAGCACCGTAGTGCCTCGTCGTCACGCCTCAGCGTTGATAAGGGACCGGATTTACCTGGACCCTCCGCCTACACGCTTAAACCGGGACAACCGTCGCCCGGCTGATATAGCCTTCTCCGTCCCCCCTTCGCAGTAACACCGAGTACAGGAATATTAACCTGTTTCCCATCGACTACGCCTTTCGGCCTCGCCTTAGGGGTCGACTCACCCTGCTCCGATTAACGTTGAACAGGAACCCTTGGTCTTCCGGCGAGCGGGCTTTTCACCCGCTTTATCGTTACTTATGTCAGCATTCGCACTTCTGATACCTCCAGCATGCCTCACAGCACACCTTCGACGGCTTACAGAACGCTCCCCTACCCAACAACACATAGTGTCGCTGCCGCAGCTTCGGTGCATGGTTTAGCCCCGTTACATCTTCCGCGCAGGCCGACTCGACCAGTGAGCTATTACGCTTTCTTTAAATGATGGCTGCTTCTAAGCCAACATCCTGGCTGTCTGTGCCTTCCCACATCGTTTCCCACTTAACCATGACTTTGGGACCTTAGCTGGCGGTCTGGGTTGTTTCCCTCTTCACGACGGACGTTAGCACCCGCCGTGTGTCTCCCGTGATAACATTCCTCGGTATTCGCAGTTTGCATCGGGTTGGTAAGCCGGGATGGCCCCCTAGCCGAAACAGTGCTCTACCCCCGAGGATGAGTTCACGAGGCGCTACCTAAATAGCTTTCGGGGAGAACCAGCTATCTCCCGGTTTGATTGGCCTTTCACCCCCAGCCACAGGTCATCCGCTAATTTTTCAACATTAGTCGGTTCGGTCCTCCAGTTAGTGTTACCCAACCTTCAACCTGCCCATGGCTAGATCACCGGGTTTCGGGTCTATACCCTGCAACTTAACGCCCAGTTAAGACTCGGTTTCCCTGCGGCTCCCCTATACGGTTAACCTTGCTACAGAATATAAGTCGCTGACCCATTATACAAAAGGTACGCAGTCACCCCCATAAAGAAGGCTCCCACTGCTTGTACGTACACGGTTTCAGGTTCTGTTTCACTCCCCTCGCCGGGGTTCTTTTCGCCTTTCCCTCACGGTACTGGTTCACTATCGGTCAGTCAGGAGTATTTAGCCTTGGAGGATGGTCCCCCCATATTCAGACAGGATACCACGTGTCCCGCCTTACTCATCGAGCTCACAGCACGTGTGCTTTTGTGTACGGGAGTATCACCCTGTACCCTGCGACTTTCCAGACGCTTCCACTAACACACATGCTGATTCAGGCTCTGGGCTGCTCCCCGTTCGCTCGCCGCTACTGGGGGAATCTCGGTTGATTTCTTTTCCTCGGGGTACTTAGATGTTTCAGTTCCCCCGGTTCGCCTTGCAGCACTATGTATTCATGCTGCAATGATGCACAGAGTGCACCGGGTTTCCCCATTCGGACATCGACGGCTGTAGCGGTTCATATCACCTTACCGTCGCTTTACGCAGATTAGCACGTCCTTCATCGCCTCTGACTGCCTGGGCATCCACCGTGTACGCTTAGTCGCTTAACCTCACAACCCACAGGCGTTTTACAACGCTGCGAGCTGCAAGCATTTGAGAGACTCGAACGTGTCGCGCTTTTCATTCTTATTACGGAGAATGAAAACGACACGTCGTTTCAATTTTCAGCTTGTTCCGGATTGTTAAAGAGCATAATACTTCGCAGCACACCGTTGCCGGTACGCTCTGAAGTATTCAGAAAAAACAGTTAAAACGGTATGGTGGAGCTAAGCGGGATCGAACCGCTGACCTCCTGCGTGCAAGGCAGGCGCTCTCCCAGCTGAGCTATAGCCCCATACAGTTACTGCAGAGACCACTACTACCACTCAACCGAGTACACTTCTTGAGAAATGCAATTCGTGCTCAGGCAAGGCATGTTTCCGCGAAGCATAGTGAACTATGCGAGCCGGGAACATAACGCAGCGTGAGTGCGAATTTGGTAGGCCTGAGTGGACTTGAACCACCGACCTCACCCTTATCAGGGGTGCGCTCTAACCACCTGAGCTACAAGCCTGTAGAGGTTTTTTCTGCTCGTTACTTTTTATCAGACAATCTGTGTGGACACTGCGCGGGAAGGTATCTTCAGGTAAGGAGGTGATCCAACCGCAGGTTCCCCTACGGTTACCTTGTTACGACTTCACCCCAGTCATGAATCACAAAGTGGTAAGCGCCCTCCCGAAGGTTAAGCTACCTACTTCTTTTGCAACCCACTCCCATGGTGTGACGGGCGGTGTGTACAAGGCCCGGGAACGTATTCACCGTGGCATTCTGATCCACGATTACTAGCGATTCCGACTTCACGGAGTCGAGTTGCAGACTCCGATCCGGACTACGACGCACTTTGTGAGGTCCGCTTGCTCTCGCGAGGTCGCTTCTCTTTGTATGCGCCATTGTAGCACGTGTGTAGCCCTACTCGTAAGGGCCATGATGACTTGACGTCATCCCCACCTTCCTCCGGTTTATCACCGGCAGTCTCCTTTGAGTTCCCGCCATCACGCGCTGGCAACAAAGGATAAGGGTTGCGCTCGTTGCGGGACTTAACCCAACATTTCACAACACGAGCTGACGACAGCCATGCAGCACCTGTCTCACGGTTCCCGAAGGCACTAAGGCATCTCTGCCGAATTCCGTGGATGTCAAGAGTAGGTAAGGTTCTTCGCGTTGCATCGAATTAAACCACATGCTCCACCGCTTGTGCGGGCCCCCGTCAATTCATTTGAGTTTTAACCTTGCGGCCGTACTCCCCAGGCGGTCGACTTAACGCGTTAGCTCCGGAAGCCACTCCTCAAGGGAACAACCTCCAAGTCGACATCGTTTACGGCGTGGACTACCAGGGTATCTAATCCTGTTTGCTCCCCACGCTTTCGCACCTGAGCGTCAGTCTTTGTCCAGGGGGCCGCCTTCGCCACCGGTATTCCTCCAGATCTCTACGCATTTCACCGCTACACCTGGAATTCTACCCCCCTCTACAAGACTCAAGCCTGCCAGTTTCAAATGCAGTTCCCAGGTTAAGCCCGGGGATTTCACATCTGACTTAACAGACCGCCTGCGTGCGCTTTACGCCCAGTAATTCCGATTAACGCTTGCACCCTCCGTATTACCGCGGCTGCTGGCACGGAGTTAGCCGGTGCTTCTTCTGCGGGTAACGTCAATCGGTAAGGTTATTAACCTCACCGCCTTCCTCCCCGCTGAAAGTACTTTACAACCCGAAGGCCTTCTTCATACACGCGGCATGGCTGCATCAGGCTTGCGCCCATTGTGCAATATTCCCCACTGCTGCCTCCCGTAGGAGTCTGGACCGTGTCTCAGTTCCAGTGTGGCTGGTCATCCTCTCAGACCAGCTAGGGATCGTCGCCTAGGTGGGCCATTACCCCGCCTACTAGCTAATCCCATCTGGGTTCATCCGATAGTGAGAGGCCCGAAGGTCCCCCTCTTTGGTCTTGCGACGTTATGCGGTATTAGCCACCGTTTCCAGTGGTTATCCCCCTCTATCGGGCAGATCCCCAGACATTACTCACCCGTCCGCCACTCGTCACCCAAGAGCAAGCTCTCTGTGCTACCGTCCGACTTGCATGTGTTAGGCCTGCCGCCAGCGTTCAATCTGAGCCATGATCAAACTCTTCAATTTAAGTTTGATTTGCTTAAACAAGTTAAGCGGTGCTCATCTGTAAAACGTCATAATGAATTTCATTATGTGTTCACTCGTGAGGCTTTGATATTTTTTTGCGTCCTAAGACGCTGATATCAATCCTGCGAGTGCCCACACAGATTGTCTGATAAATTGTTAAAGAGCAGTGCGAACAGTGCGTTAGCGTCCTGTCGCGAGGTGGCGTATATTACGCTTTCCTCCTGCAGAGTCAACCTCTATTTCAGAAGTTTTTCTCCGGCGGCGCAGTCCCCTGTGCCTCTCAACCCGCTTCCCGTTGCCGGTGTTCCGTGTCGATGGAGGCGCATTATAGGGAGTTCGCGCGGACTGACAAGTGTTTATTGCGAAAAGATTACTGTTCGCAGTAATTTTCATCAAATCGCGCTATTTCGCTACGATTTGCCTGGTAACTGTGCAAAATCATTAGCAAAAGTGCGTACCTGCTGCCAGTCCGTGTACTCCACTTCTTTTGTGGAATCGGTCTCACCGCCAGTCATACGCATAATCAACTGAATCATGACGCGATCAAACCAGCGATAGCGCGGATAATAGAGCGCGCCCGCAAACACGGCACAGCAATCAGGTTGCCACGGCGAGCTGGCCAGGAACTTCTGCGTATAAGCATTCGTTTCAGGAGAACGCTTCTCAGGTTTGCGCGCCGTGAGGTTTACCGAAAAGAAACCACTGGTACGCTGCTGCAATGCAGGGAGGTGAAGCTTTACGAACTTGTCGACGACCGGCTGGAAATGACCGTAGCGAATAGAGGCGCCAATCAGCACGCGATCATACTGCGCCCAGTCAGGCAGAGCGGCATCCTGAATATCCAGCACATCGCATGGCTGGTGCTGACGGATCACCTCAGCGATAGAAGAGGCAATCTTCCTGGTTTGTCCGTCGCGGGTGGAATAGAGAATCAGCGCTTTCATGTCAGCATCCTTATTAATTATTCACGCCAGAAAGTAGGCGTGAACAGCACCAGCAAGGTAAATACCTCGAGACGCCCGAATAACATGGTGGAGATAAGAATCCATTTCGCCACGTCATTCATTGAAGTGAAGTTATCGGCCACAACCCCCAAACCCGGCCCGAGGTTATTCAGGGTCGCGGCAACGGCAGCAAATGCCGAGAAGTCATCGACACCGGTGGCAATGATCGCCAGCATGCTGACCAGGAACACCAGCGCATAAGCTGAGAAGAATCCCCATACGGCCTCAAGGATACGCTCAGGCAACGCCCGATTCCCCAGCTTAATGGTGTAGACCGCATTCGGGTGAACCAGACGCTTAAGCTCACGGTTACCCTGCTTGCATAACAGCAGGATGCGGATAACCTTCAGGCCACCGCCGGTTGAACCGGCACAGCCGCCGATAAAGGCGGAGCACAACAGCAGCACCGGCAGGAACAAGGGCCAGCGTGCGATGCTGTCGGTCGTGAATCCTGCCGTGGTGGCCATGGAAACGACCTGGAAGAAGGCCTGGTTCAGCGTTTGCCAGCCACTGTCGTAAACATTGTGGAACCAGAGCACCAGCGTGCAGATCAACACCAGCGTCAGCTGAACGCCAATAAACATGCGGAATTCAGGATCGCGCCAGTACACGCGCAGATTGCGCCCGCTTAACATGGCAAAGTGAAGGCCGTAGTTACAGCCTGAGATCAGCAAAAACACCGCCACGATAGTATTGATAGTGCCGCTGTGAAAATAGCCGATGCTGGCATCATGGGTTGAGAAGCCGCCAATCGCGATGGTCGAGAAGCTGTGACCAATAGCATCAAAGGCCGGCATGCCTGCCAGCCACAATGCCAGCGCACAGGCCACCGTCAACAGAACATAGATCAGCCAGAGTGTTTTCGCTGTTTCGGCAATACGCGGCCGCATTTTATTATCTTTCAGCGGCCCCGGCATTTCAGCGCGATAGAGCTGCATGCCCCCGACGCCCAGAATCGGCAATATCGCCACTGCTAACACAATGATCCCCATACCACCCAGCCACTGGAGCATCTGTCGATAGAAGAGAATGGCTTTAGGCAGCGAGTCCAGCCCCACCAGCGTAGTGGCCCCGGTCGTTGTCAGGCCAGAGAAAGATTCAAAGAACGCATCCGTCACGGAAAGATGCGGCTGTTCGGCAAAGATAAAGGGCATGGCCCCTACGCTGCCCAGCACCGTCCAGAACAGCACGACAATCAGAAACCCTTCCCGCGGTTTGAGTTCGGTTTTCTTTTTGCGATTCGGCCACCACAGCAGCGAGCCGATCACCAGCGCCATCATAAAGGTCTGGCTAAACGCCCGCCCCGCGCCATCGCGATAAATTAATGCGACCAGGCCGGGCAAAATCATCGTCACTGAAAAGAGGATCACCAGCAGACCGACTATGCGGGTAATGGCGCGAAAGTGCATTCAGCCGTTCCTTTAAATAATAGAGATGAACATCAGGGTGTGAGCGGGATCAGCGATAATGCACCCCGACTAAAGTCTGACAGATTTTTTTTAAATCCGTCGATTTGTCCGTAAGGTACAGCCAGCGTCAGCGCAATGCGATCCTGAAACTGACTGTCGGTCACCTTACCGTCAAAACGCTGTACCAGCCGTTCAACATCACTGAGCTGTGGATAGTCACATTGCAGAGTGAACAGCTTCATCGGCACTTTGCGCTGTCGTGGCAGCAGCTTAAGCCCCTGCTGAACGCCACCACCATAGGCTTTCACTAAGCCGCCGGTTCCCAGCATGATGCCGCCGTAGTAACGCACCACCACGGCAGTAATCTCGCCAATATCCGCGCCCATCAGCTGCGCCAGCATCGGTTTCCCTGCTGTACCCGAAGGTTCACCATCATCAGAGAAGCCGAGCTGTTGAGAATCATTCGGCGCGCCCGCGACCCATGCCCAGCAGTGATGCCGGGCAGCCGGATGCTCGTTTTTGACCTGCTGGACAAAGGCGCGCGCCGCCTCTGCCCCCTCGGTGTGCGCCAGCAGCGTAATGAAGCGACTCTTTTTGATCGTCTCCTCGCTGCTGCTCACGGGCACCGCGGGAATATCAAAGGCTTCCATCAGGCCAGATGCAGATCGCGGGTCATGTTCTCAACGCGATGCGCATGGATCACCACGTTATCCTCGATACGAATTCCGCCATAAGGCCGAAGTGCATCGATAGCCTGCCAGTTAAAGTGCTGACTGAAACGGCCTGCACGCAGTGGTGCCAGTAATGAGTCAATAATATAGAAGCCTGGCTCGATGGTTAATACCATGCCCGGTTGCAGCACGCGGGTGCAGCGAAGATAAGGATATTGCGCAGGCGCGGCCAGATGCGTGCCCTGATCATCCTGCATAAAACCCGCCACGTCATGCACCTGCAGACCCAGTGGATGCCCCAGCCCATGCGGCATAAATGGTCCGGTCAGATCTTCAGCCACCAGTGCTTCTTCGCTGATGCCCTGCACCAGCTCAAACTTCAGCAACATCTTCGCAATACGCTGATGCATCTGAAGATGATAATCGGTGTAGCGCACGCCCGCTTTCAGCGTGGCGATCAGCGCCAGCTCTTCCGCGTTCATCGCCTCAACCATTCTGGCATAGAGCGAACTGCTCTGCGCCGCATAGCTGCGGGTCAGGTCGGCGGCGTAGCCAAGATACTCAGCGCCCGCATCAATCAAAAAGCTGTGGCGTTTCGCCGGCGGCTGATGATCCAGCCGGGTGTAGTGCAGCACCGCAGCGTGTTCATTCAGCGCAATGATATTGCCGTACGGCACATCGGTATCGCGATGACCGGTCGCGGTCAGATACGCCTGGTTGATATCGAACTCGCTTAAACCCGCCGAGAACGCCTCTTTCGCTGCGCGATGACCCGCCACTGCCAGCTTCTGCGCCTGGCGCAGACAGGCGAGTTCATAATCTGTTTTGATACTGCGATGGAAATGCAGGAAGTCGATCACCGCTTTAGGATTGATATTGCCGGAGGCGATACCAAGCTGTGCCGCCCGTGCGTTGATCGGGCCGATATAAGCGACATTATCACGCTGTGCAGGCAGCAACTGCGCAATCTCATCCGCATTTTTCAGGCCGATAACCTCGACATCTTCAGTCCAGAAGCTATCCGGCAGAGGTTCAACGTTATGCCAGTAATCCACCGGAGAGTAGAACCACAGTTTCGGTTTGTTCACACCATCAATCCACAGCCAGCAGTTGGGAACCTGTGTCACCGGCACCCAGGCCTTGAACTGCGGATTCACCTTAAACGGATAGGTGTGGTCATCCAGAAACACCGTCAACAACTCACCGGAATGGATCAACATCGCATCCAGTTTATTGCGTGCCAGCACCTGCTGCGCCCGTTGTTGCAACGTGGCGATGTGCGCGTGATACAAGGTCTTCAGTGAATCCATTGACGTCTCTCCAGTGTCGCGAAATGGCCGCAAGTTTAGCATACCCCTTGCGCAGTTGCTGATGTCGACACGGCTGTGATCTTGTTAGCAAATAAGCAAAGAGCAGTTTGCAAATAATTAACATCCCTCCCACACTCACGATCATCTGGTATGACCAGATCACCTTTCGCGGTTTCAGGAGACGCACATGCTCTACCAAGGCGCTAACCTTACACTTCACTGGCTGGACGATGGTATCGCCGAGCTGGTTTTTGACGCTGCAGGCTCAGTCAACAAGCTTGATACGCAAACTGTCGCCAGTCTGGGCGAGGCAATTGCAGTGCTGGAGCAGCAGCCAGATCTTCGCGGCCTGCTGTTGAGCTCCGCTAAACCTGCTTTTATTGTGGGTGCGGATATCACCGAGTTCCTTTCACTGTTTAATGCACCCACCGAAAAGCTGAGCCAGTGGCTGAGCTATGCCAACAGCATCTTCAATCGTCTGGAAGATTTACCCGTGCCGACCCTGGCCGCCATTGACGGCTATGCGCTGGGTGGCGGATGTGAGTGTGTGCTGGCAACCGATCTGCGTATTGCTACTGCGGACGCCCGCATTGGCCTGCCGGAAACCAAACTTGGCATCATGCCTGGCTTTGGTGGCAGCGTGCGGTTGCCACGCCTGCTGGGTGCCGACAGTGCACTGGAAATTATTGCGGCGGGCAAAGATGTTGATGGCAATGCCGCCCTGAAACTCGGTCTGGTCGATGCCGTGGTCGCTCGCGAAAAACTGCGCGAGGCGGGGATCACCATGCTCAAAGCCGCCGCCACTGATGGCAGCTGGCGCGCGCGCCGGGCACCGAAACTGGCTCCGCTGAAACTCAGCCCGATTGAAGCAGCCATGAGCTTTTCTATTGCGAAAGCGATGGTGCTGCAGACTGCAGGTAAACACTATCCCGCCCCGCTGATGGCAGTGAAAACCATTGAAGCGGCGGCCAGCCTTGGCCGTGACGATGCATTGAAACTTGAAACCGCGGCGTTTGTGCCGCTGGCGCAGTCTGATGAAGCTCGCGCTCTGGTCGGCATCTTCCTTAACGACCAGTACGTCAAAGGCCTGGCGAAAAAGCGTGGCAGCGAAAGCGGCGCCCCCGCTCAGGCGGCAGTACTGGGCGCAGGCATTATGGGTGGCGGCATCAGCTACCAGTCTGCGTGGAAAGGCGTGCCGGTCAGAATGAAAGATATCAACCCACAGGCGCTAACCCTGGGGATGAACGAAGCCAGTAAGTTACTTAATAAGCTGTTAGAACGCGGCAAAATCGACGGCAACAAACTCGCCAGTGTGATCGCCACTATCCAGCCCACACTCGATTATGCCGGTTTTGATCAGGCCGATGTGGTGGTGGAGGCCGTGGTTGAGAACCCGCTGATCAAGGCCAAAGTGCTGGCTGAAACCGAACAGCATCTGCGTGAAGACGCGATTCTGGCCTCCAATACCTCGACCATTCCTATCAGCCAGCTGGCGCAGGCGCTGCAACGCCCGGAAAACTTCTGTGGCATGCACTTCTTCAATCCGGTGCCACGTATGCCGCTGGTTGAAGTGGTTCGTGGCGAGAAAACCAGTGAAGCCACGCTGAGTAAAGTGGTGGCCTGGGCCAGCAAAATGGGCAAAACCCCTATCGTGGTGAATGATTGTCCCGGCTTCTTTGTTAACCGGGTGCTGTTCCCCTACTTCGCCGCTTTCAGCCTGCTGCTCCGCGACGGCGCTGATTTCCGCCAGATTGATAAAGTAATGGAAAAACAGTTCGGCTGGCCGATGGGTCCCTCCTGGCTGCTGGATGTGGTAGGCATCGATACCGCACATCACGCGCAAAGCGTCATGGCGGACGGTTTCCCGGATCGTATGAAGCATGACTATCGTGATGCGATTGACCTGCTGTTTGATGCCGGTCGTTTTGGCCAGAAAAATGGCAAAGGTTTCTGGCGCTGGGAAGAGGATAAAAAAGGCAAGCTGAAGAAAGTGCCCGATGCAGAGGTGGACACACTGCTGCAACAGGTCTGTCAGCCCGCGCGGGTCTTCAGTGACGAAGAGATCCTGAACCGCATGATGCTGCCGATGCTGAATGAAGTGGTGCGCTGCCTTGAAGAGAAGATTATCGCCTCACCCGCTGAAGCAGATATGGCGCTGGTATACGGCCTTGGCTTCCCGCCGTTCCGTGGCGGCGCATTCCGCTATCTCGATACCCTTGGCAACAGTAATGTGGTCGATCAGGCACGCCGCTATAGCGCGCTCGGTGGGCTCTATGCCTTGCCTGCGCTGCTGGTGCAGAAAGCCCATCAGCATGAAAGCTGGTATCCCGCCGCTAAACCGATTGATGAAGCCGCGCTGAAAAGCGCCTGAGGGCAAAAAGATGGAAAATGTGGTGATTGTTGATGCGGTGCGCACGCCAATGGGACGTTCAAAAGGCGGAGCCTTTCGGAACGTGCGCGCTGAAGACCTCTCTGCGCACCTGATGCGCGAAATTCTGAGCCGCAACCCGGCAGTGGATCCGAGTTCGCTCGACGATATCGTCTGGGGCTGCGTACAGCAGACGCTGGAACAGGGATTTAATATCGCGCGTAACGCCGCGCTGCTGGCCGAAATCCCGCACTCTGTACCGGCCACTACCGTTAACCGGCTGTGCGGTTCGTCAATGCAGGCGCTGCACGATGCGGCCCGCACCATTATGGTGGGCGATGCACAGTGCTGCCTGATCGGTGGCGTGGAGCACATGGGGCACGTGCCGATGAATCACGGTGTGGATTTTCATCCCGGCCTGGGACGCACCGTCGCCAAAGCCGCAGGCATGATGGGCTTAACTGCCGAGATGCTGGCACGTATGCATCATATCAGCCGGGAGCAGCAGGATGCGTTTGCCCTGCGTTCGCACCAGCGCGCATGGCAGGCCACCCAGCGCGGCGACTTCGCCACTGAGATTGTCGCCACTTATGGACACGACAGCGACGGCATTCTTAAACGCTATGACTTTGATGAAGTGATCCGCGAGGAGACCAGCGCCGAAGGACTGGCGGCGCTCAAACCCGCCTTCGATCCGGTGAATGGCACCGTCACGGCGGGCACGTCGTCGGCGTTGTCAGATGGTGCAGCCGCCATGCTGGTCATGAGTGAATCACGCGCCCGTGAACTGGGGCTGACGCCACGCGCCCGCATCCGCAGCATGGCAGTGGTCGGCTGTGATCCGTCGATCATGGGCTATGGACCGGTTCCGGCCAGTAAACTGGCATTGAAACGGGCGGGGTTAAGCGTCAGTGATATCGACGTGTTTGAACTGAACGAAGCCTTTGCCGCGCAGACGTTGCCCTGCATCAAGGACTTAGGTTTGCTGGAGCTGATGGATGAAAAGGTGAATCTGAATGGCGGTGCGATTGCTTTAGGCCATCCGCTGGGCTGTTCCGGCGCGCGCATCAGCACCACACTGCTGAATATTATGGAACGACGCGATGCCCGTTTCGGACTCGCTACCATGTGCATCGGACTGGGTCAGGGGATTGCGACCGTATTCGAGCGTCTGTAATACGTTGAGTCTTACTTTGTCAGATTTACCCGCCGTTAACCGGCGGGTTTTTTCTGTCTGCTACAGCCTGCTACCGGGAATCAGATAAAGGCAAACGCATCGCCATACATCTGTGACTCTACGGCGCCACGCTCGGCACAGAAACGATCACGGGCAATCTTCGCCATCTCAAACCGTCCGGCGATGTAGATCTCATGCTCGCTCAGCGTGCTGAAGTCCTGCATCACGGCTGTCAGGACCGTGCCTGACCGACCCTGCCAGCCCGCTTCGGGCTGCTCGACGACCGGGATCACCTTCAGGTTCGGGTGCTTGACTGCCAGCGCATCCAGCTCGTCCATATCGTACAGATGCTTGAGCTCACGTCCGCCCCAGTAAATGGCGATATCGCGCTCTGGCTGTTCCGCCAGCGCGGTAAGCAGAATTGAACGGGCATAGGAGAAACCGGTGCCGCCCGCAATCAGAATCAGCGGCTTAGTGCTCTCTTCGCGCAACCAGGCGTCGCCGTGCGGCATATCAACCGTGATCTGGCGATCGTTACGGATGCGATCCATAACGGCCATGGCATAGAGGTTCAGATCGGACGCGCCGATATGCAGCTCAATGATATCTTTTTCCATCGGCGTTGAAGCCAGTGAGAACGGACGCTTGTCGCGCTCATCCATCACTACCATCAGATACTGGCCCGCGCGAAAACTGAATTCCGCTTCAGGGATCAGGCGAACGCGATAGACCGTGTCGGTAATCGCCTCAACTGAAGTTACTTTACAGCTTAACGTTGTCATGCGTTCCCTCTGTCGGGTCGTCTTTATGGTTGTGCTCGCCATCAACGCTGTGGCGGCTGATCAAAAATACCTAGCTCATCCCAGATGGCATCAATGCGCGCGGTGACCGCAGGGTCTTTCACAATGGGTGTACCCCATTCGCGCTGCGTTTCACCCGGCCACTTGTTGGTCGCATCCATCCCCATCTTCGATCCCAGCCCGGACACAGGCGAGGCGAAATCGAGATAATCGATCGGGGTATTTTCCACTAATACCGTATCGCGAGCCGGATCCATACGCGTGGTGATCGCCCAGATCACATCGTTCCAGTCACGCGCATTAACGTCATCGTCACACACAATAACAAATTTGGTGTACATGAACTGCCGTAAAAACGACCAGACGCCAAACATGACACGTTTGGCATGCCCTGCGTACTGCTTTTTAATTGTCACAACCGCGAGGCGGTATGAGCAACCCTCTGGCGGCAGATAGAAGTCCACGATCTCCGGGAACTGCTTCACCAGAATCGGCACCAGCACTTCATTCAGCGCCACACCCAGTACCGCAGGTTCATCCGGTGGACGGCCAGTGTAGGTTGAGTGATAGATAGGCTTATGGCGCTGCGTAATATGCGTCACAGTAAACACCGGGAAGCTATCTACTTCATTGTAGTAGCCCGTGTGGTCACCGTAAGGGCCTTCCGGCGCCATATCGCCCGCTTCGATATATCCTTCCAGCACGATTTCAGCGCTGGCAGGCACCTCGAGATTGTTCGAGAGACACTTCACCACTTCTGTTTTATTGCCGCGCAGCAAACCGGCAAACGCATATTCTGACAGCGTATCAGGCACCGGCGTCACGGCACCAAGAATGGTGGCAGGATCGGCACCCAGCGCCACCGACACCGGAAAACGCTCACCCGGATGCGCTTTCGTCCACTCCAGATAATCAAGCGCACCGCCACGGTGCGACAGCCAGCGCATAATCAGACGATTTTTGCCGATCACCTGCTGCCGATAGATACCAAGATTCTGCCGCTCTTTATGGGGACCACGCGTCACAGTCAGGCCCCAGGTAATCAGCGGTGCCGCATCACCGGGCCAGCACTTCATCACCGGAATGCGCGTCAGATCAACGTCATCGCCACTGAACACCACCTCCTGACAGGGTGCATTACGCAGCCGTTTGGTCGGCATGTTCAGAACCTGCTTAAACTGCGGCATTTTATCGAACAGATCGCGGAAGCCTTTTGGCGGCTCCGGTTCTTTCAGGAAGGCCAGCAGTTTACCCACTTCACGCAGTGCGCTGACCTCCTCCTGGCCCATGCCCATTGCCACGCGCTTTGGCGTGCCGAACAGATTGCACAGTACCGGCATGTCGTACCCTTTCGGGTTTTCAAACAGCAAGGCGGGACCACCGGCGCGCAGTGTACGGTCGGCAATTTCGGTCATTTCCAGTTCGGGATCGATCGACTGGGTAATGCGCTTTAGCTCACCGCGCTGTTCGAGCAGCGCGAGAAAGTCTCTTAAATCGTGATATTTCATGCGGCTTTAGCTTTCCGGCCAGAGTGAATCGGCCATTATAGGTCTGATTAAGCGGATATGCTGAGGTTTATAGTGCAGCCTCTTAAGCAGACGTCAATTTTCAGTTACCTTTTCACCTGCCAGCCGGCCTGTTAAGAAAAGTCTCAGTTTATTTTCTTTGCAGGACGCTTTACCCTGCCCCTGCGCTATAACTCTGGCAGCAGGTTTGCTATTCTTAGCGTCCATTCAATGGGAGCAGTTATGGAATCCTGGTACTTACTCTATTGCAAACGTGGACAGCTATTGCGCGCGAAGGAGCATCTGGAGCGGCAGGAAGTGCATTGCCTGAGTCCGATGATCGCTCTGGAAAAGATCGTGCGCGGAAAACGTACCACGGTGAGTGAGCCACTGTTTCCAAATTATCTGTTTATTGAATTCGATCCGGAAGCGATTCACACCACGACCATCAGCAGCACGCGCGGTGTCAGCCACTTTGTGCGCTTCGGCACCACACCTGCGACCGTGCCATCGGCCGTGATTGAAGCGCTGGAGACTGATGTCCCGCAAATCCTGCTTGATCCGGAAACCCCTCAAAGCGGCGACGAAGTGGTTATCACTGAAGGGACCTTTGAGGGGCTGCGCGCCATCTTTGCCGAGCCGGATGGTGAAACACGCTCGATTCTGTTGCTTAATCTGCTGAACAAGCAGGTGATGCGCAGTGTGGATAACAAGCAGTTCCGCAAGCTTTAAGCCAGTCTGAACAACGTCCGCGCATTCTGATCAATGCGGACCGCCAGTTCCTCAGCATTCTCCCCACGCCATGTCGCCACCTGATGCACAATATGCGGTAAAAAGCAGGGTTCGTTCCGGCGTGAAGTCGGGCGCGGACGCATGTCGCGTGGCAGCAGATACGGCGCATCGGTTTCCAGCAGCAGACGATCGGCCGGAATCAGTGGCAGCAGCTCTCGCAGTTCCAGACCACGACGCTCATCGCACACCCAGCCCGTGATCCCCACGGATAATCCCATGGCCAGACAGCCTTCAAGTTCATCACGCGTGCCGGTAAAGCAGTGAATCACCGCACCCGGCAATTTTGGCAGCCAGGGTTCAAGCACCGCGGCGAAACGTGCATGGGCTTCACGGCAGTGAAGGAACACCGGCATGTTGAGTTCCGCCGCCAGTGCCAGCTGTGCATCAAACGCATACTCCTGCTGCTCATGCGCCGACAGGTTGCGATTAAAATCGAGCCCGCACTCACCGATAGCCACCACTTCCGTTTTTTCAGCCAGTCGACGCAGGGTACTGGCAATGTCCGTGGACCATTCGCTGGCATGATGAGGATGAACGCCCGCGGTAGACCAGCAGAAATCGGGTTGCGCTTCAGCCAGCCGCTGAGCCTGCTGGCTCTCCAGCGCATTAGTGCCGGTAATAAGCATGCCGGTGACGCCCGCATCACGCGCGCGTTTAACCACCTTTTGCCGGTCGGAGGCGAATTGCGTGCTGGTCAGGTTTACACCGATATCAAACATAATTTTTCCCACAGTTTATAAACAAAAACCGCCCATCAGGGCGGTTTGGATTGATCGCTTCCCGCCAGTGCGGGTAACGGTAACGCTGTCGGCATCAGGAGTCGATGTTCTCGTCCTCATCCTGTGACCGGCGGCCTTTACCCACGTAGTAACGGGAAAAGAATACGCCGACTTCAAACAGGCAGTACATCGGAATAGCGAGCAAAGTTTGGGAAAAAACATCCGGCGGTGTGAGCAACATCCCGACGACGAAGGCACCCACCAGAATATAAGGACGTTTCTTCTTCAGATCGTCCGGACTGGTGATGCCGGTCCAGCACAGCAACACAATCGCCACCGGCACTTCAAACGCCACGCCAAATGCCATAAACAGCGTCATGACAAAATCGAGGTATTTGGCAATATCTGTCGCAACGGTGACACCGATCGGCGCGGTTTTGGTGAAAAAACCAAATGCCAGCGGAAAGACCACAAAATAGGCAAACGCTACGCCGAAATAGAACAGGAAGGTGCTGGAAAAGAGCAGTGGCATAACCAGCCTGCGCTCATGCCGGTATAGCGCCGGGGCGACAAATGCCCAGACCTGATAGAGGATCACCGGCACCGCAAGAAACACCGACACAATGATGGTCAGCTTAATCGGGGTGAAAAACGGTGAGGCGACATCAGTCGCGATCATGCTCGATCCAACCGGCATCTGGCTAATCAGAGGTGCCGCGACCAGCTGGTAAATATCATTGGCGAAGAAAACCAGCACCAGAAAAATCGCTAATACTGCGATCATGCAATTCAGTAGTCGCTTACGCAGCTCAATCAGATGACTGATGAGCGGTTGAGTATCTTCAACGGCCATTATCGTTCATCACTTGCAGAAGAGGGTGGGGCGGAATGTCGCACAGCATTGGCCGGTCTGGTGGCTTCATCCCCAGGTGCCTGTGCCGGGGCGCTGGCCACGGCGGAAGGTGCGGCAGAAGATTGCACAGCCGGCGCGGATGAAACGGCTGACGGAGCCTGTGCCGGGGCAGTGGCAACAGCGGAAGGTGCCGCAGCAGGTTGCACAGCAGTGACAGCGTCTGAAACCGGAGCGGGGGCCTGTGCTGGCGCGCTGGCCTGATGTTCTGCGGTAGCCGGTGTCGCCGAAAGTTCCGCCGTGCCAGACTCAGATGCGTCTCCTGCTTCTGAAGCAGGATGAGACACGGGCCTGTGCTGGGCCGAATGAATGGTGTTTGCCTCGTCTTCCTCTTTTTCAATGTCGATGCTCTGACTGACCGAGCGTTTCATTGAATCTGCCGTTTTACGCAGCTCTTCCATCGACTCTTTCAGCTCAGGTGAGAGCGTGCCGCGGCTCGCTTCTTCCACCTTTTTCAGGCTGTCCTGCAGCTCCTGCAGCTTGAGCTCCTGCGCCAGTTCATGTTGCACATTGGCTGCCAGCGAACGAATCGCCCTGATCCAGCCAACTACGGTTTTCACCGCAACCGGTAAACGTTGCGGGCCGAGTACAATCAGCCCGATAACGAACACTAATACCAGTTCACTAAAACCAATATCGAACACGGTTTACACCTGCTTGTCGTTCTTGGTGTCTTCTTTGGTAGCCGAAGTGTGCTGTTTATCAGCCAGCGTTTTGGCCGCGAAGTCAGCATCCTGCTCTTTCGGTTGATCCTTTTTATCGTCCTCGTCACTCATGGCTTTTTTGAAGCCACGAATCGAAGAACCTAAATCCGAACCCAGATTACGTAATTTGTTGGTACCGAACAGAAGTACAACAATGACGGCAATGATTACCAATTGCCAGATACTGATACCGCCCATGAGATAGCCTCTAATATTCTGTGAAAACGATGAGGTAATGCACCACAGAGTGCCCTTTTCAACCGGGCCTGAGCCAGCGACATTACCTTTTTTTAGACGGACGTGACAATCAGTTTGTCTTACGCCAGCCGATTAACCAGGAGACGATTCCCGCCGCCATTAACACCGCCGGGAAGAAGTCCCAATCCGGTCGGGTGAGTAGTACAGCCGTTCCGCTTAACAGCAACGTTGCCCCGACGCCAAACAGGTAGCGCGCCTGATGGTGACGAACGCGCTGTGCGTGCATATCACCCACCAATTTATCGACGCTATGCCGTAGCAGCTTGTGCTGGCGCAGGCTGTCGTAAAACAGCTCGGGCAGCTCGGGTAACTTTTCAGCCCAGAATGGCGCTTTCTCTTTCACCGCACGGATAATGGCCGGCAGACCGACTTGATCCTTAATCCACTCTTCCAGGAACGGCTTGGCTGTCTTCCACAGATCGAGCTGAGGATAGAGCTGACGGCCAATCCCTTCCACATAAAGCAGCGTTTTTTGCAGCAGGACCAGCTGCGGCTGCACTTCCATGTTAAAGCGGCGTGCGGTGTTAAACAGGTTCAGGAGCACATGTCCGAAGGAGATCTCAGCCAGCGGCTTTTCAAAAATCGGTTCGCAGACCGTACGAATCGCAAACTCGAAATCTTCGACATTGGTATCGGGCGGCACCCAGCCGGAGTCTACATGCAGTTCCGCGACCTTACGGTAATCACGGTTAAAGAAGGCGATAAAGTTTTCCGCCAGATAACGCTTATCTTCTTTGTTCAGTGAACCCACGATACCGCAGTCAATGCCGATATATTGTGGATCTTCCGGATGGTCATAGCTGACAAAGATGTTGCCCGGATGCATATCCGCATGGAAGAAGCTGTCGCGAAAGACCTGGGTGAAAAAGACCTGCACGCCACGTTCAGCCAGCAGCTTCATATTCACGCCATGGCGTTCCAGCGTAGCAACGTCAGAAATCGGAATGCCGTAGATACGCTCCATCACCATCATGGTTTCGCTGCAGTAATCTGAATAGACTTCCGGTACGTAGAGCATGCGGCTGTCTTCAAAATTCCGGCGCAGCTGAATGGCGTTGGCTGCTTCACGTAACAGGTTCAGCTCATCAAGCAGGGTTTTCTCATAATCGCGCACCACCTCGACCGGACGCAGACGGCGGCCATCCGGCAGCAGACGCGGAACCCAGCGGGCCAGGCGATAGATCAGCTTCATGTCCGCTTTGATCACCGGCAAAATATCGGGGCGGATCACTTTGATCACCACTTTCTTGCCGGTCGATTTCAGCGTGGCGGTGTGCACCTGTGCAATGGATGCCGACGCCAGTGGCTTGATATCAAAATCATCAAACCAGGTTTCAATCGGCGCGCCCATTGAGGCTTCAATCTGCGCTTTCGCTTTGACGCCATCGAAGGGCGCTACGCGGTCCTGCAGGATCGCGAGTTGATCGGCGATCAGCGGCGGGAAGAGATCCCGACGGGTCGAGAGCATCTGCCCGAACTTGATCCAGACCGGACCCAGTTGCTCCATCGCCATGCGCATACGTGCGCCGATGGGTTCATGCTGATGCAGATTCGGGATCCAGAAAACAGAGCGACGCCACAGGCGAAACAGGAATGTGAGGCGTGTCTGAGGTATCAGTTCATCAAGGCCATAGGTCAGAAACACCTTCATGATCAGATATAAGCGGCGGATCTCTCCAAAACTCATTTTGCCTCCAGCTGCGCCAGACGCGCATCAAGCGCCTCAAGCGAACGTTCCATCGCGTCGACCTCCTCAGAAAACCAGGCTAATTCCAGTGAGCCAGGCGCAACACGCCACTCTTCGGTGATAGCCTGTCCGAGATAATCCTGGCGACGCTGCACTTCGCCTGTGAAAAAGCGGAATGCCTGTTGCGAGCGCTGACTGATGCCCTGTGCGGCGATATCGCCTACCCAGGGAGCCAGATATTCTGCCGGGTCCAGCTCAGCCAGATCCATCAGCGCGGAGAACTGCTGCACTACCTGCAGGTCGCCATCAACCTGCAGCTCACCGCTGCGAATCAGCGGCGTCAGCTGCTGGCGATCGCGCAGCTTCGTCAGCGTTTTCAGCGAGGTGATCACCGTGCAGTCACTGCTATCCTGCCAGTCCGATAACACGTCCAGTTGCTGTTCACTGAAAACCAGCACCAGCGGATAAGAGAACTCAGTCAGGCGCAGCGTCAGCACTTTGCCATTCAGACGTTGCCGCGCCGGTTTCAGGCCGCGATCGCGATAGAGAATACGGTTCAGCGCCGTTTCCAGGCCCGCGGTAATCAAGGGCATCAGGTTCATTACCATCTCACTCAGAACTTAAATCCACGATGCAGCGCGACAATGCCGCCGGTCATATTGGAGTAAGTGGTATTTTCAAAACCGACATCGTTCATCATCGCTTTCAGGGTCTCCTGATCGGGATGCATACGTATCGATTCGGCCAGATAGCGATAGCTCTCTGCATCCTGCGCCACCAGCTGTCCGATACGCGGCAGAATGTGGAATGAGTAAGCATCATACGCCTTGCTCAGCGGATCCAGCACCGGCTTAGAGAACTCCAGAACCAGCAGACGTCCGCCCGGCTTAAGGACGCGGAACATCGAGGCCAGCGCTTTCTCTTTTTCCGTGACGTTGCGCAGACCAAAGGAGATGGTGATGCAGTCGAAATAGTTATCGGGGAAAGGCAGAGCTTCTGCGTTGGCCTGTACGTAACTCACATTGCCAACCACACCCTGATTGCGCAGCTTTTCGCGGCCCATCTTCAGCATGGAGCTGTTGATATCGGCCAGGACAACCTGACCGGTTTCGCCCACCAGGCGAGAGAATTTTGCGGTCAAATCGCCCGTACCGCCGGCCAAATCTAACACGCGCTGACCGCGACGTACGCCGCTGCTGTCAATGGTAAAACGCTTCCAGATACGATGGACGCCAAACGACATCAAATCGTTCATCAGGTCATATTTTGCCGCTACGGAGTGAAACACGTCCGCGACTTTGTCAGCTTTTTCGCTTTTGGCGACCGTCTGAAAGCCAAAATGGGTGGTTTCCTGCTGTGATTCATCTGCCATCGGTTTTACCTGCTCCACAAACAATACTTCCCGAAGTGTATCAGAGTCACGGAAGTCAGGCACGCTGCGCCCATACTATTCGTGGAGGCGTCTCACACGCGGCTCACTCTCATCCGCATCCCTGTCGTCATCTGCATCCTCATCCGCCCGGTTTTCCGGCATGGCGCGTTCGGCCAGTTGCGGGTTGATGGGCCGTTTGATCTCCACGCCCAGCGCCCGAAATCCCTCTGTCTGCGCAATCAGGTTGCCGCGCCCCTCTGACAGCTTTTTTATCGCCTCGCGATAGCTGTTTTGCGCCTTATCAAGACTGTGACCAATGCCGGTCATGTCATCGACAAACAGCCGCATCTTGTCATAAAGCCGGGTTGCCCGATCGGCAATACGCTGTGCATTGCGGCTCTGATGCTCATAGCGCCAGAGATTATTAATGGTTCGCAACGCCACCAGCAGTGTGGTGGGGCTGACCAGCATGATGTTCTGCTGCAGTGCCTCGCCAATCAGCTCAGGCTGGCGATCAATGGCCAGCAAAAAGGCGGGCTCAACCGGGATAAACATCAACACATAATCCAGCGATCGTAAACCGGGCAACTGTTGATAATCTTTTCGGCCCAGCAGACGGATGTGCGCCCGCATAGCAGCGACATGCTCCTGAATCGCCTGCTCACGTTCAATTTCATCTTCTGCATTGAAGTAGCGCTCATAAGCCACCAGCGTCATCTTGGCATCCACGACAACATCTTTGCCCTGCGGCAGACGCACTATTACATCCGGCTGCATCCTGCCCTGTTGTTCTGACTGAATGCTCACCTGGGTTTCATATTCATAACCTTCACGCAGTCCGGAGGCTTCCAGCACGCGGCCCAATACAACTTCACCCCAGTTACCCTGAATTTTGTTGTCGCCCTTCAGCGCTTTGGTCAGGTTTAATGCCTCCTGCGCCATCTGCGCATTCAGCTGCTGTAACTGCCGGATTTCATGGGTCAGGGTGTGGCGTTCACGCGCCTCTGCGCCAAAGCTCTCATGAACCTGACGACGAAAGCCATCAAGCTGCTCACGCAGCGGGCCAATCAGCCCATCCAGACTCTGGCGGTTTTGTTCATCGACGCGACGGCCGCTGTTTTCGAAAATACGGTTGGCGAGGTTTTCAAACTGGGCGCTGAGGCGTTGTTCGCTGTTGGTCAGCAGGCGCTGTTTCTCTTCAGCTGCGAAGCGGGTCTCTTCCAGGCGGATGGTCACTTCACGCAGTTCTGCTTCCTGCGCGCTGTTAACCTCCAGCTGATTACGCAGTTCACGATTGAGCTGTTCGCTTTCATTGCGCCAGTAATCAAGCTGTTGCAGTCGCTCATTGGCACCGCTTAGTGCGCCGTGAAGCTGACGCAGTTCCTGCTCACGCTGCTGCGTCTGCTGCTGAAGCTGTTCGATTTGCTGCTGCTGGCGCTGTTGCGCCTCTTCCTGCAGACGGCGCTCGGTCTGGAAACTGGCGACCTGATGACCGGCACGTAACTGTGCCAGCATCCAGCCAATCCCTAACCCGGCAAGCGCCAGACAGGCGCTGATGATGATGTGCTGATCCATGATTTCCCCGCGACTCAGGCTGCTGAGGGAAAAGGTAGAGTCGCACTGTATGAATGTCCAGACAATTTTAGCCAGACTCAGCGGCTTACAGAGCCGCCACCGTCAGCTTTCCAGCCTGCCACGCATCAATCAGGAAAAACGGCATCGGCAGCAGCCATTCACCGTTTTTGACCTGCGCCAGATAGTGCCAGGTTGTCTCGCCGGAGGTGATCGCGACGCGCTGCCGGTTACCGTCAGCGGCGCTGGTTTTACCGGTCATACTGGCAAATCCCGCATTACTACCAACGTGAAAATGCGGCGTATTCCAGCGCACAGGCGTATGGTCAGGCCACGGCTGGGCCTGATGGAAATGAAACAACTCATCATGGCTCAGGAGGCTTTCGCGCACAGTTGGCCACAGCGCTACCTTGAGGAAATACTGGTCGGTGAAGCGTTCACTACCCTGATACTGCGCGATGAAATCACGCATCGCCTGTTCCACACCCCGGAAGACGCCGTGACAGCCGCCCCACATCCCTGCCAGCAGCAGTTCGGTATGAGAGAAGTAGTCACGCATATGGTGGAACCAGTAAGGCGACGCCAGCCAGGCATTAACCGCCGCCGCTTCGCGCTCCGAGAGCAACGAGTCGGCATCGCGCACGATAAAGCGCTTCACCGCGGGATCGTCGAGCACCAGAAAACGCCACAGGGTTGGATACAAAGTTTTTTCATGAGACATATCGACCAGCTGGACGTGCGACTGGTCAAGGCGCTGCCAGACATGCTGCGGCACGCTGTCATCAAGATAGATGCGACAGACCCAGCCGGGATAAAACTCAGGCGCGACTTCAACGTTTTTGATTAAGGTTTCGCAGTAACGTGGCTGATCGCCATACAGGCAGAAAGCAATGACATTCTGCTGCGGCTGACGGAGATCAACAGGCTCAGGTTGCGGAGCGGGAAAGGCCATGCGCTGCCCCTGACTGAAACGTGCATCAGAACGCATCAGCGACGCCAGACCGTAACGTGCGACTTCGTCCTTTTTATCCAGCCAGCCACACACTTCGGTCAGGCCATCCAGCCAGGTTTCAGAAGCTGTAGCCTGCACAGCGGGCGGTGACTGATAAATCTTCTGATAGATTTTGTACGCTTTATTGTACTGACCCAGACGCAGCAGACAAAGGGCGTAGTCGCTCAGCACCTGCATCTGGTTGGGCATTGAGCGCAGCACCTCTTCGCAGCACTGGGCTGCCAGCGCATAGTCGCCCTGTTGCATGGCGGCACGGAAACGTTCGGCACTGCGTTCCAGGCGGGCATTGAGTGCGGCAGGATTCGCGCCGGGGAGAGGACGTCGGACAGGAATGGTGTTGCGCATAAACACTCTCAGGTTTCACTGACGTTACGCGCCATTAACGACCGGCAGCAGGTTTTGAGTCTGGACAAAAACCTGCTGCCTGACGCGGCCTACAGCAAGCGACGCGCCGCTTCGACCACAATCTTCACTGCGTCACTTTCTGTCTGTTTCATGGTGACCGCATCCGGGATCTCTTTCTGCGTGCGGTTCACAATCACGCCCGCCACCATGCCGGCTCGCAGACCCTGGCTGGCGCACATGGTTAACAGTGTAGCGGATTCCATCTCATAGTTAAGTACACCCATCTCCTGCCACTCTTTCATCGAACCTTTAAAGCGGCTGACGACGCGGCCTGAAACAGTGTCGTAACGCTCCTGGCCCGGATAGAAGGTGTCAGATGAGGCGGTGATACCGATATGGGTCTTCGCGCCACAGGCTTCTGCGGCAGCAACCAGTGCGGTGGTACAGGCAAAATCTGCCACTGCCGGGAACTCCATCGGCGCAAAATGCAGGCTGGCCCCGTCCAGACGAACCGATGCGGTGGTCACCAGTACATCGCCAACATTGATATGTGGCTGGATCGCGCCAGTGGTCCCGACACGCAGGAAGGTGCGCACGCCGAGCTGTGCCAGCTCTTCCACCGCAATCGACGTTGAAGGACCGCCAATACCGGTTGAGCAGACCACAACGGGTTTACCATCAATTTTTGCCAGCCATGAAGTAAATTCACGGTGTGAGGCGAGATGCGTGGCATCTTCCATCAGTCCGGCAATTTTCTTCACACGCTCCGGATCGCCCGGCACAATCGCCAGGGTGGCGCCCTGCAGATCGGCTTTAGTCAGGCCAAGATGGAAAACGTCAGACTGTGTCATTTTTCAGACTCCTGTTAAGGGAAGGTATCGCGCCACTCTACGCCAGCACGCCCGATAAATATGTGACAGCATTCACTTAAGAAAATGAAAGTTACATTTCCAGCCAGATGAAATGTGATTGATATCACACAATAACATCTTCCTGGTCCCGATAGCTCTTCGCGAGGCTGTGTCCGGGTCAGCGCAATGTTAAAGAGGAGGATGATTTTATTCGCTGCTGATTCTGTTACCCGACACCTGGCGCATATGCTTTGTCGCCAGGCTATAGTTACGTGATTGCGCAAATGCTTGCACGGAGAGAATAATGAAACCCAGTGATAATATGGCACAAAAACCGGCGACGGGCGGCTTTGCCCCTGCCGTGCAGCCCACCGCCTCTACGACCATCATTACCGAAAGCCCGGCCATTCATGCAGGTGAAACCTCGGTTCCCAGCCAGGGCGAAAACATGCCGGCATTTTTTGCAAAGCCTCACTCAGCGGAAGGCCCGTTGCCTGTTGTCCTGGTGGTGCAGGAAATCTTTGGTGTGCATGAACACATCCGGGATATCTGCCGTCGTCTTGCGCTGGAAGGCTATCTGGCGATCGCGCCCGAGCTCTATTTCCGCGAGGGCGATCCTTCTGAATACAATGATATCCCGACGCTATTCAGCGAGCTGGTCAGTAAAGTCCCTGACACTCAGGTGCTGGCTGACCTCGATCATGCCGCAAACTGGGCGGCGCGCAATGGCGGTGATATCCGTCGCATGGGCATCACCGGTTTTTGCTGGGGTGGCCGCATCAGCTGGCTCTACGCCGCGCATAACCCACAGCTGCGCGCCGCGGTTGCCTGGTACGGGCGACTGACCGGTGAGCGCACGCTGAAGCAGCAGAAGCATCCTATTGATATTGCGGTCGACCTGAGTGCCCCGGTGTTAGGTTTGTATGGTGGTCAGGATGACGGCATTCCACTGGAGAGCGTCGAGCAGATGCGTCAGGCGTTGCATGCCGCTAATGCAACCGCCGAGATCATCGTCTATCCCGAAGCGGGACATGCGTTTAATGCTGATTACCGTCCGAGCTACCATGCTGAATCAGCGAATGATGGCTGGCAACGCATGCTGGCCTGGTTCAGGCAGTATGGCGTGGCATCAAAATAAATGAAAAAGGGGCGCTTCTGCGCCCCTGATTTTACCCACCGGCCCCATTCCTACGCCGTCTCACCACGCAGTTTCTTCGCCGCTGTCACCATATTCGCCAGCGCCTGACGCGTCTCCGTCCAGCCACGCGTCTTCAGACCGCAGTCCGGGTTGACCCACAGCCGCGCTTCCGGAATCCGTTTCGCCGCCTTCAGCAACAGTGCTTCAATCCACTCGACACTAGGAACATTGGGGGAGTGAATATCATAGACGCCGGGCCCGATTTCATTCGGATACTCGAAATCTTCAAACGACTCCAGCAGGTCCATGTCTGAACGCGAAGTTTCGATCGTGATGACATCCGCATCCAGGGCTGCGATGGCGTCCATAATGTCGTTAAACTCGCAGTAACACATATGCGTGTGAATCTGAGTTTCATCCCGCGCCACCGCCGCATTCAGCCGGAACGCTTCAACGGCCCAGTTCAGATAGGTCGCCCACTCAGACTGATGCAGGGGCAGACCTTCACGCAGCGCAGGCTCATCAATCTGAATAATCCCGATGCCCGCCTTCTCCAGATCTTCCACTTCATCACGCAGCGCCAGCGCGATCTGCTTGGCGATGATTTCACGTGACACATCTTCACGCGGGAATGACCAGCAGAGAATCGTCACCGGACCGGTCAGCATCCCTTTTACCGGCTTGTCCGTCAGCGACTGGGCATAGCGGGCCCACTCCACAGTGATCGCCTCCGGGCGACTGATATCGCCAATAATGACAGGCGGTTTCACACAGCGAGAACCGTAGCTCTGCACCCAGCCGTTCTGGGTAAAGACAAAGCCGTCCAGATGCTCGCCGAAGTACTCAACCATATCGTTACGTTCTGCTTCACCATGCACCAGCACATCCAGCCCCAGCCGCTCCTGCTCGGTAATCGCCTGTTTAATGTGCTCTGCGATGCCGGTGCGGTAATGACTGCTGTCAAGACGGCCCTGTTTAAAGTCGAGACGCAGGCCGCGAATTTCAGTGGTCTGTGGAAAAGAGCCAATGGTGGTGGTGGGCCAGGCGGGCAGATTGAAACGCTGACGCTGCAGGACGGCGCGAACCGGGTAAGCACTCTGCCGCTCACTGTGCTGTGGCGTGATGGCCTCCAGACGCTGCCCCACCGCCGCATTATGCACCCGTCGGGAGTGAGCACGGGCCTGCACCGGCGCGCTCCAGGCGTCCAGCGACGCCGCATCATTGTTGTTCAGAGCCTGACTCAGCAGCGAGAGCTCAGCACATTTCTGCAGCGCAAAGGCGAACCAGCTTTTGACTTCGTCATCCAGGCGGGTCTCGACACTCAGGTCGATCGGGCTGTGCAGCAGTGAGCAGGAAGATCCAATCCACAGCTGCTCACGCTCTCTGGTCAGCGGTTGCAGGCGACTGAACCAGCGGCTCAGATCGGCGCGCCAGACGTTACGTCCGTTGATCACGCCCAGCGACAGCAGCCAGCTGGCGGGGAGTTGCTGATTCAGCTGCTTAATATCATCATTGCCATGGACCAGATCGACATGCAGGCCCTGCACCGGCAGCGCACGAATCACATCAATGTTCTGGCCGATGCTGTCAAAATAGGTGGTCAGCAGCAGCTTGCTGTGGCCCTGCAGAGCGTCATACGCCAGCTGAAAGGCGTCGCGCCAGGTCTGCGGCAGCTCCAGCGCCAGGGCGGGTTCATCAATCTGTACCCATTCGATGCCGCGCTTTGCCAGTTCCGCCAGCACCTGCTGATAGACCGGCAAAATCGCCGCCAGCAGCGACAGACGTTCAAAGGGTTCACCTTTGACTTTACCCAGCCACAGATACGTCACCGGCCCGAGCAGCACCGGCTTAATGTTATGGCCCAGCGCCAGCGCCTCATCAACCTCGTCCAGCAGCTGAGTCCAGCTCAGTTTAAATGTCTGGCCCTGAGTAAATTCCGGCACGATGAAGTGATAGTTGGTGTTAAACCATTTGGTCATTTCTGCCGCCGCCGCGGGTTCGCCGGTCGGCGCACGCCCGCGCCCCACGCGAAACAGCGTATCCAGATCAACGGTGCCCTCTGTGCTCTGATGACGTGCAGGCACATTGCCCAGCAGCAGGCTGGTGGTCAGCACATGATCATACCAGGCGAAATCGCCGACCGGCAGCAGATCGACGCCCGCCTCTTTCTGCTGTTGCCAGTGTCGCGCCCGCAGCTCGCGGCCCGTCGCCAGTAGTGCCTGCTGCGTGCTGTCGCCTGCCCAGTAACTCTCCAGTGCTTTTTTCAGTTCACGGCGCAGACCAATGCGGGGAAAGCCGAGGGTATGGTTGAGGATAGTCATGTGCTGTTCTCCAGATAATCTTTCACTTTGGCTAAAATGGGCAGCCAAAGATGTTTAGCCGTCCAGATGTTTACACTGCTATAATCTGCGGGTACTGTATGTCTCTCAAGCGCAATATGTTCATTTTCGATGTGAAGGACTCTCATGATCGAACTCAAGCACCTGCGGACGCTTCAGGCTCTGCGCAATACGGGATCGCTGGCGGCGGCGGCGGCCCAGCTTCATCAGACGCAATCGGCGTTGTCTCATCAGTTCAGCGATCTGGAGCAGCGGCTGGGATTCCGCCTGTTCGTGCGTAAAAGTCAGCCGCTACGCTTTACGCCGCAGGGGGATATTCTGCTGCAGCTGGCTGAGCAGGTGCTGCCGCAGATTCAGCAGGCGTTGCAGGCCTGTCATGAGCCGCATCAGACCACGCTGCGGGTGGCGATTGAGTGTCACAGCTGCATTCAGTGGCTGACTCCCGCGCTGGACAAGTTCCGCCAGAGCTGGCCGCAGGTGGTGATGGATTTCAAATCAGGCGTGACCTTTGATCCGCAGCCCGCTCTGCAACAGGGTGAGCTGGATGTGGTGCTGACCTCCGACATTCTGGCGCGCTCGGGCCTGTTCTACTCGCCGATGTTTGATTATGAAGTGCGGCTGGTACTGGCGACGGACCACCCGCTGGCGCAGGTTGAGCAGATTTCGCCAGAAGATTTGGCCGATGAAGTGTTAATGATCTATCCGGTTCAGCGTCAGCGTCTGGATATCTGGCGTCACTTCCTGCAGCCAGCGGGCGTGAGTCCGGCTCTGAAAAGTGTGGATAACACCCTGCTGATGATTCAGATGGTGTCGGCGCGCATGGGGATTGCCGCACTGCCGCACTGGGTGGTGGAGAGTTTTGAGAAGCAGGGTCTGGTCGTTACCCGCACGCTGGGCGATGGCCTCTGGAGCCGTCTTTATGCCGCCGTGCGCGAAGGCGAGCAGCGTCAGCCTGTGCTGGAAGCCTTTATCCGCTTTGCCCGTCAGCACGCCTGCGAGCATCTGCCATTTGTGCGCGACGCCGCGCTGCCCGGTGCAGTATTACAGCGGTAATCCGGCGGGCACAAACCTGCGCGAACGCGGGCGAAATCCCCTATAATGCGCAGCCTGTCGACTGAACATGAGAAGATCTCACCATGACTAACAATGATATTCTGCGCAGCGTGCGCTACATGCTCAATCTGAGCGATGCCAAAATGGTGGAGATTTTTGCGCTGGCGCAATGTGACGTGCCGGTAGCGGATATTCAGGCGTGGCTGAAAAAAGATGACGATGCTGCGTTTCGTCCCTGCCCGGATGTGCTGATGGGTTATTTTCTGAATGGCCTGATCTTTTACCGTCGTGGCAAAAGTGAAGATGCGCCCGCGCCGTCCATAGAACGCAAGATGACTAACAATATCTTCATGAGAAAGCTGCGCATCGCTTTTGATCTGAAAACCACCGACATTCCTGATGTCCTGAAGCGCGTGAATTTTACTGTTTCACAGGCTGAGATTGGCGCGATTTTCCGCAAACCGGATCATAAGAACTACCGCGAATGCGGCGACCAGATTCTGCGCAACTTCCTGAAAGGGCTGGCGATGATTCAGCGTCCTAAGAGTGAGAAGCCTGCCTGATATGGCGCCATCCAGTCGGAAATGGCGGGTTGCTGCGTAAAGACGGCGTAAATCCATCCCTGGAGCCTCGACCGCCGCATCCCTGCGGCGGACGCTTTACTTCTCAACCCGCCATCCCCTCCTTCATATTCGCTCTGAGTCCTTTGTTCAACTGCGATGATGCTGTTAAGTCTCCAGGGCTGGCGCGTCTGAAGAGCGAAGCGTCCGGGCCAGGGATGGCCCGGCCGATCCACAGGGAGGTGAGTTTCCTTCGCGATCGGACGCGCCAGCCCGGGAGGCCGCAGTCCGGCTACAGCAACGGTTTGTCCCAGCACCTAATGATTACCGGTCACTACGCCCCACCACCCACCGCTTATGCACCCACAGTGAGGCGAGGATCACCAGCGCGCCCGCAATAAAGCTCGGCCAGTGCGGCTTTTCCTGCCAGATAGCCAGATTCACCAGCAGACCGGCGGGAACGTGCATGTTATTCATAATGCCCAGCGTACCGGCATCGACCTGCGTCGCACCGTAATTCCACATAAAATAGCCGAGACCGGAAGCTGCCACCCCCAGCCAGATCAGAATGCCCCACTGCAATGAAGTCGTCGGCAACTTCTGCGGGTTACCCCAGGCACACCAGGCGATCACCGCAATCAACACTGCCCCCAGATAGAACCAGGAGAAAGCGGTATGCTGCGGCATGGGTCGGGTCTCCTGCAGACGCTTATAACCTACCATTCCCGCCGCAAAGCAGATGTTTGCCAGCTGCACTAACAGCAGGCCAAACCAGAAATGATCGCTGACTTTGTCATAGCGAATAATGGCCGCGCCTGCCACCGCCAGCAACGCACTGAAGATATAGCCGATGCGCAGTGGACGGCGGCTGATCAGATCATAAATCAGCGTCACGTAGAGCGGGGTCATCACCGTAAACAGCAGGAACTCCGACACGCTCAGGTAGAGATAGGCTTCGAAGCTCAGCAGATACATCACGCCCAGCTGCAACATCCCCACCAGCATATAAAGCAGCAATGTCGAAGGGCGATGGCCGCGCCAGCGCAGGAAAGGGAGAAACACCAGCGCAGCAAGCGCCAGACGCATGAGCACAGAGAACCAGCTGTCTACCTGACCGGCAAGATACTCGCCAATCAGGCTGAACGAAAAGGCCCACAGAATGGTGGTAATAATCAATAAAAACACGGTGACGATCCCGAAATAAACAGGCCGTCAGTGTAAACAATGTGCAGCCCTCAGGCTGTTAAATCTGGTTGACATCTGATTACTAACCAGGCGATTAAAACGCCCGAAAAATGACTTGTTTACACTTACTGACATAAGCGGTGCCGGAATGGGTTTTATGCCAGATAAAATGCGCGAAATGATCCATCGGATGATCATATTCGCTCTCAACTGTAATAAAACTGTAACAAATGTGTCACTCATCACAGTAACGTTGCGCAACTAACACTATTCTTTGCGCGAAATGGAACATCCTGCGTCCATTTTTTTCTGCTCTTTTCCTGCCCCAACCTGCTGGGAATAAAAAACCATAATGTGCCCTGGAGGGCCTCACTGATGCTGAGCATTTTTAAACCTGCACCACGTCAGCCGCAGGTGGCGGAGGATCATGTCGATCCGCTCTACCGTCGCCTGCGCTGGCAAATTTTCATCGGGATCTTCTTTGGTTACGCGGCCTACTATCTGGTCAGGAAAAACTTCGCACTCGCCATGCCCTATCTGGTGGAGCAGGGTTTTTCACGTGGCGATCTCGGTTTTGCCTTATCCGGCATCTCCATTGCCTACGGCTTTTCAAAATTCATCATGGGCTCGGTCTCTGACCGATCAAATCCGCGCGTCTTCTTACCGGCTGGTCTGATTCTGGCCGCGGCGGTGATGCTGATTATGGGATTCGTTCCCTGGGCGACCTCCAGCATCATGGTGATGTTCGTACTGCTGTTTGTCTGTGGCTGGTTTCAGGGCATGGGCTGGCCGCCCTGTGGCCGCACCATGGTTCACTGGTGGTCGCAGAAAGAGCGCGGCGGCATCGTATCGATCTGGAACTGTGCGCATAACGTAGGCGGCGGTATTCCGCCTCTGCTGTTCCTGCTCGGTATGGCGTGGTTCAACGACTGGAAAGCAGCACTCTACATGCCGGCGTTTGGCGCGATTGCTATTGCGATTCTGGCCTTTGCGCTGATGCGCGACACCCCACAATCCTGTGGTCTGCCGCCGATTGAAGAGTACAAAAACGACTATCCGCCTGATTACGATGCCAGCCACGAAGAGGAGCTGACGGCAAAACAGATCTTCATGAAGTATGTGCTGCCAAACAAGTTGCTGTGGTACATCGCACTGGCCAACGTCTTTGTTTATCTGCTGCGCTACGGCATTCTCGACTGGTCGCCGACCTATCTGCGCGAAGTAAAACACTTCACGCTGGATAAATCGTCGTGGGCCTACTTCATGTATGAATATGCGGGGATTCCGGGCACGCTGCTCTGTGGCTGGATGTCGGACAAAGTGTTCCGCGGCAATCGCGGTGCAACCGGGGTGTTCTTTATGACGCTGGTGACCATTGCAACTGTGATCTACTGGCTCAACCCGGCGGGTAATCCTGGCGTCGACATGGCCTGCATGATCGTGATTGGCTTCCTGATCTACGGCCCGGTGATGCTGATTGGTCTGCATGCTCTGGAACTGGCACCGAAAAAAGCGGCGGGCACGGCAGCGGGCTTCACCGGCCTGTTCGGCTATCTGGGCGGATCGGTGGCGGCCAGCGCCATTGTCGGTTACACCGTCGATTATTTCGGCTGGGACGGCGGCTTCATGGTGATGATTGCGGGCTGCGTGCTGGCGGTTATTCTGCTGTTACTGACCATGGTCAGCGAACACAAACACAAAAAGACCCTCGCCTGACGGCCATAAAAACAGGGCCGGATAACCGGCCCTGTTTTACGCTGACGGCTTAAGCCAGATAGAGCGTGCGAAGCATCTGCGGCACCGCATCATCGGCATTCGACCCAATCACATCCAGCGCTGGCAGCGTATCTTTCAACCGCTGATGGGCGTTCTGCATGATAAAGCCTTTACCCGCCATACTCAGCATCTCCACATCATTCATGCCGTCGCCAAAAGCGATACAGCTTTTCAGCGTATGGCCCAGCGTCTTCGCGACCGCCTCCAGCGCATGCCCTTTCGACACGCCGCCCGCCATCACTTCCAGACAGGTGGGCAGCGAGAAACTGACATTAACCCGGTCGCCCCAGCGCGCTTCAATCGCCTGCTCCATCGGAATCAGATGCTCAGGATTTTCGCAGGTGAAGAAAACCTTGCTGATGTTATCAGTAGGCAACAGACCCGGCTCATAGACCTGATAGTTGAAGACCGACTCGCGGAAATAGTCCTGCTCCGCCGGGCTTGAACGGCTGACAAACCACTCATCGTCGCGGTAAACGTGCGTCAGAATATCGCTGTGATGATACTGCAGACCAAACAGATCGCTGGCGATGTCCTCATCCAGATTATGACTGAACACCAGTTCGCCCTGTGCGTTGTGCACGCGCGCGCCGTTTGAGGTGATCATATAGGCAGGAATGGCCAGGCTGTCGCGCATCTGTCCGACATCAATATGATGACGGCCAGTGGCGAACACAAAGTGAATATCTTTCGCGACCAGCTGCTGCAGTGTTTCACGCGCAAAAGGGGTCAGACGATGTTCGGGAGAAAGCAGCGTGCCATCCAGATCGGATGCAACGATGTGATACATGAAAACCTCGGGTATCTGGTTCTGCCGGTTTAACCGGTCGGATAAAAAACGTCAGTGGTGCGATGAAAAAAAGTCGACCACTGCATTGAGTGCTTCGGCGCGCATCTCATCCTTTTCAAACAGGATCTCATGACGCGCACCCTCGATCACCCGTGGCTTATTGCCCTCACACGGATGACCCGCCGCGGCCATTGCGGCACAAAACAGATCCTGTGAACGATTGTCGACCACCCGATCGTCGCTGGCCTGTAACAGCAGTAGCGGCGTGGTGATCTTATCGACCTGACTGATAATATTGCGACCGGCATGGATGCCTTCACGCACCCAGTGGTAGGTTGGCCCGCCGACGCGAATTGCCGGATCGTCCGCATAAAATCGCAGGTTTCGCCGGTAACGCTCGGTGCTGTGCGTCAGCCGGTTAATGCCAAACGGGTGCGCGCGCCAGCGTCCGGTGCCGAGCGCATAGCCATCGCGCATAGCCGGACGTTTCTCCGCCCAGTCAAGAAGCCGATGGGCCAGAAATGAGGGCAGCGGCAAGGCAATGCCAAACATCGGCGCCACTAACGCTGCCGCATGAAACGCCTGCGGCTGACGCGCCAGGAACAGCGTTAAGATTGCGCCACCCATCGAGTGAGCCAGCGCATAGCGCTGCTGATAGTGACCGCTGACAATTTCTTTAAGATAGAGCGTTTCAAGATCGTCGACGTAATGGGTAAATTCTGCCACGTGACCGCGGTGTGAATCTTCCAGCAGGCGATCGGAACGCCCCTGACCGCGATGGTCCAGGATCACCACATCAAATCCGCAGTGAAACAGATCGTACGCCAGCTCAGGATATTTTATGTAACTCTCGATGCGTCCCGGCACAATCAGGATCACACGCTTATGTTGCGGCGATGTGAAGCGGACATAGCGCAGCGTCAGATTTCCTACGCCGGTAAACTCCCGTTCTTCACGACTGTGCCAGAAATCGAGCAGCGGCCCGGTGGCGAAGGCAGCAAAGGCTTTTTCACGTCGCAGCCAACTGGCTTTGTGTTGATTCATTCGCCCTCCTGATGACCGGATACTGAGTCATGAATGCCATGCGCAGGCCGTAGCGTCGCGCTTATTTCTGGCGTATTGTGTCACAATTCCGTTACTAAAGAGAGCCTGACCCATGACCATCGAATGGTGGCTGACCTATCTGCTTACCACCACAATTCTCAGCCTGTCGCCTGGCTCCGGGGCAATCAACACCATGAGTACCGGTATCAGCCATGGCTACCGTGGCACGGTAGCGTCCATCTCCGGTTTGCAGGTCGGCCTGGCACTGCACATCGTGCTGGTCGGTATCGGTCTGGGCGCGTTGTTTTCTCAGTCGCTGCTGGCATTTGAAATTCTGAAATGGGCCGGTGCAGCCTATCTGGTCTGGCTGGGTATTCAGCAATGGCGCTCCGCAGGTGGCATCGATCTGGATGCGGTCGCCAAAGCGATGCCGCGTCGTCGCCTTTTCAAACGCGCCGTACTGGTTAACCTGACCAACCCGAAAAGTATCGTTTTTCTTGCTGCACTCTTTCCGCAATTTATCCAGCCACATCAGCCGCTGTTTATGCAGTATCTGGTGCTGGGTGTCACCACCGTGGTGGTCGATATCATCGTGATGATTGGTTACGCCACATTGGCAACGCGGATTGCTGGCTGGATTAAAGGACCAAAACAGATGAAGTTAATGAACCGCATTTTCGGTGGTCTGTTTATGGCGGTGGGCGCGCTGCTGGCCAGCGCCAGAAAGATCGCGTAAGGCCTTACGCGCCGACACGCTGAGGTCGGCGCGATCCTGCTCTGCATCACATTCTCCCTTTCCTGGCACCATTACGGCGCGGTCAATGGCACCGCACGCAACACAATAATGCCCGGTTTTGATCGCATATATTCCCTGAATGGCGTATCGACCACTTTGCGATTAATCGCCAGCGAAGAGGCGTTCCTGAACCACAACCGTCCATCATGCCAGACGGCAATCCCGACGTGCGATACATCCAGCCCCTGAGCGTTGGTATAAACGCCAATGTAATCGCCGGTCTGAATCTGCTTCAGTACCTGCGATGTGATCGCGCGAGCTGGGATGTAAGTTATGCGTCGGGGAACCACACCCAGACCGGGCAGCCTTTCTTTTCCGCTGACCTCACGATTCAGTTGCTTCACCACCGTCACCGCATCCGGGCTGAGTGTGCGGGTTATGTCAGTGGCATTACGCGGGCTTTCAGCAAACCAGTCGGAAAAAAAGTGACGCCGTTTCAGGTAGCTGACCTCTCCGCCCGCGTAACGCGTCCGAACCAGGTTAGCCTCAAAGCTGGCGCGATCGTGGCTGCGGCTTAGCGCCTGAACGTAATCAAGCAGCGTGAAACAATCCACTCCGTTGAAATTGATCACCAGCGCTTCTGGTGTTTCGGGCGAGCCGATCAGCGTATCCGCCTGATAAGGCGTACCGAGAAACGCAGCGGAGATCTGGTTAATTCTTTCGCCCTGCTGCTGCTCAGACACCGGAGGCAACTGCGCCAGGATGGCCGATATCCTGTCTCCCTTCACCTGGTCAGGAACGCGATAATGGGCAGCCTCAGGCGCGGCGCAGGCGCTGATGCAGAACGCGATTAACAACACTAACAGGGGTTTTGTGTTCATTATCATCTCCATGAAAACAGAGTCCGTCGATACGACCATACCGGAGGTGAAGATTTCATTAATCAAAGAAGGGTGACGATTTATACGCGGTTGTAACAGTGGGGCGTTAACAGGTGCAGTTTGTGACAGTCGTCACGCACGTGAAGTTCAGAGAGATACCACAGGCAATGAAGTTTTGCCGGATGCGCAATGCGCTCTCCGGCATAAAGGGATTGCAGCGCTTAACGTGAAATAATCAGGTGGATACCAAAACCGGCAAACAGGACGCCTGCCATGCCATCGACCCACTTTGCCAGGCGCTGATATTTTGCGCGGATCCACGGTAGCGCAAAGATAGCCGCGACCAGGGCAAACCAGGCAAAGGTTTCACCAATAATCAACAGGAACAGGCCCCAGCGCTCTGCCGAACCCACATCATCACCGACGAACAGCGAGAAGACGCTACCGAAGTAAATAATCGCTTTAGGATTCGACAGGTTCGTCAGCAGGCCTTTGAGAAAGCTCATTCCGCGTTTCGGCAGCTCAACTACGGGCTCATCCTGCTGCGGCTGTTTGTGTCGCTGACGTGCCGAACACATCAGCTGCCAGCCCATCCACAACAGATAGAGTCCACCACCGACCATGATGATCTGATGCAGCCACGCCATTTTTTCCAGGATCAGGTGCAGTCCCATCAGCGCCACGCCCGCCCAGACAACGATACCCAGCGTAATACCCAGTACCCCCATCATCGCCTCTTTACGCGAGCGGCTGGCGGCGGTTTGCGATACGAAAAAGAAATCAGGGCCGGGGCTCATCAATGCCACCAGATGAACCAGCGCAACCGTTGCGAATAACATCAGCATAATCAGTGTCCTTTATTCTTCATCATCAAGATGCTCTTTGATCATCACCAGGAAAGGTTTGCCAAAGCGCTCCAGTTTGCGGTGGCCCACGCCGTTGACGCTGAGCATCTCCGACGCGCTGACCGGCATCTGTTCTGCCATCTCTATCAGTGTGGCGTCATTGAACACCACATAGGGGGGAATATTCTCTTCGTCGGCGATCGCTTTTCGCAGCTTACGCAGCTTGGCGAACAGCTTGCGGTCGTAATTGCCACCGAGAAACTTCGCCGGACTGCTGCTTTTTGTTTTCGCAGTAATCAATCGCGGCACTGCCAGCATCAGTGGCACTTCACCGCGCAGCACCGGGCGCGCTGCTTCGGTCAACTGTAACGCCGAATGCATAGCGATGTTCTGCGTCACCAGCCCCAGATGGATTAACTGACGTAACACACTGACCCAGTGTTCGTGGCTCTGGTCTTTGCCCAGTCCATAAACCGGCAGTTTGTCATGACCCTGTTCACGAATACGCTGATTATTAGACCCGCGCAGCACCTCAACGATATAGCCCATGCCAAAACGCTGACCAACACGATAGATACCGGAAAGCGCTTTTTGCGCTTCAACCAGACCGTCGTAGCGTTTAGGCGGATCGAGACAGATATCGCAGTTGCCGCATGGCTGCTGGCGACCCTCGCCAAAATAGTTCAGCAGCACCAGACGGCGGCAGGTCTGCGCTTCCGCAAACGCGCCCATCGCATTGAGCTTGTGGCGTTCAATATCCTGCAGCGGCCCAGGCACTTTCTCTTCAAGGCATTTACGCAACCAGGCCATATCGGCCGGATCGTAGAGCATCATCGCTTCGGCGGGCAGACCATCACGTCCGGCCCGGCCGGTTTCCTGATAATAGGACTCAATATTACGCGGAATATCGAAGTGAACGACAAAACGGACGTTGGGTTTGTTGATACCCATGCCAAAGGCCACCGTCGCCACCACGATTTGCAGATCGTCACGTTGAAACGCTTCCTGCACCCGGCCACGCTGTTCGCTGTCGATTCCGGCATGATAGGCGCCCACGCTGAATCCACGGCTTTGCAGACGCGCGGCGGTGTCTTCCACCTTCGCCCGGCTGTTGCAGTAGATAATGCCGCACTTACCGCGCTGATCCTGAACGTAGCGCAGCAGCTGATCGGTGGGTTTAAATTTCTCCACCAGCGTGTAACGGATATTAGGACGGTCAAAGCTGCTGATCTGGATCAGCGGATCCTGCATGTGCAGCAGGTTAACGATGTCATTGCGGGTGGTTTCATCCGCCGTCGCGGTCAGTGCCATCACCGGTAATTCCGGGAAGCGCTGACGCATCTTTCCGAGTGCGCCATATTCCGGACGGAAATCGTGGCCCCACTGGGAAATGCAGTGCGCTTCGTCCACGGCCAGCATCGCGGGCTGCCAGTGCGCCAGACTTTCCAGGAAGTTATCCATCATCAGGCGTTCGGGAGCGATATAAAGTAGCTTAACCCGACCGGTACGGCAGTCTGCCATCACCGTCTGCTGCTGATCGCGCGTCATGGTGGAGTTGAGATACGCCGCCGCCACGCCATTCGCCAGCAGCTGATCGACCTGATCTTTCATCAGAGAGATCAGCGGTGACACCACCAGCGTCAGTCCCTCGCGCACCAGCGCCGGAATCTGATAACAAAGCGATTTCCCTCCGCCAGTGGGCATCACCACCAGGCAATCGCGCCCGCTTAGCGCCTGATGAATGATCGTCTGCTGACCGGGACGAAAATGCTGATAGCCGAAGGTATCCTGCAATACCTGCTGCGCCAGCGCTTCCTGATTGAGAACTGCCGAGGTTGCCACGCGATTCCTGTCTTACGTTTGAGATTAGAACAAGTCGTTAAGCGTTACACCCACACCCAGACGCGTCTGGCGATGGTTGTAATCGATCAGTGATTCACCGTAACCGCTAAATACCTGAGTATAGAAGCGGACATGCTCACTGATAGGGTAGCTCCAGCCCATTGTCGCGCCGCCATAACCGCTGTTCCAGTTATAGTTGCCCTCAACGCTGAAAATACTGTCGCCTAGCCGGTAGCCCACTTTGGCACGGTAATAACCCATGTATTTGGTGATATCAGGATTATCATCGCTGCTCTCCCCTTCCGGGATGCGATACCAGGGTTTGATTTCCGCCAGGAAGTTACCGTTCTCCGCCATCAGACGCGCATAAACACGGTTCCAGCTGCGTGAAGTCGGATCGCTTCGTCCATTGGACTGATGATTCAGACCCACTTCAACATCCCGTAAGGTCCAGCCCGCCAGTGAATAGTCGGTTGCCCAGCCGAGGAAGATCTGGGGTTCATAGTTGGTTTCGCGGAATGGCGAAGACTCCGCGCTATTCGACAGCTGCCACCAGGAACGCTGTGTATAAGAGGCCGCCAGGACGGAGTTGTCGCCCAGAATACCGCGCCATAACGGAAATGCCAGACTGAGCTGGAATTTCACTTCATCTTTACGGGCATTTTCTCCCCAGTTATAAGATGAGATCGCCTCTTTATTCAGATCGCTGGTATAGGTGTAGAGCAGATAGTTGTTCTCGTAAGGATAGAGAACAAACGGGTTGTCGTGCTTCTCCAGCAGGTTAGCAATAATGCTGCCCTGGACCTGTGGCGCGTCATGAACCTCTTTAATCTGGGCTTCATCCGCCTGCGCCAGCGCAGGAAATATCAACATTGCCGCCAGCAAGGCGCGATGCTTACGCATAGAATTCTCCGGTGAGCAACTGCGTATCAGAATAACTGAAAGGGTGTCGTAAAAAGCAGGCCATTCTACACACAAATGGCAGCGAGCATGAGTGCTGATTTCTTAAACTGGAAACACCCTCGCAGGCGTCATAGAATACACAACTCATTAACGTTCCGCGCCCCTCTGGCCCGATTTTTTCAGGACACATCATCATGTCATCACCCGTGCTGACACAGCAGGACGCTCGTAAGCTGGTCGGCGAAATTTTCGTTTATCACATGCCGTTTAATCAGGCGCTGGGCCTGGAGCTGCTGCGCCTTGACGCAGACTACGCAGAGATCAGTTTCAATAACAAAACCATGCTGGTAGGTAATCAGGCACAGCAGATCCTGCACGGCGGTGTTATCGCCTCGGTACTGGATGTCGCTGCGGGCATGGTGTGCGTCAGTAATGCGCTAACCCGTCAGGAGAGCATCACTGAGGAGGAGCTGCGCCAGCGTCTGTCGCGCATGGGCACCATTGATATGCGTGTCGACTATTTACGTCCCGGACGCGGTGAACGCTTCATCGCCACCAGCAGCCTGCTGCGTGCCGGTAACAAAGTCGGCGTGGCTCGGGTGGAGCTGCACAATCAACAGGGCGACTACATCGCTACGGCGACTGCCACCTATCTTATCGGCTAACCACGACATTGAATGGATCGCATATGGATACGCAACAAACCCGGCAGGGCGTTGGCTTTGCACTGGGCGCTTACTTTATCTGGGGCATTGCGCCCGCCTATTTCAAGCTGGTGAAACAGGTTCCCGCGACAGAAATCATGACGCATCGCGTGATCTGGTCTGCGCTCTTTATGCTGTTGCTGATTACCCTGAGCCGCAGCTGGCCCGGTGTACGCAGCGTATTGCGCCAGCCCCGAAAAGTGCTGATGCTGGCGCTGACAGCAGTGACGATCGGCGGCAACTGGCTGCTGTTCATCTGGGCGGTCAACAATCAGCATATGCTGGAAGCCAGCCTCGGTTACTTTATTAACCCGCTGATTAACGTGGTGTTCGGCATGCTGTTTCTGCGCGAACGCTTTCGTCGCCTGCAGTGGCTGGCCGTACTGCTGGCAGCCGTCGGCGTGCTGGTGCAGCTGTGGCAGTTTGGATCGTTACCGATTATCGCGCTGGGCCTGGCGCTGAGCTTTGCCCTGTACGGTCTTTTGCGCAAAAAGATTCAGGTCGATGCGCAGAGCGGTATGCTGATTGAAACCCTGTGGCTGTTCCCGCTGGCGGCGATTTACCTGTTTGGCTTTGCCGACAGCGCCACCAGCCATTTATCGGCTAACCCGCTGAGCCTCAACCTGAAGCTGATTGCGGCCGGCATTGTTACCACCATTCCACTGATGCTGTTTGCGGCGGCCTGCAGCCGACTGCGACTCTCCACCGTGGGCTTCTTCCAGTACCTCGGCCCGACGCTGATGTTTGTCCTGGCGGTGGTGTTTTACGGTGAAACCATCACGCCAGACAAGCTGGTGACCTTTGCCTTCATCTGGCTGGCGCTGCTGGTGTTTGTCTGCGATGCGGTGGCGTTTTCATTCCGCTCCCGTTCCCGTGCGCGCGTAGCGTGAGATAAAGCGCGCTAAAGCCGGGCCGGTCAGCAGGATGGTAAAGAGACGCAACGTCTGCATCGCCATCACAAACGCCATATTGACCTGCGTGCCTGCAGCAATAATCGCCACCGTGTCCAGTCCGCCTGGACTGGTGGCGAGATAAGCCGTCATCAGATCGATATCCAGCATTCGGGTCAGCATCCACGCCAGCCCGCCACACAACAACATCAACCCGAAGATCGAGGCCAGCATTTGCGGCAGCGTGCGCAGTGCCAGCAGAAAAATCGGGCGGGTGAAACGCAGTCCCACGCTCCAGCCAATCAGCGCATAGGCCACGGCCAGCAACCATTCCGGCACCTGTAATATCGCGATATGACTGCTGTTCAGTGCCGCACCCGCCAGTGCGGGCAGCAGCAACGCGCCAGAAGGAATGCGCAGTCGTGTGCCCAGCCATGCGCCCAGCAGCATGACGACCAGGGTAATGGCAAAACCGCGATTCAGCGCCGGAAACCAGAGCAGCGACACGCTGTGTGCTTCATCGCCCAGCCCGATGCGCGCCACCAGCGCGGCCGCCGAGGCGACAAACAGCACCCGCAGATACTGCATAAACGCCACCAGCCGGACGTCAGCGCCAAAGTCACCCGCCATCGCCACCATGGCCGATGCTCCCCCCGGCGACGATCCCCATGCGCCGGTCGGGCCAGGCAGATGACTGAAGCGCACCAGCAGAAAACCGGACAAGCCACTGGCCGCCAGCGTCAGCAACAGCACCGCCAGTACGATCGGCCAGTCCTGAATCAGCGGTGTCAGAATCGAAGGTGACAGGCTTTGCGCAATCATGCAGCCCAGAACGGCCTGAGCAACCAGGAAGAACCGTTTATCAATGCGCAGCGTGGCACCTGATAGCCCCATCACCACGCCCACGATCATCGGTCCCAGTAACAGCGCGGCAGGCACATGAAAATAGTGCAGCACCGCACCCAGCAACACTGAGACCAGCAACAGCAGCGTCCACTGCGCGCGCAACGAAAAAGCGTCCATAAGAAGTTAATTATTTGTAAAAACAGGAGGGTCAGAGTACGCAGAAACGGGGATGAGAGCCAGCAAAACGGGCCATCTGAGATGGCCCGTGGCTGTTTTAAAGCCAGTTTTTACGCTTGAAGTAGAGATAAGGTGCCAGTCCGGCAAGAATCATCAGGCCGATAGCCGCAGGATAACCAAAGCTCCACTTCAGTTCCGGCATAAACTCGAAGTTCATCCCGTAGCTGGAAGCCACCAGCGTTGGCGGCAGAAATACCACGGAGACCACGGAGAAGATCTTGATGATGCGGTTCTGCTCAATATTGATAAAGCCCATTGCCGCCTGCATCAGGAAGTTCACCTTCTGGAACAGCGATTCGTTATGCGGCAGGAGCGATTCGATATCGCGCAGAATTTCACGTGCCTGCTCCAGCTGATTGCCCGGCAGGCGCGCTTTACGCACCAGGAAGTTCAGCGCGCGCTGGGTATCCATCAGACAGAGGCGCACTTTCCAGCCGATATCTTCCAGTTCCGCTAACCGCGACAGCGCCTGATCGTACTCTTCGCCCTGCTGACCTTCCATGATCACCCGGCTGAGTTTCTCCAGCGCGCTGTAGATGTTCTCGATTTCATCGGCAAGCTGTTCGATTTTGGTTTCAAACAGGTCGAGCAGCAGCTCAAAGGCATTGCCGTCGATCAGCGTCTGGTTACGGGCGCGCATACGATAGAGGCGAAAAGCGGGCAGTTCGCGTTCGCGCAGTGTATAGAGGCGGCCTTCACGGATGGTGAACGCCACAGTAGAGTTACCGGCGTGATCGTCAGCATCTTCATAGAAGAAGAAGGAGTGAATATGCAGACCATCTTCATCTTCGAAGAAACGTGCTGAGGCCTCAATGTCTTCCAGCTCAGGCCGTGTTGCCAGGCTCTGACCCAGTTCTGACTGCACCCGATCACGTTCGCCCTCTTCCGGTTCAATAAGATCGACCCAGACGGAGGTGGTCAGTTTGTCGTTTTCGTCTTCCAGCTCCAGTCGCGTCAGGCGGCTGTGATCCAGTTTAAATGCGCTCAGCATAGCAATACTCCCCATTGCAGACTAAATGGGACAAGGCAGTCCGCCGTTCCTCAACATGGAACGTGCGGCCTGAACACGGAAACAGAGTTTCAGAGATAAATCAGTGCTGACTCGTGCGACGGAATCAAAAAGGGAGGTCGCTGATAACCGCTAAGGCTACCCGCGTAAAGAGGTAGCCTTAGATGTTATTCCTGGTATCCAGGTCATTGAGCCAGCATCGACTGGGCGTGTCCAAGGCATTGTCCTCTCATGATAATAGTGGGCGCATGTTACGCTGAGACGAAAAAGCCGTCAACCGCACGCTAAAGCGTTTCCAGCTTTGCGTAAGCCGCCACCAGCCACTTGATTCCCTGCCCCTGAAACGCCACCTGCAGGCGGCTGTGTTCACCGCTGCCTTCCAGATTGATGATGGTGCCTTCGCCAAATTTCGCGTGATGAACACGCTGACCCAGCGCGAATCCGCTGTCATTTTTGGTCACCGGGGCACCCATCCGCTGATGGTTTACCGGACGGCTCACGCTGGCGCGCAGACGCACTTCTTCGATGCACGCTTCGGGCAGTTCGCCGATGAAACGGGAAGGCCGGTGATACACTTCCTTACCATAGAGTCGGCGGGTTTCAGCGTAGGTCAGCGTCAGCTTCATCATGGCACGGGTTACGCCGACATAAGCCAGACGACGCTCCTCTTCCAGACGGCCGCCTTCATCCAGCGACATCTGGCTCGGGAACATCCCCTCTTCCATGCCGACAATAAAGACCTGGCTAAACTCCAGCCCTTTCGCCGAGTGCAGCGTCATCAACTGAACCGCATCCTGCCACTTGTCCGCCTGACCTTCACCCGCTTCAAGGGCGGCATGGGACAAGAAGGCCTGCAGCGGCATCAGATCTTCATCTTCGTCCTGATAGCTGAACTGGCGTGTTGCCGTCACCAGCTCCTCAAGGTTTTCGATACGCGCCTGGCCCTTCTCACCTTTTTCCTGCTCATACATCAGCCACAGGCCTGAGTCTTTAATGACCCGGTCAGTCTGAACATGCAGCGGTAAATCGGCGGTTTCGGTAGCCAGTGAATCGACCAGCTCACAGAAGCGTTGCAGCGCAGACGCGGCACGGCCAGCCAGCGCGCGGCTTTGCAGCAGTTCGCGCGTGGCCTGCCACAACGTCATCTGACGCTCACGGGCGGTCTGACGCACCACGTCGAGCGTGCGATCGCCCACGCCACGTGTCGGGGTATTTACCACGCGCTCAAAGGCCGCGTCGTCATTGCGGTTCGCCATCAGACGCAGATAGGAGAGCGCATCTTTGATCTCCTGGCGTTCGAAGAAGCGCATGCCGCCATAAATACGGTACGGCATGCTGCTTTGCAGCAGCGCCTCTTCCAGCACACGCGACTGGGCGTTGCTGCGATAGAGAATGGCGCAGTCGTTGAGCGCGCCGCCGTTCTCCATCCAGACCTTGATGCGGTTAACCACAAAGCGTGCTTCATCCAGCTCATTAAAGGCGCAATAGATAGAGATTGGCTCACCATCGCTGCCTTCAGTCCAGAGCTCTTTACCCAGGCGGCCATTGTTGTTGGCGATCAGGGCATTGGCGGCTTTCAGGATGTTATTGGTTGAGCGATAGTTCTGCTCCAGACGAATGGTTTCCGCGCCTGGGAAATCCTGCAGGAAGCGCTGAATATTCTCGACCTGCGCGCCGCGCCAGCCGTAGATCGACTGATCATCATCGCCCACGATGATCACCCGGCCGCTGTCGCCCGCCAGCATCCGAATCCAGGCGTACTGAATGTTGTTGGTATCCTGAAACTCATCCACCAGCACGTTGGTAAAACGTTCGCGGTAGTGATTAAGAATGTGCGGCTTGTTGAGCCACAGCTCATGGGCGCGCAGCAGCAGCTCAGCGAAATCGACTAGACCGGCGCGATCACAGGCTTCCTGATAGGCCTGATAAATGCGCAGCCAGGTCTGCTCAATCGGATTGCCGTAGCTTTCAATATGCTTTGGCCGCAGGCCTTCATCTTTTTTGCCGTTGATGTACCACATGCCCTGACGCGCAGGCCACTGCTTGTCATCAAGGTTCATGGATTTAATCAGGCGCTTAAGCAGACGCAGCTGATCTTCACTGTCGAGGATCTGAAAATCCTGCGGCAGACCGGCATCAAGATGGTGAGCGCGCAGTAAACGGTGCGCCAGGCCGTGGAAGGTGCCGATCCACATCCCGCCCTGACTGGTGCCGATCAGATGCTCGATACGGTGACGCATCTCCGCGGCCGCTTTGTTGGTAAAGGTCACCGCCATAATTGAATAGGGAGAGCAATTCTCCACCGACATCAGCCAGGCAATGCGATGCACCAGCACCCGCGTTTTACCACTGCCCGCGCCTGCCAGCACCAGCAGGTTACTGCGCGGAGCCGCAACGGCAGCGCGCTGATTGTCATTCAAACCATCGAGCAGTTCAGAAACGTCCATAAGCACCGTTTACCAGAGAAAAAGCGTCGTCGTCGCGCTGATTATTCCGCCTGCCGCAAGACAGTATCGCTGCCCGTCAGGCGGCGACACAGATGCCAGATTAGCGACGGCGGCAAAGCAGAAAAGAGGAGACGACTGGATAAATTTACAGCCATTATAGCAGTGAGGTGAGTGATGCCAACCGCGAAATTTCGACATGCGGCAACAGGCGCGCATCCGGGATATGCATCAGGTTGCCCTGCCGCAGGTTAATCCAGCAGGCCTGCAGTCCAGAGCGCAGTGAGCCCGCGACATCGGTTGTGAGGTCATCACCGACATGCAGAATATGATGTGGTGCGATATCAAGGCGTTGCGCGGCAAGCTGATACATATCCTGCCACGGCTTGGCGCGCCCATCCGGCCCGGCCCGCAGCGTAAACTGAAAGTAGTGCGCAATGCCCATTTTTTCCGGGCAGGCGTTACCGTTGGTGACCGCCACCAGCGGGATTTTTTCCGCCAGCGCTTTTAGCGTCTGATGCGTCTCATCCGGCATCTCGACCTGACTCCGCCACTGATGAAAGACCGCCATGACATCTGCCGCGCCCGCTGTCGCTTCAGCGGCCGAGAGGCCGACATTCAGCATCGCCAGCTCTACCGAACGGCGTCGCCACTCCGATACATCATGATAGATTTCAGGCTCACGCTGCAGCAGTTCGTCACGTAACTGCTGATAATCCTGCGGCGTGAAGTCACGCAGCGCCGGATGAAAAGCCTGCAACGCCGCATGGGACTCCAGCGTGGTACGACGAATCACCGGGTAGTTATCGTAGAGCGTGTCATCAAGGTCGAAGCTCATAGCTTTTATGGCCGACAGCGGACGATAAAACTTCATTCGTTCTTTCCTCGTTTGGCGCGGGGATGCGCAGCGTCATACACCGAAGCCAGATGCTGGAAGTCGAGATGGGTGTAGATCTGGGTCGTCGACAGATTCGCATGCCCCAGTAACTCCTGCACGGCGCGCAGGTCGCCGCTGGACTCCAGCAGATGCGTGGCAAAAGAGTGGCGCAACTTATGCGGATGGATATGGCTCGCCAGACCCTGTCTGATGCCCCATTCGGCAAAGCGCTTCTGTACGTTGCGGGGCGAAATGCGGTTGCCGCGCGTCGACAGAAACAGCGCATCATCCTGGGCACCGAACGTTTCACGCAGCGGCAGCCAGTGCTGGATCCAGGTGACGGCCGTGCGGCCAATCGGAACCCGGCGCTCTTTGCTGCCCTTACCCACGACCCACACTTCACCGGAATCGAGATCGACATGGCGGCAATCCATATTGACCAGTTCGGAGAGACGCAGACCGCCGCCATACATCACTTCCAGCATCGCCCGGTCGCGCACCGCCAGCGGATCGTCAAGGTCGATCTCCAGCAGCTGATTCACTTCATCAACATCAATATTTTTGGGCAGATGCCGTGCTTTACGTGGCGTCATTACCCCTTTGGCAGGATTAGCGGAGAGCAAACCCTGACTCACCTGCCAGTCGAGGAAACTGCGCAGCGCAGAGAGGCGCAGCGCCAGGCTGCTGGCAGAGAGTCCGGCACGACGGCTACGCGCCGCCATGCTGCGCACCTGCGCGGGTTCCAGCTGTGCCCAGCTGCTGAGCTTCATCTCGTCAGCAATCGCCACCAGCGCGGCAAGCTGTCGCGCATAGCTGCTCTGGGTTAACGGACTCAGCTGGCGCTCCACTTTCAGGTAGCGCAGGAATCCGTCGACAGCCTCCAGCAGCGTGCTACTCATGCGCGCTCGACCCAGCGGGAAAGCAGATCAGGCATCATCTGCGACAGGTGCTGCAACAGCAGTGTCCCCATACCCGACTGGTAGTGCTGGCTGTCGCGACTGCTGAACACCAGCACGCCGAGATCGCCCTCTTCGCCCATCAGCGACATGGCCACCGAACCGATCGCTTTTGCCTGCGGCAGCAGCAGCAGCAGTTCCGGGCCATTAATGTTGCCGAGATAGTGATGCTGGTTACCGAAGCGCTGAATACGCAGCGGTTCAAACGCCTGACGCGACAGGCTCAGCTGAAAGAAATCGGAAGGCGCGCCCAGCAGCCATTTATCACTAAACAGCCGCACATTGGCACCTGCCAGGCCCAATTCACGTGCCCAGCGGTGCAGTCGGTTGAGCATATCCTGCAGCGAATCAGCCGCTGCCAGATGACTTTCCAGCGACAGCAGACGGTCAAACAGTTCGTGGTTAGCGCTGGCCTGCTCCATCAGCAGCGTGATCTCTTCTTCCAGCCGCTGAATGTGGTTGCGTTGCCGCGCCATGTGCCACTCAACCAGCGACACGCTGCCGCGCACCGGATGCGGCACCGCCATCTGTTCAACTGCGCGGGCATTGCGGATAAAGAAATCGGGATTCTGCCGCAGATAATCACTGACGGCCTGATCGTCCAGCAGAACCGAACTGTCAGTCTGCTCTTCGATATTTTTCATAGATGAATAAACCCATCGTAGACGTGTGTCGCAGGCCCGGTCATATAGAGCGGCTGACCGGCACCTTTCCAGGAGATATGCAGCGTTCCACCAGGCAGATCGACACGGACGTTAGGTGCCAGAATGCCCTGCTGAATGCCGCATGCAACGGCAGCACAGGCGCCACTGCCGCACGCCTGTGTTTCACCCGCGCCGCGTTCATAGACGCGCAGGCGGATATGTTCGGGATTGATGATCTCCATAAAACCCACATTGACGCGATCCGGGAAACGCTCATGGCTCTCCAGAATCGGGCCCAGCAGTTCAACCTGCGCGGTTTTCACACTTTCAACCTGGATGACGCAGTGAGGATTACCCATCGACACCGCACCCAGCATTACCGTCTGTTCGGCAACGCGCAGCAGATAGAGGTTTTCGGCTTTGTTGGCGCGGAACGGCACCTGCTGAGGCTCAAAGTTGGGCTCGCCCATGTTCACGCGCACCTGGTCATCCGGCGTCACGGTCAGGACCATACGGCCATTTTGCGTACTGACCCGGATATCGGTCTTGTTGGTCAGCCCTTTGAGCTGAACAAAGCGGGCAAAACAGCGCGCACCGTTACCGCACTGAGCCACTTCACTGCCGTCGGCGTTGAAAATGCGATAGTGGAAATCGAGATCGGGATCGTAAGGGGGTTCAACAATCAGCAGCTGATCAAATCCGATCCCCAGATGACGATCGGCCAGCCGGCGGATCAACTCCGGCGAAAAAAAGACGTTTTGTGTCACTGCATCCACAACCATAAAATCGTTGCCGAGACCGTGCATTTTGGAGAACTGCATTTTTTGCTCCGCCGGATAAGCCATCAGATTAGTTCGCTTGTACGCCTGAGTTGCCGGTAACCAGTCCGCCCACATCGGCTTTTTTGGCATCCGCTTTCTGGCGTTCGGTCGGCGATTGTTGTTTCTTCGGCTGATCCTTCGGCGGGAAGTAAAGCGGTCCTTTCAGACCACAACCTGCAAGGCTGGTTACAGCCAGTGTCACGGCCAACAGGCTTATTACTTTCTTCATTCTTTATGCTCTTCATGTCCTTTACCTGGATGCTTATCATCGCAGTTGAAGGTGGAAAAGCAACAGGAAATCCCCGCTAATAGCGTGAACCGGGTGACAAGCCAGAAAGATAGCGGCCACCTGCAGAGCGCAGGCAGGCCGTCAGCATCAATGCACCTGATAGCGCGGTTGATAGTCGCTGTTGTCGTTGTCAGGCTGCGTCGTACACAGCTGCGTCAGCGTCTGACTACGGAACGGAATCACCTGGAATCGCTCACCCGTGTTCACAATCTGATAGAACTGCGGCAGGTTAAAGTTGATAAAGCTCGACCCATATGTGAAGCGATCGTGCGATGAGGAGTAGAACCGACTGACGTCGCGCACCAGCTCCTCTTTGCTGCCTTCACAGTGGTGATAGACCTCAACCCGATTCGTCTCATCGAGAATGTAGATATTGAAGCCGCGCTCATCCGTGGTGTTTTCAAAGAAGAACTGAATGATGCCTTCGCTGGCATAGCCGTTAACAACGGGTGGCAGCGGCGTCTGATTCGTTTCGACTTTAATAGAGAGTCCATGCAGCTTGTTGTTGGAGATCGCGCCATAAAACTCAACGGCATTTTCCAGCTTCTGCACAGAAACACTCATACGTTCAAAGAACAGACCCCAGGTCTGGCCTGCCATGCGCAGCGCTTTAAAGCGGCCCGGCTCCTGACGTGTGCTGGAAAGGCGCAGCTCAATGCACTCTGAGACCAGCTGCTGCACGCGCGTGCGGATCAGACCGCGCAGGTGCTGGCTGTAGCAGAACACTTCCACCGTATCCGGCGGTGCGGCATCCTGATGCATCTTGCCAAGAATGGTTTTCAGTCCTTCGATCATCGCCTGTTCGCCGCTGAAATGCAGTGTACGCACCTCATTCCAGGAGTTGCGATAGAGCAGATCGATACTGCCAATCAGGCACTGCTGCTGCTGACCAAAGCTAAAAACATCCAGCTTGCGGAAGTCGAAGTGCACCACCTGGTTGCGGAAGGCCGCTGTCGGGTCATGCTCAAGGTTAACAATAATCGCCAGGTGACGAATTTCGCACGGACTGTAGAGCGCTTTTGGTGTCGGCGAAGGCAGACGCAGCGGGAAGTGGCTGGAAACATCGTTAACCAGCTCCTGCAGACGCGCCAGATCGCAAATCTCATTGCCTTTAATATGCAGCCGGGTTTTGCGGGTCAGCAGACCATTAAACCACGCCCACGCCACCAGCTTGTTCAGGTAGCGGTTATATTCCAGCGGCTGATGGCTGATGATCGAATCCATATCTGGTGCCTGGTTATAGAGATACCAGCCGGAACGGTTGGCACGGCCAGGTGGGACATGAATAAAGGTCAGATTCGGTTCAGAGAGATCGGGCGAAATCTGCGGGTTCACCAGCGTCACTTTGCCCGGCAGCGCTTCAAACGCGGCATACAGTTTACGGGTTAATACACCGATATCCTGCGGGCTGGCGCTAACGCTTAAGTTATTACGGCGGGCAAAGCGGATCAGGTTGCGATAGCTTTGCATCATCGCATCCAGTAATTCATTATGAGCTTCGCGCACCCGCTCAATTTTCCACTCGGCGCGGTTGTCCAGAACGGCAATCTTCTCTTCGTTCCAGCCCCACTCTTTGACCAGCTGCGATAAAATCTCGCGACGCCAGCCGGTGCGATGATGATGATCTTCGGTGCTGAGCTTTTCACACACTTTGAGATAGAAGCAGCGACGAACCAAATCAAGACGCGGCTGATCGTCAACGCTGGTGAGATAGTGCGTTACGCGTTCCAGCATCATGCAGTAAGGATCGAGTCCGAAGCAGATGATTTCGCCGTCGTGCAGGCGCTGTTTGATATCCATCGCCAGCAGCTGCGTGTTCGGGTATTCCCAGCTATAGGCTTCCAGCAGCAACGTTTTCAGTACGGCTTTATAAGGCGAGTCGATGCTTTTATAGAGCTGCCACAGACTGGCACCAAAATACTCTTCAGCAGACAGCGTACCGAGGCCACCCAGATCGAGCCACTCATTGGGGGTCAGCACGCCTTTCGCGTACAGCGACATCACGTAATCGTCATAGTGATGCTCTTCTTCACCCGGTACCATATTCCACAGGAGACGTTTGCCCGCCATACGAACCGCAGTACGGTAAAACTCATCCAGCAGCAAAATGTGTTGGGTTGAGCCGCAATCTTCACCGCCCAGGCTGCCGCTTTCATTGTGACGGAAGCGGTTCTCATCAATCAGGAAGAAACTGACTTCCACACCCATTGAGACGCACCACTTCTGCAATAGCGTACATTTGCGCTGCAGATTCAGGCGCTCTTCATTATCAAGCCAGGATTGATGGCAGACCCAGATATCGAGATCCGAGACGCTATTCTGGCCGACAGACGAGGTGCTGCCCATGGAGTAAATGGCGGTGATTGGCATCTCGCCTTTCGGCGCATCGGCATGGCGCAGGTCGCTGTCGCCGGTGAGATCGGCCAGCAGCTGGCGCTGATTTTCATCAGGCGTGTAGAAGCTGATGCCATATGGAACGCTACCTTCAAGGTAACCCGGCATCTGAGGATGTTGATAATGTAATAAGGTTGGCAGCAGACTGTAGACGCGCTGAAAAGCGGGTCCCATAGCAGCCAGCGCACGATCAACGCGCAGCTGGTTGATTGCATCCAGTCTCTGTTTCAGTGTCTCAATGTAGAGGTACAAGACGTTTCGCCTGATTGTCCCAGTGTTTAAGCACCCTGTTTCCACGCTCTGCCGCTTATTAAAGTAAAAAGTGGGCAGATAATTGCTGGAAACGTGATCAATCTAACACTCGCCAGATTGACCGTAAAGAAAGTTGCGCTACTTAACAGTTTAGCACGTTCTTACCAGCTTCCCGCCTTTTCAGCGCTGGTTCCCACGTTATGGCTTGATAATCCGGGCCTGAAACCGTGCGCAGGCCCTTTTCAATCCGTTGAAACTGACAGTATTCATCCAGAGATGATAGGATATTCAGTGAACGATAAAAATGGTTAACAGCATGTTAGACAAAATTTTCAGAATTGCTACAAGACAAAGCCCGCTCGCATTATGGCAGGCACATTATGTACAGCAACGCCTCATGAGTGCCCATCCGGGACTTCGCGTTGAGCTGGTGCCTATGGTCACGAAAGGTGACATTATTCTTGATACGCCGCTGGCAAAAGTGGGTGGCAAAGGACTGTTTGTCAAAGAGCTTGAGCTGGCGATGCAGGATGGCCGTGCCGATATGGCTGTGCACTCCATGAAAGATGTGCCGGTCAGTTTCCCTGAAGGTCTGGGCCTGGTGACCATCTGCGAGCGCGACGATCCGCGCGATGCGTTCGTTTCCCATCATTATGACTCTATTGACGCGCTGCCACAGGGAGCCATTGTCGGCACCTCCAGCCTGCGTCGTCAGTGCCAGATTAGTGCGCGCCGTCCGGATCTGGTGATCCGTTCGCTGCGGGGTAATGTGGGCACCCGTCTCGGCAAGCTCGATGCCGGAGAGTATGACGCGATCATTCTGGCCGTTGCCGGGCTGAAACGCCTGGGACTGGAAGATCGCATTCGCCAGGCAATGCCTGCCGAAGTTTCCCTGCCCGCCGTGGGTCAGGGTGCGGTCGGCATTGAATGCCGTCTGGACGACAGCGTCTTAATTGACCTGTTACGGGCACTGAACCACGATGACACCGAAGTCTGCGTCAGAGCGGAACGCGCCATGAATACCCGCTTAGAGGGTGGCTGCCAGGTACCCATCGGCAGTTTCGCGGTGCTGGAAGGCAATGACCTCTGGCTGCGCGGCATGGTCGGCGCACCAGATGGCCGGGTGATGGTCAGCGGCGAACGCCGGGGTCCACGCGCGCAGGCAGAACAGATGGGCATTTCACTGGCCGATGAACTGCTGAATGGCGGCGCACGTGAAATCCTGAAAGAAGTTTACCAGGGGCAGCCGCCGGCATGACCATCCTGGTGACGCGCCCGGAACCCGCAGCGGCAGAGCTGGTATCGCGCCTGCATGCCCTTGGCAAACAGGCGTGGAGCCTGCCGCTGATCGAGTTCGCACCGGGCGCTGACCTCGCCTCTCTGCCCCAGAAGCTCGCCGGACTTCATGCTGGCGACCTCGTCTTTATCCTTTCTCAGCAGGTTATTCACTACGCGCAGCATGCGATCAAAGCATGGCCCACTGAGCTGGACTATTATGCAATTGGTCGCAGCACCGCACTGGCGTTTCACACCGTCAGTGGCCAGCAGGTGACCTGGCCACATGCTCATGAAACCAGTGAGGAATTGATCCAGATAAACACGCTTCAGCAGATTTCCGGTAAACGTGCGCTGATCCTGCGAGGCGATCCCGGACGCGAATTGCTGGCAGAGACCTTAACCCGGCGAGGTGCTGAGGTAACGTTTGCTGCCTGCTACCAGCGCTGCCAGAAGCATTATGATGGACCCGTTGAAGGCCGCCGCTGGCGCGATCGCGGCGTCTCGGTGCTGGTGGTGACCAGCGGTGAAATGTTACAACAGCTCTTTTCGCTGTTCCCCGCGGTTGATCGTGAGGAATGGCTGCTCCACTGCCGACTGATTGTCGTCAGTGAACGTTTGGCTACCCTGGCCGCTGGATTAGGTTGGCAGGATATTCAGGTAGCCGATGGTGCCGATAACGATGCGCTGCTGCGCGCGTTACGCTGAACTTTAACAATGGGATGTGCCACATATGACGGAACAAAAAGACTCCTCCGCCATGGTTGAAGAAACCACCCCAGCGGTTGACCGCTCCTCTTCCAGCAACAGCATACCACCGCGTAATGCGAAAAAGGGTGGCATGGTGTTGGGTGCCGTTGCGATTGTCATCGCGCTGGCGATGGGTGCGGGTTTATACCTTAACGGGAAACATCAGGCTGATTTACAGGCACAAACCAATCAAAAGCTGAGCGACCAGTTAAGCGCGTTGCAGCAGCAGGCCGGCAGCGATAAACAGCAGCTGACACAGCAATTAAGTAGCGCTGAAAAGGCGTTGCAGACTGCGCAACAGCAGCAGAATGCCTCAGCAAAAGAGCTGGAAACCCTGCGTGAAAAAGTAGCCGTGATCTCTGGCAACGACGTGCGCAGCTGGCTGCTGGCACAGGCGGACTATCTGGTGAAACTGGCGGGCCGCAAACTCTGGAGCGATCAGGATGTCACGACAGCCGCGGCACTGCTGAAAAGCGCCGATGCCAGCCTGGCCGACATGAACGATCCCAGCGTGATGAATGTGCGTCGTGCACTGACCCAGGATATCAGCAACCTCTCTTCCGTTACGCAGGTCGACTACGACGGGGTGATCCTCAAGCTGAATCAGTTGTCGAATAACGTTGATAATCTGCGCCTGGCCGATAACGACAGCGATGATGCGCCGATGGACAGCGATGGCGGCGAGCTCTCAGGTTCGGTGCGCGAATGGCGTCAGAATCTGGTGAAAAGCTGGCATAATTTTATGGATGATTTTATTACCATCCGTCGCCGCGATAACACCGCACAGCCGCTGCTGGCACCGAATCAGGATGTATATCTGCGTGAGAATATCCGCTCACGTCTGCTGATCGCTGCTCAGGCTGTTCCGCGTCATCAGGATGAGATTTATAAACAATCTATCGATACCGTGTCCGCCTGGGTTCGCGCCTGGTACGACACTAATGATGCCGCCACCAAAGCTTTCCTTGCTCAGCTGGATGAGCTGAGTCAGCAGAACATCAATATGGATCTGCCGGATAACCTGGAAAGTCAGCCGTTGCTGGAACAGCTGATGCAGACGCGGGTGCGTAACCTGTTAGCGCAACCTTCTGCCGCTGCTAATCAGCAGGGGGGCTAAGCATGCTTAAGGTATTTATCCTCTTTATCCTGCTGATTGCGGGCGTGGTGCTGGGACCGATGATTGCCGGTCATCAGGGCTACGTGCTGATTCAGACTGATAACTGGAATATCGAAACCAGCGTCACAGGCCTGGTCATTATCCTTATTCTCAGCCTGCTGGTGATTCTGGCCGTAGAGTGGCTGCTGCGCCGCGTGCTGCACACCGGCGCGCGGACCCGTGGCTGGTTTACCGGACGTAAACGCCGTCGCGCCCAGCGCCATACTCAGTCGGCGCTGATGAAGCTGGCAGAAGGCGACCACCGTCAGGTTGAGAAACTGCTCTCTAAAGATGCCGATCACGCTGATGTGCCTGTAGCCAACTATCTGCTGGCTGCAGAAGCCGCACAACAGCGTGGTGATGAAGCCCGTGCTAATCAGCATCTTGAGCGTGCTGCAGAGCTGTCGGAAAACAATACCATTCCGGTGGAAATCGCCCGCGCACGTATTCAGCTGGCACGTAACGAAGATCACGCTGCACGTCATAGCATCGACCGCCTGCTGGAAGTGGCACCGCGTCACCCGGAAGTGCTGCGCCTGGCCGAACAGGCGTATATTCGCACAGGTGCCTGGAGTGCGTTGCTGGATATTCTGCCGTCGATGCAGAAGTCACAGGTCGGCGATGAGCTCCATCGTGATGCCTTGCAGCAGCAGGCCTGGCTGGGTCTGATGAATCAGGCGATGGCTGATCAGGGCAGTGATGGGCTGAAGCGCTGGTGGAGCACACTGAGTCGCAAGACCCGTCAGGATACGACGTTGCAGGTCGCCATGGCGGATCATCTGATTGAGTGTGACGATCACGACACCGCACAGTCTATCGTGCTGGAAGGCCTGAAACGTCATTATGACGATCGTCTGGTACTGCTGATGCCACGTATCAAAAGCGGCAATCCCGAAGCACTGGAGAAAGCATTACGTCAGCAGATTAAACAGCATGGCGCAACGCCGTTGCTGCACAGTACGCTGGGGCAGTTGCTGATGCGTCATGGGGAATGGCAGCAGGCAGCTGACGCGCTGCAGCAGGCGCTGGCGCAGCGTCCGGATGCGTTCGATTATGCATGGCTGGCAGATGTTTATGACCGTCTGCATCGCCCGGAAGAGGCTGCAAAAATGCGCCGTGAAGGGTTGTTGCTGACGCTGAAGAATAACCCAAACGCCTGATGCGATTGTCAGACAGGATAAAGCCGGGCTCGCCCGGCTTTTTTGTGCCCAAAATCTGCCATCCGGTTCTCGCAGGCAAAAAAAAACACCTGCCAGTGGCAGGTGTAAGATCAGGTCGGTAAGACAACCGGGAGGTACCTGACTCAACGTGGTGTCTGTTAACCCTGTAAGGCTTACGCGATACAGGCAGGCAGACAACAGGTACCGAAAATTGGCTCTGCATCATTCCCAGGTTTATGTAGCATAAGCAGACATAAGAGGTGGAATGAGCATCTACAGCAGAGGTGTTGCACAAGCCGTGCCAGGTTAAGGTTTATTTTTAAAGTAATTATAAATCAATAACTTAATCACAGTGCCGAATCTGTTCTTAGCCATGTCCGATGTTAAGTGTCGGTATCCGGCGACAGCTGGCATTTTCTCTGTCTCTTAATAGAGACAGCAAGATCAATCTCTCTGTTAACTCAACAATAACAATGACTTATTTGTCGGCAATTCACGACGCTATTGATTCTGCTAATACTGCGTGCGGAGTCAAAGCAGAGTGATTCCGCAGCAATGAAGAAGCCCAATGCGTAGGGAACACGGTCAGAGGAGGAAAGCGTCCCACGCCTGGGACAAAAACGCCGGGAGCGTTTTTGAACAACGCAGAGCGTTGGCCCGGCTACGGGCGCACCTCAGGGATGAGGTGCGTAATCGCGTGGGCCGAGCGGCCATGGATGGCATTAGCGCCTTTCCGATCTGACCGTGTTCCCTTCGCAGACTCGAACTCACAGCAACATTGTTCCACAGCACCCAAGCCGGCCCGGCCCATATCTCCCGCAGACATTCGAATCCACTTTTCTACAGACGAAAAAAAACCTGTCTTTTCAGACAGGTTTCTAAAAATGGTCGGCGAGAGAGGATTCGAACCTCCGACCCACTGGTCCCAAACCAGTTGCGCTACCAAGCTGCGCTACTCGCCGATTTTTTTAACTGTTTTGCCTGGTGCGAAGAGAGGGACTTGAACCCTCACGTCCGTTAAGACACTAACACCTGAAGCTAGCGCGTCTACCAATTCCGCCACCTTCGCGTTTCCCAGCAAAATCTGGGGTGGCTAATGGGACTCGAACCCACGACAACTGGAATCACAATCCAGGGCTCTACCAACTGAGCTATAGCCACCACAATTCTTAATGTCACAGATTTAAAACCTGCACCATTTAAATCTCTACTGCCAACCGCGGTAAATCAACCACCGAAGCTCATGCGCACAAACGATATGGCGCGCCCGACAGGATTCGAACCTGAGACCTCTGCCTCCGGAGGGCAGCGCTCTATCCAGCTGAGCTACGGGCGCGTAGCGCCGTTGCGGATGTGCATACTAGAGATAAGCGCCCATCGTGTCTAGTGCTTTTTAAATAAAAAGACGCGTTTGATTACGCTTTGTGCACTTTCTCGACAAATAGTGCATTTCCTCTCTCACAATGCCTAAAAATGCGGCATTTATCAGCAATATCAGAGATCGCCGCGCCAGTGGTAGCGCAAATATTTAAGCAGTTTTAATTGCCTGCGCAGGCGGCTCGGTTGTCGAATCAGACGATAGAGCCACTCCAGCCCCAGTCGCTGCCAGATTTTAGGGGCGCGCTTCACATGACCGGTAAAAACATCGTAGGTTCCGCCTACGCCCATGTAGAGCGCATCAGGACAGTGCGCACGGCACGCCAGCATCAGCAGCTCCTGACGTGGCGATCCCAGCGCTACAGTGACGAGCTTCGCACCGCTAGCCGCAATCCGGGCAAACAGCGCATCCTGATCGGCTGGCGCAAAATAGCCATCCTGCGCGCCAACAATATTCACATTCCACTGGCGGCGTAACTTATCACAGGTTTCATCCAGCACCCGCTGGCGACCACCGATAAGAAACACCGGCGTCCCTTCACGCCCGGCGCGCTCCATCAACGCTTCCCATAAATCTGCTCCCGCAATGCGCTGCACCGACGCCTGCGGATATTTTTTACGAATCGACCGCACAATACTGATGCCATCGGCATACGCATATTCAGCCTGCGCTAACAGCGTGCGTAATCCCTCATCCCGCTCAGCGGTCAGAATCTTCTCTGCATTGATCGCCACTAAAATACCGCTGCGAACGCGCTGCGGCGGCATCAAAAAATTCACCGCCGACGGCATGTTTTCGAAGCCATACAAATCAACGCCGCGAATCCGGTACTGCGGCGTCTCAGTTAACGTTGTCATATCTTCCGTCAATCCCAGAGGTTAATCAGAGCGGGCTGTGCAACACCCGCCTGCTGCGGTCGCGAATCAAACCTGCGCGATCCAGTAACCAGAAAAGTAATTTAGCTATGCCCAGACAGGCAGCAAAAATGATGCAGAAAAACACCACGCGAGAACCGAACGCATCGAGACCTTCGCGGGCCAGCACAATCATGTTAAATACCGCGCCAAAACAGAAGCTTTGCAGGATGGCGCCGGTGTAGCGATTGGTCTCAAGGCAGCCACGCTGATAGATCGCATCAAAGGCTTTGATAATCATCCCTACCGCGACAGCACCAACTGGAATCGCCCAGACGCCGCCCATCACCACCAGCGATCCAATTAATGTGGGGGAAATCGCCAGGCCAGAATGGTTATTCAGCACTTCCCAGGTGAAGTAGTTCGCACTGTTTAACACCGCCAGCGGCCGATCCGGCCAGAGCCAGGTCGGAATGAAAACGTAGAAATCACGCCACAGCGGCGCCAGCCCCTGGAACTCAATGCGGGCGTAGTTATCCAGCAGAAGAGCCAGATTCTCCCACGGCGAGAACGTATCACGCGTCAGATAGAGGAAGGTATAAAACGCTTCATCGCCCATTACGTCGAGGTTATAGCGGCGCAGCGCCAGCCAGAACATCCCCGCAATCGCCAGTACGCCCGCCGTTGCCAGCATCCACAATGTGATCCAGCCACGGGTGATCCCGATGAACAGGAACAGGGCAAAAGCAATAATGATATTGGCGCGGGTGCCGCCCACCAGTGCGTAGGTCAGCAAACCAAAGGCCACCGTCACCACCAGGAACAGCAGCCAGTTGCGGCGCGTCGGGCTCAGAAAATAGGGGATCAACATCGCCGGAATAAAGAAGTAGAAGAAGCGCTTGAGCGCCACCCCCGAGACTTCACTGGAGAAGATCTGGTTATAGGCGGTCAGGCGGAACAGCAGAAAACCGTTGTGAATGAAAAACACAGTGACGGTTCCCAGCGCCACCAGCGCCAGAATCACGCAGGTCAGGTGCGTTTCAACCCGATTCATCTGCAGCCAGGGCTTCGCCGGTGGCGCACTGGCGGGCTTCAGCCGCACTTTATAACTGACGTAATAAATGGCGTAAAATGCCGTCGCTGACAGCAACGCCTCCAGCAGATTCTCGACCGGCACCACCTCAACATTAAAGCGAAACACCAGCACCGAGGTCAGTGGGAAGCCGAAGTAAAAGGTCAGTAAGAACAGCAGTGTAAAGAACAGGTGGAAGTTAAAACGGACGCGCTTAAACTCCCGCCAGGTCAGGGTCAGAATAAAAACCAGCGACAGCAGATAGACCACCAGCAGGCCGCCAAACTGCATAAGACTCATGACAACTCCCCTTCGCTGAGCTGTAACGCGGCCCGCCAGCCTGCGAGATAGCCCGGCGAAAAAAAGGCGATCGCCTGTTTATCACAGCTCATCAGCTGGCGGCGTGCCTCGGCAATCATCGCAGGCGACAGCGTATCTTCGCTGAACAATACCGGAAGCTGCTGCTCAGCCACATCACGCCAGAACGGATTTTTGCGGGTCAGGATAAACGGCACGTTGGCCTGGATCAGCAGACAGAGTGTTCCCACTCCCTGCTGACGTTCAAACATAAAATAGCCGACATGACAGCGCGCCAGCAGCGCTAAATAATCATCAAACGCCAGATTTTCACGCATCAGATTCACCTGCCCGTCAGGGAACAGTGTCTCTGCTGCAGCCTGAATCTCACTGATGTACGCCTCGTTGCCTGGCGGATAGCCCAGCGGCACCTCGATGCGCACCTGCGTGCCAAACTGCGCGCGAATCGCTTTTAAACCTTCAATATGCCGGTTACTTGGATCGCCGGAGTTGCCCAGCAGCAGCGTAAACGGCTCTGCGGGATCAGACTCAACTGCGGCGGCGGGCATTCGGGTCGGGAAATAGAGCAGCGAACCCGGCACCCTGCGATGACGCTGCTGGTAGTGATGCAGGTCGCCACGGGTCGCAAAAACCTGTGCAACGCGTCCCTGTGCTATCCGGCGAACCAGATAGAACAGGCGAAACTTCAGGCTGCGTGAATCTTCATAGAGATCGGCACCCCAGACATGCCAGAAGATTTGGGAACGGCGCAACTTGCCACTGAGTAACGCCAGCCAGATCCACGGGTTAAACTGACCGTGGCAGAAAAAACGCTGCTGACGATTTCTGGCCCGCTGCAGCACCGCCTGCGCCAGCGCTTTCTTGCTGGTAAAGCACTCAATCTGCAATGCACTGAACGGTGCCAGGCTCTCTGGCTGCTGCGTTACTACCATAAAATGGCGTGGCGAAGCCACGGGCTGCTTAACGCTGAGTACATCGTTGAAAAAGCGCAGCACCGTAAGATTGTGGTGGGGAATGTCCGATCCCAAAACGTGAATTAAAGTCATTTTTTCCGGCAGTAAACAATAAAAGCGCCACAACACAGGGCAAAGTAAGCCACATAGGTAAACATATAGGCCTGCGCCGCACCCGTCGCGCCATGTAACGGGATCAACCAGCGTGAGAACAGCGTCAGCAACAGAAACTGGCTGATCTCAGTGAGAACATAAAAGCGCAGCGAGGCTTTGGCGATAACCAGATATCCGAAAACATAGGCACCGACTTTAAAAACATCACCGCACAGCTGCCAGACGAAAAGATCGCGCATCCCGCGAAAAGCCTCAGAGAACAACAGGCTGATGGCGAAATCGCGCAGCACCCAGACACCAAAACTGGCAACCGCTACGGCGGGCAGTACAAAACGCAGTGCACGGCCAATCTCGCGTGCAATGTCGTGTTTGCTCTCAAGCCGCGCCAGCGTCGGCAACAGCCAGACGCTAAAGGTTGCGGTGATAAACTGTAGATAGGCATCCGAAATACTGGTGACACCCTGCCACAATCCTACCTGCGCCCACCCTTCCTGCTCTGCCAGCAGGTTACGCATCAACACCCAGGCGACCGGCAGGGTCACAGCCGTGATCAGCGCCATCAGGGTATATTTTGCCAGATTACGCGCCAGCTCAGGGTGCCATTGCGGACGCAGCCAGCTCAGCGGCAGCGGTGCGCGGCGTTTCAGCATCAGTAGCGCCGGCAGCAGCAGCAAGGCCGGCACCAGTGCCAGGCCAATCAGCGCCCCCTGATAGCCACCCAGCCACCAGCAGAGCAGATAGCCCGCCACGCCAGTCAGGCTGCCGAGAATCAGTGCCAGCGCATTACCGCGCGCATCGCGATAACCCTTCAGCAGCGCCAGGGTAAAGTTGGCCCAGGCGATACCGAGCTGAAGAAAGGCGACGACGCGGATGACGCCCTGATAGCGATCATGACCAAACAGCGCGGCGCTGATGGGTGCCGCCGCCAGCAGAAACAGCAGCGCCAGCACACCGGAAAAGCCCAGCACCATAGCGGATGCCGTGCCCACCATCGCGCGCAGTTGTCCGGGCTGCTGCTGATACTGCGCCACATAGGTGGTGACGCCATTGAAGATGCCCGCGCCCGCCAGCACACCCAGCACGGTGATCAGCTGACGAAAGTTCCCCGCCTGGCCGACACCCTCGGGTCCGAAACTTACCGCCAGCAGTTTGACCACCAGCAGACCAGCCACAATTTTTACCAGCGTGGACGATGCGGTCCACACTGAGGCTCTGGCCAATGACATCAGGAAAAGAAGCTCAGCAGTGAGCTGATAACCGTGCTCTGATTATTATCGGACAGGTTATAGAACAGCGGCAGGCGCAGCAGACGTTCACTTTCCTGCGTGGTATAGCGATCGTCGCCGACAAACTGCGAGAAACGCTCACCGGCTGGCGAACTGTGCAGCGGAATATAGTGGAACACCGTCAGTATCTCAGCTTCTTTCATCCAGTTGATCAGCGCCTGGCGATCGTCCTGATCGCGCAGTTTGATATAAAACATGTGCGCATTGTGTTCACAGCTGGCGGGGATCACCGGCAGGCTGATACGTCCCTGGGCCGCCAGCGGCTGGAGTGCGTCGTAATAGCGCTGCCAGATGCGTAACCGCTGCTGGTTGATGCGCTCAGCGGCTTCCAGCTGCGCCCAGAGATAGGCCGCCTGCAGATCGGCCATCAGGTAGCTCGACCCCATATCGCGCCAGGTATATTTATCGACCTGACCCCGGAAGAACTGGCTGCGGTTGGTACCTTTTTCCCGCACGATCTCGGCGCGCTCGACCAGGCTGGCGTCGTTAATGAGTGTCGCGCCACCTTCGCCACCGGCGGTGTAGTTCTTGGTTTCGTGAAAACTGAAGCAGCCAATATGACCAATGGTGCCCAGGGCGCGCCCTTTGTAGCGTGACATCACGCCCTGCGCCGCATCTTCGATCACAAACAGCTTATGCTTTGCCGCCAGCGCCATAATGGTGTCCATTTCACAGGCCACGCCTGCGTAATGCACCGGCACAATGGCGCGGGTTTTTTCAGTGATAGCGGCTTCGATCAGCGTTTCATCGATGTTCATGGTGTCCGGGCGCACATCGACAAACACGATGCGCGCGCCGCGCAGCACAAAGGCATTAGCGGTCGAGACAAAGGTGTAGCTCGGCATGATCACTTCATCGCCGGGCTGCAGATCGATTAACAGCGCCGCCATCTCCAGCGAAGCGGTACAGGAGGGAGTGAGCAGCACTTTTTTGCTACCGAAACGCTGCTCCATCCACTGCTGACAGCGACGGGTAAATCCGCCGTCACCGCACAGCTTGCCGCTGTTCATTGCCGACTGCATATAATCAATTTCTGTGCCCACAATCGGGGGCGCATTAAATGGAATCATGACCTTTCCTGTAAAACCAGTAGGCGGTGCTGTCGAGCCGGGCACCGCTGCGTAAATAGAGGCGCATCGCCGTGAGATTACTCATCTGGGTGGCAACCCGAAGCTGAGCCAGCTGTCTTACCCGTGCCCAGTCCGCCGCCGCCAGCAGCAGTCGCTGACCCACGCCCTGGCCCTGCGCGTCAGGCAGCACGCCCAGCAGACCGATTCGCGCATCGCCGTCTGCCACGCGCAGCGAAACAAAACCCTGCAACTGACCGGTGGCGTCACTGGCTACCAGGCACTGGTCGTCAAATGTGCCGCGCACCGCATTTTCAATCCACTGCGCATAGAAGCGACCGCTGGCGTCCGGCGCATACCAGGGCGCGCGAAAACGGCTCTGGCTGAAGAGCTGAGATGCGGCATCGCGCAATGGCGGAATTTGTGCGTCACGCGCAATGCGAATCCCCGCCTGACGTTCCGTCTCTTTAACCGCCAGCGTCAGGTCTGCTTCGCCTTCTGCCAGCTGAAACTGATGCTGCTGCAGCGTATCAATCAGTGCCGTCTCGCTGGCAGCGACTTTCATCTGTATCAGTGCACAGGGATGCCGCAGCGCCTGCTCCAGCGGCGTCTCGCCCTGCGGCTCCAGCCGCACGGTATCAACACCGAAGAATGTGCTCTCCCAGCTAAGGGGATTAATATTGACGTGGACGGGCATGTAATAAATCCAGCAGGTATTGGCCATAGCCAGTTTTTGTCAGCGCTTCACCCGCGGCACGCAACTGGTCATCGCTGAGCCAGCTGTTACGCCAGGCGATCTCTTCCAGGCAGGCAATTTTAAAGCCCTGACGTTTTTCTACCGTCTGCACAAACATGCTGGCTTCCACCAGGCTGTCGTGTGTCCCGGTATCCAGCCAGGCAAAGCCTCGTCCCAGCAGTTCGACTGTCAGCTCACCGCGCTCCAGATACATCTGGTTGATGGCGGTGATTTCCAGCTCACCCCGCGATGAAGGCTTAACCTGCTTCGCGAATTCGATAACCTGATTGTCATAGAAGTAGAGGCCGGTGACCGCCCAGCGCGATTTCGGCTGCTGTGGCTTCTCTTCAATCGAGATCGCCTTAAAGTTATCGTCAAACTCCACCACACCGAAACGTTCCGGGTCCATAACCTGATAGCCAAACACCGTTGCACCACGATTCTGTTCGACCACTTTCCGCAGCTTGGGGCTGAAGCCCTGACCAAAATAGAGGTTATCACCGAGCACCAGGCAGCAATTGTCATCGCCGATAAAGGATTCGCCGATGATAAAGGCCTGTGCCAGTCCATCGGGACTGGGCTGCACCGCATAGCTGAGGCGAATACCAAATTCACTGCCATCACCCAGCAGGCGTTCAAACTGCGCCCGATCCTCCGGCGTGGTGATCAGCAAAATGTCGCGAATCCCGGCCAGCATCAGCACGGAAAGCGGATAGTAGATCATCGGTTTGTCGTAGACCGGCAGAAGTTGCTTTGATACTGCCCGGGTTATCGGGTGTAACCGCGTGCCCGATCCTCCCGCTAAAATGATGCCTTTCATCGCTGCTCCTTACGCGGGTTTATTGCGATAAGCCGAGGCGTTCACCCTGATAACGACCATCCAGAATGGCCTGCCACCAGGCGGGATTCGCCAGATACCATGCCACGGTTTTACGCATGCCGCTTTCAAAGGTTTCCTGTGGCACCCAGCCAAGTTCATGCGCAATTTTACTGGCATCAATGGCGTAGCGCTGATCGTGACCAGGGCGGTCAGCGACATAGGTAATCAGGTCGCGGTAATGCGCAAGCCCTGCGGGTTTCTGCTCTGCTGCCAGCTCTTCAAGAAGGCTGCAAATCGTCTCGACCACCTCAATATTGCGACGCTCGTTATGACCGCCAATATTATAGGTCTCGCCGGGCTTGCCATAGCTGACCACCTGGTAGAGTGCACGGGCATGATCTTCAACGTAGAGCCAGTCGCGAATCTGCTGCCCGTTACCGTAAACCGGCAAGGCCTTACCGGCCAGCGCATTGATGATGGTCAGCGGGATCAGCTTCTCCGGGAAATGGCACGGGCCGTAGTTGTTTGAGCAGTTGGTGACCAGCGTGGGCAGACCATAGGTTCGTAGCCAGGCACGCACCAGATGGTCGCTGCTGGCCTTGCTGGCGGCGTAAGGACTGCTTGGCGCATAAGGGGTGGTTTCGGTGAAATACGCCTGGCTGTCATGCAGATCGCCAAAGACTTCATCGGTCGAGATATGGTGGAACAGAAAGGCCCTTTTACGCGCGTCATCCAGCGTTTGCCAGTAAGAACGCGCAGCCTCCAGCAACTGCCAGGTCCCGACAATATTGGTTTCGATAAAAGCCGCCGGCCCGTCAATCGAGCGATCAACATGGCTTTCAGCGGCAAGATGCATCACGCAGTCGGGCTGATGACGGGCAAACACCTCATCAAGTGCCGTACGGTCACAGATGTCGACCTGCTCAAAACAGAAGCGGTCCGAGTTGGCCACACTGGCGAGTGACGCCAGATTTCCCGCGTAGCTGAGTTTATCGACAACCACGACCTGATGTTCGGTTTCTGCGATCAGAAAGCGCACCAGAGCCGAACCGATAAAACCGGCACCGCCCGTGATCAAAAAGCGCTTCATCGCCACACGCCTTTGGTATCGACAATCCAGTTCTGCTGAACATCGGCGGCGTTAATCGCGCGGAAGGCACGGTGATCGACCAGCATCACCAGAATATCGGCCTGAGCCAGCGCCTGCTCGCAGGAGACCAGTTCGGCGTTATCAGCCAGCGAGTCCGCAAGCTGCTCGATGTGAGGTTCAACCACCCAGGTCTTGCCACTGTGCCACTCTGCAATTTTCTGGGTCACGCCCACGGCCGGGCTCTCGCGCAGGTCGTCAATGTCAGGTTTAAAGGCCAGACCAAAGCAGGCGATAGTGACCTCGCTGGCGCGCTTGCCGGTTTGAGTCAGGCAATCCGCCAGCGCGGTTTTCACCTGGTCCAGCACCCACTGCGGCTTGGCGTCATTCACCTCACGCGCGGTGCGGATCAGGCGTGCCAGTTCAGGATTCTGCGCCACAATAAACCAGGGATCGACGGCGATACAGTGACCACCCACGCCGGGACCGGGTTGCAGAATATTGACGCGCGGATGACGATTCGCCAGCGCAATCAGTTCCCAGACGTTAATTTCCTGTTCGGCACAAATCAGCGACAGCTCATTGGCAAAGGCGATATTGACGTCACGGAAGCTGTTTTCAGTCAGCTTGCACATCTCGGCGGTGCGGGCGTTGGTCTCAACGCATTCACCTTTCAGAAACAGCCGGTATAACGCGCTGGCGCGGGCGGAACAGGCAGGCGTCATGCCGCCAATCACCCGGTCGTTGTTAATCAGCTCAACCATTACCTTGCCAGGCAGTACGCGCTCCGGGCAGTAGGCGACAAAAATATCGGGCGTCTTACCGTGCTGCGGAAAGCGCAGATCAGGACGCGCCGCAGCCAGCCACTCGGCCATCTGTTCTGTACTGCCCACCGGTGAGGTGGACTCCAGAATCACCAGATCGCCCTTCTTCAGAACCGGTGCGATCGACTCCGCTGCGGCTTTCACAAAGCGCAGATCGGGCTGATATTCATCTTTGAACGGCGTCGGTACGGCGATCAGAAAAGCGTCAGCGGGTTCAGGCTGCGTGGTGGCGCGCAGGTCGCCACGCGTAACCGCCGCATGCACCACTTCATCTAAATCGGGTTCTACGATATGGATCGCGCCACGATTGATGGTTTCAACGGCACGCGCGTTGATATCCACGCCCACCACTTTTTTTCCCTTTGAGGCAAAAACGGCTGCCGTCGGCAGCCCAATGTATCCCAGTCCAATCACGGAGATGGTTTCAAAACTCATAATTCAGCTCTGTTATCTTTTAAGGCTTGTAAAATTCGGCCACAGGCTTTGCCATCGCCATACGGATTATGGGCATGGCTCATCGCCTGCCAGGCATCGTCGTCGCTCAGCAATTCACTGACACTGGCCACGATCCTGTCGATATCCGTCCCTACCAGTTTAACGGTACCCGCATCAACCGCTTCCGGACGCTCGGTCGTGTCACGCATCACCAGCACCGGTTTACCCAGTGAAGGCGCTTCCTCCTGAATGCCGCCGGAATCGGTCAGAATCAGCCAGGCACGGTTCATCAGCCAGACAAAAGGCAGATACTCCTGCGGTTCAATCAGAATGATATTCTCAATGCCGCTGAGAATCCGGTTAACCGGCTCGCTGACATTCGGATTGAGGTGCACCGGATAGACGATCTGCGCCTCAGGATGCTGGCGGGCAATCTGCGCCAGCGCGCTGCAGATACGCTCAAAACCGCCGCCAAAGCTTTCACGCCGGTGACCGGTAACCAGCACCAGTTTCTTATCCGGGTCGATAAAGGGATAGCGCGCCGCTAATTGTGCATTCAGATTGCAGTCATCCAGCACCCGATCGCGAACCCACAGCAGCGCATCAATGACCGTATTGCCGGTGACAATGATGCGCGAATCGGGCAGGTTTTCCTGCAACAGGTTCTGACGCGAGCGGGTGGTAGGGGTGAAGTGCAGACGGGCAAGATGACCGGTGAGTTTGCGGTTGCCCTCTTCCGGCCACGGCGAAGCGAGATCGCCGGTACGCAGACCGGCTTCAACATGTCCGACCGGAATTTGCTGATAAAAGGCGGCCAGGCTCGCAGCCAGTGTTGTGGTGGTGTCACCATGCACCAGCACAATGTCTGGTTTGAAATCGAGCAGGACGGTTTTCATGCCCTCTAAAATGCGACAGGTAATCTCAGTCAGTCCCTGCTCAGGGCGCATAATATTAAGGTCATAATCCGGTTCGAGCTTAAACAGACGCAACACCTGATCGAGCATTTCGCGATGCTGTGCGGTGACGCACAGGCGCGATTCAAAAGCAGGATCCTGCGACAGCGCCTGAACCAGTGGCGCCATTTTAATCGCTTCGGGACGAGTACCAAATACGGTCAGAACTTTCACACTGTTTCTCTCACTCATGCGTGTCTGACATCAGACGCGGACGACGTGCCAGCGCCACTCCCGCGCCTGTTAATGCCCCAACGGCACCCCACATAATCATCATGAACAGACGTCGCGGACTGTCACGTGATACCGGCTCTTCCGGTGTGCGCAGATAACGGTAGGTCTGAAACTTGCTGTTCAGTTTTGGTCCGGCCTGCAGCGTGGTCAGCATTGCTCTGTTCTGATCATAGCTGATATCAAAGCTCGGCCCCGTTGCGCGCAGGGTATCCAGCTGGCCCTGTAAAACCGGCTGACCCAGCAGGAACAGATCGCTGTCTGCCAGATTCTCACCCACTTCGCGCGTCTGCTTCTCATTAATGCCCTGCTGGCTGGCGATCTTCAGCGCCTGCTCCAGCCGATGCTGCTGGCGCTGGAACACCGCGTTAGCCACATCTTCCTGACGTTTCACCTGCGCCTGCAGCTGATCGGTACGTACCCGCCAGGCACCTTTTAACTCATCGTTCAGATGACGCGCGGCGCGCTCACTGGCGTAGGCAATGTACTGACGCAGTAAATTATTGGCGTCACCTGCCGTTTCCGCTTTGAGTTTGACGTTATCGGGCAGGTTATGGGCCGCGTCAGCAGGCGTAAACAGGATATTGCCGATCATATCGTCGAGCAGCGCAGCATCGTTATGCGCATTGCCGGTTTTGCGGCTCTTGAAGTAATCCGTCTGTTGCCAGAACTCACGACGCGTATCCCACGACGCGAGTTGCATGATGAACTCCTGATAAACCTGATCCATCACAGTCGGTGACGGTGCTGACAGGGTTAAGGTGTTGCTGCGCGCATCCAGATTGGTCAGGAATTGCTGCTGCGAATAGTATGAACCCAGCATGTTCACCGTGGGACGATCGGTGATCGCGGTGGTGCTCCAGACCTGTTTCAGCAGCAGCGTGACCAGCCAGGCGACCAGAGCAAACAGCAGTGCCAGCCCGATGATCCAGCGTTTGCCACGCCATAAACGGCCGCTCAGGCCGCGAATATCCAGTTCGTTGTCCACAACGTCAGAAGGCATGGAAGAAGTATCCTTTAATCAGCATCGGGTTCATTTATTTTTTGCTTCGCGGTAATGGCTCAGGCGGCGCTTAATGCGCCGGATACGTCGCGCCACGCGCCACGCATGTTTCAGGCAGTAGCCGTAAACCATGAAAGCGCCAAGGAACAACAGCAGCATCACCCACTCCGGAATGAACGCCAGATATTCGCCCAGCACACCGATCCCGGCAAGGATGGCCGCAGCAACAGTTATCAGCACAAAGGCCTGACGTGAGGTGAAACCGGCGCGCATGATCAGATGGTGGATGTGCTGACGGTCAGCCGAGAACGGGCTCATGCCTTTACGCAGACGACGATACATAATCGCCACCATATCCATCAGCGGAATGGCAATAAGCCAGAGTGCGGTGACGGGGGTAATGGGATGGCTCAGGCCCTGCGTTGTTTCCAGCAGAATCCAGATAATGGTGAAACCGATCATGGTACTGCCGGCATCACCCATAAAGACTTTGAAGCGGCGGCCAAGGAAGCCAAGATTAAGCAGAATATAGGGCAGCGTGGCGGCAATCATCGCAAAACACCACATCGCAAGGCTGGTCTGGCCATCGAAGTAGAGGATGATTCCCATGGCGGCAAAGGTGACGGAGGAGAGGCCGCCCAGCAGACCATCGATGCCATCCACCATATTAAAGGCGTTGATTGCAGCCCAGACGGCAAACAGTGTCAGCACATAGCCAAAGGGGCCAACGATAAGCTCGAACGGACCGACGATAAAGCCCAGGCTGAGCAGATAAAGTTTTGCGCCAAACATCATCACCAGCGCGACAATGGCCTGCACGACCGCGCGAAATTTGACGCTGATATCGAAACGGTCATCCAGTGCGCCAACCAGCACCAGCACCCCTGCGCAGCCCAGATAGAGCATCGCGTGTGGCAGGTAATAGTTGGTAATGGCAAACGTAAAGCAGATACCTGCGAACACAGAAATGCCGCCCACCAACGGAATCGCGCCATGATGGCGTTTACGTGAGTTAGGCTTATCAACTAAACCAATTTTTTTAGCTGCTTTTCGAGCAAAAAAGAGGAAAGCCAGGGAAAAGAGAAAAATTAATCCAAGCTCAGTACTCATAGTGAGTAAATTCACGTTAAACGCTCTCAGCTAACATCCCGCACAACAATACGCGAAAAAACGCGCCGGTCGCTGTGTCGGATTCCGAATTCTGCATTAAGAGACAGACGAACGGTCAAAAGTTCGCCATCACTACCACAGTCATTATAAATGCTCCTGCCAGTGTTCAATCCTATAGCTCACAAATGAAAAACGCCACGTTGAGACGTGGCGTAAGGTCGATTTTCTGCGCATCTGGACTAAAAAAGCCGAATCTGTGCTTCGGCCTGGCAATCCCGGATTAAGAACGCTTCATCATGTCGAAGAATTCATCATTGGTTTTGGTCATCGCCAGCTTGTTGATGAGGAACTCCATTGCGTCGATTTCGCCCATTGGGTGAATAATCTTACGCAGGATCCACATCTTCTGCAGCTCTTCCTGAGAGGTCAGCAGCTCTTCTTTACGCGTACCAGAGCGGTTGTAATCAATCGCCGGGAAGACGCGTTTTTCAGCAATTTTACGGGCGAGATGCAGTTCCATGTTACCGGTACCTTTAAACTCTTCGTAAATCACTTCGTCCATCTTAGAACCGGTATCAACCAGCGCGGTCGCGATGATGGTCAGGCTACCGCCCTCTTCCACGTTACGTGCAGCACCAAAGAAACGCTTTGGACGATGCAGGGCGTTGGCATCCACACCACCGGTCAGGACTTTACCTGAAGCAGGAACCACGGTGTTGTAGGCACGCGCCAGACGTGTGATTGAGTCGAGCAGGATGATGACATCTTTCTTGTGTTCAACCAGACGCTTGGCCTTTTCGATCACCATTTCAGCAACCTGAACGTGGCGTGAAGCTGGCTCATCGAAGGTTGAAGCGATAACTTCGCCTTTCACCAGACGCTGCATCTCGGTCACTTCTTCCGGACGCTCATCGATCAGCAGCACCATCAGCACGCAATCCGGGTAGTTATACGCCAGGCTCTGCGCGATATTCTGCAGCAGCATGGTTTTACCGGCTTTCGGCGGTGCCACAATCAGACCACGCTGACCACGACCGATTGGCGAGGCCAGATCGAGTACGCGTGCGGTTAAATCTTCCGTTGAGCCATTACCCCGCTCCATACGCAGACGTTTATTTGCGTGCAGCGGCGTGAGGTTTTCGAACAGAATCTTATTACGCGCGTTTTCCGGCTTGTCGTAGTTAACTTCGTTAACTTTCAGCAGCGCAAAATAACGTTCACCTTCTTTTGGTGGACGGATTTTGCCAGAGATGGTGTCACCCGTGCGGAGGTTGAAACGGCGGATTTGGCTGGGAGAAACGTAGATATCATCGGGGCCGGCGAGGTAGGAGCTGTCTCCGGAACGGAGGAATCCAAATCCATCCTGAAGGATCTCCAGCACGCCATCACCGAAGATGTCTTCGCCGCTTTTTGCGTGTTGCTTCAGGATTGAAAAGATAATGTCCTGCTTGCGCATACGAGCCTGGTTTTCCAGTCCCATATTTTCGCCGAGAGTAATCAGCTCAGCAACCGGCGTATTCTTTAATTCGGTAAGATTCATAGTGATGGGTTCTTAAACTCGGGGTAATACTCGGAATGTTTGTCGTGAGTGGTATGGCAATTAATCCATGCCGTTAATGGCTCTTTTCGGCTCTTCCCGACGATCATCGTATGGAATGGCGATCGGTATGCAAGAAGGTGTCCGAATGTGATGCCAGAGTTGGAGCTAACCGTAAGATTGCTGAACCGTTCTATCTTTATAAGGTACAGGGCGACAGGGTTCAACAAGGGAAAACTTTAGATGCTAACTACAAGGTAAGTTCGTAATGCAGTATTGGTAACTTAGCACGCCTGAAAGTGAACGTCCAGCAGCAGGAGATAAATTCACCACTGCCAGACATTCAGTCCTGCATTACGCCAGATTGGCGTTCAGGAACTCTTTCAGCTGGCCTTTAGACAACGCGCCCACTTTGGTCGCGGCGACTTCGCCATTTTTAAACAGCAGCAGCGTCGGGATACCACGAATGCCATACTTCGGTGCCGTGCCTGGGTTATCGTCAATATTCAGCTTAGCGATGGTCAGCTTGCCATCATACTCTTCTGCAACTTCATCAAGGATTGGCGCGATCATTTTGCAAGGACCACACCATTCAGCCCAGAAATCTACCAGTGTAACGCCGTCGGCTTTCAGCACGTCGGTGTCGAAACTGTCATCAGTCAGATGAACGATTTTATCGCTGCTCATGTTTTACTCCACAAGATTATGCCTGGCGAATTGGCGTAAAATATACCAATGTTGGTTGACTTTATTTCATCGGATACGCTTTCGTAAAGCGATAGTAAGCTGATATTCTACCACACTATGAGCAAAACACACTTAACTGAACAGAAGTTTTCCGACTTCGCCCTGCACCCAAAAGTGGTGGAAGCCCTTGATACTAAAGGCTTTCAATACTGCACGCCGATTCAGGCGTTAGCTCTGCCTTTTACGCTTTCAGGGCGTGATGTTGCAGGCCAGGCGCAAACCGGTACCGGCAAAACGATGGCGTTTCTGACGTCAACGTTTCATCATCTTCTCTCTCATCCTGCGGCGGAAGGCCGTCAGGTTAACCAGCCACGGGCATTAATTCTTGCGCCGACGCGTGAACTTGCTGTGCAGATTCATGCAGATGCCGAACCCCTTACCGCCTCAACCGGCCTGAAACTGGGTCTCGCCTATGGCGGAGACGGGTATGACAAACAGCTGAAAGTGCTTGAGCAGGGCGTTGATATTCTGGTGGCAACCACCGGTCGCCTGATCGACTACGCGAAACAGAATCACGTTAATCTCGGTGCTATTCAGGTTATGGTGCTGGACGAAGCCGATCGCATGTTCGATCTCGGCTTTATTAAAGATATTCGCTGGCTGTTCCGTCGCATGCCGCCGGCTACCCAGCGTCTGAGCATGCTGTTCTCGGCCACCCTTTCTTATCGTGTCCGTGAACTGGCATTTGAGCACATGAACAGCGCTGAATATGTGGAAGTGGAACCGGAACAAAAAACCGGCCATCGCATTCAGGAAGAGCTTTTCTATCCGTCTAACGAAGAGAAAATGCGCCTGCTGCAGACCCTGCTGGAAGAAGAGTGGCCCGATCGCGCCATTATTTTTGCCAACACCAAGCACCGCTGTGAAGATGTCTGGGGCCACCTGGCTGCTGATGGACACCGCGTCGGCCTGCTGACCGGCGACGTTGCTCAGAAGAAGCGTCTGCGTATTCTGGATGACTTCACCAAAGGCGATGTAGATATTCTGGTCGCAACTGATGTTGCAGCTCGCGGCCTGCACATCCCGGCGGTAACCCACGTCTTTAACTACGATCTGCCAGACGACTGTGAAGATTATGTTCACCGTATTGGCCGTACCGGTCGTGCGGGCGCCAGCGGACACTCTATCAGCCTGGCCTGTGAAGAGTACGCGCTGAACCTGCCTTCGATTGAAGAGTACATTGGCCATAGCATCCCGGTCAGCAAGTACAGCAGTGAAGCGTTGTTAACTGATTTACCGCCGCCTAAGCGTCTGCAACGCAGTCGTTCCGGCAACGGCCCGCGTCGCGGGGGAAATAACGCCAATCGTCGCGGCGCGCCTCGCAACAACAACCGTAAACGTTCAGGTTAGGGCACCATGCTAAGCGCATCGTCACTTTATGCAGCGATTGATTTAGGATCTAACAGCTTTCATATGTTGGTGGTGCGCGAGGTCTCTGGCAGTATTCAGACCATCGCAAAAATAAAGCGCAAGGTTCGCCTTGCTGCCGGCCTGGATAAAAATAACTTGCTGTCAGCCGATGCGATGTCGCGTGGCTGGCAATGCCTCAGACTCTTCTCTGAACAACTGCAGGATATTCCCCCCGATCAGATTCGCGTGGTGGCGACCGCCACATTGCGTCTGGCTGCCAATGCGCAGACCTTTCTTGATACGGCTCAACAGATTCTCGGCTGTACTATCAACGTTATCAGCGGTGAAGAAGAGGCGCGCCTGATCTATCAGGGCGTGGCCCACACCACGGGCGGGTCCGACCAGCGTTTAGTGGTCGATATCGGCGGCGGCAGCACCGAGCTGGCCACCGGCGATGGCTCACATGCTTCGGTGTTGTTTAGTCTGTCGATGGGCTGTGTGACGTGGCTGGAGCGCTTCTTCAGCGATCGTCACCTGGCCAAAGAGAACTTTGATCAGGCCGAACTGGCGGCGCGTGAGATGATCCAGCCCGTGGCAGCGCAACTGCGTGAACAGGGCTGGCAGGCCTGTGTCGGGGCATCCGGCACGGTTCAGGCACTGCAGGAGATCATGGTGGCGCAGGGCATGGATGAGCGCATCACGCTGAATAAACTGCAGCAGTTGAAGCAGCGCGCTATTCAGTGCGGCAAACTGGAAGAGCTGGAAATCGAAGGGCTGACGCTGGAGCGGGCGCTGGTCTTCCCCAGTGGCCTGTCGATCCTGATCGCCATCTTCCAGGAACTCAGCATTGATAGCATGACACTGGCGGGCGGCGCACTGCGGGAAGGACTGGTCTACGGCATGCTGCATCTGCCTATTGACCGCGATATCCGCACCCGCACGCTGCACAACGTCCAGCGCCGTTTCAGCATCGATGTCGAACAGGCAGACCGCGTGCGTCAACTGGCAGAAAGTTTCTTCCGTCAGGTTTCTGCGCCGTGGAAGCTGGATCAGCGCTGCCGTGAGCTGTTGCTCAGCGCCTGCGCGATCCACGAAATCGGCCTGAGCGTCGACTTCCGTCATGCGCCACAGCACGCGGCGTATCTGGTCCGTCACCTCGACCTTCCCGGCTTCACACCGGCGCAGAAGAAGCTGCTGGCCTGTTTGCTGCAAAACCAGAGCGGCAGCATCGACCTGGCGTTGCTGACCCAGCAAAACGCCCTGCCGCCGCGTCTGGCGGAAAGGATGTGCCGTCTGCTGCGACTGGCGATTATTTTCTCCACCCGCCGTCGCGACGACACCCTGCCTGCTGTGCGGCTACAGGCAGACGACGATGCCCTGCATCTGACCCTGCCCGCAGGCTGGCTGGAAGCGCATCCGCTGCGCAGCGAACTGCTGGAGCAGGAAAGCCACTATCAGTCTTACGTCCACTGGTTGTTAACCCTGTCGTAATGGTACCCGTGTGAGGCGAAATGTCTTCGCCTCCTGCACCGGTTTAACTCTTTTTCGCCTTATCCAGCATCGCTCTCAGACCGGCGACACGGCTCTGTCCGGTTTTCATCCGCTCTTCCGCGCTGACCACTTTGCGCTCGGTCTCCCATTGCAAATCGTCCTGCGGCAGCTCCAGCAGAAAACGGCTGGGTTCAGGCCGGATTAACTCGCCATATTGCCGGCGTTCACGACACAGGGTAAAGGTCAGCTCTTTCTGCGCCCTGGTGATCCCGACGTAAGCCAGCCGTCGCTCCTCTTCGATATTGTTCTCATCAATGCTGCTCTGATGCGGCAACAGCCCCTCTTCCATGCCCACCAGGAACACATAGGGGAACTCCAGTCCTTTAGAGGCGTGCAACGTCATCAGCTGTACCTGATCCAGCTCTTCATCACTTTCACCGCGTTCCATCATGTCGCGCAGAGTAAAGCGCGTTACCACCTGCGCCAGCGTCATCGGCTCATCAATATCAGTGCCTTCCAGCATTTGTGTCATCCACTGAAACAGCGTGTTGACGTTCTTCATCCGCATTTCGGCGGCTTTCGGACTGCCGGAGGTTTCGAACAGCCAGCTTTCGTAGTCGATGCCGCGGATCAAATCGCGCACCGCATTCACGGGTTCACGTTCAGTGAGCTGGATAATCTCATTCAGCCAGTGGGTGAAGCGCTGCAGATGCTCCAGACCACGGCCACTTAGCGTCTGCCCCAGGCCGACATCAAAACTGGCATTAAACAGGCTCTTGCTGCGCAGATTGGCCCACTCACCGAGCTTCTGCAGCGTAGCCGGGCCAATCTCACGGCGCGGCGTATTGACGATACGCAGGAACGCGCTGTCATCTTCAGGATTGGTCAGCACGCGCAAATAGGCGAGCAGATCTTTGATCTCGGGTCGCGAGAAGAACGAAGTGCCACCAGAGATGCGATAAGGGATGCGGTTCTGCATCAGAAACTTTTCAAAGGTCCGTGACTGATGATTGCCGCGATAGAGGATCGCGTAATCTTTATACTGCGTCCGGTTGATAAAGTGATGTGCGATCAGTTCGCCGGTCACCCGTTCCGCCTCATGCTCTTCGCTGTTAGCGGTCAGCACTTTCAGCTCGCTGCCCTGCCCCAGTTCCGAAAACAATTTTTTTTCAAAGACGTGCGGGTTGTTAGCAATCAGGATATTCGCCGCCTTCAGGATGCGCTGCGAAGAGCGGTAGTTCTGCTCCAGCTTCACGACCTCCAGCGCAGGGAAGTCCTGATTCAGCAGCACCAGATTCTGCGGCCGCGCACCACGCCAGGAGTAGATGGACTGATCGTCATCGCCGACCACCGTGAAGCGCGCCCGTGCGCCAACCAGCAGTTTAACCAGCTCATACTGACTGGTGTTGGTGTCCTGATACTCATCCACCAGCAGATAGCGGATACGCTGCTGCCAGCGTTCACGCACCTCCTGATTACGCTGCAGCAGCAGCGTCGGCAGCAGAATCAGGTCATCGAAATCGAGCACGTTGCACGACTTAAGATGCTGGCTGTAAAGGGCATAGCAGTGAGCAAAAATATTATCCTGTTGCGAACGCGCCAGCGCGGCGGCACCCTGCGGATCGATCAGATCATTCTTCCAGTTCGAGATGGTGGAAATGAGTTGCTGTAACAGCGTCTTATCCTCTTCCAGCCACTCTTTGGTCAGCTCTTTCAGCAGCGCAAGCTGATCCTGATCGTCGAACAGGGAGAAGTTGGACTTCATGCCCAGCGCCGCGGTTTCGCGTTTGATGATCTCCAGTCCCAGCGTATGGAAGGTCGAAATCAGCAGGCCGCGTGCCTCTTTGCGGCCCAGGGTTTGCGCCACACGCTCTTTCATTTCGCGCGAGGCCTTATTGGTAAAGGTCACCGCAGCGATATGGCGCGCCTGATAGCCGCATTCACGAATCAGGTGGGCGATTTTATTGGTAATCACGCGGGTTTTGCCCGATCCCGCGCCCGCCAGCACCAGACAGGGACCGGTAACAAATTCGACGGCACGTTGTTGGCTGGGGTTTAAACGCATAGGAGAAATCGCCTGATTAGATCAAAAGAAAGGGGTTTATACTGGGCGGCAATTATACACAACCGAGATATCAACATGGCGAAAACCGCGGCGGCTTTACACATCCTCGTTAAAGAGGAAGCGCTGGCAAAAGAGATTCTGGCGAAACTGGCGAAAGGCGGCAATTTTCAGGAGCTGGCAAAGAAGCACTCAACCTGTCCTTCCGGCCGGAAGGGTGGCGATCTGGGCGAGTTCCGGCAGGGACAGATGGTACCGGCCTTTGATAAAGCGGTCTTTACCTGCCCGCTGCTGACGCCTTACGGGCCGGTAAAGACCGGCTTTGGTTATCACATTATCAAAGTGCTCTACCGCAACTAGTTACTTCTTCTGCTTCATCTGCTGCAGGACGGTGCTGCACTGGTTATCTTCGTTATCACTTGGAGAGATCAGTGCCAGCAGCGCCGCTGCAGGACCTACGACCGCGCCCAGCGCCACGGCAGCGGCACCACGCGCCAGCAGTGGCCCCGTTTTCACGCCCGCATCAGGATTTTTAAAGGTGCCGCGCACATAGAGCGGCGAGCGCAGCGTCACGATGCGAATGCCTTTACTCTCCGGATTCACCGACAAATCAAGCCGCTCGCTGGCGAAGTTTGCGTTGCCGGAGACATTGATAATCGCGTTCTCGGTGTCAAACACAAACAGGTTGGGCGTTGCCACACCATTCTGCAGTTTGAGATCGGTGGCGGCGCAGTTGATGCGCACCTGGTCATCGCCAAACAGTTTACCCACCACATAGTTACCGACATTGAGACCAGCAATTTCCATCAGGCTGCGGCTGATCAGACCGTCATTCATCAGCAGCTTAAGTTGCCCGTTACTGGTTCCCAGCAGGTCGGCCACTGAGTTACCGGTGCCGGTAAAGCTGGCATCGCCATTGAGCTGACCACGGCTGTTCTTCATCGCCTCCACCGTCGGGAAGAGCTGACGCAGTTGCAGCTTACGAACATGAAGGTCAACCCGACCGCGCATTGGCGAGTGGTCACCCTCCAGTCGGATAGTGCTGTTGAGATTGCCGCCCGCCACACCAAAGCGCAGCGGGTCCAGCAGCAGATCGCCGTTTTTCATCTGTAAGTGGGTATAGAGATCGCTTAACGGCAGTGAATTGCTGTGTTCGATCCGTTTGCCGCTGAACTTCACGTCGGCATCCATCACATCCCAGTTTTTGGTTTCGAATTTATCATGCGGCAGCACGCGGTCAGCAGGCTGGTTCGATTTCTCACCGCGACGCGCTTTAGCCTGCGCGGTTTTTTCACTGCCTTTACCGGAGTCCACGCCAATGAGTGGACCCAGATCGGCCATACGCAGTTGCTCAGAGGTCATTTCGCCGCTGAGCGTCGGGCGAGGTTTGACCTGGCTGTAGATCAGCGAGCCATGAATATCGCTGTCACCAATGTGACCATTGAATTTCTCATAGCGGTAGACCGCGCCCTTTTTACCATTGAATTTCGCTATCAGATGGCCGTCAGTTTCATAAGGCGGTGTGTCAGGCAACAGAACACCGGTCAGGCCATAAAGATTAGCCAGCGTATCGCCCGAGAAGCGTAGTCGCACGTTAAGCCCGCCGAGGTTCATTGGATCCTGCAAACCGCCAGTCACCTGAACCCGCGTGGTGCCGTTGCGCACATCGGCCTGAATCGGGAAGGGGGTGTTCTGGCTTCGCAATGACAGCATGCCCCCAATCTTGCCGTCGCCAGTGAGTTTCTCGTTGTTGTAGGTGCCGCTGGCCTGCCAGCCAAAGACAAAGTCGCCTGCGCCTTTCTGCTGGTCATCGCCTCCGGCGATCTGCGTATACGGCACCGGTTTGCCCAGTGGATTGACCTGTACCGTGACATCGGCGCGGTTAATGGCGTCGCGATAACGAATCTGGCCCTGATCAAACAGAATATTATCCAGACGGAAGGACCAGGCCGATGGCGCAGCATTCTTCTCATCCTTGTCGCTGTCAGCAAGGGTAAAGGTCCAGTTGTTCTTTTTATCGGCGGTCTGGATCAGTCGCGCATCGGGTCGCTGCAGCTTAATCCACGGGATGAACAGCTCTTTATGCAGTAACGACAGGGGTGACAGCGTGGCGTCTACACGCTGCAGATGCACCATGGTGACGTCAGAAATGTCAGGCGGGTTGCCCAGCATAATATCTTCCGCATGGATCTGCGGCCACGGCACCCAGCGCCGCCAGCCGGCCTCGTCGCGATTTCGTGCCCAGTCGATGCCCAGATCCCCGCGTATCGCAAAGGGACGGTTTAATTCTGTTGAGACTTTCTGATTAATGGTGGGCTTCAGGCGGTTCCAGTCAAAGGTAGCGATCACAACGATAATCACCACAATCAACAGCACCAGAATACCTGCTACCCAGCTGACGATTTTCCCGGTACGCGACATTACGCTTTCTCCTTGCACATTCACGGTCTGCGTTAAAGATAGTCGAGACCACGAGCAACGGCATCAGGGAAGCTGGAGAGTGAGGTGATTCAATTCAGAAAAGGGGACGGGACGCGAAAAGTAATAGCCCTGTGCAGCAATCGCAGGCGACGCTTTGACCTGCTGCCACTGCGCTTCCGTTTCCACCCCTTCAACAATGACACCGTTACAGTAACGATTAATCAGTGCAAGCAGCATCGAAAAGAGACTCCGCCCTTCATCCGTCGTGCCCAGCATAATAAACAGGTCGCGCGACAGCTTGATGTAATCATATTTCAGTTCAGTCAGCGCTGAGAAATTTGCCATACCTGAACCAAAATCATCCAGCCACAGCGGCCCCAGTTCCGGTATTTTCGCCACTTTCTCCTCCTGCGGCAGCGCCTGATGCTCGGTGAGCTCAAACCGTATCCAGGGCAGCTGGGCAATCAGGCGGCGAATGGCGGGTCGTTGCTGAATGGCGAGCAGTGAAGGACCGTCTATGTTGACCGAAGCGACCACATCACTGCGCTTAAAAAATGCGCTCCATTCTGCCAGCAGTTCAAGCTGCTCATGCACGACATCCAGGCGCCGGGCGATATCGAGTCCGGCAAACCAGGCTTCAGGCGAAAGATTCCGTTCCGGTTCAGAAGGATGCGACACGGCGGTCAGGAGTTCAATGGCAAGTAATTGACCGGTAACCCGGTAGATGGGTTGAAACCGATAGCGTCGATGACATTGTTGCCAGAAGAGCGGGGTTTCCGGGTGGAGTTTAAGGTCGTTTGAAGACGGCAGCCATTGGCTAATACTCTCCATCACCATGCTATTTCCCTGAGTGGTAACAAGTCCCCAAAATGGATGACTGAGCGATTATCAAAAGTGCCTGTGATATTAAGATGAACGGCATGGCAATATAAAACGGCGAGTTTATCAGCCGTCTCGCTAACATAATCGGCTAAACAAGCCGACGTTAGCCGCGTTTATCTGCCAGATCGAGGCTGTTTCATGCCTTAAGTTAAATTAAAACGGCGTTTTAAAATCATTGACGTCTGCCATACCAGACGCGAGACTAGGACGATATTTCACTACAGGTCTGAAACCATGACGCACAAGAAAATCGCCATTATTGGCGAATGCATGATTGAGCTGTCCGAAAAGGGTGAGAACATCAAACGGGGCTTTGGCGGCGATACGCTTAACACGGCAGTTTATCTCGCCCGCCAGGTCGATGAGCAGCAGTTGCGGGTCGATTATGTCACTGCGCTGGGAACGGATTCGTTCAGCGATCAGATGATCGCCGCCTGGCAGCAGGAGAAGGTGAATACGGACCTGATCCAGCGCCTCGATAATAAGATGCCGGGCCTGTATGTGATTGAAACGGATGCCGATGGCGAGCGTACTTTCTGGTACTGGCGCAGCGATGCTGCGGCGCGTTACTGGCTTGATAGCCCGCAATCTGAGGAGATAGCCGGGCAATTGTCGCACTACGATTATCTCTATCTCAGCGGCATCAGTCTGGCTATTCTGCCGCCGTCCAGCCGTGAGAAGCTAATGACGCTACTGGCCCGTTGCCGGGCAAATGGCGGCAAGGTGATTTTTGATAATAACTACCGCCCGCGTTTATGGGCCGATCGCGCCAGTGCGCAGGCTGCATATCGCGCCATGCTGAACTGTACCGATATCGCCTTCCTGACACTGGATGATGAGCATCTGCTGTGGGGCGAAGCGCCGCTGGAAGAGGTTATCGCACGAACCCGTCAGGCGGGCGCCAGCGAAATCGTGATTAAGCGCGGTGCCGACTCCTGTCTGGTGGTCACCGGCGATGCGCCGCTGATTGATGTGCCTGCGGTGCGTCTGGCGAAAGAGAAAGTGATCGATACGACTGCTGCCGGTGATTCATTCAGTGCCGGGTATCTGGCGCGCCGTCTGACCGGGGCTTCTGCGGAGGAAGCCGCGCAGCGTGGGCATCTGACAGCCAGTATCGTGATTCAGCATCGCGGCGCGATAATTCCGGCAGAGGCGATGCCTGAATGATGCTGTAGCCGTTAGCGTCGTGAAGATGGACTGCGAATGCAGATGACGAAAAATGCGCCCGGAGGCGCATTTTTTAGCTTCTGGCATTCACACCTCTTACGCACACAGCGGCTGACTGAACTGCATCTTATAGAGCCGTGTATACGCGCCGTTCTTCTGCAGGAGCTGCTGATGCGAGCCGCGCTCCACAATCCTCCCCTCCTCTACCAGCAGAATTTCATCGGCCTTTTCAATGGTCGAAAGCCGGTGAGCGATGATCAGCGTGGTCCGGTTCTGCTGCAGCGTCTCCAGCGCAGACTGAATGGCGCGTTCAGATTCGGTATCCAGCGCCGAGGTCGCCTCGTCGAGGATCAGAATTGGACTGTCGCGCAGCAGGGCGCGGGCAATCGCGATGCGCTGGCGCTGCCCACCCGACAACAGCACCCCGTTCTCCCCAATCACTGTATCCAGTCCGTTATCCATTTTATTAATGAATTCCATAGCATGGGCCATCTGTGCCGCCTTTTCGATTGCTTCACGGCTGAAGACGTCGGTACGGGCATAAGCGATGTTGTTGGCGACCGTGTCGTTGAAGAGGTGAACGTGCTGAGAGACCAGTGCCACCTGCTCACGCAGCGAGGCCAGGGTGTAGTCACGCAGCGCATGACCATCCAGCAAAATCTCTCCGCTGTCGATGTCGTAAAAGCGTGTCAGCAGGCTGGCGAGAGTCGATTTACCCGAACCGGAACGGCCCACCAGCGCCACAGTTTTACCGGCGGGAATGGTCAGGTTAATATGCTCCAGCGCGGGCGTTTCCGATCCCGGATAGGTAAAGGTGACATCGCGAAATTCTATATTGCCGGTCGCGCGTTCAACCACGTATGTTCCTTCATCTTTTTCCTGTTCAGTATCCAGGATGGCAAACAGTGTCTGACAGGCAGCCATACCGCGCTGGAACTGGGCGTTAACGTTAGTCAGTGACTTTAACGGACGCATCAGCATCAGCATGGCGGAAAACACCGCACTGATAGAACCCGCCGTCAGTGTGGCCATCACAGAGGGAAAACTCGCCGCATAGAGCACAAAGGCGAGCGCAGAGGAGGCGAGCAGCTGAATAATGGGATCGGAGAGCGAGGTCGCTGAGACCATTTTCATCCCCTGACGACGCATGTTGTTGCTGACCTGTTCGAAGCGGGTCGTCTCGACCTGCTGGCCGCCGAACATCAGTACCTCTTTATGACCTTTCAGCATCTGCTCTGCATGAGACGTTACCTGCCCCATTGTGTTCTGCATGTTCTTGCTGATACCGCGAAAGCGCCTGGAGACGATGCGAATCGCCAGCGACACAATGGGTGCCAGCACCAGCAGGATCAGGGAAAGCTGCCAGCTGTAGTAGAACATCATCACAAACAGGCCAAGAATAGAGGCTCCCTCACGGACCACCGTCACCAGCGAACCGGACGAAGAGGAGGCGACCTGTTCGCAGTCGTAGCTGATACGGGAGAGCAACGTGCCGGTTGATTGCTGATCAAAAAAAGCCACCGGCATGCCCATCATATGGCTGAACAGTCGACAACGCAGGGCCATGACCACTTTGCCTGACACCCAGGAGATACAGTAACTGGAGATATAGCCGCTCACACCGCGGACCAGGATCAGCCCGATAATCACCAGCGGCATCCAGATCAGAATGCCGTGGTTATTCCTGCCAATCACATCGTCAAGCAGCGTCTTCAGCAACGTCAGCATCAATGGATCGATTGCTGCGTTGACGATCAGGGCGACACCCGCAACCACCAGCCCCAGTCTGAAGGGAGAAATCGTCGGCCACAAACGAGAGAAGGTTTGCCGGGTAGAGAGATCGTTATCAAACATGGAATTCATCTTACCGTTGTGAATGAACGGCTGATGTTATGTTAAACCTCATCAACCAACAGGAAACTGCCCGACGCTGAACATTCCCAAATGAGACTGGCACTTAAGCCCCTGCAGCGAAGTGAACGTGATTCTGGCGGTAAAATCATTATGCTGTCTGAACAGCACACAGCGTGATATCCGGTAAATTTTGGCTAACAAAGCGAGCCATGCCAGCCATTTACCTTAAGCTGCAAATTCGTGGTTAATAGCGGACTTCCAGCGGCATCCCTCTTCAATCCGCCTTATAATTTATTGATTAAAATTAATCATTTATATAAATAGATCCACCACCAGGCATAGTCCGAATCTGGTCAGATTTGCCCTTTTCGGATGGACGACTGCCTGAAAAAAGACCATCTTTTAATCAAAAGACAGCAGGACGCTGTTCTCTCCGGCCGCGAACAAAACAATTAAAATATTCCCCGCATCAGGATCTATTTATGCACACAGAAATTATTAATATCTGGCCACACGGTGATGCGCCAGGCGCCAGCGATTCGCGCGCAGAGCCGCAGATCGTCGATATGGCAAAAGAGTATGAGCCTTACGATCGCGCAGCGACCGGCGTACGTTGCCCGGAGATGGCGATCTGGCATCCGGTCGAATCAAACGGGATTACCCTGCTGGTTGCACCGGGCGGTGGCTATCAGCGCGTGATGATCGATCGTGAAGGCAGCGCCCTGGCCACCTTCTTTACATCGATGGGTTACACCCTGGCGGTCATGACCTATCGCCTGCCCTATGATGGACATCATGAAGGTCCCGACGCGCCATTGGCCGATGCGCAGCGTGCGGTTCGCGTCCTGCGTGAACGGGCACAGCGTGGCCTGAACGGTAAATACATTGTGATGATGGGCTTTTCGGCGGGCGGCCACGTGGCAGCCAGTCTGGGAACGCGTTTCGCAGAGAAACTCTATCCGGTGCAGGATGGCGCAGAAAACTTCTCGCCGCGTCCGGATGCGATGGTGCTGGTTTATCCGCTGATCAGCATGCGTGATGGCATTGCCCATGAGGGTGCCAGAACCCGCCTGCTGGGTGCGTGGCCGGATCAGAAAACCATTGAAGCCTATTCAATGGAAACCCGTGTTCATCCGCTGGTGCCACCGACACTGTTGATCCACGCCGCCGACGATGATGATGTCTCGGTGAATCACAGCATGGCGTTTTTTGGCGCGCTGCGTGAGCATAAGGTGCCGGCAGAGGTGCATTTCTATCAGAAAGGCGGGCACGGATTTGGTATCCGTGGCGTGGCAGATTTGCCCCTCGCCAGCTGGCCGATGTTAGTGACCGAGTGGCTCAGGGCAAAAACCTGACGTTAAGCGGCGGGCGGAACGTCTTTGACGTTGCTATCCGGCGGGCTGGCTTCATTGCTGGTCGCCGGTGCCGTTGCCGGTGACATTACTTTGTCCCAGCTCTCCTGCAGGCTCTTCACGTTAGTTTCCGCTTCGCCTTCCGGCTGAATCAGAACCATCATCAGTTCCTGCGTCAGCTGCTGGCGCAGCTCCTGGTTCAACTGTTCACGGGTCAGGCCGGCCAGGAAAGTCTGACGCAGCTTCTGATACTGCTCAGGCGCAATATCGACCACGGCGTTCTGCTGAGATCGCAGGCGCTGGCTCATCAGCACATCAGTATCGGTGCGGGCATAGGTGGTAAAGAGCTTATTCAGCTCCAGCAGCTTCTGCGCCATCAGCGCATCAAACTCCTCCTGCGGAATGCCTTTATCACGCACGTTCGCCAGCTCGCGCGCCACCAGATTCATATTCTGCGCCAGGTTGTCGTTGCGCCCGTCCATGTTGATCGAGCACTGCGCACGCTGATAGAGCACGCGGCAATCAAATCCCACCTGGATGCCCTGCGCCTTGCTGTCGCTGAGCGCACGCTGGACATGCCAGAACAGCGCTTCACGGGCCAGGTCGCCCTGCCAGTAACGTTGCAGATTCTGGGAGTCCCGAATCGGTTGCCACGGCGTATCCCACACCAGTGAGAGACGATCCTGCGTCATGTTGCTGCTCACCAGATTCACCGGCTCGTGCGGCAGCGGCGACAGGGTGGGCAGAGGTGCAGGCGTTTCACGTTTCCCGGTTAGCGCCGAGAAGGTTTTGTTGATCTGCTCAGAAAGGTTCCGGCTATCAACATTGCCAACAACGTAGAGCGTCATCGCATCCGGGGTGTACCACTGATGATAAAAATCGTTGAGCTGGGTTAAATCGACAGGTGCGCGCGGTTGCGCGGCGGGATCGTGCGCCAGCAGCGCAGAGCCTTTCAGGCGGTAGCGCCACCAGACATCCTGCGAATCTTTCGGCCAGGTCGCCACCGGATCGGAGGCGGCCAGCGCAGTGTTGACCACCTGTTCGGTGATAGCCATATTGCCCGCCGTGGCCGCCAGCCAGTTCAGTGCTTCTTTCAGCAGTTCGGGACGGTTATTCGGCAGACTCAGATTATATTGGGTGGAGTCATAGGAGGTAATGACAGGCGGCAGCGGACGCTGTGGATCCATCGCCTGTTGCCATAGCGCGCGTTGCTGGTTGTTATCAAGCGCGGTGTTATGCACCATCGCCAGGCGCGACAGCAGATGACTGAAGCCCGTCTGTTGCGCACTCTCTACCAGCGAACCGGTATTCACCACCAGCCGCAGTTCAATGCGGTCGCTGGGGCGTTGCGGTGTGGCCAGTAACTGCCAGTTAAATCCATTATCCAGCTTGCCTTCCTGCCAGGCCGGATCCGGTTGCAGCGTTTCTGCCTGGAGACCAAAGCTGCTTGCCAGCACTAATCCACCAACCAAAAGCCGAATTCTGGTGCCCTGCATGTGAACCCCTACTCAAATAATTCAAATATTGTTATCACTGGCGCATATTGCCGCTGTTATTAACGAATCGGCTGGCGCCGAATCGCGCTGTTATCCAACAACAAAGTGTTTGACCACAGGAAGCTCAGGATGTCGCGTAACGAAGTGAAAAACGTCAAAAAAAACAAGTGGGGTTTATTATGCAAATGCCCGCTGTCAGGGCAAGCGACAGCGGGCATTTGTGGGGATTTAAGTTAAATTCAATGATTAAATTGAAGATTCAGTCGCTTTATTCTCTTTATTTCGGCCTGCCAGCGTATCGGTCAGCTGTTTATGATCCAGCTGGTCGACCCATTTCGCCACCACCACGGTCGCTACACCGTTACCAATCAGGTTAGTCAGCGCACGGGCTTCGGACATAAAGCGGTCAATACCGAGAATCAACGCCAGACCCGCCACCGGCAGATGGCCCACCGCAGAGAGCGTCGCCGCCAGCACGATGAATCCACTACCGGTTACCCCCGCCGCACCTTTGGAAGAGAGCAGCAGCACCACCAGCAGCGTAATCTGATGGAAGATATCCATGTGCGCATTGGTCGCCTGAGCAATAAATACCGCCGCCATGGTCAGGTAAATCGAGGTGCCGTCCAGGTTAAAGGAATAGCCGGTGGGAATCACCAGCCCGACCACCGATTTCTTGCAGCCCAGCTTCTCCATCTTATCCAGCATGCGCGGCAGCGCAGATTCGGAAGAGGAAGTCCCCAGCACAATCAGCAGCTCTTCTTTTATGTAGGCGATAAACTTGAAGATGCTGAACCCGGCAAACAGACGCGCAATCAGCCCCAGCACAATCACCACAAACAGAATACAGGTGATATAGAAACAGATAATCAGCTGGCCGAGTTGCACCAGTGAACCCACGCCGTATTTACCGATGGTGAACGCCATTGCGCCAAATGCCCCTATCGGTGCCAGACGCATGATCATGTTGATAATGCCGAAAATCACTTTTGAGAAATTTTCAATCACGTTGAAAATCAGCGTGCCGGTGTTACCCAGACGATGCAGGGCAAAACCAAACAGAATGGCAAACAGCAGTACCTGCAGAATGTTGCCGCTGGCAAAGGCGCCAATCACGCTGTTGGGGATAATATCCAGCAGGAAAGCGACGACACCCTGTTGCTCTGCCTGCTGCGCGTACATCGCCACAGCTTTGGCATCCAGCGTGGCAGGATCAACGTTCATCCCGGCACCTGGCTGCACCACGTTCACCACGATCAGGCCGATAAGCAGCGCGATGGTGCTGACAATTTCAAAATAGAGCAGCGCAACCGCACCGGTCCGTCCTACCGCTTTCATGCTTTCCATGCCAGCGATGCCGGTCACCACGGTACAGAAAATGACCGGGGCGATAATCATCTTGATTAACTTAACAAAGGCATCTCCCAGCGGCTTCATCTGGGTCCCTAACTCCGGGTGAAAATGGCCTAACAAAACGCCGATGCCAATCGCCATCAGCACCTGGAAATAAAGGCTTTTAAAAAGTGAGGTTTTCATAAACAGGTGTCCACTAACGCCGTGAGGTGATGTTGTCGGATTCGTTATTGTGACTGTCAGGCAACAGAGGTAGCGCCTGACAGTAACCCGAAAATAACACTCTGTTTACGTGATTAATACAGGGTGACAAACGCCCAGGAAACCCTGGGATCGTAATTCTGAACTGAAACGCTTCAGCAAGGGGTTTTGTAACTAAAATTCTCGCAAAATCAATGAATCAGGCAATTATTGCGGCAGTGAGGAGTTTTCAATCCACGCCTGATTAAATCGGGTCAGAGGCAGGGCTTCAGCGTAGAGATAGCCCTGCCCGATAGCGATACCGCGCGCCAGAAGCCAGTCGCGCTGCTCGGCTGTTTCCACGCCTTCGGCAATCACTTCAAGGTGGATAATCTCGGCGATAGCCGCGACGATACGGACCATTGTGTCGTCATGCGGTAGCGCCGCCACGAAGCTGCGATCCATCTTCAGCTTGTTTACCGGCAACGCTTTCAGCTGATGCAGATAGTTCAGGTTGGAGTAGCCCATGCCAAAATCATCCAGGGCCACGGCGACGCCAGTCTGCTGCAACAGGCGCAGCATCGACATCGCCTGTTCTGCATCATCAAGCTGAGCGGTCTCTGTCACTTCCAGCACCAGCGTGTCGGGTGCGATGCGGTGGCGCGTCAGCAGGGCTTGCAGATGAGAGACCACGCCGGTGTCCCGCAGTTGCACAGCGGAAATATTCACACTCAGCGGCAGCATAATGCCCTGCCGCTGCCAGCCAGCCAGAATGCGGCACGCCTCTTCAAACACCCAGCGACCTATCGCGCTAATCACGCCAATCTCTTCGGCGCTGGCAATAAATTCTTCGGTAAGACCATAACTGCCGTCTGGCTGGCGCATGCGCAACAGGGCTTCGGCGCCGGTTAACGCGCCGGTCCGCATATCGACCTGCGGTTGCAGGTAAAGCGCGAACTGATCATCATGCAGACCCTGCAGGATGTCATGCTCCTGAGTCAGACGCTTCTGCGCGCGCTCGGTCAGTGCGGCATCAAAGAACAGGATCTGATTTTTGCCCTGATGACGGGCCGACATCATCGCCGACGTCGCGCGGTCAAGCAGCTCATTCGCACTCAGCGGCTGATCCTCATGCAGCGCCAGACCGATGCTGAGATTAGGGCGCAGCTGGAGCTGATGTAGGTTAACCGGCTGATTCAGGCGAATCATCAGATTACGCGCCAGACGCAGCGCGCGGAACGGATTGCTTGCACGCTTCATTAGCAGGACAAAATCGCTGGTCCCGGTCTGCGCCAGCAAAGTATGGTCGTCCAGGGTATTACGGATCTTCTCCACCAGCGTCAGCATCAGTGTATCGCGCTGCTCATCGCTGAGTACGCCGTTAGCTTCCTGGAGGGTTTCAATGCGGATGACCATCAGACCCAGTGACTGTTCAGGCATGCGCATGCACTGATCGACCAGCGCCAGAAACAGAGTGCGGTTGGGCAGATCGGTGACGGGAAAATGGGTCGTCAGCCGGCTCATCTCATCATGGATTGACTCCAGCACCTGCTGATTGCGGTTGTAGCTACGGACCAGCATACCGATTTCATCATCGCGGTGGCTCTGCGGTAGCGACAGCTTGTGCGTCAGAATCGACTGGGGCGGCAGCTCCTGCAGTTCGCGAGAGAGATTGCGCAGCGGATGCACCACCAGCCGGTTAATGCACCAGCTGATCGCCACGGAAAGAATCAGCGCCAGCAACAGATAGGTGATAATCATGGTCGAGAGCGTGCTGAGGATAAACTGGTAGACGCGCGTCGAGTTAGCCTGCAACACCAGATAGGCCAGCGGCTTCGGCATCCCGGTATTTTCGACTGAATAGAGCGGCAGGGTAATCTGCACCGGCAGCTCAAACAGGCGGGCGACCAGACGCGGCACCGGTTTTTCCACCTCGAAATCTGCATGCAGAGCCTGGAACGCATTCGGCAGCACCACATCGGCGCGCGATAAAATACCGGCCGGTTTCAGGGAGTGAAGAATACGTTCGGCCTGAGGAATATCGGCGCGCAGCACCGCTTCCGACAGCGGCTGACGGACGGTGTGCGCGATATTCTCCATCTGCTGGGCGTAGTCAATCCTGCGCTGCTGCACAAAATGAAACAGTTGGATGACGATAAAGATACTGATGGTGATAATCGCAACCAGCGAAACTGTCGCCATCTGCTTTATCGTAAGTGACCGGCTTACGCGCAAAAATTCTCTCCTGACGATGAAAAAAGCCCAGATAGCAGACAGTACAATGCCCGCCAGTATATCCCATAAACTGACTTTTTTACCGTCTGAAAAGTCCGGCTTTTTCCCGATCGGGATTATTTAAAATCTGCGTAGGGAACCAGCGGCTGTGGCGGCCTGGCTGGATCCCCTCTCCGGCTTCCGGCAGAACAGCGGCCAGCGTCGCCATTCTGCCCGTTATCAGCGCTTCTCCTGAAACGCCTGCCAGGTCAACAGTTGCAGGCTGGCAGAAAAGTAGTTCTGATCCGCAGCCAGCTTATCGCTCAGATGGCCGGTCTCATTCAGCGTGAGGTCGCGCACCGCCAGCAGACCGCCCTCCAGATGATAAGGTGCAGGTGCATTCGCCAGCACATCGAACCAGGCGGGAGTCAGCATACGGCTATAACCCTGCCAGACGCGCTGAAACGGCACCAGCGCCAGACTGTGCGGGTCATACCACCAGATGTTCAGCGGTACGCGAATCGCGTCGTAACTGAAGCGGTTTGAGTAACCGACAGCCGGGGCAACCGAACCGTCGGCATTCAGCGCAACCCAGTCCAGCGGCAGACCGGTTTTGCCAAACCTCAGCTTACCCAGCAGCGTAAAACCATCATTAATCAGCTTATCCCAGACCTGCAGATGACTGCGCTCGCCAAACTCACGCCACGCCTGAAACAGGAAATAAGAGGGGTTAAGCACCACATAGCTGGTTTTATTGAAACCCTGCGCGCCCGGCAGCAGGACGGTATAGCCGCCAAAGTTCGTGACATCCAGCTTGATGATGGCGCGCTGAATACGGTCAGATGCCTGCTGGTAGCTCTCCACCTGCCATTTCTGAGCAGCGCGCTGCAGCGCCCAGGCCAGCAGCACATCACCATCCGAGGCGTTGTTCTTATCAGCAACCGGATTGTCACTGCCTGGCACATAGCGCCAGTAGAAGAGATCGGTCTGCGGATTACCTAACTGGGTGCGTGTCCACTGCCACAACCTGTCAAACGTGGCGCGATCATTGTTGGCTACCGCCAGCAACATGCCATAACCCTGACCTTCGGTGTGACTGACATTGTTATTGGCGGTGTCCGTGATCCGCCCTTCCGCCGTCAGAAAACGACCTTTAAACGTGTCCCAGCCGCTGGCACTCGCCTGCGCGCTGCAGGTCAGCAGTAAAACAGAGCAGATCCAGCCCATCCAGAATGGCTTACGTTTCATTTCCGATCCTATTGATATCGATAGTGCAGCGTGCTGCCATCGTTGAGTTCAAGCGTAACCGGCACAATCCTGCTGCCGCCCTGGCCCTGTAACCAGCCTGAAAACAGTCCGGCTATGACTGCGCCAAATACTGCCTGCCAGTCAGCCAGAGAATGGGTATTGTCGCCAGCCGGTAAGGCGTGATACGTCATCAGCAGCGCCGTCTCTTCCGGCTGAAGCTGCACAAAGCCCCAGTTAAATCGCGCCAGCTGTAAGTTGGCCTCGCGCTCCAGATCCTGCACGGTGCGTGACGCTGGCAAAGGATAGCGGGTCGCCAGTGATTCACCCATTTTATAAAGAAAGGCCTCCGCCTCCTGCTCACCCGCGTTGGCCACCATCCCGTCAATCATCACGCTGACCAGGTCAAACCAGCCCGGCTGATGAGGATGTGATACGCCAGAATGTTCACTCATTACTTCTCTCCAAACAGATAACGGACATAGAGCTGCGCGCTGCTTTCGTTGTAGTCACCAAAGGTGTCATAGCCCAGCTGGCCGCCAATCGTCACATCTTTGTTGAGTTTGTAGTCCGCCCCGGCGTGCAGGTTGTAGCCAATGCCGTTTTTGCTGCTACCAGAATAGTAAGCGTCTTTTACACTGCCTCTGGCGGCAAGGGCTTCCAGCTCAGATTGCAGGCTGGCATTTGCAGGGAAGTACGCGCTCTTATCCTGACTGTAGGTCTGATAACCAGCCGCACCGCCAATATTCACGTTGAGATCATCAAATTTACGTGAGAACTCTATCGGGAATGAGACCGACGCGTAGTTCTGCGGGCTGAAGTAGCCGCCCTGACCGTAACTGAAGTAGCTGAGGTTTTTCGAGAAATCCATCCACGACAGGCTCATGCCTACTTTCAGCTCGCGATCGTCACTGTGGAACGGACGGACATAAGCGCCAGCGGTTGCCTGCAGACTGTTATTGCTGGCGACATTCTCGCCAAGGTAGCTGTACGCGCCCGCGCCAGCATAGAAGCCTGCATCGCCATTGTCATAGCTTAACAGGGCGTTCGCGCCGTTCTTCGTGACGCGTCCCCAGCGTTTGCCGCTGGTTTTATCTTCTGCGCCGACGTAGGAGAGCAGGCTATCAGTAATCGCACGACGCTCACCGGTGAGGATCAGCGTCAGGAAGTCAGTGAGTTTCGGTGACCACTGCACGCCACCGACCAGTGTACTGAGATCCTGGCCCAGTGGCGTGCTGCCAATGTCCACTTTATAACTGTCGCCCTTCAGTGCCAGATTCAGCTCCACGCCAGAGGCGGTTTGCGAATCGGTAACGCCGTTCGGCAGATCATTCACCGTCGCACCGCCTGCGGCGACAACCCGGCCCTGACTCAGTGCATTGGTGCCGAAACGACGCCAGGCATCGGCTGCGCCACTACCCGCCGTGAGTGAGACCGGCGTGGCGGTAAAGTCGAGACGCGCCGTTTCAAACGGCACGGTTGAGAAGGTCAGCGGCGCTTTGGCTTCTGTCAGCTTACTGAGGCCTGACTCGCCATCACGCCCCCGCACCTGCACCATGCCCTGACTCCAGGTGCCGGTTTTCTCCTGAAGCGAATCCATCATGGTATCGACGTCGTGCAGAACCTGTGACTGATGAGAGACGGTTTCGCTGCCCGCGGCCAGATCGCCCTGCGCTGTGACGCCCGTTGCAATGCCCACAGGTGCCGCCTGCCAGGGCAGCACAGTGCCGTAGCTGGACGGCGAACGTCCCACTGGTGAGGTATTACGGTTGATAAACGGATTATCCGCCAGCGCCAGGCCGCCCACGCTCGGCACGCTGCCAGGCTGTGCACCCTGCAGGCCAATCAGCTGCCCGCGTGCTGAACGCAGATATGCCATCGCCTGCGAATGGTCGCCATTGGCTTCCGCGACTCGCGCCAGCAGCAGCAGTCGATCCGGCGTCTGCGTGGTGGTGTTGAGGCCGCGACTCAGCTCGTTAGCGCGTTGTAGATTGTTCTGCGCCAGCGCGACGTTGATGGCCCCGACGCGCGCATCCTGCGTCGGTGTATCCTGGGTCATCAGGTAGTCATAGACCACACCCGCATCCCGGTTCATCTTGCCGTCCTGGTAAAGACGGGCCATCGCAAACATCAGATCACGGTTCTGCGGATCCTGCTGTAGTGCGCCAATCAGCTTGTCATACGCCACCGCGTACTGGCGCTGCTGCCGCAGGCGATCCACTTCGTTAATGAGATAGCCGTTGCGAATACCCGCCAGCTGCGTCGGCGTACTGCGCGCCTGCAGTTCCGGGTTACTGAGGAAGCGCTGCGCCTCACTGCCGAGACCCGCCTGATTCAGCACTGCCATCTGTGCAGCATAATCGCCAGCATTGCCCTGCACGCCGCGCTGCAGGTTAGCCTGCACCACCGAAACGGCGCTGGTGAGATCGCCCGCCTGCGCCAGCTTCTGCGCCAGGTTTCCGGCATCAACCGGATTGGTCGGTGGCGTGACCGCGAGCGCTTTCAGGGTATTGGCTGCTGCTGCCGTCGCGCCCTGTGCCAGGTATTGATCGGCGGTGCTCATCTGCAGATTAAAATTCACCCGCTGCGCCAGTTCACGCATCGCCGCCGTTTTAGCATTAGCGGGAATGCGCGCCAGCAAGGCGCTGGCCTGCTGCCAGCCGCCGCTTTCGCTGGCATTGAGCGCACCAGCATACAGCTCGCTGGTGCTGGCCCCGTTGCGCATCACCGGTTGCATTACGTTGGCCGCCAGCAGCGTATCGCCCTGCTGACGATAAAGCCGCGCTAAATCGAGCCGCAGCCAGCCATCCGAGGGATAGCGCTGAACGCCCTGCTGCAACGTCGCGATGGCCGCGGCGTTGTTGCCAGCGGCAAGCTGACGCTTCGCCTGCTGACGCAACGCATCGGCTTCATTGGCCCGTGGCGTAACGCTCTGACGCACGCTGTCCGGCAGCGCGCCCAGCAGCGTACTGGCTTCGGCATTCCGATTCTGCTGACGCAGAACGTAGAAGAGTCCTTCTTTGGCGCTGCGGTTATTCGCATCGCTTTGCAGAATGCTGCGGTAAATTTGCTCTGCCTGCTGCGGTTGATTGGTGCGGCGCAGCACGTCGGCGCGGAACAGCCTGGCGGCCAGCCCTTTCTCACCGTCAGCCTGCACCAGCGGTTCACTTAAGGTCAGCGCCTGCGCAGTGTCCCCGCTTTTTAGCGCCTGCTGGGCGCTGGCCAGTTGTGCATAAAAGCGCGCATCGTCCGCCTGTTGCTGACGTGAAGCACCCTGATCGCCGCCGAGCTGTGCAGCGCGCTGCAGATAATCTGCCGCTTCCTGATAATGTCCGGCACGCTCGGCCACATAGCCCATACCCGCTAACGCATCAGCATCCTGCGGATTGGCGCCCAGCACTTTTTCAAAACTGGCCTGCGCTCCACCAACGTCACCGCTGTTCAGCGCGCTGAATCCGGCCCCTTTTTCTGCGCCACCGACATTTTTACGGTAGTAGTCGATTACCGCTGAGTCCTGCGGGTGACGCTGCTGCCAGGTCTGATAGAGTGCCGCATCTGACGGCTGAGGGCCAAGCCACAGCAGTGCCTGACGCAGTGAGCGATCGGCATCCTGATTACCACTCGCCAGCGCGCTCAGCATCTCAATGCCTTCGCGACGGGTCTGTTCCTGATAAGTCAGCGCCTTACCCAGCGCCAGCTTCGCCCCCGTATCCTGCGGGTGCTGAGCCGCAAACTGGCGCAGCGCCTCAACCGCCTGCGGCAGCAGCGTCCGGTCACCCGCCATAGTGAGATAATATTCTGCCGCGACGCTGGGTGGTGGCTCATTGCCGCTAAAGGTATTGCGCCAGGTCTGTAACGCCGCCGGAATATTGCCGCTGCGCGCTTGCTGACGCGCCAACGAAAGCTGCGCCTGTGGAATGGTCTGCAGCTGGCGTGCACTGTCCAGTTCGCCGAGGTGCGGATCGTTGGGAGAGACCTGACTAAGCCGGGCGCGATACTGCGCCGCGGCGGCATTATCGCCGCCCTGCTGTGAATAAAGTGCCAGCAGATAAAGTGCCTGGGTATTGCCGGGTTCAACCATCAGCACCTTTTGCAGCGAGGCTTTCGCCAGATCATCATGCGCTTTCTGATGCCAGTAAGAGGCCTGATCGAACAGCGCCTGCAGCGCCGGATTGGTGCTTTCCGCCGCCAGAAGCGGCGGTGACAGAGCCAGCGCGCTGCCCAGCAGCAACGCCTTACGAATACCGGCACTCAACAGATTATTTTTCATTATTATTATCCTTACTTCCTGCCGGAATCACGATCTTGCTTTGGGTTCAGACGCCGCCACGCATGACGCTTCAGCATCACCCAGGCCGCACTGCCCACCAGCGCAGAGAGCAGCATCGCCGCCAGCGCCAGCAGCACCGAATGCTGGTTGGCATACCACACCACCATCATGTACCAGGGCATTTCGCCGCTGGGGAATTGCGCCCCGACGCGGAAACTGCGAATACCGTTTTCATCGGTAATAATCGCGGTATCGCCCCGAATTCCGGCGTTAATCTGCGCCGAACTCAAGTCGTTATGCAGTCGCAGCAGCTGATCGTCGCTGGTTGCCACCGTCATCACCACCAGCCGATCGCGATTCCACGGCGATCGGTAGCTGAGGAAGCCTCGCCACGCCTCGTTGGAGGAGAAATAACGGTCGGCATCCAGCTGCTGGAGACTCCAGTCGCCCGTCAGCCAGCCGCGTAATTTTTCCAGCGTATCGGGCTCTTTCACACCAAAAGTGCTGCTCGTGGCGTCATACGGTGATGCTGCCAGCATCGCCTGATTAAAGGCGCTGTTGCCGGTCGTACTGACCGCCAGCAGATCGCTCTGTTGTAAGCGCGCCATGTTGGTGCCGCCGTTGGGCAGACCAAACAGCACCTGATTCTGCGTCAGTGCCACCCCCGTAGCGTTACCGGCACGCGCCGCCAGATCCAGCAACGTCGATAGCTCGGCATTGCTGGGCGTTTCCGGCAGCAGGAGCGTGGTCTGGCCGAAATCGGCCAGACGCGAGAACGGGAACGAGGCACCCACAAAGTAAGAGAGGTTTGGCAGCATGCTGAAGTGACGGGTATGGCTCAGATCGATCCATGAGTCCTCTTCAATCCGGCTCTTAATGTTGTTGTTCAGGAGTACACCGCAGGGCGCATCGGCTCGCGGTTTAATATTGAAGTAGAGTGCAAGCTGGTTGTCGCCATAAATCAGATAGGGTTCGAGATTCAGCTGATACTGCTCCTGACGCGCGTCACCGCCTAAACGATGCCAGACGTTTTCCAGCAGCCCGACTTTATTCACCGTCAGGTTGCGCAGGAACGTACCGTTAAGCATGACGTTGAGAAACGAGTTGTCCTCATCAATCCAGCTTTCCGACGGGAAACGATAGTGCAGGTTGACCGGCACCGTTTTTCCATCCCACAGGAACAGGTCAGGTGCAGCGCGGAAGTTAACGCGTAGCGCATCATGCCAGATGCCACTGCTGGTCAGACTCTGATCCTTACGCAGCAGTTCGCTCAGACGTACCGGTCGGTCGGTGTTAATCCAGCGTGGTGCATCGTAAGGTTTGCGGTTGCCAATGGTCTGTACAGGAACCTGCAGCTGGCTCTCATCGGTCGCGAATGGCTGCGTCGTCAGCCGGTTCGCTGCCTGACGCAACTGCTCTTCATTGTTGCCACTCACCAGCAGCAATTTGTAAACCGGGTTGTTGGGATTATCCACCACCTGCAACATCGGGCCATTACTGGCCGGGAACGTCAGGGTACCGATCCGATCGCCAGGATGACCAAACAGGATACCGTTGTTTTCCGGCAGTTCGCCGCGTACTACCGGGAAGCGGATGCCACGATAATCACTCTGAATACCGAGCCAGGAAGCGACCAGTGCCGCCGCGCTGACCGCATCGGGTGAGAGGTTACTGGCAAAGCCCATCGTGATAGTGGACGCCGTCATCCGCTGAGGATCCAGGAAGGGACGCGGAAAATTGCGCAGACTGGTACCGATATTAAGCTGCTGCCCCTCAAGGTGCAGCGAGGTCTTCGGCAGAATGGTGACCTGGTACTGCTGCGCGCTCTCTTTCTCACACAGCAATTTGTCCGCATCGTTAATTTTAAAACTCAGGTTGTTGCTCGACACCACCATCGCCGCGGGAACATCCAGCTCATAGTCACTGACGTCGCTGTCAGTGGCTCCCAGCGGCAGTGTGCCGAGTGGCTGACCATTCAGCATCAACTGCAGCGACGTATTGCGTGCGGCCAGGGCGGCAGAGACGCGCAGCGTCAGATTCAGTCGTGCATTGGTAATGACTTCATCGCTGGGCAGGGTAAAGGTGATGCCCGACTGTAACTGGCCGCCGGTCAACGTAATGCCACGTGACTGGCCCATCTGAGCCACTGAGATCGTGCTGCTGATGGGCTGATTGATGGCTGCGGTAATCGGCAGCTGCGGTTCTGCAACCGGCATCGTCGCCTGGCCTGGCGCGTAGGGCAGCGCACTGGCAGCCGCTTCCAGCGCCGGATCGGCGTTGCTCAGTCCCTGTGGCAGTGGCACCGCGGACAGCGCGCTGCTGTCCTGGGTCACGGCACCGGTGCTCGTCACGGGTGCGGCGGCCGGCGCAGAAGCCTCACCGGTCGCTGACGCCTGAGATGCTGATGTTGTATCACCAGCGGGTGCATAGGATGGGGTCGTGGCTGCTGGTGTCGCATCCGGTGCGGCACTCTGTGGCGCAGAAGCCGAAGCCGATTCTGTGGCCTGGGTAGCCGGGGCCGCTGATGGCACTGACTGCGTGGCAGACTCGCCACCGCTGACCGGGGCCGTCACCTGGGCTGAACCGGCTGTCGGCGTGGCACTATTATTCATCGGTGCCGCAGGCGCGGCATCACTGACCGGCGCCTGATTTGTCACTGGCGCACTGCCCGCTGCATTAGCTGGCTGCGAAGCAGAAACGGCATCAGGCGGTGTCGGCGCTGAACTGTTTACCGGCGCACTGGCTGCTGCATCGGCTGGCTGCATAGCAGAAACGGCACCATACGGCGTCGGCGCAGGACTGTTTAACGGGGCACTGCTGCTGTTATCAACAACTGCCGGCGTTTCCGCGCCAGCGGGCGTCAGCCATAACGCTGCGGTCAGTAAACTGGCCAGCAAAGTTTGCGTCAGGATCTTCATGCCACGCCATCCTCTTTCGCCGCCGCAGCCACCGGATCGACATTTTTACGTTTATCGTGGCGGCCCTTCCAGGTCAGCCAGAACAGCTCAAATACGGTACGGATAATGGTGCCCAGCGAAATCAGTGGGTTGTCCTGCTTATACTCCGGCTGAATCCAGGCATCCGCACGCGCCAGTACCACACGGACCAGTTCGCGGCGACGCGCCAGCGGCATCGCCTCAAAGCGCAGCCGGATACTCTCCTCATCACCGGAAATCTTACTGACCGGAATGGTGATGGCGCCGGATTTCAGCATCAGATCAATCTCTTCAATCTCATCCGTTTCATGGCGTCCATCTGGCGCGTCGAGTTGCGCACCGCCCATCGAAAGGTTGCTGGTCTGGGTGCGTGATGAAATGCCGCTGGCGTAATGAATAATCGCCGGGATTTGCACATCTACGCGGATAGTTTTACGCACCTGTTTGGTTTCGCGCGCCACGGCAATCGCCGCCATCAGAATGATCAGGCTGAAGATCGCCCAGCCAACGTTGAGTGCGATGACATAAGGATCGACGCCAAAGTAGTCATGCATCACGGCACGCACTACACCCGCCACAATTCCGATGCCCAGCAGCAGCGCCACAATCACGTGCGGACGCACGATATGGAAATCGAAGAACCCCTGATCCAGCACGCCGCCTTTATCGGTGACGTTAAACTTCCCATGTTTTGGCGACAGCAGGGTCAGGAGGGTCGGGATCACCAGATGGAAGCACATCACCGTTTCATAAATCTCACCCCAGAAGGTGTAACGGAAACGGCCATTCATGCGGGAGTTAACATAGAGCGACATGACCAGGTGCGGCAGCACGTAGGCGAAGATCAGCGACGCCGAGGAATGAATAATATTCAGGTTAAACAGCAGATAGGCCAGCGGCGCAGTCAGGAAGGCAACGCGTGGCAGACCAAACTGGAAGTGCAGCATGGCATTAAGGTAGCAAAGACGCTGCTGCCATTTCAGGCCACGACCAAACAGCGGGTTATCAACGCGGAAAATCTGCGTCATGCCGCGCGCCCAGCGGGTACGCTGAATGATATGCAGGCCCAGACGCTCGGTTGCCAGACCGGCAGCCAGCGGAATGGCCAGAAAGGCGGAGCCCCAGCCCAGGCGCTGCATTTTCAGAGCGGTATGCGCATCTTCGGTGACAGTTTCAACAGCAAAGCCGCCAATCTCTTCCAGCGCTGAACGACGGATCACCGCACAGGAGCCACAGAAGAAGGTGGCGTTCCAGTTGTCGTTACCCTGCTGAACCGGGCCATAAAAGAGTGAGCCTTCGTTTGGAATGCTGCGCGCGGCGCGCAGGTTACGCTCAAAGGGATCGGGAGAATAGAAATAGTGTGGTGTCTGCAGCAGCGCCAGCTTCGGATCTTTCAGAAACGGTCCCACCGTTGCCTGCAGAAAGGTACGGGTCGCCACGTGGTCGCAGTCAAAGATGCAAATCAGCTCACCTTTGGTGATCTTCATCGCATGGTTGAGGTTACCCGCTTTAGCATGTTTGTTGTCGTCGCGGGTGATGTACCCTACCCCGACATCTGCCGCAAAGCGGGCAAATTCGCTGCGCTTACCATCATCCAGCAGATAAACTTTAAGTTTGTCACGCGGGTAGTCGATACATTGCGCGGCCAGTACAGTGTCGCGCACCACATCCAGACTTTCATTATAGGAAGGCACATAAATATCAACCGTCGGCCACAGACTGGTATCGTCTGGCAAAGGTTCAATCGTGCGTTTTAAGGGCCACGTGGTTTGCAGGAAGCCGAGAATTAAGATCAGCCAGACGTAAAGCTCCGCCAGATATAAGCCAATCCCTAAAATAGCCTCAACTTCGGAATTAAAGTGCAGCGTCTCAGTAGTGCGCCACCAGATATAGCGGCTGGACATCAAGGCAGAGAGAATCACCATCACCACAGTTATTTTGCGGCTCTTGCTGAAACCCAATAAAAACATCATGCCAATGCTGATCAGACCAAAAATATACTGTTTCTGGCTGTCCATTGGCGTAATAATGATCACCGCGGCAACGGGTGCAAGCACCAGCAGCAGCAGGTAAAACCCGATTTTACTCATGATTCACCCTGAGAAGAGCTGTGTTAGTTAGTCGCCTGCAGCAGCCGGCTAATAGTGGTTTGTGCGGATGGGAGCCTGAACTTCGCCATTACCCACGGTGATATTTAAAATACTGCTGACACGTTTCGCGATCAGTTCAATATCAAATGCCGCTGCCGAAGCCGGGCTGAAATCATAAACAGACTGTTGGGAAGCATTGGCTTCACCCACGCTTTCATCACGGTGAACCACGCCCAGTAAGTTATCGCCCAGACGCTGCTGCATAAATGCGGTGACATCGCGATTAATATTCCGGCGGTTGTCGCACTGGTTCAGGATAAAATAGTGACCCTGCTTATTATTCAGCGGTTTACCGGTCATCCGGTTTTCTTCAATCTGCGGTAATAACGACACTGACGCGGTATCTGCTAACATCACCACTAAATGCATATCGGCCAGCGCCGTCATTGCTTTAAGGGCAGGACCGGGACCAGGCGGAAAATCAGCCACAATAACCAGACCGGGATAGTTCAGCACCGTATCCAGACCGCGCTTAATAAAGTGAGGATCTTTCATCAGGTTCTCTTCGAACCGCTCGCGCTGTGTCTCCGTCACGTCGCCATAAGGCAGGACAAAGATATTGCCGCCGGTGGTGAGGATTGACTGGCTCCAGTCCGCCTGCTCTTCTGAGCGCGCCACAAATCCACGGCCATCATGAAGTGGCACACCAAAGTGCAGACGCAATGCATTCTGCACATCAAAATCAATCGCCAGAACTTTGCTACCGGAACGTGCCAGACTCCAGGCCAGATTCGCCGCCAGCGTCGTTTTTCCCACGCCTCCCTTCGGCGAGCACACACAAACTAACGGCATAACGCAATCTTCTCCAGTAACGGTTTGAGCAAGGTTTCTTTCGGCAGAGTCACATCGCGTGAGCGGAACAGCGGGCCAAACCGTCCCGGCTCAGCATGGGGTGCAGCGGGCGTAACAACAGGCTGACGCTCCGCCGCCGTAGCATGACGGGCTGGCTCAGCACGCAATACAGCCGCAGGCTCAGCCACTTTTAGTGGCGGCGGTGGCGGAAACAGTGACGAAGAGCCACGTTCAGCCATACTGGCTGCTGGCAGGTTGCTGCCTGTCAGACTATCGAGAATCGAACTGTGAACGGCCATTGTCGGTTGGGCACTTAGCGTGGCTGGTCGTGCCGGTGCCTCAGGCGGAGGAGCCGTGAACTCATCACCGCGCAGCGGCTGAGGCTGAGGCAGGTCGATACGCTGACCGCTACCCAATGGCGCCTGCTGTTCTTCTTTCGCCAGCTGACGAATCAATGCCCATTTACTGTGTTCCGCCGCTTCCTGCGTCTGGCCAGACATATCTTTAAAGTCGATGTCGAGCGTTTGCGTTTTCTCTTTAAAACGCTGCAAATCATCGTAATTATTCTTCATTGACCGTGGCCTGCAACAAGGTGAGAATTTTCCTGGAATATAACACATCCCTCGAATGTCAGTCAGAAAAAACTGATTACAAAAAGAGCAAATTCAATAAAATAGTTTAATCATAAAGATTAAACCCTGCCGACTAAAAGCCATTCTCAGCGCACAACCCCTGATTATTAATAAGCTAAATTTAAGTTAAATTGTCTGGCTTTTTTTTAAAATTTTTCGGAAATAGCCGCTGTGGCAACGAATGGCCCAGCCAGAAGGACTCATACCACACAGCGTATTTAACAGCGACAAGGCCATTTCAGGTGCAGCAAAAAGCCGCTCGCCACCATGAGGGATTGATGGCATTTATCTTTTTCCGCTGAAAATATCACCAGAAAAAAACAGGTTAAAAGTGGTAAAGAAAACAGGAGGGAAATAATCAGAATATGAGTGTGGAACCGCCAGCGGTGCGGCTTGCCACTGAATTGAGATAAAAAAAGGCTCCAGAAAGGAGCCTTCGGCTGGAGGCAAGGTGATTGCTCAGCTGACGTTTTCTGCCACCCCAACCGGCTGATTCTCATCCTGATCAACCGCGAAGCAGGCAATTTCCTGCCCGCCATAGTTTTTCAACTTTGGCTGCAGCTGTACACAGGTGCTGAAACGCCGATGGCAGCGTGCATTAAAGGCGCAGCCTGGTGGCGGATTCAGCGGGCTTGGCAGCTCGCCGGTCAGCTTAATACGCTCACGACGGTCGTCAGGATTAAGACGCGGCGTCGCTGACAGCAAAGCCTGAGTATAAGGATGGCGCGGATTGGCGAAAATCGCCTCTTTGCTGCCCTTTTCTACGCAACGGCCGAGGTACATCACCATCACCTCATCGGCTATGTGTTCTACCACGGATAAATCGTGCGAGATAAAGACGTATGAGAGGCCCATATCCTGCTGCAGATCCATCATCAGGTTCAGCACCTGAGCACGCACCGACACGTCGAGCGCCGAAACCGGCTCATCAGCAATCAGCACGTCCGGATCGAGCATCAGCCCGCGCGCAATCGCGATACGCTGGCGCTGTCCACCGGAGAACATGTGTGGATAGCGGTCATAATGTTCAGTTTTCAGGCCGACTTTCGCCATCATCTCCAGCGTCTTCTCGCGACGTTCCGCTTTGGTAAGCGTGGTATTGATCACCAATGGCTCTTCCAGAATCTGGCTCACTTTTTTACGCGGATTGAGTGAGCCATACGGATTCTGGAACACGATCTGGATCTTCTGACGACGCAGCTTCTGCGCCTGAGGATCATGTTTCAGCAGATCCTGACCGTGCCAGTAGAGCTGCCCTTCGGTCGGGGTTTCAATCATGGTCAGCAGTCGGCCCAGCGTGGATTTACCACAGCCTGACTCGCCAACCACTGCCAGCGTTTTACCGCGTTCCAGATTAAAAGAGACGCCATCAAGTGCCTTGACCAGACGCTCCTGACCAAACAGTCCCTTCTTCACCGGGTAGTGCTTCTTCAGATCAATCGCCTGTAACAGAAACTGATCTTTCTTAATTTCATGACTCATAAGTGGGTCTCCCGGCATCGTCCAGCGGATAGTGACACTTGGACTGGCGTCCTGGAATAGTGCGCAGTTCAGGTTCTTCCTGACGACAAAGGTCAGTCGCATAAGGGCAGCGTGGATTCAGCAGACAGCCAACCGGGCGATCATACTTGCCCGGCACGACGCCCGGCAGCGAGGCCAGACGCGCTTTATCCGCCGCAAACTCTGGCAACGCGCGCAGCAGCGCCTGCGTATAGGGATGGCGCGGCGCTTTGAAAATATCGGTCGCTTTCCCGCTCTCCACCACCTGACCGGCATACATCACGATAATGTGGTGAGCCGCTTCTGCCACTAACGCCAGATCGTGCGTAATCAGAATCAGCGCCATGTTCTCCTGCCGCTGTAACTCCAGCAGCAGTTCGATGATCTGTGCCTGGATAGTCACGTCGAGCGCTGTGGTCGGCTCATCGGCGATGAGCAGCTTTGGCCGGCAGGCGATCGCCATCGCAATCATCACACGCTGGCTCATGCCGCCCGACAGCTGGTGCGGATAGACATCGAGACGTGACGCAGGATCGGGAATACCGACCTGATTCAGCAGGTCGATTGCCCGCTGACGCCGCGTGCGTTTATTGCCGCCCTGATGCACCTTGATCGCTTCCATAATCTGGAAACCCACGGTGTAGCAGGGATTCAGGCTGGTCATCGGGTCCTGAAAAATCATCGCCACTTCTGCACCCACCAGCTGGCGGCGCTCGCGTTCGGAGATGTGTTGCAGGTCGCGCTGGTTGAACTCCAGCTTCTCAGCCATCACTTTGCCGGGGAAATCGATCAGCCCCATGATCGCCAGCGAACTGACTGATTTACCGGAGCCAGACTCGCCCACGATACCCACAACCTGGCCCTGCTCTACCTGATAACTGATGCGGTCAACCGCACGGAACGGTGCTTTATCGTCGCCGAAATGCACCGATAGTTTGTCTACATTTAATAACGCCATCTCGGTGCCTCTTTACTGCTTGAGTTTCGGGTCGAGGGCATCACGCAAACCATCGCCCATCAGGTTAAATGCCAGCACGGTAAGCAGAATGACCAATCCAGGGAAGGTCACTACCCACCAGGCACTTTGCGCATACTGCAGAACGTCGGAGAGCATGGTGCCCCACTCCGGCGTTGGCGGTTGCGCACCCATACCGAGAAAGCCCAACGCCGCCATATCGAGAATGGCGTTGGAGAAACCTAATGACGCCTGCACGATAAGCGGTGCAAGGCAGTTAGGCAGAATATTCACGAACATCTGGCGCAGCATACCCGCACCGGCCACGCCGGAAGCGGTGACATAGTCGCGGTTCACTTCGACCAGCACCGCCGCGCGGGTCAGACGGATATAGTGCGGCAGTGCCACAAAGGTCAGCGCGATGGAGGCGTTGACGATTGAGGGGCCAAAGATGGCGACCAGCACCAGCGCCAGCAGCAGACTTGGCAGCGCCAGCATGATATCGACTACACGCATGATGATGGCATCGACCACGCCGCCGAGATAACCGGCCAGCAGGCCAAATATCACGCCGAAAATCAGTGACAGCACCACGACCAGACAGCCCACCAGCAGTGACAGGCGCGCACCATACATCAGACGCGACAGCACATCGCGGCCCACGTCGTCGGTGCCCAGGATGTAGCTCCAGTTACCGCCTTCCTGCCAGACCGGCGGATGCAGCAGCGCATCGCGGAACTGCTCAGCAGGTGCATGCGGGGCCAGTACATCGGCAAAGATAGCGCACAGCAATACAATGATGATGTAGACCAGGCCCACAACGGCGCCTTTGTTACGTTTAAAGTAGTGCCAGAATTCCTGGAACGGGGTCATCGGCGTGGGTGCAACGGTAACGCTGCCGGGATCAACAACAGACATGATGCCCCCTTATTTCTTGTGACGTATGCGCGGGTTAACCACGCCATACAGCAGATCAACCAGCAGGTTGACAACGATGATCAGTACTGCGGTCAGCAGCACGCCGCCCTGCACCACCGGATAGTCACGGCGCTGCAACGCTTCAATCAGCCAGCGACCCAGACCCGGCCATGAAAAGATGGTTTCGGTAAGAATCGCCCCGGCCAGCAGCGTGCCGACCTGCAGACCAATTACCGTGACCACCGGCAGCATGGCGTTTCGCAGCGCATGCACCACGATCACACGCATCCGCGTCAGGCCTTTAGCGCGCGCCGTACGGATGTAATCTTCACCCAGTACTTCAAGCATCGCCGACCGCGTCATACGCACTATCACCGCCAGCGGAATGGTGCCGAGCACGATGGCTGGCAGAATCATGTGCATGACCGCATCGTGGAAGTCGCCCGGCTCACCCCAGAAGAAGGTGTCGATGAGCATAAAGCCGGTTAATGGCATGCTGTCATCCAGGAAGACGGTATCGCCGACTCGACCGGAAACGGGTGTCAGGTTGAACTGAACCGAAACCAGCATGATCAACATGATGCCCCACCAGAAGATCGGCATGGAGTAGCCGGTCAGTGAGATTCCCACAGCGGTGTGATCGAAAATCGAACCGCGCTTCACCGCCGCCAGAACCCCTACCGGGATGCCAATGGCCACGGCAAATATCATGGCGCAGATACCGAGTTCCAGCGTCGCTTTGAAGCGCGGAACAAACTCATCCCAGACCGGGATGCGGCTTTTAAGTGAAATGCCCAGGTCGCCATGTAATACGCCGTTAATGTAGTGCAGGTACTGTTTCCACAGCGGCTGATCCAGCCCTAACAGGGCCATTAACTGTGCATGACGTTCAGGTGAAATACCGCGCTCGCCCGCCATGATCAGCACCGGATCGCCGGGGATCATGTGAACAAACGCGAAGGTGAGTAATGTAATGCCGATAAACGTTGGGATAACAAGGCCCAGACGTCGGAGTATGAACTGCAGCATAATCCGGGTTCTCTCTTGTCCGCGCGACCGTCGCCGCGAGGGTTGTTATTGCTTACATCTGACGATCGGGTAGGCCCGACCGCGACGCAGACTGGCTGCGCCTCTACCGTTTCCAGTAAAACAGGGAGATAAAACCGGGGCGACGCGCAGCCGCCCCGGAAAAGGCGACAATTATTCTTTAATGTCTACCTGAGCAAAGTAGTGTCCGCCCAGCGGATCGACTTTGTACCCGGAGACTTTCTTGCTGACCGGTTCGTATACCGTTGAGTGCGCGATCATCAGCGCCGGTACCTGGTCATGCATCACAACCTGAGCCTGTTTGTAGTACTCGATGCGCTTCGCCTGATCGGCAGTCGCACGAGCGGGCTGGATCTGGTCCTCGAAGGACTTATCACACCAGCGCGAGTAGTTAGAGCCATCTTTAGCCGCTGAACAGCTGAACAGGGTAGCCAGGAAGTTATCCGGATCCCCATTGTCACCGGTCCAGCCCATCATGACGGTCTGGTGCTCGCCCGCTTTGGCGCGCTTCAGATATTCGCCCCACTCGTAGGTGACGATTTTGGCTTTGACGCCAATCTTCGCCCAGTCACTCTGAATCATTTCAGCCATGCGGCGTGCGTTCGGGTTGTAAGGACGCTGAACCGGCATTGCCCACAGGTCGATTGAGAAACCGTCTGCCATGCCCGCTTCTTTCAGCAGCGCTTTGGCTTTCTCAGGATCGTATGCGTAGTCTTTCACCGCGTCGTTATAGCCCCACATTGTTGGTGGGATCAGGTTTTTAGCAGGCTGACCTGCACCCTGATAAACGGCGTCGATAATCGCCTTTTTGTTGACCGCCATGGTCAGTGCCTGACGTACTTTCAGGTTATCCAGCGGTTTTTTCTCAACGTTGTATGACAGATAGCCGACGTTCAGGCCCGCCTGCTCATACAGGTTGATGTTCTTGTCCTGCTTCATACGCGCAATGTCAGCCGGATTTGGATAAGGCATGACCTGGCATTCGCCCTTCTGCAGTTTGGCGTAACGCACTGAAGCATCCGGGGTAATGGAGAAGACTAAGCGATCGATTTTTGGCTTGGTGCCCCAGTAATTCGGGTTAGCTTTGTAAAGGATGCGCGAATCTTTCTGGTACTGCAGCAGCTGGAACGGACCGGTACCGACCGGGTTCAGGTCGACGTTTTGCGGGGTACCCGCTTTCAGCATGTTGTCTGCGTACTCTTTCGACAGAATCGAGGCGAAATCCATGCCGAGGTCGGCGAGGAACGGCGATTCAGGACGGGTCAGCACGAAGCGAACGGTGTTGTCGTCCACTTTCTCAATTTTGCTGATCAGCTTAGGCATATCCATGCCTTCGAAATATTCGTAGCTGCCGCCGGAGACGCCGTGATAGGCGTTGTTTTTATCCAGCTGACGCTCAAAGGTGAACACCACATCATCCGCGTTGAAGTCACGCGTCGGTTTGAAATCTTTAGTGGTCTGCCACTTCACGCCTTTGCGCAGGTGGAAGGTGTAAGTTTTACCGTCTTCGCTGACATCCCACTTCTCTGCCAGTGCAGCGTGCAGTTCGGTGGTGCCGATGGTGAACTCGACCAGTCGGTTGTAGATCTGACGTGAGCTGGCATCGTAGGTGGTGCCCGAAGTGAACAACTGCGGGTTAAAGCCTTCCGGAGAACCTTCAGAACAGTAAACGAGGGTTTTTGCCTGAACACCGGCGGCGACAGTCATAGCAATCAGGCTCAGACCGACCTTCAGCATCCCGGATTTAGCCAGGGAGTTGATCATGCGTTTGCTCCATTGTGATGTGATGTTGTGTGTATTGCCTGACCTCTGATTTTTTTATGCGGTTCAGGCGTACCACCGAACAGGTGGTTAACGCGCGCTACGATTTTTTGTTTTTTCAGATGCAGGTTATGCATTCAGAAAATTCCGTAACTGCGCATTTATTGACGCATCAATTTGTCAACAGTTGCAAAGAACGTCAATACAACGGTTACTTATTTACACAGAGTGTGAGGAATCGCATGCAACGGTAATAAAAACCGTTTCTGTCCAAATGCCATACAATGCACAGCAGAGCTGACCTGAATTCCGTGCATTGTGCTGGAAGCCTGCTCTATCGCTAGTGATTCTCACCGCTAAAAAACTTAAAACTTTTACCGGCAAATGTTGAATAACTGAACGATTCACCGTGCGTTATGACGTTCATCCAGCGGAATATGCTGGTAAAGAAGCATAAGGAATCAGCATGTTGCCGCTTTCGGTCATAAGAAGAATGTGTCGCGAATTATGATCGCATCGCTTATGGGATAAGGCCTGTCAGCGGGAAAGCAGGGATAATTATTGTCAGTAAGTGGAACGCGCGGAAGATGGGGTTTACTGGAACTTTCTGGAAGGTAACAAAAATGATTTGGATTTCTCAGGCGTTCTGAAACGCCCATGTAAGTACCTGATGCGTTTGCCAGACGTGAAGCGAAGGGAGCATACGCCTGTAGCAAAGCATCGCGGGCCAGGGACAAAAACGCCGGGAGCGTTTTTGAGCAACGCAATGCGTTGGCCCGGCCACGGGCGCACCTCAGGGATGAGGTGCGTAATCGGCCGCGCTGAGCATGCCATGGATGGCGTCTTTTGCGTCTTTGCGAAAGGCGTATGCTCCCTGAAGCCCGCTCAGCTGATAAGAGTGTGAATGCTTAGCGGTCAGATTGAGATCTGCCTCAGGAACACGGGCAGATCGGAAAGTCGCTTAAACCATCCATGGACGCTCGGCCCACGCCGTCCATGCCGTGGGACGCTTTCCTCCTCTGCCCGTGTTCCCTCCGCCTTGAATTTATGCGCTGCGGTCAGATGCACCTGGCTTTTAACCTGTCAGTCGTCTGAAGCGCCCATGTAAGTACCTGATGCGTTTGCCAGACGTGAAGCGAAGGGAGCATACGCCTGTAGCAAAGCATCGCGGGCCAGGGACAAAAACGCCGGGAGCGTTTTTGAGCAACGCAATGCGTTGGCCCGGCCACGGGCGCACCTCAGGGATGAGGTGCGTAATCGGCCGCGCTGAGCATGCCAGGGATGGCGTCTTTTGCGTCTTTGCGGAAGGCGTATGCTCCCTGAAGCCCGCTCAGCTGATAAGAGTGTGAATGCTTAGCGGTCAGATTGAGATCTGCCTCAGGAACACGGGCAGATCGGAAAGTCGCTTAAACCATCCATGGACGCTCGGCCCACGCCGTCCATGGCGTGGGACGCTTTCCTCCTCTGCCCGTGTTCCCTCCGCCTTGAATTTATGCGCTGCTGTCAGATTCACTCGGGTTTAGATCTTTCAGCCGTCTGAACCCCGCACAGCGCTAATTCTTTGCCTGCAAATCACTTTTCTACAGACGAAAAAAAACCTGTCTTTTCAGACAGGTTTTCTTAAATATGGTCGGCGAGAGAGGATTACTCTGCTCTTCGAGCAGCGCCCTTCGGGCCGCTGCTGAAGCAACGTTGTCTCGCTACGCTCGGCTCAAACCTCCTTCGGAGGTCCTCATCCTCATTTGTTACAGACGAAAAAAAACCTGTCTTTTCAGACAGGTTTTCTTAAATATGGTCGGCGAGAGAGGATTCGAACCTCCGACCCACTGGTCCCAAACCAGTTGCGCTACCAAGCTGCGCTACTCGCCGATGGGGGCGCATGTTACTGCTACCCCCGATCAGCGTCAACCGCTTTTTATGCTTTTGCCGCCAATCGCCTGGAAAGCACGCGGTTACCCGTAATTAACCACCTGCCCTGCCCTTTTCGCTCACTATTACAGCGCTTTAGCCTGACCTTTTGCCGGTGCCTGACACCAGTTGTTGGCGGGGTTAATACCGCCATCTGGCGAGGTATAACCCAGACAGCCCAGAATGGTGTCGAACAACTCAACATGGCGATGAGTGCGGCCTACGCGCTGCTGCGCCTGCAAACGCTCAAAATTGCTGCGGTTCTGGCTGTCTTCCAGATACTTATCGGAGGCCCAGACCATCATCGGTACGCGGAACTGCTCAGGTGGCGCCATCTCGCGCGGCGTGCCGTGCAAATGCATATTCTCGCTAATCGACTCACCGTGATCAGAGGCATAGAAAACGATCGCCTTCTTATCACGCAGCTGATCCAGCACGCTATCCAGCATACTATCGACATACAGCACCGAGTTGTCATAAGCGTTAATCAACTGCGCTTTGCTGCAGGTCTCATCCACGCCCATACATTCCGGCTGATATTTCGCGAAACTGCGCGGATAACGCTGTGAATAGAGGTAGTGCGACCCTTTAGTGTGCAACACGATCAGATGCTTACCTTTCGGGAAACGATCCAGTGACGCTTTCATCTCCGGCACCAGCAGCATGTCATCCACCGCTTTGCCCTGATTACGCTTCTCTGAACCAATCTGCTCACGGAAAGCAAAGTTGTTGGCATTGATGTTGTCGTAGAACCAGACTTCGCTCTGCATCGCAAACAACTCAGACGTGAAGCCCAGCTCTTTCATCACCGCAAACACGTTCTGCTCTTTCAGCGTACGACCTGGGTTATCCATGGTGCCGCCTTCGCGTACGAACATGCAGCGCAATGACAGCTTGGTCGCGGTATCACAGGATTCGCCCCGGAACGCCACAAGATTCTTCTCTTTCGACAACTTTGGCGTGGTGTCACGCTCGTAGCCCAGCATCCCCATGTGATCCCAGCGGGTGGTCTCACCAATCACAAACACCACATAGGTGTCGTCCAGTCCGGCAGGCGCGACGTAGGTAAACTTCTTCGCCGGATCCAGCAATTCCTCGCTATTCAGCGTCTCATCCACGCGGGTCCAGGCAAAGAGTCCTACAGCTGCAAGCCAGTTTGAAGGAAGATAAGAGTGTGCCACGACACCGCCGTAGCTCGGTAGATCGACGTTGGTAATCTCTTCGTTTTGCTTCTGCAGTTTGTCCAGAAAGCGAATCGGCAACCAGACCAGCGCCACGCAAAGCAGCATGATCACGGAGGGTTTAAGACGCTGTCCCGGCGTGCGCAGCTGCTCATTCAACGTCATGCTCAGCTTATTACGCCAGATCATCAGCAGCGGCAGCGCGCTGACCAGCACCATCCACAGAATGAAATGGTAGCCAACCACCTCTTTAGAAAGATCGGTATCAGTGGTCATCACCGAAGCCACAATGCCGTAGCCAATTACGACGTTAAAAAATGCCATGTAATAAGCAGCGGCAACGGAAATCAGCACTATCAGCGTGGCCAGCACGCGATAAAACCACTTTCCACCCAGCGACAGCAGCCGCATCAGGAAGAAAGTCAGCAGCACAATGGCCACCACTTCAGTGACGGCAGTCAGCCAGTTCGTTATCGTAGAGTGCGAAAGAAAACCATCAAAACGACGATAGAAAATTGGTAAATTCAGTAAGATACCGAGGTAGAGCGCCAGCAGTAGCGATAACTTCTGCTGAGTCAGGGTTTTAATATAATTCATGAAAAAAGGTGTTTCTCCGGTGTGAAGCGCTTAACCAAATCTTTTATGTGACTGCCGAAACGCGGCAGAGTTCGCTGAATAAGCGGACCGGACAAGATGAAGGAAAATTCTGAACGGATTTATAGGCTATAACGCGAGGTGGCTCAGTAAAGCATGAGGGCGTTTTATAGACCAGATAATAATCGCTGTCGACCTGATTAGCACATTTTTTGTACACAGCGCGGAGGATTAACCGGACATGCTGACGCAGTGAGACGGAAGTGTGGGATTGAATAACAGGCAAAAGTGCGGGCCTGATAATTCAGGCCCGCAGCATGCTTAGCGAATGATGTTCAGCGTCACGTCGATGTTGTTGCGAGTGGCGTTTGAGTAAGGACACACGATGTGTGCCGCATCCACCAGCTTCTGCGCTTCTGCTTCATCCATTCCCGGCAGGTGAATATTCAGCGTCGCTTCGATGCCAAAGCCGTTGGGGATCGGGCCGATACCTACTTCACCTTCAATCCACGCATCTTTTGGCATCGCGATTTTGTCGCGACCCGCAACAAACTTCATCGCACCGATGAAGCAGGCAGAATAGCCCGCCGCAAACAGCTGCTCAGGGTTGGTCACTTCGCCGCCTGCACCGCCCATCTCTTTTGGCACGCCCAGTTTAACGTCCAGTACACCGTCAGAAGAGGTTGCACGACCATCACGACCACCGGTAGCTTTGGCTTTGGCGCGGTAAACCACTTGTTCTAAAGACATGACATTTCTCCGTTACACTATTTAATCGCCTGCTACTTATTTAACCGTAATCAGGCGGTGAGGTTCAACGGGTGCAATGCACCCGTCGGCAATATTTATCGTGACTGAATCAGGTTATCACGCAATCCATCAAGCTGTAATTTCAGCGCCAGCAGGGCATCATCGTCACAGGCAGTGGCACATTTAACCGCTTCAGGAATGGCTTCAGCCTTAACGCGCAGCGCACGGCCAGCCTCGGTCAGTGTTACTGCAACCTGCCGTTCATCCTGACGGGTACGCTGCCGGTTAATCAGACCCGCGCTTTCCAGTCGCTTCAGCAGTGGCGTTAATGTTGCCGAGTCTAAAAAAAGCTGCTCGCCAATCTCTGACACCGTAACATCATCTTTCTGCCACAACACCAGCATCACCAGATATTGTGGATAGGTAATGTCGAGCTGGCTCAGCAACTGGCGATACACTTTATTCATTGCCAGATTGGCAGAATAAAGCGCAAAGCAGAGTTGCTGATCGACCAACAGTGGCATCGTTTTCACTTTTTTGTCATCTTGATCACAGTTCATGGTGTTCAATATATATAGCGCGCTAGATAATTGCAAGCAAACTTTTAGTCAGGGGTAAAAGCATGCTGGATTCACTGGAAGAACAGGCGCGTCGATTCGCCACCGAGGCACATGCCAGTGCCGGTCAGCGCCGCAAATATACCGATGAGCCTTATATTGTTCATCCGGCCGCGGTGGTGGAACTGGTGCGCAGCGTCAGCCATGACGAGGCATTGTTAGCGGCAGCCTGGCTGCACGATACCGTAGAAGATACCTCCACGACCCAGAGCGATATCGAAGCCCACTTTGGCGCGCGCGTGGCCAGCCTGGTGGAGATGCTGACCGATAGCGCACCGGCTACGGCGAAAAATCGGGCGGCCCGGAAGCTTGCGCACTTTCGCCATACGGCCAGCGCCAGTCCTGAGGCCCAGACTATCAAGCTGGCGGACATCATCGACAATACCCGCGCGATTGTACGTTTTGATCCTGACTTTGCGCGGGTCTACCTGGTGGAAAAGCAGATACAGATTGCGTTGCTGAAGCAGGGCGATGCACAGTTGTGGCAGCAGGCTTCGACGATCATAGAAAGCGGGCTTGCCCGGTTGCGGGAGCCGCCCTACAGCGTGCCGGAGAGCTGGTTTGTCAAACAGGCCGCTAAATACAGCATAAAACACGCATAAAAAAACCCGCCAGCGGCGGGTGTTTTCATGATGCCTGATTATTCAAGCAACTGGCGTCCCAGATAGGGATTGGCCTGTAATAACTTCATCAGTTTCTGCGCCGTCGCGGATGGACGGGTACGCCGGGCTTCCCAGCTTTTCACGGAAGATACGCTCACGCCCATCACTTTAGCAAACTCATCAACCTGCATGCCGGTCATTTCGCGCAGACGCTGTGGCTCTGGCTGGGCGGGTTGCTGACGCTGAATAAGTAACTCGGCGGCGCGATCATCACGTGTCAAAACAATCTGCTCAAGGCTGCTGAGCAATTCAAACATCGGGTCTTTTAATTCCATAGAGAACTCCTTAAAAACTCACTATGAAGCACGTGAAAGTAGAGAGGTACGAGCCTGAAGTCAGGACTCTGAAACCGGGCCTGTTCAGGCTGGATCCCGCAAGGGTTTGTTTTTGTTATGAGAAAAACCATTACGGGACACAGCCTGCGGTGCACTGCTTATAAAGGTGTCAGAACAATGCAACAAATGCCGGGAGACTAAGTATGGATAGAGACCTGACTATTTGCCGCGCAATTTATAATTATTTTTTTAACTAACGTGTGCCGAAAACGCTCCAGCGCTTCTAACCTACTGAGGCGGTTGATTTTTGCGCCTGCACAGCGGGCAAAAAAATCAAATGGTGTTTGCTATTTATGTGGATGCCATCAAGCTTTTGGCGGGCACATTCTCATTTCTGTGAGGCATTACACCTCTTCAGGTAGTGATTGCAAAATATACGCCAATGGTTTACTTCATGAACACTTATATTCACAGTTCTGATTAATTTAAGAATAGTCCTGGTTTGCCGCTGAGCCCTGGCGCGCGGCGGCTCACAGCGACGTGCGGAGAAATATTTTATTCTGAACGCCGCCATATCGTCAGCGAAATCAACAGTCACTCTAACGAAACGGCAGATGCCTCATGCCGGTGCAGTCAGCCGTCCTTAATCGCGCTGATGCGCGCTAAAAGTGCAGCCTTGTGATTGCGCACTCATGACGGGTAAAAAGAGACCTGCCACCTGAAAGGATGAAGAGCGATGCGAGAAACAGATTTTGACGTCGGATACCCTTCTCATCGCGTACCGATGATGGGACGCAATGCCGTGGCGACCTCACAACCGCTGGCGGCGCAGGCGGGCTTACGGATGCTGCAGCAGGGCGGAAATGCTGTAGATGCCGCTGTCGCTACCGCCATCGCCTTAACTGTGCTGGAGCCAACCGGAAACGGCATCGGCAGCGATGCGTTTGCCATTGTCTGGGACGGCAGCGAGCTGCATGGATTAAACGCCTCAGGCCGTTCGCCCGCCGCGTGGCATCCTGAGCGCTTCGCCGGTTTGAGTGCAATGCCAGAAACCGGCTGGGAGTCCGTTACCGTCCCGGGTGCCGTCTCGGCGTGGGTCACGCTGGCGCAGCGCTTCGGGACCCTACCGCTGACCACACTGGCGCAACCCGCAATTGACTATGCGCGCAACGGTTTTCCGGTATCACCGCTGATTGGTCAGCTGTGGCAGCGAGGCTATGACAAGCTGCGGGATCAGCCTGGCTTCATCGACTGCTTTGCGCCGCAGGGCCGTCCACCCCGTGCGGGCGAGTTATTCCGCAATCCGGCTCAGGCCCGGACCCTGCAGACGATCGCTGAGACACAGGGTGAAAGTTTTTATCGCGGCGCACTGGCGCAGAAGATGACGGCCTTTGCCCGTGAACATGGCGCGGCGCTGACGCTGGACGATTTGAAAAACCATCGCGCCGACTGGGTTACCCTGCTGTCACATCCGTTTGCCGGGGGATCGGTGCAGGAGTTGCCGCCTAACGGTCAGGGCATTGCGACATTGATTGCGCTCGGCATTCTGGAAGCGTGGGAGATCAACCGTTATGCACCTGACTCGCCACAGTGGCTGCATCTCTCCATTGAGGCGATGAAACTGGCACTGGTTGATCTGGAGCGTTATGTCACCGATGAAGATCATCTCGAGTTCCCGGCAGCGTTACTGCTGAGTAAAGAGTATATCCGCCAGCGGGCAGCGTTGATTGATCCTGACAAAGCGGGAGATTTCCGCTTTGGATCACCGCAGCAGAGCGGCACGGTGTATGTTGCGACGGCTGATGCCAGCGGTATGATGGTCTCATTCATTCAGTCTAACTACATGGGCTTTGGCTCCGGCGTGGTGGTGCCCGACACCGGCATCAGCCTGCAGAACCGTGGGGCGGGCTTTTCACTCGATCCAGACCATCCTAACGTGGTGGCAGGCGGTAAGCGCCCTTTTCACACCATCATCCCGGCCTTTGCGCTGGATGAGCAGGGTCAGCCGCTGATGGCGTTTGGTGTGATGGGTGGCCCGATGCAGGCGCAGGGTCATGTCCAGCTGGCGCTGCGAATTATGCTGCACCGCCAGAATCCGCAGGCTGCGATTGATGCGCCGCGCTGGCGGGTGGTACAGGGACGCGAGGTGGTGTTTGAATCGACACTCGATCGCAATACCCTGAGCACGCTGCGCCGCATGGGGCACAATGTGGTACTGGAAGATCCCCTGAGCAATTACAACTTTGGTGGCGCGCAGGCGATAGTGCGCGATCCGCAGGGTTTCTATATTGCAGCCAGCGAGAGTCGCAAAGATGGTCAGGCGGTGGTGTTTTAAGGCTGCAGCCGTGATCGCCATACCGCTAAACTGACGTTCAGGTTAACGCATGATGGCAGGAAACGTATCGCGCTCTGACGTGCGGGCGATCCCGTTGTATCACCGGCGTTTAAGAAAGCCTCTGCTTCACAGGCGGTTTCACATTGTGCCGTGACGGCGGTTTGTTCTATTCTTTAGGCCATTCCTACCTGGACATCAGACAGTACTACCGACAGGAGTTGACCCAATGGCTTCAGGACTTACACGCCTTATGGCACGCGGCGGCATTATGCTCGCTGGCGCGCTCATCGTGCTGCAACTCACCGCATGCGGTGACAAAGAAGGCGAGCAGCGTAAAGCATTTATTGATTTCCTCCAGAATACCGTGATGCGCAGTGGCGAGCATCTCCCTAGCCTCAGCGAAAACCAGAAGCAAAGCTTTGGCAACTTCGCCAGCGATTACGCCATCATGTACGGCTTTTCGCAGCAGGCGAACAAAGCCGTTGAACAGGGGATGCGTCCGGTGGTGGATGAACTGTCTGCCATTCGCGTTCCGCAGGATTATCTCAGCCGTCGTGATTCCCTGCGTCAGGCCACGAGCGCACTGGTCATTGTTACCCAGCAGATTGAGAGCGCAAAAATGCAGGCGGACAGCAGCAAAGCGGCCCTAAAGCAGACGGATGATCTGAAAAAAGTCTACGACACCGCCTATAACAAAGTGGTGACGGTACCCGCCAATCAGCTGATTCCGCTGCTGCCTAAACTTCAGGCGCTGAGCCAGGCTGCCGTGCAGACCGGCGAATTCCTGCAAACTCAGGGTACCCGCGTCAGCTTCAATGATGGCGGCGTGCAGTTCCCGACGCAGGATCAGGCTTCACAATACAACGCGATAATGAGCACGTTATCCGCGAATGCACAGGCGCTTCCTCAGGCACAAGCGGCCGTTCAGGGTGGCCTGCAGTAAATCTGCTTTATGGGTAGGCGTAGGTCGCCTGCCCGTCTCCACGCCTTTTCTAATCTCATCCGATAGCCTGTCGAATGAAGTGTGATCTGGCGCATTTTCGACCAAAAATAATTTGTGATCTGAGTCACATTTATATAACAAACCCCCGCCCTTTTAGTGTGATCAAACTCACAGATAATCAGCTATCACGCGTAAAAACCAGGCAAAACAACACGTAACCGTTATAAAAATGTGATCAATGTCACGCTAATCACCCCTGCCACCACCCTTAATCAGTGATGTAGATCACACTTTTTCCGCGTGCTACGCAGTGCCAAATTCGCGTGATAGAGTCCGCGTGCATACAGTAATACCACCGGCTGCGAGTCGGGGTGGCTAAACAAAAACAAACGCGCTCTCCTATTGCAGCGCGTCTCAATAAGGGGTGGGTTTATGTCCTCATCAGTGAAGGTCAAAGTACAGAGCTTTGGTCGCTTTCTGAGTAATATGGTGATGCCAAACATCGGGGCGTTCATCGCCTGGGGTATCATCACCGCGCTGTTTATTCCAACTGGCTGGATCCCGAACGAAACGCTGGCCAAACTGGTTGGCCCAATGATCACCTACCTGCTGCCACTGCTGATCGGTTTTACCGGTGGGCGTCTGGTGGGCGGCGATCGTGGCGGTGTGGTCGGTGCAATTACGACAATGGGTGTGATTGTCGGTGCGGATATGCCGATGTTCCTCGGTGCAATGATTGCCGGTCCACTGGGCGGCTGGGCAATTAAGTCGTTTGACCGGGCGATTGACGGCAAAATCAAAAGCGGCTTCGAGATGCTGGTTAACAACTTCTCGGCCGGTATTATCGGGATGATTCTGGCACTGCTGGCGTTCCTGGCGATTGGTCCGCTGGTAGAAGGTCTGTCACACATTCTCGCCGCAGGCGTGAATCTGATGGTGCAGAACAACCTGCTGCCGCTGACCTCAATCTTCGTGGAACCGGCAAAAATCCTGTTCCTGAACAACGCCATCAACCACGGGATCTTCTCACCGCTGGGTATCCAGCAAGCCAGTGAGGCGGGCAAGTCGATCTTCTTCCTGATCGAAGCCAACCCGGGTCCGGGTATGGGCGTGCTGATGGCCTACATGTTCTTTGGTCGTGGTAGTGCTAAACAGTCTGCAGGCGGTGCGGCAATTATCCACTTCCTTGGCGGCATCCATGAGATCTACTTCCCGTATGTGCTGATGGCGCCTCGCCTGCTGCTGGCGGTCATCCTGGGAGGCATGACGGGTGTCTTCACACTGACCGTGCTGAACGGTGGCCTGGTCTCGCCTGCTTCACCGGGTTCAATCCTGGCGGTGCTGGCGATGACACCAAAGGGTGCCTACTTTGCGAACATCGCCGCCATTGCTGCCGCTTTCGCCGTCTCCTTCGTCGTTTCCGCTATCCTGCTGAAAACCAGCAAGGTTAAAGAAGATGACGATATCGAAGCCGCGACTCAGCGCATGCATGAGATGAAAGCGCAGTCGAAAGGCCAGAGCGTGGCGGGTGCACCCGTCGCCAGCGATGCGATGAGCGTCGAGCTGCATCACGTGCGCAAAATTATCGTCGCCTGTGATGCCGGTATGGGCTCAAGCGCCATGGGTGCAGGTGTTCTGCGTAAGAAAGTGCAGGATGCAGGTCTGAGCAATGTGTCGGTGACGAATACCGCGATCAATGCCCTGCCAGGCGATGTCGATCTGGTGATTACCCATCGTGATCTGACCGAGCGTGCTATTCGCCAGGCTCCGCATGCGCAGCACATCTCGCTGAATAACTTCCTCGACAGTGCGCTCTACAGCACGCTGACCGAACGTCTGGTTGCCGCTAATCGCAGCGACGTGCATCGTCAAACGGTCACCACTGCGCTCTCTGACAGTTACGATGAAGGCAACGCACACCTGTTTAAACTGGGTGCAGATAACGTCTTCCTCGGCCTGACCGCCAGCAACAAAGAACAGGCGATTCGTTTTGCTGGTGAACAGCTGGTGAAAGGCGGTTATGTAGAGCCAGAATATGTTGACGCGATGCTGGCGCGTGAAAAACTGACGCCGACCTACCTCGGTGAGTCGATTGCGGTGCCGCACGGGACCGTTGAAGCGAAAGATCGCGTGCTGAAAACTGGCGTGGTGTTCTGTCAGTATCCGGCAGGCGTCCTGTTTGGCGAAGAGCCAGATGACGTCGCGCGCCTGGTGATTGGTATTGCTGCCCGTAATAACGAGCACATTCAGGTGATTACCAGCCTGACCAATGCGCTGGATGATGACAGCGTGATTGAGAAGCTGGCGAACACCACCCGCGTGCAGGAAGTGCTGGATCTGCTGTCAGGCAAGCCTGCCGTCGCGTAATTCAGAGCAATTCTTTCCCTGGGGCGGTCATGCCCGTCCCGATTTCCTGGGGCGGGTTTGCCCGCCCCATCGTCATTTGATATGGGTCAAAAATTATGAAAGCGTTACATTTCGGAGCAGGAAACATTGGTCGCGGCTTTATCGGCAAATTACTGGCTGATGCAGGTATCGAACTGGTTTTTGCTGATGTGAATCAGACGGTGCTGGATGCACTGAACGCGCGTCATGAGTATCCCGTTCATGTGGTTGGCGAACAGGCCAAAGTGGAAACCGTTAAAGGCGTCAGTGCCGTAAACAGCACCAGCGATGAGATCATCACCCTGGTCTCTGACGTCGATCTTGTTACCACCGCCGTGGGTCCGCAGATTCTGGAGCGTATTGCCGCCAGTGTGGCAAAAGGTCTGGCAAAACGCAGCGACAACGGTAACACCCGTCCATTAAATATCATCGCCTGTGAGAATATGGTGCGCGGCACCAGCCAGCTAAAACAGCATGTGCTGAAGGCGCTGCCGGCGCAGTATCACGCCTGGCTGGAAGAGCATGTCGGCTTTGTGGATTCCGCTGTCGATCGCATCGTGCCCCCTTCTGAAGCAGGCAGCACCGATCCACTGGAAGTGACCGTTGAAACCTTCAGCGAATGGATCGTCGATCAAACCCAGTTTAAAGGTGACCTGCCAGCCATTCCTGGCATGGAACTGACCGACAATCTGATGGCCTTTGTTGAGCGTAAACTCTTCACCCTGAACACCGGTCACGCCATTACCGCCTACCTCGGCCAGCTGGCGGGTCACCAGACCATTCGTGACGCCATCCTTGATGAAAAAATCCGGGCCGTAGTGAAAGGCGCAATGGAAGAGAGTGGCGCGGTACTGATTAAACGTTACGGTTTTGACGCGGAAAAACATGCGGCCTATATCCAGAAAATTCTGGGTCGTTTTGAAAATCCTTATCTGAAAGATGATGTTGAGCGCGTAGGCCGTCAGCCGCTGCGTAAACTCAGCGCGGGCGATCGCCTGATTAAGCCCACGCTGGGCACACTGGAGTATGGTTTACCGCACGCCAGCCTGGTGCAGGGTATTGCTGCTGCCATGCACTATCACAGCGATCAGGACCCGCAGGCACAGGAACTGGCCGCGCTGCTGGCAGAAAAAGGCCCGCAGGCTACGCTGGCTGAGATTTCAGGACTGGATGCCGACAGCGAAGTGGTGGCTTCTGTGGTGAGCGCCTGGCACGCTATGGCATAATGCGCACGTGTTAGTGACGCAAGCCGGGCGCAGTTCGCCTGCGCCCAACGGCGGTATTGAACCCATGCAGGCAATAATGGAAGAGAAGCAGGCTTTTGAGAACCGGGTGCTTGAGCGCCTGAACGCCGGTCGTTCGGTGAGAAGCTTTCTGATCGCCGCCGTTGAGCTATTGGCTGAAGCCGTCAATCTGCTGGTGCTGCAGGTGTTCCGCAAAGATGACTATGCGGTTAAATATGCCGTAGAACCGCTGCTGCTGGGTAATGGCCCTTTGGGCGAACTCTCGGTTCGCCTGAAGCTGATTTACGGACTTGGCGTCATCAGCCGGCACGAATATGAAGATGGTGAACTGCTGCTGGCACTGCGCGAAGAGCTGAATCACGACCACGGCGATTATCGTTTTACTGACGACGAGATTCTCGGCCCGTTTGGGGAACTGCACTGTGTCACGGCCTGGCCACCCGCGCCGGTGTTTAATACTGAAGATCCCGAGCTGCGCAGTATGCAGCAGCAGCGCTATCTGCAGATGGTGCGCTCCACCATGGTCCTGTCACTCACCGAGCTGATCGCGCGCATCAGTATGAAGCAGGCGTTTAAAAAGTCCGGTAGCTGATCCTGTCAGGCGCCATCACGGCGCCTTTTTCGTCTTAACCTGAACGGGAATATGCGCCAGATTTGGTGTATCCTTGCCCTGTTTTCCTCAACGAGTTGTTGTCATGAAAGAGCAAGAAAAGAACGAAATCAAACTTCTCAGCGATAAGCTGGACGCATTGAACCGCAAAGAACCGCAGCTACTTGAATCGGGTGATGTCGAGAAACTGGGCGCGTTGCTGAAAGAGAAAGAAGCGCTGGTCATTGAGATTGAGCGCCTGCGCGGTCAGCGGGTTGAAAAACTCAGTGCCGAAGCGCAGAAGCTGCAGAAAATGGGCTTCAGCCGCGAAATTACCAAGAAAGAGCAGGCAAATCTGGGCGCGCTGAAAAAAAGCGTGCGCGGCCTGGTGGTGGTGCATCCAATGACCGCGCTGGGACGTGAGATGGGTCTGACAGCGATGACCGGCTTCGCTAAAAGCGCATTCTGACGGAGTCGATCAGGCAGCTGCCTGATCGACATCGGCTTTGCGTTCGCCAGCGGCGGCGTACACCTGCTCCGCCAGCGCATCCAGCAGTTCATAGCGACGGCGATACTCTGCCCGCTTCTTACTGGCGATCTCCTCCAGTGTCTTGCGCGGCAGGCTCAGCGGCAGAGTAAACATCCCATCTTTGCGCGCTTCACCGCTCAGCGACAGCCAGAATTCACTGTAGCTGGCAAAGAACTTATCCCCTTTGCTATGGCGATAACGCAGACTGCGGAAGACATGTGTCTCATCACCTACCGCCAGAATATTTTCCACACCGCACTGCTTCGCAACAATAAATACCGCTTCCATTAACAGACGCTTTGGAAAGAGACCGTGAGCCGCTTTGGTCGCCTCGCGGATCATCTCATTATTGATATGTTTCCGCGGCCCCTGTAGTCCACCAATTAACAGGGTGCGCTGGCTATTTTCGTTGAGAATAGAAAATGAGAGCGACGCAATAATTTCGTCGTTATAACGCAATACCAGTGTCACTTCCCCTTCCCGGTCGAAATAACCAGAGCTGCACGAGAGGATAAAGTTTTCGCCATTTTTACCGGTCAGTGTGGCCAGTGGATTATCCGTAGCGCTTTGCAACAGCTGGCGCAGCATAGGATTTTCCAGATTATTCATCAGGCTGTAATGATCAAGTATCGCCTGCGCACGTGCTGCAATGCTCAGTCCTGAACGCAGATAGGGCCGGTGCAGCTTAGCGGGCAACAATCCCTGCGTGCTCATCAGCAGCGGGAGTTGCGGTAAATGCGACAACGCGTCCAGATAATGCAGCGTCGTCAGTGGCGATATTAAGGTTCTTAACACAAATTTCAGGCGGAAACGTTTACTTTTCCAGAGTTTATCCGGAACATATTTCCCGCTAATTAACTGAAAAAAAAGAGAAGCAGAGGATTCGGTCGTATTTTCCTGAGTAGTTATAATTGACATAGTCAGCGACACACAATGAGTTAAACAAGAATGTCACTGAAAATAACATAGTCAATATCAACGGCAGGTTAATGCGGAATAACATTAAAACTCATATCTGATGACTTCGGGTCCGAATCTGGAATACACAAAATAGAGATAAAAAAAACCGGCGAAATAAATTTCACCGGTTTATCTTCATTGCGTTTACGCTTTGTTAACTTACTGAGCAGCAGCGAAGCGGGCTGCCGCTTCGTCCCAGTTAACCACGTTCCAGAACGCTTTGATGTAGTCAGGACGCTTGTTCTGATACTTCAGATAGTAAGCGTGTTCCCACACATCCAGACCGATGATCGGGAAGCCAGAAACGCCGGCAACCGCTTCACCCATCAGCGGGTTATCCTGGTTTGCGGTAGAAACCACAGCCAGTTTGTCGCCTTTCTTAACCAGCCATGCCCAGCCAGAACCGAAACGGGTCGCAGCGGCTTTCTCGAACTCTTCCTGGAATTTTTCCACGCTACCGAAATCTTTCTCGATAGCCGCTTTCAGGTCACCCTGCAGCGTGGTACCGGTTTTCAGGCCTTTCCAGAACAGGCTGTGGTTAGCGTGACCGCCTGCGTTGTTACGCAGTGGGCCTTTTTTGTCTGCTGGCAGCTGATCCAGTTTGGTGATCAGCTCTTCTACCGGCAGATTAGCAAATTCAGTACCTTCCAGCGCGGCGTTAGCGTTGTTCACATAGGTCTGGTGGTGTTTGGTGTGATGGATCTCCATCGTCTGCTTGTCGAAATGCGGTTCCAGTGCGTCGTATGCGTAAGGCAGGGATGGCAGTGAATAACTCATGTTCTTCCTCTCCATTTAGTTTGAGCAGCACGACGAATTCGGGACGTGCCGCGTAAGCAGTCGAATCATTATAGTTAAATTCATGTAGCGTAAAAGGGTAATCAATGCCCTATTAACCATAAGGATTTGCGAAAGCCGGCATTAGCAACCCGTTGTTTTTACAGTGTGCTGATGCTGGCTCTGCCTTTTCAGACGTGCCAGGCAGGGAGAGCAGCACGCTGATGCCAGGCTATCAGCCAGCACGCCTCCCGCCTGAACGCCGCGTCGGCCCTGCTCTGCGCGTTACTGACCCAGCTCGCGCAGGGCGCTGTCGAGTGCGCCAACCAGCCAGTCGATATCGCTCTCCTGGAAAGCCAGTGGTGGACGCAGTTTCAGCACATTCCCATACGGACCGGCGACCGAGGTGAGCACACGATGTTCACGAAGCTTCTCAATCAAATCCAGCGCCAGCGTTTTGTCCGGCGTTTTGCTGTGACGATCGGTGACCAGTTCAAAGCCGATAAACAGTCCGGCACCGCGCACATCCCCCACACACTCATAGCGATCCATCAGGGTTCGCAGCTCAGCCAGAAGCTTCGCGCCGACCACGCGGCTGTGTTCCTGTAATCCCTCTTCGGTAATCACGTTCAGCACCGCCTGCGCCGCCGCCATCGCGACCGGATTCCCCCCAAAGGTATTGAAGTAGGGAATCGAATCGCTGAAGGCTGCCAGCACATCACTTTTTGCCAGCAGTCCGGAAACCGGAATGCCATTGCCCATCGGCTTGCCAGTGGTAATCACATCAGGCACCACATCGTGGCGACCAAAGCCCCAGAACGCGTCGCCAGTTCGGCCAAAGCCAGGCTGAACTTCGTCGGCAATAAAAATGCCGCCGTTGGCATGCACCACCTCAATCGCTTTTTTCAGGAAGCCGCGAGGATTGGGCAGAACGCCGTCCGAGGAGAAAATCGAGTCCGCCAGGAAACCGGCAAATTTAATGCCGTGCGCCGCCATGTCATCAATCTGCTGCTGAATCTGGTCTGCGAACCAGTCACCCAGGTCGGGCGCATCCACACGGTAGGCATCTGGCGGCATCACCAGCCGCGTGGTCGGTGCCAGTGGCTGTCCACTGCCCAGTGCCGGAGACGCGCCGGAGGTCAGCTCACTGGTGCCGTGATAGGCCTCTTTACTGACGATAATTCCGGTACCGCCGCTGAACGCGCGCGCCACGCGAATCGCCAGATCGTTGGCTTCCGATCCGGTGCACATGTACATCGCGCGATCGATCGCCGCAGGTGTCGTTGCCAGCAGCGCTTCACTGTAATCCAGAATCTTTTCATGCAGGTAACGCGTGTGGGTGTTCAGCATTTTCATCTGCTGCGTCACCGCCTCAATCACGGCTGGATGGCAATGACCGATGCTCGCCACGTTGTTGTAAACGTCGAGATATTTATCGCCCGCTGCGTCCCACAGATATTGCCCTTCACCCCGCACCAGATGAACCGGTTTGCGATAGAACAGGCGATAGGATTCGCCAAGGACTTTGCTGCGTTTATCGGTCAGTTTGCGTGTGTCACTGTCGAGCGCATCGGCATGTTCAGCACGAAAACTGTTGGTATCCATAATGGTGGAACGCGTGGCCATATTGACTCCCGTTACAAGGATGAAGGAAGAAGAGCGAACTCCTGTATCATGCCTGCCTGAATCTAAAATGCAACAAAATACACAAAAGCAATAAAATACACATGACGCCGTCAAGCCGCCGCGCTAAGCTTGCTCTCTGATCCAGACAGAATCTTTCGCGTCACTGGCGTATCATCCATGCTCTTCGCGCTTTATAAGGATTTCTCTATGCTGCAGGAAACGCGCCTTCATCGCATCCGTGCCTTACTGACCCGACTAAACCAGGTCAGTACCGAGCGCATTATCAGGGAGCTGGGGGTGTCACGCGAAACCGCGCGCCGCGACATCATTGAGATGGAAGCGCTGGGTCTGGCACGCCGCGTCCACGGTGGCCTGGTGGCCATTGAAACCCAGGCTGAACCGCCGCTGACGGAACGTCGCAGCACCCAGACCCGGGAGAAACGCGCAATCGCCCGCGCCGCTGCGCAATTGCTGCAGCCCGGACAGACGCTGTTTCTTGATGCGGGCAGCACCACCACGCTGCTGGCAGAGGAGTTACACGCCCTTTCCGGCCTGACGATAGTGACCAACAGCCTGCAGGCCGCGCTGGCACTGAGCGCTGGAGAAGAAAACCAGCCGTTGAATAATCAGATTATTTTGCTGGGTGGGACGATGTCGGCGGGTGCGCAACAGACGCGCGGCGAAATCACCGTTGGCGAGATTATCCGCTACCGAGCCGATGTCGCGCTGCTGTCGCCAGTGGGGATTGACGCAGAGTGCGGTGGCAGCAGTTTTCACCCGCACGAAGCGGCTATCGCCAGAGCAATGGTGCAGCAATCCGCTGCCTGCTATCTGCTGGCCGATCACACCAAACTCGGCGTGGTCAGCCGCACGGTTTACGCGCCGCCGCAGGCGATCTCCCTGCTGATTACTGACAGTGGCGGCGACAACGGTGCCGCACTTGAGGCGTTGCAGCAGACATTGCCAGCGGTAATGGTGGTTTAACGCAGACGCTGAGGATGGCTGTAGACTGTGGCGCGGCCAGGTTTACTGAATCCGACCAGCGTCAGGTTGCAGCGCTCAGCCACCTCAACCGCCAGGCGGGTCGCCGCCGAGACCGCAAACAGGATCTCCACGCCGCACATGGCAGACTTCTGCACCATTTCATAGCTGGCGCGGCTGGAGACCAGCACCGCGCCCGGTCCCCACGCAGCCTGACTGCGATAACCCAGCAACTTATCCAGTGCCACATGGCGCCCCACATCTTCACAGCCACCCGCCAGTTGACCATCAGGCTGGATCCACGCAGCAGCATGGGTGCAGCCCGTTTTCTGTCCGACCGGCTGATAATCTTTCAGCTGGCCCAGCGCCCGATCCAGGTGGTCCAGCGCGAAGGTCTGGGTAAACGGCAGCGGAGAGAGCGGCTTGCCAATCTGGTCCAGCTGTTCAACACCGCACACGCCGCAGCCGGTCCGGCCTGCCAGCGCGCGACGCTGTTCTTTCAGCGCCATAAAGCGGCGGCTGGACAGCTCAATCTGCACCTCAATACCGTGACAGCCCGGCACAATATCCATGCCGAAAATGTCGCCAGGTGCGTCGATAATGCCCTCTGATAGCGAAAAGCCCAGCGCAAAAGCCTCCAGGTCTTTGGGCGTGGTCATCATCACCACGTGTGATATATCGTTATAGACCAGCGCCACCGGAACTTCGTCTGCCAGCCAGTCATCCTGTGCATCGGTCAGACTGGCGCGCTGCCACACCTGCGTCCTGCTAACGCCGGTTTGAATTGTTAAATCTTCGCCTGAATCAGGCTGGATAGCTTTCAAAAATATAACCTGTTGTTAAGAGATGATCTCATTCGGTGCCCGGTAATGCAGAGCATAGACGCGCCCTGATTCTGCCTTTTAGCCCCCGAGAGCGCAAATAAACAGCGAGGCAATTGATGCGGTTTCTTCAGTGAAAATAACTGTCGCCCTGCCTGCTGGCGGCCCCATGAGAAAAGGTCTTTTTCATGTGTTAACGCCGGGAAAATCTGCAAATCACTGGGGTGTTAATGCGGATGTTTTGGGGAACCCGAAACACATGCCAATCCGTCGCCTTACCCTTTAACGGGCCAGAGAGATTCATCAGATTACAGTGAATAAAGAGGCAGGAGACACCCGTAAAAAGAACTTTGGTCAGAAGAGTCTGTTCTGGACTGCTATCATCAGCTTAGTACTGCCGCCTGCCAGCGGCATTGTGATCCGGGGACCGTACTTTTCAGATGCCTTTGTCATTCCGCTGAGTCGGCTGGCACTGATTGTGCATTCTGTTTCGGCAGTGACGCTGATCATCGTGATTATGGTGCCCGCTTATGCCGCATTATGGGTCAGAGGCACACTGGCCGCGAGGGTAGAAAGCTGAATATGCTCTTAATGAGCCAGACAGCATTATCCTTGTGGATATCGTGAGCGGCGTAATTCGCCAATAAAACAGGAAAAACGCCCCTGATGAGTATTCGTATAATCCCGCAGGATCCGCTGGAGAAAGGCGAAAAAACAACGGAGGAGATGATTCCGCCGTTACTTTTTCCACGGTTGAAAAATTTATACAGCCGTCGTGCCGCGCGACTGCGCGATCTTGCGGCGAAAAATCCACTCGGCGATTATCTGCGCTTTGCGGCGGTGATCGCTGAAGCGCAGGAAATTGTGCTGTATGACCATCCTCTGCATCTCGATCTGCATGCCCGACTGACGCAGAGCGCCAGCGAGGGCAAGCCACCGCTGAACATCCATACTCTGCCGCGCGATCCACACTGGCAACGGCTGCTGCACTCGCTGATTGCTGAGCTGAAGCCGGAGATGAGCGGTCAGGCGCTGGCGGTGCTGGAGAATCTGGAGAAGGCCTCAGCCACAGAGCTGGAGACACTGGCCGGTGCGCTGTTTACCGGCGAGTATGCACAGGTGAGCAACGATAAAGCGCCCTTTATCTGGGCAGCACTCTCGCTCTACTGGGCGCAGATGGCAGCCCTGATACCCGGTAAGGCACACGCTGAAATGGGGAATCAGCGTCAGTTCTGTCCGGTCTGCGCCAGTATGCCGGTCGCCAGCATCGTTCATATGGGCAGTCATGAAAGCGCGCGTTATCTGCACTGCAATCTGTGCGAAAGTGAATGGCATGTCGTGGGCAGCAAATGTACCCAGTGCGAACAGTCCCGTGACCTGCACTACTGGTCGCTCAGCAGCGAGAAAGCAGCCGTGAAGGCGGAAAGCTGTGGCGACTGCGGCACCTATCTGAAGATGCTCTATCAGGAGAACGATCCGGCCATTGAACCGGTGGCCGATGACCTGGCGTCGCTGATACTGGATGCAAAAATGGAGCAGGAAGGCTTCGCGCGCAGCAGTCTCAATCCTTTTATGTTTCCTGGCGAATAGTCACTGAATCCGGAGAACCTGATGAAACTGATTGGCAGCTATACCAGCCCGTTTGTGCGTAAGATTTCGATTATCCTGTTGGAAAAAGGCATCACGTTTGAATTCGTTAATGCATCGCCTTACAGCGATGACAGTCACGTGCCGCACTACAATCCGCTGGGCAAAGTTCCGGCGCTGGTCGCTGACGATAAGCAAATCTGGTTCGACTCCAGCATCATCGCGGAATTTCTGGAACTGCGCGGTGAGGAGCCGGCCCTGTTGCCTGCCGATCCGCTTAAGTCGCTCAACATCCGTCAGCTGGAGAAGCTGGCAGATGGCGTCAGCGATGCTGCGCTGGTGATTGTTCGCGAGCAGATGCGTCCGGGTAATTTGCAGTCCGAAGAGGTCCTGCTGCGTAACCGTGAAAAGATTAAGCGCAGCCTCGACATGCTGGAAGCCGTGGCCGCTGAAGGAAAATGGCTGAACAACGGCCAGCTCAGTCTGGCGGATATCGCCACCGGCTGCATGATCGGCTATCTCAATTTCCGCCGCGTGGTGCCAAACTGGTGTGTCGAACGACCGGCGCTGGTGAAGCTGGCGGAAACGCTGTTTCAGCGCGAGAGCTTTGCGCGGACAACGCCGCCTGCGGCGTGATGGGTGCTGTAGCTGGCAGGTGGCTGGATTCAAAGATGCGGTTTTGGGGCTAATTGTCTAATCCAGCTCTGAAGCGCGCCGTTCTTTCTGAGGACGTCCTTATATCTGACTTTCTGAGACACAAGTAACTGGCTGACTATCTTTGATAGCGGCCTGTTATTTTTTGGGATGTATGCAGTATACGCAGAATACGAACCCCATCTGTTTCAGCCACATAGAGAATGATAAAGGGAAAGCGTGGGACTGCCAGCTTACGCTGTTTTTCTGTGCTGACTTTCGTGCCCGCCAGGGGGTTTTCGCTAAGCAGACTGGCCATACGGATAAACTTAACGTCTGTTGCACTGGCTACCCGTACGCCAGCCTCACGATACAGATAACGAAATATCGTCTCCCTGTCCGCCTGCGCCTGTTTTTCCCATTGAACGGCTGATATCACAATGTTCCCCGCGCGGCCTGCGCTTTCAGCTCTTCCATGCGGGCATTCATTTCATCGTTACTGATGAACTCACTTTCACCGGCATCATAACGACTGAACGCCGCCGTTATTTGCTCTTCCAGCCATGCATCATGTTTACCCTCCTGATATTGCCGCTCTTCAGCAGCCAGCTCTTCCGCTCGCTGACGCATAACCTCAGTCAGCGTCTTCTTCTGGCGCTCGGCTGCCCGCATGGCGAGTCGTTTAACGTCGTCATCGATTCTGAAGTGGATAGTGCTCATGGCCGGACTCTCGTGTGGTGTCATTTGTGTTGTCATCATGCCTGTCATCCCTTTCTCTGTCATCCCCATTCCACTCTTATAGTGATGCCGACAATAGTGATGCCGAAAATCACCACGCTATTATGAATAAGCGGCTGATTGCAGTTGCTGAAAAGAATATTGAGAAGAAGATGTAAACGAAATGGCAAAGTGAAAAATAATTCGTTTGCCAGAGACGCCTCGCAATCTATTACTTAGCGTTCAGCAGACTTACGAAGCAGACGATATATATGTGAACAGAAGAAAACAGTAAAGGAAGAACGTAACGAGAGACTTTTAGCGCGGACTGAAGGTGGTGGAACACCAACAGCCCGCTGACCACAACTAACTGAATCGGAGTTAATTATGGCTGGAAGAGATTCTACGTCAGAACCCGCTGTACCCCAAGCACGTAAAAGCGTCGTCGGTTACCGCCCCAACGGCGGCAGACCGAATCCATTACCTCAACTGACCATCAAAGGACGATGGCTGGAGCAGTGGGGATTCGTCAAAGGCCAGCCAGCCAGTCAGCCAGTCAGCCAGTCAGCCAGTCAGCCAGTCAGCCAGTCAGCCAGTCAGCCAGTCAGCATTATCGCCGAACAGGGCCAACTGATTATCCGGCTGGCTAAGGAGTGATCGGCAGGTAAAAAAATCCCGGCATTTAAAGGCCGGGATTGAGTGTTTATTCAGGTGGGAATTTCTGCTTTTTTCTTTTCTTTAACCACATTTTTATACAGATTCTGATACCCAGGATAAGGCCACCGACCTATCCAGATTTAAAGAAAGATGCAAAAAAATCATTCCAACTTAACGCTGCTCACCTAATTGAATTGATTTATTAAAGAAATATTGAGCTTTAGAATCACTTAAATCCATTGGTGTTCTCAAGCCGCCTATAGCATCTTTAGGGCCAGGAACATATTTACTGTCTTCAAATAAATAAGCCAGATCAGCCGTATTCTGCTCCGCAATCGGTGTTTCCGTAATACTTCCATCCGTATTCAGCGCGCCTTCAATATTCTCCGTATGGCTTGCTACTTGCTCACCAGATCTAGCTGGCGTAACTAACGACGTCCCTTTATTTTCATCCTGAACTGGATTTACCAGTTTGCCAATGTTTTCTGTGCCTGCAAGTTGAGCACCACCAGTATTTAAATGGGCATACTAATCCTGCAACGAACTCAGATACTTCCCAATAATCTCATCGTTATCCATTATCTACAGGGTGACAAGACGCTCCAGTCATTGGAGGGCATTTTATCAGCTACATCTTTAATGGCCAGTCCGGCAGGCCCTGCTTTTACCCCGATTTCCAGCAACTGCTCTGCGACCTTTTTCCGGCAGGAATATAGTGTAGTGCAACTAATGCAAGATTACTTTTTAATTGCAAAGAACTACAATTAACCATGCTGTATAAGCCAGTCTTGATAGCCAGAGAAAAATCGAGCCAAAGGATAGATCTGTTTTTGTCAAAAAAACCTTTATGAAATAAAAGGGGCTTTTATCATCAGTAAATCCTTGGTGGAGATACTTCCCGTACAATGCAAAAAGAAAAAATGCAAGTCCTCCGGAAAAATTAGACATTAACAATAATTCATCCGCCCCCCTTCGATACTCCGCTATCGCTGCAGACATATATCCAAGAACAAGAAAAACCAATGCACAGTTTGATAAAGCATCCCGTTTAAAAAACATATAATTGAAATAAAGCATGGAGTCCTTACCTACCTTAGCGCCACCAAGATTTTTATAAACAAAAATAAAAAAACAACCACCGCATAACAATAAAAAAAATAACAACATAAAGGATGAAACATTGAAAACAATATCATTCGAAATCATAGCGGTATATTTCCTTAGTGGAGTCACCGTTCATATCTATTTTTTATCATAGGAATCAATAGCAGAACCTGTAAAACCAATTCCCAGTCCAGTAGAAAACGAAATACCAATGCCATCTTTCCCGCCAGACATTCCCTACAGAACCGGGACCAAAACCGACGCTAGTTGAATAATCACGATTTAAGTCTCCAAACAATCCCGGGAAATATGGACCAAAGTCAATACCGATTGAAGCTCCAGCCTTAATACCAAATTCTTTAGTGTATCCTGTAGAAATAGAGAAGTAATCATTATTAATCTCATATCCTCTTTTCAAAGCAAGTCCCACGCCACCTGAAACTTCAACTTTTCCATTAGGTTTAACCTTATATTCAGTCCCCCAGGAAGGCCCTTCACCAATAGCAATATGATTCATCCCTTCCTGAATTTTTTCTGGTGTCAGATTATTGTCCTTGCCATACTGATTCCACGAGCCTACGGTCAGTCCGTAATCATTTGTTCCTGATGACAACATGCTGTTCCAGCCATCATTGAGCGAGTTATTCTCAATCGCATTTTCCCCCGCCTGATCACCCGCCACAACATCCGCCGTACTGTCACCCACGACTCCACCCGCAAGTCCCGCCGCCAGCGTCCCCAGAGCGCTGATCGTCTGCCGCTGCTCTTCGCTCAGGTCGTCACGCTTAACCCCCGGATTTACGAAAAAGCATACGTATACTCAGGCTATCCCGGCCCAAAAAATTCCATAAAAAAAAGGGACGATTGCTCGTCCCTTTTTCGCACCGCTAATCACATTACTGCAGCAGCGAGATATCCGCGACCTGCAGGAACAGCTCACGCAGTTTTGACAGCAGCGTCAGGCGATTGACCCGCACCGCCTGATCGTCGGCGTTAACCATCACTTTATCGAAGAAGTTATCTACCGCAGTACGCAGCTGAGCCAGTTCGACCAGCGCATCCTGATAACGACCTTCCGCGAAGTAAGGCTGCAGCTTGCTGCTCAGCGCGGTGACAAAGGTCGCCAGCTGGATCTCTTCGTTCTCTTTCAGCAGCGACGCCTGCACGCTCTCATTCAGCGTTTCGGTCGATTTCGCCAGAATGTTAGAGACGCGCTTGTTCGCCGCCGCCAGTGCTGAGGCTGCTTCCAGCGTACGGAAGTGCGACACCGCTTTCATGCGTGCATCAAAGTCAGCCGGACGGGTCGGACGACGCGCCAGAACAGCCTGCAGCGTGTCGATGCTGTGACCCTCTTCCTGATACCAGGTGCGGAAGCGACCCAGCATAAAGTCGATCACATCATCGACCACGCGGGCGTTGCTCAGCTTGCTGCCATACAGACGCACGGCTTCTTCAGTCAGGGTTTGCAGATCGAGCGGCAGGTTTTTCTCAACGATGATACGCAGCACGCCCAGCGCCGCACGACGCAGTGCGAACGGATCCTTGTCGCCTTTTGGATGCTGACCGATGCCAAAAATACCGGCCAGCGTATCCATTTTGTCAGCAATCGCCAGCGCACAGGCAACCGGGCTTGACGGCAGATCATCACCGGCAAAGCGCGGCTGGTACTGCTCGTTCAGCGCGACCGCCACATCTTCTGCTTCGCCGTCGTGACGCGCATAGTGCATGCCCATCACGCCCTGCGTGTCGGTGAACTCAAAGACCATGTTGGTCATCAGGTCACACTTCGACAGCAGGCCTGCGCGGGTGGCGTGATTCACATCGGCGCCAATTTCACCGGCAATCCAGCTCGCCAGAGCCTGAATGCGGTCGGTTTTATCGCGCAGTGTGCCCAGCTCTTTCTGGAACAGGACGGTCTCCAGACGCGGCAGATGATCTTCCAGACGCTTTTTGCGGTCGGTGTTAAAGAAGAACTCCGCATCGGCCAGGCGTGGACGTACCACTTTTTCGTTGCCGGAGATGATCTGGCGTGGTTCGCTGGACTCGATGTTGGTGACGAAAATGAAGTTCGGCATCAGATTGCCGTCATTGTCATACACCGGGAAATATTTCTGATCGCCTTTCATGGTGTAGACCAGCGCTTCCGCAGGCACCTTGAGGAATTTCTCTTCAAAGGTCGCGGTCAGGACCACCGGCCACTCCACCAGCGACGTCACCTCTTCCAGCAGGCTGTCACTGATATCGGCGTTGCCGCCTAAGCGACGTGCGGCTGCTTCTGCATCGGCTTTAATCATCGCTTTGCGAACCTGATAGTCTGCAATGACCTGACCGCGTTTTTCCAGCACATCAGGGTACTGATCGGCGTTGTCGAGCGTGATTTCGCTTTCACCCATAAAGCGGTGACCACGAATAACCCGGTCTGACTTAATGCCCAGAATGGTGCCAGGGATCAGTTCATCGCCCAGCAGCATCGTCACAGTGTGAACCGGACGAACGAATTGCACATCGCTGTCGCCCCAGCGCATCAGTTTTGGCACTGGCAGCTTGCTGAGTGCGGTCGCAATCATCGCAGGGAGCAGCGCCTGAGCGGCTTCGCCTTTGACCTGAGCGCGGTAAACCAGCCATTCGCCTTTATCGGTGGCAAGGCGTTCAGCCTGATCGACAGTAATGCCGTTACCACGCGCCCAGCCTTCGGCGGCTTTGGTGGCGTTGCCATCAGCATCAAACGCTGCGGAAACAGCCGGACCGCGCTTCTCCACTTCCCGATCGGGTTGTGAGGCGCTCAGGTTTGCCACTTTCAGTGCCAGACGACGCGGTGCAGCAAACCAGCTGACCTCGCCGTGGCTCAGGTTGGCGGCATCCAGTTCAGCGGTCACCTGCGCGGCAAAGGCTTCTGCCAGGCTGCGCAGGGCTTTTGGTGGCAGCTCTTCGGTGCCGATCTCCACCAGGAAGGTTTGTTCAGTCATGGCTGCCTCTTACTTTTTGTTATTGCACATCGGGAAGCCCATTGCCTCGCGAGAGGCGTAGTAAGCTTCAGCCACGGCTTTGGTCAGGGTACGAATGCGCAGAATATAGCGCTGACGCTCTGTTACCGAGATCGCTTTGCGGGCATCCAGCAGGTTGAAGCTGTGTGCCGCTTTCAGAATGCGTTCGTAGGCGGGCAGTGGCAGCGGTTTTTCCAGCGCCAGCAGATGCTGCGCCTCTTTCTCGTACTGCTCGAAGCAGGTAAAGAGGAAATCGACGTCGGCGTATTCGAAGTTATAGGTGGATTGCTCCACTTCGTTCTGATGGAACACATCGCCGTAGGTGGTTTTGCCCAGCGGGCCGTCGCTCCAGACCAGATCGTAAACGCTGTCGACGCCCTGGATATACATCGCCAGACGCTCCAGGCCGTAGGTAATCTCGCCGGTCACCGGCTTACACTCCAGGCCGCCAACCTGCTGGAAGTAGGTGAACTGCGTCACTTCCATGCCGTTGAGCCACACTTCCCAGCCGAGTCCCCAGGCACCCAGCGTCGGGTTTTCCCAGTTATCTTCCACGAAGCGAATGTCATGCACCGTCGGATCCATACCCAGCTCTTTCAGCGAGCCGAGATAGAGCTCCTGAATGTTGTCCGGTGACGGTTTGATGATCACCTGGAACTGGTAATAGTGCTGCAGACGGTTCGGGTTTTCACCGTAGCGACCATCGGTAGGACGGCGTGATGGCTGCACGTAGGCGGCGGCGATCGGCTCCGGGCCGAGTGCGCGCAGGCAGGTCATCGGGTGTGAAGTGCCAGCGCCCACTTCCATGTCCAGCGGTTGGACAATGGTGCAGCCCTGACGCGCCCAGTAATCCTGCAAGGTCAGGATCAGCCCCTGAAAGGTTTTGGTATCAAACTTTTGCATGTTGAGTGTGCACGCGCTTCGGTTAGATTAAAAAAAGAGGCCGACAGTATACCCTTTGACCGCGCGATGTGCAGCCGTAAATCCCAGGCGCAACCGGCACGTTTTCGCAGTGATTCAGGGCGCTGGCATACAGATGCCTCTGAATCCTGTTGGCAGCAGTTGTTGCTCTGGTCGCATTTGACTACCCTTTGGCGCACGGAGCGATGCGCAAGAGGACGCCATGCCGCAGAAGATTTACTGGATAGACAATTTACGCGCGGTTGCCTGCCTGATGGTGATCGTGATTCACACCACCACCTGGTATATCACCGGGCCGATGGCGGTGACGGGCACCACCTGGGATGTGGCAAATCTGCTGAACTCGGCATCACGCGTCTGCGTTCCGCTGTTCTTTATGATCTCCGGCTATCTGTTTTTCGGCGAACGCAGCGCCCAGCCGCGCCACATGGTCAGGCTGGTGCTCTGTCTGCTGTTCTACAGCGCGGTCTCGCTGGCCTATATCACCTGGCTGACGCCGATCAGCGAAGGACGGTCGATCCTGAAGATGCTGCAGAAGCCGGTGTTCTATCACCTGTGGTTCTTCTTTGCGCTAATTGGCATCTATCTGATGTCGCCGCTGATTCAGGTAAAAAATGTGCAGGCGCGTTATGTGGCGCTACTGGTGCTGGTGCTGGCGGTGCTCGCCAACCCCAATACGGTCAGTCAGTCGCTGGGCCCGTTTCATTTCCTGCCGGTTAACCTCTATGTCAGCGGTGACAGCATTTACTACCTGCTCTATGCACTACTGGGACGGGCGATTGGCACCATGGATACGACCCGGCGCGGCCTGACGCCGCTGGCTACCGGACTGTTTATCGCCTGTGTGATTGGTATTACGCTGGGGACGAAAAAGGCGCTGATCGTCAACGGCGCGTTTAACGATACCTGGTATCTTTACTGCGGACCGCTGGTGTTTATCGCCGCCATCAGCCTGCTGATCGTGTTTAAAAACAGCCTGAACCAGCGCACTCTTCCCGGTTTAACGCTGATTGCCCGTTATTCACTGCCAATCTACGGCTTTCACGCGCTCTTCATTCACTATCTGCGCACGCATCACTACGATGATATGTCCCGTCCCTGGCTCGACCTGCCCTGGGTGTTTGGGCTGACGCTGGGCGGCAGCCTGCTGCTGGGAATGGCACTGAAACGCGTCGATACCCGTCATTTCGTCAGCTGATCGGCTTCACGCTGGCGGGCGCGTCGTAGCTGGCGCGCCGATGAAAACCCCGCCGCCAGCGCCGCTTTTTCGGCAGACTCACCCTGCTGCTGACGCTGGCGCGCCACGCCAACCCGCAGCTGCTCATGGTATTCCCGCACGCTGATCCCCAGATGCTGACGAAACAGACGCGCCAGATGGCGGCTGCTGACGTGGGTGCGTCCGGCCAGTTCAGTCAGCGTCCAGCCATGCTCTGGATGGGCAATCATCAGATCCTGCGCGCGGTGAATGGCCGGATGCATGTGGTTGCGATAACGCAGCCAGGGTGAAAGCTGTGGGTCGTCACCGGCGCGGCGAAACCAGACCACCATTTCCCGCGCCACCGCCAGCGCGGTGGGGGTATCACAAAGCTGAGTGATCAGATGCAGTGCCAGGTCGATCCCGGCCGTGATGCCCGCGCTGGTCCAGATATTCTCATGCCCGACAAACACCCGATTCTCCTGCACCCGTGCACGCGGAGCCGCCGCTTTCAGGCGGGTAATCACATCATGATGAGTGGTGCAGAGTACGTCATCGAGCATGCCCGCCTGCGCCGCCAGCAGCGCACCCGAACAGACGCAGACCAGCATAAAGGTCTGCGCGCACAGCGCGGCGTTCTGGCGCCTCAGCCAGTCGCGTGCTTCTGCGGCCTGAGGTGTGGCATAACAGATCTGCGAATCATAGACGCCCGGCACCACCAGAAGGCTCCCTGCTGGCAACTGTTCCGGTAAGGGTTCAATGCCGCCAATGGTCATGCCGGTGGAGCAGACCACCTCCGGCTGCGGACCAATATAGCGCAGCGAAAAGCGATCGCCCGCCAGCTGCAGCGTCTCAGCCGGGCCGGTCAGATCCAGCGCCATCACGCCAGGCAGGGTTAAAAACCAGACGGTGCGTGTCATATTCTGGCCAGCGCTACACCAGATCCCAGCCACGGGCGCGCCACAACGCAGGCAGCTGCGCCATATCGTCGAAGCGGGTCACCAGCGGGTGGTCCAGTTCAGGGTTGTGCGGGTCAGCGCAGTAGTAGTAGACAGGAATGCCAGCGGCGATACCGGCGCGGGCGCCCGCTTCGGAGTCATCCACCAGAATACAGCGCTCAATCGGCACCTGCATCTGTTCTGCAGCGTGGTACATCAGTTCCGGATCGGGCTTCCAGTGCAGAATGTCATAGCCGCTGTAGAGGTGCTCCTCGAAAAGCGGCAGCATGCCGGTTAAGCCCAGCGAGTGCTGCATCTTTTTTACGGTTCCGTTTGAGACTACGCACATCGGCACTTTTATCTGCTCAACCAGCGCTTTCGCGCCTGGGATGGGCTGCAGTTGCAGATCAAACAGTCTTGCCACTTCCGCGCGATAAGCTGTTTCCACCTCTTCCATCGGCAGCGTTACCTGATGCGCATCGCCCACGTCACGAATGATGTCGTAGAGTTTGACGCCTTTATACTTTTCAAACATCTGCTGCAGCGACAGCGCCAGGCCGTAACGGGCAAAGGTGTTAACGTAGGCCTGGGTACAGAGCAACTCACTGTCGACCAGCGTGCCATCGCAATCAAAAAAGACGCATTCTACTGACATCAGACTCTATCCTTCGATTCGGGGTGTATTCCACACTCTACCGCACTCAGCGCAGATTGCGAGACTGGCAATCGGTTGCGAAAAATCATTGTATTGCCCCGGTAAAATCGCCAGGATACGCGCCGATGATTTTTTCTTCTGGATGGATGGCATGAGCAAGCAAGGCGTTTTGCAGCGCATCTTCAGGCTGCAGGAACATGGCACCACGGTGCGCACCGAAGTGATCGCGGGTATCACCACTTTTCTGACGATGGTCTATATCGTCTTCGTCAATCCGCAGATCCTCGGCGTCGCCGGCATGGATACCCAGGCGGTGTTTGTGACCACCTGTCTGATCGCCGCCTTCGGCAGCATTCTGATGGGACTGTTTGCTAATCTGCCGGTGGCGCTGGCACCCGCAATGGGGCTGAATGCCTTCTTCGCCTTTGTGGTGGTCGGGGCGATGGGCTATTCGTGGCAGGTCGGTATGGGCGCGATTTTCTGGGGCGCGGTTGGCCTGCTGATCCTGACGCTGCTGCGGGTGCGCTACTGGATGATTGCCAATATCCCGCTGAGCCTGCGCGTTGGCATCACCGCCGGTATCGGCCTGTTTATCGCGATGATGGGGCTGAAAAATGCCGGCATTATCGTACCAAATCCCGATACCCTGGTGGCGGTAGGGAATCTGACCTCGCACAGCGTCCTGCTGGGCGCACTCGGCTTCTTTATTATCGCCATTCTGGCATCACGCAATATCCACGCAGCGGTGTTGATCTCAATGGTGATCACCACCGGCATCGGCTGGATGCTGGGCGACGTGAAGTTTGTCGGCCTGTTTTCAGCACCCCCATCGATAACGTCTGTAGTCGGTCAGGTCGATATTAAAGGCGCATTCAACATTGGCATGGCGGGGGTGATCTTCTCCTTTATGCTGGTCAATCTGTTCGACTCCTCCGGCACACTGATCGGCGTTACCGATAAAGCGGGACTGACCGATGAAACCGGCACCTTCCCGCGCATGCAGCAGGCGCTTTATGTCGACAGCATTAGTTCGGTGAGTGGCGCGCTGGCGGGCACCTCATCCGTGACCGCCTATATCGAGAGCACGTCGGGCGTGGCGATTGGGGGCCGTACCGGGCTGATGGCCGTAGTGACCGGCCTGCTGTTCCTGCTGGTAACCTTCCTGTCACCGCTGGCCGCAATGGTGCCATCCTACGCTGCTGCGGGCGCGCTGATTTATGTAGGCGTGTTAATGACCGCCAGCCTGTCGCGCGTGCGCTGGGATGATCTGACCGAGGCCGTTCCGGCCTTTGTGACCGCTGCCATGATGCCCTTCAGCTTTTCCATCACCGAAGGCATTGCGCTGGGGTTTATCGCTTACTGCGTAATGAAGCTCGGCACCGGCCGCTGGCGTGAAATCAGCCCCTGCGTAGTGATTGTTGCGCTGCTGTTTGTTCTGAAGATTGTTTTTGTGGACGGGCACTAAGCACATTCAGGGCCGCAACCTTCGGGTTGCGGCTTTTTTACATTTCAGGATGCAGGCTGCGCTCGCTGGGCAGGCTGGTCAGCCGCAGGGCAAGAGGCCCGATGTTGGGCTTACCCATCTCGATTTCGCGTAATCCGCGCCACTGAAAGTCGCTATCCATCTCCCACAGGTGCAGACGCTGGGTCGCAGACGACAGCGCGCACGACCAGACCAGCACAGGCTCCGCATCGCACACCACCTGGATATCAGGATAAAGTGACGATCGCAGCCGACCCGCTCCCGGCAACAGCCGCAGCGAATCCAGTCCCCGATCACCCTCTCCCGTCAGCTTGAGAATGCTCTGCCGCAACGTCCAGATCTGCGTCACCGCTTCCATGGCATCCTGCTGGGCATTAATCCAGGCGATCTCGCCCGAGGTGAATCCCTGAATCAGCTGCTCCTGCGTCTGACGGCTCCGCGCATGAACGATCTCCATATCCAGACCGGCACGTCCTCCTTCTTCGGCCAACAGGACGCCCACCGTATTTCCCGCATAGGCGATACTGAAATCGGGCAGTTCGCTGTCAGCAAACACCGGACGTCCATTGCTCTGGATAATCAGGCGCGGCAGTGTCTGAATGCCATAAACCCGCAGCATAAGCTGTGCCAGCAGGGTTCGTGCGGCAAGAAATCGCCCACGGCGTTTGTCAGCAAACTGCTGTGCCGTGTCGGTAATCGCCTGGGGAATACACATATCTTTCGCCGGGAAGCCGGGGTCGCCCGTCCAGCGTACAAAATGACCAGCCATCTGTCGCTCCGTGAAAATGGTCAGATAATCATCAGAAGCATTGTAGGAATTTTCTTAACACATTGCATCCGTCAACGCGAACATTAGTTTAAATTCAGAATAGGATGAGCGGCGTCGTGAGGGTCAGAACTGGCGAATGGTGTTTCATCAGGGGACACCCTCAGCAGAACCGGGTTTGATGCGCGTGCCTGGTTAGCCATCCCGCGGGCAGCCAGCGTAGCTGCGACACTGCTGTCATGCGGGTGTCAGGCTGCTGTCGGGTCAGGATCGTGTTACTGCCGGACGTTCCGCCGCACACTTTTCCTTCCTGTCTGTTACTTCGGAGAATAAGAATGAGCAGCATCAACAGATTTAAAGAACATCGCCTGGCACGGGCGTGGTCACAGGAACAGCTGGCAGAAATGGCGGGACTGAGCACCCGCACCGTGCAGCGTATAGAAAATGGTGAGCGGCCGGGACTGGAAACCCTGAGTGCGCTGGCTGCCGTCTTTGAGGTGAACGTTGCTGATCTGACCGGTCCGCAGAACGGCGAGGATCAGGCACTGGATCAGCGGATTACTGATGCGCGCAGCAGGATCGCCGGTGAAGCACGCTTTTACCGTTCACTGATTACTGCGGTGGTGGTTTGCGGACTGCTGTTCGTCCTGAATCATGTGACGGCGCCGGATGATCACTGGTCGCTCTGGGTTGCGGCAATCTGGGGAGCGCTGCTGATTGTCCGGGCGATGCGGACCTTTGTGTTTCATGGGCTGACGCAGCGCTGGCAGCAAAAGCGCCTGCAGAAAATGCTGCGCCGTTAATGCGGTGCTCCGCGTCGCGAACTGAATCGCGACGCGGAGAGCATCAGGCGAAGCGGCTCGCCTGATCAAAGCTCAGTCGCGGCAGACGCGGATGCAGTTTTGATGCGTCACCATATCCGAGGTTGATCAGCAGGTTAACCTGATACTGACCGTCCGGGAAAAAGGCGTCATTGACTTTGGCCGGATCAAAACCGGACATCGGACCGGCATCCAGACCCAGCGAGCGAGCCGCCAGAATCAGATAACCTGCCTGCAGGCTGCTGTTACGGAAAGCCGTCTCTTTCGCCGCTTCCGGGCTGCCGGTAAACCAGCTACGCGCATCCGCATGCGGGAACAGCGCGGGCAGTTGTTCATAGAACTCGCGATCCCAGGCCACTATCACCGTGACCGGCGCGCTCATGGTTTTGTCCAGATTGCCGGAAGAGAGTGCCGGTTTCAGCTTCTCTTTGCCTTCCGCAGACGTTACGAAAACAAAACGCGCTGGCGAGCAGTTCGCCGAGGTCGGGCCCAGTGCCGTTAAGGCATAGAGCTGTTCCAGCAGGGCGTTATCGACAGGCTTATCCTGCCAGTAACTGTGAGTGCGGGCGTCATTAAACAGCGTGTCCAGTGCGGCAGTGTCGAGCGGTGTACTCATGTAACTCTCCTGTTACAGGCGAAAAGCTTCGCCCAAGGGTGTTCACGTTGTGGATTTGCGCCCGGCCCGACGCGGCTGGATGAGGCGGGGATCATTCACCGCAATCTGTAGCTGCCGTCAGATCGGCGCGTCTACCGTTATACGACAACGCGGTGCCGTCGCAAAATAACTTATCAGCAAGAATGAACGCAGAGGCGGGAATAGCAGAAGATAGCGCGAGGCGGGAAATCAGGCCTGACAGCGTATCGCCATCAGGCCAGTGAGGCTATTTACCAATACAGAAGCTGGAGAAGATACGACCCAGCAGATCGTCAGAGGTGAACTCGCCGGTGATTTCACTCAGCGCCTGCTGAGCGACACGCAGCTCTTCGGCCAGTAACTCACCCGCCCGGGCACCGAGCAGCTGTGCTCGGCCCTGCTGTAAGTGCATTGCCGCCAGCTCCAGCGCCTGGAGATGACGACGGCGTGCCAGGAAGCCGCCTTCCATGTTGCCTGCAAATCCCATGCTCTGCTTCAGGTGATCACGCAGTTCATCAACGCCTTCACTGGTACGTGCCGACAGACGAATCAGTGAATGACCGTTTATTTCTGTCAGACCGGGAGGCTCACTGGTGACGTCTGCTTTGTTGCGGACCACGGTAATCGGCAGTTCCGGCGGCAGACGGGAGACAAAATCGGGCCAGATAGCCGCTGCTTCGGTGGCATCGGTGGTGGTGCCATCGACCATAAACAGCACGCGGTCAGCCTGCTCGATCTCCTGCCAGGCACGCTCAATCCCGATACGTTCAACTTCATCGCTGGCCTCACGCAGACCGGCGGTGTCGATGATATGCAGCGGCATGCCATCGATATGAATATGCTCACGTAAGACGTCGCGGGTGGTGCCCGCAATGTCTGTAACGATGGCGGCATCACGGCCCGCCAGCGCATTCAGCAGGCTCGATTTACCCGCATTAGGCCGGCCCGCAATCACCACTTTCATCCCTTCACGCAGCAGGCTGCCCTGACGCGCTTCGGCGCGGACCGCATCCAGGTCGCCGATCACCGTATTCAGCTGTGCTTCGATTCTGCCGTCAGAAAGGAAATCGATCTCCTCATCCGGGAAGTCGATAGCCGCTTCGACATAAATCCGCAGATGAGTAAGGGCTTCCACAAGATGATTGATGCGGGTGGAGAACGCGCCCTGCAGCGAGTTGACCGCTGACCGTGCCGCCTGCTCAGAGCTGGCATCAATCAGGTCGGCAATCGCTTCGGCCTGCGCCAGATCCAGCTTGTCATTCAGAAACGCCCGCTCAGAAAACTCACCCGGCTGGGCAATACGCACGCCAGGCAGCGCCACGATGCGCTTCAGCAGCAGGTCAAGAATAACCGGACCGCCGTGCCCCTGCAGCTCCAGCACATCTTCACCGGTAAAGGAGTTGGGGCCAGGAAACCACAGCGCAATGCCCTGATCCAGCACGCTGCCGTCACTATCGGTAAACGGCAGATAATCGGCGTAACGCGGCTTAGGCAGTTTACCCAGCAGCTGGCGGGCAACCTCTGCCGCCTGGGCGCCAGAGACGCGCAGAATGCCTACGCCGCCGCGTCCAGGCGGTGTTGCCTGGGCAACAATGGTATCGCTGTGGCTCATAAATTTTCTCTCGCTACAAAAAACACAGGCGGTCGCTTTGACCGCCTGAGAATAGACTATTTAAGGGCGGGATGACTCCCGCGCTGAATCGCTTACGCTTTCTTCTTGTCGCGGCTATGCAGACCACGTTTTTCCAGGCCGCGATAAATCAGCTGCTGCTGGAGAATGGTGACCAGGTTGCTGACGATGTAGTACAGCACCAGACCTGACGGGAACCACAGGAAGAACACGGTGAAAATCACCGGCATGTAAGTCATGATCTTCTGCTGCATCGGATCGGTCACGGTGGTCGGTGACATCTTCTGAATGAAGAACATGGTGATGCCCATCAGAATCGGCAGGATGTAGTACGGGTCCTGCGCTGACAGGTCATGGATCCACAGAACGAATGGGGCATGACGCAGTTCAACCGAGCCTGACAGCATATAGTAGAGCGCCAGGAAGATTGGCATCTGAATCACCAGCGGCAGACAGCCACCCAGCGGATTCACTTTCTCTGCTTTATACAGCGCCATCATTTCCTGGCTCTGCTTCTGCTTGTCATCACCCAGACGCTCACGCATCGCCTGAATTTTCGGCTGCAGCATGCGCATCTTGGCCATCGAGGTGTACTGCGCTTTAGTCAGCGGGTACATGATGCCGCGCACGATGAAGGTGATCACGATAATGGAGAAGCCCCAGTTACCGATGAAGCTGTGGATGAATTTCAGCAGTTTGAACAGCGGCTGAGAGATAAACCACAACCAGCCGTAATCCACGGTCAGATCAAGGTGCGGCGCAATCGCGGCCATCTTGTCCTGAATTTCCGGGCCGACCCACAGCGTTGCACCCAGATTCTGCTGTGCGCCTGCGGCAATGGTGACCGGTGCAGATTTATAGCCAATTGCCGCAACGCCGTTACCCAGGTTGCTGGTGTAAAGGGTGTTGGTGCCTTCGGTACGCGGAACCCATGCCGTCGCAAAGTACTGTTGCAGCATCGCCACCCAGCCATTGCTGGTGGTCGCGTTCAGGTTCTCGTTGTCCGCGATAGTGTCGAATTTATACTTCTCATATTTCGACTCGCTGGTGGAGTAGGCCGCACCACGGAAGGTGTGCAGCGCAAAGTTGTTGCTGCCGGTATCACGATGCTTTGGCAGATCAATCGTCTGCTTCAGCTGGCCAAACAACGACACTTCCAGCGGCTGCTGCGTGGTGTTGTTGACATGATAATCGACATTAACGGCATATTCGCCACGCTTGAAGATGAAGGTTTTGGTATAAACCACGCCATTTTCAGCGGTATAGGTCATCGGCACACGCAGTTCGGACTGGCCATCAGCCATCTCGAAGTGATTCTGTGCAGCGTTGAACAGCGGACGTGCACCGTTGTTCGGGTTATCCGGGCCATTACGACCGGTTAAACCGCTCTGAGCCTGATAAAGGAATGCTGGCGTTGTTTCAAGCAGCTGGAACGGCTGGTCTGAACCCAGTTTGTCCGGGAAAGTCAGCAGCTGTGCTTGTTCAACATCACCGCCTCGGGTGTTGATATTCAATGACAGGACATCAGTCTTAACGGTGATCGTCTGGCCCTGACCGCTGGCCGGTACACCCTGACTGGCGGCATCACCCGCTACGCTGTTGGTGCCCTGTGTGGTCTGCGTCTGCTGTGGCTGCGGAGCGTGGTCCGTCTGCCAGGCTTGCCAGATCATAAAGGTCACGAACAGAAAAGCGATGAGAAAGAGATTGCGTTGCGAATCCATCGTTAATGTTCTCTGGTATCAAAGGTTTTTGGCGGCACAGGATCGTCACCACCCGGGTTCAAGGGGTGGCATTTTAATACGCGTTTTAATGTCAACCAACTGCCTTTTATCAGGCCGAACCTGCGTAATGCCTCAATTCCGTAATGAGAGCAGGTCGGGTGAAACCGACAGTGTGGTCCCAGTAATGGACTGATACCGCGTTGATAGACGCGTATCAGGACGATCAGGAGCCGCGCGCCAGGCGACAGTGACGACGCCATAATTTCTCCAACGCTTCCGCCAGCATACGGTTATCCAGATCGGCAACCCCCTTCTTCGCGACCACCACGAAGTCCATCGACGGCAGTTCATGTTGACGCAGACGAAAGCTTTCGCGGGTCAATCGCTTGATCCGGTTGCGTTCATGAGCGCGTTTCACATGTTTTTTAGCGACGGTGAGACCGATGCGGGGATGCCCCAGCGCGTTAAGGCGGCCGAGAATAGTAATTTGCGGCGTGCCAGCCCGTTGTGGCTGCTGGAAGACGAAAGTGAAATGAGTGGGAGTTAACAAACGTAACTCCCTGGGAAATGCGAGCTTACCCATCAGGGCTTGCTTTATTACTTAGAAACGGTCAGACGAGAACGGCCTTTAGCACGACGACGTGCCAGAACCTGACGACCATTTTTTGTTGCCATACGAGCACGGAAACCGTGTGAACGGTTGCGCTTCAGTACGGACGGTTGAAAAGTGCGTTTCATGGCGGTTTCTACCTAAACTTGAAAATTTTCACTGGGTGACGCGTTTCGGGCCAGAAAATCGACCTACGCCTCAATGTGTCTTTAATAAAGAGGCGGGATTGTAATAATTGTACAGTCCCGAGTCAATTTACTTCGCGTGTCATAGTGCCTGAAAACCCGCATACAGCCCGCAGAGTCCCGACTTTGCGCCTGATGGCTCAATGTCGGGTGGAGAATTATACGGGCTCCGCACTAAAGCGCAAGGATCGCGCGGGATCTTATTGCGATCGGCTCACCGGATCCTGGGGATAAAATGAGATAACGTCCGAAATTTTCATCTATTGCGTCAGATCTCTGCTGGTTTTTCCCGCAACTGGCGTAAACTTCTTTGCGCGCCTCTGGCCTGTGGATAAAAAGGATCAAAACTGTGTAGAAAGGGGAGATCTCTGCCTCGCTTTGCGCTATGATCCGCCCTTCCGCTGACGATCCTCCGGTGATTGCAGGACGGAAAACCGCTGATAGCGGTCGCAGGCGCTTTCTTAGTGTCTGTGTCAAAAATGAACGTTTCTTAGAGTAACGCCTACTATTCTTTTCGAATTTGTACGAGTGGAGTCCGCCGTGTCACTTACGCTTTGGCAACAGTGTCTTGCCCGTTTGCAGGATGAGCTTCCTGCCACCGAATTCAGCATGTGGATCCGTCCACTCCAGGCTGAGTTAAACGACAATACGCTTGCCTTGTATGCTCCAAATCGCTTCGTACTCGACTGGGTTCGGGACAAATACCTTAATAGCATCAACGCACTGCTAAATGAATTTTGTGGTCCAAACGTGCCTGCACTGCGTTTTGAAGTAGGTACGCGCCCGGTTCAGCAGCAAGCGGCAGCGGTCAGCCAGCCCGTCATGGCCAGCGTCAGCGCGCCCGTGATGCCCGTACAGAGCCATATTCGTCCGGCCCCGGCGCAGATCATGCGTCCCAGCTGGGATAATGTCCCGGCTCCGGCCGACGTCACTTACCGCTCGAATGTGAATAACCGTCATAACTTCGATAACTTCGTTGAAGGTAAATCCAACCAGCTGGCGCGCGCGGCGGCACGTCAG